>NZ_CP059494.1:2945000-4235749 GCF_014042035.1 Bacillus haynesii | reverse complement strand
CACCCTGGTGAAAAACTTCTATATCCATTTTTCCGAACTTTCTCCCGGCTTCGAGAATGTTCGGTTTTATTTCAATGACAGACTCCATTTGCACAGGCTTTAAAAAATAAATCGTCATGCTCTCAATCACGAGTTCGCCTTTTTTGCGCGATCGCAAAAAGCGGTTTGCAGCTTCGGTCAAAATCGTCGTAAACACGCCGTAGGAAATCGTCCCCAAGTGGTTTGTCATCTGCGGTGTTACTTCGTATTGATAGACCGGAGCCGGCTTGTTTTTGTCATTGTCTGATTCTTTGAAACCGCCGGTCACGATGTCATCGAGTTTCTCGCCGACCTGGGGCTGTTTTTGAATCATTTGAAGCGCCTTTAATACATCCTGCCTGCTGATCATGCCGATCAGCTTTTGCCGCTCGTCAACGACGGGAAGCACTTCAATCCCTTCCCAGACCATCATCTGCGCCGCTGAAGCGACAGACGTTTTGCCGATCACTGTAATCGGGTTTTTCGTCATGACTTTTTCAATCAATACAGAGCGGTCATATCCGGCAACATCTTTCGAAGTTAAAATGCCGTGGATTTTCATCTGCTCGTCAACAATGGGAAAGCGTCCGTGTCCCGTTTCAAAATTTTTCTCATACCATCTTTCGAGCTTTTCATGAGGTGATAAGCAGACTGTTTTTTCCAAAGGGGTCAAAATATCCTCAACAAGCACGACTTCTTTTTTGATGAGCTGATCATAAATCGCCCTGTTGATCATCGCCGCTACAGTAAATGTATCATAGCTTGTCGAAATGACCGGGAGCTCGAGCCTGTCGGCAAGCTCAATAATCTCCGGCTCCGTATCAAAACCGCCCGTCACCAGCACGGCAGCACCCGCTTCTAAAGCCTGGCGGTGCGCATCGATTCGGTTGCCGACAATCAGCAGGTTGCCCGCTCCGGTATATCTCATCATCGCATCAAGCTTCATCGCTCCGATGACGAATTTGTTGAGTGTTTTATGAAGCCCTGCTTTTCCGCCAAGCACATGGCCGTCAATGACATTCACCACTTCAGCGTATGTCAGTTTTTCAATATTCTCTTTTTTCTTTTGCTCGATCCTGATCGTTCCGACCCTTTCGATCGTGCTGACAAATCCTTTATTCTCAGCTTCTTTTATCGCTCTGTAAGCAGTTCCTTCACTGACTTTCATTTCTTTGGCAATCCGCCTGACGGAGATTTTTTCGCCGACGGACAAAGAATCAATATATTTTAAAATCTGTTCGTGTTTTGTCGCCAATCGTTTCACCTTCATCCTCTGACTGCTAGATATGTTTATTATAAATCGTTGTGCAATTGAACCGCAATCCGCCTTCACAACATCATGGCCGCCTAAGACTGATCATTCTCCATCAGGAGAAGCGCTTTTTCAAGCCATGAACAATAGCCGTTTTCCCGCTCAAGCGCCCGGGTCAATACAAGGTAATGGCCGAAATGAGGCGAGCGGAAAGTTATCGATTCACCCACTTCACGCTTCAATTCATCGAGCTTGGTTTTTAAAAAAACAGCTTTCTCCTGCCGCTTTTGAAGCTGATCGGCAAAAAGTCTTTTCGCTTCATCAGGTTCCATCGAAGAGATAAAATAAGCTTTCAGCATAAATTCATCTTTTACCGTATCGGGGACCGGCTTGAATTCCGTAAGCCACCCGTGAAGTTCACGCTTTCCGGCCTCTGTGATGGAATACATTTTCTTTTCTAGCTTTGAGCCTTGGATCACCGTTTCAAATTCGATAAATCCTTCATCCGTCAGCTTTTTCAGCTCGGGATAAATCTGACTGTGCTTGGCGCTCCAAAATTGGCCCAATTCGGCTTTAAACCGGCTTGTCATATCGTAGCCGCTTAAACTCCCATGATCAAGGAGCCCCAAAATCGCGTATTTCAATACCCTCATAATCACCCTCCAAGATGAATCCGATTCCTACATTATATCATGGATGTTTTGATAGACACATAACCGGTTCAACCGAAAAAAGGGCCCGGATTCGGGCCCTCTAAAAACAAGTTTATTTAAATTCGATTGACTCACCGACCTCAAGCACTTTTCCGACTCCGCCAGGAAGGCTGTCCGCAAATGCATGCGGATCCTGTTCGATGACGGGGAACGTCGAGTAGTGAACCGGGACAACCTGTTTCGCCCTGAGCCATTCTGCGGCCAGTTTGGCGTCCTCCGGGCCCATCGTAAAATTATCGCCGATCGGCAAGAAGGCGAGGTCGATGTGATTTAATTCACCGATCAGCTTCATATCTGAGAAAAGCCCTGTGTCGCCAGCATGAAAAATCGTCCTTCCTTCCACAGTCAGCAGGATTCCCGCCGGCATGCCGGTATAGATGATCTTTTGGCTGTCTTCTTCCGTGTAAGCCGATCCGTGGAAAGCCTGTGTCAACTTGACTTTGCCAAAATCGAACTGATGGGAGCCGCCGATATGCATCGGATGTACATTCAGACCTTTCCACCCTAGATAGACCGCGAGTTCATTCGGAGCTACAACGAGCGAATTGTTTCGCTTGGCGATTTCGACGGTATCGCCGACATGATCGCTATGACCGTGGGTCAGCAAGATGACATCCGCTTTGACCTCTTCCGGCTTTAAATCGGTTAAAGAATTTCCTGTAATAAACGGATCGAAGATCAACTGATGATTTCCCGTATCAACTGTTACCACTGAATGACCATGATATGTCACTTTCATCATATCCACCCCTGTTTTTTAATTTCGCACGTCTAGAGAGAATGACGGTTAATCACATTCAAGCCGCCTGTCGCTTCAATGACTGTTCCCGTAATGTAGTCGGAATGTTCATCGCATAGAAAAGTGATGATCCTTGCGATATCTTCACCGGTTCCCGACCTGCCGATCGGCGTTTCCTCATCAAGTGACGCCCTCGCTTCTGAAATCGAGGCCTCTTTCATATCCCCGACGATGTTGCCTGGACAGACCATGTTGGCTGTGATGCCTGAGCCCGCTTCTTCAATGGCGATCGTTTTTGTTAAAGATGCCAGCCCTACTTTTGCCGCTCCAAAAGCGGAACGATGCAGCCAGCCCGGCGCATGGTCTGCCCCCTGGAACCCGTATGTGATAATGCGGCCGAACCGCTGGCGCCTCATGACCGGAACAACCGCTTTAAACAGATGGAAGACAGAGCTTAAGTTGCCTTCAAGCATGTCATACCATTCATCATCAGTATAATCTGCGAGCTTTTTTCGTTCAAATATGTATGGGCCGGCATTATTGATCAGAAGATCAATTTTTCCAAATCGTTCAAGAGCGGCATTCACCATCCGGAGCAGGTCTTCTTTCCTTGTGACATCTCCCTTTACAAACTGCAAACGGTCAAGGGATGACCGCCATTTTTCTTTGAGGCGGCTGACAGCTTCTTCGTCCTGCCTGTAATTCACCGTCACTGAGTAGCCTTTTTCAAGCAGGGCTTCCGTCACTTTACGCCCTAAACCTTTTGAACCGGCAGTAATTAACGCATGGCGCACATCTTTCCCTCCCAGGCATCAAATGATTGCATGAATCTACCTATACTTTACTACAAATCCCTTAGGATATCACATTTGGAGCATCGGGAGTGTCAATCGCTGCTCAAAAACAATCGGCAGACAGAAGAAAGCTGAAGCCCGCTGTTACGGGCTCCAGCTTTCTATTGTTTATCTGCGTCAGCTAACGGCTGTGCGTCATCGTGCGCGACAAATCCGCTGAAATAAGCATCAGAGATTTGCTGAACGGTTTCTTTATCTCCGTCGGCATCATACATGCATGCGTGTTTTGACTGATCTTGTTTCATTGCCACACCCCTTTTCGATTCACAAATTTATTTTGCGTATGAAGCCGCACAGTTATGAATCGAATCGGAAAGTGTTAAAAATTGTTCAAACAATGCTTCGCCTTTTGAATGGCTTCTTCCACTTTTTTGAATCCCGTCCCGCCTTCACTCATTCTTTTTTCGACGGCATGGTGCGGGTCGAGCACGATGTAGACGTCTTCCTCAAACAGCCCGCTTGCCTTTTTGAACTCTTCAAACGGCAAGCCGCTGAGATAAATACCTTTTTCGATACAGGTGTAGACAAGTTTTCCGACGACTTCGTGCGCCTCTCTGAACGGCACTCCCTTTTTCGCCAGATAGTCGGCAAGTTCAGTTGCATTTGAAAAATCCTGCTCCGTTGCTTTTTTCATCATATTTTTATTCACTGTCATTGTTTTAATCATGCCGGCAAAAATCTCAAGGCTTCCTTCGACCGTTTTGACAGTATCAAACATACCTTCTTTGTCTTCCTGCAAATCTTTATTGTATGCTAACGGGAGCCCTTTCATAATCGTCAGGAGGCCGATCAAATCACCGTATACGCGTCCGGTTTTCCCGCGGATGAGCTCCGCCATGTCCGGGTTTTTCTTTTGCGGCATCATGCTGCTTCCCGTAGCATAGGTGTCATCAAGTTCAATGAATTTAAATTCCTGGGAACACCAAAGAATGATTTCTTCGGAGAATCTTGACAGATGCATCATCAGAATGCTGCTCGCGCTTAAAAATTCAAGGATAAAATCCCTGTCGCTGACGCCGTCCAAGCTGTTTTCATATATCGAATCAAAGCCGAGCAGACCTGCGGAATATTCGCGGTCGATCGGAAATGTCGTTCCGGCGAGCGCCCCGCATCCGAGAGGAGACTTGTTAATCCGCTTGAATGAATCATGATAGCGTTCTTTGTCGCGCTCCAGCATCCAGAAGTAAGCCAGCAAATGGTGCGCGAACGAGATCGGCTGGGCCCGCTGCAAATGGGTATATCCCGGCAGTATCGTCTCCACGTGTTCTTCCGCTTTTTCGATCAACACGTGTTGAAAAGCCGTAATCAGCACGATGATATGCTCAGTGTGCCCTTTTAAATACAGGTGCATATCCGTTGCTACCTGGTCGTTTCGGCTTCTGGCCGTATGAAGTTTTCCCCCGAGCGGCCCGATTTCGTCAATGAGCATTTTTTCAAGGTTGAGGTGAATATCTTCGTAATCGACTGAAAAATTGAGTTCGTTTTTTTCCGCTTTGTGCAAAAGGGATGTCAGGCCTTCTTTTATTTTTTCCGCTTCTGCTTCGGTTAAAATGCCGCATTTTTCAAGCATGGAAGCATGAGCGAGAGACCCTGCGATGTCTTCTTTCACGAGCGTTTTGTCAAAGTGGATCGAAGCGCCGAACTCATCGACCCATTTTTCCGGTGTTTTTTGGAACCGGCCTCCCCACAGCTTTTTCATGCTTTAATCTGCTCCTTTTTTTGAACGATGCTGTTTACTTTCGTCGGCAGTCCCCACAGCTCGATAAAGCCGACGGCAGCGTGATGATCGAATGCATCGTCTTTTGTATACGTCGCCAGTTTTTCATCATACAGGGAGTATTCGGATTTACGTCCTTCAACGATCGCGTGGCCTTTGAACAGCTTGACGCGGACGACGCCTGTGACATGTTTCTGCGTTTCTTTCAGGAAACCGGAAAGCGCGTCTTTAAGCGGAGAAAACCACAAGCCGTTATAGATCACTTCAGCCATTTTTTGTTCGATCAGAGGTTTGAAATGCGCCACTTCTTTTACCAATGTCAAATCTTCAAGCTCTTTGTGCGCTTTAATCAAAGTCATCGCGCCCGGGCATTCGTACACTTCGCGTGATTTGATGCCGACAAGGCGGTTTTCAACATGGTCGATGCGCCCCACTCCATGAGCGCCCGCCAGTTCATTCAGCTTTAAAATCAAATCTGACAGCGGGTAGTGAGCTCCGTCAATGGATACCGGAACGCCTTCTTCAAAAGCGATTTCGATCACATCAGGGGTATCCGGTGTTTTTTCAAGCGGCTTCGTCAAATCATAAGCCCCTTCTGGAGGCGCCGCCCATGGATCTTCCAGGACACCGCATTCATTGCTTCTGCCCCACAGGTTCTGGTCGATTGAATACGGGCTGTCAAGGTTGATTGGAATCGGAATGCCGTGCTTTTCTGCATACGCGATCTCTTCGTCGCGCGACCATTTCCATTCGCGCACAGGTGCCAGCACCTCCAAATCCGGATTGAGCGATTTAATGGACACCTCGAAGCGCACTTGGTCATTTCCTTTGCCTGTGCAGCCGTGAGCCACGGCTTGTGCGTTTTCTTTCTCAGCCACTTCGACGAGCTTTTTGGCGATCAGCGGTCTGGACAGGGCTGATACAAGCGGGTACTTTCCTTCATAAAGCGTATGGGCCTGGAGGGCGGTCAGGGCAAACTCTTTCGCAAATTCTTCTTTTGCATCGATAACATATGAATTAGAGGCCCCGACTTGAAGCGCTTTTTGCTGAACAAATGCTAGGTCCTTTCCCTCACCGACGTCAAGGCAACAAGCCACTACATCATATCCCTGTTCCTGCAGCCACTTTATCGCGACAGAAGTATCAAGTCCTCCTGAATATGCTAAAACCACTTTTTTCTTTTGCGTCATTTTGAAAAACTCCTCTCATCTCGGTGCTCTTTTTGTATAAAAATAAGTTTTATTTAATAAAAATACATTTAATATGTATACACTTTAACAAGGAAGTCTGGTTTTTTCAACCTTTTTATAAAAAAAACTTCATTCATTTTTTATGAATGAAGTTCAGTGCATATTCAGCGTTCGGCCGGAGGGCTTTCCGGCTTTACTTTTTCATATCTTTTCTCAGTTCTCTGATGACATGGGCAAGCTTAGGCACAATCAGCTTTGACATTGCAAGCTTTACCGCCCCGCTTGAACCCGGTGTTGCAAACACGGCTTTGTTTTGAATAACACCCGCTGCAGCTCTTGAGAGGATCGCAGCCGCTCCGATATCCTCGGTATAACTCAGCATGCGGAATATCTCCCCAAACCCCGGAATTTCTTTCGAAAAAAGAGGAACGATTGACTCGATTGTTACATCTCTTGAGGCAATGCCCGTCCCTCCGTTTAATAGAATGGCATCGATCCGGTTATCGAGACAGCCTTCCAGCACAGCTTTTTGAATCATTTCCTTTTCGTCCTTTACAATCTCATAAGAAACGATCTCATGACCGGCTTCCGCTAAAAACTCTTTCATGAGCCGGCCGCTTTTATCTGTGTCTTCCGTTCTTGTATCGCTGATGGTAATAACTTTGCAGTTAACACAGTCCGGCGCTTCTTTTTTATGCTCCTCAACACTCATGGCTATACAGCCTCCTTTATACAGTCTTTTTTCATTATAAAGGGGAAGATGCATAAAAAAACAGCCCTCCTTGTAAAGAGAAGGCTGTTTTATATTTTTAGTGAGCCAGTCTGACGACGTCTCTTGCAATCATTACTTCTTCATTCGTCGGAATAACGATGACTTTCACAGGTGAATGCGGATAGCTGATAAACGCTTCTTGTCCGCGGACGTTATTCAACGCAGGGTCCCAATAAACACCCATGAATTCCAAACCATGAAGAACGCGCTCTCTGACTTCAACGCTGTTTTCCCCGATGCCGGCAGTGAAAATGATCGCGTCTACTCCGCTCATTCTCGCTGCATAAGAACCGATGTATTTATGAATTCTGCTTGCGAATACTTCAAGCGCTGTTTCCGCACGCTCATTACCTTCTTTAGTTGCTTCAACGATATCGCGCAGATCGCTTGAGAATCCTGAAATACCTAAAAGACCGCTCTTTTTATTGAGCGTGTTCAGGACTTCGTCAGCTGTTTGACCCGTTTTCTCCATAATGAACGGGATAAGCGCAGGATCGATGTTTCCTGAACGCGTACCCATCGCCACACCGGCAAGCGGTGTGAAGCCCATTGATGTATCGATTGATTTGCCGCCTTCAACAGCTGCGATGCTTGCTCCGTTTCCAAGGTGGCAGGAAATCAGGCGAAGTTCTTCAATTGGACGGCCGAGAAGCTCTGCCGCACGTTCAGTCACATATTTATGAGATGTGCCATGGAAACCGTATTTACGGATGCCGAATTTCTCATAATATTCATATGGCAGACTGTACAGATAAGATTGTTCCGGCATCGTTTGATGGAATGCCGTATCAAAAACGGCCACGGCAGGAACATTCGGAAGAACTTCTTTAAACGCTTTAATTCCGACAATATTGGCCGGGTTATGAAGCGGTGCAAGTTCTGAAATCTCTTCGATCTCATGGATCATTTCATCCGTCAATAAAACGGAGTCACTGAACTTTTCGCCGCCGTGTACGACGCGGTGTCCGATTCCGTCGATTTCGTTTAAATCTTTGATAATGCCGAATTTTGTCAGTTTATCCAGCAGCATTTTTACGGCTACGGAATGATCCGGAATATCTGTTGTTTCAGTCTTTTTTTCGTCGTTGACGGAAATCGTGAAGATCCCGTTATCAAGCCCGATTCGCTCAACAAGGCCTTTTGTTAATACTTTTTCGCTGGGCATTTCGAACAGTTGAAATTTCAGTGATGAGCTTCCAGCATTGATTGCAATAATTTTGGACATAAAATGACGCTCCTTTTTACCTATAGTCCGGTGACATTATGTTCAACCCGGATCATAAAAAATATGTATAAAATCGTTCTTAGTAAATTCAAAAAATATCTGCCTTTCTCATTTAAACACTCAAAAGAGTGCATTTCAAGTCACGATCCGACATGTTAACGCTTTCACAAAGAAATTATTATTTTCTGAATATAAAAATAGATCAGAGAATATATCTTCTCTGATCTGCTTATCTTTTTTCAGCCTGGAACCAGTTGTCAAGTTTGGCTGTCATTTTCAGCATCGCATCCTGATTGGCGAATGACGGCACTTGTGCGAGCAGGACCTGTTTAGGCGCTTTCGCCTGTTCGCCATGCTTTTGTAATACCAAAATGCTCTTTGCATGTGCTTCATCTTTGAAAATGGACAGCGGAAGCTGAAGCACTGCATTAATATGCGCATTGTCCTTTAAAAAGGTGCGCAGCTTATCGCTTTGATTGCTTTCAAACAAGTGGTTCGGAATCATAAAAAATAAATAGCCGCCCGGTTTGGTATAGGTCAAGCTTTGTTCAATAAACAAATGGTGTGAAAAAGAGTGGCCTTCATCTGCCTTTAATTCGAAAGCGCGCGCACTTTCGTCATCAGGATAATAGCCGACGGGAAGATCGCAGATGACCGCATCGGCAGGTTCCATAAAAATCGGCTGCAGGCTGTCCTGGTTAAAAAGCTCGATTTCCTTTTCCTGCAGGTTTGCCTGGACATAGGCGAGCTTGATCAGGACGTCATCAATCTCTGAGCCAAACGCTTTTCCCGCTTCCTCAGCCAGCTGGTTCAAAACGGCTAGCAGCAGGTTTCCAGTGCCGACCGCCGGATCAAACAGCGTCAATCCTTTTTTGGGTCCCATAAATTTGTTTACAAGATATCCGATAAATAAACCAATCGTATCCGGCGTCATCTGTCTGTTCGGATGGGGAATATCTTTCTGGCCTTTCAGTATGGCAAGCTGGAAAGCTTTCCGTATCGCCTCATGGCTGCATTCTGAAAAGCGTGCACGGTCGATCAGATCCTTCACCTTTTGTTCGGCTTCTTCGGAAAGCCCGCGGTCCGCAGAACCTGTAAAGAATGCCTCTCCGGCTTCCGCCAATCCTTCTATGTAAGGGATCTGCCGGTCGCGTGCGATGACTTCCGCTCCTTTGTCAAGCCATTCATAAATCGTTTCGACTGGATAGTTTTGCATGATGATGTCTCTCCTTATCAAAAAATCAAAGCCATGAAAAGAGCTCCGGCAAGATGATCACCTGGAGCCCTTTTATGAGTTGAATTTACTTAACGAGTGATTTGGCAGCTTCGATGGCTTTATCGTAGTCAGGATGGTTTGTCGCTTCGCTGACGTATTCAGTGTAGACGACTTTTCCGTTTTCATCTAATACAAATACGGCGCGGGCAAGCAATCTCAATTCTTTAATGTAAACCCCGAATGCTTCCCCAAAAGACATCTCCCTGTGATCTGACAATGTTTCCACATTTTCAATTCCGTTTGCTCCGCACCAGCGCGCCTGTGCAAACGGCAGGTCAGCGCTGATCGTATACACTTTCACTGAACCGAGGCCTGCGGCTTCTTCGTTAAAGCGGCGGGTCTGTGCGTCACAAACACCTGTATCGATAGACGGAATCACCGAAATAACCGCTGGTTTGCCTTTGATGTCTTGAAGTGTGACTTCCTCAAGCGAATTGGACAAAACCGTGAAATCAGGCGCCTGGTCTCCGACTTTCACTTCAGAACCCACCAGTGTCACCGGGTTTCCTTTAAATGTAATTGAAGCCATCATCATTCCTCCTTCATTTATGTATGACTCTACTATAAAAGAGTTTAGGACAAACTGCAAAGCTTAAGTCCGGCAGAGACAAAAAAAGTTAACTGCTGCAGGAACAGTTAACTTCTGTGGATCTGTTACCAAAAGCCGTGGCTTTTAAAAAGGAGGCGTCTGGTTTTGACGGTTCATATTTTGCTTCTGCTTATCATTTTTCTTAAACATATGCTGAATCCGTTCGATCGTTTGCGGAGCTGAGTCTAAAATCTTATCGATGACGTGCGTGTTTTCATCCAAATGCAGTATTTTAACGCCTGATGATCCGACAATCAAAAAAGCAATCGGCGTAATCGATACGCCTCCTCCGCTTCCCCCGCCAAACGGGAGCTTCGATTCTTTTCGTTCGCGATCTCCATCGCTCGCTTTGGATTCGGCCGGTTTATTACCGCCGAACTCGCTTCCGCCAGCCGCAAAACCGAATCCCACTCTGGAGACGGTTAGGATGACGCTGCCGTCAGGTGTTTCTACAGGATCTCCGATAATGGTATTGACATCGATCATTTCTTTTAAGTTTTCCATTGCGGTTTTCATCAAACCTTGAATTGGATGTTCAGCCATATTCCATTCCTCCTATACTGATGAATCATTCTTTGTTGAACCTGACAGATTTTTTGGCAGCTTAAATAAGCCGCGCATTTTCCCTTTCCAGTTCATCACGATTCTGAAAGCTGCGGTTATAGCATGTCCAACGCGAAAATGGAATATACATGTCAGATGCGTTTTGGAGGAACGGCTGTTAAAGGCTGGAATCACCTCGTATTCCGGCTGGCTGTCAAAGCAAAAAAGCTGATGTAAGAGAGCCACCGTGCCGGCTTTCAGAGACCAGGCGCCGCCTGTGACAATCCCGGTTAAAGCCGCGTCAGGAAAGCCGAGGACAGAGGTCCATTCGAGCTTCGTGACGTGAATCCGCTTCATAAACCGGCGGATGATCGGCTGCATATTGATGACCTGCTCCACCAATTTTTTGATTTGCTTCGTATTATCGAACACTTCCCGATAGCCGATTTTTCTCCTCTTTTTCTCTTTTTTCAGAGCCGAATTCGTCTGTTCTTTCACATCAACGGTCATATCCTCCTGGTTGATTTTAATCACCGGAATCTCCCTTTTGATGCGCAGAAGGCCAAAAGCTGTCCGAACTTTGACGGTTAGCCGGTCGTCATCGTCTGTATGAAGATATTCGATCGCTACGCGGATTTTCATCATTATAATCGCTGCCAAAAGAATGAAAACTCCCGCAATCCATATGTAAACCATGATTTCACTTCCTCTTATACTAAGCATTATAGGAAGAAAACTGGAAAAATAAACATAGCCGGAATTCCGCCGATTCACAGGCAGCAAAAAACCCGGCTTCTTTTAGCAGCCGGGTTTGAAACACTCAGTCTTTTTTTCGATACAGTTTTTCATGGATAACCGCAGTGTCCGCAAAGAAATCGTGAATCCCTTGTTTCTTTGGCGAAAACGCAGCAACAAGATACGTAATATACAAACTGTTGATATAGCGGCCGATAAACTCCCTAAACAAGATCACATCCCATGTCAGCCCTTTTTCCGGGACAAGCGACACGACCTTCAGCCCGAATACCATCTTGCCCAACGTCTGTCCGAAATACTTCGTCATCAGGACAAAGTAAGCAAAAAATACTGCGGCCGTCACAAAAGAATAAAGCGAAAAGGTGAAAAACCCTGATTCTTTAGGGAGATTCAGCAGGCTGAATACAGGTGAAACCGCTAATTTGTTGATGCTGCCGACAACAATCCCGTCGAGCAGAAAAGCAAACAGCCTGATCCAAAAACCGGCATAGGCATGCTCTACATGCGGGGCCGATTCTTCCCTGGAAACGCCGACATTAGGCGATAATTCATTATGATCCTTTCCATCATAAGTCACATCCATTTTTTCGGTCCCCTCCTATTTGGCGTATAAATACATGAGTCTCGGTGCACCGGATTGAGAAATCGTTTCTTTAATGTTTAAGAAATCAGCTTCGCTTTTAAACATCTTATTTGCAGTCATTGAAAACAGCGACGCAAGTCCAGCTGATTCTTCATAGCTGACAACAGATGCGCCGGCAAGGTTTTTGTGGTCTTTTTTCATCGCTTTGACCGCATCTTCATAGTAGCCGAGTTCATCAATGAGATGATTCTGTTTCGCCTGGCGGCCGTCATAAACTCGTCCGTCAGCAATTTTTTTCACGTCATTTTCGGACATGCCGCGCCCTTCAGCTATGACATCGACAAACCCTTCGTACGCGTCATCGACCATCGACTGCATGATTTCTCTTTCTTTTTTCGTCATATCGCGCGTCGGTGACATGATATCTTTAAACTCACCGCTTTTAATCGTTTCCGTTTTTAATCCAAGCTTCTCTGCAAGCTTGCTGTAGTTGAGGCTTTCCATGATGACCCCGAGTGAACCCGTCAGCGTGTCCGGCGCTGCAAAGATTTTGTCGGCAGGCGTTGAAATGTAATAGCCTCCAGACGCAGCCATCGAGCCCATCGATACGTAAATCGGTTTTTTCGTATCTTTTTTGATCTCTTCAAGCTTCTTATGTATTTCGGCGCTCTCGTATACTCCGCCACCCGGAGAATTGACGCGCAGAACAATGCCCTTTACGGCAGAATCGTCTTTTGCTTTTTCAAGCATTTGCAAAAACGATCTGTGGTTATAGCCTTCAGAGCTGAACAGGCCTGAAGCGCCGCCATTGTCGGAAATCGTTCCGTTCACTTCAAGAACGGCGATTTTTCTTGAGCTGTTTCCTTGTTCAAGCACTGTTTCTTCCTGGGTGTCATTGAGGCCAAACTGCATCTTTCCGTCATTCCCCATCGTGTCAAATACTGCAAGCAAAAGGCTTACCACCGCAGATAACGCAAAAACGCCCAGCGCGATGACAAGTGCGATCCATCTTTTCGCATTCATTTTGTCTGTTCTCCTCCTTTGAATAAAAAAGCTGCATGTCTTAGTACGTATATGAAGAGAAAAAGTTCATTATGATGCTGCTTCATATACAAGAAGTTTTTGGACATGGTAAACTAAGGGTCACAGGTCATTTTAACATAGATGTTAGATGGCAGAAAAATCTAAACTTAACAGACAAAGGGGAGAATGGATTGTGACAGACCGCCGAAACATTTATTTCTTTTACAAGAAAAGCGAAGAAACCGACGAGCAGTGCAAAAAACTGAAGCAGCTTGCCGAAGAACACGGATTTCGCGTCGTTCACCATCACAATGAAGCCAATATTATCGCAAGCATCGGCGGCGACGGGACATTTTTGCAGGCGGTTCGAAAGACGAATTTCAGGGATGACTGCCTGTACGTAGGCGTGGCAAAACAGGGGAAAGCTCATTTGTATGCGGATTTTAATATACATGATACCGATAAAATGATTGAAGCGACAAACTCTGAGCAAATCGAGGTCAGAAAATATCCTCTGATCGATGTAACCGTTGACGGGACAAGTTTTCAATGTCTGAATGAAGTATCCATCCGTTCAAGCATTATTAAAACATTTGTGATGGACGTCTATATTGATGATCTTCATTTTGAAACATTCCGGGGGGACGGAATGATCGTGTCCACTCCGACCGGAAGCACCGCTTATAACAAATCGGTTGAAGGGGCAATCGTTGATCCGCTGCTTCCATGCATACAGGTGACAGAGCTCGCTTCATTGAACAACAACACATACAGAACGCTCGGCTCGCCGTTTATTTTAAGCGCCGATCGAAAGCTGTCATTAAAAATCGTCCAAGACGGGAACGACTATCCGATCATCGGCCTTGATAATGAAGCCTTCAGTACGATGCATGTGAAAGAAGTCGAAGTCAGCCTCTCCGGCAAGATGATCAAAACCATTAAATTAAAAGACAATTCATTCTGGGAAAAAGTAAGGCGCACATTTCTATAATTTTGAAAACCTTTTCATTAAAAAAGAGCAGGCCGATCGTCCTGCTCTTTTTTGCGGGTGCTTATAACGAAATTTTCACTTCCGCATTCATGCCGGGCAGCACTTTGGCGGACGGATTTTGAATCGAAATCTTGACTTGAACTTTCTCGGTGACTTTCGTATAGTCTCCGCTTGTCTTCATTTCCGGAAGCATTGAAAATACCGAATTTGTCACATATCCGATCTCTTCGACCTTCCCTTCAAACGTTGCATCACGGTCCCCGTCGACTGTGATGTTCACTTTGTCGCCTTTTTCAATGTCGCGTAATTCCGTTTCTTTAATATGAGCCGTAATATAAAGGCTATCCATATCGGCAGTTTGGCCGATGACGTCCCCCGCATTTACGATTTTATGATTGACGGCTGTATTTTTGACGAGTGTTCCGTCAGAAATGGCTTTGACAGCTACCGACTGCTGACCGTCGGATATTTTTCCGAGGTTGTCGCCGTCTGATATTTGGTCACCTTCTTTTACATCCCAGCCGCTTAATTTCCCGGAAGCAGGCGCAGTTATTTTTGTCATATTTGCGGAAACCTTTGCTTCATCTGTCGTGACATAATATTCATTTTGATAATAGTAATATCCGCATACAGCGATAAGCGCTAAAAGTGCGATAATCCCCATCATATTGATGATCACTAAACGTCCTTTACTCATGTTTATCTTATCTCCTTTTGTTGACTTGCTGAAGGATCGGGGAGATGAAGGCGCTTCTGAACGAGCGATCTTCCCTTTCCGGTCGCTGCCTTTCCAATTGAAGCCGCAAACATAATTACGCTTAGCCAGAGCAGTATCGTAAACAAATCGTGATATGCGCCGAGTGCTGAAGCTTTTCTGGCATTCGCAACAATCGTATAGGCCGCCATGTTTTTCGCATCACCAAGAGAAAGCCCGCTACTGACAAAATCACGAATCATTTTTGACAATTCCAGCTGAATTTCAGGATCAGCTTCACTGATATGTCCCCTTATCGTCTCGTAGTGCACAGCATTCTTCATAGAAGCAAACCAGCCGATCACCGGTGCAGCCCAGGCCCCGGCGAAATTGCGGATAAAATGAAGCGAAACCGAGCGTTTTGAAGCTTGATGAATATTTCCTGCAAGCGCCGTGCCCAGCGCTCCCGACACCAATACCATGCTGACGCCGCTACCCAGCAAAACAGCATGAAGATATAACGACTCCATCGAAACACCAGGTTGAACCGATCTCCATTCCATACCGACGATGATCATCTCCAAAGCGCCGATACAGCCGAGCAATCCGGCGCCAAAATGATCATATAAAAGCGTGCTGAGCACGGCAGTAGCTAAAATCCCTGCGAAAAAGCACATATAAAAGCGCGTCAGGCTTTCAAAAGAAGCATCTGCAATATTTTCCAAAAATCCGTTTATCCCGGCAAGAGAAACAATGAGTGCAATGTGTGAGGCAACGGCCATAACCGTCCCGGAAACAGCTTTTGCAGACCACAGCGAATGAAACGGCACAAGCGGATCCCGGGCGCGCAAGTCTGTGATGATAAACAACGCCAAGATGATGAATCCAGCCAAAAAGAACGGCCACACATAAAAAGAGTGAACACCCGTCTTCTGCAAATTGATAAGCGGCACCGCCAAAACAATCATGAGCAATGAGAGCATAAATACTCCCGTCTTATCAATCGCATGATGCTCCCGCTCTTCCGCTGTTTGTTTTGGCAAAGAAAAAAAGCCGATCACGAGGCAAAGGACAGGCGAACAAATATTTAATATAAACACCCAGCGCCATGCATCCGCGCTCAATGACAGGGAACCAAACACCGCCCCGATTGCTGAAGCGCCGAACAATCCGCTAATGACGAATAACAAAAACAAATTGCGGACCTTGTTGGGAAACGAAATCAATTTGACAGGAAGAATCGTCAAAAATAACATCCCAGCGCTTAGTCCCTGTATCACCCTTCCGATAAGAAGCGAAAACAAACCTGTTGAAAGTGCGTCAATCAGTGAACCGCATAGAAATAAAGTAATGAGGGTCAGGTAGCTGTTCCGAATCCCGAATCTCCTTGAAAATATACGTCCAAGCGGAACACCGAGAGCAAAAGCAAGGTTTGTCAAAATAGACGGAATCCGCATATCGTCCGGTGACAAATGAAGTCCGTTTTGAATGACAGCTTGGCTCAGCGTATAGGAAAGATTGAGAAAATATTGCGGCCCAATGGCCAGTATCGTTAAAACCGAAATGATCAAATATTTCGGAATGCCCATTTTTTTAGAGCTTTGAATTGTCACATCGGATTGACTCAAAAATGCTCCTCCTTTCGATTTATATATTTCATATTACAAGTTGTATTATGCAAGTTAATTATACATCCTTCTTCCAATAAATCAACCGATTCAAAAGAAAAAGGCTGATGATCGTCTGACCAACAGCCTTTAGCCGCTTATTTGCTCCACTTTTTAAAATCCTGATTCAGTCTGATCAAATGAGTTTCCAACGTGTTCAGTTCTTCTTCTGTCCAGTCTTGAAGAACTTCCGTGTATACATGATAGCGGGCCTTTTGCACTTTTTTCAGAGCATCAATGCCCTCCGAAGTCATTTCCACTAGGCTGATCCGGCCGTTGTTGGGATCAGGAAAACGCCTGATGAGCTTTTTCCGTTCCAAAGCTGAAACCTGTCTGCTTGCTGTCGAAAGATTCAGCATTAAGGTTTCGGCCAGCGAGTTGATGGCAAGAGGACTTTGCTTATCAAGCTCGCTTAACAGCAGATATTCCGAGCGGTCCAGACTTCCAAACCGCGGACTGTAGGCCGTCGTCAGACGGACTAAAAGCGCGATTTCTTTCTCGATGTTTCGGAGTGAGTCATGCCCCAACGGATATTCCCCCCTCTTGTGTGGTTATTCAGCTTTCGTTTTAAGAGCGATTTCCCGTTGTCTTAGTTCAAAGCGCTTGATTTTCGCCGAAGGCGTTTTCGGCAGTTCATCGATGAATTCTATCTCCCGGGGGTATTTATAAGGGGCCGTCATGGCTTTCACATGGTTTTGCAATTCCTTTATCAGGTGTTCATTCCCACGGGATCGGTCCTTTAAGACAACGTATGCTTTCACGATCGATCCCCTGATTTCATCAGGGCTTGCCACAACTGCACATTCTTTGACCTCAGGATGCTTGATCAGCGCATCTTCAACTTCAAACGGGCCGATTGTATATCCTGAGCTGATGATCACATCGTCATTGCGGCTTTCAAACCAGAAATAGCCGTCTTCATCCTTTCGCGCCTTATCCCCTGTTATAAAGTAATCCCCTCTTCTTTGGCGGAGCGTTCGTTCTTGATCTTTGTAATATTCTTTAAAGAGAGCCGGCGTGCTTAAGTGGACGGCGATATCGCCCGTTTCGCCCGGCGGACAGCTCTTTCCATTCTCGTCTATAATATCAACCAGGTTTCCAGGCGTCGGTTTTCCCATGCTGCCAGGCTTGATTTTCATTCCTTTTAAGATCCCCACCAACAGCGTGCTTTCCGTTTGTCCGTATCCGTCCCGCACAGCAATATGAAAATGCTTTTTAAATGTATCAATGACTTCCCTGTTCAACGGCTCCCCGGCCGAAACAGCGCTGTGCAGAGAAGACAGATCAAAGCGGGACAAATCATTGACTTTCGCCATGAACCGATACTCTGTCGGCGTACAGCACAGCACATTGATTTGATGGCGCTCAATCAGCCGCAAATACGTTTCCGGCGTAAATTTTCCGTGATAGATAAAGCCGGCTGCACCGCTGCCGAGCACTGCTAAAAACGGGCTCCATACCCATTTTTGCCAGCCCGGCCCTGCTGTCGCCCAGACGAGATCCCCTTCTGAAATATCAAGCCATGCGGAAGCTGTCGTTCTTAAGTGAGCATAAGCCCAGCCGTGTGTATGTACAACTCCTTTTGGCTGACCGGTCGTACCGGATGTGTAAGATAAAAATGCGATGTCATCGCGTGATGTATCAGCCGCTTGAAAATCCGCTGCAACGGCCTGATTCATTTCTTCGAGCAGATTGATCCACCCTTCGCTGCTTTCTCCGACGGCAAACAACGACAGTTCATCTTTTGAATGAACATCTAAAAAAGCATCAAGAAAGGCTGAATATACGACGGCTCCTTTAACGCCGGCATGCTTGATCCTGTAATCCAAGTCTTTCGCCCGGAGCATTTCGGAACATGGGATGACCACCATTCCAGCTTTTAAAATGGCCATGTACACGGCATACGTCTCCGGTATCCGCGGCATCATCACCATAAGCTTGTCACCTTTTTTCAGTCCAGAACGGGTCAATATGCTGCCGATTTTGTAAGCCTTTTCAATCAATTCTTCATAGGTCCATGAAACTTGACGCCCTGATTCATCTTCCCAAATCAATGCGGTTTTATCGCGGGAAGATTTAAATTTTTCAATTTCATCAACCGCATTATACTTTTCCGGCGCAATCAAATCTTCTCTTCTCAACCCTTCCATCTCCTTGTCTTGTGCCATCTTTTTATTATACATAATCCTTTCATACAATTGTATTCCGAAATGCCTATTTTGCAGAACATAAAAAAGAGTGGGGATTAAACCCCACCCATTATCCATTGCTTTTTAATTTTAATTATTGTTGTGTTCCACCCATTTGCTGTTGAGCGAAAGAAACTAAACGCTTAGTGATTTCTCCTCCAACTGAACCGTTTGCACGAGAAGTAGTTTCTGCTCCAAGGTTAACGCCAAATTCAGAAGCGATTTCGAATTTCATTTGGTCGATAGCTTGAGCAGCACCAGGAACCAATAGTTGGTTAGAACTGCTTTGTCTGTTGTTTTGAGCCATGTGTTCTCACCTCCTTGTGAGTATAGATTGTGTAAAAACACATGACTTCATACAAAGAATGTTTGGTAATTGTATGCAAAAACAGACAAAGGCGTTTTAATGAATTCCTTTAGAAAAAGTCCGCAAATTGATCTTTCGTTTCCGCTTTGCTGCTCAAAACAATCGTTTCCGTGTTTTCCACAGCTTCGTTGATGAGCGGTTCGAAATCTGTGTAGCTTTCAAAGTGTTCGATTTTTTCTTTTTTCGGACGCGTTTTCGGCGCAGAAGGCGTAAAGATCGTGCAGCAGTCTTCGTACGGACGTATGCTGATATCGTACGTATCGATTTCCTTCGCTTTTTCGATGATTTCCGTCTTATCCATGCCGATTAAAGGGCGCAAAACCGGCGTGTTCGTGACCGCGTTGATGGCATACATGCTTTCAAGTGTCTGGCTTGCCACCTGGCCGAGGCTTTCCCCTGTAAAGATGGCCAGCGCGTTATGACGTTCGCGCAGTTTATCGGCGATCTGCAGCATCAGTCTTCTCGTCGCCGTCATGGAATAGTTCTCGGGAATCTGCTTTTGAATGAGCTCTTGGGTTTTTGTAAACGGAACGATATGAAGCTTGATGTCTCCGCCAAAAGCCGTAAGTCGCTTAGTGAGATCGATCACTTTTTGCTTGGCCCGCTCGCTTGTATATGGCGGGCTGAAAAAGTGAACGGCTTCGATTTCCAGCCCGCGCTTCATGGCATAGAACCCGGCAACAGGGCTGTCGATTCCGCCGGATATCATAAGCATCGCTTTTCCTCCGCTTCCGACCGGCAGTCCGCCCGCACCTTTTTCATCCCGGAATGTCAAATACGTAGCATCTTCCCGAATTTCGATCCGCAAATGGATGTCCGGGGAGTGAACGTCAACGGTAAGATCATCGGTGTTGCGCAAAATGTGTCCGCCGATTTCGGCATTCATCTCATTTGTATTTAATTCAAACTGCTTATAAGCCCTTTTCGTCGATACTTTAAAGGTATCCCCGGGCTTGTATTGTTCTTGAACAGACGCGAGCGCTGTCTCTTTAATGCTTTCCAGATCTGTCCGGCACTTCACGGCAAGACTGAACGATTGGATGCCGAAAACGTGTTTCAGACGGGCCATTACAGCTTCCGCGTCTTCTCCGTTTAATACGAGAGTCATTCTGTCACGTGTTGATTCATAACGGACCTTGCGGAAATCGCGCAAGACCATTTTGATATTTCTTTTCAGGCGATCGACAAAAAGCTTTCTGTTCTTTCCTTTTGTTGAAATTTCGCCAAATCTGATTAAAATGTAGTCTTCATTCATTGTGCCTCTACCTCATAATTCCTTTTAGTTTGTGTAAACTTTCTTTTAAGGCCGTCATAAACGGGCCGACAATCTCCTGATTATCCCGGTACGTCATGCTGATTCTAATGCTGCTTGCGGCTGCATCTTCACCTTTTCCCATTGCTAAAAGCACCTTGCTCGGCTTATGCTGTTTTGAAGAGCATGCTGATGTCGTCGATACGAAAATATCCCGCTCTTCTAGCATATGCAAAAGGACCTCAGCCTTCAATCCCGGCACGGAAAAATTGATGATATGCGGCGCGCTGTTTTCTTCCGGCGTATTTAATATAACACCTTTTAGCTCTTTTAGCTCCTTGATAAAAGCCGATTTTGCCGCCTTTATTTCTTCTATATAATGGTTATAATCCTGTTTTGACATATTGATCGCTTTTGCAAGCGTAACGGCGCCGGCAGTATTTTCAGTTCCGGCACGCCTGTTGTTCTGCTGTTCTCCTCCGGAGATCAAAGGAAAAAGCGAGATCCGTTCGTTCAGAATGAGCGCCCCTGTTCCTTTTAAGCCGTGAAACTTGTGGCCTGATATCGTACAAAGGTCAATGTCTGCACCGGAGATGTCCAGCGGAACCTTGTTAATGCCCTGAACGTGATCAACGTGAAAGTATGCCCTTGTGTTTTCTTTTACGATTTTGCCGATGTCTTCCACAGGCTGGATGACGCCTGTTTCATTGTTGACGTGCATGATGCTCACCAGAATCGTGTCTTTGCGGAGCGCTTGTTTCAAGTCTTCAAGCGAAACAAATCCGCAGCCGTCGACAGGAAGATATGTAACCTCAAAGCCGAAGGCCGTCTTCAGCTGCTCCAAGGATTCCGTCACAGACGGGTGTTCAATGGAGGAAGCAATGATATGCTTTCCTCTTTGCGCATGTGCTAACGCAATGCCTTTAAGCGCAATGTTATTGGCTTCTGAAGCGCCGGACGTAAACACGATATCATGATTTTTTAGCGAAAGCGCCGTTTTGATCTGTTTCCGCGCTTCAGAAAGCAATTGATCCGCTTCAATACCGTGGCGGTGCAGCGACGACGGATTGCCGAAGAAGCGCTGATTTACTTGTTCATAAATTTGTAATAATTCAGGATATGGTTTTGTTGTTGAACTATTATCAAGATAAATCATGATCTACTCCTTTAAAAATGAACGTTCTTTTTCATGACTGTATATGTTATCATATCAACTTGTAATTGAAAATTAAAAATAAATGTTTGACTTCTCTGATTTTTAAAATATAATAGTCTTTGGACTTTTGTCATATTATATCACGAAAATAAATTGACAGAAAATTTAAACAAAACAACCAGGAGGTTCTTTTTAATGAAAACTTCACTATCCGCTAAGGAAACGACGGCGATTGGGCTAATGCTGTTCGCCCTCTTTTTCGGAGCGGGAAATATGATTTTTCCTCCCCAGCTTGGTCAAGCTGCCGGAGAGAATGTTTGGCCGGCTATTATCGGATTCCTGCTGACAGGCGTCGGCCTTCCGTTATTGGGCGTCATTGCGGTTGCTCTAAAAGGGAGTGCAAAAGGCCTAGCTGACAAAGCCCATCCGGTCTTCGGCACGATATTAATCGTCAGCATTTATTTAACGATCGGACCTTTGTTTGCTATTCCGAGGACAGGAAACGTTTCATACGTCATAGCGGTTGAGCCGTTTTTAGGAAAACATTCATCAAGTCTTTATTTGTTTATCTTTACCCTGATATTTTTTGGGATCACTTATTTCTTGGCTTTAAACCCAAGCAAACTTGTTGACCGTATCGGTAAAATTTTAACACCGATATTATTGACTGTAATCGCAATATTAGTCATCAAAGCGTTTATCACCCCGATGGGCAGCATCGGATCTGTGACAGAAGCCTATCAATCTGCACCTCTGTTTGTCGGATTTTTAGAAGGGTATAAAACGATGGATGCGATCGCTTCAATCGTTTTTGGAATTGTCGTCATTACGGCGATTAAAGACCGCGGCGTCACAAATCCAAAGTCAATTGCCGCTTCATGCATCAAAGCGGGGATCGTCGCTGCAGTCGGACTCGGACTCGTTTATGTTTCTCTCGCTTATTTAGGAGCGACAAGCGTTGAAACCGTCGGTTCGCTCGACAACGGCGGCGAAATATTGTCCAAAGCTTCCGCGTATTTGTTTGGCTCGCTTGGAAATGCCGTGCTCGGCATCGCGATCTTGTTCGCCTGTCTGACGACGAGCGTCGGACTCGTTTCTTCTTGCGGAGAGTATTTTTCAAAGCTGATTCCGAAGCTATCTTACAAAGCTGTTGTCATCATCGTGACGCTTTTCAGCCTAGTGATTGCCAATTTCGGACTGACGGAAATCATCTCGTTTTCCGTACCAATTCTGTCGGCGATTTATCCACTTGCGATCGTCGTCGTTTTGCTCTCATTCATTGACAAGCTGTTTGATGAACGGCGCGAGGTCTATATCGGCGCCCTTATCCCAACGGGAATTCTGAGCATCATCGACGGATTAAACGCGGCGAAAATCCCGCTCGGTCCGGTTAACGATATCTTAAAAGCGAACATCCCGCTGTTCAGCATGGGTGTAGGCTGGGTCGTTCCGGCTGTTATCGGCGCAGTGATCGGTTACATTGTGACATTTTTTATCGCTTCTCCGAAGGACAAATTAAAGAAAGTCAGCTGATCTTTGCAAAAACAGCCCTGTTCAGAAACAGGGCTGTTTTTTTCTTTTATTGCAGCTTTAGACAAAAAACCCGGCACGCATTTTCACGTGCCGGGTTTTTGCTTTATTCAGGCTGCTTCGCGTCCGCTTCAAGCCGAGCCACTGCTCCAGGCGACGCTTTTTCCACTGCTCTGGCGGCAATGTCGTAAGCCTCTTCATACTGATATGCGTAAAAGCAGTTTTCTGCTTCTTTCAGCTGTTCGGAAAGGATCCGGTCCTGGCTTCTGAAGCGGTTGCCATATTGAATGATGCGTTCGATCAACAAAACCATTTCAACCAGTTCATCCGTCTTTGTTTTCACTTCTGTGACAAGCTGTTCCGCCTCTTGAAGACGTTCGTTCACCGCATCCATGTTCAGCGGCAGCTCATTCAGCTGTTCTGTCACTTTCTGCACTGTCGTCTGTGACTGTCGGATCTTTTCGGTTATAGCCTCCGGAATGCCTGGAACATTGCTTTTCTCCAAGCTGCGCGCCGTATCTTTGATCGTCTGTTTCAATTGCTTGAGAAGCTCTCTTGCCTGAAGCTCTTCTTTTCTCAGCATTTGCAGCATGTCCCTGTATTCGTCATGCTCCCGTTGAGCGGCTTCCATCTGCTTTTCGATATCGGCAAGCTCATCTTTTAACAGCGAGTAGGCGACATGTTTCTGATCAAGCCTTTCTCTCACTTGTTCGAACTGCTTTTCGACCATTTCGAGGCGCTTTTCATATGACTGCTGCTTCTCCAGTTCGCCGGTGGTCAGTCTGTAGCCTTTCTTGACGAGCTCGGTTTCAGCTTCGGTATTCTTTTTGGAGGCTTCAAGCTTTTCCAATGCAGCGGCAAGCTCAGGCACTTTGCCCAAAATTTCCTGCCCCGCTTCGACTTCATGCTCCAGCTGGTTATACAGTGTCTGGATCGTTTCATCAATCATCTGCACGATGGCGGCGGCTTCTTCTAAATCAAGCTCGCCCAAAAGTGCATCTTCAGCGCGCTTCAATTCTTTCAAAAGGTTTTCGAGCTCCTTCTCCACTTGAATATGATCGAGCTTATACCCTTTATCGATCATTTCCTGATAGCCGGCTTTCAATTTGGCGAGTTCCTGCGGAACGGTCTGCTTGCAGCTTGCAAGCAGTTTCGGCACATCGTCTATGTATGATTGAAGCTCTTCAAGCAAACGGTCTTGGGCAAGCAGCACCTTTCTGGCTTCTATGTAATTTCCGCCTTCTGTTTCCTCTTCAAACTGTTTAATGCCTTCCCACACGGTATCGAGGTCGGCTTCAATTTTCGCATAGAGGTCTCCGTACAGGTGGCTGTATGCCAAGAGGTTTTTCCGCACTTTTGTATACCGTTCTTTTACCTCTTCGATTTCTTTGCGGTTCTGCTCTTCGCTTGAGACAAGATCGGCGATTTCCTTTAAGATGTCTTCAATGTTGGATTCAGCCGCTGATAAAAGATTCTCAATATGCGCGAGCACCTGTTTCGATTTTTGAAAACGGTATTTGTCGGCGCAATCCTCGGCTTCAAACAGAAGCTCTTCAACCTTGGGCATATGCGAGGTGACGATTTCATCCCATTCCCGGCGCCACCTTTCAAAGAATTCCTCAGTCTGCCCCGTCATTTTCAGATGCTTGATTTTTGACATCTCTTCCACGATCGAACGGTTCATGATTTCGATTTTCCAAGCTTCTAAACGGTCGATCTCTTTATATATATTTTTTCTGAATAAGTAGCCCGTAGCGAATAAGATTAAAAATAACGCCAGTAAGCCAATGACAAACTCCATAATGAGCCCCCTTGCTGTTTATCTGTTCTGTCAGGGTATGATATTTGAAATTGTTATGTAAAAATGAAGTTAAACTATCGTTTTCATTGTTCTTATGATACCATGTAACCAACATTTTTTGAGCAGAATTTTTAATTTTTTTACATCAAAGTGACAACATCTGACTATTTTTTTACGGGGTGACATCATGCTGAAACGAGACGGTCATGTTCATTCTCCCTTTTGTCCGCACGGATCAAAAGACGAATTCAGATATTATATAGAAGAATTATGCAAAAAAGGCTTCCGATCTGTATCCTTTACTGAGCATGCACCGCTTCCGCCTTCTTTCATTGATCCGACTCCGGAGAAAGACAGCGCCATGCCGATCTGCGAGCTGGACCGCTATATTGAACGGCTGACCGAACTGAAGGAAGAATACAAAGGACAGCTCGATATTTTGATCGGTCTTGAAGTTGATTATATCCGCGCCTTTGAACACGAAATCAAAGCTTTTCTTGATCAATACGGCACACATCTTGACGACAGCATTCTTTCCGTTCATTTTTTGCCGGCCGGATCTTCTTACATCTGTCTTGACTACGATGAAAAAGCGTTTCAGCAGCTGATCGACTGCTATGGCAGCATAGAACAGGTCTATCTCGCCTATTATGACGAAATCTATTCTTCCATTGTATCACCGCTGGGAGCATTTAAGCCAAAACGAATCGGCCACATCACGCTTGCGAAAAAATTTGTGAAGCTGTTTCCGTATACGATGTCAGAAAGCGTCAGAAATTCGGTCTCCTCCTGTCTGAATGAAGCCGCAAAACGCGGTCTCGAACTTGACTTTAATACAGCCGGCCTCCGCAAGCCATATGCTGGCGACATCTATATGGAAGAATGGATGATAAAAGAAGCGGAACAAAAAAACATCCCGCTTGTCTTTGGGTCTGACGCCCACCAAGCAGAGGATGCCGGATTTGGTTACGAACATTTTGAGAGCCGCTTTGCTAAATAACGGCGGCTTGCCGACGCTCTCTGTACAACAGACTGAGAAGCCATGTTTTGACTTCCTTGTAATACGCCTGATAAAAGTACGGCTCGTGTGGCTGTACATAAAGCACTTCTGAAATATATTGAGGCTGCAGATAAGGCATCATTAAAAGCGACTTCAGCTGAATCATAAAATGGGAAAGGGGAAAACGGGAAAATTCGTTGTCCTCTTTTCCCTTTTCAATGATCAGATGGAGAATGTACTTTTCTTTTGTTAAATATGTCGACATCACTTCACGATTCAGTGTGGAATCAATCGTGACTTCGCGATAGACAAACCGAGTTAATTGACGGTGCTCATGCTGATACGATAGAATATCAAAAACCAATTGAAGAAGGCAATCCGTTGCACCTGCATCCTGAAGGCGTTCATGACCCTTTTCAAGGATTCTTAAATAGCCTTCATAAAAACGGGATACTAAATGCTCCATTAAACCGCCTTTTCCATTAAAATAATAGGAGATGTGGGCGACATTGACATTGGCTGCTCGGGCAATTTCGCGGACGGAAGTTCCTGAAAAACCTTTTTGGTTGAACAGCTCCACGGCAGATTCGATGATCCTGTCCTTCGTGGTTGAAATAGCGTTTGATCCCATCTTGTTTCACCCCTTCTTACTTAAAACAATTCCACTTCAAGCGGAGTTGTTCCTGTAAAAAGTGCTCGACAAATAGCATCACGGCAAGCGCGTTTTTGCCATTTCAAAGAAAAAGCGAGGGAAATATAATGTTTCATGTCGAAAAAACAGAAGGCAGCAAAGAAAAAAAATACGAGCTTCTCCTCAAACAAATCGATGCGCTGACAGAAGGCGAACCTGATATGATCGCCAATACAGCAAACGCCTCTGCTCTTTTGTATCAATCATTGGAAGACGTCAACTGGGCAGGCTTTTATTTTGCCAAAGACGGTGAGCTTGTGCTGGGGCCGTTCCAGGGACTTCCTGCATGCGTAAGAATCCCGTTCGGGAAAGGCGTCTGCGGCACCGCTTATACAAAAGGCCGTGTCGAGCGCGTTGAAGATGTGCACGCATTCCCCGGGCACATTGCCTGTGATGCGGCATCCCAATCCGAAATCGTAGTTCCGCTTGAAGTTGACGGGAACATCATCGGAGTGCTCGATATCGACAGCCCGATTAAAAACCGCTTCGATGAAACAGATGAGTATTATTTGAGAAAGTTCACAGAGAAGCTTGGGGAGCGTTTAAGCGAAAAGAGCCGGTAAATCCGGCTCTTTTTTAATGTGTCATAAACTTGTTTTTCCCGTTCCGCTTTGCATTGTACAGCGCGATATCCGCTTCTTTAAAAAGGGTGGATAAAGATTTCGGACGATCCTGAGACCAATGGGATACCCCGCCCGAAATCGTCACCTTTGGATCAGTGTATTCACTGACAAGCGTAATCAGCCTCTCAGCAAGCATTTCACCAGCGTTCAGCCCTGCTTTCGGCAAGTATACCGCAAGCTCTTCTCCTCCCCACCTTGCTGCGACATCCTGGTCGCGGATGTTTCGTTGGATCACCCGGGCCACTTGTATGAGAATATCATCGCCTTTCTGATGGCCGTGCGTATCGTTAATCTGTTTAAAATCATCGATATCGATCAATACGAGCACACCTTTCTCGTCCGATTTCATACTGTACCCGATTTTCTCATCCAAATAGCTTCTCGAGTAGAGCTCTGTCAAACGGTCTGTCTGAACAAGATACTTCAGCCGGTCGCGCAGCATCAAATTCGATACGGCGAGCGTGGAATGCCTGATCAGCGTCTGAAACAGCTTAAACATCTCAAATGAAAAGGAGCAGGCGTTTTTTTTCAACACGATGACAAATCCTTTGTTTTCATTATTCTCCAGCATCGGAACGCCCATTAATGAAGCATACCCTTCATTCCCAAAAAACGAAGAACCGTTTCCGACAAACACCCCGTTTTCCTCTGAAATCTTCTCTTTGACATAGCGGATGTATGGAAGAGCCGCATCCGTCTGAAAAAAACCGGTGCTTCCCGGCAGAAGGGTTTCCTCGCCCAAGTGATTTTTATAAAAAAAGCCTACCTCTTCGGCTCCGAATGAACTGATCAGCCTTTCTGACAAGCTCTTCATCATATCCGGGAGGCGTTTCGTCCGGTTCAGCTGATGTGATGTTTCATTAATCAGCTCTAAATTTGAAATCATATTCTGCGACTGTTCGTAAAGTCGTGAATTTTCAAATGCTTTCCCTGCCGCATTCGAAATAATGCATATATCTGCTGCCATATCGGCAGCTCCTGGTCCAAAAGCTTTCAAAACGCCATACGTTCCCTGCCGACCTTTAATCGGAATGTATACTTCCGCTTCATTTTTGCTCTTCACCTGTTCTGATAAGTATGCATCCAGGGCAAAAGAATCGGTCGATTCGCTTTGCACATCCAACTCTATCGCTGGAAGGTTAATGTATTGATCCTCATCGTATGACAAGAAAAGACAATATGTCAAAAAAGGAAAAACATCCCTTAAACTTTCGAGCATTGTCTTGAGCACCTGCCCCTGATCCATCAGCTCATGCAGCAGCTCCGTCTTTTCATAAATCTTTGTTTTCTTGAGTTCATCACGAAATAATTCATCAAGCTCCAGACAATGCATTAAAAACAGGCGGATGGATTCAGGGAGACGTTCTGGTACTTTATGATTCTTTTGACACGAAAGTTCTATATATTTGCTGTTTTCTTCTATTGTTATAATGGTATAATAATCATTAACTCGGCTGATCGGACCGCTTTTGCCTCTCGATCCCTGCAGTTTTGAAGAAGGATGCAATGTTAGAGACATGAACGAAAAAAATGACTCTGCTGCCGCTTTTAGCCAGGCAACAGAGTCGTCGTACGAGACGGCCGGCTTTTTCAAAAAAAATTGTAACAGCTTCTGATGAAAAGACTGATATAGGTCTTCAGTTTGTTTATTCATGGTCATCACCTTAATAAAATCCGTTTTATGTATTTTATTTTCATGATTATATCACAAAAACAGGACTATATACTTATAAACAGTCTGTTCTTTTTGGGACGGTCTATGAATGGTTGACTTTGCCCGGCGGACATTATATAATCTTCTTTGTGTGAAATAATGCAGCCTTTTTGTTCTGCTTCTGTGTTTCATTTTGTTCCTTATCTATTAAGGTGTATCGTGTAACTCTTTGCTGCTGGAGCGAGGATACATGAAAACAAAATGGACATGGCTGAATTGAACAGATGGGTTTTATTTTCACAAAAATAAAACCGAAGGAGGAGTCACATTATGGCTCGCTATACAGGTCCAAGTTGGAAAATATCCCGTCGTTTAGGCATCTCTTTAAGCGGTACGGGTAAAGAATTAGAAAAACGTCCTTACGCACCAGGTCCTCACGGTCCGGGACAGCGTAAAAAACTATCAGAATATGGTTTGCAATTGCAAGAAAAGCAAAAGCTTCGCCATATGTACGGTGTGAACGAACGCCAATTCCGCAACCTTTTTGACAAAGCTGCGAAAATGGCTGGTAAACACGGTGAAAACTTCATGATTCTTCTTGAAGCACGCCTTGACAACATTGTTTACCGTCTTGGCCTAGCGCGTACTCGCCGCCAAGCACGCCAATTGGTAAACCACGGTCACGTTCTTGTTGACGGAAGCCGCGTTGACATCCCGTCTTACCAAGTTAAACCTGGCCAAACGATTTCACTTCGTGAAAAATCTCAAAACCTTTCTGTCGTTAAAGAAGCGGTTGAAGTGAACAACTTTGTTCCTGAATACCTGACTTTTGACGCTGAAAAGCTTGAAGGTTCATTAACTCGCCTTCCAGAGCGTTCTGAGCTTCCTGCTGAGATTAACGAAGCGTTGATCGTTGAGTTCTACTCTCGTTAATAGAAAATGCTCTTTAAAGAGCATTGGCAAAAACCCTAGGATTGTTGATATACCAACGATTCTAGGGTTTTTTGTTTTCTTTCTTCCCCGTTGATTCTGGCTGCTGATAAGCCGGGATGATTTAGATCTTGATGATTCTGATATCTGTGATCATATTCATCCTGATTCGAAATTCGTCCGCCGGAATAAAACGGACCCAGCTCATAAGAGTTGGTTTTTTTAGAGATGATTTTTCTTGCAAAGTATCTTCTCACGAGCAAGATATGATAGACGTCTCCTTTTCTCTTATACACATTTTCGGTAAAATCAAATCGTTGGTTAGAGTATGAAAACGGGGGAGTGACCAATAAATGCTTTTGTTTTTGGGCAAGTTTGTCTTGTTCTACTTGTTCTGTTCAGCCCTATTCGCCCTTTTCAAGGTCATGTACTACAATATCAGCAAAAAATGGGTTACAAAGACGGCTGATGGCACTAAACTGAATTGGGCGTTGAATGTCTTTGTTAAACACGGCAAGAAAATGGACAGCAATGACTACTTTGTTATGGAGGTTTTAGCGGGGTGGTGTGCGATTTATTTATAAAAAGCTCCCGGAAGTCTTAAAGGAGAGGCTTCTAGGAGGGCCGAGATCCGCCTCGCGATACCACACCTTCAGCGCCTGCTTTTGTTTTAGCCTCGCCCATTTGACTGTTCTCCGGTATCGTTACTGAGGTTGATACGCCAAACACTCTTCGGAAATGCTGGCAGATGTAACAGACTCCAAAGATTTGCCCCCCCTTCGGTCTTCTTCAGTATATAAAAAACCCCAATCGCCAGATGATTTTCTAACAATTGGGGTGCAATTTACGATACATTTACTTTTGGATTTGGTCCATATTGATTTTCTTTTGCTTCGCCAGCCTGACAGTAAAAAATCAGCAGAATGACAGCACCGATAATCGGCAAAAAGCCAATTAAAATCCACCAGCCGCTTCTTCCGGTATCATGCAGCCTGCGGACATTGACAGCCAAAGAGGGCACCAAAACAGCCAACTGATAAATAAAGATCAGAATGTACCCGAGGAATCCCCCGCCATATCCAATGATATAGCCTACTTGATATCTGTCATATCCTTCAGCTGTCATGATTCCTGAAATAAATAAACTTACTATCATTAATGATAAGATGAATAAAATAAAACATATGATGCCGTTAAATACATGAAACAACCAATATTCTTTTCGTCTTGCTCTCCCTTCAAAATTCGCATAATTCCTCAAGCCTCTCCAATACCATTTCATACAATTTCCTCCACTGTCAAATCTATAAATTTGCGAAAAACATATGAATTATACCATAAAATATCATTTTCGACCATTTACTTGAAAGGTGATCCCCAATTATTAAATTTTTTGAAGCCTGTTCAGAAAGAACATTTTTTCTAATTGGACTTTGAGCTTACAGTCATATCTATAGGAAAAATGATGGTTCCTTTACAAAATTCAGTTCCCATTTAACCATTGCTTCTGTATAATATGAATCATTCATTTCGCCTCTGTAGCTCTAGAAGGGAAGAGCGCCGTAAAACATTGTAGGAACGGGTCGCAAGGCAAGGGTTTCAGAAGCACCGAAAAGCAAATAGCTGAGACAGGTGGAATTCCTGTCGGTGAAAGTCCGTAGGGAAGCGTGTTCTCCCCTAGCCTATGCTTACGGAAGGAGTGCGGGTTCGAATCCCGCCGGAGGCATTGATCTTTATTCTCGAAGAAGACGTCAAAAAACAGACAGAAGTTCACTGTCTGTTTTTTACGGCTTTGACCGTTCATATATTAAAATGTGTAAGATTCGCCGTCATTCGGCACAAGAACACGTGAGGACATTCCTTTTTCATGAATGAAGCTCTTCAATTCGTCACGTGATAAAGTCCAATGGTTGACAGCTTCCATATGACTGGAAATGATTGTGGCGTCAGGAGCGACGTGATAGACTTCAGCAATATCCTCTTTCCCCATGACGAGAGACCCTCCTTCAAAGAATTGATTGTCTCCTCCGTTAACGATTATAATGTCCGGCTGATGCGCAGCGATTTCTTCCCGGACACCTTCATACCAAACCGTATCACCTGCTACATACAGCGTTTTCTCCTTTGAGTGCTTGAAGACAACGCCGCACACTTCTCCGGCAAGCTTTAATATCTCTCCTCGTCCATGCTCGCCTTTTGTCTTGATTAATTGAATCCCCTCAAACACCGTATCTTTTGTTAAAACCTCTATATCTTGAAAACCGGCTTTTCTCACTTCCTCAGCATCTGCTTCATTTTGGACAAACAGTTTGATTTCTTTCGGCAACAGATCTTTGGCAGCATCGTCAAAGTGATCTAAATGCAGATGAGTGACGATGACTGCGTCTGTATTCTTGACGAGCTCGTCGGTTGATACAGGCAGGGTGACCAAAGGGTTGTTTTGATCTTGTCTTGCTGAGTTCGGAAAAGGAGGATAAGTGCCTTTCTCAGCCAGCATCGGATCTATTAAAAATGTTTTGCCAGCATATTTGACGGCTAATGTTGCATTTCGAATTTGTTGAATATTCATGGTTATCATGCCTTTCCTTTTATTTACGATTAGTTTATACTATGACCGATCATCATTTAAATAGATATAGTCAAGTCTTTTTAGCGTTTGACTTGATTTTTGAAAAACGTTCTTTTGAGAGGATTTGATGAAATGCTCGATCATACAGACAGGCAAATCATAGAGGAATTATCAAAAAACAGCCGGATGACCATGAAGGAATTAGGAGAGAAAGTTCATTTGACAGGCCAGGCGGCTTCATCAAGGGTTGCAAAATTAGAGGATCAAGGAGTGATTGAAGGTTATACCATAAAAGTGAATCAAGTCAAACTCGGGTGTTTTATTCACGCTTTTATCAATATCTATACAAAAAGCACTTACCATAAGCCTTATCTTTCGTTTATCAAAGCACAGCAGAAATACATCATTCAAAACTATAAAATCAGCGGGGACGGCTGTTATCTTCTCGAATGCAAGTTTCCGTCAAATCAACTGTTGGATCAATTTTTAACAGACTTAAACCATCATGCAAATTATAAACTGTCGATCGTTATTAATAAAACGGGCGTGTGAAGAATCAGCCGTCCGCTTTTTTTATAAAAAAGAGGGCCCTAAAGACCCTCTACTTCAGCCGCTTTGCTGCATTTTCCGTCTGATTCAATTGATTGTATCCGTCAGCTGACTGCTGCGCCTCTTGTTTTCGTTCCGTTTCCAGCTGCTTGTGGTAATCTTCCATAAATTTTTCTTTGGCTGCAATGAACAGGTTCATGCTACATTCCTCCCTCTTCAACGATGGAAACGCTTTACCTATTACATCTATATTTTTGACATTTCCTGAATGAACATACATGAAACATGTTGACACAAAAAAACCCTTGCCGTTTGGCAAGAGTTTTTTGATTACTTATAAGTCAGCAGGAAGTATTTCTTTTTACCGCGGCGAATGACGGTAAACTGTCCTTCGATGCGGTCGTCGCCGGTGAGGACGTCCGCAACATCGGTGCGGCGCTCTCCGTTAACGTATACCGCGCCATTCGTGATATCTTCGCGCGCCTGGCGTTTAGACGGAGACAGCTTTGATTGGACGAGTATCTCAACAAGAGGAAGTTCATCCGCTTTCTCGAGCTCGAGTGAAGGAACCCCTTTAAAGCCGACTTTTACTTCTTCAGCTGTCAATTGTTTGATATCTCCGCTGAAGAGTGCTTTTGAGATGTTGACGGCCTGCTCAAACGCTTCACGGCCGTGTACAAGAACGGTCACTTCTTCGGCGAGGCGCTTTTGCGCTTCGCGTTTTTCAGGCGCTGTCTCTGTTTTTTCAGCGAGATCTTCAATTTCTTCTTTGGACAAGAAAGTGAAGTATTTTAAGTATTTCACGACATCTCTGTCGTCGGTATTGATCCAGAATTGATAAAACTCATACGCTGACGTCTTCTCTTTATCAAGCCAGATCGCGCCGCCTTCCGTTTTTCCGAACTTCGTGCCGTCTGCTTTTGTCACAAGCGGAATCGTCAATCCGAAAGCTTTTGCATTCTCTTCGGATTTGCGGATGAGCTCGAGGCCTGATGTGATATTGCCCCACTGGTCGCTTCCGCCGATTTGCAGCTTGCATTCCTTGTTTCTGTACAAATTCAAGAAATCGAGAGACTGCAGGATCATGTAGCTGAATTCAGTATAAGAAATGCCCGTCTCGATTCGGGAGCTTACCGTATCTTTGGCAAGCATGTAATTGATTCCGAAGTTTTTGCCGACATCGCGCAGAAAATCAATGACGTTCATTTTGCCGATCCAGTCATAGTTGTTCGCCATGATCGCCGGATTCTCATCAGCTTCAAAATCAAGGAAACGCGAAAGCTGATTTTTGATTTTCTGTGACCATTCGCGGACGATTTCTTCATTGTTCAGCGTGCGCTCCGCTTTCTTTCCGCTCGGATCGCCGATCAGGCCCGTTGCTCCGCCTACGAGTGCAATCGGACGATGTCCGGCCAGCTGGAAGCGGTGAAGCATTAAAATCGGCAGCAGGTGTCCGATATGCAGACTGTCAGCTGTCGGATCAAATCCGGAATATAAGCTGATTTTCTCTGAATCCAGCAGTTCTCTCAAGCCTGCTTCATCGGTTTGCTGCTGAATCAGTCCCCTGAAGGACAAATCATCAAGTAAGTGTGTCATCATCAATTAGCTCCTTTTTTCCAAAAATAAAACGCCCCTTCGCAAAAACGAAGGGACGATAAAAATCGCGGTACCACCCTGCTTAAAAGAACGCATGGCCGCGCTCTTTTCACTCTCGTTGATAACGGAAAAGCTTCCGTTCTTCTGCTACACAAAGCCCGAAAGGCTTTTTTCGCAAAAGCGGTTCATGAGTGTAATTCAAACCATCCATATGTGCTGATTTTCACCGGCCATCAGCTCTCTAAGACAGGGAAGGATGCGTTCTACTGATCTCAGTCTTCACCTTTTGAATATTCGACTAAATCTTTTTTAACATAATATTTTTGCATTGTCAATGAGACATCAGTCTTCCATCGATGAGAGATCGCCTGCCGGTAGGTTCAGCTCCCATGCTTTCAAGACGCGTCTCATGATCTTTCCGCTTCTTGTTTTCGGCAGTTTATCCTTAAATTCGATCTCCCTTGGCGCGGCATGTGCGGCCAAGCCTTGTTTCACGAACTGCCTGATTTCTTCTTTTAACGAATCTGACGGTTCATAACCGTCTCTCAAGGCGATGAACGCTTTAATAATTTCACCGCGGACAGGATCCGGTTTGCCGATGACGCCGGCTTCAGCGACAGCTTGATGCTCAACAAGCTTGCTCTCGACTTCAAACGGGCCGACGCGCTCGCCTGATGTCATGATGACATCGTCGATCCGTCCCTGGAACCAGAAGTATCCGTCTTCATCCATGTAGGCGGAATCGCCTGACACATACCAATCACCCGGCATAAAATAGGAGCTGTATTTTTCAGGATTGTTCCAGATCGAATGCATCATCGACGGCCAGCCTTTTTTAATGGCGAGATTCCCCATTCTGTAAGGAGGCAGTTCATTTCCCTGGTTGTCGACGATCGCAGCCTCTACACCGGGAATCGGCTTGCCCATTGATCCCGGTTTAATTTCTATGCACGGGTAATTGCAGATGAGCTGCGCTCCTGTTTCAGTCATCCACCATGTATCATGAATCCGGTTGCCGAAGACTTTATGCCCCCATCTGATGACTTCGGGATTTAACGGCTCCCCTACGCTTAAAATATGCCGTAATGAGCTTAGATTGTATTTGTTCACAAGATCGTCGCCTGCACCCATCAGCATCCGGAAAGCCGTTGGCGCGCTGTACCATACCGTCACTTCCATTTTTTCAATCGTTTCGTACCATGCCTCAGGACTGAATCTGCCGCCTACGACGACATTCGTTGCTCCATTCAGCCACGGACCGAAGATCCCGTAAACCGTTCCGGTGACCCAGCCGGGATCAGCGGTGCACCAATAGATGTCATCGTCATGCAGATCAAGAACCCATTTGGCTGTTTGATAATGCTGAATCATCGCTTTATGGACGTGGAGAACCCCTTTTGGCGCGCCGGTTGAACCCGATGTATAGTGAAGCAGCATCCCGTCTTCCTGATCCATCCATTCAATCTCAAGATCAGTGCCTGCTTCCGCCGCTTTCGCGTAATAATCGATTACAGGTCCTTCCTCCTTTACACCTTCTCCAACGACAATGATAGATTCAAGATCCGGAAGTTCATCGGCCGGCACCCGTTCAAGCAATTCCGGCGTCGTCACGATAACCTTCGCTCCGCTGTTTGCAAGCCTGTCTTTGACGGCACCTTCCATAAACGCTTCAAATAACGGCCCGACAATGGCTCCCAATTTGACAGCGCCGAGAAGAATAAAATAAAGCTCGGGTGATCTCGGCATAAAAACAAACACACGGTCTCCCTTTCTCACATTGGCATGCTGCTTTAAGACATTCCCGGCTTTATTGGTTTCATTTTTCATCTCTCTGAAGGTGTACTTTTCTTCGCGGACCGGATCTTTGTAGTAAAATGCCACTTTGTTTTTCAGATTTGATTCAGCGTGGCGGTCGATCGCTTCATAAGCTGCATTGATTTTTCCCGTTTTGTGCCATGAAAAATGTTTTTCAGCATCCTTCCAGTCAAATGTCCGGTATGCTTCATCATAGTTATTCAAGTTGTAATTTCCCTTTTCTGCTGGCAGCGCTTTCAATTCCATGTCCATCCCCCTTTGTTCGATCATCAAAATATATTATAGTATAGATTTTTTATTTTCTCAATTTTTAAAAAATACTACTCTATCCTATGAAAACGCTTAATATTTTGGTATGTTAAGTATAAAAGACTTCAACTAAGATGTAAGGCGGTGGATACGTGGAGCATCACAAAACTTATCATGCCAAAGAATTGCAGACCGAGAAAGGCTCCGTGCTGATAGAGGGTCCTATCAGTCCTGAAAAACTCGCACAATATGAATTTCATGACGAGCTTACAGCCTTTCGCCCATCTCAAAAACAACATGAAGCATTAATCGAAATCGCAGGGCTTCCCGAAGGACGAATCATCATCGCCCGTTTCCGGCAAACCATTGTCGGCTATGTGACATATGTCTATCCAGACCCGCTTGAAAGATGGTCTGAAGGAAACATGGAAAATTTAATTGAGCTTGGAGCCATCGAAGTCATTCCTGCGTTCAGGGGTCACTCTGTCGGGAAGACGCTGCTTGCGGTCAGCATGATGGATCCGCAGATGGAAAAATATATTATCATCACGACTGAATATTACTGGCATTGGGATCTAAAGGGGACTAACAAAGATGTTTGGGAATACAGAAAAATGATGGAGAAGATGATGAATGCCGGAGGACTTGTCTGGTTTGCGACAGACGATCCGGAAATCAGCTCCCATCCCGCCAACTGTTTAATGGCCCGCATCGGAAAAGAGGTCAATCAGGAATCGATCGAGCGTTTTGACAGACTCAGATTCCACAATCGTTTTATGTATTAAGGGAGCAAAGGGGACCTGAATATGATTGTTGAAAAAATCATGAAACGGGATGTTGTGACACTTTCCAGAACGGATACGATTGAAGAAGCGATCAAACGCATGCGAACATTCCGCATTAAACACCTTCCCGTCATCAATGAACGGGGAACGGTCATAGGCATTGTCACGGACAGGGACGTCAAAACAGCAAGTCCGAGTATTTTTGCCCAAAACAGATCTCACGAAGATTTAAAAAAGCCGGTGGAACTGATTATGTCAAAAGAAGTGATCACCGGTCACCCGCTTGATTTTGCCGAAGAAATATCAGCCGTCTTTTTTGAACACGAAATCGGCTGCCTCCCGATCGTAAAAAACGGAAAGCTTGTCGGCATCGTGACAAAATCCGATTTGCTGCATACGTTCGTCCAGCTGACAGGAGCCCATTTTCCTGGCTCTCAAATCGAAATTAAAACCGATCATATCGCCCGAAGCCTCGCTGATATCAGCGCCATTTTCAGCAGGCGCCAAATCGCCATATTGAGCGTGCTCGTATATCCCGGTGATGAAGATGATTCGAAAATACTCGTGTTTCGCGTGCAAACGATGAATCCCGCCTCTATCATCAAAGACATGAAATCCAAAGGGTATCAGGTTCTTTGGCCGGCTGTTCAAAGGGATTTGCCATGAAGGACAGCGTATTTATTTTTTCTCCCTCTTACCAAACCTATCAATTTCATCAAGACCACCCGTTTAATCAGCTGCGCGTCTATGTGACATACGATCTTTTGAACACGGTCGGCGCATTTGAACCGGGAGAAACGATTGCCCCGCGCGTAGCGACAGAAACCGAGCTCGGTCTTGTTCACACAGGCGATTATATCAGGGCCGTCCAGCTTGCAGGGGCGGGAAAGCTCCCGGCGGCCGAAAGCGAAAATTACGGGCTTGGAACGGAAGATACCCCTGTCTTTGCCGGGATGCACGAAGCCGCCTCCCTTTTGGTAGGCGGAACGCTGACAGCTGCAGACTATGTCATGACGGGCAAGGCAAGACACGCGCTCAATCTCGGAGGCGGGCTTCACCACGGGTTCAGAGGAAGAGCTTCAGGCTTTTGTGTCTATAACGACAGTTCAGTAGTGATACGTTACTTGCAGAAAAAATATCATGCGAAAGTTTTATATATTGATACAGACGCCCACCACGGCGACGGGGTGCAGTTTACGTTCTATGATGATCCTTCCGTATGCACCGTCTCGATTCACGAAACAGGCCGCTACCTTTTCCCTGGAACAGGTCAGGTTCAGGAAAGAGGTCATGGCGAAGGCTATGGCTATGCTTTTAATATCCCGCTAGATGCCTTCACAGAAGATGAGTCTTTTCTTGATTCCTACCGGACGGCTGTTTCTGAAATAGCCGCGTTTTTCAAACCGGACGTTATTTTGTCGCAAAACGGAGCTGACGCGCATTACTACGATCCGCTGACACACTTGTGCACGACAATGAAGATTTACGAAGAGATTCCAAAGCTCGCTCACGAACTTGCACACACCTATTGCAACGGAAGATGGATCGCTGTCGGCGGAGGCGGCTATGACATTTGGCGCGTCGTACCGAGAGCGTGGTCAAGAATTTGGCTTGAAATGAAAGGGATGAAACCAGAGGATAAGGTGCCTGAAAAATGGCTGAAAAAATGGGGGAAACAGGCATCTGTCCGGCTTCCTGCCAACTGGTCCGATCCGGAAGATTTGTATCCTCCAATTCCAAGAAAAGCCGAAATAACGGAAAAAAACGCACAAACCGTTGCCAAAGCCCTTTATCCGATTCGCTCTGCCCAGCGTACCACTTAACGCGAAAATTCCGGCACACAGAAAAGGCCTTGCTTTTATGCAAGACCTTGCTTTCTTCTCATTTATTTTTTTGCGATGACAATTTCGACGCGCCTGTTTTCCTTCATATGGCTCTCTGTACGGTTGTCCTTGACCGGTTTTGTATCGGCATAACCGATGGCAAGAAAGCGCGAAGAGTCGAGCTTCTCTTTCGATGTAAAGTAGCCGATCACAGTGCTCGCCCTTGCCGCAGAAAGCTCCCAATTGGATGGAAAACGGTAAGTCGAAATCGGGCGGCTGTCCGTATGCCCCTCCACACGGATCGGGTTGGACACCGATTTGAGAAGAACGGCGATTTTATGCAAAAGCGGGTGAGCTTGGTCTTTCAGATCCGCTTTCCCCGAATCAAACAAAACCACTTCCTGAAGGACGAGGATGACGCCCCGTTCGTCACGCTTGGCCGCAATCAAACTTGACAGTTCATTTTTTTCAATATAGTCATTGATTTTCTTTAATAAATCATCTTGGCTTTTAGCCGTTTTTTCAGCCGTCTGATCGCCCGCGTCTTCTTTCTTCAGCTCTGCGGCGGATTTGCCGTCGGACCTGTCTTGAAATGAACCGACTGCTGCTTTAAATTTGTTTAAATCGATTTGCGACATTGAAAACAATAAAATAAAGAACACGAGGATGAGCGTGATCAAATCTGAAAACGTGATGATCCAGTTTGACGATTTGCGGCCCTGCTCGCGTTTCCTTCGTTCACGTCTAAGCTTCATGAGCCCTGTCCTTTTGTTTGATGTGATCCGCCCGCTTTTTTGCCCATTCTTCTTTCGAACTGAAAACGACAAGCTGACTTTCCAGGTTTCGCGGATTTCTTCCCGACTGGATGCCGATGATGCCTTCGATCATAACCTGCTTCTTAAAGATTTCATTCTCCGTCTTTTCTTCAAGCTTTGCGGCAATCGGTATAAACAGCATGTTGGCTAAAAGTGATCCGTAAAGCGTCGTCAAAAGGGCGATCGCCATATTCGGACCGAGCGTTTCCGGCTTGTTCAGGTTTTTGAGCATCATGACGAGTCCGACAAGGGTCCCGATCATTCCCCATGCAGGCGCAAATTCCCCTGCTTTTTCAAAGATCCTTCTTCCCTTTCTGTGCCTTTCTTCCATTGCGGCAATTTCCGAGATCATCACATTGCGGATCGTCTCCTCATCCCATCCGTCGATGGCAAGAAGCAGGCCTTTTTTCAAAAACGGGTCTTTCATTTCATTGATATTGGCGTCCAATGATAAAATTCCTTGTTTGCGCGCCTGTTCAGACAGGCTGACAAAGGTTTTGACCAAGTCGCGCACATCATCTTCTTCCGAAATAAAGACCTGCTTCAGCACAGCCGGCGCTCTTTTTAAATCTTTCGGGGAAAAGCTGATGAAAACAGCTGCACACAATCCGCCCGTCACAATAAAGAAAGACGTCAAATCGATAAACGAATAAAAACCGGAAAGCCCCGCTCCAGAGACAACGCCGATCACTAAAATGAAAATACCCAAAATAAAACCGACCGGTGTCAGATAATCAAATCGTTTCATTTTTTCATAATCTCTCCAGCTCAAGGAAAAGAAAGCAAGCAATTCACGAAAAAAGCTGTGAACACTTGCTTTCTTTCTCGTTATTTAATGATGATCATTTTGTTGATTGTCTGAGTTCAATGCGATGCGGCAGTTGGACAATATGCTCTTCGACTTCCTCTTTGTTCATCAGCTTTGTCAGAAGCCTCATCGCTACGGCACCGATATCATACGTCGGCTGGACGACAGTTGACAGCTGCGGCCGCACCATTAATGAAAGCCTTGTATTGTCAAAACCGATCACTTCAAGGTCATCCGGAATAGCCAGTCCTTTATCCTGTGCTGCGTGAATAACGCCGAGCGCCATTTCGTCTGTAGCTGACAGGACAGCTGTCGGTTTTTCATCCAGCTTCATTAACGCCTCCAGCGCTTCCATTCCTGAATCGTACGTATAATCGCCTTCTGCGACATACTCTTCCTTAAATTGCAGCCCCTTATCCTCAAGCGCTCTTTTAAAGCCTTGCAGTTTTTTCGCTTGATTCACCGGCTCAGTCATAGGTCCTGATACAAAGGCAAGACGCTTATGGCCTTTTTCAATCAGCATGGTTGCCGCATCATAAATCGCCTGTTCATAATCGATCGCAACCGACGGCGTTTCCCCTTTTTCTTCAACAGATGCCGCAAGCACGATCGGAACCGGTGACCGCTTAAATTCCTCCACATGCTCTTCAGTGACATTTCCGCTCATAAAGACGATACCGTCAACTTGCTTTCCTAGCATCGTATTCAAAAGATGAAGCTCTTTGTCCATATTCTGGTCGGAGTTGCTCAAAATAATATTGTACTTGTACATCGTTGCGATATCTTCGATTCCCCTCGCCAGCTCTGAATAAAAGATACTGGAAATATCGGGAATGATCACGCCGACAGTCGTCGTCTTTTTGCTTGCCAGACCCCTTGCCACTGCGTTTGGACGATAGCCAAGGCGCTCGATGGCTTCAAGCACCTTCTTTCTCGTCGTCGGCTTGACATTCGGATTCCCGTTGACGACCCGGGAAACGGTTGCCATACTTACATTTGCTTCGCGTGCTACATCATATATTGTCACATTACTCATTTTTACCACTCCTTCAACTGGGTACACTTTTCTTTTCCTATAGCATAAACATTTTCATGTAGAGAAATGTCAAAATGTAAAACTTTATGTAAAATAAACAGAACACCAGTTTACATTATTTTTCATAACCTGCCAAAACAAAAGGGGCTCTCTGAAATTATACACGGTTTTACCTAATATGAAAACGTTCCCTTTATTTTTATAATTAATTTAAATAAGAATAAACAGCTTTTTAATTTAAAATAAGACATTTTTTCGACAATTTTTGATGACAACGCAAAAAAAGGACCGCTCGCAAGCGGTCCATAAACGAAGCTTATGCTTTTACTTGAACGAGCGGCTTCAGTTCATTTAACCATTTTTCAAAAGTCGGGATATCCATTTGCTGAGCAGAGTCGGAAAGTGCGACAGAAGGATCAGGATGGACTTCGGCCATGACACCGTCAGCTCCGATCGCAAGCGCTGCTTTTGCTGTCGGAAGCAGCAGGTCGCGGCGTCCGGTCGAATGAGTGACATCCACGAATACAGGAAGGTGAGTTTCCTGCTTCAGGATCGGCACAGCTGAGATATCAAGCGTATTTCTAGTCGCTGTTTCATACGTTCTGATTCCGCGTTCACAAAGGATGATTTGATCATTGCCCTGCGACATGATGTACTCCGCTGCATTGATGAATTCCTTCAGCGTTGCGGCAAGTCCGCGCTTCAGCAGAACCGGCTTCTTCACTGAACCGGCCGCTTTTAAGAGCTCGAAGTTTTGCATGTTGCGGGCGCCGATTTGGATGACATCGATGTAATCAATGGCTTCTTCAATATGCTGCGGGTTCACGATCTCACTGATGACGGCCAGATCATACTCATCAGCAACACGCTTTAAGATTTGCAGGCCTTCAACGCCGAGACCTTGGAAGTCGTAAGGGCTTGTACGTGGTTTAAAAGCTCCGCCGCGAAGGAGTTTTAAGCCTTGCTTTTTAGCTGCTGCTGCGACTTCCGCTACTTGTTCATAGCTTTCAACCGCACACGGACCGACGATAAATCTTTGTTCTCCGTCGCCGATTTTTTCGCCTTTCAGATCAACGATCGTATTTTCAGGCTTTTTCTTGCGGGAAACGAGCAGCGCTTTGCTGTGATCGTCTTCCTGCAGCTCAAGTCCAGCTTTGAAAATCTCTTTGAAGATATGCTGGATCGTCGAGTTTTCAAACGGTCCGTCATTATTTTCAATAATTTCGTTCAGCATCGTTCTTTCTCTGACTGGATCGTAGCGGTTGATGCCTTGTGCTTCCTTCGCTTTTCCAATCTCCTGAACGATTCTTCCTCGCTCATTAATCAGCTTTAATATTTGCAAGTTTAATTCATTCGCCTGCTGCCTCAGCAAATCAAGTTCAGTGTTGCTCATGTTATCCATCCTTTCTTTTAACTTCACCCTCTATGAAAATAAGAATGATTCAATTGATTAGGGTTTATTATAAACAATGTTTCTTAAAATGTCACGAAAAAATTCTTTATTACCCAAACGCTTTTAAGTGATAAAGTATCGTATGCAGTTTATCCCTTGCTGTGTGGGTGTTTATCGGGAATTTATAAAAAAAAAAGAATCATGCATTGATTCTTTAACTTGATAACTTGTATAGTCTCTGTATTGCGGTTTCAACGTTAAAAACCCTGTCATTCAAAGCCGCTGCCTTATCATCTGCATATTCGATGATGTTCTCCGTAAATTGTCCAATATTTTCGATGATCGTTTTCGGGAGCTGTTCTTGCCCTTTTTTCAGATCATTTACATCTGTCTCGAGCCTGTCAAGCCTCTTGTCCATTTCTTTGAAACGTTCCTCCACTGCATCGAAGCGACCGTCCATTTCTTTGAAACGTTCCTCCACTGCATCGAAGCGACCGTCTATTTCTTTGAAGCGTTCGTCCACTGCATTGAAGCGCTCATCGATTTCTTTGAAACGTTCCTCCACCTCATCGAAGCGACCGTCTATTTCTTTGAAGCGTTGGTTCACTGCATCGAAGCGACCGTCTATTTCTTTGAAGCGTTGGTCCACCTCATCGAAGCGACCGTCTATTTCTTTAAAGCGCTCGTCCATTTCATTAAAACGTTCGTTCACTGCATTGAAGCGCTCATCGATTTCTTTGAAGCGTTCGTCCACCTCATCGAAGCGACCGTCGATCTTGCCTAAGCGCTTGTCAATCCCATCGAGCCGCTGAGTGATCGGAAGCAGTTCTTCTTTGAGAACCGACTGAAGCATGTCCTTTAATTCGGCATTCATCACATCACCTCCCGCTTGCTTAATTATATCGCACAACGTTGGGGCAAACGATACATTTTCCTAAAAAGGCATTTCCATGAGGCAAAAGCATCATAACAACATAGAAAACGGCCAAAACGCTATACGTCTTGGCCGTTTTACTATGGATTATCTGCTGTTTTCCGCAAGTGCTTGAGCGGTAATTTGCGAATGGGAGGCATGCCATTTCACGTTCCCGTTTGTAAAAATGAAGGCTTGAGGACTTTCGTGCTTAATCTCGTACTGCTCAGCGATATAGTTTGACAGCGGTCGGCTTTCCTGCACTTTTAAATAATAAGCCGGAATGTCTTCATGCTGATTGGCGAATGATTCGAATTCTTCAAACGCGCGCCTGCTGATCGGGCATGTCACGCTGTGTTTCAAAAAGATAAATGTATCGTTGTTTTCTGCAAGCCTTTTAAATTCATCCTCTGTTTGAATGAGCTGTTTCGACACGGTGATCTCCCTTTCCTCAGTTATTTCTGGGCGGTATCTGCTGTTTCCCTTGCTTCATCTTCTATTTCATTTTTGGCTTCTTCAGCCTGTTCTTCGATTGCAGACGATGCTTCTTCCTTTAATTCATCAGCTTTTTCGGCACCCTTGCTTCGCAAGTCTTTGACTTTATCCATAATCTGTGAAGACTGGTCGGCAACAAGTTGTGAAATCGAAGATGTCTTCTCTTTGGCGATGCTGACGTACTCAGAACCTCTCTCCCTCGCTTCGCTTGTGAGCTTTCCGGTCTTATCTTTTAAAACGACGGCCTGATTTCCAAGGTCATCGCGAAGCTCTTTCCCTGACTTCGGCGCTAAAAATAAAGCCGCAGCTGCCCCGATGATTCCGCCTACAAATGTGCCGATTAAAAAATCCTTAGTATTCATTCCATCTTTACTCATATATTATTCCTCCTTCATCTTCTTTTGTTTCCATCTATTCCAAATTTCCAAAGCTGCATTGCTCCAGCTGACAACTTGGGAAATTTTTTCACGGTTTTGCTCTGCGGCTGATGTGACGGACTGTGAAACCTGCTGAATGGAATTGTTAAACTGCCTGACCGATGTACCGACTTCCTGAACGGCATCCACGACCGTATTCAGCTTCAAAGATTTCTCCTGAATATCATCAGCGAGCCGGTTCGTCTTATTCAGGAGCTCCGTTGTTTCAGCGGTGATGCCTTTCATCTGTCCTTCAACACCTTCCAGCGTTGATGCAACATGATTAAGTGTGACTTGAAGCGATTTTAATGTTTTTGATAAATAGATAACCAAAATAAGAAAACTGACAGCGATGAGTGCGGCGCTTAAATATAGAATAATAATCATCTTATCCTCCTCGAGCTAAGGTCTTACAATTGATGTATACCCAATTGTTTAAATCGTAAACCTCTATATTTACTTTTTCTACACGCACGGGTGAATTCCTTTAACTGAAAACTCCCGGCCTCATATGTACAAAAAAGCAGCGGATTGACTCACACTGCCTTTTTTCTAATTATGCTAATACATTTTCATATGCTTTTAAATACTTTTGAATGTCACCTGCGCCCATGAAAATTAACACCGCATTTTCATGCTCCTTTAAAATGGATGTGTCATTTTCATCAATCAGCTTCGCCTGCGGGATTTTCTCCTGCAAATCGCCGATCGTCAGCTTTCCTGCGTTTTCCCGGGCAGATCCGAATATATCGCAAAGATATACATAATCGGCTTTCTTGAGGCTTTCGGCAAACTCATTCAGGAATGACTGCGTGCGCGTAAATGTATGCGGTTGAAATACTGCAACAATGTCCCGTTCCGGATACTTCTGTCTGGCTGCTTCAATCGTCACCGTAATTTCAGTCGGATGGTGGGCATAATCGTCAATCAGCACTTGGCTGCCTGCATGTTTTTCGTTAAATCTGCGTTTAACGCCGCCAAAGGTTTGCAATCCTTCTTTAATGATGTCGACATCGACCTGTTCATAATGGCAGAGGGCGATGACGGCCAAAGCGTTCAGAACGTTATGGCTGCCGTATGCCGGTATATAGAAGGTGTCGTAGAATGTGTTCCTGACAAAAACATCGAACGTTGTGCCCTCAGTATTTTTGATGACATTTCTCGCCTGAAAATCGTTTTCCTCGGCAAAGCCGTAGTATACGACTGGAACGTTCGCATGGATTTTCATCAAATACTCGTCATCTCCGCATGCGATAATTCCCTTATTCACCTGTAATGCCATCGTTTGAAATGCATCAAATACATCATCGATATTTGCGAAATAATCGGGATGATCAAAATCAATATTTGTCATGATCGCATAATCGGGCTGATAGCTCAGAAAATGCCTTCTGTATTCACAGGCTTCAAGCACAAAGTACTCGCTGTTTTCGCAGCCTTTTCCAGTCCCGTCTCCAATCAGATAAGAAGTCGGTTTTGCTTTTTGGATGACATGAGACAAAAGGCCCGTCGTTGACGTTTTGCCGTGTGCCCCTGTAACGGCAATGCTCGTAAACTTCTTCAGATAGTCGCCGAGAAATTTATGATACCGCACGACTGGCAGGCCTTCAGCTTGCGCTTTTTCAATTTCGGGATGAGTGTCGGGAAAAGCGTTTCCGGCAATAACAGTCATTCCCGGCTTGATATTTTCCGGATCAAACGGATAAATCGGGATATTTCTCTCCTCTAAAGCGGTTTGTGTAAAAATGTACTTTTCGATATCCGATCCTTGGACATTATATCCATTATCATGGAGAATTTGGGCAAGCGGACTCATACCTGTCCCTTTTATTCCGACAAAATGATAAACAGTCATAATTGTACCTCCAACAAACGTCTATCTGCTTCCCAGTATATGACGCTTATTTCAATTTGCAACCTAAACCCGGCCGCATCGTTTTCTTCAAAGTCATAATTATATTCAGTATCAGACATTTTCAAGAGTGAATAAACCTCCTGCGTAAAGGATTTTTGAACCCTTTCGCGGAAGTGCTCTTAAAAACGGATTAAAACGCCGCTGACGGCGCTTTAATATGCGGCGCTCTAAAAAACACGCCCATCAGCTATCATACCATGTTTAGCTGAAAAGTGAACTACTTTCTATTAACTGTTCCAGATCAGCCTTTGTAATCAGGACTTCTCTCGGCTTGCTCCCTTTCGCCTCAGAAATCATGCCTTCTCTTTCCATCATATCGATTAATCTGGCAGCTCTGTTATAGCCGATGCGGAAGCGCCGCTGCAGGCTTGAAGTGCTGGCGCTGTTTTGTTCCACGGCAAATTCGCACGCTTCAAGAAACAGTTCATCCTGATCAAATCCGGCCGGATTTTGTCTGATCAATTGTTCCTGTTCAAATAAATAGTTCGGCTCCTGCTGCCGTCTGACATGTGAAACGACACGATCAATCTCCCGGTCGGAAACAAAGTTGCCCTGCAGGCGGAGCGGTTTGCCTGAACCGTTCTCCAAGAACAGCATATCCCCTTTTCCGAGAAGCTTTTCAGCTCCCGCCATATCGATAATCGTTCTTGAATCGACAGCGCTTGAAACAGAAAACGCTATTCTTGTTGGTATATTGGCTTTAATCAAGCCGGTAATGACATCAACTGAAGGCCGCTGCGTCGCAATCAGAAGGTGGATGCCGCACGCTCTTGCTTTTTGTGCGATTCGGCAGATGCTCTCTTCCACTTCATTCGGAGCGACCATCATTAAGTCGGCAAGTTCATCAATCACGACAACAAGATAAGGAAGTTTTTCACCCATGTTCTGTTCCCGGACTTTTTCATTAAATCGCTCAATTTCCCGAACACCGGAATGGGCAAATAATTCATAGCGCCGCTCCATTTCTTCGACAACCCATTTTAATGCGGCAGTTGCCGCCTTTGCATCTGTGATAACAGGGCTGACGAGATGAGGAATTTTATTATACGGAGCAAGCTCCACCATCTTAGGATCGATAAGCAGAAGCTTTACATCCCTCGGCGCCGCTTTAAACAGCAGGCTGACTAAGATCGTGTTGATGCATACACTTTTCCCTGATCCCGTAGCCCCGGCAATCAAACCGTGGGGCATTTTTTTCAGATCAGCCACGACGGGCTTTCCGGAAATGTCGAGTCCGAGGGCTGCGGTCAGAGGAGACGGATTCGTTCTGAATTCCGAACTTCTGATCATTTCGCGTAAATAAACCATTTTGCTGTGCAGATTCGGCACTTCAATTCCGATCGTATTTTTTCCCGGAATCGGTGCCTCGATCCGAATATCTTTCGCTGACAGGCTGAGTTTAATATCATCTGACAGATTTGTAATTTTGTTGACTTTCACTCCGGGTTCAGGATGCACTTCAAACCTTGTCACAGAAGGCCCCTGGGTGACATGAACGACATTTGCTTTGACATTGAAGTTCTCAAGCGTAACGTCCAACAGCTCGCGCTGCTCGTGTATCCAGGCCTGATCATCCTGCTTTTGCGCCGGCGGCACATCAAGCAAAGACATATTCGGGAACTGATACCCTTGAGGCGCTTTTTCTTTTTGTTTATCTGACGCAAGCATCATGACATTAAACGGAACAGAGCCTTTCTTCGATCCCGGAGCGGCTCCTGCTTCCCGCTTCCGCGGAGCTTCAGGCCGACCCTCGTCTGTCCTTTTACTCTCCCGGTTCTGTTCGCTGCTTTCGGGTGCACCCGCGCTTGGCGTTGGCTTTTCCGTTTCTGCCTGCTCTTGTTTCCAGCCAGCCTGGCTGCTTCCGTTTGTTTCTTCAAGAACGTCAGCCGGCGCGTTGGAATCTATCCGGTTTTTGATATCGGAAGGCCCATCGCTCTGGACGGATATTTCAGAGTCGCGGCCATGAGTGTGCGGCTCTTCCGTAACTGAAGGGGCAGGACGCGTTTCGTCCATGCCGTTAGCCTTCCATTGTTCTTCAGTGACGGCTTCTGCATCCTCTGCCGGTTCCATCTCTTCTCCGGTTTCCTCAATCTTATCCAAAAGCTTTTCAATTTGTTCCGGCGTTTGTTGAGCGGGGATTGCTTCTTCTTCCGTCGTTTTGCTCCAAGATGTGGAGGCTTTCTCTTTTTCAGCTTCATACCCTAGCGCTATCTCTTCGACGAGCCCGCCACCTTCTGTCTTTTGCTCTGGACGGAATTCCGTTTCTTCTGGAATGTGCGTTGAGACAGGTTTTTCTGTTCGTTCGGATTCATACCGCAGCGCTTTTTCTTCAGCGAGCCCCGCACCTTCTGTCTTTTGCTCTGGGCGGATATCCGTTTCTTCCGGAATATGCGTTGAGACAGGGGCTTCTGTTTGTTCAGCTTCATACCCCAGCGCTTTTTCTTCAGCGAGCCCGCCACCTTCTGTCTTTTGCTCTGGGCGGATATCCGTTTCTTCCGGAATATGCGTTGAGACAGGGGCTTCTGTTTGTTCAGCTTCATACCCCAGCGCTTTTTCTTCGGCGAGCACGGCACCTTCTGTCTGTTGCTCTGGGCGGATATCCGTTTCTTCCGCCATATCCGTGGATACCGGCGGGACATCTTCGAATTCGGCACGCCATGCCGGATTGCGGCTCTCGCTTTTGGTCAGCGGACGGCCGTTCTTTTCAGTTTGCAAGGAAGCTTCTTCTCGTATCGGCTGCTTATTTCCAACAAACTTCTGCTCTTTTTCAATTTCTTCGTTAAACAACGTGACACGCGCTTCAGTTTGTTTTTTTGCACGATATGTATGATTTTCCGGCTTGGCCCTTTTCTGTTCATGAAAGCCGTAAACCGGTGATGGGATAACGGACGGCCTAAAAGGTTTTCTCGCCGCTTTCTCTTCATTATGATATGAATTGCCGGGTTTCGGCTGAGAAGCTGAATGCCGGCTTTCCGGACGGCGGGTCCTTTGTTCTCGGCTGCCATCCTTTTCCCGCGGCCGCGTGCTTTGATCAGGAATAACCGGGAAGCGGAATTTCCCTTTTGGATATTCATATACGACTTTTGCGTCGGATATTTGCGGCATCTCTTCGTCTTCCTCTAAAGATGAATCCGCCTCAAATTCCTCTATGTGCTTTTTTTGTTTTTCATTATCTTCATCATCGCCTAAAAACAGGCTGAACATTTTATTAAACCAGCTCATGAATCATCACTCTCTAACTCCCTTAAATTTTTCGGGGACGGTTTTAAGTATACCACTGCTTCCCCACCCAGAAAAGGACAAGTCCTTCTCAAGCGTCCGCCCTCCCGAATAAAAAAGCCGCCAAGTTTGTCTACCCAGCGGCTTCTTTTTTACATCTATTCGAAAGTTTTGTTCATTTTATGCCGTTAAAATGCAAAGGCTTCTCCTGCTTTACGGCTGTCATCAAGGACAAGAATGCCTTTTTCCTTCGGCGCGTCTGGGAGGTTCAGCTCCTTGGCAGAACAAATCATGCCGCTTGACGCCACTCCGCGAAGTTCGGCATCTTTAATGATCATACCGCTTGGCATCACAGCTCCGACTTTGGCTACGACGACTTTTTGGCCGGCTTCAACATTAGGAGCTCCGCAGACGATTTGCAGCGTATCGCTCCCTACATTCACTTTGCAGACACTCAATTTATCGGCATTCGGATGCTTTTCTTTTTCCTCGACATATCCAACCACAAACTTCGGAGAAAGGTCGACGGTCAGCTCGTCTTTCAAACCGTTGCGGACCAGAATTTCATTCACATCCTGGACAAAGGATTCGGAAAGCGCAATAGCTCCGCTTTCCTCAATGCTCAAATATGAGGAGGCATTAAAAATGTTATAGCCTGCTGTTTCCTTTGTGTCTTTGTGAAAAATTTTCACGACGTCTCCGTACCGCTCAAAAGCGATCTCTTCGCGCGGAATATCGTTCAATGAGATGAGCAGCGTATCGCCTACGCCTTCTGGATTATAAAATGCGTTCATGAGAAAAATTCCTTTCTATCATTTCTTTTTAGGGCGGTTTTTAGCCAGAATAAAGATCGGTTCAAGCTTTCCATCCTCATACAGGAAAGAAAGTGCAGTGATCGGCACTGTTCCGTTTGCAAAAAAGCTCATCGACATCTGCCCGAGAATATCGTATCCGGCATTGTTGCGGATGTCGGCAATAATCAGCACATCCTGGTGAGGGATTGACACGGCGAGGGTCCCTCCCGCGCTTTTCTCATACTCTGCGAGAATCGATTCGTTCAACACCCTGCTGGCGTCATAGCCGTCATTTGCTCTGAAAAAGTAGAAGTGATTGCCGGCAACTGTGTCTTCTTTGACAACGGTCTGGAGCGAGCGAAGGTTAAAGGAAGCTGTTTCCCGAATCCTTTCCTTTGTCCAGCCCTCTTTTTCAAGCATTTTTTCATCGATCAGCCGGTATGTGTTGCCAAGGTCGAGCGCATAGTAAATTCGTGTTTCAGCCGTGTGGCCGTCAAAAACCAAGGGAACGCCTGCGCTGGACTTCTCGGGAAAGGAAGTTGAGCGGATGACGGGATAAATCAGACTTTCGCGTCCTTCCATTTCCTGCGACTGGCCTTTCATGGCATTGAGCGCTTCCTCAGTATAATAGACGACTTCGTCAATCGCATCATCTTTTTTCTGCTCCCATTTGGCGATGATCCCAGGGAGCTCGAGTGTAATGCCTTTTCCAGTGTTTTTATCCTCGATTCTCAAGCTGTCTTTTTCCCTGTCGAAATGAAAGGACCAGTTGTCATTTTGCAAACGTTTTTTTAATATATCGGAAAGTTTCCTTGACGTCATTTTCATAGGGGAACTCTCCTTTCGGCTACTTATTCAGTGAATCTGTCAAAAATTGCTCGATTTCCTCTTTCGTTTTCCGGTCTTTGCTGACAAAGCGGCTGATTTCGTTTCCTTCTTTAAATACGAGGAAGCTTGGAATTCCGAAAATGTCCCACTCCGCGCACGTATCAATAAATTTGTCGCGGTCAACATAATAGAATGTAAATTCCGGATAATTCGCTTCAAGCTCTGGCAAAAACGGTTCTACAAAACGGCAGTCCGGGCACCAGTCAGCCGAAAACATCAACAAGGATAAATCGTCTTTCACAACTTTTTGCAATTCTTCATTCGTCTCGATCGTTTTCATCACTCAACGCCTCCAATATATGTTCTTATCATCCATTCGGATCATACCAGACAACCGGCTCCATAGCCAGCCTTTTGCTGTCCACCGGCTTTTTTAAAAGATGGACGATTCTTTATGTATCTTACCCGTTTTAAAAAGGGAAAATCTTAACGATCCGATCCCCTTTCATATCATAAGCATAATTTTTTTGCTTTATCAAGCCATTCTCGTTTAACATGGTAAGTAATAGGGTAAAAATATCCGTTAAGGCGCCTTGCGCCGTGATCTTATGACAGTCAGGAGGAGCATGTATGGAATTTATCGTTTATCTTGCCGGAGAAATACATAGCAACTGGCGCGAAGAAGTGAAGGAAAAAGCAAAATCGCTCAAGCTGCCGATCACATTTGTCGGACCGATGGAAAATCACGACCGCTCCGACAACATCGGTGAAGAAATTATGGGCAAGCAGGCTGATTCGATCGCGAAAGATGATGCAGCCTCAGATTTGAACAATTTTAGAACTTCCGTTTTAATGAACAAGGCAGATGTGGTCATCGCTCTTTTCGGGGAAAAATACAAGCAATGGAACACGGCAATGGATGCTTCATACGCGATCGCCAAAGGCAAGCCGCTGATCATCATCCGACCTGAGTCACTCCATCATCCGTTAAAAGAACTGTCAAACAAAGCGAACATTACTGTAGAAACCGTAAATCAGGCGATTAAATCGTTGTCATACGTATTTGAAAGCCGGTAAAAAGAAACCCTGTGCGTAAAGCAGCACAGGGTTTCTTTGTTCAATCATTTCTCAATATCGACTGTACGGCAGAACTGTCGCAAGCTTTGACAAGCTTAATCAGCAATTCTTTTGCAGCAAGGTAGTCATCAACGTGGATAATGGAAGCAGATGTATGGATGTATCTTGAACAAATACCGATCACGGCCGAAGGAACGCCTTCATTTGAGATGTGAACACGGCCGGCATCGGTTCCTCCCGGGGAAACAAAATATTGATACGGGATGTCATTTGTCTCTGCCGTATCCAGCACAAAATTTCTCATTTCGCTGTGCGTCACCATGGTCCGGTCGAAAATCCTCAACAGCACCCCTTTGCCAAGCTGGCCAAATTGATTTTTGTCGCCGCTCGCATCGTTTGCCGGACTTGCATCAAGCGCGAAAAACAAGTCAGGTTGTATCATATTGGCCGCAGTTTGCGCGCCTCTTGTCCCGAGCTCTTCCTGGACGGTCGCGCCTGAGTAAAGAGTGTTCGGAAGTTCTGTTCCCTGCAGTTCTTTCAGCAATTCAATGCTGAGTCCGCAGCCGTAGCGGTTATCCCATGCTTTCGCAAGGATCTTCTTTTCATTTGCCATCGGAGTAAACGGACAGATCGGCACGATTTGCTGGCCTGGTTTGACACCGATACGTTCAGCATCTTCCCTGTCATCCGCACCGATATCAATCATCATGTTTTTGATATCCATCGGACGTCTCCTCTGCTCATCTGTCAAAAGATGAGGAGGCGTGCTCGCGATGACGCCGGGGATCGGCCCGTTGTCCGTATGGATTTCCACCCGCTGGGCCAATAAAACCTGGCTCCACCAGCCGCCCAGCGTTTGAAATCGAAGCAGGCCGTTGTCTGTGATTGATGTAACCATAAATCCCACTTCATCCATATGGCCGGCCACCATGATTTTTGGACTGCCTTCCGGTCCATGTTTAACGCCGAACACGCTTCCAAGTCTGTCCTGGATGATCTCATCAGCATATTTTTCAAGCTCTTTTTTCATGAAACGACGGACAAGATGTTCGTTTCCCGGAGCGCCGGGGAGCTCCGTCAGCGTTTGAAAAAGCGTTCTCGTTTCCTGATTCATCTGTTTCCCTCTTTTCTTATGTATCTCTCTACATTTTACATAAGTGTGCGATGTGTTTCCAGAAGAGAGCCCATCCTTAACACGGACGGACATGTTCTGTATAATGAAAAAAACAAGCTTTGGAGGTGCTGAAAAGATGAAACTGCGCCATTTTCTTCTTGGGGCCGGCATCGGCATTGCCGCGGCCGTTGTTGTCAAACAATACGTTATGCAGCCTTACATTTCTTCTGAAAAAGCGCTGCGCATCGTCAAGTCCGCTTTTAAACAGAGAGGTCCGATCGACGGTTCATGGATATATTCCGTTCCGGAAGCCTATACCGTAAACGGCGAAACCGTCATGGTGTACAAAATAGGCATTACCCGTTCCGCTTTCGGAGAGCTTGAACAGTACGAAGTCATGGTTGATGCAAAAACAGGCATGATCGTAGATGTGATTGATACTGCAGCATAGCATCAAAAAGATGCGGCCTGATGGCCGCATCTTTTTATATGGCGCGAATCGGCCGGTAGACCGGATGCCACATCGCATCCTGCACCGCCTGAATCACATCGTCCGGCTCATTTTCTGCAACTCCGTCTTCTATGGCTGCTTTGATGACAGCCGTTGCCACGGTTGCGGAAACTGTGCGCAAATCCTCAACTTCCGGAAGAAGCGCGGCGCCGGGCCGGCCGGTATCAACCATGCCAGCGATCGCAGCCGCGCTGGCGTAAAACATGTTGTCCGTAATCAGCCTTGCTTTTGATACGAGCGTTCCGAGCCCAAGGCCTGGGAATACAAAGGCATTATTCGCCTGGCCGATCGCATAACGGGTGCCGTTGTATTCCACAGGCGCAAACGGACTTCCTGTGGCGACGAGCGCCCGCCCTTCCGTCCATTTGATCAAATCTTCAGGCTTTGCCTCAGATAACGGCGTCGGATTGGACATCGGAAATATAGCCGGCCGTTTCACATGCTTTGCCATTTCTTTTACGATTTCCTCTGTAAATGCGCCCGATACAGTCGAGGTTCCAATCAAAATGGTAGGCTGCACTTTTTTAACCACTTCGAGCAGATCGATTGTGTCCCCCGGGCCGTTCCGGCTGAAGTCTTTTACCTCGTCAGCAGGCCTTGCATACGGCTTTTGAATGTCCTGCAAGTCGTTCATATCGTCGGTCAGCAAACCGTTCCGGTCAACACACCAAAAACGGCGGTATGATTCCTCTTCCGATGCCCCCTCTTGAACGAGGGCGGCGCGAATTTGCTCAGCGTTGCCGATCCCGGCCGTCCCCGCTCCGAATATGACCACTTTATGATCCTTCAGCGGCATTTTGGATATTTTGACGGCCGCAAGCACCGCTGCGAGGGTTACTGCTCCCGTGCCTTGAATGTCATCGTTAAAGGTGCAAATTTTGTCTTTGTATTTTTTCAAAATCTGACGTGCGTTCTGCGTTCCGAAATCTTCCCAGTGCAGCAAAACGCCTGGAAACGTCTCGGTTGCGATTTGAACGTATTGATCAATAAACGATTCATAACGCTCGCCCCTGATCCTGGAATGCTGATTCCCGACATAAAGCGGATCATTGAGAAGCCTTTCTTGATTTGTCCCCGCATCAATGACTACGGGGAGTACCCTGTTAGGATCGATTCCCGCAGCCGCAGTATAAACGGCAAGCTTTCCGATCGAAATGGCGATGCCGCCGACTCCCCAATCCCCGATTCCGAGAATTCCTTCAGCATCAGTTGCCACTATCAAATCGATCCGGCTTCTTTTAGCGGCCAGATTTTCAAATGCCGTTTTCATACCTTCAGGGTCATTAACCGACAAAAACAGCCCCCGCGGTTTTCTGTATTCATGGCTGTATTGCTGTATTGCCGTTCCGACAGTCGGGGTATAAACTATCGGCAGCATTTCTGTCATATGATCGTTCAGTAGCCTGTAGAACAGCACTTCATTGCGATCGTGAAGCGCCGTTAAATAGACGTTTTTGCTCAAGTCATCAGGCTGTGATTGGAACTGTTTATACGCCCGTTTTGCCTGTTCTTCAAGCGTCAGCACCTTGGGAGGAAGCAATCCTGTCAAACCGAGAGCTTCCCTTTCCTCCGAAGGAAAGGCAACCCCTTTATTCAGCAGGGGAGTCGCAAGGACTTCAAATCCTCTTAATTGCGTCTCGATCACTTGTTCATTCAGTTTATTGTGGATCACCCGTCGTCTTCCTTTCAAAAGTTAGTTACCCTTAGGATGGATAACAACAAAGCAAACCATTCACCAAAATAGCTAGCGCCTTTCTCTTTTTACTGATTCTGCAATATCGCCGTTTTCATCCCATTTTAAAGCTCTGTAAAGGGCGTCATGGTAAAAAATGTACCAGGCGTTTTTTTCGGCGGCCTTCGCCTGCCATGCTTGCTTCGCGGCAATCGATGTCATCGGATAATCGTCGTACGCCAGCACCCAGAGAGGATTCTGATGGGCGTGTGTAGGCATAATGTCAGCCATATGAAGGGCCGTTTCACCGGCATCTTCGAGAACGATCACCGAATGGCCGTCGCTGTGGCCGCCTGTATGATGCATCGTGATTCCGGGCAAAACTTCAAGCTTCTCGTCGAAGGTCCTCACTTGATGCTGAACCGCTTCCCAGTTTTCTTTCCAATATGTATTTTGGGAGCGGATATTCGGATTTCTCATCTCTTCCCACTCGATCGCAGAAGTGTAAATCGCTGCATTCGGAAACACGGAAACAAGGCTTTCTCCCTCATAGCGCGTTAATCCGCATGCATGGTCAAAATGGAGATGTGTCATCAGAACGGCGTTGATATCTTCCGTTGAGAGCCCGAATGCTTTTAACGAGTCATCAATTGACGATTCTTCGGTGACCCCGTAATTTCGTTTTTGTTTATCCGTCAGTTTGCCGCGCCCGATACCGGAATCGATCAGCAGATTCGTGCCGTCTTTCTGAACAAGTATAGGGTCTGTTCTAAGTTCGATTTGATTTTTCTCATTGGCGTCATACTTTTTTGACCAAAGCGGCTTGGGAACAACACCGAACATTGCGCCCCCGTCCATATGCGTGACGCCTCCGTTCAGCCATGTCAGCTTGATTCGTCCGATTGTTAAAGTTTCCATGATCATCCCTCCTCCTCCTATCGTAGCAAAAAATGCAACCCGAATCAGCTTCATTTGAAAGCAAAAAAAACAGACCGCAGGAAGCAGTCTGTCTTTTTATGTTCGCCATTCAGCTTCGACTCTGTAGATCGGCTGACCTTTAGCAGCGAACTTTTCTTCGTATTCGGTCATCACATTTCCTTCAAATTCGCTTTGATGCAGGTCAAGGCTGACAAACGTCAAAACGAGTCCGTATTCGGAAAAACTGGTGAGGGAGTACTCAAATAACCCGCGGTTATCGGTTTTAAAATGAATCTCTCCCTTGCCTCCGAGCACCTGCTCATACTTTTTCAAAAACGCTTGATTGGTCAGACGGCGCTTTTCATGGCGCTTTTTCGGCCACGGGTCGGAAAAATTCAAATAGACCCGGTCGACCTCCCCGTCTGCAAAAACGTCTGAAAGCATATTGGCATTGATGTTCAAGAGCTTTACATTCGGCGCCTCTGTCTGCTTTACTTTATCAACAGCGGTTACGATGACGCTTTTAAATAATTCGATTCCGATATAGTTTACACCCGGGTTTTGCAGGGCCATTCCTGAAATAAATTGCCCTTTTCCGGTTCCTACTTCAATGTGGATCGGGTTGTCATTTCCAAAAACGGAATGCCATTTCCCTTTGTATTGAGACGGCTCGCTGATCACAATATGAGAGTTTTCAGCCAGGTAGTCATCCGCCCAAGGCTTGTGACGCATTCGCATGTACTTACACCTCTATCTGTTATATCGTCTTACAACATACCATGAAATGCGGGAATCCCGCAAGGCTCTTCCAAAGCAAAAAAGACCGAAGATCGGCCTCCGGGTCTTTCGCGTATAAATTACAGCTTTCTGAACATTTTAATCCATATACTCCGAGTATGAAGGGAAGTGCCAATATTATGGGCTTAAATCAGCAAAATCAGATTCATCTATTAAAAGACATTCTCTCAGACCATCAAGCAGACTGCACCGGAACCGTCGCTGAATGCGAACAGCTGGAGCGGATTATCAAGTCTTTAATGGCAAATACGAATCTTGACGCCGGCCTGAAAGGCGTTCTCGAAGACATTTATTTGTACAGCCAGCGGGGAAGAGCGTCCGCTTCGATCAACAACCACATTCAGGAGCACCAGGATCATCTTACACAATGGGTGGAAGATATCGACTCATTTTCATGAAGATCCGGCAAGACGCTCCATCAATGCGTGCAGCTGTTCCAGCCCCTGGTGAAAGCCTTCCTGATTGCCTTTCGCTTTTTGCCAGAGTGTTGTCATTGTCTTTTCCGCCAATACGTACCAGGCCATTCTCAGCCTGAGATTGTCCGTTAACGAAGAGCCGTAGCGTTCGAGCCAGCTTCCCCATTCCCGCTCTTCAACGTAATGATAAAGAAGCGGCCCCAGATCGATCGCGGGGTCTGCAATCATCGCTCCATCCCAATCGATTAAATAAAGCTGGTTCTGATCTGTGAGAAGCCAATTGTTATGATTGACATCGCAGTGACAGACGACCTTTTCTCCGGACTGTACATCTTCCAGATGGCGCTCCAGATATAAAAGGGCTTGGTCCAGCTGCGGTATCGGATATTGCCGGGCCTGGATAAACTGCTTCAATTGAGTGATTACAGAGCTTGGCTGAAAAGGCTGTTTGCCGAGTCTCTTCAGCATGTCTAAAAGCTCTTTGGAGCTGTGAATTTTCCGAAGCATCTCAGCCACCGCCTGGCTGTTCATATCCTTCGGCTTCAGCTCTCTTCCCTTGAGCCAGTGCTGTGCCGTAATCACATCCCCGTTTTCCATTCGTTTTGTCCAAACGAGCTTAGGAACAATTCCTTCCGCGGACAGGACAGCCAAAAAAGGAGAGCTGTTGCGCTTTAAAAAAAGCTGCTGTCCATTATATTCTGCATAATATGCGTCTCCTGTAGCTCCTCCTGCGGGGGAAATCTCCCATTCGCTACCTAGTAATTGTCCCAACCAGTTCATATCGATTTTCAACCCATCATTTCATTAAAAGATTTTAAAAAGCATCTGCTCCCTGGAACGGGCAGCAAACCGCTTGTATTGTCGTCTCTTTATATTCAAATAAAAAGACGGCTATTGAGAGTCATTTGTGCTAAACAATAGCCGTCTTTTAAATTTTAGCGCTAGACGCCAAACTTCGTCAAGCAAAACTAAAAAATCCCTTTTGGTTCGTATAAAACATAGGTCCCGATGCCGTTCAGCCGAAGCCTTTTTTCCACTTGAACCTTCCCATTGAAGAACGTAAAAGGATCGCAGTGCAGCAAGTACCGTTTCTGATCGGGCAGTTCAAGCGTCTCCTTTTTTGCAAACGGACAATGCACCACTATGATTTCGTTCCAGGGATCAAATGCCGCGATGTTCTTCAGCTTGTAAGCCGTCACCTCTCCAGTACCGCTCATAAAAGAAAGATGTTCCTTGACTTCTTCCTCTTTTTGCAGACGAAAAGCGGGATGGCTTCTCCGCAGCCGGATCAGCTGGCGCACATATTCGACATCCTCGCAAAGCTCCGCCCGCTTTTCCCAATCGAGCCTGTTGATGCCATCTCCCGAGCTGTAGCTGTTGCTGTCCCCATTCTTTGTTCGGCAAAATTCCTGCCCGGCGTGAAGAAATGGAACGCCTTGCGAAAGCAGGACGATCGACAACGCGAGCCTTTGCCTGAGCCGTTTTGTGTACACATCTTCTTCCGAACAGAAGGCCATTTTATCCCAAAACGTATGATTGTCATGGCACTCCACATAATTAATTGACTGTGCTGGCGGCAAAAATCCGGGTGAACCGGCAATACCGTGCTGAAGCGCCGCTTTTTTCCCTGTGTCCCCTAAAGCATACCCGCGGTCACTAAGCCCAAATGTACTCCCTTTGACTGCGTTTCTGAACCGATCATTAAAAAAGCCGACCGCTGGAACTTTTCCGGCATTTTGCAATGTTGCTTTTTGCCCGCTTTCAAGCGGGGTATTTAAATCCCAGCCTTCTCCGAACAGAAGCACGCCCGGCTTCACATTCTCGGCAAGCTTACTGATTTGGCGGACGGTTTCAATATCAAGAATGCCCATTAAATCAAAACGAATTCCGTCGACATCATATTCTTCCAACCAATAGCGGACAGAATCGAGGATATATTTTCGCACCATCAACCGCTCAGAAGCAATATCATTTCCGACGCCTGTTCCATCGGATGGAAAACCGTATTCATTATGTCTGAAAAAATAACCGGGAACCGTTTTTTCAAAAGGGGACGTTTCCCTCTTGTACACATGATTATATACGGCATCCATGATCACGGAGAAACCGTGTTTGTGCAGCGACTGAATCATCGATTTCAGCTCGGTGATTCTGCATTTGGGGTTCTGCGGATCGAGTGAATAGCTTCCTTCCGGGGCATTAAAGTGAATAGGGTTATAGCCCCAATTATAAGATTGATCAGGAGCAAGCTCATCAACTCCGGCAAAATCGTGAAAGGGCAGAACCTCGATGTGGGTGACGCCGAGCTCTTTCAAATAGGCAATTCCCGTTGAGAAGCCGCCGGACGTTTCAGTTCCGTCCTCTGTAAAAGCAAGATATTTGCCTTTATGGCGCATACCGCTGTCCTCATGAATCGAGAAATCGCGGATGTGAACCTCATATATAACTGCATCGCACGGACTGTGAAGGCTTGGCGCACGGTGTTTTTCCACCTTGACTTCATCAGAATCTAATACAACGCCTTTTTCCCCGTTTGCCGTAACAGCTTTTGCATAAGGATCGACTGTCAATAACGGCGTCCCATTTACATAAAGCTCATATAAATAGGACCAGCCGTTCAGATCGCCTTCGACCGTTACCTCAAAAACACCCTTTTTTCCGCGCATCATTTGAAAAGTATTTGTTTGAAATGAATCAGGGCTCTCCAGCTTGATCGCTGCCGTACTCGCGGTCGGCGCCCATACCTTAAATAAAGTACGCCCTTTTGAATAAAAAGCCCCGAGACGGCCGTCATAAAAAAAAGCCTTGTCAAACGCCGCGCTTCTCGTAACAGAGCCGATTTGCAGGTCTGTCCAGGCGCTTTCTTCACAGCATACTTTGTGAACTCTTCCGAACGGAACGGTGCGGCTGCTTTCGAGAACATACTTAAATTGCTCCTCAAGCTCCTCCGTCGCTTTTACTGAAAGCCCTATCTTCTCTCCTTGATCATCTTCAAGAAAAAAAGGGGGGCTGCAGCTTGACGCACGACTCTTCGGAACTAAAACAGTGATCGTTCTCATTCCATCGAGATAAGCTTCAAAAGGGCGGCTGATACCCGGCATCTCAGTCTCTCCTTCATCCGAAAGATTTAAGCTCTTAATCGAAGGGATTCGGTCCCTGTTTTAATGAAAACGGGCGCCCAGCCGATCACCTCTCCATCCGCCTGAAAGAGCACCCGCTCATTCGTATGAAAATAGATGTCTTTCGTCTTAAACGCCGTAACACCGTTTTTGCCGACATGTTTGCCGAATATCATCGCAAACAAGAGGCCGGCTTTTTTCAAGATGGGCAGGTCTTCGATAATGATCACGTCTAAAAGCTCATCCCGGGGATTTGCGTTCGGTGCGATCTTCATTCCTCCGCCATAGTAAGGGTGATTTGAAACCGACGCAAACCAGATTTTTTTAAACGTACGCTTGTCATCCCCGTTTTCATACGAAAGAACAAATGGTTTAAACGTAAACGCCGTCACAAAGAAAATCAGCGGATGAATCAAATGATTCAGCCTGAGAGCAGCCGTCCATTTCGGCAAAGCTGACATCTTTTTGGCGGTGCAGGCATCAAACCCGAGGCTGAGATGATTAGCAAAATAAAGTTCGTTTTCACTGTCTTTCGTATGAAAGCTACCGAGGGCATAGGTCCGGGTCAGCGATTGCCCTTTTCGCTTCATTTCTTTGATGACATTCGATTTTTTCACGGTAAAGCCGCGTTTAAAATCATTGCTTAAGCCTGACGGGATGACGCTCAGCTGAATGTCCCGCAAGCTGACCAAGCCATTGAGCACTTCATGGACGGTTCCGTCCCCGCCGATCACCAGCAGGCGCTTCAGCCTGTCATCCTGCATTGTTGATATTTGCCTTGCCAACACTTCAGCATGCCCAGGATGCTGAGTCATAAACGAGCGGTACGATACATCTGCCTTTTGGAGGTCTTTCTGCAATGATTTCCATACTCTGAAGGCCGTCGAGTTTCCCGCCTTTGGATTTATGATGATATACCAATCGCTCATGATTCCATTCTCCATTTTATAGTATGAAAAAGCCGGGATAACGTTCTGGCGGTCAGCTCAGCCATTCCTGTCTCCGCATCGAGTCGGAGACACCGTGCGACAACAGAATTTTCGCCGTTTTCAGCTGCTGGCTTTTAATCGGGGCGAAGTTCTTTTGCTGTTTCTCCAGCCACTCTTTCCAGTGTCTCTTGTCGCAAATGCCGATTCCGTACGGGGGTTCCGGATAATCGATGTACGATGTCCGGCTGACGATGACTTTGCGCACAGGCAGTTCAATCCCCGATCCCTTTAACAAACCGGAAAGAACTGTGCCTGTCCTGAGAAGCTCGACAGCCGGATTTAACAGTGACCGTTCCCTGCCCCTTACCGTTTTTTCTTTCCAAAAACGATCTTTGGAACCGATAAATGCGCTGTCCTTCTCACCTTCAAGAAATGACATACAGTAGATCTCAAGGGGCGTGAGAATCAAGACGCTGAGCTCTACCGCAGCCTGATTCACCTGCAGCACCGGCCGATACATGATGAAATATGAATCCGGCAGCTGCTGTGCTAAAATGTGCAGGATTTTATCGCTTTTTATTTCCCGGGAAAGCCTGGATATGTCAGAGATTGTCGAGCTTGCCCATTTCAGCTGAAACTCGTACACGTATTCTTTAAAAAACGACGCGAGTTCTTCCCCTGCCGCAGGAATTCTTGCGATCAAGCTTTCATCCGTTTCTCCGTCCAGTCCGTTAAACCATTCATCGGCTTCTTTTCCTTTATTAATATCGGATGTTTCTTTTTTTCTCTTTAATGTAAATGTATTCTTTCTTTTTCCGACCGTTTCATCACCGGCGGCTCCTTTATCGTGGTGAATGCTTTCTTTCTTTTTTTCAGCCATCTCTTTAATTGACTGCCAGCGCTGCTTTTTCAAGCGGATAAACTGGTTGATATAATGATAAGGATCCTGTTCATATCTTGAAATACAGTCCTGTATTTTAATAATCTGTGCCATCTGCGTTCATCTCCGAATCTTGCTTTTCTGCAGCCGGCCGTTCGCCGAAATGGAAAACGGCTTGATGCTCGTATTTGGGAAGCCTGTCTAAATGGGTTTGAAAGATGGTGAAATGCCGGGCTGTAAATGACACCTCGGCTTCAAGCGGCTTCAGGCGGCCGTTCAAAGAGGCTGATCCATTCCACTTTCTGGCGACCGTCACATGTGGATGAAAAGGCCGTTTTTCAATATCAAAGCCCGCCTCATCTGCAGCATGCTTCACCCGTTCCCTTACCTGAAAGAGAGCGGCTGAGTATTCCGGTTCTACATGAAGAATTCTCGGCTCTGACGGCTTGCCGAACGTTCCGAAACGTTTCAAGGCAATCTGAAACGGAGCCGTCTCATCGGAGATCAGCTTGAGGCTGTCAGCGAGCATAGCCAGCTGCTCCTCTTCAGCAGAGCCGAGGAACACGAGGGTGATGTGGTAGTCCAAAGGATGCACCCATCTATGAAAAGAAAGTTCCGGACGGCTGCTGACCGTGTGATAAAGCGGCTCACTAAGCTCCGCCGGAATTGGAATTCCAATAAAGTAATGCGGTTTGACTGACATATGTATGGCTTCCTCCTCATTCGTCTTCTCTATATTTTAACAAAAAATATAAGGACTTATAACCTCTCTATTTTCCACTTTCCAAGGCCTTATGATAGGATATTGACAGAACCATGTTTTCTAGAAAGGGTGCACAGTCGTGAGAGCCGTTCAAAATATTGCAGAATTAATCGGGGAAACGCCCCTTGTCAAGTTGAACCGCGTTCAGCCCGAAAACGCGGCCCAAGTATATATCAAGCTTGAATCTTTTAATCCGAGCGGAAGCGTGAAAGACCGCGCGGCCTACCAAATGATCCTGGATGCCGAAGAAAAAGGCCTGCTGAAACCGGGTTCAACCATCATCGAACCGACGAGCGGGAACACCGGCATCGGCCTTGCGATGAACGCGGCGGCAAGGGGCTACAAAGCCATCCTTGTCATGCCTGATACGATGACAAAAGAGCGGATTAATCTTCTGAAAGCATACGGGGCTGAAGTCGTCCTGACGCCGGGAGATGAAAGAATGCCGGGCAGCATCAAAAAAGCGCAGGAGCTCGCTCGGCAAATCCCAGGCAGCTTTATTCCGATGCAGTTTGATAATGAAGCCAATCCGGAGGCTCACCGGAGATCAACCGCTCTGGAAATTGCCCGGGCAATAGAAGAAATCGGCAAACCGCTTGCCGCATTCGTTGCAACAGCAGGGACAGGGGGAACGATTACCGGAACAGGCGAAAAGCTGAAAGCGTTGTTTCCGGGGATAACCGTTCATGTGGCAGAACCTGCAGGGTCGCCAGTTTTATCCGGCGGCAAACCCGGAAAGCACAAGCTTGTCGGGACAAGTCCGGGATTTATTCCAAACATTTTAAATGAAAACGTCTATGACGAAATCTTAAAGATCAAGGACGAAGAAGCCTACGAGATGACACGCAGTTTGGCGCGGGAAGAAGGAATCCTTGTCGGCCCTTCTTCTGGAGCCGCTTGCTTTGCTGCTGTTGAAACGGCCAAGAAGCTCCCTCCCGACAAAGTGGTCGTCTGCATGACAGCCGATACAGGGGAACGCTATTTATCAAGCGATTTATTTCAATTTGATTAAGAAAGAAAGCCTGATTTCTGATCTGAAATCAGGCTTTTTTATGAAGAAACCGATGATTGCACGGCTGCCGTCTTTTTTGAAAAGGTGTTGATCATCACGAACAACAGGAAAGAAAGAGAAGATAAAACACCGAAGAACAAATAGACGGACAGGGCTGAATAGCGTTCATAAATCAGCCCACCGGCAAATGTACAAAACCAGTTGCCAAAACCGTTTCCGACGGCTGTGTACAGACTGATCGCTGTAGCGCCTAAATGGCCGGGAGCCAGCTTTCTTACGTATTGCAGCGCGGCTGGGATAAACAATCCAATGGAAAAGCCTTGTACAATACATGTCGCATAAACGAACGGCAGCGACGGCATGATGTAGTAAAAAAGCCAGCGAAGCGAGGAAATGAGAACCGCAAACAGCAGCACCCTTTCAATTCCAAACCGCTGAATCAAGCGGTTCGCGGCTTTCATAAAAGGCGCTTCACTGCCGGCAGCGACCAAAAACGCGATCCCCACTCCCGCAAGTGTGCCTCCGATTTCATTGATATAAATGCCAAAATAAATGTTATGAGCAAGTGTAGGTCCCATCATCAAAAAGGCGGCAAGCAAAAAGATCAAATACTTTCTGATTTTGAATAACTCTCTGATCCCGCTCTTCAAATCGACCTTCATCGCTTTATTTTCTTTCGGAAGCCTGTGAGCAAATATAGCTGAGGCGATCAGGAACAAAGTAAACGTATAAAAAATAACGGAAAGATGAAAAATTTCAGCAAGCCTTCCCATTACAAAAACGGCGGCGGCAAAGCCAAGGGCTCCCCACAGCCGAATCGATCCGTAGGGGATTTTTGATTTTTCCGAAAAACTGACCGCTATGCTGTCGGACAGCGGGACGATGGCGCTTTGAAATGCAGCAAGAAAAATCATCGCAAGAAGCAGCCATTCATATGATTTGAATAGTGAGAACAAAAAGGCAAATAAAGCCGTCAACAGTAAAGCCATCGTCAAAAGCACGGTAGGCTTTCTCGTTAAATCGCTCATGATTCCCCAGACAGGCTGGATGAAAATCATGACAACGGGGCTGATCGACAAGATCAGGCCGATTTGTCCACCTGACAAATGAACGGCATCTTTTAAATACACGGAAAGAAGCGGATAAAACGCCCCGTAACCGAAAAAGAACAAAAAATAAAATGAATAAAACCGTTTCCTCACATGCAGCAATTCCTTTTCCTGCTTCAAAAAGCCCCTCTCCTCTCGGACGCCTGTACGCACCTTTACTATATTTGTTATCCCTGAAAACAGCAATGTTTTTCAGCAAAAAAGCCGCTCTATAGAGCGGCCGTCTTTGTTGTGCTAAACATGCATCCCTGTCCTGGCATCGTTGTGATCCGTTATATATTCAATACGCTTAAAACCGCAGTTCTTTGCGTTTTGATACAGAAGCTCCAGCTTTTTTTGATCTTTGCAGTATATCGTGACAAAACTCGAATCGGCTGTAAGCACAATCAGCTCGCAGCTGCTTTTCATATATGATTCATATGTGCTGACATCCTCAGGATGACCATCCTGAGGAAAAGCCTTCAGATCAGCGAAGATAAGATAGTATCTTTTGTCTTCGAGCCTTTTTTTTAATGCTTTTCCTGTCAGCACCTGCGGTTCTTGGGGAAAAAGATTTTCATCTGACAATTCACCGTTTTGCACGAGATAGCATTCGCCATCTGCAAGCAGCCAATTGAAACAGGCCAGATCAACCGGCTTCAGCATATCGAGAAGAAAGCGCCCGTACCCGTTCGGGATTTCAAATAATACGCCTCGCTTATGACTCATGTCATCACTCTCTTTGCTACTTCGCCAATTCATAAATAGCCTGTGCATAAATCGATACAGCCTTCAGCAGATCATCGATTTCCATATACTCGTCTTTCTGATGGGCAACGTCAGGACGTCCTGGAAACAGCGGTCCAAATGCCACGCCGGCTTCCAGTGATCGTGCATATGTCGCCCCGCCGATGGAAATTAATTGTGCCGTTTCCCCTGTCTGCTCCTCATAGACCCGCTGCAGCGTTTTGATCAGCTCATGGTCTTTTGCTACATGATGGGGCTTGCTGTCTTTAAAGCTGATAAGGCGGGCGCCCTGTATTTGTGACAGCCCGGATTTCACCCGGCCGCTCTCTTCAGTCACAGGATAACGAATATTAATATGGGCCTCCCCGCCTTTTTCCTGTTCATACTGCAGCCGGCCGACATTCAACGTCAGCTCTCCGCTGATGTCATCACGGCAGTCGATGCCGATCTTTTTCCCTCTCGTATCTCCGGCAAAAGCCCCGCTAACCGTTTGAACAAAATGGAGACCGGCTCTGTCAAGGGATTGTGTATGTAAAAACTCGGCCAAAATGAGACCGGCATTGACACCGTTATTAGGCTCCATGGCATGAGCTGATTTGCCGTACACGGTTAATGTCAGTCTGCCGCCTTCTTGAAGAATACGCCCTTCTGCGCGCTTTTCTTTTACAAACCGGGCAAATGACTCTTCAAATCCTGACTGGGCAGCTCCGGCCAGAACGGCTTCGGCATCATCAGGCACCATGTTCAGACGCCTGCCGGACCGGAAAATCTCCAATACTAAGTCCGCACCTGTTTCCGCTTGATCAGTTTCAATTTTTAAAGCTGCGTCAATCAGGCCTTTTTCCGCATAGATAATCGGAAAATCAGCATCAGGCGCAAAACCGGCTGAAGGCATCTCTTCGTGTTTAAAGTAATGCTCGACACAGCGCCAGTCGCTTTCTTCATCGGTGCCGATAATCATTCTGATTCGCTTTGATAATGGGAGGCCCGAGTCTTTGACAATTTTTAATGCATGAAACGCGGCCATTGTCGGCCCTTTATCATCAAGCGCTCCCCTTGCATAGATGCGGCCATCTCTGATTTCTGCAGCAAACGGATCGCTCGTCCATCCATCTCCGGGCGGAACGACATCAATGTGGCAAAGCACGCCGATGATCTCCTCGCCTTTCCCCCATTCGATATGGCCTGCATAACCGTCAAGATTTTTGACCGTAAACCCGCTTTCTTCCCCTTTATTTAGAAGCGCTGTCAGGCATTCTTGAATTCCTTTTCCAAACGGCCGGCCCGGACCCGCCGTCTCTTCATCAAGGACGCTGTTGATTTTTAAAAAACCTTGAATATCCTCTACGATCTCATTCCGTCTTTTTAAAACTTCCTGTTCCCAGTTCATAATTTCGCCCCTTCTTTTTTCAGTTTAGCCAAAAACCCTTGCAAAAACACCCGATAACGAATAATATAGATATTGTTTTGCTATAATGTTCGTTATTGGAGGAAATGATGTTTAACATAAAAGAAAACCAAACCACAGTCAAAAAAGAAATCCTCGCCGGTATTACAACCTTCTTTACAATGGTTTATATCGTCGTGGTCAACCCGAGTATCCTCTCCGGCACAGGCGTCCCGTTTGATCAAGTGTTCACTGCCACAATCATCGCCGCAGTCGTCGGAACGCTTTGGATGGCGCTTGCCGCCAACTTTCCGATCGCGATTGCACCCGGGATGGGACTGAACGCGTATTTTGCAGTGTCAGTCGTCGGCTCGTCCAACGGCGAAATTTCTTACCAGACGGCGTTCAGCGCTGTCTTCGCGGCCGGTATCCTCTTTATTATCTTATCGCTAACACCTCTTAGAAAACAACTGATCGAAGCGATTCCGGCCAATCTAAAATACGGGATTACCGCCGGAATCGGATTGTTTATCGCTTTTGTCGGTCTGAGAGGAGCCGGAATCATTACCGCCAATGAAGCCAATTTGGTCGGGCTCGGCAATCTGCACTCGCCCGGAGTGATACTGGCACTAATCGGCTTGGCTTTCTCTGTTGTTTTGATGGTCATGAATGTGAACGGCGCTCTATTTTTCGGTATGATCTTAACCGGACTGATCGCCTTTTTCACCGGCCAGCTTGAGTTTACCAAAGGGATTCTGTCAATGCCTCATCTGCCCGAAAAGCTGATTGTCACAAACCCTTTCGCCGCTTTTGGCGATGTCATCCACTACGGCCTTTATTCGGTTGTGTTCTCGTTTCTGCTCGTGACGATTTTTGATACGACAGGAACGATGATCGGTGTCGCCGAGCAAGCCGGACTCATGAAAAACAACAAACTGCCGAATGCAAGAAAAGCCCTCCTTGCCGATTCGACAGCGACGACGATCGGTGCAATGTTCGGGACAAGCCCGACGACCGCCTATATCGAATCATCCGCCGGGGTGGCCGCAGGCGGAAGAACAGGGCTTACGTCTTTAACCGTCGCTGTGCTTTTCGGCGCAGCGCTGTTTTTCAGCCCGCTTGTCAGCGCGGTCTCCGGGATCGCAGCGATTACGTCACCGGCATTGATCATTGTAGGAAGCATGATGATCGGCTCTGTGACCAACATCCGCTGGAAAGAACTTGACGAAGCATTTCCTGCCTTTCTCGTCATTTTGACAATGCCACTGACATCGTCTATTGCGACAGGCATTTCCCTCGGGTTTATCTCTTATCCGATTGTGAAAGCCGCGAAAGGCAAATGGCGCGAGATTCATCCGCTTGTCTTCGTGTTTGCCGTTCTCTTTTTCATACACCTCTTCTTTTTGGAAGGGCATTAAACGACTGAACCCCGTCTTTTTTAAAAAGACGGGGTTTTCAGTATAAGGCTGAGTGCGATGACGAGGCAGCACCAGATCAACCCCGGATAGTAAAGCCAGTCGATGGAACTCCGCCTGGCTTCATAAAAAGCGTCGCTTTCTTTGTCTGCCCCCAGCAAAAAAACGCGTTCCATCACCTTATCAAAATGGACGGATAACAGACTTCGATAAGCGAATGCAAAAACCAGGAGAGCACCCGCTTTCATCCAGATCGGTCCAACCATCATCAGCGCCGTAAAAATGCCGATCATTTGCATAAGCTGTCTTTTATAGTCCGGATGGCGCAGCATCACTTTAAAAAAGATTTCCTTAAGACCATTTTGCATTGTACGCACTTTAAAGATGTTCTGAGATTTTTTAAAGAACAGCCGCGGCCTTTTCGCCTTTCGTTTCCCCGGCTTCGGCACGCTTCCGTCAAGGTTCAGCGACAGGAAAAATTTTGCGAGTCTCAGCTTTCTTCTGTTATCAAACTCAACCTCTTCATAAAATAGAAACATGTTTCCGATGGTGCCGCTGGCGGTCTTTACCGCGGCCGCAGTCAGCACCAGACCGCTCAGGAGCACAAGCGGCCAGGAAAAGAATAAAACAACTGCACAAGCCGACAGCCACACGAAAAAGATCAGCCCGGCGTTCAGCACCCTGTGTTTCAGCTTGTACTGCCGCCCGAGGTTCCGCCGCTTTAAGACGGTGATCAAGAAATTGAGGCAGAAATAATAAAAGAATACGGCGAGACAAGCAGTCAGTTCGGCCCCAAACTGTCTGACGAACAGAGGAGTAAACACGGCCGCCGCAAACAGCCATTTACAAATCTGGACAAACAGACAATATAAATAGCCGCACCTTTTCATGTTCAACACGAGCGTCTTTTTTTGCAACAAATAAAGCTGATCGGCTTCCATTAAAAAAGTCCTCACAGACCCAAACAGCGTAAAAACGGCCGGAGCCAGCACAATCAATCCGGCATGCCACCCGTTATGAAACGAACCTCCATTCAGCCATTTGATATATTGATAAACGCCGATTCCAGCCCCAGGCAGCACAATATACAGCGCAACCGTCCAATCGATGACCAGTTTTAAGATCCGCAGCTGATAAAGACAGTCGGCCTTCAGCCTGCTGATAAACAGCGACCGGCCGCTCATGCTGGCGCACCCTTTACAGCATAGTAAAAGCAGTCAAGCAGCGAGCCATTCGAAAGACCGGTTTTCTCCTGCAGCTCTTCGAGTGTACCTTCCAGCATCAGACGGCCATTTGAAATCAGCAAAAAACGGTCACAGATCTTCTCGGCGGTATCCAGCACATGCGTACAAAGCAAAATGCCCGCTCCCCGCTTCTTCTCTTCTTTCAGCATATCCAAAAAGAGGCGGCTTGCGATCGGATCGAGCCCGATAAACGGTTCATCGATAATATATAGGTCAGGCTGCATGAGAAAAGCATGGATCAGCATCAGCTTTTGCTGCATCCCTTTCGAAAAGCTCCCCGGATAATCGTGAAGCGCATGCTCCAGCGAGAATCGTTTGATGAGCCGATTTGCCCTCGGCAAAAACGAGGAATCGTCCTCCTGTAAAAACGTCCCTAAAGCCGTGATATGCTCCCATAAAGTCAATTCGTCGTAAAAACTGGGCTGTTCAGGTATGTATGCATAGTTTGACGTTTTAGGCCATTCAATCTGTCCGGCCATATGCCTTGTTAAACCGAGTATCGTTTTAATTGTCGTGCTTTTCCCCGCTCCATTCGGGCCGATTAAGCCGACGAGCTCGCCTTCCCCTACAGCAAATGATATATTTTCGATCGCCGATTCCTCTTCTTCATAACCGGATTTTTCGATATGCACCTTTAACTTCATCATCTACACCACCTCTCTTTTATTACGTATGAAGAAAGAAAAAGTTTAAATTTTTTTATCAAAAAAACGCGATCGCACTGCATGTTCTGCTTACGATTTTCATTTTTTCATTAATTTGGCTCCGGCTTTTTTCTGGATATTTGGCAAAGAAATCGTGTATAATATTTATTGATCATTTTCAAGAAATGATCGCTAACCGTCCATGCTGCATTTTGGAGTCGTAAGTTGTGGTAGTCAAGTCCATTCGATCATACGATAGGGAGTGGTTGTTTGAAACCTTCAACAAACCGAATGCTAACCAGGATCAAATCAGTCTACATGTTCATTCAAGAAAAAGGACTCGTTACAACCCAGGAACTGGTTGATGAATTTGGCACTACACCGAGAACAATCCAGCGTGATCTGAATGTGTTGGCATACAACGATCTAGTACACAGCCCTAGCAGAGGCAAATGGGAGACTACAAGAAAAAAAGTGAAAATCTCCTCATAGTAATATTCTGAAAAATTGAACTTTAGCGCTGATTATCATATAAGACAGCCATCAAACATAAAAAGCATCAAACTCAATGAAGTTCGATGCTCCATAAACCCACTTCAGGCACTCGACGAATCAGAGTGTCTTTTTGTTTTGCAATGCGGCTAGCTCGTGTTCAGAGAGCTCCCTGTATTCCCCCGGCAAAAGCTCTTCATCGAGATCGACATCCCCCATTTTCAGCCGCTTTAAATAGATGACGTCATGGCCGACCGCCTTCAGCATTCTTTTCACCTGATGAAATTTCCCTTCCGTTATTGTCAAAAGCAGACGTTCCACGCTGTTTTCGCTTTCCAAAAGCGACGCTTCAGCCGGTTTTGTGACATAGCCTTCACCGATATCGACCCCTTTTTCAAGCTGGTCCAGAGCCGCCTGATCAATCGGCTTATTGACATGGACTTCATACGTTTTAGGCACGTGTTTTTTCGGGGATAAAAGCTGGTGTGCCAATTGTCCGTCATTCGTCAGAAGCAGCAGTCCCTCAGTATCTTTGTCAAGCCTTCCGACCGGAAACGGCTCAAACCTCAGCAGCTCAGGATCGAGCAGATCGACAACCGTTTCCTGCCGGCTGTCTTCTGTTGCAGACAGCACTCCTTGCGGCTTGTTCATCATCAAGTAAATAAATTCCCGATAAATGACGGGCTCACCGTATACCGTGATGTCGTCTGATTCCGGGTCAACGTGCTCTTTGGCGTCTTTGACTAGTTGATCATTGACGCGCACCGCGCCGTTTTTCAGCATTTTTTTGACTTCTTTTCTTGACCCGTAGCCGCTGTTTGACAACAGTTTATCCAATCTCATGAAGACACTCCCTTTTTTTCTGCATAAAAAGAAAAGCCCTTTTTAGGAGGACTTTCTTTTGAAAAAGCGATTCAACCGCTGACCGAAGATTTTTTCGAGCAGCTTCACACGGTAAGCCAAGTACAGATAAACTGATCCGCCGACCGCGGTTGTGATGAAAATGACGACAGCAGACCTGATCTGCCCGCCTTCATATGAAATAAACAGACTAAGAAGCGCCTGAACAAGCAGCAAAATGATGCCCATAACCGCCGTCAGGATCAGCATCAGCAAAAACCGTTTAAACAGTTTGCGATACGAATAGCCTGCATGGCGTTTAATCATGATAAATCCATATAGGAGTGACGCTGAATAGCCGAGCGCCGTTGCCAAAATCGACCCGCTACCTTGAAACAGCTTGATTAGCGGAACGTTAAGCGCGATTTTGATCACAATCCCGATCATCAAACTGACAACCGCAAATTTCTGCTTGTTCACTCCCTGCAAAATTGCAGCGTTGACGGTGAAGAGCGAGAATAACAGCGCCACAGGTGCGTACCAGAACAAAATAACTCGTCCCATTTCAGGGAGCAGGCTTTCCGAGCCGTAAAAGAACGTGTAAACCGGACCCGACAAAAGAGCCATACCGACTGATGCAGGAAGAACGATGAAGAGAATGATCTGCATCGCCTGATCAATCTGTTTGTTTAAAGCAGGGAAATCTTTGTTGGTAAAGTTTTCAGTCACCGCCGGGATCAAAGTCAGGCCGAATGCCGTCGCGAGAGATACCGGAATCATCACAAGCTTTGGCACGTACAGCGTCACGATCGCCATCAAATCCTGGCTGATGTTTTGATAGCCGGCTGCAATCATCGCTTTATTAAACGTATTCGTATCAATGTACTGGTAAAGCGGTATCGCCAGCCCGACAAAGACGTAAGGAGCGGCATAGCTGAACAGCTCTTTAAACATCTGCCGGTACGTAATATTGGCGGAAGGAACAAGGTTCGGCTTCAGCGCCAGGAGCGCCCCTTTTCTTTTCTGCCAGGAAAAATAAAGAGTGAACAGCCCAGCGAACGCGCCGATCAAAGCCGCAAAAGTCGCATAGCCGACAGCGACGACAAGCCCGCCGTTTACTACTTTGATCACCAAGTAAGTGGCCGTTAATAGAAAAACGATTCTGGCAATTTGTTCAACGACCTGTGAAACGGCTGTCGGCCCCATCATCTGGTGACCTTGGAAAAAGCCTCTGATCAGCGCCAAGATCGGCACAACCAGTAAAGCGAGACTGACCATGCGAATGACATACACGACATGTTCAATCGTCAGCCCGTTGTTTTCTGTACCGCCAAGGGCCATCTCCGCAAAAAACGGGGCGGACAAATATAAAATGGAGAAAGCAATGATGCCTGTGACGAGCATCATCGACATTCCGGCGCGCAGCATCCTTCTCGTTGTTTCATAATCACCCATCGAGTTATATTTCGAAACAAACTTGGACACGGCCGCCGGAAACCCCATGGTCGCAATGCTTAAAAAAATCGTATATTGATTATAACCGTACTGGAACAGGGCACCGCCGGTGGCACCGACCATGGCTCCGAACGGAATCAAATAAATCATTCCGAGGATCCTTGAAATATAGGTACCAAGCGTTAATACAAATGTGCCTCTTAACAGTTTGCTTGACATGTTCCCAATCACCATTTTTCTTCAATAGATTCAACTTTTCTATTTTAACATACAGGCGCATCACTCAGGTAATAATAACATGGCTAAATTTTAACATGCCCATGTTTTATCGTTTTTTCATCATGCCGTTCTTTCGTTATAATAAGAAGATGGAGCGCGGATGTTGTCTGATCCAATCTGCCCCGCCTGCACAGAATGCAGGCTCTACAAGACAGGAAAGTTGAGGATAATAGTATGAAGTATTTTGATGTCATCGTCATCGGCGGAGGCCCCTCCGGGCTGATGGCCGCCATCGCGGCCGGTGAACAGGGGGCGGACGTTCTCTTGATCGACAAAGGTAACAAACTCGGCCGCAAGCTGGCCATTTCGGGAGGCGGACGGTGCAATGTGACGAACCGCTTGCCGGTTGATGAGATCATCCGGCATATTCCCGGAAACGGACGCTTTTTGTACAGCGCTTTTTCTGAATTTAACAATGAGGACATCATCAAGTTTTTTGAGCGCCTGGGCGTCAAGCTGAAAGAGGAAGATCACGGAAGAATGTTTCCCGTCTCCGACAAGGCTCAGAGCGTAGTAGATGCACTTTTAACAAGGCTTGAACAGCTTCATGTGAGCGTACGTACAAACGAAAAAGTGAAAACTGTCCTATACAATGAAGAAAAAGCGAGCGGGATCGTGACGGGCAGCGGCGAAGAGATTGCAGCAGGCTCTGTCGTTATCGCTGTCGGCGGGAAAAGCGTCCCCCATACGGGATCGACCGGAGACGGCTATGAATGGGCGGAAAAAGCCGGCCATACGATTACGGAACTGTTTCCGACAGAGGTTCCGGTTACGTCTGACGAGCCTTTTATCAAGCAGAAAACATTGCAGGGCCTATCACTGAGAAACGTCGCCCTCAGCGTATTGAACAAAAAAGGAAAGCCGGTCATCACCCACCAAATGGATATGATTTTTACCCATTTTGGACTTTCAGGGCCCGCTGTCCTCAGATGCAGCCAATTTGTCGTCAAAGAGTTGAAAAAGCAGGAAAAAGTCAAGCTGAAAATCGACTTGTTCCCTGACATTCATGAAGAACAGCTTTTTCAAAACATGCATAAAGAATTAAAGGACGCTCCGAAAAAATCACTTAAAAACGTGCTGAAGCCTTGGATGCAGGAAAGGTATCTGCTGTTTCTTCTCGAGCGCAACAAGATTGATCCTTCTGAAACCTTCTCATCCCTTTCCAAAGACCGTTTCAGAGCTTTCGTCAAAGACTGTAAAGAGTTTTCCGTCAACGTGAACGGCACCCTTTCGCTTGACAAAGCCTTTGTGACCGGCGGAGGGGTTTCCGTAAAAGAAATCGATCCTAAAAAAATGGCGTCCAAAAAAAAGGAAGGGCTTTATTTCTGCGGGGAAATCCTCGATATTCACGGGTATACGGGTGGGTATAATATCACATCCGCGCTTGTCACAGGCAGACTTGCAGGCTTGAATGCAGGCGGATTTTCGCTTTGCCGGAGAAAAAAATAAAATTGCTCTAAACCCTTGACAAATGTGGAATGGCAGAGTTTCAGCCCAGTGCTGAGACTTGTGCCTTTTTTGAAAAGTATGTTACGGTTAAAGAGTTTTGTTTCACCTGATTGTGGGGTAATAGGGGAAGCTAGGTCAAACTTCCTGAGAGAGAATGATTTTTATATGTGCAACTCATACTAAACATAATGATGGGAGTAAGGACGAAAAATGATTAGAGGGTGAGGATGATTTTGAAAAATATTTCAAGCGTTTTTTGGATTGTGATTGTTATCACAGCAGCAGCTGTATTATGGGGAATCGTTGCTCCGGATAACCTTCAAGCGTTAACGACTTCGATTCAAGGTTATGTTACAAACACACTCGGATGGTATTACTTATTGGTGGTTTCTCTGTTTGTCGCATTCAGCATCTTTTTGATCTTCAGTCCGATTGGAAAGATCAGATTAGGGAAACCTGAAGAAAAACCTGAATTCTCTCGATTATCTTGGTTTGCCATGCTTTTTAGCGCAGGTATGGGCATTGGTCTCGTATTTTATGGCGCGGCTGAACCGATCAGCCATTATGCCATTAGCTCTCCATCAGGTGAAACAGAAACAGCCCAGGCCTTCAGAGATTCTCTGAGGTATACATTTTTCCACTGGGGATTGCATGCTTGGGCGATCTATGCGATCGTTGCCCTTTGCATCGCATACTTTCAATTCAGAAAAGACGCGCCTGGCTTGATCAGCGCGACGCTGTTTCCGGTCTTCGGCGACAGAGTCAACGGACCGCTTGGAAAAGGGATTGACTGCATCGCTGTATTCGCAACCGTCGTCGGTGTAGCGACTAGTCTCGGAATCGGCGCCACGCAGATCAACGGCGGACTCCATTATCTATTCGGAGTGCCGAACAGCTTCCAGGTGCAGCTGGCGATCATTGCAGTCATCACCGTTCTGTTCTTAATTTCCTCATGGAGCGGAATCGGAAAAGGCATCAAGTATTTGAGCAATACGAACATGGTGCTGGCCGGCGTCCTGATGATCTTTATGCTTTTCGTCGGACCGACGGTATTAATTATGAACTCGTTTACGGACACGATCGGAACGTATATCTCCAATGTGGTGCAAATGAGCTTCCGCCTTGCGCCTAATGATCCGGACAGCCGTGAATGGATCAATTCATGGACGATTTTCTACTGGGCTTGGTGGATCTCCTGGTCGCCGTTTGTCGGTATTTTCATCGCCCGTGTATCAAGAGGGCGCACAATCAGGGAATTTTTAATTGCCGTCTTGTTTGCGCCTACTGTGCTGGCGTTTCTATGGTTTTCAATTTTCGGGGTTTCAGCGATGGATCTTCAGCAAAAAGGAATTTTCAACGTTGCAAAACTGTCTACAGACACGATGCTGTTTGGAATGTTTGACCACTACCCGCTGGCGATGATTACATCTATCGTTGCCTTGTTGCTCATTGCCGTATTCTTTATCACTTCTGCAGACTCGGCAACATTTGTTCTCGGAATGCAAACGACTTACGGTTCACTAAATCCTGAGAATTCGGTCAAGATATCATGGGGCATCATCCAGTCAGCAATGGCTGCGGCGCTCCTGTATTCAGGCGGACTATCGGCGCTGCAAAACACCGCCATCCTGGCCGCACTGCCGTTCTCAGTCGTCGTGATTCTCATGATTGTATCGTTATATAAATCTCTGTCACAAGAACGAAAAGAGATTAAACAAGCCGAGAAATTCCAGAAGCCAAGAAGCCCGAGGGTGAAAAAAGCATAAACGAAAACAGCTCTTCTCTCTGAAGAGCTGTTTTTTTATGTCCTGTATAAGATTAGCGCTGAAAAACAGTAAAGCTGTTCGCCTTGAGGATCGCATGCGGCTGATACGTCATATTTTATATCGACCAGCTGGTCTTCCGACAGTTTTTTTAAGAATTCATTGATTTCATGCTGCAAATCTTTTTCGTGTTCTTCATCAAATACGGCCACCTTCAGCATACGCTCTCTCCTTTCTATAATGAAAGGTATTCGCACACAGCCGAAGTTATGCTTAAAATCCTTAGCAAAAGAACCTTCAACATTGGCAGCGGACGCTCCGAACGTTTCCTGACATTTGGTGCTCCATTTTAAATAAAAAAACTTCTTACCTGTACAGATAAGAAGTCAAATCCGCTTATTTTGTTTTCGGCTTCGTGTTTCCGGTCCATTCTAGCATGCCGCCGACCATGTTGGTGACATCAAAGCCTTTATCCTGCAAATAGAGGCAGACATTTTCGCTTCGTTTGCCTGATCGGCACACAAAAATATAAGGCTGATCCTTTTGAAAGACGTCGAGTTTTTCAGGGATATCCCCCATTTTAATGTGGACGGCTTCAGGGATCATTCCTTCAGCCACCTCTTCATCTTCTCTGACATCAATAATGTTCAGCGTTTCTCCTTTTGCAAGCCTGTCTTTCAGTTCATCAGGCGAAATCTCTTTTATCGTCATCATTACTGCTCCCTTCAATTGCCTTTAGGTGAGACTATTATAGCAAAAGTCGGGAGGCCATTTCTATTTCGGCAGGTTTTCTCTATCGTCCGCTGTCAGGAAACACCGATTTGCCCAATGGCTGAAACGATCCGTCCTGTGCTGCAGAATCAGCTGTGAAGCTTCCCCCCATCAGGCAAACAAGCATGACGGCGAAAAAACAAATGGTTTTTTTCATATAAGCTCCTCCTTCATTTTATATATTTGATTTTTCGCATGCTGTGATTTTTCTAGGTAAAGCGCACTTTTTTCATGGTCGCCTGACTTCATGTAGTAGTCGGCAATATCTTTTGTCAGTTCAGCAACATGCGGCCATAGCCGTTTATCCCTCATATATTCAAGCGAAAATTCAATATCGAGCGGATGGCCAGCGTCATACAGGGCAAAAATCAGCCTGAACTTCGCTGCGTATTCATCCTCTCCTTGTTCCGCCGATCTGGTAAATCCCTCTTTGCAGAGACGTCTCGCTTCTTCGGGAGAACCGTTTTTGTACATGAGGTGAGACAGCTCAAAAAGGGTGTTGATGCCAAAAATCGATTGCTCATGGACACCGATTGAAAGGGCTTTTCTAAAATGCTCCTCCGCCAAAAGCGGCATGCTGCATTTGGCATAGTTCAGTCCCATATTATGATAGATCAGCCCGATGATTCGCCGGTTTTGGAGGGAAACGGCCTGATCAAGCGCCCGGCCGTAGTGCTCCTCCGCTTGTTTGATGCGGAACAGTTCAAACTGAACCGACCCGAGAATCATTTCGCACCCGATCGTTTTGTCTATGTATTCTTTATGCTTACTGAAAAGTGAGAGCGCTTTTTCGGAGTAGTTCAACGATCTGAAATGATCGTCTATTTGGTAGTAGGCGGTCGCAATTTTATAATAAAATTCCGCTTTTTCAATTTCATCCGTCAGTTTATGCAGCTTCGTTTCTGCTTTTTTGTAACAGTTGATCGCCTCAAGATAGTTTTTCTCATAAAACTCATACATGCCTGAAAAAAAGAAAAAATAGTATTGAATGATGTCATCCGCGCTCTTAACCGTTTCCTTCTGCCTTTTAATCTTCCGGAAGAGCTCGGCTGATTCTGCAAACTGCTCCATCATCATTTTGCAGCGGTAGTCCAAAAGCTGAAAATAGAGTTCCAAATCCCTGTTTTTGTCCATTTTAGAAAGCAGGTTTTGGATCTCGTATCTCAAAGATACAGCCTGGAGCGCTTCATGGCGCTTGATCATGGTGTACCACTGATTCAAGAGCCCGGCCGCTTTTTCGTATGCCGCTTTCGCTTCCACTTCTTCATTCATCCTTTCTTCTTTTTAAGAGCATAAAGATTACCTTTATTAACTTTATTTTACAGAAGATAATTGTTATTGGCAATTATTTTTATGAATAAGTGCAGGGAATAGCATCAGCTCCAATATTTGAGCTGACTTTCGAGGTTTTTGGCTGAAACAAGGCCTTTTTGGAATTGGTTCGGACAGGTGAGGTTGTATTTTTTAATTTTTTGGTTGATGGCCTCAATCAGCGTTTCGCGCTGATTCGATTTGATCGCTTTTTCTATCTCTTGTTTAATTTCCTTTTGCAGCTTTAGCCACTCCGGCAGATAACGGGCGTTTTTAAGGGTTGACGAAAGTGCATCCCCCTCGAGCGCCTCTTTGCTGAGCGGTTTTCCAAAACCGGGGAGGGACTTGAAGTCGTCTTTCTTTTCGCTCTCCTTTACGGCTTGATCAATCCAGTGTAGATATCGTTTTTTAAATTCTTCACCCATAAGGGCCTCCTTTCACCACACCTAAAGCAAAGGATCAGGTATGTCTTGTCGTTATGGCGGTTTCCCTCTGTTCTACGGCTTCCGCTTTTTTCAACACTTGATATGCCAGCCACATGACCGCATAACTGAGCAGACTGACGCTGAAAAAAGGAACGATCCCGGGCAAAAAGGCAAATGCGATATAAAGCACTGCAGTGACCGCCATCATCGTTAATGTATATTGCAAATACGATATGCCGAGAATGAGCGAAAACTTGAAATACATCCGCTTCTTCCAATCGAAATGGGCGAGCAGCGGGAACATATAAAACAGCATGATCAAAAACAAAAATCCAAAAACCATAATGACGAACCTGAGAACGTGCAATAGGAAATGCTCCGGATAAATAAAAGCAAGGTCAACATAAATGATGATGCCGACCGCCGCCAGAATGAAGCCGATAGCGTTGGAACGAAGAAACTCGCCGCGGTACGCCTGCCAGAACGTTTTGAATATCGGAATATCGGTTTTGCCCATAATCCATTTTCTCATCACGGAAAACAATGCAGTCGTCGCCGGCATAAATCCGAAGACGCCAAGACCGAGCATGGTAAAAACAAACCACAGCAGATTGGCGTAAAAAAACTTCATCACCCATTCACAGAAGCTCAACACCCTTCCAATGGAGACGTTTTGTTCCACGAATTTCTCTCCTCCTTATGTATATTGCCGGGTATACAGAAGTTCACTGATTTCTATCGGCTTTTTTTCTTTGATGGAGCGCCACAATGCCTCGCCGGCTGCAATTGAATAGGCGCCTGCTTCGGCACCGGCCAGAATGTCGTAATTCCTCAAAGGATCTCCTCCGCCAAACAGCTCTTCCAAAAGCAGCGGGTCTCCTCCGCCATGCCCGCCGGGCTGCCTGACGACGCGAATTGTTTCTTTCGATTCAAACAGCGGATAATAATCGATGGTCTGTTCTGGAACTTCAAATGGAACTCTTGCCGGCGCATGATATTCCTGCGTTTCAAGTCTTCCCTTTGTCCCGTTGATTGCAAGCCGGTAGCCTTCATACGGGGCTGAAAAATGAACGGAGTAATTCAGAAGCGCCCCTTTGTCGTATTTCAAAACGGCTGCATACGTATCCTCGATATCGATTTCTTCATCGAAAATACAAGCGTCAGGCCTGTAATCGGTATAGAGCAGATGCTTGTTTTCGTTGGTCTTGACATGGTCGTCCTGCGGGTCGCCTGCCTGCCATCTCATAAAATAGCGGCATTTCTTTTTGACATGGCATGTTCCGCAATAACGTTTTTCCCCTTTTTCAGGATTCATTTCGCCGTCGGGTCCGTAGTAGTACAGACCGCCATAGGCAAAAACCTCGCGGGGCGTTTGATCGAGCCACCAATTGACAAGATCGAAATGATGGGTTGACTTATGGACGGAAAGCCCGCCTGAGAATGCTCTCATCCTGTTCCAGCGTTTAAAATAGCTTGCGCCGTGATACGTATCGATGTACCAGTTCAAATCAACCGATGTAATCTTGCCGAGTTTTCCTTCAAGTATCAGTTCTTTGATCTTGCGGTGGTACGGATTGTAGCGGTAGTTAAATGTAACGGTCACTTTTCCTTTGCTCTCGGCTTCGGCTTTTAACACGGCTGCCGCATCCCGTGCTGTTGTCACCATCGGCTTTTCAGTGACCACGTCAATATCTGCCCGTAAAGCACCCAATATATAGCGGACATGCGTATCATCACGGCCTGCTACAATAATGGCGTCCGGCTTGATTTTGTCAAGCATTTCGGTAAACGCTTTCCCTTCGAAAAACGGGACAGGACGAAGCGCCGGAAACCTTTCTTTGCAGACTTCTTCCCTCAGCGGATCGATGTCCAAGAGCGCAGCGATGCGGTGTTCATCCCCGTATTTTTCCACCAGAGGCTCGATAAACATGTTAAAAGCGCGGCCGCTCAGACCGCATATCGCATATGTTTTCATCGGCTCCTCCCCCTTTCATTCATTTTGATCGAAGCGCTTCGATGAGTTCCGTCGCTTCAGGGGTTTTCTTCGCATAAACCGGTATGAAAGCTGCCATGTCTGTATTCAGCTGAAACGTATAGCCGTTCAAACGTTTTTCTCCTTTTTCGATGACAGCCGCATACTGCTGTACTTCCCCGTGTTTTCCCGGAGCGCTGTACGGCTCTTTTTCTTCCGAAGCAACATTTAATGGCTGAAGTCCTTCAGGATCGTAAAAAGGTTTAAACATGTCTTCTGGAACGATAAACAGATCTCCTTCTTTCGCCGCAATTTCAACAAGGAGTTTTTCAGGTGCAGCCGGGAAAACGGTGATGTTGAGCTGTTCTTTCCCGGCAGCGCGCTGTATGTTTTCCTTTATTTCAGCCGGTGCATCCGAAAAGATCAATACGTCTGTTTCCCGGCTACCATCCTTTCCGCATGAGGAAAGGAGAAGCACTGCTGCGAATAGAAGGACGGAGAAGGCGAAGTTTTTCACTTCGCTTCCCCGCAGGAAAAACGGCCGGTCTTTTCGAGTTCTACAAGAGCCATGATCAATGCCCCGACACCGTGCAGATCGTTGGTGCTTTTTTCCCGCCCGACATAATAATCGTATGTCCCTGCCGATGTTCCGACGCAAATATCTTTTAAAAGCAAGCCTTCTTTTGCACTCAGCTCGATTTTTTCTTCGACGAGTCCTTTGAAAGCCTTTGCCGCTCTATCAATATATGAAGAATCGATATAGCCCATGCGAGCACCTTTGGTCATCGAATACATATACAAACACGAGCAGGAACTTTCAAGCCAATTGTCCGGAAGTCCGCCTTTATCGACAACCTGGTGCCATAACCCTGTGCTTTCATCTTGAAAATCAGCAATGCTTTTGACCATCTCTTGAAGCGTCCGGGTCCACTCCTGTCTTGTGTCATGCCCCTGCGGGAGCAGTTCGATCATGTCGCACAGTGCAAGCGCGTACCAGCCGATTGACCTTCCCCAAAATTCGGGAGAACAGCCTGAGACGGGGTCGGCCCAGGGCATTTGCCTCTTTTCATCCCACGCATGATAATACAATCCCGTCCTGCCGTCTTTCGTATGTTTTCGCATCAGTCTTTCCTCGAGGATGACCATGTCGTACAGTTCAGGCTCATTAAACGCTCTTGCATACTTGAGTGCGAAAGGCCCTCCCATGTACAATCCGTCAAGCCACATTTGATAAGGGTATTTATCTTTATGCCAAAAACCGCCTTCTTCTGTTTGATTCAGCGTTTCGAAAAGGCCCTTCAGCTTTTTTGCGGCTTTACGATAGCGTTCATCGCCCGTTTCATCATACAAAGGATAAAGGAGAAGCCCGGCTTGTATAGCGTCCAGCTCATCCCTCCTGAAATAAAAATTTCCGCAGTCATCGATGAGCTCATCGGCATATTCTTTTACATATTTGAAGTATGCTTCTTGCCCCGTCTCTTCCCAGAGGCGAATCAGGCCGCACAGAAATACGCCCTGATGGTAGTGCCAGCGTCCGGCCGGCGGCAGCCCCTTCGGTGTATACGCTTTCATTATTGTTTTGGCCGCTTCTTCGGCAATGTAAAGAGGCGATTTTGTGATGAGAGATTGATTCATGTCATTCAATTCCTTTCATCAAAGAATATTAATAGATCCCTTCTTCTCCAAATTTCTTCGCCATCCTGTTTGCAAATACGACAAGAATGAGACCGACAGCTGCTTTAAATAAACCGACGGCTGTACTGTAGCTGAACTGTCCCTGCTTTAATCCGGCCGTGTATACATACGTATCAAAGATTTCGGCCACTTCGCGGTTCGTTGCATTCAAAAGCAGATACACATGCTCAAAGCCGAGCTCGAGCGTATCGCCGATTTTCAGGATAAGCAAAACAACGATGACGCTTCTGATCGCAGGAAGTGTGACATGCCACATCCTCCTCAGGCGATTGGCCCCGTCCATTTTCGCTGCTTCGTAAAGCTGCGGATCGACAGCGGTAATCGCTGCCAAATAAATGATTGTCGACCAGCCAGCTTCCCTCCAGATGACCTGGAGAATGTACATCGGCCTGAACCAGCTTTCATTCAGCAAAAAGTTGATCTTTTCTCCGCCGAAGTAAGCGATGATCTCATTGATCAGTCCTCCGTCAACAGTCAACAGGACGAATGAAAGTGATACGACAATGACCCATGACATAAAATGCGGAATATAGATCAACGTCTGGACAAACTTTTTGAACAGTGCGACTCTGACTTCATTCAATAAAAGCGCCAAAATAATCGGTATCGGAAAGAATACGACAAGGTTGAGAAAAAACAAAATCAATGTATTCTTCAGAAGCATAAAAAACGTCGGTTCGGTAAACAGCCTTTCAAAATGCTTAAAACCCACCCATTCGCTCCCCGTTATGCCGAGAAACGGCTGGTAATCCTGAAACGCTATGACAATCCCCCACATCGGCACATACTTAAAAAGCAAAAAATAAATCAGTCCCGGCAGAATCATCAAATATAAATATTTTTGCTGGAGAAACTTTTCCCAAAAACGCGTCTTTCGTTTTTTCTCAACAATAAGGGCCGGATTTTTCCCGGTCTGGACATCGGCTGCTTTCATAAACGGCCTCCCTTCGTGATGTTTGCTTTCACTTTATCCCACCATGAAAAAATAAATCTACAATCATATCATCACATCGGCCGCACCTCGCCCGGCAGCCGGCAAAACCTAATAAAATGAAACGATGGTTAGAAAATGATTATTGACAAATTCACACAAAAGTCGGATTAATTATATATGTACATCTCAAACGAAGATTTGTTGGGGGGGAATTTATGAAGAGAAAACAATATAAGTTTTACTATAAGCTGGTGACCTTCTTTCTCGTCCTGAGCACCATTCCGGTCATCATCGTCGGCTTTTTTTCATATCAGAGATCAGCGGAAACCATTGAACAAAACGTTACAAACGAAAAGCTCCAAACCGTTGGCCAGACACAGCTTAATATTGAACATATTTTAAAAACGGTTGACCATTCCTTCACAAATTACGTCCGTTCCTATCCTTTAATTCAGACGCTCAGCCGCACCATTACACCAGAACGCTTTCAGCTGTACAACCAAATTAACAAGGAATTAAACGAACTGCAGACATTCGATACCGATCTGTCGGATATCACGCTGATCAGCCAAGAAAAAAAGTGGTATATCAACAATTCCGGTTTATATCCTTTAGATCAGGGAAAACAAGCCATCACAATCTCGCTTTACAACGCTTTAAAAAGCCGTTCCAGCTGGCTGCTTGAAAAAAACAATGATCTTGTCGCCACAAAAGAAGGGGCTTCTGGAAACTGCCTGTATAACGTCAATCTGGTCAAACAGCTTCCTCTGAACAGCATGGAAAACAGAGGCCTTGCGATCGCGAGCATTCCTTCTTGTTCGCTTGTCAAGCGCATGCCTCATCATTCAAAAACAAACAGCATGATGGTGCTTGATGACAACGGACGGATCATCCTTCACTCAGACCCGTCAATGATTGGACAATCGATTAAACAAGAAGATTATTTCAAAACGATCCGCCGGCACCAGGAAAAAAACGGCCAGTTTGATACAACAGTCAGCGACACCGCCTATAACATTACATACCAGAAATCAGATTACAATAATTGGATATATGTTTCGTTAACGACCATTCCGGAACTTTATCAGCAGACGGCATCAATCGGCTGGTTCACGTTTACGATCTGCATCATTTTGTTAGCGCTTTCATATCTATTTTCCTGGTTTGGTTCGCGTCATTTTTACAGACCGATCAAGGTTTTATACGAATCCGTCTCCGGCTTTTCTGCGGGGGCCGATTCCGGCCAAGAGAAACCGAAAAACGAATTTGAACTGATTGAACGGAATATTAAAGAGATGAAAAATAAAAACCATGATCTGGAGGTGCGTGTCGAACAGCAGGTCACACAGCTGAAGCAGTATTTTTTAACAAGGCTTTTGCTCGGCAAGCTGAGCGAAGAAGAAATCAAAGACCGCTTTACAGGGCTCGGCTTTCCTGAAGATTGGAGCCACCTGTCCGTTTTCACACTGCAAATAGATACATTGAAAGACACGTCATACGAAAAAAAGGATCTTGATGTCCTGCTGTTTGCGATCAACAGCCTTGTCGAACGATCTGTGCCAAAGAATAAGCGCCTCCCGCCGGTTGTCATTGATAAAACGCAGACAATCATCATGTTGAACCGCGGACAGCCGCTGGACAGGTTTCAGGAAGACTTGGAGCATACCGCATCATCCATCAAGGATAAAATTCATGAAGAGCTTGGATTGTTCATTAGCATCGGTATCAGCCAGCCGTTTACAAGCCTTGCAATGTCGAAGCGCGCTTATTTGGAAGGGCTTGAAGCGCTGACATACCGTCTGAAATCCGGAAAACACACAGTGATTTTTTATGAGCATCTTGACCGCAACAAAGCGTTTTTAACCCAGTTTCCGAAGCAGATTCAAAATGAACTGTTTGAAGCCATTAAAACGTGCAACCGTAAACAAGCAGCCGAACAGCTTCATCTTCTCCTTGAATCGATTTGTTCTGAAAACATGAATCCTCATCACTGCCAGGTTGCGATTGCAAGGCTGTTGAACAACTTGATTGAATTTATGCATTTGCTCGGAATCGAGATTTTTGAACCGAACGAAAATACGATGCTGTACGACGACGTCTTTGAGCTGACGACCATCGAGGAGATCGAAAGCTGGCTGAACGCACAGATCATCGTCAAAATGATCGATACACTCAGCATCAGAGAAGAATCGCAATACAAAAACATCTCAGAAAAAATCGTCCATATTATCCAACAGGAATTCGACACGGACTTAACGCTCGAATCGATCGCAGGAAGGCTTCATTACAACCCCAACTATTTAAGCAGCATCTTCAGGAAAGAAATGAAAATATCGTTCAGCGAATATTTGTCATCCTACAGGCATCATATCGCGAAAAACTGGCTGACGGAAACGACGCTGTCCGTAAAAGAAATTTCTGAAAAACTGAAATACAAAAACCCGCAGAATTTCATCCGTTCATTTAAAAAGCTGGAAGGAATCACGCCCGGCAAATACCGCGAGCTGAAAAATCATTCGGCATAAAAAGACAATCCCGGTTCCCCGGGATTGTCTTCTATTTTTCCGCTTTTTTAAATGACTCCTCATATTCTTCTATTACTTGATTTCCGCCGTTTGTCCGCCATTTTTCAACCGCTTTCTCGAACTGACTTTCATTGATTTTGCCGAGGATGAATTGATATGTGGCATCATCAATAATCTTTTGCAGTTCATCGCCTCTTTCAGATGCGGCCGGTGAGTACAAACTTTCGGCCGGGTTTGAGACGATGATCTCATTATTGTCCTCTGTCAGCTCTTCATATTTAGTACGGAGCGGATCGCCCGTATTTTTCAAGTATTGTTTATCAATGCCGACGAGAGAGACGAGCGGTTGGATTTCCGCCTGCCAGTCTTTCAGTTTTTCGTCCATTCGTTTGAATTGTTTATCCCCTTCTTTTTTATAGTGAACCCCTTCGATCCCGTACGTCATCAGGCTGTAAACATCCTCTTCGGCGATCCGGTCGAAAAAGGCCAGAATCCTCTTCAGCTCTTTTTCTGTTTTGACGCTTGTTTTCGGGAAGGCAAAGATTCCGTTATGCCCGCCCGATGCCCAGACGCGTTCTTTTCCGTCCGGCCCTTTGATCCGATTGATGATCTCAAGCTCCATTTTGTCATCGACAGACTGGTCTCTTAAATTGACGGCATCGACCATATTTCCGACATAAATGCCGGCCTTCCCTTGTGAAAACATCTCCTGCTGCTGCGTTTTGCTCGTAACCGGGAAGTCTTTGTTGATCAGCCCTTCATCATACAGCTTTTTAATATATTTCATCGTATCCATGTACTCTTTTGTCATGAAGTCAGGCGTGAACTTGCCGTCTTTTTCCTCCCAGTCAGTCGGCATGCCCATATAGGACCCCAATGTTTTAAAGGCGCCGTAGATCAAATCGTTTCTGTCGGCAAAGCCGATCGTATCGTTCTTTCCGTTTTGGTCAGGATCTTTTTCTGTAAATGCCTTCGCTGTTTCGTAAAGTTCATCAACTGTCTTCGGCATATCGAGCCCAAGGTTGTCAAGCCAGTCTTTACGGATGACAACCCCCTGCCTTGATAACGGACGCTCTCTGTAGATGCCGTAAAGCTTTCCGTCGATTGAAGCGTTTTTATTGATCAGCTTGTTCATCTTGCTTAAATTCGGATAATCCTTTAAATAAGGGCCGACCTCCCAAAACATCCCCGACCTGAATGCATTCATGACAGATGAATTTTTAATGTCCTGAATGGTGACGACTTTCGGCAGGTTTCCGGCGGCGAGCGCTGAGTTTAAGCGGTCCTCTTTTACCGCATCAGGCACCCACATTAAATCGAGCTTTGTATTGGTGAGCTCCTCGATTTTTTTAATCGCCGTGTCCTTCGGCGGCTGCTGATGATAAAGGATCACCATCCAGCTCAAATCCAAAGGCGAGTTCAGATCGACCTTCTCCTCCTTTGAAGAAGCCTGATCTGCTCCGCTGTTCGAACAGCCAAGCAGTCCGCCGGCCAAAAGCACGAACGCAAAAATCGGAATCAGCCATTTTTTCCCCATATTGTCCCCTCCGTTTTTATCCTTTAATTGACCCTAAGAGAGCGCCTTTTGCAAAGTGTTTTTGAATAAACGGATACACGAGCAGCACCGGTATGGTTGCAACGACAATGACCGCCATTTTGATCGTTTGTTCCGGCGGAGCCGCGGCTGCTCCCATCTCCGTCATATCTCCTTGCATACCGCTTGATACGATGACAATCTGGCGAAGCAAAACTTGTATCGGCCATTTTGTCGCATCGCTCAAGTACAGAATCGCCTGCATGTACGTATTCCAATAGGTGACGGCGTAAAACAGCGAAATTGTCGCAATCGCCGGCAAAGACAACGGAAGAATGATGCGGAAGAAAATGCCGATGTCATTGCAGCCGTCAATTTTGGCGGATTCCTCGAGGCTTGACGGTATGTTTTGAAAAAAGTTCTTTAAAATAATCAAGTTAAACGCATTAATGGCGGTCGGAAGAATCAGAGACCAATAGGTATCGAGCAATCCGAGCGATTTTACGACGAGAAAGGTCGGGATCATCCCTCCGCTGAACAGCATCGTAAACACGACCAAGAACATCAGGACGCGCCTTCCCATCAGCTCCTTTCTCGACAACCCGTATGCCATTAAAGAGGAAAGAAACATGCTGACCGCTGTCCCTACGGCTGTGACAAGAATAGAAATGATTAAGCTTCTGTATACAATGTCAGTTGAAAAAATATACCTGTACGCATCCAGTGAAAAAGTCGTCGGTATTAAAATGAATTTTTTCGAAATGACCTCCTCAACTGTCGCAAAAGAGGCTGCAATAACGTGGATGAACGGCAGCACACAAACCAATCCGAACCCTGTTAAAAATGAATAATTCAATATGTCAAACACGCGGCTTCCAGCAGAATGCCTGATCGTCATTCCCCCCTCCTTGTAAGCGCTGTCAAAAGATTACGATATCGTGTCTAAAATGTAGCAGACAGAAAGGAGAGCGTCTATAATCATTTTTTAAGCAGGATCAGGAAAGCGGAGAAAAAGATCATCACCTTAGAAGATGATACGTCAGTCTTCATCAAGGATGTCTGAGGCGCTGACTTTCGGCTTGTACCCCAGTTCCTGAATGGCGGAATCGATCGACCACGGCCGCCCCTTATTGTCGCTGACAGCATAATATGTACCATATGTTTTGCCGGATTCGATCGCAGCTTTAAAGATCCCGATGAGGTCGGTGTGGGATAACAGCGTTTTTTTGCTCCTCGGTTTTGCGCGCAGCGTTTCCTGCTCATTTTCAGCGGCTGTCCCGATCCGCAGATTGATCACGGAAACCTTGGCGTCTAATTGGTGCGAGAAAAGGTAGCCGAGATTTTCAGACGCCAATTTTAACAAGCCGTACAAGCTTTTGGACTGCGGGTAGTCATCCGTGTTGATCTGCCTCCCCAGCAGAGAATCGCCGTCCTTTTCATATACATCTGTCACATGGTTGCTGCTTGCAAATACCACCTTCGGCACGCCGAGCTCCGCCGCCGCCCGCAAAATTGTATATGTCGCTTTAAAAAAGATATCCGTCATTTTCTCAAACTCCTGCCGGTCAAGCAAATCGCCCGTCGGCTTGACAGCCAAAAGGTTGATCACCGCATCTGTATTCTCAGGAATGCTTTTCACGACTTCATTGTAATCTGCCGCATCTACCCGGACAAACCGGACAGCCGGCTTTTCATCCGGTTCTTTTAAATCCAGCACTGTCACCTCGTATCCTTCGCCTGCCAATCCGTCCGCTAATACGCGGCCGACCGTGCCGTTCCCTCCGATGATCGTCACCTTTTTCACAGTATTCACCTCCTGTTTTACAGCCATGTTTTTAAGAAACCGATCGCTTTATGCCTCATTCCGGCTGTCTCGAGGTGTCCTGAATGAGAGCGAAACACTTCATAGCGTTCACGGGCGCCTTTTTCTTTATACACATCAGACAGCTTTTCTTCAATGAGGTCAATCCCTTGAACTGGCGTCAGTTTATCTGCGGTTCCTACGAGGCTTAAATGTGGCCTTGGAGCGATCAAGCTTTCGATTTGAGCGGTTGAAAAGTGCTTGACCAGCCCGGGAACATACGAATAGAGATTGTGGCGGTCCAAATTTTGCGTCTTGATTAATGTTTCGCTGTCCACCTGAGCGCATATATCAACGCATACGCTGACCCGCTCATCCAATGCAGCAGTCCACCAGGCCATCAGGCCTCCCATCGACATGCCGAGTGAAGCGATGCGGCTTTCATCTGTGTCCTCTCGCATGTTCAGATAATCGATGGCTCTGATGCTGTCGAAGACCATCATTCCCCACATCACCCGCCCTGTCCAAAGCATTTCTTTAAATATCTCACTCTCCGTTTTGCCCCGCCTGTCTCCGAAAGCCCAATGGTCAATCGCCAGCACGGAAAATCCCAAGGCCGTTAATTCCTCGGCGAACGGCGGCGCTTGTAAGTAATCCGCTCCTTCAATCAGCTCCTCCTTTCCCCTTTCGTAACGACCTCCGTGTGAATGACAGTAAAGCACGGCCGGCCGCTTGCCGTTCATCTGTTTCGGTTTTGCAAAATAGGCCGGCACCGCTTCAATTCCGTTTAAATCAAGCAAAAGCGTTTCGAGAATAAAAGATGACTTTTCTTCAATTTTAAGAGTGCTCGCATCAATGCTTTTTTTCCCCGGCAAATCGCCGAGCAGTTTGAAAAGTTGACTGCGCATCGTGTTCCCCTTTCTTTTTTCGTTTGATTCATTAATACGATTTGAAAGGGCGTTTTACCTTTTTCCAGATGATAAGTTGACGGAAGTTCACAATAAACAAGGCGCTGGCAAGCATGATAAACAGTAAGACCCAGGATGATGAAAACAAAAGAAGCAGCGAGAAGCACCCCATGAGAAAGAGGCATACTATTTTGTAAACGCGGCCGGATAACAGCTTGTAAGCAGCAGCAAGACCGCACAGCGAGTTGCAGATGAAAAAGGCGTTTGCGATCAAGACGAGCGTCTCAACATTAAGAAAATGAAACATCAGGCAGACGAAAACGATGGTATGGATGAGAAACATAAGCCCCAGCGCTGCCATCGGCTGATTTCCCCTTGATCTGTAGGCAAACAGCCTGCCGGCCTGCGAGGCCACCAGCCTGGCTGCTCCGCCTGTCACCTGAAAATAAGCGCACATGCAGAGGACAGCGGTGAGCACTGCGATCACCGGCAATGCAAAAGATCCGAACAACGGCGTCAGCATCATCGCCAGCTTCAATTGCCCGTTTGCGAAGAATCCCGGATCAATCCACTGAACAGCTGCCGCAGTCGCCAAATATATGACCGTTACCGTCAGACTGCTGATCACGACGGCCCGTGGAATCGTTTTCCTGCGGTTTTTCACTTCCATACTGTAGTTGCCGACGATTTCCCATCCGACCAATGCCCAGAACAGCAGCAGCAATCCGCGGCCAAAATCGGCAAACTGAAAGGTTCCGTCTACGAGAGGCCCCTCACGGAGGTAAGGCACGGAAGCCGCGCTGCTTCCAAACAGGATGAGTGCCGCGGCAGTGGAGAAAATGAGTGCAACCATGCCGACAAATGAAAGATTAAAGCAAAGGACAACCATACAAAAGATGAAAAAAACAAAGCCGTACAGTTCAGCAGGAAATGCTGTGCCGGCCGCAAGAGAATGAATATATTCGCCGGCCGTCATTAATACGGCGGCGGGGCCGAAACTCGCAGCCATGATAAAATAAAAGACTGCCAACTTTTTAACACGGGAACCGAACGCTTTTTCAGCCGCATAAGCAATCCCGGCATCATTCGGATACTCGACGCTCAATCTGGCAAAAACCCAGGCAAATAAAAAACCGATTCCCAACATTAACAGCCATGCAAAAATCGCATAGTCCCCCGCTGTCTGATGAATCATCGGCGGCAGCAGAATGATTCCGGATCCTAAAATGGGCCCCGTCATCAGCCCGCTTAACAATAAAGGGCCAAGCTTTTTTTCTCTCATACTGATACAATCCTTTCGCAAAGTCGTTAAAATGATTGTAATCTTGTTTAATTCATCAGTAAAATAGATATTATCGATCTGTAACTTCGATTTTTTCGATATAAGATAAAAAAGGGAGATGACGAGATGGAGATCCGACATTTGAAAACATTCAAAACCATCGTGGATATCGGCGGTTTTACCCGTGCTGCCGATTATTTGGGATATGCGCAGTCCACTGTGACTTCGCACGTTCAAGCAATCGAACAAGAATTAAGAAAGCCGCTGTTCTACAGGCTGGGGAAAAAAATGATGCTGACAGAAGCGGGAAAACACCTTCTCCCTTATGCCGCAGAAATGGTCGAACTGTATGAAAAAGCGAGGCACATTCCGGAAAACGACCAGGATCCGTCGGGAAACTTGATCATCGGCGCCTCGGAATCTTTAACGGTTTACAGATTGCCTGCCATTCTTCACGAATTTACAAACAAATATCCGCAGGTCACGGTCACATTAAAGTCTTCCACGTGCTGGCAGCTGAGAGACGAATTGAAGCAGGGAAAAATCGATGTCGCTTTTCTTTTGGACAACGATCGGAAAGAAAACGACCTTCATGTTGAAAAGCTTGTCAATGAGCCGATGGTATTCATCTTCCCCAAGGAACACCCGGCAGGACAAAAAGCCCTTGATGATTTGACTTTTACCGCAAATGAAACGTTTTTATATACGGAGCACGGCTGTAGCTACCGTGATTTTTTTGAGGAATATTTACGTCAAAGGGGAGTCATTGCCGACCATACGATGGAGTTTTGGAGTGTCGAAGCGATTAAACAGTGCGTGATGTGCGGGTTGGGCGTATCCCTTCTTCCTTTGATCACAACGCGCACTGATATCGAAGAAGGAAAGCTTCAGGGCACGCTGGTCCGCGACGCCCTGTTTTCCACTCAAATGGTTTATCATAAAAACAAATGGCTTTCTCCTGCAATGGCGGCTTTTACAGATATCGTCCGCAGGAAAGCAAAAGACTGGGCACAGGCATAACGTTCCTATATCTAAATGCCTTCGGTATTCATCAGCACGATCCGCCAGCCGTCCGGATCTTCCACCGTTGCCCCTTTGTCCTTCCAATATGGATTTTCTGGCGGCACTTCGTGATAGCCCATGTCAGCGAGCCTATTTAATATAATCTTGATTTCCTTCAGATCAGGAATATAAAAAACGAGCAGATTGTCTTTAGTCGGTGCCGGACAAGGGCTGCCTCCGATATGGGAGGTGAATTCAAGGTGGTATTGGACATTCGGCAGGCCGAACATGACGCCATTATACCCTTGATGGCCGGAAAAACCGCCAAGCTTTTTCAGGCCCAGCCCCTTTTCGTAAAACGCAACGATTTCGTCAAAACGGTCTGTAGGCCGGGCGATTCTGACCTGTACGGCGGAAAAATCGGAAAAACGCATCATGATCATCTCCTTTTTTCCCATTTTAAGCGGTCAAGGATCATTAGAAACGAGGCGAACGGCCGAAATATTTTCATCCTTTCGATGGAATGACAAAAAAGCCCCTTCGGATTGAAGGGGCTTTCGCCATTAATTTGCAACAATATTGACAAGCTTTCCAGGTACAGCAATCACTTTTCTGATCGTTTTTCCTTCGAGCTGTTCTTTTACTTTTTCATTGTTTTTCGCCAGCTCTTCAAGCTGTTCTTTGTCCGCGTCAGCCGGAACGTTCAGTTTCGCTTTCACCTTTCCGTTCAGCTGAACGACGATTTCGACTTCGTCATCAACGAGCTTTGCTTCATCATAGACAGGCCATGCTTCATACGTGATCGTTTCCTCATGACCGAGGCGGCTCCACAGCTCTTCAGCCAAATGAGGCGCGACAGGAGAAAGCAATTTCACGAAGCCTTCCATGTATTCTTTCGGAAGCTGATCAGCTTTATATGCTTCATTGATGAAGACCATCAGCTGTGAAATACCTGTATTAAAGCGCAGGCCTTCGAAATGATCCGTCACTTTCATGACCGTTTCATGGTAGACGCGCTCAAGCGTTTCGCCGGCTCCTTCAACGATCTTCTCGTTTAACCCGCCATTGTCATCGATAAACAAACGCCATACGCGGTCAAGGAAGCGGCGGGCTCCGTCAAGTCCTGTCGTTGACCAGGCGATCGATGCATCCAAAGGTCCCATGAACATTTCGTACAGCCGAAGTGTGTCCGCACCATGCGTCTCCACAATTTCGTCCGGATTGACGACATTGCCTTTGGATTTGCTCATTTTTTCATTGTTTTCACCAAGAATCATCCCTTGGTTATAAAGCTGTTTGAACGGCTCTTTCGTCGGAACGACCCCGATGTCATAAAGGAATTTATGCCAGAAACGCGCATACAATAAGTGAAGTACGGCGTGTTCCGCCCCTCCGATATACATATCGACAGGAAGCCATTCCTTTAATTTTTCAGGGGAAGCCAGTTCATTCGGGTTTTTCGGATCGATGTAGCGCAGGAAGTACCAGCAGCTTCCCGCCCATTGCGGCATCGTATTCGTTTCGCGTCTTCCCTTTTTGCCTGTTTCAGGATCTGTCACTTCCACCCATTCTTTAATGTTCGCTAGAGGGGACTCACCCGTTCCGCTCGGTTTGATTTCCGACGTTTTCGGCAAAATCAGCGGCAGCTCTTCTTCAGGAACCGGCGTCGATGTACCGTCTTCCCAATGGATGACCGGGATCGGTTCGCCCCAGTAGCGCTGACGGCTAAACAGCCAGTCGCGGAGGCGGTATGTTACCTTTTTCTCGCCCTTCCCGTTTTCCTCGAGCCACTGGATCATTTTCTCGATCGCAGCCGCTTTATCAAGGCCGTTCAGAAAATCTGAATGGATATGTTCTCCGTCGCCTGTATATGCTTCTTTCTCAACATCCCCGCCTTTGACGACTTCTTTGATCGGCAGCCCGAATGCTGATGCAAATTCGTGGTCCCGCTCATCATGGGCAGGAACAGCCATAACTGCTCCGGTCCCGTATGTAGCCAAGACATAGTCCGCAATCCAGACCGGAATTTTTTCTCCGTTTGCCGGATTGACCGCATAAGCGCCTGTGAAGACGCCTGTCTTTGTTTTAGCAAGGTCTGTCCGCTCCAAGTCGCTCTTTGATTGAACTTCTTCGATATAGGCGTTGACTGCGTCTTTCTGTTCAGGCGTCGTGATTTTTTGAACCAAATCGTGCTCTGGAGCCAAAACAGCATATGTCGCACCGAATAATGTGTCAGGCCGCGTTGTGAAAACCGTAAACGTTTCGTCTGTGCCGTCGACCGCAAAATGAACATGCGCCCCTTCAGAACGGCCGATCCAGTTGCGCTGCATCTCTTTAATGCTTTCCGGCCAGTCGAGTTCTTCCAAATCTTCAAGCAGGCGGTCGGCATAAGCGGTAATCTTCAGCATCCACTGTTTCATTGGACGGCGTTCTACAGGATGGCCGCCGCGTTCGCTTTTGCCGTCGATGACTTCTTCATTGGCAAGAACGGTTCCAAGCGCAGGACACCAGTTTACAGGGACTTCATCTACATAAGCGAGACCTTTTTCGTAAAGCTTTAAGAAAATCCACTGCGTCCATTTATAGTAGTCCGGATCTGTTGTATTGACTTCTCTGTCCCAGTCATACGAAAAGCCGAGCGCTCTGATCTGGCGGCGGAAGTTGTCAATATTCTGCTCGGTAAAGACGGCAGGATCGTTTCCCGTATCTAGCGCATATTGCTCGGCAGGAAGCCCGAATGCATCCCAGCCCATTGGATGGAGGACATTGTACCCTTGCATCCGTTTCATGCGGGACAAAATGTCAGTTGCTGTATAGCCTTCAGGGTGTCCGACGTGAAGGCCTGCGCCTGACGGATACGGGAACATGTCCAATGCATAAAATTTCGGTTTGGATTTATCTTCACGCGTGGCAAACGTTTTATTTTTCAGCCAATAGTCCTGCCACTTTTTCTCGATTGTTTGATGGTCAAAACTCAATTGTAAAAACCTCCTTTGAATATGTGTACGGCTTCTTTGTCTTCAAGTATGGACGGGACTGGCAGCGTTATATTCAGATTATTCTAAAATCAAAAAAACTCTCCCATCCCTAAGAAGGGACGAGAGATTCGATTTCCCGCGGTACCACCCTTGTTAGTGTGCACGAGGCACACTCACTTGATATCTGTAACGCAGATACGCGGCAGCAGCTTATCACTGCTGCAACTCTGAGGTGAGTTCGGAAGCTCATTTGATTGACTTTCACCAGCCGTCAACTCTCTGAAACAAAATGGGCTTCTTACTGCTCCTCTTCACTGTTCTTGCCGTAACCGTAATCTTATCTGTATTTTATAGAATTCTGTTCATAAGTGCAAGCAGGTTTGTATACAATGGGAATGTGCTGAAAAAAGGGTAAGAGTGAGGATCTTAATCGTGTGGAGATTTGTTTTGCCGTTCGGAGTTCTGTACATTTGCCTGCTGTTCTCTGACAAAGTCAAAGCTTCTCAATACAGCTTCACCGCCGTAGCCGGCAATGATCGATAACACGACAAGCTGAATTCCAGAATCAGGTTCCGCAGATAAAACAAGCAAAATAGAAGCAACCATTCCGACAAGAATATCTTCAAAAAAACCAAGGTAAATGAATCGTTTCGTTGTTCTCGGTTTCTCGAGGCGTCCTCTTTTTTTAATGTGCCCGAGAACCCCCATAATCCCTCCAATCAAACAAGCAACCAAAACTTGATGCAGCATCTTCATCACCTTCCTAAAGCCCTTAGTTTAGTCAAGCGACTTCAGGCCATCGAGCAGCCCCCCTAGACCCCTTGCGATGATATTCGATACTACCATACAGAAAATGTGTTCTGTCTGAGAAGAAAAAAAGCTTGTTTCTTCCATTATATGTGAAGATTTGGTTGATAATCTTGATTCCTTCGATTCATTTTCGGATAATTACAATTACCTATTTTTTCTATGTTACTCACGCATCTGATTGAGCAGAGAGCTGCTTTTCCTTCCTGTCGTATAAAAACGCCGTTCCTATTGCGATCAGCAATAATACGAGCAGAACCACCAGCAATAGCTGCATATTGAAATAATCAACCAGCATTCCGCCAAAAAGCGGTCCGATCATTCTTCCGCCGGTCGCCATACTGTTGACAAACCCTTGATAAAACCCTTCTTTCCCCCTCGGTGCGAGACGGTTTGCGATTGTCGGCACAGCCGGCCATACAAGCATTTCGCCAATGGTCAGCACAACCATCGCGGCAAGAAACCCAGGAAACCGTTCAGCGCCAAACAAAATTCCGTATGCCATCATAAAAATGACAAATCCGATCACGATTTGGTTTTTCAGCGATTCGGCAAACCGTTTCACAAAAAAACCGATCAGCGGCTGACCGAAAACAATGAGCGCCCCGTTCACTGTCCAAAGCACGCTGTACTGCCCCAGAGATATCCCCAGCTCCTGGGTATGTGAAGCGATGGTCGAGGACCATTGCGAATAAGCGACCCATCCGAGCAGGTAGCCCGTACATATGACCAAAAGCGCAGAAAATCTCGATTTCCCGCTGACTGAATCGGCATGATCCAAAACAGAAGACTGCATAGCTTTTTCAGAGCGGATGCGTCTAAATCCGAAAAACGCAATCATGAAAAAGACGGCATATAGCATCGCATTCGCAAGAAAAACATACGCAAATGAAAAAGATGCGACAATTCCGCCGAGCGCTGACCCAACTGCCACCCCTGCGTTTTGCGCCACGTATACAGCATTAAACGGCTTTCTGCCGCCTTCCGGCCAAACTGACCCGGCCATTGCATAGCATGCCGGAAAAACGATCCCTGATCCAAAGCCGGCCAATGTTAAGAAAAGAATGTATTGGAACCAATCGTGAAAAAAGACGAGGCCTGAAAGGCTCGCAAACGTGATTACAATGCCAAGGACAACCGTTTTAAATCCGCCGATTTTATCGAATAGATAGCCCCCGAACAAATTGCCCAGCACATTTGCCCCTGAGTTCAGCATCAGCACAAATCCGGCCGCTGTCAGCGACTTTCCCAAATGCTGATGGATATAGATTGTATTCAGCGGCCATAAAAAAGATGCCCCTGTAACATTGATAAACATTCCGATGACCAAAAGCCATAATGTGCGCGGCATAGCGTTTCCTTCTTTCTCTTTATCATTCCCTCTAGATTCTATTCGTTTTGCCCATTTTTTTCAATTGACGCGATTTCAATTTTCAGCATAAAAAACCCCCTTTTTAAGGGGGAAAATTTTTTTATGATTTGGACATCCATTTCGGCTTTCCGAAACCGGCGAATTCCCGATCGATCGTATCTTCGAAAGCTTTGGATTTTACCGCTTCTTTGAGATCTTTGGCAAATGGCTTGTCTTTGTTTTTTTCATCCACTACTACTTGATTGCGGTAGCGGTCAGGCATGTTCTCAAGCGCCAGCGCGTCCTGCAGCTTCATATTGGCGGAGAGAGCGAAATTTCCCGGGACAGCCGCGATATCCAGGTCATCGACAGATCTTGGAAGATTGGCGGATTCAAGCTGTTTAAAAGTCAGCTTTTTCGGATTTTCCGCAATGTCCTGCACAGAAGCTTTCAATGTGTCGACATCGCTTTTCAGCCGAATCAGCCCCTGATCCTGAAGGGTTAAAAATGCCCTGGCAGCATTTGCCGGATCGTTTGGAACAGCCACTTCCGCTCCGGTTTTGACATCGTTCAAGTCGTTATATTTGGCAGAATAGAGACCCATCGGAGCAGTCGGCACAGAAATGAGCGCCGCAAGATTTTTATTGTTTTCTTGATTGTATGACTTCATAAAAACCTCGTGCTGAAACAAATTGGCGTCGAGTTCGCCTTCGCTTAACGCCGTGTTCGGCTGTATGTAATCGGTGAATTCGACCACTTCCACTTTATAGCCTTTTTTCTCAAGCTCAGGTTGAATCGCTTTTTTGACCATATCGTAATACGGTCCTGCAGTAGCGCCTATTTTGATCGTTTTGCCGTCGCTTTCGGCACTGTTTCCGCATGCGGCCAGAAGCGCCAAGCTCAAGGCCAGTACCAACGCAGAAGTCCATTTTAATAACTTGTTCATGTATATCTCCTCCTCCAAAATAAAAAAACTCTTTCAGACGGCTGAAAGAGTTGATTAAACTTATCTTTCAGAATGCGTCTGACATTCTGCTGGATTTAGCACCTTGCATTCCTGCAGGTTGCTGAGATTTCGCCGGGCCAGTCCCTCCATCTCTCTTTATAAGCTGCATATTCGGTTTTTAAATGATTTCTTTATTTTACGTTTGAATATTTAGATTTGCAAGAAGTTTTTTGTTATAAACATTTTTTTCTTTTTAAGCTAAAATATAGTTATCAATTAAGAAAGGAGACGAATCATGGAATCTATCATGCTGATCGGGTTTTTATCCTTCCTTTTTTCCATCTGCTATCTTGTATTTCATTTGATCAAAAGGATCTTTTCTCCAGGCAAAAGGTTTTCCAGGAAACTCTTTTATCCTTGTTTTGCAGGCGGACTTCTCCTCCTGATCATCTCTGCACCTTATTATGATGAGGAAACATATGCCGCCGATGAGACAAAAACGGAGGATCTGACAACCGAGCTTCAGGAACTGAAAACTGAACACAGCACTTTGCAAAAAGAGCAAACCGCATTAAAACAGCAGGTCAAACAGGCAAACAAAAAACTGAAGGCAGTCAAAGCGGAGAATGACACATTAAAAAAAGAAAACGAAAAACTGACAAAAGAAAAAGACTCGCTTACGAAAAAAACAAAATCGCTGACAGAAAAACTGGCTAAGGCTGAAGAAAAAAGCAGCAGTGCCGAAACCTCTGTAAAAGAAAAGAACGCCACCGCTCAGGCCGGGACGTCACACAGCTCGCCCGTCGCTAAGAACAGCAGCGCTGAGAGCAAACAGGAGTGCAAAATCAAAGGAAGCGTCAACCATATTTATCATACACCGGGAAGTACATATTATGACCGCACGAAAAACGTCACTCGCTGGTTCTGCACAGAACAGGAAGCGCGTGATGCGGGGTACAGACCTCCGAAACGTTAAAAAAGCCGGCATACCGCCGGCTTTTTCTTTACAGCTCTCTTCTTAATGCTGTCAGCACGTTCGTTCTTGTCGCTTTAATGGCCGGATTCAGGCCTGAAAGAATGGCGACTCCTGCACTGATCAAGGTCGCGATGAGGACAAGACTGACCGGAATGTACGAGAAGGTGATGCTGAGGTCTGCTGCACTCGTTTCTCCTTCTGAAACCGATGATAATATGACAGGTATAATCTTGTTCACTAAAAAGCTGATACCGTATGAGATGATAATACCTAAAACAGATCCTAAAATACCGATATAGGCGCTTTCAAGCAGGAACATTCGGCGGATCACGTTCGGGCTCGCCCCGATCGCTTTCATAATGCCGATTTCCTGCGTCCGTTCTGTAACCGCCATTGTCATCGTGTTGAAAATGCCGATCGCTGAAATCAAGACGGCAATGACTCCGACAAAGATCAGACCAATTTTAAAAGCCATGAAAAAAAGATTGATGCTTTCGAGCTTTTTCGTTATTGAATCGACGTAGTAGCCTTCATCCTCCAAATCTGTTGTCAGCTGTCCGACATGTTCAAAGTTATCCGCGTAAACCGAGAGCGACTTTTCGATCATGCCACTGTCTTTGTCCGCCTTCAGAAAACCGGTGATGTCTTTTTGCATGTCGTCGCTGACATAGACTGTTGAATCGCTCGCCCATTCATAAGAAGGTTTTTTCGTCACTCCGACAACTTTCAGATCATATGTTTTCGCTTCCCCTTCTTCACCTGTTTTTTCATCCATTTTTGAAATCTTTAATTCAATCGTTTTGCCGAGAATATCTTCTGCGTATCCTTTTGGTTCTTTTACTTCCTCGGCATTATTTTCCATCTGCTTTTCATAATCTGCGGCTTCTTTTTTCGTCCAGAGGTTCTTCCCGAAATGGTAGCCGACGACGATTTCATTCGGTGTTTTCGCTACGCGGCCGCGATCGAGTTTGATATTGGCTTTTTGCTCAGCGGCCATGTCGGTAATCGAGATATGCGAAATTTGATTATTGGTCCTGTTGCCCAATTTTGCTTCAGCAGGTGCGTACACCTTCGTGCGCTCGATAATCGCAGACACATCTTTGCGGTTTTCAAATTCTTTCAAGTCTTTCTTTTGAACTTTCTGATCGCTTTGCCCTTCTTTTCCGACAACATTTATCTCAGTCACGATCTGCTCTTTCATCAGCTGTTCAGTCATCGATTTTTGCAGGCCGAACCCGACGGATGCGAGCACGATTAAAAACGCGCAGGCCACCGTTGTTGCGAGAATGGTCATGAATACACGCAGGCGGTTTTTCTTCATATTTCTTCTAATGAACTTCAGCTGATCCTTAAACTTCAACAGTCTCTACCCCTTTCTCTAACACGCCATCAGATAAATGAAATTTCGTATTGGCGATCGATGCCACCTCGTCATCGTGCGTGATGATGACAAATGTAATGCCGCGTTCCCTGTTCAGCTGTCGAATGAATTCGAGGATTTCCTGCTCTGTTTCGGAATCCAGGCTTCCGGTCGGTTCGTCAGCTAAAATGATTGATGGATTCAAGATCAAAGCGCGGGCGATGCTGACGCGCTGCTGCTGTCCGCCTGAAAGCTCATTCGGATAGTGGCCGGCGTGGTTTTCAAGGCCGACGCGGTGAAGCATTTCATTGACGCGCTGCTTTCGCTCCGACGGATGAACACCTTTTAAAGTTAGAGGCAGTTCGATATTTTCAAAAGTCGTCAAGCTCGGAATCAGCTGAAAACTTTGAAAGATGAAGCCGAAATGCTCAAGCCTGAATGCGGCCCATTCTTTTTCGCTGTACTTCGTGACATCCGTGCCGTCGATGACGATGTTGCCTTTTGTCGGGGCAATGTAGCCGGAAATCAAGTTCAACAGCGTCGATTTTCCGGAACCGCTCCGTCCGACAATGCAAGCGATTTCGCCTTTTTCGACGGTAAGCGAGACGTCCTTTAACACTTTAATTTCATTTTCCCTTCCCTTTTTGCCGACTTTAAACGAGTGGTGAATATGCTCTACACTGATCATTTGTAAATCTCCTCTCCATTTTGATTACAGCTGTTTTATTTTTTTAAAAATCAAGAAGTAACTGATTAAAAATCCGACTGCCAAACCGATCAACATACCGAAGATATAGCTGAACAGGTTCGAAGCAGCGGCTGTGCCGAATCCCCAGATGCCAAATAAAATAACGAGAATCTGGATCGGACGATCCATTTTTCTCCAGAGAAAAAAATGTCCGTTCCGTTCAAGCTGCTGTTTGATAAAGCAGAAATAGCCGATTATATAAAACAAGATCCCCATGGCGAGCGGAATAAGCGTAAAGGCCAGGCTGCCGTCTTGAATGCCGAAACTGTTGAGGTATATGATCGGCGTCATATAATCTAGTAGTTCTGTTTCATCATAAAAGAAAGCAGGGTCATGCCCAAAGAAACCCAGGATGATTCGTAAGTTGGCCAGCGGAAGGCCGATCAGCAAATACGGCAGAATCGACGCTGAAAAAGCAACGATCATCTGGGCCAGCGGATTGCCGGTCATCGCCCCCGCCGCCATGACAAGCGAGTAGACCATAAAGCAGAAGATGACCGACCCGATAAAATACTCATGGAAATGGACGACGTCAACCTTATATAAAACAATCAAGGCATAAGATAAAAAATAAGATAATAGCTGGGCTGTTAAAAGAATTGAAATGCCAAAGAAATATTTAGTGTTGAAAATGATGCCGCGTTGATAAGGGAGACCGAGAGTAAAATCAAGCGTTCCTCTGCTCCGTTCAAACCCGATCTGGCTGAGTGCAAGCGCGACTCCGCCAACCCAGAACATTCTGATAGTCCCGCTTACCCCATAATCTTTATATAAAACGCACTCTATATCGGGAAATTTTTTCTGTTCTGCAAGGCATCCCTGGTACTGGAAATAATCATTCAAAATCGCTAGCGGCTCACTCAGCATCACCGCTGCAAACACGACTAAAAAAATCCAGAAATGTTGTTTCCATTCTTTATATAAAAGTCCGCGCTCTACCATCTTCGCTTACCTCCATACTTCGCGATGAATACTTCCTCAAGACTGACCGGAAGCTCGTTCCAAACTTTCGGAGACAAACTTTTAAGAAATTGTTTGCTCACATCGTCTTCTTTCAGAATCAACACTGTATAAAAGACGCCGGTGTGATCCAAAACAGGGATTTCCCTTTCCCTGATTTTTAAATTGACATCTTCTTCAAATGCCATTTGGATTTTAATAAAATCGCCTTTCAGTTCATCAAGATCCATGATGTTCGACAATGTATTGTCTTCGAGAAAACCGATTCGGTTGCACATTCTTTCAATATCCTCAAGCCGGTGGGATGTGATGAGAATCGTCGTGTTGTTTTCAGCCACCTCATCGACCATCAGCTGAAGAACGTCTTGTCTTGTGACGGCATCAATGCCGTCTGTCGGCTCATCAAGCAATATGACCGCCGGCCGGATCGCAAATGACAAGATCAGCGACATTTGCTTTTTCAATCCTGTAGACAATTCCCTGTACTTTTTTGTTTCGGGAATATCGTACCGGTTCATTAATTCATTTGCGTATGTAACATCAAAGTCCGGATAAATGTTACGTAAAATATTGACGAGCTGTTTGTAATTGTATTTTTCGAAGTAGGTGTTTTGAACCGGCATATAGACGATGTTGCGCTTTACGAGCGGATGGTCCTTCACCTTGACGCTGCCGAAGTAGATGTCTCCCTCATCAGGCAGCAGGATTTGCTGAATCAGGCGGAGAAGCGTCGTTTTTCCTGAGCCGTTTCTTCCGAGCAGTCCGAAAATCTCTCCTTCCTCCAGCTTAAAGGAGATGTCTTTGAGTATTTGTTTTCCGTCAATCGTTTTTGACACAGATTTGAGCTCAATCATTCACTTCGCCTCCTCTCACTTCTTCGTCAATTTCCGCCATCCACTCCTGCAGCTTTTTGGTGTCGATCCCCGCGTAATGCGCATCGATGATCAGCTGTTTTAACTGCTCTTTAATCATCGCAATCTTCCCTTCATCAAGCGTAACTTTCGCGTTTTCTGAAATATACGTTCCTCTACCCCTCAACGTTTCAATTATTCCTTCACGTTCAAGTTCTTTATAGGCTTTGCTGACCGTATTCGGGTTTGCAATGATAATGGTTGCAAGCTCTCTGACAGAAGGAAGTTTATCTCCAGGCTTGATTATCCCTTTTAAGCAAAGCTCTTTCATCTGCTGGATAATCTGCTCATAGATCGGGGTTGAGCTTCTCGGATCGATTTGAATCATCTATCTCCCTTCTTTCTCGTTCAATCTCAGGTCATTCACTTTTAAAAAAACACGTATCCCAAATTTTCTTGAATTATAAAGCCCAGCTTCGCAAGTACAAACAAGAACGAACAGGCAATGATAAACGCCACGACCACCATTGGCGTTACTTTTTTATGTTTATCACTCATGAGTATTGCTCCTTTACATGTGTGTGTTAATTGTATTACTCGATATAGTACACCTAATACATTAAATACATCGTCTTTTTTTGTCAATCACTTTTTTCAAAAAAAATGAACCCTTTCAAAAAGGGTTCATCTTTCATACGATCTCTGCAGAATCATATTGTTTTGAAGGGTTTGCAGCTGAAGCCTTTTGCGGTGAATTTCCTCCCTTTGCTGCTCATTGGCAAACAGCGAAAGTTTGTTTAATTCATTGACCGCGTTTTCAAGCATCAGCTGCGCATCGCTGTACTCTGTCTCATTGTAATGCTCCTGCCTGCTTGCAGTTTCAAATTGAGATAAAGCATAATCATAAGCATCCTCGCTTCTTTGGATATGCTCTCCGACGGATTGTCTTGTAGCCAAAGAAAACCCCTCCTTAATGGAAAAATCCATCGTGATTAGTTTGACCATCACAGCCGTGATCATTGAAGAAAATAATTGGGAATCGGTTTGTTCTTATCGTGTTTATTTGCTACAATTTTAGGATGCGTGATACTAAAAGGAGGTCCTTTTGTTTGCATCAAAACAACCCTTTTCCATATACGAACAGTGAAAAACGATATCATACATGGAATTATCATTTGAGAAATCATTTCGGTCATAAAGTGTTTAAAGTCGCCCTTGACGGAGGCTTTGACTGCCCGAACCGCGACGGTACGGTCGCACACGGCGGCTGCACATTTTGCAGCGCCGCAGGGAGCGGAGACTTTGCGGGAAACCGGGCCGACGATCTTATTACCCAATTTAATGAAGTGCGCGACAGAATGCATGAAAAATGGAAAGACGGCAAATACATGGCGTACTTTCAAGCATTTACGAATACGCATGCTCCTGTCAGCGTTCTTCGCGAAAAATACGAAACGGTCCTCGGCCTTGACGGCGTAGTCGGCCTATCAATCGCAACCCGGCCGGACTGTCTTCCTGACGATGTTGTCGAATATCTTGCCGAGCTTAATGAACGCACATACCTCTGGGTGGAGCTCGGCCTTCAGACCGTTCATGAACGGACGGCTGATTTGATCAATCGCGCCCACGATTTCGACTGCTATGTGGAAGGCGTGAACAAGCTGAGGAAGCACGGCATCCGCGTCTGCTCCCACATCATTAACGGGCTGCCTCTCGAAGACCGCGGCATGATGATGGAAACCGCAAAAGCCGTCGCCGATTTGGACGTGCAGGGGATTAAAATCCATCTGCTGCACTTGTTAAAGGGAACGCCAATGGTGAAGCAGTATGAAAAAGGAAAATTAACGTTCCTTTCTCAAGATGAATATGTCCAGCTTGTTTGCGATCAGCTTGAAATTCTTCCGCCGGAAATGATCATTCACCGGATTACTGGTGATGGACCGATCGAATTGATGGTCGGACCGATGTGGAGCGTCAATAAATGGGAAGTCTTAAACGCCATCAACGGAGAACTGGAAAGGCGCGGCAGCTATCAGGGGAAATGGTTCAACAAGGCGAAAGAAGGCATGGCCACATGAAACTTAAAAAAATCCTCCCGTATGCGAAAGATCTGCTGAAAACAGCCGCAGGCGAAGGAGACATCGTCATTGATGCGACAATGGGAAACGGACATGATACGTATTTTTTAGCAGAACTTGTCGGTGAAAGCGGACATGTCTATGCCTTTGATATCCAGGAAGAGGCGCTGATCCATACCGCGGAAAGGCTTGGAGAAAAGCACCGCGGCAACGTCACCCTGATTCAAAAAAGCCACGATAAGGTGATTGAATCGCTTCCGTCTGAAGTGATTGGACGTGTGTCAGCAGCCGTCTTTAATCTCGGGTATCTGCCGGGCGGAGACAAAGCGGTAACAACAAGAAGCGAGTCGACCATTTCGAGCATCGAGCAGCTGCTGCACATCCTGAAAGACGAAGGGCTGATCGTGCTTGTCGTCTATCACGGCCATCCTGAAGGAAAAAGGGAGAAGGAAGACCTTCTCGAATTTTGCTCTAAGCTTGACCAGGATAAAGCCCGCGTCCTCTGCTATCAGTATTTAAACCAGCGGAATGATCCCCCGTTTATTATCGCCATTGAAAAAAAAGCTCAAATCAGCAAATGATTTGAGCTTTCTTTATGAACTTTTCATCCACGGCATTTTTTGAATTTTGCGGTATGCCCTTCCGTTAATATAGAAAAAGAAAGACGTTTTGCCGCTCGCTTTAATCAGCTTCTTCGCAAGCCGGCCGATTTCCTTCTGGCCCGCTACTTTGTCATCCGACAAATAAACGCCTAACAGACCTCTGTTGATCAAACGGTGAAAGTTTTCGTGCGGGATCCCGCGCAAATGTTCATCCGCCATTTCGATGAAATATTCGAGCCTTTCCATCATATCTGAATGTGACGGGTAATACGTGCAGAAATTCAAATCTCCGCCGATTAGATCTTCCTCCTGGTCAATTAAATAATCGAGCAGAATATGCAGTCCCTGTATGTACGGAAAATAGCTGTCGCGGATCTTTCCGGCCATCGATTCAGTAAAATCGGGACGGACGGAATACGATACGAGGCAAAAAATGCCGAGTGTTGAACCCGCACAGGCTGAGAACTCATACCATTCCATTTTCGGCAAAGCCGATTTATAATTCTCAAACCACGCTTCAAGCCGGGGAACGCGCTCATGCTCCACGACGTGTTTATGAACTTGCAGGTCGCAGTAGTAGCTGCAAAGCTCAAGCAGATGCTCCTTGATCAGATCATAGTTCTCAATTTCCGCAAGCACGCCTTGACATGTTTTCACTAAGTCGTGCAAATAGCCTTGATCATCCTGGTCTTCCCTGAACCGGTAATAGTTTTTCAATTCAGCCCCGACTGTCAGCGCGTCTTTCATCGACTGGTGAAGCATGGTAAAATCATCCGGATCAAGCGAGGTGCTCCGGTCGCATAGATTGTCGAGATAGTCGCTTATCGTCTGATACGCCGTAATAAACCGGATCGACTGCTCGATTTTGTCGCCTGAAAGGAGAGCCATAATGCCGCCGCCTTCACAGTGAAAGGTTTTATCCCTGATGCTGGCTTTCGCCTGCGTTTTCAGCTCGGGATTTTGAATCGTTTCAGCTTTTCGTTTCCACTTGTCCAATTCCTGATGAACAAGGGGAAAGACTTCTCTGTATACTTTAGCCATTAATCCAAAAGGATGCTCCGGTACTGCCAAAGAATGCACCTCCATTATGTTATATACTGTTCTGCAAACGCTCTGGCCGCTTTAAAAACGTCTTCCCGCTCAGGCTCATTGAAAATTTCGTGGTATAAGTCCTCCCATTCCCTGTACGTCTTATTGTGGGAAGCAAGCTGGTTAAACCACTTGACGACCATTTTTTTGTCGACAAGCCAGTCTGTGCCCGCCTGCATGACAAAGAGCGGGATGTTGAGAAAGGCGTCCGTCGGCTCCATCGCGCTTTTCAACGCTTTTAACATTTCTTGATACCATCTGACAGAAACTTTTGTGATATATAATGAATCGTTGATGTCCATTTCGATAACTTCTTTGTTTCTCGTCGCTTTATCAGGCGTGATCCCGGATTCAAACCTCATGGTCGGGGCCAAAACGTTAAGTCCTTTGGAAATCCAGTCCAAAAATTTGTTCGGCTTTAATTGCAGCCCGAGACAAGGGGATGATAAAATGAGACCGGCAATGCCGCTTTGCTGCTGCTTAAACCATTCGATCGCGATCAGGCCACCCATGCTGTGCCCGAGCATAAACACAGGCAGTTCATATGCTTTCGCCCTAGCGACCCATTTGTCCACTTCATCAATATATTCTTGAAATGAGCGTATATGTCCTCTTTCTCTTGTCGAAGTTCCCTGGCCGGGCAAATCCCCCATCACGACATTAAACCCGGATGAACGCCACATTTCGGACAGCCATTTATACCGCCCGTGATGCTCACATGCACCGTGAATGATGACGATTGAAGCAACAGGTCTTTCCGCTTCCATGCACCACATGCTGACCACCTCACACAATTTTATAAATGAAAGGATGAAACCTATGATCTACCCTTATAAAAAAACGCAACCCGTTATTCATGAAACGGCGTTTATCGCCGACAACGCGGTCATCACCGGAGATGTAACAATCGGAGAGCGATCAAGCATCTGGTTCTCTTCTGTTATCCGCGGCGATGTCGCCCCGGTCAGAATTGGAAAAGGCGTGAACATTCAAGACCTTTCCTGTCTGCACCAAAGCCCTGAACGCCCTCTCGTGATTGAAGACGGTGTGACGGTAGGCCATCAGGTTACATTGCACAGCTCCGTAATTCGAAAGCATGCCCTTATCGGAATGGGGTCGGTTATTCTTGACGAAGCGGAAATCGGGGAAGGCGCTTTTATCGGGGCAGGCAGCCTTGTCCCGCCTGGCAAAAAGATCCCGCCCGGGCACCTCGCATTCGGCAGGCCCGCTAAAGTCATCCGCCCGTTAACCGACAAAGATAAACAGGAAATGGAAAGAATTCGCAAAGAATATATTGAAAAAGGACAATACTACAAATCCTTGCAAAAAAAAGATTAGCTTTGCTACAACTTTACCATTTTTCCACCGATAATTTAAGCAATAACCTTTTCGGCCGCACGCGTCTGCGGCTTTTTTCTTTTCCGGATCTTTACAAATACTTATCATTTGCTAAACATTCATTTTTTACAATAAACATGTAGCAGCCATTCATGTAAAGGGGGTTATGACATTTGAATAAACTGATGGTCGGCATCTACAACTTTGAATGCCGGATTTTCCTCGGTATGAACAGCTTATTTCACCAAAAAACACTAAACCGTTATTTTCGTTCCTCAACTCATTTGGGAGGAGCTTGCTGCACGATTTCCGCCTGCCTGTCTCTCTTGCTGTTCGGATCTGGAAATGTTCGTACAGCAGGGATCGCCAGCGCCCTTGCACTTTTGGTCAGCCACCTTCAAGTCATGCTGATCAAAAAGCTGTATCCGAGAAAGCGGCCGTATTTAACGCTAAAGGAAACACAGGTTTTGCAAAATCCGCTCAAAGATCATTCTTTTCCATCCGGCCATACGACCGCGGTATTTTCTGTCATTACACCGCTAATGATATTCTTTCCGATACTCGCGCTTTTATTAATTCCGGTAGGCATCAGTGTGGGGCTCTCCAGAATTTATCTCGGTCTTCATTATCCTTCGGATGTTCTGGCAGGCACGGCCCTCGGAATTTCAGTCGGAACTTTGTCGGCGATGATCTTCTAAGCCGGCCGTTTCTTCCAAAGCGTCATTGATTTTTACATCACCAACAGGAGGGGAAACGATGAAAATTGCGATATTTACGGACACGTTCACACCAGATGTGAACGGCTGCGCCAGAACGCTGAAAAGGTATACGGATTATCTTGAAAAAAACGGGATTCCCTATAAAGTATTTGCGCCGGAAAGCACGCATGAAACACAATTTTCGAGCCGCATCCGCCGTTTTACGAGCATGCCGTTCTTCTTATACCCCGAGTGCAGAATCGCTCTTCCTAATCTCATCAAAATGAAATCAGAACTCCGCGAATTCCATCCCGATCTCATTCACATCGCGACTCCTTTTAATATCGGCCTGGCGGGGCTCAAGCTTGCGAAGAAATGGAACATCCCCGTCGTAGGCTCTTACCATACCGATTTTGACCAGTACCTTTCATATTATGATCTTCAAATGTTTTCCAAACTATTATGGAAATATATGCACTGGTTTCATAAAGATTTTCGAAAAGTTTTCGTACCTTCGCGCGAAACGTTCATGCAGCTCAAGGCCAAACAATTCAGGAACCTCTCCATCTGGAAGCGCGGCGTGGACTGCTCGCTGTTCAGTCCGGCGTATCAAACCGAACACATCCGAAAGCGATACGGCATAAAGGAAACCTACATCCTCAGCTATGTCGGAAGGCTGGCACCTGAAAAAGACTTGGAGACGCTGCTCAAGATCGCAAGTCACCCCGCTTTGAAAGATGACGTCCACTGGCTGATCGCCGGAGACGGCCCATTAAAGAAAGAGCTTGAGAAGCGAGCTCCCCTCAACATGACTTTTGCCGGCTATGTCAAAGGAGAAGAGCTGGCAAGCATCTATGCGAGCTCAGATTTGTTCGTCTTTCCTTCTCCGACGGAAACCTTCGGAAATTCCGCCCTTGAAGCGCTCGCCTGCGGGACGCCTGTTATCGGGGCAGATTCCGGCGGCCTGAAAGACTTTATACAAAACGGAAGAAACGGTTTTCTTTCCGAACCTAGAAATCCGGAAGTATTCACCGCAAATATATTGCGCGTCCTCTCCAACCCGTCGTTAAAAAAACGGATGGCATACGATGCGAGAAGCTATGCCCTTACCCAGTCGTGGGATGTGATTTTTGACAATCTCCTCTCCGAATGTGAAAGTGTGGTTGCAGATTTATCAGCAGAAAAACCGGCATAAAAAAAGAAGGTTTTCGGTTAATCGAAAACCTTCTTTTTTTGCTTAAACAATAATGACCTCTTTTGGCTGATGGTTCAGTTCTTCCGGTACAAAGCGTTTTTCAACAAAAATGCTGTGCCAGATCATAAAGATGAGAACCGTCCAGATTTTGCGGCTGTTATCCGCTTTATTGGCGCAGTGATCTTCAAGAAGCTGAAGCACGTAATCTTTATGGATATATGCGTCTGTCTCGCTCTCTTTAATGATGTTCACGGCCCAGTCATGCATTTCGTTTTTCAGCCAGTGGCGGATCGGCACAGGGAACCCTAGCTTTTTGCGATTTAAGACATGATCTGGAACGATGCCTTCCGCCGCTTTTCTAAGCAGATATTTTGTCGTGCCGTTTTTCGTTTTCAGCTCTTCCGGAATTTTGGAAGCCGCTTCAAATACGACTTTGTCCAAAAACGGAACGCGGAGTTCCAGTGAGTTGGCCATCGTCATTTTGTCGGCCTTCAGCAAAATGTCGCCGCGCAGCCATGTGTGGATATCGACATACTGCATTTTGTTGATTTCGCTGTAGGACTTGCTTTCTTCAAAATACGGCTTTGTCACGTCACAGTAAGAGAGGTTGCTGTCATACTGGCGAAGAAGTTTTGATTTCATGCCTTCTTCAAAAATCTTTGCGTTACCGATATATCTCTCTTCAAGAGGTGTACAGCCCCTCATTAAAAAGCTTTTCCCTTTCATTCCTTCCGGCATCGCTGAAGCTACTCGAAGAAGCATCTTTTTCAGCGGGGACGGGATTCGCTCAAACGGCTTTAATGAAAGCGGCTCTCGGTAAATATTGTAACCGCCGAACAGCTCATCTGCCCCTTCTCCGGATAAAACAACCGTAACTTGCTTCTTCGCTTCCTTCGCGACAAAATACAAAGGAATCGCAGCAGGATCTGCCAGAGGATCATCCAGATGCCAGACGATCTTTGGAAGCTCGTTCATATATTCTTCAGGCGAAATGATCGCGCTGAAGTTTTCCACGCCGACCTTATCAGCGGTTTCTTTCGCAACGTCAACTTCGCTGAAGCCTTCATGTTCAAAGCCGACAGAGAACGTCTTTAAGTTCGGATGGAATTGCTTCGCCACAGACACGATAAAGGAAGAGTCAATGCCTCCGGAAAGGAAGGAACCTACAGGCACATCGCTCCGCATGTGGACTTTTACGGAATCAAAAATCGCGTCTCTTACTTCCTGAACAAGCTTGTCTTCTTCGGTCTGAACCGGCTTGAATTGAACTTTCCAGTATGTTTTAAATTGAATATCCTGGCCCGGGCGGACGGTAAACTGATGGCCCGGTTCTACTTTTTGCACCTTTTTGTCAAGCGTCTTAGGCTCCGGTACAAATTGGAACGATGTATACTGCTGCAGCGCTTTTTCATTCAATTCCAAGTCAGCATCGACAGCCATCAGGCTTTTTCTTTCTGATGCAAAATAAACGTGGCCGTCCGTTTTCGTAAAATAGAGCGGCTTAATGCCGAACGGATCGCGCGCTCCGTATAGGAGCTGTTCTTTTTTGTCCCAGATTAAAAAAGCAAACATTCCGCGCAGCTTGGAAGCGGCTTCCTGTTTGTAGTGGCGGTAAGTCGCAAGTAAAACTTCCGTATCTGAATCGGTTTTGAACTCGTATCCTTTTGAAAGAAGTTCGTCTTTCAGTTCTATATAGTTATAGATTTCTCCATTAAAAATAATCCAGTAGGAATCATCTTCATAAGACAGAGGCTGTCCTCCGTTTTCCACATCGATGATGCTGAGCCTTCTAAATCCGAAGCCTACATGCTCATCATGATAGTACCCATCATCGTCCGGACCGCGGTGTACAATCATTTCATTCATTTGTTTAATCAGTTCTTCCTGGGCTGCTGTCTCGGATGATGGGCGATGATTGAATACCCCTACAAATCCACACATAGTATTGCCTCCGATTTTTTAAATTTCGTGCAGAAATCAAAGTCTGCTTCTTGATTAGACAAGTGTTTAAAGAAAAACGTTTCACATCCGCCCGCTTTTTGCCATCGAAAAACAAAGCCGCTTAATAAAGCGGCTATGCGGTTGTTATTGTTATTCTCCTAATGCATCTTTCTTCAGCTGCTCTGCTTTGTCTGTGCGCTCCCAAGGCAGATCAAGATCGAGGCGGCCGAAATGTCCGTAAGCTGCCGTTTGTTTGTAAATCGGACGGCGAAGATCGAGCATTTTAATAATGCCGGCAGGTCTTAGATCAAAGTTTTTGCGAACCACTTCGATCAATGTTTCTTCACTCGCTTTGCCTGTACCGAATGTATCGATTGAAATGGACACCGGTTGTGCGACACCGATCGCGTAGGCAAGCTGCACTTCACAGGAATCAGCAAGACCTGCGGCGACGATATTTTTCGCAACATATCTCGCAGCATAAGCTGCAGATCTATCAACCTTTGTCGCATCCTTACCGGAAAACGCTCCGCCGCCGTGACGGGCATATCCGCCATAGGTGTCAACGATGATTTTGCGTCCTGTTAAACCAGCATCCCCCTGCGGTCCTCCGATAACAAAACGGCCCGTAGGATTAATGAAGTACTTCGTGTTTTCATCGATCAGCTCTTTTGGCACTACCGGATTGATGACGTGCTCTTTCAGATTGCGCTGAATTTGTTCAAGCGAAATCTCAGGATGATGCTGAGTCGAAATGACAATTGTATCGATGCGAATCGGCTTGTTATTCTCATCATACTCAACAGTTACCTGTGTCTTTCCGTCCGGACGCAGGTACGGCAGAATTTCCTCTTTACGCACTTCTGTCAAACGGCGAGACAATTTGTGAGCAAGCGAAATCGGCAGAGGCATAAGTTCCTTTGTTTCGTTGCAGGCAAAACCGAACATTAAACCTTGGTCTCCGGCTCCGATCGCTTCAATTTCAGCGTCGCTCATTGCTCCTTCACGCGCTTCAAGAGCCTGGTCGACTCCCATTGCAATGTCTGGAGACTGTTCATCTATAGACGTTAAGACCGCGCAAGTTTCGGCATCAAAACCGTATTTTGCACGTGTGTAGCCAATTTCTTTAATCGTTTCGCGGACTGTTTTTGGAATATCGACGTATGTGGACGTCGTGATTTCACCGCTTACCAGCACCAATCCGGTTGTCACAGATGTTTCACAGGCAACGCGGGCATTCGGATCTTTCTTTAAAATTTCGTCTAATATACTATCCGAAATCTGGTCGCAAATTTTGTCCGGATGTCCCTCCGTAACTGACTCTGATGTAAATAACCGACGGTTTTTGCTCATTTATGTTTCCTCCTGTATATGAAGATCAGCCGTGATCTTAAGTATGATACGGATCTCGTCCCTCTTGATTATATGACGATACTCGGGCTTCATACGCTCTCGTTTTGAAACAATTTCCATATGCTATTCTTGACGAGATTCTGAGTCGAAATTCCCCTTAGCAGAATTTTTCCTGACTGGTTGCCCGGCTAGACCTTTCACGTCCTGTGAAAAACGCCCAGTACCTTCCTCCTGCTTGATACTCGGCTAAAACCTTTCACATCCTGTGAAAAACGCCGAGTACCTTCCTCCTGAAGGCAGTTTTTTTAGCAATTTTTGTATATCGATTTATGCAATAAAAAAACCTTTTCCTATTCGCTGAGGAAAGGGTCTGGTATTGCGTGCCTTTCACTCTTATCGCTCAAGGTATTGAACACCTTGCATCAGGTTAGCACCGTAGTTGTCTCAGAAACTGTTTTTTTCCATTAATAAGAGAAACCGGTTGCTGGGTTTCATTGGGCCTGTCCCTCCACCAGCTCGGGATAAGAGTATCCGCTCAATGAAATATCTTATCTTAAAATGGCTTGTAATGTCAATATCGGCCGAAATAAATTTGAACTTGTCCTTCGAGAAAAAACCCGAACGAAAAATGAAGAAACGGTATAGACTATAAGAGTAAATGTGTTATACTAATTCTACATTAATGTTATACACATTAAAAAACATGCAAAGGAAGGTTTTTTATGAATTCTGTAGATTTAACAACTGACTTACAAACGTTATTAACGGGCAAAAACGTTCAGCTGAACTTATCCGTTCCCCTTTTGGTTGAAAAAGTTCTTGAGCGCAAAGAAGGAGTCTTGACATCTTCCGGAGCCGTGCGGGCAACAACCGGTACATACACCGGCCGCTCGCCAAAGGACAAATTCATTGTGGAAGAAGCGAGCACAAAGGACAAAATCGATTGGGGCGCGGTGAATCAGCCGATTTCAGAAGCCGCCTTTGACCGGCTGCACACAAAAGTGCTCAGCTATTTAAAGGAACGCGATGAATTGTATGTATTTGAAGGGTTTGCAGGAGCAGACGAAAAATACCGGCTTCCGATTACAGTTGTTAACGAGTTCGCCTGGCACAACCTGTTTGCAAGACAGTTGTTCATCAGACCTGAAGAACATGATAAAAAACCTGAAGAACAGCCGTTTACGATTCTTTCCGCTCCGCATTTCAAAGCCGATCCGCTCGTTGACGGGACTCGATCTGAAACGTTTATCATCGTGTCGTTTGAGAAGCGTACGATCTTAATCGGAGGCACCGAATATGCCGGAGAGATGAAAAAATCGATTTTTTCTATTATGAATTATCTTCTTCCTGAACAAAACATTTTACCGATGCACTGTTCGGCAAACATTGGCGAGGAAGGCGGAACAGCTCTCTTCTTCGGATTGTCAGGTACAGGCAAAACGACGCTTTCCGCCGATCCGAAGCGGAAGCTGATCGGTGACGACGAACACGGCTGGTCCAGCACAGGCGTTTTCAACATTGAAGGAGGCTGCTACGCCAAGTGCATTAACTTAAGCGAAGAAAAAGAACCGCAGATTTACAATGCGATCCGCTTCGGTTCCGTTCTCGAAAATGTCGTTGTCGACAGCAGAACCGGAAAGCCGGACTATTCCGACACATTCTATACGGAAAACACGAGAGCGGCTTACCCGATTGACGCGATTGACAACATCGTCAAGCCGAGCATCGCCGCACACCCGCAGACCATCGTATTTCTGACGGCAGATGCTTTCGGCGTGCTTCCTCCGATCAGCAAGTTAACGAAAGAACAAGCCATGTATCATTTCCTGAGCGGATATACAAGCAAGCTCGCCGGCACCGAACGCGGAATCACCACTCCTGAAGCTACATTCTCGACCTGCTTCGGTTCACCGTTCCTCCCGCTTCCGGCACACGTGTACGCTGAAATGCTCGGAAGAAAAATCGATGAACACGGCGTCAGCGTTTTTCTCGTCAATACAGGCTGGACCGGCGGCGGATACGGAACCGGGGAAAGAATGAGCCTTGCTTATACGAGAGCGATGGTTCAGGCCGCGATAGAAGGAGAACTGGATAACGCCGAAATGAGGACTGACCGCATTTTCGGACTTCATTCACCGGTCCACGTTCCGGGTGTGCCTGATCAAGTGCTTGATCCGGCCAAAACTTGGGCAGATGAAAACGAATACGAGGAAAAAGCGATTCACCTGGCAAATGCATTCAAAAAGAATTTCAAAAAGTTCTCCAATACCGAAAACATCGAAAAAGCCGGAGGACCGCTCGTATAATTCAGCCCGCTTGCAGCAGCGCAGAAGACCTGCGCTGCTGCAGTTTATCAAAAATCCTCTTCTCCTATCAACGACCGATGCCATTTCCTGGGCAATGATCAAGATGACAGTCAAGCACAGCCTATGATAAAGCGCTCCCAATTCACAAACATTATTATTTGAAAATACAGACTTTTTTTATTTTTAACAAAAGAAATCTTTCATATGATAATATTATAAAAACATTTGTATATATCAGGAGGACACATCTATGAAATTTGGATTACTGCCGAGGATCATTACGGCAATTATTCTTGGTGTTATCGTCGGAAGCTTTGCTCCGCTTTGGTTCGTCAAAACGGCAGCTACTTTCAATGATATTTTTGGAAGCTTCATTAAATTCGTCATTCCTTTTATTATTATCGCTTTTATTATTCCCGGCATCGGACAAATCGGCCGCGGCGCCGGAAAAATCCTTGGCATTACAGCAGGTATCGCCTACACGTCAACCATTTTTGCCGGCCTCCTGGCGTACCTTGTCGGTTCAAATCTTCTTCCCGCGATCATTTCCGGCCATCAGCTGCAGGAGTTTAAAAATCCGGAAGAAGTTCTGCAAGCAGGATTTTTCACCATTGAAATGACGCCGTTTATGAGCGTGATGAGCGCACTGATTTTTGCTTTCATCATGGGGATCGGAATCGCTTATCTGCCCGGAAAAACATTGAAAAACGCGTTTGATGAATTTCAAACGATCGTTGAAAAGCTGATATCATATATTATTATTCCGTTACTGCCTGTTCATATTTTCGGTATTTTCACCAATATGACGTTCGGTGGTCAGGTGCAAACGATTTTATCCGTATTTGCAAAAGTTTTCGTGATGATCATCGTGCTTCACCTCGTCATACTCTTGATTCAGTACTCCGTTGCGGGTGCTGCAAACGGCAGAAATCCGCTGTCGCTGTTGAAAATCGTGGCACCGGCATACTTCACCGCGCTCGGCACACAATCGTCAGCGGCAACGATTCCCGTCACGCTGAGGCAAGTCAGAAAAACGGGGGCAAGCCAAAAAGTGGCTGACTTCGCCGTTCCGCTCCTCGCCAATATTCATTTGTCAGGAAGCACGATTACACTGACAAGCTGTGCAATGGGCGTGATGATTCTAAACGGTCAAACGCCGACTTTTTCGATCATGATGCCGTTCATTTTAATGCTTGGCGTCACAATGGTCGCAGCGCCCGGTGCACCAGGTGGTGCCGTCATGGCCGCGGCCGGATTGTTGCAGTCGATGCTCGGTTTTAATGAAACTAGCGTATCACTGATGATCGCTCTTTACCTTGCTCAGGACAGCTTGGGTACAGCAACAAACGTTACAGGAGACGGAGCTCTCACCATGCTGATTCACAGGCTGACTTCCAAAAAAGGAATCGGAAAAGAGGAAGATGTGCCTGCATAATAAAGAAAAGCCAAGGACGCTATCCGCGCCTTGGCTTTTTTTAATTCGTCGAATTTAATGATACGAGCCTGTATGTTAAATGAGTCCGTCCGTCTGACCATTCAAGGCGCTCCGCCTGCGCGGTGCCGGTAATGTCGCCACGCTTAGTCTTTCTGACTTCAAGCGGCACATGAAGAGGGTAAACCCGATAACCTTCTTTCTCGAGTGTAAATACATTTTCCTCAACCCGCGTTTCTTTTCCTTTTGTCACAATCATCGTGTTAAATTCAACTGGCATTCCCACCTAAAGTCCCCCTCCTTTTCTCTTTTACTTTAGTTTACCATAACTTGTCCAAGGGCGGCTTTTCATCCATTGAGACAATTCTCTTACAATCCGCCTGTTTTCGCGCGGAGGAAAATAGTGGGTGTATTGACTGAAATACCACGTATCCACAGACTTGTTTCTTTGCAGGAGTTCGCGCTCAAGACGCCGCGCATGCTCGATGGAGACATTTTCATCGTTAGCTCCGTGGATCAAAAGCACGGGCGCTTCAATCTTCTCCAGTTCATCAAAAGGCGTCCTCCATTCGTACGCTTCAGGAACCTTTTCAGGCGTCCCGCCGATGACCCGCTTCATCATCCGCCGCAAATCTTTGCGTTCGCGATAGGTCATGACCATATCGCTGACACCGCCCCAAGACACAAACGAAGCGGCCGCATCTTTCATTTCGATTGCCGTTAAGATCCCCATGATCCCGCCGCGGGAAAAGCCAAAAATGTGAACGCGTCCGTCCTTTACAAGTTCGTGCTTCTGAAGAAGACGAAAAGCGGCAAAAGCATCTTCCCGGTCATCACCTGCAAAGTCTTCATCCCCTTCTCCTCCTTGATTGCCCCTGTAAAACGGAGCAAGAACGACAAAGCCCTGTGAAGCGAACTGGACGATTCGGCCCGGTCTGACCATCCCGACGTTTTTAATTCCGCCGCGCAAATACAAAAATCCGTCATAATATCCGGGAGCGGCCGGTTCGGCCAAGAGCCCCTTAACCTTGAGTCCTTGTGAAAGGTATGTGACGGAAAACAGACGCACATCTTTGTTCGGCGATGGAAATTTTCTTTTTTCTATCCACATTCGTCACGTCACCTCTTTTAATCCGCAGCTGCCCCTCACACCTGTTTAGTATATAACATAAACTATTTTATGCCGAAAATAACCGAAATCAAAGGAGGGAAATCGGTTTGAAGCGTTTCTTTTTTACCATATTATCCTTCATCATGATGCTGTTTATCCTCGCTTCATGCGGCGGACAAAAGACCGAAAAGATCCGTCTGGCGGAAGTGACCCGTTCCGTTTTCTATACGCCTTTATATATCGCCTTATCTGAAGGTTTTTTTAAAGAAGAAGGCCTTGATGTTGAACTGAAAACGACCTGGGGCGGAGATAAAACGATGACTGCCCTTCTGTCAAACGGCGCCGATATTGCGCTTGTCGGCTCGGAAACGTCGATATACGTGAATGCCCAGGGTGCAAGCGATCCGGTGATTAATTTTGCACAGCTTACCCAGACGGACGGAACATTCCTCGTCTCCAGGAACGATTCGGGGCATTTCAGCTGGGATGATTTGAAAGACAAAACATTCCTTGGCCAGCGCAAAGGCGGAATGCCGCAGATGGCAGGCGAATTTGTCCTGAAACAGAAAGGCATCGATCCTAAAAAGGATGTGAACCTGGTCCAAACAATTGATTTCGCGAATATCGCAAACAGCTTTGCATCTGGGACAGGTGATTATGTTCAATTATTTGAACCCCAGGCATCCATTTTTGAAAGAGAAGGCATCGGCCGCATTGTCGCCTCCTTCGGAAAAGAATCGGGCCGAATTCCATATACAACTTTTATGGCCAAACAAAGCTATTTAACGAAAAACGAAGAAGCGGTCGAAAAGTTCACCCGCGCGGTTTTTAAAGCGCAGCAGTGGGTGGAGACGCACTCTGCAAAAGAAGCAGCCGAAAGCGTTCAAGATTATTTTAAAGATACCGAGCTTTCAATCATTGAATCTTCAATCGAACGATATAAACAACAACGGTCTTTTGCCCTTGATCCTGTTTTGGATGAAAAAGAATGGAACCAGCTTCAAACCATCATGGATGAAGCCGGCGAGCTGCCGAAGCGCACCCCTCATCAAGAGCTGGTCAATACAAAGATCGCCGAAAAGGTCACAAAAAATCACTAGGAGGTGGCCGCAGTGTCTTTTTTGCAAGTTCAGGATGTCACACATACTTACTTTTCATTGAAGGAAAAAACAGCAGCGCTGGAAAACGTCAGCATTGAAGTCGAAAAAGGCGAATTTGTTTCGTTTCTCGGCCCAAGCGGATGCGGCAAAACAACACTTTTATCGATCATCGCCGGCATCGTTTCCCCCACGGAAGGACGCGTCTTGATTGAAGGGCGCACACCTGAAGAAAAGGATCGGCACATCGGTTATATGCTCCAGCAGGATTATTTATTTCCCTGGAAAACAATTGAGGAAAACGTCTTAATCGGTTTGCACATTTCCAAAAAATTCGGACCGGAAACGAAGGAAGCCGCTCTCGGCCTGCTGAAAAAATTCGGGCTTTACGAGGTTGAAAAAAAGTATCCAAAAGAGCTCTCAGGAGGTATGAGACAGAGGGCGTCGCTTGCCCGCACACTCGCTGTCGACCCCGATATCCTTCTGCTTGATGAGCCTTTTTCAGCCCTTGACTATCAGACAAAATTGAACCTCGAAGATTTAGTGTTCAACACGTTAAAGACGTATCAAAAAACAGCGGTGCTCGTGACCCATGATATCGGTGAAGCGATAGCGATGAGCGACCGGATTCTGCTATTTTCAAAGCAGCCGGGCACCATCCATAAAACATTTGCCGTTCCTGAACCGCTCAGGAAGCTGACACCGTTTGAAGCGAGGCAGGAACCGGAATTTCAGCCCCTCTTTCAGAACATATGGAAGGAGCTCAATGACCTTGAACAACAAACATCTGAAACCAAAAGTTGACTTCCTTCATGAGGCTTATTTAAAGGAGCAGCAGGCCGAAAAAAGGCGTGTCCGCTTTTTTCAAATCGCGATTTTCATCGTTTTCTTTTCGCTGTGGGAAACCGCAAGCCGTCTAGGATGGATCGATCCGCTGATCTTCAGCTCTCCTTCAGCCGTCTGGGCGCTTTTCCTCGAAAAGATTGGAGACGGATCATTGCCGGGCCATATCGGTGTAACCGTATTTGAAACCATCCTCGGCTTTCTGGCCGGAACATTGCTTGGAACTTTTCTGGCCGCCCTCTTATGGTGGTTCCCGAGGCTCTCTAAAATATTGGATCCGTATCTTGTCGTCTTAAATGCGATGCCGAAAGTGGCGCTGGGCCCTATTCTCATCGTGGCGATCGGCCCGAGCTTGACGAGTATTATTGCAATGGGCGCCATCATCAGCGTTATCATTACGACAATCGTCGTCTACACGTCCTTTCAAGAAATCGATGAAAACTATTTAAAAGTCATGAAGACATTCGGTGCAACGAAACGCGAAATTTTCAAAGAAGTCATACTGCCCGCTTCCATTCCGACGATCATATCTACACTGAAGGTCAACGTCGGCTTGAGCTGGGTCGGTGTCATCGTAGGAGAATTTTTAGTGTCGGCTCAAGGCCTCGGCTATATGATCATCTACGGCTTTCAAGTCTTTAATTTCAACCTTGTCATGCTGAGCCTCCTGATCATCGCCGTCTTCGCAACGATGATGTATCAGGGTGTCGAGCTGTTGGAAAGGAAGTGGATGAAAGGCAGAGTATAACATGAAAAAACCCTGCAAATGCAGGGCTTTTTATTTGATGATGCCGGCCTTTTTCAGCTTTTCAAGACTGATCGTCAGGACGGAATCTTTCATAATAAAACTGTAATTTCTGTTTTTAGCGATATCCTTCGGGAGGCTCTTCAGCAAAACAGGGCCATTCGTCTCATAGTACGTCGGCTGTTTTTCGATCTTTTCGATATCGGCAAAATAAATATTTTTGACGATCACTTTCTCTCTGCCAAGAACTTTATATTGTCCGAGATAGGTCAGCTTTCTTACGACAGCGCCTGTTTCTTCCTTCACTTCCCGCAAAGCCGCTTCCTCAGCATTTTCGCTTGGTTCGACTTTGCCGCCGGGGAATTCACGGCCCCTGTCCTTATGATTTGTCAACAGCCATTGATCCTCGTAACGGCAGATCACCCATACATGCTTTGGTTCTTTTGAAAAAGGTTCCTTCTCAAAAGAAAGCTGAACCGTATTACGGTAATAATCTTTAAATTCGTACATCATAATCCCTCTTATCCGTTTCCTTGCTTCTTCCACTCATCATATCATATATTGGTTCTTTCGGTAGAGTTTTTGTCCAGTTCAGCTTAGTAATTTTATTGTCTCTCAGAACTTCAGTGTCCATTTTGAGTGAGAAGGCGGCAAGGCTGGGTGACTCTGTGCTGCGGGCTTCGTTTAATCAGCTGAATTGAGTTCGGCAAGGCCGTTTTCACTGATAAACGACTTGGTTTCTTCATTGCCCAGACGGTAAAGCATCGAGTAAATGTCTTTGCGTAGTTCGTCCATTTTGTCATTTGCACTGTCATTGTGGTATTCGACTGCAGGCACGTGAGCTCTGAAAAAGTTGATCCAGTCTTCTGAATACAGCTGATCAAAATATTCTCTTAAAATGATGATGTCATCATCTGTCGCCGAAATTTGAAATTCCCACGGGGAGGCGTCTGAGCTCTGCGAAATCATTCCATCTTGCACCGAAACATAGTACGTCCTTTTTTCCAAAGCCAATCATCCTTTTTCGTGTTAGTATGACCAGTTGTGTTAAAATGTTACGGCTTTCCCCGGAGTTTTTCCTTTATGGTATCTAAAATGTCCAATAACATCTGCGGCACGGGGATTCCTAACGAATGAGCCGTGCTCACGATTTGAAACGCTTCATATAAAATATAAAACATAATAGAAAAATCGCGGATCGAACTGCCTGTTTGCAGCATTTGATCAAAAAGGTGGGCAACGGATATCAGAAAGAGCGTAACCAATTTTCTTGCCAGCCTTGTAAACAGCCTCTTAATCGTAAAGCGATCTTCCACACATTCGTTCAAGCTTTTGCTGACAAATTCAATTCCCATCAGTGTAATTAAGATCATAAATAAATATTCGATTCGGCCAAACAAAAATCCGATGGCTGATAAACCAATTGTAAAGAGCGAAAAGATGCTTAAGTCCTTAAACATGTGCTTCAACATCCTTTCAAAAAAGACTTTTCATAGCTTATCCTATGAAAAAAGACTTTGAAAGGCTTGGATGAATTGTTTGACAATTTCTAAAAAAGGCTTTAAAAAGAACGAAAATACAAAAAAGCTCAGGCATTGCCCGAGCTTTTCCTTACCCTAAGTAGGCTTTCAGCATCCAGTTGTGTTTTTCGATCGATTGATGAATCGCGAGCAGCATGTCTCCCGTCGTTTCATCATTGACTTCATCGGCAAGCTCCATTCCGCTTTTCAGCTCCTCAGCCACCGTTAAAAAGTCATTATAAATGTTTTGCACCATTTGTTCAGAAGACTCGCTTCCGTCCGCTTCTTTAATCGCGGACATTTCCAGGCATTCCTTCATCGTTCCGACCGGGGAGCCCTGTATCGCCAATAGGCGTTCAGCCAAATCATCGATATGCTCTGCCGCTTCTGTGTAAAGCTCCTCAAATTTTGCATGCAGCGTAAAGAAATCTTTCCCTTTCACATACCAATGATAATTATGTAGCTTCACATATAGAACGGTCCAGTTCGCGACTTGTTTGTTGACGGTTGCTTTCAATTTTTCAGACATTAGATCGTCCTCCTTTTCGTTTACTTTTGATTTACCCGTTTAGCTTGTGCAGGAAACATTTCTTTTACTCTTTATCATGATTTTCTTTGCCTGATATGGTAAACTGTTGGAAAAAACTATTCGGAGGTAAGTAATGATCCTCTTTTGGATTATTGTTGGAATTCTGATTACCGGCGCCGTTCTGGCAATATCGCTCGTCACAACATCAAAAGCTTATGACTACAAGCATGAAGTCGATCCCCTTCCGTCGCGGGAAGAAGAACAGCCTCATCAATGATGATGGGCTTCTTCTTTTTCATCTTCATCGGTCACATCCGTTGCTTTCCCTACTTTAATGTCTGCAACCGGCATTGTATGCTGTTTTTTCGCCGTGACATGGACTTGGACTTTGTAATGGCCGTCTTCAGGAAACGCTTTTTCCATGCTGTATACGCCTTTACCCTCATTCTTCGCTTTGATTAGCTCGCTATCTTCCTTGCTCCCCGCCTTCCAGCATTCAAACTCCACCTCATCGGCATCTGCAACAGGCTCGTCCCCATAGAGCACGGTCGCTTTTATGACAGCCTTTTCATTTTTGGCCGCCGCTTCAGGCGCCGCCAGTTTGGCCGTCAGCACTTGGGGCTCCTCATCCGATGCCGCCTGCTTGTCCCCCTGGCTGCAGGCGGAAAGGCCGACCGCTAAACATAAGAGAATGAACCATTTTCCCAAACGCATCCTATCACCCTTCTTCTATGATATGTATTACAATATAAAGTGTAGCAAAGTTCAGGGATAAATGGCATTATTTTCTTTGTGAACAAAAAATGAAAACCGGCTCAGAAGAGAGCCGGTTTTTTCAAACATTTTATCCAAACACTTTGAGCAGGTCTTCTTTATTTTGCGAAAGCCAAAAACGCATCATGCGCTTTGCGCCTTCAAGATCGTGAAGCTTTGCCTGGCCGCACTGTTTTTCGTTAGCCGCCGGAATTTCAGTCACTTCCACAGCTTCTTTGAACGTATCCTCAAGCAAGTCAACGATTTCTTCCACTTTCGGTTCACCGCTTACCACCAGGTAATAGCCTGTTTGGCAGCCCATCGGCGAAATGTCGATAATATCAAAGTGGTCATATTTTTCCGCATACGTGCGGATCGTAAATGCAAGAAGATGCTCCAAAGTATGAATCGTATCAGGTTTCATCGCCTGTTTATTCGGCTGGCAAAAGCGGATGTCAAACTTGTTGACGACGCCGTCCGATCCTACTTTATGGACGCCGCAGTGTCTGACGTAAGGCGCTTTTACCGCATTATGGTCAAGTTCAAAACTTTCAACTGAAGGCATGGTTCCTCTCTCCCCTCTAATCGGTCTTTTTTTATTATATCATACTTTACCGATAAGTTTTCAGGTGAATGCTTTTCCTTTTTATGAGTTTTTTGCTTATATTATAATAAGGTCAAAACAAAAAAGGTGCGAAAAACATGAAAACCGTATTCCTGCTGCTCATCCGCTTTTATCAAAAATGGATATCACCGGCTCTTCCGCCGACATGCCGTTTTTATCCGACATGCTCCAATTACGGCCGTGAAGCGATCGAAAAGCACGGCGCATGTAAAGGCGGATGGCTCACCATCAAGCGGATTCTGAAATGCCATCCGTTTCATCCCGGCGGAATAGATCCCGTTCCGGAAAAAAAGCAAAAGGATTAACGCTCTTCCGGATATCCGTTGACAATGAGATCCAGTCTGCCTGTTTCCGGATCGATGACAAGTCCGTGAACAGGTACTTCCTCCGGCATCAACGGATGGTTCCGAATAACGCTTACACTGTCCCTGACGCTGTCCTCTACAGAATCAAAGCTTTTCAGCCATTGTTCAAAATCGACGCCGGAGTACTCAAGGGTCTCAATCCGTTCTTTTGGAATGCCGCGCTTGACGACTTTGTCCAAAAAGCTGTCGCAGCTCAGCTTGCTCATACCGCAGTCATGGTGGCCGATCACGCATACTTCATCAGCGTTCAGTTCGTATACCGCAACGAGAATGCTCCGCATTATACTTCCGAAAGGATGAGCCACGAGTGCACCCGCGCTCTTAACGATCTTCACGTCTCCGTTCCGCATATTCATGGCATGAGGAAGCAGCTCGACAAGCCTTGTGTCCATGCAAGACAGAATCACCATTCTCTTATCAGGAAACTTGCTTGTTTGGTATTTTTGATAGTCCTGCCGCTCAACAAACTGTTGATTGAACTGTAGAATATTGTCCAAAAGTTTCATGGCTCATTTCCTTTCTAAACGCTTTTTATATCTAAATATAACATATTTCTTGTATTTTTTTCATAAGTCAAGTAAGATTTCCCTTGTGTAAATCGAAACAATTACGTTTTAAGAAAGGTGAAGAACATGAAGCAAAATCTGATTCCGGTCACTGTTTTAAGCGGCTATCTCGGATCCGGGAAAACGACGCTGCTGCAGCATATCCTGCATGAAGCGCATGGCTTAAAAATCGCCGTGATCGTCAATGACATGAGTGAAATTAATATCGACGGCTCCCTGGTGAAAAAAGGGGACCTCATCCGCACGGATGAAAAGCTTGTCGAAATGCAGAACGGCTGCATATGCTGTACGCTGAGAGACGATCTGCTCATCGAAGTCAAAAAGCTGGCGGAGAACGGCGGAATCGATTATATTCTCATCGAATCTTCCGGTATCAGCGAGCCGATTCCCGTTGCCCAAACCTTTACTTACAAAGATGAGGAGCTGGATATTGATTTAGGCAAATATTGCAGGCTTGATACAATGGTCACCGTCGTCGACGGCAGCCGTTTTTTTGAGGACTTCGCTTCGGGCGATAGCCTTTTGGAACGGAAACAGGCGGCAGACGAAACAGACAGCCGGGAAGTGGCCGACCTTTTAATTGAGCAAATCGAATTTGCCGATGTCCTCATTTTGAATAAAACTGATTTACTCAATAAAGAAGAGCAGGAAAAGCTTTTCTGGTCCCTGAGAAAACTGAATCCGGACTGCAGAATCATTTCCTCGACATTCGCAAAAGTGCCGCTTTCGGCCATCCTAAATACGAAATCGTTCGATTTTGAAAAAGCAAGTCAATCAGCAGGGTGGATCAAAGAGCTGAATGAAGAGCACACACCTGAAACAGAGGAATTCGGAATCTCTTCCTTCGTCTATCAAAAACAAAGGCCTTTCCATCCTGAAAGACTGAAGCGCTGGCTTGAAAAATGGCCGCCGCAAATTATTAGAGCAAAAGGCTTCTTCTGGCTTGCTTCTCGAAATGACACAGCTGGCCTTCTGTCCCAGGCAGGCTCTTCACTGATGATCCAAAGCGCAGGCCCCTGGATTGCAGCGTCTCCCGAGGAAGAACAAAAGCTCGCGTTTGAAGAGGATCCCAATTTAAAAGCGGACTGGGATGAAACATATGGAGACCGGAAAACGGAAATCGTTTTTATCGGGATCGACATGAATCAGGAAGACATGATCCGCTCCCTAGATCAGACCCTTCTTACAGATGAAGAAATGAATTCAGACTGGTCGGCCTTCCATGATTCACTGCCTGAGTATATTTAACTATCATTTCCTCTTTTCAAATCGTAATTATTACGATACAATGATACAGGACCATTAAATCGGAACCATTTCAGTTTTACATTGAGAGGAGAAATACCATGAAAAAAACATTCGGATTAGCATCGGCATTCATTCTTGCTGCCGGATTAACAGCGGGTTGTTCAAGCAATGGCACTTCCGGTGAACAAAAAGAAAATAAAGACACGCTGGATGTCTATACAACCATTTATCCGCTTGAAGACTTCACCAAAAAGATTGGCGGAGATTATGTGAACGTTAAAAGTGTTTACCCGCCAAACGTTGAAGCGCACACTTACGAGCCAAGCTCAAAAACGATGGCGGAGATTTCCGACTCGGACGCCTTTATATACTCTGGAGTCGGTGTGGAAGGATTCGCGGACAAAGCTGTAAGCACATTAAAAAACAGCGACGTCAAAATCGTCAAAGCCGGAGAGGGCATTGACCTTCTGTCACGTGAAGAAGAAGGCGAACATGATGAGCATGCACATGAAGAAGAACACGGTGAGCACGATGAGCATGCTCACGAAGAAGAACATGAACACGGAGAAGCCGAAGGCCATGATCATCATCACGACCATGGAGATCATGACCCGCACGTATGGCTTGACCCTGTCCTTGCTGAAAAAATGGCCGAAAACATTAAAGACCAACTCGTTAAATTAGAACCGGAACACGAAAAAACGTTTACGGAAAACTATGAGTCTCTAAAAAAAGATTTGGAGCAGCTTAACAAAGACTTTAAACAAACCGTCGACAAAGCTGATAAAAAAGAAATTCTCGTCTCACATGCCGCCTACGGCTACTGGGAAAAACGCTACGGTATTAAACAGATGAGCGTGCTCGGACTTTCGCCAACAGAGGAACCTTCACAAAAGCAGCTTGAAAACATTGTTAAGACGGCAAAAAACCATGATATAAAATATGTCATTTTTGAAAGCAATGTCAGCAGCAAAATCTCCGAGATCATCAAAAAAGAAATCGGAGCCGAAAGCCTGACGATGAAAAACCTTGAATCTGTATCAAAAGAAGACATTGAAAACGGCAAAGACTATACCACCATCATGAAAGAAAACCTGGCCGTCTTGAAAAAAGCTTTATCAAACAAATAACAGAGAACAAGCGCATGACACCTCATGCGCTTGTTTTTTTATATGGACGAAAAAAGACCGGAAACATCCGGCCTTTTTAATTTTAATCCATATTAAATCTTTTCTTGAACTGTTCGACCCTTCCGCCTCTTTCATTGAATTTCTGTCTTCCGGTATAAAACGGATGGGTATCAGAACTTACCTCAACTTTTATAACGGGATATGTCTTGCCGTCTTCCCACTCAGCCGTCTCATCAGAAGTTTTAGTTGAGCGGCTTAAAAAACGGTACCCGCTGTTTACATCCTGAAAGATCACTTGATAAGTTTTCGGATGAATATTTGGTTTCATATGCCATTCCTCCTAACAAAACGTAATAATTACGTTTTATTATATACCTTTCAAATCCTTGTGTCAAAAATGAATGTTCATTTGCCATGTTTTGATCACCTTATCCATTTTAACCGCTCACAGGAAGAATAATCTAAAAAAGGCGGTAAACAATAAAAAGCAAAATGGTGTAAATGAAAGGTGGTTTTCCGGATGAACGACTTGATTTTTGCAAGAAGCCTTTTCGGAACAACGATGGGGTTCCATATTATTTTTGCCTCGCTTGGTGTCGGAATTCCTTTAATGATTTTGCTGGCCGAGCTGATCTATCAAAGAACGAAAGATCCCCACTACGCCATTATGGCCAAAAGATGGACGAAGGCACAAGCCGTGTTGCTCGGGGTCGCCATACCGACCGGAACCATTGCCGGAACGCAGCTTGCCCTGCTTTGGCCGGGATTCATGGAAGTGATCGGAAAAGTCATGTCCCTCCCATTTCAAATTGAAATCTACGCCTTTTTTATTGAGGCTTTATTTATGTCCATTTATGTGTACGCAGCCGATCGGCTGACTCCTCTTATGAGAATTACAGCTGTCATTTTTATCGTTATCGGAGCAGCCGCATCAGCCATTTTAATTACAAATGTGCACGCTTTCCAGGGAACGCCTGAAGGCTTCAAAATTGTGAACGGTGAAATTACCGATGTTCAGCCGTGGACGGCGTTCTTCAACAAAAGCTTTGTGGCCACAGCAGGACACGTTGTCGTCTCCGCTTTTATGACGGGCGCGTTTATTATTGCGACGGTAGCCGCCTACAAAATGCTCCGAAACCGCGGTGATGAAAGAGTCTACGCCCTCCATAGAAAAGCGCTGCTGCTCGGGCTGATTGTCGGAGGAGCGTTTTCTCTGGTCACGGCTCTGAGCGGGCACGAATCCGCACAGCTTCTTCACCGCTACCAGCCTGAAAAACTGGCCGGCGCAGAAGGCCTGTTTGAAACCCAGTCCCATGCCCCTCTTGCGATCGGCGGATTTACCGATGAAAAGACGCAATCGGTCAAATGGGCGATTGAGATTCCCTGGGCTTTAAGCTTTTTGGCCGACAACCGCTTTGACACCGTCGTGAAAGGGCTGAATGACTTTCCAAGGGATGAGTGGCCTCCTCTTTTCATTCATACTTTGTTTAACGGCATGGTTTTTATCGGCAGCCTTTTGATTGTTTATGCCGCTGTCGGTTTTATTTGGAGGAAAGTCATGAAAAAAGACCGCTTTCCCCGCTGGATGCTGGCCGTGTTTATAACCGGCGGCCCGCTCGCTTTGCTTGCAATCGAACTGGGCTGGGTGTTCGCTTGCACCGGAAGGCAGCCCTGGGTCATTTACCATATGCAGAAAACGTCAGAAGTGGTGACGACCTCCGGCTCGATCGGCATATTGTTTCTTTTGTTCTTTGTCGTCTATATCATTTTAGGAGCAGCGGTGGTGTTCGTATTGCAATATTACTTTAAACGCCACCCTGTCGAAGAGGATTTAAAAAGCAGCTGATTGCACAAAAAAACAGAAGGGAAGTCATATGATGCAACTGGATGGAACAACAGATGCCCTGCTGGCTATTTCGATCGTCTGGGGATTTATATTTATCTACGCCGTGATGGCGTCGATGGATTTTGGAGCGGGATTTTGGTCGATGATTTATATGAACAAAAAACAGCTGAAAGCAACCAATATAGCAAACCGCTATCTTTCTCCGACCTGGGAAGTGACCAATGTTTTCATCGTCGGAATCGTCGTAGCCCTTTTCAGCTTTTTCCCGGGCGGCACTTTTGTGCTGGGGACGGTGCTTTTGATTCCCGGCAGCATTATTTTGTTGCTTTTGGCGATTCGAAGCGGATTTTTGGTCTTTTCCCACGCTGCAAAAGATTATGAAAGGGCGCTGACTTACGTTTCAGGGATCAGCGGCTTTATCATTCCGGCTGTTTTAATCCTTGTCTTGCCCGTGACACACGGCAACTTCGTATATCAGGTAGACGGAAATCACCACTTGGACTTTGTCAATTTGTTTTTAAGCCCCCATGCCTATTCTTTTATGGGCTTTGCCATTTTCAGCACGCTGTTTCTGTCTTCATTACTGCTGGCTGATTTTTCAAATGTAGCCGGAGAAAAAGACGCGTATCAGGTCTACCGCCGAAACGCTTTAATCACCGGACCGCTCGCATTGCTTATGTCGTTCAGCATCATGATGACCATGAGGACGGAAGCCAGCTGGCTTTATACGAAAATGATGGACGGGCTTCCATGGCTGATTTTATCGTTTTTGCTGTTTCTCGTCGCATTTGCGGCACTGTTTCTGCCAAACAGATATAACAGCGACCGGCTGGGAAAGCCGCGCCTGGCTGTCATCGCCATTACGCTGCAGTATTTTACGGCGAGCTATGTGTACGGGAGAGCGCACCTCCCTTACATGGTCTATCCTGATGTTACGATTCAATCGGGCTTCACCGCACCGGAGACATTCAGGGCACTGTTCATCTCCTACATTGTCGGTTTTATTATTTTATTCCCCGGCTTTTATTATTTCTGGAAATTGTTCATGAAGGACAAGCGGTACATCAAACAGCATGAATAAGGTTAAGCTAAATGTGTACTACTTTTAAAGGGGGCCCAAATTACATGGAGCAAAAAATACTGTGTGAAGTCAGCAACTGCACCTATTGGGAACAGGGAAACAAGTGCACAGCCGACGCCATCTATGTCGTCAGCCATGCTGAAGGTGAAAAAGCTTCTAATAGTGAAGAAACGGATTGCAAAACATTTAAACCCGAACATCATTAAAGCGGATGAATGAAGGAGGGACAGTCATGAATAAAGAGTCGCTGTTACAGGCTTTTTATCAGGAAATCCACGGGGCGGACGAAACCGCATTTCAAAAAGCCGCCTGCTCCTTCATGAACTTATGGGATTATGAATACGGCTGTCTTGACGGGCTGCCGGATCAAGCGGACCGGCTGATCGGACAGATCGTACACGAAGATTTGCTTTTGGGCGATTAAAGGAAAGGGCTGTCATCAAGGCAGCTCTTTTCATATTTTTAAAAAAACCGGCTTGAAAGCCGGTCCAAACGAGAAGGGAATAATGTACAGCTTTAATATACATGAGAGACTGCCCATTTAACAAAGCTTGAAAATCTGGAAATCAGCGTTTAAAACAGCCTTTACTGTTTGAAAACGTCTATTTTCGATGAATTCTTTCTTAAAATATGAGTATCGACTTCAAATCCCATTCCCGGCCGGCTTGGAACCTGAATATAGCCGCCTTCAATGCGGATTTCCGGTTTTACAATATCCTCTTCCCAATACCTTGAGGATGAAGAAAGATCCCCAGGAATCAAAAACTGCGGAAGAGAACTCAACGCAAGATTGTGGGCTCTTGAAATGCCGGTTTCAAACATGCCGCCGCACCATACAGGCATTTGGTGTTCTTTGCAGATGTCGTGGATTTTCAGAGCTTCTGTCAAACCGCCGACTCGGGACGGCTTAATATTGATAATTTTGCAGCTGCCGAGCTCGATTGCCTTTCGCGCATCATCAGCCGAACGAATGCTTTCATCAAGGCAAATTGATGTTTTAATATGTTTTTGCAGATGGCGGTGGTCAACGATATCATCATCCGCCAGCGGCTGTTCGATCATCATTAATTTAAATGCGTCAAGCTCTTTAATCCGGCCGATGTCTTTTAATTCGTAAGAAGAGTTGGCATCTGCCATCAGCGGCACCTTCGGAAAATGCCCGCGTATTTCTTTTAAAAGCTCTATATCCTGCCCCGGCTGAATTTTGATTTTTATTCTTTGATATCCTTCTTTTACATATTGCTCAATTTCCTGAAGCATATCATCCAATGGGGCAAGACCGACGACGACCCCGGCAGGAACTTCTGTTTTTACTCCGCCCAGCGCCTCTCTTAAAGAGATCCCTTTTTTCCTAGCGTAAATGTCCCAAAAGGCGGCTTCAAGGCCGGCCTTTGCCATTCTGTTGCCTTTGAATCCGCGAAGCGTCTCGGGCACTTCTGAAGGGTGTGTGAATGATTCGCGCAGCACAGCCGGAATCAAAAAATCTTTTAGCATGTGGTAGCATGTCTCCGTTGTTTCTTCGGTGTACCACGGAGATGAAAAAGCGGATACTTCCCCCCAGCCTGTCACACCTTCTTGGTCAGCAGCTTCAATGATGATAAACTTGCGATCCTGAAAGGTTTCCAAGCTTGATTTAAAAGGCTTTTTCAGCCGCATGCTGAGATGGTACAATGTCAGCTGTTTGATTTGAATCATGGCGCTCTCCTTCTACAATTGATGTCTCATCAGTTTATTTGAAGCGTTTCTCGGCAGCTTGCCGACAAAATGAAAGGCTTTAGGCACTTTATATGAAGCAAGCCGTTCTTTGCAAAATTCGCTCAGCTCCTCTTCATCAACGGGGCTGTCGGCGACGAGATAGGCGTGAGGAACCTTTCCCCAAGTTTTGTCATCGACCCCTTTCACCCCTGCTTCCGCGACATTGGGGTGTGACAGAAGAACGGCCTCGACTTCAGCCGGATAGATGTTTTCTCCTCCTGATATGATTAAGTCTGAACGCCTGTCCAGCACATATAAAAATCCGTCATCGTCAAGATACCCGATATCACCGGTTTTAAACCAGCCGTCATTGAATGAGGCTTTATTTGCCGCCTCATTTTTCAAGTAGCCCTTCATAACGGTCGGCCCTTTTACGGTTATTTCGCCATGTTCTCCGGGTTGGCATTCCGTTCCGTTCTTTTCGATTTTGATGCTTGATGCAAACAGCGGTTTGCCGGCTGAACCGAGCTTTTCAATCGAGTATTCTGGGGCAAGCGTTGCAATCTGTGAGCACGTTTCAGTCATCCCGTATGACTGTACGACCGGCAGCCTCTTTCTTTTGCATTCCTCAAGGAGAGAAAGCGGAGCTGGTCCTCCGCCCAGTAACAGGCACCTTAATGATTTGGGGCAGCTGTCGACTTGTGCCGCAAGCCTCGACAGCATCGTCTGAACGACCGAGACAATCGTTACTTGATTGTCTTTGATCGAACCGAGAACCTCTTCGGCGTCAAACCTTTGATGCAAAACGACAGTCATTCCGTAAATGACCGATTTAAAAAGAGCCGATAAACCGCTGATGTGGAAAAGCGGCAAGGCGATCAGCCAGCGGTCGTGTTCTTGGAGCCCTAAATTCAAGGCCGATGAAACCGCGCTGAAATAATGGTTGGCAAATGTCTGCATAACCCCTTTTGGCCGTCCGGTCGTTCCAGAGGTATACATGATTGTGGCCGCATCGTCCAAATGAATGCTCTCGATTTCCGTAACCGGAGGGCAAGCGGCGTTTTGAACGTCTTCAATATCAACAGCGCGAGCCAGCTGTCCCCCTCTATGCTCTTCTATGAAAAGCTGCTCTGTAAGTAATAACTTTGCTTCCGAGTGTTCAATTTGATATGTTCGTTCGGCCATTGACAGCTTTGTATTCAGCAAAACGATGCGAACGCCGAGAAGAAAGCAGGCATGGACGGCGATGACCATCTCCATCCGGTTTGTGAGGAGTACAGCTGCTGTATCCCCTTTTCTCAGACCAAAGCTCTTCAACTGTCCGGCTGTTTTTTTGGCTTCGTGAAATAATTGAATAAAAGTCAGCTTGTGATCTCCCTGAATCACAGCCATCCTGTCAGGTGTCAGTTCTGCTCGCTGTTTAAGCCAATTCGGATGGTCCATCAGCATATCATCATCTCCAAAAAGTATCTTGAATGATAAAAGAAACAGCTCAGTCGCACTAAGCTGTTTCTCTCTTCCGGTTTTTAAGGAAAACGCGGGAACTGTCCGAAGTCTGGACGGCGTTTTTCTTTAAACGCATCGCGGCCTTCTTTTGCTTCATCTGTTGTGTAATAAAGCAGTGTCGCATCTCCGGCAAACTGCTGGATGCCGGCAAGCCCGTCAGTGTCGGCATTAAAGGCCGCTTTAAGGAATCTGAGTGCTGTCGGGCTTTTCTCAAGCATTTCTTCACACCATTTAATCGTTTCTTCTTCAAGCTTTTCAAGCGGTACAACCGTATTGACAAGGCCCATTTCCTTTGCTTCCTGAGCGTTGTACTGACGGCACAGGTACCAGATTTCGCGCGCTTTTTTATGGCCGACGATACGCGCCAGATAGCCTGACCCGTAGCCTGCATCGAAGCTGCCGACTTTCGGTCCTGTTTGTCCGAAAATCGCGTTGTCCGCAGCAATCGTCAAATCGCATACGATGTGGAGCACATGACCGCCGCCGATCGCATAGCCTGAAACCATCGCAACTACAGGCTTCGGAATGACGCGGATCAGCCGCTGAAGATCAAGCACGTTCAGACGCGGAATCTCGTCCTCACCGACATAGCCTCCGTGTCCCCTTACTTTCTGGTCTCCTCCTGAACAGAACGCTTTATCGCCGGCACCTGCAAGGACAATAACGCCGATATTGGCATCATCCCGCGCATATGCAAACGCATCGATCAGTTCCGAAACCGTTTTTGGACGAAATGCGTTATGTACCTCAGGGCGATTGATCGTGATTTTGGCGATGCCGTTATATGTTTCATATAATACATCTTCGTATTGACGTTCGCTTTTCCATTCTACAGTCATAGATGTGTACCCTCCTACTTTAAAATAAATTCACTTACTATTTTACCAAAAAAATCGGGCTCTTCCACATGAACCGCATGACCGGTATGTTCAACAATCTCGAGGCGGGCGGCTGGAATGCGCTGTGCCATGCTTTCATTGATCTCGATAAATTTCTGATCCAGGCTTCCCGCAATGAGAAGCACCGGATAATCGATTCCGCTCAGTTTGTTCCACCAGGACGGCTGTGAGCCGGTCCCCATTCCGATTAAGCTGCCTCGAAGTCCGACCGGATTGTTGTTCAGACGTTCTTCGCGCACTTTTTTTCTTTTCGAAGGGTCCATTGAAAGCTGGGATGCAAACAGCGGAATGCCTTCCCAATAATCTACGAAAGACTCGATTCCTTCTTCCAGTATCCGCCTGCTGAGCCGGCTGTCCTGCTCCCTGCGGGCTTTTCTTTCTTCCGGCGAATCAAGCCCCGGGGAACTGCTTTCCAGCACAAGACCGGACACACGCTCCGGGTGAATCATCGCCAAGGATAACGCAAGTCGGCCGCCCATTGAATAACCGATGAGGTAAGCCTGTTTCACATTTAAACAATCAAAAATCTCGATCAGATCAGCTGTCTGCTTCTCTGTTGTGTAGCGCCGGCTGTCTGCCGGCGAGTCGGTTCCGCCGTGTCCAAGCAGATTCAGCTTGATCAGACGCATCCCCTGAAAATAGCCGTCTATCCCGTCCCACGTTGCCGCGCTTCCTGTAAAGCCATGCAAAAACACCGCCGTTTTTTCCGCAGACAGGCCATTGTCTTCTATTTTATAGGAAACGCCGTCTTTCAGTGTCAATTTCAAAACGGCCACTCTTTTCTTATTTCATGCATCGCGGAATCAAGCATCCGGCGATGCTGCTGCACACGATCATCGCGCTTCGTTTTCACCTCAATGATATCCAAGCCGCGGCGGTTGACGGAGGACAAATACGCATCGGCAAAATGGGCGGATGACTCAGGGCATATATAGCGTCCCCCATACAGCTTGGCGGCATGCTCGAATTCGAGCCCCGTCGGCGTTCCGAACAAGAGCTCGAAGTACCTTTCTTCAGCAGATTGGGGAAGAAATGAGAAAATGCCTCCGCCGTCATTGTTGACGAGAACGACAGTCAGCGGGATGTCGAGCGTTTTGCTGACGAGGAGGCCGTTTAAATCGTGATAAAATGACAGATCGCCGATCACAAGGGTTACCGGTTCTTTCGTTGCGGCATATACGCCCAGCGCAGTCGAGACAACGCCGTCAATCCCGTTTGCCCCTCTATTGGCAAAAATCCGGAAAGACCGTTCCTGATTTTCAAAAAATGTATCCGCATCGCGGATCGGCATGCTGTTTCCGACAAACAGGGAGCTGTTTTCCGGAATCAAATGCTGCAGATTCCGGTAGATATTTCCTTCAAAGGTAAGATCCTCAGCTTCAAGATTTCTTAAAAGAGCGCGGAAGCGGCTGTTGGCAAATCGCCACTTCTCCGACCAGTTGCCTGATCTTTTTTTGACAGCGGAAGCCGCAGCAGCCGCGAACTCCTCTTCCGTGCAATGCAGCATATGTGCGCTGAGCTGAGTCGGATCGCGCCACCCTCCATCTGGATCAACGACGATTTGCCTGATGCTCGGATTTTGCTTTAGCAGCTGAAAAAGCGGCTTTGAAACCGGCATCGCGCCGAAGCGGATGACAAGCTCAGGCATGAGCTCGCGTTTCAGCTGTTCTTCTTTCAATAATGAATCGTATGCATCGATAATAGTTTCTTTTGAATGGCTGCCGTTTCTCAAGTTTGAGAGCGGGTCAGCCAAAATCGGATATCCCGCTGCCTGCGAAAGAGATACAATATGTGCTTTAGCGTCATCATCTTGCAGCTCTCCGCAGACGATCACGCCTTTTTCGGTCTCTTTGATCAGATTACTCAGCGCTTCAAGCTCGTGCCGGTCAGTACGGAAACGGCCGCTTTCAACCGTCACATGACTGCCGTTTCTCAGCCTTTGAAACGGTTCATCCTCAAGGTTCGGCATAAGCGGCTCTCTCAGCGGAAAGTTGATATGCACGGGCCCGCGCGGCGCTTTTTTGGCTTCTCCTGCTGCACGTGCTGCCAAAGACCGGATGTACGCAAGCATTTCAGGATGACTGTCAGGCAAAGCCGAGTCTGTGAAAAACTTAACAAAGTTTCCGAATAAGAATTGCTGATCAATCGCCTGAGGTGCTCCTACTTCTCTCAGTTCATGCGGCCGATCAGCCGTTAAGATCATAAGCGGTATTCTTGAATAATGAGCTTCGATCACAGCCGGGTAAAAATTCGCCGCAGCCGTTCCGGATGTACAGATCAATGCGACAGGCTTCCGCATTGCCTTTGCCATGCCCATTGCAAAAAACGCAGCGGATCTTTCATCCACATGGATATGAACATTGATGTCCGGATGACTCGCGGCCAAAATCGCAAGGGGCGTCGATCTTGATCCCGGGCAGATGACCGCTTCTGTCACGCCTGCAAGGGAAAGCTCATCAATAAAATTCCCTATATATTTTGTAATCGGATTTTCAGTCAACGGATATCGCCTCCAAGTGCAGACAGCATCGGCTTCATCTTAATTTGCGTTTCTTCGTATTCCATAAGAGGATCGGAATCAGCCACAACTCCGCAGCCGGCAAAAATTCTGGCTTCTTTCGAATCGATAAGTCCTGACCTGATCGCCACCGCGAATTCCCCATTGCCGGACATGTCGATCCAACCCGCCGGTGCCGCATACCAGCCCCTTGACATCGGTTCTAACTCCCTGATGACCTCAATCGCTTTTTGCTGAGGTGCTCCCCCGAGCGCAGGAGTTGGATGAAGCTTCTCGATTAAATCAAAAAGCGAGGACTCCGCATTTATTTTGCCGACAATCGGCGTATACAAATGCTGCACATTTTTTGTTTTGTACAGTCCAGGCTTGGCCGGCTTTTTGATATTGCTGCAATTTGACAAAAGCGCCTGATGAATCATATTGACGACAATGTCGTGTTCGATTAGATTTTTTTCATCGTTTAACAGCTCAAGACCGAGCATCCGGTCCTCCTGCTCATTTTCGCCTCTCTTGATTGAACCGGCAAGGCAGGTCGACAGAACGTTCTCTCCGTCTTTTTTGACCAGACGTTCAGGAGACGCACCCACAAAACTTTTGCCGTTTTCTTCAATGGCGAATATATAGCTCGTTTTCTGTTCAGACATCAGATTGAATAATACTCTGTGAAGTTCGACAGGCTGATCGAACGTTAAAAGGCTCTCTCTGGCGAGCACGACTTTATCATACTTCCCGTTTTTAATGTCGTCTGTGGCCCGTCGGACCGCTTCAAGCCATTCAGGAACATCAAGCTCCTCCTTGGCGGTATAACGCGTATGACCTTTTTCGGGATAACGGGAAGCGTCCGCATTGGTCAGCTGTGAAGCAGCGCCCTTTATTTCTTCAAGTACTTTGCGCACGTCTTCTTCAGGAGCCTTCCATCTATTGACCGTTATGAATGTTTCCTCTCCGTCCTGTGTCAGCATAGCGGAGGGAATAAAAAAAGCGCCTTCCTGGTAGCCGTTCCAATGCTGCTTGCGATCTTCCAGCGGATCAAATGAAAAACCGCCAAACAGCAATGGCCCCACCGCTGCCTGGCTCCTGCTTTGACCTTCATGGAAGTGATAGGTTTTCTCTTTTAAGCGCTCCCATTTTTCATGTACAGCCTGATAACGTCCGGCATCCTTCAGATCTGTGGAAACCGAAATTTCCTTTCCAAGTCCGACAAGCATCAGTCCGCCGTCCGGATCAGACCAGAAGAACCGTTCCCCGGCAAATTGTTCTTCCCCGTTTATGAAAAAGGAAAGAGCATCTATGCTCTCAATTTTTCTGGAATAACTTATTAAAACAGCATGGTTGACTTTTTTGACGATGTTTAATGCTTCAGGCGCTTCCCTGAGGAAAGTGCGCTGCACTGTTGTCACCATGATACATTCCTCCAAAATCCGTAAAATGCTTTTATAACCATACACCTGTGAACGGTATGTGTCAACAAAACGACACTTTATTAACAACCGCCCTTACCTATTATAAACGTAATCGGCCGATTGAAAAAGACAAGGTCATTTAATATTTTCGAAATGCGTGACGGCCGCTTTTTTTCTAACAATATCACCCATTATATTGACACCTTTTTTAACTTTTTCTAAACTTAGTATGGACGTGTACGTATTAAAACTAAAGGAGTCATACTTTATGCAGCATCAATCACTTTCAGGGAGTGTTTCTGAAATAAAGCCGGAAAAATGGCGCGTATGGTGGATGTTAACAAGACCCCATACACTGACAGCCGCCTTTGTCCCTGTAACGCTCGGGACCGTAATGTCCCTTGAATCGGGAAAAATTGATATCTGGCTGTTTTTAGCTATGCTGGCCGCATCAATTTTAATTCAAATCGGAACAAACTTATTCAATGAGTATTTTGATTTTGTAAGAGGACTTGATAATGAAAACTCGGTCGGCATCGGAGGTGCTATCGTCCGCTATGGAATGAAGCCAAAGACGGTATTATACCTGGCATACGGACTGTTTGGAGTCGCCGTTTTACTCGGCGTGTACATCTGCGCGTCTTCAAGCTGGTGGCTTGCACTGATCGGATTGGTATGCATGGCCGTCGGCTATCTTTATACAGGCGGGCCGTTTCCGATCTCCTATACGCCGTTCGGTGAAATTATGTCGGGCGTTTTTATGGGAATGGTCATCATTCTGATTTCATACTATATTCAGACAGGCGGGCTGACTTGGAACGTCTTTCTGATCTCCCTTCCGATTACGATTTTAGTCGGAGGTATCAATCTTTCCAATAATATCCGCGATTTGGTCGGAGATAAAGAAAACGGAAGGAAGACGCTTCCGATTTTGGCCGGAAGAAAAAACGCCGTACAGATTTTGAGCTGGGTTTTTGCTGTTTCCTATATATTGATCGGTATTTACATCGGCTTTGAGATCGTTTCTCTGTGGAGCTGCCTCGTTCTTTTAAGCCTGCCGAAACCGATTAAAGCCATCCAGGAGTTCAAGGCAAAAGAGAAGCCGGCGGAACTGATGGTCGCCATGAAATCAACGGCGCAGACGAACACCTTTTTCGGCCTTCTGCTCGCCATTGCCCTGCTCATTCAGTACATTTTTTAAAAAAGAGCCTTTACGGCTCTTTTTTTTGCTTTTATTTACAATGAAAGTTCTGTTTGAATTCGTTCATACTAAAAACGCGAGCACTTTAAAGAAACGAGGCGATGCATGTGCTAACAAAAGAACAGTTGACAAAACTCGAAAATGAACTGAAAGCCGGAAAAGAAGAAATCGTCAGCCGCTTTAAAGAAAACGGACATTTTGGCATCGATGTGACGCACCCGTTCAACTCGACGGGCGATCTTTCGGCTTATGACAATCATCCAGGAGATGAAGGTACAGAACTGTACGAACGCGAAAAAGACCTTGCTCTTTTTGAACATGAAAGAGAGCATTTACACGATATCGAACACGCTTTAGCCAAGATCGAAAAAGGAACATACGGCCGCTGTGAAGTATGCGGGAAAGACATCCCGTATGAAAGGCTGTCCGTACTGCCGACCGCAACGACATGCAGTGAACATTCGTCAACCGTCTCCGTTTCAAAAGATCGTCCGATTGAGGAAGAAGTGCTGAACCCGCCGTTCGGACATTTTGAACAAGACGAAGACGATGAAAACGTCGCATACGATTCAGAAGACGCTTACCAGGATGTCGAACGCTACGGCAATTCGGAAACACCTCAGGATCTGGCCGTTCCGCCGCTGTCATACAGCCAGATGTACATGGAATATGAAGAGCCGCTCGGGTATGTCGAAGATTACGAAAACTATGCCGCAACAGACATTACCGGAAAAGAAGTAACTGTCTACCCGACGAAAGAACACGAAAAATATGAAGACCTTCTTGATGAAGAAGGCATCATGACCTCTTTCGGCGATCTCCCGGCTTATGAAAAGGACCCTTATACTGAAGACGACGACTAAGCCCCTGACCAGCGGGGCTTAGCGTTTTTAAATTCAAAGGTGGTATGGCTCGATTTTCCAAATGTCTTCCGCATATTCCCGGATGGTGCGGTCGCTTGAAAAATATCCGGAATGCGCGATGTTTGTGACGGCTTTTTCTGCCCAAAGACGCTTATTCAAGTAGTCTTTTTGAATCCGCTCCTGCGCTTCAACATACGAAGCAAAATCTTTTAAAACGAAGTATTCATCATTATAAGCGATCAGCGAGTCATAAATTGGCTCAAATTCGCCGGCTTCCCCTTCGAAAAAACCATTGATCAGCTGATCGGCCGTCTGTCTGATCCTTGCATCATGCTGATAGTATTCCCTAGACAGATAGCCGCCTTTTTCAGCGTAGTTCAGCACTTCATCTGCCTTTAAACCGAACGTGTAGATACACTCAGGCCCCACCCTCTCAAGCATTTCAATATTGGCGCCGTCATGCGTGCCGATCGTCAAAGCCCCATTAATCATGAACTTCATGTTCCCTGTTCCGGAGGCTTCTTTGCTGGCTGCAGATATTTGCTCGCTGACATCTGACGCCGGAAAAATACGCTCGGCGGTTGATACCCGGTAATTTTCCAGAAAGATGACATTGATCGATTGTCTGACATCCGGATCATGATTGATTTTGTCTGCGACTGAATGGATCAGCTTGATCACCTTTTTGGCATAATGATAAGTCGGCGATGCTTTCGCTCCGAAAATAAAGGTTTGCGGATAAATGGCAAATCCTTTGTCTTCCTTCAGCCTGTTGTACAAATACATGATATGGAGCACATTTAAAAGCTGGCGTTTATAAGCGTGGAGACGCTTGACTTGAACATCGAAGATGCTGTCAGGATTAACGGCGAAGCCGATGCTGCCTTTCATCATGTCTGCCAAAAGCTGCTTTCGTTCCCTTTTAATGCGCTGAAACGATTCAAGAAACGCGGTATCGCGCGCAAACGGACGAAGATCCAGGAGGCTTTCCGGATCTTTCAGCCACCTGTCTCCTATCGCTTCAGTTATCAGGTTCGCAAGCGGCGGATTTGCCTTTAACAGCCACCTTCTATGTGAGATTCCATTCGTTTTATTGTTGAATTTAAAAGGGAAAACGGAATAAAAATCGTTCATTTCCCGCTCTTTTAATATGGTTGAATGAATGTTGGCGACGCCGTTAACACTGTAGCTTCCGACAATCGCCAGGTGAGCCATTTTCACTTCGCCGTGGGCGATGACGGCAAGCTTTTCGATCCTTCCCCATTCACCCGGGTATTTTTCCCACAGCCAGCCGCAAAACCGCTCATTGATCTCCTCAATGATCATAAAAATTCTCGGCAGAAGCGGTTTAATTAAATCGATCCTCCATTTTTCCAGCGCTTCGGCAAGCGTCGTATGGTTCGTATATGAAATCGTATGTACGGTAACATGCCACGCTTCATCCCACGTCATTTTTTCTTCATCAAGCAAAATTCTCATCAATTCCGGCACAGCCAAAGCGGGGTGGGTGTCATTGATATGGATCGCGACTTTTTGATGAAAATCATGGAGTGACGGGTGGTTTTTCTTATAGCGTTTCACAATGCTTTGCAGGCTTGCCGATACTAAAAAATACTGCTGTTTCAAACGGAGAATCTTGCCTTCGTCATGCGTGTCATCCGGATACAGGCATTCAGATACAGCTTCTGTCTCGCGCTTATACTTCAAAATATTCGGTTCATGATGGAGCGAGCAAGGCTCCGCATTCCACAGCCGGAGGGTGTTGACAGTCTTGGTCTCATAGCCGATGATCGGGATGTCGTGAGGCACGGCTGTCATCACTTCCGCATCTTCCTGCCAAAAGCGGAGGCGCCCTCCTTCCTGCGCCATCTTGACCCGGCCGCCGAAACGAACACAAACAGCCTGATCGGCGTTGCGGATCTCCCACACGTAACCATGTTTGAGCCATTGTTCAGGCAGTTCGACTTGATGACCGTCGACGATTTTTTGTTCGAAAAACCCATGCTTGTAGCGAATCCCCATTCCATGCCCGGGAAGGTCGAGCGAAGCCAGTGAATCCAAAAAGCACGCCGCGAGCCTGCCCAATCCGCCGTTGCCAAGCCCTGCATCCATTTCGGCCTCTTCGATGTCTTCAAGGCAAATGCCAAGCTCGGAAAGACCTTCTTTGACAATCTCACGGACGCCGAGGTTGAGCAGGTTTTGGCCGAGCAGTCTGCCCAGTAGAAATTCAATCGATAAATAATAGGTCTGTTTATTTTGGTTGGAGCGGCTTCTTTCATTGGTTCCGATCCAGTTTGCGCTGATATGTTCCCTGACCATGATGCCGAGCGTCTGATACTGGTCAAGGGTTGAAGAGTCCCGAAAGCTTTTTCCGTACAACCGTTCAAGTCGCTTCAAAAAGCATTGTTTAAAGCTTTCTTTACACGAGAACATGGCGCTTCCCCCTTTATCTCCCGGCTGTATAACCGCTGATACTGACGGGCTGACAAAGCCCAGCTGACATCATGTGTCATCGCTTTTTGAACGATGCTGCCCCACTCTTCTTTCCGGTGATAAAAAGACAGCGCTCTTTTGATCGTATGCTTCATATCATGGGCGTTAAAATGGGCGAACGTAAAACCGTTGCCTTCACCGGTTGTTTCCTGGTAAGCGGTCACCGTATCGTGAAGCCCGCCTGTTTCCCTGACAACCGGAACCGCGCCGTACCTAAGGGCAATCAGCTGTCCTAGACCGCACGGCTCGAATTTTGAAGGCATCAGGAAAAGATCGCTGCCGGCATAAATCTTGCGGCTGAGCGGTTCATGAAAACCGATATAAGCCTTGCATCGGTCTGGAAAAGCATGCTCCATATAGCGGAAGTAATTTTCAAATTCCGCTTCTCCGGTTCCTAAAACGATCAGCTGCATGTCTTCTTCTTCAAACAGTTCATGCAATACCCGCTTGATCAAATCGATGCCTTTTTGCTTCGTCAGCCTTGTCACCATGCTGATGAGCGGAATGTCTTCATTCACCGGCAGACCGAATGTCTTCTGGATCACGGCTTTATTTTTCCGTTTTCCGTCCCGGTTGACGGCATCGTAATGATAATCGATGTGAGGGTCGTTTAAAGGGTCGTATAGCACATCGTCAATCCCGTTTAAAATGCCGGTCAGCACATCCTTCTTGTCTGACAGAACCCCTTCAAGCCGCTCGCCGTAGTATGGAGTCAAGATTTCATCGCTGTACGTCGGACTGACCGTTGTCACCTGATCAGCGGCAATAATGCCGCCTTTCATATAATTGATGTGTCCATAAAACTCGAGCTTTTCCGTTGTGAAGTGGGAAATGTCAAGGCCAAGCAGGTCATGGACCGCTTCCTTCGGAAAAATCCCCTGAAATTGAAGGTTATGAATGGTGAATACGCTTTTCATGCGCTGATAGAACGGCTTTTTTCGATATTCCTCTTTTAATAAATAATTGATCATCCCTGCGTGCCAATCATGGGTATGGATGAGATCAGCTTCAAAATTCAGCGCGTATAGTGCTTCCAAAACAGCCCGCGAGAAAAAAGCAAACCGTTCTCCATCATCATAATGGCCGTAGAGGGAATCCCGATTAAAATAATACTCATGATCAAGAAAATAATAAGAAACTCCGTCATGTTCAAGGTGTTCAATCCCGCAAAACTGCCTGCGCCACCCGACGCGAACCTCGCATTCAGCCTTTTTAACCATCCTTCTTCGGAAATCTTCCTCAATCAAGCTGTATTTCGGCATCATGACAGCCGTTTCTATTCCTAAAAGGGCGAGCTCCTTCGGGAGCGCCCCTGCGACATCGGCAAGCCCGCCTGATTTAACAAACGGCACACATTCAGAGACAGCAAATAGGACTTTCAAGAGTTCATCAGCGCTCCTTGTACGGCTCCTTTTTTTAATATGAAAGGGAGACTCATTGTGCCGGACATTTCGATATGATGGCCGATTTTAACATCTTTGTCGCAAATGACATGCTCCAGCCGGCAGTTTTCCCCGATCTTTGTTTTTTGCATGACAACGCTGTTTTTGATGATCGTTCCTTTTCCTACGTGAACTCCTCTGAACAAGACCGAATTCTCAACTTCACCTTCGATGACGCAGCCGTTAGCGATAATCGATTGCTTTACCCTGCTCTTTTTAGCGTATTTTACAGGAGGATCGTTTTTTATTTTTGTGTAGACAGGCTGGCCCATATGAAAGATTTGCTCCCGAAACACGGGATGAATGAGGTTCAAACTATGAAAGAGATAGCTTTCGGGGGAATCGATCACGGCGGTATACCCCGAATGCTCATAACTGTTGACGGATAGCGAATCACGCTCTTTCCGGCAGACTTCTTCAAAAGTTTGCGCTCCTTCGGCGCCATGCCTTTCAATCATCTCCCTCAACAGACTCTTCTTAGTGACATACATGCCTAAAGGCTTTCCGTCTTGACAAATTTCAGTCAGATCACACCCGGATTCAATGTGTTGTTTGAGCACTTCCTGAAAAGGAATGTGACCAACCGTATAGCTGTTCGCCACAGCAGCATATTGCTGAGTGCTTCTTTGAAAATAATCGAGATGCTCGGCAAATTGCCGAAACGATCCAAGCCCAACGTGCTCTTCATGGGGAAGTGAAGATGGAAGAAAGAAAAGACCGTCCCTTTTCCTGTTTAAATCCCACTCTTTTCCCGTCCCTAAATGGTCCATCAAGGAACGGTACGGGGACTTGGAAAATACAGCGACACTCCGAATGCCTGCATGAACCATGCATGACAACGCAAAATCGATCAGCCGGTACCTTCCTGCAAACGGAACGGCTCCGATCGAACGGCCTGCGGTTAAATCCTGAAGAGAGTGCTGGTTTACAGCTGCATCAATAATTCCCAACATTTGATTATTCATTGGCACCATCCGCCTCTCCATGTTGTTTAAACAACCTTATGTTTTTTGACATATTCCTCTGTGATCAGCAGGACTTCGCCATCTTCCTCCTTTGCGCGAAAACCGTCCGGAATTCGAATTCCCGCCGATACAATGGCATTTTCGATCTCAACATGCTCTCCAATTGAAACGTCATGCATCACGACTGAACGATTGATGGAGGAATGTCTGCCGATTGCAACGCGCTGAAATATAACCGAACGGGTGACCGACCCATATACGGTGCACCCTTCGCTAATGAGCGATTCTTTGATTTCCGCCTGATCGGCAACAAACTGCGGCGGGAGGTTCGGAGCGACGGAATAAATCCGCCAGTTCCGTTCGAACAGGTCAAGCGGAGGATGATCTCCAAGCAGATCCATATTGGCCTCCCATAAGCTTCTGACCGTACCGACATCCTTCCAGTATCCTTTAAACGGATAAGCGTTCAGCTGCTTTTTTTCTTCGAGAAGAGCCGGTATGATATCTTTACCGAAATCGTGGCTTGAGCCGGGTTTTTTTTCATCGCGTTCCAACGCCTCTTCAAGCACGCTCCATTTAAAAACGTAGACACCCATCGATGCCAAGTTGCTCTTCGGGTATTTCGGTTTTTCCTCGAAGCTTGTAATCTCCATCTTTTCATTGGTATGAAGGATGCCGAAACGGCCCGCTTCTGCCCAGCTGACTTCGATGACGGCAATGGTGGCGTCAGCCTGTTTCTCCGCGTGGTATTCGAGCATTTTTCCGTAATCCATTTTGTAGATATGATCTCCTGATAGGATGAGTACATGTTCAGGCTGAAGCTCTTTTAAAAAATGGCGGTTTTCATAAATCGCGCTTGCCGTCCCTTTGTACCACTTCACTTCCGACGCTTCAGCATAAGGGGACAAAATGGAGACCCCGCCGTCATTGCGGTCAAGATCCCATGGTTCGCCGATGCCGATATATGAGTTTAATAAAAGCGGCTGGTATTGAGTCAGCACACCGACATGATGAATTCCCGAATTGGCACAGTTGCTGAGGGCAAAATCGATGATTCTGTACTTGCCGCCAAATGGAACGGCAGGTTTTGCTAGGTTTTTGGTTAAGGCATTCAGCCTGCTTCCCTTGCCGCCTGCCAAAAGCATGGCCACACATTGTTCTTTCATCCCTTTTTCGCTCCTCTCTTTTTGACTGCTCTGAAAACCGCAGCTCCCAGCGGAGGGACTGTCATGCTGATGCTGTATGGTTTGCCGTGCAGAACGCCTTCTTTTGCTTGAAGGCGTTTTGGGTTGATTTGGTGTGAACCTCCGTATTTTTCATCATCGCTGTTAAGCACTTCGATATATTCGGTTTGAAAAGGGACGCCGACCCGATATTCGTGATAAACGGAAGGCGTAAAATTGCAGACGATGATCAGCGCTTCACCAGGCTGCTTTCCATAGCGGATAAACGATACAATCGACTGTTCCGCATTGTTGACGTCAATCCACTCGAATCCTTGCTGCCGATGGTCATTTTCATACAGGATACGGCTTTTTTTGTAGAGGTGAAGAGCCTCCTTTGTAAACATACGGGCTTTGCGGTGCATGTCGAAATCGTCCAAAAACCAATCGAGCTCTTCTTCGTCTTTCCATTCATCAAATTGAGCAAACTCACCGCCCATAAAAAGAAGTTTTTTTCCCGGGTGCAGCGTAAAATAACTGATCAGCAGGCGGTACTGGGCGAATTTTTGCCAATAATCGCCGGGCATCTTATGAAGCAGAGACTTTTTGCCGTGCACCACTTCATCGTGGGAGAACGGCAGGATGTAATTTTCTGAGTAGGCATACATTAAGGAGAATGAAACAAGATGATGCAGGTGTTTTCTTTGTTCCGGGGAAGCTTCCATATAGGTTAATACATCGTTCATCCAACCCATATTCCACTTATAATTAAACCCGAGACCGCCTTCATAGGTCGGATGCGTCACAAGCGGCCAGTCTGTGGAGTCCTCTGCAATCATCAAAAAGTGGGGATCTTTTGCAAAAACCTGTTCATTTAAAGTTTGAATAAATTCGATCGCAAAGCCGTTCGCTTCAGGCTGAGGACGGTTTGGCCAATACAGGAGGTTTGCAACTGCATCGACTCGAAATCCATCTATATGATACATCTCGATCCAATACAACGCATTCGAGATTAAAAAACTGTGAACTTCTCGTTTTCCGAGGTCAAAATTGGCGGTCCCCCATTCCCAATTTTCCCTGTCATGCTCGTACGTATATTCATACAGAGGCATACCGTCAAACAAATACAGCCCGTGGTCATCTTTGCAGAAATGGCCGGGAACCCAATCCATGATGACGCCGATCTCATGCTGATGGCACTGGTCAATGAAATACATCAAGTCATGCGGTTCGCCATATCTGCTCGTCGGACTGTAGTACCCCGTTGTCTGATAGCCCCATGAACGGTCAAACGGGTGCTCTGTCAACGGCATCAGCTCGATATGTGTGAATCCGTGTTCTTTGACGTAAGGAATGATCGTTTCGCTCAGTTCCCGGTATGTGAAGAAACGCCCATCCGCTTTCTTTTTCCACGATCCGACATGAAGCTCGTAGATGGAAATCGGTTTTTCATACACGGCTTTTTGTTTCTTTTTCTTTTGCCACTTCCGGTCGCCCCATGGGTATCCGGCCAATTGATATGTGATCGATGCGGTTTTCGGCCTGACTTCAGAAAAAAAAGCATAAGGATCGGCCTTCAATTTGGTTTCATTTGCGGCTGTAATAATCTCATATTTATACAGCTCCCCTTCTCCGATACCGGGGATAAACAGTTCCCATATGCCTTCCTGATGACGCTTTTCCATTTGATGCAGGACACCGGACCAGCCGTTAAACGTTCCGGCGATTCGAACTTCCTTCGCATGCGGGGCCCAAACACAGAACCGGAAACCTTGGCGGCCGTCCTGTTCCGTCTGATGAGCGCCGAAAAATCTGTAGCTTTCATAAAGCCGACCTTCATGAAAGAGATGCGCTTTAATATCCGAGGCACTCACACCAGCCATTGATTTCATCCTTTCTGCCACTATATTTAAAGATTACTCTTTTATTCGCATAATATGGCTTGATCCCTTTAATGAAAGCGCTTCTATTTATTGACAAAGTTCAACAATTTCCTTTCGAACATTGACTGAAGTCATAAATGGCATGCAAAAAAACTCTGCATCGTAATGATGCAGAGTTTAACATGATGACCCGTACGGGATTCGAACCCGTGTTACCGCCGTGAAAGGGCGGTGTCTTAACCACTTGACCAACGGGCCTTATTGAAAAAATGGCGGAGAAGGAGGGATTTGAACCCTCGCGCCGCTTACGCGACCTACACCCTTAGCAGGGGCGCCTCTTCAGCCACTTGAGTACTTCTCCATGGCTCCGCAGGCAGGATTCGAACCTGCGACCGATCGGTTAACAGCCGATAGCTCTACCACTGAGCTACTGCGGAATATCATGGTGGGCCTGAATGGACTCGAACCATCGACCTCACGCTTATCAGGCGTGCGCTCTAACCAGCTGAGCTACAGGCCCATGATATGCAAATGGAGCGGGTGATGGGAATCGAACCCACGACATCAGCTTGGAAGGCTGAGGTTTTACCACTAAACTACACCCGCATTTCGCATGGGGCGGTTGATGGGAATCGAACCCACGAATGCCAGAGCCACAATCTGGTGCGTTAACCACTTCGCCACAACCGCCGCAATATATAGAATTGTAAAATGGTGGCTCGGGACGGAATCGAACCGCCGACACACGGATTTTCAGTCCGTTGCTCTACCAACTGAGCTACCGAGCCTTTATTTAAATGGCGGTCCGGACGGGACTCGAACCCGCGACCTCCTGCGTGACAGGCAGGCATTCTAACCAACTGAACTACCGGACCATTATGGCTGCCCCCTTCGGGCACTCCTCATTTAATAAGTAAATTGGTTGCGGGGGCAGGATTTGAACCTGCGACCTTCGGGTTATGAGCCCGACGAGCTACCGAACTGCTCCACCCCGCGATGATCAAAATAATAAAAGATATATGGCGGAGGAAGAGGGATTCGAACCCCCGCGGGCTTTGACACCCCTGTCGGTTTTCAAGACCGATCCCTTCAGCCAGACTTGGGTATTCCTCCGTAACAATGGTGGACCTTGTAGGACTCGAACCTACGACCGGACGGTTATGAGCCGTCTGCTCTAACCAACTGAGCTAAAGGTCCATTAATAGCGGCGGAGGGAATCGAACCCCCGACCTCACGGGTATGAACCGTACGCTCTAGCCAGCTGAGCTACACCGCCATGGTGAATATTAAAGATAACAAAGTGGAGCCTAGCGGGATCGAACCGCTGACCTCCTGCGTGCAAAGCAGGCGCTCTCCCAGCTGAGCTAAGGCCCCGAATAATGGTCGGGAAGACAGGATTCGAACCTGCGACCCCATGGTCCCAAACCATGTGCTCTACCAAGCTGAGCTACTTCCCGTTATATAATGGCGCGCCCGAGAGGAGTCGAACCCCTAACCTTTTGATCCGTAGTCAAACGCTCTATCCAATTGAGCTACGGGCGCTTAGATGATTAAGCGGAAGACGGGATTCGAACCCGCGACCCCCACCTTGGCAAGGTGGTGTTCTACCACTGAACTACTTCCGCAAAATAGATTGGCAATGCGGATGAAGGGACTTGAACCCCCACGTCTTAAAAGACACTAGAGCCTGATTCTAGCGCGTCTGCCAATTCCGCCACATCCGCATGAAATGGTGAGCCATGAAGGACTCGAACCTTCGACCCTCTGATTAAAAGTCAGATGCTCTACCAACTGAGCTAATGGCTCCAATACTGTAATGAAATCTGAAGACTTTTCGAAAGCTATCTGTCTTTTTTCAGCAACTTTTATATTATATCATAAAATCATGGTGCCGGCAAGAGGACTTGAACCCCCAACCTACTGATTACGATTCAGTTGCTCTACCAATTGAGCTACACCGGCCCATTCCAATATGAATGGTGGAGGATGACGGGATCGAACCGCCGACCCTCTGCTTGTAAGGCAGATGCTCTCCCAGCTGAGCTAATCCTCCTCGTCAGTTGTTGGAGTAACTCTCGATCTGACAAGGACTATTATATACGGGAATACGCCCATTTGTAAAGGCTATATTAAAAAAATTTTATTTTCAGTTTATTCTCTTATAACAGATGAATGTGCACACATCGTTCCGCTCAATCCGCATGATGGCATCAAAAGCTTCAGTGCAACATTTATCCCTATTTACAACTTATAATAGGTTCTCCAGACGCTCCTTGAATTCCTGTCTTTTCCCCGTGGCAAATTTGTATTCGAATTGATTTTTCAAAACATTTTTAAGTCCGTTTCGAACGATAAGCAATATATTTCGCTTCTCGGCTCTCTATCCCGCCCCTTAATATTAAGCGGCATGTTGTGAAAATAACGTTGTGCAGATCAAAATATGTGCATTTATTTGTCTGCCTCCAACTGCCTCAATCCCTTGAATTCCATTTGCCGGAACATCCATAATTCGCTCCTCTATTTGCATTAGTTTACTCCCTAACCTCACTGATTTTACAGCTTATTGGCTCCATATTTCCCTTTAGAATTCGCACCTGAACCACCAGATCGAAGCCTGACGCTTGCCTATTCGTATTACCGTTTTGCGGGGCCAGAAGAGTTGAAATCGTCTATACACTGCCCTTCCGTTATAAACAATTGAACAGCAACAAAAAAGACCAGCTTATATAAGCTGGTCTTTCTAAGCGCTTGGCGGCGTCCTACTCTCACAGGGGGAAGCCCCCAACTACCATCGGCGCTGAAGAGCTTAACTTCCGTGTTCGGCATGGGAACGGGTGTGACCTCTTCGCTATCGCCACCAAACTATGTGCCTTCAGGACGAAGGTACTGGGCGTTCCTCACAGGATGTGAGGGCCTTTAGCCGAGTTTCCTTTCCTTTGGCTTTCTGAGAGGTGTTCTCTCAAAACTAGATAACGGGTAGACAAGGGCCCACAGGATGTGGGTCATGCAGGCGTTGCCACACGATGTGGCGTATTTAGCCAGCGTTCACTTATTTTATTAGGTTAAGTCCTCGATCGATTAGTATCTGTCAGCTCCATGTGTCGCCACACTTCCACCTCAGACCTATCAACCTGATCATCTTTCAGGGATCTTACTTCCTTGCGGAATGGGAAATCTCATCTTGAGGGGGGCTTCATGCTTAGATGCTTTCAGCACTTATCCCGTCCGCACATAGCTACCCAGCGATGCCCTTGGCAGAACAACTGGTACACCAGCGGTGCGTCCATCCCGGTCCTCTCGTACTAAGGACAGCTCCTCTCAAATTTCCTGCGCCCGCGACGGATAGGGACCGAACTGTCTCACGACGTTCTGAACCCAGCTCGCGTACCGCTTTAATGGGCGAACAGCCCAACCCTTGGGACCGACTACAGCCCCAGGATGCGATGAGCCGACATCGAGGTGCCAAACCTCCCCGTCGATGTGGACTCTTGGGGGAGATAAGCCTGTTATCCCGGGGTAGCTTTTATCCGTTGAGCGATGGCCCTTCCATGCGGAACCACCGGATCACTAAGCCCGACTTTCGTCCCTGCTCGACTTGTAGGTCTCGCAGTCAAGCTCCCTTGTGCCTTTACACTCTGCGAATGATTTCCAACCATTCTGAGGGAACCTTTGGGCGCCTCCGTTACCTTTTAGGAGGCGACCGCCCCAGTCAAACTGCCCACCTGACACTGTCTCCCTGCCCGATAAGGGCAGCGGGTTAGAAGGTCAATACAGCCAGGGTAGTATCCCACCGATGCCTCCACCGAAGCTGGCGCTCCGGTTTCCAAGGCTCCTACCTATCCTGTACAAGCTGTACCAACATTCAATATCAGGCTGCAGTAAAGCTCCACGGGGTCTTTCCGTCCTGTCGCGGGTAACCTGCATCTTCACAGGTACTATAATTTCACCGAGTCTCTCGTTGAGACAGTGCCCAGATCGTTGCGCCTTTCGTGCGGGTCGGAACTTACCCGACAAGGAATTTCGCTACCTTAGGACCGTTATAGTTACGGCCGCCGTTTACTGGGGCTTCAATTCGCACCTTCGCATACGCTAAGCGCTCCTCTTAACCTTCCAGCACCGGGCAGGCGTCAGCCCCTATACTTCGCCTTACGGCTTCGCAGAGACCTGTGTTTTGCTAAACAGTCGCCTGGGCCTATTCACTGCGGCTCTCTCGGGCTTGCACCCTAACAGAGCACCCCTTCTCCCGAAGTTACGGGGTCATTTTGCCGAGTTCCTTAACGAGAGTTCTCTCGATCACCTTAGGATTCTCTCCTCGCCTACCTGTGTCGGTTTGCGGTACGGGCACCTCTCACCTCGCTAGAGGCTTTTCTTGGCAGTGTGGAATCAGGAACTTCGCTACTATATTTCGCTCGCCATCACAGCTCAGCCTTACGGGAAACGGATTTGCCTATTTCCCAGCCTAACTGCTTGGACGCGGATATCCAATACCGCGCTTACCCTATCCTCCTGCGTCCCCCCATTGCTCAAATGGTGAGGAGGTGGTACAGGAATATCAACCTGTTATCCATCGCCTACGCCTTTCGGCCTCGGCTTAGGTCCCGACTAACCCTGAGCGGACGAGCCTTCCTCAGGAAACCTTAGGCATTCGGTGGAGGGGATTCTCACCCCTCTTTCGCTACTCATACCGGCATTCTCACTTCTAAGCGCTCCACGAGTCCTTCCGGTCTCGCTTCACAGCCCTTAGAACGCTCTCCTACCACTGTTCGTAAGAACAGTCCGCAGCTTCGGTGATACGTTTAGCCCCGGTACATTTTCGGCGCAGAGTCACTCGACCAGTGAGCTATTACGCACTCTTTAAATGGTGGCTGCTTCTAAGCCAACATCCTGGTTGTCTAAGCAACTCCACATCCTTTTCCACTTAACGTATACTTTGGGACCTTAGCTGGCGGTCTGGGCTGTTTCCCTTTCGACTACGGATCTTATCACTCGCAGTCTGACTCCCAAGAATAAGTCTTTGGCATTCGGAGTTTGACTGAATTCGGTAACCCGGTAGGGGCCCCTAGTCCAATCAGTGCTCTACCTCCAAGACTCTTACCTTGAGGCTAGCCCTAAAGCTATTTCGGAGAGAACCAGCTATCTCCAGGTTCGATTGGCATTTCACCCCTACCCACACCTCATCCCCGCACTTTTCAACGTGCGTGGGTTCGGGCCTCCATTCAGTGTTACCTGAACTTCACCCTGGACATGGGTAGATCACCTGGTTTCGGGTCTACGACCACGTACTCATGCGCCCTATTCAGACTCGCTTTCGCTGCGGCTCCGTCTTTTCAAACTTAACCTTGCACGGGATCGTAACTCGCCGGTTCATTCTACAAAAGGCACGCCATCACCCGTTAACGGGCTCTGACTACTTGTAGGCACACGGTTTCAGGATCTCTTTCACTCCCCTTCCGGGGTGCTTTTCACCTTTCCCTCACGGTACTGGTTCACTATCGGTCACTAGGGAGTATTTAGCCTTGGGAGATGGTCCTCCCGGATTCCGACGGAATTTCACGTGTTCCGCCGTACTCAGGATCCACTCAGGAGAGAACGAAGTTTTGACTACAGGGCTGTTACCTCCTATGGCGGGCCTTTCCAGACCTCTTCATCTACCTCGTTCTTTTGTAACTCCGTACAGAGTGTCCTACAACCCCAAGAGGCAAGCCTCTTGGTTTGGGCTAATCCGTTTCGCTCGCCGCTACTCAGGGAATCGCATTTGCTTTCTCTTCCTCCGGGTACTTAGATGTTTCAGTTCCCGGGTCTGCCTTCTCATATCCTATGAATTCAGATATGGATACTGCTCCATTACGAGCAGTGGGTTTCCCCATTCGGAAATCTCCGGATCAAAGCTTGCTTACAGCTCCCCGAAGCATATCGGTGTTCGTCCCGTCCTTCATCGGCTCCTAGTGCCAAGGCATCCACCGTGCGCCCTTTCTAACTTAACCGTTAAAAGAATCACTACGTGATATCTTGCATTACAATTGAATGTGAATGTCTACTTTCGTTATCTAGTTTTCAAAGAACAACGCATAGGACATGCTAACACATGCGTTGCCACAGGATGTGGCGCATTTAGCAGGTGCTCCTATGTCTGAAGGAATGATCCTTCAAAACTAAACAAGATCTAAACGCACCTGTCTATAAGACCGCAAGGTCTTATATTCCGTATAATATCCTTAGAAAGGAGGTGATCCAGCCGCACCTTCCGATACGGCTACCTTGTTACGACTTCACCCCAATCATCTGTCCCACCTTCGGCGGCTGGCTCCAAAAGGTTACCTCACCGACTTCGGGTGTTACAAACTCTCGTGGTGTGACGGGCGGTGTGTACAAGGCCCGGGAACGTATTCACCGCGGCATGCTGATCCGCGATTACTAGCGATTCCAGCTTCACGCAGTCGAGTTGCAGACTGCGATCCGAACTGAGAACAGATTTGTGGGATTGGCTTAGCCTCGCGGCTTCGCTGCCCTTTGTTCTGTCCATTGTAGCACGTGTGTAGCCCAGGTCATAAGGGGCATGATGATTTGACGTCATCCCCACCTTCCTCCGGTTTGTCACCGGCAGTCACCTTAGAGTGCCCAACTGAATGCTGGCAACTAAGATCAAGGGTTGCGCTCGTTGCGGGACTTAACCCAACATCTCACGACACGAGCTGACGACAACCATGCACCACCTGTCACTCTGCCCCCGAAGGGGAAGCCCTATCTCTAGGGTTGTCAGAGGATGTCAAGACCTGGTAAGGTTCTTCGCGTTGCTTCGAATTAAACCACATGCTCCACCGCTTGTGCGGGCCCCCGTCAATTCCTTTGAGTTTCAGTCTTGCGACCGTACTCCCCAGGCGGAGTGCTTAATGCGTTTGCTGCAGCACTAAAGGGCGGAAACCCTCTAACACTTAGCACTCATCGTTTACGGCGTGGACTACCAGGGTATCTAATCCTGTTCGCTCCCCACGCTTTCGCGCCTCAGCGTCAGTTACAGACCAGAGAGTCGCCTTCGCCACTGGTGTTCCTCCACATCTCTACGCATTTCACCGCTACACGTGGAATTCCACTCTCCTCTTCTGCACTCAAGTTCCCCAGTTTCCAATGACCCTCCCGGTTGAGCCGGGGCTTTCACATCAGACTTAAGAAACCGCCTGCGCGCGCTTTACGCCCAATAATTCCGGACAACGCTTGCCACCTACGTATTACCGCGGCTGCTGGCACGTAGTTAGCCGTGGCTTTCTGGTTAGGTACCGTCAAGGTACCGCCCTATTCGAACGGTACTTGTTCTTCCCTAACAACAGAGTTTTACGATCCGAAAACCTTCATCACTCACGCGGCGTTGCTCCGTCAGACTTTCGTCCATTGCGGAAGATTCCCTACTGCTGCCTCCCGTAGGAGTCTGGGCCGTGTCTCAGTCCCAGTGTGGCCGATCACCCTCTCAGGTCGGCTACGCATCGTTGCCTTGGTGAGCCGTTACCTCACCAACTAGCTAATGCGCCGCGGGTCCATCTGTAAGTGGTAGCTAAAAGCCACCTTTTATAATTGAACCATGCGGTTCAATCAAGCATCCGGTATTAGCCCCGGTTTCCCGGAGTTATCCCAGTCTTACAGGCAGGTTACCCACGTGTTACTCACCCGTCCGCCGCTGACCTAAGGGAGCAAGCTCCCGTCGGTCCGCTCGACTTGCATGTATTAGGCACGCCGCCAGCGTTCGTCCTGAGCCAGGATCAAACTCTCCATGAAATGGAATGCAGATTAACATCTGCATGACCTGCATCGTGCAGGCCCGTTTGATAATGACTACGCACATTCGCATGTGCGATTTATTTAATGAATTAACAGGTACGTTTTGTCTTGTTTAGTTTTCAAAGATCATTTTCGCCTCTCAAAGAAGCGACTTTACTAATATAACATTCTATCAATGTGAATGTCAACAACTTTTTCAAGATTTTTTTGAAGTTGTTTTTATAAAGCCCTCTTTTTAGGGGCGGATACTAATATAACATCTATTTTCGTTTTGCACAATAGCTTTTTTAAAAAAATAATAATCAAAATGAATTGGACTCAGGTGATTCATGAGCAGCTGGAGCAGCCGGCAATTTACGCAATTTATTCCTTCTTACTGTTTTCTTCTATATAAAAGATATACAGCGGTCTTTAACAGCTGAACATGATCCGAAGCTGCGAAGATGACATTAAACTCTCCGCTATCAGCCTTCACTTGAATCACTTGTGTGGAAAAAGCTGTTCAGCCTACCTTTTCAGCTTAGCGGTCGAATGTCTGACAACCAGTTCAGGTTTGTAGACGGTAGAATGCTCAAGCTGGTCCGTGTTGCGTCCCTCAACTTTGGCAATCATCCATTTTGCCGCCTCAATCCCCATCTTCATTTTCGGATGGGTGACTGATGTCAGCTTTACTTCAGATGCCTCGCTCAAGTGTGAGTCGTCATATCCGACAATCGATATATCTTCCGGTACTTTTAAACCGAATTCCCTCACGACATCCAACACCATAAGCGCTATCTCGTCATTATAGCAGAATATGGCAGTTGGGCGGTCTGTCGAAGAAAGCCGCTTCCTTGCTTCAGCTATCGTTTTTTCTTTTTTATTCTCTGTCGTGTAAGTCACGACCATTTCCGGATAAAACGACAAGCCGTTTTCTCTGAAAGCCCTGATAAATCCTTTCATCCTGTTGACGCCCTGCATATCGTCCTGTTTAAAAAAACCGAACAATTTTTCATGGCCGAGCTTAATCAAATGCTCTGTGGCGATAAAACCGCCGTGTTCATCATCCAAAATGAAATGGGGCGGATTTAACTCCTGATAAAATTGGTTGATCATCAAATACGGTATATGGTGCTGTTCAAGCGTCAGATAGTAATTTAAATTCGGATTAAAGCTTCCGGTTTTCGTCGGCTCCACAATCAACCCATCAATTTTTTTGTCAAGCATATTCACAAGGCACTGTTTTTCTTTTTCAATGTCATTATTGGTGCTCGCGACGACCAATGTATATCCTGCACTCGACAGCGAAGATTCGATTCCTCTTATAATAGAAGGAAAAATGTAATCCGAAAGGTAAGTCGCGATGACCCCGATCATCTTATTTCTTTCCCTTCCTTTTTCAGAAAGTTGAAGGCGGTGAGAGCAATACGTCCCTGAGCCCTGCTCTCTGTATAAAAGCCCTTCATGAACAAGGTCGCCGATCGCTTGCCGGATCGTATGCCTGCTCACATTAAATATTTTCATCAATTCGTTTTCCGAATGGATTTTTTCGCCCGGCTTCACTTTGCCTTCATATATCCACGATTTAATTTTATTTTTCACCATGCTGTATTTCGGGAGTTCACTCATCAGATCAACCCTTTACTGCATCTTGTACGTATGAATAAGTTCTATTATAAAGGAAAAGATGTTTGCATTGCTACATATTGGAGGGTTTTAGCAAAAATTTTCGAACAATTAGCTTGTCGTCCGTTTCTTTTTTTAGTATAGTAGAATATAACTAAATAACTTGATGACCACAAGGGGAGCCTCCAGGCTGAGAGTGAACGACCGTTCTGACCCTTTGAACCTGTTAGTTAACGCTGGCGTAGGGATGTGGCAAAGTCATTTCTAATTGCATCCAAAGCAGTGCGTGGAAAACTTTCCTACTCCTTCCCCGCATTGCTTTTTTTATTGGGAAAGAAGTCCGGTATCCCTTTGTTCATCAAAAAGTGAGGGTTATGATGAATCAATCTAAACAACTTGTACAGCTGATTGAAATTGCGATTATGACAGCAATAGCACTTATACTTGATATGGTGTCCGGAATGTTTTTAAAAATGCCTCAAGGCGGTTCAATCGCCATCATGATGATTCCGATCTTCCTGATCTCCTTTAGATGGGGGCTGAAGGCAGGGCTGGCAACCGGGTTTTTAGCCGGATTGCTTCAGTTTGTCACTGGAGGATATTACGTTTATCATCCTCTGCAGCTTCTTCTTGATTACTTTATCGCGCCTACGGCGGCGGGAATCGGCGGCTTTTTTGCCGGATCGATCAGAAATGCTTCAATCGAGAAACAAAAAGGAAAGATCATTTCCTATGTTACGCTGGCCGTCTTTCTTGGAAGCGGACTGAAATTTCTCGCACATGTCATCAGCGGCGCTGTCTTTTTTGGAAACTATGCGCCTGAAGGCACTCCGGTATGGATTTATTCATTAGTATATAATGGAACATATATGCTTCCGTCTTTCATTGTCTGCACAATCGTCCTTTGCTTACTGCTGCTAACCGCGCCAAGACTCTTGGAAAACAGATCAAACATGAGATAACATAAAAAAACAGCGGACTCGCCTGAGACTCCGCTGTTTTTTTATGTTTTCATCAAATCTGCGACCAATATATACCGCTCCGGCGCTGAACCGATAAAGTCAAAAGGATAGCAGGTGGAAACCGTCAATGTCGCTCTCGGCTTCGGTACAATCACCGTCCGGTCATCCGCATCCACGATTCGGACCTTTTTCACTTTGTATGTAAAAGTTCCATAGGAAGCTTCAACGATTAACTGATCGCCTTTCCCCACTCGGCCGAGTTTTCTGAAAACCGTATCCCGATGGCCTGATAAAACCGAGTTGTCATCTTCTCCAGGCAGAACGGATCCTGCGTAATGGCCTACACCTTTTTGCAGCTCGTCTTCATCTGTCCCATGATATATCGGAAGCCTTGCATTGATTTTCGGAATAACAAGATCACCGATTTTCTCCCCGGTTTCAAAAGTTTGATCAATGACCGTCTTTTCTTTTTTCGTCGTCTGAATCGGAGGTTTTTCAGGCTTTTCCTCTTCTTTCATCTGCTGAAATGAAAAAAGAGCATAGCCGTGCATCAGCTTGAACACATTCGTTGTTGTAAAATAAGCGCCGCATGCAACCATCGCAATGGCTATGAGCCAGATGATCTTTTTTCGATGTGCCTTAATTTCCTTTCACTCCTTATAAAAACTTCCCATTCTAAACATACTTAGAATGGGAAGTGAAATGTTAAGCCGCTTTGCGAAGCCTTCTGACCATGAAGAATCCGCCAACCATCAGAACGGCGCCAAAGATCGACCATTCCGCGTAATGCCCGGCCGTTTTTGGAAGCTTTGCACCTTTAACCGTCTTTTTCACATGAGATTTCTGTGTATCATGTTTGACAGCCGTTTTGGTTTGCTTCACTTTTGACCCTGTGTCATGAATTAAATCAGATCCGATCATTTCAGGCGTCAGCAATACATCCAAAATGAAATTGCCCTGCAGATCGTACACTTCCACCAGAAGGCTTGCTCCCTTCAGATCTTCCGCACTGACAAGCGTTGTCAAAGACACTTCTTTTTTCTTTCCGTCTTTTACAAGATAATATTTCGTTTTCACTTCAAGCGTCTTCTGAAGATCGTTTAAAATGGACAGCATTTCAGCGATATCTTGAGCTGACAGCTCTGATACAGACTCGAAATCGGCTACCGCTTCAAGACGTTCTCCAAGAGCCATCAAGTCATTTTCAAGGTTCGGATTGTTATCGCGCACTTTTCGGAGATGATTCACGAGTCTTTCCCACTCCTGATCATCCACACCTAATTCTTGAAACATGTTCCCGATCTGAAAATCGTCTTCTTCATATGTCACGGTGAAAAGCGCATCGTCCAATTCGTATTCAAACATAAACACGTCGAGAATGTTTTGGCCGCTTTCCATATAGCCATTTTCAACAAAAAGGTCAGCCGCTTCTTTTTCGCTCAATCCGTATTCTTTTAAATAAGATGCCAAAAGCTTTTTAGTCAACTTTTGCCCTAAAAAGTCTTTCAACTCTTCGACTGACTCAAAATCTTTTAAACTCTCATCATATGTATCCTGCAAATAGGTTTCCAATTCCTTTTCTGTCATTCCTATTTCTTCAAGGTACTCTTTAAGCTCGGCCTGTTTCGGCGCGGCAAAAGCCCCTGCTGCCGGCACTAAAACCAAGATGCAGACCAATAATGGCATCAGCCTTTTTTTCATTTCGTATGACCCCCTAAATTTATCTTTCATTTTGATTATAGTGGAAATATTTTAAAAAACATGTATTGTAATTAAAAATCTTTTCGTCTATAATATTTTGTTCTTTTTCCTGTTTAAACAGGCATAATCTTTCCCTCTATTGAATGTAATATAGTAAAGCGAATAGAGGAGGTATACAAATGAATCCTTACTATATGATGCTCTTATGTTACGTCCTATCGATCATCCACTTTTTAATAGGCTACCGGGAAGCCCTGAAAATAAGCGGAGCTGACGGGCTGGTCAACGGAACCGCAATGATCTCCTGTATTCCGCTTGGCGCGGTTTTCGCTTTTTTCGCGCATTTTTTTTGGAAAATGACGATTTAATTTCAGAAATGATTTTTCACCAACAAACTTGTATTTCGGTGTTATTCACAGACAGCGGCAGTTTATGCTATGATTAATAGAACTTCAATTTACAAAAAATTCACAAAGATTGGAGGGAAGAGAATGGCCAAAGCCGTGGCTTCTCAAGAAGTCGCCAATATGCTGAACGACTGGTACATACTGATGAAAAAACGAGACATTTCAGGTTCAATCGAAATGAAAGATGACATAGATAAAGCAATTGAAAAGATGGAAGATGATCATGACGTTCTTCTCTATTATCAAATGCTGGATTTTCGCTTAAGGCTCCTTCTTGAAGATATCTCCCAATCTTCCACCGAAAAATTGGAAGCCATCAGTTTTCAAGACAAAGATCCAAAAAGTACGGACGACAAGCTGAATTATTATTTTTACCTGTTCAAAGGGATTTATGAAGACTACAAGCAAAACCATACAGAAGCGCTTAATTTTTTCAGAATAGCGGAAAAAAGGCTGAACGTCATTCAAAATGAAATTGAAAAAGCCGAATTTCATTATAAAATCGGTGTTTTGTATTACAACTTAAAAGCGACATGGCTGTCGATTCACCACATCAACATTGCCTCCGGCATCTTCCAAGGGTATGACGGGTATGCCAAGCGGGTCATCAACTGCAAAATGCTGATCGGACTCAATTATATTGACCAATTTAAGTTTGCCGAAAGTGAAGTATTATTAAAGGAAGCAATTGAAAAAACCGAAAAAATCGGCGACCAATATCTTTTACCGTGTACCTACTATAATATGGGCTTTTTGAAGAGTAAGGAAGACAAGCAGGAGGAAGCGCTAAAGTATTATAATAAAGCTTTTGCAATCAAAGATTTTGAATCGAAAGCCAAATATGCTTACCTTCTTTGCGTTTATGAAAACACAAGGTCTCTTTTCAAAACCAACTCACACAAACAAGCATTTAAATGGATCGAGGTAGGCTTAAAAAAATCCAAGGAAATGAACAGCGAAATTTTCGAATTGAAATTCAAAATTTTATATACATTATATTCTGATACACAGAATAAACTGGAAATAATCAAGGACTATGTTCACCAGTTAGAAAATGAAAAAGCCTGGGTAGATTTGGAGGAATTATTGATGGATGTAGCGAATTACTACAGGCGAGAAAAGTTATATGAAGAAGCCATATATTTTTACATTAAAACAGACAAGGCGAGCAAGCTCGCCGGAAGAGGAGGAGAATAAAATGAAAAAAGTATTATTAACAGCAGTTGTATTAGGTGCAGTTTTCAGCTTTTCATTCGTAAACCATGCACCGGAAGCGGCTTCTCAAGGAGATCAGGTACTTCTGGCATCCCGGGGATCAGGGGCATAAAACAATTCAAAAAATACCCATTCAGACAACTGCTGAATGGGTATTTTGCACTTTACATTCATATTCAGGAGTGATCGATATGGGAAAGAAAGTACTGCTGACAGGTTTTGACCCCTTCGGGGGAGATACGGTCAATCCGTCCTGGGAAGCTGTAAAACGGCTGAACGGAGAGGTAGTCGAAGACGTTTCTATCGCAGCGGAGCAAATTCCGACCGTTTTTCATCATTCAGCGGCTGTTTTGGAACAAGCGATCGAAAAGCATGACCCCGATGTCGTCATTTGTGTAGGACAAGCAGGCGGCAGAGCTCATATTACACCGGAACGCATCGCAATCAATATTGATGACGCCCTCATTCCGGATAATGAAGACCGGGAACCGATCGATGAACCCATCGCGGCACACGGGCCTGCAGCTTACTGGTCCGCGCTTCCGATCAAGCTCATTGTGAAAGAGTTGAGAAAAAACGGAATCCCGGCCTCTGTCTCCAATTCAGCGGGAACTTTTGTATGCAACCATCTCTTTTACCAGTTAATGCACCGTATAGACCGCACCTCGGCGAACATCCGCGGAGGGTTCATCCACATTCCCTTTCTCCCCGAACAAACAGTCGATAAACATGAGCCGAGCCTCAGCCTTGAAACGATCGTCGAAGGACTGAGGATAGCTGCGGTCACTTCCGCCCTTCACGAAAAAGACATTCGCGAAACCGGAGGCTCGCTCAGCTGACACCGAAGCCGCCTCAAGGCGGCTCTCCGGCTTCGTAAAAAGCCGCTTGATCCCTTGGCCGCTTTCACTCGGATTCTTGTACATCTTTGTGTGTTTTTCTTGAAAAAAGTAAACACTATAAGAAAAACAGGTAAAAGGGTGAACACGGATGCAGAAATCCTATGCCGTTTTCGGGCTCGGCCAGTTCGGCGGCAGCCTTGTGAAAGCCTTTCACGCAAAAGGGGCGGAAGTTTTAGGCATCGACAAATCAGAAGAAAAAGTAAACGAATATTCTGCTTATGCAACCTACACCATTTGCGCCAATGCCGTTGATGAAAATACATTGAAACAAATCGGAATACGCAACATCGACCACGCATTTGTATCATTCGGCGATGACATTGAAGCAAGCATTCTAACCTCGCTTTTGCTGATTGAAATGGGCGTCCCCAAAGTATGGACGAAAGCACAAAATGACTATCATCAAAAGGTTCTGCATAAAATCGGCGTCCATCGTATTATTCATCCTGAAAAAGATATGGCCAAGCGGATAGCCAGCCATATCACGTCGGAAAAGATGATCGATTTTGTTGAGCTGTCGCCAAACTACAGCATCGTCGAAATTGTGGCAACTAAAAAGCTGGACAAAAGAAGCCTGGGGGAAATCGATGTCCGCGCCAACTTCGGCTGCAACATCGTCGGCATAAAAAGGGACGGGCATTTCATCATCGCACCGAGTGCTGATGACATGATATATGAAAACGATATTTTGATTGTGATCGGGCAAAACAAAGATATTGAGACCTTTGAAAAAAAGGGCGATTAACCGTGAAGTTTAAACAGATTCAATTAAGCCCGTCCCAACTGCTCGTGCTCGTGTTTTTATTTTTTATCATATTAGGAACCCTTTTATTGAAGATGCCAGCAGCAACGCCCAAACCCATAGGCTGGATTGATACGCTTTTTACATCGACCTCGGCGATGACTGTTACCGGTTTAGCCGTCGTTGATACAGGCACGGATTACACGATGTTCGGTCAGCTCATGATCCTCGTTCTCATTCAGCTCGGGGGACTCGGCATCATGTCATTTGCGGTGCTTATTTTTATCATGCTCGGGAAAAAAATTGGCCTGAAAGAACGGCTGTTGATTCAGCAGTCACTCAACCAAACTTCTTTAGGCGGGATCATTAAACTTATCAAGAGTTTGTTTATCTACTCCTTTGCGATTGAAATGCTGGCGATGCTGATACTGGCTGTCAAATGGGTTCCTGAATACGGTTTCGCACGCGGCTTCTACTACAGCCTGTTCCATGCGGTTTCCGCCTTTAACAATGCGGGATTTTCCATATGGTCGGACAGTTTAATGCGGTATGAAGGTGATCCGCTCGTCAACCTGGTGATTAGTTTTTTGTTCATCATCGGCGGGATCGGGTTTACCGTATTGTCCGATTTATGGCATAAGTGGAGCTTTAAAAAGTTGAGCCTTCATTCGAAATTGATGATATACGGTACGTTTATCATCAATTTGGCAGCCATGATCTTCATCTTTCTGCTTGAGTATCAAAATCAAAAAACGCTGGGAATGCTTCCGCTAACTGAAAAACTTTGGGGCGCTTATTTTCAGGCCGTAACCCCGCGAACAGCCGGATTTAACACGACAGACATCGGAAGCCTCCGCGAAAGCACGACCACGCTTTTGCTCCTTCTTATGTTTGTTGGGGCGGGGAGCGCATCGACCGGCGGGGGGATCAAGCTGACGACGTTTCTTGTTATTCTCCTGTCGGTGATCACTTTTTTAAAGGGCAAAAAACATATTTCAATAGCAAAAAAAACGCTGAAAGACCATTTGATCATCCGTTCGCTCGCTATTTCAACAATCAGCGTGCTGTTGATTTTAACGGCCGTCTTTATTTTAAATATGACAGAACCTAAACCGTTTTTGGCGATTTTGTTTGAAGTCGTATCAGCCTTCGGTACGGTCGGCCTCTCAATGGGGATTACGGCCGACCTGTCCCCTGCCGGAAAGATGCTGATAATTTTCATTATGTTTCTCGGAAAACTCGGGCCGCTCACATTGGCGTTTTCGCTGGCCAGACCTGAACGGGAAAACATCCGCTATTCAAGCGAAGATATTTTGACCGGATAAAGCGCGGACTTTAAAGCGCCTTGTGCGTTTTCCCTTTCACAGCCGGGACCGTGTTTTTCCGCTTGCTTTGCGAGGCCATGAACAGGATGATGCCTGAAAAAATGACCGCTCCGCCGATCACCTGCGTCATCATGACGGATTCGTCTAAAATCCAATACGCCAGCGCAACCGCTCCGACAGGTTCAAATAAAATCGCCACAGAAATCATATTGGTGCTCAGCCATTTCAGCACCCAGTTAAACAGCGAGTGGCCGAGCAAAGTCGGAATGACGGCAAGCAGGAAGAAGTACCCCCAATCTGACGCAGGATAAGAAAAAAAGGCGGCGCCCGAAAACAGGCAGTATAGACATAAGGTGATGGCGCTGATTCCATACACAATAAAAGTGTAAACAGTTAAACTGTGGCGTTTTCTGACATGCTGTCCAAACAGCAGATATGCCGTTACAAGCGCGCATGCCAAGAGTGCAAGAATGTCGCCGTAGAGCGCCTGACCGCTAACTTTGAAATCCCCCCAGCTGATGTACACGCTTCCGCCGATTGCGAGAAGCGCACTGATGATCCCAGCGAATGACACTCTTTCTTTAAATAAAAAGTATGTACCGATAAAAGAAAAAATCGGCTGCAACGTAACAAGAACAACCGAGCTTGCCACAGACGTGTATTCAAGCGAGCGAAACCATAAAATAAAATGAAATGCCAAAAAGAACCCCGCTGCCGCTGAAAACAGCCAATCTTTTTTCGAAAAACTCAAGACTTCTTTTCTTTTTCCCCAGAAAAAAGGAAAGATCAGCAAAGCGGAAAAAAAGAGACGATAAAAAGCGATGATTCCAGCATCAGCTGTTGACAGCCTGACGAAGATGGCGGAGGAAGACACAGCCAGCACCCCGACCACTAATGCTATATACGGATACAATGTTGTTCTCAAATGAATCCTTCCTTCTGTTCATTTTTTCTTAAGCATATCCGATGGCGATGCGAAAATCGAGTGTTTTTTGGTTATTTTACCAGCCAGTAATATGGTACAGTAAAAACAGGAGGGGATATGATGAGCATTTTTAATGAAGCAAGAAAAGAACTTTGGAGCGAGATTCAAGGCCTGTCAGACGAAACGCTGAATAAAAGGCCCGCGGAAGACGAATGGAGCATTCAAGAAGTGATCGACCACCTGAAAAAAATCGACCTGATGGCACTTCAAATCCTGAAGGAACAAATCAAGCATGCACCGGTTAAAACAATCGAAGATAAACCGGTTCATCAGTTGGAAGACAGAAGCTCCAAGCGAAAGGCGCCTCCATATGCAGAGCCTGAAAGAAAAACGGCTGATGCTTTAACCCTCAAAGCTGAGCTCGACAATGTCAGAACACAATTAACTTCAGTCATCGCTGCCTTTCATGATGAAGACTTTCAAAGGGTGCTGCCGCATCCGATTTTCGAAGAGCTTACGGTCAGGCAGTGGCTCGACTTCATCGGCCATCATGAAAGAAGACATATTAAACAGATCAAGGAAATCAAACAGAAACTATTGTAATACGCGGAAAGCCCCGGCTTTAGAGGCTCGGGGCTTTTTATCCGCTTAGGCAAACGATCTGGCGTCTTTCATGGCAGCAGGCGAATACGACCACACTTCTGCCTGGTCGCCTTGATGGATCAGGCCCGGGCGTTCGACGACGCAGACGATCCCCCTTCTTCCCATCGCATGGCGCACGAAGCGCGAAGCAAGCTTCGGTTTGTCGGGAAACTGCTCCTGAATGACTTCTCCGGGTTGAATGCACGGCTCATTCTCACCCTCGCTCAACAGAGAGGCGCCGCTTGGGAAAACGATTCTGCTTCCTTCTCTTAATGAGGTTAAATCAGGCAGTCCGCTTAATGCGATATTGGCCCCGAGCCATTCCGGAAGGACCGCAGGAATGTTCAGCCGTCCGGCAATCTCAAGGCACTCTTCTACCGAGACAATCGAAATCTGCCTCCTGTTGAAAATCTCCGTTCCTCTTTTATACATCGGCTCCCTTGCCCCGGCTTTTTTCGTCAATCCAAAATGCAGGTCACCCGGTATGCCCCCGTAATCGATCGCGATCTTTGCCTGTTTCTCTGTCACAAATGACGGTGTGTCCGCTATGTATACGTTCTCCGCAACAGCCGTGCGCTTCTTCCACATTCAACCCATCCCCTTTTTTTCAAGATGTGATTTATTTTACAACGCTTCCCTTTTTTTCTCAAATTGAGAAAGCCCGCTGTGCGCTCACACAGCGGGCTTAACGCATGTCTTTATACAGTTTTCGGCGTTAAATTAAAGCAGCGTTTGTAAATCCAATTGTACGCTTTTTCGTTCAGGTCTCTCGGGTTTCCGACCGTTTGCGGATCTTTCATTGCTTCTTTTGAAAGGCGGTCGATCATGTCAGGTGATACGCCTTGCTCTTCAAGACTAGGAATCTCCAAGTCTTCCACAAGCTGATACATCCAGTTCACTGCAGCTTTAGCTGCTTCAACTGTAGACATGCCGCTTGTGTCAATTCCGAACGCTTTTGCAATGCGGGCGAATTTTTCAGGGTAGCCTTTCCAGTTGTATTCCATTACAGGACCCATCATTGCTGCCACACATTGGCCGTGCGCAACAGGAATGATTCCTCCAAGCGTCTGGCTCATCGCGTGAGCAGCGCCTGCAGATTCGCTTCCGTAGGAAAGGCCTGCAAGCATAGCCGCCTGCGCCATGCCGTATCTCGCTTCAAGATCTTCGCCATCGGCAAATGCTCTGCGGATGTAATGTGCGCCGTATTCGATCGCAAGAAGAGCTACAGCGTCAGTAATCGGCTGGGCAAATTTCATCGTATAGCACTCGATGGCGTGAGCCAAAGCGTCAACGCCGGTCATCGCTGTGACGTGCGGAGGCATTGATACATGTAATTCAGGATCGATCACTGTTAAGTGAGCAGCAATCAGCGGGCCGCCCGTATTGAATTTAAATTCGCGCTCTTCATCTGTGATAACCGCCCATTGTGTAACTTCTGAGCCGGTTCCGGCAGTCGTCGGGATCGTTGTAAGCGGAGGAATCCGGTTTTCAAGCGGCTTTTTTCCTTCTGCAGCTTCATAGTCAAGGACTGAGCCTTCATGAGTGGCTTCGACTCCGATCGCTTTTGCCGTATCCATTGAGCTTCCGCCGCCGACTGCGACAAGTCCGTCGCAACTTTCTTCAGCATACAGCTTGGAACCTTCAGCGACAAGACGGACAGGCGGATTCGGCTCGACTTTATTAAAGACGACAACTTCAACGCCTGCTTCCTGAAGGGATTCAACGACCGGGTTTGTTACACCGGCTTTGTAGATGCCAGGGTCTGTGACAAGCAGCGCTTTTGAAACGCCAAGCTTTTTCACTTCTTCACCCACATGTTTAACAGCTCCGATTCCGTGCTTAATGACGGTCGGGATTTCAAACGTGTGGAATTTGTTCATCGCTTCTACTTTCATATTTAAAGTCATGAATCATTTCCTCCTTCTTATGCTTTAAACCAATTGACAGCCGCCGGTTTCGCATTGCGGTAGACGTGCTTCACTTCTGTGTATTCTTCAAGGCCCATGCGGCCAAGTTCGCGGCCGATGCCTGACTGCTTGTAACCTCCCCAAGGCGCTTGTGCGAAATAAGGGTGGAAGTCGTTGATCCAGACGGTTCCCATGCGCAGTTTAGAAGCGACGCGTTCCGCTTTTTCGATGTCTTTTGACCAAACGGCGCCGGCAAGGCCGTAAATCGTATCGTTTGCAAGTGAGACAACTTCTTCTTCTGTTTTGAATGTTTCAACTGTTAATACAGGACCGAATACTTCTTCCTGAACGATTCTCATATCTGATGTACAGCCCGAGAAGATTGTCGGCAGATAGAAGAAGCCATTTGCAAGTTCAGGGTCCTCCGGACGTTTTCCGCCTGTTTCCAGCTTGGCACCTTCCTTCAGGCCGATTTCCACATATTTTTCAACTTTGCTGCGGTGTTCAGCTGAAATGAGCGGACCGCTCTGTGTCTCCTCGTGGAATCCGTTGCCAAGTTTGATTTTTTTCGCACGCTTGACAAGCTCTGCGACAAAGTCGTCATGAATGGATTCTTCAACGAGAAGACGAGCCCCCGCGGAGCAAACCTGCCCTGCGTGGAAGAATACCGCATTCAGCGCCTGGTCAACCGCAACGTCAAAATCTGCGTCTTTAAACACAATATTCGGATTTTTCCCGCCAAGCTCAAGCGCAATTTTTTTCACATTCGTACTTGCAGCCTGCATGATTTTCTTTCCGGTTTCAATTCCGCCGGTGAAGGAAATTAAGTCGACGTCTGTATTTCTGGCGAGTTCATCGCCGACAGTGGCTCCGGGGCCGAGAACAAGGTTGGCAACCCCTTTAGGCACACCGGCTTCTTCCATCAGCTTGAAGATCTTAATGGTTGTCAGCGGTGTGATTTCACTTGGTTTAACAACGATCGTGTTGCCCGCTGCCAAAGCCGGAGCGATTTTCCAGCTTGCCTGCAGAAGCGGATAGTTCCACGGTGTGATCTGCCCGCAGACACCGACCGGCTCCCTGACAATTTCGCTTTTAGATTCGGGAATCGGTGAAGAAATGACTTCTCCGCCATCTTTATCAGCAAGCCCTGCATAATATTGAAATACGTTTGCAATATCATCCATATCGGCTCTGCTTTCTTCAAGCGTCTTGCCGGTATCAAGCGATTCAAGTTCTGCCAGCTCTTCGTGGTCGCGTCTGATCAGTTCCGCGATCTTTAATACAATGTTGCCTCGTTCAAGGCCCGGCGTATTCGCCCACTCGCCGTCGTCAAATGCGCGGCGCGCTGCGGCAATCGCCCGAACAGCGTCTTCTCTGTCTCCTTCACTGACGGTTTCAATATGCTCTTGATTGTAAGGATTGATAATTTGGCGAGTCTCGCCTTTTTTGGCGCCCACCCACTTTCCGTCAATGAAAAGTGTTTGACTCATAAAAGCAGCCTCCTCATTACGCAAAATTTGTTAAATAAAAATTTAACGTTTTGAACACTTTGAATTTATCATGCGCCATTTTTTGTGTCAAAAGAAAATCAGGCTGATTATTTTTTTGAATTTTATGTGAATGCAGAGCTCACATGGGCTGAGGCCGTTTGAAAAAAAATTTTGATTTTGACATTTGAATTTCTTTCGTTAAGATAAAGAACATACAGAAATAACTTAACAAACTTAACGCGGATTTCAGATCAATCCCCGATTTTTCGGGGGGCATTGAATCTGCAATGCTGATGTTCCGCTCCTGTGAAAGGAGGCAAGTTATGGACAATCCCCGTGATCTTTCAGCAAAAGAAGCGATCGCACAGGCAAAGGATCTTGTCATTGATTCAATCGCAGAAACAATGGATCTGTACGGCATTACCCGGAGTGCGGGTATTTTGTACGGAACAATGTACCTTTCGGATGAAATGACACTGGACGAAATGCGGGAAGAACTGCAAATGAGCAAGCCCAGCATGAGCACAAGCGTGAAAAAGCTCCAAGACTTAAACGTCGTCAAAAAGACATTCCATAGAGGAAGAAGAAAACACAGCTTTGTTGCTGAAAAGGATTTCTTCAAATTTTTCACAAGCTTTTTCCCGCAAAAATGGGAAAGGGAAGTCAAAGTGAATCTCATGGCCATTCAAGACGCTCAAAAAGCATTGGAGAACATCGTCGAAAGCGATGGGCTTGACGAAAGTATAAAAGAAGAAGCGAGAACTCTTTATGACCAGCTGGAACATTCAAAACCGTATTATGACTGGCTGCTGAAACTCGCGAAATCTGTCCAATCCGGAGAGATCTTTGAGTTTATACCGATTGATAACAAGAAATAAAAAGGTTTTATCCGCTCTGAAGTCAGCAATTTGCATACTTCCCAGAGTGGCGCAAAACCTTTTTTCACATTTTAATTTCAAGAAAATTCAAAAAATATTTCCGGAGGCGATGTGCATACATGAATTATGCTGAGAAGAAAAAAAACTGGATCAAATTAGGTATTTTTATGCTGTTTGCGGGAGGCATACTCGCGTATATCGGCATTTCGAATGCAGACATTCATTGGGGCGGCTTTATCTCGATGATGATATTCTTTGCTTTCACCTATTATTTAGGCGCATTTTACGCAGCAAAGAAATCAAATTCTTTTTCTGATATGATCGTGGCAAAAAGGAGCATGCCGTTTTTCGTCGGAATGGTGACGATGGCCGCAACATGGGTCGGCGGCGGATATATTAACGGAACGGCTGAATCGGCTTACAGCGACGGCCTCATCTGGGCACAGGCGCCTTGGGGCTACGCATTGAGCCTGATTATCGGCGGTATTTTCTTCGCTAGAAAAATGCGCCGTCATCGATTTATGACCATTATCGATCCTCTCGAACAGCGCTTCGGTAAGCGGATGGCCGGCGTTTTATATATACCGGCGCTGTTAGGAGAATTGTTTTGGAGCGCCGCGATCTTAACGGCATTGGGCACGACTTTCGGAATGATTCTGAATATCGATTTCCAAACGTCGATTATTCTTTCGGCGATGATCGCCATCTCTTATACGGTGGCCGGAGGCATGTGGGCAGTCGCTTTCACAGATGTCTTCCAAATGATCATCATTTTGCTCGGGCTGTTTTTAGTCGTCCCATTTGTATTGTCAAATGTCGGTTCTCTCGATAGCGTATGGGCAAATTACAGGCACGATTTCGGCAGCAGCGCCAATCTGTTTCCGCCGTTGGACGGCTGGAAAAACCCGGAATGGGGAAACCTGTTTTGGAACTGGTGGGATAATGCGCTCCTCTTAATTTTCGGAGGTATCGCATGGCAGGTGTACTTTCAGCGCGTTCTTTCGGCAAAATCAGAGAACGCCGCCATGTGGCAGTCGATTATTGCCGGAGTGATCTGCATCATTGCCGCCATTCCGTGCGTGATCATCGGAGCTGCCGGAAACAGTGCCGATTGGAGCCTGTTCGGAGCGAACGCTCCGGATAACCCGGCGATGATTTTGCCGCAAACGCTTGCTTATTTAACGCCAGGAATCGTAGCAGGACTCGGCTTGGGTGCAATCGCAGCAGCCGTCATGTCAAGCATGGACTCATCGATTCTATCGGCATCATCAATGGCCGCATGGAATATTTACCGTCCGCTGATCAAGCCGAAGGCCACCCAAAAACAGCTGCAAAAAGTCGTCAAACGCTCAATCGTTTTGTTCGGCGCGGGAGCAGCGATCATCGCGTTGAATGTCAAAAGCGTTTATACTTTATGGTATTTGGCTTCAGATTTAGTTTATTGCATTCTTTTTCCCCAGTTAACAATGGCCCTCTTTTATAAAAGAGCAAACCTGTACGCGTCAATTGCTGGATTTGCAGTTGCAGTCATTCTGAGGCTCGGCGGCGGTGAACCCGCATTTGGCATCCCACCGCTTCTGCCGTATCCGATGATTGAAGACGGCACAGTCCTCTTTCCTTTCCGGACACTGGCTGCAGTCACAGCATTTATGACGATCTTCGTTGTGTCCGAATTGACGCAGCGCAAATGCCCTCCTAAACAGCTTGTACTCCCCCAAGAAAAACAGAAAGACGATCGCGCGGCTTAAATAGAAAAAACGCCCGGCCCCGGGCGTTTTTCTTGATTCGTGTTTATTTTTTCACGGCATGAATGTAATGAATCGTTTCAAAGGCTGACAGATCATCTTTTCGATTTTTAAAATAACGCTCTTGAATATCTGACGGTGATAAATGCTCATAAACGAGCAGTCCGGATTGCTCCAGCATTTGCTGCATTTCCTGATACGAATAGCATGACTTCATCGGTTCTCCGCCTGCTGCTGCCATTTTCACCATATTTTCCACCCTGTTGGAGAAACCTTTCTCTTTAAACAGGTTTTCATCCGCATAATCGAAAACGATCGAACTCCCTGAAGGAAGATCAGCCATTAATTGCCCGAGCAGTGTTTCGGTTTCTTCCTTTGTTAAGTAGTAAGAAACGCCTAAAAAGCTGAAGAACGTTTTTTTGTTAAAGTGAAAACCCTTATCAGCCAATTCTTGATATGAAAACGACTTGGCAAAGTCCAAAGGAATAAAATGAAGGTGGCCCGGGATGTGAAAACCGGCTTTGTTCAGCCTTTCCTTTTTCCATTTCTGTGTCGCCGGGTGATCAATTTCAAAGATATCAATTTTGTCCTTTAACTCTAGGTTCCGAAAACAGAAAGTATCCAGCCCTGCCCCAAGAATCACGTACTGTTCTGTCCCAAGCCGAATCTCACGATGGAGCACTCTTTCGCAATAAGCGGCACGGGCGAGCGGCGTCGGAGAGAGCTGAACTTGTGTAATCCATTTTAATATTTCTTCATCGTCTCCCTCGTATTTTTCCGCTATATCTTTGTTGAAGAACTGTATGCCTTGAATGAAGTTGTTTTTGATATCAGTAAATTCTTGTTGGGAAATGAGCGTTTTGGCTAGATTGTCATCAAAAATTTTTGGTTCATCATATTGGCTGTGATAAGCTCTGCCAAAAGCCGAAATAAGAGACGTTACACTAGATTCATCTTTTTTCATGTCGGACACTCCTTCATAAACGCAAAAAAATAGGATTCTCCCGGCCAGGAGAATCCTATTATACACACCAATATTCAATTAGTAAATTATAGCATAAATAATTTTTTTTGTCAAGAAATTGCGCTTTTTCTATTTTGATTAATGATCGAGAAACCGGCCTGTGAGTATGGGAAAACTACACGTATAACAGCGGAGTCGACTTTTTAAAAATCTCGCCGTCTCTTATATAAAAACGAGGGACGCGCCAGCTTATTGTAGATACCACTTCATAGTTGATCGTATCTAGCATTTCCGCAACTTCATCAACGGAAATTTCAGCTCCCTTTTGCCGGCCGTAAATCACGACTTCCTCTCCTTGTTTACCTTCACTCTCTCCCAGACTGACCATTATCATATCCATTGTTACTCTTCCCGCCACCGGCACCCGTCTTCCGCGATGAAGAATAAATCCGCGGTTGGAAAGTTCACGGGAATAACCGTCAGCATAGCCGACCGGAATCGTGGCAATGACTTCCCCGCGCTCCGCAACATATGTAGCGCCGTAACTAACGGTTCGCGGTTCTGTCAACATGGTTTTCACATAAGCGATGCGCGCCTTCAAGCTTAGTGCAGGCACAAGCTTAACGAGATTGAGCTGCCTGATATAATCGGAAGGATATAATCCATACATTCCGATGCCTAAGCGAATCATATCAGCGCTGAATTCCGGAAAAGCGATCGCTGCAGCCGTGTTGTTCATATGGACGGTGGGCAGCTTAAAGCCTTGCTTTTTCAGAAAGCGGAGAAAGCGGATAAACTTTTCATGCTGCAGCATGGTTAGCTCAGTATCCGGTTCGTCAGCTGTTGAAAAATGCGTAAAAATTCCTTCCCACCTGAGGTTTTCACTCGCCGTCAGCGCTTCCACAATTGCTAAAAGTTTTTCTTTTGTTCGTACACCTAAACGCCCCATACCGGTATCCACATTGATATGAACAGCCAGCCGGTTAGGACTTGCTTCTTTTTCCAATATCTCGTTCGCTTTTTTAATCCAGTCAACTTGAAATGCTGATAACGATATATTCCAAGCTGCCGCTTCTTTCACACAGCTAAGCGGGGTGAAACCAAGCACAAGGGTCGGCGCTTCAATCCCCGCTTTTCGTAAAACGACCGCTTCCTCCACCGAGGCAACGGCAAGCTCACTAGCGCCATGTTCAAGTGCATGGCGTGCCACATCCACCGAGCCGTGACCATAAGCGTTCGCTTTTACGACAGCCATAATCTTGCTCCTCTTCGGAATATGCCGCCGAAACGCGCGCAAATTTTTTTTAATCGCATCAAGATTTACCTCTACCCAAACTTCCCGGCAAAGCTTTTTCATCAACGCTCCCTTCTTTCTTGTCAAATAGTATTCAACTCATTTAGCCGTTCGAAAATTGCCTGGATGCTTTCTATCTCATTCTTATTCAGCTTCGGGCGAAATCATTCAGTCAGTAATCGTTAGAGGATCGGTCGAAGGCAGTCAGAAAAGAAATAAGCTGGATGCCGCGCCGTGCAGACTGTAAGTCGAAGGTTTCCCCTTCTGCTGCCCTACGAAAAACGGCTCAGAGCTATATAAAGGAAGCGCAAATCTGTCAATCCCTTTTAAACTGTCTTATTAAGGTTCCGGTTATTTTATCAATTTGATATATTTTCAGCGTCCGTGTCATAAATTTCGATATACACGACCTGTGAAGGGAGCTTTTCACATGAAAAGAACAGCCGGCACTCCAGCCTGGTACAATCACGTGCCGCACCCAATAAGAAACGATGGTGCGGGCGCGACCGATTTTGGCCCCCGCGACGTGATGCGGGATTTAGAGAATCCCGACATGTTCGTTCCTCCAAAAACAGATGCCGGAGCAATCCCTAATTTAAAGTTTTCTTTTTCAGACACACATATGCAGTTAAATCATGGCGGCTGGTCGCGTGAAATAACAGCCCGGGAGCTGCCGGTGTCAACGACGATTGCCGGCGTCAATATGCGGCTGACACCAGGCGGGGTTCGCGAGCTGCATTGGCATAAGCAATCGGAATGGGCTTACATGATTTTGGGCCATGCACGCATTACCGCCGTCGATCAGGACGGCCGAAACTTTATCGCCGATGTCGGCCCCGGGGATTTGTGGTTCTTTCCCGCCGGAATACCGCACTCGATTCAAGGGCTTGAGGATGGCTGCGAATTTCTCCTCGTTTTTGATGACGGGAACTTCTCCGAGTTCGATACTTTCACGATTACAGATTGGTTCGCACACACGCCGAAAGATGTTCTGGCCGCAAATTTCGGTGTACACGAAAGCGCCTTCGCCCGAATCCCTGACAAACAGCGGTACATCTTCCAAGCAAAAGTGCCGGGACCGCTTGAAAACCAAAAAGTGCCGGACCCGTATGGAACCGTCCCAAAAAGCTTCGCATACAGGCTGTTTGCACAAAAGCCTATCGTAACACCGGGCGGAACGGTACGAATTGTTGATTCTTCAAACTTTCCAATTTCGACAACGATCGCCGCCGCACTCGTCGAAATCAAGCCCGGCGGAATGAGGGAAATGCATTGGCACCCGAACAATGATGAATGGCAGTACTATATCTCAGGGACAGGGCGAATGACAGTATTCGCGGCGAACGGAACTGCCCGGACCTTTAATTACCGGGCGGGGGATGTCGGGTACGTCCCTTTTGCTATGGGGCATTACATTCAAAATACAGGCAGCGAAAGCCTGTGGTTTTTAGAAATATTCAAAAGCAGCCGCTTTGCGGACATTTCATTAAATCAGTGGATGGCGCTGACTCCGAGAGAGCTGGTTGAAGAGCATTTGCATGTAGGACCTGAGCTGATGAACGCTCTGCGAAAAGAAAAGTGGCCAGTCGTCAAATATCGTACGGACGGATAGGCCATGAACCTGAAAAAAATGGATCGCGTAAAAAAGGCAACAAAAAAACCCTTGAATCATCAAGGGTTTTAAAGATGGAGCATAGCGGGCTCGAACCGCTGACCTCTACACTGCCAGTGTAGCGCTCTCCCAGCTGAGCTAATGCCCCGTATATTTGAGACATGATTTATTATAGATGGAATTTTGGAGAAAAGCAAGGGGTTTTTGTTGTGAAAAAGAAAATGCTCTGTTAGCCGGCATTTTCTTTTTCACATAGACAATCTATAGCTCTAATTTTTCAAAGCAGAACTGAGTAAACCTTTCAGACAAATCCAGAATGTCATCTTTCCTTGCCAAGGCAGCGATCCATTCTTCCGGGATGCTTTTCATTCAAAAGATTACATTTCACGGGGCGGGAAAACCCCACATAGGTACTTTAACTTCTTCAATTTTTTCAACTTCACTTTTTCCTACCCATTTTTCATATTCAAATCGATCAACTTGAACAAATCCATATTTTTTGATAATGTCCGGGCCATGTAGCCCACTTCCAATTAAGAGCCTATTGTCTTCCTCACGAAAAACAGGAAACTCAAGATCATTAATAATTGCTTGGTATCTTACATCATAAACTGAAGAAATATGTTCTCTTCGAACTTGTTTACAATAATGTCCAGTTTCATCTAAAATAAAACCAAATTGAATTGCCTCAGGATCTTTGGTAAATAATTCGTAGTTTTCTTGATCATGCTGAATAATCTCGTACTCTTTATCATTGTATAGTGCCCAAACGCCATTTCTCATATAGTTACCCCCACCTATTCATTAACTGAAATGAACCTTTTTTGTTTAACACTATAGATCCCAATAAGTTTCTCGCCTTGATTAGTGATCTCATAAAGTTCTGCACCTTCATGCATAGGTGTTCTTGTATCATTGCGATATTCAGGAATAGTGTAATCTTTACTCTCTGTAAATCCATTTCCAGTAAATGGAGATTGTTGCTCAGTTGCAATATAATCCATTGCCAAATCATCGTGGGTCATTTTATTTACGGCCTCTGAATTCTTCCCTCCAAACGGAATTTTATAATCGTTTGGATTACCTGCCTTATAGCGTACCGCTAATGCTGATGTTCCGCCACTGAAAGGGTTGTTTTCGTAATCTAATCTAAGTCCTTCATAAATCTTATCAAAAGTGTTCAATTCCTTAGTATCAGTAGCTCTTGCCACATATCCACCTAGCTTTATTTGCCCACCATCACTTGGTGAAGAAAATAGCCAACTTTTGGAATCAGGAGAAAGAACCTTCTGCATAATTGTATCTTCTGAAAGACTAGGAACGTTTCGCCTAATATCTTTAATAACTTCCACCTCTTTAGATGAAAGTTTATTTATAGATTTAAGCCTCAAGTCATTAAAATTATTGACTGTTAATTTATGCTTTTTTAATACAGTTCCTAAATTATCTTCAAAAGATTTATCCAATTGTTCCCACGAAAATTTCGGATTAACTGGTGAATTCCTATTAACATCTACCTCTTTAACAACACTTTTAACACTCTTCCCAGCCTCAATCTCCTTCTCAACCCGCTGAATCGAATCCTGCAGCTTCGCTTTCGATGCCTTATGGGCGTCGTTGACGTGGGCGGAGTAATTGGACCCTTTTCGGACGAGGGTGCCGCCGGCCTCTGCTTCCGCACCACGTGCAATATCGCTCAATGCGTCGGCGCTTTTGGCGAATTGTTTTTTGATGGCGAAGCCTGCGTCGCTGAGTCGGTCTTGAGCCTTCAGCCCATTCACCTTCATGCGGTTCGCCCAGATGTTTTTGCTGTCTTTAAGAGATTGTACCACATGTTCTGTTTTGCTTGAAATTTGGCCGATTGTGGCTGCGCTTTTAAATGAACCTTTCGCCGCGGCTGCCCCTGGAATGATGTCAAGGGCGCCGAACACGCCTCTTTCAAACCTTTCGCCTGTGTTTAACTCCCGTTGTGTCATCCAGTCTTTTCCGGTTGCGGCGCTCGTAATATTGGCTCCTCCGTAGGCGACGGCCACCGTGAGACCTGCCGGTGCGCAAAAGATGGTGAGCACGATAATGCCTGCGCCGGCCAGAAGATCCCGCCACAATTCCTGATTCTTTTGGACATCACCAATTGATTCGTATTCAAATCCGCGGGAAGAGGCAATCGCTTTCATGTATTCTTCATACGATAACTCAATGTCGGGCTGGTTGATCTGGAATTCTTCAAATTCTTTACTCAGTACGTGATCAAACGATTCTGAGTCTTTGAAGATATCATTTACGCTCACTTTCGCTTTGTCGGTTTCTACCGCTTGTTTGGACATGCCGTATCCGACGTAAGTGGTTTCCTTGGAGCCGATCCGGTTCACGGTGGTGTAATTATGTATGGTCAGTCCGCGCATTTTTTCGGCGAACGCGTCTATTTTTTTATAAAAAGGGCTGTCAATGTGATCTTCCACCAAACTGCCGGCTTTCAGGCAAAAGTCAGCCAGCTTTTGATAATCTTTAAACAGTTCCTCGATCTTGCTTTTTTTACTGGTGTGGGTAAAGCTGATCGACCTGTCGCTGTCCTTGTCTTTGATTTTGGATTCGATATCTTCCAAGAGATCATTGAGTTTGATAAGGCCGGCTTTCATACCGCCGCCGTATTGGCCGCCCGTCAGCGCATCAAGACCGTCTTTCATGCCCTGCCATTCTTCCGGTACGTATTTCACATCCATTTAGATGATCGCCTCATTTCTATTTCTGAATCTTGTAGAGTTTTTGGAGCTCTTTATCCGTTTCATACATTTTCTCCATCGCGTAACTGACGATGTGGGAAGCAATACAGTAATTATCAAACAGTTCCATCGTCTTGCCGAGAATATCTGCGTAGCTTTCAATCGCTTTTGATGCCTGTCCGGCTTTATAAAAATCGGAGTCTGAGAGGTTTTTGATTTCCTTTTGAACCCCTTCTGTATAAATATCGCAGATGCTTTTCAGCTTATTGGAAATGGTGATCATTTCTTCAAACTCGAGATGGATGTTCGTGCCGCCGCCTCCTGCTCCGCCTTCTGCATTCATATCATCGCCCTCCCTGCTCTGAAATTGATCTGCAGTGCATCATAGATCCGGTTGTTCATGATATAAAGGCTGATCCATTCATATCGATCATTTAAAGGATCAACCGAGATGAAGTCTTCGCCTTTTGTAAAGTAAAGTGTTGTCGTCTGGAAGCCGGGGTCTGCCGGTTTTAGCTGTGAGGCAAGCTTGAACGTTTCCACAGCTAGAACTTCTTTTTCGTCAAGATTCATTGCCCTGACTTCCGCTTTTTCAGCGGCGCTCATCGGTTTTGTCAAAAAGGCGCGGTCTTGATCACGCGGCTCCCTTACTAAAAATGACACCTTGGAAATGAGCGATAAATAAACTTCACGCTTTTCCAAATAATCTAATGTGTAACCTTTCCCCGGGCTTCGTTCAGTCAGGGCGATAACGCGCTCCTCGTCGTCCGGCATAAATGCGCACATGACGTTATTAAAGCGCACGTATTCTTCGCTTTCTTGATACTGCTTCAACAGCTTAATCAGAAAAAAAGCGGTCTTGGTCAGCTTGCCTTCCTTTAAAAGAATGCCTTTTTCAATCAGGCTGTCCTTTGCTTTGACTGCACAATCCGGCTCGATCAAGGCCAGCTGTTCGCGTTCCGGAAGACCGAATATGTAGGAAACTCCGGCTGCTCCTGCTAAAACATAAAGCTCTGCCGCCGACAGCGTATCTGCTTTCACCTGCATGTCATTCTCCTTCCCTGTTTATAAGTTTTTGATTTCCTGCACTTCACTGAGCTGCGAAAAACCGTCGATGTGTTTTTCCAGCGCATCTAATGCAGCGGTATGCTCTTTCAAGGCGTCTTTCATATCGGCATTCAATTCAATAATCAGCTCAAGGTAGCTTAAAAATGCGTCACGGGTTTTTCCGCTCCATTTGCCGCTTTCGACGTACGCTTTCAATTCCTTTGCTTTTTTGAGCGAGTCGCCGACATGTTTTTCGATCGCTTTCGCATGGGAATGCGCTTTTATTGTTCCGTTATGTGAAATTTTCACAGTCTCTCCGCTTACTTTCGGATTGGCCGCTTGATAGTTGTAGTATCCATATCCATCCATGATTCGGCTGTTCCTCCTCTTCTACGCCTTTTGCTCTTCAGCTTCAGCTTTTGCTTTATAATACTCCCACTTGCTTTTCGCCTTCGTCTTGGCGCTTTGGATGTCATCAACCATATCTTTAAAATGCTTGACCAATTCCTTCAACTTGGCATCCTTTTCATGGCGGGTATCCTCAAATTCGTGTGAAGGGATTTTCAAGTCCGGGAGATTGCTATGATACGCATTCAGGCTCGCATCAATATCTGCTAGTTTCGTTTTAACTTCGCTTTCTTTATCAGATAAAAAGTCGTATAAATTTTTATACTCGTCCCGTTTTCTTTCATTTTCCGTGTAGGATATGTGCAAAAAGTTGCCTACTGAATCCCAAAAACCTTCGCTCAAAGCAGCTTCCCCTTTCATTTATCCTAGTCAATAAAAACTATTTTCCTCTAGTGGATGATATTGTAATAGGTTTATCTTACAGGATGGTCCTAGATGAATGAATAGGTTAAAAGGATTGTTTTTTGTTATAAAAAAATAAAACCACCGGACATCAAGGCTTTTTATAAGCAAAAGGAATCAGTCTATTTTCCCTCCTCTTTCAACTGATCATTTCCTGAGAAATATTTTCTTTTGAAGAACATTCCATTATAATGAACTTGGTTGGATTTTACATCGTGAAAGGAGAAGCGCCATGCGTGAACATAAAGGATGTATCAAGTGTGGAAGCACAGATGCTGGGCAAAAAGAAATCGCGACGACCGGCACCGGCCTGTCAAAGCTGTTCGATGTGCAGAATAACCGCTTTCTTGTTGTTTATTGTAAAAACTGCGGGTATTCAGAGCTGTACAATAAACAATCTTCAACCGCCGGAAACATTCTCGACCTGTTCTTTGGAGGATGACGGCCCGAAAGGAGAAACGGTTATGGGGGAAAAATACGGTTCATTGATTGCCATATTTATTTTGGCTTTATGTGTGCACTCCAATATCGTCGTAGAACATTCACTCTTACAGGCGATCATAAAAACAGTTTCACTATTTGTGATGATCGCTTCGGCGCTTGCAGCATTTGTCAAAGGCATCAGACAGCCGTCATAATTGTAGGGAGGGGGCTTTAGTCATTCCCCCGCTCCCCGTGATTTGACTAAATCGAGGATCCATTCTTTTATATCGACAAAACGATTGTATGCCGGCTTTGTATCGGTTCCGGTGATGATCATGGAGACAAGGGTGTCCTGCTTATGCAATGCACCGTGGCTGGCTCCTCCGACGTGCGTCGGCGACCCTTCGCCGATAAATTCGTATCCAGGCTTTGCATTGGCGATCAAATAATCGCCTTCATGCGAAAAAAATGAAGTGTACAGTCTGGCCAGCGCGTCAGGAAATTTCCCGTATGAAATGCTGTTCCGTTCGACTGTCAAATCGAGAATGTGTACATCCCCTTCCAGCGTCCACGTTTGTCCAAATTCATCCGTGTATTTGCCTCCTGGCCGGAATGTGAGCTTCCCGTGCTGCTCCCCCGAAACGACCTCAATTGAATCCGTTTCATTTTTCCAGCTGATGATGTCGATCCTCTCATCCTTTTGCAGAATGTCCGCGATCCTCTTGAGCGGAAGCTTCGCTTTATCGAGCGAATAGATAAATGCCATTCTTTCGTTAACGGCAAGAACGATGTCGTCATCGTCCGTCACGCCTTTCTTTAATTTCACAATGCGAAAGGCGTCCAAAAGGCTTCTCAAATCAATCAATGCTTCTTTTTTATTGTCGCTGATCCAGGCCTGTCCGTTATCCCCCATCACGATCCAAATGTGATCCTTTAAAGCGGCTTCCCATGACGGAAAGCTGTCTAAAATCTTTTGAACATGCCGGTCGGCTTTCGCCACCCCCGCTGCGTCGTTCCTCCCGTGTTTATGTACGTGCTGGTCGAGATCGGGAAAATAGACGAGTGCAAGGGACGGTACTTTGTTCGTTCGGATTAGATGAACCAATTCATTCGTTGAAAATCGGTCATTAAAACCGAATTTTTTGAAGAGCGAGCGATTTGCCGGATTCACTTTTGAAAAACCCCCATACGAGAACAGCTGGGGTGCGTTGATTTTGACTGATTGGTTTAATCCGGAAATCATTGAAAAAAGAAAGGGAACCTGTAAATAGCCGTCCCGGCTTCCCCTGTGCAAAAGCGCATTAATCGAGCACGTTTCAATTCCTTTTTCATCAAGCTCTTCGTGAAGCGTCTTCACTTGTTGGCTTAAATGAACCTGGTTCAGATTGTAAAAGATGTCTCTGGAGGATTGTTTGATGCCTAATTTCACAAGCTCTCGAATATGGCTGCCATAATTGATGATCCGTTTTTCCTTCGCGTTGTACCATACAAGGCCCGGGACTTTGTGGCGGTCGCTGTACACCCCTGTAAGCAATGTGCTGTCAACATTGACAGACATCGTCGGAAAAGGGCTGATTACATCAGGCACATAACGCCCGTTTTCCAGCAAATATTGCAGTCCAGGAGCCTGTCCGTTTTTCACGGCTTTTTTAAGCGGTTCATCCATTAATGAATCGATCAGCAACATGACGACTGATTTCTTGCGGCTCTCAGACATCGTTCTTCCTCCTTCCCTATACGTGAGCATTCCCTAAACCGCTCCGGTTATGAATGATCCCTTCTAAAATGTCGCTGATATCCCTGTCCGATTTTTCTCGCAAATATTGACCAACACTCATTTGATAGCGTTTGATGTCTTCTTCCGAACGGAAAAAGGAAAGCAGCTGCTGTTCAATCGGCTGCTGTTTTTGCTGATTCAGTTCGATGACAAGGTTTTTCTTTTTCAGGATATCGAGATTCATCTCTTCCTGTCCGGGCAGCGCATGATAGATGAAAACAGGGAGCTGTTTTTGAATGCACTCGCTGATCGTGACGCCGCCGGGCTTCGTAATGATGCCCGACGCCTCCCCGTATAAGCGGTTCATTTCAGCCTTGCTTTCGATATAAGGCAGCGCTTTAATATATGGATTGTTTAAATCATGAACATACCGGTAGAGCTTTCGGTTTTTTCCGCATAGTATTTGGTATGCGACATCCCCGTTCGGCGACAGCTCCCGCACAAGCTTAAAAATGCCGCCCACCCCCATGCTTCCGCCGGTTATGAGGATGTTGCAAAACGCTTTTTTGTCACCGGCCTGCCCAGGCTTTCTCTCCGTTTTATAGGAACGGTGCACGGGTATTCCGGTCAGAAAAATCTTCTCTTCATCAACGCCTTCTGCGATCAGCTGTTCTTTGATGTCTTTGATCGGCGCAAAATGATAATCAATCTTTTCTCTTCCCCAAATTCGGTTGACGAAAAAATCGGTATAGACATTGACCACTTTCATGTCGGGAAATCGACCTTTTAAGCGGTTCAGCAAATAGGAGGGCAATGCATGCGTACAGAACACGATATCAGGCTTTTTTTCCGCAATGATCTGCTGCATGTCTTTCAAAAAGATCAGCTCATACAAGAGATGGCGCTTTGCCGTTTGATGGCGCCCGCACGCCAGGAGATGATAGACCGAGCTGTAGACTTTGGGAAAATACTGAATCCATGACAAATACGCCGCAGAGGAGGCTTTTTCAAGCCGCCGATAAGCATGTGAAAAAATGTCGATTTTTTCACAGTGATGAGATTTGAGGAGCAGTTCTGCCTGCAGCGAATCGGCAACGTGATGATGACCGGTGGAAATGCTTAAAAAAGGGAAAATCAGAATCTTTGTCATCTCCATCCTCCATTTCAGAAGAAAAATGTTTTCCATTTATATTTTTCAAATATCCAGCCAAAATATAAGTGTATTTTTTCAGGAAAGGAAAGTGACGACTTGAGAAACTGTTTTTTGTCAATTTGGAGTGTAATTGACCCGTTTTATTATTTTTTTTCAAGACTGACACTCATTGATCAAACGAAATCGAGCATTTTTCGCGTCCGTCTAACAAAGTACAAAGGGATCGATGTGGTGTTAAGCGATGGGACGGTTATTAAGAAAAACGATGTTCTGATCAAAATTCATCTGCACAATATTAAGCTGATCAAGGAGCTTCAAAATATTGAGAGCGCTGTCAGAAGAGGCATTCTCATTTATCAAAAAGCGTATTTTTCAATGCCGATCTTGGCCGAATATATCAAAAACCATCATCGATCAGACCAAATCAAAGGCATCATCGGCATCACGACGCTGCATAAAGGAGTTGAGAGGCTCGGTTTTGAAGCGGTAGAGCCCGCAAACCAGTTTTACAGAGTGTTCAAGAAGCTGACGCAGATTCCGATTTTATATTTGACAACAAAGCAATTTTCTCTTCGAAAAATCCCCCCTTCCCAATATTTGTTTATCTCGAAAGAAAAATTATTCAAGTCCTATCTACAGAAATAACAAAAAAAGAGACTGATGCAAAAAAACGCAACAGCCTCTTCTTTTTATGAAATGTGATGGAATGTCATTTCCGGACGGCTTCCGATGCGGATGTTCGCCCCCGTCTGACCCAATCCCTCGCTGATATAAAACGGTTTATCATGATGATAGTGAAGACCTTTGATCATATTCATTCGCACAAGCTTTCCCATCTTCACGAGATGATAAGGCTTCGGCCAATGAATCTGACCTCCGTGAAAATGCCCTGACAGCAGATAGTCAAAGTGAAATTCTTTCATATCAAGCACAACGTTCGGGTCATGCGTCAATACAAGATTATACCCTTCCTTCAGCCCTTTATATGATCCGGCAATATCGCTTCGCTTCGTGCTGTAATCATCAATCCCGATAATGTTGAGTGTCTCGCCTTCCATTTCAATGGAGACATGCTGATTTTGAAGGGTGATGCATCCGTTATCTTCCAGCACGCGTTTCAGCTTCCGAAAGTGTTCGCCTTTCAATACGTAGTCATGGTTGCCGAATACAGCGTACATCCCATATGCCGGCTTCAGTTTTTTCAAAGCTTTTAAGTAGTTTGCAAGCTTTGGAATATTTCTTCTCCTATCAAGAAAATCTCCTGTTAAAGCAATGAGATCCACTCGTTTTTTATTGGCAAGTTCAAGAATCTTTTCAGGTGAAATCGAAATGTTTTCTAAATGAAGATCAGACAGATGAAGAATGTTCAGCTTTTTCTTTAAAGCGGGCGCCTGCACGCGCTCGACCGAAATCGTGTTGACTTTCACATCTTTTGTATTGTGGTTCGCTTTATAAAAAAAAGGCATTAAGCCTAAAATAATCAATAAACATGCGAAAATAAACATTCTATATCTCCTCCCTCTTACTAGTATAGTAAGTTGGCAGGCAGTTTTACAGTGGGAAATAATAGAATATCATTCTTTTTACCTATAACAAAACCGATTTCCAGCTGGAAATCGGTTCGTATTTTTACTCTTACAGAAACAAAATGAACAGTAGAAGCCCTAAAACGATTCGATAGATGGCAAACGGGACAAGCTTGATCTTATTGATCAGCCTGAGGAAAAAGCGGACGACAAAAAGAGCGACAATAAAAGCGCTGATAAACCCTGTAATAAAGAAAGGAAACAGGTCTGCACTCAAATATGCCCAGTTTTTAATTAAAGAGAGCAGGCTCGCTCCCATCATGATCGGAATCGCCATGATGAAGGTGAAATCGGCGGCCGCTCTGTGGCTCAAGCCGAGAATAACCCCGCCCGAAATCGTCGAACCCGAGCGCGAGAAGCCCGGCCAGAGCGCCAGACATTGAAACAGCCCCATACCGAGTGCCTGCTTATACGTCATCCGGTCAACCGAATCTGTCGTGTCCTTGCGCCGGTTGATCCAGTCGGCTGCGAGCATCAGCACCGCACCGGCGATGAGACCGACCGCAACTGTGCGTACGGAAAACAGGTATTGATCAATATAGTCTTCAAATAAAAATCCGAGCACAGCGGCGGGAACAAGGCCTACAGCGATTTGGGCGATGGAAAGGCGGTTTCCCGATTTCTGCTCTTCCGTAATGTTTTTCTTCACGCCTAAAAGATTGAGAATCCGGTCTTTAAATACGATAGCGACAGCAAGGATGGAGCCGAGCTGAATCACGACTTTAAAGGTATTCGCCGCCTCCGGCGTAAGCAGTTCTTTCGATTTCAGCCAGACGTCGTCAACAATGATCATATGCCCTGTTGACGAAACAGGGGCATATTCGGTTAATCCTTCAACAATTCCGAGTATGACGGCGACAAAAATATCCCAAATGTTCATATGTCATTCCTTTCGCTTCCTTAAAACTTGTCCTCTAATAAACTATTTATATCGCTTTTAAAAGCCGATTATGCAAGCGAGATTCAGACTTCTTCGTTTTTTTCATAAAGATGTGAACGCTGTTTAAACCATTCAAACAAATGTGTGACCACCACTTTGATGACCGCGTAGCCGGGGATGGCAAGAATGACGCCGATCACGCCGAACAGCTTGGCTGCCGTCAGCAGCACAAAGATGATCGTTACCGGATGGATGTGCAGGTTTTTCCCCATAATCTGCGGCGAAATAAATTTTCCTTCAAACAGCTGCACCACAGTCCAAACGATGATCAGCTTCACAAGCATAAATGGAGAAGTAACCAGGGCAATGATGATTGCCGGCGTGATCGCAATCGTCGGTCCAAGATACGGAACGATGCTCGTACACGCCGCCACAAGGGCTAAAAGAGAAGCATATTCAAGGCCGATGATCATATATCCGATAAACAATAGGCAGCCGATACAGAAGCTGACGATGATCTGCCCCCTGATATACGAACTCAGCCGGTGATTCATCTCAGACATCATCACATACGTCTGTTCCCGTAAGCGGACCGGTACGAATTTCAAAATAAACAGCGGCAGTTTTTTACCGTCTTTCAATAAGTAAAACAGGATAAACGGCACGGTCACAATCGAAATCACAACTTCTGTCACGGCGCCTATAAACGTTCCCACTCCGGTAAACGTACTGTTTAAAATGGTGGTGGCTTGATCGGATAATTTGCTTGCGAAATCGGTTAGGTTGATGTTCAGCGTCTGCTGAACCTGATTAAAGAACTGACTTCCGATCAGCTGTTTAATTTGGTCTTCCACAATGTGGACATACCTTGGGAAGTTATCGACAAGGCTCATGATCTGTTCCCTTAACAGCGGGATAACGGAGACGATCGAAATCGTGATCAGACCGATGATCACAATGTAGAGAAGAAGAATCGAATAAATCCTTTTCACGTTTTTCCGCTCTAGAAAATCAACGATCGGATTTAACAAATAATAAACGACACCTGTCAGCACGACAGGCAGAGCGATGGTTTCCACCAGAACGATGAAAGGCGTAAAAATAAACGATGCTTTTGTAAATACAAGGATGTTCAGCCCGATCAAGAGCAGAATGAGCAGAAACAGGACGAACTTATTGTCTAAAAAAAACTTCTTAAATCTGCCGCCCCACATATGCAAAGAGTCCATGGCGATCCTCCATTAACGTTGGTTTTATACATTAAATTGTACACTATTACTCCTCATACTAAAAATAAAACCATTGCTATTGGTCTTTTTTTCCGCTTGCAAACGTTTGTTGATGATATACATATACGCCGGTGTTTCCGGCTTTTTGTCTTTCGCCGGCAAAAGAAAACACTGTATAATAAACATATCCTACAGTTGAAAGGGGAAATAGCATGATACGGTTCGGGGTAGTCGGAACAAATTGGATCACCGACCGGTTTCTTGATGCGGCCCGTTTGATTGAAGATTTTCAATTAACCGCGGTATATTCAAGGTCCGGGGAGCGCGGACGTGAATTCGCGCAAAAATACGGAGCCAAGGCGGTTTTTACCGATATCGGAGAAATGGCTGAAAGCGATGTTATTGATGCGGTATATATCGCAAGTCCCAACTCTTTACATAAAGAACAGGCCATCACATTCATGAAAAACGGCAAACACGTCCTGTGCGAAAAACCGCTTGCGTCCCATGTCAAAGAAGCGGAAGAAATGGTAAAAACAGCGCAGGAACACCGCGTGACATTTATGGAAGCGATGAAAACGACGTTTCTTCCGAATTTTATTAACATCGGACGCAGCCTGCACAAAATCGGCAAAGTCCGGCGTTTTACAGCCAGCTACTGTCAATACTCTTCCCGCTATGATGCCTATAGAAACGGAACCGTCTTAAACGCATTTAATCCGGCTTTATCGAACGGTTCCCTGATGGATATCGGCGTCTATTGCGTTCACCCCGCGATCGTCCTGTTCGGCAAGCCCCTCGAAGTTAAAGCGAACGGGCTGATCCTTGAGTCAGGGGCGGACGGTGAAGGAACAGTGCTTTTAAAATACGAGGAGCACGAAGCCGTTCTGATGCACTCGAAAATCTCCAATTCCTTCATCCCGGCTGAAATTCAAGGAGAAGAAGGCTCTATCGTCATCGATAAAATCCACCGCCCCGAAAAAGTCGATATCCGCTATCGGGACGGACGGATTGAACATCTTACGCTGCCTGATGACAAACCGGCCATGTTTTATGAAACAGAGGAATTCATCAATTTAATTAAACAAGGGCGGATCGAGTCTTCGCTTAACACGTTTGAACGCTCTATAGACACCTTGGCGGTCATGGATGAAGCGCGCAAACAGATCGGTCTCGTTTTCCCCGCTGATCAAAAGTAACAAATGAGCCGCCTCGACTCGAATGAACGGGCGGCCCGTCTGTTTTAGGATTGCGCCAAAAGATCGGCAAAGGCTTTGACATAGATCGGCAGGTCAGGCGGGCGGCGGCTTGACACGATATGGCCGTCGACGACCGCTGCTTCATTCACCCATACCGCTCCGGCATTTTCCATATCGTCTTTAATCCCCGGTGTGCTTGTAACCTTCCTGCCTTCCAATATTCCTGCAGAAATCAGCACCCAGCCGGCATGGCAGATTTGTCCGATGGGCTTCTTCCTTTCGTTGAACCACCGAATCATTTCCAGTACCTCGGGATATCTTCTGAGCTTGTCAGGCGCCCAGCCTCCCGGAACCAGAACTGCGTCGTATTCCTCAATGTTCACGCTTTTCAGCTCATAATCGGAGACAGCAGGCACGCCGTATTTGCCCTTATATTCATGATCCGCTTTTTCACCAATGAAATGTACGATCGCTCCTTCTTCCCTCAACCTTAAAACTGGATACCACAGTTCTAAATCTTCGAATTCATCGCTGACAAGCGCGATCACTTTCTTGCCTTCCAGTCGCATGTTTTATCCCCTCCTGTACAACCAGTGTACGATAGATGACAGTCTGTTTAAACCTATTTATACCCTTCCCCGTTCGTTTAAAAAAATGCTTTTCCCGCGCAAAAGGCTGCCGGATTGCCGGCAGCCTGATGTTTAGTCAATCTTAAATTTTTTCGTCAAATCGCGCAGTTCTTCAGCCATTTGTTCAAGCGTAGCCGCAGAAGAACTGATTTCCTCCATTGAAGCGAGCTGTTCTTCAGCCGAAGCGGCAATGTCTTGAATGCTTCCTGAGCTTTCACGCGATACGTCTGCAATTTCTTCAACCGCTCCCGCGACTTGCTGTGACCCTTCTGACAGCTCTTCAACTGCCGCATTCATCGTCTGCAGCTTGCCCGCGATTTCGTTTGTCATGTCATAAATCTGCTTAAAGCTTGTATCTGTTTCATCTGTGATAGTGAGTCCCGACTGTACTTCACGGTTGACGTCCTGGAACATGTCCAGCGACTTTCCGATTTCATTGACGATTTCCTGAATGAGCGCTTCAATTTCTTTTGCCGATGACGCGGATTGCTCAGCCAGTTTGCGCACTTCTTCGGCAACTACAGAAAACCCTCTTCCGGCTTCACCGGCTCTTGCTGCTTCAATTGCCGCGTTCAACGCGAGCAAATTCGTCTGGTCTGCGATGCCGTTGATCACCCGCAGGATCGCCGTAATGTCTTTTGATTTGCTCTCAAGTCCTTTCACGACGGATTCCGCCTGTTTAACGGAATGATCGATGGAATTCATCTGTCCGACCGTTTTTTGAACAAGCTCTCCTCCTGTACCGGCAATGTCCGTCGATTGAATGGATGATTCTGTAATCGATGCTGAGACTTTGGACATTTCATGCAATCGGCTGTTCATGTCAGTCAGCTGCTGCGCACTGATTTCCACTTTCTCATTTTGGCTTTCATTTCCGTTTGAAAATTGTTCGATCGCAGATGTAATATGTTCTGTCGCCTTGCTTGTCTGATCCGCGCTCGCGGTCAGCTGCTCTGACGAAGAAGCAACGTTTTCAACCGATGTCTGAATGACGCTGATTAAAGAGCTCAGCGATTCAGCCATATCGTTGAAGCTTGTTCCGAGCTGTCCGATTTCATCTTTTGAACGGACAGTGATTTTTTGCGTCAGATCGCCGCCGCTGATGCTTTTCGCAGAGGAAACGAGTTCGCGGAGCGGCCCTGTGATCGATCTGATGATGAGAATCATGAGAAGCACGCCAATGATGATGCTGACGCCCAACGTAATCAGAGCGGCATTCAGCACAGGCTGTGAGGCTTCTTTTAATTCAGTGATATACATGGTTCCGCCGATTTTCCAGCCGGTCAGCTTGTTGGTCGCGAAAGCCATCTGCTTTTCGCCGTCAAGCGTGTATTTGAATGTTCCTTTGTCATTCGCATATACCTTTTCCGCCCAGCTGCCTTCGACATCTGTGCCCGCATCATGTTTCGGGTGGGCGACAAACTTTTTATCGGCGCTGGTGATAAAGGCATAGCCCTTTTTCCCGATTGTCACGCGTTCTGTCGCTTTAATGAGCTCTTCGATTTTCATATTGACCGCGACAACTCCGGAGCCGTCCTCATGCATCTTGGCGATGGTAATAACCATCGTTCCGGTTGACGCCGTTTTGTAAGGGTCTGTAATAATGACTTCTCCTTTGTGTTCGGCGGCTTTTTTATACCAGTCCCGCTCTACCGGATTATATCCGCTCGGCATCTCCTGATCCGGATAGCGGATGAACTTCCCGTCCTTTGAACCGGTAAAGATCCCTTCAACATCGGGATGAAGCTTGGCGAACTGTTCGAATTTCACTTTTAAAGCGTCGCTTTCTTTCCCTGTAAAAGAGTTTTCTTTAATGAACCCGCTGAAATAAGACATGGCGTTTGTTTTCTGGCTGATATTCTGATTGATGATTTCATTCAACTGGTTAACGTTTTCGCGCGCATTGTCCATGATTTCTCCGTCAAGCGTACTGCTTGCCGTTTGATACGCACTATAGGAAAGGACGATGATTGGAACGGTTAAAATAAGCAAGAATGAAAGAATTAATTTCTTTGCAATGGAGGGACGTTTCACCCAATTGACAATCTTTGACATATAATTGTTGACTCCTCTTTTCTGTTATATCCCTAATATCGGATTCTTTTAAAAGTTTTTATATGCATTTTATAACTTTTTATAGTCTAAAATAACTAAAAAAACATCCGGAGGAAAACCGGATGTTTTAAAGCTATTCAATCTTAAATTTCTGTGTCAAATCACGCAGTTCTTCAGCCAGCTCCGCCAATGTCGTGGAGGAGGCGCTGATCTCTTCCATGGAGGCAAGCTGCTCCTCGGCTGAAGCAGCGATGTCCTGAATGCTTGCCGAACTTTCTCTCGATACATCTGCGATTTCTTCGACCGCGCCCGCGACTTGGCGGGAACCTTGCGTCAATTGCTCGACAGCAGCATTCATGGTCTGCAGCTTGCCTGCGATATCATTGGTCATATCGTAAATCGTTTTGAAGCTTGTCTCTGTTTCATCGGTGATTCGAAGTCCTGACTGTACTTCATGATTGACCGATTTGAACATGTTCAAAGAGTTGTCGATCTCCTTGACGATTTCCTGAATTAAATGTTCAATTTCCTTCGCCGAGCCTGCGGATTGTGCGGCGAGCTTCCTGACTTCTTCAGCCACTACCGAGAAGCCGCGGCCCGATTCCCCGGCCCTTGCCGCTTCGATCGCGGCATTGAGCGCCAGCAGATTCGTTTGATCGGCGATTCCGTTAATCACGCGCAAAATGCTTGTGATATCTTTGGATTTGGCTTCAAGTCCTTTGACGACCGCTTCCGCTTGCTTGACAGACCGATCGATCGAGTTCATTTGGCCGACCGTCTTTTGAACAAGCTCTTCCCCTTTGCCGGCAATCTCAGTCGATTTCAGCGACGCATCGGTAATCGACGCTGATGTTTTCGACATGTCATATAACCCGTTGTTCATTTCATTCAGCTGATGCGAACTCGCTTCCACTTTTTCTTTCTGGCTTTCATTTCCGTCAGAAAATTGTTCAATAGCCATTGTAATATGCTCAGTCGCTTTGCTTGTTTGCGCCGCGCTGGCATGAAGTTCTTCAGATGAAGAAGCTACATTGTCAACTGATGATTGAATGACGCTGATTAAAGAGCGCAGCGATTCGGCCATTTCATTAAAGCTTGTACCGAGCTGACCGAATTCGTCTTTTGAACGGACTTCGATTTTTTGCGTCAAGTCGCCGCCGCTGATGCTCTTTGCGGATGACACGAGCTCGCTTAACGGCTTGCTGATTCCGCGGATAATAAAGTAGATAAGAATGCCGCCGAGCACGATCGCCGCTGCCAAAATGATGATCGCCATGTGGAAGACGGGCTGGGCGGCCTCTGATATCTCATCCGTGAACATCGTTCCGCCGATTTTCCAGCCGGTCAGCTTGTTCGTCGTGAAAGCCATTTTCTTTTCTTTTCCTTCAAACGTATATTGAAAATCACCTTTTTCACTGCCGTACATTTGTGCAACCCAGTCACCTTTGCCTTCGGTTCCGGCTTCAATCTTTGGATGGGCAACATATTTTTTGTCTTTGCTTGAGATAAACGCAAAGCCGCTTTTTCCGATGTTAACGCGCTCTGTCGCTTTAATAAGCTCATCGATTTTCATGTTAACGGCAACGACCCCTGAGCCGTCCTCCGTCTGCTTTGCAATCGTAATGACCGTCGTTCCGGTTGACGCCGTTTTATAAGGGTTTGTGATGATCACCTCTCCTTTATTTTCAACGGCTTGCTTATACCAGTCCCTATCCGTCGGGTTATAGCCTTTCGCCATTTTCTCAGCGGGATAGCGGATGAACTTGCCGTCTTTTGAACCTGTGTAGATCGCTTCCACATCCTGATTCAGCTTGGCGTACTGCTCGAATCTTTCTACAAGTGATGTGTTCCCTTTTTCTTGATATAGCTTTTCATTCACCCAGCCGCTGAAAAAGGAGACGGCCTGCTCTTTCTTTCCGATATTCTGGTCTATGATCTCATTCAGCTGTTCAACATTATCGCGCGCGCTTCTCATGATTTCCGTTTCAAGAGAGCTTCCCGCCGTCTGGTACGCACTATAGGATAAGGCCAAAATCGGCAAAGTTAAAACCAATATAAAGCTGAAAAACAGCCTTTTTGAGATAGACGGACGTTTAAGCCAGTCCAATACCTTTTTCATTTGATATAACTCCTTTAGCTTCTAGATTATGAAACTAATATCGGACCTTTCATTTACTTTTGCATATTAAAAAACTTTAAAAAGCATTTCTGAAAATTCTTGAAAATAGAACTAAAAAAAGAGGCTGACCAGCAGCCTCTTTTCCTCAAATCTTAAACTTTTTCGTTAAGTCACGCAGTTCTTCAGCCATTTGTTCGAGCGTTGCAGCGGATGAGCTGATTTCTTCCATGGAAGCCAGCTGTTCTTCCGCCGAAGCAGCGATGTCCTGAATGCCGGCAGAGCTTTCACGCGAAACGTCGGCGATCTCTTCGACCGCGTCGGAAATTTCGTGAGAACCTGTTGATAAATGCTCTACGGCGGCATTCATTGTCTGCAGCTTGCCTGCGATTTCATTTGTCATGTCGTAAATATGTTTAAAGCTCGATTCCGTTTCTTCCGTAATTTCGAGTCCTGACTGTACTTCTTGGTTGACAGACTTGAACATGTTGAGCGAATGTTCGATTTCTTTGACGATATCCTGAATCAGCGCTTCGATTTCTTTTGCCGATCCTGCTGATTGGGCCGCAAGCTTTCTGACTTCTTCAGCGACAACCGAGAAGCCTCTGCCTGATTCACCGGCCCGAGCTGCCTCGATGGCGGCGTTCAACGCCAGTAAATTCGTTTGATCGGCGATTCCGTTTATGACGCGCAGGATCGCGGTGATATCTTTCGATTTCGCTTCGAGTCCTTTGACAACCTGTTCGGCCTGTCTGACAGACCTGTCGATCGAATTCATCTGTCCGACGGTTTGTTGGACAAGCTCTCCGCCTGTTTCGGCAATTTCCGTCGATTTACCCGAGGATTCTGTAATCGATTCTGATACGCCTGCGATTTCATTCAGCTTGTCATTCATTTGGCTGAGCCGCTGGGAACTCGCTTCGACTTTTTCGCTTTGACTTTCAGCGCCGCTTGAGAACCGCTCGATGGCTAATGTAATGTGCTCCGTCGCTTTGCTTGTCTGGTCCGCGCTTGCCGTCAGCTGCTCTGAAGAAGATGCCACATTGTCGACCGATTCCTGAATTGTGCTGATCAGCGAGCGCAATGAGTCAGCCATTTCGTTAAAGCTTGTGCCCAGCTGGCCGAATTCGTCTCTGGAGCGGACATCGATTTTTTGTGTCAGATCTCCTTCACTGATGCTTTTTGCAGAAGAGACGAGTTGATTTAAAGGCTTGCTGATCGCGCGGACGATAAAGTAAACAAGGATTCCGCCCAGAATAATCGCGCCTGCCAATGTCATGACTGCCATGTGAAGCACGGGCTGGGCAGCGTCTTTAATCTCTGCTGTATTCATCTTTCCGCCGATTTTCCAACCGGTTAGTTTGTTTGTCGTGAAGACCGTTTTCTTTTCTTTGCCTTTTTCATTAAAGGTGAACAAGCCGCTCTCTTTGCTGAACATTTGCTCTGTCAGATCAGCTTCTGCTTCTGTGCCGGCTTTAATTTTCGGATGGGCGACATACGTTTTCCCCTCGCCGATGATGAATGCATATCCGGTTTTTCCGATGCTGATGCTGTTTGCCGATTTGATCAGCTTGTCAATGTTCAAGTCAAGGGCGACTACGCCAGAACCGTCTTTATTCTGCTTGGCGATCGTGACGACCATATGCCCCGTTGATGCAGACTCATAAGGTTCAGTTACAATCGTTTTCCCTTTTTCCTGGACAGCCTGTTTGTACCAGTCGCGTTCTACCGGGTCATACCCGTCAGGCAATGGAGCATTCGGATATTGTGCGTAAACACTATCTTCCGATCCGGTGAAGACGAGTTCGACGTCGGGATTCTGTTTTGCAAACTGCTCAAACCGTTGTTTAATGGCAGTCTGGCCTTTCTCTTTGTACGCTTTTTGATCAATCCATTCGCTGAAATACGCAATGGAAGTCTCCTTGCTGCCGATATCTTGCTGAATAATGTCGTTCAGTTCATCGATATTGTCTTTCGCACTTCTCAAAATCTCATCCTCGAGCGTGCTGCTGGCCGTAAAATATGAAGTAACCGAAAGAACCAAGATCGGAATTGTTAAAATGAATATAAATGAGAAAATTAATTTTTTAGAAATAGAAGGACGTTTCGTCCAATTTAAAAGCTTTTTCATGTGTGATTCCCCTTTCTCTACTTTTATCGGAGACGGGGTCTATTTTTTAAATAAAAAAAGCGGAAAATTAGACCGTTTTCCTGCCCAAGCATCAGGCATACGCTAATAAAAAAGGAAAAGGGTGTATCCTATGATAAGTGTTTCGGGCTACTGGCTCCGTCCTGAGGATATCGAAAAACTGAATGTCAGTCAGACGCAGAGAGACATCGCAAACCGGATGCTGGCCATGCCGTCCGGATATAGATACGGTTCAATCTCAGAACTGATATTTGAGCTGAGATTCAGAGAGCATACCGTCGAATCGGCCAGAGAGCTGATCAACAGCGGAGCGAAGTTTGCCACCTTTTCAAAGACATACGGGAATGAAGAGTTTTGGAGGGTGACGCCTGAGGGAGCTTTGGAGTTGAAGTACAGGGCACCTGCTTCAAAGGCGATTCGAAATATTTTTGAAAGCGGCCCTTCTTATGCTTTTGAGTGCGCGACTGCGATTGTCATCATTTTTTATATGGCGCTTCTCAAAACGATCGGCGATCAGACATTTGACCGGAATTATCAAAGGATCATTTTATACGATTGGCATTATGAGCGGCTGCCGATCTATACGGATAAAGGAAACGACTACCTTCCGGGGGACTGCCTGTATTTCAAGAACCCTGAATTCGATCCCGAAAGACCGCAGTGGCGCGGAGAAAACGCTATTTTACTTGAAAATAATCTCTATGCGGCACACGGTCTGGGGATCTTAAGCGGCGAAACGATCATTGAAAAACTGAACGGGCTGAGAAAGCCTCATGCACAGACGTCCGCCTATCTGCTTTCTCAAGTGACGCGGGTTGATATTCCGGCATTAATACAAATGATCAGATAGCACATCAGCCGGCACAAGCTGATCCATCAACTCTTTCACCGTCGTTTGCTGGACGGAGGCTCGCACGCCCTGTCCGGACCACAATGACATGCAGTCCGTATTCCCTTCAAGCTTCGCCTGTTTTCTCATCGGTTGTGTCAGCGTGTTTTGCAGAGGATAAGGCAGCGCTTCAGCTTCGTCCGGGCGTCTGTCTTCCATCCACTGATTGACAATGCCTCTTGCCGGCTTCCCTGAGAACAAACGGGTCAGACTTGTGTCTGTTTCAACCGCTTCGAGCAATTTTTGTTTGTATGCAGGGTGTGTTCCACTTTCTTCGCACGTCAAAAAAGCGGTACCGATTTGAACTCCCTGTGCGCCGAGGGCAAAAGCTGCAGCAACTCCTCTTTTGTCAAAAATGCCGCCCGCTGCGATAACCGGAACCGACACATGATCTGCCGCTTGGGGAATTAAAGCCATCGAGCCGACAGCAGGCTCTCCCTTCGTTTTCAAGAAGGCTCCCCTGTGGCCGCCCGCTTCACTTCCTTGAACAATGATGACATCCATCCCCAGTTCTTCAAGCAGCACGGCTTCTTCAACTGAAACGGCGGTGCCCATTAAACAGCAATTTCGGTTTTTCAGTTCCTTGACGGCATCAGCCGGCGGAGGGCCAAACGTAAATGAAACGGCGCTGATTCCTTCCTTTAGAATGATTTCTATTTTCTCGTAAAAATCGTCCCAATCTTGTTTCTCATCTGCCACGGGTGAAGCCGACCGTGACAAAGGTATCTTCTCTTGCCACCTTTCATATTCTTCCCGGGTGACGGTTTCCCGTTTTTCCGGAATGAAGAGGTTGACTTGAAATCCGGCTGATGTCAGCTTTTTCGTTTCCAGAATCTGTTGTTGAAGCACTTCCGGCGTCAAATAGCCGGATGCAAGGCTGCCTAAGCCGCCGCAGTCTGATACGGCGGCGGCGAGCCTTGGTGTTGTCGGCCCGCCCGCCATCGGCGCCTGGACCACAGGCTTTGACAAAGAGAGGCGTTCCATGAACTGATTCATTTTTATTTCCTCCTTTTAATCGGCTAAAATTTTAAAATAGCACGTCCGGTGCCTCGGGCCGTCGAACTCGCAGAAATATATGCCCTGCCAAGTCCCGAGGACAAGCCTGCCCCCTTCAATAATCATATGCTGCGATGTCCCGACCGTGCTCGCTTTCAAATGCGCCGCTGTATTCCCTTCCATATGGCGGTCAAGCTCATGTTCCCACGGATACACTTCATCGAATCTTCTCAGCATATCGCGTTTGACATCGGGGTCGGCATTTTCATTAATCGTAATGCCTGCCGTTGTATGCGGACAGTAGACGATAACAGCGCCGCTGGAAACATCGTTTTCTGAGATGAATCTTTGGACGTCATTTGTGATATCAAGCATTTCATCGCGCCGGTTTGTTTGAATCTGTATTTTTTTCAACATACGAATCCGCTCCTTTCTTGACATCCTTTCTCAATTCGTTACAAATCGCCGATTTCCTGTCTAATCATGTAAACGCGTGCCTCATAAGGTTTCATCACAAAAGATGTGAGATGCTTGTGCGCGTTGATATCCGCATTTGACAGCAGCAGTCCGTCCGTACATAACGGATATCCGGGATGATGGTAAAACGCCCGGCATGCGCTGAGGTTCACGATCACGATGGCCGTTTCTTCCCGAAGCTTTCGCAAGTATGCAAAAATTTGCCGGTCCTCAGGCAAAAGCAGTTCATATGATCCGTCGATGAAGACGTCATACCGCTTTCTGATGGCAATTAACCGTTTATAAAAATGATAGACCGACCGGGGATCATGCTGCTGATGAACCGTATTGATCAGCTTGTAATTTTCGTTCATGCGCAGCCACGGTTCTCCTTTAGTAAAGCCGGCATTTGGCTGATCCGTCCATTGCATCGGTGTGCGCGCGTGGTCCCTGCTCTTTTTCCAAACAGCCTTCATGATGTCTTCGTGTGAGCGGCCCTTTTCTTTTTGAATCCGGTAATCATTTTTAATCGATACGTCATCATAATCGTCTATATCAAAGAAAATCGCGTTTGTCATTCCGATTTCCTGCCCTTGATAAATAAACGGGGTTCCTTTCATCAAAAAATACATTGCAGCTAAGGCCTTCGCGCTGTCTATTCTGTATTTCCCGGCACCTCCCCAAACTGAAACAGCCCGGGGCTGATCATGATTTTCGATAAAAAGCGCGTTCCACCCTTTCCCTTCAAGAGCTGATTGCCAGTTTGACAAAATCCGCTTGAGTTCGGGGATATCGAGTTCTCCGCCTTCAACATCCCAAAGGCCGAGGTGTTCAAATTGGAAAATCATGCTGAATATACCGTTTGATTCCCCAACCCAGTCTTCCGCTTCTTCAGCGCTGACACCGTTTGCCTCGCCGACTGTCATGATATGAGGATACCCGGCGAACGTATTCTCTTTTACTTCCTGCAATAACGCCATAATCCCTTCGACATTCATATGGTAAGCAAATGAAGGCACAAAAGGGAGCCCTTCCGGATTCGGCAGATCCGGTAGCCCCTCTTTTTTCTTAATATGTGAAATCGCGTCAACCCTGAACCAGTCGATTCCTTTTTGAAGCCACCAGTTGATCATGTCATAAAGAGCGCTTCGCATGTCACTGTTTTCCCAATTCAGATCCGGCTGCTTTTCGTGAAACAGGTGCAGATAATACTGTTCTGTTTTTTCGTCATATGTCCAGGCTGAGCCGCCGAATATGCTTTCCCAGTTGTTCGGTTCGCTCCCGTCCTTTCCGTCTTGCCAAATATACCAGTCGCGCTTCCCGGAATTCCGCTCTGCCCTTGATTCGATAAACCAGGGATGTTCATCGCTCGTATGATTGATGACGAGATCGATGATCAGTTTCATTCCGAGCTGATGCGCTTCAGTCAGCAGGGCATCAAAGTCGTCCATCGTGCCAAATTCCGGCATGATGCTTTGATAATCCCTGATGTCATAACCGTTATCTGCATTGGGAGAATCAAAGACCGGACAAATCCAAATGGCATCTGCCCCGAGCTCCCTGATATACGGAAGCTTCTCTCTGATCCCGTTAATATCTCCGATGCCATCCCCGTTCGAATCCATAAAACTGCGCGGATACACTTGATATACGACAGCCTCTTTCCACCATGCCCTTGTCATTCAAACACCCCTTGTTGTGAAGACATTATGATATATGAATAAAATATTTTTAGACTCCGAACATAAACATCCTATAAACTTTGATATACCAACGATTATACGTTTCTCAATACTAAATATGCTTTGCGGATTATAAATCCTTTGAAGACAGCAAGGGTGACGGCAAGAGTAGGTGAAAGAAGCTTTAATCCTTTAGAAACGGAGCATCTGTTAATACAGAATATGTAAAGCATAAATTACAGTTGCTTTTTTACCTATCGGTAAGTAAAATAAATATATAGATTATGCTAAGGATGATTTCAATGAAAAAGAAAATGAACACCCAAGATGCGATTGTTGAAGCAGCATTTACTCTTATTGCCCGACACGGCCTAAAAGGCACGAGCCTTTCAATGATTGCATCGGAAGTCGGCATTTCTAAACCGGCTATTTACTATTATTTCCCTTCTAAAGAAGAGCTTATCGATTATCTATTTCACATCGTATTTGATGATCACAATTTCTCTGAATATTTTTCAATCAATGAGTACACGAAGGAGAACTTTAAAAAACGATTAATAACAGACGGCGTACGCTATTTTGAAGCGTATAAACATAACTCTCCTGCTTTAAAAGTGGTACACGAGTTTGTTTTAAGTGCAGCACAAAAACCAAGATATGAGAAAAAGCTTAAATCTATCATGGAACAATTCTTAGAAGGTTTTGAAGCATTGCTTTCTTACGGTGTCGAACTCGGTGTCATCTCTTCTAAAAACACCAAAGTGAATGCACACTCCCTTGCCCTGATCATTGATAATTTGGGTAACTTTATGATTTTAGGAATTGAGATGGATTATAAAAAAGTATGGGAAACAGCAGTCAGTCATGTAATGAAAGGCAGTGAAAGATTTTGAATCAGGAAACGATTATTGGATTGTCTAAAATAGAGAAAGCCTTATATTGGATCATTCCACCGGTTTTAGGAGCTGTTCTTGGATGGTTTTTGCCTGTTATAGCCGATTGGGTATTGACCATTCCAATCGTTCCTTTTAAAGGGCCTTTGGAATTTATCACATCACTAAACAGTTTCTGGGTTTCAATTATCGCTGCAGTTATCGGAATCGTTGCCGGCCTATTTTTTTCACAATATATTTTCACTGAAATTCTTCAAGTGTTCATTTCTGATCAAAACGTGAAGCTGTTGTTTAAAGAGAAAGAAGAAGTGATTGAGAAAAAAGACATTTCTGCAATTTATCTTGAGAAGAAGGATCTTGTTGTTCTTGGTCATAAGGGAACTGAATTGTACCGTGAACAACTTGAATCAAAGAGAGCGCTAGCAGAAAGTGCTTTTAAACATCACGGCTATAAATGGGCAGACGAAGATCCCTTTAAGAATGAGTATCAACGCTGGGTTGCGGATCACCCCGATTTTCCCTCGCATATCAATACGCTACTTTTAGCCAGAGAACGAGCTTTACTGGATAATAAACATGAAGAGGCAAAAATTCTGCGCAAAGACCTGGCAAAGCTTGGAGTGGTTATTCAGGATGAAGATAAACGGCAATACGTAAGGATGGTATCGTAATATTTCAGTTGCGAACGCCTAAAAAAGAACATTTGGAATAAATTAAACACCGCCCTTTTTGCGAAAGAGCGGTGTAAATCCATCAGCGGACCGTTACGTCCCAATTGGAAATATTAATTTGTCCTGTGCCTCCGAAAACTTCCGTACCGAATTCAACACTGCTGACATACTTGGTTTTGGAAAGCCAATGTTTGGAGTCGGCAAGATAATTCGTGAAATCCCGAATATTCAGGTTCGCATTTTGGGTGTTTGCTGTTCTGATAAATGAAAACACGTTCCACCCTTTGCCGCCTCCCGCATCAATATAGCCTTTATATACTTTCCAATTGTGCCCGCCAATCGAAACAGTTTCAACATAAGAACCGGCAGGTCCGGCATTTGTGTTATTGAGCCAGATCATAATCTCATCAGTTGGAGCCGAATCCCAGCTCGCCTTGTTTGTATTGTGGAGCCAAATGTCATATGCGGCATTGTACGTGCCGTTTGCGCTGATCGAATAGCTGACTTTCGTGTTGATGTTTTTTTGATCTGACAACCGGGTCGGGAAGCCGCTTCCCGCTGTATAGCCTTCAGTCCAATGCCAGCCGCTGACGATCGACGGATAAGCTTTTACTGTGCTGGTATTGCTCGGCCAATTCCATACCCACCCCATATCTGAATCACTGTTATGATAAATGGTCTGCCACCAGCCGCTGACCTGGTCGGCTCCCCATACATTGTTGAATATGTAGTATTTTTTGTTTTTAAAATACAATTTATCCGACGGGTTTGATGACGAAGCGGCAAATGCTGAGAGCGGCCCTGCCAGCACTATGATGCATACGGCACCCCATAGCAAAATGGATTTTAGCAAATGGTTGTTTTTCACGTATTTAAAACCTCCTCATATTTATACATCATATTATAAAAAAGAACGAAACGGTGCACATTCGTAAAAAGTCATGAATTTCCATAGATATATCCTCTTATCTTTGAATAAATATCCATTTTATTGAAATAAAGAACGGCCATCGAACTAAAAAACAACCGCAGTCACCCGCAGCTGTTTTCTTAAAAATCCGTTTTTTTCACTTCGATAAAACGGATATGATGATCTTCAGCATCAAGAATTTTAAATTCGCATCCCTCAGTTTTAAGGATGTCCCCGTTTTTCAGCTCCATCTTTTGCGTCAAAAGCCAGCCGGCAATCGTATCGACTTCTTCGTTTTCAATCGCAATATGAAGGAGGTCATTCACTTCGTCAATTAAAGCCTTTCCGTCCATAATATAATGATGTTCGCCTTTTTTTATAATGTGCGGCATTTCGTCCTGATCAAACTCATCCCTGATTTCTCCGACGATTTCCTCCAATATGTCTTCAACCGTAACCAGTCCAGCCGTTCCGCCGTACTCATCAACAAGAATGGCCATATGAATCCGTTCCTTCTGCATGCGAATCAAGAGCTCCTGGATTGGTATGTTCTCAATCACTCTGATGACAGGCCTCATTAAGTCAGTTAAAAGAATCGTCTGGTCGAGAAAATACGATTTAAACAAGTCCTTGCTGTTGACAATACCGATAATATGGTCTTTATCGTCCTTAATGACCGGATATCTCGTATAGCGTTCATTAATGACGGTTTCAATCGCTTCTTTTATCGATTGATCGGCTAAAAGGGTAGCGATCTCCGTTCTCGGCACCATGATTTCCCGGGCCAGCCTGTTGTCAAATTCAAAAATTTTGTTGACGTATTTATACTCAGACTGATTAATTTCTCCTTTTTTATAGCTTTCAGACAGCATAAGCCGCAGCTCTTCCTCACTGATCGCCACTTCATGCTCTTTTACCGAATGGAACCCGAACAGCTTCGTTAACAGCCGGGCCGAGCCATTCAACAGTTTGATAAACGGAAACATGATTCTATAAAACAAAATGAGCGGCTTCGCCGTCCATAAGCTGACGGCTTCCGCTTTTTGAATCGCAATTGTTTTTGGCGCAAGCTCGCCGACCACAACGTGCAAAAATGTAATGATGACAAATGCGGCAACAACCGAAGCCACTCTTAAAACGGATTCAGGCAGGCCAAATAATTCAAAAAGCGGGTGAATGATCCTTTCGAATGTCGATTCTCCGAGCCAGCCGAGCCCTAATGCGGTGATGGTAATGCCGAGCTGGCAGGCAGACAAATATTCATCAAGATTTGTCACCACTCTTTTGGCCGCAATTGCCCGCTTATCCCCGCTTTCAACGAGCTGATCGATTTTTGTGCCGCGGATTTTGACGATCGCAAATTCGGCGACAACGAAAAAAGCCGTAGCTGCAATTAAAAGTATGACGAGTATGAGATTCAGGATATTCAAAAAAAGCCCTTACCAAATATGGTAAGGGGCCACCTCCTTAAGACGAATGGTTAGTCATTACGACCGGACAGGAAAATTGCAACGAAGCGCAACAGCTCAAACAGCGAAACAAGCGCTGCTGCGACGTATGTCAGAGCCGCGGCATCCAGCACCTTGCTGACGCCTCTTTCCTCCGTGTTGCGGATCATTCCTTCTGAAACGATGATCCTTTTTGCCCGGGAGCTTGCGTTAAATTCAACAGGCAGTGTCACAAGCTGGAAGAATACGGCGGCCGAAAACAAAATGATGCCGAGTCCGATCAGATTGAGGCTTCCGAGCAGCATTCCGCCGATAAACAAAAACGGCGCTACTCCAGAAGAAAAGTTCACGATCGGAAACATCTTATGCCTCAAAACAAGGGCACCGTATGATTCCTGATGCTGCAGGGCATGTCCGCATTCATGAGAAGCAACGGAAACCGCTGCAATTGAACGGCCGTAATATACGGGTTCAGACAAGCGCACAACGCGTGCTGTCGGGTCATAATGGTCTGTCAAGGTTCCTCTTACCGGTTCAACCGGGACATCGTAAAGGCCGTTTTGGTCGAGAATCTGTCTGGCCACTTCGGCTCCAGTTCTCCCGCTTGACGCCTCTACTTTAGAATATTTTTCAAAGTTGCTCTTTACTTTAAATTGTGCCCAAATCGATAAACCTAATGCAGCAAATGTTAACAAGTAAAAAATCATGCTCATGCAATCATCTTCCCTCTTATGATAAGTCGTTTAATGTAAATATATTTTATCCCGAGGGATTTCCTTTTGTACAGAAAAGTGCACTACCTTTTCCTTCGCGGTAAACAAACCCCGATAAAGATCAGCACCATTCCTGACATCATGATGTATAAAGGCGGCCTTGTGAACAGCTCCTTGAAGAATTCCCTCCAGAACACCTCATCAGAGGAATGATAAACGGCGTTTAAATCAAAAATGAATTGAATGGATGACGCCGCCATCAGCTGGACTCCGATCAGTATGAAAAAGAGCCTCATTAAACAGGACATTCCGCTCCCATCCCTCATCCGTTTATAAAAAGTCTATGGAAGGACGGGAACCGATATGACGCCGCAGTAAAAATCTTCAGCTCTACCGGTTATTGTCGGTTAACGAAGGTTTATTTTTACCTGAAAAATTTTTGAAAAATAGGGATATACTGAATAAAAAGGCGAACTCGGGTGGTGACAAGGTGAAAGTAACAGATCAAGAAAAAGAACAGCTAAGCACGGCGATCGATAAAATGAATGAAGGGCTTGATGCGTTCATTCTTCTCTATAACGAATCGGAAAAAGACGAGCAGCTGATCGAATTTGAAGAAGAAACGGCTGAGATGATCAGACAAGCGATTGAACAGCACGGAAAAGTAAGCACCAATCAAAAGTTAAATGCGATCATCAAAGAGATTTTATCATTTTCCCTGCGGAAAGACGGTGAAGAAGCATGAAATCAAACCGTGTATTCATCGCATGGCTGAGGTGGCCGATATATGTCCGCATCGCAATCATTATCCTTTTATTGATCATCCTTTTCGGTCAGCTGATCACCTTCGTCGAGCCGCAGCAGTTTTCAAATGTTTTTGAAGGCATATGGTGGGCGCTGATCACCGTGTCCTCAGTCGGATACGGCGATTTTGTCCCTAGAACCGCGCTCGGCAAAACCGTCGGCATGCTCCTTATTTTAATCGGGGCAGCGTTTGTCACGGCCTATTTTGCTACGATGGCGACGGCCGCTTTCAGCAAGCAGCAGCGCTACGCCGAAGGCAAGGTGAACTACAGAGGCAAGGGACATATGATCCTGATCGGCTGGAACGAGAAATCCAACAAGCTGATGAGGACGCTCCAGGCCGCCGATTCAAACAAAACGATCGTGCTCATTGATGAAACACTAAAGGAAGGTCCCCTGATGGAAAACATTCATTTCATCAGAGGACACGCAGCGGATGATGCCACACTGCAAAAAGCGAATATTGAAGAGGCTGAAATCGTCTTTATTACCGCCGATCAGCATAAAAGCGAAATATCTGCAGACATGCAGTCGGTTTTAACATTGCTGGCTGTTAAAGGCTTGAACCCGTCGGTGTATTGCGTTGTAGAAATCTTGACAGAAAAACAGAAAAAAAATGCCGAGCGCGCCGGAGCGAACCAAATCATCAGTACGGCGGACCTTTTAAAAACGGCGATGCTGCAGCATTTTCTCATTAAAAATCAGCTCCCTGATCCGCTTTTTAAGGAAGCTGATATTCATTTCAAAGTCCATCGGGTTCCGCTTCCAAAGACGATGGAAGGCGCGTCTTTTCAAGAAGTGATCCGCCATTTCATGAAGGAAGACATTTTCATCATCGGTGTCCACCAAAAAGACGGGCCTGTGCTGTCTCCTTCTTTTTCGTACAAGCTACAGCCGACTGATCAGCTGCTGTCTCTTTAAGAAAGAAGCGCCTTTTCGAGTTCTTTTACATACGATTGGCCAAGCTCTTCATAGACGCCGGGAATATCGGCGTCTTTTTCTTTCGGTTCGGCAAACTGGTCAAAAGATGCGCGGAAATTCCCCTGAACGACATAGTCGTCCAGCGCTTCCTGATAGACGTGGCGAAGCAAAAACGGCGTGCCGAGCTTGACCGTCGCATTTTGCGAATCAAGCTGTCCGTCCTCCGCCTCAAACGGAATCCGCAAAAACAGGTATCCGTCCTCATCATCAATCTTATAGTCAAAAAAGCCGCGGTCATATTCCCAGCCGCCGCTGATCACATAGCCGAGAGGCTTCAGCGTCTGTTCGAGATGATAGAGAGAAAACGAGCGGTTTTCCAGTTCAGAAGGTATGCTTATCATGAAAAAAACTCCTTTTATCGTTTTTATACTTCAAGGCTCTAGCGCAATTGTTTATCAGGTTCGTTCAGGTGGCCTTCGGTGATTTCTTTAAACAGATTGTCCTCCGGCTGCTGCAGGTTGTTTTGCATACGGAGGAATTTTTTATACTCTCCCATCGTAAAAGGCTTGGCATCATCCGATAACTCGTAGCCGATCTGGCCGTTTGATTCGAGCGTTACGTTTTTCACATCCGCTAACTTTGAAATCCCCTGTGTCCGGAGCCTCATTTCCAGCTGGTCGACAGTCAGGCGGTGCTTTTTTAGGTTCTGCTCCTGAAGCTCTCCGTTTTCGATCAATACAACAGCTTTCCCCGCAATCAGGCTTTCAAAAAAATCAAACTTCATTTTCAAATACTCGATCAACAGAAGGACGATGATAAAGATCAATGCAGCTGCCACGGTTTTTAAAATGCTGTCTTCAATGATCGGCTGAACGATGATCGTTCCGATGGAAATCATGACAACGGTGGTGGCAATTGTCATCTGGGAAATTGATTTTCTCCCCGAAATTCTCAGCAGAACAATACCCGTTAAGATGAGAAACAATGTTTCCAACACGAATAACATGATGTCACTCCAAACCGTTTTATTTTTTTAGTATGGATCAGAAGCTTGTGCGGTATGAGTATATTTGATCGAATTGGGAAAGACAAAGGTATGAGCTTATGACGGGAGGAATTTTGATTGAGAAGGAAAAAGTTTGTAACGTCTGTGATCGTGTTTATTGCTACATATGCACTGTTTTCGCTCGCGGGCGTTTTATTTCCCGTAGACCGGGAATGGTATGAGTCATTAAACAAACCGGATTGGACGCCGTCAGGCCGTTTGATCGGAACCGTCTGGAGCGTGCTGTTCGCCTTTATTTCATTATCGGCGGCGCTTGTATATGCCACATATGATCTGAGAAAGACAGCGGCGCCATTTTGGATCACGCTGATCATCAACTATTTGTTTAACCAGGCATTCAGCTATTTTCAATTCACGCAAAAAAACTTACTTGCTGCCGCGGTCGACTCTTTTTTAGTGGCCATTACCGCCCTTGTGCTCGCCTTTAACGCACGGCGCATTCATAAAACGGCAGCGATTCTCTTAATTCCTTATGTGTTGTGGAGTTTTTTCGCGACTTATCTCGCGTTTGCGATTTACGGGATGAATCATTAGTTTAAAGAGCCCCCGCCGGCTATGACCGTGTTAAAATAAGGTAAACAGCTATCTTACAGGGGGATCGGAATGGAAATGAAGCACTACTTTCTTCAAACAAAACGCATCGGCTTTTCTTTATGGGCTAAAGAGAATTTGAATTTGGCAAAGACATTGTGGGGAAATCGAGATGTGGCCAAATTTCTGACAGCAGACGGAATCATGACCGATAGAGAAATAAGAAACCGTTTGCTGCTGGAAATCGAACAATACAAAACACACGGTGTTCAATACTTCCCGATATTTAAAACAAGAAACAATGAATTCATCGGATGCTGCGGACTTCGCCCCTATGACCCGGAAAATGATGTGTATGAGTTAGGTTTTCATCTCGTCCGTTCAGCTTGGGGTAAAGGTTATGCATCTGAAGCGGCTGAGGCTATGATTGAGTACGCATTTAACAAAATCCGAGCAAAAAAGCTGTTTGCGGGACATCACCCTGAAAATACAGCTTCACGAAAACGATTGGAAAAATTGAGATTCGTCTACACACACGACGAATTTTATCCGTCTACTGGACTTCAGCATCCGTCATACGAATTAAAACAGCCTCCGGGACAATAAGTCCGGAGGCTGTTTTTTCGTTTATTGGTTTAAACGTTTCTCAAGCTCTGCTTTTTTCTCTTCGAAACCAGGCTTGCCAAGGAGGGCGAACATGTTGACTTTGTACGCTTCCACTCCAGGCTGGTCAAACGGGTTGACGCCGAGCAGGTATCCGCTCATTGCGCAGGCTTTTTCAAAGAAGTACACAAGGTAGCCGAACGTGTAAGCGTTCATTTCAGGTACGTTCACGATCAAGTTCGGCACATTACCGTCCGTGTGCGCGAGCATTGTGCCTTGGAACGCTTTTTTATTGACGAAGTCGACCGTTTTGCCGGCAAGATAGTTCAAGCCGTCAAGATCATTGTCCGCTTCTTCGATTGTCAGCTCGTGTCTTGGCTTTTCAACGTTCAGCACCGTTTCGAACATATCTCTTCTTCCTTCTTGTACGTATTGTCCAAGAGAGTGAAGATCAGTCGAGAAGTTGGCCGAAGAAGGATAAATGCCTTTTTCGTCTTTTCCTTCACTTTCACCAAAGAGCTGCTTCCACCATTCTGCGAAGTACTGAAGGCCCGGCTCGTAGTTGATCAGCATTTCAATCGTTTTGCCTTTGTTATAAAGGACGTTTCTGACGACCGCATATTGGTAAGCCGGATTGTCTTCAAGCTCTGATGTGGAGAAGTCTTTGCTCGCATCGCGGGCGCCCTTCATCATTTCATCGATATCGGCTCCGCTGACTGCGATCGGAAGCAAGCCGACCGCTGTGAGCACAGAGAAGCGGCCCCCGACATCGTCAGGAATGATGAATGATTCAAAACCTTCCTCATTCGCAAGCGTTTTTAATGCGCCCCGCTCTTTATCAGTCGTTGCATAAATACGGCGTTTCGCTTCTTCTTTTCCATACTTTTCTTCAAGAAGCTTGCGGAAGATCCGGAAAGCAATCGCCGGTTCTGTCGTTGTGCCTGATTTAGAAATCACGTTGATTGAAAAATCAGCGTCTTCAAGAAGATCCATCACGTCTCTCATGTAAGAAGAGCTGATGTTATTGCCGATGAAAATCACTTGCGGAGTTTTCCGCTTTTCTTTCGGCAGCACATTGTAAAATGAATGATTCAGCATCTCGATCGCTGCTCTTGCACCGAGGTAAGAACCGCCGATTCCGACAACGAGCAAAACATCGGAATCATTTTGAATTTTTTCGGCGCATTTTTTAATGCGGGCGAATTCTTCTTTGTCATAGTCAGTCGGAAGATCCACCCAGCCTAAAAAGTCGCTGCCCGCACCTGTTTTTTCGTGAATGGTATGGTGGGCGACTTTAACGAAGTCACGCAGATATGTAAGTTCATGTTCTTTAAAGAATGGCAATGCTCTTGAGTAGTCAAAACGGACATGCGTCATATTATTAAACCTCCAGTACTAGCTGTTTTCTTTCAAATACCCGCCAGCGCTTTCATTTTCATGAGAGTGCGGGCCAAAGGGTTTTAAAACATGTCGATTTTCGGCGACAGCCTCTTCCCTTTTCACTTTATATGAACTCCTTCGTTAAATCAAGTGACGAAAAAAAGGAGGATGGGGGCTGGCGCGCCAAAAACGCATGTTTTTCAGCCGCCACCCGCAGTTTTGTCAAAAAGATAACAATAAACAACGGCTCAAGGAATGGCGGTTCTCCTTGAGCCGTCAAGAAGTCTTATAAAGAAGCCTTCAAAATAGACAGAACATCGTCTTTATTCAGCGTTTTAAAACGGCCGAATTCGCCGTTTGCCATCGCTTTATCGGCAATGACGTCCAGCTTCTCATCTGTAATGTCATAATCGGCAAGACGATTTGGCGCGCCAAGGCTGGTCCAGAATTCAGACAGTTTCTCGATTCCAACAAGCGCCACTTCACGATCGGTTTTTCCTGTTTCATCTACATCAAAAACACGGACGGCAAGCTGTTTAAAGCGGCCGACATTCTCGGAAAGCGTGTGCTTCATCCAATTCGGGAACAGAATTGCAAGCCCTCCCGCATGCGGAATATCGTAGACGGCTGAAACAGCGTGCTCGATATTGTGCGTCGCCCAGTCTCCGCGTGCGCCCATTGATAGCATGCCGTTCAGCGCAATGGTGCCTGTATACAAAATCGTTTCGCGCAACTCATAGTTTTCTAGGTCTTCAATGAGCTTAGGAGCTGTTTCAATTACCGTTTTGAGCAGGGATTCGCACATCCGGTCCTGATAAGGGGTATTTTCGGTATGGTGAAAATATTGCTCAAACACGTGGGACATCATGTCGACAATGCCGTAAATCGTGTGGTCTTTCGGGACGGTAAACGTGTTGACCGGATCAAGAATTGAAAATTTAGGGAAGACGAGCGGGCTTCCCCAGCCGTATTTTTCATTGGTTTCCCAATTTGTGATCACAGATCCCGAATTCATTTCCGATCCTGTCGCTGCTAACGTTAAAACCGTTCCAAACGGCAGCGCATCAGCCGGAATATGTTTTTTCGTCACAATATCCCACGCGTCACCGTCGTATTTCGCTCCAGCGGCGATCGCTTTCGTACAATCGATGACGCTTCCGCCGCCAACTGCCAATAGAAAGTCAATATCGTTCTCTTTGCAGATCGCGACTCCTTTATTCACGGTGGCAACACGCGGATTCGGTTCAACGCCAGGCAGTTCATGGACGGTTGCACCCGCCTTTTCAAGGATTGAAATGACTTGATCGTATAAACCGTTCCGCTTAATGCTGCCTCCGCCGTATACGAGCAAGACATTGCGGCCGTAGTGTTTCACCTCGTCTGCCAGCTTTTCAACTTCTCCCCGGCCGAAAATCAGCTTCGTGGGATTCCAATATGTAAAATTATCCATCTACATCTCCTCCTTTATTTACTATTATGGAAAATCGCTAAGCGCCCTGTAAAGCGATCTGCTCCTCAGGCGTATAATGTTTCCAAATCGGTCGCAATCTATAAATGTGAAATAAAGGTCTTCAAAAAAGGAGGAAAAATAAATGAATGCACTTCAACGTATTGCATTGGTATTAACAATCATCGGAGCAATCAATTGGGGACTGATAGGATTTTTTCAATTTGACTTGGTTGCAGCCATTTTTGGCGGCCAAGGGTCTGCTTTAGCCCGGACCGTTTACGCGCTTGTCGGAATCGCAGGCCTGATCAACCTCGGCCTTTTATTTAAACCGGCTGAAGAGACCGCCGGCGAAGACGCCAAACAGCCTGAAATGCGTTAAAAAAACTCCGGCTTTTGCCGGAGTTTTTTCATTTACTTCTTAATAAGATCTTTTCTGTTGGACTGCTCGATCCACTCTTCAAGTTTGTCTTTTAACGTGTTGAACCCTTGTGGAGCAGCTGTATCTTCGGCTTGAACAGCCTTTTGTCTTCTAGGCTTGCTTTCTTTTCGTTCAGGAGCTGCCTGTGTAGCGCGGATAGAAAGGCTGATTTTGCCTTTTTCCTCATCTACAGAAAGAACCTTCACTTGCACCTCATCACCGATCGCCAAGTGTTCATTAATATCTTTAACGAAACCGTGTGTTACTTCAGAAATATGCACGAGTCCCTGTGTTTCTTCATCTAATGCAACAAACGCTCCATACGCCTGTAATCCAGTCACTTTTCCAGTGTAAACACTGCCTACTTCAAATTTTGCTGTCATAACTAACAACTCCTAAATCATATGAATTTAACTCTTTTTATACGCAATAAAAAATTATATCATACAAGTCTTTATTAAGCAAAAAAACTTTTTTAGCATTGGATGTTTAAAACCGAGATGAAAGGGGAATACTAAAGAACAACTAAGGCTTTCTAGTATTCCCCCCCTTATGTTGATGCGGACCTTTTAGGTGCGCATTTTTTTATTGAACTGCACCGACCTTCTGCACAAAGCGTTTCATTCTGACGAGCGCTTCCTGAAGCTGTTCAAGCGAGGAAGCATAGGAACATCTGATATAGCCTTCGCCGCTCGGACCGAAAACATTGCCCGGGACGACGGCGACTTTTTCGCTGATGAGAAGCTCCTCTGCAAACTCTTCGGAGCTCATGCCCGTTTTTTTAACGGACGGAAACGCGTAAAAAGCGCCCCCCGGCTGATGGCAGTCAAGCCCGATTTCGTTCAGTGAATCCACAAACACATTCCTTCGGCGGCGATAGCTTTTTTTCATCTTTTCGACGTCTTCGAGGCCGTTTTTAAGGGCTTCCTCCGCCGCAAATTGAGCCATGCTTGGCGCGCACATCATCGAGTACTGGTGAATTTTCAGCATAGGGTCTCTTAAATATGCAGGAGCTGCGACATATCCAAGGCGCCAGCCTGTCATGGCAAACCCTTTTGAAAAACCAGATATCAATATCGTCCGTTTTTTCATTCCGGCGATTTCCGCAAAGCTTGTATAAGCTTCATCGTATGTCAGCTCGGCGTAAATTTCATCCGCTATTACAATCAGGTCATGCTTTTCAGCAAAAGCCGCGATCTCTTCCAGTTCTTTTTTTGAATAAACAGAGCCTGTCGGATTAGACGGGGTACAAAGGATGATGGCCTTCGTACGCTCAGTCAGAACGGCTTCAAAATCCGCAGCGCTCGCTTTAAATCCGCGCTCTGCGTTCGTATGAATGTGGACCGCTTTTCCCCCCGCCAAAGAGACAAGCGCTTCATAAGCGACAAAACAAGGCTCTGGAATCAACACTTCTTCTCCGGGATCAAGGATCGCCCTGACCGCAATATCAAGCGCCTGGCTTGCTCCGACTGTGACAATCAGCTCGTCATCAGGAGCATAATCCAGATGAAAGCGTTTATTCAGATAAGCGCTGATCTCCTTCCGCAGTGAAAGAAGACCCGCGTTTGCCGTATAAGACGTGTAGCCCTGCTCAAGGGAAAGAATGCTCGCTTCCCTTACATTCCATGCCGTCACAAAATCGGGCTCTCCGACTCCCAATGAAATCACGCCTTCCATTGTGGACGCAAGATCAAAAAATTTGCGGATGCCCGACGGTTTGATTTGCTGGGCTGCTTTCGAAATATAAGTTGTCCTCATTTAAGGAGACACCACGATTCTTTTGTCATCATCACCGGAGTCAAAAACTTTACCGTCATGCTTGTATTTCTTTAAAATAAAGTGGGTGGTAGTCGACACGACCGACTCGAGCGTCGATAATTTTTCGGACACGAAATGCGAAATATCCGACATCGTTCTGCCGCGGATGACAACAGACAGATCATATACGCCTGACATCAAGTAAACGGATTCAACTTCCTGAAAACGATAAATCCGCTCGGCCACTTCGTCAAATCCGACGCCGCGCTTCGGCGTTACTTTCACATCGATCATCGCTGTCACGCCTTCATGGCCGTCGACTTTTCGCCAGTCGATCATTGCAGAATAATCGATGATGACCTTTTCTTTTTCAAGCTTTTCAATAATCGCTTTTGTTTCTTCCTGTGAAATGTTCGCCATTTTAGCAATCGTTTCAGGTTCGAGGCGGCTGTTTTCCTCTAATATTTCCAATATTTCTGTTTCTTTTTCTGTTAGCTTCATCTCGTTATCACACCTTTTATATGTCAAGAAATCTTCTGAATATTATAGCACGTTTTTGAACGAATGTAAGGCGGTAAAAAAAGCGAAATCGCAGCGTGAAAAAATTTTTTTCGGGTACGATAAATAATATACTCAGGACTTAGGCGACAACATGCAGCCAGATTGTTTGAACATGAAAGAAAAACATTCGGAGTGATTTGGATCATGCTGTTAACAAAACCTTCTATCGAGACCATTCAAGGGGTCAATATATATTATGAGCATTACGAGAATCCAGGCAAGACATCGCTCGTTTTAATACACGGTTTTCTTTCTTCCTCGTTTTGCTACAGAAAAATCATTCCTCTTCTGAAGGATGAGTTTAATTTAGTCGCCGTTGACCTGCCTCCCTTCGGCCAATCAGAAAAATCCAGCACCTTTGTGTATACCTATCAAAACATGGCCAAGGTGGTCATCGAGCTGATCGAAAGGCTGAAGATTAAAGACGCCGTGCTTGTCGGGCATTCGATGGGCGGCCAGATTTCACTTTATGCGATAAAGGAAAGGCCTGAACTGTTCAAAAAAGTCGTCCTGTTGTGCAGCTCAGGCTATTTAAAGCGTTCGCCCCGCTCGCTCATTTTCGGGAGCCATATTCCTTATTTTTATTTGTACATCAAGCGCTGGCTGTCAAAACAAGGCGTGCTGAAAAATCTCATGAATGTTGTCTACGACAGCTCTCTGATCGATCAGGAAATGATCAACGGCTACCTGAAACCGTTTCTCGACGATCAAATTTTCAGGGCGCTCGCACGTCTCATCAGACACCGGGAAGGCGATTTATCACCGGATGATTTGAAGAAAATCGAGACGCCTTCCCTCTTAATCTGGGGCGAAGAGGACCGCGTCGTCCCGGTACAGATCGGAAAAAGGCTGCATCAAGATCTGCCCAATTCCATTTTCTATTCCCTGCGGGATACCGGACACCTCGTCCCTGAAGAAAATCCGGATTATGTATCAGACAAAATTGCCGATTTCATTTTGACATGAATATAAAAAAAACCGCCGATTGGCGGTTTTTAGATTCTGATCAGCACGAACTGCTGTCTTTGATCACAAGAAGCCGCTCAGCCAGCTGTTTGCATTTTGCCAGCGGCAGCGTCTGATCAAATGATATTTCAAAAACGGTCTGGATAGCTTTGCCCAGCCGCTCTGCATCGTCTTCCGTGTAGACGGCCTGAACGATTTCGGCCGCTTCCGTTTCATAAAAATCGGGTCCGGCTTGGAACGGATCCCATTCTTTTATGATGTGTATGATTTGTGCTGCTGCCTGACTTTCTTTCATCATAATCACCGCTTCATTGTAATGTTTCAAAAGCTATTGTATCATAACACACCGACTTGTCGATAAGGAAAGCCGCAAGCTACCGGCCGGCTTTTCTCCGCTTCCTCCGCCAGGCGATCAGCAGCAGCCCGATGCCGTTGACGAGAATCAATCCAAAGACGGTATTTCCGAGGGGCGCCCAGCCGTTTTCCCCTGTCAGCATCACTGACAGCACGACCTTTCCGATCAGCGTCACATTCAATACCAGAAGCCCCCATCCTAAGGAGCGCTTCCAAAATGCCGCGCCAATCAACACGAGAAACCCCATCATGAAAGCGAGCGTGACCACGGCTGAAAACGGGTTGGACAAAAGCATCAGCTCGTAATCCAAAACGGCCTGCATCTCCGGATTGATCCGCTCGGGGACGGGAAACCAAACCATGCTGCTCGTCATCAGCAAAAAAGTAATGATGACACCTTTCCAAGTCCGCCTATAGCAAAAGTAAGCAAGCGCCACCAGAAAGACCGGGCGAATATACCAGCTCATAGGGTTGAGATGACGCTGAAAAGCCCACTCAAGCATGCTGCTCCATTCCACCAGCTACCACTCCCTTTATTTTATAAAAGCTTTACTGGTTAAAACATTGCAATCTATCCTTATCACAGTTAATGTATAACATATGAAAAAGTCATGAGGTGAGATCATGGATTTTAATAAAGAGCATAACAGACGCGGGACCCAGTCTGTGAAGTGGGACTTAACACAGGAATTATTCGGCGTAAACGACGCGCTTCCAATGTGGGTGGCTGATATGGATTTCCGTGCCCCTCAGCCTGTTATTGACGCCCTTCAGCAGCGCCTGGAGCACGGGGTTTTCGGCTATACATCTGCAAACGCGGGCACGAAGGAAGCCGTCACCGATTGGCTCAGCCGCCGGCATGGATGGAATACTGAACCGGCGTTTATCACCTTCAGCCCGGGCATTGTAACAGCGCTCGCCCAAGCGGTGCAGGCGTACACAGAGCCCGGCGAGCGGGTGGTCGTACAGCCGCCTGTATATACGCCGTTCTTTGATATAGTTGAAAAAAACGGACGGGTTGTTTTACATAATCCATTAATCGAAAAAGACGGCCGCTATGAAATGGATTTTTCCGACCTTGAAAAAAAGCTTGGGGAACCGGATGTGAAGCTGTTCATTCTTTGCAATCCGCATAACCCTTCCGGGCGTTCATGGTCGAAAGAAGAGCTGACAACGCTGGGCGAACTCTGCCTTAAACACGGTGTCACAGTTGTTTCCGACGAAATCCATTCGGATCTGATGCTGAACGGACTGAATCATACGCCGTTCGCCTCTTTGTCTCCGGAATTCGCGGATATTTCGATCACATGCATTGCACCGAGCAAAACGTTTAACTTGGCCGGGTTGCAGGCCTCAGCCATCATCATACCCGACAAGGCGAAGAGAACCGCCTTTGCAAAGGTCATGCAGCGCCAGGGACTGCATTCTTTAAATACATTTGCAGTTGCAGCAATCGAGGCGGCCTATTCAAAAGGCGAACCATGGCTCGATCAGCTTATCCCCTACATTGAACGAAATATGGAAGAAGTCCGCCGCTTTTTGGCAGAGGAGCTGCCTGAGGTTCGCATGATGGAGCCTGACGCCTCTTACTTGGCATGGCTTGACTGCCGCAAGCTCGGATTGACGGATCAGGACATCAAACGGCTTCTCCTTCATAAAGGAAAGCTGATTCTTGAGCCGGGACCGAAGTACGGACCGGGCGGAGAAGGATTCGTCAGAATGAATGTCGGATGCTCGCTCTCGATTGTAAAAGACGGACTGAGACGGCTGAAGACCGCTTTTTCATAAGCGTTCCGGCTGAAAGCCGGGCGCTTCTAAGAGCGTTTATGGATGGTTTCATTTAATTCTCTTTCCAGCTTTTCCGCTTTTTCAGCTTCTTTTTTGGAATGCTTGATGATCAGCCGGAATACAACAATCGCGATGACAAAGAAAACGGCCAGCGTAATAAAAGAAGGGATATATTCTCTTTTGTCTTCAGGAAAATAGAGCATAAACTGAATCAGAAACGGCGCCATTTTTCTTCCTCCCTGAAATGATTTTTTACCATTTATTTATTATGATACCATTAGGAGGCAGATGCAATGAACAACCAATTTCAAGTCGGAGATCACGTAAAAGGCTTTTATAAGACAGGCGTCTACATCGGCGAAATTACGGATGTTAAACCGATGCACTACCTGGTCAAAATCCTCGCCGTGCTGACCCACCCGAAGCAAGGCGATCTTCATCATCCCAATCAGGCAGACGTCCCTTTTTTTCATGAACGAAAAGCGCTCGCTTACGGTGAACAGACAAATATCCCGCACCGCATGGTCAAGCCGTTCGATGAAGCTGTACCGGATTATGCGGATTCGCTCCGCTCAGCTTTGAGCCGCTTAAAAACGGATCTGCAAAACGATTCGTCCGAATACGCAGCAAAATCGCTTGAGCTTATTCATGCGCTTGAAAAAGAATATTTCCCGCACAAATAACCCAATCTGTTTGTCAGATTGGGTTGTTTATGTGGCGTGCGGAAAGACTTTTGAAAGGTCAACCCGTTCGCCGATCGTCGTCGGTTTCGGATTTTCCAAATACTTCTTATCCCGTTCGACGAGCCGAAACAACTTATACGTTGTCATCGCGTCGTCAAGCGCTTTATGCTGTTTTCCCGTTCCTGAATCGCCGTACTCTTCCGCTGCTTTCCACAAATTCGTCAATGTTTTGTCGCCAAAGAATTCCTTGTACTCCATGGAAAGATCCCTCATCTCTCCTTTAAACGGAAACGGAACATGGTTGAACATGCAATTTTGCTTCAGCACTTTCATATCCATGTTTCCCCATGTAATGATGACGCTGTTTTGATCAGGATCAAGCTCCCGCAGCTTTTCTATCAGCGCATTAAACGTGATGCCTTGGTCAACCTGTTCCTGAGTAATGCTGAGAAAATTTTTGCAGCGCCTCGTTAATTTAGGGAACTTCTTCGGCTTAATATAGCTTGAAAATGTCTCAACCACCTCATCATGAGCCGCCTTTACAATCCCTGCTTCTATGATTTCCGGGAAAAAATTTTGCGGGTGATACCTTCCCTCAGGCATTGTAAATTCAAAATCAATAATCAGTAAGGTGCTCGCTTCCAACTTTTACACCTGCCTTTCTATCTCAATATAAAAAACTTATGGAAATAACGCAGCGGATTGAAATCGTCCAAGCCTAAGGTCTTCTGAATGTTTTCCAAAGTACGTTCATATTTCTCTTATTATATCATTATATTTCTATATTTAAGGTTATATTTTCTGAAAATGTTGAAAATTCCTTCAAATACCTAATTTTCGTCATTCCCTAGAGCAGCGATTCCATACAGCTTCCACATTTCATTTATAATGAAAGGGAATTCAAACTTTTTAAGAAGGTGATTCGCATCTCTGTTTATAAGAAAAACCTTGTGATCATGTGGTTTGCGAATTTTTTCGTGGCCGCAAGCTCCACAATGGTTCTGCCGTTTCTTTCCCTCTATATTGAGACGCTCGGCAGCTATTCGGACGGATTTACGGCAAAATGGAGCGGATACGTTTTCGGCGTCACATTTTTGATGGCCTTTTTGGTTTCTCCTTTTTGGGGAAGGTTCGGTGATAAACACGGCTATAAAAAAATCCTCTTGATCACGGGTACCGGCATCGGCACTTGCATTCTTCTCATGTCCCTTGTCTCGTCCGTATACGAACTGTTTTTTTTGAGAATGGCGATGGGGCTCGTCACCGGGTTTATCCCCACTTCCCTCGCCATGATTTCGGCTCAGACGCCGAAAAAAACGGCTGGCAAAGTGCTCGGCACGCTGCAGATGGGCACGGTCTCGGGAGGATTATTCGGCCCCTTGCTCGGCGGTCTGCTCGCCGATCGCGTCGGTTTTACATATACGTTTTTCATTACGTCATTTGCCATTTACAGCGCCGTTTTCCTCGTGTTTGCCGGAGTGCGCGAACGGCCCCTGAAGCAGAAGCGCGATGCTTCCACCGGGTACACGAGAAAGCAGGTGCTGCAGACGATTCTTCATAAGCGTCCGCTGATTACGGCGATGATTCTCACCGCTGTGATCCAAGTGGGAAACTTCAGTGTTCAGCCGCTGCTCGCCTTATATGTCAGCGAGCTGCACGGAACTGAGAATCTCGCATTTTTCTCAGGGTTGGCTTTTTCTGCAACGGGCCTTGGAAGCCTTCTCGCTGCGAGAAAATGGGGTGCCTTAGGCGACCGGTTCGGCCACGGAAAAATATTGATGATTCTCGCGCTGACTGCCGCGGTTTGCGTTATCCCGCAAGGACTTACATCTCAGTATGAAATGCTTGTGTTCTTCCGCTTTCTGTTCGGAATCGCGCTTGGCGGGATGATTCCCTGCATCACCGCTTTAATCCGAGTTGAATCTCCGGGATCTATACAAGGGGAAGTGCTTGGCTATAATGTAAGTTTCAGATTTTTGGGCAATGTCATCGGCCCGGTGCTCGGCGGCGTTCTTTCCAGCTTTTTCGGTATTTCTTCCGCCTTTTACGCAACTGCCGTTCTCTTTTTCGGCGGAGCATGCCTTCTGATGTTCCAAAGGTCCCAGCAAAAAAAATCAGAGGCAAAAGCAAGCTGAAATCGGATAAAAAACTGCCAATCTATCAAATTATCCTTCTCGATATCCAAAAAGAATGGTACGATATGGCTAGAATTTAGCGAAAAGAGAGTGACAAAGTTGCGTTCATTTTTTGGATGGATTTTTCTGTTGATGTTAATTCCTATATTTGTCTTTACCTTAATGGCCTCCGGCCGGGAAGCTCAGAATATGAAGCCTTTCGATCAGGTGCTCGATGAGAAGATCAATATAAAAGATATCGGCCTTGTACAAAACAGCTACATGTATGACAGGGACGGCGCCCTGATTTCCGAAATCGTTTCAGATCACCAAAACCGGGTATTTGTCCCCTATAAAGACATCCCTGAGCATGTCAAGCAGCTGTTTCTGACTTCGGAGGACCGTCATTTCTTTCAGCATAAAGGCTTTGATTTTATCGGGATGGCCCGGGCCGCCGCAGCCAATGTCAAAAAAGGCGGCATTGATCAGGGGGCCAGCACGATTACACAGCAGCTTTCGAGAAACTTGTATTTGAACCATGAACGAACCTTCGACCGCAAGTTCACAGAGCTCCTGTATTCCTATCAGCTGGAAAAAAAGCTTTCAAAAGAAGAAATTTTTGAGAAATACTTAAACACAATCTATTTTAATCATGGGGTCTACGGAATTGGATCCGCGTCTTCTTTCTACTTCAGCAAGCCTTTGAAATCTCTCAGCCTTGCCGAAACGGCGTTCATTTGCGCGATCCCTAATAACCCTACATTATATGATCCTTTGAAACATTTTGACTACACAAAAACCCGCCAAAAGCGGCTGCTTGAAGGGCTGAAAAAAGCGGGCGTGATCACGGAAAAAGAATACAACAAAGCCTTAAAGCAAAAAATTACGCTTAGCGTTAAAGAAAAGAAAGACGCTTATCCCGACTATACGACCTATGTCAACGAGGAATTCACCGAATTGGTGTCTGCTTCGGAAGGGTTTGACGAACGGCTGAAAAAGGCAAAAACAAAAGAAGAAAAGAAAAAAATCGAAAAAGAGCTGTCAAACCGAATCAGCTCCCTTACAACAAGCGGAATCAAAATTTATACGGCGCTCGATACCGGCATGCAAAACCGGGTCGTCCAGCAAGTAAAGAATCGCCTCCCTTATGAAGGCGTCCAAGGCGGAGCAGTGGTGATCAACCACCAAACCCATCAAATCGTCGCCATGTCCGGCGGGAAAAACTATAAGAAATACGATTATAACCTGGCATTCCAAGCATACAGGCAGCCTGGGTCATCGATTAAACCGCTCCTTGACTACGGGCCGTACATTGAAGAAACGGGTGCGACGGCAGGCAGCATGATTGACGCAAGCAAATTTTGCAGCAAGGAATACTGTCCGAACAACTTTAACGAAAGAACATACGGAACCGTGTCGATCAAGACAGCCTTTAAATATTCGTATAATACACCGGCCGTACGAATGCTGAACCGTGTCGGCGTGCAAAAAGGATTCAGCTATTTAAAACCGTTCGGCTTTGATAAAATTGTTCAAAACGACTACCGTCTTCCTGCTGCATTGGGCGGATTCACATGGGGCTTCTCACCGCTGGAGATGGCTGATGCCTATACGACCTTCGGCAATAACGGCAGCTACACGTCCAGCCATGCAATCACAAAGGTGACGGACTTAAAAGGCAAAACGCTTTACAAATGGAAAGACAAACCGCAGCAAGTATTCAGCACGCGGACAAACAGCCAAATGCGCGAACTCTTATCAGCGGTTGTCAAAGAAGGAACCGGAAAAAAAGCGAATTTCAGCGGCGGATATGTAGGAGGCAAAACCGGAACATCCAACGGGTACAGAGACCTTTGGTTTGTCGGATTGACGGATACGTATACAATGAGTGTATGGGTCGGAAAAGAGGCAAACGGCAATGTCGAGTATCTGCATAACGCGGGACCTCAGCTTTTAATCTGGAGAGGAACGCTGCAATACGCATCTTAAATCAAAAAAGGGGTGGATGAAAGTGGCGGATATGCCTGAGCGAATCGTTCTGTTTGACGGGGTGTGCAACTTTTGCGACGGTGCTGTTCAATTCATTATCAAGCATGATCCTGAAGGCTTATTTTCATTCGCTTCCCTGCAATCTGACGCCGGAGAGAATCTGCTCAAGCAATATCAGCTCCCCTCCGATCATTTTGACAGCTTTATTTTGATCGAAAACGGACGGGTATATCAGAAATCAACGGCAGCCTTGCACGTGGTGAAAAGCCTCCCGGGCCTTTGGCGGGCTATTTCCGCCCTCTTGATCATTCCCCGTCCGCTCCGGGACGCCGTCTACAGCGTGATTGCGAAAAACCGTTACAAATGGTTTGGGCAAAAAAGCGAGTGCACCGTTCCCGGTCCTGAGATCAGAAAACGATTTTTGTCATAAAAAAAACCGGAGCCGCCGGACAAACGTCCGCGCTCCGGTTTTTTGCATGGCTCAAACGGGCAGGCTCGCCATAACGCTGTTATAAAGCTTAATGATGATATACACCGTCCCGATTACAAAGGTAAACCAAAACAGCAGCTCAAACATAATGAAACCGATTAATGACATGATTGAAAGCGTGCTGTGGATCGCATAAACGATAAAAATAAAATATACGAGTGTTGCGAGTAAAAAAAGCGCTGCAATTCCAGCGGCATATTGGACAAAAATAAAGGATAAAAGGCTTGCTCCTAGATACACGGCAGAACCGATCCTGATTTTCCTCAGGTTCGTTCCTTCAGGATCTTTGGCGAAAAATAAAAGGGCAAGCTCTGTCACTGTATTGGCAATCAGCTTCAAAGCGGAAAATACCATGAAAAAAATCAGCGTAAACACAGCAAACAAAGCCATCCGGATGCCGCTCTCAGAGAAAAATTCGAGCATCCCTTTGTAAATGCCGAGAGACGACAGCATCTCCATGGCATAGATAACGGAAGAAATCGCAAGAGATGAACTGAAAAGAAGAATTGCGATAAAAGGAAAAAAGCCTGTTACATACGTATTTTTCATAAAAAAAGTCCCTTTCTGATATGTTCCTCATTCATTATGTACGACTTATGACCTGTTGACAAGAATATTTTCCATATTTTTAATTTCTGCTATTGCGGCAGAAAGGTGCAGGATTCTTCACAAATTCGCCATTTACTTGTAAAGTATTATGTGTTGACTAATCAATAGATCGCGAGGAATCGCCGTTGAAAAAAACATTAAAACTGCAGACACGGTTAACGATATTTGTCTGCGTCGTCGTTTTGATTTCTTTATTGATCGCGTTTTTTATGGTCGGCTCTGAGACAGCAAGGAACATTCGGGAGCAGGAACAGCAGATTGCCCTGCAGACGGCGGAGATGGTCGCCGAGGCTCCGATTACGGCACAATCGCTGGAAAGCGGTGAATACGATGAGCTCCGAACATACACCGCCCGCGTTCAAAAAATCACCCAGACTGAATTCGTCGTTGTCATGGATATGAACAGCATCCGCAAAACCCACCCCGACCCGAATAAAATCGGAAAGAAATTTGCCGGCGGGGACGAAAAAGAAGTGCTGAAGGGCCGCCGCCACATTAGTACGGCAAAAGGCACGCTCGGTGAATCACTGAGGGCTTTCGTTCCCATCTATAATCAAACGGGCAGCCAGGTCGGAGCGGTAGCGGTCGGGATCACCCTTAACGAGATTGAGCAGATTACCCAGCAAAATCTCCGCCCTTTATATACGGTCATCGTGCTCAGCATCTTCGCCGGAATCATCGGGGCTGTCATCGTGGCAAGGAAAGTGAAAACGATTATGTTCGGTATGGAACCGTACGAAATTGCAACGCTTTTGAACGAACGAAGCGCAATGCTTGAGTCGACAAAAGAAGGGATTCTCGCTGTTGATCGAACAGGAAAAATCAAGCTCGCCAATGCGGAAGCGAAGCGCCTGTTTCAAAAAATGGGGATCGAAGAAAATCCGATAGACCGGGATGTCATCGACATCTTGCCAAACAGCCGCTTGAAACAAGTGATCGAAACACAGAAGCCCGTTCTGGACCGCGATGTCAGAATCAATGGCCTTGAACTTGTCTTTAATGAAGTTCCGATTCACTTAAAAAAGGGAAACATCGTCGGAGCGATTGCGACATTCCGCGACAAAACCGAAGTGAAGCACTTAGCTGAGCAGCTGTCCGGTGTTAAAATGTACGCAAATGCGCTCAGAGCGCAGTCGCACGAGTTTATGAACAAGCTCCACGTGATTCTCGGTCTTGTTCAATTAAAGAACTACGACGAGCTTGGAAACTATATAAAAGACATTGCGATCTATCAGCAGTCTGAAGCGAGCGAAATTATCAACCATATTAAAAACTCGGTACTCGCCGGCTTTTTGCTCGGCAAGCAGAGCTATATTCGGGAACAGGGGGCTTCGTTGGAGGTTCATTGCAGCACCAGGATTCCGGATACAGCCAACACAGCGGTGATTCACGATTTGATCACCGTTATCGGGAACCTTCTCAACAATGCCCTTGATGCCGTTTCCGCAACTGAGAAGAAAAATATTTCGATTTCATTCCGCCACCATGACGGACAGCTTGATATTGAAGTCACGGATACGGGAGTCGGCATATCCAAGGAGGAACAGCAGAAAATGTTTGACCAAGGCTTTTCAACAAAGGGCTCCAATCGGGGGTTCGGTCTTTATTTCGTCGAACAAAGCCTTGAAAATTTAAATGGACATATCATCGTGACGAGCGAAAAGAATGAAGGAACGACATTCAGTCTCCGCATTCCGTATGAACCAAAGGAGGATGACCATGATTGATGTATTAATTGTTGAAGATGACCCGATGGTAAGAGAGCTGAATAAACGTTACCTCAGCCAGGTAGACGGATTTCAGCTGAAGGGAATTGCCGCTTCTTTTCAAGAGGCTCTCACCTTCCTCCGGGAAGAGCACATCGATCTGATCCTGCTCGACATTTATATGCCTGGCAGAAACGGCGTCGAGCTGCTCACTGAGATCAGACGCCAGAATCAAGCTGTCGACGTGATCGTCATCTCAGCAGCCAGTGAAATGGATGTTGTTCAAAAAACGCTGCGGTTCGGGGCCGTCGATTATTTAATCAAACCGTTCGAATTTGAGCGGTTTCAAAGCGCCCTCACCGATTACAAACGGAAACAGCAGCTTTATTCAAGCAACCGGAATATCAGCCAAAAAGAGCTGGATTTTGAACTTTTTCAAAAAAAACGCGCGCCCGAAAAGGTACATTTGCCAAAAGGGCTAACCAAAAGCACGCTGAAGCTCATTTGGTCAAGCATCAGGTCGTTTGACAGCTTGACGTTCACAACAGAAGACTTGGCCAATCACACGGAAATCTCTCAAGTTTCAATCCGCAAATACTTGAAGTTTCTGGAGGAAATCGAAGTTCTCAACGTAGAAATGGCCTACGGGACGATCGGCAGACCGGTTTTCCAATATAAATTAAATACAAATGACTTGAACGTGATTAACCAATATTTATAACATTTCCCTCTCACCGTCCGCTGCTTCCTAAAGACAGCGGGCGGTTTTTTTGTAACAGTCACGCTTGACTTCTCGCATGCCACCATTACCGGACAAGGATTTATCACGCTCGCCGCGCTTGTGTTCTGAAAATGGCATCCGATCGGAGCCCTCGACGCCGCCCTGTTCTTCGGCTTCTCTCAAAGCTTAAGCATCATCGGGTCCATGCTTCCCTTCTTTAAAGAGTCTACATGCCGATTGCGCCTTACGTATTGACGATTCTCGCGCTGGCCGGATTTATCGGCAGAGCCGATGCGCCAAAGGCAAATGACATCCCTTATATTAAAGGAACACGATAACCGAACGATAGAATAAGAGAGCGGCCTGCTCTCTTATTCTTTTTTTGTTACCTTAACAAAAGATAAAATTTTTTGACGCCGCCATTGTCTTTACCACTTTTATGGTATGATGAAAAAGTCTGGTTATCAATCATTACAGGAATTTTATTGCAGACAGGAAGCAAATCGTATACAATTTAATATTGTTTAATTTCTATATAAAACGTTTTTATTTAAAGGATGCGAAAACATTGAATAAATCAGTCATACCTTCTTTAATTACGGTTGGAAACTTTGTTTCGGGCATCTCTTCGATATTGCTTGCATTCAGAGGGTATTTATTTTTAGCCATTATATTTGTTCTGATCGGCGCTATCTTGGACAGCCTTGACGGCATGGCCGCGCGCAAATTAAATGCTGTCAGCCCGTTTGGAAAAGAATTGGATTCTTTGTCTGATATTATCACTTTTGGAGTCGCCCCGGCCATCATCACCTATTCAATCGTTTTTTATGATGCTCCGATCTTAGGCCTTCCTTCGACATTGTTATTCCCTGTTTGCGGAGCGCTTCGGCTGGCGCGATTTAATATTCAATCAGAGAACCAGGATTATTTTACAGGCCTTCCGATCACCGCAGCCGGAACGATTCTGGTATGCTTAAACCTTTTATCAGAGATCCTGGGCAAAAAGCCGTTCATTTTGATCATGCTGTTCCTGTCGTTTCTCATGGTCAGCAAAATCAAAGTCATCAGCCTGAAGGGGAAAAAACTATTGAAGAAAGTGAGCTAGTTTTTAATGGAGTTGGCAAAAGAATTAATTTCCCAATACGGGTATTTTGCGATATTCGGGATGCTTGTCCTCGGAATTGTAGGCCTGCCGATACCCGATGAGATCATGATGACATTTGTCGGTTATCTGTCTTCTATTCATATATTAAACTATGAGCTGTCTCTTTTAATCAGTTTTTCAGGTGCGGTATCAGGGATGCTCATCAGTTATTTTCTAGGGAAGAAAATCGGTAAACCGCTGCTCGATAAGTTCGGGAAATGGATCGGTCTGACGCCGAAAAGACTGGACACCGTGCACCGCTGGTTTGAAAAATACGGCCCGTGGACAATTCTCTTCGGCTACTTTGTTCCCGGAGTCCGCCATGTGACATGCTATCTGTCCGGCATGAACGAGATGGACATGAAAAGGTTCCTGATTTATGCCGGATCAGGAGCTTTTATTTGGTGTCTCGTTTTTATTACGATCGGATACACAATCGGCGTGATTTAAATACCGCTTGCATCCCGGATGAACAGTAAAGGAGTGAACAGCTTGAAAAAGCGGCTTTACCGGTTTTTGATTGAGTTGACGAATAAAAAGGGCGTGTCCCGGGTGTTGAAAAAGTTTGCTCAGTCAAAGCTCAGCAAACCTCTCATCCCCTCCTATATCAAAACCTTTCATATTAATACAGAAGAGATGCTGGAAGATGTCCGCTCTTTTAACAGCCTGCACGAGCTGTTCATCAGAAAATTAAAGAGCGGTGCACGCCCCCTTCCCGCTGATCCAAACAGCCTGGTCAGCCCTGTGGACGGAGTCATCGAAGAAATGGGCACCATCACCCGCGACAAGCAATTTACCGTTAAACAAAAGCTCTATTCTGTAGAAGAGATGATCGGACGATCCGAGATCGTGAGCCGCTATGTCGGCGGAACCTATATCATTATCTATTTAAGTCCGAGGGACTACCACAGAATTCACAGCCCGGCTTACGGTACACTTGAAAAACAATATTCGCTGGGAAGCACGTCTTACCCGGTGAATAAAATTGGTTTGACATACGGGAAATCGCCGCTGACAAAAAACCACCGGATGATTTCCGAATTTAAGCATCAATATGGGTCCGCCCTGCTTGTGAAGGTTGGGGCGATGTATATTAACTCGATTGTGATGCTCCAGGAGTCAAAAGAATGGCGCCAAGGCGACGAAATCGCATATTTCTCTTTCGGCTCGACCGTTATTCTGCTGTTTGAAAAAGATACCTTTATTCCTGACGAGCGCCTTCACGCCTCTCTTCAAGTCAAAATGGGAGAGGTTTTAGGATCTCTTGCCAAAAGAAAATCATAATGCACCGCCCCCGAAAACCGTTTCGGGGGTTTTTTAATTACTGCTTAAAAAAGCTTTCTTCATGGACAGGAAATCCCCTTTTTCCACCTGGATACGGCTTCCTAATAAACCAAAAGACCTATAAAACGATCAAAATCAAGCAGATTTCTCCTCTTTTTCCGTCCTTTTTCGTTTTAATTTAATTATCAATCGATTATTTTAATTTAAAAAACGCACAGAATTGACACTTTTCTTCTACAATTGAACACATACAAACATGGGGGTGTTTTTTATGGAAGCAGCAAAAGATTTGAAACCGATTACAAATCACGGTCATAAAGAAAATAAAAATTTTTTCCAGAAGTTGATAAACTGGAAAATCGGCGTGATTCCGTTTCCGCTATACATTGCACTTGCGTTGATTGTTTTTCTGGCAGCTTACTTAAATGAATTGCCGAATGACATGCTTGGCGGTTTCGCGGTCATTATGATTCTCGGTATATTTCTCGGGGATGTCGGACAGCGCATTCCGATTTTAAAAGATATCGGCGGACCTGCCATTCTATCACTATTTGTTCCTTCGTTTTTAGTGTTTTTCAAAGTGCTTAATCCTGCATCTATGGAAGCGGTTACGACTTTGATGAAAACGTCAAATTTCTTATATTTCTACATCGCATGTTTAGTCGCGGGAAGTATTTTAGGAATGCATCGCACAGTTCTGATTCAAGGTTTTATGAGAATGTTCGTTCCGTTATTGGCCGGTACGATCGCAGCGGTGGCCGCCGGTATTCTCGTCGGTCTGTTATTTGGCTACAGCCCTTATGAAGCTTTCTTCTTTATTATTGTACCGATTATTGCCGGAGGAATCGGCGAAGGTATCCTGCCGCTGTCACTCGCTTACTCGCAAATTTTGGGGCAATCCACCGATGTATTTGTTTCACAGCTCATTCCGGCCGCTATTATCGGAAACGTAGTTGCCATCATCTCAGCCGGACTGATGAAAAAGCTTGGCGAAAAGCGTCCTGAACTGAACGGTAACGGCAGGCTCGTCAAATCGAAAAAAGACGATGAAATTTTCAACCAAAAAGAAGAGGAACCGAAAATCGACTTAAAATTAATGGGTGCCGGTGTTTTAATCGCATGTTCCTTCTTCATTTTCGGCGGTTTGGTCTCCAAGTTCATCGCGATTCCGGGAGCGATCCTGATGATCATCGCAGCGGCTGCCGTAAAATACGCAAAGGTTCTACCTGCAAGCATGGAAAAAGGCGCACACCAGCTTTACAAATTCATGTCATCAAGCTTCACTTGGCCGCTGATGGTCGGGCTCGGCATTCTTTATATCCCGCTTGATGATGTGGCGTCTGTTATTTCCCTGCGCTTCATCGCCGTCTGTGCTTCAGTCGTCATTGCTATGGTGACATCAGGGTACTTTGTCGGAAAATTAATGAACATGTACCCTGTTGAATCAGCGATTGTCACAGGCTGTCACAGCGGTCTCGGCGGTACAGGGGATGTGGCCATTCTTTCGGCTTCAGGCCGGATGGGTCTGATGCCGTTTGCGCAAATCTCAACGCGTCTTGGCGGGGCATCCACCGTCATTATGGCGACCGTTTTACTGAGGTTCTTCACCTCGTAAGGTCCGCATAAAAAAACAAAAAGGAGTCTGATCTATACGATCGGATTCCTTTTTTGTTTTCAGCGTTTCTCAACTCTGATATATTCTCTCGGTTTAAAGGGAGCTCTTTCTTTTCCCGTTAAGGACTGATCTTCAGCTCCCGTCTGGAGCGGCGTGTAATCCCCGCGATATTGAAGCCCTTCGTCCGTTCCTATCCCCGGAGTCTGTTCACGCGTCATTTCCCTGTTGATCATAAACGCTCCCGCAAAAAGCGAACAAAATAAACTTAAGCTGACAAAAGCTTTCCTTCTCATCTTTCATCACCTCAAATTCATCTTGTTCAAAAAAACTTTCCATTATACAAATGCCGCATTTTTTGTTAAAATTGTTTTCAGGTTCATAAGACCGCATAAACCGTGGTTACCATGAGATCATGCAGCCGATTAAAATTTGAGTTATAATTTGTCTAGGTCACCAGTTCTAAAAAAGTACATAACGTTTGAAAATTTTAGTATGGAACAGAATGTATTTATACATGCTACCTAAGGGAGGTTACTATGACGTCTTTACATATTGCTATTTTATCGCCTTTTGCACTCGCCTTCTTGATTCCGCTATTGGCGAAAAACGTCAGAAAGATTCATACAGGCTGGTTTGTCCTGTTTCTTCCTGTTCTATTATTTATTTATTTTTTCCGCATGATCAAAATGACGGCGGATGGCGGAACATTAAAGGCTGTACTGGAATGGATTCCGTCCTTTGGCATTAACTTTACCGCGTACGTTGACGGACTCGGATTGCTATTCGCCCTTCTGATTACAGGGATAGGGTCTTTAGTTGTCCTTTACAGCATCTATTATCTGTCTAAAGAAAGAGAGCAGCTCGGACCGTTTTACGTTTATCTGCTCATGTTCATGGGGGCAATGCTCGGTGTTGTTCTCGTTGATAACGTCATTGTACTTTATTTATTTTGGGAATTGACCAGCATATCGTCTTTTCTGCTCATCGGCTATTGGTACAAGCGGGAAAAATCAAGATACGGCGCGACAAAATCGATGCTTATCACCATTTTCGGCGGTCTTTCCATGCTTGGAGGCTTCATTCTTCTTTACACGATCACAGGTTCATTCTCGATCAGAGAAATGATCAACCAGGTTGATTTAATTTCGGGGCACGGCTTTTTCATCCCGGCTCTCGTGTTGGTGTTAATCGGAGCCTTCACTAAATCTGCGCAGTTCCCTTTTTACATCTGGCTTCCGGACGCAATGGAAGCACCAACGCCTGTAAGTGCTTACCTGCACTCCGCCACGATGGTAAAAGCGGGAATTTATATCGTTGCAAGATTCACCCCTGTGTTCGCTTTTTCCGGGGAATGGTTTTGGATCGTGTCCCTCACGGGGATTGTCACGCTTTTCTGGGGTTCGTTCAACGCCGTCAAGCAGACTGATCTGAAATCGATACTTGCATTTTCTACGGTCAGCCAGCTCGGAATGATCATGTCAATGCTCGGCGTCGGAGCGGCTGCTCTGCACTATCAAAACTTTGAATATTATATGGTTGCGGTCATTGCCGCCATCTTTCACTTGATTAACCATGCGACTTTCAAAGGCAGCTTATTCATGGCAGTCGGAATCATCGACCATGAAACAGGAACGAGGGATATCCGCAAGCTCGGTGGTCTTATGACGATCATGCCGATTACGTTTACGATTACGCTGATCGGCGCATTTTCAATGGCCGGACTGCCTCCGTTCAACGGCTTTTTGAGCAAGGAAATGTTTTTCACCAGCATGCTCAGGATTACGAACTTTAACTTGTATAACGCTGACACATGGGGTTTTCTCTTTCCTGTGCTGGCTTGGATCGGCAGCGTGTTTACGTTCATTTACTGCATGGTTCTGCTGTTTAAAACCTTCGGGGGAAAATATCAACCTGAAAAGCTGGAAAAACAAGCACATGAGGCTCCTCTTGGCATGCTGATTTCGCCGATTGTCCTCGTATCTCTCGTGGTGATTTTTTTCTTTTTCCCGAACATTCTGTCATACAGCATCATTGAACCTGCTGCATCGTCGATTATGCCGACCCTTTTGGACGGAGACGAAAAATTTAAGGTTCATATTTACATGTGGCACGGCTTTTCGCCTGAACTCTACATGACGATCGGCGTCGTTGCTCTCGGAGTTCTCGCCTATTTGACCTTGTCAAAATGGCGGAAGGTCTACGGCCTCTTCCCGGAAAAACTGACGCTGAACAAACTGTACGACAGCTCGCTGTCAGGGCTTGAAAAAGGCTCCAACAAGATTACAAGAACGTATATGACCGGATTTCTCCGCGATTATCTCGTCTATGTTTTTGTCTTCTTTATCGTGATCATCGGCGGATCGCTCGCTGTTACCGGGGGCTTTTCATACGATGTGAAAGGCAATGCTTCAATCGGCGTCTATGAGCTCGTTCTGTCAGCCGTCATGATTGCCGCAACATTTACCACCGTTTTCGCAAGATCAAGACTGACGGCGATTATCGGGCTCGGCGTCATCGGCTACACGCTCGCGCTATTCTTTGTCATTTTCAGAGCGCCGGATCTCGCGTTGACACAGCTGATCATCGAAACGATTTCAGTCGCATTGTTTCTGCTCTGCTTCTATCATTTGCCGAAGCTCAGATTCAAGCCGAAATCGGCTAGGTTCAGGGTCACAAATGCGCTTGTATCGGTCGGAGTCGGAACCGTTGTGACGCTGCTCGCACTTTCTGCAAACAGCCAGCGCTCACTTGAAAGCATCGCATCGTATTTTATTGAAAACAGCTATAAACTTGCAGGCGGCCACAATATCGTCAACGTGATATTGGTCGACTTCAGGGGATTTGATACATTGTTTGAAATCACCGTACTTGTTATTGCCGCTTTGGGAATATTCGGCATGATCAGGCTCAGATTGGAGAAAGGAGGGGAAGAGCATTGAAAAAGGTTCAGACGAATGATGTGATTCTGCAAACCGTTACAAAGATTGCATCCTTTATCATTCTGCTCTTTTCTTTCCATCTGTTTTTTGCCGGCCACAATAATCCGGGAGGCGGTTTTATCGGCGGATTGATGACGGCGTCTTCGCTAGTCCTTCTGCTGCTTGCCTATGACTTAAAAACAGTGCAGAACATTTTGCCAGTCAACTTTATCTATGTGGCAGCCACCGGCTTATTCATTTCCGTTTCAACCGGAATCGGCTCATTTTTATTCGGAGCTCAATTTCTTTCCCACGCGTTTGATTACTTTAACCTTCCGCTCTTGGGAAAAACGGAGCTTGCCACCGCGGTATTGTTTGATATCGGGGTTTATCTTGTAGTGGTCGGCGTGACCATGACCATTATTCAAACGATTGGGGAGAGAGAATAATGGAGATTTTAATGTCTATTATTGTAGGAATTTTGTTCATGGCAGCGACTTACCTGCTGCTTTCAAAAAGCCTTCTGAGGGTGATTATCGGAACTGCCGTTCTCAGCCATGGCGTCCATCTGCTTTTGCTGACAATGGGAGGGTTAAAAAAAGGAGCGCCCCCCATTTTAAATGAAGAGTCGTCATCTTATGTCGACCCTCTCCCTCAGGCGTTGATTTTAACGGCGATCGTCATTGCTTTCGGGGTCACCTCTTTTCTCCTGGTCATGGCTTTCCGCGCCTATCAAGAGCTGAAAATGGATGATATGGATCAAATGAGGGGAAATGATCAACATGAATAATCTTGTAATTCTGCCAATACTGATTCCTTTAATGGCCGCCATTTTGCTTATCTTTATGAACAAGTCGATCGTGCTGATGCGTGCATTCAGCGCCATCTCTTCCATTGCGGCGATCGCGGCGGCCGCTGTTCTTGTGCAGACCGTCTATACGGACGGAATCCAGACCTTGTATCTCGGAGGTTGGAAGCCGCCGTTCGGTATCAGCCTTGTCGCTGATCAATTTGCCAGCCTTTTGGCGTTAACGACAGCTATTATTGGATTTCTGACGGTTCTTTATTCGTTTCGCTCCATCGGCGAAAAACGCGAGCGTTTCTTTTATTATCCCGCCGTCCAGTTCCTGCTTGCCGGAGTTAGCGGCGCCTTCTTGACAGGGGACTTGTTTAACCTGTTCGTATTCTTTGAGGTTCTCCTGATGGCTTCGTATGTGCTGATCGTCATCGGCGGCACGAAGATTCAGCTGCGGGAATCTCTGAAGTACATCGTCTTTAACATTATTTCTTCCGCCCTCTTTGTCATCGGTGTCGCTTATTTATATGCGGTTACGGGCACATTAAACATGGCGGATCTGAGCGTTCGGATCAGCGAATCGGGGCAAACCGGGCTGATCACGGTGATCGCTGTTTTATTTTTGATCGTCTTCGGTTTAAAAGGCGGCATCTTCCCGCTGTATTTCTGGATGCCTGGTTCTTATTATGCGCCGCCTGCCGCTGTGTCCGCACTGTTTGGCGCACTTCTGACCAAAGTCGGCCTGTACGCGATCACAAGGGTGTTTACATTAATTTTCACCCAAGACGCGGCTTTTACTCATCAATTAATGGTCTGGCTTGCGGCCCTTACGATCATCTTCGGTGTCATCGGCTCGATCGCTTACTGGGATGTTCAAAAAATCATCATCTACAATATTGTGACTGCGGTCGGTGTGATCTTGTTCGGTATCGCTGCCAATACGCCGGCTTCGATCGAAGGATCTGTCTACTATCTGATTCATGACATGATCATTAAAGGAGCGCTGTTTATGCTTGGCGGGGCGCTTTTTGCCCTGACAGGGACAAACAACCTGAAAAAAATGAGCGGCCTGATCAAAAACCATCCCTTGCTCGGCTGGATGTTTATGATTTCAGCCGTTTCATTGGCAGGAGTGCCTCCTTTCAGCGGATTCATCGGAAAGCTGAAAATTGCAGAAGGCGGCTTTTTAAGCGGTGAATTCGTGATTACGCTGCTGATGCTTTTCTCCAGCCTGCTCGTCTTGTATTCCGTCATGAAAATATTTATCAACGGCTTCTGGGGGGATGAACAGGAAGATGCTCCGGCCAAAAGGCAGCTAAAAGGCTATATGTATCCGGCAGCGGTACTGCTCTTTCTGTCGCTTGCCATCGGACTCGGAACCGAGCTTATCGCGCCATATTTTCATCAGGCTGCTGATACGCTCGTCAACCCCGAAAAATATATTGAAGCCGTTTTGAAGGAGTAGATGGCATGGCATTACAAATATTGTTGAACTTTATTCTTGCGTTGTGCTGGATGTTTCTGAACAATGACTACACCGCTCCCGGGTTTGTCATCGGTTACGCGATCGGATTATTCTCTCTCTTTCTGATGAGGCGTTTTTTCCGCCGCCGCTTTTACTTGATTAACATTTGGGCGATCGTCAAGCTGCTGTTTATTTTTATTAAAGAGCTCGTGTTGGCAAACGTCAGCGTCTTAAAAACGATCTTGTCCCCAAGGTTAAAAAATAAGCCCGGCATATTCGCCTTTAAAACAGAACTGAAAGCGGACTGGGAAATTACGACATTGGCGAACCTGATTTCGCTGACACCGGGCACATTGGTCGTCGATATCTCCGATGACCGTTCGATTCTTTACATTCATGCGGTCGACATCGATGATGCCGAGAAAGCCATCAGTGATATTCGCGTTTCATTTGAAGAAGCCATTAAGGAGGTAAGCCGCTGATGTTTGAATTCATTTTGCAATTGTCACTCGGCATTTTGGCGGTCTCCACTTTTCTGTATGTCCTGAGGGTCATTAAAGGGCCGAGCATCCCGGACAGAGTGGTGGCGCTTGATGCGATCGGCATCAACCTGATTGGAATTACGGCTCTCGTGTCCATCCTGTTAAATACGACAGCATATTTGGAAGTCATCCTGCTGATCGGTATTCTGGCCTTTATCGGCACCGTCGCATTTTCTAAATTCCTTGAGAAAGGAGAGATTATCGAAAATGATCGAAGCCGCTAAATTGCTTATCGCCGTTTTGGTCCTTCTTGGCGCACTGATATCGTTAGCCGCTTCATTTGGAACGCTAAGGCTGCCTGACGTATACTCAAGAATCCACGCCGCTTCAAAAGGAGCGACATTGGGGATCATCAGCGTGCTGCTCGGCGTATTCTTTTACTTCTGGTTTCTGCACGGCTTCATTACGGCCAAAGTGCTGCTCGGTATCGTCTTTGTATTTCTGACGTCTCCTGTAGGCGCGCACCTGATCGCAAGGGCCGCCTATAATACAGGCGTTAAAATGGAAAAGAAAAGCGTACAGGACGATTATGAAGGCTACAGAAATTTTCTGATTAAAAAGAAGGAAGATTCCTATTTATAAAAAGAAAACTCGCCCTAAAAGGCGAGTTTTCTTTATGTTTACGATGAAGGACGGCTGATGACCGCCATCGTGCACCTGGACGTGCAAATCAGGCTGTCTTGCTCATCGCGTATTTCAATTTGAAACACCATTGTTGATTTGCCCACATGCAGAGGCGTTGCGACCGCTTTAACCATCCCGTCTTTTACCGACTTCATATGGTTGGCGTTGATCTCGAGCCCGAAGCATGCCTGCTCTTTTGGATCGATATGCTGATATGCCCCGATGCTCGCCACCGTTTCAGCAAGCGCAACGGACGCGCCTCCGTGCAGATAGCCGAAAGGCTGACGCGTTCTTTCATCGACAGGCATGACGGCAACACACCGTTCTTTGCTGCACTCCTTCAACTCGATTCCCAACGCTTCAAGAAGTGTATGTTTCGTTTCCATTACAATCGTCCCCTCATCAAAGTACCCCTTCAGATTTCGCGATTAAAACAGCCTCTGTCCGTGATCCTACATTCAGTTTGCTGAATACTGAAGTCAGACTGTATTCGATCGACCTCTTGCTTAAATGAAGCGCATCTGCAATTTCCTGATTTGTGTAGCCTTTTTCGACTTCTTTTAAGATCAGGCATTCCCTTTCAGTCAAGAGATCGTGCTGAGTCTGCTGGCTGTTTGACTTCGATTTTTGCTGTGTAATCAGCTGCTTGAAATAATCATAATCGACGACAATTTTATTATCCAGCACCTGATATATGTACTCTATAATCTTTTCCTTCGATTCCGTTTTGCTAATGGCGCCATGCATGCCGGAACGAATCGCCTCTTCAAAATAATCTTCGACTTCATACCCTGTGTAAACGATAATTTTGCATGATGAACATGTCTCAAGGATTTTCTTAGATAGGTCCATACCGTTGATTTCACCCAAATTTAAATCCATTAAGATCAGGTCATACGCAGAAAAATCATGTTTCTTGAGAAATTGTTCGCTGGCTTCAGGGCTGAGGCAATCGACAACAAAGTCCTGGTTCGTTTCAAGAATTGCCTTCGTCCCCTCCATGACAGCCGGATGATCATCGATCACAAGTAATCTTCTCATAATTTCCTCCCTTTTGCGTAACCTTGCCCTATCACCATTTTATAGAAAAAACTTGGCGGATGCCAAGCAAAAATGTTAACTAAACATTACAATTCCATTTCAATGGCGACCCTGAAGCCTTTCCCTTCTGCTGTCTGTATATCCAGACTGCCGTTCAGCGCGCGGACGCGCTCGCGAATGCCCGACAGCCCCATGCTTGCGCTGTTTTGATAAAGCTTGTCCGGATCAACCCCGATGCCGTCATCTTCATAATGAAGAACAACTTTTTCTTTTATGCAGACAAGCATAATCAAAACCTCTTTAGCTTTCGAGTGTTTAACCGCATTGCTTAAAAGCTCCTGCACAATTCTGTACAAATTCAACTGCGTGTCCAAGTCGAGCACCTTTGAGAACCTTTCCGTATTGAGGCGGATCTTATCGATCGATGAGGACTCCTGATGCTGCGCCGCCAGTTTCGAAAGGGCTTTGACAAGTCCGAGATCGTACAACAGCTGCGGTCTCAGCTCTTGGCACGTTTCCCTTGTCGTCTGGATGACGGTGGACATTTGCTCATTCATATTGATGAGCCTTTGCCGGATTTGATTCGTACAGACTTTATCTTTTTCAAAATTAGCCAAAAACATCTCGCTTTGATGCTTCAAGGAAATCATGTCCTGCAGCACAGAATCATGGAGATCGCGGGCTAAATCAGATCTCTGCTTCTCTTCAATCGCAAACATCAATTTATTCAGCCACGCCGGATTCGGCCCTTCTTTTTTCACATGTTCCAGATGCTCCATCAGCTCGCCGATTTTCAAGACGTTTTCCAGGGAAACGCTCGTATAAAACGCCAGCGTCTCAAGCCACGAAATCTCATCGCGCGTCAGCCTAGGCGTATTTAAAACCGACAAACAGAGCATGACATAAGACGTCCCGCCCCGTTCACCGATCTTAATCAAAAATCCGCGGTCGACTTCGACGATTTTGCCGATGTCAGTGATGACCTTAGTTACTTCTTGTTCGTAGGGAATCCAAGGATATTCTTCGGTATCTCCCTCGAGCAAAGATATTGTTCCGTCGCTTTTCACTCCTAAAACATGCGCTTGACTGACGGTTAGTACATCCAGAATCGTTTGTTTCAATTCTAACAATACTTGGTTCAAAGAGGTAAATGTCCGGATCGTTTGAGTAAACTTAAAAATACTATCTTGATAGTTAAACTTCTCTGAGAAACGCTTTAGGCGAAAACGGAAGTCTAGCATTTCTTTTAAATAAAATACACCAAGCATAACAAGATAAATATAAATTGCGAGTCTGACTGTGTTGTAGCCGCCTGTTTGGTACTGTGTAAACGTTACTATACATACAACTATAACTGTTGGTATAATCGCCAATAATCCATAATATCTTAATCTACCCAGAATAAACTCAATATTGTATATTTTATTTGCCATAAATTGATAGACTAGAGAAAATGGAATTAATAAAAGAAATGGTGCAACAAAGACAGATGGAAATATGTAATCACCTAAAACTAAAGTTGGCAAAACATAAAAACCAACAAAAGGTATTATTGCTATAAAATTGGTTAGCATCAATATCTTTAAAAAATAAGCCTGCTCAGAAAACTTATATTTATTTAATCCATATAATATAACGATGAAAACCATGGTTACACCAATAAAAAAAGATGACAAATTTATGGTGCTTAGAACTTCAATTGATAGTTTATCCTCGCCCCAAAAATATTCAATAATAATATTAATTACCGGCAAGAGATATAGTAAAAACACTTTATTATTGAAAAATTGTTTCCCTTTTTCTTTAAAATACTGATAAACAAAATGTAAGTAACTCACGGGTACTGATAGAAATGTCAGCAAATTTACGTATCTACTAAACACATCACCCCTGGATACACCACCTGCACTTAAATATGCAATAGAAACGTTTAATAAAAAAGCAATCAATAAAAAAGTTGAAGAAAACAGTTTTTTTGATCTACTTGAATTTAAAATGAAAAATATACAAAATAGGCATAATAAATAAAAAGTTACAGGGATCAAAAACACAAAAAATATATCATATCCAAGAAATGTCTCCTTGGTATTGATGTCCACCACTTCGGCATCCCGTTTTACAGTGACTGAGTACGCCCAAGAAAGAATGTCTTCTGCTGGCTCCCTCTTTTTGGTTATAGATTTACCATCAATCTCGAGAAGAATATCACCTTTTTTTAGTCCGGCATATTCCGCAAGAGAATGCTCTTCTACTTCTATAACAACTAATTGATTATGTGAACTATACTTTAATTTAGCGCCTTCAAATGCATTATTAAAACAGAGATAACAAATGTAAATACTATAAACAAAACTTAAAAGAACCAGCAAAATTGAAATAAACTTTAATGAAGATTTCAATTTCAAGCTCCCTATCCTTTGTTTAGATTCCACAATGTTACCTTACCTTGTATTTCGATTCCTTCAAATGCCTTTATGATAGTCAATAACTGATCATGATCTACACCTAATAGGCTTGCGTTTCCATGGATAACCTGCTTCAGCACCTCTGGATGTTGGACTAAAAAACTTACAATCTCCTGCAAAACTTATTCCTCCCCACCAAACATCTGTAAAAGCAGCAAAGTTAAATCTTCTTTCTGCTTCTCTTCTAATTCCAGCTCCTCAATCTCTTTTTTGAATTTTTGAATAGCGAGCTGATTCATGACATACATATACTGAGTGACGCCTGCCGCTTTCAATTTCTCTTTATAGCATTTTATTTCTTTATCGGCAATTTTATCCTCAGTTTCAAATGTTTTTAACAAGTCAATCGATGGCTGGTTAAATTTTCTTGACAAATATAAGTACGCAAGTGTCCGCTTTTTCTTGGCGATATCGCTTTTTGAATCATAAAAAAGTGCTTTATAATCATTTTCGATTTGTGAAGCAATTCCTAGATGGTAAGCGTATTTTTCGACTTTTTTATAAAATTTCCCCGTTGCAAGCATAGTTCCCAAAACACAGGAAAGAGCTACCAATGAACCCGATTTACGTTTGATCATATCAAGGCATTCTTCTTCAGTGACGGGGTTATCACTTAAATCATCATGCTGCCCCTGAGATGATTGCAATATATATTCAATCAGTTTATGTAAGAACACAGGATCATTAGAAACGGAGCTAATCACTTTAATACTGAGAGTATAAAGCGCAGTCGCCGCATTCATTGCGACTGAACGGTTTATTTTCATCCAAGGTTCATCGGGGCTGTCTTCATCCTCTAAATCATCGAATATATCAAACGCAAGAATCAAGAGCTCTATGCCCGCTCCAAGGGTTTCCGCTGCATCAGTGTCCGTGCCGCCGAAACTTTGGTAATGATAAAAAGCAAGCTCGCTGAAATGCAACTGGTCCTTTGCATCTAGAAAAGCGTGCAGCGTCCGATTTAAGTCCGGGTTGGGAATCTCAATGTCTATAAAATGATTCATTCTTTGCTTGATTTTACTGTGATCTAGACAAAAAAGCTTAGAGATGGTGCTCCCTCCTTTCTTATTATTTTACTAAATCAAATTCCCGATTGACAGAGCAATTTTTTTATTTAACAATTATATAATAATTTATCCTTTTTTTGGATTCGTTTACACACAAAAAAAAAGACTTGTCTGAAACAAGTCTTTTTACGAGGTTTTTAGATATGTGTACTTATCGTATTGATCAATGCTTTTGTTAATCTTGCGCAAGGAGTCCTTTGTTTCTCTGATTTCATTCTCTAGCCGCCAAAGCAGTTGTTTTAATTCTTCAATTTGTTGCTTTTCCACCGGTTCCACACTCCTTTTGGAAGATCAATCAATTTGTGTATAGTGAACGAGTCATAGGTATTTGATCTGTTAATACAAGTTTAAAGGGATTGGGTCTCTTTTTCACCGAAAAGTTGCATATAAATTCATGCGTTACACCGCAAACTTTAAATAGACCATAACACCCATTTTACACGACTTGCAATTAGTTCTCAAATCCTAATGAAACATAAAATTTTTGTTTGTTTTTTAAGAAGTCAAATAAAGATCGCTTATAAATCCCTTTAACATCACAAGTTCAGTTATTTTTTGTTCGTTTTGCAACCTTGAGTCTAAAGTAATAACTAGCCGAGAATAGAAAAACTTGAGTGTTCACGGAACGCAGATCGGGTATGCACCACCGAAAATCACGCAATAGACCGACACGCATTTCGGCCCTTAAAAAAAACCATCCCTTCGCCTTACACCGCAAAAAACGCAATTTGACCCGTAAAAATTGAAAAGAGGTGTTCATATTGCTTCCTCCTTATTGCTTTTGGATGCATCCATACCAACATGTCCGCTGCCGGCAGGTCTATCCGGAAGTTGAAGCCAGTGCCTTTTCGCGTTCGGCAAAAGAAGCAGAGGGCTTGATGGCTGACGGACAGAGAATTTTAAGCCGGCTTTCAGCTTCGCGTGCTTTGGCTCACCAAATCATGACGGCTGCCCAAAGCAACCAAAAAAATACCGTGCTTGCCCTGCTCAGGCAAACCGGCGTCCGCAGCCAGCTTGATGCCTCTTTTGATCCCGACGGCATCCGCATCATACTCATCAGCCCCCGCAGCAGAATATTTCTGTTATTGCGTTGGTCTTAGCACAAAAAAATTCCGGCCCCTAAAAAAGGAGCCGGAATTTTTTATAAAAGCTTTTGACACCAATCAACGGCTTCAAGATAGCATTGATACGCTTCATCTTTTGTTAAGCCTTCTGTTTCTGGTGTGTTGTCTTCCCATTCGTTTCGTTCGATTGATTTTGCAAGCCGCAAGATTTTTCGGTAATCGTTTTCTTTGCCGAGCAACGCCTGGCCTACTTCGTCCGTCAGCGGCAGTTCGCTGATGACTTCTGTTAGTTCTTTGTGCAGCAATGTATCGATAAATGAAAACATACCTGTCAGCATATAAGAAGCCGGCTGAGGGCGGTTCGTTTTTTTCGCAAGCAATTCGCAAAGCTTCGCACGGATCAGCGAAATCTTGACGACTTCGTTCTTGCTGGAGTTTTGCTTTTTCGTTAAATCCTTAAATGAGAGGATGAAAATCCACCTCTTGATTTCTTTAAATCCGAGAAGCACGATAGCCTGGCGGATGCTTTTAATCTTTTGAATCGGCCGGTTGGCTGGAGAATTCAACAGCTTCAGCAGCTGGTAAGAAAGCGACAAATCGCGTTCTATAATATTTGTGACGTTCTCAATATCAGGCTGATCTTCGCTTAATTCATGCAGCAGCTCATAATAAGCATGGAAATGATATGTAATGTCCTGACCGTCAATCACAACGGGCTCGCTGAAGAAATAGCCTTGAAACAGATGAAATCCGTCTTTTGCAGCCTGCTCATAATCTTTTCGCGTCTCCACTTTTTCAGCGAGGAACGTCAGGCGGTGGTTCCGGCATGATCGTAGGATGCTCTGTCTTTCCTGCCGCGTCGTTTTGAAAAAATCGATCTTCAAAATATCAATGGATGCCAAAAGCTGATGGAGCAAGTCCCTCTCCACGCGATGCTTTAAACAAAAATCATCAAGGGCAATCGTGTAGCCGAGGCTTTTCAAATGCCTGCACCTTTCGATAAGCTCAGGGGTGATCGGCACATCTTCAAGGATTTCTACAACGAGCTGGTCCGGGTCAAAATACGTTGGAAGCCCTGATGTCAAAAGACCTTCGGTAAAATTCACGTAATACCTTTTGCCTTCTGTCAATTTGTCGATTCCAATGTTTAAAAAGCTGTTAATCATTAATTCTGTTGTCGCTTGATCACCGTCAATACCGGAAAAAAAGTTTTTCTCGCTTTCCCTGTATAAAAGCTCGTATGCGACAACTTGTTCTTTTCTGTTGAATATTGGCTGTCTGGCAACGAATACCCTCATTCTTCTTCCCCCTAGCGACTGAGGTGCCTTCGCTTTTAAGTATATCAAATAAATGAGCAAATCCCGGCTGCTATAAAAAAATTCACCCAAATATTGAACTTAATATTGAAAAACAGATAATCCCCGAAGAAATTATCTGTTTCAATCCCCAGTTATGTTAAAAACTATCGTTTACAGAGTCAACTTTGATCCAGACCTTTTTTCGCCTTGATTTTCGCTTCGTGAATTTGCTGCATCTTGTTGTTCCAGCAAGCTTCGCTTAAATCGACAGGATATTCTTCGGGCTTGCTGATCCGCTTGTACTCTTCCCACAGCAAACTAAGATTTTCTTGAACATACCGCTTAATATCCTGAATGCTCGGATTCTCATAAACAAGCTCGCCTTTTTCAAAGATCGGCTGGTGAAGATCTTTTGCATCAAAATTCGTCACAAACTTGCTGATAAACGTATGAACGGGGTGAAACATCTTCAGCCGCTCCTGTTCATTGACCTTCTCATAGTCCAAAGCGATATAATCACCTTCCGAATGATGGTTCAGCTGATTGATGATTCTGTACACCTTTTTCAAGCCTGGGGTCGTCACTTTTTCCGGATTCGAAGAGATTTTAATCGTGTCTGCCATCTTTCCGTCTTCTTCGATGGAAACGAGTTTGTAAACCGCGCCGAGAGCCGGCTGATCATAAGCGGTAATCAGCTTTGTGCCCACGCCCCAGACGTCGATTTTTGCTCCCTGGGCTTTCAGATTCATAATCGTATACTCATCAAGATCGCTTGATGCGACGACTTTTGTATCTGTAAATCCGGCTTCATCCAGCATGGCTCTCGCTTTCTTCGACAAATAGGCAAGGTCTCCGCTGTCCAGGCGGATTCCCGAAAATTCAATTTGATCACCGAATTCCTTCGCTACTTTGATTGCATTTGGAATGCCGGAACGCACCGTATCATATGTATCGACCAAAAAGACACATTTTTTATGAGTTTCCGCATATTTTTTAAATGCCGTGTATTCATCACGATAGGCTTGTACAAGCGCATGGGCGTGCGTACCTGATACTGGAATGTCAAACCGCTTGCCGGCGCGGACATTGCTTGTCGCGTCGAACCCGCCGATAATCGCGGCCCTTGCTCCCCACATCGCCGCGTCCATTTCATGCGCGCGCCTTGTTCCAAATTCGAGCGCCGTCTCTTCTCCGATCACACTTTTGATTCTCGCTGCTTTTGTCGCAATCAATGTTTGGTAATTCACAATGTTGAGCAGAGCCGTCTCAATGAGCTGCGCTTCAGCCAAAGGCGCTTCGATCCTCATGATCGGTTCGTTGCCAAACACGATTTCGCCTTCCTGCATGGAATAAAGCGAACCGGTGAATCTCATATCTTTTAAAAAGCTGAGAAAGTCATCTTTGAAGCCCAGCTCTTCTTTTAAATAAACTAAATCGCTTTCAGTAAATCTGAAATCCCGCAAAAATTCAATCGCTTTTTCAAGACCGGCAAAAACGGCAAAACCGCTGTCAAAAGGGAGCTTTCTGAAGAACAGTTCAAATACGGCTTTCTTTTGATCAATGCCGTCGCGCCAATACGTTTCCGCCATATTAATTTGATATAGGTCTGTGTGTAGTGCTAGACTGTCGTCTGTAAAACGGTGTTCCAACCTTCATTTCTCCTTCCTCAATCTGACACTGAGGCTCCCAGGGTGTTTGCAAAATGAGAAAGAGCCCAGTCGTGTCCGTCCGGGTTAAAGCTAGCCACTGCGTTTTGATGAATGACAAGATTAAACCCTTTATTATAAGCATCTACTGCGGTATGGAGCACGCATATATCTGTGCATACGCCAACGAGGTGCAGTTCTTTTATATCCCTTTCACGAAGCTTCAGCTCGAGGTTTGTCCCGGCAAAAGCAGAGTACCTTGTTTTTTCCATGTAATATATATTCTGATCATGTTCGTGTTTTCGATAAAGCGCTTCAAGCTTTCCGTATAAATCCTGTCCTGATGTACCTTTTATATTGTGTGGAGGAAACAAACGGGTTTCCGGATGACGCGTATCGCCGGTCTCGTGTGAATCGACTGCAAATACGATATAATCGCCGTGTTGAATAAACGTTTCCGCGAGACGCGTCACGGCATCTTCGATTTTCCGGCCCGGTTCTCCGCACGTCAGCTTTCCGTCAGCTGCGACAAAGTCATTCGTATAATCTATACATATAAGAGCTTTTTTCATTGCCGCCCTCCCCGCCTTTTGTATGATAGGTAACATTATAACTTATCTAAACGGACAAGTGAATGGCGAATCAATCGAATATGGCTGTCAAGCCGCGCCAGCAGCGGCTTTTTCTTTTTCAGAAAAAAACAAAAACCACGGGTTCGCACGCCCTGTGGAAGGCACGTGCGAAAACCCGTGCCTCATCTCTTGTTTAAAACCGACTGCTCAAAGATATCGTCCTGAACATAAATTGATTCTTTCTCTACGGCCTCACGCGCCGCGAGAACAAGTCCAAGGGGAGTATCCGATTGCTGATCGGACACGATCGAAAAAGGGACGCCTTGTTTATTGGACTCCTTGATGTAAGGAGATAAATGTGAATAGTCGATTTCACCGTTCAGCAATAATGTCGCATCCGCTTTTGAGCCAAGCGCTTCGATGACTTCGCGGTATGCCTGCGGACGCAAAACTTGTCCTTTCGTCAGTGCAATGATGACCCTTTCCCTCAGCGAGCCTAAAAACAGTCTGCGTTCATCCGGCTTCGTTTCGCGTGGTCCGTACATTCCCTGCTGTAAATATTGATCCATTGATTGGTCGCTCACGTCTTAGACCCTCCATTTTTATCCTGCTGGCAGCGTTTTTTTAAACTGCATTTTTTTATCAGTATGCCCATGAAAACAGCGGGCATGAGTCCGGGCTACATTTCGGTCACCCATTGTACGATCTTTTTGGACAGCTCCTCGGCCGCACCCGTTTCAGCCACTCTCGACAATGACCGGTCAAGCTTTTCGGCGAGTTCTGTTTTTTCTTCCTCATAGGAAATCAGCGCGCTCCACTCCAGTTGAGGCACAGCCACAAGTGTATGAAATTCCTTTTTATTTTCATGGAGGTAAACGTCTGTGATCATCTGATCCTTGTTCAAGATGTTTGCCTTCCTGATTTTCATCTTTGTCACCTGCCTTATCTATCTTTTTTCCCATTATACTATAAAAAAGAAACAGCCTCTTTAAAAGAGGCTGTCACATGTTCAATGACTGGGAACCGTCCATCACATCCGCATCTGTGAAGGACGTTTTATTGATATCGTTTTGAATCAAACCGTAGTCCCCTGTTTGAAATGCACCCGCTCCGCTTCCGGAAATATCCGTGCACTTCGGGGAAATCGCAAACACATCTCCAAAGAAGGCTGCGCTGTCATTAACGACTTGCCTGATAAAAATTGGTCCGACGATCGCCGGCATCTTCACACCTCCGCCATTCAATTTATTAGCATCATATGTGAAAATGGGCAAAACGTTCAGACTTCAGCATTTTCCGCCGTTTCTTTTTTATACCTTTGCCTTAAACGGACAAGGCGGACGATATTCAATGTAAAAGCCTTGAGCAGGGCATAAGCCGGAACGGCCAGGATCATGCCGAGAATGCCCCCGAAGCTTCCGGCGCCGATTAATAAAAGGATGATCGTCAGCGGATGCGTATTCAAGCGTCTGCCGATAATCAGCGGCGACAGCAGATTTCCGTCTGTCTGCTGAACGGCAACGACGATGATCAGCGCGATGAATGCTTTTGTCGGCGAGTCGAGAAATGCGATAATGACGGCCGGTGTCGCTCCAAGAAAAGGTCCGACATATGGAATAATATTCGTCACAGCAATGATCAAGCCGAGAATCAGCGCGTATTTCACACCGGCGATCCAAAAACCGATAAAGCACGCCGTTCCGACGAACAGACAAACGATAAGCTGTCCTTGAATGTAAGCCGCCAGCGTCTCGTACAAATCCTTGAAAATTTTCAGCCCTTCATTTTTGTACTTTTCAGGCAGGATCTTGACAGCCAGATTCGGAAAACGGTGGCCGTCCTTCAGCATATAAAACAGGATGAACGGCACGGTAACAGCCGTGAGCGCAATGTTGGTCACAACACCGAATACAGAAGACAGGCTCCCTGTAATATTCTCAGGCAGGCTCGTCAAATATTCGCCGATTGAGCTTTCGATTTTTGCAACCGATACGAAGTCCTGATTCATCATCCAGGTGAACCACTGCGAATTCGACATTTGCTTAATGAAAATCTGGATCTGTTTCACATAGGACGGGATGCTGTTAAACAGATCGGTAACCTGCTTTGTAAACACAGGACCGACAGCTGACAACACAAATCCGATGAATGCCACAAACACCAAATAGATCAGCAGAATGGACAGCGTTCTCGGCAGTTTTTTCTCAAGAAACCGCACGATCGGATTGAATATAAAATACAAGATTCCTGCAATTAAAATCGGAGTAAATAAAGTCGATGCAAATACAATGATCGGTTCGAACAGAAAAGACACTTTTGTCGACACATAAATAATAAGAAGAACCAATAAAATTTGCAGCGTCCAAAAATGGGTTTTTGATTTTAACAAGCTTTGTTTCCTCCCGGTTGTTTTCATTACTCTAAAAACTACTATTGACACCATCGTCTGTCAACTGTTTTTACATGGATCAATACGGACGGCGGGGAAAAGAGTTTCATTTCCTTTAAAAATCGTGAAAAAAAGCGGCGGTTCAGTCTGAGATGAAGATCCTCGATATCGGTATGTCGAAGGTTGGAATATATCCTCATATCGAATACCGGTTTCGGTCTTCACTGTAAATATTCCTCCCGTTTATGAAGATTTTCTAAATTTTTTCAGTCCGTTGGTATAAAGTTCACCTCAAGAAAATATGATGGAAACGCTTACAACAAAACCATGAGGTGAACAACGATGAAAAAACTGGTGCTGCTCATGCTTGTTTTGCTGCTCGTGTATCCGCATGTATCAAAAGCGGGAGGATTTAAAGGAGGAGGAGGCGATCCGGGCTACTGGTTCGTGGGAGACCCTGTTGAACATCCCGATCCCGCAAAACCGCCGATTGTATTTGTCCATGGATTAAACGGCTCTTCAAGCGCGTGGGTTGACGAAAATGACATGGCTGAACAGGCGTGGAAAAACGGATATAATGCGGCTTTTATCGATCTCCACCCCGATAAAGACATGCAGGATAACGGAGCGATGCTGGCCGCCAAACTGCGCGAAATCTACCAGCATTTCGGCCGCAAGGTCATTCTCGTTTCCTATAGCAAAGGCGGAATTGACAGTCAATCGGCGCTGATTCATCACAACGCATACCATTATGTCGAGCGCGTGATTACGCTCGGAACCCCTCATCACGGCTCACAGCTGGCAGACCTTGCCTACAGCAGCTGGGCAGGATGGCTCGCCGATATTTTAGGCCAGAAAAATGACGCCGTTTATTCACTCCAGACAGGGTTTATGAAATCGTTCCGCGACCAGACCGACAATCATCCCAATCGATCGAAAACTAAATATTTCACCCTGGCAGGCAATAAAATCGGCGGGTTCGGCAGCGTTTTGTTTTTTGGTGGCGTCTATTTAAACATGTTTGGCGAAAATGACGGAGCCGTCACCGAAAAAAATGCGAGACTCCCTTACGCCACAAACCTGGATACAGGAAAGTGGGACCACTTCTCGATTATTAAAGGAAACCTCACGTTTCCTGTATTTATGCCTTTATTGACGGCTCAGGCATATGCAAATGAAACTGCGTCCATCAAAGAAAACTTATCGTACCCTTTCATCAGAGGGGGAGAAAATCATGGATTGAGAGAAGAGGAGTTTGCTGTTGAAAAAGGTGTCAAGGAGATAACCGTTCACTGGCTGAGCAATCATTCCTCGGGAAATATCAAATTGACAGATCCACGCGGCAAGCCGTTCAAAGATTTTTCAATGGCAAAGACGGCGGATGTTTTTGAAGGGGGATTCGTCCATTCCGCTGCCATCAAAAATCCCGCAGCAGGCACATGGAAGATCGCATCATCCGTCAAACAAAAAGAGGCGTTTTTGTTCATTGTGACGTTCGATTCTCCTTTGAACCAGCAAATTAAAAACGCAGGCACCAGAGAAACGTCAAACCTTGCGAATGTAAAGGCGTCCGTCCGCTCGATCCGCTATGAAAACGGAAAACTAGCCGAGAAAAAGTCGCTGAAACCTGCTTCCATCAATGCGCTGCAAAACAGCCTGTCATTCAAAAAAGCGGGCATGTATTCGGTGACGATCGACCTTTCAGGAAAAACGGCAGACAACTCGCCGTTTAACAGGACGATCATCCGCTCTATTTATGTAAATGACAAAGGGGAGAAGTTTGAAAACAGCCCTTTGTCCGATTAAACCGTTCTTTTCATGGGAGATAAGGATTCATCGACCATGCGGTCAAGCTTCCTGACTTTCTCAAGCGCCAGCTTATAGTCAATTTTGCGGTAATGGTGGTTTCCGCCCGGCTCTTCGTCCAGCTCATCCGCTTTCTTGACGATTTGCTGCAGCTTGTTTTTATCAAGGTCCCCTTCTGGCAAATAGGAATCCGTATGAAGCAAAATCGCCAAAGCAATCTCTTTTGCCGCTTTCCGATCTTCGCCTAGGCGGATCAGAAGCTTGTGGGCGCGCTCGGCTCCCTTTATCGCGTGAATGTCATTTTGCTTGTATTTTTCATAATCCCATTCTCCGTCGGTATACCATTCATAATGACCGATATCGTGCAGCAAAGCCGCTTTTGTCGCAATATCGGGATCTACTCCAGCTCGAACCGCCAGGCGGTATGCGTGGTAAGCGCAGGCTACGGCATGAGCAACACCGGAACGTGTTAAATATTTTTGTGCGATTGGATGGGTGAATACATCCACTAATGTTACGTTTCTCATGTAAACCCCTCCTTTATATATTTTTAGAATCCTAACATATTTTCATGCAAATCTCAATTGATCTGACACATCATATTCAAAATTCCGCTATATGAGCTGGCGCAATGATAAAATAAAAACAAGCACAATCGATTTGATGTGCTTGTTTTTTTATTTTCACAAAAACTCTTTAATATCATACACTCTGCCGTTTTCAAAGTCGGTCTCAAGCAGGTCGAGCAGAACGCCGGCCACATAAGGCGTGCTTCTCAGCTTTCCTTCTGTTTGATAGGTTTTGAATCGTTCAATTGCATGAAAGTCTTTTTTCGATGATGAACGGATAACCTCTTGCATGCCGGTATCCATGATCCCCGGTGAGAAAGAAATCATCTTCACCGGATCAGACTCATCTTCCTGTTCAAAGCCGAATGTTTTCGTGAACATATCGAGCCCCGCTTTTGAACTGCAGTAGGCGGTCCATCCTTTATAAGGGTTTTTGGCCGCCCCTGATGATATATTGACAATCGATTTTTTGCCTTTGTATGGCTTGAGCCATTTGGTAAACAGCTGGCTGAGAATCACCGGCGCTAACAAATTCAAGTCATAATGCAGCCTCAGTTCTTCCAGTCCAGCTTCACCGGCGCGCTTGATCGGCGTCACCATTCCCGCATTGTTGATCAAGGTGATCGAATCAAAATCGCGGGCTTGGACAGATTCTGTGAATTGCCGAAACCACTTTTCTGTTTCGGCGAGCTGCGTTAGATCGGCCTCATGCTGGATCAGCCTGTCATGACTGATATCAGACTTGGTCCTTGAGACAGCATGAACAATATGGCCTTTTTGCAAAAGCCCTTCGGAAATCGCGGCGCCAAGCCCTTTTGACGCTCCGGTAACAATGGATAAATGCATACGGCGTCCCTCCTTATCCATTATTGTACTGATTCATCAGCCCGCTTCTCAAGTGCAGCGGTTTTCCGTGACCGCTTCCGCCAGAAACACCCCATTTGAAATCACCGGCAAGACAGCCGAATAAACGACAATCCAAAAGCCGTCTACACGGCAGCACCTTATAGAACCTCGGACTTTTCATTGCTGAGCGCTCCTATTTTTTCTGCTGGCCGCTGACTTTCGGAATCAAAAAGAACAGACCGGCGATGCAAAGGAGAATCAGCAGACCGTACAAGATGGGCAGGAAGATGGATTGCCGGCCTTCCGCAGAGTCATCTTCCCGTCCCGATAAGGACGGATTTGCCGAGAATGACAGGTCAAGCTGTTTCAGCTTTGACGCCACGGAATTGCTTTCATTCGTGAAGCTTCCGGACAGGCTTTTCAGCTTTTCGATGGCATCTTCTTTTTTCGAATCTGTAAACGAGAATTCCTTCAGTTCTTCTGGAATTGATATTTCTTCTTTGTATTCCGTCTCTTCTTCCTGAAGGTAGTCCGTCTCGATTTTAATATCCTGCTTTTCATACTCGTTTGGCTTGACATCGACTTTATCGGTTTCGTCCGCCTTCACGATTGGAGTGAAAAGAAAGAAGGAGAGCATGACTGCCATGATCCCCTTCTTTCCCCATTTCGCATTAAGCATCATGGTCAGTCTCGCTTTCTTCTGTTCTTGATTTTGCAAAATCGACAATAAAAGGAACAGCAATCGCGATGATCGTGATTAAAATTAATGCTCCGATTCCGAGTGCAAACTGGCTTCCAGTTCCGTACTGAATCGACATATATACGGTTGATACCGGATTGTTAAAGCTGAAGTTCGGCATCGCCAAGTCAAGCAGCGGCGCTACATAGAACAGCACCATGGCGGCTGTTGCGATTCCGCCTGCGATCGACCCCAGCATAAACGCCGTCCGGATAATGGCTGAACTTGCGACCAGCAGCAAGATCGTAAAGACCGACCACATGACGGCCTGATCATCTGCGAGTGAGTAAATGTTCAAACCGAACAGGCTGATCATCAGTCCGACAATGATATTCAAGATGCCGAACAGTGCACCTCTGACTAAGAGCGGAGCATTTTGATAATGGTGGCTGAAATATCCGATCAGCAAGCTGGAAAGCATCACAATCACGAGAATGACGACCGGCGGTACGTTTTGCGCTTTTGACTCTGGAACATCTCCGCTGATTTTCACCGGACTTGCCAAGTGATCGTATACATATCCGTCGTTTCCTCCGAACGCATTGCCGAGAATGCCGTACACGTCTCCTCGAATAAGCTTTGTCGTCGCGACATTTTGCCCCCAGTTTGAATTCAGGGTATCCGCTTTTTTCTGAACATCGTTTACACTTTCCTGAATATTGCCCGTGTACTCGATGACGCCTGATTGCGTTTCCGACAAGGAACCGAGCATGTTAGACAGCTGTAAAATGTCATTTCCAAGCGTATCCTGCATGCTGATAACCATCGTTCCATCTGTCGCGTCTCCCTGCATGACCGCTGTTCCGGCGCCTTCCGGATTGCGCAGCTGTTCAGATACGGCATTTGCTCTGTCTGAGATGTTGCTGAGCTCATTTAGCGTTTCTGTTTGCTTTTCATCAATGAATTCTCCGTAGGTTGTTACAAAATCGGACATGCCTTTTGTGTAATCTTGAATATCCTCATTTGATAAAAGCATGTTGTTTTTAAGGTTTTCCCATTTTTCCGCTTCGGTTTCACCGACTTTAAGGACTGTATTGAGGCCGGCTTGTGTCCCGGAAATGACGCTTTCCTTAGTTGAATAATTGACCGAACCGAAAAACGTTGTTTCATAATTTGATAGTAACTTATAGTAATTGAGCAGTTGATCGACATCTCTCGTACGAATGTTAGATTCAAAAGCTTTTTTTAAGTTGCTATCTTCTGGAAGATATTTTGATACTCTCGCTTCTATATTTTGAATTTTGTTATAGATAGCATCAAAATCATCTGTTCGTTTATTTTTAAGTTCTGTAATATCATCGTTTAGATCTTTTATTTCTATCTTTAAATCCTCAATGTTTTTATTTAGTTTTGTAATTTCTCCACTCAGGTTTTCAAGCTGTTTTTTCAACTCTTCATTATGAGTGTCCTGTTTTGCACGAAGATCTTCTTCCACCTTTTCAAGCCGGGCAGCAGCTTCATTTAGCTGCTCTTTTAATTTGGCAACCTCGTCATCCGATCCTTCTGAAGGCGAAGGCTGATCATTTCCAGGGTTCTGGGTATCTCCATCTTCACCTGTTGCTTGATCATTTGTCGGATCTTCAGGATTTGATGCGTCTTGCTGTCCGTTTTCTCCAGTATCGGCTGACGGTTCTTGATTCTGATCCGGTGTCGTATTTTCAGCAGCGGAATTTTCATTCTGATCAGGAGCCGGTTCTTCGGAAGTCGGATCTTCGCCCGGGTCCGGAGTTGGTTCCTTAGCTCCACCATCGTTATCAGAAGAATCTTTTAACCCGTCCGATAATTCTTTCAGTTCAGCCGCAATGCTCTTCAATTCATCTTGCTGTTCTTGAAGATTGATTTCTAGATTGTTCGGCTGTTCTTCATCATCTTGATTATTATCCTGATCATTTTTATCCTCATCACCCGGGTCCGTGCCGTTTTGCGAATCATCTTCAGAGCCTTTCGATAGATCAGAGCGTAATGCAATTAAGTCAGGATCAAGCTTACTCAAATTCGCTTTTCTTGTTTCAGCCTGATAATTATCTATCAACTTATTTTGGATAGAATTAATCCCATTCAGTTGGATTGAAATCTGATCCTCCCTCGTTTTTTGCAGGTTTTCAAGAGAGGTAGAAGTCAAGCTAAACTGGTTTTGTAAACCATTGAGCGATGTTGCCATGCCGTTCATTTGTTCGCTGAAGCGGCTTTGGGCGCTGGCTTGTTTATCTTTGATAGATGTCAGGCCGTCTTGAATTTGCTTTTCACTGTCCGCTTGTGCAGCCTGAAGCAGTTCCGACTGCTTTTCTTGATATTGTTTGTACTGATTGACGTTGTCGACGAAGCTGTCCAGTTGTTTTTTGGATTCTTCGACGCTTGCGTGGCGCTCTTTTGATGTGCCTTCTGTTTCATTGATCGACTCTTTCAGTCTGTCGATCATCTCTTTTTGTCTTTCTACTTCGCCCGCTAAATTGTTGGAGCTCGGCTTGTAAAAATTGTACATCGCGTTTTGGAACTCTGATTCTTTGTTTACGATGCTGTCAAACTCTTTTCTGACCTTTTTGACTCCCTGTTTGACAAAGCGCCAGTACAGGGAAGACATTTTTTTGCTCACCGTTTTTTGCGCGTCCTGAAGCTCGCGCTGGACTTTTTCCTTGTTGACGGCGTCGAGCTGGTCCTGAATTTTGAATTCCAGCTCTGCTTTTTGCGGACGCTCATGGTTGTAGCTTAAAATGTTTTGCGAAAAGTCCGACGGAATGTAGACAATCGCATCGTATTGCTTCTCCGCAAGTCCGCTTTCTGCTGCGCTCCGGTTGACGACCGTCCATTTATAGTCCGGACGGTCAACCAGGGAAGCCGAGATTTCGTTCCCCAGGAGCGCATCTTGATCAACGGTCCCGTCATCTTTCAAAATGCCGGTATCCTCATTGACGACTGCGATTTCCCTTGTCGCGTTCGATACCTTTTTCGTCGGGTTCTCACCGATGAAATGAAAGAACAAGACGGGCAGCAAGATGATCGTGACAATGGCGCTGATAATTTTCAGCGTGCTTTTTTGTTGTTCCGTCATTTCGCTTTCTTCCTTTCTACAGCACATAAAGGAATTTGAATTTTCCTCTCTTTGCCGTTTTCAACGATATAGCCAAAGCCCGGCAGAATTTCCGGCTCCTGGCGTTCATATGGGAGCTGAATCAAGTTCTGCTCGGATTTTTTCATCAATAGCATCGCGTGTCTGACCTGCTTGACTTCGCTTGTCAGGGAATCATAGCCTTTTGTGAACTCGCTGTGATTTCCGGCAGGTATAAAATGGAAACCTAAATGGGCGTAAGATTTCATGAACATCGCCATTTTGTCCTGAATCGATGCGTCGATTGTCTGCTGGAATCGTGAAATTCCGTCGACAATAAAGACCATCGGTGAAAAATCAAGGTTGGCGATTTCGCCTTGTTTAACAGCTTCCAAATACATCGCTTCTCTTGTCCGGCAAATTTCTTCCGTCTCAGCCAGCCAGAGCATAATGTCGTCTTTTGTTTCAAGATAGCTGATTTGATCCTCTGTCGCATATTGAGAAAGCCCTCTGTCTATCGAATCAAACACGGCAATTTTTTTCGTGTCATGATCAAGCAGGTGCTCGAGCATGATCTTGATGACGTTTGTTTTTCCGCGCTGTGTCTGACCCATGATGAGACAGTGCTTATTTTTCTCAAGGTTAAAGTATACGGGTTCGACTGATTCTTCATCGAGCCCCATTGGAATAAGGCCTCTTTCAGGCTGAAGCGGATAATCTCTCACAAACTGCGTGACGGAAAGCTCGAGCGGCAGCATCGGCACAGGCGCCGGCTTTCTCATGCCTTCCGAGCGTTCTGCGATCGCCTGAATGTCGGCTTTGATCCCTTCAAACAGCTCGATATCGTTGTCTGCTTCCACAGGCATAAACATTTGTGCGAAGTATTGGTTTTCTTTATTGATAATGACGCGTCCAGGGATCGGTTCAAGGCTGAATTCCGGCCTTCCGATAATCGAATATGCTTCAGACTGATCCATCAGATAGTGGACAACCCTCGTTTTCAGGTTGTTCAAGAGCGACTGTCTGATCGCATTGACCCTTGTCGCGGTCAGGATTAAATAAATTCCAAGCGACTGGCCGTCGCGTGAAAACTGGATAAATTCACTTTCGAGTTCATGCATTTCGTCTTTAATGATGTCAAAGTTGTCGACCGTTATGAAAATAAACGGCAGCTTTTCCTCATTCAGCGCATTGTACATCTTGATATGGCTGATTTCTTTTGCACGGAAGAGATTTTTGCGGTGCTCAATTTCCGCCTTGATCCGAACCATAAATTTCTCGATTTTTCTCGTTTGGTCCATCAGGAAATAATCCGCGGTATGCGGAAGCCTTGCAAGCGGAAGCAGCGTTCCGTTGCCAAAGTCGAAAATGTAGTAATGCAATTCTTCCGGCGTATACTGCTCGGCAAAGCTCATCATGAACGTCGTGGCAGTCAGGGATTTTCCGTAGCCTGACGAGCCGACGATGCCGATATTGCCGTCTTCCATCATGCGATAGCTGATCGGCTCCTGGCTTTGCTTTTCAGGTTCGTCGATATAGGCAAAGTTAAAGGCATCCGCTTCCTCCGACGGGTAGCGCGTTTTAGGTATGCGTTCTTCAAGCGGCGGCAGCCAAGGACTCGGAAGCTTCTCGATTCCCATTTCATCTTGAATCCGTTCAATTTGTTCGACGACGGCGGAAATTTCCGTCACGGCCTCTTTTTTCGCAGTATGATCGGCATCAACGTCTGACAAAGGAATTAATCCGGTGTCTGTAACGATCGCCACTTCATCCTCTGTGCCGTAGCCATCCTCCATGTAAGGGGCCCCGCTCCATGCAGACTGGAACAGTTCATACACCTCATTATTGCCGACTTGCAAATAACCGCGGCCCGTTACCGTGATGGTAGCCGCATCCCCGTTTTTAAGGATTTCTTTACTGTCATTCGCATCCTGCACCTTCAAGGCAACCTTGAATCTGGAGTTGCTCCAAATCTGGTCATCGATGATGCCGCCCGGCTTTTGCGTCGCCAAGATTAAGTGCACCCCGAGGCTTCGGCCGATCCTTGCCGCGCTGACAAGCTCGCGGATAAATTCCGGCTCTTCGCTTTTCAGCTCGGCAAATTCGTCTGAAATTAAGAAAAGGTGCGGCATCGCCGTTTTCGCTTTTTTCTGTTTGTAAAGCTTTGTATAGTCATTGATATGGTTGACTTTGTACTGATCAAAGAGCCGCTGCCTTTTCTTCAGCTCGCTCTTAATGGACGCAAGCGCCCGGTTGCTGAAGTTCTTGCTGCCTTCAATGTTAGTAATCGTTCCGAGCAAATGCGGAATGTTCCGGAACGGCTGCGCCATTCCGCCCCCTTTGTAGTCGATTAACAAAAATGCGACTTCATGCGGGTGGAAGTGAACTGCCAAAGACAAAATATAAGTCTGTAAAAATTCACTTTTACCCGAACCGGTCGTTCCGGCAAGCAGCCCGTGGGGGCCGTGCGCTTTTTCGTGAAGATTTAAATAAACTATATCGTCTTTTCCTTTATAGCCGATCGGCACGGCCAAAGATTTGGCTGATTCGCTTGTCATCCATTTTTGACCGATTCCGATGTCATCGACTTCCTTCACTTGGAACAGTTCGAGAAACGATACGGTATCAGGAATCGAATTCGTCATGCCAGTCTGGTGATCAAGCGTTCTCAGCGTCCGGGAAAACAGTTCGTTGTCTTCCCTGTTGTGGTGATCCAGCTGAAACGGGATCTGAACGGCTTTCTTTTGTTTGATCAGAATGTCGCCTTCTTGTTCAGTAATATAACGAACAAGGGTATGAATGTTTTCGGACAGGCTTTCTTTCGTCTCTGCCGCAACGATTGTCGACACTCCGAGGTTTTTCTGCTTGTCTTCCAAATATTCCAAAATGACGTGTTCTGCGATGAGCTGCTGATTTGTGATGATAAACACAAAGTGCGGCTTGTACAAAGTTTTCTTTTTGTTTTCATCTAAATCCCGTTCTCTCAAAATCTCATATATGCTTGAAAGGAGCTGATCTCTCGTCTGTTCGTTGTAAATAAACCCTTTCGCATAAATATGAGGCATCTGAAAATGCGGAAGCCACTTCATCCATTCCCATTCTTGATACTCGGCTTCGTCAAAAATGAAGACAAAGCGCAAATCATGATAGCTGTGGAAAAATGCGAGCTGGCCGACAAGCTGATGAATTTCATTTTTGACGACGGACAATTTTCCGACGACGCCCATCGGGCCTTCGGCGAGATTCACGGTGATCGGCGCATTTTTCAGCTCTCTGTAGACCTCTTCCATTTTTTGTGTTTGTTCAAGGAGATGGTCTGTATCACGATTGGCCAAATCTCCGCCGTTCAAATTGATTTGGTACGAAGAAGCAACGTTTCCCGTTCCAAGGCGGATTTGCAGAAAATCGGCGCTTTCAATCGATTTTTCCCAAATTCGTCCGCTGATCTCCTTTGTTAAATATTTCATCCTTTCAAATGTAGGAAAATGGAAATCAAGGACGAACTTTTGTCTTTCTGCTAGTTCATGCAGCTCTTTCTTTTTGTTTTCAAGGTAAAGGGTGTAGACCCGCTCTCTTTTTTCTTCTCTTTTTTTACGCTGATTTTTGTCGCGGAAGTACTGCACGGTTGACGTAATCAGCGTCATCATAAACATCGCAAGGGAGACGATGATAAAGATCCCCCGCGGCTGAATGAGCGCCACGATCCCCATGACGAGCAGCATGACGAGCGGAGGCAGAATCATCAGCCATAAGCCTCTGTTGTCTCCGTCGCTTTCCTGTGCCGGGAAGCTGAAGGATACTTTTTCGTCCGGCAGATCGTAAATCATTCTCGGCGGCCTGCGGTATTGCGGATATTTATTTTTTGTCTCGGAGCTCGGCTTGAGAATGTTCTCCAAAGACGTATCATACTGCCCGAACCCCTCGATTTCCAAGAGGTCATCTTCAACGATGCGAAGAATATTCAGTCCAAATGCGATTTCGTCTCCATTTTGCACGGATACCGAAGCGGACACTTCTTCTCCGTTCAAATAAATTTTGGCGCCATTCGGCAGGACATTCCATTGCCCGTCGAGGCGGATGAAGGAAAACGTACCTTTTTCTCCAAAGAATGAATCCGTTTCATTGAAATAAACATCCGCTTCTTGCTCGAGGGAAGAAATGACGACTTCCTGCCTCTCTCCCAAATAGTAGGCGGGAACGCTGTCGGATTCTTCGGCTAAAAAGAGCGTCAGCTGTTCAGCACCGCTTTGAACGGACGCCTTTCCGCCAAGCTTTAAAGAAGAGACAGCCTCCCCTCCCAGCTGCACGTTGAAAGCGTCTGAGTCCTTCTGCTTTTCCAGTACTACCGGGCCTTTTTCAAACGAAAAATGCTTGATCGTGACAGAATGTTTCAAATCCGGCCCGATTGTGAGCGTGCGGCTGTTCTGATCATCCAGTTTTATTTTTTGATAGTTTTTATGATAAAAAATCCATAACAGACTCATTTCTCCGCCTCCTGCCAACAACAGGTGTTTTCGCTTTTATTTATCATCTTTTTTCTTTTTGTCTTCCTTTTCTTTATTTTCTTTTTTCGCCTGCTCTTGCTCTGCCTTCTCCTTTTCAGCCTTTGCAGCCTCTACGTCCGCCTGGTTTTGCTCGGTGTTTGCCTGCTGGTTTTCTTCAGCTTTAGCCTTCTGTTCATCTGCTGTCCGCTTCAATTCTTCAAGTTCTTTTTCAAGCGGTTCCAGCTGTTTCTGCCTCTCATCACTGGACAATTTATCATCGGCTTTAATGTCATCTGTATATTTCATAAGTGCCAACATGATCTGTGCATTGTTTTCCAGCTTGCGAGCCGTCTCAAGCGCTTCTTTATTGTCGCCGCGTCCGATTTGAATCCAGTAAAGGAAGTTATTCGGATCGACTTGAAGCGTCAGGCTCTTCATAGCATCTTCCTGTAAATCCGCTTCCTTCAGTACATTGTCAACGATGATATACGAATAAGCCAGCTGATATTGAACAGAATCAGGCATCTCGCCGGCATCATATTTATCAAGCGTACTGATGACTTTGCTGTACTGTTTATTTAAGAAGTAGCGGTTGCTTTCGATAAACGCCTGCTGTTTCGGCTGTGCGAAGAATAATGAGTAGAAGGAAAATAAAACAGCCGGTATTAAGCATAAAATAAGTCCTAACCCTATGTACCTTTGAATCTTCCATTTCTTCTTCGGAAGATGAACAAGCGTTTTTTCTTCGGCATCCAGTTCATCGATCCTTCTTTGAATGACGGCTTTCAAGTCGCCGTACGTCCCGCTTGTGATGATGTCTTTTACCTGATCTGAAAACTTGATGGTTTCGCTGTATTTTAAATACTCTTCAAAAGTAAATTGTCCGTCGACAGCAAGCGCAGCTGCGGCTTTCACTTCATTGAAAAGTCTTTCTTCGTCGTGTTCATATGGCGGAATGCTTTCTTTCACTCCATAATGTAAAAATTTGGGTGTTAATCCTTTATCAAAAACGATGTTTTCAGGCGCAGCGATCAGGTGCAGCCTTTTAATTGAATGTTCTTCAACGGCTTTCACGAGCTGGTACGCAAAAAGCCATTTGCTTTTTTTATTTTTTCCTTTTATATAACGAAATTCTTTATATTCGGAAGGAGGCTGAATCAAAATTTGGACTTCATCATCGGTCATGACGGTTTCTTTATTAAAGGAAGGATCGACTTCTTTAATGACGTTTGCTTCCAAGCCGTTCACAAGATTGATCTTTTCTCTTTGAAAACGAAAGATATATGCACCGTCTTCTTTCGTCATGACGGCCTCTAATTGGTCTTCGAGATACGTTTTCTTTTTCTCTGCCATTCATCCAGATCCTTTCATAATATTTCCAGGCGGTCACCTGTCGTAATTCCGCATTGCGATAATGTATATTCGCCTGAAAAAACGGCATCTTTATTTGTCACCCTTACCCAGTAGCCTTCCCGGGGAGGTACCGGTATGCTTTTGGCTTGCCACGCGATGTCGATTACCTTTTTAACAGAATGGTAATCCGACAGCCTGAGGTCAAAGGCGCTGCCGTCGTAATGTTTTAAATCGATGGTAATGTCAACATACACCAGTTCATCACCTCTCAATAGAAAAAGCGCCGTCATCTTCTTTTGAATTAGGCGCTTCTCTCATTCTTCTAATCTGTAAATTAGCCGCGGATTTGGCTAGCGATGTCTTGGTCAGTGCTTTCAAGAGTGTTAGCAGTCTGATGAAGCTGTTTAGAAACGTCGCTTAGAAGTTCAGCCATTTTAATAAAAGAAGGTCTTAGCTCTTGGTATTGCTCTGAGAACGCACGGCTTGATTCACCTTCCCACATATCTTGAAGCTGGTTGATCATTTGATCAAGGCGCTGATTGACCTGCTCAGTCACATCTCCGCTTTCTTTTTGATATCTGTCAGCCATTTGCCGCAGTTCAGCCGGCGTAACACGAATGATTCCTGACATATTCCTTATACCTCCTGCGCTATTCGCCCTAGATATGGGCTAAATAACTTATTTTTTTGAACGCTTTTATTATAAAAACAAGATTGAGGCACAGTCAAACAAATCTGTTGTTATTTTACAAAATGAGTCTAAAGGTTTATCATTCCTCTATTTCCACCCGGCAAAAATTATAGAAATCTAGTAAAAATATCTCAATTTTCTTCTTTCGGAACATTTGAATCAAATGACATGGTTACATATACCTATTTGAACCTGAAGCGTTTCCATAGGATAAAGGAAGGATTGCATAAGCGCAAAAAAGCCCGCCTCTAAGAGAGGCAGACTTGTCTCGATCAGCCCGCTTTCAAGCCGGCTGACTTTTGTTTTTCCTTATTATAGTGGTGCAAAAAGAAATCGTCAGTTTCCGCCCGAATGACTTTCCATAAGAGCACAAGGGCGATCAAGTTCGGGATCATCATTAATGCGTTCGCCATGTCGGCAAAAGCCCATACAGTATTCAGACTTGCGACTGCACCGTAATATGCAGCAATGACATAAACGACCCGGTAAACCGGCACCCATTTTAAACCAACTAAATATTCCAGACATTTTTCTCCATATACATACCAACCAACAATAGTGGAGTAGCCAAAGAAAATCACCGAAAAGGTCACGATGTATTTGCCCGTGGCTCCCAGTGAAGAAGCAAACGCTGCGTTTGTCAGCGCGCCGGCGTCAAGCGATGTATCGTGGGCAACACCAGAAAGCAGACCGCCTGAAGGATCCCAGAATCCCGTGATAATGAGGACGAGCCCCGTCATTGTACAAACGATCAATGTGACGATGAAAGTTCCCGTCATCGCAACCAAAGCGGCCTTGACGGGGTGATCGGATTTCGCGTTTCCTGCGATCAAAGCAGCGGTACCAAGACCCGCTTCATTTGAAAAGATTCCTTTCGACATTCCATTTCTGATCGCCTCAGACACGACCACACCGGTAAAGCCCCCAGCGGCTGACACCGGGTTGAAGGCGTGATAAAAAATCAGCTGGAACGCCGGAATGATTTGATCATAATGAAGGAAAATAATGATTAGTGATCCGCTGATATAAAGAATTGCCATGACCGGCACAAAAATGCTCGCAACCGTGCTGACACGCTGAAAACCGCCAAAGATGATCGCAGCCGTCAATACCGCGAGCACAAGGCCGATGATCCAGCCGGGAATCCCGAAGCTGTGTGTGACGACTTCCGAAATCGTGTTAGACTGGACGGAATCCCCGATTCCAAAAGAGGCAAGCACACCTGACAATGCAAATAAAACGGCAAGCGGCTTCCACTTCTTCCCGAGCCCTTTTTCGACATAGTACATCGGCCCGCCCGAATATTCGCCCCGCTCATTTTTGACGCGGTATTTCGTGGCGAGCAATGCTTCGCTGTATTTCGTAGCCATCCCTAAAAGACCGACGAGCCACATCCAAAACAAAGCCCCCGGACCTCCAACCGTAATCGCCGTGGCTACACCGGCAATATTCCCGTTTCCGATCGTTCCGGCAAGCGTCGTCATCAGCGCCTTAAAATTGCTGACATCGCCGTCTGCTCCGGCTGATTCTTTTTCTTTCCCGAATGCAAGTTTGAATGCATATATCAATCTTTTAAATTGAAGCCCCCGGAGGATGAACGTCAGAAATAAACCGGTTCCCACAAGCAGAATGATGCCCGGGACTCCCCATAAAAAGCCGTTGATTTTCTCTAGAATCGCCAATGTTTCCTACTCCTCTTATTTCAGAATAATTAAATTAGGTGTAATAGATCGCCGTGTTTATGAAAAATAATAAATCACCAGCGACTTTTTTGTTGATTTTAACAAACAACTATATTCATAATAAAAGTAAGATGGGTATATGTCAAAATTTTTTCATGCAAACATAAAAGTAGGGGTTTTTTTATGAACAATCGAAACAATCCTTTTAAATATCAATATGACCGTTTAGAAGATGTGGCAGATCATATCAGCGAGGTGCTGGACTGTCCGATTACGATAGAAGACATCAACCACCGCCTCCTAGCTTACAGCACCCACAGCGACTACACGGACCCGGCAAGAACGTCAACGATCATCGGAAGGCGCGTGCCGGAGAAGGTCATCAACAAACTGTGGAAGGATGGAACGATTCCCGCCTTGATGAAAACCGACGAACCGATCAGGGTCGAGCAAATCGATGAGGTCGGCCTGTCGAGCCGCGTGGCGATTTCAATCTGGAAAAACAGCGAGGTCATCGGTTTTATCTGGGCGCTGGAAAGCCAAAAAACGCTGTCGGAAGACGAGCTTCATCTTTTGAAGCTGGCCGCGGATTCCGTCAAAAACAAGCTGTTGCCCTATCAAGTCCGAAAAAGAAAAAATGAACAGCGCAGCCAGGAATTTTTCTGGAAGCTTTTGACCGGACATATTTCGGAAGATCAGGAGATCTCTGACGGCTTTCATCAGCTTGGTATCGGAGTTCCGTCAACTTATTCGGTCATCATCATCCGGCTGAAAGACGAAATCGAGGAAAAAACCGAAAAACAGCTCCATTACTTGCTGGAGACGACACAGCAGGTGCAAATCCTTCTGGCTACAATCGACTATAATGAACTGATTGTCCTCGCTTCGCCGAAAACGGGGCAAAAGGGGCAGCCATTCAATGATTTAAAGCAATTTGCCGCGAATATACAAAAGCAGCTTGAAGAGCGCTATAAACTGAATAACTGCACGATTGCGATCGGTGGAATGTACAGCTTGATCACCCTTGTACACCAGTCTTATCAAGAAGCGCTCTCGGCGCTGAAGGTCAAGGAGCGTTTTCCCGATGAAACAAGGCATCTCGTCAGCTTTTCAGAGCTCGGCATCTATCAGTATCTCGACGTGCTCAGCGAAAAACGGAAACACGCCAGCTATCCAAACTATTCTTTAATGCAGCTTGAAGCATATGATAAAGAGCACCACTCCAATCTTGTCGAGACGCTTGAACAGTTCATCGAATGCGACAGCAACGTCAACACCGCCGCCAAAAAGCTGAACATTCACGTCAACACGCTGAACTACAGGCTGAAGCGCATCAGTAAAATCGCCGAAATCGATTTAAAAAACATCAATGAAAAATTTACGATTTATCTTGAAATTAAGCTTCGCAACATGCATTTGTGAAATTCCACAAATGCATGTTTTTTTATTTTCTGATTCAAACAAAGAAAATTCTAAAAAGTCAGTATAAACTAAAACAACAGCGTTTTTACAGAAAAAGGAGGAATGACGGGATGATTATCGGCGTACCGAAAGAAATCAAAAACAATGAAAACCGTGTTGCATTGACTCCCGGTGCGGCTTCTCAATTGATTGCGGCCGGACACCGCGTCATCGTTGAAAAAGACGCGGGGACTGGAAGCGGGTTTGAAAACGAAGATTACGTCTCAGTGGGAGCGGAGATCTCAGAACAGGCGAAAGCCGTCTGGGAAGCGGCTGATATGGTGATGAAAGTCAAAGAGCCGCTCCCTGAAGAATATCCGTATTTTAGAGAAGGTCTCATTTTGTTCACCTATCTGCACCTGGCCGCAGAGCCTTCCTTAGCTGAAGCATTAAAGCAAAAAGGCGTGACAGCCATCGCCTATGAAACGGTCAGCGACGGCCGTTCCCTTCCTTTGCTGACGCCGATGTCAGAGGTAGCCGGGCGGATGGCCGCCCAAATCGGCGCGCAGTTCCTTGAGAAGCCGAAAGGCGGAAAAGGCATACTATTGGCCGGTGTACCCGGAGTCGCGCGCGGGAAAGTGACGATCATCGGCGGAGGCGTTGTCGGCACAAATGCGGCAAAAATCGCGGTGGGACTCGGAGCCGATGTGACGATGATCGATTTAAGCGCAGAACGTCTGCGCCAGCTTGATGATCAATTCGGCAACCAAATCAAAACATTGATGTCCAATCCGGTCAACATCACCGATGCCGTAGCTGAAGCTGATCTCCTCATCTGCGCGGTTCTGATCCCGGGTGCCAAAGCGCCGACTTTAGTGACGGAAGAGATGGTCAAACAGATGAAACCGGGCTCTGTGATCGTTGACGTCGCAATCGATCAAGGCGGCATCGTCGAGACGGTGGATCACATCACAACCCACGACAATCCGACATATGTCAAACACGGAATCGTCCATTACGCCGTCGCCAACATGCCGGGCGCCGTTCCGCGGACATCTACAGTTGCGCTGACAAATGTAACGGTTCCGTATGCGCTTGAAATCGCAAACAAGGGCGCGGAAAAAGCGATTCTTGAAAACCATTCGTTAAAAGCCGGCGTAAACACAGCAAACGGCCATATCACTTATGAAGCCGTAGCAAGGGACTTAAACTATGATTACGTTCCGGCAGAGCTTGCGATCGAAAATTCGTCGTCAGCCGCCGGCGCATAGCATCAAAAAGATAGAGCCTCGGAAAATATCTCCGAGACTCTGTCTTTTCCTATTATTCCGTTTTCCGCCGATCCTGAAACAACTTTGCCGCGATTGCAGAAACAGAGATCGCCGCAAACAGGACAATTCTCCACAGCGCCCGGTCTGAGACATCGCCGGCTGAGGCAAACAGCGACAGAACCGCCGCAGCCGTCAGCAATAATAAAACAGCAAAAGCCTTTTTCTTGAACGATGCAATGAGAAGCCAAAAACAGATGGTCAGCATGAAAAATATGAACAGCTGTACGAAAAACATTCCACCCTCCCCCGCTAATCAAAGCTGTACCTTTCTTCTTTCCAAGGATTTCCTCTCATATGGTAGCCGTTTTTCTCCCAAAAGCCCGGATGGTTTTCCTTTGTAAACTGAATACCCCTCAGCCATTTGGCGCTTTTCCAAAAATACAGATGAGGCATCACCGCTCTGAGCGGAAAGCCGTGCTCCGGCGTGAGCGGGGCGCCGTTGTGGGAATGGGCCAAAAGAGACGAATCCTTCAAAAAGTCTTCGAGCGGAACATTCGTCGTCCAGCCTTCCTCTGCATGCAAAATGACAAATTTGGCTTCCGAAAGCGGCTTTACTCTTTCAGCGATTTCCCTTGTCTTGATCCCTTCCCAGACATTATCGAGCCTGGACCAGCCTGTTACACAATGAATGTCATTGGACACTTCGCTTTGCGGCATTTCATGCAGGTCATTCAAGGTCAGCAGGAGCGGCTGTTCGACAAGTCCGTAAATTTGCAAATTCCATTTTGACAGGTCTTCGTATTCCGGAACATCGCCTGCATGAAGAACAGGAAAAGATGTCGTGACATTTTGGTTTGGAGGCACCCTGTCGGACTTGTGCGCTTTTGTTTTTCCAAAAAACACGAAAGAACCTCCTTTGTTAACTTTGATTAAAAAGTGGTTGACAAACTATTTTGTGATCTCTTACGATAAAGTTGTGTTGAATCACTGAGGAGGAACAAAGCTCATGAATAAAAAGAAACTTCGCGCCGCTGATATGGCGCTTGTCGGAATGTTTGCCGCCCTGATGGGGATCGGCGCTAATATCACTTCGTTTGCCCCGTTTCTGCAAATCGGCGGTATTCCGCTTACAATGCAGCCTTTCTTCTGTCTGCTTGCCGGGCTTCTGCTCGGCCGCAAATTAGGTGCGCTGTCCATGATCGTTTATGCGTTAGTCGGCTTTGTAGGCGCTCCTGTATTCGCTTCTTTTTCAGGCGGTATTTCCGTTCTTTTCAAAGGAAGCGCCGGATTTATTCTATCCTACATTCCTGCCGCATATGCCGCGGGCTGGATCACAGACAAAATATCTGAACCGAAAACAGGCCACTTTTTCACAGCTTCATTGATCGGTACACTGATCATTTATCTGATTGGCGTCAACTATACGTATATCGCGTATTCAACTTGGCTCAATACACCGTTGTCTTATTCAGCCGTTTGGAAGATGATGACCTGGTTCTTCGTGAAAGACTTGGCATTCTCCGTTCTGCTCGCCGCGCTCGCTTCAAAGGTTTTCCGGGCGGTTCAAAAAGGCGCAGGCTTCAGAAGAAACCCGACTTTTTAATAAAGAGAGCAGGTGGTGCGGTTCTCTTTTTATTTTAACAAACATAGAAAAAAATTCCCCTCAAAACGAGGGGAATTTTTTTAAAGAACAATTGCCGCGATCCAGCCAAACAAAATCAACGGAATATTATAAAAGATGAATGTCGGAACACAGGTGTCCCAAATGTGGTGGTGCTGTCCGTCTGCATTTAAGCCGGATGTCGGGCCAAGCGTGCTGTCGCTCGCAGGTGAACCGGCGTCTCCGAGAGCCGCCGCTGTCCCGATAATGGCGATTGTCGCCATCGGGCTGAAGCCAAGCTGCATACAAAGCGGAACAAATATCGTTGCGATAATCGGAATCGTCGCAAATGATGAACCGATCCCCATTGTGATCAATAAGCCGACAATCAGCATCAGCAATGCGCCGATCACCTGATTATTGCTGATGAAACCTGTTGACGCTTCAACAAGCGCCTTGACATCGCCCGTTTTTTCAAGCACATTGGCAAAACCGGCGGCGGCCAGCATCACAAATCCGATAAACGCCATCATGTTCATGCCATTTGTGATCAATTCGTCCGCTTCGCCGCGCTTCATCGCTCCGCTTAAAAACAAGACCGCCAAACCGCTGAGCGCGCCGAAGATCATTCCGTCGACATCTAAACTCTGAGACAAATAAAGCTGTACGCTTAATGAGACAGCGATGGCCAAAACGGCAATCGAAAGGCTTTTCTTCGTATAGGCCGCCGATTTTTGACCAGCGATTTCCTTCATTTCGTACGTGCGCGGTTTGCGGTACACAAAAGCAGCAACAGCCAAACCGGCAATCATCCCCGCGATCGGAATGATCATGGCGATTGGAATATCAGCCAATGTGACTGAAAGGCCGGCGTCTTTCATATTATCTTTCAAAATCCCCTGGAAAATCTGGCCGAAGCCGACGGGAAGCAAAACATACGGAGCTGTCAATCCAAATGTCATCGCACACGCAATCAGGCGGCGATCCACTTGCAGCTCATTTAAAATTTTCAATAACGGCGGAATTAAAACAGGAATAAATGCGATATGAACCGGAACGACATTTTGAGACATACAAGAAATGATTAAAATCACGAAGACGATCAGCGCTTTTGAAAGGGTTTTGCGCCTTGTATCGCCTTCTTTGCCGATCAGCTTGACAGCAGCTTCAACCATGGCATCCGGAAGACCCGTTTTCGTTAAAGCGACCGCAAATGCGCCAAGGAGCGCGTAGCTGACGGCAACGGTTGCGTTGCCTCCGAGTCCTTCCGTGAATACGCTGACCGTCTGGCCGAGACCGAGACCGCCCGTCAGACCGCCGGCAAGAGCGCCCACAATCAAGGCAAGAACGACATTGACCCGCAGCAGGCTTAATATAAGCATGACAATAACAGCAATCACAACTGCATTCATATTTGAAACCTCCGAACAAACACTTTAGTTTGCTAATGTAGTAGATAATTAAAGTAATGAACGTATATTACCACATATTTTATGAATGCGTCAATGAGGCTCCTCTGTATTTTCCATAAAAAAATCCCCTTCTATCAAAGGGGATGAAAGCCTACAAATGATCCGAAAACCGCTCGACAAACGTAACAAGCGTCCTCACCATCACGCCTGTTCCGCCTTTCGGTCCAAAGCATGAGCTTTGAGCTGTCGTTGCCGTTCCGGCGATGTCAAGGTGAACCCATGGCGTCTGTTCGGCGAATTCGCCGAGGAACGTTCCGGCCATAATCGCATGGCCTTCCCTGCCCGGTGAATTGTTAAGATCGGCCATTTGGCTGTTTTTCACTCTTTTTTTGTCTTTTTCTGTGATCGGAAGCTGCCAAATCGCTTCTCCCGCTTCTTCAGCCGCCTGTCTCACCTGCTGATAAAGCGGATCATGATTTGTCATCGCGCCCGTCGTTTCCGTTCCCAGAGCTACGACGACACCTCCGGTCAGTGTCGCGACATCGATCAACACGGAGGCTCCGTGGTGCTTCGCATATGTCAGTCCGTCAGCGAGCGCCAGCCTTCCTTCGGCGTCCGTATTCAAGATCTCAATCGTCTTGCCGCTCAAGGAAACGATGACATCGTCCGGCTTCATTGCGCTTCCCGAAATCATGTTATCAGTCGACGGGATCACGGCAAGCACGTTTTGTTCCGGCCTCAATTCGCCGATCGCTTCCATCGCTCCCAAAACGCTGGCGGCTCCGCCCATATCGGACTTCATGCCGACAATCCCGCTCTTCGTCTTAATCGAATAGCCGCCGGTATCAAACGTGATCCCTTTGCCGACTAAACCGATGACATCATCCCATGCTTCCTTTCCCTGATATTTTAAGACGATCATTTTCGGCGGCTCTTCTGATCCTTGGTTGACCGCGAGGAGGCCGCCCATCCCGAGCTCTTCCATTTCAGCCTTTTCGAGAATTTCACACTCAAATTCGTATTTTGCTGCCAATTCAGCGGCGTATGACGCGAGATCCGCCGCTGTCAGCATGTTCCCCGGCATGTTCACGAGGGTTCTCGCCGAATTCGTCGCATTTCCGAACACCTGCCCGACGTGCAGACTCGCCTGAATTTCCTTCAGGTCATGGTCTGTCAAAACATAGACGCTTTGCAGACATTGATCAGGCACATTTGATCTGTGCTTGTAATCCTGCACTTCATAACATGACAGCATGCACGATTCAGCCAATGCATGTGCGGCGTCAGCGGCGGGGACCTCTTCAGACACAAAGCTGTCGAGCATGACGGTTAACTCCTGCTTTCGATCTTTGTGAATCAGCTGAACAGCTTCGGCAAAGCACTGCTTCGCATCCTCGAAGGTAAATTCCGCTTCACGGCCCAACCCGACGATATAAATGCGTTTGACTCCCTGAAGGGATGGGGTAAATATTTTAGACACTTTCGCTTTTTTGGAAGATACATCCCCGTCTTTCAGCAGCTGAGAAAGCTGGCCGTCCAAAAGGCGGTCGATTTCTTCCGCCTTCCCGTACAGCCGGCTTTTTTTAAACAGACCGATTAAAAGCGTTTCTTTTTTTTCGAAATCTTTAAAGGCATAAAACATGCGTTCACAGCTCCTTATCAACAAAGTGAGTAAAATTAAAACAACAATGTTATAATAGGAAAAACATTTTTTCCCGATGGGGTTTCATATTATATATTTTAGCAAATAACTGCGTGCTTTTCTGAATTCATCTCTATTTTCTTTATAGAAAGGATGTTCTGCAAAATGGAAATCCTCACAAACTTTCCCTTGCTGGCGAGCTTTGCCGCGATCTTTTTCGCTCAGTTTATCAAGGTTCCCATTTACTTTGTCGTCTCGAAAAAATGGGATTGGCGGCTCATCACAAGCACGGGCGGAATGCCGAGTTCACACTCAGCAGCCGTTACGGCGCTCTCAACCGGTGTAGCTCTTGATCATGGGATGAATTCTTCTTTGTTCGCCGTTTCCGCAATATTTGCCGTTATTACGATGTTTGATGCAACCGGAGTGAGAAGACATGCCGGAGAACAAGCAACAGTGATCAACCGGCTTGTCCGCGATTTTAACCGCTTTGTCAACGAAGCGAAGGATTTCCCTAAAAGCCATCAGGAAGAAAAACAGAAGAAGCTGAAGGAACTGCTCGGCCATCAGCCGATCGAAGTGTTTTTCGGCGGTTTGACCGGCATTGTCCTGACGCTGCTTCTCGATTATTTAGTGATGTAAAGCAAAAAACGTTTAAGACACACAGGTCTTAAACGTTTTTTCTTATTCTTTCGCCATTTTATATTTTTGTCTGAATACTTGCATCGATTTATTTTCGTTCAGCTTCAAGAGATCCTCTTCGGTAATGGTGCCGTTTCCTTTTTTAATGACATAAACATCAAGTGTTTTTTTGCCCCATTCTTTATAAACATCTTCAACCGTCTCATAGTACAAATCGAGCCGGTTCCCTTTAATGGCCGATCCGGTATCCGCAACAACGCCATAGCCGTAGTCCGGTATGAACAATATCGTGCCGATCGGAAAGACTGACGGATCGGCTGCAACGGTTGAATATAAATCTCTTTTTACTTTGACTCCCGAATATGTAATCCCGTAATCGGGATGATGCGGCTGTTTTCCCGTCGATTCAGCTCCTGCTGTATATCCGGTCGCGGTGACTTTTTGCTTCGGATACTTGCTCCAGTCAAATGCGTCTTCAAGCGATTTCGGTTTGTTTTTAATCTGTTCTGCGGCAGACAGAGACGTCTTTTCCGCTTTTTCTTCCGGAAGTGATTTAAAGGTGAGCATCAGCTGTTTCAAGGACAGATCGCGTTCTTTCGCCCAGCTTGATATATCCTGTGCTTCCACGCCTGAAACGGCAAAGAAGGTCGTCATAAAGGCAAGGACAAACAAAACTGTCATCAAGAAACGCCGAAACATTGTCATCACTTTTCTCAATTCTTCCACTCCTCTCACCATCTAGTTGTTTCCAAGTGGAAAAAGAAATATTCAGATGGCGGAAAAGTTTTGAGAAAAGTGAAAAAATTAAACCTAAAAAACCCTCTCCCTTGAAGAAGAAGGCTTAAAACATTTGATATCCCCTTTTTCGCAGCGCTTTGATCGTAACGCCCGACAACAGGGCTCCGGCCATTCCGCTGGCTAAAATGATGATATCGGCAGCAGCCAATGAAGCCACTCTGTCAAAAAGGCCGGAAAATGCCTCTCCCGGCGCCTCTACATAGCGAATCAGCTTTTCTTTATTCACAATGAAAAGGCATACAATTGGATAAATGACAGCCATGATCCATGACATCCTGAGCAGCATATTCAGCAGAAAACCGATACCGAAAAACAGGACGAAAAATAAGACAACTGAAATGATGACAACTGGTAAACTAATCAAAGCCTCCACCCCCAATTCACCTCTTTTAGTGTACATTGGGGAAGGAACTTGAGTCAATCATTGGAAAGCGGCGATCAGCGGTCTTTTCCCGTTCCCTTGCAGTTGCTGCACGTTTCCGAACCGCCAAGCAGAAGCTGAAAATAGCCTTTTCCCGAACAGAAAGTACAGGTTGATTCAAGGCGATGGGTTGAAGTCGTCTTCATTAGATACACACCTTTTTCTCAATTTTCTGATAATATATCATGAACATTGTCAATAATAAAGTCAGAAAATATAACAGATCATTCGATGTAAGCGCTTAAAAGCGAAGCTTTCTTCCTTTTTCTTTCGTTTTTGAAGTTTTAAGCACGAATAAAAAGCCCGCGGCTTTCGCTGCAGGCTTCAGCGTGTCGACAAACCCTCGCATTCGTTGTCAGGCCTGCTAAGTCGGTACTCATGAATAGAGGAAGGATCGGCGGCTGTCCGCCCAGACGTCCTGCCTGAACGCCGCCGTCATCACCTCCTGTGAAAGTCTGATTTAGAAAAATTTAAACTTGCCTTTTTTCAGAACAAGTCCCGGCCCGCCGATCATGAACAGCGAGCGGTTGTCAATGATTTTTTTCATCATGGACGCCGTCGTTCCCGTCATCTTTCTGCCGAATGCGACGCCGATTGCATCGTGTTCGCCGAGAGAAGCGACAGAGCCCTTATTATCGAATGAGAACGTTTCCGTTTCTTTGCCGTGAATCAGTGCGGCCAGATTGTTTGCACACGTTTCGCCCTGCTGCATGGAAATCTGTGCAGTCGGCGGATAAGGCCTTTCTGTTTCTTCATTTATGATCAGTGAGCAGTCTCCGATAACAAATATATCATCATGGCCTTCAACGCGCAGATCAGGTTTTACCTTCACACGGCCGCGCATGTTTTCAAAGCCGGATTCTTCAATGATCGGGTTGCCGCGGACGCCTGCGGCCCATACGACAGTGCCTGCTTTGATTTCTTCGGTCTGATCGTCTTTTCCGACGATGATTCCGTCAGGCGTGCATTCTTTCACAGCCGTGCCGATTTTGAATTCAACGCCTTTTCCTTCGAGGTAGTTGACCGCATAATCGACAAGCTCCGGTTCAAAGCCCGGGAGAACAGACGGCGCGGCTTCCACGCATATTAAACGAACCTGCTGGCGGTCGATATCGTATTCGCGGCACAGCTCAGGAATGCGGTTGCCCATTTCGCCCAAAAATTCAATGCCGGTAAAACCAGCTCCCCCGACAACGATCGTCAGGCGTTCCGGGCGCTTCTCGGCTTCTGTGTTATACGTCGCAAACTGATATTCAATGTGCTCGCGTAGCTGCCGGGACGAATTGATGTTTGCAATAGAGAAAGCATACTCTTTCAATCCCGAAATTCCGAAAGTTTCAGGGACGGACCCCAGCGCCACGACAAGATAGTCGTAACTAAGCTCGCCGGTTTCAAGGACAACTTTCTTTCCTTCTTTATCGATTTTCTTTACCGTATCCTGAACGAAATTGACACGGGATGTATTGATGACGTCTTTAATCTGATAGCGGCATCTGTCATGATGAAGCGTACCTGCGCTCGCCTCGTGCATCCAGGTTGTCTCATAATGGTAATTGTGCTTGTTGACAAGCGTAATTTCCGCTTCATTGATGCCGATTTTTTTAACAAGTCTCGTAACGGTCATTAATCCACCATAACCTGCACCTAATACTACTACTTTTGGCTTATTCAACGGAATCACATCCACCTTTTCTGTATTTTACTGCTAAGCCGGATTAAAATAGCCTTTGGGTTATCTTCTGCCGGCTTCCGGCTTTTTATGAAAAAAAGTTTGTGAAACCCTTCACTTTAGTTTGCCGAGCAACGGAATGTTTTTCGGCTGTGCGACGAAAAATATTCACGAATCGTTAACAAATTGTTCACAACTACATCATAGCCGCTTGCATTTGCTTTTTCAAGGTTAAATATGCTCGGACGGTATTATTTTCCGCTCCTAAAAAAACAGACGCGCTCGTATTTATTTTATGTGATATGATATAATTAAGAACAATTTTCATTTAGGGGGCATTATTTTCATGCGTGAAGACTCAAAAGTATATGACATCACAATTATCGGGGGCGGCCCTGTCGGCTTGTTTACCGCATTTTACGGCGGAATGCGGCAAGCGAGCGTCAAAATTATCGAAAGCCTGCCGCAGCTCGGCGGTCAGCTGTCCGCTTTGTATCCCGAAAAATACATATACGATGTAGCCGGGTTCCCTAAAATCCGTGCTCAGGAGCTGGTCGACAATTTAAAAGAGCAAATGGCGAAATTTGATCAGACCGTTTGTCTGGAACAAGCCGTCGAAAGCGTTGAAAAACAAGCAGACGGTATTTTCAAGCTCATCACCAACAAAGAAATCCACTATTCTAAAACGGTGATTATCACAGCCGGAAACGGAGCATTCCAGCCGAGAAAGCTCGAGCTTGAATCTGCGGCTCAATACGAGAATGCAAACCTTCATTACTTTATAGATGATTTGAATCAATTTGCGGGCAAACGCGTTGCGGTATTGGGCGGCGGTGACTCCGCTGTCGACTGGGCGCTCATGCTGGAACCGATCGCAAAAGAGGTGTCAATTATTCATCGCCGCGATAAATTCCGGGCTCACGAGCACAGCGTCGAAAACCTGCACAATTCTAAAGTCAATGTATTGACACCGTTTGTTCCGACCGAGCTGATCGGCGGTGAGCGAATTGAACAGATCGTCATCGAGGAAGTGAAAGGCGAGAGAAAAGAAATTATCGATGTCGACGATGTGATCGTCAACTTCGGCTTTGTTTCATCTCTCGGACCAATCAAAAACTGGGGGCTTGAAATCGAGAAAAATTCGATCGTCGTCAAGTCCACAATGGAAACGAACATCGAGGGATTCTATGCAGCCGGCGACATCTGCACATACGAAGGGAAAGTCAAGCTGATTGCGAGCGGATTTGGAGAAGCGCCGACCGCTGTCAACAATGCAAAAGCTTACATGGATCCTAAAGCGCGCGTACAGCCGCTGCACTCTACTAGCATGTTTGAAAACAAATAAAAATGAAAAGGAGCCTGACACCGGCTCCTTTTCATTATATGATATTCAAATATGAGAAGATCGTTCCCAAAATCAGCACAATCGTTAAGATGCCGACCACTCCCGCCGCAGTTAAGACAATCCGGTCCGTGATTTTCTGTGCTTTTGGAAGCGGTTTTTCGCATCCGCATGCCTCACAAACTTTTGAATCGTATGGCGTAAGCCCGCCGCAGCTTCTGCAGTTGATTTTTTCCATGGTTGAACCCCTTTTCTTTACTGGGCTTGGACTCTAAATAAACCTGTCCAGTATAGAATAACAAATTGACGAATAGAATGTCTTAAGATTCACAAAATATTCTTAAATGAACTCCAAAAACCCTTGTTAGGAAGTGACGATATGTCTTACTACAACAATCGCAATCAAGAGCCTCTGCCAAAGGAAGATATCAGTACGTGGGAATGTACGGCTGAGGACTGCAACGGATGGATGAGAAAAAATTTCACGAGCAGCGATCGCCCTCTATGCCCTCTGTGCAACCAGGAAATGGAAAGCGGAAGCCGCTATATCACCTCGATCACCAACAACACGAGCAATCTCAATCGCATCTTTAACCAGAAATAAACACGGTTGTTCCTGAAGCCCCGTTGCAAAAACCTTGCTCAACACTTGAGCGGGGTGGCTGCATTGCTTCCGTGCGGCATTTCCCGAGCGAAGCGGAAAACAGATTATGTTAAATCTTTTACCAAAAGAATCTCATCCCGAATCGGAATGCCGTTATCAGCAGCAAAGGGAATTTCAGGCTTTATTTTTCTTGCTTTTTCAACTGCGTTTACATACAACTTGGCCAATATATAGCCCCTCTTTTGATAAAACATAAGCGCCTGCATATTATCGTTCGTCGTGATTAGTTTAATCGATTTACACTGTTTTCGCTTTGAGACACGTTCCACTTCTTTTAAAAGGAGTGAGCCGATCCCTTTGTTTTCAGCAATACTGTCCAAGGAAACAACTTCACATTCGTTTCCAGCGATGAAGTACGTAATCAGACCTTTGATGTCGCCTTTTTCATCTGTTACAGCGAATCCTTCCAATTCATCGCAGCGGAATGTTCCGTGTGAATTGACCATGTCCGGACTTCCCCAATGCTTTTGAAAAAACGCAGTAACGTCCGCTTTTGACAAGCTGAGCGTTGATACGGGTTTCATTTCTTTCCCCCCAGACCATAATAAAACGCCTTTTCGTCACGATGAAGCATCGAGATGAAAGGCGTTTTTCTCATTCCATATCGTTGACCTGATGCAGGTATGTCAGCACTCTTCAGGCTTCCCTGCATTCACTGCGGTTCTGAATGATGATCCGCAGCCGCATGAAGCGATGGCGTTTGGATTATCGATGGTGAAGCCTCCGCCCATCATCGATTGTTTAAAATCAATGACCGTACCGTTCATGATATCCAGGCTTTCTTGGTCTACAAGCACTGTAATTCCATGCTGGACGAATTCATTGTCGTCTTCGTTTTTTTCGTGCTCAAACCCCATGCCGTATGACAGGCCGCTGCATCCGCCGCCTTTTACTCCGATTCTCAAAAATGCGTTCTCCTCTTCATGCTCTTTCATCATATCCTTGATATGAAGAGCAGCCGCTTCCGTGACCGTAACCGTTTTTTCGCTCATAACATTACACCTCCTAAAAGCTCGTGTGTACCTTTATTATAAAGTCGTACGTCCGATTTCTCAAACAGACCGACTCATGATATAAAAAACTCGCCTTCACATACCGTTTCAGCTGGTCCCGTCATCATGACGCGTCCATCGTTTTTCCAATTAATAATCAAATCGCCTCCAGCGAGATGGACGGTAATGTCCGTGTCCCGTTTGGAATAGCCGTTGAGTATCGAACTCACTGCGGCTGCGCAGGCGCCTGTTCCGCAAGCCTGGGTAATTCCTGAACCCCTTTCCCATACACGGAAATGGAGTTCTGTCTCGTTTTCGACTTCAACAAATTCTACATTAACCCCTTCCGGAAACCTTTCATCTTTTTCAATGAGCGGTCCCATCGTCGTCAATGGCGCTTTTTCAATATCGTCTAAATAAAAGACGATGTGGGGATTGCCCATGGATACAGCGGTACCTTTCATTTCACGGCCGCCGAATATCATCTTTTCATTGATCGTCTGCGAACCCTGTTCACCCTGCATCGGCATATCTGATTTGAGAAGGCGCGGTTTGCCCATATCGACCGTAGCCGATACAACTTTTCCTTCTTTCACCTCAACCTCTGCCTTTACCAAGCCTGAAAGGGTTTCAATTAAAAAGGATGTTTCCTTCACCAGTTTATGTTCATACGCGTATTTTGCAACGCAGCGCAAACCGTTTCCGCAGTTTTTGCCTTCAGATCCGTCACTGTTGAAAATCCTCATTTTAACCGGCGCCCGCTCTGAAGGACAGATGAGAATCATTCCGTCTGAACCGATTCCGGTGTAAACGGAAGACACTTTGACGGCCAAATCTGACAACAGCTCCTCAGGGAGATGTTCTTCAAACTGATTGACGTATATATAGCTGTTTCCTAAGCCGTGCATTTTAGTAAAACGAAAAGAATTCATAGCCGCCTCCACATTTTTTTCTTTCTTCTAGTATAAAAGCTGAAAAGGATGGATACAATATGGCTATCCCCCGTTTTTCATACATAAAAGCTCCCTGCGTTCATTTGCAGGGAGCTTTTATCATGTTATCCGATAAACATACCGGCGATCGCCGCGCTTGTAAGGTTGGCCAGTGTTCCGGCAGCAACGGCTTTCAAGCCGAGACGGGCGATATCGGAACGGCGGCTCGGCGCCATTCCTCCCAATCCTCCGAGTAAAATCGCCACAGAAGACAAGTTTGCGAAACCGCACAGCGCAAAGCTGATAATCGAAGCGGTTTTGACGGAAAGCTGATCAAACATCGGAGCAAAATTGGAATAAGCGACAAATTCATTCAACACGAGCTTTTGCCCGATAAAGCTTCCGGCCTGGACCGCCTCATCCCATGGCACGCCGATGACAAAGGCGAGCGGTGCAAATACATAGCCGAGAATGAATTCGAGCGAAAGGTCTTTAAAGCCGAACCATCCGCCGATTCCTCCAAGAATTCCGTTTAAGACAGCAATCAAAGCAACGAATGCAAGCAACATCGCGCCGACATTCAAAGCAAGAGAGAGACCCGTTGATGCCCCTTTTGCCGCGGCATCGATAACATTTGCTGCGTCTTCGTCTTCAGCCATTTGAATATCTTTTTCTTCAATTTTCGGTTTTTCCGTTTCGGGAATGAGCATTTTTGCCATAATCAAGCCCGCAGGTGCGGCCATAAAGCTCGCTGCCAGCAAATATTCGAGAGGAACCCCGAGAAGGGCGTAACCGAACAAAACAGAACCGGCCACTGATGCGAGTCCGCCTGTCATAACAGCAAACAGCTCCGACTTTGTTAAGTTTGCGATAAACGGCTTAATCACAAGCGGCGCCTCAGTTTGTCCGACAAAGATATTGGCAGCTGCAGAAAGGGATTCCGTTTTGCTTGTTCCGAGCAGTTTTGCCAATCCGCCTCCGATAAAACGGATGATGATTTGCATGATGCCTAAGTGGTAAAGAACCGCAATCAGCGATGAAAAGAAGATGATAACTGGAAGAACGCTTAAAGCAAAGGCAGCACTGTCGCCTACTTGCAAGAGAGGCCCGAAGAGAAAGCTGATCCCTTCATTCGCATAATTGACGAGATGCTGAACGGCTTTCGTAAACGAAAGAAACAATTCCCGCCCCGTTTCCCATTTGAGAACGATGAATCCGAACAGGAGCTGGATCGCCAAACCGATTAAAATCGTTCTTATGTTAATTTTGCTCTTGTGCTCAGAAAGTAGAAAAGCAATCGCGAAAATCGCCAGAATACCAAGAAGTCCCCATAAAATGTTCATGACCACACCTCTTATTATTTTTTAAACTTTTATTAAGATAACAATTAATGATTGGCCTGTCCACAAAAATTTTTACGAATTTTTTCTCTTTTTATGTAAACCCTTTCAAACAAAGGCTTTGCATGAAAAAACGAGATCACCAAGATGACCCCGTTTTTAAATAAGTTCATTTTCATCAATGAACTTGTATATATTTTCGACCAATTCAGCCGGATTATTCGCTGTCACCATTTCTCCGTTTACAAGAGCATACATGGTCTGCATACATTGTCCGCAGTAACTCAGGCAGCCGTATTCGACGACGTCCAGATTCGGATCTTTTTCCAATATTTCTTTTGCTTCCTGAGAACCTTGGGCAAGATTGCTGACGCAAAACTCAACGATTGGAAACACTTTTTTTCACCTCACATCGCTTTTTTATCGTACCCTATTTACGTTTCAATAGTCAAAGTTTAAGGCTGGGGAATAAAGCTTTTGTAACATATTAATGCTTTAAAGGGTTTTACTAATTATCGATTCAAGGCAGATAGGTAGGTTATTTTCCCGAGAAATATTGTGATTCTACATCAAATTAGATATAATTCTAGAGGGTATTTACATAGTTTTTTATTTTTGCAGTTTAAAAGGTGAGTTTCTTAATCTGAGGGGAAAAGGGGAATTACCAATGAGAAATTTAGTCTTGCTCGGCGGCGGGTACGGAAATATGCGCATCATTCATCGTTTGTTGCCTAATCAGCTGCCAGATGATGTGATGATCACTTTAATCGACAGAAACCCTTACCATTGTTTGAAAACGGAGTACTACGCACTGGCTGCGGGGACGATTTCAGATCATCATATCAGAGTGTCCTTCCCGGATCACCCGAAGTTAAAGATTGAATACGGGACGATTTCGTCTGTTGATTTGGAAGGGAAAAAGGTTTTGTTTCATGACAGGGAGCCGATATCTTATGATGACGCCGTCATCGGACTCGGCTGTGAAGATAAATATCACAACGTTCCCGGGGCGCCTGAACATACCTACAGCATTCAGACAATTGATCAATCACGCAGCACGTACCAGGCGCTTAACAACTTAAATGCGGAAGCCACCGTTGCGATCGTCGGGGCAGGACTGAGCGGCGTTGAGCTTGCGAGCGAGCTGAGGGAAAGCCGAAAGGATTTGAACATCATCCTTTTTGACCGGGGAGAATTAATTTTGTCGAGCTTCCCGAAGCGTTTGAGCAAATATGTTCAAAGCTGGTTTGAAGAGCACGGCGTCAAGATTATCAACTGCGCCAATATTACAAAGGTGGAAGAAGGCATCGTCTACAATCATGACGACCCGATTCAAGCCGATGCCATCGTCTGGACAGCGGGGATACAGCCGAATCAAGTCGTTCGGGATCTCGATGTGGAAAAAGATCCGCAAGGGCGCGTCGTCCTGACGCCGCACCATAACCTGCCGGGAGACGAACACGTTTATGTTGTCGGTGACTGTGCAAGCCTGCCTCACGCGCCGAGCGCACAGCTGGCCGAAGCCCAGGCGGAACAAATCGTCCAAGTGCTTGAACTGCGCTGGAAAGGCGAACCTCTTCCTGAAACGATGCCAAAATTCAAGCTGAAAGGCGTCCTCGGTTCACTCGGCAAAAAAGCCGGGTTCGGTTTAGTTGCCGAACGGCCGTTGATCGGCAGAGTGCCTCGCTTGCTGAAATCCGGCTTGCTTTGGATGTATAAGCATCATAACGGGTAGGGTTTCGCAGGGTTTCGCGATGTTCATGAAACCCTGATATATTAAGGTTTTTTACATATTAAGTTTTAAAAAAACTGCCTCATTTCGAAAAGTAACGTTTTTTTCGTTAGGCAGTTGTTAGGTTTTTTACTCTCAGAAAAGCAGGCATTATGCCTGCTTTTTTATATTAACAGTTTTGCGGGATGCGCTTTCCCTAGACCAAAAATAGAGTAACAATTCATGAGTTCCTATTTGGGTTATTTCTCATTGAGAAAGTATTCCTTCGATCAGCAAAATGAGTCTTGAATTCAAAAAACTTGCAGAGAATTTTTTCTCTGCAAGCCAAAATAGAAGCATAAGCTCTCTTTTTTCTTCTTAGTTCGCCCTTTCATAAACGCCGATCCAAATACCTCTGCTGTCATCATAATATCTATGCTTGAAAATCCACCTTTTTCCATCTTGGGTGAATTCAGCAGCAAAAACCCCGTTTGGACTTTGTACAAGCTTAATTTCTTGAATACTAAAATCTTTTGATGATACAGCGTGCTCAGCAGAAGCAGACTCAGACGGTGATTGAGCAAAAGCAGGGGCGGCAGAAAGGAGCATCGCTAAAGACAGAGCAGAACCAGTAATCATTCTTTTCAACTTCATTTTAAAACACATCCTTTTTGGTTTTTTGTTGCATTATACTTCTTAGGCAAAAAACCAATAAATTCCTGCTAAAAAGTAATTTTTTTGAATTTTTATTTAATGTTTGACAAAGTATTTGTAGTCAAAATCAGCTGTCCAATGAGAAATCTGATGACCTCTAAATGAAGAAGACCATTATTATTTTGATAAAAAAAACCAAAAATAAAAATAAGGAGACTTAAAATATGATTAGTCAATTAAAATTTATGAATCCTCAAGCCATTGCCAATATATTTGGTGATATGCCTAATTTTATCGATTCTGAATTAATGGATGTGGAACTCAGAAGAGACGGCCCTTGTTTATTTGTTAGACTCATGACAAAAAAGGATGTTGTGAATAAACCTAAACGTTGGAACAAGTGGGATGTAGTTTATATAGAAATCTCCTTTATAGCTGTGCGGAATTTAACCATAAAAGGGTTAGGCACGAGTAATATTATTAATCAATTTGAAATAAATGAGGATGAAGAAGAAGGATCATTGAAGATTAAATGCAGTAATCAAATGGAAATTGAATGTTTGTTTGAATGGGCGAGAATTGAAAGCATTTCGCCTGGTTTAATTGGTATGTCTTAAAAAATAGAAAGGCCCTCTTCATAGAGGGCCTTCGTTGTTATTTTAATAGCGTCTCAATTTTTGCTTAGTTTTTGGACCGTAAAATGCCGTCGGCAGACAGCCCGTGCATCAGCTGGAACCGTCTGACCGCATTCGCCATCGTCGCTCCTTTAGGAGAGAATGCCCCTTATTTTCGGCTTTTTATTTCCGCCAAAAAGTTGAACAGTCTGCCTTATCCTCAATATTAAACTCGATCATTTTCTGAATTAATGAAAAATCAACCGGACGATCCCACCGGAAACGAACAAGCTGCTTCGTATGATCATAGCCGGCCTGCACGATTTCTTCAGAAAACCGATCAATTCCGGCACTTTCAGGAGCAACAGCCAGGTGATTTTTCGCTACGCTAAAGCCGATAATAAATGTGCCGTGATCGGTAAACATAGGCTGATTCCAGGCGATTTTCGGCGTTAAATTTGGAAATGTCTCCGCTACCCACCCCAACACTTCTTCCATCCGGGCCCGATGTTCTGGATGATCAATTCCGGCTAAATATTCTTTAAAAACTTCCATGTTGCTCCCTCCTAAATAAAAATTTTCCTCTGCATCTTATCGAGAAGCATGCCTCACATTGGCGTTAAGACTATTATAAGGATTTATAGAATGACAAGCACCATAAATCAAGCAGATTTTTCAAAAGAGTTCAACCAAAAAAGCCCACCCTTCCCCGGTGAGCACCATTCCTGTCATTTGTTTCACTATTGTATTCCACAAGCGATTTGCAGGGACGCCGAGAGTATTTTGCAGCTTATGTTCAAAAAAAGCGCCGCTAGCGGCGCTTTTTGAGAGCTTGTCCGGTGACAAGCAGGGTTATGCGGTGTTTTGTCAGGCGGCTGGCGATTTTCCGTCAAAGCTGTCGAGAAAAATCGCTCTGCCCGCCATCAGCTGGGCCGGCTTATCGTCAAGAAAAATGGCGCGACCGGCAAACTCGGCATCTCCCTTTGGCTGAGACGAAAAACTTAAAACGACAAGGCTGGCAAAGACGGCAGTCAACGCAACGGCGATCATCTTTTTCACTTTAACTCCTCCGTTCTTTTAAGAATTTGGTCTCTTGCATGATGAGATTCTTCAAAATATTCGGCAGCTTTGTCTGCATCTCCATTTTCTTTATAGTAAAGTGCGATATCAAATGTTAATTCCGCTACATCCGTCCAGAGATTGATCGTTTTAAGATATTCTAAAGCATGTTCAACCGTAAGTGGGTTTTGTTCATCATACAGAGCATGAATAAGTTTAAATTTCGACAAATATTCCCTTTCTCCTGCTTTTTCCGCACGGAAAAATCCTTTTTCATACAATTTGCGGGCTTCTTTGACAACATTTGATTTGTACAGCACATGTGTCAATTCAAACATGGAGTGAATGCCGTAAACCGATTCTTCATGCTCTTTGATAAGCAGCGCTTCTTTGAAATGATGTTCGGCCAAGGTGAGGAGATTGCGATTGACATAGCTCAATCCTAAGTTGTGGTGAGCCATGCCGAGAAGAACATGATGCTTGATCAGTGCCGCGTCTTTAAGGGCTTGCTTGTAATGCTGTTCGGCTTCATCAAAACGAAATAAATCGAGTTTATTTGCTCCGATCAGCATATCGTTGCTGATCGCTTTTTGAATGTAATCATCATGTGCTTTGAAGGTTTTTAGAGCTGTTTTCGCATGGTTTAAGGAGAGGAAATTTTGTTTGATTTGGTAGTAGGCGATAGCCAGTTTGTAATGGAATTCGGCGATTTCGATTTGATCGGGGATTGTCCTGAGCTTTTCCTCGGCTAATTTATAATAATTGATTGCATTTGTATAATCCTTCTTATGAAACTCGTACATGCCTGCGAAAAAGAAATAATAGTATTCGATCATGTCATCTGTGCTTTGCATATCTGCTTTTTGCTCCTGAATATCCTCGAACAGTTTGTTGGAAGCGGCAAACTCCTCTGTCAACAGCTTGTGCCGATAGTCTAACAGATTAAAATAAAGAAGCAGATCTTGATTTTCTTCCATATTCGGCAACCGGTGCTCAATGTCGTATTTAATCGAGACCGCTTGTGCAACTTCGTGACGTTTGATCATGACATACCATTGATTAAGCATTCCCGCGACTTCCTCATACGCAATTTTTGTCTTCAATCGTTTATCCTTCCTTTCTTCCCATCTCATTTCCTTTTTATGGGTTGTTTTTCATTTTACAGAATCGCTTATTTTTTGACAATCATTTTTCTAAATATTGGCATAATTTCCTAAGATAACTCAAAATTCTGACATTAATCGTAACAATCTTCTGTATTTATGCAAATCTCTCAGGAAGTATTTTCGTTTGACATCGTTTTTGAAGACATTTTATAATTATATATGTAAACATCAACATGTTTCTATTTACAATAAACAAATAAGGAGCGGTTCATATGAATCAAGATGTCAAAGAGTTTGTAGGAAGCCATATGATCTATACGTATGAAAACGGATGGGAATATGAAATCTACATTAAAAATGACCATACCATCGATTACCGCATTCACAGCGGAATGGTTGGGGGACGCTGGGTTCGCGATCAAAAAGCCGATATCGTCAAGCTGACTGAAGGCGTCTATAAAGTCTCATGGACAGAACCGACAGGGACTGACGTTTCCTTGAACTTCATGCCGAATGAAAAGCGGATGCACGGCATCATCTTCTTCCCTAAATGGGTTCATGAACGCCCTGATATCACAGTCTGCTATCAAAATGACCACATCGACTTAATGGAGGAATCGCGCGAAAAATATGAAACGTATCCAAAATATGTCGTACCGGAATTCGCCGATATCACATTCATTGAAAATGCCGGAATCGATAATGAGGATCTGATTTCAAAAGCGCCTTATCCTGGAATGACGGATGACATCAGGGCCGGAAAAAGAGTATAAAAGGGGAAAAAGTCTCTTCTTAATGATATAGTGACTGGACTTTTGTTAAGTCATGCAGCAGCGCCTTTATATCATCTTGCGATAAAGGCACAAGCATTTGGTCGTAAAGGGTGATGATCTGTCCACTCTCGTCGTGCTCATGCTGCCTTAAATATTGCTGCAAAGCCCTGAGCTGGCTTTCTTTCAGACTGGTCTGCGTTTGAAACTGCTTGATTTTCTTTAATGAAAAAACATTCATTTCGTCATCAAAATCGCCTGACATGATTTGTCCTTCAATGCTGGACATGCGTGCTATCCCTCCTAATTGATGATCCGGCTGATAGTTAGTCTGTCCGGTTTAAGAAAAGTACAATCATAAAAAATAAAACAGCAAGGGACATGTGTGTCCCTTGCTGTTTATCATGCAGGCTTATATCCTTGCTTTTCCATTTCTTTATACACGTCTTTCAGCTTCGGATTTCCTTCGCCGACCACTTGATCACCGACCATGACAAGCGGATAAAAATATTCGTCGTTCAGGATTTTTTCGGTGATTTCCTGTTTTTTAGGGTCATTTTCCGGCGGCTGATGGATATCAATGTACGTGATTGAGAAAGGCTGGTCTGGATATTTTCTTTTCAGGGCGGCTTCGAGCCACTCATACGTTTCTTTTGATGACGGAAGGTTCACACAGCTTGGACAAAGAACGTCGGCACCGTAAACAAAAAGTTCGGCTTGTTTTTTCATCTGCGGCAGCTCCTTTCTCTTTATTTTTATTTTATTCTATTTTGTCCCTCTGCTCCATATTGAAATGAAAATCGTTTTTTGTCTTTGCCGGCAAATATGATATAATATGTGGGAAAACGATTGAAACCAAACAATAGCTTTTTATTGTTCGACTGAATATAATGGTTGTATGATTTGAAAGGAGCGATACGAATGACGACAGAGGTCGAAATGAAAGAACAAGTACAGGAAGTGCTGGACAAACTTCGTCCATTTTTACTCCGTGACGGCGGTGACTGTGAACTCGTCGATGTTGAAGACGGCATCGTTAAGCTTCGCCTGCTCGGCGCATGCGGAAGCTGCCCAAGTTCCACCATCACTCTTAAAGCTGGAATTGAACGCGCCCTTTTAGAAGAAGTTCCGGGCGTCATTGAAGTAGAGCAAGTATTTTAATTTGAGAAGGCTGCCGTAACGGCAGCCTTTTCTTTTTTATAAATACGCTTCAAACCAGCCTGCAATATACTCAAGCCGCCTGATCCGCTGCTTCGGATGCCCGCTTCTTGATAAATCGTGTGTCGCATTCGGGAATCTGACGAGTTTTACTTCTTTCCCCATTTTTTTCAGCGCCGTAAACAGCTGTTCCGCCTGTTCAATCGGACACCTGTCGTCCCGTTCGCCATGCAGGATGAGAAGAGGGGTCTCTACCTTGTCCGCATATTTGAGCGGCGAATGCTCCCAGAGTTTGCCCGGATTTTCAAAAAGATCCGCACCGATCTGCCAGTCTGTGAAAAAATAGCCGATGTCGCTTACCCCGTAAAAACTGATCCAGTTGGAAATGGACCTTTGCGTCACCGCGGCCTTAAAGCGCTTCGTGTGGCCGACAGCCCAGTTTGTCATAAAGCCGCCGTAGCTTCCTCCTGTGATTCCGAGCCTTTCTTGATCGATGAAATCATATTGTTCAAGCACGTGGTCAACTGCAGCCATTACATCCTCAAAATCTCCCCCGCCGTAGTCGCCTCTCACCCGGTTGACAAAATCCTGTCCGTAGCCGTGGCTTCCCCGCGGATTGACATATACGACGGCGCTTCCCTTTGCGGCCAGCACTTGAAATTCGTGAAAATAAGCATTCGCATACATGGCGTGAGGACCGCCGTGCACTTCCAGAATAAGCGGATACGTGTTTCCTTTCTCATATTGGGCGGGCTTTATCAGCCACCCGTGAACTGTCAGACCGTCCGCTGTCTGAAATTGAAGTTCCTCCGGTTCCGATATGATATGTTCTTCTGTAAACGCTTGGTTGGCATCTGTTAATCGCTCCGCTTTTTCTTCACCCAATGGGAGATCGTAAAGTTCGCTCGGCCGGACGGGCAGGGCGATGGATGCCGCAAAGCCTTTTTCATCCGGATGGAGGCTGAATCCGTTCAGATGCTCTTTTTCCAACCGGACCGGATAAGCAAGACCTTCGATTGATATGTAGTAAATGCCTGTCGAACCTTGGTCAGATCCGATGACATAAAAGCCGTTTCCGTCTTTGGTCCAGGCCGGTTTCGGAAGAACGCCTCCGACAAGGCTGTCTCCTGCCACCGCATCGCTGAGATGGATGTCAAGCATTTCCGACAGACACGTTAGTTTTCCTGTTTCGATATCATACAGCCATGCTTTATCAAGCGTGGCGTTTTGAAATTCCTTTTCGTTTCCGATAAATGCAAGGTGTTTGCCGTCGGGAGAAAACGATAGTGAAGAAAAAATGCCATTTTGGCCTGTGAGGCGCTTCACATCACCTGTCGAAAGGTTCATCAAGTAGACATCGTTCACACGCATATCCGTCTGATTTGCGCAAAATGCAATCCTGCCTCCGCACGGTGAAAATGCGTGGCTGAAATGGTCGCGTTCAAGATCGGTCAGCTGTTTCATTTCCCCGGTTTCCACTTGTACGAGGAAAAGCTGCGTATATTTTCCCCTTTTAAACCCTTGGCCGTCTGCTTTATATGATAAAGAATCGACTTCCAGCGGTTCGTGATCTTCAACCTCCGTTTTCTTCTCATCGTCGATGCTTTCCTCTTTCGTCAGCCTCACTGAACAAAGCAATGACTTGCCGTCAGGCGACCATTCAGGCTGTGATACATCATAGGGAATATCGGTCACTTTCCTCGCTTCTCCCCCGGCGGCGCTTATCACGTAAATTTGTGTGGTTTCCTCGCGATTGGACGTAAATGCAAGGTATTTGCCGTCGGGCGACCAGCGCGGATGCTGGTTTCTTCCTTTTTCAAACGTCCATTGCACTGACGCTTGTTTTTTGCGGTCGTAAATCATGATATGCGAATCATATGAGTCCTGTTTTTCGTTTACTTTTGTTTGGACGTAGGCGATTTTTGCACCGTCAGGCGAGTGCTGGGGATCGGTAATGGATACAAGCTTGATGAGGTCTTTTTCGGTTATCAGCTGCTTCATGTTCGTTTCTCCTCCTCATGTACGTTTGTCATACTACTTCGACTTCCTAAATAAAAATCCTTGTTTTGAAGGCAAACAAAAAAAGAGCCGAAAAAGCTCTTTTTTCGTTAAACACTGTTTACTGATTTTCTTTCAACGATAATGCCTGTATCCGGGACATGAAGGCAGTCGACCTCACAGTGAGGAAACTTGGAAGCAAGCTGCTCTCTCAGCGCCTCTCCTTTTCCTTTTTCAATAAAGGAAAGGATCGTCGGGCCCGCTCCGCTTAAAGCCGTCCCGAACGCGCCGTTTTGGCCTGCTTCATGCTCCACTTTCGAAAGCTCAGGGACGAGCGCCCTTCGGTAAGGCTGATGAAAAAGGTCTTTTTGCATCATGCGGCCGACAAGCTTCCAATCTTTTGCCATCAGTCCGGCGACGAGCATATTGCTGACCGCGCTTGCTTTCACTGCTTTCGGATAAGAAAGGCTTTCGGGAAGAACATCCCGCGCATCTTTTGTCAGCACTTCATAAAAAGGAATGACGACGACGACATCCAAATCGATGTCTTTCATAGAAACCATCTCTGTTTCATCTTCTTCATGAAGGCCGATGACAAGCCCGCCGAAAAGCGATGCTCCGGCATTGTCAGGGTGGCCTTCTTCAAGGCTCGCAAAATGGAGTTTCTCGCGGTCTGAGAGCCTCAAATCGGCAAGTTCGTTCGCCAGCTCAATCGCAGCGGCAATTGCGGCTGCGCTGCTGCCGAGACCGCGCGCCAGTGGAATATCGCTCCACACTTTGACAAGGCTTGGCGGAAGTTCTTTTCCGAAGTGTGCGGCGGTCCGTTTGGCCACCTGATAAATTAAATTGTCCGTTCCTTCAGGTATTTCCGCTACGACTTCTGTTTCAGCTTCAAAACGCCACTCATCATAAGGAAAAACAGACAGTCTTAAATAGCGGGATAGCGCCATGCCGACTGAATCGAAGCCCGGGCCCAGATTGGCCGTGCTTCCGGGAACCGTAACGGAAAACAGCATGTCAGCCTCAGTCATACACGAGCGGCTCCTTTTAAGTGTTCGAGAATGGCTTCTTCATCTGTCGGCAGTGTGACAGGTTTGATCTGCGACACATCAACGGCTGTGTTCGGATCTTTCAGGCCGTTTCCGGTTAAGACGGCAACAACTTTCGCACCCGGCTGAATCTCTTTCGTTTGCAGCTGTTTCAGCACGCCGGCAATGGATGCGCACGATCCAGGTTCTGCAAATACGCCTTCTTCTCTTGCCAGAAGCTGATAAGCGTGCAGAATCTCCTCGTCTGACACTTCATCGATTTTTCCGTTCGATTCTTTTGCAGCATTGACCGCTTTATCCCAGCTTGCCGGATTTCCGATTCTGATCGCTGTCGCTACGGTTTCCGGCTTTTCAATTACTTTGTTTTTGACAATCGGGGCCGCTCCTTCCGCCTGAAACCCCCTCATGACCGGCAAGCCTGTGCCGTTTTTCTCATGATACTCTTTAAAGCCTTTCCAGTAAGCCGTAATATTTCCGGCATTCCCGACAGGAATCGCAAGGATGTCAGGCGATTCGCCCAGCTGTTCACAAATTTCAAAGGAAGCGGTTTTCTGTCCTTCAATCCGGTAAGGATTCACAGAGTTGACGAGCGCAATCGGCTCTTTCTCGCAAATGCTGCGCACCATTTTCAAGGCATCGTCGAAGTTTCCGTCGATCGCAATGATTTCGGCGCCGTACATGACGGCTTGGGCCAATTTTCCGAAGGCGATTTTGCCGTCTGGAATAATGACGATGCACTTCATGTTGGCGCGGGCCGCATAAGCCGCAGCCGCAGCCGACGTATTGCCGGTTGAAGCGCACATGATCGTGTCATTGCCTTCTTCTTTCGCCTTGGCGACCGCCATGACCATCCCGCGGTCTTTAAAGGAGCCTGTAGGGTTGACACCCTCCGTTTTGACATAAAGCTCAATTCCGAGCTTTTTCGAAAGGTTTTGCAGATAAATGAGCGGGGTATTTCCTTCGTTCAGCGTCAATTCCGGTGTTTTATCCGTTACTGGCAAATATTCCTTATATTGATGGATGAGTCCTTTCCACATTAGCTCCAACCGTTCCCTTCTACTCGATAAGTGCTTTTCACCTGATGAACAACCTCAAGATCGTTCAGCTTTTGCAAGATGTCCGTAAAATCCTCTTCTGACGTATGATGTGTCACAATGACGATCTCAGCCAGGTCATCATGGCCTTTAATCGGGAGTTGCAGGATTTTTTCAAAGCTGACGCCTCTTTCTGAAAATATCGAAGTGATTTTTGAAAACGAACCGACCTGGTCTTTGACATGAATTCTTAAAAACTGCTGGGCAAAGATTTCAGACGGCGCCTTTATCTTCTTTTCAAACTGCGGATCGACAAAGCTGCTGCCGTTCACGCCGAGACGCATGTTTTTCATGACGGAGACCAAGTCTGATACGACGGCGGTCGCAGTCGGCATGCTTCCTGCGCCAGGACCGTAAAACATCGTTTCCCCGACGGCTTCGCCGTATACGTAAACCGCATTGAATTCATTATGGACAGAAGACAGCGGATGATGCTCCGGCAGCAATGTCGGCTGGACGCTCACTTCGACTTTTTGTCCGTCGCGCTGGGCGATGCCGATCAGCTTCATCGTATAGCCGAGCCGTTTGCTGAAATTAATGTCTTCATCAGATACCTGGGAAATGCCTTTCACTTTGACATCGTCAAGATCGACATTCATTGAGAAACCCAGCCTGGCCAAAATCGCCATCTTTCTCGCCGCATCAAGACCTTCAACATCAGCTGTCGGGTCCGCTTCGGCGAAGCCGAGCTCCTGCGCTTCTTTCAGCACCTCTGCATAAGGCGCGTTTTCTTTGTTCATCTTCGTTAAAATGAAGTTGGTCGTTCCATTGACGATGCCCATCATCTTCGTAATCCGGTCTGAAGCCAGCCCGTCTTCCAAGCTTCGCAAAATCGGAATCCCGCCGGCGACGCTCGCTTCAAAATAAAGGTCGCAGCCGTTTTCTTTCGCGGCAGCCGTCAGTTCCGATCCATAGAGGGCGATCAAATCTTTATTCGCTGTCACGACGTGTTTTTTCGCCTGAAGCGCGTCAAGCAAATAGCGTCTCGTCTCCTCGATCCCCCCGATGACCTCGATGATGACATCCACTTCTGGATCTTGAATGACATCATAAGCTTCTGTCGTCAGAACGTCTTTGGAAAGCTCGACATCCCTCTTCTTATCTTTATCTTTAACAAGAACTTTTTGAATCGTAACAGGGCATCCGACTTGGTGTGTCAGCTTATCCTGGTGATCCTGAATAATCTTAACCACACCGCTCCCGACTGTTCCTAATCCTAGCAGCCCCACTCGTATCGCCTTCAATGAAATTCCACCTTTCTCTCTCTTGTCCGTCCTCTCTGAAAGGACATTTGTAAACACAACGCAGACATTTAAGTTACAAACATTATAATGGGGGATTCTTTTTTTGACAAGATGACATTTGTTGAAAAACAAATCATGAAAACGCTTTAGTTATTGATACAATAAGATTCTATATATTCAGAAATATTTTTGTAAGAAAATCTCCCGACCCGCTCAGGCCGGCCGGAAGAAACGTCAAATCTCGGTCTTTGCCGGCTTCCCTCCCAGGACAAGCGCAATATTTTCCGCACAAAGCCTCATCATAGCTTCTCTCGTTTCGACAGTGGCGCTGCCGATGTGAGGCAGTGCAGTCACTTGCGGCAGACTGGCGAGCGGGTGATCCTTTTGCACAGGTTCTTCCGCAAAGACGTCGAGTCCTGCGCCGGCAATATCTTTTTCGACCAGCGCTTCATATAAATCGTCTTCATTGACAACCTGTCCTCTTGAGACGTTGATAAAAATAGCAGAGCACTTCATCTTTTTAAAAGCGCTGCGGTTAAACAGATGCTTCGTTTCATGAGTCAGAGGTGTCAGGCAGACAACAAAATCCGCCTGTTCAAGCAGTTCGCCAAAGGACAGATAGGATGCGCCCAGTTCGGCTTCTGCCTCGGGATTGCGGGTGCGGTTATGATATAAAATTTTCATGTCAAAGCCTTTCGCCCGCCGGGCGACGGCTTGTCCGATACTCCCCATCCCGACGATGCCGATCGTTTTATGATGGACATCCGCACCGGCCAAAAGCAGCGGCCCCCAGCCCGTCCACTTGCCATGTCTAATCCAGTCGCTTGCTTCGACGATTCTGCGGGCGGACGCCATCAGCAGAGCAAACGTCAAATCTGCCGTTGACTCTGTCAGCACGCCGGGCGTGTTGCAGCAGATGACGCGATGCTTTTTCGCAGCCTCCACATCGATGTTGTCATAGCCTACCGCCAAGTTGGCCACCACTTTTAAATGTGGCGCGCCTTTTAAAAGCTCCTCATCAACAGTGTCGGAAAGCATCGTCAACAGTCCGTGCGCCTTTTTTGCTTTTTCCGTCAGGATGGCGCGCGGGCACGGTTCTTCTTCCTTTTCCCACATCTCAATATGGGCCTCTTCTTTTAACGCAGAAAGCTGTTCTTCAGGTAATTTTCTCGTCACATATACAAACGGTTTGTCCATGCTGCCTCGTTCCTTTCTAAGAGTAGCTTCCTATCTAAGCATATCGAAAAAATCCGGAAATGTTAATATGAAGAAAAGAACACCGCGGCGCCTATGGTGTCCTTTTCAGCCAATTGACAGGCGGCATGCTCATCAATCCTGGAGATCTCATGCCCGCCATTTCTTGAAAGCCGTTCAGGAATTGCTCATATGCCGGCGCCTGAGACAATAAATGGTCGAGTCTGCTTTCAAAATAATGGTGCTCTGATTCAGGAGAAATATAGTACCCTTCAACCGTCTCAAAATAGTGGAGCGGAAACAGCAGCCTGCTGTACATCAGCCGCTTAGAAAATGAAGAAAGCGGTGCGGCTTGTTCGTATTGCTGAAGAAACAATGCGATTTCATTGAGGCTTTTCCTTTCGTGAAACAAGCTTCTGGCGTATTCCGCAAGATCCCTGGCTGCATGATCAAACACCCATTCCATCGGGATTTGAATTAGCGGCTCGCGCCTTAAAGCCTCGCAGGTGAGCCGCTGCTGGCAAATCGTTCCGGAGTCAGCGGCCTGCGGCTGATCATCCAATTCGGTATCGGCTAAATATTGAATCGCATTTTCGGTTAAACCGAGATAATAAGGAAACGATTCGATAAATTGTTTTTCAAAAGGCTGAAGCTGTCTTGCCTGCGTTTTTTGAATCCAGAATTGTTCCAGCTGGTCGAGCCGTTTCCCCCAAAGGTCTTTCCACTGCCCGATCCGCGAGGTTTCTTTTACCTCGTAAGGGTATCCTCTTCCCTTATGATGAAATTCGGCCAGCTCCGCCCCAAATGAAACAGACCTGTTTGTCATGCGGGGAGCAGCTTGAAGAAGCACATATGAGACACCATTCTCCGCAAACGTCATCTCCCCGTCCTTTGTCAATATAAAAGATGAAACGTATGGGTCGCGCTGTTCTTGCAAATACTGACTCATACTAAACAATTCCGCCAGCTCATCCTGACTCAAGTGGGAAACAGGGACGATCAAAAACATCGAACTCGGAGTATGAAAAGCCTGATAAGACAAGTACGATGTAAGATCGCGAATGTAGATGCCGAATTTTTCTTTGATCAGTTCCTTCACGGACATCACTTCCTGAAAAATTTTTCTCCTTCTACACATCGTAATCATGAAGGAATTCGATTATGAATCGATCTGGAAAAAGAGTTCTAAAATCGTTACATTTTTAAGGTTGTTTGTATACACTAAGTAAAAAAAGATTGGGTGAAAATGATGCCGGAAAACAACAGCATGCATCAAATCGAAACAGCAGCAAAAGAATGGCTTGAGAAACGGGGCGTCAAGATTTCGGAAATTGCCGATCTTGTCTACGTACTGCAGAAGAAATATCATCCAAACTTGACAAAAGAAGAATGTGAAGAGAATGTCAACCGGGTCATGAAAAAACGCGAAGTTCAAAACGCCGTGCTCACAGGGATTCAATTGGATATGCTGGGTGAGCAAAAAAAGCTCATGGAACCGCTCCAAACCTTAATCGAGACAGATGAAAGCCTGTACGGCGTCGATGAAATCTTATCCTTCTCCATTGTGAATTTGTATGGATCAATTGGTTATACAAATTATGGATATATTGATAAAATCAAACCGGGGGTGCTTGCACGTTTAAACGATAAATCAACAGGCGAATGCCACACATTTTTGGATGATATCGTCGGAGCGATTGCGGCAGCCGCATCCAGCAGACTGGCGCATCGAGCAAAAGATGCGGAATAAGCCATTAAAAAACACTTGTCTATAAAAGACAAGTGTTTTTTTGCGTTTAGATGCGATCCATCCAGTCTGTCAGTGAATCAATGACATATGTCGGCTTTTCCTGATAGGCTTCAAGGTGTTCTTTTTTGGTCACACCCGTATGAACGAGAAGCGTATCCATCCCGGAATTCATTCCCGCCATAATATCCGTATCATAATTGTCTCCGACCATCAGCGTTTCACTGATATCTGTGCCGAGCACCTTCATCGCCTGCTCCATGATGATCGGCTCCGGCTTGCCGATAAAAATAGGTTCTGTGCGCGTGGAAACGGTTAATACTGATGTAAGAGAACCATTGCCTGGCAAGAGCCCTCTTTCTGTAGGAATGGCGATATCGCCGTTAGTCGAGATGAATGTGGCGCCGTTGCGGATGGCAAGGCACCCGACGGCAAGCTTTTCATATGTAATGCCGCGGTCGATGCCGACGACGACAAAGTCGGCGTCTTCTCCGCCGAACGCCAGTCCTTTTTCCTCAATGGCCTGACGGATGCCTTCTTCACCGATCACATATACTGAAGCATCTGGTTTTTGTTCGGCGATAAAATTGGCGGTCGCCATGCTGGTTGTGAATACCTGGCTCTCTTCGGCCGGAATATCGAATGAAACAAGCTTGTCCGCCACTTGCTTCGGCGTACGCGAGGAGTTGTTCGTGACGAACAGGTACGGGATGTTCCGGTCTTTCAGCTTCCTTACGAATTCGCATGCTTCTTCGATTTTTTCCGTCCCTTTGTACATTGTTCCATCCAGATCAATTAAGTATCCTTTGTATGTTTTCATGTTGTACACTCCAGTTCGTTTAGTGCGGTTTGAATGCGGATACCGGACCGAGTTCATGGTTTAAATAATCGCGGATTCGCGCCGGAAATTTCTCAAGCGTTTCCGCATGCCTGCTGAGCAGCTCGTCCAATTCTTCATGGTTGACATTCAGGTAGTCTTGAACCAATGTCTTCCGATAGGCGATCAAATGTTTCAGACTGTCGCCTTCCGCTTGGCTGACAACCTTTTCATCGGTCAGTATATCCATAATGTCGTCATAGCTTCCAGGATCTCTCATAATAAAGCCGTCAATCATATCGTTCCCGATATCCAATATACATTCGATCAGCGTGTGGCCGATTCGTTCGAGCGCTTTTTTTTCGACGTCGGAAGTCCATTCCTCCTGCGTTTGATAGAGCCGAAGCTCCTCTTCCAGGAAGTTCAGCGTGTTTTCGATTTTGTGTCGATCGACAAAATACATCATCAGAGCATCCCCTTTTATGATCGCTTATTTTCGCATACGTTTTAAAACAAAGTAGGCACATCCGAAATTGCAGTACTCGTAAATATATTCATCAAGCGTGCTGATCTTCGTATCAAATGTGGCCTTTTGATTTTGATCGTCAAAAAAGCCTTTCAGTCTCAGCTGGCTGTATCCCCAATCCCCGACGATGTAGTCATATTTATTTAAAATGTCGGAGTATCTGGCTTTAAACGCTTCTTCGTTAAAACCGTTTTTCACATCTTTGACGACTTCAAATGCAGCGTTCTGAACGACAATCATTCTTTTCACCTCTTTTATATGATAATTCAAACCCGAGCCGCCATCAATTGCTAAGAATAAATCCTCCCCGTTGGAAAAGCTATAAATGAGGAGGAAAAGCAAAATGAATAAAAAAATTCTTTTAGCCGGGCTGCTCACGGTGCCTTTAGCAGGATGCCAGACGGCCTTAAACGATACCGAACACAATATATATGACGAAGACGGAAATACCGTTCACGTTGCGGACAAGAACCCTCAATATCAGGAAAAGTTCAGAAATGACAACCGAAAAGGCAGATTTGGATATGCGCGCCATCAGGCAACACCAGTCGCAAACAAGGAAGAAATGCAGGCGCCCCAAATCGACCGGGAAGAAATGGCACATATTATATCTAGTTTAACGGTTCAGCTTCCCAATATTCAAGATGCGTCAGCACTTGTGACAGACGAAGAAGCGCTTGTCGTGTACAAAACGGACTCCGGGCAGCGCGAACAGACGGCTGATCAAGTCAAAAAGACGGCGGCATCCGTCATTCCGAGATATTACCACATCTATATTTCCGATGACCCGAACATGATGCAATCCGTCGCCAACTTCAGCCGGCTTGGAGCCAATTCAAGAAACGTCGATCAGCTGATGGCCGATACGATTAAGGAAATGCAAAAATCGCCGCAAGGCAAAACAACGACAGGTACAGATGAAAACGGCCTTGACGGAAAAGGAAAAGCGACCGAATCCTGACCTGAAAATAAGAAAAACGCCAGCGCAAATGGCTGGCGTTTTTTCATCCAATGTTATGCCTGCGCCTGGCGTTTTTTAGACGCTTCATTCACCTGTTCATCGGCATGGTATGAAGAGCGGACGAGCGGCCCTGCTTCACAGTGGCTGAAGCCTTTTTCCATGGCGATTTCTTTCAGCTCGGCAAACTCGTCAGGATGGTAATATTTCTGTACTTTAATATGTTTTTTGGACGGCTGCAGATACTGGCCGATTGCCATGATGTCGACGTTGTTCGCAAGAAGGTCGTCCATTGTTTCGATGATTTCTTCTTTTGTTTCGCCGAGGCCGATCATAATGCTGGATTTCGTCGGGATGTCCGGCTGCATCTCTTTGGCGCGGCGCAAAAATTCCAATGATCTTTCGTATGTAGCTCTCGCACGGACTCTCGGCGTCAGGCGGCGGACCGTTTCAATATTATGGTTTAAAATGTCCGGACGCGTATCCATCAGCGTTTTCAAATTATTATAGTCTCCGCCCATGTCAGACGGGAGAACTTCAATTGTTGTAAATGGACTTTTTCTCCGGACGGCGCGTACGGTTTCAGCGAATACCCCCGCTCCTCCGTCTTTTAAATCGTCACGGGCAACGGCTGTAATGACCGCGTGTTTCAGGTTCATGATGCTCACAGAATCTGCGACTCTTTCCGGCTCATTCAAGTCAAGTTCTGTCGGCAGCCCCGTCTTCACCGCACAGAAGCGGCAGGCTCTCGTACAGACAGATCCGAGAATCATAAAGGTCGCGGTACGTCTGACGGCCCAGCATTCGTGGATGTTCGGACATTTCGCCTCTTCGCAGACCGTATGGAGGTTGTTTTCCCGCATTAATTTTTTTAAGCCCGTATAGTTTTCATTTGTGTTCAGCTTGATTTTAAGCCAGTCGGGCTTTCTTAGGTGCTCGTCTTTCTTTGCCAATTCCATCATCTCCATTGTGGATTGTAGTCATGTTCAATACGAAATTTGTGACATAGCGCCGGATGTGTCCCCCTGCTTTGGAACCGCTTAAATAAAAAATCTAAATCTTCATCTTAAGTCACTTTAACATAGTACAGATTTGTGAACAAGAGCTTGATTAGACAAGATGGAATTTCTAACATTTTCTTATTATCGATTTCTGCAGATGTCATAAACTAACCGTATTCAAACTGAAAGGAGCTAAGGACACCGTGAAAGCTGTATTATCCGTTCTCATCCTCCTTTTGCTCATATTGCAGCCGTGCGCTCTTGCAAAGGAGAAAAAAGAGCCCGATCTGCAAAAGAGAATGGCCCTTTATCATAAAACCGAAGCTGCAACCCATATTCCTTGGTATGTTTTCGCGGCTGTCGACCAATACGAAATCAATATCCGCAAAAACCGCAAGGACTTGCCGAAGCAAAAAGGGCACATCGGGATATATATTCCACAAAGCGTGTGGAGCGGACCTGAAAACCCCAACCCAAAAGATACATCGCCGCTCAGCATCAAGGTTTTTGACGGAATTGGAATGGACGGAAACGGAGACGGATTGGCGGAATCGGATCAGGATGAAGACGTCCTTTATACGTTTGGACAATACTTGTTGACATACGGAAGGGACATTGAAAATATCCGCATCGGCCTGTGGGAGTTTTATGAAAGGGATCAGACGGTCGGCATCATATCAGGATTTATCAGGCTTTTTCAAAAATACGGCCATATTGATTTGGGCAAGCACGCCTTTCCTCTTCCCGTAAGATCAGATTACAGCTATAGAAGCACATGGGGAGATGCCCGCGGATTCGGAGGCAGGCGCATTCATGAAGGGACGGATTTGTTCGCCCATTACGGCCTCCCCGTCCGGTCGACATGCTACGGTATTGTTGAAATGAAAGGCTGGAACCGTTTCGGCGGATGGCGGATCGGAATCAGAGACATCAACAATACGTACCATTATTTTGCCCATTTGAACGGATTCACAAAAGGCTTGAAAGTAGGAGAAATCGTCGAGCCCGGCCAGGTGATCGGCTCGGTCGGAGCGACGGGATACGGGCCGCCGGGAACATCGGGAAAATTCCCGCCCCATCTTCACTACGGCATGTATAAAGACAACGGTAGAACCGAGTGGTCTTTTGATCCTTATCCTCATTTAAGGGCATGGGAACGGAAGGAACTTCGAAAGAAAAAATAAAAGACATCCCTATTTCAAAAGAATAGGGATGTCTTTTTTTCAGAGGTTAACCGGCTTGGCTTTTCTTGCTTTTCACAACCGCATTGATGATGCTTGCGGCCAAGCCTCCCCAAATGATGACGATGCCGATCACCATCATTGCTATAGATGCGCCGTTCATGAGGAAACCTCCTTGTCATGTTGAAATGGCGTATATTTCAGCCCGTTCTTCCATTTTGAAAGCGAAAGGATAAATCCGGCTGCGATCGCTCCAACAGCGACGCACCATCCCCATTTGAGGAGGAATTCTACCGGCAGATCACCGTAGGCTGTTGTGATATTCGTCTTGATATTATCAAACATCATATACCCCAGAACAATCGGCGTGACGACGCTCAGGCAGATTCTCCACCAGGCGCCGAGCTGAATGTCGGAAACCGAATTGGCGTGAGCCTGCAGAGCTTTCAGCTCTTTCGCAAACCATGCAATCGCAACGACTTCGATCAATCCGGCAAGAGCCACTCCGAAATTGTTGATAAAGTAATCGGCCGCATCGAGAAAGAACAGCCCGCCTTTCGTCGCAAATACGAGCGAACACAATGCAGCAGCCCCTCCGCCGACCAGGACGGCTTTCCGCCGCGGAACATTGAATTTATCCTGAATCGCGGCAACATATGTTTCAGAGATAGAAATGAGAGACGACAGACCAGCCAAAACAAGCGAGCCAAAGAATAAAAATCCGAAAAGCGCATTAAACGCTGGAAACTCATTGATGATCTTCGGAAAGACGACGAACGCCAAACCGATTCCGGAAGAGACGACTTCTTTGACTGGAACACCTTGCTGCGCTGCCATAAAGCCCAGCGCACTGAATACCCCAATCCCGGCCAGCAGTTCGAACGACGAGTTCCCGAAGCCGGTGATGAACGCATTGTTTGTAATATCGGATTTTTTCGGCAAATAGCTGGAATACGTAATCATGATGGCAAACGCAATCGACAGACTGAAGAAAATTTGACCGTATGCCGCAACCCAAACTTTTCCGTTTGTAATCTGGCTCCAATCAGGCGTGAAAAACGCATTCAGCCCTTGGGCAGCTCCATCAAGTGTAATCGAATAAATGACGATGATTAAAAATAAGACCACGAGCAGCGGAATGAAAATACGGTTCGCAATTTCGATTCCTTTTTTGACTCCGGCAAATAAAATGCCTAAGGAAACAATCCAGACAATCGCGAGCGGAATCAGGACGCCCGGCACGAAGCCGCCGAATTGGCCTATGGCTCCTCCTCCAATATCAATTCTGTTTAAATATTCATTCATCAGGAAATTTTCTGTATTTTTACCCCATCCTAAATTGAAAGAAAAGACAGTGTAAGAAATGGCCCATGCCACGATAACGGCATAATACGTCGAGATGACAAAAGAGATGGCGACCTGCCACCAGCCGATCCACTCCTTCCCTTTCCCCATCCGGGCATAGGACAGCGGGGCTGAGCCTCTGTATTTATGACCGATTGTAAATTCCATGATGAGAAGAGGAATTCCTGCTGTCAAGAGTGCGAACAAATATGGCAGAAAGAACGCGCCTCCTCCGTTTTCATAAGCTACAGCTGGGAACCTCCAAATATTCCCCAAACCGATCGCAGAACCGACAGCTGCTAAAATAAAACCCGCTCTTGTTCCCCATTGCGGACGATTATCCATAAGCTTCCTCCTTTACCTTTTCGAAACATCTGAAAACAGCGAATTTTCTAATAATTATTATTATTGAATAGTATATACAGTCTTTTTGCCTAAGTCAAAGTATTTTTTTAAGAAAATAGACGCATGCCGTTTCTAGGCCATGAAAAAAAGCATTCTGCCTGATGTTTGCAGAACGCCTGGAAATCATTACTCATTTTGTTCCTTTTTTTGCTCTGTTTTTTCATCCTTTGAAGGGATTTGAATCGATGGCGACGTCTGGCTGCCGCTGCCGCTGTAGAAGTCGGGTACTTCTCCGTGCACGGCTTGAATCGTTGCCGGGATCGTATTTTTGACAACCGCCGTTTTTGTCGCAAACGGTATGACGACACGGACCTTGACTTCGACAAGAATCCCGATATTAATTAATGCATTATTAATTCCGTACGGCTCCACGCTTTTCTTGAAATCTGTAAAAACATCTCCTACAACATTAAAGCGCACCGGGATTTTCGGCCCGAGGTTTCCAAGCAGGGAATTTCCCGTTGTCTGGCCGAGAGGAATTTGATAAATCACGCCGTCACTCTTGTCTTCCGGCGTTTTCGCAGAAGAATTAAATTCTTCTGTTTCCGTTACTTTCAAGTTTTCATGCAGCCGTTTCGTAATCTTGGTTTGCATATCGCGAACAACATGGGAATTGAAATTGATCGTTGTCACTTTCCCGTTTTCATTTGTCTTCATTTCGACCATGTTTTGCACATTTTCATCTTGGTTCATATAATCCTCGACAGCTTCCTGGATGACGTGGGTCGCAATCCGGTTCGTTTCCATTTCAGCGATGTTCAGAAGCGTCGGTTTGATGGATGAGTTGATAATCAACAGGCTGATGGCCGTTGAAAAAATAAAAAATACAAACGAAAGCAGCATGACATATCGAAAAGGCAAAGGTCCTCTTTTTGACAGAGGGCCGCGAAGTCTTCGCAAGCAAAATCCCCCCTTACATCACAAGTGTATGCTTGTAAGAGGGGATATACGATTCAATCAGACAACTTTATTTCACCATTTTTAAAAGGGCATCTTTTCCGCTCATTCCGGGATGGATGCCGAGCTCTCTGGCCGCATCGGTTACAGATTCGAGCGGGGCTTCGAGAAGCTGATCGATCGTCCGCACACCGACGGCTCTGGCGGCGACAATTTTCCGGTCTTTTAATTTATCATTCAGCAGGGCGACATCAAGCGCTCCGCACATAATATATCCATGGTCATTGGTTACCGCCATAAAGTTCGTTTTCGGCAGTTTGACCGTTACAGCCGTAAACGGCTGATCTTCTATCATAATCGGAGTTAAATTTACCATCGCTATCCCTCCTTTACCATTAATGTATGATAAAGTGAGAGACATGTTCCGGTTTGCCCCGAATCTTAGAGATCTGTTTAGGACCGGTTTGCTTTTTTAAGCTTCCAGGCGAGCAGATCGCGCAGGAATTCAGGCATAAAGTAGTCAATATCTTCCGCATCGCGAATAACCGGAAACAGCATTCCGAGTGTAAACATGTCAATCGTGGCGATCGTGTAGAACACATCATCTTCAATGTCCGCTCCGTTGACGGAGAGCTTTTCCGGATCAAGGCCGGCATACAGCATTTTCCCCATCACTTCGCCGCGAAAACCGAGCCCTTTAATGCGCAGCTTCTCGGTTTGTTCTGATGATGCATGAAGGATGACCTCTTTCAGCTCACGTCCCGTCAGCTTCAGTTTGACCGGATTAATCGGATGCGGACAGATGCGGTGAACATCGGCTTTCGTCACCGGACCTTGTGAAAGAGATTCCAGCACAATGCCTGAGTTGACCATTCCGATCTCTGCCTCACACCATTCCTTTAAGGCGTCTGCCAGCATTTGCGGAAGGGCGCTTCTGCGGAACCAGGCGGTTTCAAGGGTGTTGTCCAATGTCGCAATTTCTTCTTCAAGGAGCTGTCCGGCTTCTTTCTCTTTTTCCTTCAGAAAACGAATCGTCTCCTCTGATTCTACGTTCCATTCTGCCGTCTTCATCACGGTTGCTGTGATGTTCTCAAGCGTTCCGTTATACGTCAGTTCAATATGACCGACATAGTTCCCGTACTTTTCCGCGCAGGCCAGCATAACGCCGTCTTTCATCATCCCTTCTTCAAGCAGATGATGGGTGTGGGAGCCGAGGATCAAGTCGATTTCGGGAAAAGCCTCCGCGACGCGCTGATCATCCAAAATACCAAGGTGTGAAAGAAGGATGACAGTATCGGCTTTTCCTTTGATTTCACTGAGCATCTCGCTGATGCTTTCAAATGCGTCTGTAACCGTCCAGCCAAGCTGTCGATAGATCGGATAATACGGGACTGTCACACCGAGAATGGCAAGAGTTGCACCGCTCTTCACCTTTTTGAGCAAATACGGCGCTGCCCAGCCGGGCCTCTTCCCTTCTCCGTCAAACAAATTGGAAACAATGACAGGAAACTGAGCGTTATCATAAAGTGTATCCAGCTCCTGGTGCGGCAGTGTAATTCCTTCATTATTCCCGATCGTTGCAGCATCATACTGCAGACGGTTCAACAGCTCCACATTTGCTTTTCCGAAGGTGGCCTCAGATATCGGATGGAATCTGTCGACATGATCGCCGAGGTCGAATAAAAGCACTTCTTCCCCCTGCTCTTCATGTTGTTGTCTTTGTGTTTGAATATAATCGACGATTTTCGGCCAGTTTTCAAAATGGCTGTGCAAATCGTTCGTATGGTAAATATGGAGCTTTTCCGTCATGCAAATCTCTCCCTAACGTTTAACTAAACACGCCTTGATAGATTAATCTGATTCCAATGATGATCAATACGAACCTCATGATCAATACGATCGTCTTTGTCTGCATCTTTTTGTTAATGTAGGCGCCGAGCTGTCCGCCAAACCAGGCGCCCGGGATCAATGCGAGCGCATAAAGCCAGTTGACATGGCCCGCGATGACATGGCCGGCAGAGCCCGCGACAGATGAAAGGAAAATGATAAACATGGATGTCGCAACAGCGACCCTTGTCGGAAATAAAAACAGAAGAATCATCGCCGGCACCATCAGCGAGCCGCCCCCGATGCCGAAAAGCCCGCCGAGGAAGCCGACGAAAAAGGCGATCGCGATTCCGGCTAAAGGATGATATGAATACGTATATTCCTGTCCTTCATCTCCTGTGAACGTTCTGATAACGCCCGTATGCTTTTTCTCGGCAGGTTTCACCTTTTTCTTTATCATTAAGGAAAGGGAAATGAGAATCATAAAAATCCCGAACCATAGAGAAAACGAGTCTGAGCTGAAATATGTCGATACATGGGCACCTGCGATGCTGCCCGGCCCCGAGCCGATGAAAAAAATAAGGCCGCTTTTATAATCTACGGTTTTATACTTCATATACGCAAGCGTTGAAGAAAGCCCTGTGAATATGATGACGACGAGCGATGTGCCGACCGCCATTTGCGGTGTCACATGGTCAAACAGCATCGGCAGCCCCGCCAGAAAAAGGAGCGAGGGAACGATGACGATCCCTCCGCCGAGCCCGACAAGACTGCCGATGGTTCCTGCGATAAATCCGAGTATGATCAAGATAAGATATTCCATAAAATAAGTCCTCTTTTCTAGCTGAATAAATCGAGCTGCCTTGGCGTAAGCCCTTTGTATTCAATGTCGAGCAGCTCCATCATTTGCTTCCCGTTTTGAGCCGCATCACCGCCTGAATTGTTATTAAACAGCACGTAAACATTTTTCGACTGCTGTTCAAGCAGCTCAAGGTTGTTCTTCCAGTCTTTTAATTCTTGTTCATTATATAAATACAAATATCTGACCTCACGCCAATTTTGACCGGAAGACGGCCTTAACCAGCCTTCCTTGTTGCGGCCGTGAAAACGGACGAGCGTTTTCCGGCTGTCAGTCGCATGAAGAACCGTCGGTATGCTGCCTTCGCCCGCCTGGGGTTCATCGCAAATGCTGTGAATCCATTGCTGTTCCTCCATAAAAGCAAGCGTTTTGTCGTAAAACTGGGGCATAAACCATGACCGATGCCTGAATTCAAGCGCACACGGTATATCTCCCATTTTCTCTTTTACCCATCTTAAATAATTGACGTTTTCTTTTTTGCAATCAAACCATGGCGGAAACTGAAAGAGGACCATCGCCAGCTTACCCGCTTTTATGTATGGCGTTAACGAAAGCTTAAAAGCAGCAAACATATCGTCTTTCGTTTCAAAGGGGATTTCCCCGCGCTGATGCCCTGTCATTCCCTGATATGCCTTAATGATAAACTGAAAGGTTTCCGGCGTCTCCTTTACCCATTTTTCATTGTTCCGCTCGGGCTGTATCGCGTAAAAACTCGCATCAAGCTCGACGATCGGAAAATGCGCCGAATAGTGGATCAGCTTGTTTTGACTGCTTGTCTTGGGCGGATACAGGCTGTCATGATCCCCCCATCCTGTTAATCCAATATAAATCAATGCAGCTCACCTCTTCTTTTAGTTTATCACAGGTTTTTTTCGAAAATCTTGATCCAGGTCTGCTTGTAGCATTTCCTTTTTCAGCGGCGGGATACTTGAACATGAAAAAGAAGCCGGACATCCGGCTTCTTTTAACGGGCTTTCTTCGGAAAAAGGGTAAAGCTGAAACTGTACAGAAAATCGATAACAAGGATGATCGACCATAAAGAAGCGATGCGGATTAACGGCCCGGTTCTATCCGGGTCGCCGATGAACAGATGCATCCCGGCCAACAGCGCCGCTCCGATCAGCCATGCGATAAAATGTCGCAACCAGCCTTCACGCTCTTTTTTGGCATGTTCCCTGCCGTACTGCGGGCCTTTGTCAGGCTTCGAACCGCCGGCAAAGCGATAGGCGAACCTTTCATCCGCCCATTTGATCATGCGGCTCCCGAACGCGATGCTGACGCCGATATAAACGGCGGCGATGCCGTGCAAAACATCCGCTTGTGCCCCATTGTGCAGATCAAGCGCCGTTGCAGCCAAAAGCAGCAAATCCAAAACCGGTGTGCATGCAAACATGATCAAGCCAGCCTTTTTCCAGCCTGCCATATAGCGAAAGATAAGTCCAAGCATAATAAAAATCCAAAAACCGATCTCACAGGCTATAATCAATAAACCAATCACCTTTTTCCGCCTCTCTTTTTTAACACATTTGTACTAAAAAATTATAACACAGATGTATTAAATAATACAGCCGTGTTATAATGTGTGTATGCCAAAAATTGTTGATCACGAAAAACAAAAAGAAAAAATTGCAGAAGCGGTGTGGAATGTGATTCACAGAGATGGACTTGAACAATGCACCGTCAGAAATGTCGCTAAGGAAGCCGGACTTTCGGCCGGGTCGATGCGCCATTATTTTCCTCATCAGTCTGAGCTTTTCATTTATTCAATGAGGCTTGTGGCAAACCGGGTCAAAACGCGTATTGAAAACATGACATTTAACGGTCCACCGGCTGAAAACGTCAAACAGCTTCTTTTTCAGCTTATGCCTCTTGATGAAGAGCGAAAACTGGAAATGGAAGCATGGTATGCATTTACAGCCAAATCGCTCAGCGATCCGGAGCTCAAACCGTTGAGAAAGGAGATGAATGAAGGCATTTATTCAGCCTGCAAATCGGCTGTTGAAATGCTGGTGAAAACTGGTGCAAAGCCGGGGATCGATGTTCTAAAGGAAACCGAGCACCTGTACGCCCTTGTCGACGGGCTGGCGCTTCATTTGATCATGAACCCTGAAAGGCTGACGGCCGAAAGGATCGATGCTGTATTGGCGGGTTATTTTAGATCGTTGGAATAGGAACAGATGAATCGCATTGCACCAGAGGAGAGCCCGATTATCAAACTCCGAAGACTTTTCACACACAAATAAGGAAAAGCAGGCTTCTCAGCCTGCTTTTCTTGATTTAATGCTCTTGTTTGAGATTTTCAAGGATTTCTTTCTTCATTTCTTCAACATTTCTTTTGAAAATTTCAATTTCGTATGTTTCTTTTACATCTGGAGGCAAGCTTTCATTCGACGGTTCCCGGAAAAGTGTATTGACCTTCGGCCTGAAAAACATTTTCGGCCGCACCGCATCATGCACGCCTAGCTCAGCAATCATCCCGTTTTTGACGCCGATATCGGTTTTCCTTACGCCTTCCGGTCACACGACGGAAGCGCCTTTCAAAAGCAAGTCAAACGTTTTCATGAGATTAGCCTACTCATGATAGAAATCCAGAGCCGCCTGAAGCGCATTTCCCGGCGATACAGAAGCACCTGTCCGTATGAGAACCGCTTCGAGAGCTGCCAATGTAAAAAGAACATTTTCTTTCCGGCAGCTGTACCCCATCGTCCCGATTCTCCATATCTTTCCGGCCAACGGCCCGAAAGAGCTGGCGATTTCGACGCCGAAGTCGTCGAGCATCATCTTCCTGACAAGATCCGCGTCAACCCGATCAGGCACTTTCACACAAGTGACGGTCGGCAGCTTTTTCCGGCCTTCCGTAAACAGTTCGAGTCCCATCGCTTTGATGCCCTTGATGAGCGCTGCTTCATGGAGCCGGTGTCTTGAGAATCGCTCACTGAGTCCCTCCTCAAGAACGACCCGCGCTCCTTCGCGCAAGCCGTACAGCATCGAAGTCGCTTCTGTATGATGATTGAGGCGCCTCGGGCTCCAATAATCCATCAGCATGCCGAGGTCAAAATAATTGCTGGGAATCGGCAAGCGTCCTGTTTCAAGCTCGATATCTTCTCTTGTGGCAATGCCCCGTTCTACCTTTTTCCTTTCATTGATGCGCTTTTCAACCCGGCTGTTAAAAGTGATCGGCGCCATACCGGAAGGAACGGATAAACACTTTTGCGTACCTCCGACGACCGCGTCAAGGCACCATTCATCCGTATTGACATCCGTGCCGCCGATTGTAGCCACCGCATCGACTACACAAAGCACATCAAGCTCCCGGCAGGCCCGGCCGATTTCTTCGAGCGGCTGAATGCATCCCGTCGATGTCTCACCGTGCACTACCGCAACAATCTCCGGTTTCGTCCGTTTGATTTCGGAGATGATCTCTTTCGGTTCAAAAACGTCTCCCCATGGGCATTCCATTGTATAAACATCAGCCCGGTACCGTTCGCAAATCTCGGCAAGCAGATAGCCGAACCGTCCGAAAATGGGAATGAGCACCCGGTCCCCCGGTTTGATGAGACTGGCAAGGACGGCTTCAAGCCCGGCCCGCGATGTCCCATCTATCGGAAATGCCCATTTATTTGTCGTTCGGAAAATCTGCCGGAGCAGCGCCATGACGTCGTTCATCATGTCTGTAAATGCAGGGTCGAATTGTCCCAGTACAGGTGAGGAAAGCGCCCTCAGCACTCTCGGATGAACCTCAACAGGACCGGGAGTCATAATTGTTCGTTTCGGAATATTCATTTCGCCAATTGTCATGTAAAGAAACTTCCTTTCTTTTTTCTTGTTATATTTCTTTACAACTTTATATATAAATACAAGTTTACTGGTAACATAAAAAATAAGCATCGGCATAAATGTCATAAATTCGCTCGTTTTTTGTTGAAAATGACTAAAATGACAAAGGAGGTCTGTACAGATCAATGAATATCTATGACATGATGAAACTCCCCGTGTTTAATGGCGCAATGCTTGCCGCCGGAAAAACGGGCGGGACCCGGAACATCGAACACATCAATATGATGGATGCACCAGATATTGCCGATTATCTGCATCATGGCGAGCTCCTCGTCACGACCGCTTATCATTTGAAAGACCGGCCTTTTTTATTGAAGGAATTGATTGAAAAGATGATCAGGCGGGGCTGCGCCGGACTCGGCATCAAAACGCGTTTTTTGCAGGAAATACCCGAAGAGGTGATCAAGCTTGCCGACGAGCAGTCTTTTCCGATCATCGAGCTAAATGAAGATGTCCGCCTCGGTGATATTGTCAATCATACACTGAGCCATATTTTAGACAAACGGACGGCAGAACTCGAACAGGCCATCACCGCCCAAAAAAAGTTCACAAGCCATATTATGAGCGGAAAAAGCATTCAATCGCTCTTGCATAACGTCTCTGCTATTTTGAACCTTCCCGTTCTTTTATTCAATCAGCACCTCAAGCCGATCGCCTCCTCAAAAGCGGAAGCAGCCGGGACGTTTTCGCTTTATGAAGGAATATTTCAAAAAGGAAGCAAAACGGGGTTCTCCTGCTTTTCAACGCTTTCCGACAAACAAACCTATTCGGTATTTCCAATCTATACTCATGAAAAAAAAAGCGGCTTCCTCGTTATCTGTGGAATGATTACCGCTTCAGACAAAGGCTTGCTGTTAACACTCGAACAAGCCGCCAATGTCATCGCCTTTGAGCTGATGAAGGAAAATGCGCTCAAGCAATATTCACGAAGAGCGCGGAACGAGTTTTTCAGCAATTTTTTAGACGGCGCCTTTTCTTCGGCTGAAGAAATCAAAAACCGGGCCAAAGAATTTCAGCTCAAGTGGGATCAAAAATATGTGTGCATCGCCGGCAAATTGGACCGCCGCGAAAAATCACTCAGCTTCACGGAGAATCAGCTTGAATCAGATTCCGTGTTCGAGCGCCTGGAAGAAGAGCTGGTTGAGTTCCCGTTTCCCCCGCACCTTTTCACAAAAGGAAACGTATGCTTCCTGCTGGCCGAGGCGACGGACAGCTGGGCTGAAATGAATGCAGCCGTGGGCGGATTTTTAAAGACGTTTCAGCGCCATGCATATGAGCATTTTCAGCGGACGATCTCTTTCGGAATCAGCAACCTCAGCCATCAGCTGAGCGACGTTCCGCACATTTGCAAAGAAGCCGTCGACGCGCTCCACTCCGGCCATTTGTCAGGCAGCACCGAGTTCATTCAGACGTATCATATGAAAGACGTGTCAGAGCTTTTGCGCATGATTCCGGCTGATGATTTGAAGACATTTTACACGCATGCGCTGCATCAGCTTGCCAGCCTGCCGAAGGATGACCCAGGGCTCCTGCAAACATTGTCCGTCTATCTGGAAACGCACTGTCAGATTTCTGAAACAGCCAAGCGCCTGTACATCCACAGAAACACCGTCATCTACAGGCTTGAAAAATGCGAGGAACTGCTCGGGAAAAGTCTGAAAGATGCGGACACGACCCTGCGCTTGAGACTGGCGCTCAGAATTCAAATGCTGTTTGGGTTATAAGAAATTTCAACAGTTTTTTTCCGCGCGGCAATCGGAGGATGTAAAGCTGGTGATTTGAGCATTTCACTATAGAAAAAAGCCGGCATATGTGCCGGCTCCCTTATACTTTTTCGGGAATTGTGCGTGCCTGCTGCTTCCGTCCCCAGCTGACTGCCGCCAAAAAGCTGAGCACGAGAACGACCGCACCAAAAATATATGGAATTTCTACGTTCACATCGAATAACAGACCGGCCACCGTCGGTCCAACGATGTTGGCAAGACTCATAAACGCATTGTTCATGCCTGCGGCAAAGCCCTGTTCATCACCGGCCATTTTTGAAATCAGCGTATTAATCGCCGGACGGAGGATGGACGTCAGCATGAAGAAAACAATCGTTGCTCCGAAAACGAGCCAGTACGAACCGGCAATCGAGCAGACGGCAAGCGCTCCGGCAGAACCGATCAGCGTCATGTTCATCAGCTTTTTTTCGCCGAAGCGGTTCGTCAGCATCCCGAGAGCCACCGCCTGGACGAATACGCCGATCAAACTTGCCGCTGTAATGACAAAGGCAATGTCTCCCGGTGTGAAGCCGTGCTTATGATCGACATAAAGGCTGAATACCGCCTCGAAATTCATGATTCCGAAGTTCAAGATGAACACGAGGACAAACAGAAAAGCATACGGCGATCGCAGCGCGCGCGCCATTTGCTTAGGAAGCGGTTCGCGCTTTTGAGCGGAGCGGCGCTTTTCAAGCATCTTTTCTTGACTGAGCGTTTCCGGAAGGACAAGAAGCGATAAAACCGTCGCCAAGCCGGCTAATCCGGCTGACACGTAAAACGGGAAGGTGAGCCCGAACGCCGCCAAATATCCGCCTGCTCCCGGACCGATGACAAAGCCTAGAGACATCGCGGCGCTGATCAGCCCCATCCCTTTGCTTCGATCCTTTTCTGACGTGATGTCAGCGATGTAGGCAAACATGGCCGGCACCAAAAACGCGGCTCCCGCTCCGCCGAGAAGGCGGGAAACAAACAGCAGCCACATCTGGCTCGCCAAGGCGAAAAGCAGCTGGGAAACCGCAAACGCACCGATGCCTAAAATGATCATTTTCCGTCTTCCGTATTTATCAGTCATTTCCCCGGCAGCGGGCGAAAACAGCAGCTGGGTAATCCCCGAAGCCGCAATCAGCAATCCGAGCGTGCTGCCTGACGCGCCGAATTCTTCTATAAACGTAGGCATGAGTGGAATAATCAAGCCTATACCAAGCATAACGATGAATACGTTCAGCATGAGAATATACAGTCTGGCCATCTTTTTCATCCGCGGATACCTTCCTTCAGCCCGGAAATACCGGACAATCTTAAATTCGAACAATTACTAAATTAGTATATCCACAGATAGGTTTAAAGTCTAGTTTTTTCATATTTTTGCATATTTTTTCTTCTCAAGGGAGAATAGGAAAATAAAAAAAGCGGAGGATTCCCCGCCTTTTTATCCATTTACGACCAGCCAACGGCATTAGCAAACATCAGGAAAATCATGGCCGCTCCCATCCAGAGGCAAAACAGCGGAAGGATGAATCTCAGCCATTTGTTCCAGGCAATCCGGCTGATCGCAAGCGTCGCCATAAAGTAACCTGATGTCGGAAAGACGATGTTTGAAAAACCGTCTCCGAATTGGAAGGCCAGAATCGCCGTCTGCCGCGTAATTCCGACGATATCAGCCAAAGGCGCCATAATCGGCATCATAATTAATGCCTGTCCGCTTCCGCTTGGAACAAAAAAGTTAAACAGCATCTGCGTCAATAGCATCGCCGTCACCGTTAAATAAGAAGGAAGCTGTGAGACCGCATGGGACAAGCCGTAAACCATCGTATCCATAATCTGCCCGTCCGCCATAACGACCGCTGCAGCTCTTGCAATGCCGCAAATCATCGCACCGACGAGCACTTCTTTAAAACCTTCATTAAAGGACTCGGCAATGTCTCTCGAGCTCATACCGGCAATGTAAGCAGGAATGATGCCGAGCGCCAGGAAATAGCCCGCCATTGTCAGCATGTCCCACCTGAAATAAATCACACAGCCAATCAAGCCTACAAACAACCCAAGCGCCGCGATGCCGGCCCATTTCACCCGTCCGCCTGCTTTAAAAGCCGGAACCTGTTCGACTGCTTCCTTGCCCGTCAGGCTTTTTTCAGGATGCGCCCTGACCTTTTCTGCATATTTGAGCACATATACAGCGGCAATCGCCGTAATGACAACAAAGATGACCGCCCTGTACCCCATCCCGGAATAAAGCGGGAGACCGGAAATCATTTGTGAGGTCCCCACCGTAAAAGGGTTTGTCAAAGCGCTCGTAAAGCCGGCGATCGTCCCGCACAATGCGATTGCTGCTGCTGTCATCCGGTCATATCCGAAGGACAGCAGCAGAGGAAGAATGACAGGGACATAAACGATGGAAAGCTCAGGCGTCCCGATAAAACAGGAAATGCCCGAAAAAACGAATATTAAGACAGGCGTAACGAAAACCGGCTTGTTCCTGAACTGATCGGCCAGCAGATGGACACCGAGCTCAATGACAGACGCTTTCCTCAGAACGGCAAATGCACCGCCGATCACAAATGTAAACACAATAATCGGAGCCGCTTCCGTCATCCCTTTCGGAACCGCCGTAAGCAAGCCAAGAATATCAACCGGCGTCTGTTCGACCCGTTTGTAGGACGCTGGATCGATCATTTCCCTGCCGTCCGGACTTTCCACCCGTTCATATTCGCCTGCTGGAATAACATATGTCATAAGCGCCATTAGACCAATCATGACAGCAAGAATGACATAAATATGCGGAAATTCTTTTTTGCGTTTTTCGTTCTTTTTCACCTCTTCTGCTTTGTAAGCCGGCATTCCCATTTTCGTTCATCCCCTTCTTTCGCGTTAACTTTTTTAACATATTAAATGATCACAGCACGGATAGCATTGAAAAATCCTCTGAATTTCAGCATGTTTTCAGTTAAAATACCTAAATTAACACGACTCATCCAGAAAATCGTCACATTTTCTGTCAATCATTAAGCTGACAATCTCCACTGTTCCTTTTCTGCATTTTCATGTAAAGTCATAAGAAAGATCAGCATGTAAAGGAGAGAGTTCACATTGCAGCAGTGGATTAAAGAAGTCGCAAGAGGAAAAAGGGGCGCCCGCGATTTAACTTATGAAGAGGCCAAACAGGCTGCAGAAGCGATGGTTACGGGAAATGCCAGCCCCGCTCAGACCGCCGCATTTTTAATAGCGGAGCGGATCAAAACAGAGTCCCCTGAGGAATTGCTCGCGTTTACCGAAGCATTGCGGAACAGCTCGGAAACACTGAGCCTTTCCAAAGCTGTAAAAGATGCGGTCATCGATTTTGCGGGACCTTACACAGGAAGACTTTCTTTTTTAGCAACCATTCCCGTCTCGCTCCTTCTCGCAGGAAACGGGATCCCTGCGTTTCTTCACGGCAGTGATGCATTGCCGCCCAAGTATGGAACGAGCATAAAAGATGTCCTGGACAAGCTCGGAATCCCTTCTGAGACCAATCCGGTGCAAACGGCACACTCACTGGAAGAGGCCTCAATCGGGTTCGCCGCCGCCGAAACATTTTGTAAACCGTTTGTTCGGATGAGGAAAATCCGGGAGGAAATCGGCGTCCGCACCGTGTTGAATACAGCAGAAAAACTGGTCAACTTCTCTGATGCCGACAAGCTCATGATGGGCGCGTTTCACCGGACGGCCATTCAGAAAATGCATCCCGTTTTTCAGCGCTTGACGTACAAAGAAGTGTTCATTGTCCAGGGGGCGGAAGGCTCGGAAGACGTGCCGGTCCACAGAGGCAGCTTTGTGTTTGCGATAAAAAGCGGCGCGATCGATTCCTTTATATTAAAACCGGAAGAATACGGACTTTACGCAGATGAAGCAAAGCTCAACAAACCGCTGTCTGCTGAGAAGCAGGCGGAAAAAATAACCGCCGTTCTCGCCGGAGACGAATCGGCAGATACCGAATACGAAAGAAAACAAGTGATCATGAATGCCGCATTGCGCTATTATTTATTCGGACACTGCGCGGCCATCGAAGAAGGCGTCCGAACAGCGGAAAAACAGCTGAAAGAAAAAGCCGGTCTGGAAGCCCTCGAAAGGTGGAAAGCTTCATTTACAAGACCGTAAGAAAACCGTAACCAAAATGATATTTCCTTTTCATGAAAAGATTGGATAATGAAAGAAATGAAAAGGAGGGAATCGAAAGATGAACCGAAAGTGTCTCATACCGTTTATTTTGATGTTGTCAGCGATGTGCGCGCCCACCCAAAACGCAGAAGCCTTTCAGCTGTTTTCCTTACACGCCCAGTCCTCGGCTCCGGCGGATTACTACGAACAGGCGCAAGGCAAAACAGGTGAAGCTTTAAAACAAGCGCTTCACGACACGATCGACGATCATAGAGAGCTGTCTTACAGCGAGGTATGGGAAGCGCTGAAAACAACGGACGAAGATCCGGCCAATCGAAACAACGTGATTCTCTTATATTCCAGGGAGTCGCGCTCTAAACAGGCGAACGGGGGGCAAACGGGCGATTGGAACCGCGAGCACGTATGGGCAAAATCGCACGGCGATTTTGGGACAAGCAAAGGACCCGGAACAGATTTGCATCACCTCAGGCCCAGCGATGTGCAAATAAACGCCGCCCGCGGAAACCTTGATTTTGACGAAGGCGGCAGTCCATATCCCGGTTCCCCCGGAAACCGCTATGACGGCGATTCCTGGGAACCTGACAAAAGCATTAAAGGCGATGTCGCCAGAATGATTTTCTATATGGCGGTCCGCTATGAAGGGGACGACGGTCATCCGGATCTTGAAATGAACGACACAACGAACAACGGATCTAAACCGTACCACGGAAAAATGTCGGTTTTATTGAAATGGCACCATGAAGACCCTGTCGATGCCCTCGAAAGAAAGCGGAACGACATCATCTATCAGCAATACCAGCATAACCGCAATCCATTCATTGATCACCCTGAATGGGCGGAGGATATTTGGGGCTCAGGCGTTTTGAATTGAACAAAAAAAGCGCCTGCCCGGCGCTCTTTTTTTTGTTCAGCACGATTTTACGGCTAGTTCAAATTCATGGATTCCCACGGACCTGCAAATATTGGATTCAAGCGCTTGTCAAAACGTCTCCTTTTTCAGCATGCCGAGAATGTCAAACAGCGTATGTTTGATGACAAACTTGCGGTACTCAGCGGAACCTTGCGCATCGTCCAAAACAGGGCCGGGAAAGCGGTTGATCGCCTCTTCCACCCTTTGATCGACAGGGAGTGCCTCATCATTCAACGCAGATTCCACTTCAGTGGAGCGAAACGGAAAAGGGCAGACACCGCTGAATGCACAGCGGACGCGTCCGTCTATTTCGAGAGCCGAAACCGTCGCCAAAGGATATCCCGTATCCCATTGCTGCCTCACTTTTATGCTTGCAAAAGGCTGATGAAGATAGCGTTCTTCAATCAAAAGCGAAATGAGGATTTCTCCCTTGTTCAATTTCAGCTCCTGATCAAATACGTCGTGAATCAAATAGCGCTTTTCCCCCTCGTCTCCAATTGTCACCACTTTGCTGTCGGTTAATAAAAAAGGCAGCACCGCTTCGCGGTAAAAGATCTGCCCGCAAATATTGCCGCCAAGCGTAATCTTATTGCGCGCCGTATGGTCGGCCACTTCTCTCGCTGCTTTGCTCAACAGCGGAAAGCCGCCGTTTTCCGTAACCTCCGTCAATGTTAATGCTGAGCCTAAAGCAAGGTGATGCCGTTCAAATTGCAAAGTCCTGCATTCAGGTATGTCTTTAATATCGATAACGGCATTTGTATGGATCACATTCAGCCGTCCGAGCGTCAAATGTTCTGTTCCGCCGGAAAAATACGCCGGCTTTTTCCCATCCCGCTCCAGGCTTTGAAAGAGCTTTACCGCTTCCTGCGCAGATTGGGGCCTGTAATACTCAAAGTCAAACTGGATCATGGCAACCCTCCTTCATTTTCCAAATTTGTTCGGGAATCAGAGGCAGCCGATTCAACGGAACGCCTGCCGCTCCAAAAAAACTGCATGCACTTCGAAGAAAGTCAGATGGTTTTCTAAAATTTTCCTCCATGGATTTATATTGAAAAATTTTCTATTTTAAAACTGTAAACAAGAAAAAAAGTTCACTCTAGCTTCGAGTGAACTTTTTTCTGCATGATAATTTAACTTTCAAGCGCGCCGGCCGGATCATATAAAGAGATATCAAGCTCAGGCTCTTCTCCCAAGGCGAGCCTTGCCAATTCCGCGCCAAGGTATGGACCTGACGTAAGCCCTGAAGCGCCGAGACCGTTGGCAACGAGCAGCCCGCAAATGTTCGGCAATGAGCCGATCACGGGGAGAAAGCCCGGTGTAAATGGCCTGAATCCTACGCGCGTCTCAAGCAGCTCGCTCAATTCCAAACCCGGCGCAACGGCAAGCGCCTTTGAAAAAATTTCGTGAAGGCCGCCGGCCGTTACCCGCAGATCATCCAGTTCCGCTTCATTTTCGTGAGTAGCGCCGGCAACGATCCGGCCGTCTTCAAATGCCAGTATGTATTGGTCATTCGGAGGCATCACAACAGGCCAGCTGCCGGTATCCGCATCAGGAAGACGAAGATGAACGATCTGCGCTTTTTGATGGCTGACTGAAAAACGAACGCCGAGCGGTTTCAAAAGCTCGTCCGCCCATGCTCCCGCTGTGATCAGCACCTGATCAGCGTATATTTTCTTTTCCGCTGTAGAGATTCCTGTTACCCGGTTTCCTTCATAGAGCAATGAAGCGTTTCCTGCTACAACAGAGGCTCCGTATTTTTGTGCAGCGTTCACAAGTGAGCGGCGCAGCAATTTTCCGTTCACGCGCGCGGCTCCGCTGATATGAACCGAGCCGTACCCCTCTGCCAAAGGCGGAAATAAACGCTTCGTTTCCTCATGGGATAAACGGGTGATCTCGCCGATTTCAGGCGCATCCTTGCGTCTTAGATGCGCCCGTTCTTCCATTTTCTCCAGCTTTCGCTCGTCTGTATGCAAGCTGATAGCGCCTGTCCGTTTATACCCCGTCTCCGATTCTCCGTCAGCTTCAAGCTGCTTGATTAAATCGGCATAGTACGCCGCACCGCCTTTTGCAAGCTTGTACCATGCCTGGTTTCTGCGCTGCGAAAGCCAGGGGCAGACGATTCCAGCCGCGGCATCTGTAGCCCTTCCCCGCTCTCCGCGGTCGATCAACGTCACATCCGCGCCCTTTTTTGCAAGATGATAAGCGGCTGAAGCACCGAGGATGCCCGCTCCGACTACAATAAAAGATTTCATGACTAACACCTTTTTCATTTCTGTTTATTCTACAAATATAACGGATCACACCGATGGAACACAACCTAACCAACGGCTACCGATATCACGCCAAGCACCATTAAGACAGCCGCGATGATCCTCAGTCGTCCGAAACCTTCAGACAAAAGAACCGCCCCCATCACCGTTCCGATTAAAATGCTGATTTCCCGAACCGGTGCCACATAGCTGACCGGAGCAAATACCATAACACTCAGCGCCAAAATATAAGCCAAAGAATTAAAAACCCCGACCCCGACCGCTTCCATCCGGTGATGCTTCCACTCAAACCGGACTTCACTCCAGCTTTTCGCGGCAAAAGGAGTCAAGATGATGAGACGGCCGAGCGTATTGCAATAATCCAGCAGCAATGGCGGAATGAGAAACCGGCTGACCGCTCCTTTATCAAGGAGGGTATATGCGGCAATAATACTGCCGACCGCCAGCCCGTAAAAAACCGGTGTGAGCGAGCCTGATTCTTTCAACCGCTTGACTCCCCCCGTGAAAAAAAGAATGCTGATCACAATCAAAAGAATCCCTATAATAGCGGGCGGCGTCAATGACTCGCCAAAAACGGCGACCGCCAGCACGCAGGTTAGCAGCGGGCCTGTCCCCCTCGCAATCGGATAGACGAGAGAAAGATCGCCCTTTTTGTACCCTTTTTGAAGAACAAGAAAAAAGCCCAAGTGAGCAAGGATGCTCGCCATGATGATGACAAGCTGCCAGATGCCAATCTCAGGCTTTTCATATATGACAACACCTATGGCCAGAGGCGTGTAGACAACGGCTGCAATCGCTGTGAACAGCCAGATAAACGGAACGCCTCCATCGGCTTTTTTAGAAAGGTAGTTCCACGATGCATGGATAAATGCAGAACATAATAATACGCAAAAACCCACGACAGTCATTACACAGCCCTCCGTTCATCATAAAGGAGCTCAATGTTTGATGACAATGTAGCGCTTCAATTCCCCGTGCCACTTCTTTCCTTTGACGGCATCCACCCAGACGTCATACTTGCCTGGCTTCAGCTTTTTCGTCGGGAAGCTCACCCGAAAATGAGGTTTTCCGCGTGTTAAATGAACATCTCGATAGATCAGGACAGTTCCTTTTTTATTGATCAGCCTGACGGCAATCATCGTCCCCGTAACAGGACTTTTTCCCGTCACAACGATCGAAGTGGCTGATTTCGTATATGTATTGGCATCCGTCCTGAACTTCACCGCGCCTTTGGAAGGCATAGCAAAGGCTTCTGTACTGTCAAAAAAAAACTGCCCAATTAAAATCACGGCTAAGACCAAAGCCCTTATAGCTACTTTCATGAAAAAACCCTTTCTGATTAATAGTAGGAGTTTCACTTAATGAAAATATTTATAATTTCCAATAATTGTAAATATCAGATGATTAAAATGGTCAGAGAAGTAAGTAAACCAACCTACAATATTTAAAAATCAGCATAAATAACAGAGATAAAAACAGCGAACTCAACATCCCTTTAAGTTAAAATTCCTGCCGTTGTAAGTGGTAAGAATGTAAATTACCAACTTTGTGTGCAGCCTCCATCAGTTGGTATTTTCTGCATTAAACATTCAAAAATTCCTTGGTTATAAATCTCGGTTTTCAAATAATTGAATAATTGCAAATTTACTTTGAAGAATATATCGATATCTTCAGGCGTGCATTTATAAAGAATTTTAAACGTTCTTGAGTTAAGCTTTTCAAATATAAAGGTTTGGGCGGAGTGGAGATTTTTTGGTTTTCTTTTATCTTCTCCAGACTGTCAGAAAGCCATGTTATAAAAATGTATAGCTCTTTGAGTACTCGGAATCCTTAATTTTAATGTACAAAACTTCTCCTTTTAATCTTTTAGCAACAGTTAACTACTATGCCTAATAACCATAACCTGATCAAAAAACACTTTGCCTTTTTAACAAGAAAGAAACAAAAATGAAAATCGATGGTAAAGGGGACATGATCCCCCTTCATGAACTGTATTAATTGTTTGCAGGCTTAAACAATGAATCTCTTCGACTGCCGGTAATAGTAATCAAATAATCTCTATTTTTTTATAATATTTGAAAATGGGCTCGTTGCATCTATTAATTCGATTTTTTTGTCACTTTTTCTTAATACGACTCTCTCAATTATAATAGCTCCTGCTTTTCCCCAGTTCCATTTTTCACAGTCTTTTACTGCAATTATCCTAATAGTAAGTGTTGACCTTTCATTTAGGGTTTTAAAATGAATATTTATTTGATTGCTTTCTTTCCACAAAGCAATATCCTCTTCTAGAATCATGTTATCATTTAACAACAATTGATACTTTAGCCTTCCTTGATTTTTTCTATTTTCATAGGGTGACCGTATCTGAACTATACAATGATAAAGACTATCTCCTGGTGTATATAAAGGGACGCTCGCATCAACGTGATCTCCTTTTTTCGGGTCGCTTTTGTCAATATAAAACTTTGCCTTATAGCCCAGGTTCTTATATTTAAAATCAACACTATGGCCACCAAGTATTGAACTGCTATTTAGTTCTAAGCTTTCAAGGGACAGCCCATAGTCATCAGCTTGTTTATCAAGTCTATCTATAGGTTTTACTAATGTATTAACTCCCCAATAGTTCAAAACATTCCAATTGGTTGAAATCATCCGATGGAAAACAGTGTTATTTTTCTTATCTGAAGCAGAAGCAGAGAGTATTAATTTTAAAATTCGTCTACAGTTAAATGGTATAAATGTATCGTGTGCTACATCACTTTCCAAAAGAATCTGCGAATGCCAAACCCCCATCCTATACTCCCAATAGAATATATCAAATGGATCATAGTTAAAGATATTTTCCATTTCAACAACATTATAATATTCAGAAAATAAAGATTGAACTTCCAAATCATCTGAAGCTGCTGGAGAATAACATCGCGCAAGGGCTTTAGCATCGGCGATTTCAGGCAAATCAAGCTTATTCCTATAAAAATATCTGCCTATTTCTAAAATATTTGATCGGATATGCAGTGCTTCTTTTGGAAAATTATCATAATAAAATTTAGCCAACCTATAACTATGGGGGCTAATCGTATTATTCTTCATCATTTCGATAAACTCCAAATAATCTTCCGTTTTTTCATCTTCTCTTAAGGGGATAAATATATGGTTCAAATTAAGGTTATTAACAATATCCCCCACTAATCTCCTGTCAATTTCCAATGATTTAACGCCATCTGGAAGGTTCTTCGATAACTTATAATAAGTGAAAAATTGAATCTTGTCGATGAAGTTTTTTGTTAAAGACAATGTTGATCTACTATCAATTCCTGCAGTGAGAGAAAAAATAAGTTTATTTTTTCCTTTAGATAGTTGAGCCAATTGTGTTTTAACAAGAGCTGAAACCTCTGCTGCAATATCATTCGCATTTTTCAATTCCAATGGCTCTCTTGGAAAAAATCTTTTCACTCTTTTAGTCTCTATTTCTAATAATGTGTTAGGTGTCAAAAAATAAATATCCTCAAAAGGAGTGAAATGGCCTGGAAAAGCATAGCTAGAAAATTTCTTTTTCCAATCTCTCTTTATTACTTGTGAAGGATTTGAACCAATAATCGATTCCACAACTTTCACATGGGAAGCGATTACAGTCTGTTTGTTTGAATAGATTATACTTCTCATACCCGTTGCATCAGAAAGGATTTTCGTTGTTCCTCTATTATGAAACATAATAAAATACCTTCCTGATAATTCATCTAAATAATCATAAAAATCGTTTTCAGACAGGCTTAATTTCTGCAGTAACTTTCCACATATAAAATGTTTATCCATAGTATTATTTAAAACATCAATAACATGTCCTAATACCATTATCCATTTGCCGTTTTGTTGAAAATGAGTTAAATCATTTAACGGATCGAAATATATTAAGAATTTATCAAATTTTTTCTTTTTCCAATAATCATTTGGCGGGGATACCTCTTTATCTGTTATTAAAAATCCTCTTTTATAAGTTAATTCGTGATATCGGTTTTTTCTTTCTGCTTGCTGCATCCTAATTCCCCCTTAAATATCTAATCCTAATCTTATCAGAAGGTGTTTTAGATTACTATTCTACTATCAAAATAAATTGTTTTGCATTAAAAGGAATCTAAGAGGAGGGCTAAAATCGAGGCACTCAACTAAAAAAAGACCGCAGATACATACTCCACTGCAGATTAAAGGCCGATCAATGGAGTTTATTATATCTACGGTCATACTATATTTCCTGTGCTAGCAATCAAATCTTAATCGATTTCAAATTTTATCTTTAATTATTAACCAATAGACCCTTCCATCTCAAACTTGATAAGACGGTTCATTTCGACTGCGTATTCCATCGGCAGTTCTTTTGTGAACGGCTCGATGAAGCCCATGACGATCATTTCTGTTGCTTCTTCTTCAGAAATACCGCGGCTCATCAAGTAGAATAGCTGCTCTTCAGATACTTTTGATACTTTCGCTTCGTGTTCCAATGAAATGTTGTCGTTCAAAATTTCATTGTATGGGATTGTATCAGAAGTTGATTTGTTGTCCATGATCAGCGTATCGCACTCGATGTTTGAGCGGGCGCCTTCGGCTTTGCGTCCGAAGTGGACGATTCCGCGGTATGTGACTTTTCCGCCTTGTTTTGAGATCGATTTTGAAACGATTGTGGATGACGTATTCGGTGCAAGGTGAATCATTTTCGCACCGGCATCCTGATGCTGTCCTTTTCCTGCAAGGGCGATAGAAAGCGTCATACCGCGCGCACCTTCGCCTTTCAGGATAACGGCAGGATATTTCATTGTCAGCTTGGAGCCGATGTTTCCGTCGATCCATTCCATCGTCGCGTTTTCTTCACAGACCGCACGCTTTGTCACAAGGTTGAAGACGTTGTTCGCCCAGTTTTGAATCGTTGTATAACGGCAGTATCCGCCTTTTTTAACGATAATCTCAACAACCGCGCTGTGAAGGGAATTCGTTGTATATACAGGTGCTGTACATCCCTCTACATAGTGAACGTGAGCGCCTTCGTCTACAATGATTAACGTCCGTTCGAACTGCCCCATGTTTTCTGAGTTGATGCGGAAGTATGCTTGCAGCGGAGTATCAACTTTTACGCCTTTTGGCACGTAGATGAATGATCCGCCTGACCATACCGCTGAGTTCAAGGCCGCAAACTTGTTGTCAGTCGGCGGGATGACTTTTGCCCAATGCTCGCGGAAAATGTCTTCATTTTCTTTGAGGGCGCTGTCTGTGTCTTTGAAGACGATCCCTTGAGACTCAAGGTCTTCTTTCATGTTATGGTAAACGACTTCTGACTCATACTGCGCGGATACACCGGCCAAATATTTTTGCTCAGCTTCAGGGATTCCGAGTTTGTCAAATGTCTGTTTGATTTCCTCAGGAACTTCGTCCCATGATCTTTCTGAACGCTCAGAAGGTTTTACATAGTACGTGATTTCATCAAAGTTTAATGAGTTTAAATCTCCGCCCCATTGCGGCATTGGCATATTGTAGAAGTGTTCAAGAGATTTCAGGCGAAAGTCGAGCATCCACTCTGGCTCTTCTTTCATGCGTGAAATTTCTTCAACGATTTCTTTTGTCAATCCCCGCTCTGAACGGAAAATGGAAACGTCTTTGTCGGCAAAACCATATTTATATTCGCCGATATCCGGCATTTTCTTAGCCATCCATTTTCACTCCAATCTTTATTCGTTATCGCTGTTTTCTTTGGAAACACCTTTTTCAAGGGCTTTCCATGACAATGTTGCACATTTAATCCGGGCCGGAAATTTTGAAACGCCTTGCAGGGCTTCAATATCGCCTAAATCGATCGAATCGTCGTAGTCTTTGCCCTGCATCATATCTGAAAAGATCTGTGACATCTGAAGGGCGGTCTCCACGTCTTTCCCTTTGATCGCCTGGGTCATCATGGACGCAGAAGCCATTGAGATTGAGCATCCTTCACCTTCAAATTTTGCATCTTCTACTTTACCGTCCGTTACCTTCATCGTCAGTCTGATTCGGTCCCCGCATGTCGGGTTGTTCATGTCAACGACGATGCTGTCATTTAAAACCCCTTTGTTTCTCGGGTTTTTGTAGTGATCCATTATCACCTGGCGATACAGTGTATCCAAGTTCACATTAAAAGACATTTGTGAAATACTCCTTTGTCTTCTGAAGAGCTTCAATCAGTTTGTCGATGTCTTCTTCCGTATTATACAGATAAAAGCTTGCTCTTGCAGTGGCGGAAACGTTCAGCCATTTCATCAAAGGCTGTGCGCAATGATGGCCGGCTCTGACGGCGACCCCTTCTGCATCAAGTACGGTTGCCACATCGTGCGGATGAACGTCTTCAAGGTTGAAGGTCACAAGTCCTGCACGTTCAGCCGGACCATAGACAGTAGCGCCTTCAAGCTCTTTAAAGCGCTCCAGAGCGTATGCCGCCAAACGGTGTTCATGCGCCAATATTTCGTCAAGTCCGATGTCTTCAAGGAAGTCAATCGCCGCTCCCAATCCGATCGCACCGGCAATAATTGGTGTGCCGGCTTCGAATTTCCAAGGCAGCTCCTTCCAAGTCGATTCGTAAAGACCGACAAAATCGATCATTTCTCCGCCGAATTCTGCAGGTTCCATGTTTTCAAGCAATGCTTTTTTTCCATACAATACCCCGATTCCGGTCGGACCACACATTTTGTGGGCTGAAAACGTATAGAAATCGCAGTCCAAATCCTGGACGTCAATTTTCATGTGAGGCGTGCTTTGCGCACCGTCTACGACCATGACCGCGCCGTTGTCATGCGCGATTTTGGCCATTTCCTTAATCGGGTTGATCGTACCGAGAACGTTTGAAACATGCGCAGCTGAGACGATTTTTGTATTTTCCGTCACCGTTTCCCTGACATCGTCCAGGGAAATGGTTCCGTCTTCCTGAAGCGGAATGTACTTCAGCGTGGCGCCGGTTGCTTTGACAGCCTGCTGCCACGGAATAATATTCGCATGGTGCTCCATCGGTGTAATGACGATTTCATCACCGGGCTTGAGGTTTGCGCGGGCATAGCTGAGCGCAACCGTGTTCAGGGCCGTTGTCGTACCCCTTGTAAAAATAATTTCCTGCATCGATTTCGCGTTTATAAACTTCCTGACCTTCTCACGTGCTCCTTCATAACCATCCGTTGCTTTCGTTCCTAATGTATGAACGCCGCGATGGACATTGGAATTGTAAGAGTTGTAATACTCATCAATCGTCTCGATGACGACGCGCGGCTTTTGCGAGGTAGCCGCGCTGTCCAAATAAACGAGATCATGTCCGTTGACCTGTTGACTGAGAATCGGAAACTGTTCGCGAATATCTTTAGCATTCATTATTTTACTTTCCTTTCAATCACAGAGACCAGCTGCTTCTTCACGCCTTCGATCGGAAGTTCATTGACAACCGGTGCGAGGAAGCCGTAAATGACGAGGCGCTCTGCTTCTTCTTTTGGAATTCCGCGGCTCATCAAATAGTAGAGCTGAACCGGATCGACGCGGCCGACGGATGCAGCGTGTCCTGCCGTTACATCGTCTTCATCGATTAAAAGGATCGGGTTTGCGTCGCCGCGCGCTTTTTCACTCAGCATAAGAACGCGTGATTCCTGCTCTGCATTTGATTTTGACGCGCCGTGCTCAATTTTTCCGATACCGTTGAAGATCGAAGATGCGGAATCTTTCATAACGCCGTGTTTTAAAATATAGCCTTCTGAATGCTTTCCGTGGTGAATGATCTGCGTTGTAAAGTTTTGAGTCTGTTCTCCTCTGCCGACGACAACCGTTTTCGTATCGCCGAATGTGCCGTCTCCATGCAGATTTGTCGTGTTTTCAGAAATGGTGTCTCCATCATTCATCAAACCGAGCGCCCATTCAATTTTGCTGTCGCGTCCAAGTGCAGTTCCGCGGCGGCTGACATAAGCCGTTACCCCTGCGGAGAGGTTGTCGACTGCACCGTATTGCACGCGGGCATTCGCGCCTGTGATCACTTCTGACACGATGTTAAAGACCGCTTCCTTAGGGTTCACCGTGCTGATGTAGTTTTCTACATATGTGACTGAACTGTTGTCATCTGCAACGACAAGCACATGGTTGAAGAGCGTTGTATCATTGCTTTCATGGACATAAACAGCTTGCACCGGAGCTTCCAGTTCGACGTTCTTCGGAACGTAAAGGAAGGCTCCGCCGTTCAGAAGCGCTGCATGCAATGCAGTTAATTTATGCTCATCGGCTTTTACGCCGTCTTTCATAAAGTATTTTTTGACAAGCTCGCCGTGTTCGCGGAACGCAGTATGAATATCTGTAAAGATGACGCCTTTATCCTGCAGCTCTTTTGAAAGAGAAAGGTAAGCCGGCGTCTGGTCTCTTTGGACATAAAGCGTTTTGTCTTCATTTCCAAGATCGATCAGCGATTTGACCTCATCTGAAAGATCATCCAAAGAATCAAGCGGTTTATTTTCTACAGTATGCTTATCAAACCGTGTAAAATTCCAATTTGCAATTTTTGTTTTATCAGGTTTCGGCAGCGGCAGATCTTCTGCTTTTGCAAGCGCTTCTAAGCGTAGATCTTGCAGCCATGCCGGTTCCTGGTGCTTCTCAGAGAAGCTTTTGACATATTCCCGATCTACAGATAGTTTAGTTTCCAATGTCATGTTTATCCCCCTAACGCTTACGCTTCTTGACCGACAGTTTCGTCTTCGATTCCAAGCTCATGCTTAATCCAGTCATATCCTTCAGCCTCAAGGCGCTGTGCAAGTTCAGGTCCGCCGGATTTCACAACGCGTCCCTGCATCATGACGTGCACGTGGTCAGGCGTAATGTAGTTCAAGAGGCGCTGATAGTGCGTGATGATCAGGCAGCCGAAGTTCTCGCCGCGCATTTTGTTGATTCCTTTTGAAACGACTTTAAGGGCGTCGATATCCAAACCTGAATCGATTTCGTCAAGAATCGCGATTTTCGGTTCGATCATCATCAGCTGAAGGATTTCGTTGCGTTTTTTCTCACCGCCTGAAAAACCTTCGTTCAGGTAGCGCTGCGCCATATCAGGGTCCATTTCAAGAAATTCCATGTTTTCGTCCATTTTGCGGATGAATTTCATTAAAGAAATCTCGTCGCCTTCTTCTCTGCGCGCGTTGATCGCTGAACGGAGAAAATCGGCATTTGTAACACCGCTGATTTCACTCGGATACTGCATAGCCAAAAACAGACCGGCCTGAGCGCGCTCGTCCACTTCCATTTCCAGAACATCCTTGCCGTCAAGCGTGATGCTTCCTTTTGTCACTTCGTATTTAGGATGTCCCATAATCGCCGCGGATAAAGTTGATTTACCCGTTCCGTTCGGTCCCATTACAGCGTGGAATTCCCCGCCTTTTATTTCAAGGTTTACACCTTTTAAAATCTCTTTTCCTTCAATCTCAACGTGAAGATCTTTGATTGTTAATGTCGAAGCAGCCATGAAATATACCTCCAATATATATAATCATCATTCTCAATTTATTCTCATTCTAATTTTATAACAAATGAAAATTGAATACAACAATAGTCTTCCTATCTTTCGTGTACATGTTCTCAAGTTTAACAAAAAACGTTTTGTTCTTAAAGAGATTGGGGCAAGAAAACTTCCCGAGTCAGAGATGCGGACCTTACAATTACCAAGCTATTGAAAAACAGCGGCATATCCGTCATTACGAGCGGGAACGGTTTGCTCCCAGGCTGCACGGCTCATGACAGGAACAGCGCTCCCCTTCTATTTGAACCGTCACATGGTCCACGTTGCATTCTTTCTTTAGATATTTTGATACTTGTTTTAAGATTCTATCCCTGTCACTGTTTTCGTCTGCCACGATATGACAGCTTAATGACGGCATATCAGATGAGATCGACCAAATGTGGAGGTCGTGAACCTCCCTGACTGACGGAATGGAAAGCAGGCCGTTTTTAAGAGCTTCCGCATCAATGTCTTTCGGTTTTCCTTCCATTAATATATGCACCGATTCTTTCGTCACCCGCCACCCGCTGACAAGAACCAAAGCCGCGACGGCGGCACTCGCGATTGGATCGGCAATATTCCAATTGAAGAAAAGCATAAGTAGGCCCGCGATGATCGCCCCGAAAGAGCCCAGCATATCGCCGATGACGTGCAAAAAAGCGCTCCGCATATTTAAATTCCCGCTTGTGTCGCTTCTCATTAATATCCAGGCTGCAGCAATGTTGACGAACAAACCAATCGTTGCAATCGCGAGCATACCACTCCCGGCGACTTCCGGCGGGCTGAAAAAGCGATTATATGCTTCCCAAAAAATATAAAGTGAAATCAAAAGCAAGGTGAGGCCATTGATAAACGCAGCCAAAATTTCAAAGCGCCTGTAGCCGAATGTTTTGCTCGCGCTTGCGGCCTTTTCCCCAATTTTAAACGCCAAGAGGCTGAAACCAAGCGCTGCAGCGTCGCTGAGCATATGTCCCGCATCTGACAGCAAAGCGAGGCTGTTCGTCAATATCCCGCCTATCACTTCAATCATCATAAAAGTAAAAATCAAACCGAAGCTGATGAACAGCGCTTTTTGATTTGCTGATCGGCTGCCATGGTGGCTGTGGCCTGTGTGACCGTGAGAATGAGCCATCATAAATCCCCCCTTTAAATATATGATCATGTATTCATATTTAAATTTTACCTTTTCCTGCAATTATGGTCAAGCGGCTTCTGGAACATAGAGAAGGACGGATTGACATCCGCCCTCCGCGTTTTATCCGATCATGTGTAAGTCTGATATGATCTGCTTGCTTTTTTGATACTGCTCTTCGCGCCTTTTCTCAACTTCAAGCCGGTTCACATGGCTTCTGCTGTACTCCTCATATCCCATTCCATGCGACTTGTGCATCGCTTTTTCCATTTCGGCCGTGAATTCAAGGTCAAGCTGATCTTGGCTTGAACAAATAATGAATCATCCTTTCAGAGATTTTCTTACATAGTACCAGTTATATACAAACTCTGCAAAGATGTGTGTGCTTTCAATATGCTTTCACGGACGAAAAATCAATGCTTCATTTGCTGGAATTCTTCCATCGCCTGCAGAACGAGCGTGACGGCTTGGCTCATGGCCGCGCCTCCGCCAAATGCTGCAGTTACACCGACTGCTTCAAGAATTTCTTCCTCCGACGCTCCGCAATCCAGACAGCCCTTGATGTGATAAATAATGCAATATTCATCCTGCGTATTGACACTGATGCCCAGTGCGATCAGCTGCTTATCCTTTTCGCTGAGCACGCCTTTTTTAAAGCATTCTTCGGTAAATTCGTTGTATTTGGCGGCAATTCCGGGCATTTTTTCGGAAAAGATGCCAATCCCCGCCTTATATTCGTGCAGTGCGGATTCGATAATGCCTTCTGATTCATGCTGATTCACGTTTTGTTCCTCCATTTTCAGTTGGTAGTCTTTTTTTATTATGAGCCTCTTTTCAAAAAATACGCGAAAAAACCCCGGTTTTCTGGAAACCGGGGTGTTCTTTTATTTATTCAGATACAGAAATGACAGAACCTTGATATTTTTTGTCGATGAACTTTTTGATGTCATCAGAGCGCAATACGTCCATCAGAGCTTTCACTTTGTCAGAATCTTCGTCGCCTTTGCGGACGGCGATGATGTTAGCGTAAGGATTGTCTTTTGGAGACTCAAGTTCGATTGAATCAGTTTTCGGATTCAGCTTGTTTTGGATCGCATAGTTCACGTTGATGAACACTGCGTCAGCTTCATTGGCTTCGTATGCTTTTGCCGTCATTTCAGGCGCCACATCGTTTTTGATTTTTAGGTTTTTCTTGTTTTCTGTAATATCTTTTACTGTCGCATCCACTTTTTCAATGCCTGATTTCAGCTTGATCAGTCCCGCATTTTCAAGCATTGCAAGCATGCGGCCCTGTTCAGCGGCGTTGTTGCTCATAATAATTTTTGCACCGTCAGGAAGGTCTTTTAAAGATTTATACTTTTTAGAGTAAATGCCGAATGGCTCAAGGTGTACTGCACCGACGTTGACAAGATCGTAATCTTTATTTTCTTTCATTTCCTGTTCAAGATACGGGACGTGCTGGAAGTAGTTCGCATCGAGATCTTTCGTTGCGAGCGCTTTGTTGATCAGTTTGTAGTCCGTGAAATTTTTGATTTTAAGCTCATAGCCTTTTTCTTTCAAAAGCGACTTTGCTTCTTCAAGGATTTCAGCGTGAGGCGTCGGCGTCGCTCCGACTGTGATGACTTTGCTGTCTTTATCTCCTTCGCTGCTGGAAGATCCGCAAGCGGCCAAAACGCCTGCAAAAATGATGAATAAAGCTGTTAATAAACCTTTTTTCATGTTGATGTCCTCCCTAACGTTTGTCTAATTTATTTGTTATAAAATCCCCGATAAACTGGATGATGAACACAATAGCTAAGATGAAAATAGTGGCGATGAGTATAATATCGGGATTGTTCATCTGAAAACCGTTTACATAGGCAAGGTTCCCGAGTCCGCCTGAACCGATTGCTCCGGCCATCGCCGTCGAACCGATCAGTGCAATCGCCGTAACCGTAATGCCTGAGATCAGCGCCGGCATCGATTCGGGCAGGAGCACTTTAAATATGATCGTCGATGTTTTGGCTCCCATTGATTTCGCCGCTTCAATCACACCTTTATCAACTTCGCGCAAAGCGATTTCAACTAGGCGGGCATAGAACGGAGCCGATGCGATAATCAAAGCCGGAAGTGCGGCGTTCGGCCCCAGGATCGTGTTCATTAAAAACTTTGTGAAACCGAGCAGCAGAATAATCAATATAATAAAAGGAATAGACCTGAACACATTGACAATTGCCGATATTACACCGTTAACGACCCGGTTCTGCCAAATGTTTCCTTTTGAAGTCAAATACAGCAGCATACCGAGAATCACTCCGATGATAAAAGCAAACAATAGGGAAATTCCTGTCATATATATCGTTTCATACGTAGCTTCCCACAGCTGCTCCATATCTACGTTTGGAAACAGTTTTTCAAACATTCGTGATCACCTCTGCTTCTACCTGGCGGCTCTTGATGAAATCGACCACATCATTGACCTCGTTTTCATGTCCGTCGACATGAATGAACAATGAACCGTATGCGCCGTCCTGAGTTTGCGAGATTTTGCCTTGAAGGATGTTGACTTCAACATTGAACTTCCGAATGATCTGCGTGATCAGCGGCGATTCGGCTGCTTCACCGACGAAGGTGAGCTTGATCGTCCGTCCGGATGTCGTTTCTTCGAGGAAATGCTTCAGCGTTTCCTTTGTTTCCACCGGTTCTGTTACCTGCTGAACAAAGCGCTTTGTCATTTCTTCCTTCGGCTTGAGGAATACGTTCAGCACATCGCCTTCTTCTACGACCTTTCCGTTTTCCATGACGGCCACTCTGTGGCAGATTTTCCTGATGACATGCATTTCATGAGTAATCAGGACAATGGTCAGCCCGAGCCTTTCATTGATATCGGACAGAAGACCCAGGATCGAGTCAGTCGTCTGCGGATCAAGCGCTGATGTCGCTTCATCGCATAAGAGAACTTTCGGATTGTTTGCGAGCGCCCGTGCGATGCCGACGCGCTGCTTTTGCCCTCCGCTAAGCTGTGAAGGGTAGGCGTTTTCCTTGCCTTCAAGACCGACAAGCTTAATCAGTTCAGCGACTCTTTTCAGACGTTTTGCTTTGCTGACACCGGCGATCTCCAGCGGAAACGCAATATTGTCGCGCACCGTTCTTGACCACAAGAGGTTGAAATGCTGGAAAATCATGCTGATTTCCTGCCTTGCATTCCTCAGCTTCTTCCCTTTGATCTCGCTGATTGTTCTGCCGGCTACTTCAACCGTACCTGAAGTCGGCTGTTCAAGTCCGTTCAAGAGACGGATCAAGGAGCTTTTTCCAGCTCCGCTATATCCAATAATTCCGAAGATTTCACCTTTTTTAATCGTAAGGGTGACATCTTGGACAGCATTGACATCTCCATGCTTTGACCGATAAATCTTTGAAACATTTTGAAGATTTATCAAAAGCCATCACCTGCTTTCTTGCTCAATTCTCATAGTTGTCTAAATTCCTGATCAAACAATGAAAAAAGCCTTTCTGCACACATGAGCAGAAAGGCTTTTGAATAGTCTGGGCCTTTCTCTCATCTTTCAAAGCATAATGCTTCGCGTGAATTGGCACCATTTCAACACGTGTTGATGGTTGCCGGGTTTCATAGGGCACTTCCCTCCACCTCTCTGGATAAGAGAAACATATATTTATTTTTTGATTATTATGATCGGAATTCTTAAAGTAGGATATCATGCGGAAAAATAGTTGTCAACTATTTTTCTTAAGACAATCGGCCTACGGCGAAAAGAGACGAACGCAAACGCCCGTCCCTGTCTGACTTATACACGGAATGTGCCGATTTTTCAAATTTTTAATAAGTCTATGAATAAAGATCGCTGTTTTTAAAGAAGCCGTCCGTCAGCCATAAAATCGCTTCAAGCTTCAATAAAGCTCTGAAAGAGCCTTTAACTTTAACAGTGCCGCGCTGTACGAGATGCTGCAACGAAATGTCACCGTGTAGAAGGTCAATAATCTCGCTTTGCTCTCCAAAAAAGGTCAAATGAGCTTTTTCTACAGGAGAAGATTTTTCCATTTCCCCTTTTTCGTTGATCGCTAACGTAAAAGCTTCTTTCTCGCCTTGAAACGTAATCAGCAAAGCCGTTGTAGATAATAGAGGTTTTAAAAAAAGAGCCTTGTCCTCTCTTTCTATCAATCCCATTTTCTCCAACTGTATAACCTCCTGTAAATTGGTCATACTTACAGATTCTCTGTCTGCCGCAGGAGTTCCTTTAGGAATTGCTCGACAAGTTTTTGCTGGTTATTTCCCGAGAAATATGTCAAAACCGCCCTTAATCCACAACATTTTGTTTAATCGTATCATATAAGTAGGAAACGGAGTGAAAAGCGTATTCTTTTTTGACGACTCGCCCGTTTTTGTAAAGGATAAAACACGGAACGCTTTCTATTTCCTGCTCCTTGGCAAATGACGGGGAATAATTGAGATTGTTTTTATAAAAAGGAACGTCCTTCATCATTTCATCAACGACTTCCAGCATTCTTCCGGCCAGTTGACACGTTCCGCAGAACGGCGTGTATACATATAGAAGACAGGTTTCATGCTCAAGCCGTTTTAGCTCTTTTTCTTGAAGTTCTTGCATCTGTTGAACCGCACCTCAATACTTTTTATAATAGATATTTTGTATGTACCCGGATGTTTGAACGAAATAATACTTCTGCAACATGCTGACTCGGGGCGGAAGCGACTTCTTTGTATACTCTATCGATGTATAGATGCGAAGCTTGGGGGAGCTCCCTCTTCAGCTGACGGCGGAGCTTTTCGCCTGATTCATCGGCATCCACCAGGATATAAACGTCTTTATCAAACAGCGTCTCGGCGAATTCATCGAGTTTTGCCTGGCTGATCGTTCCGTTTGTGCAAATGATGTCCACGGGCTCTTCGATGACATGCTTCACTTTTTGCTTATCTGATTTCCCTTCGACAATCATGACTTTTTCATTTTCCGGCATATGGATCACCTTTAAAGATTTACTTGTAAAAAAAGGCAGTGAATATTCACCGCCTGACTTGATTAACACCAGCCTTGGTGGTCATCACAGTCTACATATTTAGCATCCGGTCCGCTTACGGTATCCGCCATTTTGTAAAACTTTTCATCTTGGAATGAATATCCAGATTTCAACTCGTATTGATCCTTGCCGGTCATTCGGCCGATCAGCTCATTTTCATGATACAGCTGCGTTCCACCGTTTTTTAATCGGCTTTCCACATGTTCTGTAATATCAATACGTTCTTTTTTCAGCGTCAATTTGGACACCCCCTCTTGATATAGAGTATCCAAACGACGAACAGCTATCCTGAATAATCCTTAGTCTTCTTTTATCATGTCCTCATATTGCTCGGCTGTCATCAGATTTTCGATTTCAGAAGCATCAGACGGCTCGACAATAATCATCCATGCCTTTTCATACGGAGACTCGTTGACGAATTCAGGGCTGTCTTCCAAATCTTCGTTCACTTCGACCACTTTTCCGTTGATCGGGGCATACAGCTCAGAAACGGTCTTTACGGATTCAACGCTGCCAAAAGGCTCGTCCGCCTTGATTTCGTCTCCCACTTCAGGAAGCTCGACAAATACGATGTCTCCAAGCTCAGATTGTGCAAAGTCTGTAATGCCGATTCTGACTTTATCTCCTTCGGTTTTCACCCATTCGTGTTCTTCTGAATAACGCAACTCTTTCGGTGTGCTCATGCTAACCCCTCCATAAAGTGTTTTAATCGATCCTACATTGAAGATATCATATTTTGATGTGTTATAACCAGTATGTCTTAAACTGATCTTCTTTAAAACCGACCGTTACTTTACTGCCGTCTGTCGTAATTGGGCGTTTGATCAGCATACCGTCTGATGCAAGCAGTTCCAGCTGCTCATCTTCAGACATGCTTTGCAGCTTGTCTTTCAGGCCGAGTTCGCGGTATTTTTGGCCGCTCGTGTTGAAAAACTTCTTCAATTCAAGCCCGCTTTTCTCGTAGAGCTCTTTCAGTTTTTCCTTGCTCGGCGGCTGTTCTGCGATATGTATCCCATTGATTTCTTTTCCGTGGTCTTCGAGCCATTTTTTCGCTTTGCGGCATGTCCCGCATTTCGGATACCAGTAAAAATCCAAAGCCATACATACACCCCTCTCATTTAATCGAGGTAATTTTAACATAGATCGAATGAAAAACCTAAAACAGTGCTTGATTCTATAGAAGCTTAAAAGCCCCGCCTAAAGCAGGGCTTTCGTTTATACGATATATTTCTCAGCTTCAAAGACTTCCTTAGCTGCCTGGCGCTTTTTCTCAATGACGTTGACAGGCGTAAAGCGCGTCAATTTGCGGAGCGCGGACAGCATCATGCGCAGCGAATCGCCTGATTCCATCGCGATGAGCGATTCCTTGGCATGGCTTTCAATTTCCTGAAAAGCTTCCTGTGCAAAAATCTGCGTATAAAGAATTTTCTGGGCGTTCTTGTCTTCGCCGGTTGCCTTGATGGCTTTTTCAGTACGCAAAATAGCTGCTTCCATCGCGTAGACCTGGCTGACAATGTCGGCGATGTTAACGAGGATTTCCTGCTCCTGGTCGAGCCCTTTTCCGTATTTTTGCGCGGCGAGTCCCGCAATCATGAGCGCGGTCTTTTTGGCGTTTCTCAGCAGATACTTTTCCTGTTCGAGAACGCCGTCACCTGGTTCTTCAGGCATGAGCATCATCAGTTCTTCCTGAAGTGCCTTTGCTTTCTCAAACAGAGGAAGCTCGCCTTTCATCGCTTTTTTCATATAGGTGCCCGGGACGATGAGGCGGTTGATTTCGTTTGTGCCTTCAAAAATCCGGTTGATCCGTGAATCGCGGTAAGCCCGCTCCACTTCGTATTCCTGCATGAATCCGTAACCGCCGTGGATTTGAACGCCTTCATCAACGATATAATCAAGCGTTTCAGATCCGAATACTTTGTTAAGAGAGCATTCGATTGCATATTCAGCGATCGATTTCGCGACTTGGCGCCCGTCTTTTTGCTCTTCTTCGCTCAAAGTGCCCATTTTGTCTTCAAACAGCCCGACCGTACGATAAACAGAGCTTTCCATCGCATAAAGTTTGGCTGACATATTGGCGATTTTTTCCCCGATTAAGCTGAATCTTGAAATCGGCGTCTTAAATTGCTGGCGCTGATTGGCGTATGAAGCGGACAGCTCGATGACCCGTTTGGAAGCGCCGATTGTCCCGACAGCCAGCTTATAGCGGCCGATATTTAAAATATTGAAGGCGATGACATGCCCTTTTCCCGGTTCCCCTAAAAGGTTTTCTTTCGGAACTTGGACCTGGTCTAAGATGAGCGTGCGGGTCGATGAGCCTTTGATGCCCATTTTTTTCTCTTCAGGCCCTGTGGAAACGCCTGCGTAATCTTTTTCTACAATGAAGGCCGAAAAATGTTCGCCGTCTATTTTCGCATAGACGACGAAAATATCAGCAAAGGCTGAGTTTGTAATCCATTGCTTTTCGCCATTTAATATATAGTGGGTTCCCGCCTCATTCAAAACGGCCGTTGTTTTTGCCCCTAATGCATCAGACCCGGAGCCCGGCTCTGTTAAGGCATAGGCTGCAAATTTTTCCCCTGTTGCAAGGGACGGCAGATACTTTTTCTTTTGCTCCTCGGTTCCGAAAAATACGATTGGAAGCGTGCCGATCCCCACGTGTGCCCCGTACGATAACGAAAAGCTCCCCGCTCTTGAGAATTTTTCGGTGATCAGCGCCGAGCTGATTTTATCGAGTCCGAGTCCGCCATATTCTTCAGGAACGTCAGCTCCGAGAAGCCCGAGTTCGCCGGCTTTTTTCAAAAGCCTGACAGAGTGATCGAAATTGTGCTCTTCAATTTCGTCGATGTACGGCAGAACATCTCCGAGAATATAATCTTCAGTCGTTTTGGCGATCATTTTATGTTCATCTGTGAAATCTTCCGGTGTGAACATCTGATCAGCTGTTACCTCTTCAATTAGAAAGGCGCCGCCTTTTTTCATATGATCTTTTGTTTGTTCCATTGTTCCATCCCCCTTGTGATTAAACTAATTCGAATACCCCTGCTGCTCCCATGCCTCCGCCGATACACATTGTCACAACGCCGAATTGCTCGCTTCTGCGCCGCATTTCGTGGATCAATGTCAGCGTCAGCTTTGTTCCCGTGCAGCCGAGCGGATGTCCGAGCGCAATCGCTCCGCCGTTGACATTGACTTTTTCTTCATCGATGCCAAGCGACCTGATGACCTGGATCGCTTGTGATGCGAACGCCTCATTTAATTCGAATAAACCGATATCTGACAGCTCAAGTCCCGCCATCTTCAGCGCCCTTGGGACTGCTTCAACAGGCCCGATGCCCATCACTTCCGGCGGAACGCCGCCGACTGCGAACGAACGGAATTTTGCGAGGGGCTTTAACCCGAGTGCGTCCGCTTTTTCCCTGTCCATGATCATCACTGCGGCAGCCCCGTCGCTCGTCTGAGATGAATTCCCTGCCGTAACCGATCCGTCCGCCGAAAACGCCGGTTTTAACGTTGACAGAACGTCTTTGGTTGTCCCCGGGCGTACACCTTCATCGGCAGAGAAAGTAAACGTCCGCTCCTTCAGCTTGTGATGTTCATCCACTTCTCTGATGGTGACGTCCACCGGGACGATTTCATCTTCGAACTTTCCTTCCGCAATCGCCTTGGCTGCTTTTTGATGGCTGTTGACGGCAAATGCATCCTGATCCTCCCTGGAAACGCCGTATTTGACGGCAACCTGTTCAGCCGTATGGCCCATTCCCATATAATATTCAGGAGCCGTTTCCGCCAGCTCCGCGTTCGGTCTGACGATATGCCCCATCATCGGCACGATGCTCATCGATTCAGCGCCGCCGGCAATGATTGTGTCGGCTGCTCCAAGCATGATTTTTTCGGCCCCGTAAGCGATTGATTGAAGTCCTGATGAACAATATCTGTTGATCGTAACGGCCGGAACTGTGTGTGGCAGACCGGCAAGCGCGCCGATATTGCGTGCCATATTCAAGCCTTGTTCAGCTTCCGGCGTAGCGCAGCCGATGATTAAATCATCGATATTCCCTTCATAACCGCCCGCTCTTTTCAGCGTCTCTCTCACGGCATATGCGCCTAAATCATCGGGACGGACAGTCCTCAATGAGCCTTTTTTTGCTTTTCCGATCGGGGTTCTCGCTCCCGATACAATAACTGCCTCTTTCATTGTTTTCCCTCCTTAATTACGCAAAGGTTTGCCTTTCACAAGCATATGTTGCATTCTCGCCTGTGATTTCGGTTCACTTACAAGGCTCAAAAATGCTTCCCTTTCCAAATTGAGCAAGTATTCTTCCGTTACTTCAGCGCCGAATGGAACCCTGCCGCCCGCGATGACAAACGCCAGCTTTTTCGCTATCTTCATATCGTGTTCAGAGATGGCGCCGGACAGTTTTAACGATTCAGCACCGAGCAGGAGCGCCGCATAGCCGGTTTCGCCCGTCACCGGGACTTTCTTTTTCACCGGCGGACGGTAGCCGCTTTCGGAAAGAGTCAGGACGAGTTTTTTGGCATCGTATAACAAGTGATCCTGGTTGATGCTGATTTGATCCTCTGCGGTTAAGATGTTCAGCTCTTTCGCTTCTTGAGCCGAAGTCGACGTTTTTGCAAGGGCAATTGTCTCAAACGTCTTGATGGCGGCCTCTTGGATATCCGGTTTAACGCCTTCAGGCAGCCCCTTCAAGTAATTTAAATAAAGCTCTTTATTGCCTCCGCCCCCCGGAATCAGACCGACGCCTGTTTCAACGAGGCCCATGTATGACTCGCTTGAGGCTTGAACACGGGTAGCAGGCAGACAAAGCTCAGTCCCCCCGCCAAGCGTCATGCCGAATGGGGCAGCGACGACCGGCTTGGAGCTGTATTTCACTTTCATCATCGTCTCCTGGAACTGACGGATGATCATATCAATTTCCATATAGTTGTCGTCTTGAGCTTCCATCAGCATCATCGCGAGATTGGCCCCGACGCAGAAATTCTTGCCCTGGTTGCCGATCACAAGCCCTTTATAGTTGGCGTCTACTTCCTCGAGAGCAAATTTAAGCATTTGGATGATGTCAAGGCCGATTGCATTGCTTTTCGAATGAAATTCGAGCAGTGCGACATCATCGCCTAAATCGATCAAACTTGCCCCGCTGTTTTTCTTGATGACGCCTTTTGTTTCTTTGAGTGATGACAAATGGATCGTTTTCTTGTTTTCTTGAAGCGCCCTGTATTCGCCGCTTTCAAAACAGTAATAGAACGTCTTTCCGTTTTCCTTAAGGTAGAAGGTCTCATGTCCTTTTGCGAGCATTTCCTTCACCCAGTCCGCGACCTTCCAGCCCCCTGCTTCAAGCTTTTGCACCGCGTTTTTCACACCGATGCTGTCCCACATTTCAAACGGCCCTGCCGACCAGCCGAATCCCCATTTCATCGCCTGATCAACCGCCGCTATGCTGTCAGCGATTTCTCCTGTCAGCTCTGCCGAATATACAAGCGTCGGAGCTGTAATGTTCCAAAGGAGGCTTCCCGCTCTGTCATCGGAGTAAATAAGCGCTTTCAATCTCGCTCCTGCGCCTTTCATTTGCTTGGCCGCTTCAAGTCCCGATGTTTTTAATGTTTGACGTGGGCTGTAATTCATCGTCATCGGATCAAGCTCAAGGATGTCTTTTCCTTCTTTTTTATAAAAACCTTGTTTCGCTTTGCTTCCGATCCAGCCTTTTTCGAGCATTTGTTCAATAAATTCAGGCAGCCTGAAAACGTTTTTTTCTTCGCCCGTGACTTGGTTATAGACATTTTTGGCTACGTGTGAAAATGTATCAAGGCCGACGACATCGAGCGTTCTGAAGGTTGCGCTTTTCGGGCGTCCGATCAGCGGACCTGTAATCGAATCGACTTCGCCTATCGTGTAGCCGCCTTTCAGCATTTCCTGAACCGTCACAAGCAAGCCGTAGGTTCCAATGCGGTTGGCGATAAAGTTTGGCGTGTCTTTCGCTTCAACAACCCCTTTGCCAAGAACGTCTTCGCCGAATTTCTTCATAAAGGCCAGCACGCCGGGATCCGTTTCGTCAATCGGAATCACCTCAAGGAGCTTTAAATAGCGGGCCGGATTGAAGAAGTGCGTTCCTAAAAAGTGCTTTTTAAAATCAGCGGACCTTCCCTCCGCCATCTGCCTGACGGAGATGCCTGATGTATTGCTGCTGACGATGCTTCCGTGTTTTCTGTATTGATCGACCTTTGAAAACACTTGCTTCTTAATCTCCAGGTTTTCGACAACAACTTCAATAATCCAGTCGGCATCTTTAATTTTTTCAAAATCGTCTTCCATGTTCCCTGTGCTGATACGGCTGATATTCTTCTTTGATGTCAGCGGAGCCGGTTTTTGCTTTAGCAGCTTTTGTACGGCTGACCGTGCCAGCCGATTGCGCACATCCGGGTCTTCAAGGGTGCGGCCTTTTTTCCTTTCCTCATCTGTTAATTCACGCGGCACCATATCGAGCAGTAAAACAGGAATCCCGATATTGGCTAAGTGAGCCGCGATTCCGGAACCCATTACACCTGAACCGATAACGGCGGCTTTTCGAATATGCTTGACCATGAAAGATCCTCCCCCACCTTTGAATGAATACTCATTCATTTTTACTCCAAAAAAATAAAACTCTCCTGTCTTCTTTCATCTTAAAAGATTTTGGAAGCGAGTTCAATAACTTGGTGCAAAATTTCTGAAATTTTTTCATCGGGTATCATTTTGCCGCGTTTACATGTTTCCCCGCTTTTGGGACAAACCAATAGAGAGGAGGTGAAGGCCTTGGTACGTGAAAGAAAAAATCCATCTTCAGCCGCAGTCAGCGCCGCAAGCATAAAAGGCAATGCAGGTCCGGATTATAAAAAGGCGGATGCGGGCGGAAAACGGACAAGCCAAAACCAGCAATATAAAAAGCATAATATGGATGTTCCTGAAGATCATTAAGCCCCTTTAAGCATCCGGTATAAATTTTCCTGGTGTTAGGAAATCTAAAAATAAACGAATGCTAAAAGGAGGCAGACGCATGCAACATCAGCAAGGAATGACAACACCGCCGCCGGTCATTTCAACAAAGGATCATCTGTATTTGCAGGATATGCTGAACTGGAACTTGCTCGCGATGAAAAAAGCGCATTTTATGGCGGATCAATGCCAGGATCAGTCTCTTAAAACAGAACTCGACAGGGTCGGACAAATGCACCATCACCATTACAATGTGATATTGGAGCAGCTTCGTCAAAATCAAACGCAAAATCCGTCAGCATACATGCAATAGGAGGTCAATGATGAATCAGCAAAACCAACAGAAAATCGGCAATCAGGAAACCCCTGTCCCGAAGACCAGCGCGATGAACGACAGGGATTTTGTCAACGAACTGCTGACAACCGAAAAATATATGACGTCAGCATACTCGACGGCGCTTAATGAATTAAGCCATGAATCGCTTTACCAGGCCGTTCAGCCGCTGTTTAACGAGGCTCAAAACGTTCAGCGCAGATTGTACCAGGTGATGTTTCAAAACGGATGGTACAAGGTAGAGGCTGAAGATGCCCAGAAAATCCAGCAGTCCTATCAGCAGTTCCATTCTACATTGCAAGACCAGTCGCCATATCAGCAAAACCAATAAACAAAAAATAAGCAGAGGAATCTCTCTGCTTATTTTTTCTGATTTGCCGCCCGGTGCGCCTCATTTCGTTCTTTAATCTGGCGGATTACTTCTTTTATCTCCTGCTTTGCATCCGGATAAGCGCCGTTCCAATGCTTGGCGAGGGGCGGCATGCTTTTGGCGATATGGCTGTAGATGATCCACATCTTCACCTGTTCTTTCAGTTCTTCGTCCGTTTCGCCCAAAAGCAGCTCCGTATATTTCTCAACAAGTCCGTCCAGCTGCTCCCTGAGTTTTTCCACTCACGACACCCTTTCTTTACGTTTATTTCTCGGGCATGTCCTGCATTTGACGCCGTTTTTGTCTGTTGCATAATACAGACAGCAAGTCGTGCGTGTCCGATCCTCCGCATGCTGTCCGGGATAAAACCTTTTGAGAGGGTTTTCGTCCGCACCTTCTTCAAAAAGGCCGGGCTCAGCTTCATAAAGAAGAAAATGAAAATCTTGCGCCGCCCGTGCCTTGAGCTTCGGGTCTTCTTGAAGCATGTCATACATCCAATACAGATAAACCGCAATATTTTCCCAAAGAATGTGCTTTGAAATAGAGAATGCCCGCCGACAGGCCGCGATCAGGCCGCCAAGATGACGCCTGAAGATATCTTCGGTCAATTTTTTCAGTTCTTCGGTTCGGTCCGCTTCGATAAGCTCAGCACCTTTGTGAAAATAAAACGACGGCGTCCAACCTTGATCATCGGCTTCTAGCTCCCACGATACGGAAGCAGGAGCGGCTGGCAAGCGTTTTCCGCAAACCGTAAACAGATAGAAATGCAGCGCAGCAAGCATACCGCTGCGCTTGACGAGCATTGAAGCCGCAACTTTTTGATTCGGAGCGTTCAGCCTGTCTTTAATATCTTCTACATAACGTCCTAAAAAATCCTCATCAAGGAGCATGTTTCCTTTAACAGAGAATAAGGAGCCGGTCTGCTTCGTTCCAAGGCGAAAACGAAGCAATGACTCAAGCTCCTCTTTTGTTAAATTAAGCATGGGACTGAACCACCTGCTGGACGATGCATCTTCCTCTTCCGTACGGAATGCAGTGCGGTGTTCCGAAAAGCGGATCTTTCGTCACTTCACAGTCCATTTCAAAAACGTCCTGTACAAGTTTGCAGTTGATAATTGATTCAGGCCGGCCTTCGGCATATATTTTTTTATCTTTAATCGCGACGAGGTGATGAGCGTAGCGGCAGGCGAGGTTTAAATCGTGCAGCACCATCACGATCGTGCGCTTTTCGTGTTCATTTAATTCAAACAAAAGGTCCAGAATTTCGATTTGATGCGTCATATCCAAGTATGTCGTCGGTTCATCCAGTAAAATGATATCCGTTTCCTGGGCGAGCGTCATCGCGATCCAGGCGCGCTGCCGCTGGCCTCCGGACAAGGAATCGACTGTGCGCTCAGCCAGTTCTTCCATTCTTGTCGCTTTCAAAGCCCTTTGCACGGCCTCTTCATCTTCTGCTGACCATTGCTTCAGCCAGTTTTGGTAAGGATACCGCCCCTGCTTAACGAGCTGGAGAACGGTCAAGCCTTCCGGAGCCGAAGGACCTTGAGGAAGAATGGCCAGCTCCTTTGCCACTTCTTTGGTCGGAAGTTTGGCGATGGAGCTGCCTTCGAGGAGCACTGAACCGCCCTTTGGCTTCATCAAACGTGCGAGAGACCGAAGGAGAGTCGACTTACCGCAGCCGTTGCTGCCGATAAATACGGTGATTTCACCTTTTGGGATCGTTAAGTTTAACTCATCAATAATGATTGTTTCTCCATAACCTAAGCTTAACGTTTCTGTTGAAATGGCACTCATAAATGAAATCTCTCCTTTTATTGGTTTCTGCTTTTATACAGCAAGTAGATAAAGTAAGGGGCGCCGATCGCTGCAGTAAACACACCGGCAGGCACTTCAACGGGAGAAAAAAGCGTGCGTCCGATGATGTCGGCAATCAGCACGAGCAATCCTCCGATCAGCGCGGCAACCGGCAAGAGGGCGCCGAATGATGATCCGACAAGCCTTCTTGCGATATGCGGGGCCATCAAACCGACAAATCCGACAGTTCCGGCAAAGGCAACGGCGATTCCGGCAAAAGCCGTGCTCAGAAGCAGGAGCAAAAAGCGGTTCCGCTGAACCGAGCTGCCCGCTCCTGTCGCCAGTTCTTCGCCGAGCGTCTGGATGTTGACGTTTCTGGCAGCGGCTGCGGATATCAGCAAAAGGACAAGCGCAGCCGGCAATAAAATGTTCACATCCTGCCAGTTGGACCCATATACTGATCCGGTAATCCAGACGTTCGCCTGGGACATTCTGTATATCGGTCCTTTTATCATAAACAATGTCGTCAGCGACTGGGCAAGCATCGAAAATCCGATTCCGATCAAAACGAGCCTGAAAGTCGAAGAGCCATTTTTATATGAAAGAAAATAAACGAGCATTCCGGCGAGAGCCGCGCCGATAAATGCGGCGACCGGGAGCCAGCTGATGCTGACCGTAAGCGCATTGTTTTTATCGGAAAACAGCATTAAAAACAAGACAACGGCGACTGAAGCCCCGCCGGTCACACCGATGATATCCGGCGAAGCGAGCGGATTGCGGATCAGACCCTGGAGGATCGACCCGGCTGCCGCCAGACAGATTCCGGCAAACAGAGCGACCAAAATCCGCGGCATCCTGAAGGACATGATGATCAGGTCATCGCCCGGATCACCCATGCCCAAAAACGTTTTCGCGACGGCGCCTGGAGAAATAAAACGTTCACCGATGCCGGCGCTGAGGACGACGGCACAAGCCGTCAACACCGATAGGATCATGAACGAAAACAGCGCTTTTCTGCCGATCAACAGTGAAATGCCGCCTTTTCCGATTCTCAGCGTGCGGTAATTTTTCATTTTTGGAACCCCCTTCTCGCGATATAGACAAAAATGGGTGTTCCAATGATGGCCGTCATGACACCGACAGGTACTTCTTCAGGCATGATCAGGTACCTTGCACCAATGTCTGCTGATACGAGCAGGATCGCTCCCAGCACGGCGCAGTACGGAAGAACCCAGCGATGGTCGTGGCCGACGATAAATTTTGCAAAATGCGGGATGACAATACCGATAAAACCGATCGGCCCGGCCACGGCGACAGATCCCCCGGCAAGCAGGACAATCGAAACCGCCATCAGCGCTTTAATCAGCCACGTTTTCTGGCCGAGGCTTTTGGCCACTTCCTCCCCCATCGTTAAGACATTGATTTTAGATCCGAGTAAAAAGCTGATGATAAATGCCGGTAAGATATAAGGAAGGACGGAGACCAAGAGGCTGAGATCGCGCCCCTGGACAGAGCCCGCAAGCCAAAACAATGCCTGCTCAAGCGCTGCTTCATTAACGGAAAGCATGCCTTGCGTCAGGGAGGAGAACAGCGCTGACATCGCCGCCCCTGCAAGCGTCAGCTTAACCGGCGTCAGCCCTTCCCTTCCGAGAGAGCCGACAAAATAGACAACAATCGCGGCAAAGGCTGCACCGAAAAACGAGATCCATGCAATCGCCTGAAGCGAACCGACGTGAAAGAAGAACAGCGCTCCTACAACAAAGAAACCGGCACCTGCGTTCACACCGAAAATTCCAGGGGAAGCAAGCGGATTTTTTGTCATCGCCTGCATTAAAGCGCCGGCAACCCCGAGGGAAGCGCCGACAGTTGCAGCAATCAGCGCGCGCGGCAAACGCACGTTTTTGATGACCAGATGTTCATTAGAGCCGCTGAAGTCGGTAAAAGCCTTGTAAGCCATCGACCATGAAGTATTCGTATAACCGTATACGATACTGGCGCAAACGGCGGCAACCAGCACCAAAATAAACGACAGTAGTGCGATTGTTCTATATTTATTCGTTCTTAAGAGCATAAATTAAAATTCTCCTAGTTTGACTGAAACATCTACTGGTTATTGTATCAGATAACAATGATCTTGAAAATCATTTTCAATTAACAATTGACAAAATTCTGAGCAAAAATTATGATCAGGTTGAATGACTTACATACATAAGGAGGACACACATGAAGAGATGGTCAGTTGTTGGATTTATCGCTTTGTTAGCGATTTCAATTCTTGCAGCCTGCGGCGGAGGCAAGGATGACTCTGCAAAGGGCGGAGAGAATAAAGATACGATCACCGTTAAACATGCAATGGGTACGGAAGACCAAGTGCCTGCAGACCCAAAAAGAGTCGTCGTCCTGACAAATGAAGGAACCGAAGCGCTTTTGGAACTCGGAATCAAACCTGTGGGTGCAGTCAAATCCTGGACAGGTGACCCTTGGTATAAGCATATTCAAGCCGATATGAAAGGCGTTAAGCAAGTCGGACTCGAAGGCGAACCGAATATCGAAGCGATTGCCGAGCTGAAGCCTGATTTAATTATCGGGAATAAAATGAGGCATGAAAAAATATACGACAAGCTTGAAAAAATTGCTCCGACAGTCTTTTCTGAAACACTGCGCGGCGAATGGAAAGACAACTTCTCCCTCTACGCGAAAGCTGTAAACAAAGAAGAAAAGGGCAAAGAAGTTTTAGAAGATTTCGATAAAAAAGTCAGCGAATTAAGCGACAAGCTCGGCGACAAGAAAAAGAAACGGGTGTCGGTTGTCAGATTTATGGCCGGCCAATCAAGGATTTACTATAAAGATTCTTTCCCGGGAATCATCCTGGATCAGCTCGGATTCAAGTATCCTGAAAAACAGGAAAAACTGTTTGAGAAACAAGACGACAAATTTGTTTTTATGACGGAAAATAAAGAATCGATCCCTGACATGGATGGGGATGTCCTGTTCTATTTCACATATAAACCTGCCGAAAGCAAAAAAGAAGCTGAAACGTGGCAAAACGATTGGACAAGCGATCCGCTTTGGAAAAAATTGAACGCTGTAAAAACCGGAAACGCCCATGAAGTCGACGATGCGATCTGGACGACGGCCGGCGGTGTAAAAGCAGCGTATCTGTTCCTAGATGACATCGAAAAATACTTTTTAAAATCGTAAGCAAAAAAGAGCATTTCCAATGGCGGAAATGCTCTTTTGTTTATTTTCCGTTATAGATTCTCGACGTACCATCCGGCCATTTCACCCGCAGATGAAACCGGTCATATCGTTCGTCAAGATTGAAAGCCTCGAGCACATTGCTGATCACGTCTTGCTTTGAATCGGATTTGGCGACCGAAAGCTCGCTTAAAACCATTTTCATTTCGTTTAAAGCTTCTTCCCCTTCGCGGTCCGCTCCGTTCAGATGGTCTTTAATTGATGCTTCTTCCCGCTCCTGTTTGTCGTATACGGCTTCAAACGTATTGTGCTTTCCACGGCCATAGCTTACTTCCAATGCAAATGTATCGTAAGGCACGCTTTCCGCATCTGAAACAGGGGCGTTATCGGGAACGGCCTCCTTGCCTTCTGCATGTTCTTCCGCTATGGAACGGCAGCCGGTCATCAGGATCATGACGAGAGCGATAACGGCCATCCGAAATTGGTTCATACCGTTCATCTCCTCTATGCACATTATTCTTAGCTATGTCCACTTTGCGGAAACTCATTCAATCTCTTAGCGGAAGCCTTTTATGTCATCGCTAAAAATTCTTCTGCATCGCGGACAGCCGGCTGAATGGCCGCTTCCCAGAAATCCCGCTTTGTCAGATCGGCGCCGAGATGCTTCATGGCCAGTTCCTCAACAGACATGGAGGCTGTATCTTTTAAGAGGGCGATATATTTTTCTTCAAATGCCGCCCCCTCTCTCAGCGCTTGCGCGTAAATGCCAAGCGAAAACAAATAGCCGAACGTATAAGGAAAATTGTAGAACGGGACAGACGTAATATAAAAATGAAGCTTTGATGCCCAAAAATACGGATGATACTCGCCAAGCGCACCGCAAAACGCTTCTTTCTGCGCTTCTTCCATCAGCTCGTTCAGCCTTCCGGCGGATACGACGCCGTTTTTTCGTTCATCGTAAAAGCGGGTTTCAAATAGGAACCTTGCGTGAATGTTCATGAAAAAGGCGACGCTCCGCTGAACCTTATCTTCCAGAAGGACGAGTTTTTCTTCATCTGAACCGGCTTGTTTTAACGCCGCATCAGCCACGATCATTTCTGCAAAAGTGGACGCGGTTTCCGCCACGTTCATCGCGTACGCCCTGTTCAGCGGCCTGACGTCCAGCATGGATTCCTGATGAAAGGCATGGCCAAGCTCATGCGCCAGGGTGGAAACGTTCGACTGACTTCCTGAAAATGTCATAAATATTCTCGATTCCCCGCTGTCCGGAAAATTGGCGCAAAAGCCGCCCGGGCGTTTGCCTCCCCTGTCTTCAGCTTCAACCCATCTGTCTCTGAGCGCCTTTTCGGCAAAGGAGGAGAGCTTTTTTCCAAACGTTTTAAACTGCCCGGTAATAAAAGCTGCTGCCTCTGAATACGAATATTCCTTTGCTGCTGAACCGAGCGGCGCTTCGACGTCATACCAGCTCAGTTTATCCAGCCCGAGCATAGACGCCTTCCGGAAAAGATAGTCTGCAAACGGCTTTTTATGATCAATAATGACCTGCCACATGACATCAAGGGTTTCCTGCTTCATGCGGTTGATGTCCAGCGGTTCTTTCAATACATTGTCCCAGCCTCTCGCCTCATAGACGTTCAGTCTGAAACCGGCGAGGTGATTCAGGGTGCTGCTAAGCAAATCAGCGTGCTGTTCCCAACCGTGGTCCAAATTTTCCGATACAGAGCGGCGGATCTTTCTATCAGGTTTAGATGTCAGGTTCTGTGCCTGTCCGACAGACAGAATTTTCGTCTCGCCATCTTCTTCATACGGAATTTGAATTTGGTCGACGATGCTGTCATACATATCGCCCCAGGCATGATATCCGTCAACAGACAAGCCTTGAATCAATGTTTCCTGTTCGGAACTAAGCTTTTCCGTTACCCGCTCTCTTCTCTCATTCAAAATATAAGCGATATCGGAAATGCCTTCATCTTGAAGGATCGCTTCCCATTCTTCATTTGGGACAACGGCAAATTTGCTGTCAAGCACGACCAGCGCCTTCTGCGCATCGGCAGCGAGCTGGGTGACCTCAAAATTAAGGGCATTCGCCTTTAAATCCGTGATGTCCTGGGCTTGGAGACATCCGACAAAAGCGTCTGCTTCGCGGATTTTAACATCAATTGTTTCAAAAAGCGCCAGGGTTTCTTTCAATTCATCAAGGCTTCTTTTTGAAACGGTAAGAGCCTCGGCAGAGCGTTTAAAAGTTGAAAGCAGTGTTTTAATCTCATTTAAATATTGGCGGAATTCGGCGGAGCCGCTCCCGCCTTTAAAGAAAACCTCAAGATCCCACGTATCCTTCAGTTGATGAAATGTCATTGTTCCCGTCCCCTTTCATTGGCTTGTTTCCATTATAAGATAAATTTGCCTTTTCAGGGCAAATAAAAAACGGCCGGCTTGTGAGCCGGCGCGCCTCTTCCCTTATCATATTACAGCTGCCTCATCCGCTTGACCGCATAGCTTGCCGTCAATAAGCCGATTAGGCCGAACACAAATAAAAACAATCCGCCTTTACTTTGCGGTTGACCGTGAACACCATCTGTACCGCTTGTCATTTCCGCGCTGAATGGTTCTGCGATTTGCAGGGCCTGAAGCAGCCTGCCGTCCTCCCCTTTAATGTTAAGGATTCCGTCGCTGTCTACATTTTCGCTCAGAACTTCGCCTTTCTTTTTCGTAACGTATAAAGGGCCCTTCAGTTCATGGCTCGTCCCGTTCTGATCAGTAAACGCTTCTCCCTTTTTGAGTTCTTGTGTCTCGTAATTGCGAAATCCCTCATCCAAAAGCGTTTTTGTATCGCTGTACATCATTTTCTTGCTGTCGGCCTTCATGACGACCGCGATTAAATCAAGGCTGCCCCGCGTTGCCGTCGTGACAAGGGTATGCTTTGATTCATTCACAAACCCTGTTTTGCCGCCGGTTATACCTTGGTAAGGAATCTCACCTGTCAGCATCCGGTGATGGTTTTTCAGCGTTGTGTCCCACGTCTGTCCGTGCCAAGCCGTTTGCTTTTCCGAAAAAAGCGCTCGAAACGTTTTGTTTTTCATGGCGTACTCGGTAATTCTCGCCATGTCGGCGGACGTCGTATAATGATTTTTGTCAAACAGTCCGTGAGGATTCATAAAATGAGTGTCATGCACTCCGGCATGCTCAGCGATAAACGCGTTCAAATCATCCGCAAACTGTTTCACGCTTCCGCTGACATGTTCCGCGATCGCCGTACCGGCGTCATTTCCCGAATTCATCAGCAGCCCTTGGAGCAGCCGTTTTAACGGTACCGACTCCCCCGCTTCCAGATATACGCTTGATCCTTCTGTTTGAGCGGCATTTTTGCTGACTTTCACACGATCTTCTAAATTTCCGTTTTCTATTGCATAAATCGCCGTGGCAATTTTGGTAATGCTGGCTGGATACATTTTTTTGCGGCTGTTTTTTTCATAGAGGACCTGCCCCGATTTCCCATCGATCAATATGGCGGAAACGCTTTTGATTTCCGGTTTGTTTTTTTCTCCTGCTTGAGCCGAACTATGAAAAAACAGCGTCAGACATAGTACAATAATGAACAGGAGGGATCGTTTAACATTCATCGTGTCACCCTGCCTTCTTTCTCGCTTGCAATTTTTATAAAAATAGGTCTTTTAGCACTTTTTAAATTTTATCAATGATAAACTGTCGCTGACAAGCCTTTTATTGTCAACAAACCAAAATTTTGAATGGAGGAAACTCATTGAACAATAAAATCGCCATCGTAACGGGCGCGACAAGCGGATTTGGTTTATTGACCGCTTTAAAACTCGCCGGCACTCATTTCGTAATCGCAACGGCGCGCCATCCGGAAAAAGCGGAAGCTTTGCGGAACCGCATAGCAGAGCTTTCGATCGAGTCATCGATTGCCGTCGCTGAACTTGATGTCACAAACGAACAATCGATTTCATCATTTTCCGAAGAGCTGAAACGGTACGAACAGATCGACGTTCTCGTCAATAATGCAGGAACGGCATACGGCGGATTTGCTGAAGAGCTTTCTCTTGACGACTACAGAAAACAGTATGAGACAAATGTTTTCGGCCTGCTGGCGGTCACGAAAGCGGTCCTTCCTTATATGAAGAAACACAGCGGCGCCAAAATCATCAATCTGAGCAGCATCAGCGGGCGGATCGCTTTCCCCGCTTTCTCGGCATATGCTTCATCAAAGCATGCGGTTGAAGGCTTTTCAGAAAGCCTCCGTCTCGAACTCCGTCCATTCGGGATCGATGTGGCCGTCGTTCAGCCGGGATCGTATCAGACGGCGATTTGGGAGACATCGTTTGCCGCGCAGGTCACTAAACCTGAAGCCGAATCACGGTACAGTACATATTTTGAGCGGATCTCTTCCTACATTGCGGCGAGCCGCAAACATTACGGAAACCCTGATGATGTGGCTGAACTGATCTGCCGCCTCGCTGCAAAAAAGCGGCTGAACAGGCTACGCTATCCGATCGGCAAGGGCGTCCGCCTCCTGATCCTTCTCCACAGCGCCCTGCCTTGGCGAATTTGGGAACGTGCGGTCATTAAAAAATTGTTTAAATAAGGTTATTTAAAATAATTATAATTTAGTATTGATTTTAATTTTATATTTGTTATAATATAATTAACAAATGAAAAACACGAGGAGGAAATGTTACATGATCTCTCAACAATTAAAACAGCAAAATCCTGTACTTGAAAACTCAATGAATACGAATTTGTCAAACTGGTTCATCCTCTACACGAAGCTTCACCGTTTTCACTGGTATGTAAAAGGGCCGCAGTTCTTTACCCTTCATGAAAAATTCGAAGAGCTTTACAACCATGCCGCAGAAACAGCAGATGTAGTCGCGGAACGCTTGCTGGCCATCGGCGGACAGCCGCTCGCCACAATGAAAGAATACCTTGACCACGGCACAATCGCGGAAAACGGTTCCGAAAAAACGGCCGAAGAAATGGTTTCCGCACTTGTCAGCGATTACCGTCAAATCCGCGATGAAATTCAGCATACCATCGAACTGGCGGAAGACAAATCAGATCATTCTACCGCTGACCTTTATATCGCCCTGACAGAGGAAATTGATAAGCAAATTTGGATGCTTTCTTCATTTTTGGACAAGTAATATGAAAAAGCCATGGCAGACGCCATGGCTTTTATTTATGATTTGCTTTTCGCAAGTTTTGCTTTCATTGTTGTTTGCTTTCCATTTCTCAGCACCTCAAATGTGACAGTATCTCCTGCTTTTGCTTCTGTATAAAGAATTTTTCTGAGGTCTGAAGTGGTTTCGACGTTTTTGCCGTTCATTTTGGTGATGACGTCGCCGGCTTTCATACCCGCGTCAGCCGCAGGCGATTTCGGCGATACTTTATCGATGTACACGCCTTTATTGAGCTGGTCTCCGAAAAGGCCAAGCGTATTTTGCTGATACTGTTCAGGCACCTGCTGCATATCGATCATTTGCACACCTAGGAAAGGCCGTTCCACTTTTCCTTTTTCCAAAAGCTCGTCAACGATCGGCTGAACATCATTGCTCGGTATCGCGAAACCAAGCGATTCAACACCGCTTTGGCTAATCTTCAGGCTGTTGATACCGATGACCTGCCCACTGCTGTTAATCAGAGGCCCGCCACTGTTTCCAGGGTTGATCGCCGCATCTGTCTGAAGGACGTTCATATCCCAATTCCCTTCAGATGTGGAGACTTCAATCGTCCGGTTGACACCGCTGATGATGCCTTCTGTAACCGTTCTTGAAAATTGCAGGCCGAGAGGGTTCCCGATCGCAATTACTTTTTCGCCGGCGCGCAGTTTTGCGGAATCTCCGAAACTTGCAACCTTATCAACGCCTTTACTGCTGATCTCTAAAACGGCCAGATCAGTCAAAGCGTCGCTGCCGATAATCTTGGCATCTGCGGTCTTACCGTTGTATAAGGAGATGGTCACCTTCGAAGCGCCTTCAACGACGTGGTTGTTTGTGATAATGTAGGCCTTTCCGCCGTCTTTCTTAAAGATGACGCCTGATCCCGTGCCGCTCTCCTCCACGTCGTCTTCAGAGAAGCCGAAGCTCGTTTGAATATTTGAAACTCCGACGATCGCAGGTTCCAAATCTTCCACCATATCAGGAACGTTATCTGCGTTCGTGACAGGTTTTGTGGTGAAATTCTGCGACTGCTTTGGCTCTGTCTGTCCGGTTCCGGCGGTTTCGCTCGGATGATCGCCCGGCAGATACGGGGAGATTCCAAGCACTAAGCCGCCCCCGATGATGCCGCCCAAAATCGGGCTCAGCCACGAAGCCTTACGCCGTTTTTCTTTTACCGCTCTCGTTTCCCTGGCATCTTCCAAGGCTGCAGCGGTTTCTTTATTCGTAAGATCTGACTGATCGTCTGTATCCTTCTTTAAAATCAGCTCGGGCTCCTTTGCCGGCTGTTCTGACTGCTGCTCCTCAGAACCTGCCGTTTGCGGCGTCTGCGCTTCTTCGTGAAGCTGCTCTTCATTTGCATGTTTTTGTTCGTCATCGCGTCTAAAATCCATAAGCGTACACTTCCTTTATTTTTCTTGTCTTCAACTATCGCAAATGGCATAAAAGCTTTAACATCCACAAAAAAAGAGACCCGGCCGTCGTTCACTCTGTGTTCATTCCCTTTCTTCCCTGATAAATATGTTACGAAAACATTGTGGGATAAAAATGAAAAGAATATGTGAAATTATGAAAATTGACCAGTCTTATGTTAAAACTAGTATAATGACGTAGAAAGGATGTGAACCGCCCTTGTCATACTCCATTTATCTAGTTGAAGATGAAGAGAATTTAAATGAATTGCTGACAAAATACTTAGAGAGTGAAGGCTGGCACGTCACTTCTTTTCTAAACGGCGAAAGTGCCAGGCAAAAAATAGGCCAGTCACCTCATTTATGGATTCTCGATATCATGTTACCAGATATCGACGGGTATACGCTAATAAAAGAAATAAAAAAACAAGATCCGGAAGTCCCCGTCATCTTCATTTCTGCGCGCGATGCCGATATTGACAGAGTGCTGGGGCTTGAGCTGGGAAGCAGTGACTATATATCTAAGCCGTTTCTCCCCAGGGAGCTGATCATCCGCGTCCAAAAGCTGCTCAAGCTGATATATAAAGAAGAACCGAGAGAGAAGAAAAAAGGAACGCCGGTTTCCTGCTATGAAGTCTATGAAGACTTGAGAGAAGTCTATGAAAATGGCAGCATGATCAATTTGACGTCAAAGGAATTTGATCTTCTGCTTCTATTTATAAACAACCAGGGCCGCGCCTTTTCAAGGGAGGATATCCTCACCAGCGTCTGGGGAGATGATTACTTCGGAACCGACCGCGTCGTCGACGATCTTGTCAGAAGGCTGCGCAAGAAAATGCCCGAACTGAAAGTGGAAACCATCTACGGGTTCGGCTACAGGATGTTGAAATCATGAAGAACAGGTCACTCGCCTTTCAAATTTGGAGTGTCATTTGCGGCATCCTGTTAACGGTCTCGATTTTGCTGACGTTTTTATTCTCGACGACACTGCAGAACTTTTTTACTGATGAAATTTATACAAACATTGAAAATGAACAGCATGTTCTGACGGAATACGGATTTTCCGATTCACCGGAAAGAGGCTTCGGCGGAAGCGGCGGATCGCGAAGTACAAACCGCCACGTTCAGCACGTCCTGCTGCCTGAGAAAGGAACCGTCTATCAGAGCCCGCAGATTCTCCCCGATTCATTTATCGAGAAGGTTCAGAAGCTCGGCAAAAGACAGGACGAGTCATCGAAAAGGTATTCGGAGAATGTCAATGGAGAGCACGTTTTCTTTGTGCTCAAAAAAATCCAGACCCAGGACCAGACGTTTCTGCTGTTGTCCTATGCGCTTGATTCATACAGGGACGATTTGTCACATACGCTGTTTAAGCAGCTGCTGTTTATTTTGATCGTCGTCATTTTGCTGAGCTGGATTCCTTCAATCTGGCTGGCGAAATATTTATCAAGACCGCTCGTCACGCTCGAAAAGCACGTCAAACAAATCTCTAAACAGGATTGGGATGATCCCGTGATTGTCGACAGGGAAGACGAAATCGGCAAGCTGGGGCACACTATTGAAGACATGCGGCAAAAGCTCATCCAGAAAGATGAGACAGAACGCACGCTCCTGCAAAACATCTCCCACGATCTGAAAACGCCGGTCATGGTCATCCGCGGGTATACCCAGTCGATCAAAGACGGCATTTACCCTAAAGGAGATTTGGAAAACACGATTGAAGTCATTGAAGGCGAAGCGGAAAAACTCGAAAAGAAAATCAAAGATCTTCTTTATTTAACAAAGCTTGATTATTTGCTGAGACAAGAAAGACAGTACGGAACTTTTGATATACAAGAGGTCATTAAAGAAGTTGTTGAACGCTTGAGATGGTCCAAAAAAGAATTGAACTGGAAGATTGATCTTGAAGAGGAAACAATGTTGACGGGCGATCAAGAACAATGGAGCAAGCTGTTGGAAAACGTTCTTGAAAACCAGATCCGCTATGCGGAGTCATGCATTGAAATCAGCGTCAGGTCGACGAAAAAACATACGTTGATCACCATTAAAAATGACGGACCACACATTGAAGAAGAGATGCTTTCCAGCCTATATGAGCCTTTTAATAAAGGGAAGAAAGGCGAATTCGGCATTGGACTCAGCATCGTTAAACGAATCTTAACGCTCCACCATGCTGACATGACCATTCGGAATGATCAAACCGGTGTGTGCTACTCAATATCCGTTCCGCGAAATTAGACTGTAGACGCTGCAGTCTTTTTTCATATAAACGAATAGCCGTTGAAATCCCGGTAGCTCGGCTTCATCGTGTTTTTTGGCTTTTTCATCCATTTCTTTTCGCACAGGACGTGCTTTGGATATTTGACTTTGTCTACCTTAATTCCCCTGCTGCGCAGGCGCCTGATCATGTCATCGATTTCTTTCATCAACATTCACCCTTTCTCCACAAATTTTGACCACTCGGTCACCTTACTTTATAATATAAATAATATCAAACAAAAAAACAAGTTACAATCTAGTTAAAAATATAACGGAGCAAAAAAAGTGACCCATCAGTCACCCCGGTTCGCCGAAAGCCGCTTTCGGGTTCGATCTTTCAGGAAGGTGAAAGCCATGAAACAAAAAGAGAAAGTCATTATTGAAACAGCCATCAAACTTTTCGCAAAAAAAGGATACAGTTCTACTTCAGTCCAGGAGATTGCAAAAGAGTGCCAAATGTCAAAAGGAGCTTTCTACATTTATTTTAAATCAAAGGAAGCGCTCCTCCTTTCAGTCCTTCACTACTACTATGAAAGAATCTTTACCCGAATCCAGAAAATCAAAACGGAGCATAACAATCCGCGCGATGTGTACCGGATGCAGCTCGTCGTTTTTTTCGAAAACATTTTGGAGCATAAAGAGTTTATCACGATGCAGTTTAATGAGCGGTCAATGCCGATCAATGAAGAAATTGAAGCGTTTGCGAAAAAAATGCGGAGAACCACGCTCAGGCTGCACATCGAAAACATCCAGAACATTTACGGCAAAGACATTGAACCGTACAGCGCCGAACTGTGCTTTATGATCAACGGAATGAGCGATGTCTACCTTGAGCTGATGATTTTGCTGCACCATTCGTTCGACCTGCAGTCTCTTGCCGACCACATGCTGAACCGCCTCGATGATTTGGCGAAGGGGATGATCAAGCGCAATGACCAGCCGCTGATCTCGTTCGAAAAAGCAGACGAATGGTTCGGCCCGTTTTACACATTTGATCCGCTGAAGGACGCCCTGCTCAATGAAATGCGCGTCAAAGCGAACAAGCAGTACAACGGCGCTCCTCCTGCCGACCTTGCCGAAAGCCTGGATATTCTGGAGAAAGAGCTGAGAAAAGAAAAGCGCAAAAACGTCATCATCAAAGGCATGATATCCAACTTGAAGGAATATCCCGCGATTCGAAAAGAAACGGACAAACTCGCTGAATTGATCAAAAAAGACATGCACCATCCGCACGGATGATCCGCAAAACAAAACCGGCTGCAATGCATGCAGCCGGTTTGTTGTTTATGCTTTCGGTTTCACCATTTCTTCAGGTTTTACAACTTCGTCGAACTGCTCCTCTGTTAAAAGGTTCAGCTTGAGAGCTGCTTCTTTCAGTGTCAGCCCCTCTTTATGGGCCAGCTTCGCGATTTTCGCCGCATTTTCGTATCCGATATGCGGGTTTAAAGCCGTAACCAGCATGAGAGAGTTGGTTAGGTTCTTTTCAATTGTTTCCCGATTAGGCTCGATTCCTACCGCACACTTGTCATGGAATGAATTCATGCCGTCGGCAAGAAGCTGAACGGATTGCAGGAAGTTGTAAATAATCACCGGTTTAAAGACGTTTAGCTCAAAGTTCCCCTGGCTTGCAGCAAAGCCGATCGTTGCGTCATTCCCCATGATCTGGGATGCGACCATTGTCAGCGCTTCGCTTTGCGTAGGGTTGACTTTTCCAGGCATAATCGAGCTTCCCGGCTCATTTTCCGGAATAAGCAGTTCGCCGATTCCGCAGCGCGGTCCGCTTGCAAGCCATCTGACATCATTGGCGATTTTCATGAGATCTGCCGCAAGCGCTTTTAGTGCCCCATGCACGTGTGTCAGTTCATCATGGCTTGTCAGCGCATGAAACTTATTAGGCGAGCTTTTGAATGTCTGTCCGGTCAGGGCGCTGATCTCTTGGGCAACGGTGCTTCCGAATTCAGGGTGAGCATTAATGCCTGTTCCCACGGCAGTTCCGCCAATGGCAAGGTCGCGGATTTTTTCAGCCGCTTCAAGAACCATCTCTTTAGAGCGGTCCAGCATGTATACCCAGCCGCTGATTTCCTGTCCCAATGTCAGCGGTGTCGCATCCTGCAAATGAGTGCGGCCGATTTTGACAATGTCTTTGAACGCTTCAGCTTTTTCATGCAACGTGCTTCTCAAGCGGTCAATCGCCGGGATCAGTTTATCGTGAATGGCGAGGACAGCAGCCACGTGCATCGCTGTCGGGAATGTGTCGTTAGAGCTTTGGCTGCGGTTGACATCATCATTCGGATGAATCTTCAAGCTTGATCCTTTTTCCTGCAAATAAGCCGTTCCCCTGTTTGCCACGACTTCATTCATATTCATGTTGCTCTGTGTTCCGCTGCCGGTCTGCCAGACGACGAGCGGAAAATGGCTGTCATACTTTCCTTCTAAAATATCATCGCATACGGAAACAATCGCTTCCCTTTTTTCCGCTTCAAGATTTCCAAGCTTTTCATTGGCAATCGCAGCGCTTCTTTTCAAGATTGCAAACGCATACACAATTTCCTGCGGCATTTTCTCAGAACCGATTTTAAAGTTCTCCTTGCTTCTTTGGGTTTGGGCTCCCCAAAACTTATCAGCGGGAACCTTGACTTCACCCATCGTATCTTTTTCAATTCTGTAGTCCACTTTCGTATCCCTTCCTTCTATAAATCTGCGATATTCTATAGTTCGATAAAAATCGATAAAACCCTTCCATTTAAATTTTATCTTTATTTTAATTTTAGCTCAATATAAACTCGGGAATCTTTTGCATATTTATATTTCGGGTTTGTCTTGCCGTATTCTTTCGATACATATGAAACCTCATAATGCTTAGAAAAAGATTGGATAATGCGTTCAATCTCTTCCGGTTTCCCCGTAAGCCTGATCTGCGCCAACTTTTCTCACTCCGTCTCTGTTCAATGAAAATTTCACCAAACACTACTGTAACACAGTATATTGTTTTTTTAACAGGAAAAGATAACCTATATCAAACTCCAGAAACACCAGGGTAGGTGACGATCATGACTCAGTCGGAATTCAAAGAACACATCCATGAAAATCTCGCAATGCTCCTTCCCCATCTCGAGCACAACGATGATCTGATTCAAAATAAAAAAATGCTGAAAAACGGAATTATTTTTTATTTTTTGTACTTTAAAGATTTGAATGACGACAAGAAAATCCAGAAAGCTGCGAAATTGCTGGTCTCCGATGACAGCTCTTATTCATTGGAGGATGTCCGGCTCCGTTTAAATAAGCTGAATGCGGAACCTGTCACAAAAGAGAAAGACGCAATCAACGCGATCTTCAAAGGAAAGTGCCTGCTCTTGATCAATGGCATGAATGTTATTTTTACATTGCCGACAGCCGAGAAAAAGAAAAGAAGCCTTGGAGAAGTGAATACGGAAAACGTCGTCAGAGGCCCGAAAGTCGGTTTTATCGAGGATGTCGATACAAATGTGGCCCTGGTCAGGCAGCGTGTCCCGGATAAAGAACTGACCGTTGAAAAAGTCCCGCTCGGCAAGAGCAAGTTTAAAGACGCGACCATTCTCTATATCCAGGGCAAAGCGGACGATTCGATCATTAAAGATCTTAAAAAACGCCTGAAGAAGGTTCGGCTGGATGATATTCAAGATTCGGGCGTTCTTGAAGAGTTAATCGAGGATAATAAGTACTCGCCGTTTCCGCAGATCCAGAACACCGAAAGGCCTGACAAGGTTTCTTCAGCGTTGTTTAATGGACGGATCGCAATCTTTGTTGATTACTCGCCATTTGCCTTGATCGTGCCTGCTTCTTTCGGAATGGTGATGCAGTCCCCGGACGATTTTTATGAAAGGTGGATCGCTACCACCTTGATTCGATTTCTCCGGTTCAGCTCAATTTTCATCACCCTGTTCCTGTCGGCGTTTTATATTTCGCTTGTGTCTTTTCATCAAGGTATGCTGCCGACGGCTCTCGCTGTTACGATCGCAAGCACGCGCGAAAATGTGCCGTTTCCTCCGCTCCTTGAAGCGCTGATTATGGAAGTGACGATTGAGCTTTTACGGGAAGCAGGGCTGCGGCTTCCCAATCCGCTAGGCCAGACGATCGGCCTCGTGGGAGGCGTCGTCATCGGCCAGGCGGCGGTCGAAGCTAATATCGTCAGCTCCGTGATGGTGATCATCGTCAGCATTATCGCCCTTGCTTCTTTTACTGTGCCGCAGTACGGCATGGGTCTGTCGTTTCGTGTGCTTCGTTTTATTTCCATGGTGACTGCAGCCGTGTTCGGGCTTTACGGGATTATATTATGCATGCTCGTCATCTTCACCCATTTGGTCAGGCAAAGAAGCTTCGGCATCCCGTATTTTAACCCGAACCATTTTTTCAGCTTAAAACATACGGATGAAGCCATCATTCGTCTGCCAACAAAAGACCGGGAGGTGAACCCTAAAAATGAATCCAAAAAATCAGCACGATCGGATTAGCACGTATGAAGCCGCTTCGATCATTACGAGCACAATGCTCGGTGCAGGCCTGCTGACGCTGCCCAGGGCGCTGACGCAAAAGACGCTGTCGCCCGACGGATGGATCGTATTACTCTTAGAAGGGCTCGTCTTTTTTCTCATTATCTACATCAATGCCAAAATCGTTAAAAAACACAACGTCCTGTCTTTTTTTGATTACACAAGAGAAGGCTGCGGCTTTATGATCGGGAATATTCTCAACCTTTTAATCGTTTTATACTTCATGGGCGTGGCCAGCTTTGAAGCGAGAGCAATGGCGGAAATGGCAAAGTTTTTCCTTCTTCAGTTCACGCCGATGAGCGTGACGATTTTTGCTTTTATCGTCTGTGCGATTTATTTGGTCGTCGGGGGTATCAGCGATATGTCAAAGATATTCCCGTTCTTCCTGTCCGTTACCATTGTCATTCTTTTAATCGTCTACGGACTGAGCCTGAATATGTTTCAGCTGAACCATTTGCGGCCGGTCCTCGGCCTTGGATTGGAACCGGTCAGCAGAGCTTTGACGGTGGTTTCCATTTCATTTTTAGGGGTGGAGCTGATGATGTTTCTGCCGAAATACGTCAAAAACAAAGAAAAGCTTTTTAAGGCATCTGCGATCGGATTTGGGATCCCGCTTTTCTTATATACCCTCACCTTTGTGGTCGTTGTCGGGGCGCTGACCGCGACTGAGGTTATGACGTTGACATGGCCGACGATCTCGTTATTTCAGTCTTTTGAGATAAGAGGAATTTTCATCGAACGGTTCGAATCTTTTTTGCTCGTCATTTGGACGATCCAGTTTTTCACAACGTTTGTCGTCTATACGTACTTTGCCGCTTCAGGACTTGAAAACGTGTTCGGATGGCCTGTGAAAAAAAATGTCCTCTTCATCGGCGCCATTATCTATCTGGCATCTCTTGTACCCCAGGACACCAATCAGGTGGTCGCCTTCAGCGATTACCTTGGGTATATCTTTATCGTTGTTTTCTGTGCGCTCCCGCTGCTGATCTTTTTGCTCGTGTCCGTCAAAAGGAGGTTTACATCTTCGTGAAAAAAAAGGGAATGTTAGCAGCCTTGTCCCTGCTTCTCCTCTTAACAGGCTGCTGGGACAGCAGGCAGATCGAAGAGCTCAGCATTGCCATCGGTCTTGGTGTGGATAAAGGCGAGAACGATAAAAAGGTGAAATTAACGTATCAGTTTATTGTTCCTAAAAAAATCGGACAAGACGGCAGCGCTCAGGACCCGACCAAAGTGGTGTCCACCTCAGGAAACACGGTTCATCAAACCATCCGTTCCACCGCTTTGAAAAATTTCCCGGTATTCTCGCAGCATCTGCAAGTCCTGATTTTCTCGGAGGAGCTTGTATCCGAAATTTCGCTGGAAGCGTTGATCAATCAATTTATTAGGGACAACAGCATCAGAAGGAGCAGTGAAGTCTATATGACGCCCGGAGCTGCCGACAGCATATTGAAGGTTGATGATGCAGGTGATCCCGCGTCTGACGTGATCCACAGCATCTCTGAAAACAGAGCTTCAACGATCAAGCTGCTGAAGCCTGTCACATTGAACGACATTTCGATCAAAATGCAGTCTGATTTATCTTATATCATGCCGAAGGTTGTCACCGAGAAAGGGCAGCTCCAGCTTGAAGGCGGCGCCGTCATCAAAAACAACAGATACCATGCAAACCTTTCGCCCCCTCAGATCGAAGCGCTGAATTTATTAACGGGTAATGTCATCGGCGGGGTGATCGACTCAAGTCATGATGGACATTTGTTCTCGTATGAAGTGTTTTCGATGACCCACCGTGTACGGACGATGAGGCAGAACGGAAAGTACAAATTTGTCATCAATGCCAATATTAAAGGAAGGCTGTCAGAGGACTGGTATCTTGGAGAGGATTCTTTTAATGATCAATATATTAAAAACATAGAAAAATCGGTTCAAAAAGACATCGAAAAGCGGGTTGAACAGCTGATCCATGTCCTGCAGCACGATATCAAAACGGACGTCACCGATCTTTCCGACAATGCGCGGATCAATTTTCCGAAGGAATGGGAAAGAGACAGATCCAATTGGGATAAGCACTTCAGCGAAGCCTATATCGACTATCATATCAAAGCGACGATTCAGGACTTTGGGACAAAAGGTGCGACAAAAAGCAGATAGCGGCCCGTTTTTCTGATAGAATGTGTTTGAAAGGGTGATGAGCTTGAAGCGGATATTGCACATGACAGGCATTTTTTTGATTGCAGCGGCTATCATTCTGTCCGGATTCATTATCAGTGATGTCGCTTATGATCCGTTTATGGAGGATTCGCAGTCGATGCTTTTCTTTACGATCGGCACATACCTCACCACTCCGTTTTTTTGCTTCATTGGCGGATTCATTTTGCTAGGCATCGGCAAATTGATCGACTTGCAGGAGAAACACAACGCCATAGTGGCCGAGCGGCTCGACATCATCTGCCAAAATGGCACAGCTGGCGAACATGCACGCGAAGAAAACGAGACCGCCCAACTTACCGCCCGCACGGTTGAAACAGATTCATTCACTCTTCCTGCCGCTGAGGACCGAAAATACTGGAACGGCTGAAAAACGGCTTTCTTGAGAAAGCTGTTTTTTTGTTTGATCAGTCGACAAGTTTGTTTCGGTGGGCGTAGACTGCGGCTTGTGTCCGGTCGTCGACTTCAAGCTTGGAAAGGATGTTCGTCACATGCGTTTTAACTGTTTTAATGGTGATAAATAATTCTTCGGCAATATCTTTGTTTGTTTTGCCTTCTGCTACAAGTTTGAGGATTTCCAATTCTCTTGCCGTCAGCGATTGATGAAGGGGCTGTTCGCCGGCTGAGTGTCTCAGCTTGGACAATACTTTTCCTGCGACTTTGGCTTCAAGCTTTGGTTCTCCTACGCTCGCAGCCCTGATCGCATCGGCGATTTCACTCGCTTTCGACGTTTTCAGCAAATAGCTGAGCGCTCCGGCTTCGATGACCGGATAGACCTTGTCATCATCAACGAAGCTCGTCAGAACGATGATTTTCGGATCGGCAAGCTGCCGGGAGATTTCTTTCGTGGCCTCAATTCCGTCCATCCCTTCCATTACAAGATCCATCAAAATCACGTCGGGTTTGGTTTCAAGCGCCAATTCAACGCCGTGCTTTCCGTCTGAAGCCTCTCCAATCACTTCAATATCAGGCTGGGATTCCAGGAAAGCGGCCAGCCCCATTCTTACCATCTCATGATCATCAATTAACAATACTCGAATCACCTTTTAAGCCTCTCCTTTTTGTTGTTCAAAAATCGGAACCTTTACATCAACTTGTGTTCCTTTTCCCGTAAATGAAATGATTTCGGCCACTCCGCCGACTTCGCTGGCTCTTTCCTTAATCGAGTTCAGCCCGTACGAAGATGTTTTGACGGCGTCCATCTTAAATCCTTCACCATTGTCAATGACTTTCAACTGGAGCTGATTGTTCCTGAGCAGAAGTCTGACGGTGACTTTTGTCGCTTTTGAATGCCGGAACACGTTTGAGAGCGCTTCTTGAACGATCCTGAACAGGTGGTCTTCCACACCTTTCGGAAGTTTGCCCGCATCCTCGATCTCCCAATCGATGTCAATCGACTGTTTCGCTTTAAATTCTTCCAAAAGGTCTGCAAGCCCTTCTTTTAGACCTTTCCCTTCAAGCGTAACAGGTCGTAAATGCAAAAGCAGCGCCCGCATTTCATTCTGGGCATCGGCCGCCATTTTTTCGACCATTTTCAGCCTTTGGGCGAGCTTTTCGTCAGCGGCAGCGTCGATTCCCTCCAATACGGCTGAAGTCATCATGGAAATCGCAAACAGCTGCTGGCTCACCGCATCATGCAATTCGCGCGCGAGACGCTGCCGCTCTTCGGAGATCACCGATTTTTTCATTTGATCCTGCCATTCCGCTCTCTCATTGGACAGCTTTTGCAAAGAGGCAACCTGTCTTTCGATCCGTTTGGCCATCTCATTGAGCTGGTCGGCGGCCAGCCCGATCTCATCGTCTCCAAGCGACGGAATCCTGTAGGCAAAGTTGCCGTTTTCGTACTTTAGAATAGACTCGATCAGCTTTTCAAGCCGTTTTTTCAGCTGATTGCCGAACATATAACCTGAGCCGAATCCAACAGCGGCGCTGATCAATGCGAGAAGCGCGATAAACGGAATCCCGAACCACCTCGAAACGATAAGTACACTCGGATCCAGCTGGTAGTAAAACAGCATAAAGCCCAATACTGCAATAAAAATCGTAAAGCTGACACCAAGGGATAAGCGGACGGCGCGCCATTGAATGTTTGCAAGTCTGTTTGTTCTCATATGAACCGCACATCCACATCGCCGATAAACAGCGAAATCGAAATTTTGACCCGTCGTGCCGACTGCTCGTAATTCTCTGTCTCGGTATAGATTTGATTACCGATGCCGCTTTTTCGGCCGCCGATGACGTCAATGTCTCCAACGAATGCAGAAGAGCTGATGGACACCTCAAGATCGGACGGAATGTAAATATCGACATCTCCGATCAACCCCGTGATGACGATGGTGTTTTCTCCCTCTGAAATAATCGCCTTTGACAAATCGATTTTCACGTCACCGATAAACCCGGAGATATTCAAGTCATTTAAGTCAAAAGGTGTTTTCATCAATTTTACATCACCGAAAAAGAAGCTGCGCTGTCCCGGGCTGTTCTTCTCCTGAAGCGGCTTGGAATCCGCCTTTTCCTTTCCTCTTCCTTTCGGCTTATGACGGTCAAATACCGGCTGATTTGTCACCAGCCGGTACCCCGCATAAATTAAGAAAGCGGCAAAGAAAAAGCCGAACAGGCTGAATGTAATGCTGAAGATGTCTTTTAACAGCAGAAAGCCTGCAAAAATATACATGACAGACCCGAGCCAGCGGCGGGAATATTTGTGGAGAAAATACCCGGCAAAAAGGAAAGCGAGCGGCCAGAATAACGCGTCTCCAAGCCCGCTGTTTTGCAAAAATATGCTGATTCCGAAGAGAACAATGATCAGTCCGATCAACTGGTTTTTTGTAAGACGCATGCTGACTCGAGCCCCCTTTCTTCTTGTCGATTACTCAATTGAGACATTCCCGCTCGTGATGGAGATGTCGATTTTATTTTTTCCATTTCCTTTTTTTCCAGTCAGCGTCCGTTTCTCATTGGTCACTTTGTCAAATGAATAGGAATGATTGATGTTCCCGCTTGTCGACTCGGCTTCAAGACTGATATCAGCATCATCGGGAAGTTTGAGCTTGGTGTTTCCGGATGTCTGTTTGATGCTCAGAGGATCGTTAATCTCTGTAAAAGAAGCACGCAAATTGCCCGAAGTCTGTTTGATGCTGAGTCTGCCGGTGACATTTTCAAGTTTTGTATTACCGGATGTGGAGCGGATGTCAGCAGTTGCCGTTTGAACGTTTTCCAGCCTGACCGACCCTGACGTCCCTTTTACAGAAAGGTTTTGCGCCTGAAGGTCATCGGCCTTGAGGCTGCCGCTTCCCGACTTTAAGGCTACATTTCGCAAATGCAGACCGCCGCCGGACAGTTTGACATTTCCGCTTCCCGAAGAAATCGCCAGATCATCTTGATAATCAGAAGGGACCTTGACAATCAGCTCATTTTTCTTCCAGAAAAACGGCCAAAAGCCTTTCGAATGAGCGGAAAGCTGAAGTGTACGCCCCTGTTCTGACGAATCAAGCCGGACGTTTTTCCCTGAAATCTCGGCTTTTATATCATCGCGGTTTTCAGCTTGAATGTTGACTGTTATACTCTTTGCATCAATGTCAATTTTATCGATGTCTTTTGCCTGTGCATGGTATGTGCGGGCTGACTCGTCATCGAAGCCGAAGAAAGAAAAGCCTTCACGCCCATTAAACATCATGCCGGCAAGGATGAGAATGCCGGCGATGATCAGCAGTTTTCCAACCGTTTTTTTCATGTGGATAATCCTTTCGGCTAATAAGTGTATGCTCCTTATTATAAGGAAAATGAACTTTGAAAGAAATCAAAAATTGCATAAGGGGCCTGTGAGAGCCCCTATTCGTTTATGCATTTCCCGCATGTGTCTGCTTCTCCAAGCCTGTCTTTTCAGCCCTCATTTTTTCCAGCTCTTCTTCCACCTCTCTTGCATACTCAAGGCGGCCGAATGGGCTGCTTGATGAAGCGGATAATTCAGCATAGCTGTTCACCTTTGTTTCCATCTCTTCAATGCGGTTTTCCACTCTCATAAATTCCCGGTAGGCACTTTCGCTGTCGATTTTATTAAATGATGCATTCATATGTTCTTTCGCTTTCACCGCGTTTGCCCTGGCAATCAGCGCATGCTTGCGGTCTTTGATATCGCGCAGTTTAACCTCAAGTGTCTCCAGCTGTTCCTTTAATTCGGCAAGCTGCTTTTTCGCGTGCTGGTGAGCGTCCTTGTATTCAGCAGCTTTTTCTTCAAAATACTTCATTTCTGAGAGCGCCTTTTTAGCAAGTTCTTCTTCACCTGCATCGAAAGCTAGCTGAGCTTGGTTTCTTCGCTTGACAACAAGCTTTTCGGCTTCTTCCACTTTTCCTTTAAAACTATGTTCAATTGTCTGCTGCTTAACGATGGTATGCTTCGCCTTGGCAATATCGCTTTCCATGTCGCGTACGTATTGATTCAGCATCACCCGGGGGTTCTCAAGTTTATCCAATCCTTCATTTACTGATGCGACAAACATGTCTCTGATTCTTTTTAAAGCCATGATCTCGTCCTCCCAAAAATATTTATTTATTCTTTTTCAAAAACTCTTCCCACTCTGCATCAAAGCCTGTGTCATATGAAGCAGCGGCAGGCTCCGTTTTCTCTGAATAAAGGATGTCATCCTGTTTGTCATCCTGCTTCATCATTTTCCATCCGAAATAAACCATGGCTGCAGCAAGCGCGATGCCGATCAGAAACGGCAATGACCCTCCCAAAAACATGATGCCGAAGATCGCAGCCAGTACCGCGGCAAACTGGCGGCCTTCCTTCCATTTTTTCACGGAATAGAATAGAAGCAATGCCCCAATAGCACCTGTAACCAATCCGCCGAAATGGCCTCCGCCGAAGAACATGGAGACGCCAAAAAGGATTAGAAAAAAGCCGATGATGGACTTCCCATTTATATTCATATTTGCTCCTCCTTTCTCGTTCATGTCTTCACTATAGTCAATTTCAGGCTTCGACAAAACGAGTCACAGATTGATTTTGCCGTACGACCAGGGTCGTATGGCACATCGGACCCGCTCGCATAAAAAGACCGCTCATCCCAGCCAGAGAGCGGTCTTTCTGCACTTTCTTCTGCTATGATTTCACCTTAGGATTCCAGCCGTCCAGTACATTTTCAACTGTCCATTTCTCAGCCTCATGATCGGCAAGCTGCCTTCGGGCCTCATGCGAAATCGCACCCGGACCCGTATTCCCGTATTCGTACAATCTGGCATCGGCTGCAGAAAAGCCTGACATATCCGTCCATCCCTCAGGCTTGATGTGTGCGCCTAAATCGCAGCGGTGATATAACACACTGGCGATGGCGTCGGGGTCTCCTCCCGGATGCCAAGGACGCCCGAGGTATACCGTTCCAGCCGCGGCATCGCTTGTCAGTCTGCAGTTTGTCAACAATAAGCCGAACGGCTTCGCGATATGCGTGCTCGCAGCTGTCACATAACCGTTGTTGGTAGCGGACCCCCGGTCAGCGCTATGAATCTGGCACTCTTCAAATACAGCTCTTGCTCCTCCGAAAATGAAGTCGACATCACCTTCTATATAGCATTGATAAAAATATTGCGTACCGTCATTGACAAACAGTGTATCTTGTCTTCCTATAAACCTGACATGTTTGAACGTCATCCTGTTTCCTTTCGTATAAACCGCCACCGCTTGCGTGCCGGTCGTGTCGACTTTTGTGCGGTCGAACGAGTTTTCAAACGTCAGATTTTCGGCTTCAACATGATCCGCATATATAAACACACTTGAACTTCCGGTCGTACCGTATTTCCCTCCTCCTTCCTTTTCTTTCCCCGCATAGTTGTCATACGTAATCACAGTCTCGTAACGATTTTCGCCGATCAGCTTCACAAACGGCTTTGTAGCCGGAATATGAACGACTTCTTTGTAAACCCCTTTTTTGATGAATATTACTTTCTGTTCCCGACTGTACTCTGGCAAAGCATCGATCGCCTCTTGAACGGTTTGAAATTCGCCGTCTCCATCCTTCGAAACCGTCAGCCGTATAGCAGCTGCCTCCCGATTGACCACTTGAACACTCCCTCTCTTTGAAAACGCTTACTTAAAGTTTACGACAAAAAGCCGTTTTCCCCTGCCGGAAAACGGCTTGATCTGATCAATTGGCCCGTTTCTGTTCGATAACAATTGGTGAATGGCTCATTCATAATTTTTTCTTTGTCCGGAATACGTCAGCGCTTCGTTCATATTCAACATCGACTTCCCCGAGCCGGTGGTTGACAATGCGCGCCGCCGCAAATAAATAATCGGACAGCCGGTTGACGTATGGCAGCGCAAGCGGCGGAATGTCTTCTTCTTTGGCCAAAGCGACAATCTTTCGTTCAGCTCTTCTGATGACCGTTCTCGCTGCATGCAAAAATGATGCCGCTTCTGTTCCGCCCGGAAGAATAAACTTGGTCAGCTGCGGCGCTTCCTCGACATAGGCGTCAATCCGTTCTTCAAGCATCGTGATCGATTCAGCCTTCAGCTTGCCTTCTTCCTGAACATTGACATGCGCTAAATCACTGCCGCAGTCGAACAGCTCATGCTGGATGGCGATCAACTCTGACAGAATATCTTGAAACAGCGCTTCTTCCGCTTTTAAATAAGACTGAGCCAGCCCGATGAAACTGTTTGCTTCATCCAGTGTGCCATACGCTTCCACTCTAAGATGATCTTTATCCGCCTTTCCGCCAATTAAACTCGTTTTTCCCTGATCGCCTGTTTTTGTATATAGTTTCATTTCATACTCCTCTCTTGATCACTTTTCCTTATAGTATACCCTGTTTATAACAGCTGCATAGATCGTTTCATTATGAAACACAAAATTCAGGAACAATCATCCAAAAACAAAGTTTTGTTGAATAAAGAAACACTCACTTTTATAATAGAAATGTAAACGGTTTTATTCAAAGACAGGTGGGATGAGGATGGAATTGAATCAGCAAACGGCCATTATCACCGGTGCAAGCCGCGGCATCGGCAGAGCCATTGCAGAGACGCTTGCGGATAAAGGAGCAAATATCGTCATCAATGGGACAAACGAAGAATTGCTCAAGTCCCTGTGCACACAATTGAATACCGAGAGAAAGTGCGCTTCTTATGTTGCAGGTGATGCAAGTTTGCCAGAAACAGCCTCGCTTCTCATCGCTGAGGCAAAACAGCAGTTTGGACGAATCGATATTTTGGTCAACAATGCCGGCATTAATTTGCGCAAAACGACCGTTGATACGTCGCTTGAAGAGTGGAAAAGAGTGATAGATTTGAATTTAACCGGCACCTTTCTCATGTGTCAGGCTATCATCCCGGAAATGATCATGCAGGGCGGCGGAAAAATCGTGAACATGAGCTCAACGACGAGCAAAACACCGCATCACAATGCCTCTCCTGCATACGGTGCATCGAAAGCAGGCATCAACTATTTAACGATGCATTTGGCAAAGGAGCTCGCTTCACACCGCATTCATGTCAACGCCGTCTGCCCGGGGCCGATTGAAACGGATATGAGCAAGCAGTGGAGCGAGGAGTATCGTGCAGCAGTCGTCGAACGGATTCCGCTGAAAATGATTGGCTCACCAGAGCATGTCGCAAACGTTGTCGCCTTCCTAGCCTCTGACAAATCTGACTTTATGACGGGCGAAACCATTAATATTAACGGCGGCACCTACATGAACTAAAAAGAAGAGCCTTTTTGAAGGCTCTTCTTTTTTATGCAAGCCGCTCACGCGTACCGGACAGCATGATCGCCTGTCTCACCGCTTCTTCTAAACTGGCAGGATCGGCTTTGCCGGTTCCCGCAATATCAAAGGCTGTTCCGTGGTCAACACTCGTACGGATAATCGGCAGGCCGACTGTAATGTTCACACCTGCTTCAAGGCCAAGCACCTTAATCGGGCCGTGTCCTTGATCATGATACATCGCCACCACTATATCAAAGTCGCCTCTCACTGCTCTGAAGAAAAGCGTGTCAGCGGGCAGCGGGCCGAATGCCTGTATACCTTCACTTTGTGCGCGTTCAACAGCAGGGACAATTTTCTCTTCCTCTTCTCCATGTCCAAACAAACCATTCTCACCGGCGTGAGGGTTAATGCCGCACACGGCGATTTTAGGCTGTGGAATACCTGCGCGAATGAGCGTGTCATGCGCCAGTTGAATTGTCGTGTACACCCGTTTCGCATCAATGAGATGAATGGCGTCAAGCAGACCGACATGGGTCGTGACATGGACCACTTTCAGGTTCGGTGCAGCCAGCATCATCGCATAGTCCTTTGTTTGCGTCAATTCCGCTAAAATTTCGGTATGGCCCGGGTACATGTGCCCCGCTTTATGGAGGGCTTCTTTATTTAAAGGCGCTGTGCAAATGCCGTCAATCCGCTTCTCGTTGGCAAGGGCAATCGCCGTTTCAAGATAGCGGAACGCTGCATTTCCCGCTTCAGCCGACACCTCGCCGACTCTCAGATCATCTGTCAGCAGCTGAAGGTCCAGGCAAGGAATGACGCCGGGCTTTACATCAGCTGCCTCTTCCGGCTCGCTGATTTTTACAATGTCTGCGTCTGAGCCAATGAACGTCTTCGCTCTGTTTAAAATGCTGTAATCCCCAATCACAAACAATGTTCCGTTTTCATGCAAACTGTTTTGCTCAAATGCCTTGATGATAATTTCCGGGCCGACACCTGCCGCATCCCCCATCGTCAACGCAATGATTGGTTTTGCCATCTGTCTTCCTCCTCTAAATTTCTCAGCACCTCAACGGCTCTTAGAACAGAATTGATTTGACCATAGGCGCCCGCCTTTGTCACCGCATATATATCTGTGTTGAGCAGCTTGCCGAGCGGTATGCCCGCTTCAATTTCACCAAGCAGCTGAATGCCGTCTGCACCAAGCTCGTTGCAAATCGCACGCGCTGTGTCTCCGCCTGTCAAAACGAGGCGTTTTAACCCTGTCATCTTGACGATTTCAGTTGTAACTGCACCAAGAAAACGGGAGAGCCGTTCGCCTACAGTCTGCCGGTCAAGGCCTTGGCTTCTCCCAAAAGCGATGATGCGCTGCACAGTTTCCGGCTTCGCATCAGTATAAAGCAGAACATCTTTCCCTTGATGAGCCAGCACTTGATCGAGCGCGCGCTTCTGCTCCCGTGCTTCACATCCATTTAATACGTTCAGCGGATTAATGCACACATCAACGGGATCCTGCTGCCCTCTTAAATATGCGAGCTGTCCATTTGTTGTGTTCGATGCACTGCCGGATACGATCATCACCGGCTCATTCCGTCTGTCTGTCTTGAGCGGCTTCTTTCTGACATGCGGGGCGAGTGCACCGGCCAGTCCGGCAGCGCCGACCCATAATATGGACTGGCCGCTGTTCATGAACACCTGCACGATGCGGCGCAAATCCTCATTTGTCTCTGCATCGCAGACAAACCATTCATGCCCTTGGGCTATCCACGATTTAAGGTCTTTCTGCACTTGTTCATCAGGTTTGCGAAGCGTTTCGATGCCTACCGCTTTTGGCAGAATTTGCGTCTGCCTGAAAAGCAATTCAGCGATCCGTGATTCTGCAACCGGTGTTTTCGGATCAATGGCTGCTTCAGTTTCATGGACAGGCAGCCCATTGACATAATGCACGCCATCCACAGTAATCCGCCTTGCATCAGGAAAAGCAGGGGCGATGACCGCTGCATCAAAACGCCCCAAATCCATCAGCGCTTTGATTTCGACCCCGATGTTTCCCCTTAATGTGGAGTCAATTTTCTTTAAAAAAAGGTGTGATTCAAGGTGTGCGAACGGATGCGATGCTGAACTGACTTCTTTGTAAGCCTCGCTCGGCGACGCACCGCGCGTATCCGTATCTAAAATCATGACATCTTCTTTGATATCCACTGGATTTGCACCGGACTGGTCAAAAAGAACAGCTGCGCTCAGTCCGGCTTTAACAAACTGAACGCCTGTGTCATTGGCACCCGTCAAATCGTCAGCGACAATCAATATTTTTCGGATGATGTCCGCTCCTTTTTTGCATCGTACGTTTGTCATATCGACACCTCGGTCTCATGCTATTCTTTCAGTTTTCTCCACAAGGTGGTGCGGTTGATATTCAATCGCTTCGCCGCTTTGGATTGATTCATATTCTCCTCCTGCAGCACCGCTTGAATGATGCGCCGTTCGATGTCCTCAAGCGTTCCTTCCAAATAGCCTTTTAAGCTCTCTTCCTTGTTCTCGTTGGACAGACGGTCAAGCTGCGGTGCGGCTTCAGCCAATGTGATATATCCGCTTTTTACCGTCAGCACAAGCTCTTCAAGTAATCGCTTAAACTGCCGGACATTCTCCCGAAATGTCTGCTTGTGAAACGCGTCCATCACCTCAGGCGCAAGTCCGACCACTTGTGTGCCATAAGCTGAATTAAATTCAGCAATAAACAGTCTGCTCATGTCCTCCATGTCTTCCACCCTCTCTGATAACGACGGGACATAGAGCGTCAATCCTTGTAAACAGCTGTATAAATCAGGGTCAAATCGCCCTGCTTTCATTTCTTCAAATAAATCGGCAGATGAAGAGGCGAGCCAGCGGATTTGCTGATCCGGCTTCATCCACTGCACGAAGAGATCATGCTGGACTTCGAGCGGCAGATGCTCGACATTTCGAAGAAAAATCGTCCCGTGCTGAACAGCCGGAAGGTCTTTCAGCAATGCGTACTCTTTCACCTTGCTGCAGTGAATGGTCACAAACGTATGCTGCTGCCGAGGGCTCATTTGATGAATCGCAAAGGCGAGATCTGATTTACCCGTTCCTTCCTCTCCGTACAGTAAAATAGGTTTATGCGTCTGGCTGAATGCCTGCGCTTGCTGAACCGTGTCCCTCATGGACCTGCTTTGTTGTGTAAATGATGAAAATGGCTGCAGTGAATGTACGGGCGCTGCAAGCGACCATGCAAGATGCCGATGATCACGGCAGAATGACGCTGATTGTTCAATGGCAATCAGCAGCTCCCCTTTTGAAAGAAGGGAGCCTTTCATATGCCAGACAACTTCTCCTGTTTCTAATTGGAAATACCCGCTTTGTTTGCCCTCTCTTATTGACTGTACGGCAAAAGCCAGCTCTTCCCACCATTCATGGATGGCATCGGCAGGTGCTATAGGTTCAAGAAGCCCCTCATTAATCCAATTTTTCACCGTTTTGTTCACAAAGCGGATCCGGCTGTTGTCACCAATAACGAGCATCCCTTTTTCTTCCTGATCGATCATCTCTCTAAACATCCGCTGCTCCTCGGATGCCTCCTTAAAGAGCCGGTACATTTGCTTTGCACTGTGAAACGCTTCTTTAACGGATTCACGGCCGGACGTGATCAGCATGCTTTGCATACCCAGCTCCTTTGCCGCTTTATCGGTAATGACGTCTCCCAATACAATTTGTGTTCCCTGCTGCTGAATGTCCCTCAGCAGATCCCATACTTCCATTTCTTCTTTAATCGTATATAAATCAACTTCTATTCCGAAAAGCTCGCTGATGGTGCGAACCCCTTGGGTAATATTTTCAAAGCCGACGACGGCTGTTTTTCCTTGATAATCTTTGATGAGCGTCAGCGCCCGCAGCAGATCATACCCGGAAACAGGGATATCCACGACAGGGATGTGCACGTGTTGCTGAATGAGCGAGGCTGTACCGCCGCGGCTCATAATAATATCGATTCCCTGCGATTCAGCTTGTTCTGCAATCGCAACGCCGGAGCGCAAATCGCCGACCTCCAGCTGAAATTGAATGTCTTGTTCTTCCTTCGCGAGCTCTGTCAATAAATCCCCTAAGCCTTTATACGGCGCAATGCCAAGCACTTTAATTTTCATGAAATGGATCCCCTCTTTCATTCTCTCTCAGGTCAAAGAGACAGTGAGGGAGTCCGTTCAAACGATTGGGACAGCCCCCTCGAACTTAAATTATAAATGATGCGATATAGGGATACAATTCATTCCAGTGCCGCGCGCTCGTTCAAACGGCTTTATTCCTGGCCGGCTGAGGCCCACGTTTTCGGGACACGTACATATTTAATCGCCTGACGGTAGTACGTAAAGGCAATATGCAGATCACCATCTTTCCCCTGCTTGATCGACGGATAGGAAAACTCGCGGTTAAGCTTGTCTTTTGAGTTGTTCGTCATCGCATAACCATCGCCGACTTCGATGTTTCTTTTGACAGGCCATGTGATGCCGCCGTCCCGTGAAAGCGCCAATGTCATCGGCGCCCTTGGCGCTCCCCAGAAGGCTGGACGCGCTTCTGTGTCAACACCTGTTCTTGTATCATCCTCATCCTCAATTTCATCGTATAGAGATGCTCTTCTTTCGGTCGTTTCATTCGCATTCATATGATTGTATACGAGAGCAAGCGTCCCATCTTGAAGCGCTGTAAATTGAATCGAAGAGTTGTTGTTCGGCAGCTCGGTCGGCTCGGGCTCTGACCAGGTGCGGCCGTTATCAATAGACCGGCTCACATAAATCGAGTCTGCAAAACGGCTCCTAAACAGCGCAAGCAATGTGCCGTCTTGCAGTTTTTCAATATTCATATGAACACAACCAGTACTGCCCGGCACCTTCACTTCCTCCCACGACTTGCCTTTATCAGATGAAATTTTCACCGCGCTGATGTCACGGTTTCCAGTCCATTTCACGCCCGGCAGAGTGATGCAGTAAAAGACGGGCAGCAGCCAATCGCCGTTATCCAGAACAATGAGCGGCTGGCGGATAAAAGTCCCGGCTTCGCCAAACAACGTACCAATCTCGCTCCATGTCCGGCCTCTGTCATCCGATGTCCGGTATCTGACAACCGCTGTATCCTGATTGCCGGAAAGCTGCGCCGTATACATAAGCCAGAGCCGGCCGTCAGGCTCTTGGAAAAGCACAGGGTTTTGTTCGGAGCGGGAAGGATCATCTGACAGCTTTTCTGCCTGTGTCCACTCACCGCTTCCTTTTTCAAGCCTTGACATGAAAACCGATATATCCGGGATGCCTTCCTGCGTTCCACCAAACCAGACGCACAACAGATCGCCATTATCCAGCTCCAGCAGGTTGGCTGCATGGTTTTGCGGGCAGTCTGTCGGCAAAAACGCATCCTTTCTGGCCGAGTCGGTTTTATTTTCTCTGATGCGCCCATCTATCGGCAGGGAAACTTCACTTTGTTTCATCACAATTCCTCCTCCACATTTGACTCTTTTTTCGCAGGTGAGCTGATCAGACGGTCTAATACGAGCACAATAAACGGAACAATGATGGCGATGTACATGTTATCGATGCCAAACGGATTGTCCAACAAATACCATACCGTCGTCGATATGCCGGAAAGCGCCAAGCCAATGGTTGCTCCGCGGTTTGAATTAAAATATGGCAAATAAAAGCCCATCGCCGCTACAACGGCAATTGATGTCCGAAGCGCCCTCGTAAAGAAAGAAAGCGTTAACAATTCCGGTGCCAGCGCAACCCCGAGCAGCGGAATAAAACCGACGATAATAGAAACATATCTCGTGATTTTCATGCGCTGTTCCGGCGTTGGTTTTGCTTTCGGTACATAAAAGTCATCAATGATCAGCGTCGTTGTCGCCAGCGCAACCGTCGAAACGCCAACGAAAATAGACGCCACAAGGGATGTCGCCACAACCGCGCTCAGCACAGGATTCATGTGCTGCATAAACACCGGGAATGCGTAAATTGGATCAATATCCGGGTACAAATACCGTGCAGCAACGCCGATGACTCCAATGGCAATCGCAAGCGGCAGACAAAGCAGCGCTGCATACAGTGTCGACTTCTTTGCATCTTTCTCACTTTTCGATGAGGTAATAGCCTGTATAATAAACTGAGTCGCAAAAATCGCCCCCATGTTGCCGATAAACCAGGCGCCGATTGTCCCCCATCCGATACTGCCGTCCCAAGTGAAGAAATGCTCCGGCAACTGCTGCGTCATCGGCTCCCAGCCTTTTGTCAAATAGAGTGCAACCCCTAAAGTGATAAGAACTCCCGCATATTTAACAAGAGAATGCAGAATCGTCACCCAGGCAACGCCTTTCATTCCGCCAAACGTAAAATAAAAGGTACTGACAATCGCTGTAATGATCGCACACGTCATCAGCGGAAGACCTAAAATAGACGAAATGGCCGCCGATCCGCTTAAATAGTTTCCAAGATTCACAAGTAAAAGGGCCCCAATCATAATAATAGAAACGACAAGCTTGGTCGAACGGCCAAACTTTTCACTAATAATCCCAGAGATCGTATATTGGCCTGTTTTATAAAATTTCCCTACTAAGAAGTAGGAAAAAATAAAAAACGCAATCGAGACCGTTACAATCGACCATGAAGCTGCCAAACCATGTGTATAAGCTGATTCAGCGGTCCCGATTGTCGATTTGGTGCCGATGAATTCACTCATCAGCAGAATGCCGACAACAATCGCCGGCAGCGTTTTGGCAGCATTGTTGAATTCCGAACTGGATTTACTGCGAAACCGCATCGTCAGCCATGTCGTAAAGAGAATGTAAACCACAATCACTGCCAAAATAAACGTTATGACCGAAGCGCTTAAGACATCCACCCAAACTCCCCCTTTGTTTGTGAGCCTCTTACAGGCCCATGGTGAAAACCATATACAGATCCCGGCAGCCTACATATCCAGCAATTTCAAATAGACAGCTTCAATCTCCGCAATGGACATTGGCTTTGGATTGTTATCCATGAGCCGTTTGACGTCGGCTGCCGCCTCAGCAAGCGATGGTACATCCTCTATTGATACCCCGAATGTCTTCAAATTTTGCGGAATATCCAAATCGGCGGTCCACTCTTCAATTTTCCGTATGACCTGCTCTGCTTGGCTGGCCTTCGAACCTTCTGACTCGATTCCAATCACGCCAGCCACATCCGCAAGGCGGTCAGTCACATGATCCGCATTAAAGGCCGTTACATGCGGAAGCAGCATTGAATTGGCTACACCGTGCGAAATTTTGTATTTCCCCCCGAGCGGATAAGCCATCGCATGAACCGCCGCTGTTCCTGCGCTTGTCAAGGCCATTCCCCCATACATGGCGCCAATGAGCATTTTTTCTCTCGCCTCCAGGTTATCTCCATGATGGTAGGCCTCCTGAATACTGGAGGAAATCAGTCTCATCGATTCAAGCGCAAACATGTCGCTGAATGGATTTGCTTTGTTGGAAATATAGGATTCGAGTGCGTGTGTAAATGCATCCATTCCGGTTGCAGCTGTGATCGCCTTTGGAAGACCGGTCGTCAAAACCGGATCTAAAATTACAAGCGACGGCAGCAGAAAGGAACTGACCATACCAATCTTTAATTCTTTCTCCGGGAACGTCACAATCGCATTCGGCGTCACCTCTGACCCTGTTCCGGATGTTGTCGGAATCAGCACAAGCGGAACGCCGGGCTTTTCAACGAGATTTGTGCCAATCAAAGCTGAAATCGGTTTTTCATTTGTTTTCAGAACAGAGAGGATTTTGGCCGCATCAAGCACACTGCCTCCGCCAATTCCTAAAATCGCGTCATGGACTCCTTTAGAAAAAAGCTGAAAAACCTCTTCGATATTTTGTTCCGTCGGTTCAGGCTGTATATCCGTGTTGATTTCACTTGAGATGCCTTTTTCGGCAAGTATGTCTTTGATTTGGTTTGCATAGCCGAGAGAAACGATCGACGGCTGAGTTAAAATAAACACCGAACGAATCTGATTCAATCCGATCTGATCTAAGTGATCACCAAGCAAATTGAGTGAATGTGCACCAGCCTCAATTCGGGCGGCCGTTTGAAAATGATAAAGCGTCTTCATAACCTCACTGCTCCTTTGCCAGTTTTGCTACAATTCCGTAGCCTTCCAGCATCTTTTTCACTTTTAGTAACTGCTCTCCCGACAGCTCTGCAATCGGACTTTTAGGCGGTCCGACGTCGATGCCGGCAAGCTCCGCTGCTTTTTTTAGCGGCGCCGGCAGTGAACCGAATGAAAACGTATCACGAAGCGGCTGCAGTTGCTGTTGATAATGCTCGCTCTCTTCAATGTTTCCTTGTTTAAAAGATTCATAGATTGAAACAACGGTTTGCGGAAGCACATTGGCTGTGGCAGCTACAGCTCCTGTTCCACCCGCCTTCAATGTGTCCAAAATCAATGAATCGGTTCCTGCCAGGACGGAAAAGGACTGTTCCTTTGTACGCTCAAGATACGCCTTAATATTGGCGAAGCTGCCGCTGCTGTCCTTAATGCCGATGATGTTCGGCAATGCCGCCAGCCTTTCAACCGTTTCGGGCTCCAATGATACGCCTGTTCTCGCCGGAATGTTGTAGAGCAGGACAGGAAGCGCGACATTTTCAGAAATCGTCCGGAAATGCTGATACAATTCCTCCTGTGAAGGTGCGACAAAGTATGGCGTAATAATCGAAAGAACATCCGCTCCGATATCCGCCATTTGATTGGATAAGGAAATGGTCGCCTCAGTACTGTTTTCTCCAGCTCCGATGAAAACCGGCACTCGTTTATTAACCGCTTTTACAACTGTTTCGGCAATTTGAAGCTTTTCCTCTTGCGAAAATAAATGAAATTCGCCATTTGTTCCTAAAGCAAAAATGCCATGGACGCCTGAATCAATTAAATGATTCACCAGCTTTTCTGCTGCACCCGGATGAAAAGCCTGTTCTTTTGTAAGCGGTGTCAGTATGGCAGGGATAATTCCCTCTACTTTCAAGTGGCTTCGCTCCCCTCTGTTGCATTTTTAAACAGAAAAATAGTAAAACGCTTTCACAAACTTTATTATAAAGGTGTTATGATTCATTAAGCAACACATTTTTTAGATTTGGGATAAAAGAATAAAATCTTACCTTCAGCTGATGCGTTTTAAAACAATAAAAAAACCTGTCCAAAGACAGGTCAAATTAATCTTTTAAAGCTTTCACACAAGCCGCTGTTTTATTTTGAATTTGTGTCAAAAAAGCGGTTTGATCCGCTGCCCGGCCAGATTGAGTGGCCGCTACAAGCACATCACTGCACAGCACATGGTGCTGGGCTGCGGCATTTGCTGCAGCGTTTATCGCCTTCACAAATTGACCATCTTGCAAACAGCCGTCAACTAACACCCACATGATCAAACGCCCCACCGTATCTTTCATACCGACGATGCAAAGATCACCGCTTTCCGACACAATATGACAGTCAGCCAATTCAGCATCATGTTGGATAAACAGCGTTTCATCTTCAAAGGCTGACAGGTCATGCGGCCATCCAGAGTTATTTTCGCTTACGAAAACAAGTTTTCGTCTCCAAGCAAAGCCCCCTTCAGAGGACAGAAGACGGAGCGGGCGGTCTGCCAAAAATGCGATGCCGTGCGGCAAATATAGTTCAATTCGCTCTTTTAAAAAGAGAGGCTCGGTTTTCTGCGGGATGGTTTTCGCCTTGATCGTAAACTGCGGATTTTCACGCTGAGGATGGTCCAGCGCTGTGATACCCGTATCATACACTCGTCCGATACGCTCGGCAGAAAGGGCAGCTTCCGGGCGGTCAAGAACTTCCGCTTTTCCATCTTTCAACAACAGCAGGCGGTCACAGTATAAACTCGCAATATTCACATCATGAAACACCCCGACCACTGCGAGTTTGGATGCAGCCGTTTCTTGTTTCATTAAATCAAGCAGACTTTTTTGAAATGACAAATCGAGAAAACTCGTCGGTTCATCAAGCAGCAAATATTCGGGTTCCTGGGCAAGTGCCTGCGCTAAATACACCCGCTGCTGCTCTCCACCGCTCAGCTCATGAATGGATTTCTGGGCGAAGCGAAGTGTGTCTGTCTGCTTCATCACCCTCTTCACGATATCATGGTCTTCCGCTGTCAGCTGCCGAAAAAGGCCTGATTGATACGCGTAGCGGCCAAACTGTACCGTTTCCTCCACTGTAAAGGAAAAGGCCTGCTCCGTTTTTTGAGGAAGGACCGCCATTTTGCGAGCGAGCTCCTTCGTTTCGTACGCCCCGACTGAACGGCATTCAAGCAGCACCTCGCCGCTTCGAGGGGGAATTGTTCCCGACAACATTTTCAGCAAAGTCGTTTTTCCGCTGCCGTTCGGACCAAGAATTCCTAAAAATTCACCCGGCTTTACAGCAAAGCTGATGTCCTGTAAGACATCCGTTTTTCCATAGCCGCCGGACACACGGATGACATCAATCATGAACTCGCCCTCCCCTGTAGCGCCGAATCAAAATAAAGCCGAAAACAGGTGCTCCTACCAATGCAGTAATAATGCCGATCGGCAGCTCGGACGGCTCAATGATGGTTCTCGACAAAAGATCTGACAGCACAAGGAACGAAGCGCCGTTCAGCATCGAGAGCGGCACAAGATGACGGTGATCCGTAATCGACAGAAGCCGGATAAAATGCGGAATGACGAGGCCGACAAAGCCAATGGTTCCAGACACAGCAACCGCACTGCCAGTTAAAATAGCTCCCGCCAACAAAACGACATATTTACTGCGCTTCACATTCACGCCGAGGAGTCTCGCTTTTTCCTCGCCATACGTCATCACATTCAGTTCTCTCCCGCTGATCAAAAGCGCGGCAGCGCCCGCAGCAAAAAAGGGCAGAAACAATGCGACATAGCCCCAGCCCCTCATCGATACGCTGCCGAGCAGCCAGTGGACGATCGGTTTTAAATCATCGCCGGTCAAAGCGATCATGAGAGAAATAAGCGCACCCAAAAACGAACTGAAGATGATCCCTGTTAAAATCAAAGCGGACAAGGTCAACGAAGGGTGTACGAGCCGCGCAAAGAACAAAACCAAAAAAATCACGACAACAGCCGCGGCAACGCTTAAAAACGGCAATGTAAAACTTCCGATCACCGGCAGCTGAATCCCAAAAAACAACGTGACCACTGCACCGACGGCTGCGCCTGACGAAATGCCGAGCGTATACGGATCTGCGAGCGGGTTTTTCAAAAGCCCTTGAAACCCGGCCCCCGCTGCAGCCAGACCCGCGCCGACAAGAGCGGCCAATACCACTCTCGGCAGCCTGATTTTCATGATGATGTTCGCCTCCGTCGGATCGGGATTTAACCCTTGAATACCAAACCATTCGTCCAAAAAAACCTTGATAATAGAAGGAATGGGAATCTCCAAAGATCCGATAGAGATTCCCATAAGAACAGCTGCCGACAAAAACATCAGGCTGAAGGCATATGCCGCGATGCGGTTATTTCTTAAAAACGTCAGGGTAAATATGTTCAGCAAGCTCTTCGACCCCTTTGATCAATCGCGGCCCCGGACGGGTCACGAGGTCAGGGTCCACGTCGTATACTTCGTTATTCTTGACGGCTTTTATACCGCTCCAGCCGCTTCGTTTTTTAATTTCGCTGACAGCGGATTCACCGTTTGTCGTCACGATCGCATCGGGATTTAGCTTGACGATCGCTTCTTCCGTTATCTTGGCCCAGCCTTTCTGCGCGGAAGCGGCATTTTCCGCATGGATCGCTTCAAGCATTTCATCCATAAAGGTGCCTTTTCCGGTCGTATAAATGTCCGGAGCCGGAGACACTTCAACAAACACTTTCTTTTGACCGGCTTTAGATATGCCTGCAGCTTTTTCTTTTATGTCAGCCAGGTCAGATTTCATGCTCTTGACCAGGCTCGCTGCTTGATCCTCTGCGCCGGCAGCCTTTCCGATCATTTCGATCGACCGGTACGCCTCTTCAAAAGAGGCCGCATCATTTACAGTCACCACCGTAATTCCTGCACCTTTTAGCTGCTTCAGCCCTTCTTCGGCACTCTGCATGCCGGAAGCGTGGGCCAGAACCAAATCGGGGTTTAACGAAATGATTTTTTCCGTGTTAAATTCCATGCCCCCGATTTTTTCAACGTTTTTCACTTCTTTTGGATATGTATCAAAATCCGTCACGCCGACGACTTTTTTTCCCAGGCCGAGGGCATATGTAATTTCGGTATTGCTCGGCATCAGAGAGACGATTTTCTTCGGTTCTTTTTCAATTTTGACCTCTTGCCCTGAGGCATCTTTTATGGTGACCGGAAACGCTTCAGCCGCCTTCTCCTGTTTTTGCTGGTCTGCCGGTTTTTGCGCTTGACCGCAGCCGCTAAGGACGCCGGCGGCCAACAGCAGTGACAGCAATAAAAGCCCTAACTTCTTCATCCTGCTTCCTCCTCGGGATAAAATAAAAACATCTCTACTCAGTAAAGATGCAGCAAACCAAGAACGTACAAAAAAGTGCACATCGTTTATACCGCATCTGTCCTTGCAGATTACGCGGTCATCATCCAGGCGGTTATTCCGGCTTTTGGTTCATCGCTCCCGGCCTGTCCGAACTGCTCGCGGAGCTCTCGCCGGCTTCCCCTCTTAAGCTGCTGATCGGCAGCACCTTTCTGACTCATTCGTATCCTAATTTCGGAATTATTATACTATAATCGACACAGGTCTGTATATGAGATTCTGAAAAGGAGATTTTCAACCGAAAACGTTGTTTTTTCTAAATCATTTACGATATATTGCATATAGAGAAAGGGTGGTTTTATGCCGATACCGAAAAACTATACGCCTCAGGTCAGACTTTCAGCAAAGGAAAAAGCGTTTCACCAATTGCAGCGCTGGATTGTTGACGGAACCCTTGAACCCGGCGAAAAAGTCACGGACGTCGATCTGGCCGAAGCGCTCGGCGTCAGCCGCACACCGGTCAGAGAAGCGCTTCAGCTCTTGGAATCGCAGGGCTTTGTAGAAATGAAGCCAGGAAAAGAAACAAAGATCACGCTCATTCATCCCGATGATGCGCTGGCCGTCTATCCCCCGCTCGCACACCTTCAGGCTCTGGCGGCGGAACTGGCCGCGCCGCTTTTGACCGAAGAAGAGATTGCCGAGCTGAAAAAACTCGCGGCTCAATACGAAGCCGCGTTTAAGGAGGAGCGGAATCACGATGCTGCTGAACTCGACGAACAGTTCCACCATTTGATTACAGAAGCGGCTAAAAACCCGTATGTTCTTCAATTTTCCGCCGTGCTGCAGCTTCATGTCAGACGGATGAAGTATGTGTTTTTCAATCGGCCGGCTGCTCCGAAAATGCAGTCCGCCGCCGAGCATTGGGAAATCATCGCCGCTTTTGAAAAAAACGATTCGAAATTGGCGGCTGAAGTGATGAAAAGGAATTGGCTCCGTCCGATGGAAGATATTCATAAAGTTTTAAAAGGCAGGGAACAATAAAGCGCCAAGCACGATTTTCGACCGCGGTATCCAGCTGCGATATACTGTTTATTAGATGTTTTTTTCATCTTAACTCTGAAACAAGGATTGATGGCATATGGATTTAAAGCTGAAAAACAAACTCGTGCTCGTAACGGGTTCTACTGCTGGTATTGGAAAAGCAACGGCGGAAGCCTTTTTGGCGGAAGGCGCCGAGGTCATCGTAAACGGACGGACAGAAGAAAAGGTCCAGTCGGTCGTTGATGAGCTTTCCCGGCACGGAAATGTTCACGGAATTGCCGCTGATTTATCCGATCCTGAAGAAAGCAGGGCACTGGTCGAAAAAACCGCTGAAATCGGGGAGCTTGATGTCCTCGTCAATAATATGGGCTTCTTTGAAGTGAAGGATTTTACAGAGGTGACAGACGAAGAGTGGCTCAACTATTTTGAAGTAAACGTTCTAAGCGCTGTTAGGCTTTGCCGCGCGTTTTTGCCAGCCATGCTGAAGCGGAATAAGGGGAGGATTCTCAATTTGGCAAGCGAAGCCGGCATCAAACCGCTTCCCCACATGATCCCTTATTCGATGACAAAAACCGCTCTGATCAGTTTATCAAGAGGTTTGGCCGAAATGACGAGAGGGACAAATGTGACGGTCAACTCCGTCCTTCCGGGACCTACCTGGACGGAAGGCGTCGCCAATTATATGGAGGGAGCCGCAGCTCAGGAGAAAACCGATTTAGACACTTTTGTCAAAGATTATTTCAAAGTGAATGAGCCGACTTCTTTGATTCAGCGCTATGCAAAACCGGAAGAAGTGGCGAGTACGATCGTCTATCTCGCTTCCGAAAAAGCTGCGGCCATCAACGGTTCCGCTCAAAGAGTGGAAGGCGGAATTATCCGCTCCATTTAACAAAACCCTCTGCCGATCGGCAGAGGATTTTTGTTTATGATTCGTGTGAGTCATAGCGTTTTCCGTTAATATACAGATTCGAAAAAACAGGGTCTTTCACATGTTTCAGTTCCATCGGAACATCGACGCCGTCGATCTCGGAATCAGCCACTTTCAGTCCGGTGACCGGAGAATGGTCGTATGCCAGCACCCTGATCCCATATTGTCCGCCCTTGCTTTTCAGCTGCTTAACATCAACGGTGCGGACGACTGGCTTGAAATCTCCGGCATCTCCTTCTTCGTATTCCATATCGATGGCGATCACTTCACGCTTCAAGCTTTTGACCGTATTTTTGTGAAAGTAGATGTTTTCAAGAACGCCGCCGCGCACTGAATTTGTTTTAATGCGGAGGGCTCGGTCCAAGTTCGGGCTGTCCATAAGGTTGCCCTCTGCGATGACGTTCTTCACGCCGCCGGAAATTTCGCTTCCGATCGTGACCCCTCCGTGCCCGTCTTTCATTTCGTTATGTTCAATGACGATGTTTTCTGACGGAATGTTGATCCTTCGGCCATCGGCATTTCTTCCCGATTTGACGGCGATGCAGTCGTCTCCATTATCAAAATGGCAGCCCTTGATCACCACGTTTTTACACGATTCCGGGTTGACTCCGTCGGTATTCGGGCCGTGTCCGATGACCTTGATGCCGTCCACTGTCACATTCTCGCAAAGCACAGGATGAACTTGCCACATCGGCGAATTCAGCACGGTGACACCTTGAATCAATATATGTTTGCAGCGATACGGCTGAATGAAATTCGGCCGCAAATAATGCCCTTTTCCAAACTGCCGCTCAGTGACTGGGACACCGCGCTCAGCCATTTCAAACAAAGCATTCCGGTCTTTTTCCTGTGAAGGCTGGCCGTTCGTTCCCCTTTTCCACGGCCACCAATGGTCGTCATCTCCTTGGCCGTCAAGCGTGCCCTTTCCGGTTATCGCAATATTTTCAGCTTCATAAGCGTAGATGAGCGGTGAATAATTATAGAGCTCGACTCCTTCAAACCTCGTCAGCACAACGGGGAGATAATCTTCAGGGTTCTGACTGAATTTGATCACCGCTCCTTGTGCAATATGAAGCTCCACATTGCTTTTCAGTCTGAGCGCACCGGAAATAAACACGCCTTCACGAACCGCTACTCTTCCACCGCCGGCTTGGTGGGCTTGATCAATCGCCTTCTGTATCGCTTCCGTCGAATCGTTTTTTCCACTTTCGTCAGCCCCAAACGCTGTAACATCAAATGAGCGATTAGGAAATACCGGAACCTTCAGCTTCTTTAGAATCTCGTCTTTTATTTTCTGCAGACTCACGTTACCTCCCCCTTTACAATGTGACGCCTGTTTTAAATATCGCAAGCTCCCTGAAATCGTTTATCTCATTGTTCAGCTGCCTGCCGCCCGCGACTTCGATCAAATATGCTGTCAGCTCCTTCAAAACGTCATCTTCTGATCGGTCTTCGAGCACCCTTCCCGCATTAAAATCGATCCAATGGCGCTTCGCCTCATAAATCGCTGTATTTGTCGAAATTTTCATCGTCGGCACAAAGGTGCCAAAAGGTGTGCCCCGACCTGTCGTAAATAGAACGATTTGACACCCTGCAGCAGCCAGTGCGGATGAAGCAACAAGGTCATTTCCCGGAGCACTCAGCAGGTTCAGCCCTTTCTTTTTCAAAACATCCCCGTATTCAAGGACATCCGTCACCTTTGAGGTGCCGGCTTTTTGTGTACAGCCGAGCGATTTATCCTCCAATGTCGTAATGCCGCCCGCTTTGTTGCCCGGAGACGGGTTTTCATAGACGGGCTGCTTGTGATCGATAAAGTATTGTTTAAAATCGTTGATTAAGCGGACGATTTTATGAAACACTTCCTCATTTTCAGCTCGTTCCATCAAAAGCGTTTCCGCCCCAAACATTTCAGGCACTTCTGTCAAAACCGCCGTTCCCCCTTGGGCGATCAGAAAATCGGAGAGCCGGCCGAGCAGCGGATTCGCGGTAATGCCGGAAAATCCATCAGATCCGCCACACTTCAAACCGATTGTCAGTTCAGAAAGCGGAACATCTTCCCGCCGGTCACCTTTTGCATGCTCATAAATTTCTTTCAACAGTTTGACGCCTTCCGTGACTTCGTCTGATACCTCTTGGGAAAGCAGAAACTTGACCCGGCTGTGATCGTAATCGCCGAGCGCTTCGCGGAATTCGTGAATGCTGTTGTTTTCACAGCCGAGTCCCAGCACAAGGACACCGCCTGCATTCGGGTGTTTGACGGCATTCGCCAAAATCGTTCTCGTGTTGATATGATCGTCGCCAAGCTGTGAACAGCCGTACTGATGCTTTAATACGTGAACGCTTTCAAAAGGGGCGATGGAGCCGACCTCAGCCTTAAATTCTTTGATGATCAGCTCTGCAATGCCATTTACACAGCCGACGGTCGGCACGATCCATAGCTCGTTTCTAATCCCCGTTTTTCCGTTTTTTCGTTTAAAGCCTTTAAATGTGAGCGGTTCTTTTTGATAGCGGTTTTCCGTAAACTTCGGCTTGTAGCTGTACTCTTCGACACCGCCCAAATTCGTTTTCACATTTTTCGTGTGCACCCACTCTCCCGTCTGAATCATTTCAGTGGCGTGCCCGATCGGAAAGCCGTATTTGATGACGTCTTCATTTTCAACGATGTCTTTTAAAGCAAACTTATGGCCTTTCAAAATCGGTTCCTTGATCACGATGATCCGTTCTCCGACAGAGATCGTTTCACCGGTCTGCAATTCTCTTAACGCAATGCCGACATTATCTTGAGGATTGATCATCAAGCAGTCTTTCATCACATGTCCCCCAGCTCAGCCATTTGGCTGTTCATCATTTTTTTCAGTGCCTTCCACATTCCCGTTTGTTTCATGTCCCTTAAATATTCAGCCGTCTTGTCCGTCAATCCGGGCATGTCGTTCAGGTTTTGCCCCCACACTTTTTCAAACCCGAGAACATGGAATGCGATGTTCGAAACGTCTGTCTCTTCTGTCCAGAGCCGTTTGAGGAAAGCCAGCACCTCATCGTCGTCAGACAGCGGTATGGCCTCATCTTCCCGTCTTCCTTGATAAAAATAAATTAAAGCGCTTAAAGCAAATACGGTTCGAGCCGGAAGTTTGCCTGTTCGTTCCGCATATTCCATTAAGACGGGCAAATTTCTGACTTTGAATTTTGCAAAGGAATTTAAGGAAATATCGATAAGCTTGTGACGGATAAACGGGTTTTTAAAGCGGTCGAGAATCTCTTCCACATAGGCGTCAAGCTCACTGCCGGGCATATCGATCGTCTCGAGTACCTCCCGCTGGATCAGCTCTTTCACAAATGATCCGATAAGCTCGTCTTCAGCTGCTTCACGAACCGTCTCAAGACCTGCTAAATAAGCGACCGGCGTCATCGCGGTATGGGCGCCGTTTAAGATTCTCACTTTTCTCACCCTGTACGGCGTCACATCTTTGACAAACTCGACATTCAGGCCCGCCTCATGAAGCGGGAGCTCGTCTCGCAGCCATTTCGGCCCTTCAATCACGAACAAATGATACGGCTCCGCCGTCACCATCAAGGAATCATGATAGCCGGCCGCCTCTTCAAGCCGGTGTGCGTTTTCTTTCGGGAAGCCCGGTACGATCCTGTCCACAAGCGTATTGCAAAACACGTTTGCCTCTTCAAGCCAATCGATGAACCCTTGTTCAAGCGCCCACGCGTTTGTATAGCGCAGCACAATGTCTTTCAGTTTTTTCCCGTTATCTTCAAGCAGCTCACACGGGAGGATCACCAGCCCTTTTTCCCTGCTTCCCTGAAAAGTCAGGTATCGTCTGTATAACAGTGCAGTCAGCTTCCCTGGATAGCTTTTCTGCGGACGATCGGACAGCCGGTCTTCCTCGATATAAATGATGCCGGCCTCTGTCGTATTTGAAAATACAAACCGCAAATCCGGCAGATCGGCCAGCTCTATAAATTCATTATAGTGCTCATAGCTGCTGACGACTCTGCTGATTGATGTAATGACAGCAGAATCGCGAACCTCCCGCCCTTCCCGGAAACCTTCAAGATAAAGCGTGTAAAGTCCATCCTGTTCTTGAAAGGCCGTTACAGAACCGCGGCGCGGAGGCACAACGACGGCGCTGCCGTTAAAATCGGTTTCTTCATTCAATCTATGAATCTGCCAGTCAATAAACCCCCTCATAAAGTTTCCTTCCCCGATTTGCAAAATCCTTTCGGGGCGGCTCGGCTTAGACCTTATCCGTTTGGACAGCCTCTCCATTTCAATCCCTCCTCATTTTTGCACACGTTCACATTTTGCAGCGCATCAAAAATGATGCTATAGATGTTTAACTGAATTGCGAATGATCAGCTCCGTGCTGATCAGCGTCTGCCTGCCTTCTGCCTGCGGGTTTTCGATCAGTGACAACAGGCTGTCCGCACCAAGCATGCTGATTTTTTCCGTCGGCTTTTTTACCGTCGTCAATGACGGTGTCGTATACGCCGAAAATCCGCTATCGTCAAAGCCGATAATCGACATATCGTCAGGACAGCGTTTCCCGTTTGCATAAAGGGCGTTCATCGCGCCGATCGCCATATCATCATTGGCGCAAAACAGGGCTGTCGGAGGGTTCTTCAGCTTTAGCAGCGTTTCAGCCGCGCGAAAACCGCTTTGCATCGTATAATCGCCTTGAACGAGGTATTCGCCGGGCATGTCAAGGTTAGAGTCGCGAAGCGCGCGAAGAAATCCTCCTTTCCTTTCTTGAGAGGATTTAAAACCTTCTTTCCCCTGCACCATGGCGATCCGTCTGTGGCCGTTTTTAATCAAGTATGAAGCAGCGAGGAAAGCGCCCTCGTGTTCATTCGCCAAAATATTGACGACGGAGTGCCCTTCGATTTTTCTGTTCAGCACGACGACCGGAATATTCTGTTTGAGGACATGCTCAATAAAAGCCTGATCCTGTTCGCTTTGGCTGATTAAAATCATGCCGTCATAGCGGTTGCGGTGAATGGATGACAAATCATGATAATCGTCGATCCCTCTGACAACCATATTATAGTTTTCATCGATCACCTTGTTGACGCCGCGCAGGATGTCTGCAAAGAAACTGGAAGACGTCCCGTCTGTCAGGCTTGTTAAAAACAGGCCGATCGTAAAAGACTTTTGCGTGACAAGGCTTTTCGCATTAAAATTCGGTTTATAATTCATTTCGGCTGCGATGTCGAGTATTTTCTTTTTCGTGTTCTCTTTTATTAGCGGACTGTTGTTCAGCGCTCTGGATACTGTGGTGTGCGATACATTCGCCAGCCTGGCGATATCTTTAATCGTTACTGACATTGTTTTTTTACCCGCCTTTTCCTGCTGTTGTTACCATCAGTTTACCATATCAAAAGCGCTTTTTAGAAAGTGAAATTCCGCTATGATCTCGCTTCGATTTCCGCGATCATTTCGGCGTGCTTCTGGTCTGTCAAACGGTACAGATAGCCGAGAACGAGAATGGCCGCCGTCAGCGCCGCTGCCGGATACAAAAGGAGAATCGCTTTAATGCCGAGCAGCGTCCCCGCTTTTTGGGCCGCATTCGGCACATAGCCGATGATGCTGAGACCGATCCCTGACAGGAAGCCGGAGAGCGACTGAGCCAGCTTTCTCGAGAAGTTAAACAGCGAATATACCGTTCCTTCTTTCCGTTCCCCTGTTCTCCACTCGCCGTAATCGATCGCATCTGATACGAATGCCCAGGTGATTCCGTTCGGAATGCTGATGCCGATAAAGGCGATGCTTGCGAGAATCGTAAAAACAAAGACATTGCCCGGCACGAAAAAATTAATCAGATCAGCACAGACGGAAACCGCGAGCCCCAAAATGGCGGTATGCTTTTTCCCGAACAGCTTCACGAGCTTCGGCAGCATGATGACGCCGATAAAGGATGAGCCGATGATGATAAAATTCATGTAAGCCATCAGTTCGGCGTTGCCGAGGTTATACTGCGCGAAGTAAATCAGCATCGCGGATTTAAGGTTATAGGCTGAAATCGTGAAAATTGTCATGAATATAAGCGTAAGGAGCGGTTTGTTCGTAAAAAACGTCTTTGATATCGCTTTGAATGTCACTTTTTCCTGTTTGTACTTCTCATCTTTTACGACAATCCGTTCCTGACAGTTCCTGTAGCAAATGTAGAAAAACAACACACCTAGAAAAGACATCAGTCCCATGACGACCGGATAAGCAACCGCAGGGTTGTCAAACCTGACAATCATCGGGATGACAACGATGCTCGTCACAAACAGGGCGCCCAGTGAGCCGGCCTGTCGAAAGGAAGCAAGTGAAGTTCGTTCCACCGAGTTTTGCGTCATGGCCGCCCCGAGCGAGCCGTAAGGGATGTTGACAAAGGAATAGCCGAGACCCCAAAGCATGTATGACGCATAAGCGTATATGAGTTTGCCCGTCGGTGACAGATTCGGCGAGATGAAGGTCAATATCGTCAAAATCGCGAGCACAAAGCTTCCGTATAGCAGATACGGCCTGAATTTACCTTTCGGGCCGATATTCTTCCTGTAGTCGATCGATGTTCCCACAATCGGATCGACAAAAGCGGCAAAAAGTTTGCTCACAAGAAAAATGCCTCCGGCTGCCGCCGCCGGAATGCCGGCAACATCCGTAAAAAACTTCAGAAGATAGAGCTGTCCAAGGTCAAACATAAATCCGTTCCCAAAATCTCCAAAACCGTAAGAAACCTTTTCTTTTAAACTTAATTTCTCTTGAGTGACGGCGACTGTTTCGGTTTGTTTGTTCGTCGATATTTCCATGAAAAAGCAGCTCCTCTGCTAGCCATTTTGTGATTCTAAGCTTTCAAACGATCTTTCACTTCAAACTGGAAATAGTGTTTTGCATTTTCGTAGCAGATCCCTTTGACGATCCGGCCCAGCAGCTCGATATCATCCGGTGCTTCGCCGTTTTCAACCCATGTGCCGATGACATCGCAGAGCAGGCGCCTGAAATATTCGTGTCTTGTGTAGGAAAGAAAGCTGCGCGAATCAGTCAGCATACCGATAAAACGGCTCAATAGTCCGATGTTGGCGAGCGATTTCATCTGTTCGAGCATGCCGTCTTTCGTATCGTTGAACCACCAGGCGGTACCGTGCTGGATTTTCCCCGGTATCCGGCCGTCCTGGAAGCTTCCGCAAAGGCTTGAAATCACGACATTGTCTCGCGGATTTAAAGAATACAAGATCGTTTTTGGCAGCGCATCTTTTCGGTCAAGAGAATCGAGGAAGCTGCACAAAGGCTTTGCGATGTCCTGATCATTAATCGCATCATATCCCGTATCAGGCCCGAGCTTCCGGTACATTTTGCTGCTGTTGTTGCGGAGGGCGTTAATGTGGAGCTGCATCGCCCAGCCCTTCTCTGCATAGCATGTTCCCAAAAAGTTCAGGGTAAAGGATTTGAATTTGCACTCTTCCTCAGGCGAGGCGCTTTCCCCGTTCATCACCTTTGCAAAAATCGGGTGCACTTCGCTTTCATCTGTTTCCGTGTACATCATTTGATTAATGGCATGATCCGATATCCGTCCGCCTGCTTCATGGAAAAAGTCAATTCTGTTTTTAAGCGCTTTCAAAAAATCGTCATAATTTGCTATCTTCATGCCGCTTGCTGTTTCAAGCTTGCTCACCCAGGAGGCAAAGCCTTCTTGATTGATTTCCAGCGCCTTGTCTGGCCTAAATCCGGGTAAAACGCTTACATTAAAGCCTTCATCTTTCAACTTTACATGATATTCAAGACTGTCTGCCGGGTCATCTGTCGTGACAACCGTTTCAACGTTTGATTTTTCGATTAAGTCTCTGGCGCCGAATCCTTCTCCGGCCAGCTGTTCGTTAACCCGTTCCCAAATATGCGGCGCGCTCTTTTCATCAAGCCGTTCATCGATGCCGAAAAACCTACTCAGCTCCAAATGGGTCCAATGATAGAGCGGGTTTCCAATCGTCATCGGAACCGTTCTTGCCCAGGCGCTGAATTTCTCTTCATCTGACGCATCTCCTGTAATAAACTCTTCGGATATTCCATTGGCCCGCATTGCTCTCCATTTGTAATGATCGCCGTACAACCATGCTTCGGTCAGGTTTTTAAACGTTTTGTTTTCGTAAATCTCCTTCGGACTCAAGTGGCAGTGGTAGTCGATGATCGGCATCCCTTTTGCATAATGGTGGTACAACACTTTCGACGTTTCATTCGTTAAAAGAAAATCGTCATTCAAAAACGGCTTCACAGAATCTCCACCTTTCTTTTTTTATAAATGTGAACGTTAACATTTTTGTTTGCAATATAATGTGAACGTTAACATTTAATCTTATTTTATACTAACCGCGCCTTCTTTTCCATTATTTTCTCAACATAAAAGAAGCCTAAAGGCAACTGCCTTCGGCTTCTTCTTTTTCTTACCGCTTATTTGGCGGCTTTAGGGTTTTTCTTAAATTCCATCGTAATTTCCGTCCCGCGGCCTGTCCGGCTGTCAACTGCGATGCAGCCGTCGTGCAGATGGACAAGTTCCAAAGAAATGGCAAGGCCGAGACCGCTTCCTTCTGTCGCATCTTTTGTATGCGTTCCCCTGTAGTAGCGGTTAAATAAATTTGAGACGGTTTCAGAGTCCATGCCTCTTCCGTTGTCTTGAATTTTAAGAATAATATATTGCTTGGATTCTTCAAGGATCACCTTGATGTCAGTGCCTTTTTTGTTATGCTTGACGGCGTTGGCGAGGAGGTTTTCCAAGACTCTTCTGAACCAGCCTCTGTCTATCGCAAACTCGGTATCTTCTTCTTTGTATTCAAAAGACACGTTGTACCCTTCCGAAAACGAATGGCGCTTAAACTCTTCAACGAAGCTCCTTAAAAATGGCACAAGCCTCACTGTCTGGCGTTTAATCGGCAAGGCGTCATTTTTCAGCCTGTACGTTAAGTTCAAGTCTTCGATTAGCTGTGACATGTAGTCCGACTTTTCTTTCATCGCCTGGCCGATTTCGCGGATTTCTTCTTTTGACCACTCATAGTTTGGAGACTCCAGCATCATACTGTAGCCGTAAATCGTGCTAAGCGGCGTTTTTAAATCATGGGAGAGCCCTGCGATCCATTCCTCCCGGGTCGTTTGGATTTTCTTGCGGTTTTGCTCGTCTTTTTTCAGCGTTTCCGTCAGCTGCTCCATCGATTCAAACACTTCTGTGAACAGTCGATACGGCTGTTTTCGCTTTCCTTTTTTGTTCCGGCTTTGCGGGCGGCCTTTCCGGTTTCTCGGTTCTTCAAATCGCCCTTTTGAAAGGTTGACGATCCATTTAATCGTATGGATGATCGGCATGCCAAATCTGAAAGAATACCAAATGGTCATGGAAGACATCAATACGATCAGAACGCCGATCACGAGCAGCACGATTTTTAAAGCGAGTCCGATCATCGTCCTGTTGAACTCATGATCCGGATTAAAAATCGGGTTCGGCGTAGCGGCGATCAGCCATTCTGTCGCACTTAAGCGCCTGTATGAAAACTCGTGCTCGTAGTTCCATGGCTTTGATCCGTATTTTAAAAGCTCCAGCTCATTGATTCCCTGGCTGTAGTCTATATCCTGGTAGATCGAGTCCAACATTTTCCCTTTTTCGCTGAACAGATAGACGGACCCTTTGTTTTTCTTAATGAAATCAAGCGTGCTTTTTTTATAGGAAGAAAGGTCCGCCATATCCTTTTCTTCTTTATCCAAATAGGACAGGATCGTATCGCTTTTCGATTCCCAGCCGAATAAAATCACGTAGTCTTCATCATTGAAATTGGCAGACCAGAAGTTGACTTGATATTTTTTGATTCTTTTTTTGTCAAAAACTGATACCAGGTCTTCCCTGTGGTACTGCCTCTGAATTTCCGAAGGAAGACGGTAGGAATAAACGGTTTTCTCTTTGCCGTCTAATATTTGAAGCCATCCTCCCTGTTTGTCGATAGCCGATTTCAAGATATCTTCAATCTGCCAATTGTTATTGTCGTCTACGCTGACCCAGCTTTCAAACGTGTCTGATGTGGCTTTTGCCAAGCCTGTATCCGCTTCGCTCTCGCTTAACCGGAGAGCGAAAAAGATGAAGGATAGCAGCAGAGTGGCGAGGACAAGACCGAGAATCAGGAAAATCTGGCTGACAAAATGGAGAACGAGCTTACCCCTGAGCTTCATCCTTCGCTCTCTTTTCTTCCAGGATTGGGAACGAACTTATATCCAAGACCGCGAATCGTGACGATATATTCGGGACTGCTCGGGTCTTTTTCGATTTTCTCCCTTAGCTTTCTGATATGTACCATGACGGTGTTGCTGTCTCCGTAGGATGGAACGCCCCACACTTTTTCATAAATTTGGTCCTTGGAAAGCACCCTGTTCGGATGATCGCAAAAATATTGGAGAAGCTGGAGCAGCTGCGCCGAGCAGCTGACCGTTTCTCCGTCCACGATCAGCTCCGCAAAGTCGGGGTGAAATGTAAAGCGTTCATATTCGTAGGCTGAAGATATCGAAGCAGCTGCGACTTCCTTATGTATATACGTTCTTTTTAAATGCGCTTTAATCCTGGCGATTAATTCCAGAGGATTAAAAGGTTTTGTAATATAATCATCGGCCCCGTAGGCAAAACCTGACAGTTTGTCGAGGTCAGATGTCTTCGCCGTTAAAAAGAAGATCGGGGCGTTGGTGTGCCGCCTGATTTCAGGGGATACATCAAATCCTGTCTGTCCCGGCATCATGACATCGAGAAGTATTAAGTGTACGGTGTCCTTTTTCACGATGTCGAGCGCTTCTTCTGCGCTGCTCGCGGTCAGAACTTCTGAAAATCCTTCCTTCGTGAGGACGCGCTTGACCATTTGAACAATGGCGTCTTCGTCATCCACAATCAAAATTGTCGCATTTTCCAAAATCCTTCTTTCCTTTCTGTCTATATCATGTTTTGATATCCTCATCTTACCATCTATTATATCTTTATCGGCACCCGTTTTCTGATTTTAAAGTAAAAATAAACTTTTTTAGAAATGATTTTTTACTTTACGAAATCATGGAATAAAAAAACAGACATCTGTCCGATGTCTGTCATCCGGTTGCCAGCCTCTGATCCTCTTCTTTTTTCAATAGATCGTAAGTCAGACACACCGGCTTTCCCGTGCGCGGGTCTAAAATAATTTCAGCATCAATCTGAAACACCTTTTTTAATACTTCTGATGTCATGACTTCATGAGGAGCGCCCTCTTTGACAATCGCACCGCGGTTCAGCGCCACCATATGATGGGCAAAGCGGGCGGCATGGTTGAGGTCGTGAATAACCATCAAAATCGTTCGGCCTTCTTCTTTGTTGAGCTTTTCCAGCAGTTGCAGAATTTCAAGCTGGTGCGCCAAGTCCAAATAGGTTGTCGGTTCGTCAAGCAGCAAGAGCTCCGTTTCCTGGGCAAGAGCCATCGCAATCCAGACGCGTTGGCGCTGTCCCCCAGAAAGGGCTTCGATCGGCCGGTCATAAAAAGGCATCATTCCTGTCACTTCGAGAGACCATTCAACCATGCGGCGGTCATCGGCCGAGAGCCTGCCCATTCCCTTTTGATGAGGAAAACGGCCGTAAGAAACGAGCTCATATACGGTCAGACCGCCTGGCGCCTCAGGCGTCTGCGGAAGAATCGCCATCTGTTTGGCTATATCCTTCGTCGACATTTGGTGGATCGCTTTGCCGTTTAAATAAACGGCGCCCTTTCTCGAACGCTGTATGCGCGCCATCGTTTTTAATATCGTTGATTTGCCGCACCCGTTCGGACCGATCATGGTCGTCACTTTTCCTTTTGGTATGTGGAGGTTTAGGTTTTCGACAATCATCTGTTCGCCGTAGCCGATCCCCAGGTTGTTTGTTGAAAGAGACACCTTGCACCCTTCCCTTCTTCAATTTGTTTTCATGAGCAAATAGATAAAGTACGGCGCGCCTAAAGCGGCAATGACAAGCCCTACGGGAATTTCCGAAGGCGCCAGTATCATTCTTCCGATTAAGTCCGCCAGTAAAAAGAGCAATGCTCCGGTCAACGCGGAAGCCGGGATTAAAAGCTGATGCTTTGGCCCGACAAGTCTTCTGGCAATATGCGGAGCCACGAGACCGAGAAACGTAATATTTCCTCCAGCCGCTACACACGCGCCGCTCAGCGCGGCTGCTGACAGAAGCAGTGTGCGCCGCTCCTTTTCAACTGCCGTTCCGAGCCCTGTTGCGAGCTGATCACCGAGATTCAGCACGTTTAAATAGCGCGCTTTATAGAGGATAAAAGGAATCAGCACGACGATCCATGGCAGCACGGCCGAGACAAAGCTCCAGTTTGAACTCCATATATTTCCTGACAGCCAAACAGCCGCCTGCATAAAGTCATTCGGGTCCATTTTAAGCTGCAGCATTAAGATGGCCGCCGAAAACGCCGCATTCACTCCGATGCCGACCAGAACGAGGCGAATGGGATTCAAGCCTTTTTTCCACGCCAGCAAATAGATGGAAACGACTGCAAAACAGGCTCCCAAAAACGCGAAAATCGGCAGGGAAAAAACGAATCCTTTTTGCAGGTTGCCAACGTCTCCCTGAAAATAGAAGATGAACAGCACAACGGCAAAACCTGCTCCCGTATTGATGCCCAATATCCCCGGATCGGCCAGATCATTCCGGGATATCCCCTGCCAGACGGCTCCGGAGACAGCAACCCCCGCACCGATCAGCATGGCGAGGACCATGCGCGGCAAACGGAATTCAAATAATACAAGTTCATCCTGCGGCGTTCCGAAGCCGAACAGTGTTTTCAATGTATCAAGCGGTGCGATGCGGATTTCTCCCATGTTCATGCTTAATAAAAACACGGCGACCGTCAGCACGGCCATGACGAGCATCACCGCAGCCGCCCGTCTGTTGTTTTTCCTGAGCATTACAGTCCACTCCTTTCCCTGCGGGCCAGATAGAGAAAGAATGGTACGCCGACAAGCGCCGTTACTGCTCCGACAGGTGTTTCAAACGGCGGGTTGACCAGCCTTGCCGCAATATCCGCATAGATCAGAAGAACTGCGCCAAGCACCGCTGAGCATGGAATGATCCAGCGATAATCAACCCCGACCAGAAAGCGGGTAATATGCGGAATGATCAATCCGATAAAACCGATCGCCCCGGCAACGGATACAGCAGCACCCGTCAGCAGAACAACCGACACGATGCCGATCGCTTTAACCGTCTTCGTATATTGACCGAGCCCTTTCGCCAGCTCCTCTCCCAGACTCAGAACCGTAATGGAGCGTGCGATGACAAAAACGACAGCCAAACCGAGCGCTGCCGCCGGAATCAACAACTGAATGCTGAGCCATTTCGTACCGGCGACACCTCCGGCATACCAAAAACTGACGTCGCGCGCCACATCAAAATGGATCGCGATGCCCGTAGAAAGAGCGCTCAGGAACGTGCCGACAGCCGTACCAGCCAAAGCCAGCTTTACAGGCGTAAGACCGCCTTTTGAAAACATTCCGATCGCAAAAACGAGCCCCGCTCCAAGACCTGCACCGGCAAATGACCAGATCATCAGCCCGACCGATGTGGTTCCTGGAAAAAAAGCAAACGCGACAGCAATTGCGAAAGCTGACCCGTGCGTGACGCTCATAATTTCCGGCGATGCGAGAGGATTTCTCGTCATCCCCTGCATCACCGCACCGGAAACCGCCAGGCAGGCGCCCACAAGAGCCGCACTTACCGTTCTTGGCAGTCTTAGTTCCTGAATAATTTGATGGGCCGTATTTTTCGCATCAAAATGAAAAATAGCGTCCCATACCGTTCCAAGCTTTATATCAGCCGCACCGAGCGCAATCGATAATGCGGCGCCAAAAAGCAGCAGCATGATTCCGCCGGTCAGGACAAAAACAGCTCCGAGCGGACGGCTGATCGGTCTCTGTTCTTCATCAGGGCCATCCGCGCTGTTGATATGATGTATGTTTTTGTAAGAGCTCACTCGATGCCATTCCTTTCGATCTTTTTAACCGATAACGATTATCATTTTCATGATAGACCTAAGACGAAAAACAGCCCGATTCCCAAGATAAAGGTGGTCAAGTCAGACGTGCCTGAAACGATGACCCATAAAGAGTACGCCAGAGCGGCCAAGGCGATAATGCCGTCCCCTGTTCTTGACCCTTTCAGCTCGCCGTATGTCTCCCCTTTGAGGATGAGCTTCAAGCTGAAAACAGCCGCTACGAGATAAGGCACAAGGTAAGCGAGCGTCGCCGACGTTGTTAAAAACGTAAAGGCCTCGCTGATCGTTCCCGAAATCGTTGAGAAAATAAAGATCTGCGACATCACGTTTGTGACGATCAATGAATTGACTGGGCTTCCCTTTTTGTTCGTTTTCGCAAAGAAAACAGGAAAATCACCGGCCTTTGCCGCCTGATACGGAACCTCTGCGCCGATTAAAATCCAGCCGAGCATCGATCCGAACAAAGAAACGATTGCCAAGACCGCCATCATCACGCTGCCAAAGCTGCCGATGATCACGTGCAGCACATCAACGAACGGTTTATCTGATGCCTGGAGCTGATCGTGCGGGATGACGCCCATCGTAATTAAAGTGATGATCATATAAATACCGAGCGCAATTAACAGTCCGGTAATCGTCGCGCGTTTCACATCGCGCTGGGATGATGCGCGCCCTGATAAAATCACCGCAGACTCGATGCCGACAAACGCCCACAGCGTTGAAATCGCCGCATTGTGAACCTGTCCGCCCAGCCCTATGCTTTTGCCTTCTGATTCGATCGGAAAATAAAATGATTCGAATAATGCCGTTTGAAAAACGAATAAACCTGCAACAATAAACAGGACAAACCCAAGCACTTTGGAAAAAGTCGCTAAAAAGTTCAGCTTGCCTGCTCCATTTATGCTGGAGACTAAGATGAAATGCGTCCCCCATAACAAAATCGTACACACGATAAATGTCAAGGTCTGGCCAAGTGTGACAGAGTGTCCGCCGAGTTCAACCAGCTCGCGTCCGTCAGTTAAGATCGGCAGGAAAGTCGTCATATAGCCTGCAAGGCTTGTAATGATGGCCACGTTGCTGATCCAGCTTGCCACCCAATACCCCCAAACCATTGTAAAACCTGCCGCATTCCCTTTTTTAGGGTCTGAGAATAAAGCTCTTGCATAGCTTTGCGGACCTGCTTTAAGATCCGGGCGGCGAATGGATAAATGACCGAATACAAGGGCGATCATCAGCACCCCCGCGCCCGTCACCAGCCATGCCGCCGTTACGCCGAGCGGGCTTGCCGTCTGAGCGAGTGTGCTGGGGAGCATAAAAATCCCTGAGCCGACCATATTGCCGACAACAAAAGCCGTAAGAAGCCAGAAGCCCCATTTTTTTGTCTGTTCCATAAAATATAACCTCCGAGCATTTTATAAAAAATATGCCGGACCAGACCGTGAGATCATTCAAAATAAAAAAAGCATGAACAAAAGTCCATGCTTTGGTTAAACATACACTCTTGATCTCCGGATAGCCCTCCGCGGGAAAAAACCGCGGCAGTCCTGCACTTATTCAATGCAGACCCAGCATAAAGAATGAATGGCTTCCTTATGCTTCGGCGCTGATGCCTTTTGCATATGATCATCGGCCCCATCAGCCTCACACATGCGACTCATCATCCGCGCAACCTCTACCTCACTAAGAGTTAAGAGTGAGGATTTATCACATATTCTGAAAAGAGGTTACCAGAGAAATTTTAATCTGTCAAAGGGAAGTGATGGAAAAAAGCGGACAGCCGCGACAAAAGGCCGCCTTTTTTGGCAGCCTTCTGAAGAATGGAAGACGGGCCCTTCCATCTGTCATTTATCGGTTATTTTTCTTTTTGTTGACCGCCTCTTGCAGAGGGTCTCCTTTCAGCGCTTGCCCTGCATCTTCAAGCGCCCCCCGAACGGCGTTTTGGTTCTTTTCCTTATTTCCTCTATCTTTATTGAAGAGAATACCCAAATGAATCACCTCTTTAAAAATGTGGTACAATTTTAATTTGGCTTATCATTTTAAAATTATGCAGAACCTTGGAAGGTGTTTTTTAACTGAAAACACCATATTTTAGATGAAAACGTGCCGATTGCCTCAAGAAAATGCGGTTTTTTAGCTGACAAGTTGTCACCATCTGTCTTGAAGGCCGTCAGAACTCTTGATATAGTTTTCATTAGGAAATTGTTATAGGTCTTAAAGGAGAAGCGATATGACAGGAAAAACACACATCATGGGAGGGGTCGCTTCTTGTACGGCTGCTGCTTATTTTTACGGATATGATCCGGTGTTCATGACAGCTTCTGGTGTTATCGGAGCATTGATTCCGGATATTTGCCATACAAAAAGCAAGATAGGCAGAAGGCTTCCGATTTTATCAGCAGTGATCAGTTCTGTCTTCGGGCACAGGACGTTTACACACAGCCTGCTCTTTTTGCTCATTACGGCATTTGCGGCACATTTATATTTTACAGATCAGAGCATACTTTTCGGATTGATGGCCGGAATGGCGAGCCATCTGCTCCTTGATGCCGGGACTGTAAACGGCATCAAACTTTTCTTTCCGTCCGCCATTAAGGTTCGGCTGCCCCTTTATATTAAAACCGGCGGGAAGGCAGAACAAGGCGTTCTTGCTGTGCTCACCGTTGTTTCGTGCTATTTTATTGCGAACTTGATCGCCTGACGAAAGAGACGGTTTGACCGATTGCTATATTATGCTTTTTTTAGTCATTTTATCTTGGTGTTCTTTACCTGCGGGGATTATATGTGAGGAGCTATTTATATGAAAGAACAATTTTTTAAAAAGCAGTGGTTTTTATGCCTATCCATATTTTTTATGTGGATGAAGACGTACTTCATCTACAAGCTGGGCTTTAATTTACAAATCGACAACGCACTTCAGGAACTGATCCTGTTTATCAACCCGCTTAGCTTTCTCATCCCTGTACTCGGCATCAGCCTCTTTTTTCGCGAAAAAACGCAGCGCCTCTATTTAATCGGGGCTAATGTCGTCCTGACGGGCATCTTGATTGCAAACAGCATTTTTTATGGTTTCTACATCGATTTCATCACCATTCCCGTCCTGTTCCAGGCAAAAAACCTCGGGGGGCTTGGAAGCAGTTTTCAGGAACTGTTCAATCCGGTTTTCATCGCGCTTTTCCTGGACCTGGCTCTCATGGTCTGGCTGGCAAAAACGCGCGAAAGAACCGGCAAAAAGCTTTCCGCTAAAGCCGTTAAGATCTACTATGTGGCAGCCGCCGGAACGGTGCTGTTTAATCTCGCCCTGTCAGAGCTGGATCAGCCGAAGTTTTTAAGCTACTCCTACGACAGGGAAGTGCTTGTAAAAAATATCGGCTTATATCAGTTTCATCTGTTGGACGGCATTTCACAGACCTTTAATTTGACACAAAAAGCGGTCGCTGATGAAAACAGCCTGGCAACGATCGAAAACTACACAAATGCCGACTACAGCAAACCGAACCAAGATATGTTCGGGATTGCTGAAGGACGAAACGTCATCTTTGTAACGCTTGAATCCACCCAGACGTTTGTCATCAATGAAAAGGTGAACGGCCAGGAGATCACGCCGTTCATGAACAAGTTCATTCAAAAAAGCTATTATTTCGACCATTTTTATCAGCAGACCGAACAGGGGAAAACGTCCGATTCGGAATTCATTGTCGCCAATTCGCTCTATCCGTCTCTGAGCGGTTCAGTGTTTTTTACGAAGAGCGAAAATGCGTACAATTCGATGTATAAAACACTGGCGAATCACGATTACAAAACATCGGTTTTCCACGCCAACCATAAAAAATTCTGGAACAGGGACGTCATGTACAAAGCCCTTGGCATCGACAGCTTTTATGACGTCTCCCATTTTCATGTGACACCTGAAAATTCAACGGGCTGGGGGCTGAAGGACAAGGAGTTTTTAACGCAATCGGCCGACTTGATGAAAGACATGCCGCAGCCCTTCTACAGCAACCTGATCACATTGACGAACCATTTTCCGTTTCAAATTGATGATGAGGATAAGCTGATTGATGAATACGATTCGGAGAGTGAGATTTTAAACCGGTATGTCACGACTGTACGCTATGAAGACGAAGCATTGAAGCATTTCATTGCAAAACTGAAGAAAAACGGCCTTTACGACAATTCTGTGATCGTCTTCATGGGAGATCACTACGGCATATCAGAAGCGCACAACGATGCGTTAGCTCAATTTTTGGGCAAAGACGAAATCACCCCTTACGATACCGTTCAGCTGCAGCGGGTGCCGCTGATTATCCACATTCCGGGGGTAACGGATCAAGACCCGAAAACGATATCTGAAACAGGCGGCCAGATTGATGTCAAACCGACATTGCTCCACTTGCTCGGAATTGATACAAAAGGCATGATTCAATTCGGAAATGACCTGTTTTCGAAAGAAAGAATGCCTTTCGCTGTGTTAAGAAACGGCAGCTTTATTACAGATGATTATATCTACACGAAAAATACGTGCTACAGCAAAAAAACCGGGGATATGATCAACGACGGAGAGGACAAATGCGGCCCTCTCATAGAGAAAGCGAATGAAGAGCTTTCCCTTTCCGATAAGATTATTAACGGTGATTTGCTGAGATTTTACAAAAAATAATCCGTCCCCTTTAAGCCGGATTCTCCCCGGCTTAAAGGGGCTGTTTAAATTGAGGGACAGCTGGGTATTATATACCGAATGTTAAAAATGAACTTGCGGTTTTGCAGTTCCTTCGTTACCCTAAATGAAAAGAGAAGTTATTTCGAGTACCGATTATTTCATAAAGTGTTATAAAAAATGATAAATAAGAAGGTTTTAATATGAGTGAAACACAGCACAAGACAAATCAATTGCCGATTGTTGCCGTCTTGATTATGGGGACATTTATCGCCATTTTGAATCAGACGCTTTTGACGACGGCTCTGCCTCCGATCATGAGGGACTTAAACATTACGCCGGGGCTTGCCCAATGGCTGACGACCGTTTTTATGCTCGTGAATGGGATCATGATTCCAGTTACGGCTTTTTTAATTGAAAAATTCACGACGAGAAAGCTGTTCATGGCGGCAATGTCTTTATTTACGGCTGGGACGCTGATCTGCGCCTTGTCATTCAGCTTTCCGGCGCTGATTGCGGGACGCGTCGTGCAGGCGGCCGGTGCGGGCATTATGATGCCATTGATGCAGACGGTGCTTTTATTGATTTTCCCAAAGGAAAAACGCGGATCAGCGATGGGAATGGTCGGGCTTGTAATTGCCTTCGCTCCCGCTGTCGGACCGACCCTGTCAGGCTGGATCGTCGATCGCTATCCTTGGGAAGTATTGTTTTACCTGTTGCTTCCGTTCGCCGTTATCGACATGATTGCCGCACACTTTATTTTAAAAAATGTCACCGAACAGACATCGCCTAAGATGGACGTTACTTCCATCATATTGTCTTCGCTTGGCTTCGGCGGCATTTTGTACGGCTTCAGCAGCGCCGGTGTTGCCGGCTGGACGGGTGCTGACGTGCTGGCTGGCTTTGCGGTCGGCAGCGTTGCGCTGTTTTGGTTCATTTGGAGGCAGCTCCATTTGGAAGAACCGATTTTGGAATTCAGGGTATTTAAATATCCGATGTTTACCCTGGCGACGATTATCGGGATGGTCGTCTTTATGTCGATGATCGGAGCGGCGACGATCGTGCCGATGTATATGCAGGATATGCGCCATTTCACAGCGATGGAATCGGGAATGATGCTGTTTCCGGGAGCAGTAGTGATGGGGCTGATGTCTCCGATTACCGGAAGAATTTTTGACAAAATCGGCGCACGGATCTTGAGTATCACCGGTTTGACAGCGATCTTCGTGACCACATTGCTCTTGACCCATCTGACAAAGACGACGCCTTTTGCGTATTTGTCTACCGTCTATGCGATTCGGATGGTCGGCATGGGGATGGTGCTCATGCCTGTTACGACAGCCGGCTTGAACCAGCTCCCGCGCCATTTGATTCCTCACGGAACGGCCATGAACAATACGATGAGACAGATGTCAGGATCGATCGGGACGGCTGTTCTGATCACCATCATGACACAACGTGCGCTTACCGATCCTGCCGGTCCGTCTTCGGATACGGCGATGATTCACGGCGTCAATCTGGCGTTTATGACCGCGGCCGCATTGTCGGGAATCGGATTGGTTCTCTCATTCTTTATTAAGCAGCACCGACGCGGACGGCTTGACGGCAGCAGAAGAAAACAAGCGAAAGGCCGTTTGGCCATTCATGAGAAATAAAAAAATCCCGGGTTCATAAAAACCCGGGATTTTCTTATGGTTATTCGAATCCGTGAACCATTGTGTCAGGATCCGGACCGACGCGCTCATCTTTGTTAAGAGCGTTGATTTTTTCGACATCTTCCGCTGACAATTCAAAGTCAAAAATGTCGGCATTTTCAATAATGCGGTGTTCTTTGATTGACTTCGGAATGGTGACGACTTCACTTTGCAAATCCCAGCGCAGGATGACTTGAGCGACGGATTTGTTGTATTTTTTAGCGATGTCAGTCAGCACCTGATCATCGAGGAGTTTTCCCTGCATGAGCGGAGACCATGCTTCCACCTGAATGCCCTGCTTTTTGCAGTAGTCCCTAAGCTCAGCCTGAGTCAGCCGCGGATGGAATTCAACCTGATTGACCATCGGTTTAATTTCCGCATCTTCCAATAAGCTTTCCAAATGGTGCACATTGAAGTTGCTGACGCCGATCGCTTTCACTCTGCCGTCTTTGTACAGCTTTTCAAGCGCGCGCCACGTATCTTTATATTTGTCTTTTCCAGGCCAATGAATCAAATATAAATCAAGGTAGTCAAGGCCGAGTTTTCGAAGGCTTTCATCAAAAGCCGCCAATGTTTTTTCATATCCCTGGTCACTGTTCCATACCTTTGACGTGATGAAAAGCTCTTCGCGGGGAACGCCTGATTCTTTAATCCCTTTGCCGACGCCTTCTTCATTTTGATAGATAGCGGCTGTGTCAATGCTCCGGTATCCGTTTTTAATGGCTGCTTTCACAGATTCAACGACTTGGCTGCCTTCTTCAACTTTGAAAACTCCAAGTCCAAACCATGGCATTTTCACACCGTTATGTAATGTTACAGTGTCCTTTAAACTGCTTACCATTTTGAACGACCACCTTCCTTTTTTCTAGATGCTTTTTAAACGCACCGCTTTTATTATCTCACACTGGGTGGATTTTACAAAACAACTTGCTCAACCGGCTGTATGAGCCAAAGCGAGCGCTCCTGTGATTCCCTGATCGTCGCCGAGACCCGGCGGCACGATGTATTCTTCAAGATCAGGCAGGTCGACATATCCGTTCATATATTCGGCAAGCTTTTTGCGAATCAACGGGAACAGCTGCTGCTGCTTCATGACACCGCCGCCCATGATGATTTTTTCAGGGCACAGAATCAAAATATATTGCATGAGAGCCTGTGCTAAATAGTCGGCTTCAAGCTCCCAAACTTCCTCGTTTTCAGCCAAATCCTTGCCCTTTTTCCCCCATCGCTTTTCTAGCGCCGGACCCGATGCCATCCCTTCAAGGCAGTCCTTGTGATACGGACAGATTCCTTCAAACGTATCCTGCGGATGCCGTCTAATGAGAAGGTGACCCATTTCAGGATGGAGCGTGCTCTGCACGAGCCGGCCGCCGACAATCGCTCCTGCTCCAATTCCTGTGCCGACTGTAATATACAAGCAGCTTTCCAAGCCTTGCGCCGCTCCTTTCGTCAGCTCGCCAAGCGCGGCAGCGTTTACATCAGTCGTAAACGAAACCGGAATGCCGAGCCTTTTTTCCAATTCGGGAATAAACGGGTACCCCTTCCAGGCTAATTTCGGCGTATTGGTTATGTATCCGTAATCCTCTTTATCTTTTGCAACGGATATAGGTCCAAAAGAACCCACCCCCATTGATGTGAGCTGATATTTGCTGAAGAAATCGGTCAGCTTTCCAATGGTCTCCTCAGGCGTCTCTGTCGGGATCGTCAGCCTGTCTATGATTTCTCCGTTTTCTGTTCCAACTGCACAAACAAACTTTGTGCCTCCTGCTTCTATTGCACCGTAATGTTTCATCCTCTCGGCTCCTTTTCATCTGTTTGAACTGCTTTAATTGAATCATAAATCAGACAATGAAAGAAAGCAATCACACTGAACACTGATTCACCGGAGCATGGGGGCTTTTGACGCCCCCGGAATACTGCTTCCCGAAAATGTGGCAGTTTTCAAACAACTGCCGCGTTAAAAACATTCCCTTAAAAAGGCTTCTGACCGCTTTATGGCAACCGTGAAAAAGAGGTTTTTTAAAGCCCGGCACGAAGCTTTAATAATGAGGAGGGATATCATGAAGCATCCATTCCACAATTTCCGTTCTTTATTCCCGATATTGTCTGATCATGTTCACCTTGCCGCATGCTCTGGAAGCGCGCTGGCTCTGCCTGTTGCCAAAGCGATTGATGAGTATCAGAACGGCCTTTTAACTTCTGGTGCAGACTGGAAAGCACATCTCGGCAAGATAGATGAGGCTAAGGAAAAATTCGCCCGGCTGATCGGCGCCGAAAAAGAAGAGATAGCCGTTTTGCCGTCAGTATCTGACGCTGTGGCTGCTGTTGCCGCTTCATTGCCGCAGCCATTGCACCGAAGGCAGATCGCCTTCACGGATATCGATTTTCCTGCTGTCGGCCAAATTTGGCTTGCGCAAGACCGCTTCAAGGATCACCTCATCATCATTCAGAGCGAAGACGGAATGATCAACTTGGAACAATACGAAAAAGACGTTACCGATCAGACGCTCTTGACGTGTGTACCTCATGCCGGCTATCGGAACGGGTTTAAGCAAGACATAAAACAGATTGCCGAGATTGTCCATCAAAAAGGGTCGCTTTTATTCGTCGACGCCTATCAAACCGCCGGCCACATTCCGATTCATGTCAAAGACATGGATATCGACATCCTTGCCGCGGGGACGCGCAAATACATGCTCGGCATTCCCGGAACAGCTTTTTTGTATATGAAACGCGAACTTTGCGGACAATTTGAGCCAAAAACGGCCGGCTGGTTCGGAAGGAACACACCATTTGCCTTAAATTCAGGCTTTGCGGAAGGTGCGAAACGCTTCGAGTCGGGGACACCGGCATTTATCAGCATTTATGCGGCAGACGCGGCATTGAAGCTGCTGCTTGAAGCAGAGCCCGACAGGATCGAGCCCTACCTGCGGCAGCTCGCGGCATTCTCTTTGCAATACGGTGCGAAAAAAGGGCTGAAGATCAAAGGACCCGGGACCGTACATAACAGAACAAGCCTGATCTCGGTGTATGCCGAAGAAGCGGGCCGTATTGAATCCCTCTTGCGGGAAAAACATATCATCGTCTCAGCACGAAACAACATCATCAGAATAGCTCCGCATTTTTACAACACAAAGGAGGAAATAGGGTTTGTGATGGATGAGATCGCGGCACTCTTGGGCTAAGCCGGCTTCAAAATAGACAGAATGCGATTTTTTCCTTAAACTATAAAAAAACAATTTTCATCAAGGAATGAGACAAATTGGAGCTTTATATTGACGGATTAGAAGAGCAGAGGAAGCCTTCGCGCCGAAGCGCCTTGTTTGCCATTTTGGCTGTTTTGCTTGCGTCCGCCATTACCATTGGATATATCGTGTATACGCATTTTTACTCGATGAATCATCTGCCGAAAGGAAATTGGTTTCAGTCTTCCGCTTCGCCGAATCAAGCATACAACCTGAATTTGTATAGAGTGAATCAAGGCGGGGGAACGAACTCCCCTTCTGTCAGGGGGGAATTGACAACGGTTGCCACCGGTGAACGAAAGAATATCTATTGGGGATACGAAGAAGAACATGCCAAAATCGAATGGCAAGACAAATACCATGTGTCCATCAACAACAACGTGCTGGACGTCAGGACTGATATATATGATGGAAGAAGAGAGTGACAGCGTCACTCTCTTTTCGTGTACATATCATTTGAAACACCGTTTAAAAAGTGCGTTTCCTTTCCAAGAGAAAAGAGATGGAGCTCATGCATCGCCCTCGTGCACGCCGTATAAAATAAAGTCCGCTCTCTTTCCTTTTTGTATTGCTTTTCAGAAGCGTCATAAATGACGACGGCATCAAATTCGATTCCTTTTGCCAAATAGACGGGAATGACGACCGCGCCTTTTTGAAACGTTCTCGTTTCTTTATCGATCAGTTTAAGCTCTGTATGCTGCTGAAGATGCCGGAACGCATCCCTGCATTCCCGGACGGTTTTACAGATGACTGCAATCGACTCAAGTCCTTCTTTTTGAAGGGCAGTCATAAGGGAAGCCATCTCTTTATGGTGTGCATGAGAGTCGGCTGATATTGTCAAAGTCGGTTTTTTGCCGTTCCTGTTAAAGGCTTCGATCTCTTCGCCCCCTTCGATGATGTGCTTTGTCAATTCAACAATTTCTTTCGTCGACCTGTAGCTGCGCTTCAAGGTGATGATCTCCGTTTTTTCGCCTTCAAACACACCTCCCGATAGAAGCGTCTTGTCGTGATAGGAATGGGCAAGAATTGCCTGATTTAAGTCTCCCAGCATCGTGATGCTGCACGCTGGAAACAAGCTCTTCAAAAAAGCAAGCTGAAAAGGCGTGTAATCTTGGGCTTCATCGATGAATAAATGGCGGATTGCCATGTTTTTTCCCCCGCCTTTCAGCTGGTTTTTCATATATAAAAAAGGGACGGCATCTTCATACGGCAGCTTCTCAAAACGAAAGCTTTTCTGAGTGAATGTGCAAATGCTTTGCCAGTCATCAGGCCGCGTTTGCGGGGCATAGCGTCCGGAAAAAAGCTGAAGGTATGTTCCCTTAAAATCAATAAAGCCGAACGCTTTTACCGCTTGCTTGAGCGGTTTGAACTCCCTTTCGGCAATGATGGCGGCGAGGAGGTTTCGTTCCCTTTCATAATCGTCAAATGTATTCTCCGTAAAGCGCTGTTCCTCCTGAAGACGTTTATAGGCCTTTAAGTATTCCTCTTTATCCAGCAGCTCGCTTTCTTCGATGACCCAGTCTTTTTTTCTTTCTTGGCGTTCATATTTGTTCAGCAGCTGTAACAGCCATTTTCCCGTTTGTTCAATCCGGTTGGACAGCGTGTCTTCATGATCAAGAGCAGCGAAAAATTCCCGTATCTGATCGCTTGTGATGATCCTTTTTCCGCGAAAGGCGATATGTTTAAACACCAGATCCAGATGCCCTTTTGCCAAACATTTGACATAATCATCGATAATGCCTTTGAAGGCCAGACTGGATTTCAATTCAATCGATTTCATCCGGATGCGCTGCTTCTCATCGTCTGAAGCGGTTAAACAATATTCGAGCTGATCGAACGGAGTCTCGCACGATACCTGCTTTCCAAGGCGACTCGCCACAAATTCCTGGAACGTCGTCTGCTGGATGTTTTCCTCTCCGAGCTCAGGCAGAACATTGGCGACATAGCTGTTAAAAAGCAGGTTTGGAGAGAATAGCAGCATCTGGCTCGACTCGATCTGCCCGCGGCCGCGGTACAGCAAATATGCGGCCCGCTGCAATGCCGCCGACGTTTTTCCGCTGCCCGCCGCTCCCCGAACAATTAAAAAGCGGCTTTTTTCGTTCCGAATAATTTGATTCTGTTCTTTTTGGATCGTAGCGACGATGCTTTTCATCTGGATATCGGCCTGCTGCCCCAGCACTTCCTGAAGGACTTCATCCCCAATCGCCATATCCGTATTAAACATCGCTTTCAGCCGGCCGTTTTTGAAGAGAAATTGCCTTTTCAGCTCAATCGTTCCCCTGACCGTCTCGTCCGGAACTTCGTATTGAGCCGCTCCGGGACCATAGTTGTAAAACAGACTGGAAATTGGCGCTCTCCAATCATAAATTAAAAACCGCTCTTCTTTTTCATCCATTAAAGAGGCGAGTCCGATGTAGACGGATTCAGCGTTTTCTTCGCCGTCCTCCAAAAAATCTACGCGGCCGAAATAAGGCGACTCTTTCACTTTTAACAGGTTTTTCAACTGGCTGTAAAATTGCTTATGGCTCCTTTCCCTTTCAGCCAAAACCTCAGCCTGCTGTTTAATGCTAAAAAATGTTTCAACCGCTTCATTTTCATCGGCTAAGTTTACGGTGACATCGCTCCAGAAATGTTTCCGTAAATCGATGATATCCTCCTTCAATCCGCCGGTCTTTCCCTTTAGAGAATGAAGCTTCTGATCCAATTCCTTTAAAACAAGCCGGATTCGTTTTTCCTCTTCCAGCCATTCCTGACCGTTTTCCTGCACGCTGACCACTCCCTAAAAAGATTTGACATCTAAAAAGATTCATGATAAAATAAAATTGGATAATAATATAATAATTGAAATTTTATGTTAAAATACACTTCATCTTATCATATAACCTTTGGTCAAATCAATATAAAAAGCCGATTTTTCAATCAACGAAAAATCGGCTTTTTTTCTATTTCAGCTGTGGGACCGCAACGAACGGTTCGGCAGCTTCCAGTTAAACATGTACGAACATACACGGCAAGCGACCAGCAAAGCAAACAGGATATACAACGTGAGCGGCTTCTCCGCCCAGCCCATGCCGATAATGAATCCGCCCAAAGCGGCCCAAACGGCGTAGATCTCGGTTTTCAGCACAAGCGGCTTTCTTCCGGCCAAAAGGTCACGGATCATTCCGCCGCCGCTTCCTGTTAAGACCGCCGCAACGATCACCGCGCTGACCGGATGATTCATGTGAACGGCATAAAGCGCTCCCTGTATCGCAAATGCGGCAAGACCGATCGCGTCTGAAAAGCTCCCCCAGGTGCTCCAATGCTTTAACAGGAGCTTCGGAAACAAAAAAACGATCGTGATCGACACAAGAGCGATTAGAAACAGACTCCCCTGCTCCCACAAGGCGGACACCGGGACTCCGATGAGCAGATTTCTGATCGCCCCTCCGCCGAACGCCGTCACAATCCCCAATATATAAACTCCTAAAATATCATACTCTTCTTCCATTGCAACGATCGCTCCGCTGATCGCAAAAGCGACGGTTCCGATGATGCTCAACACTTCCCAAGCCATCTAAGATGTCCTCCATACTAAACTTCAATCTTTTTGATTTTATAACTTCTACAACCTTTAAATCAACCCTATCTGAATCAAAATATCTTATAATATAGAAAGACGTTTTTAAAGGGGTGGAAACATGGAACAGGAGATCATCATCGAAAAAGCGAAAGCCGAGTGGGCGCACGAATTTGAAACTGAAAAACAGCGGCTCACGGATGTCCTCGGAAAAAAAGTTCTCGGAATCGAACACATCGGCAGCACCTCTGTTCCCGGCCTTGCTGCAAAACCGGTGCTCGATCTGATGGCCGGCATCAACAGTCTCAGCGAAGCTTCAGCATGGATCAAACCGCTTCAGCAGCTCGGTTATGAGCATGTATTTCACGAAGCCTTCCCGGCCAGGCGCTTTTTTCGAAAAGGAATGTGGAGGGCAGGCACACACCATCTGCACGTATACGTTTTTCAAAGCGAAGAATGGAAAAATCAGCTGAGATTCCGAAATTATTTAAGAAAGCACTCCGTCGAACGGCAAGAATATGAAACATTGAAAAAAACCTTGGCGCGGCGTTTTCCATATGACCGCACCTCCTACACAAAAGGAAAAGAGGCGTTCATCACAGCTTTGATTGAGAAAGCAAAACATTTGGAAAGGAGCGGCCCGCATGCTGAAAAAGACAAAACATAAATTGCTTACAATAGCCATCGCCTTCATTATGGCGGTTTTGTTATACTACTATGTCCAAGTCACGAAGTGAAAGCTGGTATTATACGTGCAAGGCCATTCGGACCGTTTTGAGGATATGCCCTTCAAAGTCTTCATCATATTCGGAGACATCCTCAAAACCCTTCGCCTTGTAAAAGTTTTTTCCGGTGCGGTTTTCTTTTTCAACCTCTACAAAGATCTTTTTCACTCCCTCCAAATGTTTTATCCCCTCTTCCAGTAATGCGGTTCCGATGCCTTTTCCTTGGTATTCCGGAGCTAAATAAATGGCCGCGAGATAGGCTTCCCCTCCTTCTCTGGCAAAGGAGTAGTTGGCAAAGCCGACGATTTTTCCGTCCGCTTCTGAAACGAGCATTAACGAGTGTTCCAAACGCTGCTGCATTCTCTCATCATTGTACGCTTTCTGCAAAAATTTCTCTTGAATATCGAAAGGGATTATCCCTTCATACGTATGATTCCAGCTTGTTTTGGCAATCCGCTGTACTTGACGGATGTCTTGCTTTTTCATTTTACGAATCTTAAACTCCACCCTCATCATCCTTCTCATCCATTTGATAATTTCCAAATATTATAACATTTATTCTATTGAACATGTAAAAAAAAAAGCATTGTCAGACAATGCTCTTTTTACTCGTCTTTCCCCTTGAGAAAGCACATAAAAATGATAATCAAAATAAATGCAATAAGGGCGAGAAACGGAATCGTGATGAAACCGAACCAATTGATATACTGCCCTGAACAAGGCACTCCTGTGACACACGGTTTAATGCCGTTGAATCCGGGAATTTTTTGTTCCATGTAATGCATCAGGGAAATGCCTGCGCCGATCACCGCCATCGGCAGCACGTATTTTTTCACGCGGGCATCGCCCTGAAATGTCGCAATTCCGAGGATCAGCACGAGCGGATACATCATAATCCGCTGATACCAGCACAGTTCGCAAGGAATGAATTTACGGATTTCGCTGAAGTACAAGCTGCCTAGCGTCGCCGTTAATGAGACGATCCAAGCGCCGTACAGAAAAAACAGTTTATTTTTCATCAGACTGGCCTTTCAGCTCTTTGTCGATCGTTTCTTTGATTTTGTCATAATCAAACGGTTTGTCGATTTTTATGCCGTTGACAAAGATCGTCGGCGTCGAGTCTACACTGTATTTGCTGATGAGCGAATTGTCCGTTTTTAATTGCTCAGAGAACGTTTTGTCATTTAAGCTGCTGACAAGCTTATCGCGTTTGATTTTCGTATTCGCTTCCGTGATGTCCGCCAATTTTGCAGGTGTCGCCCACTCGTTTTCCATCGTGTCATTGTCAGGCTGTGCTTTGTACAGTGCTTCATGGAATTTCCAGAATGAATCCGGATCTTCCTTCCATACTTGCTCGGAAGCGAGGGCGCTCAATTCAGAGCCTCTGCCGTGCTGTTCATTGACGAAGTTAATATATGAAAAATTAACTTGATCTTTATCGATGTAATCCTTTTTCAAATCCGGAAAGACGGTCTCAGTCCACTGTTTGCAGCTGGGACATTTGTAATCTCCGAATTCCGTGATCGTTACAGTCGCATCTTTGTTGCCTAGAAGCGGCTGTCCTTCAGTTGAAGGCTTGTCATCAAAGGTTTGCGAAGCATTTTGGGTTTGATTGTTGATTACGACAAGTGCGCCGATCAGAAAAACGACCACGACTGTCATAATCACTGCAAATTTCATCGGTGACTGCTGTTTCTTCTTCACTTAGACACCTCATTATTCTTATTTTTTAGTATGCCAGTTTGATAACCTCTTTCATTTTAACAAGACAAGCCGCATTCGTGAAGATGCTAAAAAAGGAATTTCCAATTCATTAGGTGGTAAAAAAGTTACATTTCTTTCACTTTTAATACCCTCATCGCATTTAAAACGGCCAGAAGGGTAACACCGACGTCTGAAAAGACGGCTTCCCACATCGTCGCGATACCAAAAGCACCCAGGATGAGAAAAATGCCTTTAACACCGAGTGCAAAGATAATATTCTGCCAGACAATCGTTCTCGTCCGCTTGGCAATGTTGATGGCTTCAGCAATTTTTGAAGGCTGATCGGTCATGATCACAATATCAGCCGCTTCGACTGCCGCATCAGAGCCGAGGCCTCCCATGGCAACTCCGATATCCGCTCTCGCCAAAACCGGCGTATCGTTGATGCCGTCTCCTGCGAAAAGCAGCTTTTCTTTTGGAAGCTTTTGCTTGTCAAATGCTTCAATGCGGTCCACTTTGTGCTGCGGAAGAAGCTCTGCATGCACTTCATCAATGGACAGTTCCGAGCCGACCGCCTCGCCGGTTTCTTTCGCGTCGCCCGTCAGCATCACCGTTTTTTTAATACCCGCTTTTTTCAAAGCAGAGATCGCACGCTTGGCATCCTCTTTGATTTCATCTGCGATGACAATCGAGCCGATAAACGTATCGCCGGCGGCTACATAAACAACGGTTCCAATTTCGCGTTCCTCTTGATACTGTATACCGGCTTTCTTCATGAGCTTGGCATTGCCGGCCAACATGACGGCTCCGTCTACAACCGCTCTGACGCCGAAGCCGGCCGTCTCACTGTAATCCTTGATGCGATCCGCTTGGACTTCCTTCCCGTATGCTTCCCGGATCGACTCGGCGATCGGGTGGCCTGAGAAATGTTCGGCAAGCGCCGCATATTCAAGGAGTTCATCTTCTTTGACACGGCCTGCCGGCGACAGTTTAACAACGGCAAATTCGCCTTTTGTTAAAGTGCCTGTTTTGTCAAAAACGGCGTATTTGACATCATTCAGCGCTTCTAAATAATTGCCGCCTTTCACGAGTATACCTGCTTTTGACGCCGCTCCGATGCCACCGAAAAAGCCGAGCGGAATGGAAACGACGAGCGCGCACGGACAAGAAATGACCAAAAAGACGAGAGCGCGGTACACCCAATCCGACAGCATGGCGTCGGAAATGATCAGCGGCGGGACGAAAGCGAGAAGAAGCGCGACTATGACAACAAAAGGTGTGTAGTACTTGGCGAATTTGGTGATAAAATTCTCTGTTTTCGCTTTTCTGCTGCTGGCATTCTGGACGAGGTCAAGAATCTTTGAAACGGTTGATTCACTGTATTCTTTGTCCACTTCCACTTCAAGCACGCCGTTTTTGTTGACAAATCCGCTCAGTACCTCTGCGCCTGGCGCGGCTTCTCTCGGAACGGATTCTCCGGTTAATGCGGACGTATCGACAAGCGATTTGCCTGCTCGCACTTTGCCGTCAAGCGGCACTTTCTCTCCGGGCTTGACGATGATGACATCGCCCGCTTTGACCTCATCGGGAGATACTTTGACCGTTCCGCCTTCTGTTTGAAGATTGGCATAATCGGGACGAATGTCCATCAAATCGCTGATCGATTTCCGGGAGCGGCTGACCGCGGCTCCCTGGAACAGCTCGCCTATTTGATAGAACAGCATAACCGCCACACCCTCGGGATACTGCTGAATAATAAATGCACCCAGAGTGGCGATCGTCATTAAAAAGTGCTCATCAAAAACCCGGCCGCGAAAGATGTTTTTGACGGCCCTTAATACGACATCACCGCCGATGATTAGATAAGCAAGGAAAAAGAGAAGCCACTCAGCTGCGGACCCGCCGGGAAGCAGAAAGCCCGCCGCACCGAGAACGGTTCCTGCAACCAGTCTTGCAACCGTTTTTTTAAACCGTCCATCGCCTTCGGAGGGAGCCTGTTTTGTCCCTTCCTTCAACGTCACATTGACGTGCGGCTCAATCTCGGTTACTTTTTTCTTTATTTTTGAAGGAATGTCTTCGCCGCTGTTTTGGTCGACTTTGACAGTCAGCGTGCTTGTTGCAAAATTGACAGAACACGCTTCAATCCCCTTCATACCGGCTATTTCATGCTCGATTTTTTGTGCGCAATTGCCGCAGTCGAGACCGTTTAACATGTATTCCTGCTTCACCTTTTCCATCTCTCTCACCTTTCTTTTTCAGCGCCGGGCTTTATTTTATATATGAGCATATACGCATATATTATATACCCTTATTATATGCTTCATCCGAAAAATGTGTCAATCGATCTTTGTTCTCATACGCATCAGGGCTGTTTCCGTGTTTACCCTGCTTTTCGCTTGTGCAAAACTCTGCTGGCATATCGGAAGCGATGCCCAAATATACTTAGTTTAGCTACTAAACTAACAAGCTTTTTGCATAAGGAGTGAACGTTTTTGAAAAAATCGTCTCTGATGAACATCTGCCTCGCCTTTCTTCTCGTTTTTTCGGCAGGCTGCAAAAGCGGCAACGACACCGGCACCGGCGCAAAGCATGCGGAAGAAATAAAAGTCTGGGATTACTTCACCGGTAAGCAGCAGGAGCTTTATCATGAGCTTGTCGAACAGTACAATCGGTCTCAGGACCGGTACAAAGTTGTAACGGAGTACATTCCTTTTAATGAAGTGAAAAAGCAGCTGTCTGTCGGGGCAGCCGGCAATGCTATGCCTGACGCCGTTTTCCTTGACAATGTCGACAATGCCTCATTCGCCGCCATGGGCGTGCTCGAAGATTTGACGGAGAAAATCGATCAATGGGGGCAGGATGACCAGTTTTATGAGGGGCCGCTATCATCAGCCGTATATGAAGAGAAGTACTACGGCATCCCTTTCGCAAGCAACGCGCTTGCCTTGTTTTACAACAAAGACCTCTTGAAGGATGCAGGGATTTCCGAGCCGCCTGAAACGTGGAGCGACCTGAAAAAAGCAGCGAAGAAAACGAGCAAAGGCCAAACGAAAGGATTTGCCCTGTCAGCTGTCAAATCAGAGGAAAGCGCTTTTCAATTTTATCCGTTTCTTTTGTCTTCCGGAGCAGATCTAAAACAACTGAATTCAAAAGAAGCAGCCTCTTCTTTGCAGTTTTTAACGGACCTGGTAAAGGAAGGCGCAATGAGCAAGGAAGTGTTAAACGCCACCCAGGATGATCTGGCCAGACAGTTTGCAGCAGGTCAGCTCGCCATGATGATCAACGGCTCCTGGAACATTGAACGGCTGAAAGAAGCCGGGCACTTAAATTACGGAATTACCTATATCCCGAAAGATCAAACATTCGCTTCCGCCCTCGGCGGGGAAAACATTGCGGTCGTTAAAGGAAAAAACACCGACGGCGCCTGGGATTTTATCACTTGGCTGATCGACCCTGAGCGGCTCGAAACGCTGACAGTGGAAACAGGTGTATTCCCGCCGCGTAAGGATTTGCTCGAATCATCCAGCCATTGGAAAACAGATGACAATTTAAAAGCCTTCATTCCGATCATGGAGATCGCATCAGCCCGCGGCCCTTCGAAAGACTGGCCGAAAATTTCGGAAGCTTTGCAGACGGCCCTGCAGGAAGCATTGAGCGAAAGCAAAACGCCGAAAGAAGCGCTGGATGAGGCCGCACAAAAAATCAGTGCCTTAAACTAGCTTTAAGCGCACGAAGGAGTTTTGACATGATCAGAACCATCGTCCGTAAATGGGAAGGGTACTTCTATTTGTTTCCGGCAGTTCTTTTTATGCTTGCTCTTATCGGTTATCCTCTCATCTACAACATGATTCTCAGCTTTCAAAACGTGTCGCTTGCAAATATAGCCTCACAGGATATCAGTTTTATAGGAATCGACAATTATCAGCGGCTTGCCCAGGATAAAGTATTTTGGGCATCTATAAAAAACACGCTGCTTTACACGGCCGGAAGCGTCGTTTTTCAGTTTGCAATCGGCTTTTTGCTCGCTTTGTTTTTCAGCATGAAGTTCCGGCTTGCCCCGTTTCTCAGGGGATTGATGATGGTGAGCTGGCTCATTCCGCTGACGGTTACGGCGCTTTTATTCAAGTTTATGATGGCTTCAAATGAAGGAGTGTTCAATCAACTCCTCCTATCATGGGGAGTGATCGACAATCCAATCCCCTGGCTGTCAGACCCGAACATTGCCATCTGGTCCGTTATCATCGCCAACATCTGGGTCGGCATTCCCTTTAACATGCTGCTCATATCCGCCGGTCTCAGCTCCCTTCCGGAAGACGTCTATGAAAGCGCAAGCCTTGACGGCGCAAATGCTTTTCAGAAATTCATCCATCTGACCCTGCCTTTATTGCGGCCGGTAATCACTGTCGTCATGATGCTCGGCTTCATTTATACGTTCAAAGTGTTCGACCTTGTGTTTGTGATGACTGGAGGCGGCCCGGTGCACGCAACTGAAGTCCTGTCAACCGTCAGCTACCGCTACTCCTTTGACGAATTTCAATTCAGCATGGGAGCAGCAAGCGCCAATGTCCTGTTTTTTATTCTTCTTTTGGTCAGTCTTGTCTATTTGCGGCTGATCAAAAAAGATGAGGTGATGTCATGAAAACGAAGCAAAAGGAATGGCTCTTTAACATCATCGGCGTCCTCATTACGGCCGGCTTTTTATTCCCCGTTTACTGGATGATCGCCACGGCTTTCAAAAGCGATGCAGAATTGTTTAAAACACCGCCTTTATTGTGGCCCGAGACATTCCGGACGGCCGGTTTTGAAGCTGTGTTCACTTCAGGCATCGCCGGATACTTTTTGAACAGCCTGCTGATTTCCGGGACTGCTGCCGTCATCGTTCTCATATTGGCCGTTCCTTCCGCCTACGGCTTGGCGCGCTTTCGGATCAAGGGCAAAAAAATGTTTATTTTACTGTTTCTCATCACGCAAATGCTGCCTGCCACCGTTGTTTTGACTCCGCTGTTTATCGCCTTTAATCAACTGAACATGTTAAATACGTATATCGGACCGATTTTGACGGGGGCAACGCTCGGTGTTCCTTTTTCGGTTTTAATGCTCAGAACCTTTTTTCTCGGAATCCCCAAGGACCTTGAGGATGCGGCCAAAATCGACGGCTGCAGCCGTTTTACCGCATTCATCCGCATTATTTTGCCTATCAGTGTGCCCGGGATTGCCGTCAGCGGAGCGGTTTCCTTCTTTTTCACATGGGGAGATTTGATTTACAGCATGACATTCAACCGAAATCAGGAGCTGTGGCCGCTGACGGCCGGCATTTACAATGTGATCAGCCAATACGGAATCCAGTGGAATGATCTGATGGCATTTGCCGTTTTATCGGTTCTGCCTGTCATCATCATTTTTATACTGCTTCAAAAGCAGCTTGTGAAAGGACTTATCAACGGATCCATCAAGTAAAAAGAAAGGGTGTTTTCGATCATGAAATTTTCAGACGGCTACTGGCTGACGCGGGAAGGATATCACATCAACACGCCAAAAGAAGCCTACGACCGAAGGATTGATCAGCAATCATTGACCGTATACGGGCCTGTCAAAGCGGTTCAAAAGCGCGGAGACACGCTGGACACCCGCATGCTCACCGTGAGATTTTCGAGTCCCCTTGAAGACGTGATCCGTGTGCAAGTGTTCCATTTTCAAGGGGAAACGCCTCGGAAACCCGATTTTCAGCTGCATATGACAGACGTTGAACCGGTCATCTCCGAACACGATGAGGCGCTTACCTTCCAAAGCGGCAGCCTATGCGTCGAAGTGAGCAAAAACGGATGGGGCTACCAATTTTCACGTAATGGACAGAGCCTGACCGCAAGCGAATCGAGCAGCCTCGCCTATATCACGAGCGATGACGGGCGCACCTTTATGAGGGAACAGCTCAACATCGGCGTCGGCGAATTGATCTACGGCCTAGGCGAGCGTTTTACGGCTTTCGTGAAAAACGGCCAAACCGTAGACATCTGGAACCAGGACGGCGGAACAAGCACGGAGCAGGCGTATAAAAATGTGCCGTTCTATTTGTCAAACAAAGGGTACGGTGTTTTTGTCAATCATCCCGAGCTCGTCTCATATGAAATTGGTTCTGAAGTCGTATCCAAAGCGCAGTTTTCGGTCGAAGGAGAATCGCTTGACTATTTTGTCATCAGCGGCGCCGAACCAAAGGATGTTTTGAAACGCTATGCGGCGTTAACGGGAAAACCGGCGCTTCCCCCGGCCTGGTCTTTCGGCCTCTGGCTGTCAACATCGTTCACAACCGACTATTCTGAGGAGACCGTGACCCGCTTCATCGACGGAATGAAGGAACGCGGCATCCCGCTCAGCGTGTTTCATTTTGACTGCTTCTGGATGAAAGAATTTGAATGGTGCAATTTCGAATGGGATGAACGATATTTTAAGCAGCCTGAAGCCATGCTCAGCCGCCTGAAAGAAAAGGGTCTGAAAATATCCGTCTGGATCAACCCTTACATCGCTCAAAAATCGAAGCTCTTTCAGGAAGGAAAAGAAAACGGCTACTTCTTGAAAAACAGCCGCGGAGATGTGTGGCAGTGGGACCGGTGGCAGGCCGGAATGGCAATCGTCGACTTCACCAATAAAAAAGCGCGTGACTGGTATTGTTCAAAGCTTGAAAGCCTGCTCGACATGGGGGTCGACTGCTTCAAGACCGATTTCGGAGAACGGATTCCGAGAGACGCAGTTTACTTTGACGGATCAGACCCCGACAGAATGCACAATTATTATTCTTTTTTATACAACAAGACCGTATTTGACTTGTTGAAGCAAAAGCGCGGCGAACGGGAAGCGGTCGTGTTTGCAAGGTCGGCGACGGCCGGCGGCCAGCAATTTCCCGTACACTGGGGCGGGGATTGTTTTGCCAGCTATGATTCAATGGCTGAAAGCCTACGCGGCGGCCTGTCGCTTTCCCTTTCAGGCTTTGGCTTCTGGAGCCATGATATCGGCGGATTTGAAAGCACGGCAACAGCCGATTTGTATAAGCGCTGGACCGCATTCGGCCTCTTGTCCACGCACAGCCGCCTGCACGGGAGCGAATCATACCGCGTTCCGTGGCTGTTTGACGAAGAAGCGGCCGATGTCATGCGGTATTTTGTCAAACTGAAGCACAGGCTGATGCCTTATTTGTACGCCGCTGCACATGAAGCGCACGCTGAAGGCATTCCAATGATGCGGGCGATGCTCCTCGAATTTCCCGGAGATAACACTTGCCACTGGCTTGACAGACAGTACATGCTCGGCGGAAGGCTGCTCGTCGCGCCCGTTTTTCAGGAAGACGGCGCTGTCCGTTATTATTTGCCAAAAGGCACTTGGACACACCTTTTGACGGGAAAGGAGACGGAAGGCGGAGAATGGAAAGAAGAACAGTACGGTTATATGGGGCTTCCCCTGTTTGTCAGGGAAAACACGCTGCTGCCGCTCGGGCAGGAATCCGGGCGACCTGATTATGATTATCTCGACGATGTGACGTTCTGCCTTTACCAATTAAAAGACGGCTGCACAGCCGAACAGACGATTTACAATGAAAAGTGCGAAGCAATGACAGTCAGAGCTTCACGACATGAAAATACGATTACCGTAAAAACAACAGGCGTCCAAAAGAAATGGAAGCTGCTCATCCGCGGTCTTTCTGTCACCTCGGTTATTAACGGAGCTGCGGAAGCGCTTCAGGAGGGAACAGCGATTCAGCCAAAAGAAATGGATCGGGATGTCTTCATTTATTTCTAAAAAGGAGTGATCAGGATGCTGAAAAAGGTCCGCATCATCATGTTGGTCGCAATGTGCATGATCCTTTCCGCCGCCGGTTTTGATCCGCCGCAGCCCGCGGCCGCTAAAACCCAAGCTGATCAATATGAGTATCCCTTTCAAGATCCCAGTCTCCCTGTTCAAAAAAGGGTCAGCGACTTGCTTTCACGGCTGACCCTTGAGGAAAAAGTGTCACTGATGCATCAATATCAGCCTGCCATTCCCCGGCTCGGCATTCCCGCTTTTAAAACGGGCACAGAAGCGCTTCACGGCGTCGCCTGGCTTGGGGAAGCGACCGTTTTCCCGCAGGCTGTCGGGCTCGCGCATACATGGGACCGCTCGTTAATCAAACAAATCGGCTCAGCGGTCGGTGATGAAGTCCGCGGCTTCCACCACCTTGATCCTGCGGCAAACGGCGTCAACGTCTGGGCGCCTGTCGTCGATCTACTGCGGGATCCAAGGTGGGGGAGAAATGAAGAGGGCTATTCCGAAGACCCTTTTTTAACAGGGGAAATAGCAACCGCCTATGCCTCCGGGTTAAGGGGTGATCATCCCTTCTATTTGAAAACAGTACCAACCTTAAAACATTTTCTTGCCTATAACAACGAAACAGACCGGGGATTCAGCTCCTCAAGCATTGATCCCAGGAACATGCATGAGTATTATTTGAAGCCCTTCGAAACAGCAATTTCCGCAAAAGCCGCATACAGCCTGATGCCAGCCTACAATTCTGTCAACGATAAACCGGCCATTTTGAGCCCGCTGCTCAACAGCACAGTCAAACGAAAATGGGCCGGAGACGATTTCTTCATCGTCAGCGATGCCTTTGATCCTTCAGGAATCGTCAATGATCATAGGTATTATGACAGCCACGAAAAAGCGCATGCCCATGCCGTAAAAGCCGGCATTGACAACTTTACGGATCAGGGAGAAAATCCCGAGCTGACGAAAAGCGCCTTAACTGGCGCCTTAAAGCAAGGCCTTATTTCTGAAAAAGACCTCGATCAAGCCTTGGCCAACACGTTCGGCATCCGTTTTCGCACGGGCGAATTCGATCCGGACGAACTCAATCCGTACAGCCGCTTGACAGATGACGTCATCAACAGTCCAAAGCACCAGCAGCTGGCGAAAAAAGCGGCTGAAAAAGCCATCGTTTTACTGAAAAACGATCGGGACCTGCTTCCCTTCAATACCCGTAAGAATGAAAACATCGCAGTCATCGGTCCGTTCGGAGATGCGCTTTACGAAGATTGGTACAGCGGAACGATGCCATATCGGAAAACCCCGCTTGACGGAATCGCGGACAAAATCGGCAAAGACCGCGTCTCCTTTGCCGAAGGGCTGGAACAAAGCGGATTCAAATCCGCGCTGACCGGAAAGTTTGTAACCGCAGGCCGGGACGGCAAACAACCGCTCACAGCATCGGCTGACAAGCTTGAGAAAAGCGCGGCATTCGATGCGGCGGATTGGGGAGAAAGCATCTTCACCCTTCGTGCCCAAGCGAACGGTCTCTATGTCTCGCTTCAGGATGACGGCAAGCTGATCGCTGATCAGAAACAGCCGAACGGCTGGACTGTCAAAGAAACTTTCCAGTTTGAACAGCAGCCTGACGGGACATTTGCCATCAAAAATACGGCAAACGGCAAATATCTCACAGCCGGAAAAGACGGGACATTAACAGCCGCCGCCGAAAAGCCGGCAACAGCAGCGGAAAAGTTTTCAAAGACGATCATCAAGAGCGGTACGGATGAAGCGGTTCGGCTGGCAAAAGCCGCGGACAAAGCCGTCGTGTTCGTCGGCAACAATCCTTACATCAACGGCCGGGAAACCGAAGACCGGAAAGACATTACACTCCCTCCCGCCCAGGAAAATCTGCTGAAAGCCGTTTCTAAAGCCAATCCCAATACGGTGCTTGTCGTAACGGGCAGCTATCCGTTCGCTCTCAACTGGGCTAAAGCGCACATTCCTGCGATCATATATTCCGCTCACGGAGGCCAGGAAGCGGGAAGCGCATTGGCGAACATTCTCTTTGGAGATGAAAATCCGGGCGGACGGCTGACGCAAACTTGGCACACCTCAGTCAAAGAACTTCCGGATATGATGAATTACGATATCATCAAAGGGAAAAGAACCTATAAATATTTCGAAGGCAGGCCGCTGTATCCGTTCGGCCACGGGTTATCCTATACAGCGTTCCGCTACAGCGGTTTAAACGTTTCCTCTGACAGCATCAAAAAAGACGGATCTGTCACGATCCGCGTTAACGTCACCAACACAGGCGGGAGAAAAGGGGAGGAAGTCGTTCAGCTCTATACTTCTCCCCTATTTAAAACGCGTGTTAAACAACCGAATCTGGATCTGAAAGACTTTCAGCGGGTTGAACTGGCACCGAAAGAAACGAAAACCGTGACATTCAAGCTGAAACAGACAGACCTTACCTTCTGGGATGTGACGAGAGAAACGTTTGCCGTTGAAAGAGGGGCTTACAAAATATCAGTCGGCAGCTCGGCGGCGGACATCCGCAAGACAAAGCGGATTTTCGTCCAGGGTGAAACGATTCGGGAACGGAACTTGCGCCGGCAGACAAATGCTGAAAACTACGACGACTACAAAGGCGTGCTCATCACCGAAGAATCCAAATACGGCGGGGATGCGGTAAAAAACAGTACAACAAACGCGTGGATCGCCTTCCATGATGTCCGCTTCAAAGGCGAAAAAAGGATAAAAGCAAAGGTTGCAAGCAGCAGCGGCGGCGAAATCGGCATCTTCCTCGACCATCCTCAAAAAGGAAAACAAATCGGTTCGTTAAAAGTGCCTGACACATCCGGATTGCAAAACTGGAAAACGGTAAAAGCTTCCGTCCGAAAATCTGCAGGCACCCACCGCGTCTATTTTGTCTTCAAAGGGAAAGTTGCAATCGATGCATTTCAATTTGAACGATAAATCGGCAAATGAGAAATTTTTTAAAAGCCATGCAGCTTGATCTGCATGGCTTTTACCGTTTTTCAGCAATTTTAGCGCTTTACAATTTAGAAATGATATATTAGAATTCAATCAAAAGTTGCATTAGGTAAAAAAAATGTCACTAGGTAATAAAAAATTGCCGAAACAAAAATATTGTATGCAGGTTAACTTTCATATAGACATAGAAAGGGGTTAATGAAGCTATGAAACCCGCAATTACCGTAAAAGATTTATATGTTTCTTATCACGGCGCAGAAGCGCTTCACAATATCACTTTCTCGCTCGATCAAGGAATGATGGCGGGCATTATCGGACCGAACGGCGCAGGAAAATCAACGCTGCTAAAATCCATGCTCCAATTGATTCCAAAAGATAAAGGCGACGTCCGTCTGCTGGGAAAACCGCTCAAAGATGTACGCAAGCAAATCGCCTATGTTCCGCAGCGGAATGATATGGATTGGACGTTCCCGATCAATGTCCTCGACACCGTCATCCTCGGCACATATCCTGAACTCGGCCTTTTCAGACGTCCGAAAAAACGCGATAAAGACTGGGCATATCACTGTCTTGAAAAAGTCGGGATGGAAGCATATGCCAAGCGCCAGATCGGTGAACTGTCAGGCGGGCAGCAGCAGCGCGTTTTTCTCGCCCGGGCGCTCGCCCAAAAAGCAGAGCTGTTCTGTCTTGACGAACCGTTCGTCGGAATTGATGTGACGAGCGAAGAAATGATCGTCAGCATCTTAAAGGAACTTCGTGATGAAGGAAAGACCGTTCTTGTCGTCCATCACGATTTAAGCAAAGCGGACAGCTACTTCAATGAATTAATTTTGCTGAACAAAGAGCTGATTCAAAAAGGCCCTGTCTCCGACATCCTCAATCCCGACGTGATGATGAAAGCCTACGAATCTCAGCTTCCGTTCCTGCAATCGAAAAGAGGTGCGATGTGATGGAGTTTATCCATGGTTTGATGGAATATTCGTTTCTGCAAAAATCGCTGTTCACCTCGATTATGGTGGGCATCATTTGCGGCGTCATCGGCTGCTTTATCATTCTCAGGGGAATGGCGCTGATGGGAGATGCGATTTCACATGCGGTTCTTCCGGGCGTCGCCATCTCTTATATGCTCGGCGTCAATTTTTTCTTCGGCGCCGTCTTTACGGGCATCCTGACGGCTCTCGGAATCGGCTATGTCAGCCAAAACAGCCGGATTAAAAACGATTCGGCCATCGGCATCGTATTCACGGCCTTTTTCGCCGTCGGGATCATTTTAATCACGCTTGTCAAAAGCTCAAGCGATCTGTACCACATCTTATTCGGAAATGTGCTGGCCGTTCGTTCATCAGACATGTGGATCACGCTCGTCATCGGAGTCATTATTCTTACCGCTGTCTTTTTGTTTTACAAAGAGCTGCTCATCACCTCTTTCGACCCGACGATGGCGGCCGTCTACGGTTTGCCGAACCGGCTGATCCACTACTTTTTAATGACGCTTTTAACAATGGTTACGGTCGCATCGCTTCAGACCGTCGGCATTATCCTCGTCGTCGCGATGCTGATCACGCCTGCCGCAACCGCTTATTTATTGACAGACCGGCTGTGGGTGATGATCTATTTGTCCGCTTTCCTCGGCGCTTTGTCAGCGGTCATCGGCCTTGGATTAAGCTATACGTACAACCTCTCCTCAGGAGCGGCAATCGTGCTCGTGGCTACGATTTTATTCGGACTTTCCTTTACGTTTTCACCGAAACAAGGCGTACTTTGGAGAGCAGTGAAATCAAGAAGAAAACGGGCAGCACTTCAACAATAACCGCCAAATAAAGGGGGAAAACAAAACATGAAATGGAAGCAAACACTAGCATTTGCGGCGGCATTGATTCTGCTTCTCGCCGCCGGCTGCTCCTCGAAAAGCAGCAGTGAAGAAAACGGAAAGCTGAAGGTCGTCACCACCTACTCCATTCTCTATGACATCGTCAAACAAGTCGGAGGGGATCACATCGATTTATACAGCATTGTACCTGTCGGAACAGACCCGCACGAGTATGATCCGTTGCCTAAAGACGTGCAACAAACGACGGACGCCGATGTCGTCTTTTACAACGGCCTGAATTTGGAGACTGGGAACGGCTGGTTTAACAAGCTGCTGGAAACAGCTGAAAAAGACGGTGATGGCGCCCCTGTCTACAAGCTGAGCAAAGGGGTCAAGCCAAAGCATCTCACCGCTAAAGGAAAAGAAACGGAAGAAGATCCTCATGCATGGCTCGATATAGAAAACGGGATTCAATATGCAAAAAACGCAAGAGATGCGCTGATCAAAAACGATCCCGACCATAAAGAAGACTACGAGAAAAACGCGGAAGCCTATATCGGCAAGCTGCAAAAGCTTCATGATGAAGCGGTGAACCGCTTTAAAGATATACCGAAAGAGCGCCGCATCCTTGTGACAAGCGAAGGGGCTTTTAAATATTTCACTTCGGCCTACGGCGTCGACGGAGAGTATATTTGGGAAATCAATACCGAAAATGAAGGAACTCCCGGTCAGATGAAAAAAATCGTTGACACCGTGAAGAAAAAGGACGTTCCGGCCTTATTCGTGGAGACAAGCGTTGACCCGCGCAGCATGGAAAGCCTGTCAGCGGAAACGGGCGTGCCGATTAAAGCAAAAGTCTTCACCGACTCGATCGGAAAGCCCGGTGAAGCGGGAGATTCCTATTATAAGATGATGAAAGAAAACCTTGACCGGATCCATCAAGGTCTCGCCGAATAACCGACGAACTGCTGTACACGATGTACAGCAGTTTTTTCGTATGTTTTCCCGATTTTAAAGCAGGGTACAACGAAGGAAAAACGCAGAAAAAGGAGTGTGTTTCGTGGAATCTGTATATGAGGAATGCATCAAAGCCTGCCGGGAATGTCTTGAAGCCTGCAATCATTGCTTTGACAAATGTCTGATGGAAGAAGACGCGGGGATGATGGCCGAATGCATCCGTCTTGATCGGGAATGCGCAGAGATGTGCGGTTTCGCAGTTCAAGCCATGACGCGCAACAGCCCGTATGCCGAAGACATTTGCCAGCTTTGCGCAAAGGTTTGCGAAGCTTGCGGCAATGAATGCAGCTTGCACAAGCATGACCACTGCCAGCTTTGTGCTGAAAGCTGTTTTGCATGTGCGGAAGCATGCAGAAAAATCGCTTCTTAACTTGAAATATCCGGCTCTCGGGCCGGATGTTCTTATGTCGGAAATGTTTATTTTTTCTCCTCCCCCCTTGCTAAACTGATACAATATGACTATAAAAGGGGGTTTTATTATGAAAGACAGCGTGTTTCAAATGACTTCTGACACATATCAGTCGCTCAGTGATTCAGAACGGCATTTGCTCGAGTACATTTATCAGCACTTGGATGTCATCGCCACTTTATCGATTGTCAAATTAAGCGAGGATGCAAATGTTTCAACAGCCACGATTGTCAGGTTAATGAAAAAACTCGGATATGACGGCTACACTTCTTTTAAGTATGCATTAAAAGAGAAACACCACCTCGGGCACGCTCCGCTAATGGATGATATTGACAGCCAAATTAAACAGGCCGTGTTAAAGAATGAAAGAGAAGTTCTGGATACGATTAAAATGCTTGATATCGGGTTGATCGAAGATGCCATTCAAAAAATCAGCAATGCCGAAAAAGTTTATATTTTCGCAAGAGGATTGTCTGAAATGATTGGGACCGAGATGACGATCAAGCTTCAGCTGCTCGGCAAAAACTGCGAGATGCACAGCGACCCGAATATTATCAGAGGCAAGTCAAAAACACTTGCCAAAAAAGACCTCGGCCTTTTTGTTTCCCTGAACGGTGAGACAGAAGAGCTTGTTGAAGCCGCTCAAAATTTCAAATTGCAAGCCATTTCCACCATCACATTAACGACCAGGATTGATTCGCGTCTTGCGAAATTATCAGAGATCGTACTGGTCGGGTTTAAAGGTGAACAATCATTTTTTCCCGATTATGAAGTCCGCTCTCGCCTCCCTCTGCAAGTCCTCTCCCGCATCATGCTGGACTCATACGTCATCCGCACCGCTCATAGCTGAAAACCTTTACACAACCTGTAAACATCCCCCCTTTTATCTGTGACATAATGTCTGTGAAGCCACAGATAAAGGGGGGATACAGCATGATCTATACATGCACGATGAATACCGCAGTCGACTTATTCGTTGAAACCGACGAGCTGCTTCCCGATGTCGTCAACCGCACTAAAGATGAAGATTATCAGCCAAACGGAAAAGGCGTCAATATTTCATTTATGCTCAAACGCCTCGGTCTTGACAATACTGCGCTTGGATTTACAGGCGGATTTACAGGGCGTTTTATTGAAAACGAACTGCTGAATGAAAAAATCGTCACAGACTTTGTCGAAGTGGAAGGCATCTCACGGATCAATATTTTTATCAATGCCACCCGGGAATTTAAGATCGTAAACAAAGGACCGCTCATATCTGAAGGCCGAAAACAGGAGCTGATCAACAAAATCCGTCAAATCCCGCCCGGCCGTTTCTTATTTATATCAGGCAGTCTTCCGAGAGGAGTCCCCGATGACATGTACCTTTCGCTTTCCGAGATTGCCGCCGAAAACAATCTGAAATTGATCTTGGATATCAGTTCTCCCATCCTATTAGATTGTCTTTCATACCATCCTTACCTGATTAAACCGAATGAACAGGAGCTGGCCGCCTTTTTCAGCCGGAAGAAAGCGCTGTCCGAAGAAGACATCATCCATTACGGAAACGAGCTTCTCGACCGCGGCGCTGAAAGGGTTCTCATTTCCCGCGGCAAAGATGGCGCCCTTTATTTGGACCGCCAAAGAACCTTAAAAGCGACTGCTGCCAAAGGCAAAGTTGTCAATACCGCGTGTGCTGGCGATGCCATGCTTGCCGTATTCGTCGGAAAACAGGAGCTTGGCTGTTCCGTTCCTGAAGCACTTAAGTACGCCTCTGCCGCCGGGTCCTTGACGGCATTCTCGAAAGGACTCGGTGATGTGTCCGAACTCGATCAAACAGCTTCACAAATTCAAATCACTCATTTATAAAGGGGGTTTTCTTATGAAAAAGTTTAAAATCATCGCGGCAACCGGCTGTCCAACAGGAATTGCCCATACATTTATGGCTGAAGAGGCCTTAAAACAGGCTGCCGCCAAACTGGGTGTAGAAATCAAAGTCGAAACACACGGGCAAATCGGCGTTCAAAACGAACTATCGACAGAAGACATTAAACAAGCCGACGGGGTCATTGTCGCGGCAGACAAGGATGTAGGCGCCGAGCGTTTTGCAGGTAAACGTGTCCTTGACGTCCCGGTTGCGCGGGGCATCCGTGATGCAGAATCTTTAATTCGGACGCTGATGAACGGCGAAGCGCCGATTTACCGCGGACAAACAGCGGCAAAAACAGAGGATGAACCTAAAACAGGCGAAGCCACTTCTATCGGCCGTAAAATATATAAACATTTGATGAACGGGGTTTCCCACATGCTCCCATTTGTCGTCGGCGGAGGGGTTTTGATTGCACTATCCTTTTTATTCGGCATCCATTCAGCGGATCCTGAACATCCAAGCTACAACGCTTTTGCCGAATTACTGAATAAAACGGGCGCCTTCGGCTTCCAGCTGATGGTTCCGATATTATCTGCCTATATCGCCGATTCAATGGCTAAACGCCCCGGCCTGATCGTCGGTTTTATCGGCGGCATGATCGCCAGTACGGGTGGAGCGGGTTTTCTGGGCGGCATCGTATCCGGTTTTTTGGCGGGACTGATTATTTATGGTCTCTCGTATGCACTGAAAAAAATGCCTCAGTCCCTTGAAGGGCTGAAAGCAATTTTTCTTTATCCGGTTATCGGCATTTTTCTGATCGGTGCGGTCATGTTTTTCCTCGTGGAGCCGATGACGGCCATCAATGAAGGGATGAAGGACTTTTTAGCCGATTTTCAAGGGGCGAACCCCATCATTCTCGGCTTGATCATCGGCTGTATGAGCGCATTTGACATGGGCGGTCCGGTCAATAAAGCAGCCTATGTCACCGGAACTGCTCTTCTCGCTGAAGGGAACCAATATTTCATGGCAGGCGTCTCCGCCGCGTGTATCACACCGCCGCTCGTCATTGCGTTTGCCACTTTGCTTTTCCGCAAATATTTCAGCCAGCAGGACCGAAATGCAGGGCTTGTCAATTTTATTCTCGGCGCCACTCATATTACCGAAGGCGCTATTCCGTTCGCCGCAAAAAAACCGATCCCTGTCATTCCGATTTTGATGATCGGCTCTTCGGTTTCAGCGATATTAACATACTCATTCGCAGTTCAAGTACCTGCCCCGCACGGCGGATTCCTTGTACTTCCCGTTGTAACAGGAGCCTTTCAGTGGGTGCTGTCAATTATCATCGGATCGCTTATCGGCGCCTTCTTATTCGGCTTTTACCAAAAACGGACATATGAAAAAGAGAAAGGCTGATCAAACATGGGCACAGCAGCTTTAATCAAAAAAGAGCACATCTATCTTCAAGAAACGTTATCTTCCCAAGCGGAAGCTTTTGACCGGGTGGCTCAGATCGCATATGAATCGGGAGCCGCCAAAACAAAACAAGCGGTCATTCACGGATTGGCACAAAGAGAGGCTGAAAGCACGACCGGCTTTATCGACGGCTTCGCCATCCCCCATGCAAAACTGAAGGACATCACAGAAGCATCTGTCATCATCATTCAAAACCAGGCAGGAATCGAATGGAACGCGCTTGATCAAACGCCTGTCACATTTATCATTGCTTTATTGATACCCGATGCCGAGGCAGGCAGCACACATCTCAATCTATTATCATCGGTGTCTCGCATGCTTGTTCACGGAGATGCGAGGCAGCAGCTGCTTGATGCCTCGAGTCCTGACGACATTCTGAGCACCTTCTCGAGCTATATATCCTAATTTTGATTAGAAAGAAGGAATCGATATGCTGACAAATACGAAGAAAATGCTGCTGGACGCACAGACAAACGGCTATGCGGTGCCGGCCTTTAACATTCACAACCTTGAAACCGTGCAGGCCGTGACAGAAGCTGCTGAAGCCTTAAGGTCCCCCGTGATTCTTGCGGCTACTCCCGGAACCTTCAGCTATGCAGGCCGCGATTATATTCAAGCGATTGCAGAAACTGCCGCCGCTCGCTGCTCGATCCCGGTCGCCCTCCATCTCGATCATCATGAAGAAATTGAAGATATTCGCGAGTCTTTATCATTAGGGACAAAATCTGTCATGATTGATGCTTCGCACCGACCATTTGCCGAAAATACCGCAATTGTAGCGAGTGTCGTTCAATATGCCCGGCAAAAAGATGCCACTGTAGAAGCCGAGCTCGGAAGGCTCGGCGGACAGGAAGACGATTTGATCGTGGATGAAGCCGACGCTTATTACACCGATCCCGATGCAGCAAAAGAGTTCGTCGAGAAAACCGGAATCGATTCGCTGGCGGTGGCAATCGGTACAGCCCACGGGCTTTACTCAAAAGAACCCAATATCGATTTTGACCGGCTGGCCGCGATTCAAAAACGGGTTTCAGTTCCGCTCGTCCTGCACGGCGCCTCAGGAATTCCTCAAGAAGATGTAAGAAAGTGTATCAAGCTCGGATGTGCAAAAGTAAATATCGCGACTGAATTAAAAATTCCTTTTTCAGATAAATTGCGCCGTTATCTGCATGAACACACCGAAGCAAGCGATCCAAGAAAATATATGGCCCCCGCCAAAGAAGCCATGAAAAAAATCGTCCAGGAAAAGATTTTGATGTGTATGAGCAATGACAGATATTAATACAAAAAGCCGGATGTTCTTTAACATCCGGCTTTCTCAGCAAATCATTTGCTATGCTCTTCTAAAACATGACCGTCATGAGGCTTTTCATCGGGTATCGGTTCCTGACCCGCCAATAAACTGTAAACGAGCATGACAATTCCTACATAAACAACCGCTGAAACCGTCCAAACGAGCACTGTCTTATCCTTCAAGACGGATTCCTCCAATCAAGCTTCACCTTTTGCAGCCTGAGTGCATTCAGAACAACTGAAACTGAACTGAACGCCATCGCGGCACCTGCGATCCACGGGGCCAAAAGCCCGACGGCCGCGAACGGAATGCCGATACTGTTGTAGGCAAACGCCCAGAAAAGGTTTTGTTTAATGTTTTTGATGGTCAGTCTGCTCATGAGGATCGCATCAGCGATGCTGTTTAAATCGCCGCGGATCAAGGTGACGTCAGCGGCTTCCATGGCGACATCAGTCCCCGTTCCGATCGCCATTCCGGTATCGGCCGCTCCCAGTGCCGGCGCATCATTGATGCCGTCGCCGACCATCGCGACTTTTTTGCCTTCTGCCTGAATTTTCTTCACTTCATCCGCTTTTCCTTCAGGCAGAACTTCGGCGATAACGTGCTGAATGCCGGCTTCTGCAGCAATCGCTTCTGCCGTCCGCCGGTTGTCCCCGGTGATCATGACGACTTCCAGCCCCATATCATGCAGCCTTTTCACAGCTCTCTTCGACGTGTCTTTAATCGTATCGGCGACGGCGATCAGCCCGGCAAACCGACCGTCGATGGCGGCAAGCATCGCCGTCTTTCCTTGCGTTTCGAGCGCTTCCATTTCGCTGTGCGCCTCTCGAATGTCAATATTACGGCTTTCCATCAGCCGTCTTGTACCGATCAAAATCCGTTTTTCGTTGACTGCAGCTTCGATACCATAGCCGGGTACCGCTTCAAAACTGTCTGCTGAGGCCGGCTCTATCCCTTTCCTTTTGATGCCTTCGACAATGGCTTCAGCAAGCGGATGTTCAGAGCTTTTTTCTGCAGCACCGATAAGCTTGAGAAACGATGTTTCATCGATCCATGGTTCAGGGCGCACATCTGTCAGCTGAGGCTTTCCATTTGTAACCGTCCCCGTCTTGTCTAGCACAATCGTCTCCAAGCGGTGAGCCGTCTCCAAATGTTCGCCGCCTTTGAATAAGATTCCGAATTCAGCCGCACGGCCCGATCCTGCCATGATCGATGTCGGCGTTGCCAAACCGAGCGCGCACGGACATGCGATCACAAGCACCGCAATCAGCTTTTCCAGCGCCGTGCCGAACTCGCCGGGGCTAACCGCCAAATACCAGACGAAAAATGTGATGACCGCGATCGCCACGACAATCGGCACAAAAACCCCGGAAATCCGGTCTGCAAGCCGCTGAATCGGCGCTTTTGAACCTTGCGCCTCTTCCACGACTTTTATAATCTGCGCCAGCGCAGTATCTTTGCCTACTTTTTCTGCTCTTACTTTTAAAAATCCATTTTTGTTGATTGTAGCACCGATAACCGGATCTCCAACCGTCTTGTCAACAGGAATGCTTTCACCGGTGATCATCGATTCATCCAGCGCAGAACGCCCTTCGACAATCTCTCCGTCTGACGGTACTTTTTCACCTGGCTTCACGTACATGATGTCGCCTGCCAAAACGTCTTCAATCGGCACGGTCATCTCTTCGCCGTTCCTGACGATGGTCGCAGTCTTCGCCTGCAGCCCCATCAGCTTTTTGATTGCTTCGGATGAACGCCCTTTCGCTTTCGCTTCAAACAGCTTTCCTAAAATGATCAAAGTTAAGAGGATGGCGCTTGTTTCATAATAAAGGCCGCCCGGATCCCGGTTCGTACCAAGGCTTTCAACGCTTAAATACAAGCTGTAGAAATAGGCGGCAGACGTGCCGAGAGCGACCAGCACATCCATGTTGGCACTTTTGTTCCGCAGCGCTTTATAAGCCCCTGTGTAAAACTGCTTCCCGACGATAAATTGAACCGGTGTCGCCAAAGCGAACTGAACCCAGGGATCCATGAACATCGCCGGCAGCCATATAAATGACGTGAATTTGAAATGGCTGACCATTGCCCAGAGCAGCGGAAACGACAAAATGGCTGAAAAAATAAATTTGCCGGTTTGACGCTGAATGCCTTTTTCTCTTTGTTCCGCCCGACCGTCCGCAGTTCGGTCTTTTTTCAGTTCGAGCTTGTAGCCGAGCTTTTCAACGGCTTCGATCATCTCCTCCGGCGAAACCGCACCGGCATGATAGTCGACTGCCGCAGTCTCAATGGCGAAGTTGACGGCGGCGTTTTTGACGCCCGGCAGCTTGTTGAGGCGCTTTTCAACCCGGTTGGCACAAGCCGCACATGTCATGCCGGAAACCGCAAATTCGGTTTTTTCCGCAGGAACTTGATAGCCGAGCGATTCGACTTTCTCAGCCAGCTGTCCGACTTCGATTTGCCCCGGATCATAAACGATTTTTGATTTTTCCAGCGCCAAGTTCACATTTACGTCCTGAACGCCGTCAAGCCTTTTCAACCCTTTCTCGATCCGCACCGCACAGGCGGCACAGGTCATGCCAGAGATTTGGAGGGTGGCTTCTTTTTGTCCGTCCATATCCTTCACTCCTTATATACCCCTTATAGGTATACATTAGCCTGCGACATCATACCCCTGATCTTCGATCGTATCGATGATTTCCTTCAGCGATACTTTGCCTGAATCAAACGAAACTTCGACCTTGCCCTCGTTTAAATTCACTTTAACAGACTCTACTCCGCCAAGCTTTCCGACGTTTCCTTCTACTGCCTGAACACAGTGGTTGCAAGACATGCCTTCGACTTTCAGTGTTTTTTGTTCCATATTGAAAACCTCCTATGGTTTGATGATATCGATCGGTTTTATATTACCATACCCCTGTAGGGTATTTCAAGAAAACGATTTTCTCTTTTTCGTTCATGATTTTGAAAACCGCTTAAACACATCAAGCAGTTCCTCAATGGCCTCTTCGCCTTCACCGCTTTTAATCGCGTTTGCGACGCAATGGTGGGTATGATCCTCAAGCAGGCTGAAAGCCACCTTTTGCATCGCGGCTTGCACAGCTGAGATTTGAACGAGAATATCGACGCAGTAGCGGTCATTTTCAATCATCTTTTGAATGCCTCTGACCTGTCCTTCAATCCGCTTTAAGCGGTTTGTGATTTGTTCTTTTCCTTTAGAGCTTTTGGGATTTAACGCGTGTTCATGATGATCTGCCATCGGAACACCTCTCTTTCCTTTATATTTTGTCCAAGATCCCCATTGGTACCATTATAAAATGCGAAGCGGAACATGTCTAAAAAAAGAGACAACCCCGAACTGCTGCGGGGTCATCCCTGCATATTATTTGTTTAACGCTTTAAAAAATTCTCTCATAAACTCCGGCAGATTGGACCAGTCATGACCTGAGACCAGGTTGGCGTCCACATGAAGCTTCTCCTCGACATAAGTCGCGCCCGCGGCTTCGACTTCCGGTTTGCAGGCGATGTAAGCCGTCAGCTCCCGGCCTTTCAGATGTTCTCTCAGGCTTGTGAAAATCAGGCTCGCATGACAAATCGCGCCGACCGGTTTATTTTCCTCAAAGAAATGAGCAACGATTTTCAGCAGGGAATCGTACATTCGGATAAATTCCGGTGCGCGTCCGCCCGGAATGATGATGCCGTCGTATTCGGACGGATCAATCTCATCAAATGAAGCATGCGCGTCAATTAAATAGCCCGGCTTCTCGGTGTATGTATCCCAATCCAGGAAGTCATGAACAACCGTATGAATCTTTTTCTTTTTCGGTGCGGCAATCGTCGTTTCATAGCCCTCTTCAAGACAGCGGTAATAAGGATAATACACTTCCAGCGCTTCAACTGCGTCGCCCGTTACGATCAAAATCTTTTTCGCCATCAAAAACATCTCCTTTCCTTTTTTACTCTTCTATTTTATCCCATTTGCGCCTGATTTTAAAATCAAGTGCTTGAAAAGCTTGATTTCAGCCGACGATCGTGATGTTCTCTGTTATGTCTTTCAAGAGGGCAAGGTTTTCTTTGTCAATCCCTGAATCTGTGATGACCCTGTATCCGTCATGAAGGCGGTCAATTTGCGAGAAAGCACGGGTTCCGAATTTGCTGCTGTCCGCCATCAAAATTGTTTCGTCCGCAATCTCGATCATTCGTTTTTTCAACAGCGCCTGCATTTCGTTTGAATCGCTCAAGCCGCTCGCAGGGTCGACGCCTTTGCAAGACAGAAATGTTTTGTTGACGTGATACATGTCAAGGGAGCGCTCAGCCAAAGGGCCGACATATGACATCGATTGCGGCAGCAGCATCCCGCCGGTTGAAATGACCGTCACCTTTTCTTTTTTGCTGAGTTCAATCGCTACTCTGACTGAATTGGTGATGACGGTCAGCGGGATATTTTCAAGCGCTTTTGCCATGTACCACGCCGTCGTGCTGGCATCAAGAATAATCCGTTCCCCGCTTTTCACGTGCTTGACGGCTTCAAATGCAATCATCTTTTTTTCGTTTACGTTTGTAATTTCGCGCTCGCGAAAATGCACCTCTGCTTCTTCAGTCTGCACGCTGACTGCGCCGCCATGGCTTCTTTTCAGCTTATTTTCCTTCTCAAGCTTTTCCAAATCGCGCCTGATCGTTTCTTCCGTGACGGAAAAAAGCTCGCTCAGTTCTGTGACGCGTACGCTCGACCGCAGATTGACAAGCTCGACGATTTTTTGGTGTCTTTCAGCTACAAGCATCCGTTTACTTCCTTCCTTTTTTGGTAAAAGTCACTGTTACTTTCATGATAGCGCATCAGCGCCGATACAGGAAATGTTTTCAGCGGGAAGCGGCGCCGATAACCTGACTTGTAAAGCGGCGGTATGCCGCCTCCCACGCTTCTGTATCTTCCGGTACATACGTTTTTTGAGGAAAGGAAGCCTTGATTGATTTCCGGGCGCTCTGAATATCCCAAAACATATCGAGCGCGATGGCCTGTACGGCAATGTTGCCGATGGCGCTTGCCTCTGCCGGTCCGGCCCATACATTTCTGGCCAGTACATTCGCCGTGTATTGGCACAGCAGTTCATTTCGAATCCCTCCGCCCGCCATGTGAAGTCCGTCATATTCTTTTCCTGTCAATGTTTCAATCCGTTCAAGCGTGAACCGGTATTTAAATGCAAGGCTTTCAAGCACGCAGCGGATGATCTGTCCGGGCGTTTCCGGCACGTGCTGCCCTGTTGCACGGCAGTACTCCCTGATCGCCTCAGGCATATGCACGGGATTGAGAAACACCGGGTCATCCGGGTCAACAGCCGACCTGAATGCTTCTGACTGTCCGGCAAGTTTGACAAGCTCGGCGCTCGAATAGGTGCTCCCGTCTTTTTCCCAATCCGCCTGGCAGCGCTGGAACAGCCACAATCCCATAATGTTTTTTAAAAAACGGAATGTGCCGCCGGCACCGCCCTCATTTGTAAAATTCCAATCGAGCGCCTGTTTTGTCATCAGCGGAGTGTCAAGTTCGGTTCCGATCAGCGACCAGGTGCCGCATATCAAATATGCAAAGTCATCCGTTTCAGCGGGAACGCCGACGACTGCAGAAGCCGTGTCATGTTCGCCGACGGCAATGACCGGTACGGCAGACACCGACAATTCGCTGCACACTGATTGTGACAGCCTCCCCGCTTCGCTTCCGGGTTTTGCTATATCCTTTGGAAAAATCGAGGCCGGGAGCCTCAGAAGGCTGATGAGATCCCAATCCCAGTCAGACGTTTTCGGGTTGAACAGCTGAGTTGTCGTCGCATTTGTAAATTCGCTTTTTTTCTCGCCCGTTAAAAAATAGCGCAGCAAATCAGGAATCATTAAAAGCGTTTCCGCGTGTTCCAACAGCGGTGAATTCGCTTTTTTCAGCGCCCGGAGCTGAAAGATGGTGTTGAACGGCAAAAGCTGAATACCGGTTCTGGAAAACAGCTCTTCTTTTCCGATTTCATTCAACACCTCCCTCATCATTCCGTCCGTGTAAGGGTCGCGGTAATGATAAGGGTTCCCTATCAGCTCTCCGTTCCGATCGAGAAAACCGACATCTACCGCCCATGAATCAATTCCGATGCAGCTGATTCGTCCGCAGCCGTTTTTCGCCTTTAAAATGCCCTGTTTGATTTCATGATACAGCCTGAGAATGTCCCAATAAAGGTGTTTTCCTGCCTGAACGGGCTGATTTGGAAAACGGTGAATTTCCTCAGCTTTGATCAGACCGCCGTCTACATGACCTGCATAAGCTCTGCCGCTCGACGCACCAAGATCAAAAGCGAGAATTGTCACCAGCTTGCACCGCCTTTGCCCCGTGCCAGTATTTTTTCCACATACCCGCTTTCCTCATAAGCCTTGAGCGGATCAAGCGGAACGTTCATTTCCTCCCGCACGGCGTAAAGGAGCGGTTTGACATCGATTTCAAATGCTTCGCGGATCGCAGCTTCTGCGGCAAGCACGTCATGATCTTCCTGCGCTTTCTTCACTTCATCGAAGTTGATCAAAAGCGCTTTTGCAAATTGAGTCTGCACATTCATGACCGAGCGCAGCACAGCCGGGATTTTCGGTTCAAGATTATGGCATTGATCAAGCATATACGAAATATGTTCGGCCGTCTTCCGGACGTTCGGGTCAGAATCACGGCAGGCGTCCAAAATTTGAGAAAAAATGAGAAACAGTTCGTACGGGTTGTGCGCGCCAACGATCAAATCGTCATCAGCGTATTTGCGGCTGTTGAAATGAAAGCCTCCGAGACGTTTTTCGTCAAGCAAGTAAGCGACAATGTGCTCGATGTTCGTCCCCTGGGCATGGTGGCCGGTGTCGACGAGCACCTCAGCCTTCGGCCCGAGCTTTTGCGCCAAATTGTAAGCCATCCCCCAATCCGCCAAGTCTGTATGATAAAAAGCCGGTTCAAAAAACTTGTATTCAATTAAGAGCCGCATATCATCGTCAAGAGCTTCGTATACTTCGGCCAGACACTCATACATCCAGTTTTTCCGTTTTCTGATGTCGCCCTGACCGGGATAGTTGGTTCCGTCGGCAAGCCAGAGGCTGATTTCCTTAGAGCCTGTTTGTTTTGCAATACCGACGCATTCGAGCAATTGCTCAGTCGCTTTTTGGCGAATGTCCGCTTTAACGTTTGTGACGCTTCCGAATTTGTAGTCATCGTCCTGGAACAAGTTCGGATTCACGGCGCCGATGGCAAGGCCAAGCTGCTCGGCGTGCGCTTTCAGCTTTCCGTAATCATCAACTTGATCCCACGGAATATGGATGGCGACGGAAGGACATGTTCCGGTTAATTTGTGAACGACTGATGCATCTTCCATTTTTTCAAACGGATCCCTTGGTACGCCCTCTTGCTGAAACACTTTGAAGCGCGTGCCCGAGTCCCCGTATCCCCATGAAGGCGTCTCGATTTTAAGCGCTTTCAATTTTTCCTTTGCTTCAGAAAGTCTGATTCCCCTGTCTTTCTGTTGTTCTTCAAATAAAGCGTAGGCCCGGTCATTCATCATGTACGCCCATCCCCCTTGTTTTTAACGGATATGCCATGGTTGACATTAACGCAAGTTCCGGCTGGGTTGTGTCCAGCCGGCTGTACTGGACGATCACAGGTACATCGCTTGCGATCTCGATCGCATAAGGAATATTTTCAGGAATGCGTTCTCCTGATCTGTGTAAAGAACTTGTGCGAATATGCTTCGTTCTCCTGCCATGAACCGTCTCGGAAATGCCTTCGAGCGGCGGACGATCTTCGAAGTATACTGTGATCGCAAGGTTTGCGTCTTCTTCATGGCAATTTAAAACACAAATGGCTTCATGGCTCGTTAAGCTTCCGGAACTTTCCGGAGGAATAAAACCGTCCGGTATGATCCAATGGGTCTCGCCCTTCATCTCCCTTTTCCCCCTTTGTTTTCTGAAAGGGCGGCCGAAGCCGCTCCTTTCCTATTATCTTGAAAATGCGGCCGGCACTCCCCCGTCCACCGTCAGCATGCATCCCGTCGTTTTTGCCGTTTTTTCTGAAGCAAAATAAGCGATCGCCTCGGCAATGTCAGCGGGATAAATGTTGACGGAAAGAGCCGTACGTTTGCGGTAATGATCTTCAAGCAGGTCAGGTTCAATCCCATAGGCGGCAGCTCTTTCTTCGCGCCACTTGGAGTCCCAGATGGCCGACCCTTGAAGCACCGCATCCGGAAGAACTGAATTCGCACGGATTCCGTACGGTCCGCCTTCGGCGGCGATGCATCTCGCCAAATGAACTTCAAGCGCTTTTGCAGAGCTGTATGCCGAAGCGTTTTTGCCTGCATAAACGGAATTTTTCGAGCCGACAAACACCATGTTGCCGCCTGAACCCTGTTTTTTCATTTGCTTAAAAGCTTCTCTGGCGACGAGGAAATATCCTGTTCCGAGTACATTCATATTCAGATTCCATTCTTCGAGAGTCGTTTCATCAAGCGGGCTGGATGTCGCAAGCCCCGCATTGTTGACAAGGATGTCAATCCCGCCGTATTTGAGGGCCATTTCCTCGAAGGCCGCCTGAACGTCCTCTTCTTTCGTCACATCCATGCGGACGGCGAAAGCTCGTTCTGTACCATATTGTTCATTAATCTCTGCGGCTGTTTTTTCTGCACCTTCCATATTAATATCAGCAACCACAACATGCGCACCTTCTGAAGCAAGGCGGCGGCAGGTCTCGCTGCCAATTCCGCCCGCTCCCCCCGTTACAAATGCGATCTTGCGGGAAAACTCGGCTTCCGGCGGAGCAAGCGTTAATTTATAAAGCTCAAGCGGCCAATATTCAACATTGTAGGATTCTTCCTCATTGAGAGATACAAAGTTTCCAAGGACTTCCGTTCCCTTCATGACGGCAATCGCCCGACGGTATAAATCTCGGCTGACCTTCGCCATCGCCAGGCTTTTTCCTGCTGCCACCATGCCGATTCCCGGGATCAGTATCACGCGCGGCGCCGGTTCAAACATCTCGTCTCCTTCATGCCGGTTTCGTTGAAAATAGGCTGCATACGACTCTTTAAATCCAGTAATCTCGGTTTTGATAAGTTCGACTAACTCTTCTGTGTCCTGTTCAGCGGGATTCCACGGAATATAGGCAGGCACCCGCTTTGTATGAACGAGGTGATCCGGACAAGCGGCACCGACCTGTGAAAGCGACGGAGCGCGCCTGCTGTTCGCGAATTCGAGCACATCATCTGCATCGCACCAGGTGAGCAGCATGCGTTTTTCTCCGCTGACAGCGCCGCGGATAACCGGCAAGATATCGGCTAAAATCCGTTTTCGCTCCTCCTGTGCAAACGACTCGACCATATGTCCGCCAAACGGCTGATGATCTTCCGAACGGCTTTTAATGTATGCTTCCGCTTCGCGAATCACGGCAATCGTCTGATCATAGCTTTCTTTCGCCGTTTCCCCCCATGTGACGAGCCCGTGCTTCTCCATTAAAACAAGCTCTGCATTCGGGTTGTTTTTTACGCCTTCTGCTATCATCTTCGATAAAGTGAAGCCAGGTCTGACATAAGGCACCCATACAAATCGGCTGCCGAATATCTCCTCTGCGATCTCTTTTCCATTATCAGCGCAGCAGATGCTGATGATCGCATCGGGGTGGGTGTGATCGACATGCGGAAACGGCAAAAAAGCATGAAGAAGCGTTTCGATCGACGGCCGCGGATGCTTTCCATCCATCATGCAATGGGACAAATATGCCGTCATTTCTTCATCGGTCATGCTGCTCCGTTCCATCAGCGGACGAATATCATCCAGCCTCAACCCGGTAAATTGGCCCGCTGACATCGTCGCCAAGTCCGAGCCGCTGCCTTTCACCCACATCACCTCGATGTCCCTGCCTCTGAAATCCTTTTCTGTCGTTTTCATCGATGTGTTTCCCCCGCCCCAGTTGCAGACCGAGCGGTCAGAGCCGATCAGGTTGGAACGGTAGACGAGTTCGTCAAGACCGGGACGCAGCGATGCAGCCTCAGCCTCTGACCATAAATATTTCACCATGCGTATCACTCCGTTTTCGTTTGTTTATTTTTGAATATGTTTGTTTTAAGAGTAACATATTTTGATTTTCTTTGTAAGCGCTTTTTTCAAAAACCATTTAGGATAGAAGCTGTTCAATCGGACGATAAATAAAAACCGCCAACAGCTGGCGGCCGTCGGGGTCAAGAATGTGGGAATGTTTAACCTTTGATTTTGAAAATAAAATGTCAGATTTTACGAAAGCGCTGGCATCATGATGATGGCGCTTTTTGTGTCGCCGACATACCGTTTGAGGAACATATTGATTCGCAAAAAACGGTTGAAATTCGTCTTTTGATCTTTTAATATATAAACTCATGTTTTTTAAAAGGAGGGGTCAGGATGAAAAAAACACTGCACGCACCAGTCAAACTGATCATCGCAATTTTTATGATTTGCACATTTTCCATCGGCTTTACAGAGTACGTCGTTATGGGTATATTGACTTCCATTTCAAAGGATCTCTCTGTTCCGATTTCGTCTACCGGCTTATTGGTAACGGCATACGCGGGAAGCGTCTGTTTGACGGGGCCGATCGTCACCATATTGTCGGTAAAAATGCCGCGCAAACCGGTCTTGCTCGGCTTGATGAGTGTGTTTGTACTGTCGAATGCGCTCAGTTTCCTGGCACCGAACTTCACCGTTTTGTTGATCTCAAGAATTCTATCCGCATCCATTCATGGTGCATTTTTTGCAACGACGATGGTGTTCGTCAGCGAAATGGTGCCGCCCGAAAAACGGGCCGCCGCTGCCGCTTCAATGAACGGCGGCTTGACCATCGCCCTGATGCTCGGCGTTCCGTTCGGTTCTTATTTAGGCGACCTTTTCAACTGGCGGATCGTTTTTCTGATGATCGCCTCCCTCGGATTGATCGGCCTCGCCGGCATTTGGCTGACGGTACCGCACAGAAAACCGAAAGTTGTCCCTAAATTGATCCATGAATGGGATGTGTTTAAAAATAAACAAGTTCTTTTTTCTTTTGCTATTACGATTTTTGGCTATTCAGGCGTATTCATCGCCTACACGTTTATTGAACCGATGCTGCGGCATTCTGCCGGTTTCGGCAGCCTCGGCATTACAGCCGCCCTTTTCGCCTATGGATTTGGCGGGGTCGTCGGCAATTTCTACGCCGGAAAGGTTCCGTTTCACCTGTTAACCCGCTCCATGATCGGCGTGATGGTCGCGCTCATGGCGATTCTTGCGGCCTTCCCTTTTGTCAGCGGACATCCTGCCGGCGCCATCATCGTGACATTTTTATTCGGAGCTGGCGCGTTCGGAACAGTACCTCTTTTGCAAACAAAAGTCGTGGCTGCGTCTGAACACGGAACAACGATCGCCACCTCTGTCAGCATCGCTGCATTTAACTTGGCCAACTCGCTAGGGGCATGGATCGGCGGACTCATTCTTAATGCGTCAGAGTCCTACACATACCTTGCCACAGGCGGTGCACTTATGACCATGTGCGGACTGACGCTAACGATGTTCGCCTATGTGTCTGAGAAAAGGCAAGTGAAAGAAGAAATGTGGAGAACGGACCTGTAATCAAAAAGCTGCCCGGTTTTAAGACCTGGCAGCTTTTTTGTTTGGTTCTTGCAGCGTCTTTGTGTGAGCTGCTTTTCGCATGACCGCGATCATCAAAAGGGCGGCCGCGGCATAGACGATACCGAAGCAGCCGAAAACGAAAACAGAAGATGACATTCCCAATAACACGCCTGATATAACGGGACCGCAGGCCATTCCCGTATACCTGATAAAATTAAACATGCCCATCGCACTGCCGCGATTCTCCTCAAATTCATTCGCCATCATCGTCGAGAACAGCGGCGGAATCAGCCCCATCGTGACGCCGAAAAGAACGAGGGCCGCCGACATGGCGACAAGCGAAAACGAATGGGTAATGCCAAAACAGACGACGCTGCCTGCAGCGGTCAGATTACCGATCAAAAACAGGCGTCTGAGCGATAATCTCTTTTGTAACCACTTAAACAGCACGCTGCCGGCAATCGTGCTGACCGCTATCGGCAAATACAGCAAGCCGACGATCTGCAGATCAAGGTGATAATGATCGGTCAGCAAAATCGGCAAATACACGATAATTGAAAAATAAATAAAGAAAATAAGGTAGCTTAATACCAAAACGGCATTTCCCGTCCCGTTTTTAAATATGTCCTTATAATGCGACAACAGGCTGCCCATGCTGAGATTGGTCTTTTTCTCCGCATGACTCTGCGGAAAGCAAAACGCATTTCCGAAAAGCAAAAGAACAGACATTACCGTTAAAAACCAAAAAATACCCGGATAATTATAACGTTCCCCGATAAAACCGCCGAGAATAGGCGCCGCTGCCGGTGCAAGGGAAAGCAGCATTTGATAAGTCCCCATCGCACTGCCCCGCTTCGTTCCCTGGAACAGAGATCCGATTGTGGTTGCCGCGATTAATGGAAGCGCAGCCGTCCCCAAAGCCTGCAGCACCCTGAAAAAAAGAAACAGGCCAAAGTCCCGGGCGGCTGCGCAGCCAATTGTGGCGATGACCGTTACGATCATGCTCGCCAACATCACAAATCTCGCCCCTTTAAAATCAACAATTGAGCCGACAATGATCTGCATCACAGCTGTAATGAAGATGAACAGCGAGACGGACAGGTTTACCATCGAAACGGAAACGTGAAACGAGTCTCTGATTAACGGAATGATGGGTGAATAAATGTTTTGATTCAATGATGCGAAAAAGGCACTGATACACACAAAATACATAATGAAAGAAGCATTTAATTTCATTGGTCTCATGTCAAACCGCCTGCCTTATTTTTGTTTATCAGTTAACAATCTTGTTAATATCGTTCACCAGTTAACAATATTAATTGTAGATGACCCCTTTATTATTGTCAACGAACATTTCTTATTGGAGCTTTAAAGTTTTTTACATATTTTTACTTATCGGGTTCCTTCACTCGAAAAATGCCATAAAAAAGGTTTTACCCTTTCTATTCTGATCACAATTCCTCAGATTCACAAAAAACGTTACGAATATTTTCATATTTTGAATTTGAATTGTGTTGACAGTTGGAAAAGTTAGGGATAAAATGACTATTGTTTACTAGTAAACTTTTATGTTGTACCTTGCCTGATTTTGAGCTTAAACTCTTGCCCTGCTTTAACAATTGAACAAATGCTACACCCCTCATCACGACTCGCACCATCGCTGTTTTCTTCTCGATTCATACCGAAGTGAAACCAGCCTATTCCCAGCTCGATAAGCCGCACGTATCCATCATTGATTGCAAAAGAAGTCATTCTATGTCCGTTAAGGAGGAAATCAATGACAGAGCTTATAATGGAGAGCAAACACCGGCCATTCAAAACCGAAACTCTTACCCAAAACTGCAATGAAATATTAAAACGCAGACGCCATGTTCTCGTTGGCATCAGCCCGTTTAACAGCCGATTTTCCGAAGATTATATTTATCGGCTTATCGGCTGGGCCGTCCGTGAATTTCAACATGTATCCGTGCTTTTGGCGGGAAGGGAAGCAGCCAACCTTCTCGAAGCGCTCGGTACCCCAATTGGGAAGGCCGAACGGAAAGTCAGGAAAGAAGTCTCACGGAACCGAAGATTCGCCGAAAAGGCGTTGGAAGCGCATGGTGGCAACCCCGAGGCCATCCATACATTTTCCGATTTCACGAACCAGACCGCATACCAGCGTTTGCGGATGGAAGTCGAAGATGCCTTTTTCGACCAGCCGCATTTTCGGAAAGCCTGCCTGGAGATGTCGCATGCGGCTATCCTCGGAAGGGCCCGGGGTATTCGGATGGATGTCCGGGAGGTCAGCGCAGACATGCTGGAGCTGGCTGTTGAATACGTCATCGCTGAACTTCCGTTTTTCATCGCCGCCCCTGATATATTAGGCGTCGAAGAGACGCTTCTTGCTTATCACCGCCCATGGAGGCTCGGCGAACAGATCTCCCGTAACGAATTTGCCGTCAAAATGCGCCCGAATCAAGGATATCTTATGGTTTCCGAAGCGGACGAAAGTGTGGAATCTAAAAGCATGCAGGAGGAACGAGTATGAATCAATCGCTAAAAACATTCAGCGTGTTGTCAGAACAATATCACGAGAATCCGTATCAATATTTCTCATACCTTCGGGAATCTGATCCCGTCCATTATGAAGAGTCGCTGGACAGCTATTTTATCAGCCGCTACCAGGATGTGCGCCGCGTGCTCCAGAATCAGGATGTCTTTACAACGAAATCGCTTGCCAAACGAGCCGAGCCCGTCATGCGCGGACCTGTGCTCGCCCAGATGAAAGGCAAAGAGCACACGGCGAAAAGGAGAATCGTTCTGCGCCGTTTTATCGGGGAATCCCTTGATCACCTCACACCGCTCATCAAAGAAAATGCACAAAGGCTTTTGGCCCCTCATCTTGAGAAAAGACGGATCGACCTTGTCAATGATTTCGGCAAAACGTTCGCCGTTTGCGTGACGATGGACATTTTAGGTTTGGAAAAGAACGACCACCAAACGGTGAGAAACTGGCACAGCGGCGTCGCCGATTTCATTACCAGTTTGAATCAGGCGCCTGAGGATCGGGAACAGTCCCTCAAATGCAGTGAACAGCTCGCTGAATATTTGAATCCGATTATCGAGGAAAGGCGCAAAAATCCCGGACATGATTTAATATCCATCCTTTGCACTTCCGAATACGAGGGAGTGGCGATGTCTGACCGGGACATCCGTGCGCTGATTCTCAATATATTGCTTGCCGCCACAGAACCGGCGGACAAGACGCTCGCATTAATGATTTATCATTTGCTTCATCATCCCGATCAAATGAATGACGTGCTGGAAGACCGCACGCTCCTGCCTCAGGCCATCGCAGAGACGTTGCGCTACAAGCCGCCTGTGCAGCTTATTCCGCGCCAGCTTTCACAAGACGCGGTGATTGCCGGGGTCGAGCTCAAAGAAGGGACGACTGTATTTTGCATGATAGGCGCGGCAAATCGCGATCCTGAAGCGTTTGAGAATCCCGACGAGTTCAACATCCATCGCAGCGACCTGGAAGTCAAAAGCGCATTCAGCGGCGCAGCCAGACATCTCGCATTCGGTTCAGGCGTCCACAACTGTGTCGGAGCGGGGTTTGCGAAGACGGAAATCGAGCTTGTCGCAAATATCGTCCTGGATCAGCTGAAAAATATCAAGCTGGAGGAAAATTTCGTTTACCGCGAGACAGGGCTTTACACACGCGGACCCTTGTCGCTCAATATCACGTTTGATGCCAAACATTAATCTTGTGAAAAAGCCTTCTCCTCCCGAGAGGAGGCTTTTTCAATTGCCGCCTCACTGATCTTCGCCAGCTCTTCAAACCCCTCCTTACCTTCGCTCGCATGTGAAAGTTCGTGGCATTGAACGATTTTAAAACCATTCATTTTAAATATCGCGATGATATCAATTCTCCCCCGGTCTCCATTCTTTTTGACAACCTCGACCGTATACCTGACCGCTGCACTTTCGAGGCGCTCGTCATACAAAAACTCATGAAAAGGCGATACCCTTATGGCGCGGGCAACCTTTTTCAGCGTCCGCATGTGATCTTTAAACTGCACAAGGTCAATTTGACTGCCGTCGGTTACTTGAACATAATCCTCGCTGAAATAATCGGGAATTTTTTCAGTATTCATTTCCGACACGATGTCCTGATACATGTTGCTTAAAAACTGTTGGGCTTCATTTTTATTCATTCGCTGCTCCTTTTGATTAAATGTGTTTTGACCATTCGTTTAAAAAGCGGATGACGGTTTCCAGCTCGGATTCGGAAAACCGATCAAACAGCTCGATGTAGCGGTGCTTTGCAATTTCGTGCATCCTGTCATGAACGTCGGCCAGTTTTTTCCCCTCGTCTGTTAATGTGTAATACAATTCTTTGTTGTTGTTCGGTTTTTTGTGCGATTCGATCATCCCGTGCTTTGTGAGCACATTGACCGCTTTTGTCACTGCCGCCTTTGATATTTGGAGCTTCGCTGCCAGGAAAGCGTTGTTGACGTCTGCTTCGCTTTCGCCGATAAGCGAGATAATGTGAAGCTGGGTCAGGGTCCAATGCTTCCGCATGCTGTCGTCTTCTTGAAAAGCTTCCTTGGCAAACGCCTGCTGTTCATGCTGAGCCCGCTTTTCTCTCTTGAGAATAAAATCCTGAACGGCTTGAAATGCCTGCTCATACGTTTTGTTTTCCACTGTCATCATATCCTTTCCATCATCGTTAACCGGTTAACTATTTAATAGTTTACCAGTTAACGATAATGGAAGCAAGCAAAAAGCATATGATGCAGCAAAGATCCGCAGCATATGCTTACTCTCATACTTGTAGAGATAACATGTGCTTTTCAGTCCAAGCCAGAAGCTTCAGATCCTGTTTACGGCCGGCGATGAATGAAAGCCCCAAAGGCTCGCCGTTTTTTGCCGGTAACGGAACGGTGAGCTGCGGAAGCATTGGCCAATCAGGGTTTCCCGCCGCATTTGTATGGCCCTCTACAGCAAACACCTTTACCGCAAACGAAAGGTTTTTCAAGCTTCCTTCAGCGGATGCCGGTTCATAAAAAACGCCCCAATCAAGCTCCATTTTCAAAGTTCCCCCATCACCTTTTGTATTTAACGATAACCTGACGCCTCTTTTAAATGAACAAAATGGTGACAAAATCTTCCGTTCTCATGTTTAACAAGGTCTTTAGGTTTGTTCCTATAGGCAAACAGGGTAAAATAAAGGTGTGTTGATTACATATTAAAAACAAACATGGGAGAGGAGAATGAATGGTGAACAAGGTTCGCACAGGGATATTAGGATACGGTTTGTCAGGTTCCGTGTTTCATGCGCCTTTATTATCGGTGTTAGAAGATTATGAGATTCGAAAGGTGATGACTTCGAGGAAAGAACAAGTCAAACAGGACCTTCCCGAAGCGGAAGCTGTCAGTACGATCGAAGACATCACAAATGACCCGGACATTGATCTCGTCATCGTGACGACGCCGAGCGGCCTTCATTACGAAATGGCGAAAGAGTGCATCCGCGCCGGAAAGCATGTCGTCCTTGAAAAACCGATGACAGCCACGGCGGAAGAAGCGGAAAAGCTCATCAATGCCGCGAAAGAAAAAGGCGTGCTTCTCAGCGTCTACCACAACCGAAGATGGGATAACGACTTTTTGACGATCAAACAGCTCATCAAAGAAGGGCGCCTTGGAGAGGTCAACACATTCCACGCCTCCTACGACCGGTTCCGGCCGAATGTCAGACAGCGTTGGAGAGAACAGAAAGGACCGGGCTCAGGGGCACTGTACGATTTGGGTTCACACTTGATCGATCAAGCCCTTCATTTATTCGGCATGCCGAACGGCGTCACCGCTCAAGTGACCGCGCAGAGAGCCAATGCGGAAACAGACGATTACTTCCATGTCGTCCTTCACTATGATCAGCGCCAAGTGATTCTCCACTCGGGCTCGATTGTTCCGGCCAACGGCCCCCGCTATCAAATCCACGGCTCAAAAGGAAGCTTTATTAAATACGGTATTGACGGCCAGGAGGATGCACTCAGAGCGGGTCAAAAACCTGAAGGCGATGAGTGGGGAGCTGATCAACCCGAATATTACGGGGAACTGGCCACAGTCGAAGGCGACGAGTTCATTAAGGAAAACGTGGAAACGCTCCCGGGTTCATACTTAACCTATTACAAGCAGCTTGCTTCAAGTATTCTTGAAGGCGGCAGCCTGCCTGTCACGGCGGAAGAAGGACGCGACGTCATCCGCATTATCGAAGCCGCGCAAAAAAGCAGCGAAACGAATCAAACGGTGTTCTTAAACAAATAAAACAAAACCGCGGATCACTTCCGCGGTTTTTTCAAAAGGTCCGGCCCAATTCTTTGGCTCGGGCAATCGCATTTCGTTTAATTTCTTCAGCTTTATCCGGCTCTGCATTATGACCTTCTATAAATAAACCTTCAAATTCCGGAACTCCGAAAAACTGCATCATAATGCTGATATAGCGGTGCCCCATCTCAAGTTCCGCAGCCGGCCCTTCTGAATAGTAGCCGCCTCTCGCCTGAATGTGCAGGGCTTTTTTATCGGTTAACAGGCCGATTGGTCCCTGTTCGGTATATTTAAACGTCTTTCCCGCTACAGCAACCGCATCAAAGTACGCTTTCATCACCGGCGGAAAAGAGAAATTCCAAAGCGGCGTGACAAACACGTATTTGTCTCCCGCGATAAATTGCTCGCTCAGCTCATTCAAACGGCCGACTTTTGCCTTTTCGTGTTCAGAAAGCTGTTCAAAGCCCGATCCCGACTGCAATTTTCCCCAACCGCTGAAAACATCTGCATCAATCTGCGGAATGTTTTCCCGATAAAGATCAAGGTGTATGACTTCATCATCCGGATGAGCTTCTTTGTAAGATTCGATAAAAGCTTTTCCCGCCGCCATGCTGTATGATGCCCTTTCGTCATGCGGGTGAGCGGTAATGTAAAGGGTTTTTGTCATCTCTTTTGCTACCTGCCTTTTTTGTATTGTTATTGGATAGTATGGGACGTTTTCAGGCAAATATTCAGAAAAACTCGGCTTATGCTGGATCATCCCATGATTCAGCCGCTCCAATAAACTATAGCCGGGAATAATGCTTGCAGACAGGATGCAAACTTCCCATACGGAAGTTTTACGACGCAGGGCTCGATCAAAAGCGTTAATTGATACTTTCGTTCAGCAGTCTGATCGCCTGCAATATTTTCATTCTGCTTGCAATTCACGAATAAAAAAAGGAACGCCCCGATTTTTCAGACCAAGGCGTTCCTTCATTTAAAACAACAGCCGACTCCCTTGAAGGAGCAATGCCATTTCGGAGATGCTCGCGGCACCTTCGATTTTTATATAATACTTTTGTTTACAGCTTTTATGACTGCGCTGCATGTTCCTCTTCTTTCAGCTTTTCGAGTCTCTCTTGCACCTCTTCTTCTGAAAGGCCGTGCTCTTTGACATACAGGTTGCGCGGATGAACCCGGCACTCGTGCGTGCAGCCCCGCAAATAGCGGTGTTCATTTTCTTCAGAGCAGATGATCTGCTTGTTGCATTCAGGGTTGGCGCAGTTGACATAGCGCTCGCAAGGCTCGCCGGTGAAATAATCCCTGCCGACAATGACATGCTCTTTCTGGTTGACCGGAACGCTGATTCTTTCATCGAAAACATAGCACTGCCCGTCCCACAGTTCACCTTGAACTTCAGGGTCTTTTCCGTACGTCACAATGCCGCCGTGAAGCTGGGACACGTCTTCAAATCCTTCTTTTTTCAGCCATCCTGAAAATTTTTCGCAGCGGATTCCCCCAGTGCAGTAAGTCAATATTTTCTTGCCTTCGAGCTTTTCTTTGTTATCGCGAATCCATTCAGGCAATTCGCGGAACGCTTTAATGTCCGGTCTGACCGCGCCGCGGAAGTGTCCCAAATCGTACTCATAGTCGTTCCGTGCGTCGACAACTATCGTATCTTCCCGCTGCATCGCCTCATAAAATTCTTTTGGCTCAAGGTATTTTCCTGTTAATTCATTCGGATCGATATCATCTTCGAGGCGGAGCGTCACCAGCTCATCGCGATGGCGGACATGCATTTTTTTGAAAGCGTGCCCTTCTGATTCATCGATTTTAAACACCATATCTTCAAAGCGGGGATCGCTTTTCATTTCACTCATATAGCGTTCTGTCTGCTCTACGGTTCCTGACACGGTTCCGTTTATTCCTTCACCCGCCACAAGGATGCGCCCTTTCAGGCCCAAATCTTTGCAGAGCTTGAGGTGATCTTCGGCAAATTGCTCGGGGTTGTCGATATGAACATATTTATAATACAACAATACTCGGTATTGATTACTCATGATATCTTACCACCTATCTGATGCATGTTTTTATAAGATCAAAAATGGAATCTCCATCCATTTACATTGTCAAACCTTCATTCATATTAAAACAAATCATCATCATGATTTCAATGAAGCAGCTTGAACATTCCATTAATCAAATGTTAGAAATTTTACCACTTCCGGCGGCTTTACGCAAGCAAAACAGCTCAGGTTAAAGGACTTTCAGCAATTCTGTTATAAACTCCCAAAATCCAGGCACTTCTTGACATAAAAGCATCTCCGCTTTTTCGCAAATCTTCATCTTCAGCTCCTGTTCAAGATCCTCCCTCTCTTGATAGGATGTGTTGTTTAATTTGCTTTTGATCATCGGCGTGAAATTTTCCAGCAATTTCTCGATCTCTTTTTCATCGTGCAGACTCACTGTTATCATTCCCCTCTGCTTTAGAATTCAGCAGCTCTCTTATCTTTTCGAGTGCCCTTTTATGAATTCTTGAAATATTTTGCCTTGATTCTCCCAAAGAGTCAGCAATTTCCTGCATGGATACCCCATGAATATAAATTTGCGCAAGCACTTTTTTCTGCTTGTCCGTCAATTGCAAAAACGCTTCATAAAGCATCGGGTCTTGCAGATGTTCGCTTAAATCCTCTTCCTGTTCCAAGACATCGTCTAACAGATCCCCTCGGGGCGGCTCGGGCAAATTCGGACTGTCGTCGATCATCAATGGAAAACGCTCTCGGTTTTTCCGGACTCTTTTATCAAAGTCGACGGAGAAAATCCGGATCATCGAGTTGATGTATTTGATCATGCGGATGTTTTTGTAAAATCGCTTAAATTCACGATCGAGACACTCTGCCTCTTCAGAATCCGGATGTTCCAAAACGTGGTTGAAAAGCCGCTCATACCGGGGGTTGCTCAAAAAATGCTTCACAAGCGGATGCCTTGTAATCTCCTTGATTTTCGCACGCAGTAACGTTTGATCAATCATAAAAACCGCCTCCTATTTATTTAGATGAAAGAAATGAAAAAAAAGTAAACTCATCTCTTCTATTAACATGCAAACATAAGTTCCCATCCAGAGAAAATAGTTCTTTGCTTACATTTTTCAAACTTTCGTCACTTCTTAACATAGGAGGTGGTAAGAATGGACAGTGCATTCATTGAGGAGGCAGCGAAACAAATCGGCAATGTCGGCTTTCCAGCTGTATTGGCAATTTACCTGCTCACGCGTTTTGAAAAGAAAATCGATGAACTGATCGAATTGATCAAAGAAAAAAATGACACCGATGATTGACATCGGCCTCACTTTTTTCACTTAACATGACAGAAGGGGAAAAACGAAAGGCCTTTCAGCTCTCCTTTACATTTTTAGAAAGAGGGGATATCACATGGAAAAAAACAAACAAATTCCACAGCCGATCAGAGGAGAAAAAGGGGCGGAAACGAAAATTCCGCACAATGTAGAGCGCGACCGCCAAAATCCGGACATGCTCGTGCCGCCTGAAACCGACCACGGAACGGTGCCAAACATGAAATTTTCATTTTCCGATGTCCATAACCGTCTTGAAAAAGGCGGATATGCACGGGAAGTCACGGTTCGCGAGCTGCCGATTTCAGACAAACTTGCTTCTGTCAACATGAGGCTGAAACCTGGAGCCATCAGGGAACTGCACTGGCATAAGGAAGCCGAATGGGCGTACATGCTGTACGGAAAAGCACGGATTACGTCTGTTGACCAAGACGGCAGAAACTTTATTGAAGATGTGAAAGAAGGAGATCTCTGGTACTTCCCGTCAGGTCTGCCGCATTCAATCCAAGCACTTGAAGACGGCTGTGAATTCCTGCTGGTCTTCGATGACGGTTCTTTCTCTGAAAACAGCACCTTCCAGGTGACAGATTGGCTGGCCCATACGCCTGATGAAGTCATTGCCGCAAACTTCGGCATTTCAAAAGACGTCGTCGCCTCTCTCCCAGATCAAGAAAAGTATATTTTCCAAGAAGCGATCCCTGGATGTCTTGAGAAAGACAAAGTCGAAAGCCCGAACGGAACGGTTCCTCAATCTTTCAGCTACAATTTGCTTGAACAGGAACCGATTGTATCTAGCGGCGGCAAAGTATGGATTGCCGATTCCACGAATTTCAAAGCGTCGAAAACGATCGCCTCTGCGTTAGTGGAAGTCGAACCTGGAGGCATCCGGGAACTGCACTGGCATCCGAATACAGACGAATGGCAGTATTACATTTCCGGACAAGCGAAAATGACCGTTTTCGCGTCCGACGGGCATGCCAGAACATTTAATTACCAGGCCGGAGATGTCGGCTATGTGCCGTTTGCAATGGGACACTACGTCCAAAATACAGGAGACGAACCGCTTCGCTTCCTCGAAATTTTCAAAGACGACCACTATGCTGACGTTTCGTTAAACCAATGGCTCGCGCTCGTTCCGGAAGAGCTTGTCCGTCAGCACCTTGACGTCGGCAGCGAGTTTACGAAAATGCTCTCTAAAGAAAAGCATCCGGTCGTGAAATTTGATAAGAAATAACCAGCCAGGCTTGCAGGAGACATATCCTGCAGGCCTTCGGCTGCTGTGTACATATGTTAAAGGAGTTGTATCATGAAACATTTCATTATCTGCTGCTTATCGGTTATGTTCGTTTTTTTCGCCCACTTTCTCGGCATTTCGATCCTGTTTCATCTGCCGGGCGCTTTTTACCAAACAGTCGGATCACTGCTACTGTTTACGCTATGTTATTCCGCGCTGACCTTTGTCCTGGAACCGGCTGAAAAGCTGCTCATCCACAGTATGAAGCTGCTGGGCATCAATCGGCGGATCACGTTTTTTGCCGCCGAAATGATCACAATCGGATGTTTATGGGCCGCCATTTTTACAGCGGACGAATTGCTGGACGACGTTCTGCTGACGACTTCGGCTGAAATCATGATTGCCGTTTCGTTTTTTACAATTGATAAAATCCTTTATTCGCGGCAGAGGTCCGGCTCGCTTTTATATTGACAATCCATTTTAAACCGAATTTTTTTCATTGCAGGACTCAATGGATTCGCAAAAATGTTATATACTTGATTTTCAGTGATTAAAAGGAGGTTTTTGTTCATGGATCAGGTTCGTTTCAGACCCGACATGTCGATGAAAGAAATTGGCGAACAGGTACAAGACTACGTCGCCGCAAATTGGAAACAAACGCTTGACGATCATCGCGACGCGCTTTTAAAGGTGTTTCCCGAATTGGAAGACGCGACTTACGGGGTCTACTTGGACCACCTGCTGCCTCCTGTATTTGAAAGTCTCGAACAGTCCGGTTTTACAACGATTCAAGAAGCGGGAAAAGGCGATTTCTTTATCGGAAAAGGCTTGAACTTTAGACAGTCCATGGAAAAATGGGGCGCTGACAACTGCCGCTCACGTGTGTTTTGGGTCGTCATCTCCGATCAGCAAAAACAGCCGGCCGGGACGCTGCTCTTTGACTTTTATCACTCTCACGCCGGGTTTGATGTGCCTCTCTCCCCGCAGATTTACACATTGGAAGAAACGGAGAGAGACAGAATTGTTGCTCACGTGAAACAGATAAAGGACAACTAGCTTATTGCGATCCACAAAATCATAAGCTGCAACCGTTGGGGAATCCAGCGGTTTTTTTTAATGAAGCCCAAGGAATATTTTGCAACCAATCAAACCACACATTCGTTATGTATAAGACCCACATCTTACATAAGGGAGAAAATCATGAGAACTTTCGAAATATTATTAACTCTGCTGTCTTTTGTCATGCTGTTTCAGCAAAAAATGCCGAGAAAGCTTGCGGCAGCAGCCGGCTTTACGAGCATTGGCGTATTGGCGGGACAGCTTTTTTTTGAGGGATACAGATGGCAAATGATTTTGATCTATCTGACCTCCGCCGCCCTCGCCTTCTTTGCGATCTTCGGAAAAAGGCTTCACATCAGGGTGTGGAAGCCGCTGAAATATGGCTTGTATGCTCTAACATTCGCCATGCTGGCGGTCTCCCTCTTCCTGTCTGTCTACCTGCCCGTTTTCAATTTGCCTAAGCCTGACGGCGCTTATTCGGTCGGGACGAAAACGTTCCATTTGACTGACCGCGGCAGAGAAGAAACGCTGACAAAAACTCCGCACGATAAAAGAGAACTGATAATCCAAGTATGGTACCCCGCCCAAGGTTTGAATGGACAGAAACAGGCACCTCTCTTTCCCGAAGATTCGAGCACATTTCACGAATATATCGAGAGGTTCGCCGATGGATTCGGCCTTCCCGCGTTTGCTTTGGACTATTGGCGTTACATCAAAACAAACTCATACGAAAACGCCACGATTTCATCAGCTGAAGACCGGTATCCAGTCGTCGTGATCAGCCACGGCTTCGGAACAAGCCGGCTGCTGCACGCTTCCCAAGCCGAGCACCTGGCAAGCCACGGATATATCGCAGTTGCGATCGATCATACATACAGTACGATGGCAACGGCTTTTCCCGACGGACGGGTGACAGGCTTAACAACCGAGCAATTTATGAACGGAATTTCCGAAAACAGCAGCAAGCTCGGGAACATTTGGACGCAGGACGCCGACTTTGTCATCCGCCAGTTGGATCAACTGAATCGCGATGCCTTTGAGGGAAAAATCGATATGGACAACATCGGGATGATGGGCCACTCATTCGGCGGCGCCACGGCGTTTAACGCCGCATATTCAAATCCCGGAATCAAAGCCGGAATCAACATGGACGGCTCACTGTACAATGTCAACGGCAAGCAGGCGATCTCAAAGCCGTTTCTGTTCATGGAATCGAGCAGCTTTATGAACATCAAAAACAAGGCGCTCAGCGGAAAAATTTCTGATGAAGAAATCAAAAACTCAGGCTTAACAAAAGAAGAATTCAACAAGATGATTGAGGAAAGAAAAAAGGAATACAAAATCATCGATCAAGCGTCAATGGTTTATATTGAAGAAACGGAGCATTACAACTTCACCGACTTGCAGCTTTATTCAAAACTTTTGAAGCAGCTCGGCATGACGGGCGACATCGACGGCGCACGAAGCGCGGACATCGTGAACCGGTACGTTTTGGATTTCTTCAACAAGCATTTAAAAGGAACCGGCGGCGACTTAATCAGCAAGCCGAATCCGTCATATCCGGAGGTGAAGTTTCCGAAGGAATAAACCGAAAACCACAGAATGGGTGGGTGGGTGGGTGTGCGCCCGCCTCTTCACGATCATGAAAAAATAAAGAAAAGACCTAATGCAATCGCGGTCTGAACAAGCGAAATCACAGCCAAGTGTCCAAACGGAGTCTTGGCTTTTTTAATGTATGTATCATAAATAGCATTAACAGTAAAAAAACAAACGTATCCTATTAGCGATTCAATGATGAGCATGGTAGTCCTCCTTTTGGCCAGCGTATATACCAGCTAAATTCGACATGACATTCTGCATTCCTTCAATTTTCATCTACTCCTTGCCTTATCTCAATACAGAACAGGAAAAATAACCTATTCCATTCGATTCATTCGTGGATATCCAGGGATTACTCACCAATTCGTTTCTATATAGTGGTAAACTTGTGGCGGGAAAGAAAGTTGCGAAGGTAGATAAAACATCTTCCTACGGCAAACAATCCGTACCAAAAGGTCCGTACCGAGAAGTAAATGGTTTTCTGCAAAAGTTAAACCAGAAGCCCAAGAAAAACATATTCCAGGAACACCAAACTACAAACAAGAAGTTGCAAATGGCAGAACCAAGAGTATCTTCTATGGGGATAATAAAAAAGCTCAAGAGTTGCTTGATAAATATGCTGGCACGGGAGAATTCCCAAGGAAGGGAAGTTGTTGACTTCGGCCAAAAAATAGGTAAAGCATATGACATGAAAACTGGTAAATATATTGAAACTACCAGAGGAACAATACATTATTCAAAAGACGGTGCTCACATAGTTCCTGCAAAACCATTAGAACCATAAGAAAAGGATTGATACTCATGGAATATAACTCATTAATAAAAACATTAGATGAATATGGTGGTAGAGAACTGCGATTAGAATGGAAAAATGGATTAAAAATTATCGGAAATCCAGACACACTTTACGAGACAGATAATGGATTAGAAGATGATGATATCAATTACACAGAATATTATGCAGTTGCCTTTATAGTGAATAACATTATATCCCACCCTACGAATAACGAAGGCAGTGTATATGACTGGTTAAGGCAAGGGGAAAGCTCCTTGGTTGAAATTTCCCTTTATGATGATCCACCAAGTGCAGTATATTTAGCAGACGGTCAGAAAATATGGGAAATGGATAATGATGATGATGAATAACAATTAAAAAGTTGGAATTTATAAACTAAGCCCTCTTTCAAGAGGGCCTTTTTGATTATTTCAATAAAGCTTTTTATAGTTCCAGTAACCAAACGTTTTTCTCATGGTATAAGGACCGATGCCGTCAAGCCCAACGTATTCCGCAGTATCATTCATATGTTCATTAAGCCGTTCCCCGCCCTTACACAAACAAAAAAAACTCCCCAAAAAACAAAAAAACCACCATCATATGTATGGTGGAGACGGTGGGAGTCGAACCCACGTCCAGAAACGTCGATTGCTCCAGCGTCTACGAGCGTAGCCCTGCATATTTAGTTTCGCTCATCTTCGTGCCTGCGGGCAGGCCCTCGGAGAGCTAGTCTGATAAGTCTCTTCCTGCGCCCTCAGACGGGAGCGCAAGCGTAGCCTACTTCGTTATGGGCTCTTAACCGGCACATAGGCGATGCGGGCAAGAGCTCGCTGCGCTAATTAGGCAGCTAGTGCTAAGTTCTGGTTAGATTTGCCAGTTATATTTAGGTGCGTTTTTACGAGATCGCCTCTCGGCTCGCAACTCAAGCTCGATCCGTCCCTGTCGAATCCGTAACGTCCCCTTGGATGAAAAGGAAGCCGGATAACTGGCTGCATCACTATTATAACAAGATCACGAGTCAATTCCAAATGGTAATGTCTGTGATCACGTTTCTATAGGATAACATGAGTTCTGGCTTTAGATCAAGCCTTTTTGCCTATCGCGGAACGCTCTTTCGATTTCGCGTTTGGCGTCTTTGCGCTTCAAGTCTTCGCGTTTGTCGAATTTCTTCTTCCCTTTTCCGAGTCCGAGCAGCACTTTCGCAAAGCCGTTCTTCAAATAAATCTTGAGCGGTACGAGCGAGTATCCCTGCTCTTTCGTCAAACCGATCAATTTGTTGATCTGCTTGCGATGCATCAAAAGCTTTCTCGTCCGCAACGGATCATGATTGTAGCGGTTCCCCTGCTCATACGGGCTGATGTGCATATTGTGAAGGAACACTTCTCCGCGCTCAATTTTGGCGAACGCGTCCTTTAAATTCACTCGTCCGGCGCGAATGGACTTGATTTCCGTACCTTGAAGCACGATGCCTGTTTCGTATGTTTCTTCTATAAAATAATCGTGATTTGCTTTTTTATTTTGGGAAACAACCTTCCCTTCTCCCTTTGGCATACGGCAACCTCCTCCCGCCTTCAATCTCACATTCGAAAGGGCGGCGAATACGTATTATTCTATCAAATGAACGTTCGTCTTACAATTTCGCCGCCCTTTTTTTGACGTGTGCCGTCTATTTTTTCTTTTTCTTGCGTTTTTGTTTCGGCGCGTTTTGAAAACCGCGTTTTTTCTTTACTTTTTTCTTTTTCGGCTTGGTGAACCATTCCCCTTTGTCAGCCGTTGGAGCATCCTTTTTTGGAGCCTTTTTCTGTTTTGGCTCCGGCTTCTGCCGGCGGCGGGAGCCTTTCATGCCGACGATTTCAAAATCGATGTTCCGCTCGTCTTTATTGACGTCAACGACGCGGACTGTAATCTCATCGCCGATCCGGTAGACATTGCCCGTGCGCTCGCCGATCATCGCGTAGTGCTGTTCATCATAGCGGTAGAAATCGTCCGTCATAAAGCTGACGTGGACAAGCCCTTCGATCGTGTTCGGTAGCTCGACGAACATGCCGAAGTTCGTAACGGAGCTGATGACGCCGTCAAATTCTTCGCCGATTTTATCGAGCATAAATTCGGTCTTTTTCAGATCGTCCGTTTCCCGCTCTGCATCTACGGCATTGCGTTCCATATTTGACGTATGCTCGGCGATCTCAGGCAGTTTCTCGGCCCATTTTTCCCTTGTCGCTTCGTCTGTCTTGCCCTGAATCAAATACGTCCTGATCAGCCTGTGGACGATCAAGTCAGGGTAGCGGCGAATCGGAGACGTGAAATGCGTGTAGAATTCAGTCGACAAGCCGAAGTGTCCGAGGCTTTGCGGATCGTATTTCGCCTGTTTCATCGACCTGAGCATAACCGTCGAAATCACGGCTTCTTCAGGACGGTCCCTGACTTCTTCAAGCACGCTTTGCAGCGCTTTCGGATGGATGCTTCCGGCCGTCCCTTTGACGACATAGCCGAATGTCGTAACGAACTCCAAAAATCTCTGCAGTTTTTCCTGATCTGGATCTTCGTGAATCCGGTAAATAAACGGAACATTCATCCAATGAAAGTGCTCGGCGACCGTTTCATTGGCGACAAGCATAAATTCTTCGATCAGCTTTTCAGCAGTCGACCGTTCTCTCAAAACGACGTCCTTCGCTTTTCCTTCTTCGTCAACGAGAACCTTCGCTTCCTTAAAGTCAAAGTCGACGGCTCCGCGTTCCATCCGCTTGCCGCGCAGAATCGCAGCTAAGTCTTCCATGTCTTTAAACATCGGGACAAGCGCCTCATACTTCTGTTTCAGCTCTTCATCATCATCGACTAAAATTTTGTTCACGTCAGAATAAGTCATCCGCTCGGTCGTTTTGATGACGCTTTGAAAAATTTCGTGCTCGACGACTTGCCCTTGAGGATTAATGAGCATTTCGCACGACAATGTCAGCCGGTCGACTTTCGGATTTAAAGAGCAGATTCCATTGGACAGCCTGTGCGGGATCATCGGAATCACCCGGTCGACAAGGTAGACGCTCGTGCCGCGTTCATACGCTTCCTGGTCAATTGGAGACCCTTCTGTTACATAATGGCTGACGTCGGCAATGTGGACGCCGAGTTTATAATGGCCGTTTTTGAGTTTTGCGACGGTAACGGCATCGTCCAAGTCTTTGGCATCTGCACCGTCGATCGTGACGATCGTTTGATCGCGCAGATCCCGTCTGCCTTCAAGATCTTTCTCATCGATTGTATCAGGCGTATTGCCGGCCTGTTCCATCGCCTCAGCCGGAAAGTCTCCCGGGAGGCCGTGCTTATGAATAATGGAAAGAATGTCGATTCCGGGGTCGTTTTTATGACCGAGAATCTCGATGACTTCCCCTTCTGCACTCATTCGGCCTTCAGGATAGCTTGTCAGGCGGACGACGACTTTATGCCCCTCGACGGCGCCATTTTTGGCGTGCTTCGGAATAAAGATGTCATTCGTGATTTTTTTATCATCGGGAATGACGAAGCCAAAGTTTTTCGTCTCTGTATATGTGCCGACAATCTTCTGAATGTTGCGCTCAATGATGCGGATGATGGCTCCTTCTTTTTTTGTACCGCCGGTCTCTGTACTCAAGCGGACGAGCACCGTATCTCCGTTCATTGCCGTGTTCAGCTCAGACGGCGGAATGAAGACATCGTCAAGCGAGGAATCTTCGGGGAGGACAAACGCGAAGCCTTTCGCGTGCGCCGACACCTTCCCTTTGATCAGATTCATTTTTTCGGGCAAACCGTAGCGGTTGCTTCTCGTTCTGACGACAAGCCCTTTTTCTTCAAGGGTAACAAGAGCTTTGACAAGCTCTTTGTATTCGTCAGAATCGGTGATTTCCAGCATCTCTTCCAGTTCCTGAACTGTAAGAGGTTTATACGCTTCTTCTTTCATAAAGGAGAGAAGCTTATCCATAAATTCTTCTTTTTCCACTAACCAGACCTCCTTATGTCTGCCAATTCAACGTTTCTAAAAATTGATACACATCCTCGTGCAGTGTTTCGCGTTCTTTATCCAATGTGATGGCATGACCGGATTCTTCATACCATTTCAGCTGCTTATCATCTGTTTCAACTTCATTGTAGATAATGTTTGCGCTGTCCGTATTAATCATATGATCATGGCGCGCCTGCACGACAAATGTAGGCGAATAGATCATGTCCACATGCTCTCTTACATCGGCAATCAAATCCTGCAGTGCTTTCAACGTGTTCATCGGCGTTTTTTTGAATTCTTCCATTTCAGCGTCAATCTGCTCCGCTGTCTTGCCTTCAAATTTCTTATAATTGCGGGCATACTCAAGCACACCCTCGTACATCGTCTCTTCGCTTTTGATGTACATCGGCGCGCACATTGGAACAATTCCCTTTATGGGTACAGTGTAACCCAATTTCAATGAAAAAACTCCTCCGAGAGACAGTCCGCAAGCGGCGATTTGTTCATACCCTTCCGATTTCAGAAATTCATACCCGTCCATGACGTCTTTCCACCAGTCTTCCGGACCTGTGGAGAGAAGTTCTTCCGGAGGCACGCCGTGGCCTTTATATTGGGGCGCATGGCATGTGTAGCCTTTTTCATTCAAATATCTTCCGAGCATTCTCACGTCCGCCGTGTTGCCCGTAAATCCGTGCAGCAGCAGGACGGCTTTTTTTCCGCCTTTAAATGTGAAAGGTTGTGGTTTGACGATTTTCATGATTCACTGTCTCCTTTTCATATGTATTCTTCCACGTTTAGTCTTGAAACAAACTTTATCAATCGGCCGGTCCCGTCATACCAAGACCTGCAAATAGGAAAAAGGCCTGACTTGAACATCAGACCTCATGCTTCATTGTCTTATACAAAGTAAGCAAGCGCAATCGTTAAGAAAAAGAAAAGCACGGTTAAAACGACCGTCATCCGGTGGAGAATCAAATCAAGTCCTCTTGCTTTCTGCTTTCCGAAAAGCTGCTCGGCTCCGCCGGAAATCGCGCCTGATAATCCGGCGCTTTTGCTTGATTGCAGTAAAACGACAACGATTAATACGATACTTACAATCACTAATAAGACCGTTAAAAATGCGGCCATAACCTACACCTCCAGACAAACTGGCTGACAATAGTTTTATTTTACATGAAAAGCAAGCGCATGTCACGAGCGTTTCGAACAGCTTTTCTTATTTTTTCCCAGCGCCGGAATAAGGTATACAAAAAAAGGGAGCGGCTATGCTCCCTTTCCGGCGGAATATGTAAACACATTTATTTCTTTTCTGACAAGGCTGTCATCATATCTTCCAGGAGCATTTCCGCTCCCCGCGGGCTGAGTACGATTTTGCCGCCTGCATACGTTTTATTTTTCGTGGTGATGTCGCCGGTCATCAAGCATGCCATGTTGGCGGCGTATTTTGTCAAAACGATGTTTTCTCCGTCGGTGTATATTTCGAGTGGATCCTTTTCATTGATATTCAGCACTCTGCGCATTTCGACCGGGAGAACAACCCGGCCGAGCTCATCGATTCTCCGGACAATTCCCGTATTTTTCACGTTTGAAAAGCCTCCTTTTTTCCTTTATTTATTGACTTTTGTCAACATCTTTATAATAAAAGAGATCTTCAAATTTTTTGTTGAAATACTGAATCATCTTTCCGATCACAAGTTGTCCGGGCCTCCTTTCGCCATTCAAAACTCTGCTGAGTGTCGCTGGGGATACGCCGATTTCAATGGCAAGCTGATTTAAGGAGAGATTGTGTTCAATCATATACTGGAGAACAAAATCTCTTTTGATATGAATCTTTTTTACCATGATTACTCCCCTTTCTAATCTCTTATGTTTCTTTTTATCTACATTGAACATATATGATTTGTTAACTTTTGTCAATACTTTTATCATCCATATGTTTCCTATAGGCAATATTCGTACTAAAATATTTTATAATAAGAGATTGCGAGGTTTTGGCCATGACGAACTTTGGAAACCATTTACGACAATTAAGGGAACGGAAAAAACTGACCGTCAATCAGCTGGCGATGTATTCCGGCGTCAGTTCGGCCGGCATTTCGCGAATTGAGAACGGAAAGCGCGGCGTCCCGAAGCCGGCGACGATCAGAAAACTGGCGGACGCTTTGAAAGTCCCGTATGAGGAACTGATGGCAACTGCAGGCTACATCAGCGCGTCCACAGTTCAGGAAGCAAGAAGCAGCTATGATTCCATTTACGACATCGTTTCACGGTACGATTTAGAGGACCTTTCTTTGTTTGACAGCGAAAAGTGGAAGGTGCTTTCAAAAAAAGACATCGAAAACCTGGACAAATATTTCGACTTTCTCGTGCAGGAAGCAAGCAGCCGAAACAAAAACTGAATACCTTCTCCGCAGCGCACTCCCCTCATTTTCGTCTGTTTACGATCCTGCTGTTATTTTATCCCTTCCGTTAACTTTTGTCAATATTTTTCCTGCCTAAGTATTTCCTTTAGTCAACATTTGTATTAAAATGTTCATATCATGAATTTGCGGGGGGATGGCGATGACAATGTTCGGCGAGCGGCTCAAAGAGCTGAGGGAACAAAGAAGCCTGTCGGTTAATCAGCTTGCCATGTATGCCGGTGTGAGCGCCGCAGCCATATCCAGAATTGAAAACGGCCACCGCGGCGTTCCTAAGCCCGCGACGATCAGAAAATTGGCCGATGCTCTGAAAATGCCGTACGAGCAGCTCATGGATATCGCCGGTTATATGAGGGCTGACGAGATTCGCGAACAGCCGCGCGGCTATGTCACGATGCAGGACATCGCGGCCAAGCACGGTGTCGAAGACCTGTGGCTGTTTGAGCCCGGGAAATGGGACTGTTTGTCCCGCGAAGACCTGCTCACCCTCGAACAGTATTTTCATTTTTTGGTCAATGAAGCGAAAAAGCGCCAATCATAAAAAGCCGAATTTCCTTTTAGCAGAAATTCGGCTTTTTTCGGCTGCCATTTAAGCGGCATCCGGATTCGGCGTCTTGCCTTTATGATGTTTAACGGGACTCAGCGCACGCTCGAGCCAGCCCATGAACAGATCGGCGATGATCGCCATCAGCGCCGTCGGGATCGCGCCTGCCAGAATGATCGCTGTTCCGTTGGTCGCATTTGTTCCCCTGACTATGATATCCCCGAGGCCGCCTGCGCCGACAAACGTGCCGATGGCCGTGATACCGATCGCGATGACGAGCGCGGTTCTGAGCCCCGCCATAATGACTGACAAGGCGAGAGGGAGCTCCACCATCCGGAGCACTTGAAATTTCGTCATACCCATCGCCTTCCCTGATTCAAGATAGGCATGCTCAATGCTGACGATTCCCGTATATGTGTTTCGAATGATCGGCAAAAGCGAATACAAAAACAATGAAAGAATCACCGTGTTGGCGCCGAGTCCCATGACAAGCATCAAGACGGCGAGCATCGCAAGCGCCGGAATCGTTTGAATGACATTGGTGATGGAAAAGACCCATTTGCTGATTTTCCGGTATCTGGCGATGACAATACCGGCCGGAATGCCGACGACGGCGGCGAATAATACGCCGTATGCCGACATTAAAAAGTGGCGGTAAAATTCCCCCAGCACATAGCCACCGTTTTGCGCGTAATACGTCCAAAGCTGCTGCAGCACTTCCATTTGTCAGCCCCTCCTTTACTCAAAATAATTATGCTTCTTTAAAAACTCGGCTGCGACGACAGAAGGCTCTTTCAGTTTTCCATCGACTTCGTAATTGAGCTCCTGCATCGTTTCAGTATCGATTTTTCCGATCAGTTTATTGATGGTCCCTTCAAGCTCTGGATGTTCCTTCAACACTTTTTCCGGCACGACCGGCGAACAGTCATACGGCGGGAAAAAGCGTTTATCGTCTTTTAACAGCTTTAAATCATAGGCTTTGATCCTGCCGTCCGTTGAATAGGCAAGAACGATATCCATTTTGCCGTTTTTGACGGCGTCATAAACGAGTCCGATCTGCATTGGAAAGGTCGAGCCGAATGAAAATCCATAGTCCTGTTTAAATCCCGGATATCCGTCTCCTTTTCGTTTCAGCCAGGCATTGTCAACGCCAAGCTTCAGTTTATCCGCGTCTTTTTTTAGATCGGATATCGTTTCATAGTTCCCTTTTTCAGCGAGTTCTTTCGTGACTGTAAAAGCGTACGTATTGTCAAATCCGTAAGAATCGAACCATTTGTAGTTGAATTTCTTTTTAAAATCCTGCTGTACGATGCGAAGCGCTTTTTCCGGGTCTTTCTCCGCTTCCCTTCCAAGCGTGCTTGTCAGGTCGGTTCCCGAATAGCGCGTCGCTGAAATGTCGATGTCTCCGCCGAGCATAGCCTGGTGCTGCACATAGTTTGAGCCGAGGTTTTTGACAAGCACCGTATTGAGATCTGTATCATGCTCGATCAAAAGCGAGATCATATTGGCAAGAATTTCGGATTCGGTCAGGTTTTGCGCCCCGATTTTGATCGTTTTATCGGAAGCCCCGCCAAGACCCGGCAGCGCACAGCCGCTGATCAAAAGCGAGAGGACCAGCATGACGGCGCCGAGCCGTCTCAGTTTTTTTGTTTGCATAAGAGCCAACTCCTTATGATACTTCCTTCATCCCTTTTAATCCTTGAGGCGTGACTTTGTCTTCGGTTTTCGACAGCATATAGTCGATCACGATGGCCAGTAACGTAACCGGCACCGCTCCGGCAATAATGTACTCAGGCTGGTACAGGTTGAGCCCGATAAAAATATAGTCGCCGAGACCGCCGCCGCCGATAAAAGCCGCGAGCGTCGCCCAGCCGATTAAGTAAACGGTCGATGTCCGGATGCCTGCCATGATCACCGGCACCGACAGCGGCAGTTCGACCAGGCGGATTTGTTCCCATGCAGTCATACCGATTCCCTTTCCTGATTCAAGCAAATTTTGATTGACGCCTTTTACGCCCGTGTAAGTGTTTCTCAGAATCGGTAGGACTGAATAGAAAAACAGCGCGACAATCGCCGGAATCTTTCCCACTCCGAGGAGCGGAATAAAAAACGCCAGGATCGCCAAACTCGGCAGTGTCTGGATGATGTTGACAACGCCGATCACGATGCCGGCCCCTTTTTTCATTCTCGTTAAAATGACACCGAGCGGAACCGCGACAATGATGCCGAGCAGCACCGCGACAATGGATATATATAAGTGCTCCCATGTTTTATAAAGCATTTCCCCGCCGTTGTGCTGGAGAAATTGGACAATCTGATTCATGATTGATGCACCTCCCTGCATTTAACGTTGGACAAGGGTTTCTTCGTCTCCCCAAATCGAGTCGTACACGATATCGACAAGGTTTGCCCTTGTGACAATTCCGACAAGGCGCCCTTCTTCATCAAGAACGGGAACATATTTGAATCCCCTTTTCAAAATTTTTCGGACGGTATCTCTGATGAGCGTGCCTTTTTGAACGGAGTAAACATTCTCATTGACAACCTCTCCGACCGTGACGGCTTTTTTCCGGTATTGATCGATGATTTCAACATCGATATATCCTTTTAAGACATTGCGTTCGTCCACGACGAGCAGTGAATCGACGCGGCGCTCCCTCATCACTTGAATCGCTTCAGTCAGGTTTTTTTCACTCGTAATTGTGACCGGATTCGGGTTCATCACTTGTTCGACATGTTCGATGTCAGGGCGGGACTGAAGAAGCCGTTCTTTTCCGATAAACTCCTCAACGAATTCATCCGCCGGATTCCGCAAAATGTCGTCAGGCGTTCCGACTTGAACGATCTCGCCGGCGCGAAGAATGACAATTCTGTCGGCTAGCTTAATCGCTTCATCCATATCGTGAGTCACAAAGACAATCGTTTTGTCCAGCGTTTTCTGCAGCTTTTTGAACTCTTCCTGAAGCGAATCACGGGTGATCGGGTCCAGCGCTCCGAACGGTTCATCCATTAAAATGAGGGGCGGTTCTGCCGCAAGCGCCCGCAGCACGCCGATTCTCTGCTGCTGTCCGCCGCTTAGTTCATGTGGATAGCGGTTCAAATATTCCGGCCCCATATCAACGAGCTGAAGCAGTTCCTCCGCCCGCTTCCTCCGTTTTTCTTCCGGCCATTTCAAAAGCCTTGGAACGAGCGTGATATTCTGCTGAATCGTCATATGGGGAAAGAGTCCGATTTGCTGAATGACATAGCCGATTTTTCGGCGCAGCTCCACCGGGTCCTGATCCATTATGTTTTCTCCGTCGATGTAAATGCTTCCTGAAGTCGGTTCAATCAAACGGTTGATCATTTTCATCGTCGTTGTTTTCCCGCAGCCGCTCGGTCCGATAAAGACGATAAATTCACCTTTTGCTATATCAAGGTTAATGTCCTTGACTGCTTTTTTTCCGCCTTTATAAACCTTTGATACATTTTCTAGCTTCAGCAAAACGCACACCTCCAATTGTTTTTTTAAAATTTCAACATCTCATTCATTATAAAATACACTTTATAAAATAAAAAGTTTACAAAGTGTTTAAATTATATATATAAGACATAAAAAAATATGTTCATGGCATCCATTTGCCGGTTATTCTTAAAATTACGGCTGATTTCTTTGTTTTGCTATCGTCTTAGTGTTTTCAACCGCTAATAAAATTATGATATATTGACAATAAAATTGGCTGCCCGAAGGGATGAGGTGCTTTGGAGGAAAACGCTTTAAAAGTGATTGAACAAGCGGAAGAACATTTCATAGAAAAAATCGCGGAAAACATGAATACGTACGGTATATCATCAACTGTCGGCCGCGTGCTCGGGATCATCTATATGAACAGAAAGCCGATGACTTTAAATGAATTGTCAGAAGAAACGGGCATGAGCAAAACGAGAATGAGCCAGGTCGTCCGCGAAATGCTCGATTTAAATATCGCTGAAAAAGTTTTTGAAAAAGGCGTTCGCAAAGATCTGTACGATGTCGAACAAGACTATTATCAAACGTTTATTTCATTGTTTACGGCCAACTGGAGCAAAGTCGTCAAAAAGAACCGGATGATCGGGAAGAAAATCAGAAAAGAGCTATTGGAAGCCCTTGAGGAAGAAGGCCTTTCACCCGAAACCGAAGCTAAAATCAACGAGCTGCTGGCTGAAACAAAACAATGGATCGATTACTGCGAGTGGCTTGATAATCTGATCGCGTTTTTGGAAAGCGATGAGATCTTTAAGCATGTGCCAAAACCTTTATAAACAGAAAAAAGCTGCAAAGATGAAGCAGCTTTTTTTCTATTCCTCCAATCAACCTGCCAAAACCGGAAACATCCCTTTCAAACCCGTGCCAATCATGCCGACTGCCACAACAGCCAAAATCAGGCCCATCAGCCGGGTGATCACATTCATCTCCGTCTGCCCTAATTTGTTGCTGATCAGCGTCGAATAATGAAAGGACGCAAACGTCAGCAAGAGGACGGCTGCAATACCGATGATCATACCGCCAAAATGAACAAAGCTGCGGCTGCCGGCCGAAAGGCTCATCACCGTCGCAATCGTTCCGGGCCCCGAAATGATCGGAATGCTGAGCGGCGTCACCGAGATATCCTCTTTTTCCTTGCTCTCGCGATGCTCATCATGATGGAGCGACTGAACATGGGACTGCTTTGCATTCAGCAAGTTGTAAGCAATTCCGAATATAAAAATGCCGCCGGCAACTCGCAGCGCATGGATGTTGATGTCAAAAAGCCTGAAGATGAACTCTCCGAATATGAGAAACGCGATCAGAATCAGAAACGATAAAATCGCAGCCTTTCTCGCCATTGCAGTGCGTTCTTTTGCTTCGTAGCCTTCTGTGAGCGCCAAAAAGATCGGAACATTGCCGATCGGATTTGTGACGGCGAACAATGATACAAAAACGTGGATGATAAAAGCAAACACAGTTTGACACTCCTTCCTCTATGTAAAAATGCAGGTAATCGATTTTTACCTCCGACGCTGACCGCTTAAACTTTCAAAAAACAATGACATCTTCCAGCACTTTCATTTATAATGAACCTTTATAGGTCAAAATAACTATTTTTAAAGGAGATTTTATTTTTATGACATGTTCAAAGTGCGGCCATCATACAGATGGCGGAAAATTTTGCGAGCAGTGCGGGACAAGTTTGGCCGGCGGCAGTGATGGCAGCAAAGGGGCAGCTGAAACGCCGCAGGCGGCGAGGTATACGGAGGCGGCGAAACAAGCGTCTTCCATGTACTTTTCCTATTGTTTAAAGGTGCTGAAACGACCTTATGTCGAAATGAAAAACGCTGGAGAACAGCACGTTCTCAACAGCATCATCACAATGGTGATATTTGCGCTTGCCGTGCCGCTGATGTTTTATTTCGGACTCAAAGGCTTTTTTGACTCCCTGGGGGACTATTCCGGAATATTCGCCCGCTCCTATGCAATGCCGACATTTTTTGATATCGTCGTGAAGCCCGCTTTTACCTTTGCTATTTATATTTTCTTATTATTTGCTTTTACATACGCAGGTGTGCGCATTCGGGGTGTGCAAGTCACTTTTAAGGAAGTGCTCGGACGGTTCGGAACAGTGCTTATTCCTTTCGTGGTCCTTCTGCTCGCCGCTTTGCTTTTATCATTCATGCAAACGGGTTTGTTTATATACGTTCTTTTCTTTGCCCTCTGCGGCATCGCCTTTTTAATTCCGCCGGCTGTCATCTCGAGCTATCACGAAAAAGCGGCAGGCGCTGTTGATACGATTTACGCGACACTGATCGTCTATTTGCTGACATTTATGTCTGTCCGGATCATGGGAGATTTGTTTCTTGAATATATCGGAAGGATCGGAGGCTCTATATTGGGACGGCTGTTTTAGTGAAGTAAAAAGCCTTTTTCCTCAAAGGAAAAAGGCTTTTTTTTATTCTATTGACGTCAAGAGCAATCTGCCGTCCTCGATGGCGGCATGATATGTCCAATGATACGTTTTTACCTGTTCTTTTCCGCCTTTAATGATATTGATTTTTTCCGTTGTCTGAATCGTTGCCTCCCGTCCGTTTTGCTTCCAGCTCTTCACGTTGAATTGGACAATTTCCTCCTCTGTCCCGCTGTTGTACAGTTTAGCGACAAGCTTCTTTTGATCATTGTACAGCGGACTTCCTTCTTTCAAGCTGTCACGGACAAGGCCGAAATCGTTTGAATTGATGGCGTCTTGAAGACCGTATAAATACGATTCAATGGCGGAAGCAACCTTTTGGTCAGTAAGCTCTTCGCCTGCTGATGCATTGTTCACAGCCCCTTTTGCCGAGGCCCATGCCGATGTGTATTCCTTCGGATTGTCATTTTTGATTTCTTTTTGATGCTCGATATCGATAACGGCTTCAGGATCACTTTTTTCGACAAACCACTTTTTCTTGCCTTCGGAATAGACCAATATGTACGTATAGCCGTTATCGTTTTCTTCCAGTTCAGGCCCACTGTAGTCGTCATAATAGGCCGATTTGTGTTTTTCAATCCCTTTGACCTCTGTTTTCCATTGCCCGTCTTCTTTGTATAACCGGAACGAATCAAGATCAAATACGGTAGATAAGTAGGTGCCTTTATAGTAGGTGCTGCTGCTTTTCAGCCCGTCCGTCACCTCTTTCAGGCGGGTTTGATAAGATGGCGCGGCCAGTGTCATGCCGCTGACATTGCCGCTTGCAAAGGCTTTTGCTGCTTCCTTTGTATGACTGACGACCGTGGTCATCATGTCATCCATAAATCCTTTGTCTGATGCAAGATTGACTTCAATTTCCCCGCTTTCAATCGGCGTTTTTTCGCTTTTCAGCTTCCCCCACGGAAATTGCGCCTCAACCGCAGCAGACATTGAACCGTCAGTCAGCACGGGGCCGAATTCAGTTCCTTTGAATGGGTTGATCTTCATCTCCTGATCATTGATCCAGAGCGTTCCTTTCAAGTTTTCATAGCCTTCTCCAAAGACGAGCTTTGCCATGTGCCCGTCAAGGTCCGCATTCACCTTCACATCGCCTTGGAGGGCAACGACCTTTTCCGCTTTTTCAAGGTCGGCGATTCCGTTTTTCAGCTTTGCCTTCACCTCGTATATACCAGGAACAAACGGACCGATTTTTTTTTCGAAGTTTTCTTTTTCTGTCGTTATGACCTTTTCGCCGTTAACAAACAGGCCGGTATCTTTATAGTTTGTCTTAACCGTTAAATAGACAGGCGCCGTGTTCAGGACATAGCGGTCATAGATCCAAAAACGCCTGCCCTTTTTTTCGATCGTCATCAATGGATGGCCGGTACCGTTCTTTAAAGATGTGATCAATTCTTTTTCTTCATCCGGGTGTTCCTTTAAGTAATCAATGAGCGGCTTGACATTTTTCTCCGTGACCGTCAGATCAACGTCTGATGATTGCAGCAGTTTTGCTGCCTTCTTGGCATCTTCCTGATCGAGAGCAGCTTCAAACTCAGAAATCAGTTTCTCCTTTGAAGTAAGTGCTTCACCGGTTTTATAGCCGGCAAACAATAAAATCAAGCAGGCCGCGATTGCCACCATGGTGATGATTCTTTTTCGCGTCATCGCACGCTGATACCTTGCCGTCGGGCCGGAAGCTCGTTCCTCGTCCGTCCGCGCGCCGCAGTGCTTGCAATACAGCGCATTTTTTGTTCGTTCCCTTCCACATTCCTTGCAAAAATTCATGACTTTCCTCCTATCAAATGAAAACACTCTTAGTCATTTTATACTATATTTATCGCAAGAAGGGATTTAATATTAAGGCAGCATCAAAAAAAAGCCAAACGAATGCGTTGATCCGTTTGGCTTTTTTGATTATTTTAAAAAGTATTTTTCAATATCATCAAGCATCAGATTCGCTGCAAGGACGCCCCCGGCTGTATTCCAGACGGCATCGCTCACTTTATGGACGTTTCCTTTTTTGGAGACGCTTAAGTTTTTAAAGAGCGGATCGTTGACATAGTCTTTCTCAATGGCGCTTGCTTTGTCATCGCCTGTCTCATACGTGTAATAAAAAAGCACATCCCCGTCCATATCAGGAATTTGTTCCTTTGTCACTTCCATTTGTCCTAGATCGTTGGCTTCCTGGCCTTTAGGCCTTGCAAAACCGAGTTGATCTAATATCGTTCCGGCAAATGATCCCTTGTGATAGATGCGGGTATCAGCATCTGTAAAGCGGACGAGAGAGACTTTTTGCTTCACTTTATCGCCGAGTTTTTCATGAATGTCTTCAACGCGCTTGTCAAAGTCAGCGATGATTTTTTCGCCTTCAGCTTTTTTATTGAGCGCTTCGGCTGTAAGCTTAAAGTTGTTTTTCCATTCCCCTGACAATGTCTCGGCAAATACAGTCGGCGCGATTGCTTTCAGCTTGTCGTATACTTCTTCTTGACGGATTTTGTTGCCGATGATTAGGTCAGGCTTCAGGCTCACGATTTTTTCAATATTCGGCGCAGCCTCCGTTCCGACGTTCTCTACGCCTTTCATTTTATCTTTAATATGGTCATACCATGGATCTCCCAGCCAGGATTGAACGGCGCCGACAGGTTTAACGCCAAGTGCCAGCGCTGCTTCTGTCGCTTCATTCGTGAGTACGACGACTTTTTTCGGTGTGCCGTCAATTGTCGCTGTTCCCATTGCGTGCTTTACAGTATAGGAATCTTTGCTGTCGTTCTTCTCCGCAGATTGATCTTTATCTTGATTTCCGCAGGCAGCTAATAAAAGGATAAGCGCAGCGAACAGTGCAAACCATTTAAAACGTTTCATGATATGTTTGATCCCCTTTTCTCAAATGATTTTCATTATCAATTAGATTATATAATGAATTAACCCAAAGTCAATATGAAATTCCTATAAATCAGCTTTGGATTGTGCTAAAGACCGTTTTTTGCTCTGTTTCAGGTGGGATTATCCATTGAAAAAGCCTGTTTCAGTTGCATCCGGATAAAGAGAACCGCGCTCGGCAGCCACTTTACAATTCCGCAAACCGGGGTGATCACCCTTCTAGACACTTTGAATTCATTGGGTTAACATAATTTTGTATGAATATGATTTTTTACCATAGTAAGGAGGGGTGATTTGACTAAGTTTTTATTGAGTGGTTTCTACCTTTTCGGACTTGTCATGCTGAGCAATTGGTCGATTTCTTTTGGCGAAATATTTGGAGCCGGCGATTCAGCCGTTTTTCAATTAGCGGGAGCGGTGCTTTTTACGTTTATTGTCGGAGGCTATACAGGTCTTCCTTTAATTTATATCAAATTCAACAGATCTGAAACGCTGTTTTTCACGAATCAAAAAGTCTTCCTCATTGCTTTAGGATTGGGCGTGCTGCTTTCCTGTACGGCTTACAGCCTTCAGCAAGCGCTCTCCCCCATCTCGATTGCGCTGTTGTCGATCATTGGTTTTTTGATCATTGGCATCAGCGGTTTTCTTCCCGCCTGGTTTCTGAAGCCTGTGAAAAATCTGTGATGACGGTGGGTTTTTTCTTAGGCTGAAGGGTTGTTGGAGCCCAAGGCTGTAAACAGTGCTAGATAAAATGGTGCTTGTGCTTCTGTATATGCTTTATTCCTGGGATAGAAAATAATTTGCCGATTCATTAAAACAACAATTTGCTATCGCCATTTACAAATTAATGAAAATTCTTTATGATATAGATATCCAAGGAAGCATGATGCATATACTAAAAAAAGACCGAAGTGCTCCAACACTTCGGCTTGTACAAAAAGCCGGCCCTTCGAAGGGGCTTGCTCAGATTGATCTAAAATAGACCACTCCCTATCACTTTCCAGGCTCAAGGGGCGGTCTATTTTTCTTTGTTCTCTGACAACATGGCAATCAGCATGCCAAAAGCAATCATTAAAGAGATTGTTTCATATGCTGTCATTTTTATCACCCCCTTTCAGAAGGGGATGAGCAAGACTTCCCTTGAGTGAGCAAAGCTTTTTATACGAGGTAGATTATACCATATCAAGGAGAACATAAAATTAAGGAAAAAACCTTTTTCACTCATGAAATTTAGCTTTTCCGCCGAAAAACCTTGCTTCGACATCGACTAAATTCTTGGTCTTTCAGCTCATTTATTGATTGAATTCATTAGCTTGAAGAAGTATTCACGTTGGTGGGTCTTATTGAGTTGATACCATGAATCCAATGTATCCGATGAAAACACGTCTAATTTTTTCAGTACTTCCCTCGCGAATTCGAGAGGAGCCGCTCCTGATGCAGTAACAAGATTCCCATCAGATGCCGCGGGTCCCATCTCATAAAATGGTTCTCCTTTATAATGAGGACAGACCTTTTTCATATATGCCAAGTCATTGCTTGTATGCTTTCTTGAATCCAAGTATCCGCTATTCGCCAGTCCCACTGTTGCACCGCAAATTGCGGCAACCATCGCGCCAAGCTTTAAAGCTTCGCCGGCCATTTTCAAGATCGGCTGATGAATCTCTTCGCCCCAAGTATTCCCTCCCGGTAGAATTAATAGATCCGTACTCTCAAGCGTCCACTCATCAAGGGAGATATCCGGTTTTATGCGCAGCCCTCCCATCGTAGTCACCATTTCTTTATTCACTCCTATTGTCATGACTTTTAAAGGTGCTGCATCTTTTTTGAAATATCTCCCCGAGTTCAGTTCAGCCATTAAATATCCATATTCCCAATCTGACATTGTATGAAATGCATAAAGATAAACTGTTTTCGACTGCATCCAATAACACTCCAATCGTAATTGATACAGCCTATTATAATCAAAAACCCCGACAGCTCTTGTCAGGGTTTTTATGGAACTTCAAGTAAAAAAGCTTGGCCGCATCTGCAGCCAAGCTTTTTTTATGCTTACTTATTCAAGTTGTAGAAAGATTGAATACCGTGGTATTGCGCAGTTTCAGCCAATTGATCTTCGATGCGAAGAAGCTGGTTGTATTTCGCAACACGGTCCGTACGAGACGGAGCACCTGTTTTGATTTGTCCTGCGTTTGTTGCTACAGCGATGTCAGCGATTGTGCTGTCCTCAGTTTCACCTGAGCGGTGAGAGATAACGGCAGTGTAGCCTGCGCGTTTCGCCATTTCGATCGCATCGAACGTTTCAGTCAATGTACCGATTTGGTTTACTTTGATCAGGATAGAGTTGCCGACACCGTTTTTGATTCCTTCAGCAAGCTTTTTCGTGTTTGTTACGAAAAGGTCGTCACCGACAAGCTGAACTTTTGAGCCAAGACGCTCAGTCAGAAGTTTGTGGCCTTCCCAGTCGTTTTCGTCAAGGCCGTCTTCGATTGAGATGATTGGGTACTTAGAAGTCAACTCTTCGTACCAGTCAACCATTTCAGCTGACGTTTTTACAACGCCTTCGCCAGAAAGATGGTATTTGCCGTCTTCTTTGTTGTAGAACTCAGAAGATGCAGCATCCATTGCCAATTTCACTTCTTCGCCAGGTTTGAATCCTGCTTTTTCGATCGCTTCAACGATTGTTTGAAGCGCTTCTTCGTTAGAACCAAGGTTTGGAGCGAATCCGCCTTCATCACCTACAGCTGTGTTCAAGCCTTTTTCTTTCAAGACTGATTTCAGGCTGTGGAAAATTTGTGCTCCCATGCGAAGTGCTTCGCGGAAGTTTTCCGCACCGACAGGCATGATCATGAATTCTTGAATGTCAACGTTGTTGTCCGCATGCTCTCCGCCGTTTACGATGTTCATCATCGGTACAGGAAGCGTTTTAGAGTTGAATCCTCCAAGGTATTGGTATAGAGGAATTTGCAAGAAATCTGCAGCTGCGCGGGCAACGGCCATTGATACACCAAGGATGGCGTTGGCGCCGAGCTTGCCTTTATTTTCAGTTCCGTCAAGTTCGATCAGCAATTTGTCGATTGATACTTGCTCTGTCACATCAAAGCCGATAAGCTCAGGTGCGATGATTTCGTTCACGTTATTAACGGCTGTTAAAACGCCTTTTCCAAGGTAGCGGTCTTTGTCGCCGTCGCGAAGCTCAACAGCTTCGTATTCACCAGTGGATGCTCCGCTTGGAACAAGCGCGCGTCCAAAAGCTCCTGATTCAGTGTATACTTCAACTTCAACCGTCGGGTTACCGCGGGAGTCTAATACTTCACGTGCATAAACATCAACAATGTATGGCATGTTTGTTTCTCTCCTTCAATGCTTATTTTTGAATTAATGACGATCCTGTCATTTCTTTCGGTTTTTCAACATCCAGCAAGTCTAAAAGAGTTGGCGCCAGATCCCCGAGGATTCCGCCTTCTCTTAATGTCACGCCTTCTTTTGTGACGATGACAGGAACCGGGTTTGTCGTATGTGCGGTGTGCGGCTTGCCTTCTTCGGTAATCAGCACGTCTGCGTTACCGTGGTCGGCCGTAATAATCGCGTGGCCGCCTTTTGCAAGAATCGCATCAACGACTTCGCCGAGGCACTCGTCAACCGCTTCGATTGCTTTGACCGTCGGCTCGACTTTTCCTGAATGTCCGACCATGTCAGGGTTGGCAAAGTTGAGGATGATCGCGTTATGATTTTCAGCCTCAATTTCTTTGACAAGCGCATCTTTTACTTCATATGCGCTCATTTCAGGTTTCAAGTCATATGTTGCAACTTTAGGCGAGTCGATTAAGATTCGCTCTTCACCCGGGAATTTCTCTTCGCGTCCGCCGCTCATAAAGAATGTAACGTGCGGATACTTTTCAGTTTCAGCGATGCGAAGCTGCTTCAGCCCGTTTTGGGATAAAACTTCGCCGACAGTGTTGTCGAGATTGACCGGTTTGAATGCCACATATCCGTCAACCGTTTCACTGAAATGTGTCAAGCAAACGAAATGAAGGTTTTTCGGATGCTTGTCTCCGCGGTCGAAGTCGCGGAAGTCGTCATTGGTGAACGTGTTGGAAATCTGGATCGCCCGGTCAGGTCTGAAGTTGTAGAAAATGACCGCATCGTTGTCCTTGATTGTCGCAACAGGCTCGCCGTTTTCTTTCGTGATGACTGACGGAATGACGAATTCATCGTAAATTCCGTTTTCATAAGAATCTTTCACGACATCGAGCGGATTTTGATATTTCGGTCCTTCTCCGTATGCCATGGCACGGTACGCTTTTTCGACGCGGTCCCAGCGCTTGTCTCGGTCCATTGAATAGTAGCGGCCTGACAATGTTGCGATCTCGCCGACGCCGATTTCTTCGATTTGCTCCTGAAGCTCTTTGATGTACTTCTCGGCTGTTTGCGGGCCTACATCGCGGCCGTCAAGGAAGCCGTGGATATAGACGTTTTCAACGCCTTCTTTTTTCGCAAGCTTCAAGAGTGCGTACAAATGGTGAATGTGGCTGTGAACTCCGCCGTCAGACAGCAGTCCGAACAAGTGGAGGTTTGTGCCTTTTTCTTTGGCGTGCTTCATCGCGGCAAGGAATGTTTCGTTCTGTTCGAATTCTCCCTCGCGGATCGCAACGTTCACGCGCGTCAGACTTTGGTAAACGATCCGGCCTGCGCCGATATTCAGATGGCCGACTTCCGAGTTGCCCATCTGGCCGTCTGGAAGACCTACCGCTTCTCCTGAAGCTGTCAGCGTCTGGTGCGGATACTTGTTCCAATAGCGGTCAAAGTTCGGTTTTTTCGCTTGGGCTACGGCGTTTCCGACGGTTTCGTCCCTTAGTCCAAACCCATCTAAAATGATGAGCGCGGCTAACTTGTTACTCATATTGACCTGCCTCCAGTAATTGCACGAAAGACTGCGGCTCTAGGCTTGCTCCGCCAACAAGAGCGCCGTCGATATCGGATTCGGCCATATATTCTTTAATGTTCGCAGGTTTTACGCTTCCGCCGTACTGAATGCGGACGCTGTCTGCTGCAGTTTGTCCGAATTCTGATGCAACGGTTTTGCGGATGTGCGCGCATACTTCGTTTGCATCTTGTGCAGTTGAAGACTTGCCGGTTCCAATCGCCCAGATCGGCTCATAAGCGATCACGGAAGCAGCTACCTGTTCAGTTGTTAAGCCTGCAAGTGCTTTTTTCACTTGGTCTGCAACAAGCTCGTTTGTTTTGTTTGCTTCGCGCTCTTCAAGCGTTTCACCTACGCAGATGATCGGCACGATGCCGTATTTGAATGCAGCATGCGCTTTTTTGTTGACCGTTTCATCCGTTTCAGCAAACATTTCGCGGCGCTCGGAGTGGCCGATGACGCAGTATTCAACTCCAAGGTCTTTCAAAGCCGCAGGGCTGATTTCACCCGTGAAAGCACCGCTTTCTTCAAAGTGCATGTTTTGCGCGCCGACTTTCAGATCTGTGCCTTTTACAGCTGATGTAAGCTTTTCAAGGAACAGTGCAGGCGCACAGACAACAGCTTCTGCTTTATCTGCTGCGGGAATGGAAGATTTCACTTCTTCAACGAAGCTGACAGCTTCTGAAAGCACTTTATTCATCTTCCAGTTACCGGCTATAATTGGTTTTCTCATGTGCTCCACTCCTTATGCTGTATATTTTGCTTACTTGTCGTTCAATGCTTTGACGCCAGGAAGTTCTTTTCCTTCCATAAACTCAAGGGAAGCTCCGCCGCCTGTTGAAATGTGGCTCATTTTGTCAGCCAGGCCGAACTTTTCTACAGCAGCTGCAGAGTCTCCGCCGCCGATGACAGAGTATGTATCTTTTGCCTCTGCTAAAGCTTCAGCGACAGCTCTTGTTCCTTTAGCGAACGCGTCGATTTCGAATACACCCATCGGTCCGTTCCAAACGACAAGCTTGCTGTTTTTGATGACGTCAGCATATGTTTTTCTTGTTTCTTCGCCGATGTCAAGCGCTTCCCAGTCGCTAGGGATTTCGCTGACCGGCACGATTTTCGTGTTGGCGTCGTTTGAGAAATCGTCAGCAACAAGCACGTCAGTAGGCATGTAGAAGTTCACGCCTTTTTCTTTGGCGCGGTCCATGAAAGATTTAGCCAATTCAATTTTATCTTCTTCAAGCAGGGATTTTCCTACTTCATGGCCCAGCGCTTTGACGAACGTGTAAGCAAGACCGCCGCCGATGATCAGGTTGTCTACTTTCTCAAGAAGACTTTCGATCACGCCGATTTTGTCTTTTACTTTTGCGCCGCCGATGATCGCTGTAAACGGACGCTCAGGGTTGGACAGTGCTTTGCCCAGCACTTCAAGCTCTTTTTCCATGAGGAAGCCTGCAACAGCCGGAAGATGTTCAGCGATACCTGCTGTTGAAGCATGGGCGCGGTGAGCCGCTCCGAATGCGTCATTGACATAAACGTCAGCCAGGTCGGCAAACGCTTTAGACAGCTCAGGATCATTCTTTTCTTCTCCCGGATAGAAGCGGACATTTTCCAATACGAGAATATCTCCGTCTTTCATTTCGGAAATTTGCGCTTTGACGGCGTCGCCGTAAGCTTCATCCGCTTTTTTCACTTCTTTGCCGATTAGTTCGCCAAGGCGTGCGGCTACCGGCGTTAAGCGAAGCTCTTCTGAAACCTGGCCTTTCGGACGGCCCAAATGGCTTGCAAGAAGAACTTTCGCTCCCTGCTCTGTTAAGTATTGAATCGTCGGAAGTGCGGCGCGGATTCTCGTATCATCCGTCACTTTTCCGTCCTTCATCGGAACGTTAAAGTCAACACGGCAGAAAACAACGCGGCCTTTTACATCAATGTCTTTTACTGATTTTTTGTTCATGGCTTTTAGGAGATCCTCCTTTTAATGTTTTACAAGCCTGAAAACGGAAATCCCCGGGGCGGCTTAAAAGGCGCCGATATGGAAAAAGGGAAAGGGAGTGTGTGTCCCCTTCCCTTGTCCGCTTTCATTATAGCGCTTCTCTCATCAAGAACCAAGTCTGATTCTGGTTTCCGGATTAAAGACCTTGTTTTGCGATGTAAGCGGCAAGGTCAACAACACGGTGAGAATATCCGCTTTCGTTGTCATACCAAGAAATAACTTTAACCATGCTGCCTTCCATAACCATTGTAGAAAGAGCATCGATTGTAGAAGAGTTTGCATTGCCGTTGTAGTCTTTAGATACAAGCGGCTCTTCGCTGTAGCCAAGAACGCCTTGAAGTTCGCCTTCTGCTGCTTCTTTAAACGCTGCGTTTACTTCTTCTGCTGTTACTTCTTTGTCAAGTTCAGCAACCAGGTCAACAAGTGATACGTTTGGTGTTGGAACACGCATTGCTCCGCCGTTCAGTTTTCCTTTCAGTTCAGGAAGTACAAGAGAAACGGCTTTCGCTGCACCAGTTGTTGTAGGAATGATGCTTTCAGCTGCCGCACGCGCACGACGATAGTCTTTGTGCGGAAGATCCAGAATTTGCTGATCGTTTGTGTATGAGTGAACAGTTGTCATCATACCGCGTTTGATGCCGAATTTGTCGTTAAGAACTTTTGCAAACGGCGCAAGGCAGTTTGTTGTGCAAGATGCGTTAGAGATAACATGGTGGTTAGCCGCATCGTATTTATCTTCGTTAACACCCATAACGATTGTAATATCTTCTTCACTCGCAGGAGCTGAGATGATAACTTTTTTCGCACCGGCTTCTAAATGTTTCGCCGCATCTGCGCGTTTTGTGAAGAAACCAGTTGATTCAACAACGATTTCAACACCTTGCTCTCCCCAGCTTAGTTTAGAAGGATCGCGCTCTGCTGTAACTTGGATTGTTTGACCGTTAACAACAAGGTTGTTTCCGTCAACAGAAACCTCTGCGTCCAATTTTCCGTGTACTGAATCATATTGTAATAGGTGAGCAAGCATGTTAGCGTCTGTCAAATCGTTAACTGCCACAACCTCAACTTCAGGATTATTTAATGCTGCGCGGAATACATTGCGTCCAATACGACCAAAACCATTAATACCGACTTTTACTGCCATGATGATTTCCTCCTTTAAGTAAATAAGAGATATTTAATTTATATTGAGGGAAGAAGCTTCCCTTAATAACTGTTTTGCGGCTCCTTCATCAGTGATCAAAACCGTGTTGCGCGGCTTTTTGAAGTACGCCTCTATGGCGTCCGCTTTTGACGAGCCTCCCGCCACCGCAATGATGTTCGGGATCGAATCGAGATCTTCGAGCTGAATGCCTACGCTGTGCACTTTGTGAATGACTTCCCCGTGGCGGTCGAAATAGTAGCCGAACGCTTCTGCAACGGCCTCATTTTCTTCTATTTTCTTCAAATCTTCCTTTGGTGTATTTCTTCGTTCTGCCATTGTTTTAGCATCCCCGATTCCATGGATCACCATACTGGACGATTGAATCGTCTGGAGCACTTCTTTAATAGAAGGTTCCTCAATGATAGAAGAATATGCTTCTTTGCTCAGCTGACCCGGCACAAATAACAGTCTGTATGTACCGGAAGCTTTCTCGGCCATATGGGCGCAAATCGTATTGGCCTGATTCCTGACATTTTCGCCGAGCCCGCCTCTTGCCGGAACAAAAAGCAGCTTGCGGTTTTTCGAGTCAGGCGTCATCATTTCTGCCACGGCCTCAAGTGTCGTACCTCCGGTTACGGCGACGATATTTTCCCCCGTAAACCTGTTTTTCATGCATGCGACGGCCGCTCTCCCCATCTCTTTTTTGACCCATGGGGACTGGTCGCTGTCTCCCGATACAATGATGACTTCGTCGAGGTTCAACCTCTCTTTTAATGTATTTTCCAAATGGGTTAAACCTAAAACGTCCTTCATCGTATCTTCGAGAACTTTCAGCAGGTTGGATCCTTCAAGTGTCAATATCATGCCGGTTGTTTTAATCTCTAGTAGATTTTGTTCTTTTAAAAACTGAACCTCCGCCCTTAAAATCCGCTCGCTGATGCCGAGGCTGGCGGCAAGGCTTCTTCTGCCGATCGGTTCAGTCAGCCTTATGTACTGCAAAATTTTATACCTTTTCTGCATGACATCGAGAAGATCCGGCAATAATTTTTTTTGAGCCTGTATTAGTTGATTCATGACAAAACGTTCCTTTCATCTCGTCCTGGACAAATAATGTCCCGCAGTGACTGAAAACGTCCCACCTCAGCCAAAAAAAATTGCTCCTGCTTACATTCATTATTGTAACAGGGTTAAATTGTTTATTCAACTGTTAAGAATCAATTCATCGACAACATTCGCGCGAATGTTCACACTTCTGTTTGAATTATTGTCCCTGCTGATTTCTATATTATACATATTTCATAAAAACGTGCCTCATGAAAAAAAGCCCTTTTCTGAAAAGGGCTTTTGATTTTAAAGCGCTTTCATTTTGTTCAAAGCTGTTCGATTTCCTCCAGGCGTTTTTCTGGATTATATTGTGTCTATTTTCAAAAATAAATATATTGCTAAAATAAGTATTCACCAATAAAAAAAGCAACGGACAGGTTTTTCCTGTTCCGCTGCTTTTTTGCGTTTATCCGTTTTTCCATACATCTGCAATGATTTCGAACGAGCGAAGTCTGTCAGCATGGTCAAATGTTTCTGAATTGATCATGATCTCGTCCGCCTGAGTCGTCCGAATGAATTCTTCGAGCTTTTCTTTCACACTGTCCGGCCCGCCGATGATCGTTGAGCTGAGCTGCTCATTCACCATCGCTTTTTCACGCGGCGTCCAAATCTGTTCCATATCATCAACAGGCGGCTTCAGCTGTGTCGGGGCGCCGCGGACAAGGTCCAAAAACTTCTGATAGTGCGACGTGGCAAGGCGCTGCGCTTTCGCGTCCGTATCGGCTGCAATAACGGTAACCCCGACCATCGCATAAGGCTCCTCCAAGACGCCGGACTTAAACGAACTCCGGTAAAGCTCCAAGGCAGGCAGCGTATTGGCCGGCGAAAAATGAGCCGCAAATGCAAACGGCAAACCGAGTTCCCCGGCAAGCCGGGCGCTGAATCCGCTTGAACCGAGAAGCCAAATCGGCACATCAAGCCCTTCACCCGGTATGGCGCGCACGTGATTCCTTACATTGCCGGACGGCTTAAAATACTGCCGGAGTTCTTCAAGCTGCTCGGGAAAATCCTCCCCGCTGCTTATGTTTCTTCTTAATGCGCGGGCGGTTAATTGATCCGTCCCCGGAGCGCGCCCCAGTCCTAAGTCGATTCTGCCGGGATAAAGGGATTCAAGCGTTCCGAACTGTTCGGCGATGACGAGCGGAGAATGGTTCGGCAGCATAATCCCTCCCGAACCGATGCGCATCTTCTTAGTGCCCCCGGCGATATAGCCGATCAAAACAGAGGTGGCCGAGCTTGCCACGCCTTCGATATTATGGTGCTCAGCCAGCCAGAACCTGTGGTATCCCCATTTTTCGGCATGCTGCGCCAAATCCATAGATTGTTTAAAAGATTGTCCCGCATTTCCGCCTTGTACGATAGGAGACAGATTTAATACGGAATACTTCGTATTTTTGAAATGCTGTTCTGACATTGTCTTTCCTTCTTCCTGAAGTGTAGTGGTCATGTAATTAGACGATAACATAATCGTTCCGGTGAATGAAAGAAATTAGTTCGAAAAAAATCGAACTAATGTATAAAAAGCTTGCCTCCCTGCGGAGGCAAGCCCAGATTGTTGACAAAATCCCAAAACGGGATTTTTGTTTTGGGATTTTATCATCCCTTCAGCGTGGATTGAAAACCCTTGCAGTCTAGGAAGGCTGAGCATCGGAGCGGAGCGAATGTTGGAATTCGTGAGCACCGACGCGCAGGCCTGACAACGAATGCGAGGGTTTGTCGACACGCTGAGCTTGCCTCCCTGCGGAGGCAAGCCTTTTTTTAAGAAGCGGGCGTTTAGCTGGCTGTCTGGTTCCTTCCTTTAAAGAAATAAGCAGCGCTAATGAGCAAATAGATCCCCGCCGTCACCAATGTAATGACAATCGACGTGGTCAGGATGACACCGATCAGTATCGCTGTCAGCGAAATGATTGCCACCCAAGTCGTATAAGGGAACCATTTAACATAGTAGCCGTTCCCCGCTGTTTGATACCGTTTCCTCGATTTCAAATGGGCGGCTGCAATCAGCATCCAGATCACAAGGACGGTATAGCCGAGAGACCCCATCAAATATTCAAACGTTTGGCTGCCGGCAAACAGTGAAAATAATACGCCCAAGTACAAGAAAGAAGTACATAAAAGAATCGAATAAACCGGCACCTTTCTCACGGAAAGCCTCGAAAAGATTTTCGGCATTCTTCCGTCTGACGCCTGTGTATACAAAATTCGGGAGGCGCCGTAAAGCCCTGAGTTCATAGAAGAAATGACCGCCAGTAAAATGACCGCATTCATCAAATGATCCGCTCCGGGAATGCCGATCATCTTAAAGACCATGACAAAAGGACTCTCCGACACTCCGTTGACTTGATTCCATGGAATCAAGCTGACGATCACGAAAAACGGCAGAAGATAAAAAGCAATAATGCGCGTTAACGTTCCACGCACGGCTTTAGGCACGACCTTCTCAGGATTTTTAGTTTCCGCCAGGGTCACCCCGATAATTTCGGTTCCACCGTAGGAATAGATCACAACAAGCATGGCTGTAATCAGCCCTCCGGCGCCATTCGGGAAGAAGCCGCCATGGTCTGTCAAATGAGTAAAACCAACAGCTGAATGTTGTCCAAAAGAGAAAAATAACAAGATAAATCCGGATATAATAAAGACGACAATCACTGTGATTTTAAGTAGAGCAAGCCAGTATTCCGTCTCGGCAAAGCTTTTGACAGAAAGTAAATTCACGCTCGTAATGACGAGTGAAACGAACAGCGCCAGCACCCAGATCGGCAGCCCCGGCAGCCAATACTGCAAAAATATCGCGGCGACAACAGCCTCTGCCGCAATATTGAGAACCCACATTTTCCAGTATATCCAGTCTAAAAAATAAGCGGCATACGGCCCTAATATTGATTGAACCAGGTCCCTGAATGTTCTGGCTTCACTGTTTCGGACAGCCATCTCAGCGAGCCCTTGCATAATAAACAGCAAAATTACGCCGCCGATCAAGTAAGCGATCATAACCGAAGGTCCCGCCAAATCGATCGCTTTGCTGCTTCCTTTAAATAACCCTGCTCCAATTGCTCCTCCCAATGCCATCATCATAATGTGCCGCGATGTCATCGTGCGCTCGAGCTTCTGCATGTCTTTCTCCATCTATGTTCACTTCCTCTATTAAAATAAAAAAAGCTCACCGTCTCCCTCTTCGATTTGAAGATAAAGAGACGATGAGCTTTGAAGCTTACCGCGGTACCACTCTTTTTGATTCTATGCCAAGAATCCAGCTTTCCGAAGCACAGCCATGCTGTGCAAACCTGTTAACGAAGGTTAATCGTAATGTCCTCAGGAATTGATGTCCATCCTTTAGCCAGTCCACTCCCGGGCGAGTTCAAAGGTTCATTGGTCTGCGTCGCACCTACCCGCAGCTCTCTTTGCCAATGTCGATCTTTTACTGCTCCCGTTCCTTGTGTTTTCTTCTGCCTGAAATATATTCATATAATATACGTGCCGATCTTGACTTTGTCAACATCAAATCCAATGCCAAAAAATAAAAATTAAAATTTTTCTCATTTTTCAAGGGAAATTGCCTTTTCTATTGGATAATGCAAGGGAATATATGCACAACTTTCATGATGATGGAGCATTCTCCAAAAGAGGAAAAATGTAAAAATCGGCGGATATCCCCCGAAAAAAATAGTTAAATTGAAATACTATTCAAACTTTACAAAATATTTTAACGATGATAAAGTGTGAACCGAATCATAACATCAGCTAAAGGAGGAAGAGAACATGAAAAAACTTTCGTTTATGATGATCTTGTCCGTATTGACGCTCGTCTTTGGTTCATCGTCCGTAAGCTTTGCGAAAGACATTCCTGAAGACAGGTATACAACACCTACAGATGCTGAATTTAGCCAGATGAAAGAGATTTTAAACGACGCTGATATCGAAACCGGCAATTTGCAGAAGGATTACGGTGTGATTGCCAATGATCCTGCTGAAAAAATCGGCGTCATATCAGACATTCCTGCCGAAAAAGATGACTGGAGCCATGTCAGCTTCCATTCCTACTATGTCGACCTCAACAGCAACACTCTTATCGCTGATGTTCAATTTGAATTCACACAAAACGATGACGGTACATCGGAAACCGAGTACAAAAACGTAACAAACGGAGGCAGGTATTTCGTCAAGATGGACCAAGACGGAAATGTCATTGATGAAGAAACGACCGGCGACATGTCGATTTTGTGGAAATACTAGAAACCGAGCGCCTCTTATGAAAAACGCCTTTATTCAAAGGCGTTTTTTTGTTTTCATAAATGGATCTATCCACCGACGCCATTCGCGTCAGCAAGATTAAAGGCATGATGCCGGAAACAATCCCAAACTCATGCCAATCAAAGTCTTTCTGAAATATTATTTTGCCATGGTGTCAAGAAACAACGCGTTCCTCTGAGCTGTCCATAAAGATGTCTTCAAGCGACGGTTCATCGACGTGGATTCTGTAGATTCCCACCTTGCAATTCGTTAATACTCTGACAATGGCGGGAATTTTTTCTTCCGAATTGACGTTAATCGAAATCTCATGATGCTTAAATTGAACGTTTTCACCAGCTGACTCAAGAAAACTGTCGATCAGGCCGAAATGCTGCTCGGGAATATTCGAATGGCGGATGTGAACGCTTATGTTCGACATGAAATGCCTTCTTAATTCATCGAGCGTGCCTTCCATTAAAATGCGGCCGTTTTTCATAATCGCGATTCGGGTACAGATTTTCTCGATTTCATGCAGGTTGTGTGACGTCATAAATACCGTCTTACCTTCTTTTTGCAAATCTATGATCAGCTTTTGAATGTGCAGGGCCGATTCGGCATCAACACCTGATGTCGGTTCATCCAAAAAGATGAGTTCGGGATCATGGATGATCGCCTGGGCGATGCCGAGCTTTTTTTTCATACCGAATGAATACGCGCCCGCTTTTTTTTCAGTATGCTCAGTGAACCCTACTCTCTCTAAGACTTCTTCGCACCGCTCAGTCGATACGGCTTGTCCGTTCAGCTTTGCAAAATACTTCAAATGCCCGACCGCTGTCATTGAATCATAGAGGGTCAAATAATCGGGTAAAACGCCGATGCGATGCTTGACGTTTTCAATCGAATCTTCATTTAACAGCAGAAAACTGCCGGCTGTCGGCTGGATAATGCCTGTGATCATATTCATGAACGTAGATTTCCCCGCACCGTTGCGGCCGAGGAATCCGTAAATCTCTCCTTTTTCAACTTGAAGGTCGACATGGTTGACGACGGTTTTAGCGCCGTAGCTTTTCATCAGCCCTTTTGCCTCGATCACCACATTCATTATAAATCTCTCCTTTTAAACAAAACGATCGCACCGCACAGAACGATGGCGGCGTAGACAAAGTTGATGAAAATAAAAGAACCGCCCAGTACGGAGTAATAGTACGGCGTTAAATATTTAAACCAGGTGATCATGCCGTTCTCTGAATAAACAGCCCATAAACTGACCGCGGGAAAAACGAGGGCAAACACGATTCCGAAAAACATGGACATGGCGGGCCTTGAAATCACAATCGAAAATAAAAGGTTCAAAGAGATTGCAGCTGTAAGAAAAGCCACGCTGTCTGCATAACTCATCCATAAAAATTCTTTTGAAGCGATCATCACCAAGGTGTACGAAACGAGCATGCAGAAAAACCAAAACAGCCAGACGCCAAAAAACTTTCCCAGAATGATCTTGATCCGCGACGTTTTCGTCACGAGAAATCTGACCGTCCGGGTATGGACTTCGCGGTTGATCATGTCATGGGAAAGCCCCGAGATAAACAGGAAACCGAGAGCAAAGACGATAACGGCCGTTCCGATTGCGTTTGCATCACTACCTAAATCCAATTCGCGCACGAAGTCCGCAGGCGCCTGTTCAATCAATCCCGCAGTCTTATAGCTCACCCAAAACATAATAATAATGACAATAATCGACTTGACGCTTTTAAAAAGACTGATAAATTCGTTCAGACACACTGCCCGCATACGAGTCACTCCTTCACTATTCTCCATTATAGTGAGTGAACATTATCGGGAAATAATCTTATCCTTAACATTACCTTAAATTTTTAATAGACTCTTTCTTTCAGGGTGTTTCCGAGAATGATAAATGAGATGCAAGCGGCTGGAACCAGCAACAGAAATGGGATATGCAGAGCCGGCAATCCGATAAAAATGGCATTTCAATATAACGAGCTACAGCTATTTTATGACCGGCAAAAAAAGTGGAGCGATGCGTTAAAACAGTATGCACCAGAATTGTCATATCGCAAAATAAAAAAGATTAGCTCATGAGGCTAATCTTTTTGTTATCGTTTAGTTACCGGTCCGCCACGACAATATATGCCGCTTTTACCGGGCCGTGGACGCCGACTACAAGGTCCATTTCGATGTCGGCTGAATTGCTCGGTCCAGTGACATAGTTGATGCAGGACGGGATGACGTCGCCGTCTGCAACCTTTTGTTTGATGATTGCGCTTGCCTGTGTCATCCGTGGGACGATGGTGCTTTTCGGCACGATCGCGATATATGTCGTCGGCAGCAAGCTGACGGAACGCCCTTTGTCTTTTGAACTGAAGAGGACGACCGTTCCGGATTCAGCAAGCGTGATCTCACTGAATGTCACGCCGATGTTAGCCTGTTCGGCCCGCTGGATATTTTCATCTCCGGCCTCTGCATTCCATTCCCACACTTTTGTCCCCTCATTCGGCCACTTGTCTGTTAACAGGCCTGACAGTCCGTACTCTTTAAAACGGTCATCTTTCGGAATGATGACAGGCCCGCCTCCAAATCGCGATGCCTGTTCATACAAGGCATCATGCAAGCCGATGACATCTGTTTCAATCAGCTCCGTATGAATTTTCCGGCAGTGGTCTTTTAAGACGCCGACAAGCTCATCCTGTGTATAGCCTTGATATACCCGGTGCTGCGGCTGGTAGGTATAATCGGGAACGGTGACGCCTGCCGAGCGCCTGTTGCGGCCGAGCCTTTCCGCAATCCGGTTTAAAAAGCCGTCTTTGTTTTGGATTGTTCCGTTTTTCATCTGTCTTCCCCCTTCTCTTTCCGTCTGTCTTCAAACCAGTCGCGGAACCTTGACTTGTTCGGTGCGGGGAAGTCGCGAATCTGGGTCCACTGTTTTAAAGGACCCGGTCCCTTCGTTATTTTGCCGTCTTCTTTAAACGGCTTCATGGCTGCCGGCGCCCATTTGGAGCCCATTTTATAAAGGGATGGCGCAGAAGTTCCCAAGCCGAACGCTTTCATCGCCAGCTTTTCGGATATCGGCGCGCGCCCTTCTTTTTCAACGATGCGCTGCCTGTGCTTTAGAAGCAGCTCATGAAGCGGGATTTTCACCGGACATGCTTCAGAGCAAGCCGCACATAACGAAGAGGCGTACGGCAGTTCTTTATAATCGTCATATCCGCCGAGCAGCGGCGACAATACGGCCCCGATCGGACCTGAATAGATCGAACCGTAAGAATGCCCGCCGACATGACGGTAAACGGGGCAGACATTGATGCAGGCCGCACAGCGGATGCATTGAAGGACGGATTGAAACTCCGTTCCGAGAATGTTCGAACGCCCATTGTCAACGATGACGAGATGAAATTCTTCGGGTCCGTCCACTTCACCGGGCAGCCGCGGCCCTGTCAGCGCCGTGATATAGCTCGTCAGCCGCTGTCCGACCGCACTTCTCGTGAGCATGCCGACGAGAACCTCAAACTCGTCGAATGAGGGGACGATCCGCTCCATCCCCATCACGGTAATCTGCGTCTTCGGAATGGTCGTGACGAGACGCCCGTTTCCCTCGTTTGTGACAAGGCTGACAGATCCCGTATCGGCAATCGCAAAATTGCAGCCCGTAATGCCGATATCAGCCTCGAGAAATTTCTTTCTGAGCACGGCGCGCGCGTGCATGACAAGCTCTTCCGGCTTTTCGGTGTTGCGGTAGCCGATCCGCTCTTTGAAGACGTCGCGGATTTGCTCTTTGTTTTTATGCAAAGCAGGTGCGACGATATGAGACGGCGGATCGTGATCATCGATTTGAAGGATGTATTCGCCCAAATCGGTTTCGACCACTTCGCAGCCGTCGCTTTCAAGTGCCTCGTTCATGTTGATTTCTTCGGTCACCATTGATTTTGATTTAACGATTTTTTTTCCGTTTTTCTTTTTTACGACGTCGCGGATGTAGCCTGTCGCTTCTTCAGCCGTCTGTGCAAAGAATACGTGCCCGCCTTTTTTGGCGACATTTTCGGCGAGCTGTTCAAGGTAGTAGTCCAGGTTTTCCAGCACGTGCTGCCTGATTTCTTCGGCCAGAGACCGCCATTCTTCCCAGTTCCCGAGCTCTTTTGCCGCCTCAAGACGGCGCGCTCTCAAGCGCTCCTGCGCACTTGAAACAGCCCCCCTCATAAACTCGTTATCGAGCCCGTCTGACACGCGCTCTTTAAATTTCTGCGTTCCGATCTTCATTGCCATAACGAATGTCCCCCTCTATCTGTGAAATGACCGGATGTCTGTTTATCTGCTGTTCAGCACTTCTGCGATATGCATGACTTCAATCGGCTTGTTCTTTCTCCCGATCCGCCCGCCGATATTCATCAAGCAGCCACAGTCCGCCCCGATTAACACATCTGCGGCTGTTTCTTCGACACACGCCACTTTCTCATCGACCATCTGTTCGGATATTTGCGACATCTTCACCGAAAAAGTCCCCCCGAATCCGCAGCAGTCATGCTTGCGCGGCAGCGGCGTGAACTCCAGTCCCTTCACATGCCGAAGCAGCTTCATCGGCGCGTCCGTGACGCCCAAAAGCCTTGTCATATGGCATGACGTATGATAAGTCGCTTTTTTCTCGAGTGTCGCCCCGACATCTTCAACCTTCAATACATTGACGATAAAATCGGTCAGCTCATACGTTTTGTCAGCCAGCCGCTGCGCTTTTTCCGCCCAGGCCGGCTCATCCCGGAAAAGGTGCGGGTACTCTTTGAACATAAAAGCGCACGATCCTGAAGGGCTGACGACGTATTCAGCTGATTCAAACGTCTCAATCATCCGTCTCATCGCTTTTTTGGAATCTTTGACATAGCCGCTGTTGTACGCAGGCTGGCCGCAGCAGATCTGCCCTTCGGGAAAATCCACTTCACATCCGAGCCGCTCCAGCAGTTCAACCGTCGCTTTTCCGACATTTGACTGAAACATGTCAACCAAACACGTGATAAACAGTGATACTTTCATCTTGATCCCCTCTCCAACCCGATAAATCAGGTCATCTGATGACTTGGTTAGAAAACCCTCTTTCTCCATCTTACACCTTGGTAAAATTTTTTGAAAGGGGTTTCTTTTTCGTTTTCACTCTTGCAGCTGCTTATATGGCCGGCTCGTCGGCCTGTTTCGTTTCTTCAAAATATGAGGCCAGCACATTTTCCACATTTGTCAGATGATTGTGCATCGCTTGCTCTGCTTTTTGGCCGTCTTTTTCCTTCACAGCCTGATAGATGGCTTCGTGTTCTTCATAAAGGCGCTTAACGGTTGTGTTCTTCGAGAACAGCCAAATTTTGCGCGTCTCCCTCATCGTCTCAATTAAGAGCGATGACACATGATTCATCAAGCCTTTCAGCAGATCGTTTTGCGAGGCGCCGGCAAGCGCAAGGTGAAACGCGAGGTCGGCTTTTTCGCCAAGTTCGCCGTTCCCGTCCGCCAGCTTCATATCCTCAAGTGCTGCCTGCATGCGTCCGAGATCATCCTCCGTGCGTTTTTGAGCCGCACTGGAAACAGCCCCGATTTCAAGAATCTTACGGACTTCGAGCAGTTCAGCGACGTCTTTCTTTTTCATCAAAAGCGCTGCCGAAAGGGGGATGGAAATTTGCTCAGGCTCAAACCTTTTCACATACGTCCCTTCCCCCTGCTTCATCTCGACCATCCCCATCGCTTTTAACGCAGACAGCGCTTCCCTGACGGCCGAACGGCTGACCTGAAAGCTTTCGGCGAGCGCCTGGACGGAGTCAAGCTTGTCACCGGGCTCAAGCTCTCCGCTTTTAATCGATTCTAGAAGCGCTTCTGCGACTTCTTCGTATATTTTTTTCGTCTTGATTTGTTTGTATTTCAACTTTTTTCACCTCGTAACCAGACTGGGCATGATGCGCTATTTTTTATTATACCGTTCTTTCTGTCCGGAACATATAGCCTTCGGCTTCATGCAAAAAAAGATTGTAATTTATGACATTGAGAAATATAATGCTAAATGATCAGTCTTATCATCATGTCATCAGATGATTAGATGAGGCTTTTTTTGACGAACAAAGGGGGAATTGGAGATGGGATGGACGCAAGATTATACCCCATTGGGGAACAGTTTGCTGCTTTCTTCGCTTGCAGCGCTTATACCGATTTTGTATTTTTTCTGGGCTCTGGCAATCAAAAGAATGAAAGGGTATACAGCGGGTGTGACGACTTTGCTGATTGCGCTCGTGCTGGCCGTTTTCGTATATGGCATGCCCGCTCATCAGGCTGTAATGTCGGCTTCGCAAGGCGCGGTTTACGGCCTGCTTCCGATCGGCTGGATTATCGTGACTTCAGTTTTTTTGTACAAGCTTACAGTGAAGACCGGCCAATTTGAAATCATCAGGAGCTCGGTATTGTCGATTACAGATGACCGGCGTTTGCAAGCACTTTTGATAGCGTTTTCATTCGGGGCATTTTTGGAAGGAGCGGCAGGCTTCGGCGCCCCTGTCGCGATATCGGCTGCATTGCTTGTCGGCCTCGGCTTCAATCCGTTGTATGCGGCAGGCATATGCCTGATCGCCAACACGGCGCCTGTCGCTTTCGGGGCGATCGGCATCCCGATTATTGCGGTTGAAGGGCCGACGGGGATTCCTGCGATGGACATTTCAAAAATGGTCGGACGCCAGCTGCCGTTTTTATCTGTTTTTATCCCGTTTTATTTGATCATCATCATGAGCGGCTTCAAAAGGGCATGGGAAGTGCTGCCGGCGATTCTCGTGTCGGGTGTCTCTTTTGCCGTTACGCAGTATGTAAGCTCAAACTTCCTGGGACCTGAGCTCCCGGATATTTTGTCAGCCATCGTATCGCTTATCGCACTCGCTGTTTTCTTAAAATTTTGGAAACCGAAGACGACATTCAGATTTTCGCACGAAAAGGAAATGGCCGCTGCGGCGGAGGCTCATCAGCTTGAACATCAAAAGGCCTCATACTCGGCGGGACAGATTTTCAAGGCGTGGACACCGTTTTTACTGCTCACCGCAATGGTCTCCGTCTGGGGAATTCCAGCTGTCAAACAGGCGCTGACAGGCCATTATGAAGGTTCAAATCCATTGCTGCTGTTCATCAATGACATCGGCGGCAGGCTGACGTTTGCACCCGGCGTGCCTTTTTTGCACAATCAAATTCTCGATGGCTCCGGAAAACCGCTTGAAGCACTTTATAAACTTGATCTCGCCGGATCGGCGGGAACGGCGATCCTGATTGCCGCCGTACTGACAAAGTTTGTCACAGGCATGCCTTGGAAGGAATGGGGTGCCGTGTTTACAGATTCGCTGAAAGAGCTCGGCAAGCCGATATTAACGATTGCTTCCGTTGTCGGTTTTGCCTATGTCACCAACTCTTCGGGCATGAGCACAACACTTGGCATGTCCCTTGCGATGACGGGTTCAATGTTCGCATTCTTTTCTCCCGTTCTCGGCTGGCTCGGCGTGTTTATAACCGGTTCAGATACGTCGGCCAATTTGCTGTTCGGCAGTCTGCAAAAAGTGACAGCACAGTCGGTCGGAATGGAGCCGGTGCTGTCTGTGGCGGCCAATTCTTCAGGCGGTGTCACAGGAAAAATGATCTCTCCGCAGTCGATTGCGGTCGCCTGCGCAGCCGTCGGACTGGCAGGAAAAGAATCCGACTTGCTTCGCTTTACACTAAAACACAGTCTGTTTCTTCTGTTCTTGGTTTGCATGATCACTTTCCTGCAGCATCATCTGTTTTCGTGGATGATCCCGTAAAAAAAAAAGCCGCCGGTGTTCGTGCCGGACGGCTTCTTTATTGATATCTCTTTCTGACAGACGAAGGCAGTATATTGAGCTGATCACGATATTTGGCGACAGTCCGCCTCGATATGACGACGCCATGCTTTTCGTTTAAAAGGTCGGCCAGCCTCTGGTCTGAAAGCGGTTTCATTTTATCTTCTTCATCGATCAGCCGGCGCAGATGCGCTTTGACTGTGTGACTTGACGTATGCCCGTCAGCAGCGTCCTTTACCTTCGCCGAAAAAAACCGTTTAAGCTCGCAAAGCTCAAAAGGCGTCTGCACGATTTTTCCTTTGACTGCGCGGCTTACTGTTGATTCGTGAACGCCGAGGGCATCGGCGATCTCTTTTAATGTGAGCGGCTTCAGTTCGTCTTTCCCTTTTAAAAAATAATCTTTTTGCCGCACCATGATTTCCGCCATCACCTTCCGCATCGTTTCCCGTCTTTGCCTGAGGGCATTGTCGAGCCATTTCCACTGCTTGAACCTTTCAGAAATATAAGCGGTCGCCTCGTCTTTTGACTGACGCTGCAAAAACGGCTCGTAAAACGCGTTAAGCTGGATGTCGGGAAAAGAACGGCTGCTGAGCTCAAGTACCAACTTTCCATCCTCTGCTGAAATGATTAAATCAGGCTCGATATAGACTTCGCCTTCATCCGTGCCATACATCAATCCGGGACGAGGCGACAGTTCTGCGACAAGGTCTTGTATGTCCTGAAGCTCTGAAAGCGAAAGCCCCGCTCTCTCCGACAGCTCTTTCCATCCCTTTTTGGCAAACAGGTCAAAGTATGAGGAAATGACTTTTTCCGCTTTTGCCGTCTCCTTTGGCAGACGCTTTAATTGAATCAGAATGCATTCCTGAAGCGACCGCGCTCCGATGCCTGCCGGATCAAGAGTCTGCAGCTTGCCCAAGACTTCTTCCGCTTCTTCTCTGGTGACAGCCAGCTCAGAAACGATAAAGGCGATGTCCTCTGTCACATATCCGTTTGGATCAAGGGAATCGACCAAATAGCTAAAAATCCGCTTTTCCCGGCTTGACAGCCGGAGATCGAGCGCCTGCCGTTTCAAGGCGCTTTTGACATCTTCTCGGGAATGCGCCGTCTCAGAATGGCTTATTCCTTCATTTTGCAAATGACGATTCGTTTTATGGTAAAATGATCGGGGAATATCGAGGTCTTTTCGTTCGATCAGGGGGTTTTCCAATGAGAGTTCGTCAATCCGGCTGTTCAGCTCGGCCGACGAATACTGAAGCATATGAATGGCTTGGGCAAGCCCTTGCGTCAAGTGAAGTTTTGCCGTTTGCTGCTGCTGTACATGCAAGTTCATCATATCTCCCCTCCCACTATTAGTTTACACGATCGGTTCCGTACCGTATAGACTTAAAAAAGGAGTGTTACCATTGACAGAACTTTTCTCTGTGCCCTATTTCATAGAAAATTTTAAAACCCATATTGAAATGCATCCAAATGAGGATAAAATCCACGCGATGAACAGCTACTACCGTTCAGTCGTGTCAACGCTTGTCCAAGACCAGCTGACAAAAAACGCGGTCGTCTTAAAACGGATTCAGCATTTGGATGAAGCCTACAACAAAGTAAAGCGCCAAGAAGCATAGCAAAAAAACCGCCTGTCATACGTGAACAGGCGGTTTTTCTGCTTCTGCCGGATTGTGTTGAATCAGTTTTGTATTCGGGATGTCCTTCATCCATGTGTTGTAGTAATTTGCGTTTTTTCCGTAGGAGTTGTCAATTACTACGTTTTCTTTTCCGAGCAGACACGATAAGATGTGGCCGTGCAGCCTTGAAGTAACGACTGATTCATAGCGGCTGAAGAAACGGATTGATTTGTCGACGAGGCTGTCAGAATAGCGTTTCCAATAAGAAGCGATCGGCAGCGGATTGCCCGCTTTTTTGTTGAGGACATTGATCGTCTGCAGGCGTTTGATTCCGCGTTTGTCGCCTTCTGATAAGATGACGTTCCAATCGTACGTGTCCGGCTCCCCTGCTTTCTGGAGGCTGCTGTTTGCTTCTTTGTCGGTCCTGATCAGACGCAGAACGGACTCAGACGGCTTTTCGGCAGGCGCTGCAATCGGCCAGAGCTGGTGAGCCATGTCGGGCATCATTCTGATGTTTTTCACCCCTTCGAAATGCTTGACGGCAAATTCAAATGATGCCTTTTCCCTCGTGAATAAGTGCAGATCCGGGTGAGCCGCTAAAATGTCACGCGTTTTTTTAACATTTTCTTCATGTTCATAATAAATCGACTGCGGCAGAATGACGATCCGGTTGTCCGGGTAATGTTCGACCACCCGTTCCCTGAACTGCTGGAAGTGAGGGTACAAATCACCGAAATTGCCGCCCCCCTGGCAAACAATGATGGCCTCCTTTGGAATCCGGCGGCCCGGAATGAAATTTTCTGCATTCCATCTTTCGCGCACCTTGATGCCGTATGCTTCAAAAAAAGCTTCCGTTCCTTTCATAATCAATAGATCCCCGACGTTTCCGTAGAGCGGGTAGTCCAAGTAAACGACTGATGAATGCCTTGGAATGACATCCAAAATTTCTGCCAGCTTATCCTTTAAGCTGTCCATGGAATATGTAATCGCCATGTTTAGCACCTCATTTATATTTAATCCGGTCGGCAACGATTTGAATTACCCGATCCTGCTCTGCCGGTGTCATACTTGATCCTGACGGCAGGCAGAGCCCGCGCTGAAATAAGTCGCAGCAGACAGAGCCTTTGTCATCGTGCGGATAAAAGGCCGCACCTTTAAAAAGGGGCTGTCTGTGCAAAGGCTTCCATAACGGCCGGGCTTCAATGTTTTCATTTGCGAGCTGTTCAATGATGTCCGCCGGTGTTGTTTGAATCTTTGCTGTGTCAAACGTTAATGTCGTGAGCCAGCGGTTAGACATGCCGGCTTCAGGCATGAATTCTATACCTTCGATACCGGAGAGCGCCTCCTGATAGCGCTTGAAGACCGCCCGTCTGGCATGGACCCGGTCATCCAGAACGGCAAGCTGAGCGATGCCGATTCCGGCCAGGACATTGCTCATCCGGTAATTGTAGCCCGCTTTTTCGTGCTGATAATGAATGGCTGGCTCGCGCGCCTGAGTGGCTAAAAAGCGTGCCTTCTTCAAAGCGTCTTCATCATCGCTGACAAGCATTCCTCCGCCCGATGTGGTGATGATTTTGTTACCGTTGAACGAATAGATGCCGAAGCGTCCGAAGGTTCCGCTTTTTCTGCCTTTATAAACAGAACCGAGCGATTCAGCCGCATCTTCAATGACAGGCACAGCAAATCGACCGCAAATGGCCATAATCTCGTCCATTTTCGCGCTTTGGCCGTACAAGTTAACGACGATGACGGCTTTCGGGAGATTCCTGGCACGCTCCGCTTCGTCGAGCGCCCGTTCAAGCGCTTCGGGCGACATGTTCCAAGTATCCCGTTCAGAATCGATAAAAACCGGTTCGGCCTGCTCATATATAATCGGATTGGCGCTCGCTACAAACGTAAAAGAAGAACAGAAGACATTATCGCCTTTGCCGACGCCGAGCAATTTCAAGGCCAGATGGATTGCGGCTGTTCCTGAGCTGACTGCCGCGGCTCCGGACGTCCCCGCATAGGCGGCAAGCTTTTCTTCAAATGTATCGACAAGTGGACCGAGAGGCGCGATCCAGTTTGTCCGAAACGCTTCAGCTACATAGCGCTCCTCGTCTCCGCTCATGTGCGGCGGAGATAAATAAATTCGCTTACTCTGACTCATGTTTTTCACCCTTTTTACTGCTGTTATTTGATCTTCCTTGCAGGGACTCCGACAGCGGTACAATCATCAGGAATGTCGTGAATCACGGCTGATCCCGCTCCCGTCACGCTCCAGCGTCCGATTGTCTTTCCGGGAATGACCGCCGTTCCCGCTCCGAGATGAGCGCCTTCCATAACTGTCACGCCGCCTGTCAACACCGTTCCCGGCGAAAGATGAACGTAATTGCCGATCCGGTTGTCGTGTTCGACGATCGCACCTGTGTTGACAATCGTGTGGATGCCGACGTCGGCATCCGCTTGGATGACGCTCGACGCCATGACAACGGTGCCGTTTTGAATCCGGGCCGAACCGCTGATCACAGCGGACGGATGAATCAAGACCGCATACCGCTCAAGCGGAAGCCCAAGGCGATCATACAGCTGCTGTCTGATGCCGTTTTGGCCGACAGCTAGGACGAACTTCGCGTCCGGATGCAATCGCGCAAGTTCTTCTGCGGCGGCTGAAGGCCCTCGATACAGACCGTTCTCGACATGAAGCTCCTCATACCGGTCATCAAGAATACCGGCAAGCGCCGTATCCGGCCGCTCTTTTACAAGATCCCGGACGACTTTCCCATGGCCGCCGGCTCCGATGATCACCACGTTTTGCATCAGGCATTCCTTCTCCCCCTAAATTTTTCTGCTGTCACATGCCGGTCTTGGCTGACGCCTTCCGACTTCAAGACTTTTACGACAGTCAACAAAAGGATTTTGAGATCAAGCAAAAAAGAACGATGATCCACATACCAGACATCGAGTTCGAATTTTTCCTCCCATGTCACTTTATTTCTCCCGTTGATCTGCGCCCAGCCCGTGATGCCCGGCTTGACTTCATGCCGTCTCCACTGCCGCTTCGTATAAAGGGGAATATACTCCATCAAAAGCGGCCGCGGCCCGACGAGACTGAGGTCTCCTTTGATGACGTTGATCAGCTGCGGCAACTCGTCAAGGCTCGTTTTTCTGATCAGCCGCCCCGTCTTTGTCAGCCGTTTTTCATCGCTTAGCAGATTGCCTGCTTCATCTCTTTCATCAGTCATCGTTCTGAATTTATATAATGTAAAAGGCTCGCCATTCAGCCCCGGCCGGGTTTGGCGAAATAAAACAGGCGAGCCGATTTTCCATCTGATGAGGCAAGCCGTCAGGATCATGGCCGGGCTGAGTGCGACCAGCAAAATAACCGACAATGCAAGATCGAAAAACCGTTTCGCTAGCACGAAAAACGCACCCCTTTCTTTTATTTAAAAAATCCCTTTTGAAACGGGAAGGATAAAGAGCATCGAAATGCTTGCAGCTTCGTTGTGACAATATGCCGTTCCGCTTTCGTCAACATGACGAAATAGGCAAACAGGCCGTATGCCCCCGTCGCAGCCAGCGCCGTGACAAACAGGGACAGCAGGCTGTCGATCGCAAATAAGTATTGAAGAGCGTAACAGACAGCCAAGGTAAATGAAGCGCCGGCAACCGGCCTGTATATGCCTTTATAAAAAACTCTTTTTCTTTCACCCGTAATCTTTGACGCATAAATCGGAGTGAAGACGACGTTTTTCAGCATTAAAGCTGCCGCACCGGCCAGCGCAATTCCGTAAAGGCCGAGACCCGCCGGGCCGCTCAGCACGATGGCAAGCAGCAAATTGACAACGCCGAAGGCAACCGTGGTCAGCGCCGGTGTTCTCAGCTTGTTATAGGAGGTAAAGATATAAAACAGCGGCGCCGGGCTTAATGAAACAACCAAATAACCCGCATGTATCAGTAAAAGCCATTTCAAATGTTCGAATGAAGGGCCGAGCCACAGCGACAGAAACGGGCCTGCTAGCCCGCCCAGAAGCGCCGCCGGCAAAGCGAGCAGGATGCCGTTAAACCTGACGGCCTGGTTGGCATAGCGGACAAGCCCTTCTTTATCGCCTTTTGAATAATAGAGTGTAATCGTAGGTGAAAATACGGCCGCAAGCGTTCCCGAAAGCGTCCGCAATAACAGCGGAAACTGAATGATCGCCGCGTACATGCCGGATTCGGAAACCCCCAGCATCACATTCGCCACCATTAAATCGATTTGCAGAAACAGCAGGATGCCGACTTGGCTGACGGAGCTCCATCCTCCCGCCTGGAGCAGTTTTTTGCACTTTGCAAACGACATATCCCTCACCCGGAACGTAAACCATGGAATCAATTTCTTAAAGAAAAAGATCGACAGGATGCACGCCGAAGCGGTTGCGATGAGAGCGGCAAGCTGAATATGCCAGATCTTCGGTGCAAACCACGCAAAAATCAACAATACGCTCAAGACGCGAATCAGCATTTGGACGGCTTGGATCATGCTCGTAATATAGATTTTATTGGCAAAAAACGGACCGGCGGCAAATCCCGACATCACAAAGGTCAATAGAAACAGCAGGCTCCCGATCAAAAGTGCGATCTGCACATCTCCCAAAAGACCGGCGGGAACGCGAATGATCTGATCGATAAAAAACACCGTGCCGCCAAGCGGAAAAAACAAGATGACTGAAAGCACCAGTGATGAAACGATATAGGTATTCATATAGCCTCTCGCTTCGTCAAGTGCTCCCCTGTGGGCGGAAACAGAAAAAAACCGGACAACGACCGCGCTCAGGGCGACCGTAATAATTGAAAAGTAATTGATCATATTCTGCGTGAGATGGACAAACCCAAACGCCTCAACACCGAGGTTCTTGATGACATAAGGCGTCAGCCACATCGAAAACAGCACCGATAGTAAAAAAGACGCCACATTGGCGCCGAGATTCAAAACAAATGTCTTATTCAAAAGGCTCATCCCTTACTGGGCAGATTTCGTTTAAAAAACAATTCGAGCAGAATCGGAATATTCAGCTTGCATAGCAATAAAACGAGCCGCTGGCCGATTAACAGGTTGCGGCTGCGGAGAGACGTGGCTTTGACGCACGACTGCACCATCCGGTAAGACAAAATGTCTTTAATATGCCGCCTCACCTGCTTTGAAGGCTTCGGTTCCGCACAGGCATTGGCTAAAAGCATCGGAATTTGATGTTTGCATGTGTACGTTTCCAGATCGTCCGCACATTCATCCAAAAGCTGAAACGTCTCATAGAATCTCCTTTTCGCCCGGTACTGCCTTTTCAGGCTTTCATCCATGTACGGTTTAAACGGCACCTCTGTCAGGCTATCCGGATTGCACCTGTACATGTAGTAGCCGTCATCGATCGCTCTCACCCGCTTCGCTGCATAAAAGGCGTACAAATTAAACGGCGAATCCTCTGCAAAACGAATGTCTTCAAAAAAGTACAGCTGGTTTTTCTTCAGCAGGTCGCGCCTGTACAAATTCCGCCACACATACCAGATGAAGCGGGTTTCGTGCGCCTTTTTGAGCTCGCGTTTAATATCCCAGCTCAACAAGAGGCGATCGCTCGGCAGCGGCGGCGGGAAGTAGGTGTCTTCCGTATCGGAATGTTTATGATACCCGCACATGACGATATCGAGGTCGTCTTTTTTGGCAGTGGCGTACATGTTTTCAAACATGGCAGGCAATACAAAATCATCACCGTCGACAAACCCGACATAATCTCCTGTCGCGGCTTGAAGACCGGCATTTCTCGCCGAGCTCAGCCCGCCGTTTTTTTTATGAATCACTTTCACTCTGGCATCCATGCTGCAGTACTTTCTGGCTATCTCCCCGCATCTGTCGGGAGAGCCGTCATCGACAAGGATGATTTCAATATTTTTCAGCGTCTGCCTGCGCAACGAATCGACGCATTCTTCTATATAATCTTCGACATTGTACATCGGAACAATGATACTGATAAATGGCTTCATTGGATATCACCCATAATTTTCTGTCTTAAATCTGCGAAATAATGATCCCTTGACGGAGTCTCACGATGCGAATCACCGGTCTTGATCAGCTCTTCGATTGCGCCGAGAACCTCTGCCGCATCGGGATTTTCCACAAGCTTCAGCGAAGGAATGTCTTTCAGCCAGCGAAAGCCTTCAAGCACCTTATGATCAAAAGAGCGGATCACAACGCATGGCGTTCCTGTTATCGCACAAAAAATCATGCCGTGCAGCCTGTCTGTCACAACGACCTCCGCACCTCTCAGCTGATCCCAAAGCCTGTTCAGCTCCTTCTCGCGGGACACGCGGCTGACCCTCCTGCCGATCGTCGTTGTAAAAGTTGTTGCACCGCCATACTCGTCACCGACAGCCTTCAGCAGCTTTTTACGCTCTTCCGGCCTGAGAAAGCTTTCTTTATCCTCCCTTAAACAAACGAGCACACCTTCTCTTGCAGACTGCTGTTCTTTCTTTAAATAAAGCACCATATCAGGCTGCTTCACAATCGTTTGGTTTGAAAAATGCTGTTTCATGAATTGATAGGTTGTATCATCGCGCGCCATCATGAACAGCCGGCGATGGGAGTTGTAGATTCTTTTCGCCCTTTTCAGTTCCTTTTTACCGCGGGGCGTCTCGGAAAAGTGCGCGGTTGCTGGGAGCTGGACGATTTTATAATGCTTGAATGTTTTGATAATGAAGCGCCTCGTCCATTCCTCATTGCGGTACAAATCCCCCATGTTTCCTCCGCCGATGATGAACACCATATCCTCGGGGTGGCGGATGCGCATGAGCGCTTTTGCATGTTTGTAAATATCGTTGATGCCGATTTCAATTAATTCAAAATCGGGAAACTCGTTTTCTATGAATGTCCGGCTTGCCAGGGCAATCGCGTGATCTCCCAAATTATCATGGGACGGAATTAAAGTCAGAATGATTTTTTTCTTGCCTTTATATTGATCAAAGCGCCTTAAACCCGGCGTTCCCATCACATATTCAGAAGGATATTTCACCTTGAGCAAAAGCCATTCTGCAAGATTGATCTTCAGTTCCTGAAAGGTCATTTCCTCACCGCCTATTTCTTCATTCTGTGCTCGATCATTTTCTGGTAAATTGCCGCAAATCCATACACTGCCGGCATCAACCGCAAGCGAATCAGCATAAGGAGAAGCTTCTTCTTGGAATCGAATGCCGACATGTCCACCGCGGGGATTTTCCCCCTGAATTCCGGACAGGCGCATATGCTGCGGATATTTTTGTATTTTTCTATTGAAGGGTTTTTGTTGCGACTCTTGCATTCATTTAAAATACTGATGCAGCCGTGGTTGACGATAAAGACGTGCAGCGCCTCCTTTAAAGCCGGGAGCTCTCCGTGCTTTGTCAGGCAGTCCAGGTTTGCTTCATAAAGAGCGAGTCCGTCTTCAAACAGCCCCGCCTGATACTTTTGGACGATGGATGACAGGTGGACCCTGTAATGATAAAGCGGCTTTGTCACGAACGCCGCGGTATTCGCATATAAAAGGCATCTGAAGCTGAAGTACTGATCTTCGATGTTTTCCAGCTCGTCGCGCAGTGGGAAAACGAGCTTATGCCGCTCAATCAGGTCCCGTCTGTAGAGCTTGTTCCAGGAAAAGCCGCTTACTTTACCCTTTAACAAGTCTTTCATGAATGCCTCTTTCGGCTTTCCTTCATAGTTTTTCCCGATGTCCGGGCAGACCGTTTTTCCGGTATCCTGAATTTCGACGGCATAATCACAGATGACAAGATCGGCATCCTTATCCTTCGCTTTTTCATACATAGATTGGCAATAGTCCGGCTCAATCCAGTCATCGGAGTCGATGAATGCCAAGTACTCGCCTGACGCCGCTTCAATGCCTTTATTGCGGACAGCGCCGAGGCCCTGATTCTCCTGCTGAATCGTTTTGATGCGCCCGTCCTTTCGGGCATAATGATCAATGATCTTCTGGCTTCCGTCTGTTGAACCGTCATTGACGATAATGATTTCGATATTTTTTAAGGTCTGGCTGATCAGCGACTGCAAACAATTCGGCAAAAAAGCTTCTGTATTATAAACAGCGACCAGTAGACTAACTGCTGGATTTTCCAATGTGATGACTCCTTTGTCGAAATTTTCACAAGACCTAAACGGCCTATTCCGCTATTCAACGTTCAAAAATCGTTCTGTACGGCAATACCGACGAGTCGAACGGCATGAGCATAAAGCTGTATAAGAAGTAACAGATCAAAATCAAAACATAAAGAAGGGCGTTCGATTTCGGTTCGAAAATCCGTACAAAATAAGGAACGAGAATCAGCTGATAGAGCCCGAAATAAATGTTGAACCTCGCAAAAATGACATCCTTTGTCGCCAAAATTCCGAACAGGAAACCGATCAGACAAAGGTTGACGATATAATCGATTTCGGGCCAGCGCTTTCTAAGCTGCTCCCTGAAGCAGAATGCAAGTACGAGCGGGAGAAGAAGAACGATGATTTTAATGGCGTTCATGCCGTTCGTATTTTTCATCAGCCATTCTTCGTAATGTCCGTATTGACTGTTTTCAAGCACGACAAGGAATACGGACAGAAATTTTTGATACAGAAAAGTCCCGGCCAAAAATAAGAGCATGAGGCACCAGAGGACAGGCGACCACGCTTTTCTTCTGACGATGAAATAAACCGGAATCATGATCAAAGCCGAAGAATGAAAAAGCGAACAGATCAGCACGACGATCATATAGCGCACCAGCTTCCCATCGATCAGATACCGGACCGCCCAAAACAGAATGGCTGCCGCCATGTATTGGCGAATGCCGTTAAAGGAAGCATAGTAGTGAAACATGCCGATAAAGAGAAACATGCTCAACTCAAACGGCCTTCCATACACATAAAGCGTCTTGACGATATAGATATAGGTAATCGCGGCAACGACGGCAAACATGAGCGCCGGATCAGCTGAAATCTGGTTTAATGTCCATAAGAGTGCGGTAAATCCGGGATCAGTCGACGACTTGTCTGTTCCGAAACCGAAGATCTCCCAAAGGTTGTTGTATTTTCCGGCTAATTCGTAAAGCAGCATATATGTGTGGTAATCCGTTCCGACCTTGTATCTTAAGCCGGCAACGATAATCAAAGCCGCGAGCGGAACGACGGTGAGGAGCGCATTCGGACGATAGCCCGTCGGCAGCCTGTGATCTTCCCTGCCGTACATTTTCGCAAACCATGACCAGATGAAAACAATCCCCATATTCAACATGTAAACAGCCATACACTCACTGTCCTTCTGCTGCGGAGATTGAATAGATGTCCATCAGTCTCGCCAAATTTGCTTTTGCATCATAGCCTCTCTCTGCCAGGCTTCTCTCAATCTCCGGCCATGCAGGCTTTTTCGCCTGAGCAGCACGGCTGATATCCTCAGCCCACCGTTCAAAACCGGCATTTAAGCTGAGACGTTTCACCAGGCCGAGTCCCAAATCGGTTTCTTCCGTAATGTGATCTGACACAATACAAGGAAGACCTGACGCCTGCGCTTCGACGAGAACGAGGGGGAGCCCTTCAAACAAAGACGGCATGGCAAATACATCAAACGTCTGCATGAGAACCGGGATATCTTCGACAACGCCGAGAAACAGAATGTCGTCTTTTACACCGAGAGCGGCGGCTTTTTCTTCGATCTGTCTGCGCAGCGGACCGTCACCTGCGAACACCGCTTGAAAAGGCGTGCCCGATTTCTTAAAATGAGCGGCAAGCCCGAGCAGAAACGCGTGGTTTTTCTGTTCAAAAAAACGGCCGACATGCCCGATGACCAGTGCGTCTTCCTTGATGCCGAAGCTCTTTTTTGCATCCGTCTTCGAAACGCCGCTCGCTTCTTTGAACCGGTCAAGTTCAATCCCGTTTTGCAAAAGATGGACCGCGTTTTCGCCCATCTTTTTTCCGCCGAATAAAAAACGCCCGGCATCTTTGCCGCAAGCGCACAGAGCCGTAGCACTGGAGAAAATCAAGCGTCGGAATGCAAGGAGCTGCCATGTATCCCAAAACCGGGGGTTAGGCTTCCAGGCCGTGTTGTGGGAATGGCAGACCCTGACCGGAACGCCGGCGAGCCTGGCCGCCAATGCGGCAAACCCCGTCTGAAAATCCGTATGGGCGTGTACGGCGGCATACGGCCCTTTCTCAACCAAAATCCTTCTGATGTTTTTGATGTAGGCGACAGGTCCCGACCGCCCGATGCTCGGTACATAAAACACACGGCCGCCGCGCGTGATGATCTCCGGATCATAATCGCACGTTTCTTCCCGGTGGGAAATAAAATCAAATTGAATATGCCGCCTGTCTGTATGGCGGTATATATTCATAATCATCGTCTCCGCGCCGCCGCGGTTCATTCCGCTTACGATGTGAAGCACCCGTTTTGGTCTCACGCTTCCGTCATTCATGTTTTACGACCCCTCCGCCTTCATTCATCAATCTTCTTTTATGATATTTGTTCATGATAAAAGGAGGCATGAGCCCCCTGATGATGGGTTTCATAATATAAATGTAGTCTGAGAGCGGGAGCTTCAGCCGTCTGCAGGCGGCAAAGACGATAAACGCATTATCAATCGAGTAGCTGAGCTTTCTCCTTTTAAACGCCGATTCGTCTTCCCTTACTTTGTATAAAGCTTCCTGAAGGTTGTAGCCCGTGTAGCCCGCCTCGAAAAAACGGAGCCACAAATCGATATCTTCCATCCTTCTTGTTCTCCGGCTGACCCGATAGCCGTCCAGCGCCTTATAGACTTCCGCTCTCATCATGATCGTCGCATGGCAAAACGGCGTTCCTTTCGCCATGATTCTCGGTCCTGGAGAGGAAGGAAGCATTCTGACGCCTCTGGTCCCGTTTTCGTCGAAGGCCATCATGCCGCTTCCGACGACATGATAATGAGATTGTGATTCCAGAAACGCGACCTGCTTTTCAAAACGCCTTGGTAAAGAGATATCATCTCCGTCCTGGCGCGCGATATATTTCCCGCCGGCATATTGGAGACAGTGGTTTAACGAAGCAGCCAGCCGCTGATTCTTCTCGTTTTTGATCAGTTTGATCTTATCTGCGTAATGATCGGCATACCGCCTGGCAACAGCATATGTCCCGTCTGTCGAAGCATCGTCACATATAATCAGTTCCCAATTTTTATAGGTTTGATTTAAAATCGACTCGATGCTCTCTGCGATCGTGTCTTCACAATTGTAGACTCCCATAATGACAGAAACTTTCGGCTTTTGACCCCCTGTCATCCTTTCAGCCTCCTTTCAACTGTTTCGTTATCCATAAAGGAAGAGTAAATGCCCGCCATTTCTTTGACGGTACGCTGCTGGGAAAAAGCGGCGGCCGTTCGTCTCCCCGCGTCTCCCATCTTTTTTCGCAAAGAAGGCAGGCGGTACAGCTGTAAAATCCGGTCGCTGAACGTTCCGGCGTCTCCCTGCGGAATCAAAAATCCGTTCACACCCTCTTGAATGACTTCCCGGTGTCCGCGGTTGTCCGCTGCAACGGCGGGCTTTCCTGCCGCCATTCCTTCAAGGAGGTTCATGCCGAGCCCTTCCCTGATGCTTGAAGCGACAGACACGTCTGCAAGCTGAATCCATTCGTGGATGTTTTTTTGAAAACCGGCAAACGTGACGAGCGAAGAAACGCCTTTTTGTTCAGCGAGACTCCGGTATTTTTCCTCCATCTGCCCTTTTCCTGCAAACACGAGCTTTAAGTTCGGAGCTCTGTCTTTTAAAGCAGCCGCCGTTTCGATGAGCAGCGCCTGGTTTTTATTCGCGTTCAGCTCAGCGGGATATATGAGAATAAAGTCCTCTTCTTTGAAACCGTATGTTTTCCTGAGCAGCATTTTCTCTGTTTCGCTGACAGGATGAAACCGCTCCGTATCGACGCCGATGCCGTGGATTTTTTCCGTGCGCAGCCCCTTTCGTAAGCCTTTTGCAAGGACAAAATCTTCTTCATTGATCGTAATCAGGCAATCGGTCAAAGCGGACAGCCCTTTTTCAATCGGATAATACAGCAACCAATTTTTCAAAGGTGCACCTTGGCAAAAGTGAAAACCGTGAGCGGTATAGATCACTTTCGTTCCCTCTTTTCTCTGTTTCCGGGCCGCAAGCCTTGCCAGCACGCCTCCCATTGGCGTGTGGCAATGAATGATGCTGTACCGGTTTGCGTCAATGATGCGGGCCAGCTCTCTATAGGCTGCGATATTGCTTGCATTCAGAGGAGAACGCCTGATATCGATATCAAATTTTTTGTCTGTATAAGGCAGTGTCATATCTCCTTTTGCGGCGATATGAACGTTCCACCCCCGCTCTTTAAACCATTTTAAATACGGGAGGTGGAAGGCCTTGAAATGGTAATCCACAGTAGCGCAAAATAAAACCGTTCTTGTCATGTCCTTCCCCCTAGTGCGCTGTCACCAGCTTTTTCTCATGCTGGCCGATCGCTTTGAACAAGCGTTCTCTCAGCTCGCGGTCTGACAAATACATAAATTCATCCATAAATGTCTTCAGCACCGTCCATTCAACGTCGACCGCCTTGCCGATATGAATCTTCGGGAAAACCTGCTCTGCCAGCACTTCATTTTGATTCAGCAGCTCTTCGTACATTTTTTCTCCCGGCCGAATGCCTGTAAATTCGATTTTGATCTGGTCTGTCGTATAGCCTGAAAGCTGGATGAGATTTTTGGCGAGATCGACGATTTTGACCGGTTCACCCATATCGAGCACGAAAATCTGTCTTCCTTTGGCAAGCGCCCCCGCTTGAATAACCAGCCTTGAGGCTTCCGGAATCGTCATGAAGTACCTCGTCATGTCCTGGTGTGTGACAGTGACCGGGCCGCCTTTAGCGATTTGTTTTTTGAAAATCGGAATGACGCTTCCCCTGCTGCCGAGAACATTTCCGAAGCGGACGGCGACAAATTTGGTTTTGCTCGTTTTGCCGAGATTCATGATCAGCATTTCCGCGAACCGCTTCGTTGCCCCCATGATATTGGCAGGGTTGACCGCTTTGTCTGACGAGATCAGGACAAAAGTTTCTACTCCGGTTTCGTCGGCTGCTTCAGCAACGTTTTTCGTGCCGAGGATATTGTTTTTGACAGCTTCTTTCGGGCATTTTTCCATCAGCGGAACATGCTTGTGTGCAGCTGCATGATAAATGACATTCGGTTTGTAGCGTTCCATCAGCAAAAACATTTTTTCTCTGTCCTGTATGTCAGCGATTTCAGGATAATAGTCGACATGCTTTCCGAACGTCTCCTGCAGTTCAAGCAGGATCGAATGGATGCTGTTTTCTCCGTGCCCGACTAAAATAATCGATTTCGGTTTAAATTTGCTGATTTGTCGGCAGATTTCCGAGCCGATTGAACCTCCGGCCCCCGTCACTAGAACGATTCGGTCCGTGACCGTATTGGAGATTTCGCTTGTATCAAGCTGGACAGGCTCCCTTCCGAGCAAATCTTCTGCTTTGACATCGCGAAGCTGGCCGACAGGATGTCTGCCAAGCAAAATTTCATCTATTTTCGGCATGATTTGCGTTTTGACACCCGTTTGCGCACACGCCTTGTACATTTCCTGCATCTGAGTGACGCTTAAAGATGGAATGGCGATGATGATCCGGTCGATGCTCCATTGACGGACCGCCTGCATGATCTGCTCTTTTCCGCCTAAAACAGGCAGACCCATGATTTCAAGCCGGTATTTCGTTTTGTCATCATCGATAAATGCGACGGGCTTAATGTTCAATTCCGGCTTTTGCACAAGCTGTTTTGCGATCAAACTGCCGGCAGAGCCCGCTCCGATGATTAGCGCCCTTAGAGATCCTTTGCTTTCTTTGTTCACCTGTTCCCTGATGATGCGCCACATCATCCGCGACCCGCCGATCAAGATCAGCTGAAACAGCCAGCTTAAACATAAAAGTCGAACCGGAACGTTTTGAAAGAAAAACAGTTCGAGGACCACCGTCACGAGATGGGACAATGTAATCGATTTAAGCAGCACATACAATTCACCGATGCTTGCGTACTCCCACACTTTTTTGTAAAGGTGGAAGCAATGGGCGAATAAATGCTGAGCGCCAAGCAGTATCAGTGAAGTCATCAGCAGCATTTCCGAAGGGTATAAATCATATGATGGCAAAATCAGCTGATATCCGATAAAGATGGACAGCAAAACCAAGTACGAATCGAGTGCGGTAATAATGGAAAGCCTTCTCCGATATGTCAATTTCCTACCTCCTAATGTATCTTTCTAGCTGATGGGATCTTTCAGGGCAAAATCCCATCAGCTAAAAAGATACGTGCGATTTTCAAATCTAAACCGAGCACATACATCAAATAAAAATGGGCATTTAACCCGTCCTCACGCCCCGCCATCGACGACTTGCGTCTAAGGCAGACGGGAAGTCTGCCCACGGTAGAGCCGAGTGCCTCCATCGGTAAAGGCAAGGAGACATCACCTAAAGCGGTGCAGCCGCTTCAAAAGATTACATGGTTGCGTAATTATATTGGCGCGCTTTTTTCACTTTCCGCCCGTTCAGCACGGCGCCGAGCAGTTCGCTTTTTGAAGAATTCAGCGCGTCCCGAGACTTGATCGCGTTATCAAGCTTTGTTTTTCCGCTGAGGATGACAAGGATGCTTCCATCCACCTGGTTCGCCAATATTTGCGCGTCTGCGACCGGCAAAAGCGGCGGTGAATCAAGGATGACTAAATCGTATTGGTTGTACGCTTTCGCAAGCAGGTCCTCCATCGCCTGCGATGACAACAGCTCGGACGGGTTCGGAGGAATCGGACCGCTTGTCAGCACATGGAGATTTTCCGCTTGGCTTTGCTGCACCACATTTTCCAGCGTCGTTTTTTTCATCAATACATTTGTGACGCCTGAATGGTTATCGAGCTCAAAAATTTTGTGGATCGTCGGCTTTCTTAAATCCGCGTCGATCAGAAGGACCTTTTTTTCCTGCTGCGAAAATACGACCGCCAAGTTTGAAGCCGAGAATGATTTGCCTTCTCCCGGCAGGCCCGATGTGATGAGCAATGACTTAAACGGCTTCTCAAAAGATGAGAACTCAATGTTCGTCCTGATCGTCCGATATTGTTCGACAATCGGTGTGTTCGGCTGATGCAATGCGACAAGCGCCGATTGATATTTGCGAGAGCGTTTTTTTCTAATACCCAAGCGGCTCACTCCTTCCTGCTTTCACGCGGATATTCATATCGGGGTCCCCGCGAAACAGACTTTTTTTATGTTTCATTTGCTCAATACTTCCCAAATAAATAAATCCTGCTTCCTTTTCAACTTGAGACGGCCTTGCAACCGTATCATCGATAAAGTCCAAAAAGAACGCCAAAGCGATTCCGGTCATTAATGCGGCGCCGAATGCCAGCAAAATATTCATTTTGTAATTCGGTCTGACAGGGGTCGGCGAATCGACGATGTCGGCTTTTGACAGGACGGTTACCCGATCGGTGTTCATAATTTGCTTAATCTCTTTTTTGAGTACCGCTGTTAGAGTGTTCGCTATATCGGCCGCCCGTTTCTGATTTTCATCTTGAACCGAAATGTTAATAATCTCTGATTCGCTTTCACTGCTCGTTGCAATTTTTTCACCCAACCGGCCGGCAGAGTAAGGTAAATCAAGCTCTCTCTTGACTTGCTCCAAAATCACCGGGTTTTTCAAAAGCGCTTGGAATGTCCGCGTGTATTGAAGGTTGATTTGAATATCGCTGTACGTGGCGCTCCCCTTTTTCTCTCCTACTTGATGCACCAAAATTTGCGTCGATGCCTGATAGACAGGTGTCAGCACATAGAACTGAATGATTCCGGTCGTCAATGTTACACCTATTGTCAAAACGAGAATAAGAACCGTTCTTTTTCGTAAGATTGCAATCAGTTCTCTAAAATCAATATTTTCTTTCATGCTTGACTGCCTCCTCAGGAATTGCCGTTTGTTAATGATTGGATTATAAAAGAAAAAATTTGAATTGAAAAATGCTGAATTTAGCTATATAGTTCTTTTTAGAGAACAAATTCGTTCGTTTTCTTTTGTTTTCTGTCGATATCTTAAATTTTTGAATTTTATAAAGAACAAATTATTTCTTATAATGAACAGGAAAGCGTTTTTATATGAATGGCAAGGGGAAGGGGAGGAATCAGTATGATCGGAAGAGTCATCCGAATGTACAGAAAAAGAAAAGGCTACTCCATTAACCAGCTTGCTGATATAGCAGGCGTATCAAAATCATATTTGAGCAAAATTGAACGCGGTGTTCACAGAAATCCGTCAGTCGAATTCCTGAAAAAAATCTCCCGTGCGCTGAAAGTCGAATTAAAGGAATTGTTTGATACCGAAGTGATCCTTTATCGCCGGACTGAGCATGAAGACGAGTGGAGAACCCACCTTGTACAGGCCGTGCAAGCGGGGATGAACCAGGAAGAACTGTTCCAATTCACACACCGCCTCAAGCAGAAAAAGAAAGAACGGGCGTTTTATCGAAACAGGGAGCTGACCCAAGCCAATATCGATGAATGGAGAGCCCTAATGCTGGAAGCCAAAGAAATGGGACTGACCGTCAAAGAAGTAGAAGCGTTTTTGATGAGGACAAAAAATCATTAATTCATCCTGCATTCATATTTGTTATTAGAAGATAACGGAAGCTTCTGACTTAAACCATTCATCCGGCTGTAGATCAACATTTCCATTTCAACTTGCCAAAAATTCGGAATAATCACATTAATAGATATCGCACGATCATGATGATACATGTCTATAGCTCCGTTTTCACCTGTTTGCCTTATTTTTTCATGGCAGTCTTTAAACCCGAGGTTAGAGACTTTTTGCTTATGTTTATATATAAATGAAGAAACTCGGATTTTGACCTTTCGCACCTTCCTCCATCACATGCAAATTCTGTGTCTCTCGGCTTACATCAGACCTTTGTCACGGCACGATTGATTGAATGGGGACGGAGCATTTTTGTTGAATCCGCGATTGCTGTTCGTTTAAGATGAATAAAATGGAAGAAGGAGATGGAAAAATGAAAGTATTGGTGCTCGCATTTCATCCGAATATGGAGCAGTCAGTCGTGAACAGAGCATTTGCAGACACATTGAAAGACGTACCCGGCATTACTTTTCGCGACCTTTATCAGGAATATCCTGACGAGGCCATTGATGTGGAAAAAGAACAAAAACTTTGTGAAGAACACGATCGGATCGTCTTCCAGTTCCCTCTTTATTGGTACAGCTCGCCGCCGCTCTTAAAAAAATGGCTGGACCACGTTCTTCTCTACGGCTGGGCATACGGAACAAACGGCACAGCGCTTCGCGGCAAAGAATTCATGGTCGCGGTATCAGCAGGCGCTCCCGAAGAAGCCTATCAGGCCGGCGGGTCAAATCACTATACGATCAGCGAACTGTTACGCCCTTTTCAGGCGACAAGCAATTTTATCAGCACAACCTATCTTCCGCCGTACGTGTTTTACGGGGCGGGCTCAACCGGCGAAAGCGAGCTCGCCAAAAGCGCGAAAACGTACAAAGAGCATGTTTTGAAGTCATTTTAAATCGAAAAAAACCCGACTCTGACAAGTCGGGTTTCGTTATTTCTTCGGCTATTATTCACGTTCATCCATCCACTTTTCCCCCCACGCGGCCATCTCTTTAAAAATGCTGTGGAACGCTTTACCTTTTTCTGTTAAGGCATATTCGACAGTAATAGGAACCGTGGGGAACACCTTCCGGGAAATCATACCGCTTTCTTCAAGATGTCTTAATGTGTCAGTTAATCCTTTAGTGTTGACGTTTCCCAAGTTCCTTCTAAGCTCGTTGAATCGCCGCTTGCCCTGAATGAGTTCGGCGAGAACCAAAAATGACCATTTACCAGAGAAAATTTTCAATACTCCCTGAATTAAAGAAGAGCATTCTTTATGGTCGACAGCTGAATTCATAGCAATTCCTCCATTGCCTCATTCGCCAATTTTGACTTGATCCTACCATATGGACGCCAGAGCATTCAAGAGAATGATCTTACGGTTTATTTTTATAAAGCATATATAAAAAAATTGCGTTCTTGTGGAGCCTCACAGTGGTTGCTATTGTTATATCAAAAAGGAGAAAAAAACATGAAAAAACAATACGCTTCTTTATTCGCCCCGTTTACTTTTAAAAACGGAATCCAATTGAAAAACAGGATCATCATGCCGCCAATGGGGCATTCATCCTCTATGCCGGGAGGATTCATTTCTAACGACGAACTGGTCTATTATGCCGCGCGGGCAACAGGTGTCGGCATGGTCATCACATCTGCGACAACCGTACAGCCCGGAACCGGATTTCCCGGCATCCCCGGAGCTGAGAACGATGATCAAATCCCAGGACTAACCCGGCTTGCAGCCACTTTAAAGAAACACGGAGCGAGAGCAATCCTGCAGCTCTTCCATTCCGGTGCCAAAGGTATAGAACGAACAGTCAGCGCCAGCGCTGTCGCTCCGAATCAACCGAATGCACCGGTGCCAAGGGCGCTGTCTGATCAAGAAATTCAAGACCTTATCCATTCTTTCGGCCAGGCGGCGCGAAGAGCGATAGAAGCCGGGTTTGACGGAGTCGAAATTCACGGCGCAAACGGGTTTCTCATCCATCAGTTCTTCTCCCCTTATTACAACCGGCGCAATGACAGCTGGGGCGGCACTTTAGAGAAACGGATGAGGTTTCCGCTTCAGATCATAGAAGAAATCAGACGCGTTGCGGAAAGCTGCCATAAACCATCCTTTATCATCGGCTACAAGTTTTCGCCCGAAGAGCCGGAAACACCTGGAATTACAATGGCTGAAACGTTGTCTTTCGTCAATGTACTGCGGGAACAAGCATTGGATTACCTGCACGTTTCTCTAATTGATTTCCGGTCCTTGCCGCGCCGTGGTGCAGACAAATCCCATACACGAATGGAACTGATCAAAGAAGCAGTCCAAGACCGTCTCCCACTGATCGGAGCCGGGCAAGTACGCACACCGGAAGACGCCCTTCAAGCGCTGGAAACAGGAGCCGATCTCATCGGAATCGGCCGGGGTCTCCTGATGGATCCGGATTGGCTGCAAAAAGTTCTAGCCGGAAAAGAGGACGATATTCAAACAACCCTGTCAAGACATGATCAGCGGAAGCTCGCAATTCCAGATGCCTTTTGGGAAACTATACCGATGTATATTGATTTCAATGATTGACGATTCCCCCCTTATACAGACTATAGATTCATATAAAAAAGGTGTCTTTTCGCTTAAAATCGGTGTCGATTGCATAAAAATGGATGAGAAAAGAGGATCTTAGACCAGTTGAGTCCCAGAGATAAGTATATTAGAATGATGGTAATTCAATATCGTCGGGATTGTTACTGTCTAAGCAGGCAAGACCTAAAATGTGTGAAGGGCGAAATCTATCTTTTGCCTATATGACCTTGCACATTTTAGGTCTTTTTTCTGTTCTTCAGGACGATGCCACAGTTAGGAGGGATAACTCGGAACGTTCATGTTATCAGGAGCAATCTATTAACATATTGAAAAAGGGAGGAAATATTGATGAACATCAAAAACATCGTTAAAAAAGCATCAGCCTTAACCGTTGCAGCGGCTCTGCTTGCTGGAGGTGCGCCACAAACCTTTGCAAAAGAAACGCAAGATTACAAGAAGAGCTACGGATTTTCTCATATCACAAGACATGACATGCTGAAAATTCCCGAGCAGCAAAAGAGTGAACAATTTAAAGTTCCTCAATTCGATCCGAAAACGATCAAAAACATCCCTTCAGCAAAAGGCTATAACAAAAAGGGAGAGCTGATAGATTTAGACGTATGGGACAGCTGGCCGCTGCAAAATGCCGACGGGACAGTCGCTACATACCACGGCTACAATCTTGTTTTCGCGTTGGCGGGCGATCCGAAAGACGTCGATGACACATCCATCTACTTGTTCTATCAAAAGAAAGGCGAAACTTCCATCGACAGCTGGAAAAACGCCGGCAGAGTGTTTAAAGACAGCGACAAATTCGCTCCTAACGATCCGTACCTTAAGTATCAAACACAAGAGTGGTCAGGTTCCGCCACGCTGACAAAAGACGGAAAAGTCCGACTGTTTTACACGGCTTTCTCCGGCACGCAATACGGCAAGCAGACGCTGACAACAGCTCAAGTCAATTTCTCTCAGCCGGATTCGGACACGCTCAAAATTGACGGTGTAGAAGATCATAAATCGGTCTTTGACGGGGCCGACGGCACAGTGTACCAAAACGTTCAGCAATTCATTGATGAAGGAAACTACAGCTCCGGCGACAACCATACGTTGAGAGACCCGCATTATGTGGAAGATCACGGCCGCAAATATCTCGTATTTGAAGCCAATACGGGAACAAAAACCGGCTATCAGGGAGAAGACTCTCTATTCAACAGAGCCTACTACGGCGGCAGCAAGAAGTTCTTTAGAGAAGAAAGCAGCAAGCTGCTTCAAGGAGCGAACAAAAAGAACGCTTCATTGGCTAACGGCGCACTCGGAATCATCGAATTAAATAACGATTATACGCTGAAAAAAGTCATGAAGCCTTTGATCACCTCCAATACGGTGACTGATGAAATCGAACGGGCCAATCTCTTCAAAATGAACGGAAAATGGTATCTGTTCACAGATTCAAGAGGATCAAAAATGACAATTGACGGCATTGGTGCAAAAGACATTTATATGCTCGGCTATGTATCAGGTTCACTAACCGGGCCATTCAAGCCTTTAAACAAATCCGGACTTGTTTTACACATGGACCTGGATTACAATGACATCACATTTACTTATTCACACTTTGCCGTACCGCAGAAAAAAGGCGACGAAGTCGTCATCACGAGCTACATCACAAACAGAGGGATTTCGAACGAGCATCACGCCACATTTGCACCAAGCTTTTTGCTGAAAATCAAAGGATCAAAAACATCCGTTGTCAAAAACAGCATCCTTGAACAAGGACAATTAACGGTAAACAAATAAAACGAACGAAGGAAAATGCCGGTGAACATCGGCATTTTCTTTCGTGTGTCATCTTAGAATAAAGCGGGGAATTTTCTTGAAGAAGACAGTATATAAGCGGATTAGCATTTTAACTGTTTGTCTTGGAATCTTCATCATAATATTGGCTTCAGTCCGGGAAACAGAAAAAAAGGGCGAAGCCCCGGAAACACCGGAATACCGTGCGGCCTTCCATTTGACAACCCCTGACAAATGGAAAAACGATCCTCAAAAGCCCGTCTATTTCAATGGAGAATATCATTACTACTACCTCTATAACCGGGACTATCCGGATGGCAATGGAACAGAGTGGCGCCACGCTGTATCAGATGATCTCGTCCACTGGCAGGATCAAGGGGTTGCCATTCCGAAATATACGAATAAAAATGGCGATCCTTGGTCCGGTTCTGTCGTTGTCGACTCACAAAACACAGCCGGCTTCGGCAAAGGGGCGATCGTGGCGATTATGACGCAGCCGTCGGCCAATGACGGGAAGGAAGAACAATTTTTATGGTACAGCCAAAATGGGGGAAAAACATTTAAACCTTACGGTGAAGAGCCGGTCTTGCCTAATCCGGACACCGTCGATTTCAGAGATCCGAAAGTGATCTGGGATGAAGAGGATGATAAATGGGTGATGGCGCTGGCTGAAGGAACGAAAGTCGGCTTTTACGAATCACAAAATCTGAAGGAATGGCGTTATACAAGTAGTTTTCAAACAGAAAATATCGGCATCATCGAATGTCCGGATCTGTTCAGGATGCGGGCGGATGACGGAACATATAAATGGGTTCTCGGAGCAAGCGCAAACGGGAAAGGTGCCGGCAAGCCGAATACTTATGCATACTGGACAGGCAGCTTCAACGGCAACGAATTTAGGGCAGACGAAGCAGAACCCCAGTGGCTTGATTACGGATTTGACTGGTATGCGGGCGTGACATTTGAGGATGGCGAAACAAACGATCCGTACGGGAAACGCTATGCTCTGGCGTGGATGAATAACTGGGATTATGCAAACCGGACGCCAACATGGAAAGACGGTTTTAACGGAACCGATTCGATCGTCCGGCAAATTCAGCTTAAACATAAAGGCGGAGATCAATACAGCCTCGCCTCTCAGCCAATCGGTCAATTGGATGAATTAACCGAATCAACCGATGAGTTTGAGCGCATCGAAGTAAACGGATCAAAAACGCTTCAGATTAAGGGAAATACCTATCAGCTTGAGGCGGATATCTCGTGGGCCGATCTTAAAAATGCGGGATTCAGGCTCAGAGAATCTGCGGATCGGAAACGCCATATCGATGTAGGAATTTCTGCTGAAGGCGGATATTCTTTTGTGAATAGAGGGTTTACGGGACAGCCTGACAGCACCAGCACCTATTTGGAAAGCAAAGCACCGTTTGATCCGGAAAAAAAGCGGGTACATTTCACAATCATCGTAGATCAAAACACTGTCGAAGCATTTATTGATGACGGCGAAACGACGCACTCAAACCTTGCATTTCCCGACCTGAATGATACAGGCATCACGCTCTTTACCGAAAATGGAACGGCCGTCTTTGAAAATCTTAAGATCAAACATATGCGTTCAATCCATGATTAAACATTAAACAACAACGGGCGGCCAAACAGCCGCCTTTTTTTGAGAGCGCAAAAAAAAGTGAGCCTTTACAGCTCACTCTTCGTTTCGTTTCGGCACAACAGCAGACAACAAGATCCCCGCACCGAGGCCGATTAAAAGCCCCGGAGCCGGATGGTCGAATAATATCCCGATGCCTAATCCAATCAACAGCCCTGATGGTATAAAATAATTGTGTTTTTTGTCCATTTAACCCCGCCCCTTCGTCTAATCATTACGAGTGACTCCAATTGATATATGCTTCGGGTGAGTCAAATACGACTAAAGTGTTCACAAAAAAACAAGGGCGGCAAATGCCAAACCCTTGTCTTGAAAACGCGCTCGGAGGGATTCGAACCCCCGGCAGACGTGGTACCGGAAACCACCGCTCTATCCAACTGAGCTACGAGCGCACAATATAATTTTTTAACGTCAGCAATTCATATTATAAGGGCTGTTCTTTAAAAAGTCAATCACAATCTCTAGCACGAAACGAAAAAACCGCATCATCATGATGCAGGTTTAGATCATACAGAAGCTATAATCTTTTGTTCGATTTCTTCATTTATTTCGTCCGTCGTTTTGACAAGGCAGATAATGCCGTCAATAAAAGGCCAAATGAATAATCTAATCCAGCCGAGAAGCAACATGGCTACAGCGCAGCCTTTTCTCTCGCCCAGATAAATTCTGTGAGCGGCAACGCCTCCGAGAAACCACCATTAAAGAAATACCATCAGCTTCGATTTCTTCTTATTTTGGAGCTCAAGTCTCTGCTGATCTGCCAGGCTGCTCTTGTCCAAGTTCACATACCCTATAACCGACTTCCTTCTTTCCAACGGACTTAGACTCGAATTTTCTATATAAAGTTGATTTTTTGTTTGAACGTCCTTTAAAATGGGAAAAATAAACCCCAGTATGTCTTTTGTATGAAGGCTGCTTTTTGTTTGACCTTTATTGACCAAAAATGTATGATTAAACTACATACTTACCTTTTAAGGTGAAGGAGGAGCATTATGAATTTAATACCTACAGTCATTGAACAGACGAACCGCGGGGAAAGAGCGTATGACATTTACTCACGCTTGTTGAAAGACCGTATCATTATGCTGGGATCAGCAATCGATGACAATGTTGCGAACTCCATCGTATCTCAGCTTCTATTCCTTGAAGCCGAAGATCCAGAAAAAGATATCAGCATCTATATCAACAGCCCTGGCGGCTCCATCACAGCCGGTATGGCGATTTATGACACCATGCAGTTTATTAAACCGCAAGTCTCTACGATTTGTACGGGAATGGCGGCATCTATGGGTGCGTTCCTTCTTGCAGCCGGCGAGAAAGGGAAGCGCTACGCTCTTCCAAACAGCGAAGTCATGATCCACCAGCCGCTTGGCGGAGCACAGGGTCAGGCGACTGAAATTGAAATCGCGGCGAAGCGCATTCTTTCATTGCGCGACAAGCTGAACAAAATTCTTGCAGAGCGCACTGGACAGCCGCTTGAAGTGATCGAGCGCGATACAGACCGCGACAACTTCAAAACGGCTGAAGAAGCAAAAGAATACGGCTTGATCGATAAAGTGCTCACACGCAATATCGACGCACAGAAGTAAACAGCCAAAAAGCTGCCGGTGACTCCGGCAGCTTTTTTTATGTTGTCCCATTCGCTATATGTAAAGGCTTCTATAAATCCTTCCACTTTTTCTCGAGGACAGGGTATCGATAATCGTTCATGTTCCCGATCAATTCCGCAGGGCTTGCCGAAGCATGAATCAGCTGAAGGTGTGAGTCGTTCGAAAAGCCTTCTTGAACGCTGTATTCAAGCATTTTAAGAAGGGGTTCAAAATAGCCGTTCACATTGTAAAGGCCGATCGGCTTTTGATGGATGCCGATCTGCGCCCAGCAAAGCACTTCAAACAGCTCTTCAAACGTACCGAAGCCTCCGGGCATCGCGATAAAGCCCTCAGCTAATTCACTCATTTTCGCTTTGCGCTCATGCATGCCGCTCACTTCGATCAGCTCCGTCAACTGCTGATGAACGATTTCCCCTGTAAAAAGGCCTTTCGGCATAACGCCGACGACTTCTCCTCCGTTTTCCAATACGGTATCCGCAATCACGCCCATCAATCCCATTCTCGATCCGCCGTAAACAAGGCGAAGCCCCTTCTCGGCAATATAAAAGCCAAGCTCTGCAGCTTTCTTCTTGTACTCCGGATCCGCCCCCATATTTGATCCTGAATATACGCATACCGTTTTCATTCCGCTCACTCCAACTCCATATATTGATAAAAGCAATTAACATTGTACTATATATTGTTTGTTCCGTGTGCGATAATATAATTGAATTTTTAAATGGGAGTGTATGACTTATGACAATCACAGACACGGAGCAATGGACAAAGGCATTTTACCGGAAAAGGGGATGGAGCGAATACGGCCCCTTCATCCGGATGGGATTTTTAATGGAAGAGGCTGGTGAACTGGCGAGAGCGGTCAGAGCATACGAAATCGGAAGGGACCGTCCTGACGAAGCAAAACAGCCGGCTGCTAAGCTGAAAAAAGACCTGATCGAAGAAATGGGCGATGTGATGGGTAATTTGATCATGCTTGCCGGCATATACGATGTTTCATTGGAAGACATGATGGATGCCCACCGCTGCAAACTGACAGAACGATTTCCAGGAGAGCATCATGAAGATTAATGACCGCCTTTACGGGGAGGCAGATTTGGAGCCTGTGCTGACAGACCTCATTCATTCAAAAGCCGTTCAGCGTCTGAAAGGGATTCATCAGGGCGGGGCTTGCTTTCTCGTCAATCCCGCATGGAACATCAGCCGCTGCGAACACAGCATCGGGGTTATGCTTTTGATCCGCAGGCTTGGCGGAAGCCTGGAAGAGCAAATTGCAGGATTGCTTCACGATGTTTCCCATACGGCATTTTCCCATGTGGCTGATGATGTATTTAACATGGAAAACGAAGATTACCATGAACAGATGTTTCGGCAATGGGTTAAACAATCTGATATCCCCCGGATTCTGCATACATACGGATTCAAAGATGAAGCCATCTTATATGACGAGCAAAAATGGACGCTGCTGGAGCAGCCGGCTCCTTCATTATGCGCGGATCGCATCGATTACACGCTTCGCGACTCTTTAGCCTATGGATTTGGCGATCAAGAAGAGATTGGACGATTTTTAGAAACGGGACTGACCGTTGTTGAAGGCGAAATTTGCTGCACTTCGGTGGAGCATGCCGAATGGTTCGCCAGCCTTTACTATCAAGAAGTGATTGACTTCTTTATGAATCCCCTCAATGTATATGCGCTCTGTACGCTCAGCCAAATGCTAAAAGAGGCGCTTGATATGCGAATGATCACGGGACGCGATTTTTTCAAAACCGACACGGAACTGCTTGCGATGCTAAAGCAAAAAGCGCGCTTCCGGGAAACGCTGGAAAAGCTCAGCACAGCGAACCAGCACGTTAAACAAGGAAACGAAGGTGATTTTACTTTTCATCAAACATTAAAGGTGAGATGGATCGATCCAAAAGTCGCCGTTAACGGAAGAAAAGTCCCCGCCTCCACACTTTCAAAGGACGTCCTTCTGATGAAAGAAACGGCAATAGCCACGATGAAAAAAGGCACATATGTAAAAGCTGCCGAATAAAAGCAACCGCCTGCTTCGGTCCGGCTGGAACAGGCGGTTTTTCTACGGTTATGTCACGTCAAATATTTGTTCAGGCCTGTCGACAAAATGCTTTTTGCCGATTTTATGAAACAGCCCTGTTTTATGAAGTAGCTCACGCGGCTGCTGCTGAAGTCCGACGATCATCACTTTGCCGTTTTGCTGGTGGACACGGTTGACGATCGTCATCAGGCTGCCTTCTGCGGAAGAATCCATGTAGTCTACTTTGTTCATAAGCAGGATGAGGAGTTTTGGCGGGTGGCCTTTGTCCAAAATTGAATCCTCCAATGAATTCGATGAGCCGAAAAACAGCGGGCCTTCAACCGAATAGATGCTGACAGAGCGGTGAAATTTCTTTTCTTCCTCTGCAGCAGCCGACTGGACGATCGATTCAGACACATCCTTTTTAATGCGGAACGATTTGCTCATTTTGGCGATAAAGGTGATGATCGCCAGCAGGATCCCGGCCGCCACCCCAAACACAAGGTCCTGCCAAACTGTTAAAAGAAATGTAACGACAAGCACGGCCGAATCAGAATTCCTAATTTTCAAAATATTTGCAAACTCTTTCCGCTCACTCATATTCCAAGCGACCACCATCAAAATCGGCGACATGCTTGCAAGCGGGATAAGGGAAGCGTATGGCGCAAACAAAAGCAGGACCAATAAAACAAACACGCCGTGTACGATACCTGAAATCGGAGAAGCGGCACCCGTTTTAATATTGGTCGCCGTACGAGCAATCGCACCTGTCGCCGGAATTCCGCCGAACAGCGGTGCGGCAATGTTCGCAACCCCCTGGCCGACAAGCTCTTTATTGCTGTCATGCCTTGTCCCCTTCATATTGTCTGCCACCATCGCGGAAAGCAGCGATTCGATTCCGCCGAGCATCGCAATCGCAAGAGCGGGAGGCAGCAGGTAAATGATTTTTTCCAATGACAATTCAGGAAATTGAAAGCTCGGCAAGCTGCGCGGAATTTCGCCGTAAGCTGAGCCGATCGTCACCACCTGTTCAGGAAACAGCATCGTGGCCATGACCGTCGATATAAGCAAGCCTGCGAGCGCTCCCGGCACTTTCGGCAGAATCTTTGGCGTGAACAGCACAAAGAAGAGCGATACGACAGCCGTCAAAATGCTGTAAAAGCTGAGTGTATTCAGGTTGATGACAACCTCTCTCATATTCATATAAAAACTCTCATGCTTCTCAACATTTCTCAATCCTAAAAACTTGGCGATTTCTCCGGTGAAAATAATCACCGCGATTCCGGCCGTAAATCCGATGATCACCGGCCGCGGAATAAATTTGATGATCTTACCGAGTTTTAGCAGCCCTAATATAACCAAAATCACTCCGGCCATAAAACCGGCAATCAGCAGATTCTCAAATCCGTATTGGAGTACAATAGCGAACAGGATCGGGACAAAGGCGCCTGTCGGCCCGCCAATCTGGTATTTCGACCCGCCGAGAAGCGAAATCAAAATACCGGCGACAATCACTGTATAAAGACCGTGTTCCGGTTTCACTCCTGAGGCTATGGCAAAAGCCATGCCAAGCGGAATCGCGACGACTCCAACGACCATTCCTGCTACAATATCTTTTTGAAACCGCTTAAGGCTGTATCCTTCAAATCTGCCTGAAAAACGTAACATTCAATCTATCCTCCCCATTTAATCATCCCATTTCCGAAAGCGAAACGTCTTCACGTGAATAACCATCTTCCACAACATCCAAACGGCCGGTCTTTGGATCAATCACCAATCCGTGCACCGGAACGTCTGAAGGCATCAGCGGATGATTCCGAACCATGTTCACGCTGTGGCTGACGCTGTCTTCAACGCTGTCAAAGCCGGTCATCCATGTGTCCAAATCGATGCCTGAATGCTGCAGGAGTTCGAGACAGCCATCATCGACACCCCGCTGTTTGGCCTTTTGAAGGATAGATGAAGCGTCCAGGCTTGCCATTCCACACTCATGGTGGCCGATCACGCAGACTTCTTCAGCCTGCAGCTCATAGACAGCCACAAGAATGCTGCGCATGACGCTTCCAAAAGGGTGAGAAACAACGGCCCCCGCATTCTTAATGATTTTTGCGTCTCCATTTCTTAAACCCATTGCATGATGGAGCAGTTCTAATAAACGTGTGTCCATGCATGTCAAAATCACAAGTTTTTTCTCAGGAAATTTTGTCGTTTCGTAAAACTCGTACCCCTTTTCCTCTACAAAAGACTGATTGTGCTTCAAAATGGAAGTTAAAATCGCCATTTTTCTCTCACTCCTTTTCATAGTCATATGACCTTGATATTGTTACAGCCGAATTATAGCACATGGATTTCTGATTTGGATTCGAATCAAAAAATTCACTAAAAATGTACTGAATATTTTAAAAAATCTAATTTTATATCTTTCTAAAATAATAAAATCTACACTGTTCTTCACCTATAAAAATATAACTGGAAGCAAAATGGAATATCAAATATTTGGATTTATAGTTATAAAAATGCATTAAAATAAATTAAAAAACTGAAATAAGATTCTATGATTTTCTAAACAACGATAATTGAGCTGATAGTCCTGCGTTTACCCGGAACAATCTTTGATTTTTATAGAAACCGTTTTTCCTCTATAATGGAAGCAGACGATAACGCGGAAGGAGAATGCAGATGAAACCGTTTGTATATGTCACAAAACCTGTCCCAAAAGAAATCGAAGAAATGCTCGCCGAACATTGCACATATGAAATTTGGACTTCGCGCGAGCGTATTCCCAGATCAACCCTGCTCGAAAAAATCAAGGAAGCGAACGGCCTTTTGACCTCAGGAACAAAAATTGACCATGAATTATTATGCAATGCACCGAAGTTAAAAATCGTCAGCAACAACTCCGTCGGCTATGACAACTTTGACATTGAAGCAATGAAAGAAAAATCGGTCATCGGCACTCACACGCCATATATTCTTGACAACACAGTCGCAGACCTCGCTTTCGGTCTGATCCTTTCCTCAGCGCGGCGAATCGCTGAGCTCGACCGCTACGTCCGCGATGGAAATTGGACCAAATCAGAGGATGATGAAAGCTTGTTCGGATGCGATGTCCATCACCGGACACTCGGCATCATCGGAATGGGACGAATCGGCGAACAAGTCGCCAAACGGGCGGCCTTGGGTTTTGATATGGAAGTACTCTATTACAGCCGCAGCCGCAAACCCGATACAGAGAAAAAAACCGGCGCGGTTTATACGGGCTTTCATGAACTGTTGGAACGCTCAGATTTCATTGTTCTGATCACACCGCTCACAGATGAGACATACCGCCTCATCGGCGAAGCTGAATTCAGAAAAATGAAACCGTCGTCCATTTTCATCAACATCTCCCGCGGCAAAACCGTTGACGAACAAGCATTGATTCAAGCGCTGAAAGAAGGTTGGATTAAAGGAGCCGGACTTGATGTATTTGAAAAGGAGCCGATTGAAAAAGACAATCCGCTCCTAAGCCTTTCCAATGTGACCCTCGTTCCCCACATTGGATCATCCACCCTTGTCACACACGTCAACATGCTGAAAAGCGCCGTCCAAAACCTGATTGACGGCCTTGAGGGCAGACAGCCAAAGAATATAGTCAAAGAACTGAGATAACGCGCAATCTTTACATTCAGGCGCGGAATGTTTTGCCGAGCTCGCGTCCTAAACCAAAATAGTGCCTGAAAAGATAAATTAAAGGCCCCCATTTTTGAGGATCGATGTGGTGTTCCCCTTTTATAATCGCTTCATGTGCATGCACATGAAGCACTTTTGTTTCAATGACGGCAAAATACGGGGAATGTTCCGGAATGCGGATATTGACGGCTTCCGCTTCAATTTGAAGCGGACAATCGGCGACTCTGTCAGGTTTCACAGCCAGGGAATCCGCTGCCGTAAATCCGCCGGCTGCAAATTTTTCTTTTAGGTATGTAAAGCCGTGCCGCTTTTTTTCTTCCGGAACGCATCGTTTTCCTGTATAGGCAGCCAGCCGTTCTACATTTCTCCATAAAGATGAATCCGGCACATTGATGACGCATCCGGCTTGTCTCTCTAAATTTTCCAAAGCTTTACCATCGATGCCGACACCGAGTACGATCGAATCTCCGAGCGCCCAAGAAGATGATAGCGGGCTGAGATTCGTGGAACCGTCTTCGTTCAGTGTGCTGAGCAAAATGACGGGTGTTCCGTAGTATAAAATGCTTGGCTGAATAATTTTGCTGTCTTGATGCATATGCGTCTCCTCCTTTTATGCTTTTATTGTAATTCTTCAATACTTCAATTAACATCGAAGTATGGATTACATTTTAGGAGGAAGTGTAATGAACGTGAATCCGAATATCGCCGAGGTCGCCAAACTTGTCACCGATCCATCGCGGGCAGCGATTTTAACCGCATTGCTTGATGACCGGTTTTATACGGCTACCGAGCTGGCTGGTTATGCGGGAATCAAGCAGCAGACAGCAAGCTTTCACCTTTCCAAGCTGCTTGACGCCGAGATGCTGACATGCCGGAAACAAGGACGCCACCGCTATTACCGGCTCAAAAATGAAAAGATTGCACAATCGCTGGAAACCTTGCTCAACATAGCGCCCCCTGCGGAAATTCGCTCTTTCCGGCAGTCAGCCGAAGATCGGGCGGTCAGAAAAGCACGGACATGCTATGATCACCTGGCTGGATCGCTCGGCGTCATACTTGCGGAGCGGCTCGTGGAGATGGGCGTGTTGAAAGAAGAAGAGACGGCTTTTACAGTGACTGAAGCAGGGGAGGTATTTTTGAAGGAGCTTGGCATCGATGTTGGGGAAGTCAAAAAGAAACGGCGCTCTTTTTGCCATAAATGCCTGGATTGGAGTGAAAGGCGGCATCACATTGCCGGCGCCTTAGGCTCCGCATTGCTTGAAGCCTTTATCCGCATGGGCTGGATCGAGCGGCGCCCGCGCACACGAGCGGTTGCTGTAACACCCGCCGGCGCAAAGGAACTTTACCGCCTATTTCATATTTCCATTGAAAAGAACTGACGAAAAACAGTTAGTTTTTTTTCTTCAGATCTTGATAGTTTTCTAACATTCCGGGAGTCAACGCGGCGATCTGTTCACGTCCTCGGCTTCATGGAAAATTTACAATCATATAATGATTTCAAGCATGTTTTGAGGTACAATTCAATATGATTGCAGACGAAATATGGAAATGAGGCTGTTCAATTCCATGAAGGCACATTCTTCATGTTTATGTTATAAAGTCTAAAGACAGGGAGGACTTTATCCGTGAAAAAAATATTATCAACACTTGCGCTTGGGATTGTTCTCGCGCTGGGCTTTCTGGCAGGGAACCTTTTTACAAGCTCAGCTGAAGTTCCGCAGGCAGAAAAAGGCGGCACCGTTCAGTCAAATGAAATCATCAATACGTTTGAAGGCGTTGCCGACTATATCGTGAAATACGGCAGGCTGCCTGACAACTTCATCACAAAAGCCGAGGCGGCAAAATTAGGCTGGGATCCGCAAAAAGGCAATCTGGCAGAAGTAGCGCCTGGAAAAAGCATCGGCGGCGATATCTTTCAAAACAGGGAAAAGCTGCTTCCAGATGCTTCCGGACGCGTATGGAGAGAAGCCGACATCAACTATACATCGGGATTCCGGGGGTCAGACCGGATCGTCTATTCTAACGACAGACTGGTTTATAAAACGACTGACCACTATAAAACGTTTACGAGAATGAGATGATCATATGAAACAAGTCATTTTATACGGAGAAAAGATCACGAGTGTATCAGATCTTCACAAAGAATTAAAAGAACAGCTGGAGCTTCCGGACTACTATGGCGAAAATCTTGATGCGCTGTGGGATTGTCTGACCGGCTGGGTCGGCATGCCTTTGCTGATCGAGTGGAAGAATGTCGAGAAAAGCCGGATTTACTTGGGCGATCAAGCCGAAGCATATTTGCAGCTTTTTCGCGAAGCCGAAGAAACACTGGACGGCTTTCAGCTGAAAATAGAAGAGTGAAACAGAAAACGAGCGGGCGCTTCAGACAGGCGTCCGCTTATTTTAATTGATGCGTACAGCGGTTCTTCAGTCAAAAAATGCTTGAACGAAAATCGTTTGGAAATCTCCGGCATTCACATCTTCTTTCGTCAAACCGCTCCCGGTTTGCTTTGTGAAGTGATCCTTCGACAAAATTAACTTTCCGTCCTTTGTCAGCTTGGAAGCGAGCGGGTTTTTATTAAAGGGCGACGCTTCCTCATCGAAAATTGCATCCCGCACACACGTAAGCCCTGTTTCATCGATTGGCGTCAGCGAAAATGCATAGCCGATCTGCCATCCCTCTCCCTTATCCATTTCAAGAAGGTAATCTCCTTTATCTGTCTTTGTTTTCCTGATACGGTAAGCTCCTGTTTTTGAGGTGATGGGTTCACCTGAGAACGGAACGGGTGCAAGCGGCAGGTTGATGCCGAATCCAGTATCCAGCAAATAGGTTTCATTACCTTCCCGCAAAATAACGGCGACATGCGTTCCCGTCAGCGCCCACGCCTGCTCTTTTGCATTAAAAACCGTCCCGCGGACCATGTGAACGGAAAAGCCGAGCTCTGTCAGCACGTAGTAAAGAAAAGCGTTCAAATCATAGCATAAACCGCCCCTTTTATTGTTCAGCAAGGCTTCCGTCAGCCCTGTTTTCGTCATCGCAATCCGTTCGTTTCTTAAAACCGCGCCGTTTTCAAAAGGAAACTGTAAAGCCAGCAGGGATAAAAACTTGGGCAAGTCAGCAAATGTCACCTGCTGACCGGGCTTGTATCCGATCCTTTTAAACAGCGAATTGAGCATCGTCGTCATCGGTTATTCTCCTTTTCCGCTTTGAATTGATGAGAAAAAGCCAAACCTCATAAAGGTTTAGCTTTTTTCTCTTGAACATATGCAGTCAGTGCATCAAGGGCATCTTGTTCATCGGATCCGTCTGCGATCAGCGTGACTTCCGATCCGGAGCTGACAGCAAGGCTCATCAGCCCCATGATGCTTTTGGCATTCACTTTTTTATCTCCCTTTTCCAGAAAAATATCTGATTGAAAACGGTTGGCTTCTTGAACAAACAATGCCGCCGGGCGCGCTTGAAGCCCCGTTTTTAAAAGAACTTCCACTTTTTGTTGAACCATACGATCTCCCCCATTCCCTATTTTAAAGAGACAGATTGTCCTGAACGCAGCTGCTCAGCTATTTCATCCAGTTTCCTAAGTCGGTGGTTGATGCCCGATTTGCTAATTTTTCCGCTCGACACCATTTCCCCGAGTTCCTTTAAGGTTACTTCCTGATAATCAATGCGGAGCTGGGCGATTTCCCTCAGCTTTTCCGGTAGCGCATCAAGCCCGATTCTTTCGTCGATCAGCTTAATGTTTTCCACCTGCCGCAGAGAAGCGCCGATCGTCTTGTTTAAATTGGCGGTCTCGCAATTGACGAGTCGGTTGACCGAGTTTCTCATATCGCGCACGATCCGGACGTCTTCAAAACGGAGCAGCGAATTATGCGCGCCGATCACATTCAAAAACTCGGTGATTTTTTCGGCTTCCTTCAGATACGTAATGTATCCTTTTTTCCGCTCAAGCGTTTTGCTGTTTAAATGAAACTGATTCATGAGCCTGCACAATGAATCATTATGCTCTTTGTACAGCGAAAAAATTTCGAGGTGGTAAGAAGATGTCTCGGGATTGTTGACAGAACCCCCGGCTAAAAATGCCCCTCTCATATAAGACCGTTTGCAGCATCGTTTTTTGACCAAGTCTTCAGAGATGTTTCGGGCAATGACAAAGTTGTCTCCGAGTATTTTCAAGTCCTCGAGAATCAGCTTGGCATCTTCGATCAGGCGTACGATGTAGACATTGTTTTTTTTCAGTCTCATTTTCTTTCGAACGAGCAGTTCAACGGAAACATCGTATTGTTTCTTCAGCAATGTGTAAATTCTTCTGGCGATGGCCGCATTCTCGGTCTGGACGTCGAGAACCACTTTTCGGTTAGAGAAAGACAATGAACCGTTCATCCGAATGAGGGCAGAGAGCTCTGCTTTCGCGCAGCAATCCTTTACTTCAAGGTTTGTAAGTTCTTTTTTCGTTTCCGATGCAAATGACATATTATAGACACCCCCATTCCAAGGCCTGCTATTCTTTTAACAAATCAAAAAGTAGCGAAGCGACTTTATGTGTATCATGACGGATCACGCCATTCTCGTATGTCACAATCTGGTCCTTGATGACCTCAAGCCCCATCGCAGACAGATCATCAATGTTAAACTGAACGGGCTGAGCCTGCTCCTTCGCATAGCGTTCCCGAATGTTGTCCGGGATTTCCTCATTGTTGACGAGGATCGTATCGATAAACGGACCGCCCATATGCTGGTTAAGCGCTTTTACATGGTCGGCTGCACTGTAATACAGCGTTTCTCCCGGCTGGGTCATCACATTGCAAATATAAACTTTTTTTGCCGGGGCGTTTAAGATCTCTTCCCTTATCTTCGGAACGAGAAGATTTGGCAAGATGCTCGTATACAGGCTTCCTGGGCCGAGAATAATCAGGTCGGCGCCGCGGATCACGTCAATCGTTTCCGGAACGGGTTCGATTTTTTCAGGGGTTAAAAACACCCGTTTAATCCGCTTCCCGTAAGACGGAATCGTCGATTCCCCGGATATGATCTGTCCGTCATCCATTTCCGCGTGAAGGACAACGCTGGTATTAGCCGCGGGCAGAACCCTTCCCCTCACATTTAAGACTTTGCTCATTTCAGTGACGGCGTGAAAGAAATCACCGGTTATATTCGTCATCGCCGCCAAAATCAAATTTCCCAATGAATGGCCGATTAAATCGCCGCCTTTAGAGAAGCGGTGCTGGAACAGGTCTTCAACAAGCGGTTCGACATCAGACAGTGCAGCGAGCACATTTCTGATATCCCCCGGCGGGGGAATTTTAAGCTCATCGCGCAGCCTCCCCGAGCTTCCGCCGTCATCTGCGACCGTCACAATCGCCGTAATGTCAACCGGCTGTTGCTTCAATCCTCTGAGCAATACCGAAAGGCCTGTTCCTCCGCCAAAGATTGCGATTTTTTTCTGATCTGCCATGCTATTTTCTGCTTTTCTTCTCGATGTCCCGGTGAGTAACATGAGTGTAGTAGTCCTTTTTAAAATAATCGGCAAGGTATTCAGCAAGCGTCACAGAACGATGCTGTCCGCCGGTGCAGCCAATCGCGATGACAAGCTGGCTTTTTCCTTCGCGCTTATATGACGGAAGCATATAGCTTAGCAACTCGGTCAGTTTTTCAAGAAACTTTTGCGTTTCGTTCCATTTCATCACATACGAAGATACTTCCTGATCTTTCCCCGTCAGCGGCCTCATGCTGTCGATATAGTACGGATTCGGAAGAAACCTTACGTCAAACACTAGATCCGCATCGATCGGTAATCCGTATTTAAACCCGAATGACATCACATTCACCGTAAAGGTATGTCCGTGATCTGCCGCAAAATGCTGAACGATTTTTTCGCGCAGGTCCCTCGGTTTCATATCGGATGTATCATAAATGATTTGAGAGCGGCCTTTCAGCTCTTCGAGAAGCTCCCGTTCCGTTTGGATGCCCTCAAGCGGCAGGCCCGTTGTCGCAAGGGGGTGGGATCTTCTTGTCTCTTTATATCTTGAAACGAGAACCGAATCCTTGGCATCTAAAAATAAAATTCGCGGGGTGATCCAGGACGTTTCCCCGATTTCGTCAAGCGCTGCAATCAGGCTGTCAAAAAACTCGCGGCCGCGCAAATCCATAACAAGGGCGACTTTGCTCATTTTTGAACTTGATTCCTTCATCAGCTCCAAAAATTTCGGCAGCAAAGATGGCGGCAGATTATCGACACAGAAAAAACCGAGATCTTCAAAGCTTTGAATCGCCACTGTTTTTCCTGCCCCTGACATTCCGGTTATGATCACAAGCTGTATATCATGGCCTCCATTCGCATTCATGCTTCTCTCCCCCTCTTATGTTTATTCGCCTTGCGGGTCGAGGCGATAGGACAGCAATTCAAAGTCAGGCGTATACGTAAAGGTGCCGTGAAGCAGTCCTTTGCCTTTTAGCATAAAATCAAGAATATGGACGTCGCCCGGCGCCATCGGCAAGCTTCCGACGTCCCCCGCCTGATGCCACTTGATAATGCCTTCTTCTGACTCTTCTACATGCTTGCCTGTATAATGATCGGCGACGAATGTGAACATCATCCATTCAGATACGACCTGATCATTTTCCTTTATGATAAAGGTGAATATTCCTTTCAGCTGCGGGTTCAGCACATACAGTCCCGTCTCTTCGCGGTATTCCCTGATGACGGCGTCCCTGACGGTTTCCCCGCTTTCCATTTTGCCGCCGGGGGCTACCCACCAGCCTCGTCTGGGTTTTTGCAGCAACAGGACTTTATCACCTGAAGTCAGCACACAATTCGTCACTCTTTGCAAAGTCTGTCACCCATCCTTTTATTCCTTCAATTCTTTTTTCTATTATACCGTTTCCTGTCCCCGCTCACAATGAACATGCAGTTCCGCCGCGAAAATCGCCTTTTTCCGGGCTGTTTTAAGGCTTTTTCCGGGTAAAACTTAAAGAAACAGCTTTTTCAGCGAATGGAAGCGCTTGCGAAAACCGTTCTTTTATTCTATTTTACAGCAAAAACGGCCGTTTCAATATTGAAATTTGAACAACTTGTGAAATTTGTAAAAAATTCTCTTTGTGGAAAAATAAAACAAAAAAAGGACACGGATAAGATCATCCGTGCCAATAAAATTCATTATAAAAGGGGGTCAATTACTATACCTATCATAACGAATAATTGTTTCACTGGTGTTACAGGGCGGTTAAATCATGATGACGATTAAAATGCGTTATTTTACAGCCTTTTCTTTCTCTTTCAGCTCTTCGATATAGTGCTGAACGCTCTGTGCGGCAATGCTTCCGTCGCCTGTTGCCGTTACGATTTGGCGAAGGGTTTTCTCGCGGATGTCGCCCGCTGCAAAAATACCTTCTACTTTTGTTTCCATCCGTTCATTTGTCACGATGTAGCCCTCTTCATTTGTAATGCCGAGGTTTTTGAACGGCTCTGAAAGCGGCAGCATGCCGATGTAGATAAAGACCCCGTCAGTCCGGAACTCTTCTTCTTCACCCGTCACCGTATCGACCAGTGTTACTTTGCCGACCTTTCCGTCTTGTTCATGAATTTCCTTGACCGTCTTGTTCCAGAGAAAGTCGACTTTTTCGTTGTCAAACGCCCGCGCCTGAAGGATGCTTTGCGCTCTCAGCTTATCGCGGCGGTGGACGATCGTTACTTTCGAAGCGAAACGGGTTAAGTACACGCCTTCTTCAACAGCGGAGTCTCCTCCTCCGACAACGACCAGCTCTTTGTTTTTAAAGAATGCGCCGTCACAAACCGCACAATAAGAAACACCGCGGCCGCCCAGCTCTTTTTCGCCAGGTACGCCGAGCTTCTTATATTCGGCGCCTGCTGTGATGATGACCGCGCGCGCTTTAAATTCTTTTGATCCTGCTTTGACGATCTTATAGTCTCCTTCATCGACGACTTCTTTAATATCGCCGTACGCATACTCTGCACCGAACTTTTTCGCATGTTCAAACATTTTATTTGAAAGCTCGGGTCCCAGAATGCTTTCAAATCCCGGATAGTTTTCGACATCCTCCGTATTGGCCATCTGTCCGCCCGGAACGCCTCTTTCAACCATCAAAGTCGACAGGTTCGCCCTTGACGTATAAACGGCTGCCGTCATTCCCGCAGGACCTGCTCCTATAATAATGACGTCATACATTTTTTCTTCTGACACAATGTTCACTCCTTCATGAATCTTATGCTGGCAAGCAGTCCATTCCTGTTAAATAAGATTCCCTTCTTATATCTTCCTTACCCATATCCTATAAAATATCATGAATAATCGCTATTTTTTTGCTCACATAATAAAACAGGCTGAACATTGAAGTTCACACCTGTTTCTATAGATGTTCTTTTAATGTACGTTCATACTTTGAAAGCGTTCCGGGCGAAATCTGGAAAATTCTCGCAGTTTCAGCTTTTGTCAGGCGCTCCTGATGCTCCGTCTTCCAAATATAATAGATCGCCGCGGCAAGCCCGCCGGCATTTTTCAGTTGAAGGCCGTAAGCCCTGATCTGCTGAATGACATAGAAAATCCAAAAGCACATGGCCTCCTGCTCAATCGCTGACTGATCCGCTTGTTCAATTGCTTTTGCAGTCCTGTAAGCAAGAAGCGCGTCTTTTGAATCAACGGCTGCACCGCTTTCCCCGTAAAGCACAAGTCTGACAAACTGATCTTCAAACGGCGTTTTTGCCATCTGTGAATCAAGCACCGCTTTCAGCTGAGCTTTTTCCCCTTTTCTTCCGCTGATATAATATGCGGCAAGGCGCTCTTCAAGCGGACGCTGGACAGGTTTCTTTTCCTTCCGTTCTTTCCACGGCTCCATGCGGGCGTCATCCGGATACTCTTCCTGCATCTTTTTCCATACAGACCGGGCAAATTGAGCGCGGCCGGTGTAATAAGCCGAGCAGGCGAGCCAGTAATAAAAGGTTTCATCTCCTTCAAATCCCATACGGTAGAGTGATTTCAGCCATTTAAACCCGAGATCGTATCTGCCGACGAGGGATAGCGTGGCGCCGAGCTTATACCTTTGCTCAAACAGCATCGGATAAATATTGGAAAGCTGTTCGGAAAGCGCCTCGACCTTATCGTCCCGTCGTTCATAGTGATAAAAAATGAGAAGATTGCAAAGAGCATGCAGGTTTCCATGGCTTTTTTCCAAGACCGTAAAAATCGTCGTTTTGGCTTTCTGAACGTCGCCGGCATAAAAGTATGCCAGTGCAAGGTTGTTATAAGCCGACCAAAACTCAGGGTAATCGGAAATGATTTCTTCAAGCATCGCGATCGATTCCTGAAGCTGTCCATTTTCCAGCAGTGATTTCGCCCGATCCTGTTTCAAAATCAGGTCGTCCTGATCGAACTGCGAATAGCCCTGATCTTCCTCTCCCATATCCAATAAATCAAGGAGCTCCGCATTCTCCTCGCTGAACTCGCCGTCAGGATCTTCCTTTAAATAAGTCTCCGCTGCTTTATAGGCTTCGTGAAAAAGACCGAGGTGCGCATAGTTGTTCGCTTTAAAATAGTAGCATTCAGTCATTTTTTCATTGATGTTCTTCAGGATAAAGTCCAAAAGTTCATTTGATTGCTGATAAAAGCCCATTTCCGTATAAATAACCGCAAGTTGGGACAGCATTCCCGTGTTTTCAGGTTCAAGAAAAATCGCTCTCTGAATGAGCTTGCTCGCGCGGGATAAATTTCGCTCTCTGTATGCTTTGAGCCCTTTATGATAAAAATATTGCCCATCTTGGAACAGTTGGACAATTCTCGAATCTTTATGATGTTCAGAAGTGTACTTTCCCACAGATACCCTCCATTTCAAACTATATACCGTGAGTAGTATAACATAGTTTCCAGCAGGCTTAACAGGCCAAAAACAAGTTTCGAGAAAATTCTCTTCATTTTCCACATATGGTTTTTTCACCATTCTATTCCGGACGTTTGGAGCACCGGATCGCATAGGGCTTTCAGAAGGCTCAAGGTGCGTTTTATATCGGAAGTACGCTTTTCAATTTAACCCTCGCAAAATCTTTTTTTAGCACTTGATGGTGACGAATGTATGTTCTCATTGTATGATAATAGAAAGGGGGTTCATCAGATGGAAAAAGGCGGATCAATAGAATTGAAGCATTTCTCAGAAGAACATTCAGCTGCGCTTCTCGAATTCGAGCTTCCTGAAGAACAGCATCGATTTACCGCGCTTCCGAAAGAGGTTTTAAAACGGACGGACGGTCAGTTTCCAATCGTGATTTTAAGCGAAGGCGAGCCTGTCGGATTCTTTATCCTGCATGCGACCGAGCGGGTAAAAGATTATTCGGACAACCCGGACGCCATGCTGTTAACGGCGTTATCCGTCGACAGAAAGCACCAGGGAAAAGGTTTTGCAAAAGAAGGAATGCTTAAACTTCCTGAGTTTGTCGCCAAGGAGTTCACCCATTGTCATGAAGTCGTGCTGGTTGTGAACGTGAAAAACACCGCGGCCCAGCACCTGTATGTTAAAGCCGGATTTGCCGACACAGGGGAAAGAAAAACGGGGCCGATCGGAGAGCAAATCGTGATGAAATTAAACATCAAATAGCTCCCCTATCGGGAAAACAACCAAAAGGCAAACTGCCTTTTGGTTGTAAGCAATGTGCTTATGATTCAGATCCTTCATGGCGCTCTTTCAGGACTCCAAGCACATCATCAAGCGGAAGGGACTGCTCCCTCAGCAAAACGAGCAGATGGTAAAGAAGGTCAGCCGCTTCCCATTTCAGCTCTTCAGGATCACGGTTTTTTGCAGCGATGATGACTTCTGCTGCCTCTTCGCCAACCTTCTTCAAAATCTTGTCAACGCCTTCACGGAACAAATATGTTGTATATGCGCCTTCAGGCATTTCAGCCTGCCGTTTGGCAATGACGGTTTCAAGTTCATTGATGATGTCAAAGCGGCCGCCATCAGTCTGTCTGATATGTTCGCCGGGCGAGAAACAGCTGTAGCTTCCTGTATGACAGGCCGGCCCCGCAGGTTCGACCAGCACGATGAGCGCATCCTGATCACAGTCAAGCCTGATGTCTTTCACACGCTGAATGTTTCCTGACGTCGCTCCCTTATGCCAGAGCTCTTCGCGCGATCTGCTGAAAAACCATGTCTCCTTTGTTTCCAGCGTTTTTTCAAACGATTCTTTATTCATATAAGCAAGTGTCAGCACTTCCTTGCTCGCTGCATCCTGAACAATCGCCGGGATCAAGCCGGCTTCATTAAATGTCAACTCGTCTGCCTTGATCATCTTACATTCACCCCGCGCTCTTTTAAATAAGCTTTTACTTCTTTTACAGATGTTTCTTTGTAATGAAAGATAGATGCGGCAAGAGCCGCGTCCGCCCGGCCTTCTGCAAACGCATCATATATGTGGTCCGCATGACCTGCGCCTCCGGATGCAATGACCGGGACTGAAACAGCTTCTGACACAAGCTTTGTGAGTCTGCAGTCAAACCCGTTCTTTTCTCCGTCAGAATCCATGCTTGTCAGCAGGATTTCACCAGCTCCTCGCTGAACGGCTTCCTTCGCCCATGAAACGGCCTCAAGGTCCGTCTTTTTCCGTCCGCCGTGTGTATAAACATAGTACAGATCAGCTTCCGGATCGTATTTTGCATCAATCGCGACGACAATGCATTGAGAGCCGAAAAAGTCAGCGCCTTCCGTTATCAGTTCCGGACGGAGAACGGCAGCCGTATTGACGGAAACTTTATCGGCTCCGGCCCGCAGGATCGTTTTCATATCATCCAAACGATTGATGCCGCCGCCGACGGTAAACGGGATCGCCAGCTTGGCCGCTACTCTTTCAACGACGTCAACCATCGTTTTTCTCCCTTCATGGGAAGCCGATATATCGAGAAAAACAAGCTCATCGGCGCCTTCATGATCATATACTTCCGCCAGTTCAACGGGGTCGCCGGCATCTTTCAATTCAACAAACTGTACACCTTTGACAACGCGTCCGTCTTTTACGTCCAAACACGGGATAATTCGTTTTGTGATCACTTTGCGGCCACCCTTTCAAGCGCTTCAGCCACAGTAAATTGGTTGGTATAAAGAGCTTTTCCGACAATAGCGCCGCAGACGCCTTCCGAAGCGCGGGAAGCGAGCGCCTCAAGATCGGCGAGAGAGCTGACGCCGCCGGAGGCAATGACTTGTTTGCCGGTTGCCTTCGCAAGCTCTACTGTACTGTTGATATTCGGTCCTGACAGCATTCCGTCAGTTGCAATGTCAGTAAAGATAAAAACTTCTGCACCTTCATTTGCCAGCTCACGGCCAAGCTCTTCCGCTCTAACGGAGGAGGTCTCAAGCCACCCCTCAGTCGAAACAAATCCGTCTCTTGCGTCAAGACCGATTGCGATATGCCGACCGTAGGCTTTCAGCATTTTTTTGACAAACTCGGGATTTGATACGGCAGAGCTGCCTAGGATCACCCTCTCAACGCCTTGCGACAAGTAGTCATAGACGTCTTTTTCAGTTCTGATGCCGCCGCCGATCTGCACTTTAACGTTGAGCTCAGCTGCAATGCTTATGACGTGGCTGTCGTTCACTTTTTTGCCTTCCCTTGCCCCGTCCAAATCGACAAGATGAATCCAGTTTGCCCCCGCTTCAGCAAACAGGGAGGCCATCTCCAGAGGGGAATGACCGTAAATCGTTTCTTTTTCGTAATCTCCCTGGAGGAGCCTGACGCACTTGCCGTTTCTCATATCAATGGCAGGGTATACAGTAAACTCGCTCATTTTTTCACCTTCTGTTCTTGTGTAAACTGCTTGAACCGCTTTAAGATCGACATGCCGACCGTACTGCTTTTTTCCGGATGGAACTGGGCGCCGTATACATTGCCAAGACCGACGACAGCGGGCACACGCACACCGTATTCGGCGCTGGCAAGCAAAGCCTCCACTTCGATTCCGCTGACATAATACGAGTGAACGAAATACGCGAATCCTTCTTTCGCTTTTGGCAATAGCGGCGAGTCGCGGTGGACCGTAAGAAGATTCCAGCCCATGTGAGGCACTTTTAAGCGATTTCCCGCTTGATCACAGTCTTTCAGTTTAACGACTTTTCCTTTCAAAAGGCCGAGCCCTTCTGACGCCCCGCGTTCTTCGCTTTCTTCAAATAAAAGCTGCATGCCGAGGCATATGCCGAGAAGAGGTTTTCCTTCGCTTGCAGTATCTTGAATAAATGTTTTCAGGCCGGTTTCGGTTAAAATCTTCATTGCATCCCGAAAAGCGCCGACTCCCGGAAGGATATAACTGTCCGCTTTCTTAAGTTCATCCGGATGCTCGGACACGAAATAAGGGGCATCGATCCGTTCAAGCGCTTTAGAAACGCTGTACAGGTTTCCCATTCCGTAATCTATGACACCGATCATTTACAGCATTCCTTTCGTTGATGGAATTCCTTTGACCCGCGGATCGATCAATGTCGCTTCATCAAGCGCACGTCCCAGCGCTTTAAAAATCGCCTCGATCATATGGTGGGTGTTCGTACCGTAATGAACGATGACATGAAGATTCATTCGTGCTTCCAGGGCAAACTTCCACAAAAATTCATGGACAAGCTCTGTATCAAATGTTCCAACTTTCCGGCTCGGGAATTCGGCTCTGAACTCGAGGTGCGGCCTGTTGCTCAGATCAATCGCAACCTGGGCGAGCGCTTCATCCATCGGCACCATGCTCGAACCGTAGCGTTTGATTCCTTGTTTATCTCCGAGCGCTTCCAAAAGCGCCTGTCCGAGACAAATTCCGATATCTTCCGTCGTATGATGGTCGTCAATTTCAACATCGCCTTTCGCTTCAATTGAAAGGTCAAACTGCCCGTGTTTTGTAAATAAATCGAGCATATGTGTCATAAACGGGACATCCGTTTGAATATCAGCTTTTCCTTCTCCGTCAATATGAAAGGATAATTTAATATCAGTTTCATTGGTTTTTCTTGCCCGTTCGGCTTTTCTCATCAGTCTTCCTCCCGGTTTCTGGATTCAATTGCTCTTGCATGGGCTTCAAGCCCTTCCAATCTGGCAAAGGCCGCAATGTTCTCAGCATTTGCGCGGAAAGCTTCCCTGCTGTAGGAAATGATGCTGGAGCGCTTTTGGAAGTCTGTCACATTTAGCGGACTTGAAAATCTGGCTGTACCGTTAGTCGGCAGGACATGATTAGGGCCTGCAAAATAATCGCCCACCGGCTCTGAACTGTAGCGGCCCAGGAAAATGGCGCCCGCGTGTTTGATCTGTCCGAGCAGCGCATCAGGCTGAGCTGTTAAAATTTCCAAATGTTCAGGAGCGAGCTCATTGATGACGGAAACTGCTTCATTCATCGTCTCTGTAACATAGATCAGGCCGTAGTTGTCAATCGACTGCCGTGCAATCTCTTTTCTCGGAAGATGTTCGAGCTGTTCGTAAACCTCTTTTAAAACGGATTCGGCAAGCGTCTTTGAATTGGTGACAAGAATGCTCGATGCCATCGCATCATGCTCAGCCTGTGAAAGTAGATCAGCGGCGATTTCCCGGTAGTTTGCCGTACTGTCAGCAAGTATGGCGATTTCACTTGGGCCTGCGATCATATCGATATCAACCTGGCCGAATACTTCCCGTTTAGCCAAGGCGACGTAAATATTTCCGGGTCCCGTTATTTTATCGACGGGGGAAATGGTTTCCGTTCCATAAGCCAATGCGGCAATCGCCTGGGCACCACCCATTTTGTAAATCTCTGTAACGCCAAGCTCTGCAGCCGCCGCCAGCACTCCCGCCGACAATTTGCCGTCTTTTCCCGGAGGTGAAACAAGGACAATGCGATCGACGCCTGCAACAAGCGCCGGAATGACATTCATCAGAACGGATGATGGGTAAGCAGCCGTTCCGCCGGGCACGTACACCCCCGCTGAATCAAGCGGCGTAATTTTTTGGCCGAGCATCGTTCCGTCCTTGCGGTGGTAAAACCATGATGTTGTGAGCTGCCGTTCATGATATTCTTTAATGTTGAAAATCGCCGCCTGAATAATCTCGAGATCACGCTGATTGAGCGTGCTATATGCTTCCTTGATTTCCTCTTCGGAAACGCGAAAGTCGGCCACATCCGCTCCGTCAAATTGCCTTGTGAATGCGGAAACAGCTGAATTCCCGTTCTTTTTCACTTCTTCGATAATGCCGCGGACTGCTTTTCTTTGTTCCTCCGTTCCGGCGTCAATGGTGCGCTTTAATGAAACCGGCGTATTTCCGCTGATGGATTTGATCTTCATTTTGCTTTTTCCCCTTCCACAATAAGAGAAAGTCTTGAAGCCATTTCATCGATGACTGCGTCTTTCATTCGGTAGCTGACAGGATTTACGATTAAGCGGGACGTGATGTCGCAAATTTTTTCGGTTTCAACTAGCCCATTTTCCCGCAAAGTCTGCCCTGTTGATACGATATCAACGATTCGGCCGGCAAGCCCGATCAGCGGAGCAAGTTCAATCGAACCGTTGAGCTTGATGATTTCCACTTGTTCCCCCTGCTCCCTGAAGTAGCTTGATGCGACATTCGGGTACTTGGTCGCAACCCGGGGCGCAACGCTGTCGGCCGCTGTCTCGGGCAGGCCGGCTACGGCAAGACGGCATTTGCTGATGTTTAAATCAAGAACCTCATAGACATCGCGTTCTTCTTCTAGCAGGACATCTTTGCCGGCGATTCCGGCATCGGCCACCCCGTGCTCGACATATGTTGTGACATCTATCGGCTTGGCGAGGATAAAGCGAAGATTTTCTTCAGGCACTTGAATGATCAGCTTTCTCGAATCGTCGAATTCTTCAGGAAGCTGATAGCCTGCTTTTCGAAGCATATCGGCCGCTTCCTCAAATATCCGCCCTTTCGGCATCGCAATCGTCAATTCCTTACCCATGCTTCTCTTCCTTTCTGGCCCCGATAAAATAGGTCACGTTTTGAAAAGACTTCGTCATTTGATCAATATCTCCGATTCCCGCTAAGTCCTGCATGACGACTTTTTTGCCTTTACCTCGTTCTTCTTCGGCAAATCTGATTGCCTCTTTTCTCTGTTCCGTGCTGAAGATGACGACATCGATTTTTTCTTGTTCTTCCGCCGGCTTCAATGCTTCCAGCAGCCTGTCAGTCCTGATGCCGAAACCGGTTGCCGGAGCGGGTGAGTCGAAGCGGCCGAGTAGCTGATCATATCTGCCGCCGTTTCCGATCGGAAAGCCGACGTTTTCAGCATAGATTTCAAACAAAACACCGGTATAGTAGCTCATATGGCTGACCATGCCTAAATCGAACTTAATGTCGTCCGTGCAACCATAGTCGCCGAGCGTCTCCCAAAGCGTCTCCAGTTCTGAAACCGCACGTTTTCCTTTTTCAGAATCGATGATGGATGCCGCTCTGATGCACGTTTCAATACCGCCCCTCAGCTCCAAAAGCTCCAGCAGCCTGCTTTTATCAATTGAGGATAAATTGAGGGATTTTACATGCTCCCGGTAGCCGACATAGTTCTTCTCGTATAAATAGCGCTGTAGGACATGAGCCCTTTCTTCATTCCCTAAAACCTCCACAAAAAGGGCGTCTAAAATCCCGACATGGCCGATTGAGATTTTAAATGAAGTCAGGCCGGCATTTTTAAGCGAAAAAATGACGAGCGCAATCACTTCAGCGTCAGCACTTGTAGATCCATCGCCGATCAGTTCAACGCCGACTTGCTCAAATTCGGCGGGGCGCCCGCCTTCACGCTCCTGTGCCCTGAACACATTTGCAGCATAGCCCACTCTGAGCGGATGATCATCTTTATGAAGCTTTGAGGCCGCCACCCTGGCGATCGGAGCCGTCATGTCAGGCCTCAACACGAGCGTCTGCCCCTCCTGATCGAGGAGTTTAAACAACTGCTGGTCCAATATGGCCGACTGCACACCGACCGTATCATAAAATTCAAGGGCCGGAGTCTCCATGAACTGATACCCCCACAAGGCCATCACCTCTGTTAATGAAGAGCGCACCTTTTTCTTTGTTTCGTAAAGCACAGGCAGCGTATCCCGCATGCCATGCGGTTTTTCAAACATAAACATTTACAATTGCACCCCCATAACGGTTTGAAGGAAAATTCCGAATCCTTTAGTTCGCTAATATGATAATATGCTAACAGATAAAAGAATCAAAATCAACAGCCTCTCTTAAAATAGACTCTGACACCGTATAGGAAATGATAACTTTTATGTAATAAACATCTTGATGTTATAATATATATACGATCGCAAATCTTTGCCTTAACCAAACCAGCAACGGGAAGACAGGAGACTCAGAATGAAATTTTTCAAAACTCTTTTTTATATTTTTTTCGTAGCAGTTCTTATGACCGCCGTTCTTATTCTGTTTTCTAAAGATGCGTTAAGCCCGTTAGCCGAAATGTTGCACAGCAGCCATAAAACTGCTGCTGACAATGGGAACAATAAAGGAGAGCGTCAGCCGCTTGACGTTCCGCTGATCAACCAAATGGACTCGCCGAAGCTTTATAACGGCTGTGAAGTCGCCAGCCTGGCAATGATCTTAAACTACAGCGGATATAGTGTCACAAAAACTGAACTTGCCAATGAGGTGAAAAGAGTGCCTCTGCAATATGAAAACGGCTTAAAGGGAAATCCTAACGACGGCTTTGTCGGAGATATGGAAAACGGACCCGGACTGAGTGTCTACCATGGTCCGATTTACGATTTGGCCTATTCATACGCAGGTACTAAAGCGGTCGATTTGACGGGGAGTGAGCCGGGAAAAATTTATGAACAGCTGAATCAGGGCAGACCGGTTTGGGTCATCACCACTGTACATTTCACCCCAGTCAACGATATGGAAACATGGAATACACCGTCAGGCAAAGTCGATGTGACGTACAGCGTTCACAGTGTTGCCGTGACAGGCTATGATGAGGATTACGTTTATTTGAATGATCCGTACGGATATAAAAACAGAAAAACAGACAGAGAAAATTTCGAGAAATCATGGAAACAGATGGGCAGTCAGGCGATCGTGATCGCCGCCTAAAAAGGCAGATTAATCCCTGCCTTTTTTTAGTTCTTTCAACCCTCAATAAAATAAGCCGCTTTACCCTTTTGACAAATCCAACATACAGAAAATAACATTATCGCGTGTGTTTAATTTACTGTTTTTTCATAATATTCAAATTATTTGTTTACATTCAGCAAACTCGCATATATGATAGTACCGAAATAGGTGTCTCATCTTATTGCAAAAGGACCAGAAATTATTTTCATCTAAGGGAGACAAACATCTGTATCAAAAATATTTCTTGAGGAGGATGGAAATGATGAAGAGATTAGCAGGTACAATTATTTTGTCTGGTTTGCTCGTATGCGGGTTTGGACAGGCTCTGCCTGAAAAAGCTTTGGCCGCCGAGGTCGTTCACAAAACGATCGTAGTCGGGAAAGGCCAAACGTATGACGGAAAAGGCAAGCGGCTGATTGCAGGTCCGGAGCTGGGGGACGGCAGCCAGCGCGAAGATCAAAAACCGATTTTCAAAGTGGAGGATGGTGCAACGCTCAAAAATGTCGTGCTAGGCGCTCCTGCTGCTGATGGTGTTCACACTTATGGAAACGCCTCCATAAACAATGTTGTTTGGGAAGATGTCGGCGAAGATGCCTTGACTGTCAAAAGCGAAGGAAGTGTCACGATTAACGGAGGATCGGCCCGGCTTGCCGCGGACAAAATCTTTCAAATTAATAAAGCGAGCACATTTACCGTGAAAAATTTCACTGCCGATCAAGGAGGTAAATTCATTCGCCAGCTCGGAGGCTCGACATTTAAAGCCGTGGTCAATATTGATAACTGTACGATTACAAACATGAAAGAGGCCATCTTCAGAACCGACAGCAGTACAAGTTCCGTTACGATGACAAATACAAGGTACTCAAAAGTCGGAAAGAAATGGATCGGTGTGAAGCATATTACGGAAAGGAACAATCATGAATTTTAACGCTGATTGCAAATAAAAGCCCCCGCTCTTTATTTAGCGGGGGGCTCCAATCTTTTTTCCATTTCTTCTTTTGTATAGATCAGCTGCATCGGATTGCCGCCGACAAAAGCGCCCGGAGGCACATCTTTATGAACGAGCGTACCGGCAGAAATGACTGCGCCGTCTCCGATTTCGACGCCTGGAAGGATCGTCGTATTGGCTCCGATCATGACTTCATCGCCGATGATAACCTCGCCGAGCCGATATTCTTTTATTAAATACTCGTGCGCCAAAATGGTCGTATTATAGCCGATCACGGTGTTTCGCCCGACTGAGATTTTTTCAGGAAACATGATATCCGGCATGACCATTAAAGCAAATGAACATTTCTCTCCGATTTTCATCCGCAAAAACGTCCGGTACATCCAGTTTTTCATTCCAAGAAACGGCGTATAGCGCGCCGCCTGAATGATGATAAAGTTTTTGACCACTTTAAAAAACGGAACAGTCTGATAGATGTGCCATAAGGAATTAGCGCCGGACACCGGGTAGCGCTTCGTCTTTCTCAAACTTTCTCCACTCCAAGAATGTGAAGGAGATCGCTCATTTGCTGAAGCATAAAATCAGGCTCGTGTTTGGCCAGGCTTTCTTCTCCTTTAATCGTCCATGCAACGCCTGCTGTTTTCGTTCCGGCATTCCTCCCGGCTAAAATATCGTGGTAATTATCACCGATCATGATGGCTTCTTCCGGACGGCTGCCAAGCTTGGAAAGGGCAAGCAAAACAGGCTCGGGATCAGGCTTCGGCCGCTCGACGTCATCCAGCGTCACAACCGTCTCGAAAAAGGCATCAAGCCCCGTCAGTTTAAGCCCCATGATGACGGTGTCCCGCAGCTTTGTCGTGACGATGCCGAGCTTATACCCTTCTTCCGCAAGGCGTTCAAGCGTCTCGTAAACCGTCTCATACTCGGTTACCAGTTCATCATGCATCTGATGATTAAATGTCCGGTACATGGTGATCATTTCTTCAGCCTTATCCTTTTGAATGCTTGAGAACGTTTCATAAAGGGAAGGTCCGATGAAAGCAAGGACATCCTCCCGTTTATAGCGTCCCGGTGCATAATGATCGAGCGTGTGCAAAAATGAGGCGATAATCAGCTCATTTGTATTGATGAGCGTTCCATCCAAATCAAATAAAACCGTATTAACTTTCATACAAAGCTTCCTTTCTGCGAACGGAATAACCCGGCTTTCTCCAGATGCGCGATATCGCGATCGTCAGCAGAATCGCGGTTATAAGCCTGATCAACAAAAGAGGCCAGACCGGAATGCCGAGCGGGATAAATACGAGTGTGTCTTCAACAACCGCGTGGCAGGCGACGAGAAAAATAAAAGCAAGCGTTACATCCCTTTTGCTGACGCCGTCTTCTTCGACCGCTTTGATCATAACACCGGCCCCGTATGCAAGGCCGATCGTCAGCCCGGCAACCATCGTCATTGAAGTGTTCTCTTTCATTCCGAGCATTCTCGTCAGCGGTGCAAACCACCTTGAAAAAGTATTCAGCCAGCCGAGGTCTCTCATATATTGAATGATGATCATCAGCGGTATCACGATGGCTGCAAGCTGAAGGACACCAAGACCCGCCTTGGTCACGGCTTCAAGCGCAATTTCAAACCAGCCGGAAGGCGCAGCGCTTTTCGCTGAGATCAAGCCGTATTTGGCCGCATCCTGCCCGCCATGCCAGACAAGATTGATGATAATGGCCGAAAAAACAGCGAGACCGATGCGCACCAGTAAAATAAGCCATATTTTAATTCCGACCCTTGAAGCAACGGTCGATTCGATAATTAAATTGTGGCAAAACGACAGCATCACCGCTAAAATAAACACTTCTTTAACCGACAGATCAAGCGTTAAAATCCCTGCAATTCCGGCATACAAGTTCAGCATGTTGCCGAGCACAAGCGGTATCGCCGCTTCCCCTGATAACCCGAAAATTCCCATCGCCGGCGTGATCAGCTTGATCAACCAGTCCATCACCGGTGTATGCTGCAGCAGGCTGACAATCAGCGTGACAGGAAAAATCACTTTTCCGAGCGTCCACGTCGTTTTCAGCCCCGCTACAGCACCGGCTTTTAAAGTTCCCTTCATTGCTGTCTCCCCTTTGTAAAATCGCTACATCTCCTGATAACGTTTAATCTCTCTGCCTTTGAAACGTCTGTAGGCTATCAGCGCAGCCGCACAGAGGATCAGTACGATCGAAATAACCTGTGCGATGCGAAGGTTCTCCGTCAGCATCAGGCTGTCAGTTCTTAGCCCTTCGATAAAGTAGCGTCCCATCGAATACCAAATGACGTAGATTAAGAACAGCTCGCCTCTCTTTAAATTCGCTTTTCTTAAAAGAAGCAGAACGACGACTCCCGTGAAGCTCCACAGTGATTCATACAAAAAGGTAGGCTGGTAGTACTGTCCGTCAATATACATTTGATTAATGATAAAATCAGGCAGGTGGAGGTTTTCTAAAAACGCTCTTGACACCGCCTCACCGTGCGCTTCCTGGTTCATAAAGTTTCCCCAGCGGCCGATCGCCTGACCCAGCAGGATGCTTGGAGCAGCGATATCAGCCAGCTTCCAAAACGAAAGCCCTTTGACCTTCGCATAAATGATACCCGTCAGCACGGCGCCGATCAGTCCGCCGTGGATCGCAAGGCCGCCGTTCCATATTTGAATAATCTGGTCCGGATGTTCACTGTAATAACCCCATTGAAAAATGACATAGTATGCCCTTGCACATAAAATCGCAATCGGGATCGCAAAAAGCACCAAATCGACAAAGGTGTCCTTATGCAGTCCCCTCCGTTCGCCTTCCCTGACCGCCAGCCACAAGCCCAGCAAAGCGCCAAGGCCGATGATAATGCCGTACCAATGGACAGCGATCGGCCCCAGGTGAAAAGCAATCGGATTTAAAGGTTCAATCGTTTCATTCATATTGTCAACTCCTATTCTTCAAGCTCACCATCTTCAATCACATCCGCAAGCTTATGAGTAAATTGCTCCGCGGCATTCAGCCCCATTCTCTTCAGTCTGAAGTTCATTGCGGCTACTTCGATAATGACGGCAAGATTTCTTCCCGGACGAACCGGAATTGTCAGCTTCGGAACGTCTGTATCAATAATTTTCATTGTGTCTTCTTCAAGCCCTAAGCGGTCATACTGCTTTCCTTGCTCCCAAAGCTCCAGGCTCATCACAAGGGTAATCCGCTTAAAGCTTCTGACCGCCCCCGCGCCAAATAACGTCATGACATTGATAATGCCAAGACCTCTGATTTCCAGGAGATGCTCAATTAATTCAGGCGCGCTTCCGATCAATGTATCCTGGTCTTCCTGTCTGATCTCAACGCAGTCATCAGCCACAAGACGATGGCCTCTTTTGACAAGCTCCAAAGCCGTTTCGCTTTTTCCAACGCCGCTCTTTCCGATAATCAGCACCCCGACGCCGTAAACGTCCACGAGGACGCCGTGAATCGCAGTTGTCGGAGCCAGCTGGCTTTCAAGAAAATTTGTCAGACGGCTCGTCAGGCGCGTCGTCTTCAACGGGGAACGAAGCACAGGCACGCCGTTTTCTTCGGAAGCCTCCACGAGTTCAGGCGGAATCGGCAAATCACGGGAAAGGATGATCGCCGGTGTAATTTCCGTGCATAACGACAGCATCCGCTGCTTTTTTTCTTCCTCTGGAAGCTTTTCAAAAAAGGTAATCTCGGTCTTCCCCAGCAGCTGAACCCTCTCTTTAGGGTAGTATGTAAAATAACCAGCCATTTCAAGGCCCGGTCTTGATAAATCGCTCATCGTAATCGGGCGGTTGATCCCTTCTTCTCCGCTGATGAGCTCAAGCTTAAATTTATCCATCACATCTTTTGTTCGAACTTTCGGCACGATTGATGCACCCTCCTCTTCTCAGATGAAGAACTAGACATTCAGCTTTATTCTATCACTTTCAAAATGAACCTAAAACATTTTTTGAAAATGGCGCCTTGACACTTCGATGAAGTGCTTTCTTTCAAAGCGAAAAATCAGTAGTATGTAAAGAGGAACGTGAAAAGGAAGTGAAGAACCGTTGAAATACAATATTCATGATACAACCGTGCTGAACGAAGACATTTTGACCCCGGAAGAGAAAGAGACATGGGTTCTTTATATGAAAGTGCTGACCGCTGCCGGCTTGGGGGATGTCTCCGAATGGATGAAGCTCGATCTCAGCATGCCGCAAATGAAGGTTTTAATGCTTCTGAACAACCACGGCACATTGAAAGTCTCCGAAATTGCCGAAAAAATGGGAGCTTCCCTTTCGAATATGACCGGACTGCTCAGCCGCCTTGAACAGGCGAACTTCATCAAAAGAACACATTCAGAGCAAGACCGGCGAACGATTGTTGTTGAATTAACCGAAGATGCGAAGGGGATTTTTCGAAGCCTTTACAAAAAAGGGCACGAAAAGCTCAAAAAAGCGCTGCTGAAGCTGAATGAACAGGAAAAAATCAAAGTGAATGAAGGCCTTACAATTCTTGAAAAAGCGTTAAAAGCTGACGATGAATAGACAAGCTGCCCGGAAACCGGCGCAGCTTTTTTTGTTGAAAAATTTCTTTTGACAAAACGTGTTTTTTTATGGATGATTAAAATAGTTCATTCAAAGTGAATTATTTATTTTAAGTTAATGAAAAAGGAGGATAAATGGTGTGAACCAAAAGTGGGCCGTATTATTGTTTACGATCGGCGTGTTTATGGCTGCTTTAGACAACGGCATCATTTCAGCCGCACTGACAACAATCAACGATTCCTTTCAAGTATCCCCCTCATGGGGAGCATGGGGCATCACGCTTTATACGCTCGGTTTGGCAGTGAGCGTTCCGATCGTCGGAAAGCTGTCTGACCGGTACGGGCGCAAAAAGCTGTTTATTATCGAGGTCTTGCTGTTTGGCATCGGTTCGCTGCTGGTTGCATTGAGCCAAAACTTCCCGATGTTCTTATTGGCAAGGCTGATTCAATCGCTTGGCGGCGGCGGAATTTTTATTATCGGAAGCTCGCATATTCTCACTGCGCTACCTAAAGAAAAACAGGGAACCGCTCTGGGGCTTTTAGGTGCGATGAACGGAATCGCGGCAGTGCTCGGTCCGAATATCGGCAGCTTTATTTTAGATATGACGGGAAGCTGGCACTGGCTGTTTTTGATCAACCTTCCGATTGCCGCAGCGCTGATCATCCTCAGCGTTCCATTGATGAAGGAAACAAAAGGCGGAACACAGAAGCCGCTCGATCTGGCCGGAACAGTGCTGTTGTCTCTTGCGATTTTAGCTGTCATGTACGGAATAACAAATATTAATGGACAGAACCTGTCTGCCGTCCTGTCCGATCCAAAGGTTTACTTTTTTCTTCTGATCGGCTGCGCGCTTTTTGCGGGACTCATTTTTTACGAAAAACGCATAGAGCTGAAGGGCGGCGACCCGATACTTGCCTACAGCTTATTAAAAAACAAGGTGTTTCAATGGACGCTTTTTATCGGATTTTTATCCGGCGGACTCTTGGCAGCTGTTATTTTTATTCCTGCATATGCGGAACAATATTTGCATGTCGCTCCTGAAAAAGCGGGGTACTGGATGACGCCTCTGGCACTGGCTTCAGGGATAGGAGCGGGGCTCGGCGGAATCATCGCCGACCGAAAAGGACCGGTAAAGGCGGCATGGCTCTCGGGAGTCATTTCGTTCGCCGGGTTTTTACTCTTATCCGTCTGGGTGACAGAGAAGTGGGAATTTGTTTTGGCAAGCATCATCGCAGGGGTCGGTTTTGGTTTTCTGTTAGGCGCGCCGTTAAATATGCTTGTATCCGAGACAGCAAAACAGGATTACGGGACAGCCCTCGGTACATTATCACTCGTCAGGCAGATGGGGATGACCTTGGCGCCCGCACTGTATGCAGGATATATAACGGCCGGCTATGAAAATATCGGCACACTTATCAAACATAAGCTGAATGATGCAGGGATGCCAATCAAGGGGTTTACAGGCGGTGAGACGGACGTATCGCGTCTGAACGAATCACTCAGCCAAATTCCCGACCCGAAAGTGAAAGATATCATAAGCGAAGCGATCCATGAAAGTGTGGGAGCGGGGTTTTTCAACCTCTACTTTACTGCCGCCGTCCTTTCACTTGCCGTCATCGCTTCTGTCAGCGTTTTATCGCTTTATAGAAAAAAACAAACCGACACGGCAACCCGTCTGGAAAAAGACGTGACAAACTAAAAAGCATTTGCTCCCCTTAGGAAAACAAATGCTTTTTACGTTCGCAAATGAAAACTGCCGCCAGCCAAAAGCCGATTTCAACAATTGGGATGTTTTTTTCAGATGACGGCTCAAGTGTCCCTTGCTTTAAAATCATGCCGGCCGGCGGGAGGCTCCCCGACAATTGCCGCCGGGCTGAGCCCGCCCCGGCTGTTTGATCTATTAAAAAGGATTTCATGCCGTCATCTTTTGTCGTCAATTTCCACATCTGAGACCTGCTTTTGCCGCCGTATTGATCAGAAGCTGCGGCATACCAGAAATAGGTTGTATTCGGCTGTAAATCCTTCCATATCACTGAAGCTGTCTTTCCGCTTTTCACCGTTTTCGCTTTTCCAATCTCCTTGTTTGAAAAGACATTCAGCTCAAAATAATCGGTTTTAACCTTTTTCTTCCGCGGTTTCAGATCCGTTTTGATGTTGAACTCGTCTTTCGGGCCGAATTGGTGCGGATCATAAAAATTATAGTCGTCAAGATATGGCGAATACGTTTTGACATGGATCGTGTCATGCTTCGGATCCGCATGGAGAATTCGTAAATAACCTTGGCCTCCTTCAGGACCGCCCTGATAGTCGGCAAGCATTTGATAAACCTTGCGATCCGCTTTGCCGTCCCCGTCATCATCAAGCTTGTCGATTTTTAAGTTTGAGCTGTGATAGTGACCGCTTAACACGGCGATCACATTCGGATTCCGCTTGATGATCTGTTCAAATATTTTCTCCCCGATTGGACTTCTGGTTCCGCTGACAAGCAAAAACTCGTGAAATGACAAAATCGCTTTTCGGTCGGGATGGCGTTTCAGAACATCATCTATCCACTGCAGTTCTTTTTTTCCGATTCCCCACCCCATCGACACCATGATATAGTCGTTGCCCCCGCTGGAAATGAGGTCGTAATGGCCTTTGTTATTCTGATAAGACCCGCCGTAATGCGGTTTTTGTTTAAAGCGTCTTTCCCCGAAGTACTTGCCGAATTTCAAATAAGAGCGGTCTTTATGGCTGACATCGTGATTGCCCGCCAGCACGCCGTATGGAACTTGATTGTCGTCGAGAACTTTCATGAACTGGTCGGCGCGCTTCCATTGCAGCGGCTGATCCGCTTCATCCACAAGATCCCCCGTATGAAAGACGTACTGAATGTTCAGCTTGTCCTTTTGTTCTGCGATCCACTTGACTTGACGTTCAAAAATGTGCGGATAGCTTTCCGAATAATATTGCGTATCAGACATCCACACAAATGTATAGTCATTTTGCGAAAGCTGAATTTGATCCTGAATGATGATGCTCGCCTTGGATTGGCGAATATAATCGGCAGCTTTGATGCTTCCTTTGAGGGTAAAAGGTTTGTCATCCTTTGCAACATGGTATGTCAGCGTCTCCCATCTCTTGCTGGTCCAATTCCAGGCGAACATGGAGACTTTTCTGCCGGGGAGTGAACTCCCGCGCCACAGCACTTCCACCTTGTCGTTCGGCCCCGTATTTTCATCCACTTTTACATCAAAGCGATGGTACGGAAACTTTGTTGTTGACGAGGTTTCAAAACCTTTACCGTCAAGTGCGGACATGCCGCTGCGCTCTTCTTTTGTCAGCGCCTTTTCCCCCCTGACCGCAAAGCTTTGCGGAGGTTCCGTCCCGCTTTCGTTCGCTGACACATCAACATGCTCTTCGTCTTTTACTGTGTACTGAAATCCCTGATGAAATGACACTTTCATCTTATCTTTTGTCGGGTCCTTGACGCGGACAGCCAGCTTAGCATGTGTGCTGCCGGGTGCATTTTTGACCCGGGCGGGCTTGTCCGGCTTTTCCTCTTTAATATAAAATGCCTTTTTCACGATTGACAGGTTGCCGGCGCTGTCCTCCGCTTTTATTTTCAACTCGTGCTTTCCCGCATCCAGGCCGGCAGAAGATACGAGATAGGGAAGCGCAATCTTTTTGCCGTCAAGAAAGGCTTTTATGCTTTTCATCCCGCTCCATTTATCGTGTGCGGCCGCATTGATCTCAAACGACCCTTTATATGTCCTGCCGTCTTCTAATGACGTCTTGATCTCAGGACCTGTGTTATCGACCGTCACCCTGCGGATGAGCCTTTCTTCGCCATTCTCCGCTTCAACGATGTGCTGCCCTTCATCCCAGGCGCGTGTATGCCATTGACTGGCGAGCGATGCCAACTTGGCTTCCGGAATCGAAAAATGGAATTCATACCATTCATGTGCTCCAGGGCCGTCACCGGCCGGAAGCTCGGCTTTCGGATCGTCGTACCGCTCATCGCGGATGATGGTCCCATCCGCTAGTATGAGGCGGGGATTCTTGAGGACAAAATCATCCCTGTTTTCTTCTGCAGTTTGTTCAAATGGTGTTGATTTCGTGCCTGAACGAACTTTAATCGCAAACGGCTTTCCTTTTTTAAATTCCTCCGGAGAAACCGGGACCGTGATTGTCGCATACCGGCGGCGCGAATCGTCAAAAACTTTTTGAATCCTCTTGCCGATCGTTACAGCATTTTTAAAATACAGATTCGTTTGATTGACATCGAAAGCAAAGTAGGCTTTTTTTTCAAGCGCCGGTTCACCTTCCTTTTGTTCAATCCCGTCAATACGAATTGTCGTTTCAGAAGGCGGCTTTTCTGATGTGGCTTTCAGCAGCATTTTTCCGGAAACGGTTCCGCCTTCGCTTACATTCAGCCTGAGTCCCTTCAAAATGCGCTGTTCGAGCGGTATCGTTTTCTTTTCAGTCGCCGTAACATTTGATCCATCACCTGCCCGCATATAGTACTCCACTTTTTCTTTGCCAATGAGTTCGGCAAAATAGATATTGTGGCGGTACAGGCCGTCATTGCGGCTTTTTTCAACACGGACTTCAGTAAACGGCTCATCATCATTCATGCGGTAGAAAAACTGCGCCTGTTTCACTTGCCGATTGTCTTTCATATCGGCTAAGAGCTGGATCGTTTCACCTGGTTTTACCGCTTGATGATCCGTCATATCATGGATCTCCGGTTTTTCTCTATCCGGCATAACCGTCACCGTCTGTGAAGGAACCTGCGCCTTCAGAAGCGAACCAGGCGACGGTTTTTCTTCCCCGGCCGATATGATTTTCATATGCTTCGTTCCGTCCAGCGGATATCGATAAAGAAGCGCTTTATTTTTAGCGACATCTGTTTTATCCTGCTCGCTTTGATAACGGGCGGATGCGACCTCTTCCCCGCTGTTTGTGCAGATGATCACTTCCCTCGGCCCGGTATTCGCCATGCCGCTCCCTTTGAGAACAGATAGCGATTTCCCTTTACGAAGGTGAACACCGTAATGCTGATTGAAATCCTCTTCTGTCAAATGCCCGTTTGAGCGGTTTTTTACCCAAAACACGTGTGTTTGGCCGGAAGGAATCGTCACATCATCGTGTTCAAAAGGCCAGATGGCATCTGATTCCTTGCCCTTTTCGGGATGTCTGTATTTGATTTTGTAGCTGTTCAGATGAACAGCTTTATTGGTATTGTTATAAACTTCAATAAATTCATAGCCGTCTTTTGCACCGGTGTTTGACGTGTCGACAACCATTTCCGTGATCAGCAGCTCCGGAAGCTTTTGTGTATCCGTACGCATGCCTTTCAGGGCGACAGTATACACATCGGTCTTCACAGAGAAATCACCGGCTTGAGCTTCAATGTAATACTGGACTTTGTCGGATGCTATGGATTCGCTTTCCAATTTGGCAATATAGCCGTTCTGTTTGCCCGGCTCTACTTCCATCGGAATCGCCCGATACGGCAATTCGGCATGCTGCTTGTAATACAGAATGACCGTGTCGGCGGCCGCAGCATGCGCGGAAAAATATAAGTCGTCTCCTTTTTTCACCTGTTCAACAGGAGTATGACTGATGACCGGTGAACGAGGCTGAATATGTTCTTTTCCCGATGCGGACGAAAGCGGCATCTGCAAGGCAAAAAGTAAAACTGCGGCCAACAACAAAAGGGTTTGGCGATTTCTGTACTTTTTCATCGTCTACCTCCCTTTCGTATTTTGCCTTTACAGATCATTTTTATGAAAGAGACATTCGGACAAAAAAAAAGAAGCCTGATGATTCATCAGACTTCAGCTTATTTTTTGGACATCGGTTCGATAATTGCTTTTTGAATGAGCAAGTGGAAAACCGACAGGACAATCGACGCAAAAATGGCTGTCCCAAAGCCGTCCAGGTCAAAACTGTCCCCCATAATGGATGCCGTCATATAAAGAGTGATCGCATTGATGATAAACAAAAATAAACCTAACGTAATCACTGTGACAGGCAGCGTCAAAATCACCAGCACCGGCTTCACAAACATATTTAAGATGGATAAAATCAAGCTTGCCGTAATGGCTGCCCCGATGCTTCTGACGTGAACCGCATCAAAGTAACCGGCAATGACGATTAATAATAAGGCATTGACAAGAACGTTTATGATCCATCGTATCATCTGTCGACTTCCCCTTCATTCGGTACTAGGAATACCCAGACTATATATATCAGCAGGACGGGAAATCCGGTCGAAAATATAAATAATAGAACCGTAATGATTCTCAGCAATGACGCATCCATATTTAAATATTCAGCAAGACCCCCGACGACCCCGGCAATCTTTCTGTCTGTTTCGGATCGAAATAGCCTTTTCATTGTATCACTCCTGTGTATGATTTAAATGGATCGATCCTGTCTTCGATTCCAAAAACACGGTCATGCTATAATCATGATTTTGATTTGCTTTTAGATACATTTCTTTCTGGATTGTCTCGTTTTTTTCTTTTAAAATTTCCGCATCTGACAGATCATGAGACAGAGAACCGAGATTGCTTTTCAGCTCCGCTGTTACAGCGCAGTCCCGGGGAACATTCAACTCTACGCTTCCCGTCGTTGTTTTCACATATGCCGTCCGGCAGTGCGAATTTTTGACTGTTGCAGCGATATTGCCGTTAAAGCTCTGCAGGTCAAGCGCCTCGCATGAACCTTTAAGATCGATCAATCCATTGATGGTTTCCGCTTCAATCTCTCCGCAAGTATGGTCGGTGAGTTTGATTTGTCCATTCGCAGTTTCCAATGAAGCTTTTCCTGCCGTGAGAGCAGAGAACGACAGCACACCGTTCGTCGTTTTGGCGGACAGCTCTTTTACGTTTAAATGTTCCCCTCTGACCGGGCCGTTAAACAGCTTAAAGCGGATTTTGCCGTACTCTTTGTCCGGTATATAGACGGTAAGGTTGGTCTTCATTGTTTTTTTCTCCGTACGGATCGTGAACTTATCGCCTTCCACACCGCAGTCGATATGCTGGAGAAAAGCCTGCCTTGCTTCATCCTGATTTTCGGCCCGGTACACTTTTGCCTGGCATTCGACTCTGATGTCGGAATCGCTCCATGGTACAAGGTTGACGCTGCCGTTGGCAAGCTGAATATCAAGAGTCGAAAAATCGGTGTCTTTGAACTGGAATATATGCTGGACATCGAACGAATGCCCGAAGTTCAAATCCAAGTCTGCTTCTTTTACTTTTTTTACAGCGGTATCAATCCATTCGAACAGTTTGGAACCGATCGAAGGCTTCGGTTCTTTTTTCTTTTCGCTGTAGAAGTCCTCCGAATCAATGACATCCTCAGACAGAGCTGTCACCTTGCTCTCGGTTTCCCTGTAGTCTTCTTCAAGTTTTTCGATCAGGATCAGCGCCTCTTTCGCAGACAGCTTTCCTTCCTCGACCAATTTTAAAATTCGCTCTTTCTCCTGTTTCATGAAAAGCTCCCCCGTTCTCCTTCTTTTAGGCCTGAGTCAGCATTTTAATCCCTTGAACAACGTTCCAGACCACAATAATCAAACTGATGATCCCGAAAAAAACGAAACCTCCGATCATGAAAATGACCGCCAAATAACCGCCATCATTAAAGATAAGCGTACCGCTGATCGCGCCTGCTGCCAATATGACTACGCTTATAAACGGAATAATATGCGAAATAAGCGAACGCATCGCATGCTTTTTTGTTTCTTGATCATCTGTTATAAAATACGCAGCGATTGGCAAAATAAGCGGGGCAAAAAAAACACTAAAATAACAAATTGCTGAAATCAGCGCGTTGTTTCTCGTCATACGTAACACTCCTTATCGATGTAAACCGTTCTTGTAAGTCTAATGTACAGTGACCTTATACTCAGTTTACGTGTATCATGGCCTTTAGGTTTCATTTTCATTCGATCGGCGTGCGTCAAACTTCGCGAATTGATTTTTTTAGATTTTATGAATAGATTCTTTTTTTATAACCCTTTAAAATATGTGGCAAAGCCAATGAAAAGGAGCGAGCGTTATGAAACAGAAATCGGAAGTATACGCCTCATCCGCCTCCCAGCTTCTTAGTCTGATTCAGGAACAAAAAAGGATGAATCAGGAGATCGTGAACCGATTGGAAGCGATCAATTCCGCTCCTCCGCTTTCCAGCGAAATCCGCTATTTAAAGGTTCTGCTGAACAGCAGCAGCACTCACATTTTAAACAGTATGATTGAAGCGACCAAACACATCAGCCGGACTGAACGTTAATCGTTCTGGCGAAGTTCGTTTGATATTTCAAGCAGATTTCCGTCGGGATCTCTGATATAAACCGAAATAATCGGCCCTTCAGCGCCCGTACGCTCTGCGGGGCCTTCTTCAATCTTAATGGACAGCCCCTCCAAATGACGAATCACATCATCAATGCCTGTATTTGTGATGAAACACAGGTCTAGGGATCCGGGCACCGGGTGCTGTGCTTTCGGCTCAAATTCTTTTCCGGCTTCGTGGAGGTTTATTTTTTGCCTGCCGAATGCCAGCGCTTTTCTTCCTTCTTGAAAAGTGACCGCGTCCATCCCCAGCACACGGCTGTAAAATTCACATGTCGCATCAATGTCTTTTACCGTCAGGACCAGATGATCCATGCGATCGATCTTCATCACCCCATCCCCCTTTATTGTTTGTTTTTTTACGTTATAACAGCTATTGAGTAAAAGAGCAATGAAAATCTTTTGAACGAAGCTTGCCGCTGATCATTCGGCCATTGAAAAAGCTGCCGATGTGACATCGGCAGCATGTTTTTTACGGTTTGACAGCTTCTTTTTCTTGAAGCCGCTTCTTCATTCTGTTTTTGTCGCGTTCAATGATCGGTTTTAAATAGCGGCCGGTATATGACCCTTCGACTTTCATGACTTCTTCGGGAGGTCCTGCAGCCACGATCATCCCACCGCCGTCTCCGCCTTCAGGACCCAAGTCGATCAAATAATCAGCTGCTTTTATAATATCGAGATTGTGTTCGATCACAAGCACTGTATCTCCGTTATCGACCAGGCGCTGAAGAACGGCCAGAAGCCTTGCGATATCATCGACATGCAGTCCTGTCGTCGGCTCGTCCAAAATATAAAGGGATCTTCCCGTTGAACGGCGATGAAGTTCAGATGCCAATTTGACCCGCTGCGCTTCTCCCCCGGAAAGCGTTGTAGCCGGCTGTCCGAGCGTAATATAGCCAAGACCGACATCATAGAGGGTCTGCAGCTTGCGCTTGATTTTCGGGATGTTCTCAAAAAATTGAACGGCATTCTCGACCGTCATCTCAAGCACGTCAGAAATATTTTTACCTTTGTACGTGACTTGAAGCGTTTCACGGTTGTATCTCTTACCATGGCAAACCTCACAAGGAACATATACATCGGGCAGGAAGTGCATTTCGATTTTGATAATTCCGTCGCCTTTGCAGGCCTCACAGCGTCCGCCTTTGACGTTAAAGCTGAAGCGCCCTTTCTTGTATCCTCTGACTTTCGCTTCATTCGTCTGGGCAAACACGTCGCGGATATCATCGAACACACCGGTATATGTGGCCGGGTTTGACCTCGGCGTCCGGCCGATCGGAGACTGGTCGATGTCGATCACTTTATCGAGGTGCTCGATGCCTTTTATTTCTTTGAACTCTCCCGGTTTTGCCTTCGCCCGATGCAGTTTCTGAGCCAGCGTTTTGTGGAGAATTTCATTGACGAGCGTGCTTTTCCCTGATCCCGATACTCCGGTAACAGCTGTGAACACGCCGAGCGGAAACTTCACGGAAACATTTTTCAAGTTGTTTTCCTTTGCTCCTTTTACCTCGATAAAACGGTTGTCAGGCTTCCTTCTCTCGGCAGGAAGAGGAATGAATTTTTTCCCTGAGAGGTACTGCCCTGTCAACGATTGATCATCGTTCATCACTTCTTCCGGTGTTCCGGCGGAGATCACTTCTCCCCCGTGTACGCCCGCGCCGGGTCCGATATCGATTAAATAATCGGCAGCAAGCATCGTATCTTCATCATGCTCGACCACGATCAATGTGTTTCCGATATCCCTCATATTTTTGAGCGTCTCAATCAGACGGTCGTTATCGCGCTGATGAAGACCGATTGACGGCTCATCAAGGATATAGAGGACACCGGTCAGCCTTGAGCCAATTTGCGTTGCAAGCCTGATCCGCTGCGCTTCTCCCCCCGACAGAGTACCGGCTGCGCGGCTGAGCGTCAAATAGTCAAGCCCGACATTATTCAAAAATCCGAGCCGCTCTTCAATCTCCCGTAAAATGAGGTTGGCGATCTTCATGTCTTTTTCCGAAAGTTCAAGTTCACGGAAAAATTGAAGGGCGTTAGAAACCGACATTTCGGTTATCTTACCGATGTGAAGGCCGTTTATCAGCACGGCAAGGGATTCCTTTTTCAGACGGTAGCCTTTGCATGAAGGGCACGGCTGATTGGCCATATATTTTTCCATCAGTTCACGAACGTAATCCGAGCTGGTTTCTTTATAGCGCCTTTCGATATTGCGGATGACGCCTTCGAACTCAATGTAGTTTTCCCGGACTTGTCCGAAGTCGTTTTCATATTTGAAATAAATCTGCTCGCCTCCGCTGCCGTAGAGGATTTTTTCAAGGTGATGCTTCGGCAGCTCTCTGACCGGAACATCCATATCGATTCCATAGTGGCTGCATACCGCTTCAAGCAGCTTCGGATAGTATTGGGAGCTCTGCGGTTCCCAAGGTGCAATCGCATTCTCCTTTAACGACAGCTCATCGTTTGGAATGACGAGCTCTACATCGACTTCCAGCTTGGACCCGAGGCCGTCGCAGCTCGGACACGCGCCGAACGGGCTGTTGAAAGAGAACATTCTCGGCTCCAGTTCACCGATTGAAAAACCGCAGTGCGGGCAGGCATGATGTTCGCTGAAAAGCAGCTCTTCCTGTCCGATCACATCGATGATCACCCGGCCTTCGCCGAGGCGGAGCGCCGTTTCGAGCGAGTCTGTGAGACGGGCGGTTACGCCTTCTTTTATGACGATGCGGTCGACGACGACTTCGATCGAATGCTTTTTATTCTTTTCGAGCTCGATGTCCTCTGAAAGGTCGTTCATTTCGCCGTCGATCCGGACTCTTACATAGCCTTGCTTTCTGATTTGATCGAGCACTTTCACATGCGAACCTTTTCTTCCAGAGACGATTGGCGCGAGCACCTGGAGCTTCGTGCGCTCGGGATATTCCAAAATTCTGTCCGTCATCTGTTCGATCGTTTGCGAGGTAATTTCAATGCCGTGAACCGGGCAAACCGGCTTTCCGATTCTGGCAAACAGCAGCCGGAGATAATCATAGATTTCCGTCACCGTTCCGACTGTCGATCGGGGGTTCCGGCTCGTTGTTTTCTGATCGATGCTGATCGCCGGCGACAGGCCTTCGATCGCATCGACGTCGGGTTTGTCCATCTGTCCTAAAAACTGGCGGGCATATGCGGAGAGAGACTCGACATAGCGCCGTTGCCCTTCTGCATATATCGTATCGAACGCAAGGGATGATTTCCCTGATCCCGAAAGACCTGTCAGCACGACAAGCTGATCCCTCGGAATAGAGACATCGATATTTTTCAGATTGTGGGCCCTTGCACCTTTCACCTCAATTCGTTTCGTTGCCATTCTCTATTCATCCTTCCGATTTTAACTCTAGGAGCAAGTCGCGAAGCTCAGCGGCACGTTCAAAGTCAAGCGCTTTTGCGGCTTCCTTCATGTCGCTTTCCATTTGAGCGATCACTTTTTCCCGCTCTTTCTTCGTCATCTTCGAAAGCTTCGACTCCTCTTTCACTTGATATTCTTCCTGTTCTTCAGCAGCATGAGTTGCCCGGATGACGTCTCTGATCTTTTTGTTGATCGTTTTCGGCGTAATGCCGTGTTTCTCATTATAGGCCTCCTGCTGTTCGCGGCGGCGCTTCGTTTCATTGATTGCGATTTCCATCGAGTTGGTGATTTTGTCGGCATACATGATTACGCGGCCTTCGGCATTTCTGGCGGCGCGGCCGATCGTTTGGATGAGCGAACGCTCAGAACGCAAAAAGCCTTCTTTGTCTGCGTCAAGGATGGCGACAAGTGAAACCTCCGGAATATCGAGTCCTTCCCTCAGCAGGTTGATGCCGACGAGAACGTCATGCTTGCCGAGACGAAGATCGCGGATGATCTCGATTCGCTCCAGCGTTTTAATCTCAGAATGGAGGTACGTGACCTTGATTCCGATTTCCTTCAGATAATCCGTCAAATCCTCGGACATTTTTTTCGTCAGCGTAGTGACGAGGACGCGTTCATTCCGCTCGATTCTCTGCTGGATTTCACCGATCAGATCATCAATCTGCCCTTCAATCGGCCTCACTTCAATGATCGGATCGAGCAGCCCTGTCGGTCGGATGATCTGCTCTACCATTTCAGGCGTATGCTCAAGTTCATAAGGCCCCGGCGTAGCCGACACATACACGATGTTGTGAATGTGCTTTTCAAACTCTTCAAACCTGAGCGGACGGTTATCCAAAGCGGAAGGAAGCCTGAATCCGTGATCGACGAGAACTTGTTTTCTCGCCTGGTCTCCGTTGTACATTCCTCTGATCTGCGGCATGGTGACATGCGACTCATCTATGACCAGCAGGAAATCATCCGGAAAGTAATCGAGCAGCGTATATGGAGTCGATCCTGCCGGACGAAGCGTCAAATGTCTTGAATAGTTTTCGATGCCCGAGCAAAAGCCCATTTCGCGCATCATTTCCAAATCGTATCTCGTTCGCTGCTCCAGACGCTGCGCTTCAAGGAGCTTGCCTTCTTCACGAAGCGCTTTGAGGCGCTCTTCCAGCTCCTCTTCAATGTTTATGATCGCTTTCTTCATCTTTTCTTCGCGTGTGACGAAGTGGGAAGCCGGGAAGATCGCGACGTGTTCCCTCTCCCCTAAAATTTCGCCTGTCAGGGCATCCACTTCTCTGATCCGTTCGATTTCGTCCCCGAAAAATTCAACCCGGATGCAGTGCTCATCCCTTGAAGCCGGAAAGATCTCGACGACATCGCCGCGCACCCTGAATGTTCCGCGCTGAAAGTCGATATCATTCCGCGCATATTGGATGTCAACGAGCTTTCTGAGCAGCTCATTGCGCTCGATTTCCATTTCCGTTCTGAGCGAAAGCACCAGTTCCCTGTATTCCTCCGGAGAACCCAAGCCGTAAATACAAGAGACACTCGCCACAATGATGACATCTTTGCGTTCAAAAAGAGCAGACGTGGCAGAGTGCCTTAATTTATCAATCTCATCGTTAATGCTGGCATCTTTTTCGATAAATGTATCAGTCTGGGGCACGTAAGCCTCAGGCTGGTAATAGTCATAATAGCTGACAAAATATTCGACTGCGTTGTTGGGGAAAAATTCTTTAAACTCGCTGTACAGCTGCCCGGCGAGCGTTTTGTTGTGGGCGATCACAAGAGTCGGTTTGTTGACTTCTTTAATCACGTTTGACATCGTAAACGTCTTTCCTGTACCGGTTGCCCCTAAAAGTGTCTGATGCTTTCTGCCTTCATTAATTCCTTTGACAAGCTGATCAATCGCTTTCGGCTGATCCCCCTGGGGCTGATAATTCGAGACTAATTCAAAGCGGTCTTTCACAAAAAAGCCTCCGTTTCTTTACGAAATCTTCCTGTTTATTATTTTAACACACCCGAAGCAAAAATACGAACTAAAGTTCGGTTTTTGTGTTTTTCCACAAAAGCCGGCCATTCCTGATCTATCAAAAAACCCCTCCTTTTTGGCATCAAAAGCAGGGCTTCACGGCAATCATCCTTACGGTTCTATGAGTCTTCCTTCTTTTCGCCCACCTTTTTCGCCACATAGAGCGAACCGGCCACGAGCGAGGCGATATCAAGTCCTACAATAAAAAAGGTTTCCGTATAACCTTTTAAATATGAAGCGAACAACAGCGCTGCAGTGAGCGCAATCCCGACGTAATGGTTATAGGTCACCCTTGTAAAAAACAAGACAAGCAAGAAAGGAAATATCAGTGCAAAAACGGCTTTTGTAAACACAAAAACCCTCCTCACGTTTCTTGATCTTATTCGATTATATTAAAGAACAAAGAAACGGACAAACATGGACACTCATTCATTTTGTCCATCATCATGCCGCGTTATTCGGAATCAGACGTTAAAAGGCGAAAAAGAACGAGATTCCGGCAGCCAGGAGGTTCGGCATCGCAAAAATGGCGAGCGCGTTTGCCAGCTTGCCGTTCCAATCCCTGTGCTCTTTCGTTTCCGAATCGTGATTTCCCCTGAAACGGTCACCGCTGACAAATACGCCCGAACATAAAGCAGACAACAGAATTGCGCCTAGGCCGGCGGCTCCTGAAACTTTGAAAATCAACGTCCAATCTCCGGCCGCAGCCGAAACCAATACGGCAATCAAACAAATGAAAGCTCCGGCGAGAAAAGCCTTTTTCATCAATCATTCTCCTTCAATCAGTTCTATCCATCATCCTAGCGGAACGTTTTGTAAAAGACAACCAAAAAGTTTCGCACAAGGCAAAAGCAAAAGCGCCTGAAAGCGGCGCTTTTTTAAAATCAATTATTCTGTTTCCGCTGAGGCTGCTGCCTCGGCATGCTTCATCACCGCATCCTCTTCTTTTACAAAGATGATGCCGAGCTCATGATGCTCCCCTTCATATGAAGCTCTTTGTTCAAAACGAATTTCATTGTTTAAACCGACGACTTCAAGTTTGAAGAAAGCCCGGTTCTTCTGAAGCGCTTCGTAGAAGTCCGCAGCATTTTTCACTTCAATCCCGTTGACCTTCGTGATGATTTCGCCAATCTTGAGACCGAGACCGGCTGCCGGCGTGTTCGGAATAATCCCGAGGACCATCAGCCCCTGGTCTCTCTTTGAAAAATGGAAAGGGGCGGAATTGTCGTTCATCCGCTGTTTCCAGGATAAAAAGGCTCTTCCTGCGATCGCTGCTGCGGCTGCAAGAGCGGCAAGCGGCGTCCACCATACGCTTCCTGCCGCGATCAGCAGAATGATGATACCAAGCACGCTGATGCGCCTCGCTGTAATTTTAATGCTTTCAATCGGAAGCGATCCTTGAACCCTTTGCCCGAAGCCGATGAAATACGGAATCCACAGGAGCTCAAAGCCGCCGTTAAATGACAAAACGGGCCACCACGGAACCGATGATTCGATCGCATGTCCCGGAATGAGAATGAACAACGGCAGAAGCCAGGTTCTGCCCGCAATCTGCTGTCCGATTGGGAGCCCTCTTCTGCTCATGACGATTGCAGGGGAAGTTTTGATATGTGCCGTTTTGTAGACAAGCACTCCTTCCGCCACCAACAGAAGTCCGAGCAGGACGGCAGCAGCCGGCCAATTCGCGAGGGACAGCTGCGGCAGAAACGCGTCAAGCACTCCGAAACCGGTGTATTCAATACATAAACCGGCGACAATGCTAACGCCAAGCGTATACGCCGCTGACAGCAGACTCTGTCTGAAAGTTAAAGCTGCGACAACGCTGACCGCCGCTATTAAAACCAGCATGCCCACCGGGAGATACAGCCCTAAGCCGAACGAAACAATGGACAGCACGAGTCCTGCCAATAGTCCCTTGGAATATGTAAACTTGAACTCGTCATAAATATCTTCAATACGCGTATGGAATGTCTTTCTTTCACGTTTGATCCGGGCATAGCCGTAAGCAAGGCTCATGATCATCATAAAATAGAAGAGCGGGTGCAAAAAGAACAATCCTGCTCCTTTTAAAAGTTCAATTAAGCTTTCTTCAACAGACAAGGGAACGTTCACCGCCTCAGCCAAGCATTTCAGGCCGCCTTAAATACGACAGCTTTTTAACGTTGGATATTTTAGGGAATCCCAGCTTGTCTAAAGCGTCGGCACGAGGAAATGACGGGCGGCCGTTCAGGCGGGATGCCTGAGCCGTCAGCCGCAGAAACTTTCGTCATGATGCTTTAACGCCGGTGCTTTTCAAGCGCATTCGTGACGACAAATGCTGGCACCTTTAGGCAAGCTGGTGCATTTTATTATTATTCTAACAAATAATAAAATGCTTGGGTATGGTAAACGTGAGGTTTATTTCTCCTGGCTCATCCAAAGCGTTACATTCGACAAAGAAAAGTCTTTCAGGTAATGATTGACTTCGACATCAAGAATATCTCCTATCAGCTGCATTGACCGCTTGATATCGGTCAGATTGATGCCGAGCCGCTTGTGGTTGTCCATCAAGTAGTTGAAATAAAGTTCCGCGCAATCCTCATTGATATCCTCCACACTTTCGACCGAAGTGTAGTTCACGAGGTATCTGCTGAACAGCATAAGCAATCCTACTGCCTTTGTAGCGGAAAACGTAACGTCTTGTGATCGAACTTTTAACTGCTCCACTAATTCATAGTATTTTTTCTCTCTCACAATACTTGCCCTTTTCAATCGTGTACCCCCATTTATTATTTATATATAAGAAAAGCGCAAGCGTCAGACGACTCCACCAACAGAGACGAAGAACGCAAACAGCGCTAACATTCTCCGCAAAAAAAATGCACACATTATAATTCTTGAAAAAGCTTTGGTTCTATTTTAAAAAGTTTTCCTTTGTTATACAACTTGCAAAAGTTACATTTTTACTGCATCTTTACATCCTTATAAAGTCTCCCATACACTTATGTTATCGGGTCAATTCTATTCATTATGAATGTTTTTTTTATGAAAAAACAAAAATTTTAGGTAAAAAGATTGAGAATTTATTTTCCGAGAATAAAAAAAGTGAGGACATCCCATGCCCTCACTTTTTGTTAAACAGCACTTTTAATGCGGATTGCAGCTGAAGGTCGTTCTTTTCTTTCATCTTTTTTTCTTCAATCCGCAGGTTCATTGTATTTGCCGTTTTTTGGTCAATGATCCCCGTTTGTTTCAGCTTGTTTTCTGCCTGAAACGCCATGACGGCTTTTTTTGTGCTTTCACTGTAATAGCCGTCTTCCCGGCCGGGGGCAAACCCGAGTCCTTTCAGCAGGAGCTGCGCCCGCTTAATTTCACTGTTGTTCATATCCGGCTTGAGGGGCTCCTTCAGCTGTACAGGCCCCACCGAGAAATATTCAGGCTGTGTAACTGGAACGGTCGGCTGAATTCCTTGCTTATGGATCCAATTTCCTTTAGGTGTCAGCCATTTGTACAGCGTCAGCTTAATATTGCTTCCGTCTCCCATCGGGACCGCCTGCTGGACGGTTCCCTTCCCAAAGGAAGGATCGCCAACCACGTGGTAGCCCTCGGCTTCTTTTAATGCACCTGCAAGAATTTCTGACGCCGAAGCGCTGCCCTTGTCCGTGATCACGCTCACAGGATATGGTTTTTTCTCTTTTAATTTCGAGAAATATTGTTTTTTATTTCCGTTTCTTTCGGCGATTTGTATATAAGGATGATCTTTTGTCACAAAATGTTTTAAAATGTCTTCCACGCTTTGCAAGTATCCGCCCGGATTTCCTCTTACATCCAAAACGAGCCCTTTTATTCCCTTTTTCTCAAGCTTTTTCAGTTCAGCAGTAAAATCTTTTGCCGTATGTTCGGAAAAGGAAGATATTGCGATATAGCCAACAGGTTTGTCCTGTACTTTTTTAATGGAAGCGAACACCGTTTCCAGCGGAATTTCATCGCGCTTAATCGTAAATGTCAGCTGGTCTTTCATGCCTGGTCGGTGAACTTTCAGCGTAACCGTTGATCCCTTTTTGCCCCTGATCTTTAATACGGCGTCATTCAAATCCATTCCGGCCATGGAATCCCCGTCGATGCTGATGATTTCATCGTTCGGCTTTAATCCGGCTTTCTCTGCCGGAGACTGTTTAAAAGGAGAGACGATAATGATTTTCCTGTCTTCCATTCCGATTTCTGCGCCGATTCCTTCAAAAGAGGAATCAAGGGAATCTGAAAACCGCTTTGCCGTCTGTTTATCCATATAAACCGAGTATGGGTCATTCAATGTTGAAAGCATGCCCTGTATGGCTCCTTCCAACAGCTTTTCCCTGTCGACCTGCTCCACATATTCATTTGAAATCAGGTCATATGCTTTCTCAAATTTCTCCAATTCGTTTCTAGCGGCGCTTTTGGCTGCAGCTTCTTCAGCCGCTGATGCTTTTGGAACGACATCATGAAACGGAATCGGGCCGGCGCCTGTTACCAAGCCGCATAACAGGCTGAGCGCAATGATCAGCCGTGCAATCTTCTGATTCATCCTATACCTCCTCTTCTGCCTGCACTATGTTTTGTTGCTTGATGTAGTATGCGCCAAAACCGCCCGTATCATGTAATCGATTTCCCATTGCACAGCAAAAAAAAAAGCTGCCGGAGTGCCGGCAGCTTTCGCTTATATGGTCCTCACGCGCTTGATGATTTCTTCTGTCACTTCATCCGTCGTACTTGAACCGCCGATATCAGGCGTTAAGCAGCCGCTCTTTAGAACATCTTCAATCACGTCAAGCAATCTTGCACCGAGTTCTTCTTCCCCAAAATGATCGAGCATCATTTTAGCCGTCCAAATTTGGCCGATCGGATTGGCAATTCCTTTGCCGATGATATCCGGAGCAGACCCGTGCACAGGCTCAAACATGGACGGATATTTGCCGTTTACATTGATATTAGCGGCCGGCGCCACACCTATGCTTCCCATAATCGCCGCCCCGATATCGGTCAAAATATCACCGAATAAGTTGCTGGCAACAATGACGTCAAGCTTCTCTGGCTTCGTTACAAAAAAGGCCGACAGGGCGTCAATGTGCTGCGAATCAGCGGTAATATCGGGGTAGTCTTTTGCAGTGTTCTCAAAGACTTCATCCCAAAAAGGCATTGAATAAACGATTCCGTTCGATTTTGTTGCGCTTGTAACATGCTTTTTCCGTTTAGCCGCCAACTCAAACGCAAAGCGCATCGCCCTCTCCGCCCCTTTTCTTGAAAAAACGGCATTTTGAATGGCGATTTCATCTTCATCTCTGAAAATTCTGCCTCCGATCGAGCTGTATTCCCCTTCACTGTTTTCCCTGACGACAAGCAGATCGAAATCTTTTGGATTGGCCAGCGGAGACTTGATACCTTGCAAATATTTCGCAGGTCTAATGTTGATGACCTGTTCAAATTCGCGGCGGATTTTAATGAGCAGCCCCCATAGGGAAATATGGTCGGGGACAAGCTTGCTGTTTCCTACCGCCCCAAGGAAGATGCTGTCGAACTCTTTCAGCTGCTCCAAGCCGTCATCAGGCATCATTTCCCCGTGTTCCAAATAATACTCACAGCTGTATGGAAACTCCGTAAATCGAAATGAGAGTCCCCCGTGAACATCCGAAACCGCTTTCAAAACTCGTTGTGCAGCAGGTACGACTTCTTTTCCTACACCGTCACCGGGTATGCTGGCAATGTTGAATACTTTCATTGGATCATCCCCTATTCCAAATTGTCGACTGTCGACAGATGTCACTTTCATTCTATACCTTGTGTTATTTTCTGACAAGAATAAATTTTGGGATAACCCAAATTTGAATGACAAAAAGCCGATTCGGTCCATTTCCGGACGAATCGGCTTTCATTTTTAAAGCGGTATATAATTGGCCGGGTCAACAGCATTGGATTTCGCGTTGTTCCAAAGGCCTTTATGAATTTCAAAGTGAAGATGCTGCCCGTAGGATTGGCCTGTATTTCCCATCGTTCCAATCACTTGCCCCTGTTCAACACGCTGGCCTGTCTGCACTTTAATTGAAGACATGTGAGCGTAGACCGTCTGATATGTTTGCCCGTTGATGTTATGGGTAATAAACACAACATTGCCGTAGCTGGACGAGTAATGGGCGTTATAGACCGTTCCGGCGGCTGCCGCATAAATTGGAACACCTGAACCGCGCTTGGCAATATCTACGCCGAAGTGATTCCCGAGCGAACGATTCCCGAACCCGGAAGTAAATGTGCCGGAAGCAGGACGGATAAAGCCTGAGCTGCTTGGTGCCGACGGTTTAGATGAAGAGGCTTCCGATTGGCCGCTTGAAGCCCGGCGGCTCGCTTCCGCTTCCTGCTTTTTCCGATGCGCCTCTTCGGCTTTGATCGCTTCATTCTGACGCTTTAAAATTTCTGCTTCATTTTCAAGTGAACCAAGTTCTTCATGTGCGTGATCTTTATCTTGCTTCACTTTTTTCATGACGTTTGCTTTTTCTTTTTGCTGCTTGTCGAGCGTCTTTTTTAAATCTTCCAGGTCTTTAAGCGCTTTTTCAAGGCTTTCAAGGTCCTTGCTCAGCTTTGTTTCCTTTTCCTCAACAAGCTGAAGATCGCGCTTTTGTTCTTCCATCAGATCTTTATCAGCTTCAACAATTGTCGAAACCGCACCCGCGCGGCTGATGAAATCTCCAAAACTTTTCGAGCCGAGAAGCACGTCTATGTATTGAACGGAACCGCCGTTTTCCTGCATGGAGCGAACCCGGTCTTTCAATATTTTATTGCGTTTCTCAATCTTTTCTTTAAGTTTTTTGATTTGCTTTTTCAGCTCTTCGATGCTTTTCTTTGTTTGATCGATTTCTTCATTTTTCTTTTCCAGCTTTTCATTCGTGTCCGTCATCTGACGGTCGATTTTCTCGATCTCGCTTTTCAGGCTTGCTTCCTTTGATTCAAGCTCTGAAAGCTCCTGTTTCTTTTTTTCGAGCTTTGATTCGTTTTCAGATTTTTTGCTTTGAACGTCGCTCTTTTTTTTCTCCAAGTCTTCATAAGCTAAAGCATGGTTGCTTTTTAGGGGGATCAGCAATGCCGACGATCCGAGCACAGCGGTCAGCCCCAGCGTCATAAGCTTTTTTTTCAACCTTGGTTCCTCCTTGCCTTCAGAATCAAGGGAGCCCGGCGCTTTGCAGGCATCCCAGCTTTAAACATGATACAACCGGCGAAAACGCCGGTTTAAACTTTTAAGAATTTGCGAATCGACATCAAGCTTCCCCATACACCGATAACGGCTCCGATCAGCACCAAGATCGCTGAAATCTGAAAGACGAACGGATTGTACGGCAAGAGCTGTATGAATGTGCCCTGAACTTTCGGAGCGATCCACTGAACGGCATGATGATACGTTCCGAGCAAAATAGCGATCGGAATGATAGAACCGCATACGCCCAAGAGCAGACCTTCAATGAAGAAAGGCCAGCGAATGAACCAGTTTGTCGCGCCTACAAGTTTCATAATCTCGATTTCTTTGCGTCTCGCAAAAATCGTAATTTTGATCGTATTAGAAATTAAAAACATCGCCGTAAACAGCAGGCCGATGACCAATGCAATCCCGATTACTTTGGCGACATTGCTGATTTTAAACAGGCGGTCTACTTGCTCCTGCCCGTATGTCACCTTATAGACATTAGTCAGCTTCTCAAGCTTCTTGGCAGCTTTCGGCGTATCTTGAGGGTCTGTTGTTTTAACGACAAACGCATCGTTCAGCGGATTTTCCTGCTCGAACATCGCAAAGAATTTCCCGTCTTCGCCAAAGCTGTCTTTCAGATTTTTAAGCTCTTCATCTTTAGATGAGTATTTGACATTGCTGATTTCTGGTATTTTTTTAATTTCTTTTTCCAATGTATTTTTTTGATCCTGGTTGGCCGTCAAGTCAACCAGTACTTTGACTTCGACTTCTTGTTCGGCTTTTAATGTCATATTGTATACGTTCAGCATGATGACTAAGAACACGCCGACCAAGATAAGTGTAACAGTTACAGCACTGATGGATGCGAAAGTCATCCACGCGTTTCTCCCGAGAGATTTTAAGCTCTCGCGCAAATGCCGTCCGAGAGTTCTAATCATAAGAACCATACTCCCCTCTAGCTTCATCACGCACAATGACCCCGTCTTCGATTGCGATGACCCGTTTCTTCATGGTGTTTACGATTTCTTTGTTATGAGTCGCCATAACGACTGTTGTTCCGCGGTTGTTGATTTCCTCGAGCGTCTTCATGATTTCCCAAGACGTCTCAGGGTCAAGGTTTCCCGTCGGCTCGTCAGCGATCACGACATCAGGATCGTTGACGATTGACCGTGCAATTGAAACCCGCTGCTGTTCTCCTCCGGACAGCTGATCAGGGAATTGCCTTGCTTTGTGCTTCAGCTGAACAAGGTCAAGCACTTCAAGCACTTTTTTTCTGATCGCCTCTGGGCGCTCCCCGATGACCTCTAAAGCAAATGCAACATTTTCAAACACGGTCAGCTTCGGCAGCAGTTTAAAGTCTTGGAATACAACGCCGATTTTCCTTCTGATGAAAGGAATCTCTTTTTCTTTGAGGTCCGCCAAATTTTTATTGTTTATGACAATCTTTCCTTTGGAAGGCTTTTCTTCGCGGTATATCATTTTAATGAAGGTTGATTTACCTGCTCCGCTTGGTCCTACAACATAAACAAATTCTCCGGGATATATAGAGATGCTTATTCCGTTCAGCGCTGATACCCCGTTGGAATAAGTCTTATATACATCTTTTATTTCGATCATGTAATCACCTAATCTTTTATGTATGTTTATACGGTCATACTCTTCGAAAGGGCATGTCGTTTTGTGTCCCTGCCAAATTCACGGTAAGTAATATAATACAAGCCCTTTTTCAACAACACCCATTATACGTCAAGATTAGACAAAATGATATTACAGTTTTGTTTCAATGCCGACCTAAGTTATAGGAAAAACGCAAAATCAGCCAAAAAATTTGTACTTTGGGCCTTTTTTAAGACAAAAGATCTTATTTCTCTCGGTTTTCCAATAGGCATAAAGACCTCTTAAACAAAAAAAGAACCTTTTTCACCTGTATGTGAAGAAGGTTCTCATCGCCTCCTGACTGGCAAGGCATTCTTATTTTTTCTCTGAAAGCCACTTCGCGACCGCCTCAGCTTCTTTTTCGTCTACAAGATTGCCAGGCATTCCGCCGCGGCCGTTGACTACGATGTCCTTAATTTCGCCTTCCTTATACTTGCCGCCAACTTCTTTCAAGCTCGGGGCCGAACCGCCGGCCAAATCCTTACCGTGGCAGCCTGTGCAGTTTTGCTGGTAAATCTCTTCCCCGTCCGTTGCAGTTGCTTGCCCGCCTGTGTTTTTCTCTTTGCTTTCGTTGTTATTGCCGCCGCAGGCAGCCAGAACAAAAGAAACAGCCATAAACAGAGTAAACAGCTTCATTTTCATTTTTTTAAGTCAGCTCCTTTAACAAGTCAACCTTTATTATAACCTCGATTACGCGCGTTTAAAACCCTCGCCAAGCACCTCTGAAGCATCCATCGCAATGACAAATGCAGACTCATCAATGTGTTTCACAAGTTGTTTCAGCTTTGTGAACTCGGTCTGGCCGACCACGCACATCAGAATGGGCCGCTCATCATCTGTATAGCCTCCGACCGCTGATATTTTCGTAATCCCCCTGTCGATTTTATTCAGTACCGCATGTCGGATTTCCTCTTCCCGGTTGGTAATGATCATCGCCATTTTGGAACGGTTCAATCCGACCTGGATAACATCGATGGTTTTGCTTGATATATAAACGCCAAGCATCGCATACAATCCCTGTTCGATGTTAAACACAAACATCGCGGACAGGACGATCGTTCCGTCAATCAGCGCTAAACATTTGCCTTGCGAAAGCCCGGTGTACTTATGAATGATTTGCGCGGCCAGCGCAGTTCCGCCCGTCGAGCCTCTTCCGAGAAAGACCATCCCGATCCCGACTCCGATGCCGACACCGCCGAAAATGGCAGCTAAGAGCGGATTCTCTGTCGCCGGAGCAAGGTCCCGCGTCACATATACGACAAACGGGAGAAAAACAGACCCGACAAGCGTCTTGATGCCGAATTTTCCTCCGAGTATGAGTACCCCGGCAATAAATAAAGGAATATTAAATGCCCACTGCACATAGGCGGCTTCAAAGCCGAACGATTGCAAAATGGTGCTGATGCCGCTGACTCCGCCGGCTGCAATCCGGTTGGGAAGCAGAAACATATTAAATGTCACAGCGACGACGGCCGATCCAAACAGGATATAGCCGTAGTCACGCAGCGCCGTAAACAATTGATATTTCGTTTTATCCATATTCATACCTGTCATCCCCCGCACGATTCGTTACCAATCGAGAGTATAGCATTTAGCTTATTGTAAGTAAATAACAGCCAAATAACGTATTAAACGGATAAAGCGGCAGAGGCACAAAGCTTTTTAAGGTTTAGGCTGTACATATTCAGGAGATTTACCCGCAAAAAAGACACATCCGCATAATATGGATGTGCCTTTCTTCAATTTAGGAAAGCTTGGAACGCAAATATGCGTCGATGAAAGAGTCAATGTCTCCGTCCATGACCGCCTGCACGTTCCCCATTTCCGTGTTCGTTCTATGATCCTTCACTAGAGAATACGGGTGGAAAACGTATGAGCGGATCTGGCTTCCCCAGCCGATTTCTTTTTGTTCGCCGCGAATTTCGTCAAGCTGTGCCTGCTGCTCCTCGATTCTGCGCTGATACAGCTTCGATTTCAGCATTTTCATGGCACGTTCGCGGTTTTTAATTTGTGACCGCTCCGTCTGGCAAGTGACGATGACGCCTGTCGGCAGGTGGGTGATCCTGACGGCGGAGTCTGTCGTATTGACGTGCTGGCCGCCGGCGCCGCTTGCCCTGTACGTGTCGACTTTAATATCTTCCGTGCGGATCTCAATGTCGATTTCTTCGTTGAATTCAGGCATGACATCACAAGACACAAACGACGTGTGCCTGCGCCCTGAAGAGTCGAACGGAGAAATTCTGACGAGTCTGTGCACGCCTTTTTCGGCTTTTAAATAACCGTAGGCATTGTGGCCTTTGATCAGGAGAGTGACAGACTTGATTCCCGCCTCATCTCCTGGAAGGTAATCAAGGGTTTCCACCTTAAATCCGCGGCGCTCTGCCCACCTGGTGTACATTCTGAGAAGCATTGAACCCCAATCCTGTGATTCGGTGCCGCCGGCTCCCGGGTGAAGCTCAAGGATCGCATTGTTTTTATCATACGGCTCGCTTAACAATAGCTGCAGCTCAAATTCGTTAAACTGCTTTGTTAAGCTTTTCAGCTCATTTACCAGTTCATTTTGCAGGTCCTGGTCAGGATCTTCTTTTAAAAGATCGTGTGTCATTTGCAGTTCTTCATGAGATTCGCTTAAACTTTTGTACGTGTTGACATAGTCTTTTAACGCATTCGCTTCATTAATGATCGTCTGTGCTTTTTGCTGATCTCCCCAAAAGTCAGGGTCAGCCATCTGCTCGTCTAGTTCACTGATTCTTGCTTCCTTTGTTTCGAGGTCAAAGAGACCCCCTGAAGTCCGCTAACCGAGTAGCCATATTTTCAAGTTCCTGTCTGATTTCTGCCAATTCCATTATTCTTTCACCTCATCAAATATTTCAGCCGGTTCAAAATAAAAAGAGGCGTGCACCTCTTTTTATTCTGTTCTTCCGCAGCAGTTTTTATATTTTTTTCCGCTTCCGCAGTAGCAAGGATCATTGCGTCCGATATCCACCGCTTTGCGGACCGGTTTTTTCTTCGCTTGTTTTTCCTCATCGCCTTCTTTCGGCTGATGGGCTGTCGTCTGTCCTTGAATGACCTCTTCGCGCTCAAGGTTGTTTTCGATTTCAGCCTTCATGACGAATTTGGCTACATCATCTTCGATGGCCGCGATCATGTTTTCAAACATTGCAAAGCCTTCCATCTGATATTCGCGGAGCGGGTTTGTCTGAGCGTAAGCGCGCAGATGAATTCCTTGCCGGAGCTGATCCATCGCATCGATGTGATCCATCCATTTCGTATCCACTTCGCGGAGAACGATGACTTTCTCAAATTCGCGCATTTGTTCAGAGCCGTAACGCTCTTCTTTCTCATCGTATTTCGTCTTGATGCGGTCATAAATGAGCTCTGTAATCTCCTCAGGCTCTTTTCCGAAAATGTCGCTTTTCTCGACTCCGCCCTCATCAAGGAAATTCGCATTTACAAGCTCGGCAAGGCCGTCAAGATTCCACTCTTCAGGGAGATCTTCCTTCGGCGTGTATGAAGCAACAGCCCGCTCAAGTGAAGCTTTAATCATATTTTCGACGATGGAGCGAAGGTTATCGGAATCGATGACCTCAAACCGCTGTTTATAGATGACCTCACGCTGCTGGCGAAGCACGTCATCGTATTGCAGAAGCTGCTTACGGGCATCAAAGTTGTTGCCTTCCACACGCTTCTGTGAAGATTCGACCGCTCTTGAAACCATCTTGCTCTGAATCGGCGTCGAATCGTCCATTCCGAAGCGGTCAAGCATCGCCATCGTCCGTTCTGCGCCGAAGCGTTTCATTAATTCATCTTCCATGGAAAGATAAAATTGGGTGATACCAGGGTCCCCCTGACGGCCTGAACGTCCGCGCAGCTGGTTGTCAATCCGCCGTGATTCATGGCGCTCCGTACCGATGACGGCCAGTCCGCCAAGCTCTTTTACGCCTTCGCCAAGCTTGATGTCCGTACCGCGTCCGGCCATGTTCGTCGCGATGGTAACCGCGCCTTTTTGCCCGGCATCTTCGATAATCTGAGCTTCCCGCTCGTGGTTTTTCGCGTTCAACACTTGATGCGGAATTCCTTTATTTTTAAGCAGCCTTGAAATCAATTCAGATGTTTCAACCGCAACCGTACCGACAAGAACCGGCTGGCCGACCATATAGCGCTGGGCGACATCCTCTGCAACAGCTTTAAATTTCCCTTCCATGGTCCGGTAAATTAAATCAGGGCGGTCATCGCGGGCAATCGGCTTGTTGGTCGGAATCGTTACAACCTGCATGTTGTAGATGTTGCGGAATTCTTCTTCTTCCGTTTTTGCCGTACCCGTCATTCCGGCTAATTTTTCATACATTCGGAAATAGTTCTGGAAGGTGATCGTCGCGAGCGTCATGCTCTCATTTTGGATCTCAAGGCCTTCCTTCGCTTCAATGGCCTGGTGGAGTCCGTCGCTGTAGCGGCGGCCTTTCATCAGACGGCCTGTGAAAGAGTCGACGATGACGACCTGGCCGTCTTCGACGACGTAATCGACGTCTTTATGCATCGCCGCATGGGCTTTCAGGGCCTGGGCAATATGATGGTTTAAGGCGACATGGCGAACGTCAAACAAGTTTTCGATGCCAAATGCTTTTTCAGCTTTTGTCATCCCTTCTTCAGTCAGCTGAACGCCTTTTGTTTTCACGTCGTATGTGTAGTCCTGATCCGCTTTTAGCGTGCGGACAAACGCATTGGCCTGAACGTACAGCTTAGTGGATTTGGCCGCTTGTCCAGAAATGATGAGCGGCGTTCTTGCTTCATCGATCAAAATGGAGTCGACTTCATCGATGACCGCAAAATGAAGCGGACGCTGAACCATCTGCTCTTTATAAAGCACCATGTTGTCGCGCAAGTAGTCAAAGCCAAGCTCATTATTCGTTGAATACGTAATATCTGCTGCATAGGCTTCGCGCTTCTCGTCTTTTGACAGGCTGTTCAGGTTTAAACCGACTGTCATCCCAAGAAATTCAAAGATTTTTCCCATCTCTTCAGCATCGCGGCTCGCCAAGTATTCGTTGACCGTCACGATGTGAACGCCCTTCCCTGACAGAGCGTTCAGATAAACGGGCATTGTGGAAGTCAGCGTTTTACCTTCCCCAGTTTTCATTTCGGCGATATTCCCTTCATGAAGGGCAACGCCCCCCATCAGCTGAACCTTAAACGGGAACATGCCTGTCACACGCCGGGAAGCTTCCCTGACAACGGCAAACGCTTCAGCCAAAAGATCGTCAACCGTTTCGCCTTTTTCAAGGCGCTCTTTGAACTCGATTGTCTTTTGTTTCAAAGCTTCGTCTGAAAGCTTCTCCATATCTGCCTTGAGCGCATCAATCTCGTTCGCTTTCTTTTCATAACGGCTGAGCGTGCGTTTTGTCGGATCAAACACTTTATTTAAAATTCCAAGCATAGAATAACGCTCCTCTTTAATTTCCTTGTTTAAGTATGAGTAAACAGTAATTTTTATATATGCAATATCATATCATACCTTTTGTCATTTCCAAACAATTTACCGCGGGGAAACGGAAAAAATCCCCTCTGCGGAAGATCCGGGAGGGGACTTGATATATTTATTCGTTCGGCTCGATCAAACCGTATTTTCCGTCGTTTCTTCGGTAGACCACATTGGTCAGATTGGTTTCGGCGTTCGTGAATACAAAGAAGCTGTGTCCAAGCATATTCATTTGTAAAATCGCTTCTTCATTATCCATCGGTTTTAGATTAAAGCGCTTTTGACGGACAACCTGCGGCTGTTCATCTTCAATGTCATCCTGCACGGCCGTTCCGATGCCGTTTCCTTCTGCAAAAACATACTTCGGAGAACCTTTTTCGCGGAATTTCCGGTTAACTTTTGTTTTATGCTTGCGTATTTGACGTTCCAATTTGTTCGTTGCGAGATCGATTGCATTGTACATATCTTCGTGGTGAACTTCCGCACGGAGAGAGAGGTCTGTCATTGGAATTGTCACTTCCACCTTTGATTCCTGATCGTTGTAGAATTTCAAGTTGACGTGAACAATCGCATCAACGTTATTTTCAAAATAACGTTCAAGCTTTCCAATTTTCTTCTCGACGTGTTCTCTTAACGCTGGTGTTACCTCAATGTTTTCTCCTCTGACGTTGTACTCCATCAAAAGAACGCCTCCTTTATATTAAGGATATGTAAATACATTTCGTCTTTTCCCTGCTGAATTCCTGCATAAACGTAAAAATTATGTGAAAAATCCGTGAATTTTGACGAAGATTGTCTCCTTCCATCTGACCCCCTTTATTAAATCTTAAATATATTCACACGCGAATAAAATCAGAACGCCACTTTTACTTTATAAAAAAAAGGCATACACCTGCACAAGCCGTTCAGATGTATGCCATTAATGGATGACGTAAGGTTTCATGCATTGGTGGATCGTGTTCATCCATTCCCGATAAAGCGGTAAAAAATGATGGGTTAAGTCATGCTGAAATTCGGCAGACGGATAATTGTAGTAAATCAAGCTGTCAAATTCACGAAAGACTCTGTCAAAAAAGCGAATCGAAGATTTGGCACAGCTTGTCTCCAAAATCGACAGCAAAACAGCGTGCGACGAATCCAACTGAAAAAAAGCATAGATTAAATCGTTAAAAATCCGCTCTCCTTCTGTCTTTGCCAAATCTTGATTCGCTTCTATTAAATAGCAAAACCCCTCTTCAATCGTAAACAAAAGCTGATAATAAGTCGTTAAGAGCATGTAATCGTCGGTGCTTGTCAAAGCGATCACCTATTTGCGCTTGTCATAATATGTGCCGTCAATCGTCATGTTGGCGTACGGATTGATATAAGAATGATGCATGGCACGCTTCTGCTTCGCCTGAAGCAGCTCCTGTTTGACAGCCTGCTGCAGCCTTTTCAGCTCGGCCATGAGCAATGGCTCCATATCCGTCACTTGCCGCAGCTGCTGCTTTTCTGTCTCAGAAAGAGGCGGCTTGATCTCTTTGATCAAGCCATCGCGTTTTTCAAGAAAATCTTCAATTGCCTGAACCAGCTCATCGCTTTCCGGGGCGTCTTTTATTTGAGCGAGCATTTGTTTTGTTTCGCTGTATAGCAGCTCAATCTTTTCCATTATGCCAGCCCGCCCGATCCGAACCGGCCCTGCCGTTCGATTTGAAGCGCCTGCTTCCAGGCATCGCGTAAATCTTTAACATACCCTTCGACTTCCGTCACGATATCTTTGTCATTGTGAATGTTCGCTTCAACCAGGCGGCGGTGGATATACTCGTACATCGCCCCCATTGACGCAGCCAATTCGACTTTCCGGTCAAGGGTGATATTAAGCTCCTGGATAATCTTTTGAGCTTTGACAAGGTTCGTATTTTTCGTTTCCATATCCTCTTGTTCAATCGCCTGTTTCGCCAGCTTCATAAATTTAAGGCAGCCGTCAAATAGCATAAGCGTCAATTCTCCAGGGGTCGCCGTGTTGATTGAATTTTGCTGGTAAGCTGCATACGGGTTGTTTAAAGCCATTCTTGATCCTCCACAATATTATTGTCCAAGCATTTGTAATAAGTATGTCGATTGTTCGTTCGCTTTTTGAATCGCTTTTTCCATCGCCGTGAATTTTGTGTAGTAGCGATTTTCGACTTGTTTCAGGCGGGCGTTCATTGACGAAATGTCAGATTCAACTGTATTCAAGTTTTTCCCGATTGTAAATTGATTGTTTGTCATTGCTGAATTTCCGGCTTTATCCTCAATCTGCTTTTTCGTATCGGTCAAAACAGTCTGAAGTCTTCTCATGATACCTTTTTCATTATAGTTTTCAGTGCTGCTTGTTCCTGCCATAAAGAGATTTGCCACACTGTCCGGATCTTCTTTAATTTTCGCTTTCAGCTTTTCTTCATTGATCTCTAAATGACCGCGCTGACTGTAAACGCTTGATGTCGTAATTCCAAACTGAGTGAGCTGCAGCGATTCGCCGTTCACAGACACATTTGAATAAAAATCAGTCCGCATTTGGTTGGTGGCGCCGCTTAAAATCGTGTCGCCCCTTAACAATCCGCTTTTCGCTTTTTCTTCCCAAAGCTCAATTTGCTTTTCCGTCATATCTTTTTTCTGTTCTTCTGTCAGCGGTGTATAGTCGCGGTATTTCTTTTCCGTGAGCTTGCCGTTGACCATATCGATCAGTTCGTTGTACTTTGTGACAAAGTCTTTGATCTTATCATAAATCCCGTCTACATCAGTCGCTACATCAAGCGAAACGGGGCTGGTCGTCGTATTTTTCAGCTGATATGTCACATTATTAACGGTAAAGTTGTTCGTTGTCTTCTCAATCTGCAATCCGTTGATGACAACTTCGGCGTTTTGACCGACCTGGCTGGCTGTCAGCTTGTTATCGGCGTCAAGCGAAAATCCGAGCTGATTGGACATAAAGTTCGCCGTACCATCATCAGCTGCCTGTATGCTGCCCCCTGCCCCGGTTGCTTTTGATGTAAAAGCGATCGTTTCCACATATTCAGAACCGTTATAAATCTTTTCTTTCATAGCGGTTACGCCCAAATTTGATTTGTTGACTTTGGAAACGATGTCATCCAGCGTATCTGTGCTGCTGACGCTGATTTCAACCTTTTTCGCAGTCGTTTCTCCAGGAGATGTCACTTGAAAAGTTAACGTTTGATCGCTCCCCGTATACCCTGAAAGGCTAGAAGATTTATAGGTGGCAGCAGTTGCGAGCTTGTTGACTTGGATCGTGCCTGATGCCGCATTCGTGGTACCTGTTGCCGTAACAGCCGACTCGTTAGAGCTTGTCACCTTTTTCGCGCCGTATGTGCTGGGACGGAGCATAAGGTTGATTGATTCCTGCAAATCTTTAATTTTCGTATTGATTTCACGATAGCTGTCACGCTGCCATTCCAAAGTCTGTTTCTTTTGTGTAAGCTTATCGAGCGGGACGCGCTCCGTTTTCATTAATTTGCTGACAATATCGTCTACATCCATCCCTGAAGCTAAACCTGATATTCTGATCGCCATATCATCTAACACTCCTGTTCTATGTAGTTTTATCGACAATTAATCCCATGAACTCCGCCATCGCTGCATAAAAATCGAGCCACTCTTTTGGCGGGATCTCACGAACGACTTCCTCCGTCCGATTGTCCACGACCTTCACATAATACTCTCCCAATTTTTCGTGAAGCACAAACTGAAGGTGGACTTGCGACGGCTCCAAAAGGTTGTTTGCACCTTGTACGGTTTTTTCAAGCTGAGCAAATGTAAATTCTGCAGCGTCCGTCTGCTGCGGGCGTTCCACAGCTTCAGATTGTTTATTCATCATCTGTGTTTTGTAAGCATCAATTATGGGTTCTAAAGATGACAATCTACCGATCGACAATTTTTACCATCCCCTATGCTATGATCTAAAACTTATATCGGCTAAGGGCGAATGAGATTAAATATCTTTATGGAAAAAAATTAATTAAGGTAGATAGAAACTAGCCACTCACAGTATATTTTAAGAATAAAGACCATGATAAAACTTCCTTATGATAGCCATTATAAAATCCTTTTGGATACGAAAATATCTTTCAATAAATATTCAAATTTGTCATTTATTATAATGTTATAATTGAACTGACAATATCTACAAGAAAGGGGATTTGTTCATGAAAAAAATATTTGTGTCGCTGGCAATAGCCTTTGTATTGTCATTTAGTTTTTACTCGTCTTCGAAGGCAGCAGTTTTGGCTCGAGTAGCTGTATACCCTGGTGAAGTTCGCCAAAGCGCTGATATTTTTCGTGGCGTTGGGGAAGGCGATTTCCGGTGCATATTTTATTATGCAACACGTCTAGGTGGTGGTACTTGTTCACTTTACGAAATTACTCCGGATGGAAGAAATAGAGTAGTTGCCTCTTCCAGTGTAGATTACTCGCTACAACAAGAAATTCAAACAGTTTATACCGAACCGGATCACCTCTACTATATAAAAGGGAAGAATTCTGCACTAAGTGGTACAAGAACACTTATTATTAGCGAATTCACTAATTAATAGACATTCTGTGTTCAGACACTCTAAGGTCAATGATTGAGTGTCTCTTTTCTAATATTACAAAAAAGGATTTAATAATTTACTTGGTTTGATATTACAAAAAAAAAGACCTTGGGCAAAAACCAAGGTCTTTTTTAAGCAATTAACGAAGCAACTGAAGAACGTTTTGCGGCTGTTGGTTCGCTTGAGCAAGCATAGCTTGAGAAGCTTGAGAAAGAATGTTGTTCTTAGTGAACTCGCTCATTTCTTTAGCCATGTCAACGTCACGGATACGAGACTCAGCAGCTGTTAAGTTCTCAGAAGAAGCACCAAGGTTGTTGATTGTGTGCTCTAGACGGTTTTGTACCGCACCAAGTTTAGCACGTTGTGTAGAAACTTGGTTGATCGCATCGTTAACGACTTTCAATTGTGCGTCGAAACCGTCATTAGGTGCAGCAGCTTCGTTAGTAGCAAATTTTGTTACGTCTAGATTTTTGATGTTAAGAGCAGTATTATCTGTTCCTAGATCTGTAGCTGACATTGATTCAATGTTTACTGAAATTTGTTGAGTAGCATTAGCACCAATTTGGAACACTAAGCTTTTTGTAGTTGCCGGATCACCAGTATCTTTGAAAGTGCCATCTAACAATTTTTTACCGTTAAATTCAGTACGGTTTGAAATACCATCAATTTCTTCAATTAGTGCATCCATTTCATCTTTAATTGCACTAAGGTCTTCAGCTTGCTGTGTTCCAGTGTTTCCTGCTTGAACAGTAAGTTCGCGCATACGTTGAAGGATCGCGTGGGTTTCAGTCAATGCACCTTCAGCTGTTTGGATAAGAGAGATTCCGTCTTGAGAGTTTTTCTGAGCCATTTCAAGACCGCGGATTTGTCCTCTCATTTTTTCAGAGATTGCAAGACCTGCTGCGTCATCTCCAGCACGGTTGATGCGAAGACCTGAAGAAAGTTTCTCCATGTTCTTTTGGCTTGCGCCATTGTTTGCTGACAGACGGTTCAGCGTATTAAGCGCCGCAATGTTGTGGTTGATTCTCATTGTGTATTTCCTCCTTGAAATGTGTTTAATTGCACGTCCATGTGCATGTTTGAAGCATTCAGGCTGTCCTTCCTGCTACATACTTTATATCGGAGGTGCCTTAAAATTGTTTATAGCAAAAATAAAAAAATCCTCACTTTTTTTGTGAGGATAATTTCGCAAGCAAATCGTTTGAGATGGAAGCGGCGCGGCTGTTTTCTTCCTGGATCGCCAAATAGATTTCCTTGCGGTGAATTTCGATATGCTTCGGCGCGTCGATGCCGATTTTCACCTGGTCTCCGTCAACGGATATGATTTTCACTTCAATGTCGTCTCCGATTTGAATCGCTTCATTGAGCTTGCGGGATAAGACTAGCATGCTTCCCCTCCTATCGGCTGCTTTGTCTGATAAGAAGAGTCATGCAAAATCACTTGTTTGGCAAGCATTTTTCTGCGGTTCACCACTATCGGGGCCATCAAATTGGCTGTTGATTTTTCGAATGGCTCCTCGATCGTTAAAATCGCCATCACTTCAACGTCTTCGGCAGATTCGATTTCAAGAAGTTCAGCCGTCGTTTCATCAAGATCAAAGCCGTAATCTTTGAAAAAGACGAACGGACTGGCGACAATGAATGCCAGCTCTTCCGACTGCACCGACTGAAGGACGACGAACGGCGAATCCTCGGACAGCGGCAGGATGACGAACTTCTTCTCGCTTGTAAATCCGGGCAGGCCGTTTTTAAACACGATTGTCTGGTCTTCTTGAATTTGCGTTTCTCCGTGATACTTCGTTTTAATGATCATCATTCACGATCCTTTGCTGAATTACTTTTGTTTTGGGTATTCCACATCTATTTTTACCTCCGGATATTGGAGCATGTCAACCTTCACACTGCCTGGCATATAGTTAACAACCGGTTTATTCGGCGTTGCTTCGATGATTGGCTTGTGCGGCGTCGCTTCAATGTTCACTTTAGCAGGTTCATAGGCGATCTTCACCCTGTCAAATGACGGCGTAAAATGAACGCCGATTTGAATCGGTTCAGGCTCGCTGTTCCGCCTCGCCTGGTCTGCCAGCGGATTGCCTTCGATTTCGATCCGCATCATTTCGTCTCCTTCTTCAGCGGTCCGCGCCATTCCGGCGAGCCAATCTTGATAGCCTTGCTGCGCCCCTTCTTCAATCCTTTTAAATATATGCTTTCTTTCTAAGTCTTCCCAAGCTTTTGTCTGGTCAATCGTGAGCTTTGAAGGGGTGGTTGTCATCTCCAGTTCGGCCGGCGGCTGCTCGATTTTCAAGTCGGCTTGCGGCTGTTCCATTTTTAAGTCCGGTGGCGTTGTAGTTAAACCGATGCGGCCGGGGATATTTTGCATGATCAGCCTCGGCATCTCCATTATGATATCCTCCTTTTGCTGAAAAAAAAGCAACTCGGGTAGAGTCGCTTTTATCTTAAAAAGTCAACCAGTGTCGGCTGAACGATTTTCGCATTGACGGCAAGTGCAGCTCTGTGAACCGATTGCTGTGTAATAAATTCGGTAATGATCTCCTCAAGCTCAACATCTTCGTTGTCTGACAATACCTTTGTCGCCGTCTCTTCCTGTTCGCTCAGCCGCGCATTGATCAATTCAAGCCGGTTGTAGCGCGCTCCGATATCAGACCGCTCATTGCTCATTTGATTGGAGAACTGATCAATATCTGAGAGTGCGTCTTCCATCCCTTCCATTGTTCCCGCTTTTAAAGCGTTCTCGAGAGACTCGATCATTTCAAAGACGTTTTGTCCGCTGCTTGACTGTCCGCCGAAAGCCGAAATCGGATTTGAGTTTACATTTAAGGTTGCGTTTGGCGAAACATTGATGAGAACGTCAGAGCTGCTTGTATAGTTTTCAAAATTGTATGTGTAAGTACCATCGGCGTTTTTTGTGATCGGAGCGACGTCAGAGTTCGTTCCGTTAAAAAGGTAGCGGCCGTTGACCTGCGTATTGGCGATCTGAATCAGTTGATCTTTCAGTTGGCCGATTTCGACCCCGATCGCATTTAATTCATCCTCGCCGTTTGTACTGTTTTGAGCCTTAACGGTCAGCTCCCTGATTTTCCCCATGATATCAATGCCTTCAGTAATGTTCGTTTCCGTGTTTTCAAGCCATGTAAAAGCTTGCGAGGCATTGCTTTGGTATTGTTTAACCTGGGACAACTGTGTGTTATACTTCAGGCTTTTCATTGCGACGACTGGGTCGTCAGATGCCCTTGTGATCTTTTTTCCTGAAGAAATCTGGGATTGAAGCTTATCCAGCTTTCCATAGCTTGAATTGATGTAGCGCAAAGAATTTTTTGCGATCATCCCTTGGGTTACCCGCATGAAACTCTACCTACCTTCCTACGACACCCATGCCGTTAATAATCTTATCAAGGACTTCGTCCTGCAGCGTAATCATTCTCGCAGCCGCGTTATAAGCATGCTGGAATTGGATCATGTTCGACATTTCTTCATCTAATGATACGGCGCTAACAGACTGTCTGTTCAATTCAGCCGTGTTTACAAGCGTTTCTGTATTTTTGGCCAGCCTGTTGGTTTCCTGAGCTTTTACGCCCATTTCACCGATGATGCCTGCGTAATAGTCTAAAACGGTCGTCGTTTTGTCGCCGATTTGAATTTTCTTGGTGAAGACATTAGCGAGATTTGTCGCGTTGGCGTTGTCGCTCGCTTCACCATTCAGCGATGCTGCAATTTTGTCGCCTTTTGAATTCATGATCTCATCGGCTACTTTAATTTTGCCGGCAGCTCCCTTTGCAGGCTCAGCCTCTCCCCCGGTAAATTCAAAGAAGATGCCTCCCGGTTCTCCCGATGAAGTAAACCCGCTTTGATGGACTGCATTAAACTCTTTCGCAAAAGCAAGCGCCATCGTATCCAGATCTGCGAGCATTTCAGGATACAAACCTTTTTCTTCACCGTTTGACATATATCCGTAAGATTCGATTAAACCGAGCAGGGACCCTTTGCCAGTAAACGAATCGATCCCGATATCCGTCCCGCCGAGGGAAACGCCCGTCACAAGGCCTGTATCGTTGTCGTAATTCACTTTGACAGTTTCAGTCGTAAAGTTTGGTCCGTCAAGAACCTTGCCCAGAGACTGGCCGTTTACGTCAAGGATTTCTATTGACGCAATGCCTTCAGCGGTTGCAAGTGGATTGCCGCCGGTTTTCGTATAGCTGACTTTGATATTAACCATTGAAGACAGTTCATCAAGGAGCTGATCACGCTTATCGTACAAATCATTCGGGAGATAGCCGTTCGGCTCGACTTTGGCGATTTGCTCGTTTAAGCTGTTCAGCTGTGACAGAAGCGAGTTGATCGTCATCACATTTTGATCAATCTGGTCGCCTAAATTTGATTGAACGGTTGTCAGCGATTCATACAGAGTGTTAAATGTCTCAGCGACTGCCTGCCCTTTCTGTCCAACAACAGAAGCAGCGCTCGGCTCGTGGGCGTTGTTCGTCAATTCCTGAATGGAATTCCAGAATGAATTCAGAACTTTGTTTAGTCCGGTGTCGTTCAGTTCATTCATAATCCCTTCCATTTGGTTAAAAGCGTCCACTTTTGCATTGTAATAGCCGGCCTTTGTATTCTGCGTCCGGTATTGATAGTCCAGAAAGCTGTCTCTGATCCGTTCAACCGAACCGATCTCAACGCCTGTACCCATCTGACCGGCAAGCCCGACAGAGTCTCTTGAAACGGACGGATAAGGGGTTGACGCTTTAAATGTGACACGCTGTCTTGAATACCCTTCGGTATTGGCGTTAGATATATTGTTTGCTGTCACGCTCAGAGCTGATTGCTGCGCGGACAAGCCTCTTTTGGCGATTTCCAGCCCTAAAAAAGTTGGGTTTGTCATCTTTTTCACTCCGTTCTAAGCTTTTGAGTCGAATAAAGAAAGCCGTTTTGTCCCGCCTGTCTGGTTTGACTGCTGCTCTTTTCCGTAATTCGAACCGCCTTCTTTCGGAAGGAGCATATCAAATGTAAGCGAGATAAATTGAAGCGACTGAAAAGTCAGCTGCTTGTTCAAATCGTTCACATCCTTTAAACGGATGACGAGCTGTGAGAGCTTGGCATACAGCTGTTCCAGCACCTTTTTCTCGCCGCCCGCAGCTTTGCTGATACATGCGCTGATGGTCGCGTCCGAGCTGCCGATACAGCTTTTAGTTGCTTCAATGCGGGACTGCTCCGTTTGTTCAATGGCCTGCACATACTTTTGTTCTTTCGTCACGATTTCTGAAAGTGCCTTTATTTCGTTCGTCTTCAGGGCCTCCGTTTTTTGTTCCGACAGAGACAGCAGATGTTCATGCAGCACGCATAAGCGCTCCAGCTCTTCAATCACCCGTTTCACTGAACTGACTTCCTCCTTTTATTGCTGTTTATAAAAATTGACCATTTTTTCAGCTATGCCTTTGCCGTCCACTTTGTACGTTCCATTCTCAACGGCTGCTTTCAGCTGGGCAATTTTCTCCTGACGCTCCTTCATTAAATCAGGGCCTTTTTGCAGCTCCTTTGCTTTCGCAGAAATCTCAACTTTATCTTCCGGCTGGGCTGCACCCTGTGAAGAAGCTGTTTGTTTTTCAAATGATTTATGATAAGGATTAACAGGTTGTGTTCCATATTGGTTGATCTTCATGGGATTCCTCTCACTTTCCGCCATAGTTATCTATGATCATACTCATTTTATCGTCTGAGCTTCAAGTTAGTTTAGGGAATCAGTCATTTTTAGGCTTAAAGGTATAGTACGTGCCTTTAGAACTATTGTTTTTCTGTTTTTCAAGCTGCTCCAGCTGGTCTAATTGACTCATTTGCGATGCTAAATCTTGCTCGCATGACATGCAATAACGCCCTTCCCGAATAAGCGTGCCGCACCTTTCGCACGGATAGCCGAGATTCGGGAAATTGGAGATTTGAATGCGTTTCTGTCTGATAAACTTCAATATTAACTCTTCTTCGACACCTGTTTTTTCTACGATCTGAAACATTGTAGACTGCCGGTTTTCCTGTTTTTTCAGAAATTTATAAACGGTTTCATACGCACGCTCTTCTTCTTTCACGCATGAAGCGCAAACGGTTTGAAAACTGCTTTTCATAAACAATGCGTTACATCTTGGACAATTCGCCAATTGATTCATAAATTTTGACCCCTATCCTTAAATTCTATCTTTTATATCGGCAGGGAAGAAAAATGATTTAGCTTCTAATTAATGTATATGATGATACAGATTTTGCCTCTCCGGATGTCATCAGACAATCAGCGGCATGATGAAGGGTCGCCCCTGTCGTATACAAGTCGTCAATCAATATGATATCCAGATTCTTTACTGATCCCTTTTCGGTTCTAAAAACGGTTTTTGGCTTAATCCGCTCTTTTCTGCTTTTTTTGGATTGTTTTTCATTTTCGATTCTGATCAAAGGATGAATAACGGGTCTTTTTAATAAGGAAGCAAGCCGCTCCGCCTGATTAAATCCCCGCTCCGCTTTACGTTCTTCACTGAGTGGTATCGGAACCAAAACAGCAGGGGTGCGGCGACAATATTGATGGAAAGCATTGATGAATGAAGGAGCAAAAGCGAAGACCAGTTCAGCATCACCTCTGAACTTAAAACGGGCAAGGACTTCTTTCATGAAGGTATTGTAGAGATAGACAGAGCGGTTTTGCCTCAAAAGAGAGCGGGTTAACGGATCAGCTTCCCATTTTGCGCAGTCACCGCACAGCTCTTCGCTCTCCTGGGGCCGTCCACACTTAGGGCACACGGTTCCTTTAATCTTGATAAAATTCTCTTTACATGCCCTGCATATTTTCTCTTCTGATCGTAAAAAGAAAAAAGCATGCCATGAGAGAGAATCTAAAAGAGGCGCTTCACAAATTAAGCAATTCAGTTTATTCCCTCCCTTTTCGATTGCTTTCGCAAAGCGGGTTGTCATTCACCTTTCTGGCAGCTTCAGCCAAGGTGACGAGCATTGATGTATTCTTTTGTTTGTCAACGAGCTCTGCTTTTATGTAAGCCAGCTTCGACTCATCTGTTACATATTGCGGTTTTACTGCATTTAAAGCCAAGGCGAGCACATCCTCCTTGCACCTGCTGCACGTACAGCTCATGTGCAACTGATCGATATACTGATCAAACAACTCTTCCAAAACAGCTTCTTTGGCATTGACTAGCATCCGGCACCGCTCCTCAATTTATATTCATAGGTATACTTTACCATGAATATCAGACTAGTCAATCAACATTTCCTTTTTAGACATTTTATTCATATTTTGAATATGACGCCGTGCCGCATTCATCCACTTTGTCCTGCCGTAATGAAAGAAACAGACGTCCCCAGCTGTGTGCTCGGGATGCCTGCCGGCTCTTCCGGCCATTTGGACGAGGGCGCTTTCAGTAAAAACCTCCGACTCTGCCCCCAATACTCCAACCTGCGCTTTTTTGACGGTCACTCCTCTTTCCAAAATCGTTGTTGTCACGAGCACCTCAAGCTTACTTTCTCTAAATTGGTTCACTTTTTCATTTCTGTCAGGGTCTTCGGCATAAACTCCTTCAGCGCGAAATGTTTCCTTTTTCAGCAGACTGACCACGGATTTAAGAACAGGGATAGAGGGAACAAATAAAAAAACCGGATGCTGCAGTTCCTGGTGCTTAAAAAGCCATTTTTTGAGGCGAAAAGGAACTTTTCTTCGTTTCAAACTCCCTTTCCAATCTCCGCACCAAATCAATATAGGTTCAGGCAGCGGGCTGCGATGGAATCTCGCGGGAATACAGACGGTGTGCAGCTTTCCGCTCTCAGCCCTTTTCTTCATATCCGCAGAAGGCGTGGCGGTCAAATAGATGTGTGCGCTTTGCCGTTTTGCCGATTTTTTAACAGCGTATTGCAGCGTGTTATCAATAGAATACGGAAAAGCATCCACTTCATCTATAATGATCACGTCAAATGCTTCTTTATAGCGGAGCAGCTGGTGGGTAGTTGAAATGATAAGCGGCGAGAGGGCCCCAACGTCTGAGCCCCCTCCGTATAAAGCGGCAATTTCCGCCCCTGGAAAGGCTTGGCGAAACCGCGGAGCAAGCTCGAGCACGACGTCTGTTCTCGGAGTGGCGATACATACTCTCAAGCTGTTGTTCAGCGCGAATTCAATCCCTTGAAAGAGAAGTTCTGTTTTCCCCGACCCGCAAACCGCCCAGATTAAAAGCTCCTCTTTCCTTCGTATAGCATCGATAATGGATTTGGCCGCTTTTTCCTGACCTGCTGAAAGCGTGCCTTTCCACTCTTTGTGAACAGGCGCCCATTCATGTCTGCCATGCGCGTGCCAAGTCAACAGAGGCGTACACTCGCTCACCCTGCCCATCATGACGCAGGACCGGCAGTACACGCAACATTTACTGCACCTATAGCAAGGATATCGAGCAAAACATGAGCGTTCGTGCTGGCCGCACCTCAAGCAAATAAAGCCCCTCTTCGTTTTTTTAATGCCTTCCTCCGTTTTTATCAAGCCTTCTTGGATATGCCAATCAATGACAGATTCCGGAAAAGGAAGTTCACTTTTCAGAAGGTGACGCTGCTCAATACATGACCGCAATTCACGGGAATAGATTGCCGGATGTTCGATATGAATCACCTCCAATCTGCCATCCAGTATCTATCATCGATGTTTTCTTGTAAAACAGTCAAAATCTAAAAATCCCCCTCCAAAACCGTTGAAAAAGAAAAAATCTCCGTTTTGCAAAACGGAGATTGGCTTTTATACTGTATACCAGGCGATACCCATTGCTCCTTCACCAAGGTGGGTGCCGATCACAGGCCCGAAATAGCTTTTATAAAATTCGACATGTGCATATTTCTGCGACAATTCTTCGATTATTTGATCGGCTTCTTCTTCACGGTTGGCATGAATCACAACCGCTCTTAGCGGCTTTCCTTTTTCGGCATCTTCACCAAAAAGCTCAAATAAACGGTTCATCGCTTTTTTTCTCGTCCGGATTTTTTCGTAGGGAACGATCAGCTTGTTCTCAAAATGCAAAATCGGCTTTACTTTTAAAAGGCTTCCGACAAAAGCCTGGGCGCCGCTCAGACGTCCTCCCCTTTGCAAATGTGAAAGGTCGTCAACCATAAAATAAGCCCTCATTGAGGTTTTCATATGATCCAAGTGGCGAATGATTTCTTCCGGAACCGCTCCTTTTTCCGCCATCTCAGCCGCTTCGATCGCATAAAAACCTTGAGCCATGCAGCTGATTTCCGAATCAAACGGATACACTTTAATTCCATCAAGCATACCGCTTGCTGATACAGCGCTGTTGAATGTTCCGCTGATGCCGCTGGAAAGATGGATGCTGATGACCGCATCATATGTTTCTCCGAGCTTTTCATAGAGAGAAATCAGCTCGCCGTACGCGGGCTGGGAAGTCGTCGGGAGATTTTCGTGAGCTTTTACTTCTTTGTAATAGTCCTTCCAGCTCATATCGATCTCTTCCCTGTATGAAGTCTCTCCAAAGATCACATTGAGAGGTATCATATAAATATTGTAGCGGTCACGCAGGTCTTTAGGTATATATGCCGTGCTATCTGTTACTACTGCTGTTTTCATGAAATAAACCTTCCTTATGAAAGATACTCTTTTCTATTCTAAAAGAAAAAGCAGCTTTTTTCATTATAAAGTTTGATTTTCTGCCAAAAGAAAAGACCTGCCTTATGGCAAGTCCACCTTTATCTCATTTCTACCCAGCCGTTTTTAATGGCTACAACGACAGCCTGCGTTCTGTCGTTTACATTCATTTTTTGAAGGATGTTGCTGACGTGGTTTTTAACCGTTTTTTCACTGATAAATAATGATTCGCCGATTCCGCGGTTGCTTTTTCCGTCCGCCAGCATCTGGAGAACCTCGCATTCCCTTCTTGTAAGAATGTGAAGAGGTCTCCGGATTTCCGGATACACTTCATGCTGAGCGTGAGATGATACACCGCTTGTTGCAAGGCGGCGGAATTCATTCACAAGATTATGCGTAACCTTAGGATGCAGGTAAGATCCGCCTTCAGCCACAACTTTCACGGCTTCGATCAGCGTATCGGCATCCATTTCTTTCAGCAGATAGCCGCGGGCTCCTGTTTTTAATGCATGTGTAACATAGTTTTCGTCATCATGGATGGATAAAATAATAACCTTTGATTCCGGATACAAGTCGACCAGTTGTTTTGTCGCTTCTACTCCGTTCACATTCGGCATATTAATATCCATGATGACAACATCAGGATGGTAGTGCTCGACAATGCGAGCCGCTTCATCTCCGTCGTCTCCTTCGGCCACTACCTCAAAGGTAGGTTCGAAATCCAAAATCCGTTTGACACCTTCACGGAATAACTGATGATCATCAATGATTACAATATTTACTTTAGTCACAAGCTACGCCTCCCCATTCTCATTGTTAAACACACCGCTTTTATGGTCAATATGTCTTTTGTCTCTATTTTACAATTATCTTTACAAAGACAGTGGAACTTTAATCAAAATAAATGTCCCAAGACCTATTTTCGAATCGATTGTCATTGAGCCTTCGAGCAAATCGACTCTTTCTTTCATACCTAGCAGACCGAAAGATTTGTTCTTCTTGCCTTTTACTTCTTTTAAGTCAAAGCCGTTTCCATTGTCTTTGATAATCAGCGTCACAAAATCTTTTGTCACTTCTACTTTAACATGAATTTCAGTTGATTCGGAGTGTTTTAAGGCGTTTGTCACTGCTTCCTGTGCAAGCCGGAATAGTGCCACCTCAAACCGCGGTGCTATTCTTCTTTCTTCGGATTCTCCGATGCATTGGAAATGAATCTTTGCTTTTCCATGATAATCTTCGATCGTGTTCAAGTATTTTCTGAGCGTCGGTATCAATCCCAAATCATCTAAAGCCATCGGCCTTAAATCATAAATGATTCTTCTGACTTCATAAAGAGCATTTCTGACGTTTTGCCGGAGGTTTTTAATTTCCTGAAAGCCTTCTTCTGTTCCTTTGTCTCTGAAGATGCGTTCGATCAGCTCAGATCTCATCATGACGTTGGCCAGCATTTGCGCAGGACCGTCGTGGATTTCCCTTGAGACCCTTTTTCTTTCTTCCTCTTGGGCTTCGATAATCCGCAGGCCGAAGTCCTGTTTGGCCTGCGCATCTTCAAGGAGAACACCGACCTGACGCAGATCCTGATTTAAATAGTTTAAGACTACGGTAATCTGGCTGACAAGCCCTTCTGAACGCTCGATGATTTCCTGAAGCCCCAAAAGGCGCCGTTCCAGATCATCACGCTTCTCTCTCAGCTGCTTTTCCCGCTGCTGGATCATCGTCAGTTCAACCTGCAGTTTGTGGGCTTTTTCATAAGCTTCGCGAATCTCTTCTTCACTGAATTTATGAAAGTTTCTGCTGACCTCTGACAAGCGGTTCCGCGCATGGCGGGCATGCACTTCCAGCCTGTCTCCAAGATCGATGACTTCGTTGACCTGCTGTTTAATCTGTTTCAGCTCTTCTACCAAGCCTTCGTATTGCTGACGGGACTGCTCTCCGATTTGAAAGACCTCATCCTTGCTCCCGTCAACCGTTTTTAACATCTTCATAATGATTGAATCTAAAACTTTGGAGTCCATTTTGGAAACACTCACCCATTTTCCCTCCGTAACAGCATTGTCATTTAGTTTTATCATAAATTTCATTGAACTGAAATTCGTGTCGAATTATAATGAAAGAATGCGTATTCTGGTTTTTTGGTTTTTTTATGGTTACCGATCCATTTCTATTTAATCATAACAAAATATGCGCCAAAATTCTAAGTCTGTTCGATATTTAGGAGAACAGCCGCATGGCTTGTCAGGAGGTAAGCAGGCATGCTGCAAAGTTATCTCACTGTTGCAGGTGAAGGGACCCATGAAATCGTGATTGAAAAATCCCGGTTTATATGCCACTTGAGCCGCGTCAGTACTGAAGAAGAAGCACAGAACTTTATCAATCACATAAAAAAGCAGCATTGGAATGCAACTCATAATTGCTCGGCTTACGTCATAGGAGAAAATGATCAAATTCAAAAAGCGAATGATGACGGAGAACCGAGCGGGACAGCTGGAGTTCCGATGCTTGAAGTTTTGAAGAAACGCAATCTTAAAGATACGTGCGCCGTTGTGACGAGGTATTTCGGCGGTATTAAACTCGGCGCAGGAGGACTGATACGGGCTTACGGAAAATCCGTGTCAGAGGGGCTGAACCATGTCGGCGTTGTCGAACGAAAGCTGATGCGGGTCATGCACACGACTGTGAACTATACATGGATCGGCAAGCTTGAAAACGAGCTTCGCGAGTCCCCTTATCAAATAAAAGACATTCATTATGCCGACGATGTCGAATTTGAAACGTATGTCAAGGAAAGCGAAAAACAGGCATTTACGGAATGGATAACCGAATTAACAAATGGCAAGAGTGAGAATAGAGAAGGCATTCAAGTCTATTTGGAAGAAGCTTTTAACAATTAAAGGAGAATCATCATATGGCTGAGCGTATTAAAGTGAAAGTGCGGAAAAAAAAGAATAAAAAGAGAAAGCTGATTAAACGGTTTATAGTCCTTATGTTGCTCGCACTTCTCATAGTCGGCGGAGTGGGCATATATAAAATTATTAACACGATTTCCGCGGCTGACGGCACTTATGATGAGCTTGAGCGTGGAGAGAAGTCAAAGCTCAGGGACGATGTCGTTAATATTCAAAAAAAGCCGTTCTCGATTCTTTTTATGGGTGTTGAAGATTATTCGACAAACGGCGAGCACGGACGGACGGATTCCCTGATTGTCGTGACGCTCGATCCTAAAAAGAAGTCGATGAAAATGCTGAGCATTCCGCGGGACACAAGAGTTCATTTGGCCAGCGACACAACCGGTACAAAAACAAAAATTAATGCGGCCTATGCAAAAGGCGGCAAGGATGAAACGATCGAGACCGTTGAGGACTTCCTCGGAATTCCGATCGATTACTATGCAACGGTCGATTTTGACGGGTTCAAAGATGTCATCGATGAAATCGGCGGAATCGATGTCGACGTGCCGTTTGACTTTAGTGAAAAAAGCGATGTCTCCAAATCGAAGAGAATCTATTTTAAAAAAGGAAACATGCATCTAAATGGAGAGGAAGCTCTTGCCTACGCAAGGATGAGAAAACAGGATAAGCGGGGAGACTTCGGGAGAAACGACAGACAGAAGCAAATTTTAAAAGCCGCTCTTGATCAAATCTCAAAACCGCAAAACCTCGCTAAAATTGATACAATTGCCCAAAAAGCAAGCAAAAACATTCAGACGAATTTCAGAATCACACAGGCGCTGGCGCTTCAGCAAATTTACAGCGGCTTTGCCGGCGATGATATCAAAACATTAAACATCACAGGACAAGATCTTACGATTGCAGATGTTTACTACTTTGAGCCTGACCAGCAAAACCTGGCAAACGTGCAAAATGAATTGACCCATCATTTATATCCGGACTCAACTGCTGATTCGAGCGGAACATCGTCTGAATCTTCAGCAACCGCTGACGGGACGGACAGCTCAGCTGAATCGTCTGCTTCTTCTTATTGATCTGCTCTGTTGAATATTAAAAATTGAATAAAATGAAGGGGAACTCTTTATATATTAAAGGTTCCCCTTTCTTATTAAACTAATGTAACTTACTATTTGAAAACGACAAATGATTGATAACACTTTGCTTTAAATAGTTATACTGTTTTTCGTTGGTATCTGAGAATGCCTCGTTTCTATTTGAGGGAATATCCATATACAGGATGTCTTCTTTGAATTGAGAAACCGTTAAATCATATCTTTTACCATTGATAAAATTATAAAAATGCCACCCCTCAGGCAGCTTTGTTTTCCTTATTTCTCCACCTAATATATCATTTACGACTAAGGCGGTTACGCCGCATTGTCCCTTTGCAGGGTTATCCTGACTCCATTTTGAACTTGAATCTGAAGACCAGGATTTATACAGTGCTTTCATTATTTGTTCGATCTGTCCAAGGTGACGATCATCCATAAAAAATTCTCCTTTTCATAGAGTCTTAGTCAAGCAAGGACTAAACTTAAAAACGTCAACCATTATTATGAGGCTTCCTGAGATGCGGCAATAATAAAACCCCTGGAAACCAGGGGTTTTTGTGCACATTTAATTCCTCTTCACCATCCGCCTGTAAAACTTCGTAAAAGGCTTGTACTGCTCATTTACAAGGCCTGTCACTTCTGCGATGATCTGCATGAACAGGATTAAGCCGAAGATGATGAAGATGGACACCCAGAGCGTTGCGGTTTTTAAAAGAATAGCGCTCAAGCTGAAGACGACGCCGATTAAATAAATGACGATGACGGCTTTCCGATGGGACAGGCCAAAGGCCATCAGCCTGTGGTGAATATGCGATTTATCGGGAGCGGAAATCGGCTGCTTGTTTAAAATCCGCCTGATGATCGCAAATGTCGTGTCAAATATCGGCACTCCTAATATAATGATCGGAATGACGACGCTGAACAGAGTCACGCTTTTATACAGCCCCAACAGCGACAGAACCGAGATCACATAGCCCAAGAACAGCGAGCCCGTGTCTCCCATAAAGATTTTCGCCGGGTGGAAGTTATAGAACAGAAAACCGACCGTGCTTCCGATGACAACCAGCGACAAAGAGAAGATCAAGATTTTGTCGGCAGAAAAAGCCATGACGGCAATCGTCGAAAGGCCGATGACGGATATACCCGCAGCCAGTCCGTCCAATCCGTCGATTAAGTTGATGGCATTGGTGATCCCGACGATCCATAAAATTGTCAGTGGGTATGCAAGCCACCCCAAATCAAAGCGAAGATCCCAAAACGGAATCGATAAAAATTCCATTTTTAAGCCTGTACTGACGATGATGCAGGCTACTAATACTTGAACGATAAATTTAATTCTCGCGCTTAAATTGTATTTGTCATCTACAATGCCTAAAATGACGATCATAAAAGCACCGAGTGTAATTGCTGTTATTCTGTTTTCATAAAGGCCGCCGGCAAACGAACCGGTCAATACTCCTATAAAAATGGCTAAACCGCCCATTCTCGGCATTACTTTATCATGTATCTTTCGTTTATCCGGCTGATCCACGACCCCGGATTTGATTGCTAGACGTTTGACAAGCGGAGTAATAATTAAAACAGTAATGAGAGAGACAAAAAACGCAAGTATAGTGCGTTCATAAGACATAAGGAAGTCTCCTTTTTAAATGAAGTCTGGTCGTATAAAAGATCATACCTTTTCATTATACAATTTCATTATTTATTATAACAAGCTCCAGCCAAAAGAAACATCACGAATTAATATCCCCCGCCGCAAATTATGCATCTTTATTCAAGTTCAATTTATCAAGCATCGTTAAAAATAGATGATGCCAGTCTCTTTCACGTGCGATCTTTCTGCGCAGTTCCACATGGGAGACATCATCATGCGCAAGCTCCAGCTCTTCACACAGCGCTGTAAATTCAGCGGGGTCGTTTCCTGTTAGATGACGGTAAACATGTTCCTGTTCAACCTTTTTCGTTGAAGGGAGGTTCATACCGGCGACAGGCTTTCCGGCAGCCAAAAATTCATACAGCTTTAAAGGAAATACCGCATTATTATATGGCGACGGTTTATACGGCATGATACCGATATCGACTACATTCATATAAGCTGGTACTTCCGACGGCGCGGCGGGGCCCGTCCAAATGACATTATCCTCTTCAAGAAGCGCTTTAAAATCTTCGTCTCCGTTTGTCCCGTCAGGACCGACAAATAAAAATGTCCACTCTTTTTTGGTTTTGGCAGCTTCTTTGACGAGCTTAAAATCGAGCTTCGGCTTGATTCCGCCGATAAAGCCGAGGACGGTGCCTTCCCTTCCGTTCAATACATCCGCTTTTTGCTTATTTTTCGCAAACAAGCTGTACTCCACACCGTTTTCGATTGTAAAAACCGGCTTTGTCTCTCCTTGAAGCCGGTCAGCTATGTTTTGGTTCAAATATTCGGAAGTGCAAAAAATCATATCGGCTGCATTGATGATTCTGCCTTCGGCTTTAGAAATGACCTTTTGCCTGAATCCTGAGACAAGGCTTTTTTTTCCGCTGATCGGTGCCGCCCACAGGTCACTGCAGTCATAGAAGACCTGATCCCATTGATAAAGCGATGACAGCTGCGGAAAACCGGGGAATGTGTACCATAAGCACACCTTTTCCCCCTGAACGTCTTCTTTCAGCCGGTCAAGCAGCGGCTTCAGCTTGCTTTGATAGAAAACATCCTTGTAGCGGGCAAACCTGAATATTTTCTTTTTCAAGAAATCTTTGACTGCAAATTGCTTGATTCCGTTGTCAAGCAATGTAAATGTCTCGCGGGAAGGATTTTCAGACGGACAGACCCAAATGACTTCCTTCGTCTCCTTGCGGCCGGCCAAAAACTCAGCAAGGCGGTGCCTTCTGTATCTTAGCTGATCCTGCCCCCATTCACCTGTTGCTACTATGACGTGTATGATTTGATCTGCTTTCACTTTCAATCACCTTTTCTGTCAATGCCGTTATAATCTTTTCTTTACTGCGTTCTTAGCGTAATGGAAAAAGCACCATGTCGCTTTCATCAAGTGAAGGCGTTCGATTTCCCTGTACACATACCAGGTTTTTCGCGCCGCCTTCCATTTGTTACTGGAGATCGATGTTTCAACGATGCGGTATTCGGCGAGTGGTTCGTTCAGTCCGTATGCCTTGAACCCCCGCTTTAATACGGACAGCCATGTCGCCAAATCCTGACGGGTTCTAATATTCGGCATCCGGATATCACCTGTTTGCTCTCTGTCAATCATCACCGTCAAACAGCCGATGATCGTATTTTTTAATACATCATCATATGTAAGGCTCACGGGTGCATGAATGGTTTTATGAAGCGGTTCGCCGTCTTGGCTGATCAGCTCGTATGCCGTAAATGTAAAAGCATGCTGATGCTTCCTCATGAAGGCAAGCTGCTTATCCAGCTTTTCTGCTTTCCACACATCATCGCTATCCAAAAAGGCGACATAGCGCCCTTCGGCTTTGCTGAGTGCCGCATTTCGCGCCGCTGCAGCGCCTTGATTTTCTTTCAGAAAAATGGCATGGATCCGCTCATCATCTTCTTCATAGCGCTTCAAAATGTCTCTTGTCCCATCTGTTGAGCAATCATCGGCAATGATCAATTCCCAGTCGGAAAACGTCTGATTTAAGACGGACTGAATGGTTTTTTCGATAAATTCCTCCGCGTTATAGGAAGGCGTAATGACAGAGATTAAAGGTTTTTGCCTCGTCATGGTCCTGATCCACATCCCCAATTAAAAATTTAACGTTCTCTGAAAACTTCCGGAACGACAATGATAAAAAATGACAGCGCCAAACCGATCAGTACGCCCAATACCGCTCTTTTTTTAGGCGACATGCCGGCAGCCTGGTTATCAAGCACGATCAAAGGCTCAATTTCTTCACCAGCCTTCATATCAAGCTTGCTTGTTTCAAGCTCATACAAAAACCGCTGTTTATCAACTTTGGAATCAGCGCTGACTGTTTCGCCCTCAAGCGCTTTAATATTCTTTTCGATGACTTCTTCCCTTTTTGAGAACAGCGCCTTATCGCCTTTCATATAGGCATCTTTGATTTTACCTAAAGTGTCCAATGTTTCCTGTTTGTCAGACCCTGTATAGCTTAAGTTAAAAAGTGAGTCCGTTCTGATGTCAATCGCCAGATCGTCTTTCAACTGCGCCAGATCCTCTTCCGGCATCTCCGGGAAAATGTCCTTTAAAAAAGCTTCGTTTTTCAACAGCAGCGGCACTTGCTTTGCATTGTTGTACTTCGCTTCTCCGTAGTTCCCGGTTGATATCGTTACAGTAGCCGTGTAATCAGACGGAGCAACGCTCCCCTTCGGCATAAAATAGCCGACAAGACCAAGAATAAGAGGAAGCGCAATAATCGCCACAATAAACTTTTTCACTCTACCAACAATACGTTTGATTAAATTCATCACATGAATTTCTCCCTGTTTTTAAATTCGATTTTCAAAAATCATCTATACTGTTCAGTGTCATCCGTTCCGCTGATTCTAAAGGTATTAACCGTCGCAATCACAAGCGCGAGAAACACCCAATGGAAATATAAATTCGAGACGGAACTCGGACTGATGCTTGACACAAGGAAGGCAACGAGAGCGGCTGTCAAACCTTCAATGAGAAGCTTTGGCCGCCTTCCAAGCGATCTTTTATAAAATCGGTAAAGCACGGTTATTAAATAAATGTACATCGTTAAATAACCGAGCATCATCACAACTCCAAAGTTCGTCATGATCTCAACGACCCAGTTATGAACCTCCACGACCTGGTCCGTATCGAATAATGCATGATGCTCCAAATAATAAGGCACATTGCCGGCGCCGACGCCAAATCCGTAAGTATCCAGCACATAATGCCCGGCGTTTTTCAACAAATTCGCCCTTGCAACATTGGATGGCAGCGGCTCGCTGAAATCGTGTGTGGTTTGCGGAGCCAAAAAGTATGTATAAAAAGCTCCGGTAATCTTTCCTGCAAACAGTGTGACAAAAGCGATACATCCTGCAGCTGCGGCGATGAGCGCCCATTTTTTAAGCACCTTTGGCAGCAAAATGAACGCATAAACGGCAAGTCCGGCTATGACTCCCAGAATGCTGGCTCTTGATCCAGTCAGGAAAATCAAGTAGGCCGAACAGAACGCAAGGATCAATCCCGCTATTTTTAAGTAGCTGTTTTTAATGTTTTTGAAAAAAGATAAATAAAAGAAAAAGCTAATGGACAGAAATGTCGCAAAGTCATTCTGATTGAAAAAAACGGATGTCGGATAGTGCTGTTTATAGTGCGGCCCGTTATAAAGGGTCGAGCTCGGCAGGTGGTTGAACGTAAAGTGGTTGTAAAACCCGATGACCATTAAAAATACGGTCATGACCAGCCATATGTAATAAAACGCAAGAATACGATCCATTTTTTGAAAAAACATGACAATCAGAAAAACAAAAAACATTCCCATTGCCAATAGGAACAGATATTTTATGCCATCAGTAGCAGACTTGACCCAAAGCAGCGAAATCATTCCATAGCAGAACCAAAACGCGAAAAACATCAGGATCCCTTTGACATGCACTTGCTTCCACTTTTCAAGGTGCTGGCTGCCTTTCAACATTTCCGCTATGAATAAGAATCCTGCCAGAATCAGAAGAATTCGATATGGAAACAGGCTGAAAAAGCCCAATTTAATCGCAAAAAAAGCATTGTTGGCAAAAGTTGCAGCGATGAGCAGATATAATACGGGCATCAGCAATTGCTCGGATGACAAATACTTCCGGAGCACAACGATCACAGCCAGCGCAATCAAAATTAGACACGCCAGCAGGATTTTTTTTGCATTGGATTGGGCCAATACAACGAATGCTAACCCTGCGGTCAATGCGGCGAGCCAAACCAGAACATTGACCGCGGAACGTTTGAGACTCATTTTTCCCCCTCCTTCCGCTTCTTTCTGGAAAAGGGCTGCCGACATCAGCCAGCAGCCAGTGATTTACGTATTCATTTCTTTTTTATAATATGAAATGGTCTTTTCCAGTCCTTCAGCGAGCAACATTTTTGGTTCCCAGTTTAAAATTTTCTTTGTTTCTTCATTACACAGTGTGCTGTGGCGGATATCCCCTGGTCTTTCATCTTGATAAATCGGAGACAGCGCCGAGTTCGTCGCTTTTTTCATCTCTGCAAACAGCTCATTTACTGTGATCGAAAAGCCGTTCGAAACGTTTAAACAAACGTTTGATTGAGCTTTGAGCGCCTTAACGTTGGCAGAAGCCACATCACCGACATAAATAAAATCGCGCGATTGTTCTCCGTCTCCAAAAATCACCGGAGCCTTGCCGCTTGTCAGCAAATCGGAGAAAATCGATACGACGCCGCCCTCTCCTTTTGCGTCCTGGCGCGGCCCGTATACATTGCTGTACCGCAAAATGCAATACTCGGTTCCATACAAATCATAGGCCAGCTTTAAGTAGTTCTCCACCGTAAGCTTCGTCAGCCCGTAGGGTGAGCCTGGATTTGTTTGATGACGGGTGTCGACAGGCAGATAATCCGGATTTCCATAAACAGCTGCTGATGATGCAAAAACGATCTTTTTCACGTTGCATTCACCCGCTGCCTTAATGATATGGAGCGATCCCCTGATATTGATGTTTTCATCATTTAAAAAATCGCTGACAGACTCCGCTACGCTTACTTGTGCAGCTAAATGAATAATATAATCGGGATCAATGCTTTTGATGACGTCGATGACTTCCGGCTTTGTTATATCCTGCTCATAAAAGTCAATCGGGAGACCGTCAATGTTGGAGCGGTGTCCCGTAGTTAAATTATCAAGAATTGAAACCTGGTAATTTTCTTTCAGAAGCTGTTCAGCAATATGCGAGCCGATAAATCCGCATCCGCCTGTCACTAGTACTTTTTCCATTGATAACACCCCGCGTTTTATACTTTTGTTAAGCTTTTCTCTCCCTGTACTCCAGGGCGGCCAATTGAATGATAAATAAATCCTTCTCTTCTCATATCTTCAAGTTTAAACAAGTTACGTCCATCAATTAGAACAGGACGGTTTAAATATGTTTTCAATTTCTTAAAATCCATTTGTTTAACCTGTGGCCAATCTGTCAAAATGAGGCAAGCATCAGTATCTTTTACAGTATCATACAAATCGTTGCTGTATTTGGCCTGATCTCCCAATAAGCGTTCTGCCTCCGGAATTGCAATTGGATCGTATGCTTTAATATGAGCACCGAGGCTTCTCAGCATCGGAATGACATCCAGAGACGGCGCCGAGCGCATATCATTTGTATTTGGCTTGAATGCCAGCCCAAGAACCGAAATGGTCATGCCGTTTAAATCGCCGAACACATCAAGGAGCTTTTGCACAATGTGGGCGCGCTGCTTTTGATTCGTCTCAATGACGGCTTCAATCATTTTGAAAGGATAGCCGACTGATTTCGCGATTTGCAGTAAAGCCATTGTATCTTTAGGGAAGCAAGAGCCGCCGAAACCGATTCCGGCTTTTAAAAATTTATTGCCGATTCTGCTATCCAGTCCAACACCTTCAGACACCTTTGATACATCAGCTCCGACCCTTTCGCAAATATTTGCGATATCATTAATGAACGAGATCTTTGTAGCTAAAAATGCATTTGCAGCGTATTTAATCATTTCTGCACTTTCAAGGTTAGACTTGACAATTTTCGTTTGAAAAGGCTTATGGAGCTCTTCAATAATCGCAGCAGCCTTTTCGCTTGTCGCACCGATGACGGCTCTTTCCATATTCATCGTATCGTAAATAGCTGTTCCTTCACGAAGAAACTCAGGATTTGAAACGACATCAAACGGATGTTTGCCATTGGTATGCTGCTCGATAATGGATTGGACAAGCTTTCCTGTCCCAACCGGAACAGTACTTTTGTTAACAATGACTTTATATCCGTTTAAATATTTTCCAATCGTTTCAGCAACTTCTTTTACGTATTTCAGGTCTGCCTCTCCGTTTTCTGACATCGGTGTCCCGACTGCTATATAGATAATTTCCGAATCTTTTATCGCCTTGGGAATGTCAGTTGAAAAGAACAAACGGTTATCACTCACATTTTTATCCACAAGCTCTTGCAGTCCGCGCTCATAAATTGGCATAATACCGGCAGAGAGACTCCTAATTTTTTCGGCATCTATATCACAACAGACAACCGAATTTCCAACCTCAGCAAAGCAAGTTCCAGATACCAGCCCAACATATCCTGTTCCAATAACAGCGATTCTTTTCAATATCATCATTCCCCTTCCTTAAGCTAACCCTTCAATCCAATAGCTTTATTAGGCGATGATTTTTATTTCTATCTTAATAAAAACCAGGCGTCTCTCTTCTTTTATATTTTTCATCATGGACGCAATGTTGCTGCTTTAAACAAAGCTTTTCTTAGATTTTATTCTAGATTTCTCGTACAGATTTAATTTTTTTCCCGACGCCATAAATTTTCATACTTCTCTTTTAATGCTTTAGCATTTTTACTTGCATCATAATCCTTGCACACGGTTTGATACAGCTCCTCAGCGATGTCTTCCCTCCATTCTCCCTCCTCCATATATACCTTAACTGCTTTTATTATATTGGAGACAGAGCGCGGTTTGATCAGCAGATGCTCGTACTTTCCAAATAAAGACGGAACCCCTCCGACCGCCGTACAAAGCACCGGAACCTTGAGGGCGAGCGCTTCAATGACAACCGTCGGCATCCCTTCAGAATACGAAGGGAGCACAAACAGATCTGATGCAGCCAGATATTCTGATATCTCATGGTTTGCGACTTGCCCCGTCAATATCGCTTTTTCGCCGGCGGTTTGACGGATGTGCTGCTTCTCCGGTCCGTCGCCGATGAATACAGCTCTGTAGCTGTCATCAAGCTGCCTGACTGCTTCTGCAAGCTCGGCAACTCCCTTTCCTTTCACCAAGCGGCCGACGAACGTCAGCAATTTTTTGTCTTTCGGCAAGCCGAATTTTTCCCTCAATTCAAGTGCTGAAGCGGAGGGTTTTTGAAACCGGTCCAGGTTGACGCCAATAGGAAGCACCGTGCTTTCAGCACCGGTCATTTCTTTTGTTTTGGCTTTCAGTGCATCACTGACAGCCAAAACTTTTGCTGCGGAGTGCACAGCTGTTTCAAATGCTCGAAAAGCGCCTTTGCTGTAATGGGGATAAATATTGACATCGCTTCCGTGCAAAGTCAGAACATAAGGAACCTTCAGCTTCTGTGAAACAACGGCAGTGGCACCCCCGGATGGCATCGCGAAATGGGCATGGATAAGATCCGGCGCAAGCCCGTGCTTCTCGATCGTTCTCAATACGGACTTGGCGATCCGGCGATGCGGTTGAGCCCATTTTAGCTGTCCAGGCAGAGCCGTATACGGCGGTCTGTAGACCGGGATGCCTTTTCTTTCTTCATATTCCGGGACTGTTCGTACTTGGCGGTATTTTTTTTTCAGCAGCCTGAGGGGAGCAGGGTTCACAGGCAATGGACATATGACCGTCACATCAACGCCCTGCATCTGTAGCGCCTGAGCCTGTGTTTCATGAAAAACGCCTTCTCCCGGTTTTTGACTGCTTGGATAAACGCTGGTAATCCAAAGAACCTTCAATGATGAAACGCCCTTTCTGCTGTCATCTTCCTAATTGGGCCCTCATAGCCCGCCGATAAAACTTGCTGACCAGAAAACTGTAAAAAATTCCGCTGATCCCGACGGAAACTGCCAGCTGAAGCATGGCGCCGTGAAGCAGATGTCTGCTGCCGACGCTCAAGACAAGAGCCAGCAATGCCATGAGCAGTGTCAAGGCCAGCGGTTTTCCAACGGTTTTGAAATATTCGCCCAGCTTCAGCTGGATGACATATTTGAGCAGCCATCTGCCGATAAAGAAATTGATCAGGCTGATCGCTGCATAGGTCCAGGCGGTAATCGTCAAATCATTCGTTAATACCGCCGCATAAAGAGACAGCCCATAAAGGAGCATGACTCCGCTGTCCCAATAAAATGCCAGGTCTGCTCTCCCCTTCGCCAGCAAAACCGATCCGTTCGGATTCATCAGAACCCTGAGCAGCCCGACAATCGCGAGGATGTTCAGAACCGGTACGGCCTGCAGCCATTTTTCTCCGAAGACGACTTCAACAAATAAATCTGAAACAGTCGTCAGTCCGATCAGAAGCGGAAATGAAATCAGCGCGAGAAGCTTTGTCATATTTAAAAAGCCTTCGCGCAACGTTTGGTTGTCCCCTTGATTCTTTGAGAAGACAGGAAACGCTACCCGCGTCACGATCGGATTGATTTTTAATACGGGAATCGTAATAATCTGATACGCCAGGTTATAGATTCCCAATGCTTCCGCACCGAGAAAACGCCCGATTAAAATCATATCGATATTGGCGCCAAGTCTGTTTACAAGCCTGGAAGCAAGCTGAAAAGCACCGAAAGAGAAAAATTCTTTCACTTCCCCTAATGCAAAAACGAAAGAAGGACGCCATTTTTTTAAATATACAACAAAAAACATGATGCCTTTAACCGAATTAAGAAAAACTTGTGACAAGGCATAGGCCACAATCGGATCCATCAGAAAAACCAAAACGAGCAGGAGCACAAATGACAAAACGGTGACTCCCGCTTCTATTTTGCTCAGCACATTAAACTTCAGATCTTTTTGCAGCATATATTGATACTGCTGGCCGACCGGGGCGATTAAAAACATGACAGCCAAAATCCGCACTAGGAAAACCAGTTCGTCCCGTTGATAAAAGTCTGCGATGAACGGACTCAGGAAAAAGAGGCCGATAAACAAAAGGATGCCCGTTAGGATATTCAGCCAATACAAGGTCGATAATTGGCGTTCACTGATGTTCTCCTTTTGAATTAAAGCGGCCCCGAATCCCATATCGAGTACAATTTGTGTAAAAATCGTTACGGTGGTCAGCATTCCGACCAAACCGAATTCGGCAATTGTCATGATATTGCCGAGCAGTGCAAACTGTATAATTTGAATGACCGTGACGATCAATGTTGAAACACTTGTCCATTTTGCACCGCTTAATATTTGTTTCGTAATGGTAGACATAGCATATTCCTAACTTCCTCGTATTATCTGGCTCCTTCGCCAGTCAATACTACTTTAATCGTTTTCAGCATAACCTTCAAATCGAGCAGAAACGTTAAATTCCGAATGTAATACAGATCGTGCACCAACTTTTCTTTCGGACTGATATCATAGCCTCCGTTCACCTGCGCAAGTCCCGTTAAACCCGGCTTAACGATTAAACGGTTTTTAAATCCCGGAATTTCGTGGTGAAACTGAGCGGTAAACATCGGTCTTTCAGGCCTCGGCCCCACAAGGCTCATATCTCCGGCCAGCACATTGATCAACTGCGGAAGTTCATCGATTCTTGTTCTTCTTATAAAAGACCCGACTGCAGTGATGCGCGGATCATCCTTCTGCGCCCATTTCGCACCGGATTTTTCGGCATCGATTCTCATAGAGCGCAATTTAATCAGCTTAAAGTGCTTCCCGTCTTTTCCAACGCGTTCTTGGCGGTAAAAAGGCGATCCAGGAGTCTCTATAGAAATCAAAATACAGAATAACAGAATCACCGGCAGTGTAATGGCGAGACCGATGAGTGATAGGACGATATCCATTGCCCGTTTTATATTCAAATACCGGACTGCTTTTTCAGATAGAGCACAAGAATAGATATGCTGGCTTGAGTATTCATTATACATTCTTAAGCTTTTGTCCATACTCACTGACATACACCTCACGATTGGTTTGGTTCTTCTTTGTGATCTCTGCGTCAGTGTAGCATATGAACGTAAACCCATTGTAAAGGGCTTGTTAAAGAGTATTAATTGTGTGATTTTTCGGTAAGTTTGTTTATTTTTCTTTAAACATTAATCACCGTCCGCTCCTTTTTGTTGAATTAATGGAATAATCATACTATATTTCAATTTATAAAAAAAGAAGCCGAAGTTCGGCTTCTTTTTTCACATAAAGGACTCGCAAGCCCCCTTTTATCTATAGTATGCTGAAACAGCATCATTGATTCCTTTTGCTGCTTTATCCTTTAGTGTAACGGTTTTTAATTTGCTTGCGTCAGACGAATTCGTGATAAAGGCGGTTTCTATTAAAACGCTCGGCATTTTCGAGTACTTAATCACATAGAACCCTGCTGTTTTCACGCCTCTGTCTCTTGTTCCGAATGCGCTGACGATCCTCGGCTGAACTAATTCAGCAAGCCGCTGGCTGTTGGCGCTTTGATAGGTTTTGTCATAATACGTTTCAGTGCCTTGTGATGAAGATGTATATGAATTGGCATGAATGCTGATGAACAGATCGGCATTCGCATTGGCACCTTTTTTCACCCGTTCTTCAAGCGAATAGAACGTATCGTTTGACCGTGACATTACCGGAATAGCGCCTGCACTGTTCAACTTGCTGTTCAGCCGTTTGGCGATATCCAGGTTGACGTCCTTTTCCTGCAGGCCGTTGCCGATTGCACCAGGATCCTGATCCCCGTGCCCCGGATCGATAAAGATCGTTTTACCGACAGCCGGATTTTTAAGTTGGTTCACAACCTTTGAGGTGACAGAAGAAGTTCCCCCAATAACAGAGAAGTTTTTGATATTTTTATTGCCGATAAAAGCTCTCGGCTCTTTTGATAAATTTTCCCCGTTTGTCAGGATGATCGCTTTATTTTGTTTCGCGGCAAGAACTGCTCCTGCAATAGAGTCAGCATAAGAATACCCATTGCTAACGTAAGTATTGCTTGTATTTAGAGTAAGCTTTTTTGCAATATTCACAGAAATGTCGTATCGGTTTACTCCTCCGATTCTGATCGGCGATGGGAGTCTTTTATATAATGTGCTGTTTATACTGCCATTTCCTCCGATAACATATGTCTGTTTAATCCCTTTGCTTTTGAGCGCATCAGCTGTATAACTATTAAGTGTACTGTTATTTGTAAACAAGATCGGATAGCCATTTTTAGCCGCATAAGGTATGATGGCTACCGGTTCAGCATGCAAAAAGCCATTTGCGACAATCGCTTTTGAAGTGCTTGGCATGGATTTTGCCACTTTTGCTGCCGTATCATACCGGTTTTTCCCAACAATTCTTTTGACGGTGATTCCAAGACTTTTAATTTGATTTTCTACTGTATTAGATACGGTAGATGTCCCACCAATGATATAAACGGTTTTTGTCTTTAATTCTTTTAAACGAGATTTTGTCTCGCTTGACAGATTATTTGCATTTGTCAATAAAAGCGGTGCATTTTTTTGATAGGCAAACGGCGCCGCAGAAATAGCATCCGCATAAGCTCCTCCGCCTACAATGACTGCAGTGCCGGCGGTTGACCAGCCTTTTTTTGACGCTTGCACCGCTGTATCGTATCGGTTTTTTCCTGCAATTCTGGTTGCTGTGTTGTCTGCAAGAGCAGAAGGTATAAAAAGGATAAGTCCTAAAAAACTAAATGTTAGGACCTTTAATAAAGATCGCAATATCTTCCCCTCCAAATATTTCAAATCATTCGGCAATAAAAAGGAAAACAAGAGACGAGGCTGCCTCCTGTTTCCGATTTGAATTTTAATTTAATAGATCGTTAAAGTCGTTCTCGAATAATAGAATTTTATAATAGAACTTATGAATTCCCCGATCCGGCTCTCGCTTTGCGGGTTCACTTTTTTGGCAATGAGATAAGGGACTTTAAAGCTCCACACCTCATCGCTCGCTTCAGTGTAACCCCCCATAGCTTGAAGAATATACCGCTATGATCAGGCTTCCACTATATTTCAGTACTTTCCTTTCGTTTAATTCACGACCTTACAAGAGTTTGAAGACAACTGTATCTGCCGTAAACTTGAAACACCGTTGTATTCACAACCGTTTTCCCAATTTTCCTGACCGAATATGTACGAGCCGCTACAGCCTGCGCTTTTAACAGCCAGCTAGTCCTCGAAAGGAATGTTGATATTGATTGGTTTGACGTATACCCAGACTCCACGGTATAAATTTTCTTGCCGCTGATATCATAATGTGTTGACAGCCCACTTTGTAATATCCATGCTAGGCTTATGACATAGTTGGTCAGCTTAACGGATATGGAATTCACAGCGAAAGAAACGGAAGGCGTGATCAACAACATCATGAAAAATGTCAACAGCATTGCTTGCTTCGTTTTCTTCAAGACCCCAAAAAGTCTCTCTTCATTGACAAACTTAAATTATTTCTCGCTTTCGATTTTCTTTAATTCAAGTTGTCCTTTCTCGGTCTTTTTGTAAGTCACTTTTACTTTTTGTCCGTCTGTTAATTTGTCAATGTCACCTTCATAGTCACCGGCAATATTTAAGCTGACAGGCTCGTTGTTTATCTTCACCTCAATCGTATGAGTGTCTGCCTGTCCAACGAACGTACCGTCCTCCGTTTGAACCTGGTCGGTTTGCTCGCCTTGTTTTGCCTGTTCGGCAGTACCGCATCCGGCCAGAAGAAGCATAAAGAACATAAATGCCGCAAGTTTTTTCATTTTTCATCACCTCTTGTTTTTTATCGACAAACATTTATAATTTTATAGAAGGAAGCGCCTCTTTGTAACATTCTTAAGTGCTATTTAATTTACTTGTAATATTAAAACTAGAGATATGAAAAAAATTAGTTGTTTCTATTATTTTTAAAATTTATAATCAAATCAGATGATAAAAACTATAAAGTGAGGAAAATGATGAGAGCTGAAAAAAGAAAAAAGAAAAGAAAAGTCCTTTTCATTATTTTAACGATTATTGGCTTATTCGTTTTATGTACCGGCGGCTATGCCTACTACCTTTGGAATAAGGCAGCTTCAACCATCGCCAGCATTCATGAGGATATTGGAAAATCTGATAAACGGGACAAGCAGGTGGATGTTAACAGCAAAGAACCAATCGCAGTCTTAATCATGGGAGTTGATGAAAGGGAAGGCGATAAAGGACGGGCTGATTCACTCATCTACATGACGGTGAATCCAAAAACGAATACAACAGAAATGGTAAGCATACCGCGTGATACGTACACCGAAATCATCGGTAAAGGAAAGATGGACAAAATTAACCACTCCTACGCCTTCGGTGGTACCCAAATGACCGTTGATACGGTTGAAAACTTTTTGGACGTGCCTGTAGATTACTTTGTGAAAGTGAATATGGAAAGCTTCAGGAATATTGTTGATACGCTTGGTGGAATTACGGTGAACAGCACATTTGCTTTCAATTATGACGGGCATTCATTCAGCAAAGGCGAAATCACGTTGAACGGGGAAGAAGCGCTTGCTTACACCCGGATGAGAAAAAAGGATCCAAGAGGAGATTTCGGAAGGCAGGAACGTCAACGTCAAGTCATTGAAGGCATCATCAAAAAAGGGGCCAATATCTCTTCCGTAACGAAATTCAGCGATATGTTCCAGGTCATCGAAGACAACGTGAAAACAAACCTTACGTTTGACAATATGTGGGATATTCAGTCAAACTACAAATCAGCTCGAAACAATGTCGTGCAACATCAACTTAAAGGCCAGGGAACCAAAATTGACGGAATCTATTACTATAAGGTCGACGAAAGCGACCGTGAATCGATTTCAAAAGAATTAAAAGAAAGCCTTGCGCTTAAGAATTAACAAAACGAGCTCCGCACATAGCATGCGGAGCTCGTTTTTTAATGTTCATAAAATGGAAGAGGCTTGTCCGGCCGATAGCCAAAACGATAAAGAATCTCGCCAACGATGCGCTTAGATGCGTTTCCGTCACCGTATGGATTTGAGGCTTTTGACATTCTTTGATACTCGTCAGAATCATTCAGTAGCTTCATTCGTTATGACCAGCTTTAACGTTCCGGTTTTTACACCTTCAGGCCTGTCATATCGCCGTGTACGAAAACATGATCAGGACAAAGTTGGTCAAGTTTTGTCAGTGCATTTGAAGTATATCGGCCAATATGAAATCCATCAAGCACTTGATCAAGCAATTTGCCCGTACCGTGCAACATAAACCATTTAATCAACGTTTTTTCCTAAACAAACATACTCTGCTTTGTTCTATGATACGTGTGAAAATGCTCGAATTGTGGTAAAGTTTATTGTATGATCACATCCACTTTAAGGAAGGTGCTTTATTAATGAGAAAAGTAAGAAAAGCCATTATACCTGCGGCAGGTCTTGGAACCCGCTTTTTGCCGGCAACAAAAGCAATGCCAAAAGAGATACTCCCCATTGTCGACAAACCGACAATCCAGTACATAGTTGAGGAAGCAATCGACTCCGGTATTGAAGATATCATTATCGTAACCGGTAAAGGAAAGCGCGCCATCGAAGACCATTTTGACCACGCGCCGGAACTGGAACGTAATCTTGAGGAAAAAGGAAAAAAAGAGCTACTTGAAAAGGTTCAAAAAGCATCCAATATGGCGGACATTCATTATATTAGACAAAAAGAGCCAAAAGGACTCGGACATGCCGTATGGTGTGCGCGCAACTTCATCGGTAATGAGCCTTTCGCCGTTTTGCTCGGGGACGACATTGTTCAAGCTGAAACGCCGGGGCTTCGCCAGCTCATGGATGAATATGAGAAAACCCTTTCTTCCATCATCGGTGTTCAGCAGGTGCCTGAAGACGAAACACACCGATACGGAATCATCGATCCCCTCACAAAAGAAGGACGCCGTTACCAAGTGAAGAACTTTGTTGAAAAACCAAAACCGGGAACTGCCCCTTCCAACTTGGCGATCCTGGGCCGCTATATCTTCACTCCTGAAATCTTCATGTATTTAGAAAAGCAGGAAGTCGGAGCAGGCGGAGAAATTCAATTGACGGACGCGATTCAAAAATTAAATGAAATTCAGCGCGTTTTTGCATATGACTTTGAGGGCAGACGGTATGACGTCGGTGAAAAGCTTGGTTTTATTCAAACGACGCTTGAATTCGCTATGCAGGATCCTGAACTTAAAACTAAACTTGTTCCTTTTATAGAAAACCTTTTGAATAAAGAAGAAATATAATAACGCAAAAAACTGGCACACTCATATGCCAGTTTTTTAATGCATGCTAAACACTTCGGTTTGATTCTTATCTGCACAATTCATTAATAAAATTCAGCAGCTTCTTGCTGGAATCACCACTTGAATACTCATTCCACTCATTTGAAAACCGTTTAACCTCTTCATACGTATGGTGAATGTTCTTTAATTCGTTAAGAAGAATGTCGCGGTTGCGGCAGGCCTTCCCCGGGATCACCGCTTCATAGTCGTCAATCAAACCGCGTTTTTTATCGTACTCTTCAAAATCATAGGTGTAAAACAGCATCGGTTTATCGAGCAGGGCGTACTCGAAAGGGATCGAGGAATAGTCTGATATCAGCACGTCACTTACATGCAGCAGATCTTTTAACGGAAGGTCTGAAACGTCTTTTATCATACCTTCATATTCTTCAAGTCTGATATTCTCACGGACAGCAGGATGCAGCTTAACCAAAAGCAAAAATTCTCCCTTTAAGTCTTTAGATAGCTGCTCTTTTGAAAAAGGGAGTTTCACACTCGTCATATTATAGTCTCTGTATGTCGGGGCATAAAGGATGACTTTTTGGTCCAAAGATTCATAAGGACGCGTCTCATCTTTAAAATATTGATCAGTCAAGGGAACTCCCGTCCGCAAAATGCGCTCATCCTTAACGCCGAATGAACGCTTGAAAATGTCCGCCATCTTTTCCGATCCGACGGTAATATAGTCAAATGAGGCGTATACTTTTTTAAACCTCTTGATATCTGCAGATGTTCTGCGGCAATTTCCGATATCCTCAAGACCGAACTTCTTCAGCGCGCCGTTCGCATGCCAAACTTGGATGCACTTTGTCTGCGGCCGTTTACGAAGCACACTTGTCAGCAAAAAATAATTATCCGTAATGACACATTTGCTTTTGAACATGCTATAAACGGCCCGCATCAAATGAAAGGGATTTTTTTCATTGATGAAGCATGATGACACAGACGGATATTCATTTGCAAGGGAAACCGCATGCCGTGTATAAAGCATTTCCAGTTCAAACGGACAGACCATTTCCTTATATTCATTTAGGAGCGCTCTTGCGTTATCCGGGAAGGAAACGAGAAGAACAGCTCTGTTTCGGGGTCTTACCCATGTCAGCATAAAGCTGACCATCGAAAGAACACCCGAATAAAACATGACAAACAAAGAACGTATCTTCATGATTCAACCTAATCTCTTTCTATGCATCAATTTGTTTTGACCGCTCTTTTACCTGTTCAGGATAGTAGCTCTGTTTTTGAACCCTTTCTTCTTTCAGAACGGTAAAAGCATATTTCGGGATATTCAGCATCCGCTTCCATCTTGAGGGATTTGTCACGAGTCGGTACAGCCATTCAAGGTTCAGACGAATCAGCAAGTTCGGCGCACGTTTTACCGTGCCGCTGAAAACGTCGAAGCTTCCACCAAGCCCGATTGCAATGGCCTTTGGAAACAGATGCTTATATTTATAAATAAACCTTTCCTGATGCGGGTAACCAAGGGCTACGAACACCATGTCAGGTTTGGCTTTCGCAATGCGTTTAGCAACCGCTTCTTTGTCATTTGCATAGCCGTCTGAACAACCGGCAATAGTGATGTCCGGGAATTCAGATGAGATACGGTCCACGACGGCTTGATTGACCTCTTTCTTCGCGCCGTACAAAAAGATCCTTTTCTTTTTGTCGTTGGCGATCTTCAGCAGGTTGATAAACACATCATAGCCTGCAATTCTTGATTTTAATCGCTTATTCGTCAGCTTTGACATCATCACGACGCCGATTCCGTCGGGCAGAATAAAATCCGCTGCTGACAACACGTCGCAGTAGCTGCTGTCTTTTGCTGCTGCATATCCGATTTCAGGATTGACGGTGGCTATATAAGCCCCAACCCGTCGATTAATGTATGATTTCTCAAGATGATGCAAAAAGCCGGATAAATCGGCGTTTACATATGACAGGTTATAAATACGCTCCGTTTGCAACATCAACTCCTCCTCCCGATTTAAAAGTTCAAATTTATGTTTAAACGAAATGAATGTCTTAGGAAAGTGGGTCAGCCCAAAAATCCCATTGGTCTAACGTATATTTTAACATAGATGATTCATAAAAGCTTAACAATAACTTTACAACAGATTAAGATTTTTTACGCTGTCTTCAGAAATCAGATGAAAAGAGATAAATCTTAAAACAAAATTTGGAATTTCATTTGCTATTTACAATGCTTAACGTTTAATAGGCAATGTGCTATAATAAATGATCAGTGAAGACATGCGGAAAAATTTTTTAGTGAAGAGTATACGTGTTTTTCGGATAGAGCAATTTTGAAAGTTAATCATAGTGGTTTGTGAAGTTATAGATTAGGAAGGAGAGTAATTTAACATGAAGAAAGTCATCACATACGGAACGTTTGATTTATTGCATTGGGGACATATCAAATTATTGGAGCGCGCCAAACAGTTAGGCGATTATCTTGTCGTAGCGATTTCAACGGACGAATTCAACCTTCAAAAACAGAAAAAAGCTTACCATAGCTATGAGCACCGCAAACTTATCCTGGAAACCATCCGTTACGTCGATGAAGTCATCCCGGAAAAAAGCTGGGATCAGAAAGTTCAGGATGTCATCGACCATGATATTGACGTTTTTGTCATGGGGGATGACTGGGAAGGAAAATTTGATTTCTTAAAAGAACACTGTGAAGTCGTCTACCTGCCAAGAACTGAAGGGATTTCGACGACGAAAATCAAAGAGGAAATCGCCGGCCTATAAATTCTGGCATTTTGCCACTGTAAGTTATATAATTCTTTCGAAAAGTACTTCTTATCTTTTTTTAAGAAGTACTTTTTGTTGAATTAAAATGAGAAGTTCGAATTGACAGCTTACAGTGAAAGGGAGAAAAAAATTGGGCGAAAAACAAAGTGATCCCTTGAAGAATGAGGGAATAGCTATTCCTAATATGACCTATTATTTTATTTCAGGAAATCTTCCTCACGATTATGGAGGATTGACAAAGTCGCTACTGCTACGTTCCAAGTTGTTTGGAAAATTATCTCAGACGCCTACAACCTTTTTAACATTTGGATTTGACAAGGAGTTTTCAACTAAAAAAAACCAGCTTTATGAAAATAAGAAAGTCCACCCGAAATTCACTCGAATTTTAAATATGTATAATGACTTTCTTAGCAAAAATACTAGTGGTCGCTTATTTTCTGAAAAAACCAGCTTAAACGAAATAAAAAATCACAATAAAAATCGTTTTTTTGCTAAATTCAGCAAAATTTTCCGCAAACAAAAAAACAACCTTAACTTTAACTTTTACGAAGATGGAAAATCAATTTGTAGTATAGATTACTTGAATAATGAAAAAAAACGATTTAAAAGAGAAGAGTATACAAGACAAGGGTTATTGTGCCGTGTATCTTATTTTAATATAGAGACCGGCCGTTTGTACTGCCAGGAATTTATTAATGATAATAATTATGTTTATCTGGATAAACATTATGAGTTTTTCGAAGGTCAAAACGAGCTTCAACTGAAAAGTATTAACTGGTATTCAGAAAATGGCGTATTAAAGTTTTCCGATGAATCAGAATTGCGGCGGCATTGGATTGAAGTTCTTGAATTAGAGACAGATCACCCAAAGCTATTCCTGGTTGATAGTAGACGGCAAGATAAACATGTATTTAGAGTTAAGAAAGCAGCTTCCTCTTATTACGCTGCAATTATACACAGCAAACATTATGGAGATAATCCACTTCACGTAAAGCCGCGTTACCGAGAATTATTTAGTCATTTATATAATCTTGATGCAGTGTTTTTTATCACTGAAGAGCAGAAAGAAGATTTCCAGAGGATAGTCGGAGAGCATAGAACATTCTTCTATACTCCACATACAATGGACAAATCGCTTGATAAAAAGGTTTTAAAAATCCAAAGTGAAAAGAATAAAGCGGTGATCATTTCAAGATTAGTTGAATCGAAAAATCTGACTCATGCTATTAAAGCTTTTAAGCTTGTTGTAGATGAAATTCCTGAAGCCAGATTGGAAATTTTCGGTTCAGGAGGAGCGGAAAATAAAATAAAAGCGGAAATTGAAAGATGCAACTTGCAGAAAAACGTCTTTTTAAAAGGTTATACCAATAACCCAGATAACGAGTTTCAAAAGGCGTGGCTTACAATTTCAACATCTCATTTTGAAGGGTTCGGCCTTTCTAATATGGAGGCTCTCGGTAACGGTTGCCCTGTTGTTACTTACGACTATGACTACGGTGCAAGAAGCCTTGTTAAGGATAATGCAAACGGCTTCGTCGTCGAGAAGTATAATATTGAACAGCTTGCTGAAAAAATAGTTTTGCTTATGAAAAACGAAAAACTTCATGAAAAATTTTCGAAGTGTGCATTTGAGACAGCAGATAAGTATACGACAAAACATTATATGAAGCGTTGGTCTGACGCGCTTCAAAAAATGATTGAGGTCAAAAAAGAAAAACAAGAATTAAAAGGGACTTTCCCGAGCAAACAAGCGTTCTCTGTGAGAGAGCATAAAATAGATGAATCAAATTTGATCATTGAATTCAAGGCTCAGGTTCCGGTTGATGAAGGCTACAATTTAAAGCTTGTCGGGCTTGACAGAAGAAACAATGCCGTTGTTATATGCGCTTCTTCTCCTGAGAAACCCGTTTCAAGGTCAGATGTCTACGGATTTAATATTGATCTTAATCGACATTTTCATGTTAAAACAATTAGAGCAAATAACACTAAAACAATTGATTTTTATTTGGCTATCAGCAACCGTGAACAAGTTACAATATTAAAACGGCTGTCTGTTGACCAAGCAGAGATGCCCTCTCCTTTCTTAGTGGAAAAATATAAAGTTGAACCTTATATTACCGTAAAAGGCAACTATTCATGGACATTGCAAAAAGAGCCGGAGGATGCCCTCCTAAGGTAATCCCTGACAACTGTTTGATGCGGGATGAATATTCAGTTCATCTTATGTATAATAATCAGAAGATTATCTGTCGATGATTTTGAAAAAAGAGGAGTAGACTTATTTTATGGTTAAGGAAGTTCCAATAGAATTCAAATTAGTAAACCTGAAAATTGAGGATTGGCAGCTTCTCCTCGATTTCTCTTTAGATCATTCAGTATCCGCCGATAATATCAGTCTGTTGGCAGTGAACCGCAAAACAAAAGCGGAGCTGCCGGCTTTTTGTGAAAGGATAGACAAAGAAAAAGCAATATACCGTGCAGAACTTCATTTAACTGCTCTTTCTAAACACGTCGAAGACAGAGGATGCATCGACTTCTACGTAGTAATCCGTGAAGCGGAAGCTGACCTTTTAAAGAAAAGAATACAGACGAAGTTTCAGCCAATTGAACTATCTTGGAAATGGGATGAGCAAAAGCAGGTATTTTTCCTTCCCTATACAACCAAGAAAGGAAATCTCTCATTAAAAGTTCTGCCCCAAAAAACAATAGCTGAAATAACTGATATCGATCTAAACACTGATGGAGAACTCACCCTTGCAGGATACGCTTTTTTGCTAAATGAGGATGGAAAGGTAACTGCCAAGCAAAGATGCCTTATTCTAAAAGAGGTCGGCGATGCCGAAGAGAAAAAAATTTTCGAATACCCATTAGAGGATGATGAAACAGCAAACTTTAAGGTACACATCAATCTCAAAAAGCTTTATGAAGAAAACGCTATGCCTGTCATGTTCCAGTTTCACATCGAATTTATCGGTGAAGACCCTGAAACGGGCGAAAAAGCTATCAAGAGAACAAAACCGCTAATGCTGAAAAACAAAACGAACCCGCAAAATAGCCAGTTTACGGTCATTGAAACGGAAAAAGGCCCGGCGCGTTTTCATGTCTACCCGCAAAAGAAAAAGAGATGTATGCGCTTAAGAATGAATGATTATACATTTAAAACAAGGGCTGTTTATTTCGTTGTTGGGAAAAAGAACCGGACTGTTTCCTTTTTCCGCAGGAGAAAAAATAAGCTAAAGAAAAAGATAGGCAACGGCTTGAAAAAAGCGTATTATTTCTCCTTTAGACTGGCCGGAAAATTACCAGTGAAAAAGAAGACCGTTATCTTTGAAAGCTTCGCCGGAAAACAGTACAGCTGTAATCCGCGCGCGATTTACGAATATATGACAGAGAACAAACCGGATTACGAAATGTATTGGAGCGTAAATCCGGATTACACGGATATCTTTGAGGAAAAAGGCATTCCTTACATCAAAAGGTTTACCCTGAAGTGGCTGTTTGCCATGGCAAGAGCCGAATATTGGGTTGTAAACAGCCGCATGCCTTTATGGATTCCAAAGCCGAAGCACACCACATATCTTCAAACATGGCACGGCACACCGCTGAAACGTCTTGCCGTCGATATGGATGAAGTGCATATGCCTGGCACCAACACGGAAAATTACAAAAAGAATTTCACGACGGAAGCATCAAAATGGGATTATTTGATCTCACCGAACGCATATTCTACCGAAATCTTTGCCCGTGCATTCCAATTCAATAAAACGATGATCGAATCAGGCTATCCGAGAAACGATTTTCTCCACACGGACAACAATGCCGAAACGGTTCGCTCATTAAAAGAGAAAATGAAGCTGCCGGCTGACAAAAAAGTGATCATTTATGCGCCGACATGGCGTGATGATCAGTTTTATAAAAAAGGAAAATACAAATTTGACCTTGATTTGGATTTGGCGAAAATGAGACAGGAAATTGGCGATGACTATGTGATCGTGCTCAGGATGCACTACTTGGTTGCCGAAAACTTCGACCTTGAGCCATACCAAGGTTTTGCATACGATTTCTCATCCTATGAGGACATCCGCGAGCTTTACATGGTGTCTGATTTGCTGATCACGGACTACTCTTCCGTCTTCTTTGATTTTGCGAATTTGAAGCGTCCGATGATTTTCTTTGTTCCCGACATTGAAACGTATCGCGACAAGCTGCGCGGCTTCTACTTTGACTTTGAAAAAGAAGCTCCAGGCCCGCTCGTCAAAACGACGGATGCCGTCATCGAAAAGATCAGGGAAACGGAAGCACCCGGCTATCGCCTGGCTGATATATTTGAGCCTTTTTATCAGAGGTTTTGCTACTTGGAAGAGGGCAGATCGTCTGAAAAAGTAGTAGAGAAGATTTTTAAGTAATAAAAAAAGCCACTGTATAATACAGTGGCTTTCAACCTAAAGGTTAATAAAAAATGATGGAACTTTCTTAAACTGATCAGTTAGCCATTGAATAACTGTTGACAAAATAAATAGTCTTAACTTTTAAACAAACTTATGCTATTATAAGTTCTACCATACAGATCTTCAATAGTCAAAAAATCTGGTTTCAAAATAGCGAAATACTATCTATGAGGTTTACATTGAATTTAAAGTTGGAGTTTTTTATTAGAAGTGATGTTTGTTACTTCTTTTTTTCTTGTCAATCATCAACATATCCAAATTTCACTCTATACTGAGACGTTTATATATATATCAATATAAGGGTTGGAGGGCACATAAATGCTTAAGGTGTGAAAATTACAGTAAATGCTTAATTTAATGACATGAAGGTTACATAAAGAATACCTCTGTAATATTGAAGGAGCAAGGAGATACGAGAACGAATGAATAAAAAAATTTTGAAAAGAAAAGTCAAATTTATTAAAGATCCTCTCGAAAACTATTTGAAGAAAACAAATCATAGAAGAAATAATCAGTATGCTAAATTTTACGAAAAGCTGAATGTTATTGATCACACAATATTATACGAAAGCCGAGATGGAAAGAGCATTACTGACAGCCCTTTTGCGATTTTTAAATACTTAACAAAAAATCCGGAATTTAAGGATTACAAGCATATTTGGTCAGTAGAAGATTTTAATGCACTTGAACCTGTTATTTCGAAGTATAAAGATATGCCGAATGTTGAATTTGTTAAAAGAAATTCAACGCAATATTTAAAGTACTTAGCCTCAGTAAAATATTTGATTAACAACTCCACTTTTCAGTCATTTTTCACATGTAAAAAAGAACAAGTGTATATCAATACATGGCATGGAACACCGCTCAAAAGCATGGGTTTTGATATTCCGGGGAATCCCGCGCATTCGCAAAATGTTGTAAGGAATTTTATCAGTACAGATTATTTATTAAGTCCCAATAAACATACTACAAATATGTTTGTCAACAGTTATAAACTAAAAGGGTTGTACACAGGCGAAATTATTGAAGAAGGCTATCCAAGAATTGATTTGACACTTAATACAGTTCCTGAAAACTTCAAAAGGTTTCTGAAGGAATTGGATTTACAGATTGAGACTGAAAAGAAAACAATTTTATACGCCCCAACCTGGAAAGGGACAAGTGTCTCAAAAGTAAAAAATGATGTATTTCAAATCGTAGCAGACATGAATTATCTGGAAGACAAAATTGGTACTGAATATAATATTCTTATAAAAGTTCATCCTTTCTTATATAGTACGGCTGTCAAATCAGAAGAACTTAAAGGAAAACTTGTTCCAGATTTTGTGGATACAAATCAGCTGTTAAGTACTATTGATATACTGATAACAGATTATTCCAGCATATTTTTTGATTTTCTCGTTACCAACCGACCAATTTTGTTTTACATGTGGGATGCAGATGATTACAACGAACAAAGAGGAAAGTATATAAAAAATGAAGACCTTCCGGGTCCGGTTTTATATAACGTTAGGGAACTAACAGAGGCAATCGAAGATATAAATAAAGTGAGTTCGGAATTTGAACAAAAATATCAAGAAAACAAAGCGAAATTCACAAATTATGACGACGGAAATGTTACAAAAAGAGTTGTTGATAAGATTTTCAAAAATAGCGGGCAAGTAAATGTGATAAAAGATCTGAATAAAGGAAAAGAAAAGATTCTCATATACCCCGGCGGAATGAAGAATAACGGTATTACGACTTCTTTCATTAACTTAATGAGTAACATCGATTTTGAAAAATATGATGTGAGCTGTTTTATGGCAACACCCCATCAGAAAGAAGTGCTCAATAATATCGACAAGGTGAATAAAAATGTCAGATTCATATTTAAACCTGGTTTGCCTGTCTATACATTATCAGAGGTATACAAAGACAAACTGATTCATAATAGGGGTGCAAAGGGAAGACTTAAAGAGCTATATCCAAATGATGCTTATGTAAGAGAGCACCAAAGACTGTTTGGAAAATCCAAATTTGATTATGTCATTGACTTTAGTGGTTACAGTTTATATTGGGCCAAGTTCCTAGTTTGCGCAGATGCAAAAAAGAAAATTTGCTATATGCACAATGATCTTCTATCAGATAGTGAGAGATTAGTTAACGGGCGTCGCCCGCATAGAATCAATTTAAGAGGGCTATTCTCGATCTATAACAAATTTGACAAATTGGTAAGTGTTTCAAAAGGAACAATGGAACTAAATAAAAAAAATCTATCCATTTATGCTGATGAGGATCATTTTGATTATATTATGAACTCTATTAATCCCGAAAGAATTCTAGGGATTGAGCATACTGAATCAGATTCTGCGAAGTCGGTGAACCCCCATGAGAATGGATCCAAGAATCATGTTGACATCGTGGATAATAAAAGGTTTAAAGCAAGAGCAAAGATTGTAAATGCCGATGGCTTCTTTGTTGTAAATACCTTAATTGATAAGGCAAATACCAGACTCACTCCAGCTAAGGAATTTGAAAATGAGGAAGTCTTGATATTAAGAGAAGCCCATACAAATGACGGAAGAATACTATATAAATTGAGTATCAACGGCAGTACCATCGGATGGCTGGAAGAAGGTGCTCTTGAAATATTGCCGGACAGTATATTGACTGAAAAAGAAGTGAATAGACTGGCGATTATTCAGCACCCTAAAGGAAACGACATCTGGAATAAGCCATACAAAGTTTTAGATGTTGAAAAAGTAAGTTCGAGCAAAGAATATAAAGGAATTATTGTTGAGGTAGACAAAGAGGTTAGAACACAGCACTCTTTCTATAGCAGAATATACATTAATGATGTTTTGATAGGATGGATTGACAGTTCAGCATTGAAAATTGTAAAAGAGTATGAATTGGATAGTGAATGTGCGGATGAACAGCAGTCAATTATAAATAAGGAAAAAAATAAGATTAAACTTAAAAACTACAAAAAACATTCTGATATCATCCAAGGGCTGGACAACAGAACATTAGAGGAAAAAACGTTGAACTTGTTAGCAACGATAACAAGTGGAGAAGACTACATGATTTGGTCTAAGGCGTATCCCAATAATGGCTGCCAAAAAATATCGACTGCTGAAGAGTTCGACGGTTTAATTGCAAAAGTCATAAAGAGTCATAAAACGAAAGAAGGCACGTACTATCTTTTCTCAATAGATGAAAAAGTCATCGGATGGTTGGACTGTAATGCTTTTAAAACTATAGACGAGACAGTCGTTATAGAGGAGAAGCAAGTAGAATATGAGGCCCAAATCAATTTAGGTGACACGGAATTTATTTTTAACAAGCCATATGATGTAAAAGGTTGCAGTATAATAGAGGATTATAAAAAATTCAATCATAAAGAAGTAAAAGTCGTTGAAGAGGCAACAACGCAGCATGGTACTTATTGCAAAGTTATTTATCATGATAGAGAGCTAGGGTGGATAGAGCGCAACGCTTTAGAGAAAGTTGAACCTCTTGGTTTAAAGGTTGGAAAAACTTTAATTCCTTATCCATCAGAAAGCGACTTCAATTTTGTCAATATGGGGAGACTCTCTCCAGAAAAGGCTCAGGATAACCTTATCAAGGCTTTCCATACACATGTTCAAACTTATCCAAACAGTAAGTTATATATTTTAGGCGAAGGCCCTTTAAGAAAAGATCTTCAACAATTAATAATCGATTTGGATCTGGAAGAGCATGCATATCTAGTTGGCCAGCTAGACAATCCATTCGGCTTTTTGAAGATGTGCGATTGCTTTGTTCTGTCTTCCCATTATGAAGGACAGCCGATGGTATTACTAGAAGCGATGACGCTAGGAATGAAAATTTTGGCGACTGATATTGTTGCGAATAGAACGGTATTAGAAAACGGAAAATACGGAACTTTAGTTGAAGACAGCGTTACCGGACTTGAACAAGGCTTAGTTAAAGTACGAACCGAACCTGTAGATAGCTCACAGTCTTTTGATTACATTGAATATAATAAAACAGCTATGAATTCCTTCTATAAAGTTTTGAGTTAACGAATGTTGAGGCGAACGCCTCAACATTTTAATTATTATAGTAGATATTGTGAAACAGCAATTGCTAAAAAGAATTAGCAAATTGTATAGAAAGATGATAATGGTTGACAAAAAAATTTTTCGAATCGGTTTAATCTGGATATACTGGAAAATGCGATTTTGAGTCGATGTCAAAAGTGAAAAAAAGCGCGTGATCTGTTACAATAATGAGCGGTGCTATAAAAAAAGACAAAACTTTAACTCTAAGGAAGATTAGAATGAATGCTATGGTAAAAGTTCTTAAAGAAGTATTTTCTTCGCTTCCGCTGATTATGCGGCTGGCGGTTTATGAAACAAAGTCAAAGTATCAAATGAATTATTTAGGGGTTGTTTGGCAGTTTTTAAATCCGTTAATACAGATTTTAGCTTATTGGTTTGTTTTTGGAACTGGTATAAAAGGCACCAGGGCAGATATCGACCACTATCCGTTTATTATTTGGATGCTTGCCGGCATCATCCCATGGTTTTTTATCAGCCCGACAATTCTTGACGGATCAAACAGTGTTTTCCGAAGAATTAATTTAGTATCAAAAATGAATTTTCCGGTTAGCTCTCTGCCTGCCGTTGTTATTGCTTCCAACTTATTCAGCTACTTTGGGATGACGTTGATCTATATTTTTATACTTATAGGAAGTGGATTTTTTCCCACGTTGCATTGGCTGCAATATTTTTATTATTTGTTCTGTATGATTGCGTTTATGTTTTCATTCAGTTTGCTTAACTCGACAATCAGTGTCTTGGTGAGAGATTATCAATTTTTGCTTCAAGCCGGGACAAGGCTGCTGTTTTTCCTGCTCCCGATTTTTTGGGATGTATCACACGCACTGGCCAACAGGCCGCATGTATTGGCGATTCTTAAATTAAATCCGCTCTTTTATATAATAGATGGCTTTAGAAACAGCTTTTTAAACGGCCATTGGTTTTTTGAGGATGTTAAATACACATTATATTTCTGGGTCTTCACATTGCTGTTATTGACAGTGGGTTCAATATTGCATATGAAATTTAGGGATAAGTTTGTTGACTTTCTTTAATATAGTAAGGAGATTATACGATGAAACTAAAAGTTTCGTTTCGAAATGTTTCAAAAAAGTATCATCTATATGAGAAACAGTCTGATAAGATAAAATCACTGTTCTTGCCGAACAATAATGATAAGGGTTTTTATGCCATACGAAACGTTTCCTTTGATGTATATGAAGGGGAAACGATTGGCTTTGTCGGCATCAACGGTTCCGGCAAATCGACGATGTCGAATTTGCTGGCGAAGGTCATTCCTCCGACAAGCGGGGAAATTGAAATGAATGGCCAGCCTTCCCTCATTGCGATTGCTGCGGGATTGAACAACCAGCTTAGCGGGAAGGATAACATCAGGCTTAAATGCTTGATGATGGGGCTGACCAACAAGGAGATTGATGAGCTTTACGATCAAATCGTCGAATTTGCTGATATTGGGGATTTCATCAATCAGCCAGTCAAAAGTTATTCAAGCGGGATGAAATCACGCCTTGGTTTTGCGATATCAGCTCATATTGATCCCGATATTTTAATTATTGATGAAGCATTATCGGTCGGTGACAAAACCTTTTATCAAAAATGTGTTGATCGAATAAAAGAATTTAAAAAGCAAGGAAAAACGATTTTTTTCGTCAGCCATTCCATCGGCCAAGTTGAAAAAATGTGTGATCGCGTTGCCTGGATGCATTATGGGGAAATGCGGATGTTTGACGAGACAAAAAAAGTTGTCAAAGAATATAACGAGTTTATTGACTGGTTCAATAAACTTTCTAAAACGGAAAAGAAAAAATATCAACTGGAACATGTTGAAGAACGTAAAAAGGAACAAAAAGAAGAAAGAAAAAGCCGTTATTCAAAAAGAAATCCAAAAGCGGTCACCAATATGATTCAAATTGCTTTCCTTTCAATTTTACTAGTAGCATTGGCAGCCACGATGTTTGTGAGTACTCCGCTAAGAACAATTGCTTCTTTCGGAGCGATTCCAGGGCATGACGCTAAAAAATCCGAAGAGCAGCAAACCGAATTAAAATCTGAAAGTTTAACAAAAGTAAATCAGCCCGCATATGTCAAATCAACGGAGATTTCAACTTACGGGGATCAATCTTTAAAACAGGAAAAACCCGCTTCTTTGACATTTGGAACAAAAGTGACGCTTGTAGCGCAGAATTCCAAAGTTGCACAAATCAAATTAAACGGCAAAAACTATTTTATGAAAAAGAATGACCTATTATTGACAAAAGATTTAAAAAACGTTTCATTGACTGCAAATGCTTTTTCACCTTATTTTTCAGAAACAGCAAAGTCATCCTACCAGTATTTTCTTTCATTTTTAGGTGAAGAGGAACAAAACTTGCAGAAACTTCGGGGAATAAAGGAAGCCAAATTTGATGGTGGAGGTAGCGGCCTTCAACTGGAGTATGAAAAGGTCGACTATGTGGTGGAAAAGCATAAAGCAGCGGCTATCGTGTTCCATGACCTTAAAGTTGTTGAACCGGCTTCTCTTTCTCTCTCTGATGATGAATTCAGTTTTGACAAAGACCATAAGCGATACTTTTTCAAAACTAAGAAACAGCTGTTTGTAGTCGATAACGAGAACCACACATTAATGATAAAAAATGATGAAATATAATCTTTAAGCCATTATGATGTTTCACATGCTTTTTTAAAACTTGTAAAAAAAGAGACCATTCGCATTGTAGCGTCTGATCTCTTTTTTCCTATTTATACTTAGGAATGTCATAATATAACGTATAGTTATCCAGCAGCGTATATAAACTGTACATCCGATTCACTTGTTTATAAGCCCAGCCGATATCTGTTGCATATTGGTGGCTGGCCGTTGGGGCCCACCTCATTTTAAACAGTGTATCCTGCTGAAAGCCGCTTCTGTGAATATAGTTTTTGCCGATCAATTCGGCTCCGCCGATGATTGCCTTTTCGGGAGTATCCCACCCCTGCTCATAGGCTGTTCTTGATCCGCACTCCAACGGACAAGAATCATATGCACCATATCCGTACACATTGTAAACCGTTTTTCCGTTATATTTGACACCTTTGGCTAATTGAGAAGTTCCATTTCCAGTTTCCAAAAGAGCATGAGAGATCAAATACAGTTCATTAATGCTGTATTTTTTAGATGCCTCAACAAAAGCTGCTCCTTTTCCTTCAAGAATTCCCTTACCTTTTAATATTTTGCTGTTAATTTCACTGGCTGATAGACCTGCATATTGAGACAGTTTCAAAAACTGGAAGTAATATTTGCTATCCATTGAAAAGTTATTCGGATTAATATAATATGCGGTCTCAACTTCACTTGCATTTCTCCAGCCCATGTTAATTTTTGCCCAATTCCCTTCAGTGCCGACAATACTGACTCTATAACCTTTATTTAGCATACCTATAATGTTATTGCTAGCCACTTGCGGAGAAGATCTTACATTTAGGTAGTCTGCCGTTACGGTACTGTTGGCCGTATTGATATAAGAAAGCGATACATAGCCCGGAGAGTCTGTCTGCGGGTTGACGCTCATTTGCTTTTTCAGCATTTCTGCAAGGGTAAGGCCATAACTTGTATACATGATTTGAGGGCCGTCTTTTGTTTTGACGATGTTGACAGTCCATCCAAAATCCTTTTTAATTTTATCAGCTGTTGCAGAAGCATTGTTATATCCTTGGATATTATCTAATACGATTTTATAAAGGTATTGGCGTTCGCTCGTATAACTGCTCCACCACCCTTTTTCCTTAAAGAATGACTGAGCTTTAAGCAAGTCATTATAAAATAGATTCATTCCGGTTTCAATTCTATAGCTAGAATATCCGGTTTCTCCAGTGTTAACGATTTTCGCCCACCAATTATTTTTCTGGAAGAATTCCAGTCCTTTTTGAGCTTGTGTCTTTCCCAATACTTGATTAGATACTACCTGATATGAGGAATATCCGGTTTCTCCAGTCTTTTTATAGCTTATATACCAGGAATTCTTTTTGAAGAAATCCAGACCTTTGTTGACTTGATCCATGCCAAGCACCGGATTAGAATATATTTTGAAGCTGGTATAGCCTTCTTTTCCCGTATCTCGATAGCTCACATACCAATTATGTGATTTAAAAAATGCTAAAGCTTTATCAAGCAGAGATTTTCCAAGAATCGGATCAGAGTATATTTTAAAAGTTTGATATGCCTCTTCCCCGTTTTCTTTATATGACACATACCAGGAGTTCTTTTTAAAGAATTCCACCCCTTTATTGAGGGTATCCATTCCCAGCACAGGCTCGGAAACGATTTTGTATCGTTCATACGTCTGTTTATCGCTTTTTTGCGTTGAAAACCACCATTTTTTTTCTGTTAAATACTTCTGAGCCTTTTCAGCATCTGTAGATTTGAGATTATTAAATACAATTCTATAAGATGTTGAATTTGGCACTTGTTCATATTCAGCAGTTAGATTGGTAGCCTCTTTGATTTCCTGAATATACTTTTTCACGACAGACACATTGCTAAACCCGCCGGTTTTAATATTGAAGTATGCGACTGGATCACCGGCAGGCTCTACATTTCCTTTTATGCCTGTCTCACTCTCAAATTTCTCAAGATTGTTTTTTGTGACAGACTCGCTGCTGAAACCGCCGCTTGTCAGTATATAATATTTATCAGGATCGCCGACAGGCTTATAAGTTGCATTGATTCCAGTTTGTTTTTTGAAATCACTTAAAATGCTCTTCACTTTCGATTCGCCCTTGAACCCGCCGCTTGTCAACGTATAATACTTCTCAAGATCTCCAGTCGGCTTATAAGTTGCATCGATTCCAGTTTGTTTTTTGAAATCACTTATAATAGACTTGACTTTTGACTCGCTCACAAAACCGCCGCTAACCAATTGATAATAATAGTCTTTGGTTGTACCGTTCGGTACAACCGATGCAGAAATGCCGGTCGACTTTGTAAAAGATTGAGCTACCGACTCCGTTTTCGACTTGGTTGGAAACCCCCCGCTTGACACGTAGTAGTAATAATCTTTTGATCCGGTGGGAACATAGTCGGCGTTTAATCCTGTGGCCTTTTTAAACTCAGCTACATTTGACTTGACACGAGATTCAGTTGGAAAGCCACCCGAATACAAGTTATACACATTTTTATAATCGCTAGTTTTTTGATATGTCGCATTCCAGCCGGTGCTTGTTCTAAGCTTTTGCAGGTTCTTTTGTGCATCTTCCAGTCCAATAAATGCGGCCGTCGTTTCTACTTTATATGTAGAATTATCAGTATAACCTGAAGACTTATTGATGAAGAGCGAGCTCATCATTCCGATAAAAAGTATAACTACAGCTAATTTTAAAGATACTTTTCTCACTTATTTCCTCCTTTCTTCTTTGATTATTCTAATCTTTCACTTTCTTTTATCGGCCGACAAAAGAATTTGTTTAGCCGACAAATACGAGTATATCAAAATTTCGAGCAATCTCTATTGCTTATTAAAAAATAGGAAGAAAACCGCGACAATAGTATCAAAACTGGTTTTCTTATGTAAAAGCACATTTTCAGCCCATCCTTCAAAAGCTTCCCTTTAAGCTTCTGAATTCAGCAAATTTAAAATATCTTCGTCTTTCCAATTCATTCCTTCATAGAGCTTCAATATTTGAAGTAGAAGTTCTTTTGCTTCATCTTTTTCTTCTTCCTTCACCATGGATAATTTGGTCATATACCAATTTTTAACATAGTTTTCCAATCTAATATTCTGATAGTCTTCCAAAAGGCCTTTTTTCTTAAGCCAGTCAATCCTTCCTTTTTCAAGAAGAACATACCGTTCAAAAAATCTCTTATTAATATTGTTTACTGAAGAATTTTCTACCATTGCATAGTAAATATGAATAGGTAAATCAATGACTTTAAACGCCTTTGAAGAAAGAATCATTTCATGGAAAACGAGTGTATCCTCACCTATTGCACCTTCAACCATCTTAATCCCGGAGTCTATAAGCCATTCTCTATTAGCGACAAGTGCCTGGATGCTCATTGCCTTAAAATATGTTTTTTTAAGAAATTCCTCATGCGGCCCTTTACGGGATGCCTTCCCATTATTGAAGCCCATCATTGTTTTATAGTAGGAAAACAGCTGTTCTTGATCTGATAAACGCACCATATCTCCAATTACCATGTCAAACGAAGATCTTTTAGCCTCATTTAGAAGAATAGCATATCCGTCATTTATTGCTTCATTATCTGGATCGAGATATGTTACCCATTCAGAGGTTGACAGTTCCAGCCCTTTATTTCTTGGCCTAGAAGCACTTCCGCTTCCCCCCTGTGGATAAAAATGCGTTTTTACATTGGGATACTTTTCTTGAAGTCTTTTTGCGACATAAGGTGTATACTCATCCGTTGATCCGTCATCAACGATAATAATCTCCATATCCTCAAATATGCTGCTCCTGGAAAGACTCTGAAAACATTTATATCTTAGATGCTCTCCATTATTATAGGTCGGAATAATAACCGAAAGCTTATAGGACTTGCTGTTTTTCTTCGACTCACGTTCTGGAGCTGTGAATATCTCTAAAGGATCGACACTGTATCCGTTTAAAAGCTCTCCTGATTGTATATCTTTTAATTCTTGCCACTCAAACGAATCTCTCCAGAACAATGTACGAAAACGGTCTTTCATTTCGTTTACAAAGTGATGTTCAACACCGGATACATATTCTTGCGGCGAACGATAGTAAGCATCTTTTGTAATAAAATCCGAATCCGTGTATTTAAAACCATTGACCATATCCTCAAGATAATATTCTCCGTAATGGTAATCGCTGCTGAAAAATGCAACCATATCATACCCTGCATAAATCTGTTCATTCACATCTTTTTCTAATATGAATGTCTTGTATTTATAAGATTGACGATTAAACTGCTCTCTCATTTCAGATGTATCTTCTTGTGCAACTACAAGCACCTTTTTATTGAATTCATATTTTTCAAGACCTGTAATCCCCGCTATTTTATTCACTCTGTCAAAGGCCGTTTCGCCATTCAGCACTTTTCTGACGCCGTGCATCTGCAGTTCATAAATTTCTTTAGCAGATAATGAGTTTAAGTAACCTGTCAATTCTTCTTTAGAAGGAGCCAGAAAAACGTTTGGATATTTACTGTTTATTCCGATACTGTAGTTGGACAGCACAACCGTTCCCATTGCCTGCAGCTCATATACCCGGTTTGCAAACATCGTATTGCTGTCTTTTACAGAATTTAAATTCAGGGTAAAGTCATACATTTTATGAATCTTTTGCAACGTTTTATGATCTGTCTCCGGGACTACATAAGGAACATATTCCTTAGGATAAAAATGGGCCGGGAGCTGCAATGAAAAATTACGGTCTATGATGGTCAATTCACGGTCCGCATTTAATACGCCGTCAAAAAGAATCCGACTGTCATGCTGTCTACTTGGATACTTGTGGTACCACGATCCTGCAAACAGTATATCCTGCCTTCTGAACATTCTTGTTCCAATTGGGTTATGATAGATTGGGTTGACCCCAAACTCCAATACGTCAAATGTTTTTGCAGAAGGACAATCCCTTCGGTAATCATCAAGGACCTCTTGGCATGTAGTAAAAATATGATCCGCTTGCTGAGCCAAGTCTATATAATACTGATAGTTAACCGGGTCTTCTTTTGAATAAAAGACTATCGGAATATGTTTATTTCTGTAAAACCCAATAATACTCCGGATTCGATCCCGTATTTTTTTAATTTTTGGATTCCCAAGGCCTTTCCATGTCCCATCAAGTCCTCTCCAAGCGGTGGCAAGTATAAAAACGTCGATTTTGTCGCCAAAGTTTTTGTAGTTTTCATACGTTATATAATGAAAGTCCGCGGCGTCTTCCAAACTTTTAAATAAGAATTCATCTGCAATGATTCCTATTTGAAGATCAAGTTTCTTGTAATACCTTGAACCATTGCTCTCAGGAAGTTGTTTAATTTGTTCCTGAATTTCATCATAATACCCTTTTTTGTGGTTTTCATCCAAAAACTTCAAATAGGATTCTTTTTCCGTTTGCGTCATGATATTGTTTTGACTAGAAACAGGGGTGCTTTTAGCCGTTTGGCTATTTCTTAAGCTTGAAAGCTTATTTTTTCTAGAATTTAAAACAGATAAGCTCTTTTTGCTGTTAAATTCGTTTAGAGCAGCCCTATCCACCTCGATTTCTTTTGTTAATCTATTTACTTTTTGTTTTATGGTCATCAGACGTTGGTCAATATTCGACATCAACGATTACCTCTTCTTTTTCTAATTTTCCAATATAAAAGGGTTAAGCGTCCAAGTTTTGATGAAGAAAGTGCTTGATAGCGTTTCTCCAGATACTTTGTTTGCTTGTCCATCTTCTTTTGCTGCTGCAGTAATTTTTCTTCTTTTTTATATGCACCAACAAGCTCTTTCTTTAGAGCAGCTACTTCACTCAAAAGCGAAGATATCTGTTTTTCGTATGGCTGAACTTTCTTTTTGTCATGAAGATTAAGGGTATCGATCACATTGCATATTGCCTCTGAAATATCGCTTACGGCCGTGTCTTTTGAATGTTCTAATTTCAACCCAAGCCACTTATTCCCTCTGTGAACTTTAACGTGCAATCCAAGCTGAAAAGATTTTATGACCAATTTTAGGAGATGCTCTAAATTTAGATCTTTTATAAAAGTCCATAGCACGAAGCTTCCGTTCGATGATAAATATGGAGTGAGCCGTTCAATATATCTTTCTGCATCAAATACGACTTTTAGAAGATCTCCCAGTAGAATAGTGTCAAAAGTTTCAACATTTACTTCTCTCTCTTCTTCAAGGTCATTTCTTAAATACATCACTTTTTTTCCAATAGCAGACAAGTATTCGTCGCCTAGATTACTTGATTTTATTGCAATTAAAACTCGATCCCCTACAGCTGTTGTATATTCCCATTTTATTGGATTATTATCGTCTAATTTTAAAAACTCGGTGGCTTTTTCGTCTTCATTCGGAGCTGTTTCTGAAAAAACAGGTTTCAAATCATTCTTCCTCCCTTTCTGTATAAGTGAGGGAATATATAAATTAAATTCCAAGCAACGATGATAGTCTGCCATATGGCAGACTATTCTTGTATCACAAGGTCAAGAAAAATATCGGAGAAGAGCTTCGACAATGCGTTTAGACGCATGTCCATCTCCATAAGGATTAGAAGCCTTTGACATTTTTTTATATTCTTCCTCATCTGTTAATAGCTGATTTGTCAACTTGTAAATCACTTCTTCTTCTACACCGGCAAGCTTTAATGTCCCTGCTTCAATTCCTTCAGGTCTTTCCGTTGTGTCCCGCAAAACAAGAACGGGTTTCCCTAAAGAAGGAGCTTCTTCTTGCACTCCTCCTGAATCGGTCAAAATCAGATATGATTTTGAGGCGAAATTGTGGAAGTCAATCACTTCCAAAGGTTCAATTAAATGAATACGGTCCATGCTTCCCAAAATTTCTTGAGCTGTTTCCCTTACAACGGGATTTAAGTGAACGGGATATACGATTTGAACATCGTCATGCTCCTCAACGATTCTCTTGATCGCCCGAAACATATTTTCCATAGGTTCGCCTATGTTTTCTCTACGATGAGCAGTCAAAAGAAGCATCCGGTCATCGCCCAGCTGATCGAGTACTTTATGGTGATAATCATCCCGAACAGTCGTTTTTAAAGCATCTATCGCCGTATTGCCTGTCACATAAATATGTGCAGGGTCTTTGTTTTCCTCTAAAAGGTTTTGTTTAGATTTTTCTGTAGGGGCAAAGTGCAAATCGGCAATCACTCCTGTAATTTGTCGGTTGATTTCTTCAGGAAAAGGAGAGTATTTGTTTCGGGTTCTCAACCCTGCTTCTACATGTCCTACAGAAATTTGATTATAAAACGCGGCGAGGCTGCCGACGAAAGTCGTTGTTGTATCACCATGCACAAGCACAATATCCGGTTTTTGTTCTATTAACAATTCATTTAATTTCGATAATGCTCGTGTAGTAATATCTGCAAGTGTCTGCCGGTCTTTCATGATATTCAAATCAAAGTCCGGCTGAATTCCAAAAGCTTCAAGAACTTGATCAAGCATCTGCCTATGCTGAGCGGTAACCGTGACCAAAGACTCGATGCGATCTGGATATTTATTGAGTTCAAGGACAAGAGGAGCCATTTTGATTGCCTCCGGCCGAGTCCCGAATATAGTCATAACTTTTATTTTTTTCAATGCTTTCACTCCCAGTTGTTACGATTTACTTTGCATCATATCAATACTTTTTATTAGCTATGGCTATACCAATATTGTCTCTTCATTTAATGACTCATGGAGGTTCCCAAAGTTGATATATTTAAACTCGTTTGAACGATTCTTTACGATATTTTTCGTATCAAAGATTTGCTTAGTTGACATTTTAGTCAATCGGGACCAGTCTAATTCTTTAAATTCATCATGATCAGATAAAATTAAAATCAAATCTGATTGATTAACAGCTTCCTCAATATTGTCGAAGACAAAATCCTTTTTCACATGCGGATCATATGCCCTTACTTCATATTTCCCTTGCTCTTGTAGAATTTCTAATACTTCCATGGCCGGGCTTTCTCTAATGTCATCTACATTTCCCTTATAAGTGAGGCCAAACACAGTTACAATCTTTCCTTCTCTCTTTTCCATTAAAGTATTCACATTCTCAGCTACATAATAAGGCATTGAAGTATTAATGGAACGTGAAAGGTCAATTAATCTAGCAGTTTCTGGCGCCTTTGCAACAATAAAATATGGATCAACGGCTAAGCAGTGTCCTCCTACACCAGGCCCTGGCGTATGCAAATTAACTCTTGGATGCTTATTTGCCATCATAATCACATCAAGTGCATCTATCTCAAGTTCGTTGCATACTTTTGTAAGCTCATTCGCTAAAGCAATATTGACATCTCTAAACGTATTCTCCATCAGCTTTGACATTTCCGCAGTTTTTGCGTTTGTTTTGATAATTTCCCCTTTGACAAAGGTGCTGTATACCTTTGCTCCGGCTTCTGTGCAAGCAGGCGTAATTCCGCCAACAATACGATTATTATATATCAATTCGTGAAGAATTTGACCGGGCAGCACCCTTTCAGGACAGTGAACCAAATACACATCTTCTCCAATCACAAAACCCGCTTTTTCGACAAGAGGCTTTAGGAAGTCATCCATGCTCCGCGGCCCGATTGTTGATTCAACAATAATGACATTGCCCTTTTTAATGAAAGGAAGGACCGCTTTAACCGCATCCAGTACATAAGTTAAATCACAGGATTTATGTTCATCATTGCGATTAGGGGTTGGCACCGAAATAATAAATGCATCTGCTTCCTCTGGCATTAATGATGCTTTAAAAGTGCCACCCTGGATGACTTCATTTAAAGCTTCCTGAAGACCCGGCTCTTCAATATGTATGATTCCTGCGTTCAAAGAATCAATGACTTCCTGTTTAATATCAACTCCTACGACTTCTACTTTGTGCTTTGCGAACATAATAGATGTAGGGAGACCAATATAACCGAGACCCATCGTGCAAATTTTCATATTTTATACGCTCCTTTTTATTTCTAATGAATTAATTATAGTAAAAACTTTCACACGCTAAATTTTTAGGTTTCTATACACCGTTAAAAAAGCGTCTTTTTCTTGTTCCCAGCTGTATAAACCTCTGGCTCTAAAACTGTTTTGACTTAATTCATCTCGTAGATCAGGGAAGCTGAGCAGTTTGTTAACCCCTTCAGCAATGGAACTAGGATCATGTGAGTCTACTATAATCCCCGTTTTTTCTTTTTGAACAACCTTTCTGATTTCTGGAAAATCACAAGCAACCACCGGAACCCCGGCCATCATATACTCGAACAATTTGTTCGAAGAAGCTGAGTAGTGATTAAAACACACATTATTTAATACTTGAAATCCCAAGTAGGCATTTCTTGTATACTTCGGAAGTTCAGCCAACGGGACTTTTGGCAAAAATTTAACCTTGTCCCCGATTCCCATTTCATCAACCATTTTTTCCAAATCGCGTTTTATCCGGCCGTCTCCAATAAACACAAGAATTCCTTCGATAAATTTCGGAGCCGCTTTAACAAGGTTTTCAAGTCCTCTCCCCGTTTGTATGCCACCTTGATACAAAAGGATTTTATCTTTTTCCGTAAGGTTCAATAGACTGTGGAGGTCGATTTTTTCAATATTTACTTCTGTTTGCTTAAATGGATAGTTGTGCACAACATGCGGATAAAAACCGTAAAGATCCTCATTATACTTCGCTCTTGTATGGTTTTCGACTATCATAGCGTCTATTTTTTTAATCAAATAAGCTTCCAGTTTTCCGTAAAAGCTGCTGTCGTAGCCTGTTCTGCTTGTTTGTACTTCATGAGAATCATAAATCAGTTGTTTTTTCTTCAAGCGGAACTTTGAACATATATAACCTTGCGGAAGTGTATTTAAATCATTTGAATGATAAATGTCATATTTCCGCTTTGTGCCTTTTAAAATCATTCTTAAAATGATGCTTCCTCTAACAATCGCTGTCTTCAGTTTCGTTTTGAGAACAATTAAAGCAAAAAGAGTACAGATGATAACAGGAATCGGCATCAAATATACTAACAACAGCAATAAGAGAACTGCCAGCAGCAATAAAAATTTATTCTGCCTTAACTTCTTAGCGATCATTTGAAAAAAAAGAAGGCTTTCCGGATATCTTTTGACGCGATGCACCCTAAAATGTTTATTGTATTCTTCAAAAGTTTTAAGATTAGGATCTTTCGGGTCGTGGATACAAATCAAATCAACATCATAGGCATCTTCAGACAGTGCAGTACATTCCCTCATAACTCTTGCATCATTTGTGAAATGGTTCCAAACAAACATACAAACTTTTGTTCTCATCATAATCAACCTTTAGCCATTTTATCTAACAAATTCGTTAATTTGTTAATGTTATTTTCCCACAAGAATTTTTTTTCAATAAATTCTCTGCAATTTGACTGCATCTCCTCTAGCAGTGCTGGATCATTGTAAAGCTTTAAAATATAATCTACCATTTCATCAACTGATTGACGGCTTGTGACAAACCCGATTTTTTCATTTTCAATGAGCTGTTTAGAATATCCGGATAAAGAAGCGACAACGGGAAGTCTGCATGTTAAATAGTCAATAATTTTACCCGGAAGTACTGTTTCAAAGACACTAGAATTATTCAGAGTTGCTATTCCCACATCACAGCGTGACATCCGGTTTAAACAATCTTGTCTTCCCATCGGCTTGATAAGCTTTACATTTATAAGGTTATGGCGCCGGACAAAATCTGTAAAAGCCTGTTTCTGCACTCCATAGCCAATCACGTTTAATGAAATATGATGTTCACTCAGCTTTTTTGCGAGCTGCATTAAAATTGTAACATCTTGAGCCAGTCCAATATTGCCTGCATAAACAACATTAAACATTGAGTCCCCTTTTCGTTTTTCAAGCATCGTTTCTTTTTTTCTTGCAGCATTTGGCAGGAATATCAACTTTTTTGTTAGACCATCACATTTATTTTTAAAATGGTCTATAAATCCCTCACTGTTGATGATGATATGGTCAGCTTTTTTGTATAAAGTAGATTCCATTTTTTCAAACAACCAAATAATATAAGAACGATTAAATACGCCAACGCCTTTTAATGATTCTGGCCATAAATCCCTGACATCCAACAGCAGCTTTGCATTGTAACGATATTTAGCGGCTAAGCCGACAAAGGCTACAAAAATAGGCGGAGAAGTTACAAACACAATATCATATTGATTTTTATCCTTCTGAACGTAAAAAAACATTTTCAGCATTATCTCAAGATAATAGAAAAGGCGGCTAAAGAAGTTGGAAGAATATTTTTTATTCTGAACTGACAATCGTGTAACTCGATTTCGGTCTATATCGATATCTTTTTCGTTCCAGAAATCTTCTTGAGAATAAATGTCTCTGGAAGGATACGTCGGCTCCGTTGTCAAAACATCTACATGATAACCTTTTTGCTTCAACATGAGAAAAATGGTTTTCATCCGGTTACCTGCACTGCCGATTTCAGGATAAAAATTTTGTGTAATCATTAAAATTTTCAAATAAACTCCCCGCACTTCCACAAATATTTAAAAATAATCGCTACGAATGAATCGGTTTCCTTTAAATGTAAAAAATGAAAACGAATCACCAAATGAAACAGATTCATATAATTCTGTCAGTCTATTTACGATTATAATATTTACAAAACGACAATTGCAACAGCAGTTCGTGAATTTCGACACAATTCTCCCTCCTTTTTTAGGTATTTCGTTGCATTACACCCCTAAACAAATAGGAAGCAGGTCCCTGCTCCCTAACGATAAACCGATATATCATAATACAATGTGTAATCATCAAGCAATACATAAAGACTGTACATTCTCCCCACCTGCTTATAAGTCCAACCGACATCTGTCGCATATTGGTGAAGGGCATTCGGAGACCATCTCATTTTATAGAGGGTGTCCTGTTTGTAAGTCGGGTGGTGAATGTATTTTTCACCGATGAATTTGGCTCCGCCCATAATAGCGGCCTCAGGTGTGAACCACCCTTGATCATAGGCGTATTTGGCGCCGTAGTAAAGCGGGTTGCTGTCGTAAGCCCCGACGCCGTACATATTGTAAACCTTTTTGCCGTTGAACATCGTTCCTTTAGCCAACTCGGAAGTTCCGTTGCCCGTCTCAAGGAGCGAGTGTGAAATGAGGTACAGTTCATTGATGCTGTATGCTCTCGCCGCGTCGATGAACGCTTGCCCTTTGCCTGTCAAAATCCCTTTATTATAAAGGATTTTTGCATTGACCTCGGCAGCATTCAATCCGGCCGTTTGCGACAGTTTTAAAAATTGGAAGTATGCCGAGCTGTCTTGTGTGAAATTTTCCGGATTGACATATCTCTCGACTTCATCCCTGCTGGCATTTCGCCAATTCATTCTGATTTTTGCCCAGCCGTTTTCCTGGGATATGATGTTGACTTTATCCCCTTTTTGCAGCTGTCCGATGATGTTGCCGCCTGTCACAAGGGGGCTTGACCTGATATTCAGCAGATCAGCCGTTACTGTTTGGTTCGCCGTATTGATGTAGCTCAATGAAACATAGGCCGGCGCATCCGTTTGCGGGCTGACTTTCATCTGTTTGTCAACCATCTGGCTGAGCGTGATTCCGTAATCAGTCGTTGTGATTTGCGGGCCGTTTTTCACTTTGACGACATTCACCGGCCAGCCGTAATTCGTTTTGATTCGATTGGCGGCAGCATCCGCACGGTCTTTCCCTGTAAATTGTTCATTGATCGAGATGTGAAACAGGCTGACCGACTTTGTTTGATAAGTTGCGCTGACATTGTTCTTCTTAAAGACATTCAATCCCTTGTCGAGATCTGCTTTGCTTGTGATCTGACCTGTCGTCACCCGGTACTGCCTGTAGCCGTACTCACCCGTTTGTTCAATCTTGCCCGGTATATTCCGCTTGCTGAAAAATCCGAGCGCTTGCTGTAATTTTTCCGTGCCGATCAGAGCTTCGGAACTCAATTTGTACCGGCTGTCATACTGGCCGGTCTTGACGGCCTCTGCGTGAATGCCTGTTTCTTTAAAGAAATTGAGCGCCTTTGTCACTTTGTCCTGTTCGTAAACGGATTCCGTTGTCAGCTGATAATGGCTGTACGCTTTTTTTCCTGTTGGTCCGGCCGTTCCCGCCGCACCGTTTTTCTTAAAGAATTCCAGTCCTTTATTGATTCGCGTTTGGACGGCTGTGTCGCCGGACGCGATCCGAAAGCGGCTGACGGTCGTGCTGCCGGCGCTTTGAGCAGAAGCCTGAATGTTTTTGTTTTTAAAAAACCGGATGCCGTCGTTTGCTTTCATTTGATCTGAAAGCGGGACGGAAACGATTCTGAAAGATGTCTGCTTTTTTCCCGCCTTTGCAGCAGTATAACGCCACGTTTTCTTTTTGAAAAAGGCGTCGACTTTTTTGAGGTTTTGACTGTCTACATTTTTCATGCTTACGATCCAGAAGCGCGTACCTTTTACCTTTTCTGTGCTTGAGGTGAGACCGGTATTCTTTTTAATTTGTCCGGCGGCATTTTTCGCACTCTTTTCGTCATTAAAATATCCAGATTTCACATTGTAAAGCTGTGCCGGCTGACCGGCAGCTTCATATGCCCCTTTGACCTTGAGCTCTTTTTCAAACTGCTTCAGCAGATTTTTTGCGTTTGTTTCGCCTTGTATTGAACCTGTCACAATTTTATATCTGGTCTGTTGTTTCTTTACTGTTTCTATCGTTCCTTTAAGGGCGGTTTCTTTTTCAAATTGGACTAGCAGGCTTTTCGCTTTGCTCTCATCTGCGATTTCTCCTGAATAAAGCTTGACGATCGCTTGTCCCGCTCCGTATGGTGCGTACGACGCTTTGAGGCCGGTCTCTTTTTGAAAACGATCGAGGATGGCTTTCGCATTGTCTTCGCCTTCGATTCCTCCCGTGGTGACCTTTATGTAAGCTTCCCTGTTTCCAGCAAGTGTATAGGTTGCTTTCAGACCGGTTTCCTTTTCAAATTGGAGCGCCCATTCCTTGGCTTTTTCTTCACCGGCAAATTCCTTTGATATCGCTTTGGAAAAAGGTTCTTTCTGTCCAATTGGACCATAGGTCGCCTTCAGGCCGGTTTCTTTTTCAAACTGCAAAAGCAGATTTTTTGCTCTGCTCTCCCCTTCGACACCTCCTGATGTCAAAACGTATGTTGTGCCGTTTTTTCCTGAAGGTTTGACCTCGGTTTTCCATCCCGTGTCTTTTTTCAGTTGTTCGGCTGCTTTGAGCGCTTCGCTTTCGCTATTAAACTCTTTTGTTGTTTCAAGTTTGTAGACGGAAGTATCGGTATATGCTGCTAAAGCAGGGATTGCCGGGACTGCCGTATGTACGAGCAAAATGATTGCAGCAAAAATAACGGTTTTTCTAATGTTTTTCACATTCTTTACTCCCCTCGCCTATGAGCCTCCCAATTTCAAAAACTTTCTTTCTCTTTTTATCGGCGAGCCGGAATATTTTTTTACAATAAAAAAGCTTAACGGCCTTTTTTCACAGACCGTCAAGCTTTTTATATGTGTGACACGATTAGTTCGCATGTTCCTTCTATTGTGAAGTCATTGGTTTCCGCCGGCAGGATAAAATTTGTTCCTTTGCTGATCGGAAATAATTCGCCGCCCTGAGTGAGCTTTCCTTCTCCTTCAATCACGCTGCATAGCAGGAAAGGGGCATCCTGGGTCAGCTCAGCGGCACCGTCGATCTCCCATTTGTATACGGAGAAGTATTCGGCTTCAACAAAGGTCTTAATGGTAATGCCTTTTTGAGTTTCTGTCGATTCGTCAACATAGCTGTCAACGTGCGGTACTGTTGTGACATTGATCGCCTGTGTCAGGTGAAGCTTGCGCTTTTCTCCATTTTGATCGGTCCGGTCATAATCATATACCCTGTACGTCGTATCAGAGCTCTGTTGTGTCTCCAAAACGACCGTCCCTTCGCAGAGAGCGTGAATCGTGCCGCTTGGCACATAATAAAAATCGCCCGGCTTGATTTTGATCCGCCTTAACAGGTTGTCCCAATCACCGCTGTTGATCATGGTGACCAGCTCTGTCCGCGTTCTTGCCGTGTGGCCGTAAACGATCTCGGCTCCTTCTTTGCAATCGATGATATACCAGCATTCTGTCTTACCGAGTTCCCCGTTTTCGTGTTCTCCCGCATAATAGTCATCCGGATGGACTTGAACGGAAAGATCCTGATTGGCATCAAGTATTTTCGTTAACAGCGGGAAACGGTCTCCCTCTGCACCGCCGAACAATTCGCGGTGCTCGTCCCAAAGCTCGGCAAGCGTTTTTCCTTTGTAAGGACCCGAAGCAACGGTGTTTGGCCCGTTTGGATGGGCGGAAATGGCCCAGCATTCACCTGTCAAATCAGAGGGAATGTCATAGCCGAATGTTTCGCGCAAAGCCGTTCCCCCCCAGATCCTCTCTTTAAACTCAGGCTGCAGAAATATCGGTGATTGCGGCATGAAGCCATCTCCTCCCTTAATTCACGATTGTCTTATGTAAATAAAACGCTTTCTTTTATTGATAGACATGTATGATAAAATATAAACCTTTTCATATTCATTATGACGTTATCTCAATAGAAGTCAATGCCGGAAAGGAAAAACAGAAGCCCCTCAGGCTTCTGTTTCTGATTATGCAAGCTCAATAATGCGCTGGTTTGAGCTTCCTCTGTAAAGGAGCGTCAAGTCCCTTTTTTTGATTTCGAACGGGCCGTCTACCAGGACATCGCAATAGGCCAGCAAGGCGCTGTGTTTTTCATTCTTCAAGATTTGTTCGTACGTATAGCCGCTGTAAAGCCAGATGTCCTTTTCGGAATGCTGCTTAATTTTCTCAGACAGTTCGATCAGTTCGCCTGCATGCAAAAGCGGCTCCCCTCCTGAATAGGTGACGTTTGTAAGCGGGTTTTTCATAATTTCCTCAAATACTTCGTCTACACTCATATCAAATCCGTTATTGATATTCCAGCTTTGTTTATTATGGCAGCCTTCACACATATGCGGGCAGCCCGCCAAAAACACGACTGTTCTCAGTCCTTCTCCGTCTACGATGCTGTCATGGATAATATTCATCACTTTCATAGATGCTTCACTCTGTCCTTTTCTTCTTGTCTTTTCGCCGAATTCCACTTTGACATATCTCCGACTAAATATCCTGTAATCCGTCTGATCCGTTCAATCAAAGTCTCATCCCGGTTTTTGCACTGAGGGCACTCGTTATCTATGATTCCGGTAAATCCGCACGCCTTGCAGTGATCGACAGGATGGTTAATCGATGCATAGCCCATACCTGACCGGCGCATGGCGGTCACAAGCATGTCCATCGCTTTAATGTTCTTTTTCGGGTCTCCGTCCAGCTCGATGTAGCTGATGTGCCCGCCATTGCACATCAAGTGGAACGGCGCTTCTTTTCTGATCTTTTCGATTGCAGTCAGCTTATAGTGAACAGGGATGTGAAACGAATTCGTATAGTACATCCGGTCTGTGACATTGTGGATCGAACCGAACTCCCCTTTGTCTTTTTTGACAAATTTCCCTGAAAGTCCTTCTGCCGGCGTGGCGATCAAGGAAAAGTTCAGCTTGTGTTGTTCTGTGGCTTCATCCGCCTTATCTCTCATCAATTGAACGATTTTTTTGCCGAGTTCAAACGACTCTTCGCTCTCCCCGTGATGTTTTCCGGTCAATGCTGTCAAAGCTTCAGCCAGCCCGATAAATCCGATGCTCAATGTTCCGTGCTTTAGCACATCCCCGAGCGTGTCCTCAGGATCGAGCTTCTCGCTTTCATGCCAGATGCCTTGCGAATACAGGAATTTAAAGTCTTTTGCTCTTTTTTTGCATTGAAAGGCGTACCGTTCAAGCAGCTGTTGAATCGTTAAATCCATGTAGCGGTTTAACAAGGCAAAAAACTGTTCAACGTTTTCGCTCAGCAGCGCTATTTTGACAATGTTGATCGATGTGAATGACAAATTCCCTCTGCCGACGCTGTTTTCTTTTCCATGAATATTGGACATGACGCGCGTTCTGCATCCCATATAAGCGATTTCGCTTTCCGGCGTTCCGTCATAAAAAGGTTTATTCACGGGCGAATCGATAAAGCTGAAGTTCGGAAACAGCCTTTCAGCGCTCGTTTCCAATGCAAGCCGGTACAGGTCATAGTTAGGGTCTGTTTGATCGACGTTGACGCCTTCTTTCATTTTGAAGATCTGAATCGGAAAAATCGGCGTCTCACCCTTGCCGAGACCTGCTTTTGTCGCCTTAAGAATATTTTTGATCAAAAGGCGGCCTTCCCTTGACGTATCCGTACCGTAATTAATTGAAACAAACGGAACCTGTCCGCCGCCCCGCGAATGCATGCTGTTGGCATTATGTATAAAGGCTTCGCACGCTTGGTAAGTTGTGTTGTCCGTTTCTTCCCACGCTCTTTCCCTTGTCTCTTCTTCTGTCAAAGTTGTCGGATATTGTTTGATTTTCGCGAGATGCTTTTCGTACGTTTTGCGGACGTAAGGCGCAAGGTCGTAATCGAACATCGGGAATGACTGGCCGCCATGCTGCATATTTTGATTCGATTGAAAAATGATGGATGCGAGTGACAATGCGCTCATAATGTCCTTCGGTTCCCTGAGGGAGCCGTGGCCTGTGTGGAATCCGTCTGTTAACAGCCGGCCCAAAGGTATCTGGCAGCAAGTCGTTGTCCCGCTCGGCATATAGTCTAAATCGTGCGGGTATATAAAGTTTTCTTCGACTGCTTTCTTGATTTCCGGCGACATTAAGTAATGGAGCGCATAATGTCTGGAACTTTCGGATGCAAACCGGCTCATTTGCCCCATCGGAGAGCGGCCGTCTACGTTGGCATTTTCCTGCATAATATCGTGATCTCCATACCCGACGATATCATGAAATGTTTCTGTCAATTGTAATAATCCCTGTTCTTTAAAGCCTGTTTTCATCCTAATCTCTCCTAAAAAGTAGCATATATAGTGTTGGTTTATCGACCAGACACTATATATTGATATTAGCACAAATTACATTCGTCAAATTTAGCAATTTGGTGACGTTATTCGAAAACAGTCATAAAAAAACGCCCCGGACAAAATGTCCCGGGTGCGCCTGCGGCAAAATTACTTGTAATCGATCGTCATTTGTTTCGGAGGTTTTCTTTGTTTCGTCCGTTTTTCGATCCAGACGGTTGCAAGCGGCGTCAGAAGCGAGGTGACAATGACGCTTGTGGCGATGATCGCGGTCGCTGAATCAGCCACCGGCGCAAACACGGGGTTTGCATCGGCAAGCGCGTACGGCACGGCTACCGCAGCCCCTGCCGTTGATGATGCCGCGACACCCGCGACACCGTCTCCTCTTGCGACAAAACGGTCCAGCAGATATAGAGTAGCACCCGAGAGAACGACGACTGATACGCCGACAACAATGCCTAAAAGGCCGGATTGGATCAGCATTTTAAAATCGAGCGTGTTTCCTAGTGAAAATGCGAAGAACGGAATGATCGCCGGTACGACTTTTCCGAACAAATCGCGCAATTCAGGGTCAAGGTTTCCGAGAATGCAGCCGAGTAAAAACGGGATGACGGTTGCAGCCAGCGTCTCCCAAGGAAATGCCGCGAGCCCTGTCACACCGAAAGTGACCATCGTCATAAACGGGCCCGATTCCGTGCTGATAAAGGCAAAAGCACCGGCGTCTTCTTTTCTTCCCATATGGTTCATTAACGCCAAATACAGACCGCCGTTCGTTTCATTCATAACAGCTACAATCGCCAGCACGGACAGTCCCGCAAAAAAACCGCTTTGAATGCCTTCGTCTGGAATGAACTGTGCTGCGATCAAACCCAATAATGCGGCAAAGCCGACTTTGCCGATCAGAAGCGTCAGTCCCTTTCTCGCAATATATCCTGAAGAACGAAAATCTATTGTTGCGCCAACGCAAAAGATAAATACCCCTAAAATCGGCAGCGTTCCGGTAATCAGGGCGCCTGTAAATCCGCCGAAAAACTCCGCGGTTCCCGGAGCAAACGTATTCAGCGTTGCGCCCAGAAAGAGCGGAATGATCATCATGCCGCCCGGCACACGTTCAATCGTTGCTTTAATTTTCATCATTTTTTCTCCCATTCTAAAAATTAATGAAAAAGCAAAGCTGTCGATCTTGCAAAACTTGAAGTCTTTTCACGCTGCGCACACTTTATTTCTGCCGAACCCGCCGCTGAAAGATGCGCTGGAGATCCGCTTCTGACACTTTGTTCAGCTGGCTTCCCACTCCTACTGCCAATGCTCCGGCATCGAGCCATTTCTCCACATCGCCGGGATGGATCCCTCCGGTTGGTATGAATCGAACCTTCGGAAAGGGACCGGCGAGGTTCTTCATGTAAGGAATCCCGGAAGTCCCTCCTGGAAACAGTTTAAGAATCCGAAAACCCTTTGAGACCGCTTCCATAATTTCGCTTGGTGTTAATACGCCAGGAATAAAAAACGTATGCAATGAGGCGGCTTCCTCAGCCAGTTTTTCCGAAAAGCCCGGGCTGACGATGAATTTTGCCCCCGCTGCCGCGGCTTCCCTCGCCTGTTCGCTTTCAACCACTGTTCCGGCTCCGACAAGGAGACCGTCTTTTCCTGCAAATTTTTCAATCAGCTCAGACGCTCCCGGCGTCGTATATGTGATTTCAATCGCAGTAATCCCTTTGTCGATCAGTCTGTGAATGCCTTCCTCAGCAGCCTCCTTATCGCCTGCGCGGACGACTGCGATCAGCCCGGCCTCGGCCAGCTGCTCTTGCACTTTTCCGATCATAGACATTTCCATTACGGTCAACCTCCTATTTTTTGGTTGTTTTCCTCTGCGGCCATAAAAGCTTTCAATTGATCCCTTGACGGCAGACCGTCCATATCCCCCGGAGCCATGACGGCCAGCGCTCCGATCGCATTTGCCCTCTGAACTGCTTCTTCCAGCGGAAGTCCGTCTAAAAGGCCGCTGATCATGCCGACGGCAAAACCGTCACCTGCGCCAACGGTATCAACAACCTTCTCCACCTGATAACCCGGTACATAACCTTCTTTTTCCGGCGTCCGGTAATAAGCCCCTTCTTTTCCAAGCTTGATGACAATTACCTTGACCCCCTGCATCACATAATATTTAGCGATATCCTCGGGAGAATTGCAGCCTGTCAGGAGTTTCCCTTCATTGATCCCCGGCAGAAACCAGTCCGCCTGCGCGGCGATCTCATTAATCGTATGAACCATTGTCTGCTGGTCCGGCCAAAGCTGGAAGCGGAGATTCGGGTCAAACGAAATCGTCTTCCCGTCTTTTTTCATCTGGTGAACGGCGTGGCGTGCGAAGCCCCGCATTTCTCTTGAAAGGGCAGGAGGTATGCCTGTCACATGCATATGTTTGGCTTGCTTGAAATACTCTGCCGGGTAGTCATCAATGCTCATCGTGCTTGCGGCTGATCCGCTCCGATAATACGTGACATCAGGGTCCCCGCTTTCAACCTTTGACTTAAGCAGTATGCCCGTCTGCCGGTCTGCAGTGCGTTTGACTTCAGAGATGTCGACGCCTTCTTTTTTCAATTCATTTAAAATAAAGGTTCCAAGCGAATCGGCACCGACCTTGCTCATCCAGCCGACCCGAAAGCCCAGGCGCGACAGTCCGACGGCAACGTTTGTTTCCGCTCCGGCAAGAGCCTTGGAAAACGAAGAAGCCTCATGCAGTCCGCCTGTTTCATTTGCGTAAAACATAGCCATCGATTCTCCGAAGGTCATCACATCAAGCGACATGATTTCACTCTCCTTTCAAAATGGTACCGGTTTCAAAAATAATTGCGAAAAAACACTCTCCCCTTAGTTTTCGGGTGCATGAGTGTTTCCGTTTGACAAGTTCTACAGCGACTGTCTGAGAATAAGCTCCGCCTCAAGCTGAATCGTTTGCGGTGCACTTTCATCCCCTTCAATCCGTTTGATGATCCGCTCCATGGCGACCCTCCCCATTTCATGCGACGGCTGGGCGATGGTCGTGATGCCCGGACCGATCAATTTATACCATTCCGTATCATCAAATCCGGCAATTCCGACGTCTTCCGGAATCGAAATGCCAAGCTCATAAAGGCAGCTGATGATTTTCAGCATCAGAAGCCCGTTGTTTCCAAGAATGGCTTTTTTCCCTTCTTTCATTTCCAAAAAGCTTTTGACGGACTTTAAAAGAGATTCTTTGTCTTTAACGTCAGCCTCATATACAAGAGGGGTACCGCCGGCATTGCGTTCAAGCGCGATTTCTGTATAGGCGGAAACCCTTTCCTCCCTCGGACTGATCCCTTTAATCGGCTCGGTAAACAGACCGACCTGGGCGTAGCCTTTGTCGTACATGAGATTGACGATTTGACTTGTCACTTCGCGGTTGTTCGTTGTAACTGCATCGATCTTGAGCCCGGGCACTTTCCGGTCAACGAGCACAATCGATACATCCTGGCTGATTAAATCCATGAGCACATCGTTGTTCCTTCCCGTCGTATTAATAATCAGCCCTTCAATGTAATGCGCGTTCAGCTTGTGCAGCATCTCCCTTTCTTTCTCAGGACTGTTGTCCGTGTTGCAGACCATGATGCTGTACCCGTACTGATCGCAAACCTCTTCCACCCCTCTCAAGGTGGCAACTGAAAACGGGTTTGTAATATCGGCGACCAAAAATCCGATAACTTTGCTTTTTTTCACCTTCAGCCCCTGTGCCATCTGGCTGGGGCGGTAATTAAGCTCCTCGATCGCTTTTTTGATGCTTTTCACCTTTTTCGGTGAAATGGCATCAATCTTCCCGTTGATATAACGGGAAACCGTTGATTTTGATACGCCTGCATGTGCGGCTACTTCGTTGATGGTTACTTTCGCTGTTTGCTTATCCTTCATTCAAGTACTCCTATAACCTTATGATTTGAAACCGATTTCAAAAACTTTATATCATCAGCATATCACATCCTTTAAAATTTGGAAGAGTATTTTTTAATATTTCAAGATTGACCTTGACAATATTCAGAAAAAAATGAAAAGACTGTTGACGCTTTCCATTATTTACTTTAAAATTCATGTTTGAAACCGTTACCAAAAACTTTTGACACTTCATTCAAGTCAGTCTAAAACGTCCAATTCAAGGAGGAGAAGGTATGGAAAATCGTTATTCTGTTCATCCAGAACAAGCGAAACGATTCACAACCGCAGAGCTTCGCGAGCATTTTTTAATAGAGTCATTGTTTGTTGAAAACAAACTGAACATGTTTTATTCGCATGAAGACAGAGTCGTGATCGGCGGAGCCGTTCCAGTGAAGGAGTCATTAGCGCTCGCTGCCGGCGATTTTTTGAAAACGGACTACTTCCTGGAGCGGCGTGAAATCGGGATTGTGAATGTCGGCAAGCCCGGTGCGGTTAAAGTCGGTGATGAAGAATACGTACTGGAGCACAAAGATTTTCTGTATATCGGCCTGGGAAATAAAGACGTTTCCTTCTCAAGCTTGAATGAAGGCGGGGCTAAATTTTATTTCATCTCGGCGACGGCACACCAAAAATATCCGGTGCAAAAAGCTTCGCTTTCAGAGCTTCCATACGATCATTTAGGAGAAGAAGCCTCTTCAAATGTCCGTAATCTATACAAAGTGATTCATGCAGACGGCATCCAAAGCTGCCAGCTGATGATGGGCATCACGTTTCTTGAACCCAATAACACATGGAACACGATGCCGGCGCATGTTCATGACCGACGGATGGAGGTTTACCTGTATCTTGACCTTGCTGAAGATGCAAAGGTGTTTCATTTCATGGGCGAACCGACTGAGACACGGCATCTTGTCGTCGGCAACGAACAGGCTGTCATTTCACCCGCATGGTCTGTCCATTCGGGCTCCGGCACATCCAACTACTGCTTTATATGGGCGATGGCCGGAGAAAACTACACATTTAAGGACATGGATGCTGTCCCGATGAATGTCATACGGTAAGGACGTGAACGTGAGATGGGATATCTTGAATCGTATTTTTCACTTGAAGGCAAAACGGCGCTTGTCACAGGCCCGGGAACGGGAATCGGCAAAGGGATTGCCGAAGCGCTTGCAAAAGCGGGAGCGGATATTATCGGCACTTCACATACGAGCGGACTTGATGAAACAAAGCAGCTGATCGAAGAAGCCGGCAAAACGTTTACGTCTTATCAGCTTGATATGGGCAACTTTGACGAAGTTGAGGCTTTTGCAAAAGAGGTGCTTGATCGCCATCAGATTGATATTCTCGTTAACAATGCCGGGACGATCCGCAGAGAAAAAGCGGCTGATTTTTCCCGGGAGAACTGGGAAGCGGTAATCAATGTCAATTTGAACAGCTTATTTTTGCTGACGCAGGCTATCGGCCGGCAGATGATTGAACGAAAGCAGGGGAAAATCATCAATATTGCCTCCCTTCTTTCATTTCAAGGAGGCATTCTCGTCCCTGCATATACGGCAAGCAAGCATGCAGTAGCGGGATTGACGAAGTCTTTTGCCAATGAATGGGCAGCGCACAATGTCCAGGTCAATGCGATTGCACCAGGCTATATCGCAACGAACAACACAAAGCAGATCCGCGAGGACCAAAACCGCAATGCCGAAATCTTAAAACGGATTCCGGCCGAACGCTGGGGTCAGCCGGATGACATTGCCGGCGCCGCCGTATTCCTTTCGTCGCCGGCAGCCGATTATGTGAATGGACATGTGTTAGCCGTCGATGGCGGATGGCTGGCAAGATAATGCACCGATAAAGGCTGCCGGTAGTTCGGCAGCCTTTATCATCGCTATGGCTTCAAAATCACTTTAATGCAATCATCTTCATGGCCGTTGAACAAATGATAAGCGCGGCCGGCTTCTTCAAGGGGAAGCTGGTGTGTAATGATTTCCTTCGGATCAAATTGATTCTCTTCGATCTTCTTGTAAATCTCAGGCATCAAATGAATGACCGGGGCCTGCCCCATTTTCAGCGTAACATTTCTAACAAAGAACGCGCCGAGCGGAAACATATTATAATTGCTTCCATACACCCCCGTAATCTGTACGGTTCCGCACTTTCTGACCGCCTTTGTAGAAATTTGAATCGGTCCGAGCGTGCCGCCCTGAAGCTTCAGTTTTTGCTCCAGGTACTCAAGCGGAGATTTTTTGCCGTCCATTCCCACGCAGTCGATCACGACATCCGCCCCGCCTTTTGTAATCTCCTTTAAATGCTCGCCCATATCTGGATATTTTGTAAAGTCAAATACTTCGACGCGGTTTAAAGCTTCAGCCTGTCTTAAGCGGTAGTCCAAGTAGTCTACTGCAATGACCCGCTTCGCCCCTTCCATCCAGGCAAACTTCTGCGCCATTAATCCGACCGGTCCGCAGCCGAGAACAATGACGGTGTCCCCCTTTTTGACGCCAGCGTGAAGCACGCTCCAATACGCGGTGGGCAGGACATCTGATAAAAACAGGAGCGACTCGTCCTCCATCTCGCATGATTCAGGGATGACAAACGGCGTGAAGTTGCCAAACGGCACTTTTAAATATTCAGCCTGTCCGCCAGGGTGGTTTCCGAACTTTTCCGAGTAACCGAAGTATCCGCCTGAATCATAATGGGGATTGGCATTGTCGCACTGGCTTTCCAGCTTGTTTTCGCAATAAAAGCAATGTCCGCAGGCAACGGTAAACGGGATGACGACCCGGTCTCCTTTTTTCACCTTTGTTACATCAGGTCCGGTTTCTTCTACAATTCCCATCGGTTCATGGCCGAGCTGGAAGCCTTTTGGAAGCGGAAAATTCCCTTGATAAAGATGGAGGTCTGACCCGCAAATCGCCGTAGAAGTAATTCTGACAACGATATCATCGCTTTTTTCAATTTTGGCATCCTCCACCTTGCTGACTTCAACATGCTGAGGTCCTTGAAACGTTACAGCTTTCAAATCGTCACACTCCCATTATTGTTCAGTTAACTTTAGTGTGAGATAAACCCCGGTTCTTATTCAGTTTTTTAAACAAACGTTTCATTAACCGTCATGTAGAGCGGCCATGATTCATACATAGAAGGAAACGGAGGTGTTGAGATGCTGCTGCAAATACTAGTCGGAGGGCTGGTTGTTTTCGTTATTTTCTTTCTCGTGTTTCGGGCGATCAGAACGGGTAATCTGCCGCGCCATGACGATTCGCAGCCAGAAGACGGAGAAAACAGAGATCAGCCATGATCGTCTGGCCTCCTCACAAAAAAAGGATGGGTCCATGCCCATCCTTTGGTCTATCGTTCAACCGGCTGTGTGTCGGTTTCTGTGATTCCGCCGTGCTTGTCCCGTAAATCCTGCTCGATCTCTTCAAGGCTTTTGCCTTTTGTTTCTGTTACTTTAAAGAAAACGAAAAGGAAGGCTGCGATTCCGATGCCCGCATAGCACAGGAACAAGTAACTGATGCCCATCGCTTCCATGAGGACCGGAAAACTCAATGTCACAATTAAGTTCGCTGCATGAAGCATTAAAGTCGATACTCCGGTTCCTATCCCTCTGACATGAAGAGGGAACAGCTCAGGCAGCATCACCCAGACGATCGGCCCCCAGCTGACGGCAAATACGACGATGAACACACCTAAGCAGATGACAGTCGTCCATGCCGCACCAACGGTATTGCCAAAAAAGATATTGGTGAAAGAAAGCACGATCAAACTGATGACCATTCCGGCATTTCCAAACAATAAAAGCGGCTTCCGGCCAATCCTGTCAATAAAGCGGATCGCCACAAGCGTCATCAGGACATTGACCGTTCCGATGCCGACCGTCCCCAAAATGGCCGCCGAATCTTCAAATCCGACATTCGTAAACGTTTTTGGGGCATAGTAAATAATCGTGTTGGTTCCGATAAATTGCTGCAGAAATGCCAGTCCGACTCCTGCGATTAACGCCGGACGCACCCACGGTTCCAGCAGCTCTTTCAAGCCCCCCTGGTCCTGCTTTTCCGCTTCCTTAATTTCTTTAACTTCCTGATCGACCTGCTCTCCTCCCCTCATCTTGGACAAAACCCTTCTTGCTTTCTCTTCTTTTCCTTTTGTTAAGAGCCAGCGCGGGCTTTCCGGCATGAAAAAGATACCGATTAAAAGACCGATTGACGGAATAAGAGCCAAGCCCAGCATCCAGCGCCATGCCCCTGCATCACTAAATGCGTAGTTGATTAAATAAGAGAGCAGAATCCCGATCGTAATCATCAGCTGATTTAATGAAGAAAGCGCGCCCCGAGATTCCTTCGGCGCAAGCTCTGAAAGGTACAAGGGAACAATGGTCGTGGAACAGCCAACCGCAAGGCCGAGCACGATCCTGAAAACCACCATATATTCCGTGCTTGGTGCCAGGGCCGTTCCGAGCCCCCCGATGCAATACAGCACAGCCGCTGACATAATCGCCCTTCTTCTGCCGAAGCGGTCTGTCAGCCTGCCGGACAAACCCGATCCGAAAATCGCCCCGATTAAAATTGCGCTGACAACCAGCCCTTCTGTAAAGGCATTGAGCTCAAGCTCATCTTTCATAAACAAAATCGCCCCGGAAATGACGCCTGTATCATAACCGTAGAGCACACCGCCCAAGGCTCCAAAAAAATAAAGCCAGGCATTCGATCTTTTTCCTTTCATCAGTATATCCTCCTCCAAGGCTCGTCTTTTATAATCTTTAACCTTGTCTTGCTTTCTTCAAACCTCAAGAAACTCAGAGTACCATTAAAAGGAATTTAAAAATATGAAACATTTTATCTGTTTTATCGTCTTATTAAAGGCGGCAAAATGATCAGTTCCCGCGGAATTTCCAGAGAATCCCCATATGCAAAACAGCAAATATCTTGTAAAATCCAAGATTGGGAAACCATTTTTTTATCAAAATTTAGACTTATTCAACAATTGTACGTTTCAATATATATAAAAGAGGAGCTTATACATGCTACGATCGCAGCGAACGAAGAAAAAGAGACTAAGAAAATGGGTGAAATACTCATTGTTTTTCATTGCTTTAATCCTGACGGCGACAGCAGCCGCAGGCGGCTATGCGTACTACAAAGTGGCGAACGCCTCCAAAGATGCGCAAGTCACCCTTTCCAGAGGAGAACAGTCCGTCAAGCGGATTAAAGAGTTCAACCCTAAAAAAGATAACTTCTCCATCCTGTTGATGGGGATTGATGCCCGTCCCGGACAAAGCATGGACAAAGAACGAAGCGATGCGATGGTTCTTGCCACGTTCAACAGAAAAGACAAATCGGTGAAACTATTGAGCATCCCGCGGGATTCCTATGTTAACATCCCTGGACGCGGCCATGATAAAATCACGCATGCCCACTCATTAGGCGGGCGCGACCTCAGTACAGAAACCGTCGAAAACCTGCTCGACATTCCGGTTGATTACGTCATGGAAGCCAATTTTTCAGCTTTCAAGGAAGTAGTTGATGAACTCGGCGGTGTACCGATCACGATCAAAGAAGACTATATTGTCCGGCAGATTAAAAAGGATACGAAAGGCAAAGTCAACCTTCAAACAGGTGAGCAGACGCTGGGCGGAGAAGAAGCCCTCGCTTATGTAAGAACGAGAAAAGCCGATACGGACTTGAAGCGCGGCGAGCGCCAGATGGAAGTCATCAAATCGATTATCAACAAATCCAAATCGCTTACTTCCATTCCGGCTTACGATGATATCCTTGATACAGTCGGAAAGAACGTATCGATGAACTTGTCGCTGAATGATGCAATCGGACTGATCCCGTTTATGACGTCCATTCAAACGGTCGATACCCTTCAATTGAAAGGAAGCGATTATCAACCGGGCAAAGTCTACTATTTCCAGCTTGATCAGGAAAATCTCAACGAAATCAAGCAGGAATTAAAACAGCAGTTAGATGTATAATTTGAAAAAGGATGAATATCATTCATCCTTTTTCTATTTAATGAAACTCAAGATTTACTATTGAAAAAATCTAAATTTAGGTTTAGCCTTTTACATAACATGTCCTTTTAGGGAATACTGCCGAAGAGAGCTGTTTTTCACCTCCCGGAAAACAGCAAACTGCTCTTACAGGAGGTTATCTTTACATAATGAGGTTAATTGCGATCGATTTAGACGGGACTCTTTTAAATACCGAAAGCAAAATATCCGCAGAAAACCGGGCCGCTATCAAAAAGGCGCTCATCTCAGACTGCATCGTAACCATTTGCACGGGGCGGGCCACATTTGACGTAAAAGCGCTTCTGAACGATTTGGATATTCCGATTATTGCCGCAAACGGGGGAACGGTTCACGATTTCAACTATAAACTCCTAAGCAGAACGTTAATGGACAAGGAAGCCGGAAAAAAGGCCGCCCAATACTTAACAGATCATCAAATTTATTTTGAGGTTTATACGGACGATGCGCTGCTTTCTCCTGATGACGGAGAACGGAAGCTTGAAGCAGAGCTCGATATCGTCACAAGCGCCAACCCTGACGAAGACAGGGATACGCTTTGGCAGGGCGCACTGACTCAGTTTAAACAATTCGGCATCAAACCCGTGCCCGACATTCGCGAGATCTTTAACGGAGACGAACATATTTATAAGCTATTGTGCTTCTCATTTGATATGGAAAAGCTGAAAAAGGCAAAAGAAGACCTTTCCGCCTTTCCAAAACTGGGACTCACATCTTCCGGAAGACATATCATCGAGATTCTGCCTGATGAATCCGGCAAAGGCCGCGCTTTAAAAGAGCTGGCCCGCCACTATGGAATCGAGAAAAAAGACATCTACGCGATCGGCGACAGCCCGAACGACCTGTCAATGTTTGAGGAAGCCGGCCATCGGATTGCGATGGGCAATGCAATCGATGAGCTAAAGCATATCAGCACGTTTATCACGAAAAGCAATGACGAAAACGGCGTCGCTTACTTCATTAACAAACTGCTGGAAAATGAATATCAATAAATAAGAAAACCGCTCGAGTCCATCTTCGAGCGGTTTTCTGCTGTTTCTGCTACTCAATCCTTACGCTTCCGGCGTATTTATCTTTCCAATAGGCGCTCGTCTCCATATCTGCTGTCGTTACACCGGCAGACAAGGTGACAAGAACGACCTGGCCGTTTCCGATATAGATGGCGGGATTCAAAACAGTGGTTCCTTTAAAGAACACGATGTCTCCAGGCTCAAGCTCCTGTTTTGTAATTTTCTTACCTGTACTGTATTGTTTATCAGCATACCGGGGAAGCTCAACTCCTGCCGCCGTTTTATAAACATATTGGATAAACCCCGCCGTATCAAAGCCTTCTTTAGGCGATGTGCCGCCTTTTTGATAGCCGACTTCGCCGATATGCCTGATGGCTTCGGATACAATCGGATTTTTCGGCAGGGACATGTTGTCAAAACGTCTGACTCCAGTGAACTTCTTCTGCCAATAGGAAGCCGACAAATAAGAGATCGTCACTTTATTTGAACGGCTCGCATGGATAAACCGCCCGCCCCCGGCATAGATGGCGTTATGGGATATTCCCGGTTTGTACGTATTGCTGAAAAACAAAACATCACCCGGCCGGATATCTTCAAGCTTCACCTTTTGACCAATCGCCCATTGCTGTTCCGCCGATCTTGGCAAATAAACACCGAGCACCTCTCTGAAAACGTATTGGGTCAACCCTGAACAGTCAAATCCGAGATCCGGAGAGTTGCCTCCAAATACATAAGGAACACCGACATAGCTTTTTGCTTTTTGGACGACAGGGTCCATAGAAATCTCAGGCTCTTTTGTGATCCTTTTCGCTTTAAGATATCCAGAGCTCCAGTAAGAGCTGCCTTCAAGCTTCGTCACGACAACTCCGTTTGATTTTGTGCTGTGGATAATTTGATCATTCCCCATGTAGATGGCGACATGGGTCGGTCCGTCCGATTCCAGCTCGGCATTCTTGAAAAAGACAAGATCCCCCTTTTCGAGCTGCTGACGGCTGACAATGTTTCCAAGGGTCGATTGTTCCTTTACCGTTCTTGGAAGCGTAATATCGAGCGATTGAAACACGTATTGTACAAAGCCGGACGAATCAAACCCCGTTTTCGGCTTCTCTCCGCCGTAGCTGTATTTCGCACCCTCAAGCTGTCTGGCGGTTTCTGCTATTTTCTCGCCGATCGTATCGGCGTGTACGTCATTGTGATTCGTTAAAAATAAAGACATCCAAAACACCGCAATTCCACAAAACAAAATCAACTTTTTGTTTGCCGTTTTTTTTATCAATTGATCTGTTCCTCCTCTTCTTTCCTCTTTCATCGTCATTCAATTGGGATATTTAAAGGGCTTTTTTTTGCGTGTACAGCAGCGTCATAGCGAGAAGAAACGCGCAGCACAGCATGATCAGCTTTTTCACCTAAGCGCGGATTAAATAGATGAAGGGAAATGTTCTAAAGAGGTCATGAACATGAGGTGCAGTTCCCATCCCGAATTGGTAAGGTGATGCATTTTTAAATCTTGCTTCAGTCGAAATTTGTCAGTTTTTATTCCCTTCAAAAGAATACAATAAACATGAACCCCAAAACCATGTATATATCCTCCTGATTTTCTATAAAACTTTATACACTGAACGGTTAAGAAAATTGTCGTGTTTCCTTTTCAAACCGGCCGCTTTTCACAGGTCTTTTATAACCGGAATCAGCACACAAAAAGAGAGTGCTGGCGGCACTCTCTTTTGCACTGTTATTGCTTGTTTTCTGTTGTTTGATCCTGCTGATTCACTTTTTGGATTTCCGTTGAGATTTTAGCTTTTTCATCGTTTGACAATTCATCAGAATACTTGAAAGCAGACATAAATGCAATGATCAAAACTAAACCTACGAACGGCCAAATGGCTCTGACAAATTTCATTTGTTCACCACTCCGTTTTTGTTATTTTTCAGTTTGTCCGCATGATCGACTTCAAACGTCAATTTTCCGTTCTCTTCTTTCCAGTCGAGGTTTGTTCCTTTTGTCAATTGGCGGAAGATCGCTTTTCGTTTTAAGAAATCGCTTTTGCCTAAAGGCGTCGGCGTTGCTTCACGAATGTTGAGAGGCGTTACCTCAAAGCGCCCTTTGCCGTCATTCATTAAATGGTATTGTACAAGCGCGCTGTCACGTGTTCTTGACCAGCCCTGATCAAACACAAAGTTACCGAGGCTGTAGAAAATCACAGTACCGTTATACACTTCGATCGGTTCGAGAACATGGGGATGAGCGCCGATGATGACATCTGCTCCGGCATCTGCAATCGCCTTGGCCAGATCCTTCTGTCTGTCGTTCGGTTCATTGTCATATTCTTGTCCCCAGTGCACATGAACAAGGACAAGATCCGCTTTTTTGGATGCTTCCGCGATCATTGGAATAAAGATTTTCGGGCTGAGCGGCAGCACTCCACCTCTGTTCTTTTTGGCTGTAAAGTTCTTCGTGTAGACGTCTGTAAAACCGAGCGTTGCGATTTTTACACCGTTCACATCCTGATAGGATACGTGCTGTTTCGCGTCTTCGAGATTATTGCCTGCTCCGACAAGCTCCAAGTCCTCATTTGAGAATTTATTCAGCGTATCCTTCAAACCGTCTTCCCCGTAGTCCATCGCATGGTTGTTGGCAAAGTTCAGTACGCTGAAGTTCAGCTTTTTCAATGTTTCGACTGATTCTTGATTCGTTTGCAGATGGATGTTCTTTTCTGCCTCTTGATAGTCCTTTACATTGGTTACAGGGTTTTCAAAGTTTCCTGTGATAAAATCTGACACATTAAAGTACGGCTTCACATTTTTGAAGACACTTTCCGAACCGTGTAAGTTTGTCACTTTTTCTACGTTTCTTCCCATCATGATATCGCCCATAAAGGTAGCTGTGAGCTTGGCATCTTCTTTTTTGCCCATTTGCGAAGGAGTTTTGGCGCTTCCGACCCAAGTGAAGACAAACATTAAACAGAAAATAGCGGGCAATACGATAAAGACGTGCTTATTTGTTTTCTTTTTCTCCTGCTTCGTCAGCTTCAGCAGTTTTTCCTGAAAGTTCAGTTGTTTTTTCATCGATTTGACACACCTAACTTTAGATTAGATAGTAAGCATACATAATGACGAATGTTGCTCCGCTTAATAAAAGCGTACTTCCAAGCGTAATCGTTAATCCCTGTCTTTGAATGGTATTCGCGATCAGCCCCGGCACGATGATTCCGATTCCCCTGAATTCGGCAATCTCAAACGGCATCACCGGATATATAAAATCAAAACCGATTTTCAACAGAATTCCCGTAATCAGCATCGCTGCGAATTTTCTGCGTCCGTATAGAATCATAATTTTTGAAAGTCCGAATTTCACGATGACGTACGTCAGCAAACTGACAAAAAGAACGAGCAACATAAAAATCGGCTGATTGAACACAAGTCCCAAATAACCCGGTACGACAAGTCCGGCTGGTACAATTCCCGTTTTCTCTGCAAAAATCAAACTGAGTAAGACTCCTAAAATGAGGGCGATATATAAATCTGATCCAAACATTGTGTTTTCTTCCTCCTAGCTAACGAGCTGCTTAATCTTGTAATCTTGTATTTTTTCAATGAGAGGCTCCGCTGCTCCGTGGATATTTCCGACTCCGTAAATGACGCGGCCCTCAAGCTTATTTTTCAGCATGAACATGATTTCTTCCGTTGATTTGTGCTCAAAATCAAACAGCTTGTCCGCAGGAATTTTGCCTGCTTCATATGCTTTGACGATCGGCTCTGTTGTTTCTCCAATCAGCACAAGTTCACTTGCTTCAATATAAGGAAGGACATCTTCCGCAAACTGCTGTGTTCTGTCTACCCTGTCGGCGCGGCAGTTCATAATGACGATCGGCTGATCCGTAGGATAGCCTATTTCTTTTACACGCTTCCATATATTTAAAGTGGAAGCTGCGTCATTAGCCGCAAAGCCGTTGACGAAATGTCCGGGATTTTTGGCGTTCATCAGCGGCAGAATTCTCATGGCTCCCGGATCAGGCGGCGCATTCAGCATGCCTTTAAAGGCGGTTTCTTCGTCAATGCCCAACGCTTGAGCCACACCGAGCGCAAGAGACGCATTATCAGGGAATACCATGTATTCAAACTGTCTGAGGTATTCATCTGTTATTTTAGAATTGTCTGCGACGATGACTTTTGTGTTCCTTTCTTTTGCAATTTGCTTAAAGAAATCGGTATACTCACTATCAGTGATAACTAAATGTCCATTATAAGGAATGGTTGCTGTGAAAGCTTCTGCAATTTCATCTAAAGTCGGTCCCATCACATCCATGTGATCCTCCAGCACGTTCACGATCACACCGATATTAGCCTGAAGCAATTCTTCCTGAAAGATGATTTGGTAATCAGGGTTAACGGCCATGCACTCACTGACAATTGCATTGGCCCCTCTTTCCACCGTTTCTTTCATAACCTCCTTCTGCTCTCCGATATTCGGCCCTTGAGGCTTTCTTTTGATCGGCTTCTCTTCCGGTGTGTCCCAATAAATCATCCTTGCGTCTGTCCCGGTTGTTTTTCCTACTGTTTTGTAGCCTGCCTCGATTAATATCCCTGTTGTTAATCTTGTCACCGTGGACTTTCCGCGTATCCCGTTGATGTTCACTCGGACAGGCAGCGCATCGATGTTTTGCTGGTGGCGCCTTTTTTCATAAATGCCGATCCCAACAACGATCACACAGGCTAATAGCATTACCCACATTGTTTGTCTACATCTCCTTCTTGGAATCTGATATGTAAATTCATTCATCAGTATATAGGTTCACTATGAAATCACAATCGGCATTATGTAACAGAAGACGACGAAATTTTCCGTGACAAAGATCACCTCACCCGAGTCATTAATGCCTATCTTTTTGTTGATATTTTTGGAAATCTAAAGTTCTTAATTCCTATCAGTTTTTTGCCAGCGTTTTAAGTATGCGCTTTCAAAATTCGACATTATGATTTTTGTACTTTTCTCCCTAGTTCTGATGAAAGGTTGAAGGATGGATTCAGGATCTCTTTTTTCCCCCGTCTGGAATCCCCTATAAATGGGCTTTTAACCGGTATCTCTCCCTTCTTTTTGTATTTTCGCTCTTTTCCAACAGGTTAAAAAGTCACCAATGTTCCCTCTTCAAAACAAATACGTCCTATGACAATCAGACCACCTATCAAAAAATGAAAATCTCTTTTAGCATAAAGCGGGATTCATTGACAAATCCAATTTTTTTGTGAGCCGTTCGATTCACCTTATTTCTTCAGTTTTTAGGTTAAAATCCTAAGATTTAAAAAGCCATTAATTTTTTTCAACGATAATTCATCAAACTTTAACATTTTTAATTTTTCTTACTATTCTCATTGTTACTGTATCAGCCAATTTATGCCGAATGAAGGTTATTTTCTATTCAACACACTTGTATATGTCTCTATATCCCAACCCGGCTAAAAATTTCAGTGTCTGAGTCTTTTTTTATTGTGATTTTAAATGGATCATGATAATCTTTATGTAAACGGTTACACAAATAGAGAGGAGAAGTCTTTTTTGGCTACGATTAAAGACGTCGCACTTGCCGCAAAAGTATCTGTCGCTACGGTTTCCCGGGTATTAAATGAGACCGGATACGTCCATGAAGACACGAGGACACGCGTGTTAAAAGCGATGGAAGAACTGAATTACTACCCGAATGAAGTAGCCAGGTCTCTCTATAAAAGGGAGTCCAGACTGATCGGACTGCTGCTGCCGGATATCACAAACCCGTTCTTTCCTCAGCTTGCCCGCGGTGTTGAAGATGAGATTCACCGCCTCGGCTTTCGGCTCATCTTCGGAAACAGCGATGAAAATCTGGAAAAAGAACTTGATTATCTGCAGACGTTTAAACAAAATCATGTGGTCGGAGTCATTTCAGCGACCAATTATCCGGATGCACCAAATTATCAGGACTTGTCCATGCCGATCGTCTTCCTTGACCGGACGGGTGAAAATGCACCAGCTGTATTCGCGGACAGCCGTGAAGGCGGCAGAATCGCAGCGGCTGAAATGGTCAGGAGGAACGCGAAAAAGATTACGCTGATTAAAGGACCGGCCAACCTTCAGACTGCTAGAGACCGTTTCAACGGAGCGCTGGAGATGCTAAGCGGGGCCGATATCGATTTTCATGTCATGAAAACCGAGACATTTTCATTTCCGGAGGCCCAAAAACGGGCAGCGGAGCTGTTTGCCACCTATCCGGAAACAGACGGCGTGATCGCAAGCAATGACATTGTGGCGACAGCCGTTTTGCATGAAGCCTTAAAACGGAAGATCAAAGTTCCCGACGAATTGCAGATTATCGGCTTTGATGACATTCCGCAAAGCGAATTGCTTTTCCCCTCTTTATCAACGATCAGGCAGCCCGCCTATGAAATGGGAAAAGAAGCGGCAAAACTGTTGCTGAGATTAATGAAAAATGAATATATTGAACAATCGGCAGTGCAGATGCCGGTTGCCTTTATTGAAAGACAAACGACAAGAAAGGCGGAATGACAATGAGTAAAATATGCGTGATTGGCAGTTCTTCGATGGATTTAGTCGTGACATCGCCCAAGCGGCCGGCCGCCGGAGAAACGGTGCTTGGCGAATCTTTTAAAACGGTTCCGGGCGGAAAGGGTGCCAACCAGGCGGTCGCGGCGGCCCGGCTTGGTGCAGAGGTCCATATGATCGGCTGCGTCGGCGATGACCATTACGGAAAAGCCATCCTCGACAATTTTCAAGCCAATGGTGTTTTGACAGACTATGTGGAACCGGTTACAGGTCAGGAAAGCGGCACCGCACATATCGTTCTCGCAGACGGCGACAACAGTATCATCGTCGTCAAAGGGGCAAATGACCATGTCACACCTGAATACGTTCAAAAGGCGCTGCCTGCAATTAAACAGGCTGATATCGTGATGATTCAGCAGGAAATTCCGGAAGAAACCGTCGATTATGCCAGCGGACTGTGCAGCTCGCTCGGCATTCCCCTCCTGCTGAATCCGGCACCAGCCCGTCCGATTCGCCCGGAAACGATCGAGAATGCGGCCTACATCACACCAAACGAGCATGAAGCTTCGGTACTGTTTCAGGGCATGTCCCGGGAGGAAGCGTTAAAGCGCTATCCGGAGAAGCTGTTCATCACAGAAGGGAAAAACGGGGTCCGCTATCACAATGGTCTGGAAGAAAGGGTCGTTCCTTCATTCCCCGTCAACGCGATTGATACGACGGGAGCCGGAGACACCTTCAATGCGGGATTGGCCGTTGCGCTTTCCGAAGGACAAAGCATCGAATCTGCCTTGCGCTTTGCAAACCGGGCGGCTTCCCTGTCGGTTCTGAAATTCGGCGCACAAGGCGGCATGCCAAAACGGAATGAAGTGGAGCGTGAACTGTCATGAAAAAACACGGGATTTTAAACAGCCATATCGCAAAATTGCTGGCCGATCTCGGGCATACCGATACCATCGTCATCGCGGACGCCGGTCTGCCCGTTCCTCCCGGCGTCCCTAAAATCGATCTCGCACTGACATTAGGTACGCCCGGATTTCAAGAGGTCACAAAGCTTATCGCCGATGAAATGGCCGTCGAAAAAGTGACGGCAGCCGAAGAAATAGAAAGCGTCAATCCCGAACAGGCCGCATTTTTAAAAGCGGAATTTTCAAACCGGAAAATTGACTATATCCCGCACGAAGCATTCAAAAAGGCGACGAGCCATGCAAAAGCGGTCATTCGCACAGGGGAAGCAACACCTTATGCAAATTGCATCTTGCACGCGGGAGTGATCTTTTAGATGTTTACATTCTACATCTGGAAAGAAGGGATAGCCCATGCATATTAAAATGAAGGACATTTTTAAAGCTTTTGGCCAAAACCAGGTGCTGTCCGGCGTTTCTTTCGAACTTCAGGAAGGTGAAGTTCACGCTTTAATGGGAGAAAACGGCGCCGGAAAGTCGACACTCATGAATCTGTTGACAGGACTTCACAGGCTGGACAGCGGAACGATCGAGATCGACGGAAAAGAAACGTATTTTTCAGATCCAAAGGAAGCCGAACAGAACGGCATCGCCTTTATTCATCAGGAGCTGAACATTTGGCCTGAAATGACCGTTTTGGAAAATCTATTTATCGGCAGAGAGCTTTCTTCCAAACTTGGATTTTTAAATAACAAGAAAATGAAAGCGCTAGCAAAAGAACAACTTGAAAGACTCGGAGTCTCGATTTCTCTTGAAAAAGAAGCCGGAGACTGTTCCGTCGGCCAACAGCAAATGATCGAAATCGCAAAAGCGCTCATGACAGACGCGAAAGTGATCATCATGGATGAACCGACGGCAGCGTTGACAGAAAGAGAAATTGAAAAACTGTTCGGCGTCATCAGATCATTAAAGAAAAACGGCGTCTCCATCGTCTATATATCCCACCGCATGGAAGAAATCTTCACGATTTGCGACCGGATCACGGTGATGCGCGACGGAAAAACGGTGGACACGAAACGGATTCCCGACACCGACTTTCATGAAGTGGTGAAAAAGATGGTCGGACGGGAGCTGACCGAACGCTATCCTGAAAGACAGCCAAATCCGGGACCCGTCGTCCTCGAAGTCAAGCATGCATCCAAAAAAGGAGTCTTCCAAAATATCAGCTTCACCGTCCGCTCTGGCGAAATCGTCGGGATTTCAGGACTGATGGGAGCCGGGCGCACCGAGCTGATGAGGGCGGTTTTCGGGCTCGATCCGCTTGACTCGGGAGACATTTTCATCGAAGGCAAAAAAGCGACGCTCAAAAAACCGAGCGATGCCGTTCAAAAGGGAATCGGCTTTATTACCGAGAACCGCAAGGATGAAGGACTTGTGCTCGACACGTCCATCAAGGAAAATATCGCCCTTCCGAATCTCGCCAGCTTTTCACCGAAAGGATGGATCGACAAAAAAAGCGAGCAGGAATTTGTCGACCTTCTGATCAAGCGGCTGACAATCAAAACGGAATCGCCGGAAACCCACGCGCGAAACCTTTCAGGAGGGAACCAGCAAAAAGTGGTTATCGCCAAATGGATCGGCATCGGTCCTAAAGTGCTGATTTTGGATGAGCCAACCCGAGGCGTCGATGTCGGCGCGAAAAGGGAGATTTATCAGCTGATGAACGAGCTGACAGACCGCGGCGTCGCGATCGTCATGGTCTCTTCAGAGCTCCCCGAGATTCTCGGGATGAGCGACCGCGTCCTTGTGATCCATGAAGGAACGCTAAGCGGTGAACTATCAAGAAATGATGCCACGCAAGAACGAATTATGACACTCGCTACAGGAGGGCGGTAACATGAAAACTCAACCGGCTGTGAGAAAAAGCCTTAATGTCGATTCTGTAATGCAAAAGCTCGGTCCGTTTCTCGGCCTGATCATTCTCGTCGTCATCGTATCATTATTAAATCCGAGCTTTTTAGAACCGTTAAATATTTTAAACTTGTTAAGACAAGTCGCTATTAATGCGCTGATCGCGTTTGGCATGACCTTTGTCATTTTGACCGGCGGCATCGACCTTTCCGTCGGAGCGATTTTGGCGCTGTCGAGCGCATTGATCGCCGGAATGATCGCCGGCGGCATCGATCCTGTTTTCGCCGTCATCATCGGCTGCCTGATCGGAGCCCTGCTCGGCTTGGTCAACGGGCTGTTAATCACGAAAGGTAAAATGGCCCCGTTCATCGCAACGCTTGCCACAATGACGATTTTCCGCGGATTGACGATGGTTTACACAGACGGAAATCCGATTACAGGGCTCGGCAATCACTACGGCTTCCAGCTTTTCGGGCGCGGCTACTTTTTAGGCATCCCCGTCCCTGCGATTACAATGGCGGCCGCCTTTATCATCCTCTGGGTGATTCTTCACAAAACGCCTTTCGGCCGCCGCACGTATGCAATCGGCGGAAATGAAAAAGCGGCCCTGATCTCGGGCATTAAAGTTCCGCGCGTCAAAATGATGATTTATTCTCTTGCCGGCCTATTATCCGCGTTGGCTGGAGCCATCTTGACGTCACGGCTTAACTCAGCCCAGCCGACGGCAGGCACTTCCTATGAACTCGACGCCATTGCCGCAGTCGTATTAGGCGGTACAAGCCTTGCCGGAGGAAGAGGACGAATTGCCGGCACACTCATCGGCGTCCTGATTATCGGAACGTTGAATAACGGCTTGAACCTGCTTGGCGTCTCTTCCTTTTTCCAAATGGTCGTCAAAGGTGTCGTCATTTTGATCGCAGTCCTGCTGGACCGCAAGAAATCCGCTTAAGGAGGGCTATACTGATGAAAAAAACATTAACGGTTTTCACCGCATTGGCGCTTCTGTTTCTGTCCGCCTGCTCGCTCGAGCCGCCGGAATGGGCAAAACCGAATAAAGAAAAAGGAACGGATATCAAAATCGGTTTATCTGTCTCAACTTTGAAAAATCCGTTTTTCGTTTCATTAAAGAACGGAGTTGTCAAAGAAGCCAAAAAACAAGGAATTGAAGTGATTGTCGTGGATGCACAGGACGATTCGGCAAAGCAGACGAATGATGTCGAAGATCTTCTTCAGCAAGGCGTTGACGCCTTATTGATCAATCCGGCGGACTCCTCCGCCATCTCAACGGCAGTCCAATCGGCCAATTCGCTTGGCATTCCGGTCGTCACTCTTGACCGCTCCGCTGAAAACGGAAAAGTAGAAACGCTCGTCGCGTCAGATAACGTAAAAGGCGGACAAATGGCAGCGGACTTTATCGTGCAGCAGCTCGGTAAAGGCGCAAAAGTGGCTGAGCTTGAAGGCGTCCCCGGTGCATCAGCAACAAGGGAACGGGGCTCAGGGTTTCATAAGACCGCTGATGACAAGCTGAATGTCATCGCAAAGCAAACAGCCGATTTTGACAGGACAAAAGGGTTGAACGTCATGGAGAACCTCCTTCAAGGAAACCCTGATATCCAGGCGGTTTTCGCCCATAATGACGAAATGGCGCTCGGCGCGATTGAAGCGATCAGAAGTTCAGGAAAAGAGATTCTTGTCGTCGGCTTCGACGGCAATGAAGATGCGGTTAAAGCGGTTCAGGCCGGAGACATGTCGGCCACGATCGCCCAGCAGCCCGAATTGATCGGCAAGCTCGCAGTACAAGCGGCCCGCGATATTTTGAACGGCAAAAAAGTTGAAAAAACGATACCCGCACCGCTCAAACTGGAAACGAAAAAGTAACGAAGAAATCAGACCTCTTCATATACGGAGGTCTGATTTTTTTTGACCATCTCCATAAAAGCCCTTGCCGCCCAACTCAAATAGCATGTTTCCGGATAAGCAAACACAAGCGTCCGGGACGGATCGGATTGCAAAGGAACATAGACGATCCTGTCAGACCCCTTTAGCAAAACGGCCCGTTGGATTCCGGTCCTCAGCATACGAGTCATTGGTTTAAGGAAGCTCAGCGAAAGCAAAAAAGCCCTCTTTTCAAAGAGGGCTTTTTCATTTACTCGGGATTGCCTTCGGCCGCTTCAATTCCGGCTGCAAGATCGTGTTTATTGAGATCCGCTTTAAAGAAATCTTGCGTATTCGGCAATCTGAGATTCATATTGAGTTTTTGAGAAATTTGCACCGTGCATTCTTCGATTTCATAATCGAAAACGTGTCCGCCGACATTGCGGTCTTCATCAATAAAGTGAAGATGAAAACCGGAAACTGCGATTCCGTTGGCATATTGCGGTGTCCAAAAGCCGACGATCGTCCCTTTAATATCATTAAAATCAAAGATCGGCTGCGATTTTACCGCATCAACCATCGGCACGTACGGTTTTTCCTGAAGTTCAACCGTTCTCGTTTTGACTTTCTTAAAGGTTCCGTCCATGCGGATCGCGTAAAACAGGTTTTCACTCGGCATGATCCGTTTCATTTCTTCTTCGAACGCCTCAAGCGGCATCCGCTGCTTGATTTCGTGATAGATATCCGGCCGGAAGAAAGCCAGCGAGCAAAACGGAGAACAATCGCTTCCTTGAACAGGATAGGCCTTTCCATCGGAACGGAGACGGTAAAACTCACCGTCAAAACCGATCAGCTCGCCGTCGAGCCGGTTGAACGTCCCAATCCCGAAGTCTCCGTGCTCCTTCGCTTCGGACATATAAAAATCCCCGTCGTAAATTCCGTCCAATAAAGATACCATCGTTGAGACCTGATAGACTTGATCGAGGTTCTTATCAACGGGCTGAATGATTTTTTGTTTGCTTGCACTTTTCATTTTCCTCTTTTCACTCCCTTGATTTTGTTCGTTGTGACTGGACATGCTGTGATCAAGATTGCTTAGAGGCTTCTTTTTTAAAATGTTCCTCAAAGTTTTTTGGAAAACGCTGATCGGCCAAATGAATGTTGTCACTGTAATCAACCGGAATATCAATGACAACCGGCCCCTCTGCATCAAGACCAGCTTTAAGCACCTCTGCCAATTCGTCAGGCGAATTGACCCTCAAACCTTTTGCTCCAAAGCTTTCAGCATATTTTACAATATCGATTCCGCCGAAGTCGACTCCTGACGTCCGCTTGTATTTCATCTCCTGCTGGAAAGCAACCATATCGTATGTGCTGTCATTCCAGACAATGTGAACAATCGGCGCTTTTAATCTGACCGCTGTCTCAAGCTCCATCGCGGAGAACAGGAAGCCCCCGTCCCCGGAAACAGACACGACTTTCTGTCCCGGATTGACTAGCGTTGCTGCAATCGCCCACGGCAAAGCCACGCCAAGCGTCTGCATGCCGTTGGAAATCAGCAGTCCATGCGGACGGTAGGTGCGGAAATATCTTGACATCCAAATCGCATGGGAGCCGATGTCGCATGTCACCGTTATGTCATCACTCAGCAAATCACGCAAATCGCGAACGATTTGCAGCGGATGAACAAGATCCGCTTTTGTTTCTTTAGGAGGCTCGCTTTGCTCCTCCAGCGCTTTCTTCAAATAATCAAGCACAGGTGCAAATGACTCATCGATAGAAACCGGCAAAGAATCATGTTCGATATGGTTTAACGTCTCTGCGATATCGCCGATCAATTCGATTTCAGGCTGATAGTCATGATCGATATCAGCTTGTATTTCGTCAAGATGAATCACGCTTCGCTCGCCTTTTCCATTCCAAAAGACCGGATCGTATTCAATCGGATCATAGCCGACCGTCAAAACGACATCTGCTTTTTCCAATAAAAGATCTCCGGGCTGATTGCGGAATAATCCGATCCGGCCGAAGTACTGATCTTCCAAATCGTGAGACAGCGTACCCGCTGCTTGGTATGTTTCAACAAACGGCAGCTTCACTTTCCTTAGCAGACGGCGAACAGCTTCAATCGCTTCAGGTCTTCCGCCTTTCATTCCGACAAGCACGACAGGAAGGTTCGCATTGTGAATTTTGGCGATGGCCGCGCTGATTTGTTCGTCCGGAGCCGCGCCCAGCTTCGGCGCCGGCATGGTTTTTACCGGCTTGGCAGTTGCCGGACCGGCCGTAACGTCTTGCGGAAAGCTGAGAAACGCTGCGCCAGCCTGTCCAGAAGCCGCCGCTCTAAATGCATTGGTTACAGCCTCAGGGATGTTGTTCGCATCTTCCACTTCTGCGCTATATTTCGTAATCGGCTGAAACAACGCCGCATTATCCATCGATTGATGAGTTTTTTTGAGACGATCCGCTCTTTTTACAGCACCCGCCAGGGCAACAACCGGATCTCCTTCTGTATTGGCTGTTACAAGACCGGTCGCTAAATTAGACGCTCCCGGACCTGAAGTCACCAGGCAAACACCGGGCTTTCCAGTCAATCGTCCGACTGCCGCCGCCATAAATGCTGCATTCTGCTCGTGACGGCAAACGATCAATTCAGGCCCCTTGTCTTTCAATACGTCAAACACCGCATCGATTTTTGCTCCCGGAATACCGAAAACATGAGTGACACCTTGCTGAATGAGACTATCCACCACAAGCTCTGCTCCTCTTACAGTAAGAGTTTCATTTTTAGCGGCTACATTATTCAAAGCCCTCACTCCTCCATTTTCATTCATTTACAATGAATTTTTAATAAAATTATTGTATTATTAAATATACATCTTGTGGAAATTGTTTTCCAATACTTCTTTGTCTTACAATTAATATGTAAAACGACTGAAATCGCATTCAGAAAGGAATGAGTGATTAATGGAGCTGCGCCATCTTCGTTATTTTATGGTTGTTGCCGAAGAACTGCATTTCGGAAAAGCAGCTCTTCGGCTGAACATGACTCAGCCTCCGCTCAGCCAGCAGATTAAACAACTAGAAAGTGAAATAGGCGTCACCTTGCTGAAGAGGTCAAAAAGAGCTGTCAGGCTGACGGCGGCAGGCGGGGTCTTTTTAAAACAAATCAAGGAAGGACTTTCCCAGATTGATCAGGCCGTCGACATGGCTCAGCGGACGGCCCGCGGGGAGCTGGGCAGACTCGTGATCGGCTTTGTCGGCTCCGCAACATACGAGATCATGCCTCCTATCATCAGGGAATACCGAAACCGGTTCCCGTCCGTGCAGATTGATCTTCGGGAGCTTTCAACCCCCAATCAGGTCGATGCACTGCTAAACGGACATATTGACATCGGGGTGCTGCACCCCCCGTTGGGAAACGACGAACTGAAGTCATACACGGTGAAGAAAAGCCACTGTGTCCTTGCACTTCCGAAACACCACCCGCTGACAGAAAAACCCCGGGTTTATTTGAAAGATCTTGAAGACGAATCACTGATTGTCATTGCCAAAGAAGCGTGGCCCTCTTTATACACGGAATTCAATTTCTTGTGTGAAAAAGCCGGGTTTATCCCCAACATCGCCCAGGAAGCTACAGAATACCAAATGGTGATCGGCCTCGTATCGGCCGGAATGGGAATCGCCGTCGTGCCTACGGCGGCTAAACGATTATTTAACCTTGATGTTGTATACAAAGAAATCGAAGACTTTCCCCTTCGCGCCGAATGGATTACCGCGCATCGAAAGGACAACCGCAATCCGGCGCTTAAGCATTTCATCGAAATCTCGGATCAACGCTCATAGCCGGATAGAAAAAACCCCGTGGACAAATCCTCCTTGTTCACGGGGTTTTTTCCTCGTATTGACGTTTGCGCGTTTTGAAAACGTAGTTAAATGCCGATTGCTGCCCCATCGCTTCTCGGATCGCTTCCCCCTCTCAGGAAACCTTGATCATCAATCTCAATGATACCGGCATGACCCATCACACCGTCAAAGTCGCCGACAACGGTTACATGATGCCCATGCTTTCGCAGTTTTGCGATCACTTCAGGCGTCACTCTGCTTTCTATTCTTACACCTTCCACCCGCTCTCCCCATGTTCTGCCCCATACCCATCTCGGTTCATGAACGGCTGTTTGAGGATCCATCCCGTAATCTATCATTCTCGTAATAAGAGCCGTCTGCGTCTGCGGCTGTCCTTCTCCCCCCTGCGTTCCGTAAAGGAATTTCGGCTTCCCGCCCCTGAACGCCATGGCGGGCATCAGCGTATGAAAAGTTCTTTTTCCCGGCTCCAGCGTATTGACATGGTCAGGATCAAGCGAGAAAAACGACCCTCTGTTCTCCAAAATGACGCCGGTATCTCCAACTGTCACCCCAGAGCCGAATTCGAAATACAAACTTTGAATAAACGAAACAGCATTCCCGTCTTCATCTACTGCTGCTGCATAAGCTGTATCGCTGCCGAGCGGCTGGCTCTCCACCTGAAGCGCCGGCAGTCCGATTTTTGCGGCCAGCTCCCGCGCATACCCTTTGTCCAGCAGTCGTCCAAGCGGTATTTGGGAGAATTCCGGGTCAGTCAATACTTTGTTGCAGTCGGAAAAGCTTAATTTCAATGCTTCGATGAGCAGATGATAATACTCGAAAGAACCGTGCTCGATCGTGCCAAAGTCGTAGTTTTCTAAAATATTCAATGTCATAAGACCGGTAAATCCTTGTGAATTCGGAGGCATTTGATAGATCGCATATTCTCTGTATGTGGATGAAAGCGGAGACACCCATTCCCCTTGATGCCGCTCGAAATCTTCAAGGGTCAAGATACCTCCGTTGTTTTGCAGATAGGCTGCTGAAGCTTGGGCAATTTCTCCTTTATAAAAGGCGTCTCTTCCTTTCTCAGCGATCATCGCCAAAGTGCGCGCGAGCTCTTTTTGCACAAAGCGCTCACCCGGAGAGGGCGGTTTTCCTCCCGGAAGATAAATATCTGCAGTTATCGGCATACCGGAAAGCCATTCAGCGTTTTTCACCGTGTTTTGACATTGATCAGGCGAGACCGGGAAACCCTTTTCTGCATACATGATCGCCGGCTTCAGCACCTCTCGAAGCGATAAACGGCCGTACGCAGCCAGTATTTCGGCCCAGCTGTCCACCATCCCCGGCACGGTAATCGCACTCCTTATGCCCCTGACCGGAATGGCATGCTCTCCTTTATACTGATCCCGGTCCGCTTTCCGCCCCGACCGCCCGCTGCCATTGTACCCTTTAATCTCACCACTGCCACTGTGATACATCAGCCAAAAGGCATCCCCTCCGAGTCCTGTCATATGCGGATAGACAACAGCAAGGCACGCGCTTACTGCAACAGCCGCGTCAAACGCGTTTCCTCCCTTCTCCATGATGCTGCTGCCTGCAAGCGAAGCGAGATAATGAGGACTGACAACCATTTGTTTCGAACCGATCTTCAGCTTCTCCATAGCTCCTTCCTTCCTTTCAAGCATCCATTTGTCTTTTGAAGTATAGTGGCCCGTTAAAAGAGGCGCTACTTTCAGGGAAGAAAAACTAACACCCTTTTTCAATAAGTATTAAAAAAACGTTAAAATGATTCATATCGAAACCCGTATTATGATACAATTTACAAAATGTTCATTTATAATGCGATTGACAAGCAATTTCGAATGATAATGACCAAACAGAAAGGAAGGGACATTTGTGAGCCTCGACTACCATATGCCAAATTTAATTCTTGATGAAACGGATAAAAAAATCCTTTCGATCTTGCATGAGGAAGGAAGAATCTCTTATACCGATTTGGGAAAGCGCGTGGGACTCTCAAGAGTTGCTGTACAGACGCGGATCAACAACTTGATTGAAGAAGGCATCATTGAAAAATTCACAGCCGTCATCAATCCAGTCAAGGTCGGGATTCACGTATCGGTGTTTTTCAACGTTGAAGTCGAACCCCAATATTTAGAGGCTGTTGCTGTTGCTTTGGAAAAGGAGCCTGCCGTGACAAGCCTCTATCATATGACAGGGCCGAGCAAGCTGCATATGCACGGCATTTTCGCAAATGATCAGGAGATGGAGGAATTTTTGACGAAGCGCCTGTATCCCCTGAAAGGCGTTGTGAGCGTCGACTGCCAGATGCTGATTAAACGATATAAGAGCCGAATGGGAATGAAGCTTTAACTGAATAGGAGGAAACGCAAAATGAAGCACCCTTACCGGGAACTGATCATCGCAATGACAAGAACGGGGATATTGGGATTTGGCGGCGGCCCGTCCGTTATCCCACTGATCCGTCATGAAGCCGTTTCTAAGTTCAAATGGATCGATGATGATGAATTCGGGGAAATTTTGGCGATTGCCAATGCGCTGCCCGGGCCGATCGCCACGAAAATGTCGGCATATTTAGGTCATAAAGTCAAAGGCGTTCCGGGTGCTGTCGTTGCCACAGCCGCCCATATCATGCCGACGTGCGCTGCGATGGCCGCCTTATTCGCAGCCGTTAATGTGCTCAGCCACTCAAAAATCGTAAGCAGCATGATCGGCGCTGTCACCCCTGTCATCGCCGTCATGCTCGGCATCATGGCTTACGAATTTGGGCAAAAAGCATTGAAAGGCTTCGGCTTGCTGACCGGCGTGCTTTTCTTTATTCTTGCGTTTTTGGGTCTTCAAGTGTTTTCCATCCACCCCGGCATCATTGTCATCCTGTTTTTAACGTATGGCGCGTTCCACTTTAAATTAAGAAAAAAAGCGGCCCGGGAAAAGGATAAAGGAGTGTCCGCTTCATGATCATCTTTTATTTGTTTTGGGCTTTCTTTATTGCAAACTTATTGGGCTACGGGGGCGGGCCGGCTTCAATTCCGCTTAATTTTGAAGAAGTTGTTCAGCATTTTCACTGGCTGTCAAAAGAGGAATTTTCAAACATGCTTGCGCTTGCAAACGCTCTGCCGGGCCCGATCGCCACAAAAATCGCCGCTTATGTCGGCTACAGCGTGCTCGGATGGCCCGGTGTCTTCATTGCTCTTGCCGCAACTGTACTGCCTTCGGCCATCGCGCTCGTTTTGCTGCTCAAGCTGATCGGCCGCTACCGCCAGTCGCCAATCGTCAAAGGAATGACCTTGTCGGTTCAGCCGGTTATCGCCATGATGATGCTTCTTTTGACGTGGGAAATCGGCGGTGATGCGATCAAGTCGATCGGCTTTGTTCAATCACTTGTCATCGCGCTAATCTCTTTGGTGGCCTTGACGAAGTTCCGCGTCCATCCAGCTTTCCTAATCGTGGCCGCCTTTGCTTACGGCGGGCTTGTCATTCCGCTGTTGTAGAGAGGGACGTCCGGCCGCTTTCTATCGGATGATATAAAAAATCAGCGCCGCATAACCGGCGCTGACATTTTGGCTGACGGGCTTTTGTGAATAGCTTTCACAGCAGGCCCATCAGCTTTTTCTTTTTGACGGGACGCGGTGTTTCTTTATGAATATCCCGGTTTTCCAGGAGCAGGCCCGCGTTTTCTGTAAACACGTTCAAAAAATCGCGGCCGTAATCGTTTTCTACTGCATCAAAAAAGAAAGATCGGGTCGTGAGGTTGTGGGCGTCTGATGCGATAAAGTGGACGAGGTTCGCTTCAAGAAAGCGGCGGGCGAGCCGTTTGACACTTCTGCCAAAGCGGCCGGCAAGACTTGAACATGTTAGCTGGACGCACGCGCCGTTTTTGACGAGGCGGTACAGCAGATCGGGATTCTCCATCAATTCAAGGTTCCGCTCGGGGTGTGCGATAATCGGAATGTAACCATTTAACTGGAGATCGAACAGCAGCTTTTCGGCATACCGCGGAACATGGTGGTAAGGAAGTTCAATCAGCAAATATTTTGTGCCGGCGAGACTGAGCAGTCTGCCGCGCTCAAGATCGCGCTTCAATTCGCCGTACAGGCGGATTTCCTGTCCGGGGGTAATGAGAACCGGGATGTTTTCCTTTTGCACCCTCGTCTTTAAATCCGAAACAGCTGCAAGAATGGCCTCTTTTTGATGTTCGTATACACCGTTTCGGTGGTGAGGTGTGGCGATAATCGTATGAATCCCTTGACGGGCAGCTTGTTTAGCCATTTCTATACTGTCATTCATACATGCTGCTCCATCATCAATGTCCGCAAGAATGTGGCAATGAATATCGATCATAGGCGACCTCCCCGTGTTTTCCCGTTTTAGAACGTATGATCTTTGCCGACAAAGCTTTCCAGCTTCGGGGCCTGTCCTTTTTTCGGTCTCACATACAGAATATTTCCCAACACGTGAACGTTCAGCTCTTTTTCGATGTCTTCTTCATTTCGAACGGTATTTTTCAAAAGCTCGAGCAAAAATGCAAGCCCTGCACTAAACAGCAGGCCGAATCCTGTAAAAACAGCGATGTTGAACTTCTTGTTCGGGCTGACGGGAACAGGCGTATGATCGGGATTGGCTTTCGCAACAAGGCTGACTTCAGTATTTTCACCCATAATGCCGTCAATGTCCCTTTGGAATACGGCAACGACTGTGTTCGCGATGTCCGCCGCCTTGGAATAATCCTTGTCAGTCGCGGAGATACTGACAATCTGTGATTCATTTTCGCTGATAACTGTGATTTTTTGCTTCAAGTCTTCAGCGGTTTCCGGAAGGTTAAGTTCGTCTTTAACCTTGTTTAAGATAATCGGGCTTTTCATAATGACGTTGTACGTGTTGATAAGTTCAAGGTTGGTCTGAATGTCGGTGAAGTTCGATGTTTGACGGCCGTTGATGAGGATTTGGGCGGATGCCTGATAGACGGGTGTGAGCCAATAAAAGTTGACGGCAGCGCTGGACAGAGCGGCCGCAATGGTGATCAGTGCGATCAGAACGAATCTTTTTTTCAAAATGATGAACACATCTTTAAAGCCGATATGATCTCTCATAAAAACCTCCCTTTAATTCGCGTATTTATTTAAATTTTCAGCAAATTAAACACCTACCCTTGATTATACATGGTTATTTCGTTTCCGAAAGAAATGAATCCTGACAAATAACGGGAGATACCGGGGAAACCGCGTCTTTATATGGTATTAAATATCGACTTTTGCAGGACCTGCGCACATTTTGCTGAACGAAAAAGTGTGCAAACCGCAGTTTGCACACCTTTTACGTCGTATATCCATTTTTGATATGAAGAATGAGATCTTCAAGAAGTTCTTTCGTCGTTATGTCTTTTGATTTTTCACCAACGTCATACGCATGCATAAGAATTCTCAAAAATTCTTCCTGATTCAATTCCTTGTCATCCATATCCTTTTCCTTTCAGCTTCCATAAATTAAAACATTTCTGATTATATTTCAAATTATATGATGTAAAGAATCGATTTGCCATAGTCTATTACATTATTCGACACCCGTCCGTTTTTATGTCCTTTTCCAGAGAAAATCTTTTTTGGACGGATTGATTAAGCTATAATAGAGAGATTGGAAACTTTTTAAAAGCCATTCGGTTAGGAGCGATAGACATGCTTCAAGACATGATCTCAAAAACGGTTGTCATGGATGCAGCTGAACAGTTTAAGCATGTACTGCCGTGCACAGAAGAAAACATTCAGCTCATGAAAAAAGCCCTTATTTTATACAGACAGGATTCCGTCTATCGGGTCAAGCCGATGAGCGGGCATACGGTCAACGCTTACGTCCAGGACGTGGTCCCGGTAAAGGTCTTCATCGACCTCTCCGACGTTAAAAAAAGCAGCTGTTCCTGCCCTGCTCAAAACATCTGCCGGCATGTGCTTGCCGTTTACTTATATCTATATGCACAATATGATCGATTGGGAACGTTTACGGAGTTTTGGAAAGAAGCGCAAAAACACCGCGAAAACCGGGAGATTCTCGGACAGCTTCAGCGCGGAATGAAGCCCCGCAGCCACACGCTCGATCAATGGACCTCGTTTTTCAAAACGGAATTCAGACGATGGGAGGAGCAAACGCCCAAAAACCAGCAAACGATGCAATACCTTTACTACGGGTATTTTTCAGCTTTAAAAAAGCGGACGCCTGCGGAGCCGGAGCTGAAAAAAATGTATCAAATACACGCGGCTCTCGCGACATGGCTAGCCATGCATTCGCTCGTCGAGAAAGGGCGCATAGATCCGGAAAAGGATTTTTACACGCTGAATCCTTATATCGAACAGCTGATGGATACGATCTACAGCTCGATCGATGAACTGAAAACATATGCGCTATCGTTCTCCCTTGACCCGTTTTTAGAAAAAACCCCCGGCGTGATTCGGGAACTGCTGCTCAAGAAAGACATTTTCCAGTATGAAAGGCTGCGGATTTTCGGGGAAATCTGGAGTGCGCTTCTGTCCCGGCCAAACTGGCTGAAGCAGGAGCTCGATGTGCTCAACGATAGGGAGCCGTCCCCTGAAATACAATTCGGCAGGCTGCATCTTGAATTTCTGCTGAAAAACGACGATGTAATTCTCGATCAGGCCGGATCGTTTTCACCGGAGATCCTTCCTTATACGTTTCAATGGCTCAGTGTCATGACCGCCAAAAAAGACTGGAAGCGCTTGAAAAAATGGTATGAATACCTTGAGCAGCTTGCAGCCGGCTTCTGCAGACTGGATAAGCCGTACCGGGAAATACGCGATGTATTAAGCGAATTCTTCCTGTTTCTGAGCGATTACAGCAAAAACGCAAAAGAAGAGCATGTATATGAACGGTATTGCAAAAAGTGTCTTCCTTATACGTTTACTGAATACAGCCATTTTTTATATAACAAAAACCGCTTTACGGAGTGGATGGAGATCCACAGCCTTGTCGGTTTTTCAATCTCTGAGATCGGGCAGAACGCCTTGAAAGATATTGCAGCAGCGGCTCCTGAAGCATTGATTCCTTCCTATCACAGAGAAATTTCCGGGCTGGTTGAACAAAAAAACCGCTCAAGCTACAAAGAAGCCGTCAAACAATTAAAAAAGCTGCGCACCCTTTATAAAAAATCGAAAAAACAGGATGTCTGGAACCGGTTTATGGAGCAGTTTTCAGCCCGCTATAAACGGCTGAGAGCCTTCCAGGAGGAGCTTAAGAAAGGAAAGTTGATCGATGGCGAGTCTTAAGGAAATCGTGATACATGTCGAACAATCAGAAGACTATACATTCATTTTATCTTGTCATGACGGGGATCATCAGTTTCTCGCGCGGAATGAAATGGAAAGGCATTTGTTTCAGTGGCACGAATCGTCTTTTTACGGAACGTTTCTCGAAGATGCCGATTTAGATACTCCGGCGGTTCTGCTGTCCCCGTGGATGGCGGTCGAATTTCTCGGCAAAAACTCATTTAATTCTTACAGCGACATCATCCTCACCGAGGAAACTGAACCTTTGATGAAAACGGCTTCCACCATTTATGAGTTTATCGCAGATGAAGACTTTCTTCCCGACTATGAAGCATGGAAGCAAGAGGTGCTGCGCTGGAAAGATAAAGAAGGGATTTTGGAAGGCTATACAGCTGAATGGTTTTCACACGCTGTCGAAGACTACATCAACTACAATGACGAGTTAAAAGCAAAATGGGAATCGATTGTCGCACATTCTCCCGCCGTCACTACATTTCAGGGACACTTTCTCGATGAAGACGATTTTCTTGAAACGATCGGCTGGCATGAAAACCCTGTGCCGTTTACTGTCGGACTCCGCTTAAATGAACCTGACTTTGACGGAGACGATTGGAAAATCGAACTGTTTTTGCGCGACAAAAAAAGCGGCGCCATTCAGTTCTTTGAAGGCTTGAACAGGCTGAAAAAATCTTGGCAGACATACGCTGATAAAATCGCCCGTGAACAAGACAGATTCCGCCAAATCGTGCCCTGGCTGACGATCGAATCGGGGACGATGCTTTTAACGGAAGAAGAAGCATGGATCTTCCTATCAGAAGCAAGCGAAACACTTGTCAGCATGGGAATTGAAATTCTGCTGCCGTCATGGTGGCAAATCGTGAGAGACAGCAATATGCTGTTGAAAGCGAAAGTGTCATCGGCTCCCCGCGGCGAGTCTTTTGTCGGAATGAATGCATTGATGGACTTCAACTGGCGTTTTGCTACTAATGGAATCGAACTCACAGAGGAAGAATTCGAGCAGCTTGTCGCCAATAAAAGACGGCTTGTCAACATACGCGGACAGTGGATCAAAATCGATCCGAATTTTATCAAACAAATGAAAAAGCTGATGGAGCGAGCAGAAACAGAGGGGCTTCATATGTCTGACATCCTGGCGCGCGAGCTGACGGAGCGGAGCGAAACCCGCGAGGATGATGATCTGTTCGATGCTTCCGCATTCAGCGATGTGCGGTTTGAACTGTCCTATCAGCTGAAAAACATGATCAGAAAGCTGAGCCAGCGCGATGATCTCCCGTCATACCCGGTCAGCAAATATTTTCACGGAACGCTCAGAGCTTATCAGGAAGACGGTTTGAACTGGCTGATTTTTCTCAGAAACTGCGGCTTCGGGGCCTGCCTGGCAGATGATATGGGGCTCGGAAAGACCATTCAGATGATCGCCTATTTCGCCTATTTAAAAGAACAGGGGCAACAAACGCCGTCTCTCATCATTGCACCGACTTCCGTCCTCGGGAACTGGCAGCGCGAGCTTGAGACCTTCGCGCCCGGCCTGACGGCAGCGCTCCATTACGGGCCAAAACGCCCTAAAGGTGAAGCGTTTCAGGAATCTTACAAAGATGCCGATATCGTCTTGACGTCATACGGCCTCGCCCAATCCGACTTTGACGATCTCAGCAGCGTCGCCTGGAACTGCATCTGCCTTGACGAAGCCCAAAACATAAAAAATGCGCACACGAAGCAATCCCGTTCAATCAGAAAACTGAAAGGCCTGCATCATATCGCGCTCAGCGGGACTCCGATGGAAAACCGCCTGACGGAGCTGTGGTCGATCTACGATTTCATGAACAAAGGCTATCTCGGAAGCCTCGGCAGCTTCCATAAGCGTTTTGTCCTGCCGATTGAAAAAGACCGCGACGAAAAACGGATCGAACAGCTCCAGCAGCTGATCAAACCATTTTTATTAAGACGGACAAAGCAGGACAAGGAAGTCGCGCTCAACCTGCCTGAAAAACAGGAAGAAAAAGAGTTCATCCCGCTCTCCGCAGAACAGGCTTCACTATATGAACAGCTTGTCAAAGATACGTTTGAACATATGTCAAGCCTTGCCGGAATGCAGCGCAAAGCTCTCATCTTAAGCATGCTCGGCAAGCTCAAACAAATCTGCGGCCACCCTGCCCTTTACTTAAAAGAGACCGGGAGCGAGCTCCTTAACGGAAGGTCAGTCAAGCTCGAAAAACTGCTGGAGCTGACGAAGACGATTCGCGAAAGCGATGAAAGCTGCCTGATTTTCACCCAATATCTCGGGATGGGAGATATGATGAAGCGCCTGCTCGAGAAGTCATTCGGCGAACCGGTCAAGTTTCTGAACGGCAGTTTATCCAAGCTTGAACGGGACAAAATGGTGGAGCAGTTTCAGAACAAGGAATTTCCGATTCTGATCTTATCATTAAAAGCCGGGGGCACAGGCCTCAATTTGACGGCCGCCAATCACGTCATCCATTATGACAGATGGTGGAATCCCGCGGTTGAAAATCAGGCGACAGACCGCGCCTACAGAATTGGACAGAAACGGTTCGTCCACGTTCATAAACTGATCACCACCGGCACAATTGAAGAAAAAATCGACCAAATGCTCGAATCGAAGCAATCGCTCAACGATCAAATCATCCAAAGCGAAAATTGGATCACCGAGCTTTCTGAGCATGAACTCGAGGAGTTATTTACCCTGAACGCTTCGGCTATTACGGGTTAAATAAAACAGCTGTCTGCTATAGACAGCTGTTTTTTTCGTTAATGACAGTCCCAATTATACAATACGTTTGAAAAGTCCTTATTCTTTAAATCATCAGGCCTTATAAAAAAATTGGCAATCCCGACATCTCCCCACATGGCATCAATGTCCTCATCAGAATCAATTTGCAATAGCAGAACGGTATGTTCTTGATAATCGCCTTCTCTCGGATCATCTTGCGTGAAGGCTGCATAGCCCCCGATCTTATGGGAAAAGCCGCCGTGCATTTCATGGTATTCATCAAACACCGTTTCCTCTTGATCGCCGAATTGCTCAAAGAATGTCCAAGCATCCGTTCCTGCGTATCGCTCAAATTGAAAGTCAGACGCAGAGACAAGTTCAAACCCTATGTCAGGCGTGATTGAAGCTTCGCATCCAATCGGAAAAGCCAGCTCATCCTCAAGCTTCACAAACGAAAAGTCGTCGACAAGCTCGTCTTCATTTTGGGTGATATTCTCAAAATACTTGATGCAAAAACTCGACTGTTCACACGGATCGTCAAAATTCAAACCGTAAACATCATCACTGACCGAAATGAAAAAAAGCAGAATCCCGGATTCCGGGAAATTCTCAAGGCGGGGCATGTCTGAAAAATTAATTTGCGCAAGCAGTTTCATCGGCTTTCCCTGCGAATCCACAGGATACTGTTCAGACTTTGGAAAATAAGGATCGCCGGCCAGTTTGCTTTCATATCGGCCTGTTTTTCCTTTTCTCGTGTTCAGCTTCAAAAAATCCCGCGCTGATTGTTCGAATTGCCTGCGGTATCGGGCCATTTTTTCTGGTAATTGAAACGGCTTTTTCATTTTTGTCATTCTCCTTTTGATCGGGTGATCCTTTAAAATGTGGAGGTAACCTATTTCAGCTTGGTCCTCTTCATATAATCAAGAACGGATTGATATTCTTTATTCGCATCACTAAACATGGCGTAGTTTTTCGCTGTTGAAAACCACTCAAGCGTTGAAGGCACTCTCCCTTGAAGGCTGGTTTCAAGATCTGTTTGTTGGACAGGCGACAGCTTTCCTTGCCGAAGCGACCGTTCGATCGCCTGATCTAAAGCATCGCTGACCAACTGTTCTAAATCAGCCCCCGAAAAATGGCAAGTCTTTTTGGCGATTTTCAGTGCATCAATCTGATTATGCGGCTTGCCGGACAGCTTTAAATTTAAAATGTCGACACGTTCTTCTTCGGATGGAGGCGGCATAAATACCATCTTATTAAATCTGCCGGGACGGCGTAAGGCAGGATCTAAATACCACGGTGTATTCGTTGCACCGATCACATACACGCCGTCATTAAACGACCCTAAACCGTCTAATTCTATCAGCAACTGATTGACCAGCACCCTGTCATGATACTGGCTCATTCCCTGCCGATTCCCCCCGATTGAATCAAGCTCATCAATAAAAAGAACGCAAGGACTGTTATCACGCGCTTTTTCAAAAATGTCATGCAGATTATGTTCACTCTGCCCAACATACATGGACAATATCGCCTGAAGCTCCAAGTGTATAAAGTTTGCTTGGATCTCTCCGGCAATCGCTTTCGCGATAAATGTTTTTCCGCATCCCGGCGGGCCAAACAGAAGAAGGCTTCCTCCCGTCGCTTTTCCAAACGCTTTAAAATACTCAGGATTTTGCAAAGGCAAAATAAAGTCCATGTTGATTTTCTTTTTAATGTCTTCTAATCCGCCGACATCAGCAAAAGTTTCACAGCGCTGTTCTAATTCGGTTAAAGCATGTTGATGTTGATCAAACTGAATGACTTTCACCTTTGCGCGTTTATCCGTGTCATCCCTCTTCATATTTATCCTTCCTATCTATGATTTGTACCGTTTAAGATCCTTTTCATCACTTTATAGTTCGCCTTGGAACCCGCATGTTTTTCCAGCTGGGCCTGATCTTTCTTTTTGATTCCGCTTCTTTCAATATGTATTCCTTGCCGCTGCAGGAGCTTGTCAAGTTCGTCCGCTTTATTGTAAAACTCGTCAGACAAGGCGGCATCGATTTTTTTTCCGTCGTTTAGCGTCAGATCATACTTCAGGTAAAGTGCGCCTTTTAACCCTTTTTGATAATAGGCATGGACAGAAGTGACATCCTCCATATCGTAATGTTTGGTGCTGGAGATTAGTCCTTCTCTTATGACAATGCTGTTTTTCCCAATATTTTGATATTGAAAAAAGGCATTGCATAGCAGCGTCAGCCCTACGACTAGAAGAATCAAGGATAAAGGAGGCTGCAAACGCCCTTGATAGCCTTTGGATGTTATCACTTTTCTAACGGTGTAAGGTATACAAATGAAGGTCAGCAACAAGCTGTAAAATATGCTTACATCAGAGCAAAAAAGCATGTTGTCGGAAGCCGCCAGCATTTTCATTTGAAGATTCCCAAATCGGTCATACAAAGACATCGTGCCGACAAAACTAAGCAGTCCAAAAAAAACAAAAAATAGGGTTCCCGGTTTATCTTTACGTATTTCCATTATTTCCACTCTTTCATTCATTTAAAATATCAATCTGCATAAGAATGATATGATCCCTATCACAATCATCAGCAATACAATAAGGATCCAAATCGGTGTGTACCTCAAAAATGTGAGGACCGAACTTCCTCGCATCTGTTCGGGCAATTTTCGCTGCATGAAGGCTCCCGCCAGCCCATTCATCATATAAGGTGTACTGTAGACGAGAAACAGGTATGGAATCGTAAGCCACTTGAAGACCAATGTCACAATGACAAGAAGCGGCCAAAACAACACCGGTTTTTTAACACGAAGTTTTTCATGGAATCGCCTGATTTTCAACGGGAATTTCATAAACCAAAAATTACACATGTTGTATAACGCTAAATTGGGTACAATCCCTGGATTGTTCGGATTGATTTGTAGAGCTCTTTTGTTTAAAGTCAATGCTTGTGCATAATCTCCTCTTCTATATGCCGCAGAAGCGGCCATTCCCGTGATCATGGCATCATCGGCATTTTGGGCGAGCGCTCTGTCTGAACACGCCCTTGATAATCCATCCTCAAAAAACACCGCCAAAATCTCACTGTATACGACAAGAGAAAATGGATCGTCAGGTTCTAATTCCACTGCCTTTTCTATATAAAAACGCGATTTTTCATACTCATTTTTATCATGGAAAAGAAATTGAGCGTGCATTGCATAAGTGTAGTGATAATCGGGGTACTCTGAAATCATTATTTCATTTATTTCCTCATGCTCTTCGTACATTCCCAATTCATAGTATGCAAGAGTCAAGACAGCCAAAATTTCAAAGTTCATCGGATCTAAATTTAAAGCCTCTTTTGCAAACTGTACCGCTTTTTCATATTCTTTTGCATTAAAATATATATTTGAAAGCAATTGATAGCCTTCGTATGAGTCGGGGTAGTTGGATAAAAACTGCTCTGCTTCCTTCAAGGCTTCCTTTGTTTTCCCCCACTTTGAAAGCCGCTCTGCTTTCTCATACATTATACTCATTTGATTATCCAAATCGATCACCTGTTATTTACTCTTTTTCAATGAGTTCTAGTATCTTTTTCTAATAAGAGGATTTAAACTAATCAAAAAGTCACCTTCCATTCTTACAATTTGAAATAATAGTTAAATAGTAACAAACATCACCAGATCAAACAATGAATAAAAAGTAACGAAAATAATATCCCACGTTCACGAGGCAGCGTTAAAATAAATAAAGGCCGCCGACATTGTCGGCGGCCCGCGGATCAATAACATCCGCTGCTTAACCGCACTCCTTCAATCGTTACGCTGCCGTGTACGGCATCACGCCGATTTGAAAGGATGTACGAATTAAACCGGTTTGACTTGCTGTTCAATCAGCTGATGCAGGATGTGAGCGACGCCATTTTCATCATTAGTGAGCGTTACCTCATCAGCCATCTCTTTAATGTCTTCGCGCGCATTGCCCATGGCAAAGCTTTTCCCCGCGATCTTCAGCATCGAAAAATCATTGAGGCTGTCTCCGACGGCAGCTGTTTCCTGAAGGGAAATGCCGAGCTTGCGTGAAAGCTTCTCCAATGCAAGCCCTTTTGACGCCTGAAGATGCTCAATTTCAAAGTTATGCTCGGCTGAAGTGACAAGTGTAATATCTTGTGCATCTTCAAATTGCTGCCAGCCTGTTTCCAGTTTTTCTTTATGAAAAGAAAAAGCTAATATGTTATATACATTGACATCCTTTCCGGCTAAAAACAGGTCGGTATAGGAGCTGATGTACGCGTATCCATTTTGGCTGAGCTGCTGTTCAGCCGCGAGTTCCAGCCTTGAAAGATCGGCCTCGGGATTTGCGCTTTTCAAGCGGTCCAGCTCAATGTCAAGCAGCTCGCGGCCGTTTTGCGGCGTGAAGATCGCTTCATCGCTGAATACCTCATAATAGTAATTCTTTTCTTCAAGCCATTGAAGAATTCCTTCCGCCCGTTTCCGGTTAAGCGGCACCGAGTGGTAAAGACGGCCTTCAGGATCATGAATCACCGCTCCGTTGGCACTGATAATCCATGTTTTAATACCTGTCGGCTCAAAAATCGCTTGCACATCAAAGGATGCTCTCCCCGTGGCAACCACTACTTCAATCCCGTGTTCCCGCGCTTTTTTAATCGCATCGATGTTTTCCTTTGAGATCTTGCTTTCACTGTTTAACAACGTCCCGTCTAAATCGACAGCAATCATTTTCATCTGCTGTATTCCCCCTTAAGTATCGTGATGTTCAGCCACGAGCAGCTCCACATCGTGCTCATCAAGCAGCTTCTGAAACGGTTTCGACGGCAGCCGGTCTGTAATGAGAAGGTCGATGTCACCTAGTTCAGCATACCGGTAAAAATCCGTTCTCCCGATTTTCGAATGGTCGGCAAGCGCTATGACTTGCTTCGCTTGGGAAATCATTTTCCGCTTCACCATTCCGTCCTCCTCATGGGCGATTGTAAGCCCGTGTTCAGAAACCCCCACCACGCCGATCAGTGCTTTATCAACATGATAGCATGACAGCTTTTCAATGACGGATGCGCCGTACAAAAAGCGGTGCTCTTTTTGAAGCTTTCCTCCAAGCAGATGGATATCAGCCCCTTTTCTAGAGGAAAGAACATCTGCAAGGTTAATCGAATTGGTGATGATCGTGCAATTGACATCCGGCAAATGCTCGGCGCATGATTGGACAGTCGTGGAAGCGTCCAAAATAATGCGGTCGCCCTCTCTGATTAAAGAAGCAGCTGCTTTTCCGATCATGCTTTTTTCTTCGGAAACCATGCCCAGCCTGCCCGAATAGTCTTTGACTTCATCATGAACGGTAGGCAGAATCGCCCCTCCCCTTGTTCTGATAATAGCACCTTGCTCTTGCAGTTTGACCAGATCCCGCCTTGCCGTATCTCTTGAAACTCCGAATAAAGAACAAATTTGTTCAACGGAAATCCGTTTATGCTCTTTTAAATAGTCGATGATGGAAATTAGCCTTTCCTCTTGATACACTCGATCATTCCTTCTTTACGCAAGTAAAATTCATTATTTATAAGTGATTATAAGCAATTCCGCCGAATAAATCAAGAGTATATAAGTAATGGTAAGCAAAAATAAAGCCTGAGGCCGGTTTCCCGGCCCTCAGGCTCGTACGCTAAATTGAAAATGTTCCATATTGAGAGTGCCAAACTTCACGAAACACATGGATATCGCGGTCTGCAGCCGGATGATCAGCCAAATGGCTTAAAAGCTCGGGACTGATTGTCGCCTCATGACTCCCCGCTTCCATGACGGCAAGAATTTGACGGTTATGTTTAAAGCTTGCCGCAAGCACTTTGCAATTTAAACGGTATGTGTGGAATAAGCCGACAATCGATTTGACAACGCCCGCCCCATTACCATACTCCTGATCAATACGATTGACATAAGGCGCGACATAGGAGACGCCGGCTTTTGCCGCCAGTACAGCCTGTGCAGCGGTATAAACCGTTGTCCCTGTGGTCTGGATGTTTTCAGCCGCAAGCTTTCTGATCGCGTAAAGTCCTTGAGCTGTCACCGGAATTTTCACCGACACGTTTCCATCCAGCCAGTTATAGAGCGCCTTCGCCTGATCGACCATATCCCGCCATTGGTCGGCGATCACCTGGGCATGGAGAGGCAGCTGTTCGGGAAGGAACCGCCGAATATCTTGAATCTGCTGTTTAAAGGGCTGCTTTTCCCTTGCGATCAGCGTCGGGTTTGTTGTGACGCCGCCAGCGGGAAATGAATCCAGCAATCTTTCAATCTCCGGTATATGCGCTGAATCAATCAGCATGTTCATTATTGCGTCCCCCTTCGTGTTTTAATGCATGACCTGCCCTCCGGTTACATTGATCGATTGACCCGTCATATAGGATGCCTGGTCAGAAGCATAAAACAAGATGGCATTGGCGATGTCATCATACGTACAGCCCCGCCCAAGCGGCACTTTTTCGGTGTACACGCGCTCTACTTCACTCTCCGGAATGCCGAGCTTTTTCGCGTATTGCGGGATCAAGCTTTGGAACATCGGCGATTTCAACAAATTCCCCGGCATAATGCTGTTCACGCGAATGTTGTGTTCGGCAAGATCAAGCGCGAGGCTTTGAGTGAGACCGACGCCTCCAAATTTGGAAGCTGAATAAGCTGTATTATGCTTGCTGCCGACTTTTCCCGATTTGGAGTTGATTTGAATGATTGACCCGCTTCCCTGCTTAATCATGACCTTTGACGTTTCCCTCGCGCAAAGAAAATACCCGGTCAAATTGACTTCGATGGTCCGTTCCCAGTCTTCTAGCTCAAAATCTGTGATCTTATTGCTTTTGGCGATTCCCGCACTGTACACCATCACATCGATTTTTTCGAATTCGTCCGTGACCCTGTCGATCATTTTTTTTACATCGGCTTCCTTTGTAAAATCCGCTTGAATCCACAGCGATTTGACCCCGTATTGACCGGCTGCATAATCAGCCGTTCTTTCGGCGTTCTCGCCGTTGATGTCTGCGACCGCGATGTCATATCCCGCCTCTGCCATGCGGTAGGACAGCGCTTCTCCGAGACTTTGTCCGCCGCCGCATATCAATGCCACTTTTCCTTTATTCATCTCCATATAGCACCCGCTCCTTATGAGAATCTTTTAACTTGAATACAGTCTCCTGCTGAAACCTCCGGCATTTGTTCTTTTCGTTCAAGGTACAGTGTTCCCGGCAGCTCGGCTGAAGCTGACCCGTCAAATTTCAGCGTAATATGCCCGAGATTCGCCAGGTTCTGACGAACGGCTCCGCCAACGGCTGTGATTTTGTAGGACTCGCCGCCAAGCAAAAGCTCATCGCCTTCCTTGAATTCGGCTTCTACAGGATTTATATCAATTGATAAACAATAATCTTTCAATTCATCCGGAGCACCTTCGCCAAATAAGATGAGCATCTTTTCATCTGAAAATGCCGCTGCTTGAACTCCTATTCTGTTTATTTTTGTTTCATACAGCATGACCATTATTCTCCCTCCTTAAGAAAACCTCAGCTGTCATACATGCCAAAGCTGGCCAGCCAAGCAATGAAAACGGTTGGCGCCCCCGTCAGAAAACGCGAATACAGCACCGACGGCACCCCGACTTCAACCGTTTCGACTTCCGCTTCCGCAAGACCCAGACCGACTGGAACAAAGTCGGCAGCGGCTTGCGAATTGATCGCAAATAACGCCGGCAGCGCCAAATTCGGCGGAATGTTTCCTTTGCCAATCTCGACGCCGATCAGAGAACCGACAACTTGTGCAATCACCGCCCCCGGTCCAAGGAACGGGGAAAGCAGCGGAAATGAACAAACAAGCGAGATTAATAGCAATCCGGGCAGTGAGCCTGCAAATGGTGATAGATATTTGGCAAAAATGTCTCCGATACCTGACTCTTTAATGATGCCGATCAATAGAGCCACAAAAGCCATGAACGGAAGAATTGTTTTGATAACGGTTTCAATTGCTTCCCGTCCCGCTTGATAAAACGTGCTGACGACCGATCCCATGGCCATCCCGATTGTCGCCATCATCCCTTTCGGCGACTGCTGTTCACTAATTTTTTTCTCTGTGCTATAATGGTTGTGTTTATTTTGTATTTGTTTTTCTTCTGGAATATTAGACTGTTCAGGCTCCTCCACAGCTCCCAGCAGTTTAATATTCTCTTTTTTTACTCCGGAAACATATATATCTTCTGTAATATGGGCGGCAAGCGGTCCGCTTTTCCCGGTCGCCATCACATTGATCGTCGGAATTCGCTTTTGTGGATAAAGTCCGCAGCGCAGCGTCCCTCCGCAGTCGATGATCACAGCAGCCATTTCGCTTTCAGGTACAGTCGTTTTAAAGCCGTCGACCAGGGTGCATCCCGTCAGCTCAGCTAAATGATCCGCAAAATCTGGTTTGTTTCCGCCGGTAACGTACACGATTTTATTTCTCTCTTCATCAGGCGTGATCACCAGAGGCCCGCCAAACCCTCCCGGCCCTTTTGAAACTTCAACCGAACGATAGGAACTCATCTGTATACCCGCCTTTCTTATTTAAGATCAATCGAATCTTTCAAGGCAATGCCCTGCTGTTTCGCGACATAAGCCGTTGTCATATCCGTTACCCAGCCCCTGAGAAAGTTTGTCACAATCCCGACCAAAAGATAGCGGAGAGCAAGCTCTGTCGTTTCATGCCCCAGCGTCGTAATCCCTGCGGCAATCCCGAGGAAAACAAACAGCTCGCCCGGATTCACGTGCGGGAAAAGTCCGTTATGCGTGTGACAGGAATAAGATGCAGCCGCATAATAACTCGGTTTGTATTTTTCAGGCAAGAACCTGCCAAGCGACAGCGTCATTGGATTTGCAAGCATGAACGTACCGATGACAGGCAAAACCATGTATCTGGTCAATGGATTTTTTCCCGACTTCCTCGCGAGCGCTTCGACGCGCTTTTCTCCTATCAGGCGTATCAGGGCATTCATGGCAACAAGCAGCATAATCAATAAAGGAACGATGTCTGTAAGCATACTGACAAACACTTCTCCGCCATGCCTGAATAAATCCATAAACTTTTCCGCAAGCCATGTTACGTTTTTCATATTTCACCTCTTTTTTTAATTTGAAAGCTCATTAGTTTTTGAAGCCGTGTTTTCTTCTGCGGGATATCACCCCCTTTCGTGATGATGTCGAATGTTCTCAAGGCATCTTCAATTGCAAGACGTGTGAGGCGGTCGTGCCGGGCAAGCTCCGCTTGTCCGATCTTCAGCAAATACTTTCCTTCAAACCCTTTTAAAGGCCTGATTCTTGAAAAGACGGTGACACCTTGCATTTTTGATGCCTTCAAAATTTTATTGCGTTTGTCAATGACAAACAGGACGACCGTTCCGGCTCTGAATAAGCCGGTCTTTCTTCCGACCGCGACTCTCCCCATACGTCTGTACGCGGCGAATGTTCGGTTGAAATGCCTGATTTGCCAGAAACCCAAAACGCTTTGGAGAAGCCATGCAGCTCCAAGAGCGATGATAAAGTAAATGATCATGATTGGTTTCTCACCTCCTCGGCAATTTCTCTGGCTGTTTCGGCAGTTGTCACTAAAATATTAATATAGCGGCCTTTTGCAGCCCCAATAATGGAAGGAACTTTTTCATGGGATTCGGCAAGACCGATGGAATACTCCAAATCCTTTAACCGGTTGATGTCTATCGCGATGGTTCTGTCATGAATCTCTGTTTCTACTAATGCTCCCGAACGATCAAAGAAGCGCGAGCATATATCTCCGACTGCATGTTTTTCTTCAAGGCGCTCGATATCCTGGTCGCCGTAAAATCCTGTCCAGATCATATTTGAAGAACTAAGCGGCGCCCCGATTCCGACGGCTGCCACGGTAAGGCCGTTCCACAGACTTTCTATTTTTTTGAAATAGTGGGACTTGACGATTTCCTCTTTCGTTTCTTTTTTTTCGACAACGGCTGCCGCATCTATAAAGTAGGGCGTGCCTCCAAAGTCACCGGCAATGCTGTAGACGATGCTGTTCACGTGATATTTCGTATCCATGGCGCCCGGACCGCCGACAAGCGGCACGAATGAAGCACTCCGTTTTTTGACGCCGTGAAACTCCCCGATCATTCCCGCCATCGTCGTCCCCCATGCGAAGCCTACCGTATCCCCGTCTTTCACAACGCGTTTTAAGATTTCGGCTCCGGCTTTGCCGACGAGTTTCTTCTTGTCTTCAGCTGTTTGTTCCGGTTTTGCTTCGCATATGTACACTTCTTTAAGCCCGAGCAGCTGTTCGAGCTCCCGTTCCAAATCATAGTGTGTCCCGACATGGTCATCGATCGTGATTTTAACGATTCCTTCCTCACGCGCTTTTTTCAGCATGCGTCCGACCGTTGTTCTGTATATCCCTGTTGCTTTTGCAATCTGGCTCTGTGTCATATCCTCTTCGTAGTACATTTTGCAGACTTTGATCAGAAGGCGTTTATCATCCTTTATTTCCATAAGATCACCCTTCTTTTGCACATTTGTGCAAGTATTAGTCATTTGTAGTTGTATTCGCTTACATTATACATTCGGAATTTTTGGACGTCAATTTAAATTTGTCTATTTTTTGTCTAAAATAAAAAAACCGGTCATTGAAAACCGGCCATAAAGGGGGATAAAAAAGGGGATATTGATTGATTTTTTTTAAGAAAGGCGTTTATAGAAGGAATCTTGCGGTTTAAGCATCCGCCGGCTCATGCGCTTTTCGGCTTTCTCCCAAAAATCTGACTGACCGGGCGACAACTTCTGTAATAAAGACGCCTTCGCCTTCTGAATTGACGTATTGGCGGGTTTGGATTCTTCCGCTCAGCCCGATGATGGAGCCTTTTTCGCAATATTCGGCTGTGTTCACGGCAGTTTTGCGCCACAGCGTGCAATTGACAAAATCCGCTTCAATTTCGCCTGCTGCATTTTTGAAAGGCCTGCTGACAGCCAGCGTCACATTTGCAACAGGGACACCGTCAGATGTATACCGAAGTTCGGGGTCTTTTGTCAAACGCCCGACCAGCATGATCTCATTAAACATTTCGTCCCTCCCTTCCTGTTCGGGTATCCCCAGTTTATAAGAGATCGGTTTTTAAGCAAAATCCTCATAAAAGAAAAATAACCCGGAAAAAACCCGAGTTCATGTCATAATTTTTGCTTTTTTCTGCCATTAATCAAAAAAATCATTTCTTTGTTATTAGAGAAATACGTATTTTTCAGAAACTGAAAAAAAACAGGAGATGACAGCCACCGCTCTGAGTATACGCGGACATATGAGCCCCCGTCCCAAGCATACAGACGGAATGACAACTCTTTCTGTTTAAGCGTTACTTGAAATTCGTATATTTCCATTCTGTCCTTTGTTTCATAGCGAAACACGATGCCTTCATTCGCATACGTGCTGATTTCGTGCTTTTTGTTACCGGCTGAAAAGCAAATCATAGGCATATATTGACGGCAGTCAGCAGCTGGATTGCTTGCGATCACAAATACTTCCTTTAAGTAAAAATGGTTCATAAGTCACCTCCTGCTCAATATCACCTAAAGTATAAATAAAAATAAAGCATTATAAAATACTTTTTGCAAAATTTAAAATATGAATATGCTCCTATTGCAGAAGCAAACCAGGGTAAGAGTTCTCCCAAGCGAATGTGCTATAATGGTTATACAACTATGGAAGCTTGTGAGGTGATACTAGTGAAAACCTTTAGGCTTATTGATTTAAAAATTGTCCGCCAGGATGAAACATCAAAGCGGCTTGAGGAGTTCCCGCTGATCGACGGCCTTATCATTAATAAAGAAGACGGAGAAAACCACTGGATGGTTGAAGGGCTGGTTTCGAAAGAATACCGGTATTTTTTCGAATACCTCCTTCAGGAAGGCAAAGAAGTGAAAGCATATGTAACGATCACGAAAAAAAGCAACCGCCCCGCACAGCTGTTAGCGAAGGTCAAAAAGATCACGGTGCTTGGCGAGCATGTTTCCGTCTTATTGGACGGCAAAATGGTCAGCTCAAAGCTGAGGAAAGGCTCCGACAAGATTTTGGAAGATTTAATGAAAGAAGGATATTCCGGAGACCGGCTTCTTGAAGCATTTAAGCAAAATATATAGAAAAGGCTGTCTTCGCCGGACAGCCTTTTCATTTATAGTTCTAAGAATGTCTCGTCTGCTCTTTTAACAGATCCCGTATTTCCTTAAGCAATTCTTCCTGCGGATCAGGAGCAGCTTTTTCTTCTTCGGCATCCTTCTTCTTCAGCTTCGAGATATATCGGATAAATAGAAAAATGGAAAACGAAATAATAAAGAAATTGACGATCGACTGAATGAATAACCCATATTTAATTTCAGCATCAACAAATGTGAACGACAGCGCGGAAAAATCCAGGCCTCCAAGCAGAAGGCCGAGGAGCGGCATCATCAAATCATTGACAAGCGAAGTTACGATTTTACCAAAAGCGCCCCCTATGATGACACCAATTGCAAGATCGATTACATTTCCCCGAATCGCAAAGCTTTTAAATTCTTTCCACATGAATGATCACCTTTTCGCTTTCATGATAAAAAAACAAATGGGCTTTTACGAAAACCCATTCTGTTTACATTATTCCTGCTTTTCACCAAGAGAGAACATCAATTCGGCTTCACACACGACTTCTCCGTCTACTTTTGCGACTCCTTTTCCTTTGCCAATGGAACCGCGGAAACGAAGCACTTCAAGCTCAAGATGAAGCTGATCGCCCGGTTTTACCTGCTTTTTGAAGCGGCAGCTGTCAATTCCCGCAAAAAACGCGAGCCTTCCGCGGTTTTCTTCCTTCATCAAAAGCGCCACGGCACCCACTTGCGCAAGCGCTTCAACAATTAAAACGCCAGGCATCACCGGATAATCCGGAAAGTGTCCGTTAAAGAACTCTTCATTTACTGTCACATTTTTATAACCCGCGGCCCGTTTTCCTTCCTCTACTTCTGTCACACGGTCTACCAGCAGAAAGGGATAGCGGTGGGGAATGATTTCTTTAATTTGCTGAGCATCAAGCATTGCCTTGACATCTCCTTTTTCGAAAAATATGTATAGAATGATATGTCAGTGCCTTATTCTGTACATCTGGAAGTATATTATGAAACGGAATCTTTTTCAACAAAAGATGAGACACAACCGGTTTATAACGCTGAAAATGAAAATAAAAAAGAGCCTGAACCAAACGTCGTTTGGCCGGCTCCTGTTTTGCTGTGCTAACGTACTGAATTGATCAGCCCCATCATTTGATCGCCCATCGTGATGGCGCGGGAATTCATTTGATAAGAACGCTGCGAAGAGATCAGATCGGTCATTTCCTTCGATACATCGACATTTGATGCTTCGAGGAACCCCTGTTTTAAAGAAATGTCCTGCCGTCCGGCTCCGTTCAGATTGATAAGAGCTGTTGCTCTCAATTCATCGCTGACAGAAAAAAGATTGCTTCCTTCCTCCGTAAGAGCCTGAGGTTTGACAGCCCGGACGATCCCCAGGTTAAAACGCAATGGCGCTTCTCCCTGATTGTCTGACGAAACGGTGACACTTCCCGAATCGTCGACTTTGATGTGTTTATAGCGCTGATTGAAGCGGATGGCATTTCCGTTTTCATCAAGCACGGCATGCCCTTCTTTCGTCACCAGTTGCATCTGGTTGGCGTTCCCCGCCGCAGGCGTTAAGTAAAATGCCCCGTCTCTTGTATATTGCACTTCCCCGTCGACATTGACCTGGAAGTACTGATAAGGAGAAGTCAGTGCAATATCAAGATCGCGGCCCGTCTCCTTAAGGCTTCCCTGTTTATGCGTCAGCCGGTCGGTCATGACGGCTCCGACGCCGAGGCGAAGTCCGGGCGGCGTCTTTCTGCTTGCCGCTACTTCATTATTTTTCTCGTTTACTTGTTCAATCTGCTGCCTGATCAGCTCCGAAAAGCTCGTGTTTTTCGCCTTATATCCCGTTGTATCGGTGTTTGCAAGATTATGGCTGATATTATCAATTTGTTTTTGCAGTTCAAACATTGTGTTTGAAGCGGTGATCATGGATCTAAGCATCGTTTTTCCACATCCTCCATTTACGCTGATCGCGATCGGTCATTTATCCGATCCTTCCAATCTCATTGGCCGCCTTTTCCATGCTTTTATCATAAGCCTGAAGAACTTTTTGGTTGGCTTCAAACGAGCGGTAGGCAGCGGTCATTTCCGTATAGGCTCTCGTCACGTCGACATTCGACCGTTCGGTCATCCCCTGCTTGACAGAATAAGTGACTTCAGGATTGCCGACTGCGCTTGGCAGCGCCTCACCGTTTTCAGTACGGTACAGATCATCGCCTTCTCTTGCTAAATTTCTCGTATCGAGCGCGATTCTGACATCGATCCTTCCCAGGTTTTGGCCGTTTTCAGTCACCGTTCCGTCCTCAGCGACTTGAAAATTCTCGCTTCCCACCGTAATCGGCCGGTTTTCCGTTGAAAGGACGAGTCGGCCGTTTATTGTCAATTCATTATTTTCGTTTAAAGAAAAACGGCTGCTTCTTGAATAGCGTACATCCCCATTTTCAAGCCGGACCGCGTAGAAAAGTGCTGCTTTATCGTTTGTTTCCCCGTTAACCGGAACTTCAGTTTCGCTAATTGCGATATCTGTCGGCTCATTCGTGCTTTGCAGATCGCCTTGCGAGAATTGGGGCTTCAGTTCCTGCATATAAACCCCTGTATTGATAGAACCGATTGGTGTCTGTGTTGAAAACGAACGCGAAGCGCCGCCGGCCTTGAAAGAATCGGATTCAATCCGGCTCAAAAGCATTTCCGGGAAAGAACGGATTGACCCTTGGTCTTCTTTATATCCCGGCGTATTTGCATTCGCGATATTATTCGTCAGCATCTCTGTGCGGCGCTGCTGGGTGATCATTGCTGAAGTTGCTGTATAAAGTCCTTTTAACATCATTTCACCTCAAATATGTGTCATGCTCCAGAGTTTCCTATCGAAAAAACCTCTTTTGCGAAAGGCTTGCAATTTATATTTGCTAATATAGAACATTTGTTCTATAATGGTATTCAAACATACTACTCTTTTTATCGGCAGCCGTTCAGCTCCTTTAAAGCATTTCACATAAAAAAACCTCATTCTCAAAAAGAATGAGGCTTCTGATCAGCTCAGTTTGCGCTTAGGAAGCTTGTCCATGTTATCAAGCATGACACCCGTACCGACTGCCACACAATCCATCGGATTTTCAGCAACGAGAACCGGCACTTTCAGTTCTTCGGCAAGAAGCTGGTCAAGACCGTTTAACAATGCGCCGCCTCCTGTAATGATAACGCCTCTGTCGATAATGTCTGCTGACAGCTCAGGCGGCGTTCTTTCGAGCACCTGCTTGGCAGCCTGCACAATGACAGATACAGATTCGCGCAGCGCTTCTTCCACCTCTTTGCTCGTTACCGTAATGGTTCTCGGCAATCCTGTAACCATGTCGCGGCCGCGGATGGAAATTTCCTCGTGACGTGCGTCTGGGAAAACAGTTGCGACTTTAATCTTAATGTCTTCGGCTGTCCGTTCGCCTATGAGCAGCTTGTACTCGCGTTTGATGTAGTTTAAGATTTCAAGATCAAACTTGTCCCCAGCCATTTTAATAGAAGAGGCGGTGACAATATCGCCCATTGAGATGACTGCGATATCTGTCGTTCCACCGCCGATATCAACTACCATGTTTCCGCTTGGCTGGAAAATATCCATTCCCGCTCCGATTGCGGCTACCTTAGGTTCTTCCTCCAAATACACATGCTTTCCGCCGCTTTTTTCGGCAGCTTCTCTAATAGCCTTCTGCTCTACAGAAGTAATATTTGTAGGGCAGCAAATCAGCATGCGCGGCTTTGAGAAAAGACCTTTTACATTCAGCTTGTTAATGAAATGCTTCAGCATGGCTTCTGTTACTTCAAAATCGGCAATGACGCCGTCTTTTAATGGACGTATCGCAACAATATTCCCAGGTGTACGTCCTACCATTCTCCTTGCTTCTTCACCGACAGCGAGCACTTTCCCATTGTTTTTGTCAAGAGCAACGACTGATGGTTCATTTAAGACAATACCTTTTCCTTTGACATGGATCAGCACATTCGCTGTACCAAGGTCAATACCAATATCCCTTGCAAACATCTATCTATATCCTCCTCGAAATCTGTTTCACAGCAATGTCCACATTCTGCCCTAATTATATATTTTATCATAAATATTAGAAAAAAAAGAGAGCTTATTAAAGTTCTTCATAAAATTTTTGTGGCTTTTTACGGAGGATACCGGGAAATTCTGATAAACGCTGTTCGTTTCTGAGCCGTTATACCTTATTGCACGGGTTCTCTTTCAAAGATTTCCTCTTTCTTGTATTTTAGTTTTGTCGCTTCTCCGCCCCGCAAATGTCTGATTGATTTATGATAATCAAGAATTTCTTTTACTTCATTGGCCAGGTCAGGATTAATTTCAGGCAGCCTTTCTGTCAAATCCTTGTGAACGGTACTTTTGGAAACACCAAACTCCTTCGCTATCACACGAACCGTTTTTTTCGTCTCCACGATGTACTTCCCTATCTTGATTGTTCGCTCTTTGATGTAATCGTGCACACCACTCGACCTCCCTAAAATGGATGTGAGAAGTGTGAAATGAGATCCGTCTTGTGAAAAAATTCGCTATTTGCGCAGCTTCTTCGTTTTATGCTTTTCCAAGTAGAATTTTGAAATACTCCCACGATCCCTCACCTCAAACACTCTCTTTGTTAGGTTTGTATCAGTGTATTAGCATTCAAATGGGATTATGCTAAAAACTCAAGGAGGACAAGGGGTTTCTCTGATAATTTTATTTCGGGCTTCAAAAATTTTAACTTTACACTAATCTTGACTTCCGGTAAAATGAATAAAGTTTATTATTTACCTAGGTAACTATTTTGAAGGAGTCCGGGAATGGAACATATCAATCGAAAGATTATTCACCAGCTCAATCAAAGCACGCGGATGGTTGCGAAAAAAACGAATGAACAGCTCGAAGCGTACGGCCTTTACGGTTCACAGTGGTCGATCCTATACTGTCTTCACACCTACGGACCGATGACGCAAAAAGACATATGGACTTACTTGCACGTCGAGGCGCCGACTGTGACGAGAACCGTCAGCCGCCTTGAAAAAAACGGCTGGGTCGAACGGATACAGGGCGATGACAAACGGGAAAAAGTCGTCAAGATGACAGAAGAAGCCAAAATTAAATATGATGACATTCAATTAAAAATGAAAGAATTTGAAGAGGAAATGCTTTCCGTATTTGAAGAACGGGATAAAAAAATATTCCAAAGGCTGTTAAATCAATTATTAGAAGGACATCAGGAGGAGTTGTAGCCTATGAAGCAAGCTGAGCCCATTTGGACCAGGGATTTTATCATGGTCGTTTTGATTAATTTGTTTATATTCGTCTATTTTTACGCACTGTTGACCGTACTTCCGGTCTATGCGATGCAGGAGCTCGGCGGCTCCGAGTCAGAGGGCGGCCTTTTGATCAGCGGCTTCATGCTGTCCGCGATTTTTGCAAGGCCGTTTTCGGGAGCGGTTATTGAGCGTTTTGGCAAAAAAAGAATGGCACTCATCAGCGTCGTGCTGTTTACTTTGGCATCATTTCTTTATATCTTCATTCATGATATCTACCTGCTTCTTGGCATTCGCTTTTTCCAAGGCATTTGGTTCAGCATCATCACCACGGTGACGAGTGCAATTGCAGCCGATTTAATTCCGCCGGCCCGCCGCGGGGAAGGTTTGGGCTATTTTGCCATGTCGATGAATTTGGCGGTTGTCATCGGTCCGTTTATCGCCTTGAATCTGCTGGATAAAATGAGTTTTTCCGATCTGTTTATTTTATTTTCAGGAATCGTCACTGTGGCCATCCTCTGCACGGCACTGGTCCGGATTCCTAAAGGAAGCGACATCCGTTCAGCTGTGTTCAGGCTGTCTTTTTCCAACATGTTTGAAAAGGGCGCGATTCGGATTGCAACGGTTGGATTGTTCGTGTCGTTTTGTTATTCAAGCGTGATTTCCTTCATTTCCGTTTATGCCAAATCTCTCGGCCTTATTGAAGCAAGCAGCTATTTCTTTATGGTGTTCGCGGTGACAATGATGATCACGCGGCCGTTTACGGGAAAACTGTATGATAAAGTCGGCCCGGGAGTCGTCATTTATCCGTCCATTATCATTTTTTGCGCCGGGCTTTTCCTGCTTGCCTTTACAAACAGCAGCGGGATGCTTTTGCTATCCGGAGCTGTCATCGGCATCGGCTACGGATCTATCACGCCGTGCCTTCAGACCTTGGCGATTCAGGCTTCGCCGCCTCACCGGAGCGGCTATGCCACAGCGACTTATTTTACGCTGTTTGATACCGGGATCGCAGTCGGATCCTATGTTTTCGGATTGGTTGTGGCACAAACCGGTTTTTCAAACATTTATTTATTCTCAGGCGTTTTCGTGCTCATCAACTTGTTTCTGTACACGTGGAGCCAAAAACCTGCACTCGCAAAGGAGAAGCGGGATATATCAATGGCCGAATAAGCTGTTCAACCTCGCCGGGCGGGAATGCCCGGCTTTTTTCATGCAGGCTGATACAGTCCGATCTGTTATTCAATGAAACTTTTACAAAATCAAATACGTCTCCTAACTGTCTGACCAAAAACTACTACTCTATTAAAAAGGTGATTTTTTGAACTATTGGCTTTTTACACGTATTCATCAATTATCAAACCACAACCACATCCTGGACAGCGCCATGATTTTGATTACAGAAAAAGCAATTTACATGTATGCGCTCATTTTGCTTTTGATCTGGATATTCGGAAACCGTTCTTATAAAATAAGCGTTCTTCAGGCCGGTGTGACGGGTATTCTCGGATTGGCGGCAAACTATTTGCTGTCATTGGTTTACTATGAGCCGAGGCCATTTGTCGCTCACCATGTGGACGTATTGATTCACCATGCTGCCGACGCCTCATTTCCCAGCGATCATACAACCGGGGCGTTAGCCATTTCGATCGCTTTTTGGCTTTATCATCGAAAAATTGGAAGCTGCCTGATTGCTTTCGGGTTATTGACGGGCTTTTCCCGTATTTGGGTCGGACACCACTACCCTGTTGACGTTTTAGGCAGCATTTTGGTCGCTTTATTCGTATCACTTGTTATGTTTAGATTCTCAACGTATGTGCAGCCGCTTTTTGAACGGATCATTTCACTCTACGAATCAATCTTGCGGAAATTGCGGAAAGCGGTATCCAGAACGGTATAAAAAAACACCCGAATCTCATGATTCGGGTGTTTTATTCCCTTAACCTTTTAGGGCTTCGGTTAACGGCGGAACAATTTGTTTTTTCCGGGATACAACGCCTTTCAGTGTCGCTGTGTTGTCTGCCAATGTGACATTGAACGCTTTTTCCACTGCTTGTGCAGCTTGTCCTGAAGCGACGACAACCGAGTCGTTTGTTAAAATGTCAGTTACGACAAACACAAATAAATCCAATCCTTTTTCAGACACCACTTTTGCAAGTTCTGCGTCAACTTCCTCTTTGCGGGAGAGAACGTCGTTTGTATCGACAGTGTTAACCTGCGCGATCTCCACTTTATGGCTTCCCATCGCAAACTCTTTTGCGTCAAGAGAAAGAAGCTGAGGAATCGTTTTTGCGCTCAAATCAGCTCCGGCTTTCAGCATGTCGAGTCCATAGCTGTCAGCATCAACGCCGGCAATCTCAGCCAATTCTTTTGCAGCTTTGACATCTTCATCCGTGCAAGTCGGAGATTTGAATAAGAGGGAATCTGAGATGATCGCCGACAGCATCAGTCCTGCGATATCTTTTTTAATTTCGACGCCGTTTTCTTTATAGAGTTTGTTTAAGATCGTTGCCGTGCAGCCTACAGGCTCTGCGCGGTAATACAGAGGGTCGCTCGTTTCAAAATTGGCGATCCGGTGGTGGTCGATGACTTCAAGCACGCGAACCTGATCCAGGTCATCGACGCTCTGCTGGCGCTCATTATGGTCAACCAGAATCACGCTGTCTGTTTCATTCGCGACAGTGTTCACAAGGCGGGGTACTTCTGTATTGAATTTCTCAAGCGCGTATTCAGTTTCGCCGTTGATTTCGCCGAGGCGGACTGGTTCTGCGTCCATGCCGAGCTCCTTTTTTAATTCGGCATATGCAATCGCTGAACAAATCGTATCCGTATCCGGATTTTTGTGGCCAAAAATAAGTACTTTACTCATGATATAACTCCTTACTGTTGTTTTTATAGTAAGCTTACCTGACAATAAAAAAATCTGCAAATCTGTCACTTATTTTAATATTTACGGAGTGTTTTGTCATTTTAAAAAATACAAAAAGAGCCGTTTCGGCTCTACAGATTGTTGACAAAAACCCAAAACGGCTTTTTGTTTTGGGTTTTTGTCATCCTTTCAGCGTGATTGAAAGCCCCTGCAGTCTAGGAAGGCCGAGCATCGGAGCGGAGCGAATGTTGGAATTCGTGAGCACCGACGCGCAGACCTGACAACGAATGCGAGGGTTTGTCGACACGCTGAAGAGCCGTTTCGGCTCTTTTTATTCTCCATAGTCAGGTGTATTGTGGCTTCGTTTTGGAGCGGGCTTTAAGACCGGTTTTTCTCCATATGCGACAGGACCGCTTTCATAATGAAATTCCGCCCCGTCCGGCGCCTTCCCTTTCAGCCAATCAAACTGTGCGCTTTCTTCTCCATCCGAAAAATTGTATAAAGTGTGCGAAACTTCTTCTTTTTCATATTCCGCCGGAACCGTACCGGGCACTATGACGCCTTCTTTTTCTTCCAATTCTTTGATCGCGGCGATCCACTGGTTTTGGTGCATCGTATCTCTTGCCAAAAGAAAGCCGAGCATATCTTGTACACCTTTGTCATCCGTCATTTCGTACAGCCGTGCGACTTGCAGTCTGCCTTGCGATTCAGCGTTGACATTTGCACGCAGATCGGCCAAAAGGTTGCCGCTCGCTACGATATAGCCTGCATTCCACGGAACACCGGTGCTGTTTTCAGGCATGGCTCCCAGTCCTGAAACGATTGCATGATGAGGGTTCATTCCGCCCATAATTGCGCCGATGACAGGATCATCTGCTGCTTTTTCCTGCTCGTAAACCGGAGCATCCTCAAGCAGCCGTGCGATCATCGTCGCAATCATTTCGACGTGTCCGATTTCCTCTGCCGCCGTATCCATCAGCAAATCTTTATACTTTTCATTTCCCCGCGTATTCCACCCTTGAAAAAGGTATTGCATCGCCACAGATATTTCTCCGTACTGACCGCCGAGTATCTCCTGCATTTTCTTTGCGAAGACAGGGTCGGGTCTTTCAGGTTTAACAGGGTACTGCAGCACTTTCGTATGCTTGAACAAATCAGATCACTCCTCCGTTTTTTGTATCCTCGTTTTTGATTTAACCGAAAAGGGAAATCATAAAACCGTACACCAGGCTCGGGATGTGTTTGTAAGCGTGTCAAAATTTGAATCAAAGGAGTGCTGTTCTATGATAAAAAATACTTCACACCGCCCTTTTCCGCCGCCTGAAGGACCGTGGATGATGACTCAAACATGGAATCATGTATTATTTGCCCATTGGGCTGTTGATCCTGAAACCATTCGCGGACAAGTCCCGGCGGCCTTGGAATTGGAGACATTCAACGGAAAAGCGTGGATCGGCATCTTGCCTTTTCTGCTGACAAATATGCGTCCCCGTTTTTTGCCGCCCTTTCCTTTCATCAGCAGATTTCCCGAGCTGAATGTCCGGACATATGTATCATATAAAGGCGTACCGGGTATTTATTTTTTCAGTCTTGACGCCGCTTCGCGCTTAGCCGTCGCCGGCGCGCGCACAATGTTCCACTTGCCTTATTTTCACGCCGGGATAAATTTTGTAAAAGAAGAAAACCATATTGAATTTTCCAGCAGAAGGGATGATTCAAAAGCGGTCTTCCGCGCCAGCTACCGCCCGCTGTCAGATTCCTTCACCGCCCAAAAAGGGTCCATCGAATACTGGCTGACTGAAAGATACCGCCTGTACACCACGCACAACAACCGGGTCTACTATGAAGACATTCATCATTCTCCATGGGCGCTGCAACGGGCCGAAGCCGAAATCCGACAAAACACGGTGACCGGAGCAAGCGGGCTCATATTGCCTGATACCGCTCCGCTTCTCCATTACGCCAAGCGGCAGCACGTCTTATTTTGGCCTCTGCAGCGGGACCGGTGATGGAATCCGCGTATCTATTCTGATTGATTGGAAAACTGCTGCGCCATATCATACATTTTTTAAAATGACGTGCTTGAATCTTAAAAAGAAATCTGTTACGATCTCAGTAAGTAATCAATCAATAACAAAATGAAAGGAGGCGGCATATCATGAGACAGAGTAAGGAAAACCGAAAGGAGCAAATACTTGAAGCTGGATTAGAGGTGTTTGCAGAAAAGGGATATTATAATACCACGACAGCACTCATTGCTGAAAAAGCCGGTATTTCTCAGCCCTATATATTTAGGTTTTTCAAGACGAAGGAAGAGTTGTTCGTTGCCGCACTCGATCGGGCCTTTGAAAGGATACTCCAAACGTTTCAAAATGTCGAATCCAGCCCCGAACAAATCGTAGCAAACATGGTCAAAGCATATGAAGAGTTGTCTGTATCACACCCTAATGAAATGGCCTTACAGGTCATCGGACTATCAGTTACTGAGGAATCGATAAAAAATTGTTCAAAAACGGGCTTATCTCGTATTAGAAGCTATACGCTGGAAAGGTTCCAGGAAGCGAATGTACCGAATGCAGAGAGGGAAGTAACGACTTTCTTGGCGAGAGGGATACTTTGCAACATTTCCTATTTCTTAGATTTGCCGGAGATCATGCACGGCCAAACAGAATAAAATAACCGATTCGTTTCGGTTTTTTATTTGAGCATTAGTTATTGATTGATTAATAACAAATCCAAGGAGGAATTTTCAATGGAAAAAGCAATTGTTTTAGGCGCAACAGGTGGAACTGGTCAAGCCATTGTTTCAGAATTGCTGTCAAGAAATATTCAGGTTATCGCTTTCGGCCGTTCTGAAAATAAACTAAGGAATCTTATACATGAGCATCATTCTACACCGCTATTAACTTATCAGCTTGGTGATGTCTTTGATGAAAAGACCATCAGTGAAGCAGCAAAAGATGCAGATGTGATATTTCAATGTGCCAATGTTCAATATCATGAAATGGCAGATAAACTCCTACTTCTCGGTGAAAGTGTAATGAAGGCTGCAAATATTTTAGGCAAGAAAATCGTGATTGTCGATGGAATATATGTTTACGGTCGACAAGTTGCCAAAGGAGATGAGAATCATCCGAAACTGCCCCATACAAAAAAAGGAAGGATAAGAGTAGATTTTGAAAACTTAATATTCGATAAGAAATGGAAAAATGCCAAACCATTAATCGTCAGACTGCCGGACTATTATGGAAAAACTTCGCAAAATTCTTATTTACAACCTACATTAACCGGAATGGCAGCAAATAAAATAGCTGTTTTTATCGGCAATCTAAAAACTCCCCGAGAGTACGTATATTTACCTGATGCCGCAAAAATGATTGTGGAAATCGCAAGTAAAGACGATTCTTATGGTGAAAACTGGAACATTCCCGGCGCCGGACTGATTTCAGGTAAAGAAATCATAAAAATCGCACGCCAAATTACCGGCAATAATAAATTAGTCATGCCATTAAATAAACATGCCATTCGTATAAGCGGATTATTTGATCCAGTAATGAAAGAAGTAGTAGAAATCATGTACTTAACTGAAGAAGCATTCATTCTAAACGGGGAAAAATATGAAAAGAGAATAGGAAAAATTCCCGCGACACCTTATCAAGAGGGATTGAAAGAAACATTGACATTCTTAATGAAAACTTAACCTAAAGTCAAGTTATTGATTAATCACTAATAAAACTTAGTCGGAGCTTTGATATTGCACCATAAAAAAAGGAAGAGCTGAAAATGCTCTTCCTTCCACCTGTTTAAGCTGTTTTTGAAATTTCGCTTAATGCTTCTCCCGCTTTCTCATCTGCATGTGAGACGGAGAGATCCCCCAAAGCAACGATTCCGACGAGACGGCCATCTTCAACTATCGGCAGCCTTCGAATTTGGTGTTCCGCCATCAAATCGCCGGCCTCTTCAGCCGACATATCCGGGCGTCCGGTCACCATCCGGGTGCTCATGATATCCCGAGCAGCTGCATCTGTTTCATTTTCGGCTACACATCTTGTGACAATATCCCGGTCTGAAACGATCCCCGTCAATTTTCCGTTCTCGCAGACCGGAATTGAACCTACATTGTAATCACGCATCTTACCGGCAATTTCCGCAATCGGAGCAGAAGGCTCGCAGCATTCGGCATTGGTTGTCATGATGTCCTTTAGTTTCATTCGGAATTCCTCCTTTATGATGGGGTTATTATGTGCTTTTCCGATATACTCCGGGCTTAAACCTATTTAAAAGAGCCCTTTCCTTTTCATATATCGTTTTTTATCCTTCAATAAATCGCCGGTCCATCCTTTCTTTTTCAAATACCAATACACAAGGATGGTAGAAACGGCAATTAAAATCAGCGAAAATAAATAGCCGTACTTTAATGAGAGTTCAGGCATGACTTCGAAGTTCATTCCCCACAGGGCGCCGAAAGCCGTCATCGGCGTAAAGATCGTCGTAAAAATTGTCAGCGCTTTAAAGATTTCATTGCCTCTGTGGGATGTCACGACTTCCTCGGAATGAAGCAAATAATTGATTTCATTCGCATACTCTTTGATCAATGACATGCCTCTGTCGATTTCGTAAAACGTCCTGCGCTGTTCAATTTCATCGAACGATTTGGTTAAAAAAGTTTCTTTAAGGCCCATTGCTACCTTTTTCATCGATAAAATTAAACTTCTTATGACGAGCAGTTCGTGACGCCGCTTATGAATCAGTTCAATGATGCTTTTATTGTTGTCATGGTGAAACCCCCATCTTACTTTTCCAAGGTGAACTTCAAAGTGCTCCAGTTCCTTCAAATACATTCTCATCAGTTCGCCCAGCAGAACCAGGAACACTTCAGGGGCGTCTTTACAACGCTTCAAGTGTTGATCGATCGGCCTCCTGTTTGCCTCCTCAAATTGCGAGATATCTAAATTCATTGTAAAAAAATAGTTTTTCGTTAAGTAAAAATGAAATGCAGTCCGGTTTTGTTGAACTTCCGCTTCCTGGTCGTAAATATATGAACCGTAGATTGCTTCCTTGCCTTGAACGGCAGCATTGATATCAATGCAATTGATGTTTGCCGAAGGAACGCCTTGAAACCAGTTTCGGCATTCCGGCCAATGATCGGGCTGGATCAGCCCTTGTGCTGTCGCTTTTTCGTGAGGGCCAAGCTGATACCATGTCCAACCCTCTCCCTGAAAAACTCTCATATTTCGTCTCCTCCTCTTCCGTCCCATTCGTTTTATATTTCTTTGCCCGCCCTCCGCGTAAATAAACATGATGTTTGCCGATCTGCGGCACGTGGTATGAAGCCAGTATGAGTTTTTCATAGAAAAGGAGGTGGCGCCTTCTTTTTTGAGAAGGCGGGGCATTGGAGTTATTGAAGCTGATTGCAGTGGCAGGATTAATCGCATTAACGGGTTTTTTCGTCGCGGTCGAATTCGCCATCGTAAAAGTAAGGCGGACAAAGATCGACCAATTGATCATTCAGAAAAAAAAGGGCGCGCTTGCCGCAAAAGAAGTGACCTCACACCTTGACGAATACTTGTCAGCCTGCCAGCTTGGAATCACCGTGACGGCATTGGGCTTGGGCTGGCTTGGTGAACCGACGATGCAGACCTTACTGCATCCCCTTTTTTCGAAAATCGGCTTGAACGAGTCGATGACACATATTCTTTCATTTTTGGCCGCTTTTTTATCGGTCACTTATCTCAATGTTGTGATCGGAGAGCTGGCGCCAAAAACGATCGCCATTCAAAAAGCGGAAGCCGTTACTCTGCTTTTTGCACAGCCGATGATCTGGTTTTATAGAATCATGTTTCCTTTTATATGGCTGCTCAATCATTCAGCCCGCATGATCACAAGTCTGTTCGGCCTGAAACCGACCGGTGAACACGAATTGGCATATTCGGAAGAAGAGCTGCGAACGCTTTTATCTGAAAGCTATCAAAGCGGGGAGATTAACCAAAATGAATTGAGATATGTAAACAATATTTTTAAATTCGACGAACGCACGGCAAAAGAAATTATGGTGCCCCGCAATGAAATGACCGTCTTATCTCTTGACGACAGTGTAAAAAAAGTGAAACAGCTCATCAAAGAAACGAAGCACACCCGCTTCCCCGTCATGGAGGAAGACAAGGATCACATCACGGGAATGATCAATATAAAAGAACTGCTGCTGGCGGAGCTTGCAGGCGGATTTTTTTTAGAAACAAAACCGTTAAAGCCATATATCCATCCGGTTATCCATGTGATTGAAACGATTCCCGTCTACCAGCTGTTCGTCAAAATGCAAAAAGAGCATACACATATGGCGATTCTCGTAGATGAGTATGGCGGAACATCCGGCCTTGTGACGGTTGAGGATATCGTCGAGGAAATCGTCGGCGACATTCGCGATGAATTCGATACTGAAGAAGTATCAGCTGTTCAGAAACTCGAGGATGACCATTACCTCCTCAACGGGAAAGTACTGGTCAGCGATGTAAACGACCTGCTCGGGATTCATTTATCAGATGAGGAGATTGATACAATCGGCGGCTGGATGCTGACGCAGAATATTGAGAGCAAGCCCGGAACGACGATCGAAAGTGAAGGGTACCGTTTTAAAGTAAAAGAAATGGACGGACATCGAATCGTTGCAGTTGAGGTTGAAAAAACCGCTTAATCCCCCTTCTGTCGGATATTTCAGCCTCTCCCTGTCCGCTTTTCTCCCCAAAAACCATGTAAGGAAATCTGACATGTTCATCATGATATCTCCCTTTTGTCACTATAATGAAAGAAACAGAGATCTGCTCTCAATCTAAATGACTACGGAGGAATGAAACATGCAGATGGGGGATACAGTATTTATGTTCTTTTGCGCTTTGCTCGTGTGGCTGATGACGCCGGGCATCGCTTTATTTTACGGAGGCCTTGTAAGGAGCAAAAATGTGCTCAGCACCGTTATGCACAGTTTATCTTCAATTGCCATCGTTTCTATCATATGGATTTTGTTCGGCTATTCTCTCGCTTTCGCTCCCGGAAACCCATTGATCGGGGGTTTGGATTGGATCGGACTGCACGGTGTCGGCTTTGAACCCAATGCCGATTATTCGGAGACGATCCCGCATACGCTTTATATGATGTTCCAATTGACATTTGCCGTACTGACGACTGCGATTATTTCCGGAAGCTTTGCGGAGCGCATGCGCTTTCCGGCCTTTATTCTTTTCTCGGTGCTCTGGGCGGTTTTCGTTTATTCGCCGGTCGCCCACTGGGTATGGGGCGGAGGCTGGCTTGATGAGCTGGGAGCGATTGATTTTGCCGGCGGAAACGTCGTTCACATTTCTTCCGGGGTAGCCGGCCTTGTCGTTGCGATTGTTCTCGGCAAGCGAAGAAATATGAGCGACACCGCCCCTCATAACCTCCTTCTGACCTTGCTCGGGTCGACTTTGATCTGGTTCGGATGGTTCGGGTTCAACGTCGGAAGCGCGCTGACGATCGATGAAGTCGCCATGACCGCTTTTATCAACACGAATACGGCTGCGGCTGCAGGGCTGATCGGCTGGATTTTGGCAGAATGGCTGATCAATAAAAAGCCGACGATGCTCGGCGCCGTCTCGGGAGCGATTGCGGGACTCGTCGCGATTACACCGGGCGCAGGCTTTGTTACGCCTTTCTCATCTGTATGGATCGGGCTCATCGGAGGAATCATCTGTTTCTGGGGCGTGTTTTCGCTCAAGAAAAAATTCGGGTACGATGATGCGCTTGATGCTTTCGGACTTCACGGGCTCGGCGGAACATGGGGCGGAATCGCGACAGGCTTGTTCGCGACGACATCAGTCAACGCAGACGGTGCTAACGGGCTTTTTTACGGAGACATCAGTCTCCTTTGGAAACAGCTGATTGCGATTGCTGCAACATATTTGTTTGTCGCAATCGTCACATACGCTATTATTAAGATAGTCAGTATCTTCTTTAAACTCCGTGCCTCAGAGGATGAAGAATCATTGGGCCTTGATCTGACGCTGCACGGCGAAAAAGCGTATCAAGATTAATTTGTCAGGAGTGATGGTATGAGCGGTCAAATGTATAAAGTGGAAATTGTAACTCGTCCTACAAACTTTGAAAAGCTGAAAACGGAGCTGGCCAAAATCGGCGTAACGTCCATTACGTTTTACAATGTACACGGATGCGGCCTGCAAAAAGGGCATACTGAGCTTTACCGCGGGGTCAAACGCGAAAGCAATGTATATGAAAGGTTAAAAGTCGAAATCGTCGTCAGCAAAGTGCCTGTCGAAAAGGTGGCCGAGACGGCGCAAAACGTCCTGAAAACAGGGGAACCCGGAGACGGTAAGATCTTCATATACGAAATTAAAAACACCATCAACATCCGCACAGGCGAGGAAGGTCCTGACGCTTTATAAAAAAGATCGAAGCTCCCGGCTGTAGTTAAGCCGGGAGCTTTTTAAGCATATGAAATTTTATTTTTCTCCATCCAAAAGCAACAGTTTCCTCATATAAAATAATATAACCCTAGCAAATATAAGTCTATTGTTAATGTATAATTTCCCCTTATACTGTTGATTTTTCTAAAAACATCTATTAATATAGGAAATAGTTTCTAATTAAATAAAGAAAGGAAGTCTCAAATTGAAAAAAATTGTAATGACTTTGTTTACAACTACTCTCTTAATGTTTGTATTTTTCGCCGGAAGTTCAGAAGCTTTTGCAATGACTTCAAAAGGAGCTATTAACTTTCAGACAGATGCTAATACATATTCAAAACGTGCTACTTCAATTGTTGTGACAGGTACTATGCCCAAGAAATATTCTAAGCTAAATAACGGTGTTACAGTTTTTCTTGTAAACAAAAAAGGCGAAACAGTCAAATCTATAGCTAGCGATCGTGGTAATATACGCAGCTTTAGAGTAAGCTTTTCAACGAGAAATATTCCAGCAGGCAAATATGACGTGCACGTAGCAACGACTTGGGGAACCCGCACTTTAGTAGGAGAGCTAAAACACTATATAACAGTACAACATTAAATTAAATTCAATTTTATTTAAAATGAAGTTTAATCATTGGACCGCTCAAAAATCTGCATTTTATGATTAAACCTAAAAATGGAGGATGCATAGTAAAAGCTTTGACTTTTTACTATGCATCTCTTTTACTTTTCAGCTTTCTAGCTTTGGCTAATCCGTATTCAAATACTAATCTTCTAAGACTTAATCAATCATGAAACTTAATTGTTTTTAAAGTTGGATTAATCCAATAATGATCATGAAATCTCTCTATTGTTTAATAATGAACGTCTACACAAAACCATAACTAAGGAAGTTCATTCAAATTATTAAGGAGAAAAATATGAACGATATTTGTTAATATACAATTCAATAAACCCCCTTACAACTAATAATATGAACAATCCAAATATATTATTGTTTCTAAGTCTGTGGTTCAATATAGTTTACAAAACAGCATCAATAACACCGTATGCCTTCGCTTCGTCCGCATCCATAAAGTAATCGCGTTCCATGTCGGCTTTTAGTTTTTCAATGGGCTGGCCCGTTCGTTCGTGAAAGAAGCGCTCGATTTTTTCCCTCAGTTTGATGATTCGCTTCGCTGAAATCTCCATGTCTGTCGCCTGTCCTTTGACGCCGCCGAGCGGCTGATGGATCATGATTTCGCTGTTTTTGAGCGCATACCGTTTGCCTTTTGCTCCGCCGGCGAGGAGAATCGCTCCCATAGAAGCTGCCATTCCGACGCAGATCGTGCGGACATCCGGCTTCACATAATCCATCGTATCCAAAATCGCATATCCCGCTGAAGTTGATCCGCCTGGGCTGTTGATATAGATCGAAATGTCTTTTTCATTGTCCTCCGCTGACAAAAACAGCAATTGGGCGGTGACCCGATTGGCGAGGTCATCGTTGAATTCAGAGCCGATCATAATGATCCGGTCTTTTAAAAGTCTGGAAAAAATATCGTACGATCTTTCTCCCGCAGCCGTTTTCTCAATGACGTAAGGAATGGTGTTCATAGCCTTTTTCCTCCTAGGCAGCACACCTCATCATGCTGATGCAGGACGGCTGTGAAGCGCCGAAAAGCCATGTCTGTTTGGCAAATTCGAGCAGATCATCGGGGTTGTGATACAATATCGCCCGAACAAGCAGGCCAATGTGTTCGTCATCCCCGTCCGCTGCTTCCCTTTGCAGATCATCCGGTGAAAGCCTTTTTAATCGCTGACGCGATCTGAATAAAAGCGACTTGACGGATGATTCGGGCTTACCGAGCGTCTCGGCGATTTCGTGCAGCTGAAAGGAAAACACATCTTTGAGCAGAAAAATCGTTAATTGCTTCGGTGTTAAAATACCGGAAAGCTGTTTCAGCAGGTGCTCGAAGTCATCGGCCGCCTTCATGCGCTCTGCCCGCCCGTCTACCTGATTGTCTTCAGACAGAAAGCTTTCGCGCTTCCTTTTTCTGAGCAGATCAATCCATTTATGCTTTGCCACCGTCTTTTGATAAGCATGTGAGGCGTCTGTTCGATTGATTTCCATTAACTTCAGGATTGTATCCTGAACTAAATCCTCAGCATCCCATTTATCGCCTGTCATTCTCATGCAATACTTCATCAGCGCTTGCTGTTCTAGCTCATTCATGAATGCATTCACACTCCTTAAAAGAGGCCTCTTACTTAATAAACGGCTGGCTCCGCCGATTTGATACGGGTTTTTTATGATTGTAACAAAAAAGGCGCCTATCGTATTTGATAGGCGCCCTGAGGGAAGCGTGCCTTATGACTGGCTTGAATCGTCAGTCTGGGTTCCGTCTTGATTTTCTGACCCTTCAGACGAATCTTCCCGTTTGGTTTTGTCATCTTTTCCATCTGTTTGATCTTTCGCTTTGTCTTCTGTTTTTGACTTTTCTTCAACAGAAGGCTGAGCAGGTTCTTTCATTTCAGCCGCTTGTTCCTCCACTGCTTTTTCAATGCTGGAGACCGGCTTGTCCATGAAGTTCAGCGGGTTTAGCGCAACACCGTCTTTGCGGATTTCAAAATGCACATGGTTTCCGCCTTCTTCATTGTAAAGGTTTTTGCCTGCTTTTCCGATGACTTGATTTTGTTCAATCTTGTCACCTTGTTTGACGCTTACTTCAGAAAGAGACTGATACACAGTTGATAAACCATTTTCATGTTCAACTTCAACAACGTAGCCCAGTACAGGGTCTTTTGCAGCTTTGATGACCGTACCGCTGAGAGATGCGGAAACATCGAATGTTTTTCCGTCTTTCTCAGCCAAGTCGATACCTTTGCTCATGCTGTACGTGTTATTATAGTTTACAAGTGCTGCTTCTTTCTCTTCTTTAGTTGCGTCAGTTTCAAAGAACTTTTTAACGACAGAAACATTTTCAGAATCAGCAACCGGCATTGCGACATTTTCGACTGGTTTGCCTACTTCTACCGCGTCATCCCGGTTATCATAGGCTGATTTCTTACCATCGTCAGCAAGCTGATCTTTTACATCGTTGTTAGAAGCCGATTGATACCAAAGAACGGCGGTTAATACAACGACGGCACTTGTCAAATAGATGGCCGGAAATACCCAGCGTTTACGAAAAAACTGTTGCAGCTTTGTGATTTTGGAAGTACGATTCTTTTCTTCCTCTTTCATTACTCATCACCTCAGCAACATTCTGAACACTTTTCAGAAAATATATACATTTACAAAAAACTTTTTTTCAAATTAGTCTGCACCGGCTGCTTCGTTTTTATGTGAAAACCGCCCTAAAACCTGAAAATTGACCGCTATGCATGATAACCGAAAAAACGCCGAAGATATAACATATGAAGAAAGGATAGAGAGAATGAAACTACGGATCGCCAATCGGGAAGACCTTCCCGCAGTAGTCGATATTTACAACTCCACCATTGCGTCACGAATGGTTACGGCAGATACAGAACCCGTCACACCTGAAGAAAGGCTGAACTGGTTTTTGAACCATACCGAGGCAAGGCCTCTTTATATTGTGGAAAATGAAAAACGGGATATCGTCGGCTGGATCAGCTTCGAATCATTTTACGGAAGGCCCGCCTACGCCAAAACTGCCGAAGTCAGCATTTATCTTCATGAAGACCACCGCGGCAAAGGAGCGGGTTCAGCGGTGCTTGAAAAAGCGCTTGAAGCTGCTCCAAAGCTTGGAATCCGTTCTTTAATGGCGTTTATTTTCGCCCACAATGAACCGAGCATGAAGCTTTTCAAAAGATACGGCTTTACCGAGTGGGGACACTTTCCCGGAATCGCCGAGATGGACGGAATTCGGTACGATTTAAAAATATTAGGAAAAGAATTGAATGAAGCCTGATCATCATGGCACGAAAAAAAGAGCTGTCATGCAGCTCTTTTTTCCATAATCATTCAGCCAGCCTGCGCCTTCTGATCTCTTCTTCATTTAAAAATTCCAAAAAGCTTCTCATCACAGTAAACGGCTCTTCTTTGACCGCCCGAACGTAGCGGCTTTTCCGTTCATCGGAAAGCACTTCGCTTGTTTGCATCCGTTCCAATATATATTTCATCACCGATTGCTGAACATTTCTTTTTTGGTAAGACGACTCTCTGAACAGCGCCATACCGAAAGCTGCACCTGCGGCAGCGCAGCCGATTTTTATCATTGAATCGGTTCCATAAGAAGCCTGGCCCCAAAAAGAGGAAAGATAAACCAATGAAGCAAGAAGCAGCGGAATCGCGATAAAAAGAAAAATCAGCCTTTTCTTTAAGAACGGCGCCGCCACGCGCTTGAGGTTATCCATTTCTTCTTTCATAAAGGCCGGCATTTGATGGAAACGTTCCATATCCATTATCAATCCCTCCCGTTTTGGTTAAAGAGGCGTTGTTCCGCTAATTAAATCACGCTTTTTATATGTATATCGTAACTTAGATCCAACATGTTTTACAGTTTTTTGCCTTCCTCCCTTTTTCTTAGAAACTTTCCGGCTGCCGCCCCGTATAACATGAGATAGTTGCTTGAAAGGGGAGTAACTGTTATAAATGGAATGTATAAATACAAATCCGTCTTGTGAGGTTCAATATGGATATTATTAAAAATATCAGCATCACATCGATATTTCTCGGCTTTATATTAGTTTTAAACACGCTATTGGCAATCGTTGTGATCTTTAGGGAACGCCGGGATGCAAGCTCCTCCTGGGCCTGGCTCTTGGTACTCTTCTTTATTCCAGTTCTCGGTTTTATCCTTTATTTGCTCTTCGGCCACAATTTGAGCAGGAATCACCTTTTTCAATGGGAAGACCGAAAGAGGATCGGGATGGAAAAAATATTGGAACAGCAGCTGACCAAGCTGAAAAACCGCGAGTTTGAATTTCGCAATAAAGCGACGGCGGACAGCAAAGACTTGATTTATATGCACATTCTGAATAACCACGCCGTTTTTACGGAAGACAATGCGGTCGAGCTGTTAACGGACGGACGCCAGAAATTCGACAGACTGCTTCGCGACATTGAAAACGCCAAAGACCATATTCATCTTCAATATTATATTTATAAAGGCGATGAGATTGGCAAAAAGCTGCGGGACGCGTTGATCAAAAAAGCTAAAGAAGGCGTTGAAGTCCGCGTTTTGTATGATGAATTGGGCTCAAGAAGCCTCAGGAAAAGCTTTTTCAAAGAGCTGAAAAAGGCGGGAGGATTTGTCGAAGTCTTTTTCCCGTCGCGCTTTAAGTTTATCAATTTGCGCATGAATTACCGCAACCACCGCAAACTCGTCATTATCGACGGCGTCATCGGCTATGTCGGAGGATTTAATGTCGGGGACGAATACCTCGGTCTGAATCCGGCCTTTGGCTATTGGCGGGACACGCACCTGAGAATCAAAGGAACGGCGGTCCATTCGATTCAAACGCGTTTTATCCTGGATTGGAATCAGGCCTCGCACCATCACGACATTACATATATGCCAAACCACTTTCCTGACATCGATTCCCACGGAAACATCGGCATGCAAATCGTCACCAGCGGCCCCGATTCAGAATGGGAGCAGATTAAAAACGGCTATATTAAAATGATATCAACGGCAAAGCGGTCCATTCTTATACAGACGCCTTATTTTATTCCGGACGCAAGCCTGCTCGATGCCCTCAGGATCGCTTGTCTATCCGGCGTTGACGTCAGAATCATGATTCCTAACAAACCCGACCATCCGTTTGTGTACTGGGCAACCTATTCTTACATCGGCGAACTTTTAAAAGCCGGCGCCTCCGTATTTATTTACGATAACGGGTTTATCCATGCGAAAACGATCGTTGTAGATGAAGAAATTTCATCGGTCGGCACGGCAAATATTGATATGCGAAGCTTCAAGCTCAATTTTGAAGTCAATGCTTTTTTATATGATGAGGAAATTGCGAGAAGCCTTGTCCTATCATTTGAAAAAGATCTGCAAGTGTCAAGGGAGCTGACCTTTGAGGAATATTTAAACAGAAGCAAATCGATCCGCTTCAAAGAAGCCATTTCGATCCTGCTGTCGCCGATTTTATAGCGTACAATTCATGCTGTTAAAAAAATCCTCCCGGAAACGGGAGGATTTTTGCTTTACTTACCGGAAGCTGCCACACCTTTGGATGCTGCAGCATGCCTGTCCATTTGGCGGCCTGTGTCAGCGTCCTTGAGCTTGAGTGCGATGAAAAATGCTGCTATGAGGAAGCCGGCTGCACTGAGCAAAGCGGTTCGGTAGGCTGATAAATCAGGCTCTATGCCTGCGCCGGGCTGACTGAGCACGGCAAGGACGCACGACATGACGGCAACTCCAAAAGCAGATCCGAGCCGGTTTTGTACATTAAACAGCGTCGTGGCCCGGCCCATTGAGGATGATGAAATGTTGGCAAAACAAACAACCTGCGCCGCACCAACCGCATGCCCCAGGAAGAAGCCCGCCAAAAACAGCAGCAGCCTGAGAAGCCAGAGATTTGACCCGTATCCAGTCAGGCTCAGCAGCCCAAACAGCACTGCAGCACCTAACAGCGCAACGGAAATAACCCGCCGCGGCCCGAGCTTTGCCAACGACCTCGGCATCAGCTGGGATGCCAGCATCAAGCCTAATGCTTCGGGAAACGTGATCAGGGCAGTATCGGTCGCAGAGTAGCCGAGTGCTTCCTGACACAACAGCGGAAATATATAGAGCATGCCAAGCAGTCCGCCTGCTGTCAAAAGCGAAATGACGCTCATCATTCCAAAAACCCGGTCCTTCAATAAGCGCAGCTCAATCAACGGATGCTCAGCCTTCAGCTCGACAAAAACGAGAATGACGAGGAGAATCATTCCCCCGGCTCCTGAAGCAAGCACATCCGGAGAGCTGGAGCCGCGCACAGGCCCCTGGCTGAGTGCAAAAACTGCCAAGGCCATTCCCGGCGCCGCCAAAAGGAATCCAAGCCAATCAAATCTGCCCGCTTCCGGCTCCAAATGTTCATGAAGATACAACAGGCCAAACAGCAGAATGATCATCCCGATCGGAATATTAATGTAAAAAATCCAGCGCCATGACAGCTGATCTGTCAGAAACCCGCTGATGATCGGCCCAACCGCAGGCGCGACAGCAATCGGAAGAACGAGAACTCTCGAGATTTTGGCCCGTTCATGCGGAGGAAACGTCCTGAACAAGATCGCCATTCCCACCGGTGTAATCAACCCCCCGCCGGCTCCCTGGATCACGCGAAATACGTTTAATGCCGCCAGATTGTCAGCGATTCCGCATAATGCGGATGCAGCCGTAAATATCGAAAGTGCGGCTAGGAAAACACGCTTTGTCCCAAAGCGGTCCCCAAGCCAGCCGGCTGCGGGAAGACAGACCGCCAAGCTGACTAAGTATCCGATGTTAACTGTGCCTGCAGCAGACGGTAATGTTTGAAATTCGTTCATGATGGCAGGCAATGCCATGTTGATGACACTCGCATCCATTGCAGCCATAAACATGGCCGTTACATATACAATGCTGACTACCGTCCTTTGATTGAACGGCCTTCTATTCATTGCTGACCGCCGTGTACTTCTGCAGCCTGTTTTAAGCTGTTCGGCGAGAGATCGGTCCAATTCGAGCTGATATAGTCCATACAGGCGCTGCGGCTCGTTTTCCCGCAGACAATCTCCCATCCTGCCGGAATATGAATGAAGGCGGGCCAGAGTGAATACTGGCCTTCCTCATTCATTAACACAACATATGTGCCGTGTTCATTTTCAAAAGGATTTGTCATCGTTATCTCTCCCTACTTATCCGTATCTTTTTTCAAGTCGTCCAACTTTTCCGCAACCTGACGTCCGATTTGTGCCAGCGGCTCCGGCTGGCACAAATCTTTATGCCGGCAATCCATATCATGAATATCAATGTTTCCGTTCAGATAAGGAAGCCACGACTCCGGATCGATCGGATCAAACCATTCCGGTATCACGGTTGATTTGAAAAACAGGATATCGCCATGAAAGACGCGGGGCTTATATTCCCTTAAAATCCGGACGGAATTCACATACGTCTCCTTTAAATTCAAGATCGCAGCCTCATCCAGGCTGGCAAGCGCACTGCCGTCGCGGCGCAGAATATCGATCGCACTGGAAAGGTTCAGCGGTTCCCCGTCAAGGCTGTCCGGATCGTATCCTCCCAATGCCAAGAGGGCAATCAATGCTTCCTGCTCATCAGGCGCATCTTTAATTGGAAGGAAGTGATTCGGGTAAGCATCAAGCATGACAAGAAGCGATATGTCTTCCCCTTGTTCCTGCAGCTGAGTTGCGATCGCATGCACAACATTCCCTCCGAGCGACCAGCCGAGAAGACGATAAGGGCCTGTTGGCTGAATCGTACGAATGTGCCGGATATAATCAGCTGCCATGTCGTCGAGCGTATCAGGAAGCGCTTCCTGCCTTGCGATCCCGCGGGCTTGAAGGCCATATATCGGGTATTCCTTGCCGAGTGCCGTCATTAAACCTGCATAACACCAGCTGAGTCCCCCGGCCGGGTGCACACAGAACAGGGGATCTTGACTGCCTCCGGTTCTCAGCGGAAGCAGTACATCCAGCGCACTTTGCCTGCCGCCGGATTCAAGCCGTTCAGCAAGTCCGCTGACAGTAGGCGCTTCAAGCAGGTCGCCGATGCCAAGTTCGACTCCGAGCGCTTCACGAATGCGGCTCATCAGCTGTACCGCGAGCAGAGAATGCCCGCCGAGTTCGAAGAATCCGTCATCAATACCAACTCGCGGCACATTGAGGATTTCTGAAAAAAGATCGCACAAGATTTCTTCCTGCGGTGTTCTTGGCCCCCGCCCTTTAACAGCCGCGGCAAAATCAGGCTCAGGCAGCGCTTTTCGATCCAGCTTGCCATTTGGAGTCAATGGCAGTTCTGCAATTTTCACAAATGCGGAAGGCACCATGTACTCCGGCAGAGTGCCTGCTGCAAACCGGCGCAGCTCAGCCGGATCGGTTTCTTCTTCAGACGCCGGGACAACGTAAGCGATCAGGCGTTTGTCGCCGGGCTGGTCTTCCCTTACAACTACAGCAGCTTGATTCACTCTGTGATGGCGGACAAGCACTGCTTCTATCTCGCCGAGTTCGATTCTGAAACCGCGAATCTTGATCTGCTGGTCGGCCCGCCCCATATAATCAAGAGAGCCGTCTTGGCGCCTGCGGGCAAGATCACCGGTACGGTACATCCGGGTTCCCGGCGGACCAAACGGATCAGCGACAAAGCGGTCTGCCGTCAAATCGGGTCTGCCCAAGTAACCCCGTGCGAGACCGCCCCCGGATACATACATCTCTCCGGTGACGCCCGCGGGCACCGGTTCAAGGTATTCATCAAGCACATATACACCTAAATCGGGAATCCCTTGACCGATCAGGCTGTTCGCTTGAAGTGCTGCAGTCTGCTGATCGAGGGAAATATAGCTGACATGTACAGTCGTTTCTGTAATTCCGTACATATTAATCAGCCGCGGGAAATGATCCGGGTGGCGTTCATACCAATCTTCAAGCCTCTTCAACTCGAGCGCTTCCCCTCCAAAAATAATAAAACGCAAAGAAAGGAGCTTTCCAGTCTCAGCATTGTCCCGATCAGCCTGCATCAATTGATAAAATGCGGAAGGGGTTTGATTGAGCACAGTTACTCCCTCGCGAACAAGAAGATTGAGAAATTCGGCCGGCGAGCGGCTGATTGTATGAGGCACCACGACAAGCCGGCCCCCATTGAGCAACGCTCCCCAAATTTCCCATACCGAAAAGTCAAATGCGTAAGAGTGAAACATCGTCCAAACGTCGTCAGAACCGAAATGGAACCATTGGTCAGTCGCTCCGAACAGCCGCACGACATTTTGATGCGGAACGACCACCCCTTTCGGCTTTCCGGTCGAACCGGATGTGTAAATGACATACGCCGGATGAAGAGGCAGCAAAGGCGCGGTGCGGTCGGCATCACTCGGATTCCCAGCAGCACATCCTTTCAGCTCCTCTTGTATACAAGGATCATCAAGTACAATCCGTTCAACAGATCCGGGAACAGAAAGGTTTGATTCAACCGCTGAACTCGTTACAATGCAGGCAGGATGTGCATCATTCAACATAAACGCTATCCTTTCTGCCGGGTAGTCCGGATCTAGAGGCACATATGCCGCGCCAGCTTTCAGCACTGCAAGCAATCCGACAACCATATCCAAAGATCTTGGCAGCGCCAGGGCAGTAAATTGTTCGGGACCGACCCCTTTGGCGATCAGGAAATGAGCAAGCCGGTTGGCGAGTTTATTGAGCTCTCCGTATGTGAGCGCGTCATTTTCACAAATAACCGCAACGGCTTCCGGGTCTTTTGCCGCCTGTTTTTCAAACAAAACGGGCAAAGATGAACAAGGTACGTTGTTGGACGATTTGCTCCAATCAGCCAGCATGTTTTCACGTTCGGCTGGAAGGAGAATATCGAGTCTTCCGATCGGCTGATCAGGGTCGTCTGCTGCTGAATCGAGCAGCGTGACAAGGCGTTCCGCCAATGTTTGAACCGTATTTCGTTCAAATAAATCTGTGCTGTATTCCAGAAATCCACCGATACCTGCAGGTGTTCCGTCCGCTTTTCGATGTTCGCGAAGCTCAATCGTCAAATCAAATTTGGCTGCGCCGACGCTGCGAATTTCAATGTCTGACTTGAGGCCGGAAAGGTGAAGCTCAGGTTCAGGCGTATTTTGAAAGGCGAGCATGATTTGGAACAGCGGGTGTCTCGCTCTAGACCTGCGAGGATTGAGCACTTCAACAAGGCGCTCGAACGGAAGATCCTGATGCTCATATGCTGCAAGGTTTACTTTTCTAACCCTGTTCAGAAGCTCCCGAAAACTTGGATTACCCGATGTATCCGTTCGAAGCACAAGCGTATTAACGAACAATCCGACAATTCCGCCTAATGCATCATCGTTTCTTCCCGCTATCGGACTGCCGAGCGGAATGTCATGACCTGCTCCGAGCCGTGTCAGCAGTGCGGCAAGGGCCGACTGCAATATCATGAACATGCTGACTCCGGTGCTGCGGGACAAACCGAGCAGACGGCCGTGCAGCTGTTCGTCAATGCTGAGATCAATCGTGCCGCCTCTGTAGCTTGATTCCGACGGACGCGGGTGATCAGTCGGGAGCTCCAGCTGATCAGGCAGATGTTCCAATGCCTTTGACCAATACTCGAGCTGCTTGGCAATCAGACTGTCCGGATTGTTCTCACTGCCAAGCAGATGTTCCTGCCATACGGCATAGTCGGCATATTGTATAGAAAGCGGCTCCCAAACAGGTGCCTCACCATGCAAACGCGCATTGTAGGCGGTTTCCAAATCACGGGTCAGCGGCATTAAAGACCAGCCGTCGCCAACCATATGGTGCAAAAGCAGAAGAAGAACAAATTTGTCCGGTTCGAGTACGAATAGCTGGGCGCGAAACGGAGGTTCCTTTTCTAAATGGAAACGGTGCCGGACGGCCTCAGCCAGAACTTTTTCCAACTCATGTTCGCTGACATGGGATACAGCGAGTTCGGGACGCGCTTGATCCGCTTCCAATATCAGCTGGTGTGTTGTCCCTTGCTGATCCGGGAAAATTGTTCGAAGCGGCTCATGTCTTGCTGCCACATCACCCAGAGCGGCTGCCAGCGCCTCTTGGTCCAAACCTCCGGTTAAATGAACGACAACCGGAATATTATAGGTCGGGCTCGGTCCTTCCAAACAGTGCAAAAACCATAGGCGCCGCTGGGCGAAGGACAGCGGAATCTCCTGCCGGCGCTCTCTTTTACGCAATGCCGGACGGGCGCTCTGCGCCTGATCAAGCTGTTTGGCAAGTCCGGCGGCTGTGGGTTCATCGAATAAACGGCCGATCCCGAGTTCGACGCTGAGCGTTTCCCGAATACGACCGACGAGCCTGCCTGCCAGAAGCGAATGTCCGCCGAGATCAAAAAAGCTGTCATCAATACTGACTCGCGGCACCCCCAGCACCTCAGCGAATAAATCACACAATATTTCCTCTTGCGGAGTCCTTGGCTCGCGTCCGCCTGTATGCATACTCAACGCCGGAGCCGGCAGGGATTTGCGGTCAAGCTTTCCGTTCGGCGTAAGCGGCAGTTCATCAAGTATGACAAATGCAGACGGAATCATATAGTCGGGCAGTGTCTCACCAACGTAGCGGCGAAGCTCGGCAGGATCAAGGCTTTCTCCCGAAGCGGGAACGGCATACGCAAATATACGCGGGTCACCGGGCTGGTCTTCACGAACGATAGCAGCAGCTTGTTTAACAACCGGATGATTTGCAAGCACCGCTTCTATTTCTCCCATTTCAATGCGGAATCCGCGAATTTTGACCTGATGGTCCGCACGGCCGATATAATCAAGCGACCCGTCTTCGCGCCAGCGTACGAGGTCGCCTGTCCGGTACATCCGCGATCCAGGCGGCCCGTATGGATTCGCAATAAAGCGTTCAGCCGTGAGAGCATGGCGGTTCAAGTAGCCGCGCGCTACCCCTGTTCCTGCCACATAAAGTTCTCCAGCCGTTCCCGGAGGCACGGGCTGCAATCCGGCGTCTAGAACATACAGCTGCGTATACCAAATCGCACGGCCGATCCCCGGAGGTTCTGTGCAGTTGCCTTCCAGCGCGGCGGCTGTAGACCAAATCGTTGTTTCCGTCGGTCCATAAAGGTTCGTTAATGTGCATCCGAGCTGCTGCAATTGCCGGGCCAGGCTCGCTTGCAAAGCTTCACCGCCGACAAGCGCACGAAGACCTTTGAGCTTTTCCGGGGCGCTTGAGGCCAAAGCATGCCAGAGGGTCGGTGTAGCCTGCATCATTGTGATTCCGTATGTTTCAATCATTTTGGCCAGTGCGGACGGATCTTGTACCGTTTCCTTCTCGGCAAGAACGACTGCTGACCCGCTGATCAGCGGCAAATAAATTTCGAGTGCTGAGATGTCGAATGCAATTGTAGTGACGGCCAGCAGTCGGTCATCTTGATTAAGCAGGAACATATCCTGCATTGACAGCAAAAAATTGAATAAGCTTTCAGCTTGTACAACCACGCCTTTAGGCCTGCCGGTTGATCCCGACGTATAAATCATATATGCCGGCTGAGCACCGGAAGTCTGTCTGCCGGGATTTTCTTCAGAACAGCCGGAGATTTTCTCCATAACAGTTTGTTCATCGAGGATTAACTTCGGCATTTGGGAACTGATCGTGTCTTGTGCTTCCTTGCTGGTGATGACAAGCAACGGCTGTGCATCGTTGAGCATATACTCGATCCTGTCAGCTGGATAATCGGGGTCTATAGGTAAATAAGCCGCTCCAGTCTTGAGAACGGCGAGCATGCTGATAACCATTTCCGCTGAGCGCGGCAACGCCAAAGCAACGAATGTCTCGGGTTTCGCCCCCTGATTGGTCAGCAGATGAGCCAGTTGATTTGTCCTTTTATTTAATTCAGAATAGGTGAGAACCTCATCATTGCAAACAACTGCCGGAGATTCAGGGCACTCCTTCGCCATCCTTTCAAATCGTTGCGGAAGACTCTCATTGGGAAGAACGTGTTCTGTTAGATTCCATTCGATCAATATTTGAGCGCGTTCTTCCGGGAGAAGAATGTCCAACGTCCCCACCGGCTGAGTTTGTTCGCAATCGGCAATCGTTTTCAGAAGAGTAAGAAAACGATGAGCGTGATGTTCAAGTTCATCCGCATGATAAACAGCAGGGTTTGCATCCATGTTTACTTTTAATCCGCCTCCGTCCGGGCGGCCGTAAATGTTGATTGACAGATCGTCCACAGGTCCTGTGGCAAGATTATGCACGATGCCTTGACAGCCGGCAAAATTCAAGCGGTTCTCAAAAGGCATCAAATTAAGCTGCGGACCGAACAGCCGCTGGTTTTCGCCAAGCAGCTTGAGATCCCGGCGCAGTTCTTCGTGGCGGTAATGCTGATGGCGCCGCAGCTTCATCATCTCCGCTGAGATTTGCTTGACTAGCTCTCCTACGCTCATTTCCGGCTGCATGCCAATCCGAAGCGGAAGGAGATTCATGACCATTCCCGGAATATGGAGAGCGGCTGACCCGAGGCGGCACATCATCGGCATCCCGAGAACGACGTCATTTGCCCCAGTCAGGCGATGAACATAAATTGCGGCTGCTGCCATCACGGTTTCGTGCCAAGTTGCCCCCATTCTGCTTGCGGCAGACAGAAGACGATCAGCATGCTCACTTGGCAGGTATTCAGACCTGCGAAGAAAACTTGAAGAGGTGCGCGGCGCCCTTTCGGCAAGACTGACCACCTCCGGTTCATCGCTGAAACGCTCTAGCCAAAATCGCCGATCCTCCTGATACTGTTCTGATGCAAGGTAAGCCGTTTCCTCCGCGAAAATCAAATCGAGGGAGCCAAAGGCTCCACTCTGGTCAATCGATTTGTTCTGCATCAATGCGGTATATATTTTTGACAGCCGCTCGGCGATCAATGTAAAGCTGAACCCGTCTGTTGCGATATGGTGAGTTCGTTGATACCAGAAGTAATGATCTTGCGCAGCTTTGAAAAGCGCTTCTGTAAAAAGCGGGCCGCAAGTCAGATCAACCGGACAGGAAAGATCATCCTTCATCCAGCTTTTAGCCGCCTGTTCCGGATCGGTTTCTGAGCTGACATCAATGTAATGAAGCGGAAAATCTGGCGACGGAACGATCACTTGCCACGGTCCGTCTTGATCTTCTCCAAATCTGGCATGCAGTGATTCAGCTTCTTTAATGACATGGCGCAGCGCTTTCTCGAAAAGCTCTTGATCAAGCGGGCCTTTAATTTCAACGTATTCAGCTGTATTGTAGATCGGATTTTCCGGATCAAGCTGCTGAGCAAACCAAATGCCGGCTTGCGCTCCTGATAATGGCTTTCGGTTATGTTGACATTCAAGCATTAAGGTGACCTCCTTCATTGATAGTCTGCATTTGGCAAGGGTGCTTCTTTAGAAGAGGACAACAGTCTCCACCAGTTTTCAATCGAAGGGTCCTCCGCAAGCTCCACAAATGATACCTCCCGCCCGGCTCGGCGCCAGCGCTCTGCGAGGCTCATGATTCTCACGGAATCAAGTCCCCTGTAAATCAAATTTTCGCTGTCGCTTATCTTTTCCGGCGATTCAAGAAGAAGCGATGCAACCTGTTCGCGAATGATCTGTTTTGTCAGTGCGTGAGAGCTTTCTTTTGCGTGTTCATCGCTTCCGTCATCTTTCAGTTGGCTCAGAAGCTGTTCCGCAGTGATTGTGACGCTGCAGCGGTCAGCTGCGTATGTGATGGCCATTTCATGATGCTTTAATGAGAAATCTGCCACCGCATCGCCGACAAAAAACGTTTCAATATCTTGCATAAACGCATCACATGCCGTCATCAGGCAACCGATATGGGCATAGATCCCGGTGATGATGAGCTGATCCCGACCTTGTTCCTTTAGCACACCTAAAAGGTTGGTTTTTCTGAAAGCATTGTACCTCCACTTTGTCAGAACGATGTCGTCTTCATTCGGTTTCAACTCATCCACGATCTTCTGCTCATCGGGATCAGGACCGATTCCGGGTCCCCAAAAGTCTTGGAGAAGCCCCCTTTCTTCCGGTGTCTGGGCGCCTGGTTGAGCCGTGAAAATAACCGGTATGCCAAGCTCGGCACATCGCTTCCGAAGCTTCTTGATATTAGCAAGCAGATCTGTTACCGGAGACTCGCCGTAACGGTAAGCGTTGAGAAAATATTGCTGCATGTCATGGATGAGAAGGGCAGCACGCTTCGGATGAGGAGTCCATGACACCTTGTTTTTCGGCATATTTGATGCTTCTGGCATTTGGTACGGTAAGATGGCAGGAATGGCCATCAAATCACATCCTCTCATTTTTTTATCATCTGACATTCTCAGCTGCAGACATTTTTTCAGCAATCGCTGTACGCAGTTCTTTTTTGCTGACTTTTCCTACGCCTGTCTGCGGGAATGCTTCAACCATTTCCACCCGATCGGGTATTTTGTAGGCTGCAAGGCCCCTTTCTCTCAAAAACGATTGCAATTCAGCCTGAGTCGGTGCAGCGTCGCGAGGGATAATATATGCACACGATCTTTCGCCGAGAAATTGATCCGGCATTGAGACAACCGCTGCATCGAGTACGGCCGGATGTGCGAGCAGGTGGTTTTCCACTTCTTCCGCGGCAACCTTCTCCCCGCCTCTGTTAATCTGGTCTTTAGCTCGTCCTTCAACAATCAAATAGCCTGATGAGTTGACTTTGACCAAGTCTCCCGTACGGTAAAATCCGTCTTCAGTGAACGCTTTCGCATTATGCTCCTCAGCCTTGTAATAGCCGCGGATTGTATAAGGACCTCTAGTCAGCAGCTCCCCGGTCTGTCCGGGTCCAAGTTCGCGTCCTTCTTCATCCACAATTTTAATCTCGTCAAACGGAGACATCGGTCTGCCTTGGGTGTGAACGATCGTGTCTTCAGGATCATCAAGTCTGGTATAGTTGACCAGACCTTCTGCCATGCCATAAACCTGCTGCAGTTTGCAGCCAAACACCGATGTGACGCGTCTGGCAGCTTCGGCACTGAATTTCGCTCCGCCGACTTGAAGGACCTGGAGGCTTGACAAGTCGTCCCGGCGTGACGGAGCAGCTTCAAGCCAGATTAGCGCCAGCGGCGGTACTAGTCCCGTGATCGTTACCCTCTCCTTATCGATCAGAGGGAAGGTTTCATCCGGGCTGCCTCCTGACGCAAGGACGACTCGGCCTCCCGCATACAGCGTACCGAGCACTCCCGGCGAACTGAGCGGATAATTGTGAGCGATCGGGAGAGCGGCAAGATACACGCTGTTGTGATCGAGCCTGCAAATCTCTGCGCTGACCCTCAAGCTGTAAATATAATCATCATGTGTCCTCGGGATCAGTTTGGACAGACCTGTGCTTCCCCCTGACAACTGAAGAAAGGCGACATTTTCTGAATGGACGTTTTGTGGAGGTGCCGGCTGATCATAAAGGCCCGCCAGCGCTTCAAACTCCTCCGGTTCGCCGGCGACAATGACATGACGAAGCCCTCGCAGCTTTCCCTTTACCTGCCTTGCCAGCTTGCGGTAGTCAAACCTTGCGTGACGATCGGGAATAATGTAGGCAGCAGCTTCAGAAAACTCGCAAAAATACGTGATCTCGCTATGCCGGTGCGATGGAAGCGCAAAGACAGGCAGAGCTCCGATCCGGAAGAGCGCAAAGCAAACTTCAAAAAACTCGATGATATTCGGCAGCTGGACAACGACGCGATCATTTTTTTTGATCCCAAGCTTTAATAGACCGCCAGCCAAAGAGTCAGCTCTCTCGTCTAATTCACGATAGCTTAAATGGGTATCTCCGTATGTAAGGGCAATGCGGCTGCCGTATTTTTCAGCCCGCTCCCTCAGCATTCCTCCAAATGTTTCACCTCGCCAGCATCCCTCCTTCCGATATTTATCCGCAAACTCCTTCGGCCATGTCGGGCATCCTTTCAACATCTTTTATCCCTCCGTTATTCACTGTTCATTCCCATTGCAAGAAGCATTGTCCGAAGCTTTGCAGACGTTTCGGCAAGTTCGTCTTCAGGCTTCGACCCGGCGACAATTCCGGCTCCTGCGTACAGCCGCAACGCGTGTTCCTCCGCCTCAGCACAGCGAATCGTTACGACCCATTCTCCGTCACCTTCCGCGTCGCACCAGCCGACCATACCTGTGAAAAACCCGCGGTCAAACGGCTCAATCTGTTTAATCGCTTCTTTCGCCGCATTCGTTGGCGTGCCGCAGACAGCGGGCGTCGGGTGAAGGGCAGAGGCGAGCTCCAATGATGATACAGAAAGGTCTGTAAGCTCTCCCTTCAATTCCGTTGAAAGATGCCACATCGTCGGCGTGCTGATGAGAGACGGTTCCGGCACCTCCAGCTTTCGGCAAAACGGCCTGAGCGCGGAAGCAACCGCTTCGACAACGACCGCATGTTCGTGACGGTCTTTAGGAGAAGCAAGCAGTTCAGCCGCCCGTCTTCGATCTTCTTCGGGATCATCGCTCCGAGGTCTTGAGCCTGCTAAAGGATTTGCCGTAACGCGGAACCCGGACCGCGATACAAGCAGCTCGGGACTTGCGCCTATCAAAGTGGTACGAGGCGCTTCAGATGTCTGCCCGGTTAAGTCAACGGCGAAGGTGTACCCGCTTGTATTGCGGCGGGCAAGATTTCGCAGCAATTGACCGATATCGACTTTGATCGGCGAGGTCAGCAGCAATGACCGGGAAAGGACGATCTTGCTGAATTCTCCTGCTGCTATACCTGCCAATCCTTGTCTGACCCCGGTCATATACGCTTCCGGGCTTGGAATCTGCTCGATATCATAAGGGTACAGGGCAGGTTCAGGCTCCTCTTTACCATCTTCTTCACATGTCAGCGGCCCTGCATGCCACGCTTCGACCGGCACGGTTAACTGCGCCGGCTTTGCATCATCAAACGGCACAGCTCCGACCACAATCGGGTTTTTCTGCCCGTTCTCCCTAGCTTTTTTCAGAACTTCCTCTGCCCGCTGCGCAAGGCTTTGCTCTTCCGTTTGAGAAACAGAAGCCAAGACACCTTCCGCCAGAATGGTCCGCTCAGGGGAAGAGAAAAAGAATGAAGCACCGGCCTGATATTGCTTTAACAGCTGATCTGCAAGCGCTTCTGACACGACATGACGTTCTATCATCATTAAAACCTCCTTTAGATTGAATCAGGCTCCAAGCGTTGCTCCGCCATCGACGCGCAAATCGTGCATCGTAATGTGACGAGCCCCGTCAGACAGCAAAAATACTACAGCATCTGCAATATCTGCCGGCGAAGCCAATTTTCCGAGCGGGATTCCCGTTTTGAATGTTTCAAGCGATCCTTCAATGACGCCTTGCGCAGCTTCCTCACCCTGCCATAGCGACCGCTGCATCGGCGTATCCGTTGATCCGGGCGATACGATATTGCAGCGGATGTTGTACTCGGCAAGTTCAAGGCCGAGACATTTCGTAAACATTAAAGCAGCAGCCTTGGAGGCCGCGTAGGCGGCCATATGCATCCGCGGCACAGCGGCCGCATTTGATCCGACAGTCACGATCGCTCCAGTCCTGCGCGGAATCATCCGGCGGGCGACGGCACGCGATACGTTAAAAACCCCGGTGGAGTTGACGCTGAACGTCTTCTCCCAATCTTCATCACTCAATGAATGGATCAGACCTGTTCTGAGAACGCCGGCTACATTGACAAGCATGTCTATCGGACCGATCTCGCGTTCAACATGGGCGATAAGCTGCTCGACGGCGGCACTGCCGCCCACATCCGCGGCAAAACCGGAACCCTGCAGGTCTTTTTGTTCAAGTTCGGCTTCAAGTTCAAGCAGCCCTTTTCGATTTTGATCAGCTGCTGCAACAAACACCCCGCGTTCAGCAAGCGACAGGGCCACTTCTTTGCCGATTCCTTGCGAAGCCCCAGTCACCAAAGCAACCTTGCCTTTCACTCTTATCATTTCCTTTCTAAAAAGCGGCAGCGCCCGAGTCTTAAAAAGTCTCTGCCGGCTAAAATTCTAATTGATAATGATAATCATTATCGTTTAAAAATATAATATACCAATAAATGCAAACGGTCAAATCGTTTTCGATTGTTTATCCGTATCAATGCTCATGGTATATTATCTGTTATCCATTCTTATCTTTTTTAAAGCTCGGGGCGCCGGAAGCGCCCCGCTGTCAATCAGGCTTGAAGACAAACTGGAGCGCTCTGCTGATTAACACAGGCAGAACCGATATATGACCTTCCCCTTTAAATTCATGGTATTCCGCGCGAACCCCCTGGTTTTCCAAGGAGGCCAAGCGGTCGGCCAGCCTTTTTGCATTGTCGTTCATCCCGCTTTTATGCGTCTTTTCAAGCTCTCCGGCCCCAAGCAATACCTTTACATCGCCATCCGCTTCTTGCAATTTCGATATAAAGTCATGCTCTTCATCAAAAAATGACGGATGCCAATGGATGGACGGGCTGCCGGCGATATATGTTTGAAATAGGGCCGGTTTTGTAAACAGGGTCTGCAGAACAAAAAGTCCGCCAAGGGAATGACCGAAAATCGCCTGCCTTTTCATATCAATCTGGAATTCATGTTCGATCTCCGGCTTTAACTGCTGTTCGATGAAGGACAGAAAAGCTTTCGCCCCGCCCGGCTCAGGCCAGTCTGCTCCATCGGGTCTCCTGGGCAGCTCAGCGCCCGAATCCGGCAGAGTAAAATCGTAATACCGCCCCCGGTCAAAGGGAGCGTCGGTTTCATAGCCGATGCCGACGATAACGGCCGGCACGACGCCGGTTTTATCGGGACGGCGCGACTGCATCCGCAATGCCTCCACCATCGTTCCAAACACGGAATTGGCGTCAAGCAGATAAATCACGGGATATCCTGCGGGCGGCTTTTCCCCAAATGGTTTCGCAATAAAAATCCGGTATGTGCGACTCCCATCCGGAGAACGCATGCACCGCTGTTCTGTCCCCGGTATCGCCACCGGAATACATTCAGCAGCATTGACAGACTGCTGAAGTTTTTCTTGAGCCATGTCATTCTCCCTTCCCCTCTTTGTAGAGCTAAAAACCGTCTAATGAACCGTCTTTTTTTGTTTAAACAGTAAAAATAAGAAGTACGGCACACCGAAAATGGCAAGAATGATACCCGCCGGCACCTCGGACGGCTGGAACAGCAGCTTTCCGGCAAAATCGGCGCACAATACGAGAAACATCCCGATCAATCCGCTTAACAGCAATGAGTGGCGGTGCAGGACGCCGGCGAGCCTCCGCGAAATGTGCGGAGCAATCAGGCCGACAAATGCCATGCTCCCCGAGATAGCCACACAGGCGCTGATGATGCCGACACAAGCCGTTAGCAGCACTACTTTTTCAACATTCGCGGATACGCCGAGACTCTTCACCGTATCTTCATGAAAGCGAATGGTATCGAGCAGGCCGGACTTTGTCAGCAGGAATGGAATGAGAAGCAGCAGCCACGGCAGTGCCGCTTGAATATACGTCCAATTCGCCGACCAGATGCTTCCGTTTTTCCAAACCATGGCCATTTCGTGGTCATTCGGATTCATCTTCAATGACAGGTACAGCGAAACAGCGCTGAAACCCGAATTAATCGCGATTCCAACGAGAATAATCCTGCCCGAATCCAAGTTGCCGCCGTGCCAGGCAAAGATAAAAATGAATATTGCCGCCAAAATGCCCCCGATCAAGCCGAAGAATGGCATCCCCATTGCAGCGAGCAGGCTTGTCGTTTCGGTCTGGCCTTGAAAGATCAGCATGTAGCCGACGATCGCCGCCCCCGCACCTGCATTAATCCCCAGGATTCCCGGGTCAGCCAGTCCGTTCCTTGTCATCGCCTGGATGACGGAACCGGCAATGCCGAGCCCAAGACCCACGAGTGCTGCCGTCACAATCCTTGGAAGACGCAGCTCAAACAGGAGAATGGCGTATTGCTCATTCGGGTTGATGTGAAGCAATGTTGATAACAGCTCAGCCGGATGTACGGCAAACGATCCTACTGTTATGCTGAGATAACAGATTGTGAGAATCAGCACAATAAAAACAGCATAGATGACTGCAACCTTTTTAGGCACGCTGCTCCCCTCCTTTTCTTTTGATCAAATAAAGGAAGAAAGGAACGCCGATCACCGAAGTAACGACTTCAATCGGTGTCTCAAACGGATAGTTGATCAGCCGGCTGAGAAGATCGGCCAGCGTCAAAAAAACGCCGCCGAGAACGCAGGAGCACGGGATCAGCCGGCTGTAATCCGATCCGACGAGAAAACGCGTAATGTGCGGCACGACCAGTCCGACAAAAGCAATTTTTCCCGCCATGGCGACGGAGCAGCCTGTCAGAACGACGACCGCTGCCATCGCTGTCCATTTGACGGCCTGCTTTTTCTGGCCGAGGCTTTCGGAAATGTCGTCCCCCAATGATAAAGCTGTCACTTTTTTGCTGAGAGAGAGCGCCAGAATGATGCCGATCACAAAAAACGGCACGGCATACTTCAGCAGCTCGGGATTCAATTGATGCAGCCTCGCGCTGTACCAGAAGCTGACGTCCTGGGAAATTTGAAAGTAAATCGATATCGCCGCAGACAGACTGCTGAGCAGCATGCTTGTTACCGTCCCGATTATGGCAAGTTGAACCGGCATAAAACCGTTTGGAATCACCGAGGCGAGACCGAAGACAAGGCCGGCGCCGACGGCTGATCCGATAAACGAATAGCCCATCATCTCCAGAGAGGATGAACCCGGAATCACCACCATCAACAGCGTGATCACAAACGCTGACCCGTCGGAAACGCCCATAATCGACGGGGAAGCCAAGTAATTTCGGGTGACACCCTGCATAAGCGCACCGGACACCGCCAGCGCCGCTCCGATTAAAAGAGCGCCGGCAGCGCGCGGAAGGCGGGAATGCCAAATGATTTGATGATCTGTGTTGCCCGGATCAAAATGCAGCAGCGCCGAAAAAATCACCTCGGGCTCAAGCTGTTTTGCACCGTAACATACCGATAGAAAAACAGACAGCAGTATGGCAAACGGAGCGGCGATCATAATGACGCGGGTCATTTGCTTTGAATGCATAGCTCAAGGAACCTTTTCTATTTGTTCTGCGCTAATTTCTCAGCTGCAGCCTTTAAAAATTCAACCTTGCTCCATGCCGTGCCGCCCTGCGCAAGCGGGTCTACAGCATTGACAAATACACGGTCATTTTTCACTGCAGAAATGCTTTTCCAAATTGGATTTTTCTCTAGATCTTTCAGCGCATTCGGATTGTCGGCATTCTCATCGTCTGAGAATTGGACAAACATATAGTCCGGATTCATTTCGCTCAGTTTTTCTAAAGAAACTAACTCCTGGGCTTTTGCCGCCTTGACTTCTTTTGGAGCTGTGAAGCCGAGCTCACCGTATAATGTGGAATTGAAGAATACGTCTTCCGGATAGATAAAGACATTGCCTTTTCTGATTCTGACTACGAGCGCTTTTGTATCTTTTGCCGTTTTCTCAAGCTTTGTTTTAGCTTCCTTAAGGTCTGCTTCATAATCCGAAATAATCTGCTTCGCTTTATCTTCTTTGCCTGTCAGTTCAGCCAGCAGCTTTAAATTGTCTTTCCAGTTTGAAGAAACGTGGGAAACAGGAATCGTCGTCGCGATGTTATCGAGTTTTTTCACCACTTTATCGGGAAATTTCGTTGAAGCCAGGATGACATCCGGTTTCAGCTCAAGGATTTTCTCCAGGTTCGGCTCCATTTTTTCGCCGACAGCGGTTGCTTTGTCAGTAATGCTCTTAAACAGGTCCGGGAACTTTCCGGAGAAGGAAATGGCACCGGCTGGGTGAACATCCAGAAGCTTGGCATCTTCCATCGATTCCACGCTTCCCGTAATGACGATTTGTTCGGCCGGGATCTTCACCTTGTATGTATGATCGAGGTACTCGATGCTCTTCTCAGCTGACGCTGTGCTCTTGCCATCGCCGCCCGCCTTTTCTTTGCTGTTCCCGCATCCCGCTGCGCTAAACGCAAGAAGGAGAATAAATAATAAGATTGATATTTTTCTCATCTGACTGAGACCCCCTGATTTAATTGATAACTATTATCAATTAAAATTATAGGTAAGCCTCTCCGATAACACCATGGATAATATCCGGCAATTAAAATGGATTTTTTCCGGACAAGAGCCGAACCGCCTGGCGAATGATTCGTTCATGGCTGCATGCGGAGTATTCCCGCCAAGGATCCGAATTCACCTGATACACCCGGTGATGCCGCACCGCTTTCAAATCCTGCCATGCAGCCGACTGCTGCAGCTCCCGGTAGAATGCCAGCGTCTCGGGCTCTTTAAAAACGAAAATCATGATGATATCCGGCTGATATGCCGCGATCGTTTCGATCGACACGGACCGGTCAGTCGGTTCTTTCAGCGATACAGCCGATTCAAAGCCAAGGTCGCCGAAAAATACATCTTGAACAGAGCGGTTATGCGCCAGATAAATCTCGTGTTTATGCAGGCGCAAAAACAAAAAGCTTCGGCGTCCGCAGATCGGATAAAGCGTTTCTTTCGCGGTCTCGGTGAGACGCTGGTAAGACAGCAGCCATTTCTGAGCCTCCGCTTCTTCATCCAAATGGGATGCGGTCAGCATAAAATGCCTTCTCCATTGTTCCTGTGAAGGCAAAAAGAAAACATCGGCGATCGACTGGAGTTGTTCCCGTTCCTCGTGAGACACGCTGTCCATGCTGATAATGAGCTCAGGGGCAGCCGATGACAATGTCCGCAGGTTTTCTTCCCACGGCTCGTGAAAGCGGTAAGCGCTCAGATGGATCGGAATATCTGCCGCGTAATGCTTATAGTAATACGATGTCCACTTCGGATGCAGGGAAGCGGCGTAAGGAATGAGGTGAAGCGGTATAAGCTGTCCGATCGTATTCTGGCCGTAGGCCGCCAGTTTCCTGCGCCTTTTTTTCATATAAACGGTCGGGGATAAACCAGTATGCTTCTTAAATGTCCTGCTGAAATAAAATTCATCCTGATACCCGATTTGGCTTGAGATTTCCCTCAGCTTGTAGGTTGCTTTCGCCATCAGCTGCTTCGCTTTCGTCATCCTCGTCTCAGTGATAAACTCTGTCACGCTTCGACCGTACAGCTTTTTGAACGTTTCGCTGTAATGCTTCGCGCTGATTCCGGCCATTTGCGCGAGTTGATCAAGCGTCAGGTGTGCATCTGAATGCTCTTCAATATACTCCTTTGTTTTTCCTATGGCTGATGCGGTGTTTTCGGGATGAGTCAGTTTAGCCGAATAGATATCGTACAAAAGCTGCTGCAGGTCTGCTTGGCATTTCAGCTCCTGGAGCGCTGAAGAAGCCGGCCATAAGGCGGAAAGTTCCTGAAGGCGGGAAGCCAGATTTCCGACAGAATGGACATTCATCATCTGAAGTTCGGAAAAAGCGTCAGGGTCGGTGTCTGCTTCAAGCGTCAGGCGGCGGTCGTCATAGCTGTAGGGCTGCAGCCTGATGAGATACCCGCTGATTTCAGCTGTTGAAGCTGTGATTCCGAATGTTTCATAAGGCGGAACAATATACAGCGTTTCTTTTTGGAGCGGCCTGCCTGATGCCTGTATATCGATTCTCCCTTCACCCTTCAAGTGAAAGATCAAAACGAAAGAGTCTGCCAGCTGCTGTTCATCCGGAAGATCGCCGGGCTTTCTTATATGATCGATTTGTAAGAGACGATAGAAATAAGAAGATTTCATAGAAAAACCGCCTTTCTTAACACCAGTAATATCACAAAAATAAAAATGCCCCTAAAACAATATGGTAAATTGGTTGCGGGGTTCTGGTCCGGCACAAAATACCAGTTTGCAAGGTGCATTTCACATCACTTATTGCTGATATGATTCTTACGATTTACTATAACACAGTCGCTTTTATTGTGGAATAATGTTGTCAGAGCGGCCATCTGCCCAATGTACACTTTAAAATATAATAAAAAATCAATACTTATCATTTCAATATCTTTTTGCCTAGTGTATAACTATAGAGAAATTACTATATTTACAGGGAAGGCGTGAATTCTTATTTTGGAAATGACAGACAGCATGAAAAAATCGCTTGATGCGATTGCAAAATGGGGAAAAATAACCGGGGTTTTTATGATTATCGGCGGAGGCATCTATGCCTTTTTCGGAATTTCTTTGCTTATCATCGGAGCCGCTCCAGGTGTGCTGATGATTTTTTCGGGGATCTACCTTCTAAAATCGGCAAACGCCGCTCAGAAAATGAGTGATGACATGCCGCAAGAACCGCATGAAGCCTTGCTTGATAACTATGTGAAGTTTATGAAATGGCAATTTTTCTTCTTACTATCCAATATTGTGATCTTCATTTTATGCATAGTCGCCTTTTTCTTCCTGATCTTTTTAGGTATTCTTACCGATTTACACAGCGGATACGATCCTTATTATTACGAATGATGATCAAAAGCCTGTCTCGGGAATTGACCGAGACAGGCTTTTATTATTCGGCTTCTCCGACAACGGTGAAACGCTCATTGATATGCTCGCCTTTTTCAGCCTCGTCCACCACTGCAATAGCATAGTCTGCATAGCTGATGTAGCTTTCTCCGGCGGTGTTTACGATGAAGTTTTCCTGACCTTTTTGATATGAACCTGTCCGCTTTCCTTCCGGGTTGAAAAATGCCGCCGGGCTGATGAACGTCCATTTTAGTCCGCCCGCTTCTTTCAAATCCTGAAGGTTCTGCCCCTGATTTTTAGCCGTCGGCAAGTATTCTTTAGGAAACTCAGGCGTATCGTACAGCTGGGTTGTTTTTTCTTTATCAACATAAAGGCTGCCTGCCCCGCCTACAACTATTAATCTTGTTTCAGGAACCTGCTTAAACAATTCAATCAGCTTTCTTCCAGCTTCAACATGGAGATGCTCCTGCCCTGGAGCCGCGCCGAATGCATTGACGACAACATCCAGTCCTTTGATGTCTGCCGCTGTCAGGTTGAAAATGTCTTTTTCAACGACAGCTGTACCGCTGTCCGCCACTTTTGACGCACTTCTGACAATTGCCGTCACTTCGTGTCCTCTTTCTGACGCTTCTTTTAAAATCATGCTGCCCGCTTTACCGCTTGCACCGATAATACCGATTTTCATAATCGCTTCCTCCAATAATTTGATTATTTGTAACAAAATTAGTTACATGTTGATGATGAAACATCATCTCTTGTTTAAAAGAGATGAGTTAAGACGTCTTTAAGAGACTTGCTGGCCAATTCGTTCTCCATCGCCTGCTGAACGCTGTGAAACGTTTGGTCAAGCGTTGTTTGAATTTGTCTTCCAACCGGGCAGTTTGGATTCGGCTTGTCATGAATCGCAAACAATTCTTCTTGTGGCTGAACCGCGCGGTAAATATCCAGCAGAGATATATCTTCAGGATCTCTTTTCAGGGTTGCCCCGGCCACTCCCGGCCGCGACGTCAGAATACCGCCTTTTTTGAGCTGGCTGATCATGCGCCTGATCACAACCGGGTTCGTATTGACGCTCCCGGCGATCATTTCCGAAGATTCCCGCGGATTTGCGGCGATTAAAGACAAAATATGAATGGCCACTGAAAGACGGGTGTTCACCATAAGTTTTCACCACCGATGTAATTATTATAGTTACAGGGGAAGTTTTTTGTCAACTCTTATCATATCCTTAATGATCATAAGAATAAATAAAATTTTTTTCAAATCACCCTCACGTCTCACTTCGGAACTTTTTCACAGGCTCTTTCGTATTTACTGATGAAAGGAGTGTTTTTCAATGAAAGAGATAGCAGAAGGAAAAGCAGCTTTGCATACCAGGCTTGAGCCGAATGAAGAGATCAGATCTATTATTCTTTGCGCTTATAACGCGAGACTGTCTGCACGTTACACTCCTTACAGAGGCGTGCTTGCGGCCACTGACAGGCGGCTCATGTTTTACTCTTCTCTGTTTGGCGCCCCTTTTCACCTTGACATCCGCTATGATACCATCTCCTCGTTTCGCCGCGAAAAAGGGCTGGTAACAAGAGGCGATCATCTCGTCGTGATGAACAACGGGGATCGAGAAGCATTTCAATATTTTAGCGGTTGTGATCCTTTGGAAACATTCATCGAATCCGTTCGAAAGCTAAAGAAGCTGCCTGAAGACATGATGCATGTCTGAAAAACGCCGGCTCCGGGATATGCCCGCAGCCGGCATGCTCAGTTATTAATCTCGTACTTCTCCCCATACCTCAGCACTTTATAAATTGCCATTCCATCAGAAAGATGATTTTCGGAATATCTCACGGGAATCAAAGCAAAAAATACATAATAGGTTGAAAAGTAAACAAACTGGTAGAAAAAAATATTTTCGGGTATGATGTCTTTGATAATAAGCAAATTGATAATAAAAATAGACATTAAGTTAAACAGTGATCCGCCGGCATAAATCATCGCATTCGTAAAACGGTTATCGTATTTTAGATCTCCGTATTTGCAGAAGGAATCCATGAAGTAAACACTTCTGATTTGCACGGGGCCGATTTTTAGCAATTTTTTGCCCATCCCGATTTCAAGCGAAGATTTCCCGCCGAACAACACCGCCATGACGCTGTGGCCCAAGACATGAAGCACCGACACGGCGGGAAAAACGATTAAGAACGACCAGAAGAACTTGACAATATCCTGCAGTCCGAACATTCAATCATCCTTTCTGTTTCAGGCCATGTTTTTTAAAAAGTTTCCGCTTTTCCCCCGTATCAAACCTGTCAATATGCAAGTCAAACATACCTCCGGAGCATGAAAAAACCGCCCATCTTTTCAATGGACGGCCTTCCCAAAAGCAGTCAATTATCCTCCTATATAGGACATCTCAACCTTTTTCCGCGGAGCCGCTTTTGAAAGAGCGCGGTCGAGCGAATACTGATCATCGCGATTCCGCCAAACGGTGCTGATCGCCTCAGCCAGCTCCTGATCGGTCTTCCCGCTTCTGATCAGGGTTCTTAAATCAAACCCGCTTGATGCGAAAAGACATGTGAAAAGCTCGCCTTTCGCCGATAGTCTTGCTCTGTTGCATGTGCTGCAAAAAGCATCGGATACAGAAGAGATAAAACCGATTTCTCCTGAGCCGTCCACGTATCGGTACCGTTTGGCGACTTCTCCTTTGTAGTTAGGGTCGATCGGTTCAACCGGCATGTCTTCATTGATGATCCGGATGATATCCGCTTTTGTCACCACTGACTGACGGTTCCATTCATTTGTGTTTCCGACATCCATAAACTCTATAAACCGCAAAATATGGCCTTTTTCTTTAAAATAGCGGGCCATCGGCAAAATATCCTTTTCATTTACCCCTTTTTGGACGACCATGTTGATCTTGACGCCGAGTCCAGCCTCTTTCGCCGCTTCAATTCCGGCCAGCACCTTGCTGACGGAGACACCTCTGCCGTTGATCGCTTTGAAACGCTCGTCATCCAGGGAATCCAGGCTGACCGTCACCCGTTTCAGCCCCGCTTTTTTCAGCTTGTCAGCGTAAACCGGCAGCAAAACGCCGTTCGTCGTCATCGCAATATCGCGAATCCCTTTAATCCCTGCAAGCTTCCCGACTAATTCAGGCATATCTTTTCTCATCAGCGGCTCGCCGCCGGTAAGGCGGATTTTTTCCACCCCGAACTGATGAACAAACAGCTTGGCCAATCGTTCAAGCTCTTCAAAGGACAACAGTTCGCCTTTTGGCAAAAACGGATAATCCTGTCCAAAGATTTCGGCAGGCATACAATACGTACATCTTAAGTTGCAGCGGTCGGTGACAGAAATTCTTAAATCCCGAAGCGGCCGGCTTTTCTGATCCAAAACTTGTTCACTGTTGGTGCTCACGCCTGTTGCCTCCTTTTATGTTAACTGAATTCGTTCGTGATGCGTGTATACATTGAATGACCGGTTTCTCGCAAAACCAATCGTCATGATATTCAGCTCCTCCGCCATCTGAATGGCCAGCTCGGTCGGCGCCGACTTTGAAATGACCGCGGAAACCCCGATTTTCGCGGCTTTAAGCAGCACTTCCGAAGAAATTCTGCCGCTGAATACGATCAGCTTGTCGCGCACGGGAACCTGATGAAGCAAACAATATCCGTACAATTTATCAAGCGCATTATGCCTTCCGATATCAGATCTGACTGCAATCAGCTTGTCGGTGGTGCACAAAGCGGCATTATGAACGCCCCCCGTATGGTGAAAAAGCTTGCTGTTTTTCTGCATGTCGCGCATCAGCTTCAAACAGTTCTCAGGCTTAATGGTCACGCCGTCAATCGCCGTTTTTGCGGTTTTGACGTCCTGTTGGAAATAAAAATGCCGCCCTTTTCCGCAGCAGGAGCCGATTACCCGCTTTGTGTAATCCTTCAGCTGCAGCTTTTTTGAGCTGACAAGGTCGACATATGCGAACCCGAGACTTTCGTCTATTGTAAACCTTTTAATCTCATTTTTAAATCGGATCACCCCTTCAGATGCGAGAAATCCGATCACCAGTTCTTCCAGGCTGTCCGGCGAACAAACAAGCGTGACAAATTCCTCGCCGTTCACCATGACAGTCAGGGGGAATTCCGTCGCCATCTGATCTTCTTGCTGCGCCAGTTCTCCATTATCATAACGGAAAATGTTTCGGCTTGTTGTGATGTTTTTCCCCATGAATAACCCCGCCCCTTTGTTTCTTATGTTTCTAATCATATCTATTACTATACTCGTCTATCATGCCGTTTCACAACTGTCAGGTCAAATTTGGAAGCTTCATCTTGTTGATTGCTTGAAAACATGATATTATTTTTTAAAAGTTCAAAAAATATACACTTTTTAAACAGACTGCCTTTTCTTCGAAACAACTTCTGAAACCGCTTTCAAATTTCAAACAATCGCTCCCCGGCAGCCTTCCATCTTTATCACAGCCTTTCTTTTCCCAGGGGGTTCTCACATGAAAAAAGTGAAAAACAGGTGGCTCATTGCTTTATGTGCTGTAGGCATTCATTTGTCAATCGGATCTGTATACGCATGGAGCGTCTTTACAAACCCGCTCGCTGAAACATTCGGCTGGAGCCTCAGCCAGATCAGCCTGACGTTCAGCATCGCTATTTTATTTCTCGGGCTTTCAGCCGCATTTTTGGGACACTTCGTCGAAAAGCACGGCCCCAAAAAAGCAGGCATGCTCGCCGCTCTTTTCTTCGGAGCAGGCGTAACGTTTTCCGGTTTCGCCGTTCAGATCGGCTCCCTCCCCCTTCTCTATTTGTTTTACGGAGTCTTCGGGGGGATCGGACTCGGCGTCGGCTATATTACACCCGTATCTTCGCTTGTTAAATGGTTTCCTGACCGCCGCGGCTTGGCCACAGGGCTTGCCATTATGGGTTTCGGATTTGCGGCCTTGATCAGCAGCCCGATCATGCAGAAGCTGATCTCAGCAGTCGGTATAGCCAACACCTTTTTTATTCTCGGCATCTGCTACTTTCTTGTGATGATGCTGTCTTCGCTTTACCTCGCTCCACCGGAAGACGGCTGGAGGCCTGAAGGATTTTCAGCTGGAAAGAGCGGAAGGGCGCAAAGCACTGATATTTCCCAGCTGACGGCAAATGAAGCGATTAAAACGAAACGCTTTTATTATTTATGGCTGATGCTTTTTATTAATGTTACGTGCGGAATCGCCATCATATCAATCGCTTCACCGCTGGCCCAGGAAAGTGCAGGCATGTCCGCTGCCGCCGCCGCCGCGCTCGTCGGCGTTTTGGGTGCATTTAACGGTTTAGGCCGCATCGGCTGGGCCTCCGTATCTGATTACATCGGACGGCCGAATACGTATACCATCTTTTTTGCCATACAGCTGATCGCCTTTCCGCTTTTGCCGTTCATTTCCGACAAGGCCGTCTTCTCTGTTTTGATGGCGTTGATCTATACGTGCTATGGCGGGGGGTTTGCCGCAATCCCGGCTTATATCGGGGATTTGTTCGGAACAAAGCAGCTCGGTGCAATCCACGGATACATTTTAACGGCTTGGGCGGCGGCAGGGCTTGCAGGCCCGATGTTCTCTTCTTGGGTACGCGATGCAACAGGAAGCTACAGCCAGAGCCTGACGGTTTTTGCGGCACTGTTCACCATCGGCCTGTTCGTTTCGATATTCATTAGAACCGACATTAAACAGTTGCGGAAAAAAGCGGCGGTTCATGTCTCAAACTCGATAAAAGGATGATCTGGCATTATCCGCTGGAAAGGAGAGAAGGTAATGGGAAGAACAAAGCATCAAGGTCCGATGAAGCTGAATAAAAAACCCGCGCCAAAACTGTGGGCCTCTTGGGCGCCGATGGGACTCGGAAAGATAAAGCCAAAGCATATCAGAGATACGATGAAAACAGCGTGGGACAATAAAGACAGCCTTTCTTACGCCTACAGAATTTTGACGCAAGGCGTGTGCGACGGCTGTGCGCTCGGTGTGTCCGGACTCCGCGATCAGACGCTCACAGGGCCTCATCTCTGCACGACGCGGCTGAACGTCCTCCGCTTAAATACAATGCCTGCGATCGAGGACAAATGGCTGTCCGCCGACATCGAACAGCTGAGAAAGCTGGACAGTACCGAGCTGAGAAAGCTTGGACGCATCCCCTATCCGCTGTCGAGAAAAAAAGGAGAACGATCGTTCTCGAGAATTTCATGGGATGAAGCGCTCAGCCGAATTGCGGACAAAATTAAATCGATTGATAAACGACAGCTCGCCTTTTATTTAACAGCCAGAGGTATTACGAATGAGGTCTACTATACGGCCGCAAAAGCGGCACGGTTTATCGGCACAAACAACATTGACAACGCCTCGCGGATCTGCCACTCGCCAAGCAAAACGGCTTTAAAAAGGTCCCTTGGCATCGGTGCCTCAAGCTGCAGCTACCGAGACTGGATCGGGACGGATGTCCTCGTCTTCTGGGGATCTGTCGCCGCCAATAACCAGCCGGTGTCAACAAAATACATGTATGCCGCCAAAAAAGCGGGAACGAAAATCATTATGATCAACCCGTACCGGGAGCCTTCGATGGAGAAATACTGGATTCCATCGATACCTGAGAGCGCCCTTTTCGGCACCAAAATCACCGATGATGTATACCAAGTCAATATCGGCGGCGACATTGCCTTTATGAACGGGGTGATGAAGCATTGGTTTGAAATGGAGCAGGAGGCTCCAGGTTCAAGCATTGACCGCGCCTTTATCGAAGCACACACAAACGGGTTCACTGAGCTTAAGCAGCATATCGGAAAACAAAATTGGAAGACGCTTGAAGAGTCATCCGGTATATCAAAAGAGAGAATGAGAGAATTCGCCGTCTTGCTGGCTCGGGCGAAAACCGGCGTTTTCATTTGGAGCATGGGACTCACACAGCACCGTTTTGCAACCGACAACATTTCACAGGTGGCAAATCTCGCCCTTTTACAAGGATTCATCGGCAGAAAGCATTGCGGCCTTATGCCGATCAGAGGGCACAGCGGTGTGCAGGGCTCTGGAGAAATGGGTGCCGATCCTTTCGTTCTTCCAGGCGGTGATTTTGACGAAGAGAACGCCGCACGGATCGAGAAGGTTTGGGGCTTCCACATACCGACTTGGCAAGGCGATACGATCGGCCAGACGATCGAAAACATGCTGCTGCCGAGCGAAAGCGAAAGAAAAGTAAAAGTGTTTTATACAAGCGGAGGCAACTTTTTGGAGACGATGCCGAACCCCGATTTTATCAAAAAAGCATTACAGGAAGTTGAAATGAGAGTCCATCAGGACATCATCTTCAATACTTCTACCCTTGTCGATGCCAAAGAGGAAGTCATCATTCTTCCGGCGATGACAAGGTATGAACAGCCTGGCGGAGGAACCTCGACCAGTACGGAACGGATGGTCTATTTCAGCCCCGAAATTAAAGGACCTCGCATCGAAGAAGCACGTTCAGAATGGGAAATTTACGTGGATCTTGCCAAACGGGTCCGGCCCGAAGACAAAGAACTGATCCATTTTGACGATGCTGCGGAAATCCGTGAAGAAATCGCTGCTGCCAACCGGAATTATGACGGGATTCAGCAGTTGAAAAAACGCGGAGATGTCTTTCAATGGGGCGGCGCCTGGCTTTGTGAAGGCGGGATTTGTCCGACAGCAGACGGCAGGGGTAACCTAATCCCCGTCGATCTTCCTGAAAACAGACAAACTGAAGGACGCTTTCTCGTTACGACAAGGCGTGGAAAACAGTTCAACTCGATGATTTATAGTGAAAAAGATCCTTTCAATGCGGCAGATCGCCGGGATGTCATGATCAATCCAATAGATGCCGAGGAACTTTATATTCAAGATGGAGAGGCGATCGTTCTATTCAATCGCTACGGAACTTTCCAAGGACGGGCAAAATATGCCGGCGTACAACGCGGAAACACGGCGGTCTACTGGCCGGAAGGAAATGTCCTGATCCCTAAAGGCGTATACGAAAACCATGCCCATATTCCGGAATACAACACGGCAGTCATGATTGAAAAGGCGGAGATATTCCATTCAAGAAAAGATTCGCGCTATGCAGAAAAACGCATCAAGGAACTCGAAATGTCGACCGATTAGCTTAACAGAAGGTCGGGACGGCACTGCTGCCGTCCCGCTCTCGTATAGAGTTACTGAGACAGTTTTACGCCCTCTTCTTTCCATACCTTTTTAAAATCAGAAGCTGAGTCAGCCTCAATCAATTTTCCGCCGCCAGCATCAGCTACTTTTTTAAGCTTTGCTTTTTCTTTCACGGTTTTTACATCCAGCCCAACGATGTTGACGATCGTTTTAATGTTGGATTTGCGCAGATCTTTTGCTGCCTGAACAGGGTCTCCTCCGCATGTTTCTTCACCGTCTGTCACGATGTAGACATAATTCTTACCATCTTTATCGGCTAGATCTTCTTTTACATCATAAAGAGATTTTGCAATCGGAGACCAGCCTGTTGGCTTGATTCCGCTTAAAGCGTTTTCGAATGAGTTTGAAGAAAACGGCTTCAGGTCATAGACGGTTTCCGTCGTACCGCATGATACTTCTTTTCCGGAGTTTTTATTGTTGCCTTTATGTCCGAATACATTCAACATAACATTCGCATCGCTTGAAAGCAGGTCAGCAAAATCGGTTACGGATTCTTTGGCAATATCAAATTTTCTTTCTCCTTCAACCTTTTGTGCCATGCTGCCGCTTGCATCAAGCACAACTGCAACATTGACATCTTTTTTGCTGTTGTCTGCATTTCCGTTTTCAGCCGCGAAAGCAGCAGCCGGCGCCAATGACAAAAGCATGGTGAACGTTGTTAACAGAGTAAACCTTTTTTTCACCTTTCTCACTTTCCTTTCCGCATTTGTTTTCGGACCGATTTTCCGTGTCAGATCTAGTCCACCAACATCGTAAAAGAAGGCTTGATAGAAATAAATAGGCCGGATCTCCTTTTCAAATTCACAAATTCTTCATAATACTTACGATAATCGATCGACACTTTCACTTAAGTCCTATCAAAAAAGTCCGCTAAAAGACTGTTTTCGTCCCAATAACATCACAGTTACGACAAATTACCCCTCCAAAGGATTCAGCAGGGTTCAACGTTCTGAAACAATAACTTAATATTTGTAAAGTGTTTTGCTTGACTTTTGACAATCTTTTCATCACAAAAGAAAAGCTGCGGAAACATGTCCACAGCTTTTTTCCAGTTTATTTAGAAAGCTCAATGGCTTCCTGAGTAAAGATTCTTTTGATGTCATTTTTAGTTTTTGCTTGGAAATATTCACCGCCGCCGGCTGCTGCGATGCTTGTCAATTGTCCGTGAAAATCTCCTTCATAATCAAAACCGATCACGTTGACAACCGCATTAGCTTTGCGCAGTTCTGTTGCGACTTTTACCGGATTGCCTCCGCATGTTTCCTCACCGTCTGTCAGCAGGTAAACAACGTTTTTCCCGTTGTTGTTCAGCTGGTCAAGCGCGTTTTTGGCATCTTGCAGCGCGTTTGCGATCGGTGTCCATCCAGTCGGTCCGATGCCGTTTAATGAGTTGCGGAAGCTTTGCTCGTCATACGTTTGGAACCCGTACACTCCTCTGATTGCATTGCAGGATTGTACCTTTCCGGAATTTTTATTGTTTCCCTCTGAACCGAAAACTCTCATGAGCACGTTTGCATTTTCAAGCTTAGAACCAAAGCTGAACGCCTCATTTTTGGCAAGCTCGTATTTTGAGACCCCTCCGATCTTTTTAGCCATGCTGCCGCTTGCATCAAGCATAATCGCAACGTTAGGCGAATCTTCGGCAACTGTTACCTCCTGTTTTTTCTCAGCTGCGAAAGCAGGCGAACCAAGGCTAAGAACCATAGCGGTCAAAATGCCCAATGTCAGTTTCTTCTTCATTTCTCCCTTTCCCCTTTCTGAAATAAAGTCGTTAACACATTAATATCGTAGAAGAACACCAGGGAGAAATAAATAGGGCATGTCTCCTTTTCCTCGTTATTCATTTCAGCATACAACAAGCGGATAAAATAGACTTTATAACCTGTGAACCCTTATGTTGACACGGAATTCACGGCCTTTTGACGCTGTTCAGCAAGCCCTCCGGCACAGATTCTTGAAATATTTGTATAATATTTTGGCGTACTTCAACTTCATGAGAATGCCAAATTTTGATGACATTCAAAAAGACGCCGCCAATCAGGCAGACGTCTCTTTTTTATTTTTTCGCCATGTATTTATTTAAAAATTCATCAGCATTGGCTACGGCTGTTCCTTTGTAATAATACTTGACGATCTCTTCTGCTTTCTTGCCATCTTTCGCCATATAATGCGCTCCGTATTGGCTCATTCCTACTCCATGTCCAAAACCCCTTGTCGTGACGGTAATCTGATTCCCGTCGCGTTTCCAATCAAAGTCTGCCGATTTGAGGCCGAGCTTTTCCCGAATATCTCTTCCCTCAAGCTTCTTTCCATTGATGACGGCAGTCGCTACGCGTTTTCCCGGCGTTCTTTCAGTGATCTCCCCGATGCTGTTTGTGCTGGGCAGTTTGACTCCAAGCTTTTGTTCAAATTCAGCGACAGTAAACGTTTTATGGTTCAGGAATTTCGGCGACTTTGTATCCCAGGAGCTTTTCACGCTTTGCAGGTAGGGAATATCACTTGTCCAATAGGCCCCTGCATTCTCCGTGTACCCGTTGCTCGTCGAGAAAAATGAAGCGTCAATCGGCTTATGCTCATAGGTTAAAATTTTGCCTTGCGTACTGGCTACAGCGTCGGTCACTTTTTTGATTTTCCAATCGTAATCCTTCTTCCACAGCCTGCGGAGTTCCTCTTTGTTTTTATACACCTGGAACATCTGCGTATCATCGACGAGCGAGCCTTTCGGCGATTGTACGGCTTGCTCTGATACCATTTGCCTCACAATATATGTGCGGGCCGCGAGCGCTTGTGCTTTTAAAGCTTCGATATCGAAATCAGCCGGCATTTCCGAGGCAACGACACCGATGACATACTCTTCAAGCGGAATGTCTTCAACTTTCCGGTCAGCCGTTCTGTAGACCGGAATTGAAACGGGAGACTCTTTTAAGGTGACTTTCTTTTTTTCCTCATGTTGCTGAGCGTGTTTTTCTGTTTTGATTGTCCCCGGCCCCCCGTGAGAAGGGAGGACAAGCAGTGTTGGTATGAGTAAAATCAGCATGCAGATTCCTGCTAGTACAATAAATAGCTGTTTCAAATCAGTGCCCCCATTTCTGTTTTGTCTCTTTCATTTTATGGGCGGGGACAAGCTAATATGACTGTACTTTTCAACTGCGGCTGCGTATTTTAAAAGCCATTCTTGTGCATAATGATAGATATGGGAGGCATACTGATATAGAATACTTGAAACGTAAAAATCAGTATGCCGTATGACATACTGATTTCACGTTGATTTATGCATTTAAATCGGATACAACTTCTTTATTTTCAATATGAACTGCTTCTTCATCGTTAACGCGTTCAATATTAGCGCCAAGACCGGCAAGTTTTTGGTGGAAGTTGACATATCCCCGGTCTAAATGTTTTAATTCGGTTACGCGTGTATGACCGTCAGCGACAAGACCAGCAAGGATAAGAGCTGCGCCGGCGCGAAGGTCCGTTGCGGCCACCTCAGCACCTTGAAGCTGCACGGGACCATTAATGATGACAGAACGGCCTTCGATTTTAATATCTCCGTTCATACGGCGGAATTCTTCCGCATGCATAAAGCGGTTCTCAAAGACGGTTTCTGTGATCATGCTGGTTCCATTTGCGCGCATCAAAAGAGCCATCATCTGTGACTGCATATCAGTCGGGAAACCTGGATGTGGCATTGTTTTTAAATCAATAGGCTTCAATTCAGAAGGACCGATAATCCGAAGACCGTCTCCTTCTTCCAAGATTTGAACGCCCATTTCTTCCATTTTCGCAATTAAAGATGTTAAGTGCTCAGGAACCGCTCCCTTTACCAGTACGTTCCCTTCGGTAATCGCCGCGGCAACCATGAACGTTCCCGCCTCAATCCGGTCAGGAATAATGGTATGCTTTGCACCATGAAGCGCCTTAACGCCTTCAATTTTAATGGTGCCTGTACCGGCACCCCGAATTTTACCGCCCATTGCATTGATATAGTTAGCCAGATCAACGATTTCAGGCTCTTTAGCAACGTTCTCGAGCGTTGTCGTGCCCTCAGCTAAAGCTGCAGCCATAATCAGGTTTTCAGTTGCTCCGACACTAGGGAAATCAAGGTAAATTTTCGCTCCTTGAAGACGGCCTTCTACAGTCGCTTCAATAAAGCCGTTTCCAACCTTAATTTTTGCCCCCATTGCTTCAAAGCCTTTTAGATGCTGATCGATCGGTCTTGAACCGATTGCACATCCTCCAGGCAAAGCCACTCTCGAATGACCTGTGCGAGCAAGAAGCGGACCCATCACCAATACAGATGCGCGCATTTTACGAACATATTCAAACGGAGCTTCCGTAGACAAAGTGCGAGATGCATCAACCGTTACTGTATTATTTTCAAAATGTACATTTGCGCCTAAATGACGTAACACTTCGTTAATCGTATATACATCGGAGAGCGTAGGCACATCACATATTACGCTTTTTTCTTCACTGGCTAATAAAGATGCAGCGATAACTGGTAAAACGGCATTTTTTGCTCCTTCAACTTTGACTGTGCCGTTTAACTTTCGACCGCCGCGGACGATGATTTTTTCCAAGGTATTCCCCTCCGCGTCCCAATTTCTCTATATTAATATTCAGTCGTGACGATTGGTGTGCCAACCGTGACGGTAAGTTTTTCGCCCATTCCCGCATTTCTAAGCGAGACTTGCAGATTCATAAGGTGTTTTTCTGTCTTGATGGATTCTTTCCACTCGTTAGTGTAAGCAGAAATAGAAACGAAATTTGGTTCGATTAAATCTTCAACTGACTTTGCATCAAATTCATGTACTAGTTCATTTGCTTTTTTTTGCAAAACAACATTCATCATACCATTTAAATGGCCCTTTAGACAAGTAAAAATTGCGGTCTTTTCTCGCATTATGTCGAATGCATCCCGTTCAAACTGCTTATATGTAGCATTCCAGTTTTCCCGTGGTCCCGCGCCTTTTTGCTCATACAATAAATACGAAACAAGTCTCTGGTTTTTGTGGGTGGATACCAAATGTATTTTGGAATTGATGTGATTTTTTTTGTCCTGAAAAACACCTGTCGCTTTAACTGTATCATCGTCTTCCCGAGTTAAAGTCCATTGATATTGTCGATGCTGTTTCTTGAAATGTTTCAGTTTTGCAAAAAAATCTTTTTCACTTAGGGTAAGCTGCTTTTTTGTATGCAGGGTCCATTCTTCAAGCTCGACATCATGGCGGCTCAAACCTTCAGCCAGCTGTTCCAGCGGCGTATTGCCCGCTGCTTCAAGCGATTGAAAGACATGAACAATTAAAAATAAAACCACAATAAAAATGAGGGCATTAACCGTTTGTTTTGTCTTCATTCCGCATCATCCTCTCCTACTCTCCATTGTTGACGGATCGCAGGAAAAGCATACGTGGAAAAACAAGGTCCCAGGTGATTTTGCGGAACGCGGCGTTACCCACATTCGTCCATTCCCAAAAATTCTTTTACTCAATCATGAAAATAAATTTTGAAGCTGTCTGGAATAATAAAGATAGTCCAAGAAAAAATTGCTGACGGTGGAGCCAACGGCGATTGTAATGATGATCATTAACACCCTCGCCTGAATGACTTTTCCTTTCCTGATAAGCGGATCAATATTGACCGCCAGAAGAGCCCACCAAGTCAATGCAATAAAAAAAAGATGAACGATGATACTGACAGCAGCCTGTTGTCCGATCTCTTCCATTATTGATGACGCCTCCTTACGTTCAGCCGTTCTGGTGCTTCCGGCCTGCCTAGTCTCTTCTGCTGTAGGGTAAAGGAATGATGCCGGTCATTTCAAGTCATTTTAACAGTTTTGATGTTTCATGTTAAGACGTTCAGGGATAGAACTTTTTCCCATAGATGGAGTATCCTCTGTTGCCTGAGGCGTATGTTGAGGAGCTTACTTGAATGTCTTACGTCCTCTTTTTGGTGGAAGAGAACATAGCTTACTATTTTGATAGATTCAAACTAAAAAGGCGAACAATTTGTGAACATTTTTCAACATTTTCAATTCTGTTTGATCATGAATATAAAAGAACCCTTCCCATCCTTAAATATGGGAAGGATCCTTATCTTTATCTCGCAACATCCAACCGGTTAATCGCACGTTTTAAAGCAAGCTCTGCCCGAATAATGTCAACATCTGGAGTTTGCTTCTGCAAACGTTCCTCGGCACGCCGTTTTGCGGCCAAGGCGCGTTCTTTGTCAATTTGTTCAGATGTTTCCGCCGTCTGGGCCAGAATGGTGACATGGTCAGGGCGGACTTCCACTATCCCCCCGCTGACGGCAACCAGCTCAGTTTGACCGTCTTTTTTCAGACGGACTGCAGCAATTTTTAGCGGAGCAACCGTCGGAATATGGCCGGGTAAAATACCAAGCTCACCGCTCTCTGCTCTAACGCTTACCATTTCTATATCCGCATCGTATACTGGGCCGTCGGGAGTAACGATATTGACTTTTAAGGTCTTCATGCTTTTACCCTCCTAGGACCAGATTATACTTCTACACCCATTTCTTTCGCTTTTTCGACAACTTCTTCGATTCGGCCGACAAGACGGAAAGCGTCCTCTGGAAGGTGATCATACTTACCTTCAAGGATTTCTTTAAAGCCTTTTACCGTTTCTTTGACAGGAACGTAAGAACCTTTTTGTCCTGTAAACTGTTCAGCTACGTGGAAGTTTTGCGATAGGAAGAACTGTACGCGGCGCGCACGGCTGACGACAAGCTTATCATCGTCAGAAAGCTCATCCATACCCAGAATCGCAATGATATCCTGAAGCTCTTTATAGCGCTGCAGGATTTGCTGTACTTGGCGGGCCACTTGATAGTGCTCTTCTCCGACAATTTCTGGCGCAAGTGCACGAGAAGTTGAAGCCAGAGGGTCAACCGCAGGATAAATACCCATTTCAGACAGCTTACGCTCAAGGTTTGTTGTCGCATCCAAGTGAGCGAACGTTGTTGCCGGTGCCGGGTCAGTATAGTCATCGGCAGGAACGTAGATCGCCTGAATCGATGTAACAGAACCGACATTTGTAGAAGTGATCCGTTCCTGAAGCTGACCCATTTCAGTTGCAAGCGTCGGCTGATAACCAACCGCTGACGGCATGCGTCCAAGAAGTGCAGATACTTCAGAACCGGCTTGAGTGAATCGGAAGATGTTATCGATAAAGAACAATACGTCCTGGCCTTCTTTATCACGGAAATGCTCTGCCATTGTAAGTCCTGTCAAGGCAACGCGCATCCGCGCACCAGGCGGCTCGTTCATCTGACCGAAGACCATTGCCGTTTTCCCGATAACGCCGGAATCTTTCATTTCATAGTAAAGGTCGTTTCCTTCACGCGTACGCTCGCCGACACCTGCGAATACAGAGATACCGCCGTGTTCTTGAGCGATGTTGTTGATTAGCTCCTGAATCAGGACGGTTTTTCCAACTCCCGCTCCTCCGAAAAGGCCGATCTTTCCACCTTTGATATATGGAGCGAGCAAGTCGACGACTTTAATACCTGTCTCTAAGATTTCAACCTCTGTTGATAGCTGATCAAATTTTGGAGCTTCTCTGTGAATCGGATCTTTGGTAGCATCAGCCGGAAGCGGCTCATCCAAATCGATGTTTTCCCCGAGTACATTAAATACGCGTCCGAGTGTCACGTTTCCGACCGGAACGGAGATCGGCTCTCCCAGGTCGATGGCTTCCATTCCGCGCGTAACACCGTCAGTTGAAGCCATTGCAATCGTACGAACTGAATCATCACCCAAGTGAAGCGCTACTTCAAGGGTAAGTTCGATATCTACTTCATTCTCGTTCTGCGCTTTATGTGTAACTTTAATCGCATTATATATTTCAGGCAAGTGACCGTCTTCAAAACGAACGTCAACGACCGGTCCCAATACCTGGCTAACGCGTCCTTTTTTCATCTCTATCCCTCCTGACAAGCTTTTTCTATTCTAAGGCAGCTGCACCGCCGACAATTTCCGTAATCTCCTGCGTAATCGCCGCCTGACGAGCACGGTTGTAAGACAGCTCGAGGTCAGCGATAAGCTCTTTCGCATTGTCCGTTGCGTTTTTCATCGCTGTCATCCGCGCAGCATGTTCACTCGCTTTACTGTCCAGAATCGCGCCGAAAATCAAGCTCTCAGCGTACTGTGGCAGAAGCACTTCCAAGATTTCTTCTTCGTCCGGTTCAAATTCATAGGAAGTTCTTTTTTTGTTTGGCGCTATATCTGATAATGGCAGCAGCTTTTTCTCCGTCACCTCTTGAGAAATCGCGCTGACAAAGTGGTTGTAGAACAAGTAAAGTTCATCAAAGGTCTCATCGATAAACATTTGTATCGTACTGTTCGCCAAATCCTTGATTTCCGGAAAGGACACTTCATCCCTGATTCCGGTCATTTCGGAAATGACCGGGATGCCGCGTTTTTTGAAAAACTCGCGCCCCATTTTCCCGATCGCGATGACCGCATATTCGTCTGTTGACTGATGGCGCTCCTGGATTTTCTGGTACGCTTTGCGGAGAACGTTTGCGTTAAAAGCGCCGGCAAGCCCGCGGTCAGACGTGATGACCAGATAGCCGGTCCGCTTTACGGGACGGCTCGACATCATCGGGTGCGTTCCCGTGTATCCAAGCGCAATATCAGCAACGACTTCCTGCATTTTCTCCATGTATGGAACGAACGATTTCGCCTTACTCTCAGCGCGGTTCAGCTTTGAGGCAGAAACCATTTGCTGAGCTTTGGTGATTTGACTCGTCTTTTTATTTGAAGTAATTCTGGATTTAATATCCCGTAATGAGGCCAAAAGGTTTCACCACCTTTTTGTTTTCAAATTCACTTCGAATTTACGTGAAAAAGAGAGAAAAAGAAGATCTTTTTCTCACTTCAAATGTTTAGTTGCTAGGTGCAAACGTACGTTTAAAGCCTTCGATCGCAGCCTTCATGTCTTCGTCGTCAGGAAGGTTTCCTGTCTGAGCAATTGAATCGAGGAGATCTTTATGGTTTTGATCAAGATACATAAAGAACTCTTCTTCAAAGCGTCTGATGTCCTCTACAGGCACATCATCGAGGAATCCGCGAGTCAGGGCATAAAGAATGGCAACCTGCTTTTCGACGCGGAGCGGCTGGTGCAGATCCTGCTTCAGAACTTCAACTGTACGGGCTCCGCGGTTCAGCTTAGCCTGTGTCGCTTTATCAAGGTCAGATCCGAACTGTGCGAATGACTCAAGCTCACGGTAAGATGCCAAGTCAAGACGAAGCGTACCGGCTACTTTTTTCATCGCTTTGATTTGCGCAGATCCGCCGACACGGGATACCGATAATCCAGGGTTGACGGCAGGACGCACGCCTGAGAAGAACAAATCAGACTGCAGGAAGATCTGTCCGTCAGTGATTGAGATAACGTTTGTCGGAATGTAAGCTGAAATGTCGCCAGCCTGCGTTTCAACGAACGGCAATGCTGTTAAAGATCCTCCGCCTTTTGCGTCGCTCAGTTTTGCAGCGCGCTCAAGCAAGCGGGAGTGCAGGTAGAATACATCCCCTGGGAATGCTTCACGGCCTGGAGGACGGCGCAGCAGCAAGGAAAGTTCACGATAAGCCGTCGCCTGTTTTGAAAGGTCATCATACACAACCAGCACGTGTTTTCCGTTGTACATGAATTCTTCACCCATCGTAACACCCGCATACGGCGCAAGATACAAGAGCGGTGCAGGCTGGGAAGCGGAAGCTGTGACAACGATGGTATAGTCAAGCGCGCCTTTTTTGCGCAGCGTTTCAACGACACCGCGAACAGTCGATTCTTTCTGACCGATCGCAACATAGATACAAATCATGTCCTGATCTCTTTGGTTCAGGATCGTATCAATCGCAATCGATGTTTTTCCCGTCTGACGGTCACCGATGATCAGCTCACGCTGGCCGCGGCCGATTGGAATCAGCGCATCGATCGGTTTAATTCCCGTTTGAAGCGGTTCATGAACGGATTTACGATCCATAACACCAGGTGCCGGGCTTTCGATCGGACGGGTTTTGCTTGTGAGAACCGGGCCCATTCCGTCTACAGGTTGACCTAGCGGATTGACAACGCGGCCGAGCAGCTCTTCACCGACAGGAACTTCCATGATCCGGCCGGTTCTTTTGACTTCGTCACCTTCACGGATGTCTTTGTAAGGTCCCAAAATAACGATACCTACGTTTGATTCTTCAAGGTTCTGAGCTAAGCCCAGCACACCGTTTGAAAATTCGACAAGCTCACCTGCCATACAGTTATCAAGGCCGTGCACGCGTGCGATACCGTCACCGACCTGAATTACCGTACCTACGTCGTGAACTTCTATTTCAGACTGATAATTTTCAATTTGCTGTTTAATAAGAGTGCTAATTTCTTCAGCTTTGATGCTCACTTAGGTTTCACCCCTTCTTTCGATTTTCGCCTGCTAATTGACGTTCTATCCGGTCAAGCTTTCCTCTTACACTGCCGTCATAAATACGGTTTCCGATGCGGATTTTCACACCGCCGATCAGATCCGGATTCACTTCGTTTCTAACGCGCAGTGAAGCGGCGCCTGCTTCTTTTGCAAACACTTGAGAAAAAGAGGAAATTTCCTCTTCGCTGAGCGGTTTTACAGAGTATACGATCGCATCTTCCGTCCCGCGGTACCTGTTCGCCATTTTGACATATTCGTCCGCGAGATCCGGGACGATTGACGTGCGGCTGCGGTCAACGAGAAGATAAAGCGTATGTAAGACTGCAGTCGAAACGGATCCGAACGAGTCTTTTAAAATCTGCTTTTTCTTTTCAGCGGGCACTTTAGGATGACTCAGAACGGCATTGAGGTCTTTATGATCAATAAATATCTTCTTAACGACGGTCAGCTCTTCTTCTATTTCATTGACCTGCTTGGATTCAAGGGCAATGTCAAACAGAGCGGCTGCGTAGCGTTTGGAGACAGCTGATTGGCTCATCGGCTTTCTCCTACTTCTTTAAGATAGTCTTGGATCAATTTTTCCTGGGCTTGTTCGTCCAGCTCTTTTTCGATCACTTTAGAAGCGATCATCACAGACAATGATGCAACCTGCTCGCGCAGCGCGCTGACAGCCTGGTCTCTTTCTTTGACGATCTCGCTTCTGGCTGATTCTTTCATGCGTTCTGCTTCCTGGCGCGCAGCCTTGATGATTTCATCCTTTTGCTGTTCACCCAGTTTTTTCGCGTTTTCAATCAGAGACTGGGATTCTTCGCGTGCTTCTTTCAAAAGCGCCTGCTGCTCTTCAATGAGTTTCTTCGCTTCTTCATTCTTTTTCTCGGCAGAGGAGATCTCTCCGGTAATGTAGTCTTCACGCTCTTTCATTATATTTAATAGCGGCCCTAAAGCGTATTTCTTCAAGAGCGCTAACAAAATCAGCATGGCAACAAGCTGGAACAGCATTGTTCCGGCGTTAAACCCTACTCCAGCACCCATAACCTGTGGTAAAAAAGACATCGAATACGGCAACTCCCTTCTTGCAGATTATCTCTCCGAGGCCATCGAAAAATGTTCTCCCTCTTTTTTCAGGAGGATGTTTCTTCCGGCCGTTATGACAGTTCAAGCAACCATAAAGCAATGGCGAAGGCCTCTTGCAGTGATCTTCGCCATTTACCAGTTTAATATTCGCTTTTAGCTGAAGAACGCTAAGAACGCAATTACAACAGCGATAATCGGAAGGGCCTCAACCAACGCAACCCCGATGAACATAAGGGTTCTCAATTCTTTTCCAGCCTCAGGCTGACGAGCGATTCCTTCTACTGTACGTGATACGATAAGTCCGTTACCAATACCTGCACCAAGTGCACCTAATCCAATTGCGATTGCAGCTGCTATTAAACTCATGAAAAAGTTCCTCCTTTAAATTGTTATCCTTATCGGATATGTCTTATTTTTAGTGTTCATGACTTACTTTGTGAGACATGTAAACCATTGTTAACATCGTGAAAATGAATGCCTGGATTGTACCTACGAACAAGCTGAACGCCTGCCATAAGATCATCGGCACAACCGCTCCAATGGTTCCAACCAGCCCCAGGAAAATGCTTTGAGAATAGAAGTTGGTTGCCAGTCCGGCAAGAAGGCCAAGCAGAATTTCGCCGGCGAAAATATTACCGTAAAGACGCAATCCCAATGTTAATGTATTCGCAAATTCTTCAATGATTTTCAGCGGCACTAAATATGGAATTGGTCTGAAGAAATCTTTGGTATACTCCCCCAACCCTTTTCTTTTCACTCCGTAGTAATGAGTGAGGCCTACTACCATGACGGCGAGGGTTAAAGTAACCGCCGGATCGGCCGTCGGGGATTTCCACCATAATTCGTGGCCTACTGTTATGGAAAACGGAAGGCCGAGCATGTTGGCAACAAATATGTACATCAGCAGGGTTATGCCAAGGGCGAGAAAGTCTCTGCCGACTTTAAGATCCATTGTGCTGCCGATAATATTGCGAACAAAGTCGACAATCCACTCCATAAAGTTCTGGGCTTTCGTCGGCCGGATCGCGAGTGTTCTTGTGGTCAGCACCGCTATCAGAAAGACGATGATGCTAGTCACAGTAATCATTAAGATACTTGATACATCAAAGTTAAGGCCTAAAAAGTTAACAACTCTTGATTCGTGCAAAGGGTTTTCACCTCTCTTCCATTGATGAACGTTTTAGCTGGATAAAGGAATCTATCATAATGACAGGATAAATTGTCATCAACCCCACAATGACGCCTGCCAAATGAATATATTCAGGGTATTTATAAGCAATGGCCGCCGCGATAATGGCGTTGCACAATCTGGAAGCAGTCCCGAGAGAACGGATCATTTTGCCTTTTGCCACTGCTTTATCGAAGGCCTGCATCCTTTTGGTCAGCAGCCAGAGATTGAAATAGCTGAAAACAGTGCCTGTAATCAGGCCTAAAAAAATCGCCTGATATGGCAGAAACCCATAGCCTAACACGCAGACTGCTAAAATATATAAGACATATTTTTGTTGCCTACGGAATGAAAGACTCGCATCGGTCATCAAATACGCTCCTGATGTGAAAATTTTAAATCTATCTTACGATTACGGTAAACTAGGCGGTCTGACCATTTTACAGAACGTAGTGTTCTGCTCAAGACTTCACACAGTCCGAAAATTCACGGGCCGGTGATCTGTCTGTCGCCTGCAAATATGGGGTTTTCAAAGGATTTTAACAGAGGACTGGTCATTATGATAACCGCTATGAAAACCTTATCATAATAGCCTATTTTAGCATACAATAGCCCCCCTGAGGTGTCAATCTGTTTAAAGTTAAAAAACTATTCATATTCACAGCAGCTCTCACAAAATGTTCACAAATTCGCCTCATTTAAGACGCACACATGTTTAATTATGGTATAAAACACAAAAAAAGAAAACCCTTTTTCAGGATTTTCTTACATTATTTCGTTCCGAACATGCGGTCTCCAGCGTCGCCCAATCCGGGAACGATATATCCTTTTTCATTTAGTTTTTCATCCAGAGCGGCAATGTAAATGTCAACATCAGGATGATGCTTCTGCACTTCGTCCACACCTTCCGGAGCAGCGATCAGACACATAAAACGGATATTTTTTGCGCCGCGTTTCTTCAAGCTGTTCAGCGCCTCTACCGCCGAACCTCCGGTTGCCAGCATCGGATCGACGACGATGAATTCGCGTTCTTCAACATCGGATGGAAGCTTGACATAATACTCAACAGGCTTCAATGTTTCAGGATCACGGTAAAGCCCGACATGTCCGACTTTTGCAGCAGGAATCAACTTCAAAATTCCGTCTACCATTCCAAGCCCTGCTCTCAGAATCGGAACAACCCCGAGTTTTTTTCCGGCGATGACGTTTGACTTTGCCATTTGCACAGGAGTTTCTACATTCACTTCCTCCAGCGGCAGGTCTCGCGTAATCTCAAATGCCATCAGCGTTGCAACCTCATCAACAAGCTCTCTGAATTCTTTCGTTCCGGTCTTTACGTCCCGGATGTATGTAAGCTTATGCTGTATAAGAGGGTGATCAAACACATATACCTTTCCCATATCCGTTTTCAGCTCCTTTTTTTCACACACTTCTATTGATTCTACATAAAAAAACAGCTTGTTTCAACAAAAATCAGGAGACAATTTTATGAAAAAAACCGCCCCTTTTCGGAGCGGCACAAATATCTTAGTAATCAAGCCCGGTATACAACGGGAATCTGTTTGTCAGCGCTTCTACACGCTGTTTTGCTTCTTCAAGCTTCGCTTCGTCTTCATGGTTTTTAAGAGCGAGCGCGATGATCGCTCCCACTTCTTCGATCGCTTCCAGATCAAAGCCGCGGCTTGTCACGGCTGCTGTGCCGACGCGGATTCCGCTCGTTACGAAAGGTTTTTCAGGATCATAAGGAATCGCGTTTTTGTTGACGGTAATGCCGACTTCATCAAGTACATTTTCAGCCACTTTTCCGGTTATGCCGAGAGAGCGCAGGTCGACCAGCACAAGATGGTTATCCGTTCCGCCGGATACGAGCTCGATACCCTCTTTTTTCAATGTTTCAGCCAAGCGCTTCGCATTGTTGATGACATTTTGGGCATATGTTTTGAATTCGTCTTTTAAAGCTTCGCCAAAGGAAACAGCCTTTGCAGCGATCACGTGCATTAACGGTCCGCCTTGAATTCCAGGGAAGATCGACTTGTCGATTTGTTTCGCAAACTCTTCACGGCAAAGAATCATGCCGCCGCGCGGTCCGCGAAGCGTTTTATGAGTTGTCGTCGTCACAAAGTCAGCGTAAGGAACAGGATTCGGGTGAAGACCTGCTGCTACAAGTCCGGCGATATGCGCCATGTCTACCATCACATAGGCTCCGACTTCATCAGCGATTTCGCGGAACTTTTTAAAATCGATGGTGCGCGGATATGCGCTTGCTCCGGCCACAATCAGCTTAGGCTTATGTTTGAGCGCTTTTTCACGGACATCTTCGTAATCAATATACTGCGTCTCTTTATCAACGCCGTATTCCACGAAGTTGTACTGAACACCGCTGAAGTTGACAGGGCTGCCGTGCGTTAAATGTCCGCCGTGAGCGAGGTTCATTCCCAATACGGTGTCACCGTGCTCCAAAATCGTGAAGTATACCGCCATGTTCGCTTGTGCACCGGAATGCGGCTGAACGTTGACGTGCTCGGCGCCGAAGATCTGCTTGGCGCGGTCGCGCGCGATATCCTCTGCCACGTCTACATGCTCACATCCGCCATAGTAGCGTTTTCCAGGATATCCTTCCGCATATTTATTTGTTAAAACCGAGCCTTGAGCTTCCATAACCGCTTCACTTACAAAGTTTTCAGAAGCGATCAGCTCAATCTTCGACTGTTGACGTTTCCGCTCATCTTGAATGGCGCTAAAAACTTGTTCATCTTGCGCAGGTAAATGTTTCATCAGCGAGATCCTCTCCTATCTGTTTCCATTTCGTTAATTATACCATCTCATTGTACACGGTTTTTCATGCAAATGTAAGAGATTATTTTTAAAAATCGTTTTTTATTATTGGAAAAACCGAATATTAAACGAATAGACAAATCATATAGTTCGACATATCATTTGTTTAAAAATTATTCTGATAAAGAAAAAAGCCTGTCCGGCTCTTCCTTCCGCTACTCCGCTTCATACACGGCGCGGACGCCTCCAATCAGCTTCGGCCTTGTCCGCGCAAGCGTCACGTGCGCTTCGCCCAGCTGTTTTTGAGAGACGCGGACAGGAACCGCCACAGGCTTTAAATGCATCCCTATAAACGTGTCGCCGATGTCGATCCCCGCATCAGCCTCTATTTGTTCAACAAGAACAGGAGCCTTCATATGTTTATAGGCATATGAAGCCATCGAACCCCCCGCTTTCGGAACAGGAACAGCGAAAACAACGGGAAGACGGTATGCTTTCGCCGTTTCTTCCTCGACGACCAACGCCCTGTTTAAATGTTCGCAGCATTGAAAAGCGAGAGCAATTCCTGTTTTGTTCCGGAGCTCTTCAAGACCTTTGTAGACCGCTTCAGCGATTTGCCCGCTTCCCGAAGTGCCGATGCGCCTTCCGGCCACCTCGCTTGTGCTGCAGCCGATGACGACGATTTGGCCGTCGCGCAAATTCGCCTGCTGATGAAATTCATCTAATATAGAACGCCATGTCTGTTCGAGATTTTTCATGATTGACGACACCCTTTATTCATGCTTGTCTTCATAATCGGCGATTTTTCCGATGCGGACGGCGTGCCGCCCAGCTGAAAACTCAGTCGTAAGCCAAACCTTTGCAATCTCTCTCGCTAAACCAGGGCCGATCACCCGTTCACCCATCGCAAGAACATTCGTGTCATTGTGCTCTCTTGTCATTTTCGCGCTGAAAACGTCGTGAACAAGGGCGCAGCGGATGCCTTTTACTTTATTGGCGGAAATGCTCATGCCGATTCCTGTTCCGCATATTAAAATGCCTCTGTCGGCTTCCCCGTCCGCCACTTTTTGCGCGACCGGAAACGCATAATCCGGGTAGTCCACAGATCCTGAACCGCATTCGCAGCCGTAATCTTCGTATTCGATGTTCAATTCATCCATCAATGCCATAATTTCTTTTCTGATATTGATTCCGCCGTGATCTGAAGCAATGATTACTTTCATTGGAATGACTCCTCCTCGTTTGATGTGCCGCCAAAAGTCTCGCGGAGACCGTTAAGCAGTATACAGCCGATATATATTTCTGATTGATCATGTCTATTGTACCCGCTGCCGCTTGATTTGCAAACGCTCCTTAGCCCGCTTCTATTCCTGAGATTTCTTCGCCAGCATCTCTGCCAATTTGCTCAGCAGCTGCTCCAGCTCATCCCTCGTTTTTTGATAGTCGCTGAGGGAACCGCCGAACGGGTCAATGATGTCCCCGCTTTCTCCTTTGACATACTCTTTCAGCGTATAGATTTTATCTCGGCTCTCTGAAAATTCATGTGCTGCCAGCTGCTTGTGCTGCTCTGTCATCGTCAGTACAAGATCCGCCCATTCCACCTTCTCCTCGGAAAGCTGTGAAGATGTATGATTCAGGGCGATGTTTTTTTCAAAAAGCGCTTCGACTGCATATAAAGAAGCTTTTCCGTTTTCAGGAGCAAACAACCCGGCAGATTTGACGGAGACGTTCAGATTCTTTTCGGCAGCCGCAGATTTAAAAAGCGCTTCGGCCATCGGGCTGCGGCACGTATTTCCAGTACAGACAAATAATATGTTCAATCTTGTTCACTCCTTTGTTCATATTATAAAGGATTCAGCCGGAAAATAATAAAATCCGCTCCAGAAATCAAAAAAGAAGGGAGCTCGCCCCCTCTTTTTCTAAGTTCCATTATGTTATGCAAAACAGAAAAAAGATTTTCTTCTTTCAATTAAATTGGCAGCAAAAGCTTCAGGCCGAAGCTCAGCAAGATGGCTCCTCCGAGCGCTTCACTGTAGGCGCCAAGCCATGTTTGAACCTTTTTTCCAAGCAGAAGGCCGGCCCAAGTTAACACCATGCTGAACAAACCGAACAAAAAGATCGTTAATAACGGTTTCGTCCCGTAAAGGCCGAGGCTGAGACCGACTGAAAAGCTGTCGAGACTGACACCGACGGCAAAAATGAATAAGCCGAAGCCGTGCGGAGAGATGATCTGCTCCCCGCTTTTATTAAAAGATGCGGCAATCATCTGAATGCCCAGCACCAATAAAAGTGCTCCCCCAAGATACCCCGCAAGCGCACCAAGCGCACCCGAAAGAAACTGTCCCGCAATCATTCCGCCAAGCGGCATGATGACATGGAACAATCCAATAATGACGCCGATTTGAAAGATTTGGTTCCTTTTCAGCTTGGCCATTCCCATTCCAAGACCGACTGAAAAGGCATCCATGCCGAGTGCAAAAGCCATGATCGAGAGCGTCAGGATTTCGCCTATTAACACATCAACATTCATGCAATTCCCCCTTGGACACGCCAGCTTTTCTAGCTTATGCACGTCCAAAGGCGGATAGAACAAACCTGCTCAGGCTATGCCTCGATTACGCGGTGGCCTGCCGCTTTCAACAGCCGGTTCATAATCGCCCGGCCCACCCCTTCCTCAGGGAAAGACTCCGCAAAAATAAAACCGAGATCTTCGCCATCAAAGCTGCGGAGAGCGTCATACAACCCTGCGGCAACGGTTTCCAGCCGGTCTCTTCTGCCGCAAATGCGGACGGCATCCGCCTGATAGGCACCGGCCCGTTCCTCTGTTGTGAGGACACCGACTTTCATGCCGTCCTTCTGATATTGGTCGATCAGCCGTTGAATATCTTCAACGCCCCCGTTCACAATGGCAAGCGGGGCCTCCGGTGCATAATGCGTATATTTCATCCCGGGAGACATAGGCGCCTTTTTTTCGTCGGTGAGGCCCTGGTCAATCAAGACGGGGCCGGCCGTTTCTTCGAGCTGCTCTTTTGTGACGCCGCCCGGCCTCAAAATGACCGGGATTTCACCGGTGCATGAAACAACCGTTGATTCGACCCCTACTCCTGTAGGACCGCCGTCAACGACACCTGCAATCCGTCCGTTCAAATCGTGGACGACATGCTCGGCTTTCGTCGGACTCGGTTTCCCGGACAGATTGGCGCTCGGGGCCGCCACCGGAACGCCGGCCTGTCTAATCAGCTCAAGCGCCACAGGATGATCAGGCATTCTGACCGCGACCGTGTCGAGCCCCGCCGTCACCCTTGTGGATAACACCCCGGGCTTGCACGGCAGCACAAGGGTCAGCGGCCCGGGCCAAAAACGCTTCATCAGCATTTCGGCCTGAGGCGAATCAACCTCTGCAAATTCTGCGAGCTGTTCAATTTCAGCGATGTGGACAATGAGCGGATTGTCGCTCGGACGCCCTTTCGCTTCGTATATTTTAGCTACTGCTTCGCTGTGTTTGGCGTTTGCACCAAGTCCGTACACAGTCTCTGTCGGAAAAGCAACCGTTTCATTTTGTTGAAGCAGTCTTGCAGCTTGTGTAATTTGTGGACAGTTTGTGGACAAATCGCGTTTTACATCCACAGTCCATACTTTTGTTTTCATTAACATCAAAACTCCCTTAATAAAACACTAAAAACGTTAATAATTCATGTAAATCATGTTGAAAGTATAAAAGATGAAAGAAAAGAAAACAAGCGTTGTCCACATTTTGTGGATAACGCTTTTGAATCCGTGGATATCCCTGTGTATAAGTTAACGGCTAACTTGACGTTTTCTCCATTAAAACGGCTCCATTTACGTTCAGTGAGTCTGAAACATGCTCAGAGCCATCAAGCTCTTCAGGAATTGCCGCAGCTTGTTTAAAACCGAGCACTTCAAGGAAATCCATCGATGTTCGCTTATTGGCAATTAAATAAAGGGTTTGGATTCCCCGCTTCTCGCACAATACCTGCATGCTTTGAAACAAGGAAACGATGTGGCCTTGGCTGAGCTTGTCAGACACGACAAGCGAGCGCAGCAGCCCTTTTTTGTTTTCAAATTCCTCCATTCCGAGGCAGGCGACGATTTCATCGGGAGGGTCTTCCATCATGATAAACTGGCTCTTCGCTTCCTCAAGACCTTTATGGCTTGTCCCCGCCTTTTTTAAAAATGCTTCGATCGCATTCATGTCTTTCGTTTCCGCTAACCTCAATTGGTAGAACATCTTTTCACCCCGTTTTTTAACTTCTCTATCCAATCTATGAGGGCGACAGTAAAATATACCTTTTGATTTGGAAGAAAGCCGGCTATTCATTTTTCAATTTTGATTAGCAGGAACTAACGCTTTGAATGAGTATGCAAATAAACTCCGTACTGGTGATAAGACAGTTTCTCTTCTGCCGCGCAATGTGATTAGCGCATCAGAAAGGGGCAAAAGGTGTATATCCGAAAAGCAGTATTTCCCCCGAACCATTTTGGAAAATTATATCATATTCAAAAGCGTGAATAACCATCATGAAAAAACAAACAGTAAAAAACCGCCCTGCACGAAAGCAAGGCGGTCCCTTTAAGAAAAAAGCCCGGTAATCCATTCGACAAGAAAAAACTTCACTTCTTTGTCTTCTTTGTCTTCTTTATCTTTGCCAGATACCGCTACATCCGCCGCGTCTGTTTTTTCTTCCCGGCTTTTTTCCCCGGCAGCGATTTGTTCGTCTTCAGGCGACTTTACGGCTTCCCCATTGGAAAAATCAAGAAAGCAAAGCGGCGGAAACAGGACGCACCACCAGTTGGCTCCCTCTCCCTTGCCTAATGTAATTAAAACAGCCTCATATTCTCCGGCCGGATACACCATATTGCCGTATAGCTTTGTCGGAAATGAAACTCGATCAAAACGGACAGACACGGATTGCCGGACATTTTCGCGTTTCATGACATCCTTGGCAACCTCTTTGATTTCGGGCAGCTTCGACCTGATGACTTGTCTCGCTTCCTCAACCGAGGTCAGGTTTTCCACCCATTTGGTAATTTGTTTATTGACCTCATCCCTGATTTTGCGTTTGACGCTTTGGTCGCTCACGCTGTCGCTGTTTGCCAAAATCCGCAGCCGAATCGCTTCATCAGGAATCACGGCAGGCTTCCCGCCTGATGATTGGGCCGTCTCTTCCGTCGTGAGATTTGCTAGCGCTCCTATTAATAAAAGAAAAATATACATACAGGCAATGTTTGATTTCTTCATTTTCCCCACCGTTCCTCTCCGTTCTTCAACCTTTTCTAGCAACATTATGGTCAAAGATGGAACGGTTTAAACGGATGCTGAAAAAAATCCTACTAAGCTTGTAATCTCTTCCTAAAAGGTCTACATCTCCAAATGGCTCTGCTTGTTTTTTTGCAGGCCGGATAAAAAAATCACCGCGCTGATCACCAGCAGCAAGCCCCCCAATCCACCGAACAGCAGAAACGGAAAAACAGCGGCTGCGCTTGCATCAATCGCCCAGCCGATCAAGAATGAAAGAAGCGCTCCTCCCAGACTTGCGGATGAAATGAAGAGACTGGTGATTTCCTCTGTAAAAGGCTTTCCAGCCAACGAGGCCAGAGTGACGGCGCACGGAAAAATGCCGGCTGCCGACAGCCCGATGAAAAATACGAGGAGCAGCTGTAATTGATGAACCGGAAACCACGCCAGAATCAAAAGCAAAACAGTCAAGGCTCCGGCACTGAAGATCAAAAAGGCAACGGAAGTTAAGCGTCCGCCAAAAATACTTGTCAATAAACGTCCGCACACCATTCCCGTCCAAAAAAACGTGACGCTGATGACGCTGATTTCTTCTGCTCCTTTTTCCAGCATCAGCGCCGGCAAAAAGTTTGCGAAATTGGTCTCGATACCCGCATATACAAAAGCGAATATGAGAAAGAGGAAAATGTTTTTTTCTTTCCTTCCGATTTCAAATATGGCTGACACAGTCGGTTTTTCCTGATAAGCCATTTGACCAGAAGCAGTGTCGGGGGTTTTTCTGCGCAAATAAACCACCCACATACACGCAAGCACAAAAACGAAGATAAATAAAGCATACAAGGGGAAATGCCAGGCATATCGTTCCGTAAGGATATAAATAAGAAAAGGAAACAGCAAAGCGCCTAATCCGAAAAAAACCTCTAAAATATTCATCCCTTTCGCATTTTTATCTTGTGCAATCACATACGCTCCCATCGTCGTTTCTAAAGTACCCGCGCCAAAGCCGAGCAAAAACCCCATGATGACAAAAAAGATGAACACATCAAAAAGAAAAACGCCTAAAAGCGTAACGAGAATAAGAAGAAGGCCAAACGTCAATACAGCCATATGAGAGGTGCGTCTGACAAATATCGGCGCAAGCAGGACGCCGATTAGAAAACCGGTAAATTGGAAAAAGATCAGGAAGGATAGATCATGAAGATCCCGATGATATTCTTGAATGATATACGGTGACAGGCTCCCCAGCAGGATATGGATAATCCCTACAAGAAAATAAAACGAACAACCGAATAGAAATGTTTTTTTCATTAGATTCACTCCTTCGTTGCAGACCATAAAACCCTTGCGGCTTTTGGCACGGCCGGCAAGGGTTTTTCCCAATGCTAGTTTGCTTGTTTTGAAAGGGACAGCTGCTGACCTTTATTGAAAAATCCATTTAAATAAAACTGCGTCTTGTATCCATCTTCAAAAGTGGCAAGAGATGCGAAATTGCGATCCCGAATTCCGTTCATCCATTGGATCAGCTGAACTCTGAAGGAATCGGCCCATCCGTAAAATTCATTTTCAGGGTCTGTCAGCCACGTGTCCGGCATTGTTATCATCTGCTCCGTCAATCCCGTTCTCAGCAAAAACTGATTTTTCTGCCGTGAATGATAGTAAAATACGCCGTTTTGGCCATTGACCTCGATGCTAAAGCCGCATTCATCCGCTTTTGTGCATTTTGACGTAATCATATTGACAAACACATGATTTTCAAGCTGACCGTATACTTCAGAATGATCATCAACATATACCTGTTTTTGTTCTTTTTCTTTGACGACCGTCATCATTTTGACTTTTAAACTGTCCAGTTTAAACGGGCTGTCGAACAAATAGAGAATGAGATCGATTAAATGCACACCCAAATCTCCTAATGCCCCGCTCGTTTTGTTGCTTTTCGAATGATCGCGCCAAGTATATTTTTTTCTTCTCAAGGCGCTGTTTTTCTTAAAATGGACATTGATGGACAAAATATCTCCAAGTTCATTGCCGGATATCATATTTTTTAGGCGCTGAACAAATGTGAGATGGCGGTAATTGAAGCCCATGATCGGAATATAAGCAGATTGAGACGCCCTCTTTTTCATCTCCTCCGCTTCTTCCATTGAGACAGCCATCGGTTTTTCACACAATACATACTTACCTGCGGCCACCGCTTCAAGCGCATGTTCTTTATGGCAAAAGTTCGGCGATGAAACGATAACTGCCGTCGACTGATTCAGCAGCTCCTGCATACTGTTAAATACAGTTCCTCCGTATTCAAACGCACATTTACGCGAGGCAAGCGAGTTGATATCAAAAAACCCGGAAAGCTCGGCACCTTTGACTGTTGAAAGAGCTTTCGCATGAGCTTTTGCAATTCCTCCGGCTCCAATAATTCCGATTTTCATCTAAGGACACTCCTTATCGTTTGATATGGGCTTTTAGCACTTCTAAAATTCCAGCCGTATAGCTGCCTTCTGTCATACGGGAATGGAGCGACTTGGCTTCTGCTGTCGCATTCCCCACCAGATAACCATGTCCGGTTTTTTTAAGCATATCCACATCGTTTCCGCTGTCGCCGAAAGCAAATGAATTCTCCCTCTCTATCGCGAATTTATCCAATATAAAATCCACAATGTACGGTTTGCCTGTCCGCAAGGGGATAAAGTCCACATCATAGCTGTTTTCCGGATCGCCTGCCAAAGGGTTGCAGCGATTGATATTTACTCCTATTTCATACTCTCTTGCAAGTCGCCTGATGGCTTCAAGCGCCCTCTTATCTGTGCTCTCATCCGACGATCTATAGTAATAATTGATTTTATAGCGGGAAAAACCATGCTGAGTCTGAGGCACAAGCGCAATCTCATATTTTTCAGAGAGAGTCTGCTTGATTTCTTCGACCAGATCATGGGAGAAATTTGATTCTTGCAATCGGGCTTCCCAATCTTTATCAGAGACTTGGCCTTCTCCAGAGAAATAAGTGATGTCAGTGCCAAGATCACTGGCGACAAAATGCGGAAGATATCGAAAGCCTCCCCGCTTCATTTTTGCAAGAACGGATGACAGGCTGCTCCCGGTCACCCAGCCGAGCAAAATCTTGTGATCAAGATGGTGCGAATGAATAAATGTTTCAAGGTCCATGAGCGCTTTTCTCGATTCATCGGTGATGCTGTGGGCGAAATATGTCTCATCAAAATCGCAAAATACGGCGTACTTCGGCTTGTTTACATGCTGCAAAGTGTGAAAAGAAAGTGTTTCATGATACGACATCAATTAAAGCCTCCATTACTTTGTCTTGTTCTTCCACGGTGAGTCCCGGATAGAGAGGAAGTTGAAGCATTTGTTTATGCACTGATTCAGTGACCGGCAGAGATGTGTGCTGATAATTGGCTTTTACAAGCGGTGTGTTTTGATGATGGGATAAAACCGGGTAGTATATATCTGTTTGGACATTGTGAAATTTAAGCATCATGTCTTTGACTTGGTCTCGGTTTCCGTTTAATATTTTAATTGTAAACAAATGCCACACATGATCATCGGTCATTTGAGGCAATTTGATCAGACCTCTGTCTTCATACTGCTGCAAATGCGCAATATAACGATCTGCTAAATATAAGCGCTTCAGATTATTTAATGAAAGATATTTCATCCTTGCCAGTCCAATAGCGGCTTGCAGATTATCAATCTTAGCGTTAAAGCCGTAATCAGCCGCCTTTTTATTTTTTTGATTCAGTTCAAAGCCGTGATACATATATTCCATGCATGCGGATGCAAATGATGGATCATCCGTCACAATTGCGCCGGCTTTTCCGCAAGTGCCGAGATTTTTATACGGATTGAAGCTTAATATGGAGCAAAGGCTGTTTTTTCCCAGATCGGAAACGCCGATCGACTGGCAGGCGTCTTCAATAATCGGGATGCCGTATTTATCAGCGATTTTTGCTATGGCTTCCATGTCAGGCAGCTTTCCATAAAGGTGTACAGGCAAAATACATTTCGTTTTCAAAGTGACGCATGCTTCAATTTCAGAAGGATCCATGCAAAATGTAACAGGGTCAATATCGCAGAAAACCGGAGTGCCTCCAGCTGCAAGCACGGCGTTTTCCGTTGCAGCAAAGCTGTTTGCAGGCATAATGACTTCATCACCTTGTCCAACACCTGCAGCCTTTAGTGCGACAATCATGGCATCGGTTCCGCTGGAGGAAGCCATGACATGATTTTTTCTCAAAAGAGCGGCTATTTCAGCTTCAAATACGCCAACATAAGAACCACTTGTAAATTGCCCGGTCGGTAGCACGTCTTTCACCGCATGAATCACATCTTCTACTTCTTCATCTGTGATCAGTCGATGAAGCGGCATAAAATCAACTCTGGAGGGCAGGGAATCCATTCTGTTCAACAAATTGGCGCTCATGTTGAATTGGTCCTGCTGCAAAATCTCTTTTAATTTTTGATTTGCCAGTGTGTCGTCTATACGGCATTCACCAGCGAGCTTCCCTTCCTTCAAATCATTCAGAAGGACAAATAGCTGTTTGCTTGTGCAAGTCATGTTTTCACTTGCGGTTTTCATCAATTCCACCTCATTTTTATTATTTTGGGAAACTGTCATATTTCATGACATATGTTAAATGATGGAATCGATACCATAACAACTCTTTTTTTCAGGAAGTGACTTTATGCCTACGATTGACGAAATAGCAAAATTAAGTAATGTGTCAAAAACAACTGTTTCAAGAGTACTGAACGATCATCCCTATGTATCTGAAGAAAAAAGGAAGCGGGTTTTGGAAGTCATCGAAAAATTGGACTACATCCCGAACACGTCTGCACGAAAGCTCAGATCTAACAAAACGATGTTTCTCGCAGTGTCTGTCCCTCACGCGGACCACCCATTCTTCGCGCAGCTCATGAAGCATATGTCCGCTGAAGCGCTGAAACACCAATATAAAGTCATTGTGTTTCAGACGTTTTATCAAAAGCAGAATGAACTGAAAGTACTGGAGCTGCTCAAGAGGAAAGAAGTCGACGGCGTTATGTTATGCAGCCTTGAAAATGAATGGGAAGACATCAAAAAATACGTCAAATACGGTCCCGTGGTCTTGGCAAATGAATTCCACGCCGAAGCGGACGTGCCGGTGATCTGCTATGACGAATTCGAAGCCGGATATAAAGGAACGGAGCTTTTTATTCAAAAAGGGCATCATTTAATGGCCTTTTGCTGTGACACGATACATAGCAAGGCCCAGATTATGAGAAAAGAAGGGTTTATGAAAGCATTGTCTGATGCAGGTTTACGTTTCCAGGAGAAGTGGATGTTCAGCCACGCATTTACAATTCATGACGGCTTCCGCATTATGGACCAAATCCACAACATGTCCGAAAAGCCGACCGCCATTTTTACGGGAAACGACCAAGTGGCCGCAGGAATTATTAAAAGGGCCCGATATTATCAATATGAAGTGCCAAAGCAGCTTGCAGTGCTTGGATATGACAATCAATCGATCTGTGAGGTGACCGATCCGGAAATCACGACAATCGATATTCCTGTTGAAGAGCTGGCTCAAAAAGCCGTATGTGCAATGGTAAACCTTCTGAATGGGGAAAGCGGCTTACAGAGGGATGTCGTGACACTGTCCCCTACATTAAAAATTAGACAATCCGTTTAGGATATATATTAATCTTGAACTATTTTTTATTTTATTCAGATAAAAATTTTGTTAAAAAACAGTAAAGCAAGCCGCCTGAACGATCAAGGCTGCGGTTCCTATTTTCAAAACAAAAAGACCTCCGGGAATTTGAACCGCATCACACTTAACAATTGGAGGTGCAGTTTTCTTATGCTAAATTGACAGCTGAGGAAAAATACACGCGGTTAAAAGGCATTTTGCGGGGAATGAAGGACATAAACGGATCAAGATCAAATGAAAAGGCATGAGCCCGGTACAATACCGGAATCATGCCAGTCAAACTGCTTCATGAGATTTTATTTGTCTAACTTTTTGGGGTCACTTCATTTTCGGCGGTTTTTTTAACTATGTTGTTCAATGACCGCGCAGACGATGCGGTCTTTTCCATTAAGATCCTTCCTCACCCGCACGTCAGCATCAGGAAAGAAGCGGTGAAACATGTCTTTGACGGCATTCCCCTGTGCCCAGCCGATTTCAAACACCACCAGTGCTTGATCTGCGATGACAAATGGAATTTCCTTCATGAAACGCTTATAAAACTGCAATCCGTCAGCACCGTCCGTCAAAGCCCCGGCGGGTTCATGAAGACGGACAACATCTGACAGCGTCTTCATATCTTCCTCAGATATATAAGGTGGATTCGAAACGATGACATCAGCTTTCTTCTGTCGCGTGATAAGCGGCTCAAGCAAATCGCCGCCGAAGAAATCCACTTTCGCCCCAAGCCGGTCGGCGTTGTGTCTCGCTGTACTTAAAGCTTGTTCCGAAATATCCGTCGCCGTGACGGAAAAACGCGGGCTCTCGAGGGCAAGGGTCACCGCAATCGCCCCGCTTCCTGTACCGACATCGACGGCTTTAAGACGATCTGTTCCGTGAAAAACTCTTTCCGCTTCGGAAAGGACCGCTTCAACGACTTCCTCTGTTTCAGGACGCGGAATCAGAACGTGTTCATTTACCGAAAATTCCCGTCCGTAAAAGGACTCTTTTCCGGTGATATATTGAACAGGCACTCCTTGATAATGAAGCTCGACAGATTTTTTAAACCTCGAAAAATCAGACTCTGATATGACATCATGGAAGCTTGCTAACAGTTTGCTGCGGTCGATGTTCAGCTGATCTGTCAGCAAAATTTCCGCGGCATTTTGGTCTCTTCCCGCTTCCGTCAAATAAGAAGAAGCCCACCTGAGGGCTTCGAAAATTGTTTTCATGTTTAGCTCTCCGCCTGCTGAAGCTTGCTTGCCTGGTCTTCGACGATCAGCGCGTCGATGACTTCGTCAAGCTTGCCTTCAAGGATCTGGTCGAGCTTTTGGATCGTCAAGCCGATCCGGTGATCAGTGACGCGGTTTTGCGGAAAGTTATACGTACGGATGCGCTCAGAGCGGTCTCCTGTTCCGACGGCGGATTTCCGGTTTTGATCATATTCAGCCTGAGCTTCCTGCTGAAATTTATCGTAAATTCGCGCGCGCAGAACCTTCATCGCTTTTTCTTTGTTTTTGATCTGAGATTTCTCATCCTGGCAAGACACGACAACACCTGTCGGAAGGTGGGTCAGACGGACGGCTGACATCGTCGTATTGACGCTTTGCCCTCCCGGACCGCTCGAAGCGAAGGTGTCGACGCGAATGTCTTTTTCATGAATGTCGACTTCTACCTCTTCAGCCTCAGGCAGGCAGGCTACCGTTGCAGTGGATGTATGAATGCGCCCGCCGGATTCGGTCTCTGGAACGCGCTGTACGCGGTGTGCGCCGTTCTCATACTTCAGCCTTGAGTATGCGCCGCTTCCATTGATCATAAAAATGATTTCTTTATATCCGCCTGTACCTGTCGTATTCGCTTCCATCACTTCTGTTTTCCAGCCTTGGAGCTCTGCGTAGCGGCTGTACATGCGGTAAAGGTTGCCGGCAAACAAAGCGGCCTCTTCTCCGCCCGCTGCACCGCGGATTTCCATGATAACGTTTTTGTCATCATTCGGATCTTTCGGGATCAGTAATACCTTCAGCTGATCTGTGAGCGATTCGATTTCTTCCTGCAGTTCGGAAATCTCCTCTTTGACCATCTCGCGCATGTCAGCGTCAAGCTTTTCTTCAAGCATCGCTTTTGCATCGCTCAGCTGTTCCGACGCGCTCCGATAACGTCTGTATACTTCAACTGTTTCTTGTAAATCAGATTGTTCTTTCGAATATTCTCTAAGCTTCTTCGGATCGTTGACGACCTCCGGATCGCTTAATAGTTCATTTAATTTTTCGTATCGGTCCTCTATCGATTTTAAACGGTCTAACACGCTATTCACCTCTGTTTGCTGTGCGTAACATTCTAATTATAGTATAGGGACTCTTCCCCGTCAAAACAACTTCGCCATTATCGGTAGCAGCCGCGTCTTTTTGCTATACTTTTAAGAAAAAAGGAGCTTGACTCAATGCTGGAATCGATTCATCACATCGCCATTATATGCTCAGATTATGAAGCATCCAAAACATTCTATGTCGACAAGCTCGGACTTGAGATTCTGAGCGAAACGTACAGGAAGGACCGGGATTCATATAAACTGGATCTCTCAATAAACGGCCGCTATGTCATCGAGCTGTTTTCTTTTCCAGATCCGCCCGCACGCCTTACCAGACCCGAAGCTGCCGGACTCCGCCATTTGGCTTTCACAGTGGCCGATCTTGAACAGACCGTCAAGGAGCTCAAGCAAAAAGGCATCACTGCTGAACCGATCCGCACCGATCCCGGAACGGGCAAGCGCTATACGTTCTTCTCCGACCCGGACGGCCTGCCTTTAGAGCTTTACGAGGCATAGCAATGCCTGCACCATCTGGGGAAAAACCGCTTTCTTTGCCGAATCCCTTCTTCTTTTGTCTAACAGGAAGGAAGCTTTTCATTCAGGTCGAATACCCTTTTTAATGAACAGTTACAGGTTAAAAGGAGGTATCATATGAATACTGCTGATGCGGCAAATGAACTCGGGGTTTCAACCAAAACGGTGCAGCGCTGGGTTAAACAGCTGCAACTGCCCGCTTCCCGAAATGAGCTTGGCCACTACTTTTTCACGGAAGACGATATCGCCATTTTAAAAGAAGTAAAAGAGCAGTTAAAAAACGGTACGTCTATGCAGGATGTCACGATCAAACGCCCGAAAAAAACCTTCTTCATCAAGAAAAACGAAATGATTCAAACGAAAGACCCTGCACTGCAATTGAATGAGCGGCTCGAAGAAAGGCTGCAGCGTTTTTTAGAGCATGAACAGCTTGAACGCGAGCTGCTCCAAAAGAAAATCGCCGAACTGGAAAGAAAGCTGGAACAAAAAGCGGACGATGTCGTCTCCTATCAGCTTCTGCAGCAAAGGCGTGAACTTGAAGAAGAACGGCAGCAGATCAAACATCTCGAACAGAAAATCAGCGAATTGGAAAGCATGAACCGCCAGGAAAAAGATACAGCCGGCAGAAGAGAAGAAAAAAAACCGAAAAGCAAATTGAAATCGATCTTCTCTTTTTAAAGCGCAAAAAAGCTTGCAAGGCCATAAACCGGCTTCTTGCAAGCTTTTTCCTTATGCTGTAATTGCAATCAATATCGGCAGCGAAATAATCGACAGCACCGCACTGATTACAAACGCGGATGCCGTTTCCGCTTCCTGGCTTTCAAAGTTTGTAGCAATCATGGCCGCTACAGCAGAACCAGGGAATGCCACGAGCAGAACCGCTTTTGTCATGTCAGCGGAAGAAAGGCCGACGACCATCGCGATCACAAACATTAAAGCAGGCTGAGCAGCGACTTTTAATAAAGCGATACTCAAAGCAGGCATGCTGAATTTGATTTTACGGATTCCGACAGTCACCCCGACTGCGAACAGGGCGATACCTGAAGTCGTATTTCCGAGCATATCAAGCATTTTCTGAGGCAATTCAGGGATTTGCAGACCGAATAATACAAGAATGATACTTGCAAGCGGTGCAAAAGCGAGCGGTTCAGACAAACCGTGTAAAATTGATTTTCCTGTTACCTTCCAAATGTTGTCTGTCGTTTCCGTTTGTTTTTTAGAAGAACGGCCGACAGTTCCGACGATGATCGCAAGAGGATCAAGCATCGCATTTACGACAATTCCCGTAATTGCGATCGGAATCGCAACTTCCTGCATGCCGAACAGGCTGCCCAATACAGGAATACCCATAAAGGCGAATGTCGGCTGTGCTGAGTTCAATGAGAACATTGAAGCATCTGTTAAATCGTATTTAAACAAAAATCGTAAAAGAAGCAAAATAATAACGTAAAATCCAACGATACCGACTACCAATGAAATCATAAGCGGAATCTGGCTGTAAAACTTATCTTTTGGCGTTGACAAAATGCTTGATACAAAGTGGGCTGGAAGCGCGTATTTCGTAACGAGCGTGCTTACCCCTTTTGCAGATTTAGCATCATAGCTTCCAAAGTGACCCGCGAACCATCCCAGCGCAATAACAAAAAATATTGGCGCAAGGAGGATTAAAATATTTAAAAAGTCCAAGACTGTTTCCTCCTCTATGTTGTCCCTTTCAGGGGACAAATTAACGGCAGCTGATAAACGCGGGAAGCCCTGTTACCAGCCGCCGATCCCATTTTTTCATCTTTGATTGGTGCAGCCCGGTGACAAAACATCCGCACCCGGGCTGCCGTTTCTTTTTATCGTTTCCTCAGAACCTAATATTAGTCTTGTTTTGCAACAATTGTTTTATACTCCGGACGCCACATGGCTTCGCGGACAGCCTTTTCGACATCTTCAGGCTGAACCTGGGCCACGCCGTCTTTAATGGCAGCTTTCACAACATCGATCGCCACTTGAACGGATACGTCTTGCAGGTCGTCAATTTTCGGCAGAAGGCCTGCACCCGGCTTTTCATGGTCAACCATGTTCGCGACCGCATTTGCAGATGCGGCAAACATGCCGTTTGTGATAACTTTCGCTTTCGCAACGATTGTTCCCAGACCTAATCCAGGGAATACGAAAGCATTATTGGATTGTCCGATTTCGTGTTTCACGCCATTGTACTCAACGGCTTCAAACGGGCTTCCCGTCGCTACAAGCGCTTTTCCGTCAGTCCATTTGAACAAGTCTTCAGGAACAGCTTCAGCCAGATGTGTCGGATTGGACATCGGCAGAATCACCGGACGCTCAGTATGAGCCGCCATCTCTTTGATGATTTCTTCAGTGAAGGCGCCGGCAACACCTGATGTACCAATCAGAATGGTAGGCTTCACTTGACGGATGACTTCCTCAAAGGAAATCTCTCCCTTTTCATTACGTTTCCAATCTTTTACTTCTTCCGTATCGCGCAAATACGGTTCTTGGAAATCCAAAATTTGATCCATGCCTGTCGTTAATAGTCCTCTGTAGTCGACTGTCCAGAATGCACGGCTGGCTTCTTCTTCTGAAAGCCCTTCAATCACCATGGTGTCGCGGATTTGGTCAGCGATACCGATACCCGCAGAACCAGGTCCGAAGATGACGACGCGGTGGTCTTTCAAAGACGTGCCGGTCTTTTTGACAGCTGCTAAAATCGCTGCCAGCGTGATGGCCCCTGTTCCTTGAATATCATCATTAAATGTTGAAATTTTATGGTTATATTTACTCATGATGTTGCGGGCGTTTTTATTTCCGAAATCTTCCCAGTGAAGAAGCGCATTAGGGAAAAACTTTAATGCTGTCTCGACATAAGCGTCGATAAATTGTTCATAGCGCTCGCCTTCTACACGCGGATGACGGTTTCCGATATAAAGCGGATCGTTTAGCAGTTTTTCATTATTCGTTCCGACATCCAGTACGACCGGGATGACACGGCTCGGATCGATTCCCGCTGCCGCCGTATATACTGCAAGCTTACCAATCGCAATGTTGATGCCTCCGACGCCCCAGTCACCGATTCCCAAAATGCTTTCGGAATCGGTAGCAACGATCAAATCGATGTCATCAGCAGAAGCCTGCAGGTTTTTAAATGCTGTTTCGATTCCGTCCATATCATCGATTGACAAGTAAACGCCGTGCGGTCTGCGGTATTCGTGGCTGTATTCCTGAATCGCTTCGCCGACAGTTGGCGTATAGACAACCGGAAGCATTTCACGCAGATGGTTTTGCAATAATTTATAGAAAAGCACTTCGTTTCTGTTTTGCAAATCGTTCAAATATACGTTTTGGCGAAGTCTGTCAGGTTGACGGGAAAATTGTTCGTAAGCCCGTTCTGCCTGCTGATCGAGACTGAGAACAGTCGGCGGCAGAAGCCCTTCCAGACCGAGGTTCTTTCTTTCTTCAAGCGAAAATGCAACACCTTTATTAAGCGTTGGAATGGAAAGAACGTCTTTCCCCCGTAAAGAAGTCTCCAAATATCCTTCCTTCGTTCTTCTCATGTTGTTCACACTAATTACCTTCTTTCTTAAAATGTTAATGAAGTGAAATAAATACGGTAAACAATATAGAATATTTGCCTTTTTACACATGTAGATTGTCAAATATGTAACGCGCGTTTTTGACAAAAAACTGAACATTTCCTAAAACCTATTTACTTTTTACTGACTACAGTAAGTCATTTTATGCCTGCTTTTGTCAAAATTCAAGCGATGAAAATTAGTTAATTTTTTCGTATTCTTAATTAAGTTTTTTAATTACATTAATTCCTATAAAAAGGATTCAATAAAAAAAACACTTGTTTTTACCAAGTGTTTTTGTGTCAAAATCTATGTGTTTTTCCGGTTTTATTTCGGCTTTCCGGGCACTTCATGATGGTGGCGGCAGCGCGCTTCATATGCTTCGGAGGCCCCCACCAAAATGACTGGATCGTCATAAGAAGCAGGTTTTCCATCGATCAGCCTCTGGGTACGGCTGGCCGGAGAACCGCAGACAGAGCACACCGCTTGCAGCTTGGTCACCGTTTCCGCTAAAGCCATAAGATCAGGCACAACACCGAAAGGCTCGCCCCGGAAGTCCAAATCAAGGCCTGCTGCGATCACACGGTAGCCCTGATCAGCCAGAGAAGTTAACGTGCGGACAATCGTTTCGTCAAAAAACTGCACTTCGTCGACGCCGATGACATCCGTTTCTTTGCTTATGTATTGAAAAATTTCTTCCGGAGATGCGATGGCGTGGCACACAATGGATGTCCCATTATGCGACACAACAGATTCGCTGCTGTAGCGATTATCAATGGCCGGTTTAAACACTTTGACTTCCTGCTTCGCAAACGTTGCCCTTTTGATCCGGCGGATGAGTTCCTCTGACTTGCCCGAAAACATGCTTCCGCATATGAGTTCAAGCCAACCGCTTTGCTTCATGATGTACATCCAACTAACTCCTCTCCAGCAATTATTGCAAGTAAAAAAACAGGCAAGAAAAATCCTGCCTGTTTATCATATCTATTATTACTTAAGACCGTATTTTTTGTTAAAGCGATCAACACGACCATCAGCAGAAGCGAATTTTTGGCGGCCAGTGTAGAACGGATGGCATTCAGAACAAATCTCAACGCGTACCTCTTCTTTTACTGAACCTGTTTCAAATTCGTTTCCACAAGCGCATTTGACTGTTGCTTTTTTGAACTCAGGATGAATTCCTGCTTTCATGTCTGTCATCTCCTTCCGCCCTGAATCCAATTCGGAAACAGAGTTATTATTCCGGGACGAAACCTCCGGAACGCACATGATGAAATTATAACAGCGATTCGGACGTTTTGCAAACTAAAGTTTTAAATTAGCGCCTTGCCGCCGACATATTGGCTTGTTTCCATTCCTGGATCAGAATATCGAAAAACTCCTGATTCGTTTTCGTCTTTTTCATTTTTCTCATGAATTTCTCGACGAAATCAGGCGTGTCAGACATCGTTTTCCGGATTGACCACAGACGGTCAAGGTGCTCTTTCGGAACGAGAAGCTCTTCTTTACGCGTACCCGAACGGCGAATATCAATGGCAGGAAAGATTCTTCTTTCCGCAAGAGAACGGTCAAGATGAAGCTCCATGTTCCCTGTTCCTTTAAATTCTTCATAGATGACGTCATCCATCCGCGAACCCGTGTCGACGAGAGCGGTCGCCAGGATCGTTAAGCTGCCGCCCTCTTCGATGTTGCGCGCTGCTCCAAAGAAACGCTTTGGACGGTGGAAAGCGCCGGGATCGATTCCCCCAGACAACGTTCGCCCGCTCGGCGGAATGACAAGGTTATAGGCACGGGCCAGCCTTGTAATGCTGTCCATTAAAATGATGACGTCCTTTTTATGTTCGACAAGCCTCATCGCACGTTCCAATACAAGCTCGGCCACCTTGATGTGGTTTTCAGGAACTTCGTCAAACGTGGAGCTGACGACGTCTCCGGCAACCGAACGTTCGATATCGGTCACTTCCTCAGGCCTTTCATCGATAAGAAGCACGATCAGCTCCGCTTCCGGATGGTTGGTTGTGATGCTGTTCGCGATCTCTTTCAAAAGCATGGTTTTACCTGCTTTAGGTGGAGCGACGATCAAACCGCGCTGTCCAAAGCCGACCGGTGCCATCATGTCCATGATCCGTGTTGACAGGTGATTCGGTTTCGTTTCAAGCACCATCTGGCGATCTGGATAAAGAGGCGTTAATGCCGGAAAGTGCACGCGTTCTTTTGCCGATTCAGGATCGTCGCCGTTAACCGCTTCAACGTGCAGCAGGCCGTAATACCGTTCGTTCTCTTTTGGAGGACGGACTTTTCCGGACACTTTGTCACCGTTTCTCAAATCAAAACGGCGGATTTGAGAAGCGGAAATATAGATATCCTCTGAACTAGGGGAATAGTTAATCGGTCTGAGAAAGCCGAACCCTTCGGACTGGATGATTTCCAATACGCCTTCCATGAACAGCAGATCTTCCTGTTCGGCGTTTGCTTTCAGAATGGCAAAAATCAGTTCCTTTTTTGTCAGTTTGCTGTAATAAGAGACTTTATAATGCCTTGCAAGCTCATACAGCTCTTTTAATTTCATATTTTCCAAAGATGAAATGGATACATCTTTCACTAAGAACACCACTCTTTTCTAATCGAATAATTTACTTTGTCTCATCAATTTCACGAAAGACGCTTAATGTATACTGCCGATTCGTTTTACCGGCAACGCTTCTACCCATATATATCGACGTATTGAAAAGGATTATAAGTATGAGTCGAGAAAGAAGCGAGGACTTAACAAGAGAAGATAATCGCATATCTGATAGATGCGGCAGGATTTTGGCTCTCTCTAAGAACCAACATGTGCAGAAAATTTCGCAGCACTCTTTAGTTTTACCTCATTTGTCGTACATATTCAACTTCATTTACGATTTGACATGAAATTGATAGAGATGACCCTGTTTTGAAAAATGCCTTGACATGAAGAAGAAAAGCCGTAGCTATTGTATCAGAGTATGAACCTTGATTCAATTCGTGAAGTGAAATACAAGGGAAAAGCGGGTCGTATATATCCCCGCTTTTCTTTTTCCTTATGGCCGGATGACTAGGTTAGGTTTTTTCTTGAGACTGTGTCTTCCGTCCACAAACCGTACCGTACCGGATTTCGCTCTCATGACTACGCTGTGGGTCGTTCCAACAGATCCTTTGAATTGCACGCCTTTCAGGAGCTCTCCGTCTGTGACACCAGTTGCGGCGAAAATCGCGTCGTCTCCCTTGACGAGGTCTTCCATGCGGAGCACTTTGCCCGTATCAAGGCCCATCTTTTCACAGCGTCTCAGTTCTTCCTCGTTTTGAGGAAGAAGCTTTCCGTGAATTTCTCCTCCGAGAGCTTTGAGTGCGACAGCCGACAGGACGCCTTCCGGAGCGCCTCCTGAGCCGAATAAAATATCGACGCCTGTATGATCAAAAGCGGTGTTAATGGCACCGGCCACGTCCCCGTCATTGATCAGCTTGATTCTGGCGCCCGCTTCGCGAAGCTCATGAATGATTTTCTCGTGCCGCGGACGGTTCAAAATCGTGGCTACGACATCTTCTACATCTTTATTCTTTGCTTTGGCCACAGCTTTCAAGTTATCAATCACAGGCGCTTCAATATCGATGCAGCCGACAGCTTCAGGACCTACAGCGATTTTATCCATATACATGTCAGGCGCATTCAGCAGGTTTCCGTGATCAGCCACCGCAATGACTGCGAGCGCGTTCCATCCGCCGCTTGCGACGATGTTCGTCCCTTCGAGAGGGTCTACTGCTACGTCTACGCGAGGGCCGTAGCCGTTGCCGAGCTTTTCTCCAATATAAAGCATCGGCGCCTCGTCCATTTCCCCTTCTCCGATTACGACCGTTCCCTTCATAGGAATGGTGTCAAACACATCCCTCATGGCGCTTGTCGCAGCGTCGTCGGCTTCGTCTTTTTTACCTCTTCCCATCCAGCGCGCTGACTTAAGCGCAGCCGCTTCTGTCACACGTACAAGTTCCATCGATAAGCTTCTTTCCATTCCTATCTAATCTCCTCTCACCCATATGAAATCGTTTTATGTTTTATCTATAACAGCATTTGTCCATCAAGAGTTTTGCAGCTGTTCAATTTCCTGGTCTGTCAATTTTTCACGCCAGACAGTGGCCCCGAGCTTTGTCAGCTTTTCTTCAAGCTGGCTGTAGCCTCTGTCAAGGTGCTCCAAACCGGTGATTTCCGTGACTCCTTCCGCCATCAGACCCGCAACAACGAGACATGCTCCCGCCCGCAGATCACTCGCTTTCACCTTGGCGCCCTGCAAAGGAACGGGACCGGTAATAATCGCCGATCTTCCTTCGACCTTCATCGACGCACCCATGCGCCTCAGCTCGTCGATATGTTTGAAGCGGGCGGAATAAATGGTGTCAGTAACAACGCTCGTCCCGTTTGCCTTCGTTAAGAGCGATGTCATCGGCTGCTGCAGATCAGTCGGAAAGCCGGGGTATACAAGCGTTTTCAAATCGACCGGTTTCAGCTCTTTCTGTCCGCCGACCATTAAAATCTGCTCGCTGCTTTCTTCGATTCGAACCCCCATTTCGCGGAGCTTGGCGATTAACGATTCCAAATGCGTCGGAATCACATTATCAATCAGCACTTCTTGTCCCATGGAAGCAGCTGCGATCATGAACGTGCCGGCTTCGATCCGGTCCGGAATAATCGAGTGTCTGCATCCGTGAAGCGATTCAACGCCTTCGATGCGGATGACATCCGTACCGGCACCTTTTATTTTTGCTCCCATGCTTGTTAAAAGGGTGGCAACATCGATAATCTCAGGTTCTTTCGCAGCATTTTCAATTACGGTTCTGCCTTTGGCAAGCACGGCGGCAAGCATGATGTTGATCGTTGCTCCAACACTGACGACATCAAGATAAATGCGCGCGCCTTTTAATTCCTCCGCACGCAGATAGATCGCACCCTGTTCGTTTGTCACTTCGGCTCCGAGCGCCTCAAAACCTTTGATATGCTGATCAATCGGTCTCGGACCGAGGTGGCAGCCGCCTGGAAGGCCGATGACCGCTTTTTTAAAGCGTCCGAGCATCGCGCCCATTAAGTAATAAGAAGCCCGAAGCTGCTTCACTTTTCCATTCGGCAAAGGCATGCTGATCATCGGCGCAGGATCAACGACCATTTCTCCCTTTTCAAAGTGAACGTTTCCACCGATCTCTCTCAGCAGATCGCGCAGCGTCAAAATGTCTGAAATATGGGGAAGGCCTTCAAGCGTAACCGTCGAATCAGCCAAAATAGTCGCGGGTATGAGAGCGACAGCGCTGTTTTTCGCTCCGCTTATATGTACTGTGCCATTGAGAGGATCGCCGCCAGCTATATTTAACTTTTCCATGATCGTCTCCTTCCTTAAAGAAGATAGCTAATGGAGCGCTTCATAATGAGATTTCCTTCAAACTCAAAATAAATGGTTCATTTCAAAATCTATCCAATTAAAAGAGAAAGAATACAACACATTTTAAATTTATCGGGAAGAAAAGTAGCGAAGCAGACTGCGGCAAGATTCTCTTCTGCAAAACATTCATTTCTCTTTGTAAGACAAAACGGTGACAAACGGAGGGAGCCCCTCCACTTGCCACCCACATGAAGCAATTATTTATTCCAGTCAGCTAAAAACTGTTCGATCCCTTTATCAGTCAGCGGGTGCTTTGTAAGCTGGTGAATGACTTTGAGAGGCATTGTGCCGATATGCGCTCCCCTGAGCGCGGCCTCAGTCACATGCTGCGCATGACGGATGGACGCGGCGATGATTTGTGTGTCCAAACCGTGCACATCGAAAATTTGTTTAATTTCACTGATCAAGTCAAGGCCGTTGTGGCCGATATCGTCAAGGCGTCCCAGGAACGGGGAAACATACGTAGCTCCTGCTCTTGCAGCAAGAAGCGCCTGATTTGCGCTGAAGATCAGCGTGACGTTCGTTTTAATCCCGAGATCGGTTAATGCTTTAACAGCTTTCAGGCCGTCAGACGTCATCGGAATTTTCACCGTAATATTCGGCGCGATTTTTGCAAGCTCTTTTCCTTCTTCAATCATCTCTTCAGCCTTCAGAGAAATAACCTCGGCGCTGACTGACCCAGAAACCACTTCGGTAATTTCACGCAGACGGTCATGAAACGAAATGTTTTCTTTTGCTACTAAACTAGGATTTGTCGTAACTCCCGCAAGCACGCCGAGAGCGTGCGCCTCTTTAATTTCGTCTAAATTTGCAGTATCAATAAAAAACAGCATATTGATAAAACCTCCTGTCATGAAAATGTCTGAACTGTGGAACTTGTTTGCGCTTTCCGGATGATATGGATAAAACCGCCTGTCGCTATCAGGCGGCTTTTTTGACTGAACGGGAAGCAAAAGAGCCTCATGCCGTCAAATAGCATGTGTTAACAGCACTTCCCTAAAACATCAGAAAAACATCCTGTTTCCCCGGCCTTGCGGGAAAACAGATGCTTTTCCAATCGTCATTATGCTTTGTTTGAAGAACCAAATTCACGCATTTTGCCGATCACTGTTTCTTTGATAGCTTCGCGTGCAGGTCCGAGGTATTTGCGCGGATCATACTCTTCAGGCTTCGCAGCCAGCGTTTCGCGAACAGCTTTCGCAGAAGCGATTTGGTTTTCAGTGTTGACGTTGATTTTTGCCGTACCTAAGGAAATAGCTTTCTTAATGTCGGCAGTCGGAATGCCTGTTCCGCCGTGAAGTACGAGCGGAAGACCAGTTGTGTTTCCGATTTCTTCCATTTCTTTGAATCCAAGGTTTGGTTCACCTTTGTAAGGGCCGTGAACAGAACCTAATGCAGGTGCAAGGCAGTCGATTCCTGTGCGCTCAACAAGTTCTTGGCACTCTTTAGGATCCGCGTAGATGACGCCTTCTGCAATTACGTCGTCTTCTTGTCCGCCTACAGTTCCAAGCTCAGCTTCAACTGATACGCCGTGGAAATGAGCGAGCTCAACAACTTTTGAAGTCGTCGCAACGTTTTCCTCGAAAGGATGGTGAGATGCGTCGATCATAACGGAAGTGAATCCCGCATGAATCGCTTTTGCACAAGATTCAAAGCTTGAACCGTGGTCTAAATGAATCGCAACAGGTACTGTTACGTTGTATTCTTCCATCAGCGCTTTAACCATTGCAACAACGGTTTTAAATCCGCCCATATAGCGTCCTGCACCTTCTGATACACCGAGGATAACAGGAGATTTCTCTTCTTCAGCGGCTTGTAAAATCGCTTGAGTGAACTCAAGGTTATTTAAGTTAAATTGTCCGACAGCATATCCGTTTTCTTTTGCTTTATTCAACATTTCCGTCATTGATACTAAAGGCATGTCGAAAGTCCTCCTTATGTAGCCTGATTTGCTTTTGCGAAAAAAGCCTCCACACCTACCTAGCATGACCAGAAAAATCCGCCATATGTAAAATGTTTTGGTTTTTAAAAACGTTAGATAGCTTTTCTCTACTTATATAGAATAACAATTAATCAACAAATCGGCAACAACATGACTGTGACAACATCAAAAACTTTTCCCGTCTATCCGTTGGACTTTATGGGCAGATAGGTTTTAACGGCATCGCGAATCTCGTCGATGTCAAAAGGCTTCGCAAAGTGCGTCAGGGCTCCGAGCTCCTTCGATTCCTGGATCATGTCGAGCTCTCCGTAGGCCGTCATAATGATGACGCGGATCCCCTCGTCTATGACCTTCATTCTTTTCAAAATTTCAATTCCGTCCATTCCGGGGATCTTCATGTCGAGCAGAACGAGGTCGGGGCGCTGATTTTTCACAATGTCAAGCGCTTGAATCCCGTTCGCGGCCTGGAAGGTTTTGTACCCTTCTTTATTGAAAACTTCATTCAGCAGAACCCGAATCCCGTACTGGTCGTCTACGATTAAAATCTTCTCATTCATGATTTACACCTCTATAATTATAATTTTCGCCAAAATTAAGCAGTAGTTTATCTATTCTGTTTTGTTTTTCTCTTTTCCTTTAATTAAAAAATTTAAGTTTGCGACATATTTAGAGGATTTTTCCCATTATTCTCTTTTGTTATATAATGATAGTCAGTAAAAAAGGAGGAGTCAGCTTGCTTAAAATTTTCACCACTCAATTGACGGGAATCTTCAACCGGATTCAAGAGGGCGAGGCCCAATCGATAGAGGACGGCGCCCGCTTGTTGGCTCAGGCGGTCATCAGTGATCATTCAGTTTATGTATACGGAAAAAATGAATTGGAAGGCATTTTGAAAGAAGCGATGTACAGTTCTGAACCGTTTCCCTCAGTCAAACCGCTGCCGAAAGACGAAGAAAACTGGCCCGCTTTTGAAATGACGGACAAAGCGCTGATGTTCTGCGCCGGTTCAGCGGATGACGAAGAGCTGAAAATGGCGGAAAAACTGTATGAAAAAGGAATCGGACTTGTTGTCGTCTCCACTTCGGGAAAAGACGGCGCCCCGATCTCTTCCTTCGCCGATGTCCATATCGATTCAAAGCTGAGAATGCCGCTTCTTCCCGATGAAGACGGAACAAGGTACGGATTTCCGTCCCTGATGGTTAGCCTCTACATTTATCATGCCCTATCCTTTACATTAAAGGAAATTCTTCAGGAATACCAATAAAACAGGGTTGCCTAAGGGAAATTAGTGAAGGAGAGGCCGGCCTTATGAATATAGTACCAGTTCGGGCCGCCATTATCATCAGAAAGAGCCAAAAAAGCCTGCCGGCGTGATTTGCCGGCAGGCTTTTTCTTTTTTACAGCTTTTCCGAAGTCTTTAGCGAAGCATGTACGAAGTCTCTGAACAGAGCCTGAGGTCTTGTCGGTCTTGACGTAAATTCAGGGTGGAACTGAGACGCGACAAACCATGGATGGTCTTTAAGCTCGATAATTTCCACGAGGCGGCCGTCAGGGCTTGTCCCGGAAAATACGAATCCGGCTTCTTCCATCTGCTGTCTGAACTCATTGTTGAATTCGTAGCGGTGGCGGTGGCGTTCATACACCACTTCATTTTCATATGCCTGATACGCTTTCGACCCTTCTTGAAGCTTGCATGGATAAAGTCCGAGGCGCAGTGTGCCGCCGAGGTCTTCAATGTCCTTTTGTTCAGGAAGAAGGTCGATAATCGGATACGGTGTGGAAGGATCGATTTCGGCTGAGTGCGCTCCTTCAAGACCGAGCACGTTTCTCGCGTATTCAATCGATGCCACCTGCATTCCGAGGCAAATGCCGAAGAACGGAATCTTTTGTTCTCGGGCATATTTGACTGTCGTGATTTTCCCTTCAACACCGCGGTCTCCGAATCCGCCCGGCACAAGAATACCGTCCGCATCGTGAACAAGATCGGCAACGTTGTCTTCCGTCACTTCTTCCGCATTGATCCATTTAACCTGAATGTCTGCGTCAAACGCATAACCCGCATGGCGAAGCGATTCCACAACTGAAATGTAAGCATCCGGGAGCTCGACGTATTTACCAACCAAAGCGATCGTCACCGTTTTGGACAGATTTTTCACCTTATTGACGAGTTCTTTCCACTCTTCCATATCGGCTTCTCTGCAGTCCAGCTTCAAGTGGCTGCAGACCAGGCTGTCCAGCCCTTGTTTTTGCAGATCGAGAGGAATGGAGTAGAGCGTATCCGCATCTCCGGCCTCGATGACAGCTTTAGGGTCGATGTCGCAGAACAGCGCGATTTTATCTTTCATGTCCTGAGAAATCGGCATTTCTGTTCTCACGACGATGACGTTTGGCTGAATGCCGAGGCTGCGCAGTTCTTTTACGCTGTGCTGAGTCGGCTTTGTTTTCATTTCTCCCGCCGCTTTAAGATATGGAACAAGCGTACAGTGAATGTACATCACATTGTCGCGGCCGACATCGCTCTTGATCTGGCGGATCGCTTCGAGAAACGGCAGCGATTCGATATCACCGACGGTTCCGCCGATTTCGGTGATTACGACATCAGCGTTCGTTTCTTTTCCGGCGCGGAATACGCGGTCTTTAATTTCATTTGTGATATGAGGGATTACCTGTACGGTACCGCCTAAATAATCGCCTCTGCGCTCCTTTTTCAGCACCGTGGAATAGATTTTTCCTGTTGTCACGTTGCTGTATTTATTTAAATTGATGTCGATGAAGCGCTCATAATGGCCGAGGTCAAGATCCGTTTCCGCACCGTCGTCGGTTACGAAGACTTCACCGTGCTGATACGGGCTCATCGTCCCCGGGTCTACGTTGATATACGGGTCAAATTTTTGAATGGTGACATTCAAACCTCTGTTCTTCAGCAGGCGACCGAGCGAAGACGCCGTAATTCCTTTTCCAAGCGAGGATACAACTCCTCCGGTTACAAAGATATATTTTGTCATTTCTGTACCCCTCTCTTCGATTAACGCTTATTCCTTAAAATGCTCTTTTTATGAAAAATCATTTAGATCTTTTCTAAATGATTTAAATGATTAGGAGGCGGAAAAACAAGAAAGCTCCCTTTCAATTTCTTGAAAGGGAGCTGATAGTCCGTATCACTCGAATCTCTTCGTTTTGAAGAGCCCAAAATACATACTACATAGTTCGCCTGTGAAAGTCAAGATCGATTTAGACATGAAATTCCGTTCAGACGGCAAATTAATCTTCGTCTTCCTCTTCTTCAAAATCTTCATCATCATCCAGGATCTCGTCTTCAAGATCATCCAGCTCATCATCGTCTGCTTCATCGATTTCTTCGAATTCATCGGCGTCAATGTCCAAATCTTCTTCGACATCGTCAAGAAGAATATCATCCTCGTCGATTTCTTCGAATTCGTCAAGATCAAGATCTTCTTCAACCACTTTTTTCGCTTTTTTCTTTTTCGCTTTTACAGTCGGCTGCGTTTCTTCATCAAGCTGATCATACGGATACCAGCTGCGCAGGCCCCACGTTTGGTCCGACAGCGCCAAAAAGCGTCCGTCGATATTTAAATCTGTGTAGAACTGGGCGATGCGGTCTTCCAGCTCTTCTTTCCCCATTCCAAGCAAGGAAGCTACTTGATCTGTTAGCTCCTGGAATGTAATCGGTTTTTTGTGTTCCGAGAAAATTTCGTATGCGATTTCAACTAAAGCCATTTCCTTTAGCTGTTCCTCTGAGTATTGTTTCAAACTCATCGCCAGACACTCCCTTTCTATCTTCATGTATGTATCTACTATCTCTGTCATAGAAAATAAGCATGTAATCCCTGTCTTTACGACAAACCATACCTCTCATTATAAACAAAAGAAATCACTTTATGCCACCTTTATTCCCGTTAATTCAATAATTTTTACCGGTTGCATTGGAAATCGGCGGCAAGCGGGATTGCAACATAGAACAGCCGGGAGCGTCCGGCTCCGTCAAAACGAAAAAAACTGTGCCGGCAGCCTGTCCGCCGGCAGCAGATCAAGCCGTGCCAGACGGCTGTTTTCCACCCTTATTTCATCAGCATTCTCGAAATGACGAGCTTCTGAATTTCCTGCGTTCCTTCATAGATCTGAGTGATTTTTGCATCGCGCATAAAGCGCTCGACCGGATAATCCTTTGTGTAGCCGTATCCGCCGAATATTTGCACAGCCTCCGTCGTCACTTTCATGGCCGTATCCCCTGCGTAAAGCTTTGACATGGCGGAAGCTTTTCCATAAGGCAGTCCCTCTGATTCCAGCCATGCCGCCTGGTAGGTTAAAAGCCTTGAAGCTTCAATCTCCGTCGCCATATCAGCCAGTTTAAAAGCGATGCCCTGCTGCTCGGCGATCGGCCTGCCGAATTGCTTCCGCTCTTTCGCATACGCCTTCGCCGCCTCAAATGCGCCCTGGGCAATCCCGACGGCTTGAGCGGCAATTCCGTTTCTGCCTCCATCGAGCGTCTTCATTGCGATTTTAAAGCCTTCACCTTCCCCGCCAAGGCGGTTTTTTAAAGGCACGCGGCAGTCCTGAAAGATAATTTCGGTTGTCGGCGATGAACGGATGCCCAGTTTCCTCTCTTTTTTCCCGACAGAAAAGCCGGGAAAATCCTTTTCAATGATAAAAGCGGTTGTGCCTTTGTGTTTCTGTTCCGGCGCAAGGTTGGCAAACACGATGTAGAAGTCTGCGATTCCGCCGTTTGTGATAAAAATCTTCGTCCCGTTTAAAATATATTCATCACCGTTTTTGACCGCGCTCGTTTTCATGCCGCCGGCATCGGAGCCTGAACCGGGCTCCGTCAATCCGTAGGCTCCTATTTTTTCACCGCGGGCCATCGGCTTTAAGTATTCCTGCTTCTGTGCTTCTGTTCCGAATGCGTAAATCGGCCAACCCGCAAGCGATGTATGGGCAGACAAGGTGACACCCGTTGAGGCGCAGACTTTCGAAAGCTCTTCAACCGCGATGACGTAGGCGAGATAGTCGCTGCCGATCCCTCCGTATTCCTCAGGCCACGGTATACCCGTCAGCCCCAATTCCGCCATTTTTGCAAACAGTTCCCTGTCAAACCGCTCTTCCTCATCCCGCTCCTTCGCAGTCGGCTCCACCTCGTGATGGGCAAAGTCGCGCACCATCTTCTGTATCATTTGGTGCTCTTCACTCAGCTTAAAGATCATCCTTTTTCCCCCTTTGACACCTTATAAACGCTTACCGATAACGATCCGCTGGATCTCGCTCGTGCCCTCATAAATTTCACACACTTTCGCATCCCTGAAATATCGTTCAGCGTTAAAATCCTTTGTGTATCCGAAATCTCCGAGCAGCTGCACGGCCTCTCCGGCGACATACATCGCCGTTTCCGAAGCGAACAGTTTAGCCATTGAAGCAGCTTTTCCCGTCTGCATGCCTTGCTGTTTCAACGAAGCGGCCTGATAGACGAGAAGCCTGGCTGCCTCTGTCCTCGCCGCCATGTCGGCCAGCTTAAAGGCAAGCCCTTGTCCGTTCTTATACAGCTCTCCGTCCGGATACCGTTTTTTTAGAAATTGGACAGCTTCAAAAAGCGCTCCTTCGGCGATGCCTAGAGCCTGCGCCGCAATTCCGATCCGGCCGGTATCCAGGTTGGACAGGGCCATTTTGAATCCCTTTCCTTCCTCCCCCAGCAGCTGCCGCGCAGGAATGACAGCGTTATCAAAATTTAAAGTGACTGTTAGCGAACCGTGAAGCCCCATTTTCTCTTCATTTTTCCCGATGAAAAAGCCCGGCGTGCCCTTCTCCACGAGAAAAGCCGAAATGCCTCCCGTTCCCGCCTTCGGATCGGTTGAAGCAAAAACAAGATAAATGTCCGCGGCTCCGCCGTTTGTGATAAAAACTTTCGTTCCGTTCAGCACATAGGTATCGCCGCGCTTTTCGGCCCTGGTTTTTAGACTGCCCGCATCGGAACCGGCACTCGGTTCGGTTAAACAAAAAGCTCCCAAGTACTGCCCTGCTGCCAGCTTTTTAACATAATGCTCTTTTTGCCGCTCATTTCCGTATAAAAGAATGGGAATGGTGACAATTGACGTGTGTACAGATAGAATCGCACCTAGAACGGCACTTTTCTTTGACAGCTCATGTATGGTCATCATATAGGTGATGAAGTCATGGCCGGCCCCGCTGTACTTAGCCGGTATCGGAAGCCCCATCCAGCCGCGCTCCGCCATTTTCTTCAAAAGAGAGGTTGGAAAACGTCCTTTTTCCATTTCAGGTACAAAAGGAGCGACCTCCTGTTCGACAAACTCCCTGACAATCTTCTGCATGCGGGTCTGCTCTTCTGTAAACTGAAAATTCAAGCTCACCCCTCCTTATGTCGGCTGCTTTTCGTACGTATAAAACCCTCTGCCCGTTTTCTTTCCGAGACGTCCTGCGCTGACATATTGTTTAAGGAGCGGACAAGGCCTGTATTTATCATCGCCAAAGCCTTCATGCAGCGTCTCCATAATATACAGACACGTATCCAGACCGATCAGATCGGCGAGAGCCAACGGGCCTATCGGATGGTTCATGCCAAGCTTCATGATTCCGTCTATGCTTTCTTTCTCAGCGACGCCTTCATAAAGTGCAAAAACCGCCTCATTAATCATCGGCATTAAAATGCGGTTGGAGATAAATCCCGGAAAATCCCGCACCTCTATCGGAACCTTGTTCATCCGCTCCGCCGCAGCCACGACGGTTTCATATGTTTCGCCGCCCGTCTCAAGCCCCCTGATGACCTCGACAAGCTGCATGACCGGAACCGGGTTCATAAAATGCATACCGATAACGTTCTGAGGTTTTTTCGTGACGGAAGCAAGTTCCGTAATCGACAAGGACGATGTATTTGATGCCAATATGGCTGAGTCTTCGGTCACTTCATCAAGCCGCTTGAAAATCTCTTTTTTTACATCCATTTGCTCAACAGCCGCTTCAATGATGAGAAAGGCTTCCCGCGCTTCATCGAGCGAAGCCGAAGGAGAAAGACGCTGGTAGATTTGCTGCACGTCTCCATGCGGCAGCTTGCCTTTTTCCGCCTGTCTGACTAGCTGGCTGGAAATGCGCTTCATTCCTTTTTCAATTTGTTCAGGTGATACGTCATACATATAAACATTGTATCCGGCCTGGGCAGAGACCTGGGCGATCCCGGCTCCCATCTGGCCGGCTCCGATGACCATGATCGTGTCTTTTTTCATTTGAAATCCCCCTTTTTATACCTCGATCATCACGGCGTCTCCCTGGCCGCCGCCGCTGCAAATGGCAGCAATACCCGTACCGCCGCCGCGCCGTTTTAATTCGTACATAAGCGTTAAAATGATTCTTGCTCCGCTCGCACCGATCGGATGGCCAAGCGCAATGGCGCCGCCGTTGACATTGACCTTCTCCATGTCAAGGCCCGCGATCTTTCCGCTTGCCAAAGCAACCGCGGCGAAAGCTTCATTGATTTCAAAAAGGTTGATATCAGAAAGCTCGGCTCCCGTTTTGTTAAGCAGTTCTCTGATGACAAGACCGGGGGTTTTCGGGAAGTCTTTAGCTTCGACTGCAATGGATGTGTGCGCTTTAATGACGGCGGACGCCTTCATATTAAGTTCCTTTGCCTTGTCTTCATTCATCACGATAAGTGAGCATGCCCCATCATTTACCCCCGGCGCGTTTCCCGCAGTAATTGTCCCATCATGGTCAAAAACCGGGGCAAGCTTTGACAGCCTTTCCAATGACGTGTCGGCCCGCGGAGCTTCATCTTGATCAACAGTTAATTCGCCGCCCCGCTTCTCTTGGATGCTGACCGGGACGATCTCTTCTCCGAGCACGCCTGAAGCCGCAGCCTGTACGGCCCGCATGTGGCTTCTGAGCGCCCATCGGTCCTGCTCTTCCCTGGCAATCTCCAACTCTTTCGCAGCAGCATTTCCGTAGGAGCCCATGTGAACGCCTGTAAATGAGCATGTCAGCCCGTCTGTGATCATTAAATCTTTAACCGCTCCGTCTCCCATTCTCAGCCCCCACCTCGCTTTTTGAAGTAAATAAGGGGCGTTTGACATCGATTCCATACCTCCTGCGGCAATGACCTCCGCATCACCGGCCCGGATGATCTGATCCGCCATTGTGACGCTTCTTAAACCTGAAGCGCACACTTTATTAATCGTTTCCGTTTTGACGTCCCATGGAAGTCCCGCAAAACGCGCGGCCTGCCTCGACGGCAGCTGCCCCTGTCCGCCTTGAAGAACTGAGCCCATGATGACTTCATCGACATCCTCAGGATGTACACCGGAACGTTTTAATGCCTCTTTTATAGCGATTCCGCCGAGCTCCGCCGCCGTCTTTGATTGAAGCGCGCCCCCGAGTTTTCCAAAAGGCGTGCGCGCTCCGCCTGCAATAACCGATCTCGCCACCTGACATCCTCTCCCCTTATCATGATTTGTACATACCGAAGATAAAAGAAGGCGGAGATCCAGCTCACACCTTCTTTATTCAAAACCTGAAATCCGTCTATGATGCATGTTCTTTTTGTTCTGACCCGAATACGGCGCGTTCAAGCAGCTCCGCTACATCGTACGTGCCGACCTGATCCTCCAATTCCTTGGCTTTTGTTCCGTCACCGAGCATCGTCAAACAATACGGACAGCCCGAACTGATGACAGAAGGCGAAGTGCTGAGCGCCTGCTCCGTTCTGGCAACGTTGATCCTTGTTCCAGCCTCTTCCTCCATCCACATGAGGCCGCCCCCCGCTCCGCAGCACATTCCGTTTTCACGGCTGCGCTCCATTTCCGTTAAACGGATGCCCGGAATGGAGCGGAGAATATCGCGCGGCGGATCGTAAACCTCATTGTAGCGGCCCAAATAGCATGAATCATGAAAGGTGACGGTTTCGTGGACCGGAAACTCAGGTTTCAGCCTTCCTGCTTCAATGAGGGCAGCGAGAATTTCTGTATGATGATATACTTCCGCTTTCAGACCAAAATCAGGATATTCATTTTTAAAAATATTGTATGCATGCGGATCGATGGTTACAATTTTTTGAACATCATTTTTTTCAAATTCTTCAATGTTTTTTGCGGCAAGTTCCTGGAATAAAAACTCGTTGCCAAGCCGCCTCGGCGTATCGCCTGAATTTTTTTCTTTATTGCCTAAAATCGCGAACGTGACCCCGGCTTGATTGAGGAGGCGTGCGAAAGCCATGGCGATCTTCTGGCTTCTCCGGTCATACGATCCCATCGACCCGACCCAAAACAGGTATTCAAAGGACTCGCCTTTTTTCTTCATTTCCTTCACTGTCGGCACCTCAACGTCGTCTCTCATGTCACGCCAGTTTTCACGTTCTTTTCTGTTTAATCCCCAAGGGTTCCCCTGCCTTTCAATGCTTGTCATGGCGCGCTGGGCATCTGCATCCATTTTTCCTTCTGTGAGCACGAGATAGCGGCGGAGATCGATGATCTTATCGACGTGCTCATTCATGACCGGGCACTGATCTTCACAATTCCGGCAGGTTGTGCAGGCCCAAATTTCTTCTTCTGTGATGATGTCGCCGATTAAGCTCGGATTGTAAAGTTCTGAAGCAGCCGCTTCCCTTGTTCCTTCTCCCCCTGCCGCCATGGCCAGCTGGTTGCCTTTCGTATGCTGAAAGAGCGGCGCGGGAACCCAAGGCGTTTTCGATGTCACTGCTGCTCCCTTTTCTGTCAAATGGTCTCTGAGCCGCAAAATCAGATCCATCGGCGAAAGCATCTTGCCTGTTCCGGTAGCCGGGCACATATTCGTACAGCGCCCGCATTCCACGCACGCGTAAAGGTCGATCAGCTGGGACTGCCTAAATTCCTCGATCCTTCCGACGCCGAACGTTTCTTTTGTTTCATCTTCAAAATCGATTTTTTGAAGCTTTCCAGGGTTTGTCAGCCGACTGAAAAATACGTTTGCCGGTCCGGCAATTAAGTGGGCGTGTTTTGACTGCGGCACATAGACTAAAAATGTCAGTAAGATGAGAAGGTGCGCCCACCATGCCAAGTAGAACACTGCCGCTGAGGCGGTTTCCCCCATAAAGCCGAAGGCAAAAGCGATGCCTGATGCCATCGGTTCGTGCCATGATAATGAATGTTCATGCCAGACCATGTTCATACCGTTTCCGAGTAAAACGGTAAACATCAAGCCGCCGATCAGCATGAGCACGATCCCCGACTTAAAATTGCGCTTCAGTCTGACGAGCTTTTCAATATAGCGCCTGTGAAAAGCCCAGACTACCGCAATTAAAATCATCAGCGTGACGATTTCCTGAAAAAACGTAAACGCCGGGTAGACGCCGCCAAGCGGAAGGCCTTGATCAGGAACGAGCCCTTTCAAAATAAAATCGATCGCTCCGAACTGTACGAGAATAAATCCGTAAAAAAACATGACATGGATGATGCCGCTTTTTTTATCTTTAAGCAGTTTCTTTTGGCCGAACACATTCTCCCATATCTTTTGAAGGCGCTCCTTCGTCCGCTTATCAAAATCCTCTTTTTGTCCGAGCCTGATGTAACTGATTCTCGTTCTGATCAAATAGACAAACAGATAAACGGCGTAAGCGGTTACACCTAAAAACGCAATAAAATTCAACCACAGTAAGACATTCATCAGCTGCTCCCCCTTTCATTTCCCCAACCTTAAATCCCCTTGAACTACCTTTATCTTAAATAATGAATGAGTGTTCAGTCAATATATTTTCATAAATGCAGGAAAATAGGGGGACACTATTCTTCACACGAAAAAAGGGAGTGTCTTCATTGGTGCCGCTTATGATTATGGTATGTTTTCTCATCCTGCTTCTTGCGCTCGATTTCCGTTTCGGCCGTAAAGCCTTTGAGAAGAAAGCCTACGAACCCGTTTTTTCAGAGAAGAAAAGCGATATTGAACTGATTCATAATGGAGAAGACTTGTGTGAGCGGCTTATGGATGACATCCGCCAGGCCGAATCGTCGGTGCATGTCATGTTTTATATTGTGAAGAACGATGACATCAGTCTTGAATTTTTGAAGGTGCTGAAGGATAAAGCGAAATCCGGCGTATGCGTCCGCTTGCTGATCGACCGGATCGGCGCGATGAAGGTGAAGAAAAAAGTGCTGTCCGGCTTGAAACAAAGCGGAGCGCACGTTTTTTTCGTCAACAAGCCGGGCTTCCCTTATTTCTTTTATCGGCTGAATGCAAGAAATCATCGAAAAATCGCCGTCATAGACGGAAAGATCGGCTATGTGGGCGGATTTAACATTGCGAAAGAATACCTTGGTAAAAAAGCGGAATTCGGACCGTGGAAGGATTACCATTTGCGAATGGCGGGAGAAGGCGTGGCCGACTTGCAGCACATTTTTTTATCGGACTTCAAAAGAGAAGCGCCGCAGCCAAAGCCGGACAGCAGCGTGTTTCCGCCGCTGCATCGAGGAGCGGTCACCCATTCCATCCATGCGACAAAGGGGTTTTCTCTAGAGGAAAAATACATTTCATTTATTGAACAGGCAAAAGAAAGAATCATGATTTGCACGCCTTACTATATTCCGAGCCCGGCTTTGCAGCAGGCTGTTCTTTCAGCCAGGGAAAGGGGCGTGATCGTGTCGGTTCTCGTGCCGATGAAAGCTGACCATCCGCTTGTCAAAGAGGCCGCCTACACGCACTTTCCCGCACTCTTGGAAGCAGGCTGCTATATTTACCGGTACTACAGGGGCTTTTATCATGCAAAAGCAGTGATCGTCGATGACCGGCATGTGATGATCGGAACATCGAATTTTGACAACCGGAGCTTGTTTCTCAATGATGAAGTGAATGTCGTCATCCATGATAAAAACTGGGCAAAACAATTCTTTGACGTCGTCAAGGAAAGCATTGAACATGCTGAGCTTCTGACAAAGGAGCGGTATGCGAAGCGGCCGGTAATGCAGCGGCCCGTCGAATGGCTGGCGAAATCGATTTCATATTTTTTATGAATCGTACGTTTATCCTGCATAAGATACGGGTAACATTTCACCAAGGTGATGATTACATACGGAGGGATGTACGATGAACCAAGCAGAGTCGATTAAACTCCGCGCACAATCGATGACATTAAAAAACTTGATTGAGCTGTACAGGCTTTGCCGCTCAGCCAGACATCAGCTATATATATGCTCAAGAAAAACGATGTGCAAAATTAAAGATTTAATTGAGCTGGAAATGTTCAGAATGGCCAATCGCGAAAATGAGTGCCTGATTGTCATCGAAGGGAAAATGGCGCAGGAATTAGTAAAAAAAGCACAATCGATTCTTTCTGAAGCTCAAGTTCAATAAGACAAGGCGGCTCTCCTTCCTTTGTGAGACGCCTCCCCACCAAATAAAGAAAAAAGCCCCCGTTCAATGGACGGGGGCTTCGTTTTACATTTTTTCAGGCGCTGATACGCCGATCAGCTTGAGTGCATTATTTAATGTGATTTGTGTTGCCTTCATCAATGATAAACGCGCCCGGCTTTTTTCTTCATCTGCCGGATCGAGAACTTTCTCAGCATTGTAAAAGCTGTGGAGCACAGATGCCAATTCAAAAATATAGTTTGTAAGGCGGTGCGGAATCCGCTTCTCTGCGGCATCAGCGACAGCCTCAGGGAACGAGCCGATCACTTTTAGCAGATCATACTCTTTTTCAGAACCGATTTTCGTCAGATCAAGGTTTCCTTCAAATGAAATACCTTTTTCTTCGCCTTGGCGCAGCATGCTGCAAATTCTCGCATGGGCGTACTGCGCGTAGTAAACCGGATTTTCATTAGATGTAGAGACGGCCAGATCCAGGTCAAAATCCATGTGGGTATCGGCGCTGCGCATCGCAAAGAAGTAACGCACCGCGTCAAGGCCGACCTCATCAATGAGATCACGCATTGTGACGGCTTTTCCGGTTCTTTTGCTCATTTTCATTTTTTCGCCGTTTTTGTAAAGGTGGACGAGCTGGATGATCTCGACCTCAAGCGTTTCTTTGTCATAACCGAGCGCTTCAATGGCCGCTTTCATGCGCGGAATATAGCCGTGATGGTCCGCTCCCCATACGTTGATCAGCTTTTGGAAGCCGCGGTCAAGCTTGTCTTTGTGATAAGCGATGTCAGGCAGAAGATACGTGTAGGACCCGTCTTTTTTGATCAGCACGCGGTCTTTGTCATCGCCGAACGCCGTCGAGCGGAACCATGTCGCCCCGTCTTCTTCATAGATGTGCCCTTTTTCGCGAAGGGCTTCGAGCGCCTGATCGATCTTTCCGTTTTGGTAAAGCGATGTCTCTGAGTACCAGACATCAAATGGGACACGGAAATTCTCGAGGTCTTCACGAAGTTTGCCCAATTCGTACTTTAAGCCGTATTCGCGAAAAAACGCGAGGCGTTCACTCTCTTCTTCATGAACAAAACGGTCGCCGAATTCGTCAGCAAGCTTTCGGCCGATTTCCTTAATATCTTCGCCGTGATATCCGTCTTCAGGCATCGGCTTATCTTTTCCAAGCGCCTGATAGTAACGGGCCTCGACGGATAATGCGAGGTTGTTGATTTGATTGCCGGCATCGTTGATATAATATTCGCGGCTCACTTCATACCCCGCTTTTTCAAGTACATTGCAGAGGGAATCTCCGACAGCGGCTCCGCGGGCATGTCCAAGATGCAGGTTGCCCGTCGGGTTTGCTGAGACGAATTCCACCTGAACGCGTTCTCCGCCCCCGATATTTGTTTCACCGTAGGCCTCTCCTGCTTCAAGCACAGCCGGAATCAGCTTCGTTAAATATTGATTGTTCATGTAGAAATTGATAAAGCCCGGTCCTGCGATATCAAGTTTGTCGATCGACGCTTTTCCTTTGTCAAAGGATGCGACGATTTCCTCGGCAATATTCCGCGGCGCTTTTTTGGCGATTCTCGCCAGCTGCATAGCCATATTAGTAGAATAGTCGCCATGCGACTTGTCTTTCGGAACTTCCAATACGACTTCGGGAATCTCGCTTTCTGCGGCGAGGCCGGCTTTCATGACAGCTTCCTTAATTTCCTGCTTCAGCACATCTTTCATTTGTTCGACTATGTTCATGACTCGTGTCCTCCTCTATACGAAATCGACATCTTATGTAAATGCTTTTGTTCATCGCTTACAATCATATCGTACTCAACGCTGATCTTTCCATCTGGCGGCTGATGGGTGACGGATACGGCTTTTGTATCCACGCCAAGCTCGAGTCTGCCGAAAGGCATTTTATAATGAGTGACGGTGCGGCTGCCCGGCCTGAAACGCTGTTTCATTTCGATGGCGCCGGAACGCATGACCAGAACCTCGTTTTCACTTGCTTTGACGATCGTCTTCACCTTTCCCGCATCATGCTCTTCATGATAAGAAAGATATATTTTATCTTTTTTCATATAATAAAACCCAGTTGTCCGAAACTCGATTGTTTCTGTGTCCGATCCTTCCCGGATAACAGATTTCACATGGATATTAACGGGTGTCTCCTGATCCATTCCGACACTTCCTTTTTTGATCCGATTTGACTTGATTAGTATAATCATTCGGGAAAAAAAGTTCAACCGCAGCTCCTTTATACCATCTTAACAGAACGGACGGGGAGATAAACCATTTTCTAAGAAAAAAGCCGTCCTGAAAAAAGGACAGCCTGTTTTATTTCACCCAGCCGAGCAGCATTTCGCGAATCAGCTTGCTTGCCGTATTTGCGGTTTGTTCAGAATGGTCATAGACCGGAGCGACTTCGACAAGATCTCCTCCAACGACGTTGACGTCTGAGCGGGCGATTTCGTGAATCGAAGCGAGCAGCTCTTTTGATGTGATGCCTCCGGCGTCAACCGTACCGGTTCCCGGCGCATGTGCGGGATCTAAGACATCGATGTCAATTGTGACATAAACCGGACGCCCTGCGAGTTTCGGCAGGACGGCTTTAAGAGGCTCAAGCACTTCAAATTTGGAAATGTGCATGCCGTTTTCTTTTGCCCATTCAAACTCTTCTTTCATACCGGAGCGGATGCCGAATGAATAGACATTGCCAGGACCGATCAGTTCCGCGGCTTTACGGATCGGCGTCGAATGCGAGAGCGGCTCTCCTTCATAGTCGACGCGAAGGTCTGTGTGCGCATCCATATGGATGATGGCAAGATCGGGATATTTTTTGTACATCGCTTTAATGACCGGCCATGAAACGAGGTGCTCTCCCCCCATTCCGAGCGGGAATTTTCCTTTTTCTAAAATGCTGTCAACATATTCTTCAATCATGTCAAGGCTCTTCTGCGGGTTCCCGAAAGGCAGCGGGATGTCGCCGGCGTCAAAGAAATGAACCTCGTCCAGCTCCCTGTCCAAATAAGGGCTGTATTCTTCAAGCCCGATGGACACCTCGCGGATTCTCGCCGGACCGAAGCGGGAGCCGGGACGGTAGCTGACCGTCCAATCCATCGGCATCCCATAAAGGATGGCGTCCGCCTCTTCCCAATCGGGGCGGCTTGCGATAAACACCTTGCCGGAATATGCTTCATCAAATCTCATCTTCAAAAACCTCCCTGAAAAAAAGCGCAGAATGCCATCCTGCGCCAAACTGTTTTATTTGATTAAATCGCTGACGAATTTCGGAAGGACGAATGCCGCTTTATGAATTTCTTTTGTATAGTATTTCGTCTCAATATCGAAGAAGCGGCTGTCCTCCACTTCAAGAGGATCGTATTTTTTCGAACCGATCGTAAACGTCCACAATCCGCTTGGATATGTCGGAATGTTGGCCAAATACAGCTTTGTAATCGGGAAGATCTCTTTTACATCGCGCTGAACGTTTGTGATCAGTTCAGGTGTAAACCAAGGGTTGTCCGTCTGAGCAACGAAAATGCCGTCTTCCTTTAGCGCTTTTGCTATGCCGGCGTAAAAGCCTTTTGTAAACAAGTTGACAGCAGGCCCTACTGGCTCGGTTGAATCCACCATGATGACATCGTACTCATTTTCAGATTGGGCAATGTGCATGAAGCCGTCATCGACTTTTACTTCGACGCGCGGATCGTCAAGTTTGCCTGCAATGGAAGGCAAGAATTTCTTGGAGTATTCGATCACCTTGCCGTCGATATCGACAAGCGTCGCTTTTTTCACGCTCGGATGCTTCAAAATTTCACGGATGACGCCGCCGTCTCCGCCGCCGACCACAAGCACATGCTCAGGATTCGGATGCGTAAACAGAGGCACATGCGCCACCATTTCATGGTAGACAAATTCATCTTTTTCAGATGTCATGACCATGCCGTCCAGAAACAGCATGTTGCCGAATTCTTCCGTCTCGGCCATTTCGAGCTTTTGAAAGTCTGTCTGCTCTGTATGTAAAGTCCTGTTGATTTTCATCGTAATGCCGAAGTTTTTCGTTTGCTTTTCTGTATACCAAAGTCCGCTCAAAGCGTCATCTTCCTTTCATAATAAGCTGTATTTCCATCTATTTTTCTCGCCTGCAGCGACGATTATTCTGCACTGAAGCATCGGCTTTTGCCTAGGGAAAAAGTATAGAGGAATTGCAGGTGATTGTAAAGACAGACCGATTCATTTTCAGGGGTCATTCCAAGATCATTCTATTCCCATTGGCTGATTTTTCTTTTATAATGGCTAAGCTTAGCACAGATGTCCGTAAGGCTTATTCTGCCGTACTTTTGGAGGTGTTCTCATTTGCAGAACAAACAACTGCTCAAACTGTATATAACCGGCCGCCGGAAAAGGTTTTTATTGATATTTTTTCTGATCGGGGCGGCCGTTTTGTTTTTCAGCCCCGTTTATATCCGGGAGGCTGCCGTTCCGTCTTTGCTGGATTGGCTTCTCGAAGTCAGCGGATCCGTTTATTTGATGCATATGGTCGCTGTCCTGTCCGCAGCCTGTTTGTTTTACGGCACAGCGGAATGGATGCGGCGTTCAGCCGGTGCAATTGTAACAAACAGAACGGTTTGGCCATTGATTTTGCTCGGCTGCACCGTTTCTGCTTTTGTGATGATCTGCCTGCTGTTTTGGAGCACGGCCATCGGCTGGTTTACATTCGGCGGCTACGGCTCAGAGAATGTTCATCCTTTTTTTGAGCTGTCAGGTTCTCCTCTCTGGTTTGTCGTGTCACGCCTGTTCATTGACTGGTGGTCGCTTTGCTTTTTGATTTTTCTCGGTTTGGCGGGTGCGCTGATCGCAAAGAAAGAGCAGCTTGCTTTATGGCTGCCGCTTGCATGGTCTGCCGGTTTAATGCTCCTTTTCAAATTCAATATATCCTTTAAAGGGCTGCTCCCGGGAGAAGGCATGCTGTTGTCCATCCATGCAGCCGGGGCTTCCCCGATTCTGGCCGCATCTGTCAGCGAAGGTGCCGTTCTCGTCTTATGGCTGATTTTATATGTGATGACCCCCAAAAAATAGGATTCCTCGGATTGCTGTGTTAATCAGCCGCTCGAGTGTCTGCCGTTTTTTCCTTCCCGCTTGTTTAAATCCTCCTCTTTTTCCTCATAATGATAAGAACATTTTATTTATCCGGGAGGAGATTTGAACATGGACATGATGACGGACAAGCGGGTCCGTTTAACCATCAAGACGATACGCGCATTTTTGTTCATGGGAGCATTGATGCTGATCTTCCTTTCAATCGTTGTCATGACGGTGGTCCTGGCGGCCAAATGGCAAGGCGCTCCTTCGATTCAGGTGCCGAGGTCTACCGTGCTGTATGACGGAAGCGGAAAGCAGATGGGGGAAACGCATTACGGGCAAAAGCGGTACTGGGTTTCGCTGAAGAACATCAATCCCGCAGTCATCGATGCCACGCTTGCCGTTGAAGACCGGAACTTCTTCCGGCACCACGGCTTCGACTATATGAGGATGGGCGGCGCCCTCATTGCCGATCTAAAGGCGATGTCCAAGGTTCAGGGAGCCAGCACCATTACCCAGCAATATGCGAGAAACCTCTACCTCGGCCACGATAAAACATGGAAAAGAAAGTGGAATGAAGCTTTTTATACGATACGGCTCGAACAAAACTACACAAAGAAAGATATTTTGGAAGGCTATTTAAATACGATTTATTACGGGCATGGAGCCTACGGAATCGAAGCGGCTTCCCGGCTTTATTTTGGCAAGCGGGCCAAAGATATCAATACGGCGGAGGCTGCGATGCTTGCCGGCATTCCAAAGGGTCCTTCAGTTTATTCGCCTTTTGTTAATGAAAAAAAAGCGAAAGAACGCCAGGAAATGATCCTGACAATGATGGAGAAGGAAAACAAGCTGACGAAAAAGCAAGCGGCAGAACTGAAAAAGCTGCCGCTCCGCTTTGAAAAACAGGATAAGCAAACAACCGCAAAAACCGCTCCGTACTTTTATGACGAAGCTGTTAAAGAAATCGCGCGATTGCTGCATTTGACCCCGGAGCAAGCGGAAACAGGCGGCTACAACGTATTCACCACACTCAACCCGCGTCTCCAAAAAATTGCCGAGGACACGATCGAACACACGATAGATTCGTCATCCGATATTCAGGCAGGGTTTGCAGCGATCAACCCGACCGACGGCAGCGTTCTTGCGCTTGTCGGAGGACGCGACTACGAAAAAAGCCCGTTTAACCGCGTAACCCAGGCTATGCGGCAGCCCGGCTCCACCATGAAGCCTTTCCTTTATTATTCGGCTGTTCAAAACGGTTTTACGCCGGCCACCCGGATGAGGAGCGCGGAAACGACATTTGAGCTCGGGCAAGGCAGCTCTTATTCCCCAAGCAACTATCACGGCTATTATGCAGACGGCCCGATCACTCTTCTGCAGGCCTTGGCTTTGTCCGATAACATTTACGCCGTGAAAACGCACCTTTTCCTCGGCATGGACAGACTGATTGATGCTGCAAAACAATTCGGGATTACGAGCCCGCTGCAAAAAGTGCCGTCGCTTGCGCTCGGAACATCCCCTGTGAAGCCGATTGAAATGGTGAACGGATACGCCATGTTTGCCAATGGCGGGAAAAAAATCGAACCTTCCTTTATTACGAAAATTACCGATCCGAACGGGAAGGTTCTATACGAAAAACCGAAGCGAAGCAAACAAACCCTTGACCCAAAAGCAGCTTTTATCACGGCGAACATGATGAGCGGGATGTTCGACAAGTCACTCAACGGCTATACATCTGTTACCGGCCAGACGATCGCAGATCGGCTGACGCGCCCATACGCCGGAAAATCGGGAACAACCAGCACCGACAGCTGGATGATCGGCTTTTATCCCGGTCTTGCTTCAGGTGTGTGGACGGGATATGACAAAGAGCGGACAATCGATGCCGTCGCAGAGAAAAACTATGCCAAACAAATTTGGGCTGAATTTATGGAAAAAGCGCTTGAAGACGCGCCCGCCGCAGCTTTAACGCCGCCTGAAGGCGTGAAAGGGATGTACATCGATCCGGCTTCAGGCTATGCGGCGGCTCCTAGCTGTCCGTCCAAATATTTCGCTTATTTTATCGAAGGTACTGAACCCGAGCAGGTATGCTACGGAAAGGAAATCTATAAGGAGCAAAAAGCCGGGCACGAAAAGCCGGCCGCTCCCCACAAGCGGAAAAAGTGGTGGGAAAAATGGTTTAAAAAAGAAGAATAAACTCTTTTGGCGGGATAGACGAACCCCCCGGACTTCACGGCGGTCCGGGGGGTTTTTTTCCTATTGCTGGAGCAATCCCTTTTTCAGCTCGTCTGATGAACGGTCCCAAAGCCCTTGATCATGATTTTTCAGAAAATCGGCAAGAACGCGCTTAGAACCTTCATCCATATGCTCGACGATAATCTTCCGCTTCATCGACTTATCCATTAAATTCACGTGCTCCGGAAGCGATTTGTAGCCGCGGCGGATGCTTCTGTCCACCGTCATTTCACAAGCCGTCACACCCGCATAATAAGGGCCTTCTTCCCTGCGGTCGATCGTAACCCACACAAGCCAGTAAGGTTTTCCGTTCGGCACCTCTTCCTTGTTCGGCAAAAATTTGATTCCTTTTTCAACCGTGCTGCGGGCGTGCATGGCGCCGATATCAACAAACGCTTCTTTCTCTTCAACATCGACAAAGACAGGCGAGATGTTGTCAAGGCTTAAAGCGCCTGCTCCAAATCCCCCGTGTCCGTCTGTCGGATCGCTTTTAATAATGTTGAATCCGATTGTTTTTTTCTTTTTACCTTGTTCCATCAAAAATACCTCCTACATCAGCGGCCGGAAAACGCTGTTAAATATCAAGATGATCCATTCCCGCCCGTCATTCAAAAATGGCCAGAATACATATTGGCCAAGCGGTGTAATGACGATAATCAGAAACACGATCGAGCCGTACGCTTCATATTTCGACAGCTTCGCCCGCACTTCGGGCGCGACCACATCCTGTATAACCCGAAAACCGTCAAGGGGCGGGAACGGCATTAAATTAAACAAAAATAAAAGCAGGTTGAGATTCACCCAAATCGTGAAAAATTGAAGCAAGCCGCTGTAAAAACCGGAAGGCAGCGTCCCGGACAGCTTCACGGACAAAAGCAGCAACATAAAACCGATGAAAGCAAGGATCAGGTTGCTGATCGGTCCTGCGATTGACACGAGAAATCCGGCCAGCCTCGGATTTTTAAAATAAAAGCGGTTAACGGGCACCGGCTTTGCCCATCCGAATCCCAAAATAAAGATCAAAATCGTCCCAAACGGATCAAGATGCTTGAGCGGGTTAAGCGTCAGCCTGCCCTGCCGTTTGGCCGTCTCATCGCCGAATTTGTAAGCCACATACGCATGGGCGACCTCATGCACGGTGAATGCGGCAGCAAGTGTCAAAACAACATACGGAATCATTTCCAGCGGATAAATAAGAAAACGGTCTAAAATGTGGCTTTCCCTCTTTCTCATATACAAAGATTTACTATCTCCAGTATACTATAAGAGCACCTGATGCTAAAGTGAGCAGCCATTTTTTAAAAAGGAGGAGGAGAACATATGCCATACGTAACAGTTCAAATGCTGGAAGGCCGCACAGATGAACAAAAAAGAAATCTGGTGAAAAAAGTGACCGAAGCCGTCTCCGAAACAACTGGCGCACCTGCAGAAAAAATCGCGGTCATCATTGAGGAAATGAAAAAGGAAAACTACGGTGTCGCCGGCAAACGAATGAGCGATATGTAATGAAAACGGCGTCTGCCGCTTACGTGCGGGACGCCGTTTTTATTATCTATACCAAGCTTTGTTTTTTTCGATCTCTTTGTTATGCTCCGCGTCCCACACATCGACAGAATAAGCGTAGTCATAGTTCATAATGCAGCGGATTCCGCTTCCTTGCGCATCATGCCCCAAGCCGAAGTTATGGGAAAATTCGTGTGTAGCCGCTTTTGCCGTGTTGGCCGTTCCCTGGTCAAGGTTTACGCTGAAGGCGCTGCCGTTCGGCTTGCTGTTGTATACGTATGCGATACCGCCTGCATCAAAATTGCTGTTTGCCGTAAATCCGGCGACAAATTTATAGTTGCGCCCGCTGAAATTGCTCTGAAGGTTTGATAGAATTTGAGAGCTGTTGCTGCCGGAAGAGGTCCAAGGCGCCACAGCTTCGACGACAAAATCAATATCGTGATCCCTGTTGAACATGACATCCGCCTGCTCAATAATTTGGACGATTCTCGTCTGCCAATCGCTGTATTTCGCGCGATACTGAGCGTCAGCCACAGCCAGGACGCTCACTTTCTGACTTCCCGTGCCTGCCTGGGTTGAAAATGTCCCTTTGCTCGTATTTTTTTTAAACGTTTTCGTCCCCGTCACATTTCCTTTATCATCCAATATTTTCGTATTGACCGTTCTTTCAATTTGAACTTTTCCTTTCAAGTCTTTAAAGTCTTTCGCTTTAGGCAAAGAATCGATATGAGTTCCTTTTACTTCATGGCCGTGCTCATGATCGTGCCCGTCCACCTTGGCGGCGCCGGCTGTCACACCGGGGATGAGACTGACGGAAAGTAATAGAGATAAGAATAAAGAACGCTTTTTCACTGCTAAACCCCTCCTTTTTTTGAACGAATGAAAGATTCTGCTAGTCACCTAAAAATTCCTTCAATTCATCCAAAAAGAGGAAATATTACACACGTTCTGTTTACTGCTCTTTCTATTTCCCCGCAAAAATTCCAAAATGTTTACAAAAAAACAAAACAAAAAACCTACCGTTTCCGGCAGGCTTATGAACAAAGGTCTCTGAGCTTTTTTATGTAAGCGACGGCTTCATCGAATTCTTCGTCCGTATACCGCTGTTTGCTTTTTACGGTAAACACTTTTTCTCTGATCTCTTCCTGCTTCAGCCCTTCAAAATACAGAATCGTCGATACCAGTTCCAAAAAACGCGATGACTGGCCGTTCACGTCGTCAATATAGGCTTTAATATCCCCCATATCCAGCTCACACTGGCTCAAAAATTGCTTTCCCGCTTCAGTGGGCGAGTAGCGGTATTGATAATAGCCGCCTTTTTTTTCTTTGACTTCATGGAGAAATCCGAGATTGCAAAGTTCTTCGACTTGAAGCGTCAGCTCCTCTGAATACGGCCCGTAAAAATGAAAATCATACTTTTCATAAAAGGGAAGCTCCAATTTCTTTGCGATATAAATAATTTTCTGCAGCTTTTTCCGCCCAACAATCTCCCCCGAATCCGAGAAGACCTTCATCAGCTTTGCATGTTCTTTTAACAAATCTCCGCCATCTCCTTCATCCTTTTCTTTCTATATCAGTCCGAGCAATTCTTTCATTCTTTTCGCATGACGGCCGTCAGGCAATCCTTCGATCAAATCGAGCGGGAAATACAGCTTATGGTCCGTTCTCCGCTTACCTGATATCGCATCGACAATATCGGACTGCCGCGACAGCTCCTTAATCTGGCCGTTGTGCGTCAGCAATTGAATCGGGAGGCGCTCCTCTTCTTCCCCCGGTCTGTAGAAATCATAAGGAAGGTCTGAGGACGAATCCACCACAAGATAATAATCGGGATCAATCCCTGATTCTTTAAACAAGGCGGTCAGTTCAAAGTAAGTCGCCATTTCCTCATTCGGGTTGAATTCCGCATACTGGAACAGCCTGCGGTTGATAAAACGGCGGCATAAATCAGACAAAATCTCATCCTCTTCTTTTTCCCAGGCCTGAAAATAATAAAGAATGATTGATTCATCAAGACTTAAATAATCTTCCAATGTGACATTGCCTTCAAAAATAGAGTAAAAATGCACGGGCGCATGCGTGAACACATAGCCTTCCTCATGAAGCTGCTTTGCACGGTGAAGAATCTTCGTCAAAATCACTTCCGCACTTCTTGTCACAGGATGGAAATAGACCTGCCAGTACATCTGGTACCGGCTCATAATATAGTCCTCAACAGCATGCATTCCGCTTTGCTTAATGACGATTTGGTCTTCGCGCGGCCGCATCACGCGGAGAATCCGCTCCATATCGAAATGGCCGTAGCTGACGCCGGTATAATAGGCGTCCCTCTGAAGGTAGTCCATGCGGTCAGCGTCAATCTGGCTTGAGATCAGGCTGACGACCTGTTTATTTTGATAGGTTTTCGCGATGACCTCAGCGACATCCTTTGCAAACGTCGGACTCACCTTGTTTAACACTCGGTTAACCTCTGTATCGCCTAAAATGATCGCTCTCGTAAAATCTTCATGATCAAGCCGGAAGACCTTTTCAAACGAATGGGAAAACGGGCCGTGCCCCAAATCGTGCAGCAATGCGGCGCAAAGGCACAGATCGCGCTCGCTGTCATCCCATTCCCCCCTGCCTTTAAAAACGTCATCAACCATTCTTCTGACAATTTCGTAGACGCCGAGAGAATGGTTGAAACGGCTGTGTTCGGCGCCGTGAAATGTCAAATAGGTCGTTCCAAGCTGTTTGATTCTGCGCAGCCTCTGAAATTCACGGGTTCCGATCAAGTCCCATATCAGCTTGTCCCGTACATGGACATAGCGGTGAACAGGATCTTTAAACACTTTTTCTTCTGATAATTTTCCGTTTGGATACGCCATTTTTGTCCCTCTTTTTTTTCAAACGTGAGGCAAACTGATCGCTGCCCATCCGTCTCTTTTTCTTCGGAAAACTAAATGTATATTGTAAGTATTGCCCGATCTGCTTGTTTTCTTTTAGGTCTGTTTCTATTATATCGAGTCTGCTTTTTTGAAAACATCCTTGAATTTACCCGGCCATTTGTTCCAGCCTGCAAAAAACCCGGCAAACAAGCAAAAACGCCTGACCCGTTAGGGAGGCGGTTATTTTTTGAGTTTCTTTTTCACTTTTTCGATCAGCTCGTCTTCATCAGGAGCTGACAGCGGACGATTATTGACAAACGCGAACGATTTTTTTCGTCCCGGCCCGCAATAAGACTGGCAGCCGATTTCCACTTTTGCATCCGGATCGATTTCTTTCAGACGGGGCAAAAGCGTCTTTAAATTAGTGGCCTGACAATCGTCGCATACTCGAAATTCATTAGCCATTTCATACGCTTCCTTTCGTTTTGTTCATCTGTCTTTATGAAAGGCATTCAACCGTGCCGAACTTTGATAAAAAATGACACCATCCTTCATTTTACAAGGATTCTTTCATTCCTGCAAGGATCGCGCTAAAAAAATCAGTTCCTATTCTTTTAGCAAACTTGTATAAATATTTTCCAAAATGGACAATCTAATACCAATACTGACAATGGGAGTTGAGAAGTGATGAAACAAAGACAAGACGCTTGGTCTGAAGAAAATGATTTACTGCTTGCTGAAACGGTATTGCGGCATGTCAGGGAAGGCAGCACACAGCTGAACGCCTTCGAGGAAGTCGGAGACAGACTGAACAGGACATCAGCCGCCTGCGGTTTTAGATGGAACGCGGTTGTCCGCCACCAATACGAAAAAGCATTGCAGCTGGCTAAAAAACAAAGGAAGCAAAGAATGCGCGCCCTTGGAAACGGCCAGCCGGCGAAAAAACGCTTATTATACAAGCCGCCGGTCGAAACAGATGCTGAACCGCCTGCAGAAAGCGTCGTTGAGCAGCAGAAAACAACCGCCGATTCAAGCGAACAGCAGCCGATCGCTAGCGAGCATCTGCCTTATGTTGATGAGAGCTTTAAAGAAGAGTTAGCTAGTTTATCGCACCTTCTATCACCAAATCAGCCGCAAGCCGGCCATACAACCGATTCATCGAAAGACATGACGATCGATGATGTGATCCGCTTCCTGCAAAACTATACAGGAAACGAAGCACAGACTGCCGCTTTAAAAATGGAAAACGACCGCTTAAAACAGGAAAATGAAGAGCTGACGAAAAAAGTTGAAAAGCTTGAAGCGGAAGTCAAAAAGCTGGAAAAAGACCAGACGACCATCCAAGAAGACTACGAAACGCTCGTGAAAATTATGAACCGTGCAAGAAAACTAGTTTTATTCGAAGAAGACGAACACGCTGCGCCCGCCTTCAAAATGGACCGGAACGGCAATTTGGAAAAAATGGCTGAATAGCCTTTCAGAGGGGGCGGCAGAGACGCTCAGGCAGCTAGGACTGACAACGCATACGATAATTTTTCGAACCGATGATACCCCTTTCTTAAAAAAGGGGGTATTTTTACCTCTGCGGCTTGCTTTCATATGACAAAAATTTCATAATAGGGATAGCAATTCATAAGGCGGGGTATTTGATGAAGTTTGTTTTATATGCGGTTCAGTTCGGCACTGCGGCCCTTTTGTTTTTGTTTTCTGCATTGGCAAGCTGGTATCAAGGCAGCGAGCTTTTAAAGGTGCCGTGGGAGTGGAGATATACAGCCAAGTTTACAAGTTGGCTATACGGCGAGGACTCCATTAAAAACGCACATAATATTTCACAGCTTGATTTTTTCGTCTACGCGGCCAAGCATACGCCGGCAACCGTTATTTTAATGGCCGTCAGTTTGGCGTATATCATCGCTTTGGCGGCTTATCTTCTCATCAAAACAAATGTAAAACGAAAAAGCGCTTCGAGCGCAGCATAAAAAAAACCGCTTCGGAAGCGGTGAGGTGTGACAAAATCCTGAAACGTTCAACCGTTTTAGGATTTTGCCGTCTTTGAAGCATTTTCACAGTCCGCTAGAGGCCGCTGCGGTTTTTCACCGCTTTAAGCAAGCCTGCCAACGAATATAAAGGCGGCGCAGGGGCTCCTCTTCTAACCAAAAACTTTTTCATTCCGTTCAATCATACGGACAAGGTTTTTCTCATATGCTTCCTCTTCTGCGGGCGTGAGGGGGCCTTGGTAAATCTCCCCGCCCAGCTCTTTCAGCTGTGTCAGAAGCAAGAGCATCAAGTCCTGAACCGAGATGTCTTCATTGAGAAGTTCAGAGAGCGAAGCCATCGTTTCCGGGCGAATATCTGGATAAACGGCTTTTGTTTTCCCGCGCATGTCTTTCAATGCGGTGTCGTAGAAGCGTTTGATCAGTTCAGCGCGCCCGCTTCCGCTTTGATCAGCGCACAAATAAATTTGAACAGCCACTCCGCCTCTCAGGCGCCTTTGGGAAATTCCCGCAAACTTCCTTCCCCCGATGCTCAAATCAAAGCTGCCCGGACAGTAAGAGCCTTTGATTTCATAGGCTTCGATTGCTGCGTCATAGGATGACAGCATTCGCTTAACGAGCTCAAACATCGCTTCATAGCCCCGGTCGATATCAATTCCGTTTTTCTTATCCTGAAAAATCAGCGAAACGTTTAAAACCCCGCTGTCCAAAACGACGGCCAGTCCGCCGGAATTGCGAACGATGACTTGATACCCCGCTTCTTCAAGCAATGAAATCCCGTCTTGTAAATAAGGAAGCCTTGTATCCTGAATTCCGAGTACGATCGTGTCATGGTGCACCCAGGAACGCGCCGTCGCCGGAGACAAACCCTTTCCGACAGAAGCGCACAGCGTATCATCTATCGCAAATGATTGTTTTGCATCAAAATATGGGCCGAGACTGGATTGGTCAATGATTCTCCATTTCGGCTGGATGAGTAGATCAATCGGTTGCTTTGCCATATATATTGTAAACCCTTTCGTTATGCATTTCAGCCAACATCCATTATACCATTTACGAAAACATGTTGTGGAAATTTTCTTATCTCCGGCGTTTCCCCTTCATTCAAGTGACGCTTAAAGACGGTTCTCCGAATTCAAGCGGCAGCCCGACGTAATTTTCGGCAAGACTTTGAGCGGCCGCTGTTGAGGTTGTGACATGGTCAAGTTCAGCCAATTGAATTTGGTAATCAAATGGCGTGTAGCCGTGATGGCGGTGCAGCAGGGATGTCATATACCAGGAAAAGCGCTCCGCTTTCCAGACGCGGCGAAGGCAAGCCTCAGAATAGCTGGCCAGCCGTTCGCTTCTGCCGGCTTCGTAATAATCTTCGAGCGCCCATGCAAGCCGCTGAACATCCGCCATCGCAAGGTTCAGGCCTTTCGCACCTGTCGGCGGTACAATATGCGCGGCATCCCCTGCTAAATAGAGTCTGCCGTATTGCATCGGATCGCATATAAAGCTTCTCATCGAGACAATGTTTTTTTGAATGACCGGGCCTTCAGTCAGCTTCCACCCATCATCGGCCGACAGCCTTAAGTGAAGCTTCTCCCATATCCTCTCGTCCGGCCAGTTCCCGACTGAATCTGAAGGACTGACTTGCAGGTAAAGCCGCTGGATTTCCGGTGTCCTCGTACTGACGAGGGCAAACCCGTCTTCATGATGGGCATATACAAGTTCAGGCGAGGACGGAGGGGCTTCAGCCAATATGCCGAGCCATCCGTAAGGGTACACCTTTTCGTACTCTTTGCGGATCTCCTTCGGAATGCTTTGTCTGCTCGGTCCGTGAAAGCCGTCGCACCCTGCGATGAAATCGCAGGTCAGTTCTTCTGTATCGCCGTTTTCATTCTGATAAGTGATGACGGGCGCTTCTGTATCAATATTTGACAGGCGGACGCCAGACACATTGAAAACGATGCGCCCTCCCGATTGCAGGCGGACGGCGATTAAATCTTTGATCACTTCATGCTGGGGATAGATGGCAATGTACTTTCCTCCCGTCAGCTTGTGCATATCAATTCTGTGCCGCTTGCCGCCAAAGCGGATCTCAATCCCTTGATGAAACATGGCTGTTTTCATCATCCGTTCACCGGCGCCTGTTTCATTCAGCAAGTCTACCGTCATCTGTTCCAGAACGCCTGCACGGACGGTCTCTTCAATCTCCTTTCGCGAGCGGGATTCGATCACGACCGCATCGATTCCCCGGCGGTGGAGCAGGTTTGCGAGCATAAGCCCGGCAGGCCCCGCTCCGATAATTCCCACTTGTGTCCGCAAAATGGTTTCCTCCCTTTATCCATGTTTTGATGTAGCTTCTAATGTAAACTCGGCGCTTTCCGACTTAGAGACAAAATCAAATGAAGCATGTTTCTCTTGGACGAGCATGATGCCGAGTGCAGCAAAAACACTCGGGATCGCGAACACCATGAAAGCCTGCTTCGGCTCCATCCCGGAAGCAAGAATCAATGCAAACAGCGAAGGCGCAATGATCGCTCCGAGTCTGCCGACCCCGAGCGCCCATCCGATTCCGGTCGCCCTGATTTCTTTCGGATAATATTCTGAAATATAAGGATTGGCGATATTTTGCGCTCCGACAGTGCATGCCCCGCCTAAGGCAATCAGCAAGTACAAAAGAACGGGGTTCATCGTCATTCCAAACGCTGCAAAACAAAAGGCCCCGATGACATACATAGCCGCAAGCACTTTTTTGTGGCCGGCTTTATCCGCCAAATATCCGCCGAATACCGCTCCTGCGGCTTGTCCACTGCACAGCGCCAGATTGAATGACAAGCTTGACGACAGCCCGTAGCCTGACGCCTGCATCATTTTCGGAAGCCATGTATTCAAGCCGTAGACCATGAGAAGGCAGCTGAAAACGGAAAGCCAGAATGCGAATGTGCTTGCTGCACGTTTTTGTTCGAACAGTTTTTTTACCGGAAAGCCCTTCTTTTCTTTCGCAATCATCGAGATTTGATAATTGTCGTCTTCCCTGTACCGTCCCGCCGGATGCACCTGATTGAGAATCTCAGCCAGCGCTTTCGTCTTTTTCTTCAAAACGTAAAATGACAGAGATTCGGGGAACCGGCTGAAAAAGAACGGGAGCACGAAGAGCGGCACGGCTCCGATCAGATACAGCACTCTCCAGCTTGTCCCGGGCACGGCGAACATGCCGACGAGGGAAGCCAGCACACCGCCTGCGGAATAGCCGCAATACATTGCGGCTACGATCACCGCTCTGTTTTTTTTCGGCGAATACTCTGTCATCAGCGAAATCGCATTCGGCATCAATCCGCCCATTCCAAGAGCAGCGAGAAACCGCATGATCGTAAACAAAAGCGGAGAATCGATCAGCCCGGCAAATGCCGTAAACAGGCTGAACAGAAAGATACAGAAGCCTAACACCTTTTTGCGGCCGTATTGATCTGCGATCGGTGAAAAAATAAGCGCGCCGAGCATCATGCCGATCAAAGTATAGCTCCCGATCGCTCCGGCTTGAATGGCGGTCAGGCTCCATTCCTCCATCAGCCATGGCAGGCTGACGCCGTACATCGCAATATCATAACCGTCAAAGGCGATGGCGAAAAAACACCACAGGAAAACAGTCAGGTGCACTTTGTTGAATTTGCTGGCCGCCATGACTTCTGCTGGATGAACTGAACGATTTTTCATGTTCCCCTCCACGATTCTTATCGTATTATGAAAACCGCTTAACGCACGGTATCTTTGTCATTGAAAGCGTGTGACGAAGCTTTTAGCTCCGCCGGTTCGAATGCCATGACGACATTGGAGCTCCCGGAAGACTGACCGTATCCGTAAAACGTGCTTTTACATCCGTCCTCAAGCACGCCCAAAAGCATTGCGATGTGGCGGCCGCCGGCTTCAAGCCCGGCATTTTTAGCATATTGAGGCAGCATCTGCTTAGCTGATAAAAGATCGTTATCTGTTAAATAAGTTAAAAATTGTGCATCGAGGGCCTGTTCGGCCAATGTCGGCATACATTCAGGCCCCCTCACCAAATGATGGCTGAGTGCCCCGCTGCTGATGAACACGGTTTTCTTTCTGCTTTCTTTCAGCACTTTTCCGGCAAGCCGGCCCCACAAATACGTTTCTTCCAGGTTCGCCGCCAATGTAACCGATAAATCGATGACCGGAATATCCCCTTTTGGAATGAGATAGCGCAGCGGAACAACCGTCCCGTAATCCCAGCAGTAGGCTGGATCATTGATAGGAATGACGGAAAGCCCCCCTTTTGCGCCGGCTTCGGCCAAATGCATCGCCAATTCAGTGTCCCCGGGGTAAGAATACGGAACATCGGAAATTAAATTCGGACACTCCAAAGCTGTTAAAACGCCTTGATGGTCGGGAGCTGCATCGATCAGATGGTCAAAGCTTGACGTCCAGTGACAGGAAATCAGAACAACGGCATCAGGCTGAATTCTTTCAATGGTCCCGGAGAGCCGCTTCATACCTTTGACCAGCTCTTTTTGGAAGTCAGGGGTTTTATCTTCAAAGCACATCCTCGGTGTATGTGGCACAAGTGCCGCCAATTCAATTGACATGTCGGTTCCTCCCATCGCCTTCTTTAAGGTCTTAATTTTGAGACCGGTGTTCCGCCAATGCCCCAGTGGCTTTTAGGAACTTCGGTGACAAGAACGCGGACGTTTTCACTCGGAGCATCAAGGGTGGCGCTCAACGTTTCCGTCACTTTTTGAATGACTTCCTCGACCTTTTCAGGCGGCCGGCCTTCTAATAGTTGAATATAAACGATCGGCATATGATCACCTCAGGTTATGATTGGACTGAAAATGATACATCTCCCAGCCCTTCTACTTGTGCTGAAACGCGGTCGCCCGGCTGCAGCATGACAGCTCCCGTTACACCGCCCGTTAAAATGATGCTGCCGGCCGCAAGCTTCTGTTTTTTCCGGGAGAGCATGTTGGCGAGCATGGCCGCCGAATTTGCGGGATGTCCGACAACCGCTGCTCCAGTGCCCTGCTCTTTGACCTCGCCGTTTATCATTAAAGAGACTCTTGCTTCATCCAGCTTGAAATGGTCCGGCTTCTTCACTTTTTCACCTAACACCACTCTTGAAGATGACGCATTGTCCGCAATGACGTCAGGCAGGGTAAATGAGAAATTTTCATAGCGGCTGTCAATCACTTCAAGAACAGGAATCAATTCAGCAACGGCTTCAAGGACCTGCTCCTTTGTAACACCCGGTCCTTCAATATCCTTCCCCAGCACAAAAGCAATCTCCGCTTCTACCTTCGGGTGAATCAGCTCGTTCATCCGGATGCTCCCGCCGTTTGGTACGATCATATCTTCAAAAATATAACCGTAGATCGGCTCCTCGACGTTCATCTGCTTCATTTTCGCCCGGCTTGTCAAGCCCATTTTCGGACCGATGATGCCATTGCCATCCCATAATTTCAGCTGAATCAGCTCTTCTTGAATCGCATACGCCTCTTCGACAGTCAGCTCCGGGTAGTCCTTTGTGATTCTTTCAACTTCGCGCTTCTCTGTTTCGGCAAGATACAAGAGGCGCGCCGTATCTTTTAATGCTGCGGCATTCATCCGTTTTCCCCCTTTTATAGCTTGATACAAATATTGGTTAATTCGCTGAAGAATTCGAGGCTGTGAATGCCTCCTTCTCGTCCGAGCCCGCTCTGTTTCATGCCGCCAAACGGCGTCCGAAGATCGCGGAGAAACCAGCTGTTGACCCACACCATGCCTGATTCGATTTGCCCGGCTACGCGGTGCGCCCGGCGGAGGTCGTTCGTCCATACGGTCGCGCTTAACCCGTAATGTGTGTCGTTAGCCTGTGCAATGACTTCCTCCTCATCGTCGAACGGAATCACCGTCACGACCGGACCGAAGATTTCTTCTTTGATGAGCCTGGAATTGCGGGAAAGTCCGGTAATAATCGTCGGTTCAAGAAAGCAGCCGGATTCCTGTCCTTCAGGGCGTTTTCCTCCGGTTAAAATACCGCCGCCTTCCCGTTTGGCCAATTCGATGTAGTTCATCACACGTTCGGTGTGTTCAGAAGAAATCAAGGCACCGATATTCGTATCCGGATCAAAAGGATCGCCGACTTTGAGCTCTTTCGTTTTCTCAACGAACTGGTTCAGAAATTCGTCATACGCTTCCCGCTCGACATAGATGCGGGAGCCGCTCATGCATACTTCGCCCTGGTTGACGAAACTCGATTTCAATGAGGTGCTGACGGCTTCCTCCATGTCGGCATCGGCAAAAATAATGTTCGGGTTCTTCCCCCCCAATTCAAAGGAAAGTTTCTTTAATGTTTTCGAAGCAGCTTCCATAATGACTTTGCCGGTTGTCGTTTCTCCGGTGAAAGATATCGCATCGACATCAGGATGCTCAGAAAGCGCAGCGCCGGCGGAATCAGGCCCAAATCCGTGGACGATATTAACGACTCCGTCAGGCATCCCTGCATCATGGCAGATTTCCCCGAGGAGGGTGGCTGTCATCGGCGTCAGTTCAGCCGGTTTAATGACGGCTGTATTTCCCGCCGCCAGGCAAGGCGCCAATTTCCACGTCAGCAAAAGAAGCGGCAAGTTCCACGGATTGATCAGCCCGACCACTCCGACCGGACGGCGGATCGCATAATTGATTGCAAGATCATCAGTTTGATAAGCTTCCGTTCCGGTTCCTCTTATAAAATCCGCAAAGAAATGAAAGTTGAAAGCAGCGCGTGGAATATCCAAAGTGCTTGAGAGTGAAAGCGGCTTTCCCGTATCCAATGTCTCGAGCCTTGCCAGTTCTTCTTTGCGCTCAAGTATGATGTCGCCGACCTTTCTGATGATCCGAATCCTCTCGTCAGCGGTCATGTTTTTCCAGCGTCCGTTTAAAGCACGCCTGGCTGCCGCGACTGCAAGATCGACCTCTTTCTTGCCTCCTTCCGCAACGCTTCCGATAATTTCCTGTGTGGCCGGATTGATGTTGTCAAACGTGCTGCCGTTCTCTGAAGGAAAATACCTGCCGTTTATGTAGTGCTGACAGTCAAAAGGTTTTACGAGTTTTGCCGATGGGGTCTGAATATTCATATTCTACAAACATCCTCCTTTTCAAATCCTTTCCATTAAATTAAATGATTTTAAACGACAAGAAAACAGCAATGTTCCTCTATGCGGAACAAACCGGACATTTTTTCCGAAAATTTGATATTTTCCGCTTTTTTATTTTTCAGATCGTGTTATATTATGGAATAAAAGGTAACAAAAACAAGGGAGAGAGTTGAGGAACCTATGACTGTTGAGACAAAGGACCACCAGCTGCTCGGCTCAGTAAAAAATGCACTTCGGCTGCTTCAATCGTTTACCTTAGATACACCGGAAAAGAAACTAACCGAACTCGCCTCATCGCTCGGCCTCGGAAAAAGCACGGTCTCGCGCCTTTTGTCTACATTGGAAAGCGAAGGGTTTGTCATGAAGGACCCGGAATCAAGAAGATACAAGCTCGGCTTATCGGTCCTGCAGTTAAACACCATTGTCAACTCCACTCTTGAAATCAACCGTGAATCTCAGCCGGTCCTCAAACAGCTGACAGAAGAGACCGGCGAAACGTCGCATATTGCGATGCGCCGCGGTCTCAGCGTCGTTTATCTCAATCGGACGGAATGCCCCCGCCCGGTCGAACTTCTCTCATATATCGGGCGGCAAAACCCGATGCATTGCACAAGCTCGGGTAAGGTGCTTCTCGCCTTTGACGAAGATGGCATATTGGACGAGTATGTGAAGGAAGGCTTGAAAAGCTGTACGAAACAAACGATTACAGACGGGGACAAATTGCGGGAGGTGCTGAAAACCGTGAAAGAAAACGGATTTGACGTCAGTTGCGGGGAATTCATTGATGGTGTCACATCAATCTCAGCTCCCGTCAGAAACCACGCGGGTCGAGTGTTGTACGCCGTCAGTGTCGTAGGCCCTGCAAAACGCATAAAGTCCCGGCAGGCGAAAATCGTATACCAAGTGAAAAAAGCGGCCCGGGATATTTCCGAAAGGATCGGGTACTGGAAACGAATATAAAAATTGGGGGAATCGGCTTTGTATGATCTTCACACTCACTTTATACCGCACGATGTGCTGCTTTGGCTGGACGACAATGAAAAGAGAGTCCACGCGGTCCGCGAAAAAAAGGCTGGCTGCCAAGCCGAGTTTTTGACGGTCAATCACAAATGGGGCTTTGAATTAAAAGAGCTTTTTTACCAGGAGGCTTTATATTTGAAAGCCCAGCAGGAGGCCGGCGTCACACACTCATTGGTATCGCCGGTTCCCCAGCTTTTCCTATACGACCTCGCCGAAGAAATCACAGACGAATTGTCCTTTGTATACAACAAAGCGCTTGCCGGATGGGTTAAAAAACACGACGGCCGCCTCTCAGGTCTCGGCACCGTCCCGCTGAACAGCCCTTTAAAGGCGAGCGAGCGCTTGAATGAGGCGATGAACAACGGGCTTAAAGGAGCGATTATCGGCCCCGGCGCTTCGCAAATGCTTCTCTCAGACGAAGCATTCACACCGTTTTGGGAAACGGCTGACAGAAGAAAAGCGATTATCTTTATACATCCGCTCCTTTCAGAAGATCCGCGGCTCCGCCGCAGGATGCTGCCAAACTTGATCGGCGTTCCGTGGGAAACGACGATTTGTGCCGCAGACCTTTTATTAAGCGGGTTTACAGACCGCTTTCGCAATGTGAAAATTCTTTTGGCGCACGGCGGCGGCTTTTTGCCTTATCAGATCGGAAGACTGAACAAAGGGTATGAAAAATGGGCCGGCGTTTCTTCATCGCTTTCGGCTCCGCCGATCGAATATTTGCGGAAGTTTTGGTTTGATGGCGTGCTGTGGGAGAAAGAAAGCGCAGCATATTTGAAGAAGCTCGTCGGAGAAGACCGCCTTGTCCCGGGTTCCGATTTTCCTTTTGACCTTTGTCAGTGGCCGCCTCTCGATCCCGGCCGGAAAGGGGCGGAATCTCTGCTGAATGTAGCGATTGAGGCATAAAAAAGGCGAACCTCATCAGGTTCACCTTTTTCAAAAACCTACTACATTGCTTGAGCCGCCGTAATCAGCGCAAGATTATAAACGTCCTCAGCGTTGCAGCCTCTGGACAGGTCGTTTACAGGCATGTTCAGCCCTTGCAGAATCGGACCAACCGCTTCGAAGTTGCCGAGGCGCTGAGCGATTTTATAGCCGATGTTCCCCGCTTCAAGGCTTGGGAAAACAAATACGTTTGCATCACCTTTAATGACGGAGTCCGGCGCTTTTTTCTCAGCGACAGACGGAACGAATGCCGCGTCAAATTGGAATTCGCCGTCCAGTGTAAGCTCAGGAGCTTTTTCTTTGGCAATCGCAACCGCATTGGCTACCTTTTCAGTTTCATCTGATTTTGCCGAGCCTTTTGTCGAAAAGCTGAGCATGGCGACACGAGGGTCAATGTTGAACATTTTCGCTGTGTTCGCACTTTCGATTGCGATTTCCGCAAGGTCCTGACTGTCAGGTGCAATGTTGATCGCACAGTCTGCGAATACATACTGCTCATCGCCACGCGCCATGATAAAGACGCCAGATGTTTTCTTCACGCCCTCTTTTGTTTTAATAATTTGCAGCGCCGGGCGAACCGTATCCGCTGTTGAATGAGCCGCACCGCTGACAAGACCGTCGGCAAGTCCTTTATAAACAAGCATCGTTCCAAAGTAATTTTCGTCTAAAAGGATTTGTCGGGCCTGTTCTTCCGTCGCTTTTCCTTTGCGGCGTTCAACGAAAGCCTGAACAAGGTCTTCCATTCCTTCGTATGTATGAGGATCGTATATGTCAACGCCGTCCAGCGTCAAATTCAACCCGTTTGCCTTATCTTTGATTTCCTGCTCGTTTCCTACAAGGATCGGCTTTAACACGTTGTTTCCGGCCAAATCGTTGACAGCTTTGAGAATGCGCTCGTCCAAACCTTCCGGAAATACGATTTTAACTCCTTTTCCTGCTACTTTTTCCTGCACTGTTGTAAATAGATCTGCCACTATATACCCTCCTTGAAAGTGTCACAAATACTTCATTTCTCTATTAAGCATACTCTTTTGTGATATAAATTCAATCCTTCTGTATTTTATTATAATGCTTTCACTTTTTAAACGCTTTTTTTTAATTAATTTAAGTGCAGCAAGGCTTCAAACACTTCTATTAGTATATAACAGCCTTTCCCAGTTATACGACAGATGTCACCTTTTATTCAAATCTTCTATACGGATAAAACGCGGCAAACTATGATATGATGAAAATAAGTACATACAAATTGGGAGTGATTGCAAAATGAGCGAACAGCAAAAAACGAACGAAGCCGCACAAACGCTTGACGGCTGGTATGCCCTTCACGATTTCCGGACAATGGACTGGTCCGCATGGAAAATGCTTTCAAGCGATGAGCGCCAGATCATTATCAGTGAATTTACAGGTCTTCTTGAAAAATGGGGAGCTGCTCAAAAAGAAGGTAATGGAAGCCATACGCTTTACAGCATCGTCGGCCAGAAAGCGGACTTCATGCTGATGATTTTGCGTCCTACGATGGAGGAATTAAATCAAATCGAACTTGAGTTCAATAAATCCAAACTCGCTGAATACACGATCCCTGCTTATTCATACGTATCCGTTGTCGAGCTGAGCAACTATATGGGAAGCGGAGACGGAGACCCTTACGAAAATCCGCAAGTGCGTGCGCGTCTGTACCCTGAGCTGCCGAATGCCAAATATGTCTGCTTCTACCCAATGGATAAAAGAAGATCGGGCGATGACAACTGGTACATGCTGTCTATGGAAGAGAGAAGAAACTTGATGCGCAGCCACGGGATGATCGGACGCGGCTATGCGGGCAAAGTGAAGCAGATTATTACAGGCTCAATCGGATTTGACGATTATGAATGGGGTGTCACGCTCTTTTCAGATGATGTGCTTCAGTTCAAAAAGCTCGTCTATGAAATGCGCTTCGATGAAGTAAGCGCCCGCTACGGTGAATTCGGTTCGTTCTTTGTCGGCAACCGCCTGGCAAATGAACAGCTGCCTGCATTTTTGCATGTGTAATGATAAAAAGCTCCAAAGACCGAGGTCTTTGGAGCTTTTTTGCTATCTACTTGCAGTTACACGGCTGTGTAGGCGGAGTCGCCCTTTTTTGCACCTCGATTGAAGATTCGGCATAGAAAGTCGATCCGAGCCCCAGTACTCTGTTCTCCGCCCGGAATGTATACTTTCCTGCGGCAGGTAGCGTTTTGTTTGCCAGCACCAGCTTAAACTCCGCAATACCAAGCAGATCAATTGTAAGCGGCAGCCTTACCGTTTTTCCGTTGTTCAAAATTTGCCCGGTTGTCAACGCTCTTCCATTCACCGTATCTTTCGTTGTTGCGGAAAATCCCGACGGCAATGTAAATTCAACCGTTCCCAGCGCCAGAATTGAATTAGGACGATACGTTAACTCAATATCCGAGAACGACCACTCCTGTTTGCTGGCACCTGTTATCACCGAATACAAGGAAGCGCTCGCAGCCGGGCGGTAGACAGATTCAGTTTTTGTTGTTTGAGCGCTGGCCTGGAACGAAGGCAAAAAAATCGAAGCCATCATTACGAGACTAACCGCCAGGATTGACAATTTAGAACGATACATTCTTTTCAACACAGCAATTCCCCCTAGTCATCATTTTTTTCATCATTCGTCATGACGAAAGCGTGCAAGAAAGACGTAAAATCAAGCAACGCCTTCTTTCCAAAGCGCCGGCACTTTGGTGATTTCTATTAAAAACTACCATTTTTTCTGCTTGTAGTAAATGTTTTCCATGTCATATTTTTAAAAGAAATGCAAAATAATAGAATTTAACCAGGCGTTGTTCCTCTTGATTTTCTCCGCTGTGCTTTAGTAAAGGACAAAAGGCCTGCCCGCTTCCCTTCTTTTCATTCTCCTGATTTTTTGTTGACAAACGATGTATCTGGCTGTACATTATTGACATTATTGAAACATCACAAACCGAGTTTATGATTGACATAACCTTGCTTTTTCTCCATTCATGTTTTTGACTGAATGGATGAAGAAAGGAACGAAAAAATGCCTAAATTGGTTTCTTCAAATCTTGTAAAAGGTAAGATCATCAATATTAGTCCGCCGCAGACACTGGCTCTCAGTTTCTTGATTATCATTGCCATCGGCGCCTGTTTATTGAAGCTGCCCGGTGCCTCCACAACTTACATCTCATGGGTGGATGCTTTATTTACAGCCACCTCAGCAACTACGGTAACTGGCCTTGTCGTTGTCGATACAGGGGCAGATTTTACGGTTTTCGGACAAACTGTTATTATGTGCCTGATACAAATCGGCGGGCTCGGCTTAATGACATTTGCCGTCCTCGTCGTCATGATGATCGGCAAAAAAATCGGCTTGCAGCAGCGGATTCTCGTTCAAGAAGCATTTAACCAGACTTCTTTAGGCGGGCTTGTCCGCTTGGTCAAGCATCTGTTTATTTTCACCATTGTCATAGAATTTGCGGCATTTCTGATCCTTTCGATCAGATGGGTTCCTGAATATGGTTTGCAAAAAGGCTTGTTTCATAGTTTGTTTAACACGATTTCAGCCTTTAACAATGCGGGGTTCTCCCTGTGGCCGGACAGCTTGTCTCAATATGTCGGCGACCCGATTGTCAACCTTGTCATCACAGGCCTTTTCATTACAGGGGGTATCGGCTTTACCGTTCTGCTGGACTTATGGACAAAGCGAAACTTCCGGAAATTATCGCTGCATTCCAAGCTCATGATCATTGGAACATTGATCATCAATACGACAGCCGCCTTGCTGATTTTTATTTTGGAATACTCAAATCCGGGTACGCTCGGCGGACTGCCTTTAGCCGACAAAATGTGGGGCGCTTACTTCCAAGGTGTGACACCGAGAACTGCCGGATTCAATACACTTGATATCGCCCAGATGACAACGCCGTCCCTCCTGTTAACCATCGTTTTGATGTTTATCGGAGCCGGAAGCGCGTCAACGGGAAGCGGAATTAAATTGACAACGTTTATCGTGATGATCTTGGCGACGATTACCTTTTTAAGGGGGAAAAGCGAGACGGTTGTGTTCAACAGGGCGATTAAAATGAAAACCATTTTAAGAGCTTTGGCCATCATCGTCATCAGTTTTTTATTCGTGCTTTTCGCATTATTTATATTGACGATCACAGAGAATGCTCCATTTTTGGAAATCGTCTTTGAAGTATTTTCCGCTTTCGGAACGGTCGGCCTGTCGATGGGGCTGACACCTGATTTAACGACCGCAGGCAAAGCGGTGATCATGGTGATGATGTTCATCGGCCGCGTCGGGCCTCTGACCATGGCGTTTACGCTGGCCAAGCCGAAGAAGGCGCCGATCCGCCATCCCGAAGATGAAGTGATTACAGGTTAATATGGAGAAAGACCGCTCTATTCGCGAGCGGTCTTTTTGTTTTTCTCTTCCTAACATGATGTGTCGTCATATTCGACCCCGCCCGTTCATACTGTAAAAGGGATGGGAAATATTGATCTATCATCTTGAGTCATCCCCCAGCTTTTTCAGCCGGATCGTCTTCATAGCAGCACTTTATCATTCCTCATGTATGGATGGTAGGCATGACTTTGACACAATGAAATGAGGAGGAACGAGATGAAATTTAAAAAAAATCAATTTCAGCCGCTTCAGGAGCTTGAGATGCCGGATTTCCGGCAGCAAATGGGGCCCAACCCTTATCCGCAGATGGGACAGATGGGGCAAATGTACCAGCAGCAGGGACAGCAGCCTTTCACCCAAATGGGAGGGCAGCAATCGTATCAGCAGCCCGGTCCCCAGCTGACCCAGCCGCAGCCGGCAGGAGTCCAGGTCCCTCCGATGCCTTCAGGACAGCAGCCTTCACCGAGCATCCCCGGCATGCTGCCGCTTGAGCAATCCTACATTGAGAACATTTTGCGGCTCAATCGCGGAAAAGTGGCAACCGTATATATGACATTCGAAAACAATCCGGAATGGAATGCAAAAGTCTTTCGGGGAGAAATTGAAGCAGCCGGCCGCGACCACATCATTTTAAGCGATAGAAAAACAGGCACACGCTATTTGCTGCTCATGGTGTATCTTGACTATATTACGTTTGATGAGCCGATCACTTATGATTATCCGTATTCAATGGCCTCATATACACCAAGATAAAGGTTCGGTTTAATTAAAACCGAACCCTTTTTTTTTATAGATATTAAGCGAAGTTTCTCACATCATTATTACGTTTGAATTTGTAAATAACGATGAGGAAAAAGACAGCAGCGAAAGCAAACAGAATCATGATATTCAAATACAGACCTTGAAGCTGCTGTCCCTCCTGCAATTTTGCCAGCGTATCCAACACCCACCGCTGCGGAAGAAAGTCCGCGATACGCTGTGCGAAAGACGGCATGATTTCAATCGGCCAAAAACATCCGGACAGCATGATCGTCGGCATAAAAATTAAATTTCGCAATACCCCGGATGACTTGGAGCTGTTTGCAAAGACGACGGTGATCAGCGCTAGGCCGACCGCACTAAGCGCAAAGATCAACAGCACCGCTGCCATCTCCCAAAATGAGATGCCGGTCTCCATCCTGAAAACATATTTCACCATAATCAATGTTAAAAAGGTTTGGCATGTGATGACAGACATACTGACGGCTACGTTGGACATGACGTACTGCCTTGCGGTTATCGGTGTGGTCAAAAGCCTGAAATACGTTCTGTTTTCTTTTTCCTTCACTAACAGTTCGGTCAAGCTCCCTGCTGAAAAAAGCATCGCCATCAGAAGAAAACCGACCGTCCGCTCCGTCATGTTTTTATTTTTCGCCGTGTCTTCAATCGTATATGTTTTGACACTCGTTTCAGAACTCCGGTAATTTTTATAAATTTCCTCAAAGCGCTTTTCATTCCCCTGCGCCGATTTACCGATTGCGGCGATATTATCAATATAATGATAAACATACGATTTCACAAACCCGGTGATTTCAGCGCCTTTGACAGATGCAATCGCGATATGAGCCGGTTCGCCGCTCTGCACGCTTTGAGAAAAGCCTTGTTCGAACGTAATGACGCAATCAAGCTCCCCTGCCGCAACTTGACTTTTCCCTTCTGCTTCACTGACCGCACTGATGTTGACATTCTCGATCCCCTTCAAAAAATCCTTAGTATCTTCGGCGATTCGTCCGCCGTCATGATTGATAATTCCGACGCGCAAATCTGTCTTATCCATGCTTCCCTCTGTCAAAAGCGATACGAATATGCCTAGCAAGGGCAGACATACAAACAGAAAGATATTGATCTTCTTTTTAAAAGTGACATTCAGTGTGTTTTTGACAAGCCATAGCATTTCTTTCATCTTACAGCCCCTCCCTTCTCTGCAATGAGACAACGGCAATCAGCAGAAATAACAGGGATAAGCCGATGTTCAGCAAGATTGCGGGCAGCCCCGCCGCTAGATCGTTCGCAAATATGATGTTCATAATGGCTTCGTTTGTCCAGGCGAGCGGAGACATGTCTTTGATCAAAGCTAGAACACCTTCCGCATCATCGACAGGAAAATAAGCGCCTCCGAAAAACGCAACCAGCGGAATCACCACGTTAATGATCGCCACTGCTGCTTCCCCCGTTCTCGTCAAATAACTGACGCCGAGGCCGAGGCATACGGCAAACAATACGATGCTGAACAGCACGGCTGCCACAAGGCCGAGATGATCTCCCCAGTCCGCTTTAAATACGTATTTGCTGAATGCTACGACGGCAAAAATACACAATCCGTTTGTCACAAGATTGCCAATCAGCTTGCCGGCAAAAATCTCGCCTTTATGAACCGGTGCCGCGATCAGCCGGTCGGCTGTTTTCCCAAGCCGCTCTCCCCTTATTAAATAACTGGCGCTTAATGCACTGTAAAGCGCGATCAGTGTGGTCATGGTAACCGCGTAATAATCCATGGAGCTGGGCTGCCTGTCTGAGCTGAGCGACGTCTCCTTGATATAATTGTCGCCCGGTGTGTCACCGAGCACGGCACCCGCTTGCTCAGGAGCGGCTTTGATGATCTCTGCTGCGGCATTGTACCGGTTTGCAAACGCGGTCAGCATTCCTTGAATAATGCTGTTTTTCATACTATTTTTATCCATTTGGTAAAGCTTGATGCCGCTGTTTTCGATTTCAAGATAAACATCGTAGTTCCCCTGTTTGATTTCTTGTTTTTCATCCATATCGGACAATACTTTTTTAAAATGAACGCCGGATGTTTTCGCTTCCTTTGCGAATGTTTTAAAACCTTGCGAAAACGCTCCGTCAGACTTGTCTTTATACAAGACATGAACCTCGCCGACCGCTGCTTGTTGATCGAAAGCATTCGTCAGCGCGGTACCCAAAATCATAATCAGTACAATCGGAAATGCCAGCATAAAAAGGAGCGTCCGTTTGTCCCGAAAAGCCGATACAATTTCTTTTTTCGCAATGATGAGTGTATTCAAACCATGGACCTCCTTTCTAATCGCGCAACTGTCTTCCGGTCAAGGTTAGGAACACGGTTTCCAAATTAGGCGCTTTTTCTTCCAATGAACGAATCTCGGCCCCGTTCTTCATCAGCTTTTCAATAATCTGGTTTAAATTGTTGACGCCTGCATCCGAGTTGATTTTGATCGTATTGTCTTCAAGAGCAGCCGCCTCCACGCCGCTGATCGTTTTCAGTTCGCCGATATCGATATTTTCTGCAGATTTAAGAACGACCTGAATATCTTTCGTGTTGGTAATGATCGATTTCAGCTGCTCCTTCGTTCCCTCGGCGATAATTTTTCCATGATCAACGATGGCGATCTGCGTACAGATCTCTTCAACTTCCTCCATATAATGGCTCGTGTAAATAATCGTACATCCCATCGCATTCAACTTTTTGACGGACTCCAAAATATAATTTCTCGAATGCGGATCAATTCCAACCGTCGGTTCGTCCATGATGATCAGCTTTGGCCTGTGGGCGATCGCGCAGGCGATATTGAGCCTTCTTTTCATCCCGCCGGAAAAATTTTTCGGAAAGCTTTTATGCTTATCGCTTAAACCGACGAACTGCAATGCTTCTTCAACCCGATTGTGCAAATGGGCACCGCGCAGACCATAGAGCCCGGCAAAAAACTTCACATTTTCATATGCCGTTAAATCCTCGTAAATGGCCAGATCCTGCGGAACAATGCCGATATTCATCTTGGCGAACTTGCGGTGTTTTGCAATGTTTTTTCCGAGAATCAAAATCTCGCCTTCATTGCTTCTCAGCAAACTCGAGATCATGTGAATGGTCGTACTCTTTCCCGCTCCGTTTGCCCCGAGCAATCCAAATATTTCGCCCTCTTCTATAGAGAGTGATATATTGTCGACGGCAACGAAGTCGCCAAATTTTTTCGTTAGATGATGGATTTCCAATACATTCATGTTCTCACCTCATTTTGATTTCATTATAAAAAAAAGATGAATGGTGCGGCAGTGCAGCATTTCATCTTTTTCACATGAGAAAATTCATATTCAATTCATGAAATCATTCATGCTTGGGCAGCAGGGTGGTGACAGAGAAGCCGTTCGAACCGTCAACGATCACCTTTCCGTTAACAGAAGCGGCCCGTTCCTCCATCCCGATAATCCCCATCCCTTTCTTAATTTTCTGCCGCCCTTTTCCGTTGTCTTTCACTTCGGCTTTAATGAGCGTATTCAGCACATGAATATAGATGGATACATGTGTCGCATCAGCATATTTCACAGAGTTTGTCAGCGCTTCAGTGATATTTTCAAAAATAATCTTCCATTGAATCTGAGAAATAACATCCAAATCGCCTTTATGCAAAAATGAAATATTCATATGGTACTGCGCCGAACATTCATCGATAAACAGCTTCAATCTGTGGATACCCATCTGTTCTGAGGGCGGTTTGACGCTTTTTAACGTCAATCTGATGTTTTCAATCCCGTCCTTGGAGATGTTAATCGCATTTTGCAGGAGCTCGGAAGCTTTTTCCTTGTCTATGTCAAGAATGCGCTTCGCCGCTTCAAGCTGAATGAGCGCTCCTGTCATGGAATGGCCGATTTTATCGTGTATTTCCTGGGAAAGCCGGTTGCGCTCCTCAAGCTTATACGTATATTCGGATTGTCTGATAAACTCTTTGTTTTCACGCAGCATGTTTGTTAGCTTCTGCAGGTCTCTTCTCGTTTGGTCAATATGATGTTCAAGCTTTTCAATCCGCGTTGCATCATAGCTTGCCGCCCAGTACAGCAAAAATTGAAATGCGGTTGCCAACGCGTAGACCGCTAAGATGCTCTCATTGATAAACAAGACCGGAACGATTGAAGCGGCAAGAACCGCCCACTTCGGCAGCCCGAAATTGGCTGCTCCTTCATACAGATTAAAAGGAAGGAATAAAATAAATAAGGGGTGCACCTCTGCATAAGAAAAAATTGAAATGATGACAGAAATGATAATAAACAGCTTTTTTATTTTTCCTTCAGGTAAAATCGCAATCCCGAGGTTGATACAGGCGTAAACAAGAAGGCTGAACACAAGCCACGGCAGATTGTCAATTTCCGAAGAAACGCATTGATAGATGATGAATCCCAACAAAATCAGTTTGCCGGTCATAATCCGCAATTCCATGGTGATCCCCCAAGTTAAAAGTTAACTTTTCCGGTTAAATAATAAATCGCAATTTGTGTCCGGTGTTCAAGCCCCGTTTTCCCCAAAATCGAAGAAATATAATTGGCGATCGTACCTTCAGAGATAAACAGCTCTTTCGAAATTTCTTTATTGGACAGCCCTCTGGCGATCAGCGCCATAATCCCGAGCTCGCGTTCGGTAAACAGGCTTTCGTCTATCTTAGGTTCCGCTTCTTTATGCTCCGCCAAATTGGACTTAATCTTGTCGAGGATGATATCCTGCATCACAATATGGCCGTTGAACACACTTTTAATCGCGTCTCTGATTCGCTCGGGCTCGGCATTTTTCAGCAAATAACCTTTTGCTCCGTTCCGTATCGCAGCGACGATGTATTCGTCGTCATCAAACGTCGTTAAGATAAAAGGCTTGGTGCCCGTTTCTGAAATAAACCGCGCAGCTTCCACTCCATCCATGTTGGGCATGCGGACATCAAGCAGTGCAATATCCACAGCTTGGGCGCGGCAAAATTCGACCGCCTGCAAGCCATCCTCCACCGTCGCCAGCACTTCAAATTCATCATAAGTGCTCAATATGATTTTCATGCCCTCTCTTATGAATGAATTGTCATCCGCAATGATCACTTTAATTTTCATCCTTTGAACGGAGACCGGTCCTCCGCCGTGCACATCCCTTCTGTCAAAATGCAAAAGCCGGGTCTTTCGCCCTGTTCATAACATTAAATTACCATGAATCAGCCCCTGTTAAAATAAAAAAAGCCAATCCTTTTCAGGAGATTGGCTTTTTTAGTAAAACTACAAGTATTTGACCGCTGAGACAACGACCATGATCCATGCGGCAATAAACGCCACGCCGCCCAGCGGAGTAATAGCACCGAGGACGCTGATTTGCGTAAGGCTGAGGACATATAAACTTCCTGAAAATAAAACGATTCCGGCAAACATCAGCCACCCTGCCACAGATACGCTTCCCGCATCTGTAAGTTTTGCCGCGATAAGCGCGACGGCAATTAAACCGAGCGCATGATACATATGATACTGAACGCCGGTCTGCCAGATTTGCAAATATTTCTCGGGAATTTTCCCTTCAAGACCATGGGCTCCGAACGCCCCTAAAGCAACCGCAAGCATAGCATTGACAGCACCTAAAATTAAAAATAATTTCACGATCAAATCGCCCGCCTTTCTTTTATCATCATAGCGTACACGCTCTGAATTTCAACGTTTGCAAATCTCATGACACGATATTGTCATATTTCTTTTTCCTAAGCTGTATCTGTTCCGCAGCAATCGCTACAATTGTTCCAAGGACAAGCCCGTTGCTTAAAATGGAAACAAAAACAGGATGCATTCCTTTCAAAGCAATTTCAGGTACAAACATGACCCCCACACCGGCAAGGAGCGCAATCCCGGTAACAAAACGGATGCGGCCGGCCTCGTCCTTTTCATAAGAATCGAATTCAGCAAATGCCAAGCCGACCATCGTTGAAAATACGACGAAGTTCACCGCAAAACCGACCGGAGACGGCAGGCTGGCAAAAGTATTCATAACCAGCGGGAAGAAGCTGATGACGATCACGATCAGACTCCCGAGCAAAAACGGTTTTTTGGAAGACATTCGCGTCGTTTGAATAAACCCGGCCGCCCCGGATATCGGCACCGTCCCTACAGCTCCGAGCAAACCGCTCAGCAAATGGCTGACGGAGGCGATAAATCCGGCCGGACGGGCACGCTTCCTCTCCTCCAGCTTCTCAAACTGTCTGACCGCTCCTTCAACCACCCGTATGCTGGCGAGCATATTGACGATTAACAACACTGTAATAAACAGCGAAGTAACGACTAATCCGCTGTCAAACAGCGGCATCCCGAAAGGAAAAATATCAGGAAGGTGGAACAGCTGGTTCGCACGCTCAGGCGCCTTCGCCACACCGAATACGGCAAATAAGACCCAGCCGCCGAAAAGCGCAATTAAAATTGAATATTGCTTGAGAACCGGAATGTTTGACCGGCTCATTAGAAACGTAGCCAGCATAATCACAACCGCCAGCAAAAACACGGGTATATCGACCTCGTTTTTCCGGTAGCCGATCCCCATGACACCTTTAACGATCGGATCGCTAAGCTGGATGACCAGCAGCAGTAAATAAATGCCCGTCACAACAGGAGTAAACATCACAGCCAGCTTATCAATGACTTTAAACAAACTAAAAATAAAGAAGAAAACCGCGCTTAACAGCATCGCTCCCTGCAGCCCCTGGAGCGTTTCGATATGAGTCGCAAATACGGTCCCTGTAAGACCGGAATAAATCGTGTATACGCCCCACCAGAGGCCAGCCGGACTCTCATTAATCGGCAGGCGGTGTCCTACTAAACATTGGATAAAAGCCGTTGTGCCGAGCACGAAAAAAGTGCTTTGAACCAGCCCTGCAGTCTCTGCCTGGTTCAGCCCGAATGACTGCCCGATTGCAATGGGCACCACGATTGCGGACGCAATAATAAATGCCGTCCATTGTAAAGCCCCAAAAAGCAGTTTCAAGTTGATCAACCTCTCTTTTTTAAAACAGCCGGATGGCGCCTAGAAATCAAAAATAGAATCTCCGTTGCCGTCATCTTCATGCTTTTGTTTCTCTTGTTTTTTGTATTGTTCAGCACCGGCGCTCCCCATCATTTTTTCTAGCATCAGCTGATCGCTCGATGGTTTATTGGCCGTTTGAACATAAGGCGAAGACTGGACGGACGGCCGCTGCTGCGGTTCAACAATGACGTCGCAAAGGGAGCGGATAACCGCGATATGCATTTTCAATTCGTTTTCCTGGTTGCATTCCTTTGCTTTTTTCAATTCGTCCTCCATCTTCTGCAGTAAACTTGATATATGTATGTTCATCAAATCGATCCTCCAAACCGTTTTCAGTTTCCATTTCATTTTACCAAATTAACTTCTCTCATGCCGAATGCACTTTTCAAATATCCGTTGCAAAAAATTGCCTCTCTCGCTATAAAATATGGTCTTTTACATTTCAAAAAAAGATATCTACGGGCAAAATGCGGGTGAAAACACCGATTTTCTCACGGTCAAAAGTTGACAGCTGAAAAGACTGTCACACATAATGAAAAAAACTTCACTCGAATTTCTAAAAGCGAAAGGAAACAGGGAATGGCAGAACAAACAACCCCTATCGAAACGACCGTTACCGGGCAAAAGCGATATTTTTTAAGCGGGGCAACACTCGCTGTTGAAAATCGTCTGGAACAGCTCAACATTCTTAAAGATGCTGTAAAAAAATATGAACGGGACATACTTGAGGCTCTTCAGAAAGATCTTAATAAATCAGAGCACGAAGCCTATATGACGGAAATAGGCATTGTACTGGAAGAAGTCCGCTTCATCAGCAGACGATTAAAAAAATGGGCCAAACCGAAAAAGGCCAAAACGGCCGTCTCGCACATCGGTTCCAAAAGCATCGTCATTCCTGAGCCTTACGGCACGGTCCTGATCATCGCGCCATGGAACTATCCGTTTCAGCTTGCCGTCTCACCCCTGATCGGCGCACTTGCTGCGGGGAATACCGTCGTCATCAAACCGTCTGAGCTTGCTCCCGCCGTATCAAGCGTCATATCCGAGATGATCAAGGAAATCTTTCCGCCCGAATATGTGTCCGTTATTGAGGGCGGAGTGGAGACGAATCAAGAGCTTTTGCGGCAAAAATTTGACTATATCTTTTTTACGGGCAGTGTTCCCGTGGGCAAGGTTGTCATGGAAGCTGCAGCAAAACAGCTTATTCCAGTCACCCTCGAGCTTGGCGGAAAAAGCCCCTGCATCGTGCACAAGGATGCTGATCTCAAGCTTGCAGCTCAAAGGATTGTTTTCGGAAAGCTGACAAACGCAGGACAGACGTGCATTGCGCCTGACTATCTGCTCGTACACAAAGATGTGAAAAGCGAGCTGATGCGCGCTCTGAAACAATCGATCCAAACATTTTACGGAGAAGAGCCGGAAAACCATCCGGCGTACGGAAAAATCATAAGTGAACGTCATTTCGAACGGTTAATCCGCTTTTTACAAAACGAGAATATCGTCACAGGCGGAACATATCAAAAAGTCGGACTCAAAATTGCACCGGCCATTATCGATGAACCTAACTGGGAATCGCCGATCATGCAGGAAGAGATTTTTGGACCGATCCTTCCCGTCTTCGGCTATGAAACAATCGAAGACGTTATCCAAATGGTTCAAAGCCGCCCTAAACCGCTCGCGCTCTATTTGTTTACGAATGAAAAACCGGTACAGAAGCACATCCTCAGCCGGATTTCATTTGGCGGGGGGTGCATCAATGACACGCTGATGCACACAGCCACACCTTACCTCCCCTTCGGCGGCGTAGGCGAAAGCGGAATCGGAAGTTACCATGGGTATCACAGCTTTAAGACGTTTTCCCATGAAAAAAGCGTTTTAAAACAGACAAACCTGTTTGACATTTCATTCCGTTATCCTTCATCGAAAAACGGGCTGCGGATCATCAAAAAACTTCTCAGGTAGGATAGGAGCGAGACAAACGAAGAACCGCTTTTTTTAGCGGTTCTCGCGATTTTAAAGATTCGGAAGGGACCAATCAATCGGCTCATCCCCGATTTGTTCCAAATACTGATTGGCTCTTGAAAACGGCCTGCTCCCGAAAAACCCGTTTCTAGCCGAGAATGGGCTCGGATGCGGCGATTGGATAATAAAATGCTTAGATGTATCGATTCGTTCTTTTTTCATTTGGGCATGCCGGCCCCAGAGAATAAAAACGACCGGCTTATCTCTTTTGTTTAAAACATCTATTATACTGTCTGTCAGCTGTTCCCAGCCTTTTCCTTTATGCGAATTTGCCTGGCCCCGCCTCACGGTCAAAACGGTGTTCAGCAGCAGAACGCCTTGCTTAGCCCAGCTCACGAGAGAACCGTGATTGGGGATGTCGGCTCCAATGTCATTCTGCAATTCTATAAAAATATTTCTCAAAGAAGGCGGTGGATTGACACCGGGTTGCACGGAAAAACTTAAGCCATGGGCCTGACCCGGACCGTGATACGGATCCTGGCCAAGAATCACGACTTTAACACTTTCATAGGAAGTATAATGCAAAGCATTGTATATATCGTTCGGTTCAGGATATACGGTGTGTTCTGCATACTCCCTTTTCAGCATTTCCCTCAGTTCTTGATAGTAAGGCTTATTAAACTCGTCATTCAGCTGTTGCCACCAGCTGTCATTCAAAATCTGTTTCAATGTTCAGGCCTCCTTAATTCAATTGTCTTGCAGCAGTGAGCCTGGATGCGACCGGTTTTCCGTCCCAGACGATTTCGCTTTCCGCTTTCCTTTTTTTCATGGCAGGTTCTTCGAGAAGCACGAAAAAGTTCTTTGTCGGCAGCTTGCCAAGCTGATGCTTTTCACTCAAGACATCCAAATAATACTGCCTCATTCTGCCAAGATCTCCGGACTGGTTGTCACCCTGGTCTGAAAACGCATAGATGACGCTTGCGAAAGGAACCCTTTTCACCCGAAACCGCTCAGCGGCTCTCAGGAAAAAGTCCCAATCCCAATAATTGTGGACAGCAGGATCGAAATAGCCGATTTCGTCATGAAGAGAACGTTTGTACATACTCCCTGAAGGAACATATGTAGAAAACTTCCTCATTTCATCCAAGTTAAAGGAATACGCAAAAAGATAACGGCTGATCGGAATTCTTTTATCCTCTTTTTCTTCGAAAGACACGATCTCAGCATCCGAATAAACAAAATCGGCGGTCTCCAGCGCATTCAACATTCTTTCCATATGACACGGAGTGAAAAAATCATCATCATCACACAGCATAATAACATCTCCGGAAGCTTCTTTCACCCCTATATTTCTCGCTTTTACATGCTTCACGTTTTCTTTCAGATGTATAACTCTGATCGGAAGGTCTGAATAAAGGCGCTCAACAAAGTCGACGCTCTCCCCGGCATCATTTACAATAATGACTTCAAACGGTGCAACAGACTGTTTTGTAATGGATTCAAGCAATTCGCACAAAGCGGTGACCCGATTATGCGTGACAACTACGATAGATATGTTCATGTTTGTGATATACGCTCCTTCTTATTTCATTCTAAACATATTAAATCATAATGCGAATGATTTCACATGGATCAAAAGATGGTTTGGTTTTTTATGCCAATCCATTCACGAAATTTGGCAGAGGACCGCTGCACTATAAAGCGGCAGCCATTTCATTGTGATCTTGCGAAAAGCTGTCTATAATAAGTAATAAGCCAACTTTGGATGGAATCTCTTATCGTGGAGGATTGACTGAACATGACAATGCATAAAGCACTGACAATCGCCGGCTCTGACTCAAGCGGAGGCGCCGGCATTCAGGCGGACTTAAAAACGTTCCAGGAAAAGAACGTCTATGGAATGACGGCCCTTACGGTTGTTGTCGCCATGGATCCTGAGAACAATTGGAATCATCAGGTATTCCCAGTTGATACGGAAGTCATCCGCGCCCAGCTGTCGACGATTGTGGACGGCATCGGTGTAGATGCGATGAAAACGGGAATGCTTCCAACCGTTGACATAATTGAATTGGCGGCAGACACAATCAAGAAGCACAGCATGAAAAATGTCGTCATTGATCCTGTTATGGTATGTAAAGGGGCAAATGAAGTGCTGTATCCCGAACACGCAAAGGCCTTAAGAGAGCTTTTGGCCCCGCTTGCCACGGTCATTACGCCAAATCTTTTTGAAGCCGGCCAGCTCAGCGGACTTGGAGAAATTAAAACGGTTGAGCAAATGAAGGAAGCGGCAAAGGCCATTCACAACCTCGGCGCCGAACACGTCCTCATTACAGGAGGGGGCAAACTGAATCACGAAAAAGCGGTAGACGTATTATTTGACGGCCGGGATGCAGAGGTCATCGAAGGAGAAAGAATTGACACCCCATACACACACGGGGCGGGCTGCACCTATTCCGCGGCGATTACGGCTGAGCTTGCCAAAGGTTCAAATGTAAAAGAAGCCATTTACTCTGCAAAAACGTTCATTACGGAAGCGATTCGCGAATCGTTTCGTTTGAATCAATACGTCGGGCCGACGAAGCACTCCGCTTTGCGACTCAGCGGCAAATAAAAAAAGCCCCTTTTACATAAAAGGGGCTTTCAGCTTTCCCGTTTGATCGTTCTTGCAGATGACCTTAAGAAGGTCTCGATCGATTCCACAAAAAGAGCATATTCTTTCATTTGTTCATAAGTGTCTTGAAGTTTCTTTTGTACTTCTTCATCATTCGGGATTGTTTTATCTTCAATACCGCCGATCAGCTTCTTCATCTGAAGAAGCAAACCATTGTATTCCTCTCTCGTATCCTCAATATGATCCGCTATTTTTTTCAAACGCACGGCTGTCAACTTCTGCTGGTTTTGATCCAAAAAAACAACCCCTTTATCACTGCACTCTCTCTAAAAAAAGCATATCATAAAGGGATTGTACAGAAAATAGCAAACCGCAGCCGCTCCCTTTATACCACCGTCCAGGATGTCACATTCATTATGATTTCTTTTCTGGCACTGATCCAAACATCATTATTTCCCGGGTAAGGAAAATATCTTGCCGTAAAGACTTCCTCTCCCCCATTGACGAAGATTTCAATAGAAGATGCGTCTAAAAAGATATTTAAATCGCGAAGCTCATGTAAACGGCACTGTCTGGCTTCCGTTCTTTCATCAACATAACTGTTTCTCTCCAAGGTTATGATGCCGTCTGCTTTATTGTAAATGAGTCGCGCGGCACCCCTGAAGGAAATCTCAAAGCTCTCTTCAATAAGTTGCGGGCTGATGAAAAGCTCGGCTTTATCCGGTTGAACAATGTCCAGTTTTTCGGTGCCTTGATTAACTGATATTGCCGCGTTTTTTTCGTTTTGGCGGAGCGTTCTAAGCTCCGCGACCGGTTTTTGAACGATTTTATCATTTTGCAAATACAATTCCCTCGGCAATGTCATACAGTGCACCCATTGATGCGGAATCGTCGGCTGGCTCTGTTCATCCTGGTCTGGAACACCCATCCAGGCAACCAATATCCTCCGGCCTGATTCGTCTTTTGTCGTCTGCGGCGCATAAAAGTCAAAGCCGCGATCAAGCTCTTCAAAATCCCCGTGTGTAAACCCGGGTTTCTGCTCGTTCAATTCACCGACAAAATAGCCTGACTGATAGACGTTTTGGTAGCGCATCTCCTCTGCTTCAAGGCCTTGCGGGCAGACAATTAAGACGTCTTTGCCGCCCAGTTCGAACATGTCAGGGCATTCCCACATATAGCCGAATTCCCCGAGTTGACCTGTATTTGAACCTGTGATGTCGCCAAGGAATTGCCAGTCCTGCAAATTATTCGATTGAAACAGCACCGCCCTGCCCTCAAGGTTTTCAGTCTGGGCGCCGAGTACCATGTACCAGCTGCCGTTCCTTTTCCATACTTTCGGGTCGCGGAAATGAGCCGTATATCCTTTCGGAAGCCTTGCAACAACCCCCTGCTTTTCAAACGAGTTGCCGTCTTTTGAGACGGCGAGACATTGATAGGTCTCCCTATTTCCCTCGGCGTCTCTGACATTCCCCGTATAAAACAGATGCAGCACATCATTTTCAGCGATCGCGCTTCCTGAATAACAACCGTTTTTATCAAACCAGTCGCTCGGCGTGAGGGCGATCTCTTCATGCCGCCAGTTAACGAGATCTGTTGAAGAGTAGTGTCCCCATAACTTTGCTCCGTGCCCCGTTTTAAAAGGCATCCACTGATAAAAAAGATGGTAAACCCCTTTCCACTGAATGAACCCGTTCGGATCATTCAGCAGTCCGACAGGAGGCATGATATGATAATGCAGCCGATAGGGATCAAGATTTACAATATCCCGGTATTCTTCAACCTGGTTCATTGCCTTTTGACGAAGTTCCTGATCTTGATTCATCGTTTTCCCCTCACTTATGTCACTTTTTCTCGTCTTCATTAATACCTAAGATAAAGGCTGTGATAAACGCAACAGACACAGAAATCGCCATTCCGATTAAATAATGGATCAGGTTGCCCATTCCAAGCGGAGCGACAATCGCAATCATCGGAATTCCCGTCAAACCGTAGGCGTTTGCTGCAACATTCATAAAGACAACGTATGCTGCCCCCAGCGCTCCCCCGGCCATTGCCGCAATAAACGGCCTGCGGTAACGGAGGTTGACACCGAAAATAACAGGTTCGGTAATGCCGAGAAAAGAAGAGAAAGCAGCAGGTAAAGCGATTTCTTTTGTTTTTGCACGCTTTGCCAAAAAGAAGACAGCAAGTCCGGCCCCGCCTTGGGCGACATTGGACATAGACCAGATCGGAAGCAGGTAGTTCCTGCCGATATCAGCGATAAGGCCGGCCTCAATCGCATGGAAACTGTGGTGAACACCGGTTAAAACGATCAGCGAGTATGTTCCTCCGAAAATCAATCCGGCAACAGGCCCGGCAAAGTCATATACATATGTTAAAACGTTTGTAATCCCAGTACCTAGCATTCTTCCTAAAGGACCGATTGCGATAAATGCAATAAATCCTGTTGAAATAATCGTGACAAACGGTGTTACTAAAAGATCGATCGCATTTGGAACGATTTTTCTTACGCCTTTTTCAATTTTACTCATCACATACACGGCAAGCAAAATTGGAACAACGGTTCCTTGATAGCCAAGCATCTCGATTTTGAGTCCGTAAAAGTTCATCACATCCGGTGATGCAGTTGCCAATCCCCAAGGATTGAACAAGCTCGGGTGAATTAAAATTCCTCCAAGTACAGCGCCTAGGTAAGGATTGCTGCCAAACTCTTTCGCAGCACTGACACCGATCAAGATTGGAAGGATAATAAATGCCGCGCTTGAGAACATATCAAGCATTTTATACAGCGCCGCATCAGGATCGACCCACTGAAATGCCTTCATCATTCCCAACAGCCCCATTAATAAACCGCTTGCAACAATGGCCGGAATGATTGGCACGAAAATATTTGACAGCGTTTTCGCGAATCTCGCTAAAGGATTCATTTTTCCCTTTGCAGCATCGCTGTGCTGAACCGTTTCCTTTTGATCAAGATTCAGCTCTTTGGCAAACTGTTCATACACTTTATTAACAAGCCCTGTTCCGAAAATAATCTGGTATTGACCAGAGCTCGAAAAGGCTCCTTTTACACCTTCCAGCTCTTCGACCTTTTCCTGGTCGATTTTTGCTTCGTCCTTAATCACCAAACGAAGCCTTGTCGCACAATGAGCTGCACTGATGACATTATCTTCTCCGCCAAGAAGTTGTATAAGACGTACAGCGATTTCTTTGTGATTCATGATGACTCCTCCTTTTTTTTAAAAAAAAGCAGAAAAGACCTAAAATTCACCAACGAATGGAGGATAGATTCTCCCCATTCATCTAGCAAATTTTAGGTCTTGCCTGCTTTACCAGTCACAATCCCCGGTATTTATTTTTTAATACGCTTTCATTTTATTATGTGATAACGCTTTCGTCAACAACTTTTTTATTTTCTGTGAAAATCGACCTAAAAAAAGCCTGATCGCGCGTTATCAGGCGGTATTACCTATAGGAATCATTTAAACGCTGGACATGCAGCGTAATATATCCGACTTCTGATTCCGGAAGATGAAGATCATATTCAGTTTTTACGTAATCCGCCAGCCCTGCCGCACACCGGTAGCTTTCAGGATACTTTTGCCGGATGAAATAAAGCATGTCATCGTCCATGACATGAAACGCTTCATTTGATTCCAGCCGGTTGATGGCATACCTGAGATGCGTGACAAGACGCTGATATGAGATGCTGTTTTCGTCAATCTTCTGATTGAAACAGCATTCGATTTTTTCTATCAATTCTTTGATGATGTTCGTGTATTTAAGAGTCTTCTGCATGTTTTCCGCATCCATTTTGGCGGTATGAATATGCAGCGCAATATAACCCGCTTCATCATCAGGCAATTCGACTTTCAATTTTTCTTTGACCAAATCGATTGCCCAGAGTCCGATCTCATATTCTTTTTTATAAAGCGCTTTGATTTCATTTAATAATTTATTTTGAATGACGAATCCTTTGCGGATTCGCTCGATCGCAAATGACAAATGATCCACAAGGGCGATGTGGATATGATCGCTCAACGGTGCGGACAGCTGCCCTTCCGCATAGCTGATGATCTCTTCAGCAGCTTCAATATGTTCTTCCGGAAGTGTTTCGAGGATTTGTTTAAACTTTTCATTTTCTTCATGAATGGTAAAAATTTTTTCTACCTTGTTTCTTGGAATGGTATCATTTTTGCCTTTTTGAAAAGCGATACCAGGCCCCATGACTATTTTTTCTTGACCATCCTCCTTTATGATTGCTGCATTGTTGTTCAATACTTTATAGATTTTCAAAGCTGTCACCCACTTCCCGTTATGAGTGGGATTTTACCTTGTTTAAGTTCCCGTGTAAAGAGTTGGTCCGGCTCTTACCCTCTTCACTGCTTTTTTGCAAACAGCCCGGTTAGGTTCTGTCGTAAAACTGCCGGGCTTCACTCTCTTACAGCCCGACATCCGCTCTGTTTGCTCTTCTCTTTTTTCCGAAAAGCCGCCTGCCTGATAAGCATCGGCAGCCTGATATGTACCGCCGGCGAACGCCATCACCTTCATCTGATTCTCTCTGACAGGCATCACCGCATTCAGCAGCACCGCCGTCCATAACTTTAAAAATGATATCAAACCTTTCATACCGATCCCTCCAGTTTCGTTTTGATAAAACTAGCAACTCTATTAAACTTTCTTGCTCTATCTTATCCCAGCAAAATGAAAATGTTTGTCACAATGTGTGTGCAAAATGATTCTAGTTTTTAGAAGTTTTGTTGAAAACTGCTGGAATCGCATGATTCAGCGGAAACAAACCATGAATTCAACTTACTCACAGCTTATCCTAAGGATAAACACATATTACCCACAGGGAATATCCACATATCCACATATTTATTCAATATTTAGTATAAGAACGTACATTCCCTACAATATCTATACACAGGTTTATTCACTTATACACAGTAAATTGTGAATAAATCTAAAAAGTTCACTCCAATACATTGAATCTTTGAAAATTATTTCTATATATAGAAGGATTTTTTTTGAAACTGAGAGAATATTTTAAAAGTTCGCAACTCTAAGGATTACAAAGAAACCATTTATCCATAAGGGGGAAAACAGATTGAGAAAAAGTATCGTGCGCTATTTTGTTATGGCTTTTATTCTATTATTTGCGTTATCCACATTCCTCACCGGAGTGCAGGCAACATCCGTTCCTGATAAGAAATCGCCTGAGCTTGAGAAAGCTGAAATCTACGGTGATATTGATGTGACGTCTGATAAACAGACGACGGTTATTGTGGAGCTGAAAGAAAAGTCGCTTGCCGAAGCAAAAGCGGATGGGGAAAAACAAACGAAAGCTTCTTTAAAAACCGCTCGAAGCAAAGCGAAAAACAAAGCGTTGAAAACACTCAAAAAAGCGAAAGTAAACCGCGAATACGACCGTGTATTTTCGGGCTTTTCAATGAAACTGCCGGCCAGTGAAATTCCGAAGCTGCTCGCCGTCAAGGAAGTTAAAGCAGTTTATCCAAACGCAGCTTACAAACCTGACAGCATAAAAGGAAAAGACGTGACACTTGCAGCAGATGCTATTTATCCACAGATGGATAAAAGTGCACCGTACATCGGAGCGGATCAGGCATGGAAATCGGGCTATACCGGTAAAGGCATAAAAGTAGCCGTTATTGATACGGGCGTTGATTACACACATCCTGACTTAAAGAAAAATTTCGGTCCATATAAGGGGTATGACTTTGTTGATAATGATTATGATCCACAGGAAACACCGACAGGCGACCCGCGCGGGGGAGCGACTGATCACGGCACTCATGTTGCGGGGACCATCGCCGCAAACGGACAGATTAAAGGCGTGGCGCCTGAAGCAACACTTCTTGCTTACCGTGTGCTCGGCCCCGGCGGCTCAGGAACAACCGAGAACGTGATTGCCGGCATTGAAAAAGCCGTTGCGGACGGAGCAAAAGTGATGAACCTCTCACTGGGAAATTCGCTGAACAGCCCTGATTATGCAACAAGCATCGCACTGGACTGGGCGATGGCCGAAGGGGTTGTCGCCGTTACATCAAACGGGAACAGCGGTCCGGAAAACTGGACAGTCGGCTCGCCGGGGACTTCAAGGGATGCGATTTCCGTCGGCGCCTCACAGCTTCCGTATAATGAATATTTTGTGACGCTTCCTTCGTATTCGTCAGCAAAAGTGATGGGATACCAAGAGGAAAAAGATCTTGAAGCATTGAACGGTCAAGAGGTGGAGCTCGTTGAAGCCGGCATCGGACAAGCTGACGATTTCACAGGAAAAGATGTGAAAGGAAAGGTCGCGGTTATCCAGAGAGGCGTCATTCCATTTGTGGATAAGGCCGAAAATGCCAAAAACGCCGGCGCTGTCGGAGCGGTGATTTACAATAATGTAACAGGGGAAATCGAGGCCAACGTCATGGGGATGGCCGTACCGACTGTCAAATTGTCAAAAGAAGAGGGCGAAAAGCTTGTTCAACAGATCAAAGAAGGGAAACGCTCCGCTGTTTTTTCTTTCAAATTGGACAAAAAGCTGGGGGAAACGATTGCCTCCTTCTCGTCCCGCGGTCCTGTCATGGATACATGGATGATTAAACCTGACGTTTCAGCGCCAGGCGTCAACATCGTCAGCACCATTCCGACCCACGATCCGAAAAACCCTCACGGTTACGGTTCAAAGCAGGGGACAAGCATGGCTTCCCCACATGTCGCGGGAACGGCAGCCATTTTAAAGCAGGCCAAACCGGATTGGACGCCTGAGCAAATCAAAGGCGTGCTGATGAATACGGCGGAAAAACTGACGGATGAAAACGGAAAGCCTCTCCCTCACAATACGCAAGGAGCGGGCAGCATCCGTATCATGGAGGCCCTTAAAGCCTCATCGATTGTAACGCCGGGCAGCCATTCATACGGAACATTCCTGAAAGACAAAGGAAAACAAACGAAAAAACAAGCGTTCGCGATTGAAAACCTTTCTTCATACAGAAAAGCCTATCAGCTCGAGTACTCCTTTAAAGGAGCGGGCATCACGGTATCAGGAACGGAACGAGTCGTGGTACCGGCCAATCAAACAGGTAAAGCAACGGCAAAAGTAACCGTCAATTCCGCCAAAACGAAAGCAGGCACATATGAAGGCACGGTTTACGTCCGTGAAGGAGGAAGAAAAGTCGCCGAAATCCCGCTCCTATTGATCGTCAAAGAGCCCGACTACCCGCGCGTCACATCCGTGACGGTTGAACCGGGGGCAAAACAGGGCGCTTACACGATCGAAGCCTACCTGCCGGGCGGCGCTGAAGAGCTCGCATTTCTCGTCTATGATGAAAACCTGAACCTTCTCGGACAGGCCGGCGTTTACAAAAACCAGGGCAAAGGCTATCAATCTTATCAATGGAACGGCAAAATCAATGATGCCGCATCCCTTAAATCCGGAAAATACTATATGCTTGCCTATGCATCCGCCAAAGGAAAATCAAGCTATGTCTTGACGGAAGACCCTTTTATCGTCGAATAATGACAAGCCTTGTTGAGAACCACTCAACAAGGCTTTTTTATGTTAAAATACGGATAATGCGTTCAGGAGAAGCTCCCCCTTCTCTTCAAAACGTGAAAAAAGCAAACGGAGGACCTCGTATATATGCTTTCTTTTATCGTATTATTCGGCTTATCCTTCATTATTGTCTGCTTTATATTTTTCACGATTTTGTACTTCGCCGTCAACCTGCAGAAGCGCGAGCCCAAGCCATTTCAAAAAGCTGCAGAGCAAACCGTCGATACCATCATCCTCATTCCGCTCAGCTGGCTGTTTACCGCTTTATACATATGCATTCTGTTTATTCTTTTCCCGATCCGCCATTTTCTCGATTTTTTTCAGCAAAAACGCTAATTTGACTGATGAAACGCTTTGGCCAGCAGCCGGTATGAATCCAGCCTGTCTTGAAAATCGTGAGTGATCGTCACCGCCATGATTTCATCCGTTCCGTAAGCGCCGGCCAGTTCAAGCAGCTGTTCCTTCACTTGCTGCGGCGTCCCGATAACCATCCGTTTTCGATTGTCTTCCACTCTCTTTCTTTCATAAGGAGAATATTGATATGACAGGGCCGTTTCCAATGATGGAAAGCCTTCGGTCACCATCCCCTGTTCATTGGCCAATAAAGAGAAATCCAAGCTTTTGGCAAGGTTCTCCGCTTTCTCTTCTGTTTCAGCGCAAATCACAAATACAGCAACGATCACGTTTGGCTGTTCCCCCAGTATAGAAGATTCGAACCTCTCTTTGTAAAGTCTGGCCGCCTCTTCTCCGCCTTCACCGTTAATAAATTGGGCGAATGTATAGGATGCCCCTGTTTGGGCGGCAAGTCTTGCGCTTTCCCCTGAGGAGCCGAGCAGCCAAACAGCGGGCGCTGTGGCGACGTTTGGCGATGCGGTCAAGTTGGGAAAGCGGTGATGTTCATCGGCTTGATCGTATAAATATGTGACGAGATCCTGAATTTGTTCGGGATATTGGTCAGCCATCCGTCTTGCTCCATTTTGAAGAGCCATGGAAGCGATCGGCATCCCTCCCGGAGCACGTCCGACACCGAGATCAATCCTGCCGGGCGCAAGTCCTTCCAAGACGCGGAAGTTTTCTGCCACCTTGTAGGCGCTGTAATGGGGAAGCATGACGCCGCCGGATCCTATACGGATCTTCTCTGTTTTAGCCGCAAGATAACCGATCAGAACCTCCGGACTTGATCCTGCCAAGTTCCTTGAAAAATGGTGCTCAGAAACCCAAAATCTCTTGTATCCGAGCCGCTCCGCCGCTTGCGCGAGTTCCACCGTATGTTGCAAAGCCAGTTCAGGTGTACTTCCTTCAGAAACAGGAGTCTGATCAAGTATGCTTAATGACAACATCTTTTTCACCCCAAATCTTCGTTTACTTTTCCTGCGCAAAAAGAAATAATAGTATCATGGATAAACTAAAGGAGCTCCCAGTACTGATGAATGAGACGAAGCAAAAAACGCACCCGCCAGCCGTAGAAGAACGCTTTGCAAAAGGCTGTTTATTCGGAATCCTTTTCAGTCTTCCCTTTTGGCTGATGTTTTATCTTTTCCTTCAATACATGCTGACAAGATAAGTCCCCTCCGAGTCGGAGGGGAGGTTCCTTACCTTTTGTTCAAACCTTTTCCTTTAACGAATTCATTCATATACGCACGCGGCGGGTTTTTGAGGCTGCCGGTGATCTGGTCTGTCCATTTGTCAGACCGTTTGCCGTCTGTCCGCTTTTGGTAATAGTTTGAAATCGTTTCGTCATATGCGGACAATTGCTTTTCAAACTCGGCATCGTCCGCTTGATAGGCATTTTCATGATAAATGTGATCAAGCGGCAGACGCGGTTTTTTGGCCGACGGGTTGGCCGGATGACCGACGACAAGCCCGAACAGCGGAAGAACGTATTCAGGTGTTTCAAGAAGCTTCGAGACTTCGTCCAAGTTATTGCGAATCCCGCCGATATAGCAGATGCCGAGGTCCATTGATTCGGCCGCTATTGACATATTTTGAGCGGCAAGGGCTGCATCGATGACGCTGACCATAAAGGTTTCCGTCCCTTCAAGAGAAGCTGTGATATCTACACCCTTTTCCCGGGCCATTTTGTCATGCCGGTAAAGGTCTGCACAAAATACAAACAGATGGCCGTTTTTTTCAACATATGGCTGATTCCCGGCCAATTCTGCAAGCTTCCGCTTCTTTTCCGGATCGGTGACACCGATGATCGAATAAGCTTGAATATAGCTGGACGTCGATGCGCTTTGAGCGCTCTCCACAAGCAGGCGAACCTCTTCTTCGGTCAGGAGCTGATCTGTAAAAGACCTGATCGAACGGTGATTTAAAATAGTTTCAATCGTTTTATTCATCCTTTTACCTCCTCAACCTTTATCATATCCAATATATGCTTTTCTCTAAAGCAAAACGGTTTGGCGGACTGCAAAAGGATTCAATTTCATATGGTAAAATGAAAGAATCGTCTTACTATTTTTGAAGCGGAAAGGGAGATGACGGTTGAAGTCCGTAATTGAAGAATTAGATGCATTATATCCGGAAATGATCGAACTCAGGAGACATTTTCACCAATATCCGGAGCTTTCCCATCGCGAGGTCAATACACCGCGCACCATTGCAAATTACTTGGAAAACCTCGGGATTGGCGTGAGAACGAATGTCGGCGGCCAAGGGGTCGTCGGTCACATTAAAGGCGGCCGCCCCGGCAAGACGGTCGCCTTGAGAGCCGATTTCGACGCTTTGCCATTACAGGATCAAAAAAATGTTCCGTACCGGTCGACTGTCCCCGGCGTCATACACGCTTGCGGACACGATGCCCACACGTCGGCTCTCCTCACAGCCGCAAAAGCCCTGGCAAAGCATCAAAAAGACTTGAAAGGAAATGTCGTGCTGATCCATCAATTCGGTGAAGAGGTCACACCAGGAGGCGCCAAGCCGATGATTGAAGCCGGCTGTCTCGAAGGCGTGGATGCCATTTTCGGGACCCACATCTGGGCTCCGATGCCCGTCGGTCAAGTCGGTGTTACATCAGGCCCGATGATGGCAGCCGCTGATAAATTTAAAGTCACGATATCCGGGCGGGGCGGACACGGAGGCGCGCCTCACCTAACGACAGACGCTTTAATAACAGGAGCCTCAGTCGTCAACCATCTCCAGCAAATCGTCAGCCGCAGAATCGATCCGACAGAAGCAGCCGTCTTGTCGATCGGAACGTTTCATTCAGGTCAGGCATTTAACGTCATCGCTGAAGAAGCGGTCATCGAAGGAACGGTCCGCACCTTTTCAAAGCATGTCCAGGAAACGATCATCGCCGAGATGGAACGCGTCATCAAGGGCGTCTGCGACAGCAATGGCGCTTCGTTTTCACTCGACTATGAAAAAGGCTACCCGCCTGTCGTCAACCATGAAAAAGAAACGGACATCGTCCGCCAATGTGCCAAACGAATCGTAGGCCCTGAAGCCGTCATCGAACTCGAACCGAATATGATCGGCGAAGATTTCTCTTATTATCTTGAACATGTCCCTGGATCATTCTTTTTTACCGGCGCGGGCAATCCGCAGACTGGAGCCGTTTACCCGCACCATCACCCGATGTTTGACATCGATGAAAAAGGCATGCTGAACGCGACGAAAATTCTTGTGTCGGCGGCTCTAACATTTTTAAACCAAGACTAAAGACAGCCTGATTTGGCTGTCTTTTTTTATTTAAACATATAGCCTTTATATTTTGTCAGCTGGCAGCTGGCGTTATAAACGATCGCATAGCCGATCAAAGCGGACAACACAGAGCTCCCTCCGTAGCTGATGAACAGAAGGGGAACGCCCGTAACCGGCATCAGTCCGACGTTCATTCCGATATTTTGGAATGTGTGGATGACAATCAACGCCGTATATCCAACACAGAAAAACGAAGCAAACTTGTTGTACGGGTGTATTTTATCGATCAGCACAACAAGCCGGTAAATGAAAAGGAAAAACATGATGACGACAATTGTACAGCCAATAAAGCCGAAACTTTCCCCGATGACGGCAAAGATGAAATCGGTTTGGCCTTCAGGAACGTATACTTTCAAATTGTTCATGCCCATCCCGAAGATTTCTCCAGAGCCGATCGCCGTAACGGCCTTTTCGGTCTGATACGTATCGTTCGCGTCCTGCTGGCTCGAATCGACCCATGTCATCACCCGGTTGATCTGATATTGCTGGATATGCAGCGTATCCTTTGAAAACTCCGGAAAATTGATCACCAAAAACAGAACGAGCATTACGAGGGTGATTCCTGAGCCAGCCACTATGGAAATCAGCTTCCAGTTTACACCTGATAAAAACACCATAACGGCGACAAAGAACATGCAAATACCGGCCGTACCGGCGTCCTGCATTAAAATCAAACCGACCGGAACCACCGATACCCCTGCGATTTTCAGCAACAGGCGAACATCCTCCTGCATCGAGCGCGAGCCTTTCGGACTTGCTTTAGAAATCACCGAAGCCAGCATCATAATCAGGCCGATTTTCATAAATTCCGACGGCTGCAGCGTGATCGTACCAAATTGAAACCAGCTTTTCGCTCCTTTGATAACCGGGGCGATTGACGGTGGACTGAACTTTAAGACGATCAATGACAAGATACCGAATAAATATATGTAAATGCTTAACTTTTCAAGCTGCTCCAGATCAAAATAGAGAAAGCCGACGATCACCGACATGCCGAGCAGATAAAAGAACAATTGCTTTGCCGGATAACCCTTCGGTGAAAAAGACGGCTCTGCAACGTAAACAGCGATCACACTGATCAAAAAGAACATGGCTAATATAAAAATCAAATCTCCCTGATAATAGGGACTTGTCGTATTTTTCTTCTGGCTCATTATACCCCGCCTTATTTCTTCATCAAAAGCACTAACTTTCATTATAGCATGAACAATCGTTCACATTGTGAAAAAGGGTGAATAAAATAACAGCCTGTATTCATCAGGCTGTTATTTGAACATATAGCTTTGATACTTTGTTAACTGGCAGCTTGAATTGTAGACAACCGCGAAGCCGATCAAGGTTGCTACGACTGAACTGCCTCCGTAGCTGACCAAAAGAAGAGGGACGCCGGTCACGGGCATAATGCCGATATTCATACCGATATTTTGAAAGGTATGAATGACAATTAAAGCGGTAAAGCCTGCACAGAAAAATGAGGCAAACCTGCTGAACGGATGTATTCGGTCGATGAGCACGACAAGCCGGTAGATTAAGAAGAAAAACATAATGACAACAAAAGTGCATCCGACAAACCCGAAACTCTCGCCGATGACGGCAAAAATAAAATCTGTTTGCGCTTCAGGAACATAGACTTGAAGATCGCTTACACCATTTCCGAATACTTTTCCCGAACCGATCGCCAGCTGCGCCCTTTCGACCTGCATTTTATCGTCGGCATTCTGTTCGCTCGGATTGACCCAGGTCATGACGCGGTTGATTTGGTATTGTTCAACCCCGAGTGCTCCAGCAACATCGGGAAATTTGATGATGACATATAAAATCAAAACAACGGCTGCAAGACCCGTTCCGAAGATAAGTGAAATCAATTTCCAGTTCACGCCCGACAGGAATACCATTACAAGAATCACAAACGCGACAATTCCGGCTGTACCCGTATCCTGTTCTAAAATCAAGCCGAACGGAACAATGATAATACCGGCGATTTTCAGCAGAAAGATACAGTCTTCTTTCAACGTACGCTTGCCGACAGGCCCGTTTTTCGACATGAAGGAAGCCAAATACATAATCAGCCCGATTTTCATAAATTCCGAGGGCTGCAGCGTAAACCCGGGAAGCATAAACCAGCTTTTGGCACCGTTGATGACCGGCGCAAACCTGTATGATCCAATATATGCCGGACTGAACTTTAACACGATCAGCATCAAAATGCCGAGCAGATAAAAATAAAAGCTGAGCTTTTCAAGCTGCTCCAAATCAAAATAAAGAAACACGATGATGATAAAGGCCCCCAGTAAATAGTAAAGGGACTGTTTCATCGCAAAAGGTTCATTATATTGATTAAACTGCTGAGCGGCATACACAGCCACAACGCTTATGATAAAAAAGACAATATAGACAAAAATCAAATCCCCCTGATAAAAGGGATTTGTAATATTCTTTTTCTGACTCATTCGAAATCCCGCCCTTATAATATGACACGATGAAATAATCCAGGAAGACGCATCCGCTTCCTCACAAATGATATGACGTACAAAAGAACAAAATGTTTCGATTTTATTGCGAACAAATTCCTATTCTATTTTAAAGGATTTTTCCAACTATTGTCGAATGTGATAAATTCATTGATTTTTGATTAATTTGTATTAAAATGAGTAATGTTGCATAAAATTAAACTTTTGCCTCCGGCAGAAGTGGTACAGAATCACCAATTCATAAGGAGTTTTTCATTTTGGATAAAGCACTTCAAAAGCGTAAACGGCTTGATCTCATAAAATTTTTGGTCCCTTCGCTCATCGGAATTATTCTGTTTATGATTCCTGTTAAAATTGAAGGAAATTTAACGATTCCGATTGCTGTTTTTTCGAATGCATTGCAGAAGCTGCTTCAGCAGCAATTGCCGTTAATCATGACGGTCATCGTAACCGCAACATTTATCTTAACCTTTATCACCAAAACCTTTCATCCGGCTTTCATTAAAAAAAGCGAGTTCTTCTATAACCTGCTGAATGTATCTTTATTTTGGTATATCGTCCGCCTGTTCGGCATGATTTTCGCAGTGATGGCGTACTTTAAGATCGGACCTGAAGCGGTTTATGCCAAGAGTACCGGCGGAACATTATTATTCAGCCTGCTACCCGTTCTTTTCTCCGTCTTTTTGTTTGCAGGCCTGTTTCTGCCGTTTCTGTTGAACTTCGGCTTGCTCGAACTGTGCGGCGCTTTGATGAAAAAGCTGATGAGGCCAGTCTTTAAGCTGCCGGGAAGGTCATCGATCGATTGTATGGCTTCATGGCTCGGCGACGGCACGATCGGCGTGCTCCTGACAAGCAAACAGTATGAAGAAGGGTTCTACACGAAGCGTGAGGCTGCCGTCATCGGCACGACTTTCTCAGTCGTCTCCATCACGTTTTGCCTCGTGATTATTTCACAGGTTAACCTTGCTCATATGTTCGTTCCATTTTATTTGACGATATTGCTGGCTGGTGCCGCAGCTGCGGTGATCAGCCCGCGGATTCCTCCTTTATCAAGAAAGGCTGATACTTATATTACAGATCAAGCGGATCATGATCAAGAGAAGATTCCCGAAGGATACACTCCGTTTCAATGGGGACTCAGCCAGGCTGTCGCAAAAGCAAAACAGAATACAAGCGTCAAAGATTTCTTGCAGGACGGAACCAAAAACGTGCTCGATATGTGGATGGGCGTCGCTCCCGTCGTCATGGCCCTCGGCACAGCCGCACTGATTGTCGCTGAATATACACCGGTTTTCAAATGGCTCGGACTGCCGTTCATCCCACTTCTCGAACTGCTGCAGGTCCCTGAAGCCGCTGAGGCCTCACAAACGCTTGTCGTCGGGTTTGCCGACATGTTCCTGCCGTCTGTGCTCGGAAGCGGGATTGAAAGCGAAATGACCAGGTTCATCATCGCCTGTGTATCGGTTACACAATTAATCTACATGTCCGAAGTCGGCGGTCTTTTGCTCGGTTCCAAAATCCCGGTGACTTTCCTTGACCTCGTCTTGATTTTTCTCGTTCGGACGCTTATTACGCTGCCTGTCATCGTACTGTGTGCCCACTTTATTTTTTAGACAAATAAAAGGCTCCCGGCGCCAACGCCGAGGGCCTTTTTTGTTTAGAAAAAATCGTTGATCCAAGGGGTCTGCGGCCTTATCGTACGATCCGCCTGTCCGCTTCTTCGCTTCCCTAAGCCTGCCGGCCTCCGTATAGGAAACGCGCGGTTCTTGGCTAACTTTCGCATGATCAATCTCCTCCACACATGTTCCCTATTCACTTCTTCTCCCCTTCACCCTTTATGTCCTACTGAAACAACGTAAAAATTGAGCCGATAGTTGGAGCGGAAAATGCTTTCCAGTATGTATCATTTTTCGAAGAACGTGGTATAATAAATGTAACAGAATGTTCACAAAATATTCTCCAATTAGACACAATTGATGTTTCATTCCGCTTTTTTTGACAGCGCTATCATTATCGAAAGGGGCTGAAAACGCATGGATATGTTTTTCGCTTACTTGCTGATTGCAAGCGCCACTCCTTTATTTTTATGGCTGGACAACAAAAAGGTCGCAATTTCTTCTATTCCGCCGATCATTTTAATGTGGGTATTCTTCTTTTTCTATATGACCAGCAGCCTTTCTCCTACAGGACACTCTCTCATGATCGTACTCTTTATTCTCAACGTTGTCATCGCCCATGTCGCCGCTTTCATCATTTACGGACTTCCATTGATTCGAAAGCACATGAGCCGATAAAAAAAGTGCCGGTTTTTCCGCCGGCGCTTTTTTTGCTGTAAAAGATACAGTTATCGATCAAAGTTAAATGTTGAATGTGAGTAATCTTTGATGAATGTTTGATACCGGCCGCTGAAGTCAAGGAGGTGGTATATGTTTGATTTTTCCGCAAACCGCTTTTGGTTGTCTCTGGCCGGATAATAAACGGACATACCGCTTCCTCTCGGGTGCTCCGGAGACTTGATGTTCATGATGACCGCCTTCTTGACGGATTTTACGACCTCTTTTGCTTCTTTTTCAGCTCCGATCTGCTGACCGATCAAGCTTGACAAATCCGCCAAATCAACCATATCCGATTCATCTGCATAATCTTCAGCAGCGAGACGTGCATAGTGAAGCATGCGCTTTCCATCCGGCTCTTTCAATGCCCGATTCATGCTTATGCTCAATCTGTCGAGGGCATCAACAGCGGCTTTGACGCGGTTCAATTGAATGAAAGACTGCTGCAGGTCTTCTGTTTCACCGTTTTCTTTTGACTGCTGTATGTAGCCTGCGGCGATTTCCCTGCCAAGTTCTTTCGGATCGATGGAAGGGTCTTCTTGTACAGACTGCAGCGCCCTTTTGTAATCCCAGCCGTTTTGATTCGTATAGTCGACTGAAGCCAGCATGTACTTTCCATAATCCTTTAAGGCATATGCCGTTTCAATCCCGGCCATTTTGCAGTTGTCAAAACCTATTAAATCAAACTTTTGCTTCGTATGTTCATAGGCTTTTTTGATTCCCGACTGGAGCTCGCTTACTTTCATTTTCTTATTGCCGAAGTTTTCGTCTCCCCCGTAGCCGTCAACGGAGCCAAGCCCATGCCCCCAGAAGATCAATACATATTTTTTAGCCGGGTATGTTTTGACTCCCCACGTGATAAAATCTGTGACGGAGCTGGGACTGTCCATATTTTTCTTCCCGATATTTTCGAGGGACACCAGCTTCTGATGTTCGACTTTCCATCTCTGATTCACCTTGTGACTGATCGACGGGATTGCCCATTTTTTTGCTCCCCCTGTCTGAAGAACGACATTGACGTTTGAAGATGAACCGGCATCCATCATTTCCTGAATATCATCGCTTGCCATATGAAAATCGCTTTCCATGTCAGATCCAATCATATATACAAGAATGGTATAGTCATCCTTTTCTTTTAATAGAGCGGCTGAGGCCGGCTGAAAAAAGGCGACTGAAATAACGGAAAAAACAATCCATTTGATCAAGTTCATCGTCTTATGCTCCTTAATTAAGATTCCGGGAAATAAATAAGAGAATAGTAGCCGTCCTCATCCGGCTGATCGTGTTCCAATGAATATCCGACTGATCTGAAGCACGCTAAGCACCTCTTGTTATCCTCTTCAATTCCGGCAAACCACTTGTTGATCCTGTTCAATTCCGGCAATGCCATCGTCCTTTTGATGAGCGCTTTTCCGTATCCCCCTCCGCGCAAAAACGGATCGACTAAAAGTGCAATGTTCCCGGTCGAATCTTCCTCAACTTCAACCATGACAACGCCGACTGGCTTGCCTTCCTTTAAAGCCGCCCATACCCGGTAGTTTTCATTCCCACCTGCAAAATTGAACCACTCGTCAAGTGGCATCATCCCTTCCAGCCGCCTTTTCACTTCTGCATCCTCAAACCAGGTCTGCAGCCATTCAATATCTTCTTTTCGAAACAGACGAAGTTCTTCTATATTGCTCATTGCTTTCTCCTTTACTGCTCGTATTTTTCAGCTTGCAGGCGATACAGCTCTGCATACTGTGCCTGATTTTTCATCAACTGTTGATGGGTTCCGGCTTCCGCCACCCTTCCTTTTTCTAAAAATACGATGTGGTCGGCAAAACGGGCCGTGCTTAACCGGTGCGAGACAATAATGACTGTTTTTCCTTGCGTCAGCTTTTGCAGCTTATCAAATATCTCTTCCTCAATAAATACATCCAGCGCAGAGGAAGGTTCATCAAATATCAAAATGTCGGCAGACTCATCACGCATAAATGCGCGAGATATCGCGACCCGCTGCCATTCTCCTCCCGACAAATTCCTGCCGCCGAACAGTCTGCCAAGCTCTGTTTCATAGCCGTCTTCAAGCTTATGCAAAAACTGATCCACTCCGCCGAAGGCCGAAGCACTTTTTATTTTAGCCAAGTTGGAGCAAGAAGAAATGTCGCCCAGGCCAATATTGTATTTCAATGTCATTTCGTACCGCAAAAAATCCTGAAACACAGCCGCGGCATTTGACCGGTAATGTTCAATATCATACTTATAAAGCGGTAAACCATTATACGAGATCGTGCCTTGATTGGGATCAAAATAACGCAGGAGCAATTTAACGAGTGTGCTTTTGCCTGATCCGTTTTCTCCCACGAGAACGGTCGTCTTATTCAATGGAATATCGAGCTTACGAATATCAAGAACCGTTTTGGTTCCAGCATAAGAAAATTCCACTTGATCACATGTAAATCCTTTTTGCTTTTGAGCAGCTGGCGCGGTTTCCCCATTTTCCATGGAATTGTTGCTGTTTAAAAAAGAATGCACATTTCCCAGGTGCCTTGTTTCTCTTGCTCCGATCGCAAACGCAGCGAACATTTCATTGATTCCTTCATTGAACTGAACCGCGGCTCCGATAAACAGCATCACATCCCCGATGGATAACACTCCATAAAAAGCCTGGTGCACGATGTAAATCAGGACAGCACCTGCGGCCAAAGATTGTAATACCGACCAGAACAACTGATAAAGCGCCAGTTTTTTTTGATCGTTGGACAGCGTATGGAGGAGCTCCATCGAAGTGTTTTTATAAAAAGATTTAAAAAAAGGAACAAGATTGTATATCTTGACCTCGCCGGCTGTTTCAGACATGAGAGGGACACCTGCATAATATTCCGCGCGCCGCCTCAGTTCCTGAACCTCTTTCCGTCCTTCAAAGGTCGCGTTGTTTAACTTCGCCTCCCAGTACAGTTTGGGGACGGCCAATATGAGAAACAACAGCGGCACCCACGGTGCAGACATGCAAATCAATAAACTGCTGGCTGCAATCATCACCATTCCGCCGAAGGTTTGAGACACGATGGATACCCACATCGTGACAAAATATTCATTATAGCGGATGATTTGTGTATTGGTATGAAAAGATGCGTCTTCAAAAGCCGCGATATCAGGAATGGAAATTGCCTTTTTCATAAGCATTTCATCAAGATAAGCTTCGAGCTTGGCGGTAAGGAGCCTTTTCTGCATTTCAGCCACAGGCTGAAGGGCATCTACGATCAGCGTAAAAGCAATGTATGCAAAGGACGCCCAAACCAGTGTATTCCAAGAAGACAGCTCAAACGGCGCCCGTGCAATCTCATCGATAACCTCTGCGCTCAGCCAGACTAGGAGCGGTCCGAGCATAGCGCCAAGCAAGGTGATCAAAAACAGAACCGCCGATTTAAAAGGATCGCAGCGCCAAAACAACGTTAAACCGTAAAATATGATGGAAGCGGTTTGAGGCAGCTTTTTGAAAAATGAATGAAACTTCAGCAATATACCTCATCCCTCCCCTGAAACGATTTGGCCTGCATGCGGAACATTCTGCTGTATTCCCCGTTTTTGTCCATGAGTTCCTGATGGCTTCCCTCTTCCGCGATTCTTCCGTTTTTCAAAACCAGTATGCGGTCAGCCATTTTTACCGTACTGAACCGATGGGAAATCATGATCACCGTTTTTCCCTCTGTGAAGCTGTGAAACTGCCGGAAAATATCATACTCAGCCCGAATATCCAAAGATGCGGCCGGCTCGTCCAATATGACAAGTCCGGCATCTTTCATAAACGATCTGGCTAAAGCGATCCTTTGCCATTGACCTCCCGAAAAATCGGTTCCGCCCCATTCAGGGCCGATCATCGTTTCCAGCCCTTCAGGCAACTCTTTGATGATCGGTTCCAGCTTGGCAGCCCGGGCGGCGGCGCGAAGTTTTTCCTCATCACCTAAAGCTTCCGTGCGGCCTATCGCGATATTGTGTCGGAGTGACAATTCGTACTTGCCAAACTCCTGAAACACGACCGCCATCCTGTTTCTCAACTCATGAAGATCGACCTGGCGGATGTCTTTCCCGTTCACTTTAATCTCACCCTCATCATATTCATAAAAGCGGCAGAGCAGTTTGATGAGCGTTGTTTTCCCAGATCCATTCGCCCCAACAATGGCAATTCTTTCTCCCGGTGATACAGAAAAGCTGATTCGATTCAGAACATCGCCTGTGTGCATGGCATCTGATTGAGGCTGCTCGTCGTGTTCCCTCATCTCTTCATCCTCAAGTTCATTGAGCATATCCAAATCTTCCTCATCCGCATCAGCTTCATTTACCCGGGAGCCGGCAGCCGCTTCTCTGAAAGGATAGCGGAAGGTTACATTTTTGAATTCGACTGCCAGCGGTCCTTCGCCCTCGAGAGATTCGCCATTGGAGGGAAGCCTGATATCCTTTTCTGCGTTCATAAAAAGAAAAAAGTCTCTTCCCATTCTCCATATATCCAACGTATCTGCACCTTCTTTGGCGATATCCCGAAGAGCCGTTGATAATTGAAACACAGCCCCTAAGTACAGCGATATATCCCCCACAGAGAAACTGCTTGAATGGGATTGGGACAGAATCCAAAAGTACCCCAAACCCGTTCCGGCCCCCGATAAGAAACCGGTTAAAACCGACCAGCGCGCGCTTCTGACTTGAATATTCCGCAGCACAGAATATAAGCCTTTAAAAGCAGATTGATATAAATCAAGAAAGAAAGACCCCAGGCCAAACAGGCGTACTTCTTTTGCCGATCGTCTCCCGAGCAGAATGTGGCGCGCATATGCAGCCCTCCTTCTGACAGGGGCGTAATCCTTGTGATATTCCCATTCCATTTCATTATAATGATTATGGACAAAAGCGAATGGAGCGGTCGACAAAATAAGGATGAAAGCAAGGACGGGCGACAGATAGGCGATGATCAAAACGACGCCCGCCAAAGACATAATGGCGGTCACCAAGTTCGAACTAATATTAATGAATTGGGAAGGTAGCCATGTCGAACGATCCCGCAGTGTTTCCAGCCGGTCCCTGTACTTTGGATCCTCAAAAAAGCGCATCCCCGGAATGCGGTCAAAAGCGTCGATTAACAAGCTGTTGACTGTGATCATCGACCTCTCAGAAAGCATTGCCTTTACCCATTTTTCCAATGATTTAACGACACTGATCATGACCAAGCTTCCCGCATAAATGACAGCCCATATTTCCGCATGGATGACGGCTTCCTGCTCGACAATGCCGTCGATCATTTCCTTTGAAGCGTACAATTGGATTAAAGGTGCCCCGGCTTCGATCAGCATGAAGAAAACCATGCAAATCATCAGCCACGGGCCGGATTTCCAGACCATTTTCCCAAGCAGGCCCGCCGTTTGCAGCGGCTCTTGGATATGCTTCATCTTCCACACATGCTTCACCTTCATTTTCTATACCTATTGTGGTCATTGATACGAGTATATTTTGGCTTTCTCCGGCGTATTGACGGTTTCGATATCAGCCATGACCCTTGGTTTTCCCGGACGGCTCCGTTCGAGAAGATGCTCCTTCCCCTTCGATGCTTCCCTGAGCCATATTTCCAAGTCAATGACAGATCTCATATACTGATAGCCCATGCCCAGATCATTATTTGGATCTTCAGAGCGGATAGCCATAGCCAGCAAGTGTTTCCACCATATATCGCGCTTAATGATGCCGAGTTCTTCAACGAAGACGCGCTCTCCCGGTTCAAATAGCTGAAGGATGTGTCTGCGGTCATTCATAAAGCTTTTCCTGGCCATATGGGCATATGTTGTTTTCGTTGATCTGTTATATACATAGGCAGGCAGGATATCGGTGAAAGATTTGCGAAGAAGCATTTTAGAGCCTGCATAATGTTCTTCAAGCCCTTTTAAAACATCAAAATGCTGTTCAGGCGGTACAGAAAATGAAAATTCGATCAGCCGCCGATCCAAAAACGGATGGTACGTAGGCAATGTCACACCAACGGCATCCATGTACCTCGCTCTCGGCCACAAAAAGTCAAAATGAAACCTCTTGCCCCACACTGAGAGCTCCCGGCTTTTTCGATAGCGAAGATGATCTTCCTTATTGATCTCCCGTTCTCTCTTTCGGTGTTCTTCAGTAAAATATTCAGGCAGCTCATATTCCGTATCTGACCACAGCAAGTCATAATAGAGCTTTTCGCCGATATAAGGCATGAAAGGGGCGATTCCGTATTGAAATCCGAGTTTCAGCATCTCTTTCACGCTGCCGCCTGACCATTCGCGAAGCAATTTGTAGATTTCAGAAAAACGTCTCTGCCGAAGCAGAGAATCGATCACTGACACTTCACCGCTAAAAATGAAATCCCCGCCCTCACCTGTAAGGACAGACGAAGCACCATACTCCTCAGCGATCACTGTAAAAGTCTCATTAACCAGTGAATTGGCTCTCGGATCAGGACCGTCTACAAACCAAAGCGGATCACGCCCGATTTCCGCGTTTGGAATTTTGGCTGTAGCGTCTCCAAGAATGATCAGGCCGGGGATGTCCATATCTCGCATCATATTTTTTACAAGGTCCTTATCATGGCTTAATATCATGTCAGGTTCGGCAAATGATATGTTGACGGCCAGCAGCTGTTCCTTGCATCCGCCTGCCACTGCTGCGGCGGTTACAGCAGCTGAATCCAGTCCGCCGCTTAATTCGACAATATGCTTTTGATCTTTTAAACGATCTGCTGTCACTTCCTGAAAAAGCTCCCGGAACCGCGGAACAGCGTCTCCGGCAAGATCTTTCACGTTTAACAGCTGCGGAAGTCCCCAATAGCTGTGCACGTGAACCTCATGATCCCGGCCGAGAACAGCGTAGGACGCCGCAGGCACTTTGCGTATTCCTTTAAAAAACGTCCGATCTTCAAAGCCGTTTTCTCCTACAGCAAAGCCTGAAGTAGGAAACATTCTGCACACATCTTGATCGATGGCAAAAGGAATGTCATGAATAAGCAAAAGGATGCGCAAGTCATTCGCTGCAAACCATTCTCCTTTCGGACTGACCCAGTAGTAAACCGGACGGGTTGCGTATATATCAGTCGCCAAAACAAGGCTATGCAGACTGTCATCCCACCACATCATTGTAAACTCGCCATGCGAGTGAGAAAGCATGGCAGCTTTGTCCTGCTTCAATGACGCGTATAGCTTGTCATCATGTTCAATTTTTCGGGTGCCATCCGACTTTGCGTTAAGACCGCCGCTGATCCAGCCGTCTAAGATGACGGGGTGCAAAAGGTTTGTTTGGGTCGAAGGTCTAAAAGCTTCATCGTATCGGATATGCGCTTCAGCCATGTTTGCGATCCCGCTGCTGTAGCTGTGAATCTGTTCCGCCCGCCCCCATCTCTTGACGGCGGAAACCCACTCTTGCCATGCAACGGTGTTGTCTCCCTGCATTCCAAACCATATTTTCATACTAGAGATAACACCCACCTTTCAGCATAAGCGCTCATCTTATACATCTGTAAAACTTTTAAATTCTTATTTTTATGATTCGGATCGATCGATTGGCCGTTTTCCATTTGAACCCACGCATGAGAAAACAGCTTGTCATCAATTTTCTTGACTCCGATCACGAGATCAGCATCAGATCCATTGCTGAATAATATAGATTGAATCGTCAAGGCAATAGAAACGCATGAAGTGACCAAATGGTCGTCTTCATCAAGCGAATACAAATATTCGCCGTGCCGGTGCAGTTCGTCTATATCATGAAGCCCTGCGCCTCTTTGCTTTGCGCTCGCATACAGCGGAAACAGATGGATCGCAATGTTTTCATAAGCTTCTTCAAAGTCATGATTTAACAGCATCATACGTACAAAAGCATGAACGGTTGTAAAATACTCATGATTTTTGACAGGCGCTCTTTTTTTCATCAGCTTTTATCCTCTATTTTAATCAGCTTGTGATGTGTCAGTTCCTGTATCGCCTCATTTAATATCGCTGACAGTTCTTCCTCCGTCTGATCGAACGCCGATTGCCACTTGATCAGAATATCTTTTTTATCCTTTCGTTCATTTTCAATTTCGATCCATAGCTCTTTTAAAGCCCCTTCCAATCCGAAATACTGCCCATTGTCCAGGTTTAGGACGATGCATTCATTCTCCAACACGGTTGTCGCTGTCTCTTGATTTCGAATAATTTTCAAAGTTAGACCTCCCCGGTATGCATGATTTCAGAAAAATAAAGGAGAAGAGAGCCGGTAAGCTCTCTTTCAGCACTTTATGCATGATGTTCTTTCTACTCCCCAGGCGAATGCCGTTATCATATTAGCGCTGGAGCGTTTTAAAAAGAGCCTGCAATGCAACGATACTCCTGAATTTACCAACTGATCACATGAATCAGATTATCACAGGACAATATCAAAAAAACCGCAAAAAACTACCGAAAACCGACATGATTAGCCAACTGCATCAATGGGCCATTATTACGGGATTTATTCGGAGGAAAAAGAAAAAGAGAGCCTATCGACTCTCTTTTGCAGGGAAAAACGAATATATACCTTGTTTAAGCTTTCTGCTTGATCAAATTAAGCATCGTTCCTTTTTTTACTGCACAGTACCGCGACGTTACTTTTAGTTTTTTATAGATTTTGCTCAAGTGATACTCTACGTTGCGCGTCGACATTTGTAAGTCTGCTGCGATCTCTTTATTTGTTTTACCGCTGGCCACCTTCTGCAAAATATCCAGTTCTGTGTCTGTTAAATGCTCGTCCACCGCGAGATCGGAGTCGAGCCTCAGTCTTTGCAGCAAGCCGTCGGGAAATAACACAGCCCCTTTTAAACACAATAAAATACTCGAAGCAATCATGCTGTCTGTATACGATTTATCGATAAACCCTTTGACTCCGGCTTCGATCAGCTTATTAAAATATGAGTGAATTTCATCTCCCGAAAACATAATGATAATTTTGGATTGTGGTGCGATTTCCAGCGTTTTAAGAGACAGTTCCAACCCGTTCATCCCCGGCATTTTTAAATCATAAAGAAAAACGTCTATATGTACCTCTTGATTTTTTAAGAGGTCGAGAGCTTCATTTCCTTCGTGGCAAACGATGACATCCATATTATATTTTTTTAATATTTCCTTCATTCCGGATGTCAGAACCCTGTAGTCGTCTACTAACAACACGCGAATCATCAGTAACACTCTCCTTAAGTCAGTTTCCTCCGAACAAATACCGCAATAAAAACCCCATGAATAGAATTGAAGGATGATGTCGGGTTTTAGTGCCTTTTTGTGGTTTTTACCACTTTATTCTATGATAGCATGAATATGTAATCAACTGGAAGTAATAAGGAGGTGACACAAATGCGCAAATTGGAAAATGCTCAAGTTAAAAACTATGGTACATTCCTGACTGTTACTCTTTCTAAAAAGAGCAAGCCGGGCGACGGCAAATTCGGCCGCGGCGTAAAACGCGGTTAAGAGTGTATGAGAAAGAGAGAGCCTGCGGCTCTCTCTTTTTCTGTTCAGCAATCAAAAAAGAGTGCGGACAATTAAATCCGCACTCTTTTACCAATCAATTAATGTCCGCTGTGCTCAGAATGTTTTGCACCTGGAGAACCGCCCTCAGGGTTGTCTCCGTGATAGTTGTGAGCAGCGAAGATCCAGACGGAACCGGCAATAATCGCAACCGCAATAAATGCGGCAAACAACGTATTCCCGACTTGGATTTTGCCGCTGTCACTTTCAGTCATATGCATAAACATTAAGAGCTGAAGTCCAGCTTGGATGATCGCAAAACCGAAAATAATCCACAGCTTTGCAGCCATGCTTAAATCCGTATAGATCACCCACAAGGCCAATAAGGTCAGCACAATGGACAACACGAACCCGACAACATGCTTCCAAGGAAAGTGGCTGTGTTCAGCCGATTGTTTTGCTGCCATTATACATTCACCAACCCTATCAAATAGACACCGGTAAAGATGAAGATCCATACCACGTCTAAGAAGTGCCAATACAAACTTGAGATAAACAGCTTAGCAGACGTTTGCGGGGTTAGGCCGCGCTTTTTCGTCTGAAGCAAAATGCCGATAATCCAGAAGATACCGATCGATACGTGCAGTCCGTGCGTTCCCAATAGAACAAAGAAAGATGACCAGTAAGCACTTGTCGATAAAGTGGCACCTTCGTGTACATAATGATTGAACTCATAAAGCTCATAGCCGACAAAGCCAGCACCAAGCAACAGGGTAATGATCATCCAGATCATCACGCCTTTCAAACTGCCGCGGCGCATCTCATGCACTGCAATGCCGCATGTGAAACTGCTCGTTAACAGCAGGAACGTCATGATTAAAACGAGCTTTGCATCGAACAGTTCTGCCGGCAGTACACCTCCCGCTGTTCTGTTATGAAGAACAGCGTAGGTCGCAAATAACGTAGAGAATAAAGCAATCTCCGCTCCAAGAAAAATCCAAAAGCCAAGGATATTCAACCTTCCTGTTTCAGAACGGTATTCCATAGGAGCGTTAGAATTGCTGTGCTCTGCATGTTCCATCAATCCCGCCTCCTTTACTTGGCATTCTTTCGTTCAGTCTCTTTTATTTCCTCAACACTTACATAGTAGCCGTCGTCATATTCAAATGAACGAAGAATCATACAAAGGAATACACCGATCAGACCTACGATTCCCATCCAGAACCATTCAAAGACAAGCCCGAATCCAGCAAATCCGAAGCATAATGACATGATAAACGGACGGCCTGAATTGCTCGGCATATGAATCTTTTTAAACTTGCTTTCAGGATGAATCTCGACATTGTCTTCCTTCATTTGCGCAAATGCGTCAGGTGATGTGACCTCAGGCAGAACCGCAAAGTTATAGTGCGGCGGGATCGCAGAAGATGTAGCCCATTCAAGCGTACGACCCATTCCCCAAGCATCTCCTGATTCCTCGCGTTTTGAATGACGGAAGCTGTAGAAAATGTTGTAGCAGAGAACGATGAACCCTGCGGCCATCAGCAATGCGCCGAATGTCGCAATCATGTTCAATGCAGTCCAGCCGTCTTCTGCTCCGTATGTGTAAATACGGCGAGGCATTCCCTGCAATCCAAGGAAATACATCGGGAAGAAACAGATGTTAAAGCCTGTCATGAACAGCCAGAAGAACCATTTTCCGATGCGTTCGTTCAGTTTGTGACCGAACATTTTCGGATACCAGAAGATAAATCCGGCGAAACATGCAAACACAGTACCCGCGATCAGCACGTAGTGGAAGTGCGATACGAGGAAGTATGTGTTGTGATATTGATAATCCGCAGCTGCCATCGCAAGCATAACGCCCGTAACACCGCCGATGACGAAGTTCGGAATAAATGCAAGCGACCACAGCATCGGCGTTGTGATTTTGATTCTGCCTCGATGCAGCGTCAACAGCCAGTTAAAGATTTTAACCCCGGTCGGCACCGATATCGCCATCGTCGTAATCGAGAAGAACGAGTTGACCGCCGCGCTGTTGCCCATTGTGAAAAAGTGATGCAGCCAAACGACAAAGCTGAGAACCGAAATCGCAACAATGGAATAAACCATCGCTTTATAGCCGAACAGCTGCTTTCTAGCAAATGTTGCAATGATTTCTGAAAAAATACCGAAAGCAGGCAAAATAACGATGTAAACCTCAGGATGTCCCCAAATCCAGAACAGGTTCGCCCACAGCATCGGCATACCGCCGTTCGCCAAGGTGAAAAAGGCTGTTCCGAACAAGCGGTCAAATGTCATCAGCGCCAAAGCCACTGTCAAGACAGGGAAGGCGAAAATGATAATCACACAAGTGATCAGCGTTGTCCAAGTGAACATCGGCATCCGCCATAGGGTCATGCCTTTTGTACGCATTTTCAGGATGGTAACCATAAAGTTGATCCCGGTGAGAAGCGTACCGATACCCGCGATCTGAAGTCCGAGCAAGTAATAGTTCTGCCCAGGTCCGGGACTCAGCTCATTGCCTGCAAGCGGCATGTAAGCCGTCCATCCTGCATTCGGCGATCCGCCGATGACGAATGAAATATTAAACAGCATCGCTCCGACCATGAAGGTCCAGAAGCTCAAGTTGTTCAAGTAAGGATATGCAACGTCCCGCGCACCGATTTGAAGCGGCACGACCACGTTCATTAATCCAATAAGAAACGGCATCGCCATGAAAATGATCATGATCGTACCGTGTGTCGTAAATACTTCATTATAGTGGTTGGAATCTAAAAAGCCGTTATTAGGAAGCGTGAGCTGGGCACGCATCATTAACCCGTCGACACCGCCGCGGAAAAACATAATCACTGCGGCAATAAGGTACATGATTCCTAAACGTTTATGATCGACGGTGGTAATCCACTCTCTCCAAAGCCATTTCCATTTTTTGAAGTATGTCAGCACAAATACGATTGCAATGGATGTAAGCAAAATGGAAATCTGTGCTCCAAGAATTAATGGGTCACCTGTAATTATGAATTCGTCCCATTTCAAATTCATGCAAGCTTCCTCCTTTCCTAGTGAGAATCTTGGTCTTCAGATTGTTTTTGATCTTTGTTTGTTTTCACGTCTTCAAACGGATCTGATTTTGAGTGCGGAGACACTGGTTTATAGCCCAATCTTTCGCGCGCTTTAATGGCGTATTCCGCATCATTTCCGTGATTAACGTACTTCAGGTGTGTTGATGAGAACGTCATTTCGTCCGCATGCTGAGGAAGCATCAGTTCATCGTACTGGTTTTTCGTCAGCTTAGGAGCTTCTTTCTGCGTTTTCTTCACCCAGTCATTAAACTTGCTTTCAGATACCGCATTGACATTAAACTGTTGTTCTGCAAAGCCTTCACCTGTGAAGTTTGCATTTCGGCCTTTATAAGTACCCTCATGGTCTGCCTGTAAATATTGCTCCATTTCCATTCCGGACATAGCATATTTTTGCCCGCCAAGCTGCGGGATCCACAGTGATGCCATAGAGTCGGCAGATGAGATTTTAAACAAGATCGGTCTGTCTGTCGGGATATTCAAATAGTTGACCGTTTCGATATCCTGTTCCGGATAGCTAAATACCCATTTCCAATCGACAGATGTAGCATATACGACCAAAGGTTCCTTGTCCTTTGATGCTTTTGGAGCCTCTTCTAGAGAATAAATTGTTTGAACTGTCGGCACTGACAGCGCAATAACAATTAAAATTGGAACCACTGTCCAGACGATTTCTAAAAATGTATTGCCTTCTACTTCCGGGCTGTAAGGAGACTTTCTGTCTTTACGCTCACGGTATTTTACAATCATCACAGTAAAAAGGACAAATACGACCGCTACGATAAACAGCATAAATCCAATCGATAATAGAATAAGATCTCTTTGCTGCGAAGCAACCGGTCCTTTAGGATCCAATACCGCGATTTGACTGCAGCCGCCCAATAAAAAAACGGAGGAAAGCAAAGTCAGCATAATCAGTGGTTTAAATGCTCTGAACAAGAGGATCACCATCCTTCCTTAATGATGTCTAAAATTTGGTCAGAATATCTAAGATAAAAGGATTCTGAAAAACTTTTTTCTTCTACCTTGCTATGCTATCAAAATCTTCACCAATTAGCCTTATTTTTTTCGATTGTTCACCTTTTTTTCACCCAAATGTCACAAAATCGTCAAATTTTGTTCATGATATTATGAATAACGAAGGAAATAGACTGGTAATTTTTTAGTTCTTTTTACACACATAGCAAGCGTTGACAAATCCCTCCGAAACAAAAAATCTGTCAAATTTAGGTTTACCACAATAAAAAACTTTGGTCAATCATTAATTTAACATTGTTAAATTTTTTCAAGGTGAATCATTATCTTCCTCCATTCCTTTTCCCTGCTGACAACCCGCTTTAAACTTCAGAACAACAAAAAAGAGCTTCCTTCTGTAACTGAAAGCTCTTTTTTATCCTATTTAATAGTTGTTATCGCATTCTAGCTTTGATAGCCGTTCGGATGTGCTTTAAACCACTTCCACGCGCTGTCAATGATCGTTTCCAGTTCGGCGTATTTCGGCTGCCATCCAAGTTCTTTCACGGCTTTTTCCGAAGAGGCGATCAGCTGTGCCGGATCTCCTGCGCGCCGCTCTGCAACCTCCGCCGGTATCGGACAGCCTGTCACTTTCCGGGCTGTTTCAACGACTTCTTTGACTGAGAAGCCCGTGCCGTTTCCGAGATTGTATACGGCGCTTTCTCCGCCGTTCCGAAGCCTTTCGACAGCGAGGATATGCGCGTCAACCAGGTCCATCACATGGATGTAGTCTCTGATGCACGTGCCATCCGGAGTCGGATAGTCGTCGCCGAAAATCATAATCTTGTCCCGTTTGCCAAGCGCGACTTGAAGAATGATCGGGATCAGGTGCGTTTCAGGCTGATGATCCTCACCGATCAAACCGTCTACATGCGCCCCGGCAACATTAAAGTAGCGAAGGACGACATGACGGATTCCGTATGCTTTTTCAGACCACTTCAGCATTTTTTCAATGGCAAGCTTTGTTTCCCCGTACGGGTTTGTCGGATCCGTCGGATCTGTTTCCATAATCGGCACCCGATCCGGTTCTCCGTATGTTGCAGCGGTTGATGAGAAAACAATTTGCTTCACATCGAACTCTTTCATGACCTTTAACAGGCAGACGGCTCCGTAAACATTGTTGTCATAATATTTGAGAGGATCTGTTACGCTTTCTCCAACCAATGAATCGGCCGCGAAATGCATAACAGCCTCAATGTCGTTTTCCTGAAACACTTTTCTCAAGAATGCTCCATCACGCAGATCCCCATGATAGAAAGAAGCTCCCTTTAAAGCCGCCTCTTCATGTCCGGTTTGCAGGTTATCAATAATCACGACTTCTTCATTGCGGCTTAACAGTTCCGCTACAGCATGGCTTCCAATATAGCCCGCCCCTCCGCATACTAATATTGCCAATTGATTTCTCTCCTTTCAGCGGCGTTATCCTTCTATTTTAAATCTATAAAACGCCTGAGAATCTCTTTTTCAATCCCAAGATGATATATTTACTTTTTCATTTTACCACCTTCAGCATTTTCCAGCTTATATTTTCATCATTTCCTCAAATAAAAACTTGGGGTAAAACAAATTGAGAGACCCCTGTTCCATTAAATACCTTACAAGGAATAGTTCGGGTTTTTATCCATAACAATGGTTATTCCTTGGTGAAATAACGCGATATTGAGGCAAAAGCTATACTTTTTTCACTGCATTTGAAACCAATGTTCTTTTTTTCCACTTAATGCTGGTCGATAATAGTATTTTCGTATTACCCTTCTTTAACCCATACAGCAACTAAGCCCAAAGAACCCTCTCTATCCACTATGTCTTTAATCTAAATAATCCCTACAAATCCTTGATTCTCCAATATTTCTACACAATAATCTCTCAAAAAACCCTTCCTTATTTTTAGAAAATTCAAAGGATATTCGGCTGCAATTGAGAAATTCTTAATAGGGAAAATTGATCATTTTTATTTGAATACTATCCAGTCAGTAATTGATTGTTTATTATTATAAGTAAGAATCTAAGATTTTTTGGTTTTTTTAGTCAGTTATTTAGGGAATAGGTAGGTTTATCAATGATGACTTTGTGAATTTTTTATGAAATTTGTCATTGTTTTCACATGGCTGTTGTTTTATAACTTTTATTGCATCTCAAAGAAAAACCTTTTTTTCTCTGAGGTGAACAACGTCTTATCATATTGGAGGAAGCTATGAATACTCAAACGAAACACAAGTTGGACAAAGATTGGGTGATTTTGATGAAGGAGGCGAAAAAACTTGGGCTGCAAATTGAAGATGTGAAAGAATTTCTTCGCAGTCAGCCCATCCAAAGCGATGCTGAAAAACAGATAAAGCAATAAGCGTTTAGAAGCATCAGTTATCCAAAAAAAAACAGGCGGTTCTGTTGAATCTTGGTCTATCAAGATGATCCAACCGGCTGTTTTAACGAGTGTTTTAATTGATAATGACGTATTTGAGCAGCAGGCTTGCTGCCTGTGTATACATTCTGACTGCTCCATATAAACGCGCATTTTAAGGAGCAGCCTTACCTTTTGCCCTGTACATAGGTCGTTTCATTTTTCCAGCTTCACTCTCTTAAGGGGTACCAGACCGGATTGATTAAGGCGTTTTAGAGGCATTGCTGACCAACGCTGATGTCAGCAGCCCCATACACTTTCTTCTGCATCGGTTTCGATTGCCTTTCTCCTGATAGGGGGCGGAGCTTTTGGCCTTGATCCTTCAGATAACATCCTCTGGCTTCCTTTCCATCCTCTCTTTTCTATTATGCATTTGCCTATATAATCGTTTTTTCCGATGGTAAATATCTAAAATATCAATTTTACTGATGGTTGTTGTTATCTTAAACTGAATTCATGACCGATTCCAAGGAGGATGATGAATATGGGGATAGCAGCAATCTGCGGAAGCTCCCGCGAAAACGGAAATACGGAAGAACTGGTGAATCGATTAGTAGACGGACTTGATGCCGATAAGATATACCTGCGAAACTATCACATTGAGCCCGTATCAGACTACAGGCACAGCAATAAAGCCCCTTTTTATCCTGATGATGACTACAGAGGCCTGATCAGCCGGGTGTTGGAGAAGGATATCCTGATTTTCGCCACCCCGATCTATTGGTACGGAATGTCGGGTTTGATGAAAAACTTTATTGACCGCTGGTCACAGACATTGGTTGAGAACGGGAGATCTGCATTTAAACAGGAAATGGCGAAAAAAACAGTCTATGTCGCGGCTGTCGGGGACGATGATCCCCGCTTGAAAGGGCTGCCGCTCATTCAACAGTTTCAATACATCTTTGACTTTATGAACATGACATTCGACGGCTATCTGCTCGGCAAAGGGAACAAGCCCGGCGGCGTGATGACAGATCGGGCAGCGATGGTGGCTGCAAATGAATTGAGAAGGAAGCTGGCAGAGTCGGAAACGGGGCGGAAGGCATGACAAATGAAAAGGTGAATAAACGGTTCCATTTATGGAAAAAACATTTATTCGAGATGATCAGGTCTTTCATCTTATATAAATAAGAGGCTTTGTGAAAATTGAAGAATAAATCCGGAGCTTGTTACATACCTTTGTTGTATCTTTTCAGACAAATACAAGGAGGGGCAAAGACCAAATGAGAGAAGGCAAAATAGATTACAGCAAAGCTGCGGCATCTCCGGAGTTCCAGCGGTTGTTAAAGCGGAAACGGGCTTTTATTGTACCGATGACGATTTTCTTTTTGCTCTTTTATTTCCTGCTGCCAGTTATGACATCATACTTCACATTTTTGAATCAGCCGGCAGTCGGATCCATCACATGGGCATGGGTTTTCGCGATTGCTCAGTTTGTTATGACGTGGACGCTGTGCATTATGTATACGAAAAAAGCCGGTGAATTCGATCAAATTGCAAACGATTTCAAAAAGAAGATTGGAGGCGTTGATTCATGAGTGCCACAGCCTTTATTCTGTTTCTTGCCATTGTCGCTCTCACGCTTGTCATTACGTATTTCGCAGCCAAACAGACAAAAACAGCCAATGAGTTTTACACGGCGGGAGGGGGACTTACCGGCATTCAAAACGGACTGGCTATCGCGGGAGATTACATGTCAGCGGCTTCTTTCCTCGGAATTGCCGGGATGATCGCTTTGAACGGGTTTGACGGTTTTTTCTACAGTATCGGCTTCCTCGTCGCATATTTAGTCGTGCTTTATATTGTGGCAGAACCGCTCCGAAACCTCGGCAAATTTACAATGGCGGACATGATTGCCTCCCGTTTTAAACAAAAGAAAATTCGCGGTGTCGCCGCATTAAACACGATCACGATCTCCACCTTTTATATGATTGCACAGTTAGTCGGCGCCGGCGCGTTGATCAAGCTTCTGCTCGGCATCGATTATACGCTGGCAGTGTGCATTGTCGGGGTTTTGATGACCATCTACGTCGTATTCGGAGGAATGATTGCAACCAGCTGGGTCCAGATTATCAAGGCCGTTCTCTTGATGGCGGGAACGCTCATCATTTCAGTCATCGTTTTTTCAAAATTCGGCTTCAGCCTGACAAACATGTTTGAACAAATGAAAACAGCTACTCCGCTCGGGGCGGATTTTTTGAACCCCGGCAATAAGTATAAGGTTCCTCTTGAAACACTTTCTCTCAATTTGGCGCTCGTCCTCGGAACAGCCGGCCTGCCCCACATTCTCATCCGGTTTTATACAGTGAAAGATGCCAAAACGGCCAGGAAATCGGTTATCTCGGCTACATGGATTATCGGTATATTTTATATTATGACGGTCTTTCTCGGTTTTGGTGCTGCCGCGTTTGTCGGTTTTGAAAACATTTTAGCTGCCGATAAAGCGGGGAACATGGCTGCGCCACTGCTTGCTCAGGCGCTCGGCGGAGATTTTCTGTTCGCCTTCGTCTCAGCCATCGCTTTCGCAACGATTTTGGCGGTGGTCACAGGACTTGTTCTGTCGGCGGCATCCGCCTTTGCGCATGATATATACAGCCAGATTATCAGAAAAGGCGCGGCTACGGAAAAAGAGCAAATGGTTGCTGCAAGGTGGGCTTCCATCGGCGTATCCGTCCTTTCGATTCTGCTTGCTGTCTTCGCCCAATCGCTGAATGTCGCGTTTCTTGTCTCGCTTGCATTTGCCGTGGCGGCAAGCGCCAATCTGCCGCTCATTATCTTCACCGTCTTCTGGAAAAGATTCAATGCGTCCGGCGCTTTGGCCGGCAGTCTGACCGGTCTTTTAAGCGCGCTGATCCTCGTCTCCATCAGCCCGAGCGTCTGGGACCCGGCCGGAAACGCCATCTTTGTCGGAGAACCGCTGATCCCGCTTTCCAACCCGGGAATCATCTCCATTCCGCTCGGCTTTTTAGGCGCTTATCTCGGAACGATTCTGTCTTCAAAAACCCCTGATCAAGAAGCATTTGCAGAAATTCAGGTCAAAGCGCATACAGGCATCCACATGGATCAATCTTAAACCGTATCGAGCCCGAAAAAAACTTATGAGCCGGCCGGCCCATAAGTTTTTATTTATTCCCGAAAGCTTGCCAGCCGCTCGTTCAGCGTTTTCGTGTGGCGGTAGACATCTCTGTAAATTTGAAATAGAGCTTTGTATTGTCTGCTGTATTCACGGCGGGGCGAAAAGGTTTCTTTGATGAGAACGAATCGGTCTGCACAAGCTTCAAGCGACGGAAACCAGCCGCACCCGACGGCCGCGATCATGGCTGCACCGTATGCCGGTCCCTGTTCGCTTGTCAGTCTGATGATGTCGGTGTTGAAGATATCCGCCTGGATTTGCAGCCATTGATCGCTTTTGGCGCCTCCTCCGATTGAAATCACGCGGCTGATGTCTTTTCCCACGGCACGGAATTGTTCAATACTCTCGTGAAGGGAGAATGTGATGCCTTCAATGACGGCTCTGACGAAGTCCGCCCGAGTATGTGCGCTGTCCATCCCGATAAAGCTTGCGCGAATATCTGCGTCGGCATGAGGGGTTCTCTCCCCTGACAAGTAAGGGGTAAACAGCAGTCCCCCGGCCCCTGGACGGGAATGGTCAATATCGCTGATTAATTCGTCAAATGACGCTTGCCCGGCAAATACATCTTTAAACCAGCTGAAGCTGCGTCCTGCCGAAAGCGTCACTCCCATCGAATAAAACGCATCGGGGGCGGCATGGTTCAGAAAATGAATATTGCCATTAAACTCTTGATCACGGTTTGATTCATATGTGAGAACAACCCCTGAGGTGCCTATGCTGCAAAGGGCGGTTCCTTCTCTTAAAATACCGGCGCCGACCGCGCCGCATGCATTATCAGCGCCGCCGGCAAACACCTTGACTTCAGGAGCCAGCCCGGTTTCGGCCGCGAATTCCGGACTGAGGCCGCCGACACAGGCACCCGGCTCAATCAAATCCGGACATAAGGACTCCGGGATGCTGAGCTTGCTGCAGATTTCCCCGCTCCATGTTTGATGTTTCACATCAAGCAGGAGCGTTCCGGCTGCATCTGAATATTCGCTGTGAAGACGCCCCGTCATCGTATACCTGACGTAGTCTTTCGGCAGCAAAAAAACGGCCGCCTTTTCAAACAGCTCTTTTTCATGTTCTTTCACCCATAAAAGCTTCGGAAGGGTAAAGCCTTCGAGCGCCGGGTTTTTCGCGATCTCGAGCAGGCGCTCCTTTCCGATTTTGTCGTTAATCAGCCGGCATTGTTCGGTTGTCCGTGTATCGTTCCATAGGATCGCGTTTCGCAAAACCTCTCCTTTGCCGTTTAAAAGTACCAATCCATGCATCTGTCCGGAAAAGCTGATCCCTTTAATCTGAGATGCTTTTCCCGGGAAATGCATGACTAATTCCTTAATGGCTTCCTTCGTTTTTTCCGCCCATTCTGCTGGATCCTGTTCAGAATAACCGGAATGAGGCTGAATGATGGAAAACGATTTGGAGGCTTCGCCGGACAGCTCTCCCCGCTGATTGACAAGGATGATTTTAACCGCGCTGGTGCCGAGATCGACCCCGATCACGTATTCCACTAGCGTGTCTCCTTTCCTGCTGGCGCTTCGCGCAAAGCATTCAATAAGTAACGGTTAACGATCGCTTTCAGTCGTTCCTGGCGGCCTGACTGATTTTCAATATGGTCGTGTTCAAGAGCGTAAGCGGCGAGCTTTTTCAGATCGGTACGGCCTTCTTTGATCTCAAGCCCGATGCCTTTCGTGAAGCTCTCATAACGTTCTTCAATGACCTGATCGAGCGCTTTGTCTTCGATCAGGCGGGAGGCAACTTTCAAGCCGATTGCATACGTATCCATTCCTGCGATATGAGCGTGAAATAAGTCTTCATCGGCAAATGACGGGCGCCTTACTTTAGCATCGAAGTTGATGCCGCCGGTTTTAAACCCGCCTGCTTTCAAAATTTCATACATCGCCAGAACCGCAGAATACAGATCAGTCGGGAACTCATCGGTATCCCAGCCCAGGAGCAAATCGCCCTGATTGGCATCAATGGAACCCAGCATATCGTGCAGGGCAGCCACCCTTAATTCATGCTCAAATGTATGCCCGGCCAATGTCGCATGGTTCGCCTCAAGATTGAGTTTAAAATGGTCTTTTAAACCGTAAGTTTCTAAAAAAGCGATCGTTGTGGCCGCATCAAAATCGTATTGGTGCTTCGTCGGCTCCTTCGGCTTCGGCTCGATCAAAAATTGGCCGTCAAAACCGATTTCGCGCGCATACTCAACTGCCATTCTGTAAAATGAAGCCAAGTTTTCGAGTTCAAGCTTCATATCTGTATTCAGCAATGTTTCATAACCTTCTCTTCCGCCCCAGAACACATAGTTTTTCGCACCAAGCTCCTTTGCGATGTCCAGCCCTTTTTTCACTTTTGCGGCTGCGTAGGCATAGACGTCTGCATTGCAAGAAGTTGCGGCTCCGTGGACATATCTCGGATGCGTAAACATATTGGCTGTATTCCAAAGCAACTGAACACGGCTTGTCTCCATCATTTCTTTGAGAAAAGACGACATTTGATCCAAATACGTGAAGGTCTCACGCAACGTTGCTCCTTCATCAACGATATCAACGTCATGAAAGCAAAAATAAGGCACGCCGAGCTTTTCAAAAAATTCAAAAGCCGCTTCCGCACGGGCTTTTGCTTTATCCAAAGGATGTGTCAGCCGATTCCACGCCCGGAACATCGTCCCGTCGCCGAAAGGGTCTTTCCCGTCCGCATCAAAGGTATGCCAATACGCAACAGCGAAGCGAAGATGTTCCTTCATCGTTTTGCCGCCGACATATTCATCAGGGTTGTAATATTTAAATGCGTAAGGATTTTCCGAATCGGCTCCTTCATACTCAATCATTCCGACATTTTTAAAAAGCATTCCGATCTCTCCCTTCACTTTTCCTTACAAGGCAAACGTTAAAAAATCAAGTTTGTTTAACCATTAAACTAACTTCCTTGTATTTATTTTACAAGATGAATCAACCGCTTTCAATGGAAATGAAGGAAAAAATTGAGTTTTCCAAATTTGTTATACTATAATAAATTCACAGCTTCAAAACAATGGAGTGATTGACATTGAATACAGCGGATCAAGCCCTTGTAAAAAAAATGAACAAAGCCCTGATTCTTGAGCAGATTATTGAAAACGCACCTGTTTCAAGAGCAAAACTTTCGGAAATAACGGGATTAAATAAAGCGACCGTTTCCTCTCAAGTGTCTTCCCTGCTTCAAAAGGACATCATTTATGAAACCGGCCACGGCGAGTCAAGCGGCGGCCGGAGGCCCGTTATGCTGAAATTCAATCGAAAAGCCGGCTATGCGGTTGGTGTAGATATCGGAACCAATTATGTGATTGTTGTGTTAACCGATCTTGAAGGGCATTTGATTGAACAATTCGAACGGACGTTGGATGAAGAAGACATTCAGGCGACAGAAGAGGCATTAATCGAATTGACGGGGCTTGCTGTTGACAAAATACCGCCTTCCCCATACGGATTGACCGGAATCGGTGTGTGCGTGCCCGGCTTGGTGGACAACGAACGGCATGTAGTCTTTACGCCAAATAAACCGATCCATTTGATTCCGTTAAAAGAAAAACTCGAAGAAAAGTTCGGCGTTCCCATTTTAATTGAAAACGAAGCAAACGCCGGCGCCGTTGGCGAGAAGGAATACGGAGAGGCCGGCCAGCTGGAGCATGCCGTGTTTGTCAGCATTAATACCGGAATCGGTTTAGGGATTTTAATGAACGGAAAACTGTTTAGAGGTGTGCAAGGTTTTTCCGGAGAAGCCGGGCACATGTCCATTCACTTCGACGGTCCATTATGCCGGTGCGGGAATAGAGGCTGCTGGGAGCTTTACGCTTCTGAAAAAGCCGTCTTCTCTCACTATGCAGAAAATTCCGGGGCGCCGCTTTACGAAACCGTTAAAGAACTTGCAGACCGCGGTGATCCGGACATGATGGAGACGTTTGAACGATTTGGCTTTCATATCGGCATCGGACTTCTCAACATCTTGAAGACGTTGAATCCCGATACCGTTATCTTGCGGAATACCATTGTGGAATCCTATCCGATCATCGTCGATGCGATCAAAAAAACGATTGCCTCAAGAAGCGCAGCAGAAGCCTTGTCTAATTATCATTTGAAAATCTCCTCGCTGGGCCGCACCGCCTCGGCACTTGGCATGTCCTCCCTTGTGACCGGAAGTTTTCTGGAACGGTTTATGAACGAGAGATTTTAATTTTTATATAAAAAAGCGCATATTCCATTTAGGAATGTGCGCTTTGTTTAGCAGCTTGCACTTTCTCGCTAAACGCCTTGGCGGCCTGCTTTGGATCGGCGGCTTTGCTGATGGCGCTGATGACACTGATGCCGTCGGCGCCGGCCTCGATGACGGGGACGCAATTTTCGATCGTGATCCCGCCAATTCCGACCACAGGAATGCCAATCCCCTGCCTGCGGATCACTTCAATGAGCGAGACGCCCTGCACAGCTTTTGTATCCAGCTTTGTTTCAGTCGGATAAACCGGTCCTGCACCGATGTAGTCCGCTCCATCCTTTTCCGCCTTTAAGACTTCTTCAAGTGTATGCGCGGACACACCGAGGATTTTGTCCCCGATTCTCGCTCTGACGTCTGCGGCCTTATCATCATCCTGTCCGATATGCACGCCATCGGCGTCAAGTTCAAGCGCGAGTTCAACATCATCATTGATGATAAACGGAACATTGAACTGTTTGCAGAGCGCCTGCACTTGTCGAGCAAAGGCCTTTTGCTCTCCCGCTTTTAACGCATCCTCGCCTTTTTCGCGGAATTGAAAAAGGGTCGCACCGCCTTTTAAAGCTTGTTCAATAACAGTTAAAGGCTCCCCTGTGGTATTGTTTGAACCCATAATAAAATAGACGGACAACAGATCTTTCATTGCTTCTCCTGAGACTCGCGTCATCTTATTCCACCTCTCTGATCCTGCCGCGTTCTATTATATCCATCGCTTCAACGGCAGCAAGCTGATTCACAAACTCGATTTGAAAACTTCCGGGCCCCCGGCTTTCCGTTTTCTCCGCGGCCAACTCGGCCGCCGTTCCATAAAAAGCGGCTGCAGATACAGCGGCATGGCAAACGTCTTTTTCAACGGCGCGAAACGCACCGATGACAGAGGTAAACAGGCAGCCTGTCCCCGTCACTTTCGTTAGCAGTTGATGTCCGTTGCCTACGGTATACGTTCTTGTTCCATCCGTTATCACATCTTCAGCTCCGGTTATGATGACGGCTGTATCCCATAATTTCGCGGCTTTTTTTGCGAGCTCCGTTCTGTCGCTGCTCCCTTCACCCGCGTCCACGCCTTTGATCAGCCAGTCTTCTCCAAGCGTGTTGGCAATTTCTGCGGCATTGCCTCTGACGGCGGAAACCTTCACTTCGCGCATGATCGCTTGAGCCGATTCCGTTCGAAACGGCGTTGCCCCGGCACCGACTGGATCAAAAATAACCGGCACTCCATGTTCATTGGCGGATTTTCCTGCAATGATCATCGATTCAACAGATTCACGGCTGAGCGTGCCGATGTTCAGCACAAGGGCTCCGGCGATCTTTGCCATGTCGGCGGCCTCTTCCCTCGCATACGCCATCACCGGCGATGCGCCGAGAGCCAGCAAACCGTTTGCCGTAAAGTTGGTGACGACATTGTTTGTCATATTGTGTACGAGCGGTTTTTGCTTTCTGACTTTCTCAATTCCCCTTGCGGCATCTTCCAGATTCATTCGGCTGCATCCCTTTCTGTTTTTGAATTCTCGCTCCATATATACGATTTTGTATGATCAATCCACGCCCTCGCAGCAAACGACAGATAGCGGTCTTTTCTCCAAATGACGGCAACATGCCAAGGAATGGCCGGCCTCACCAGCGGAATGCTCCTCACCCTTTCAGGGTCAAGATCCCGGCAAATTCTTTCGGGCAAAAGACCGATCCCGAGGTTCGCGGAAACCATTTCACTGATGAAATCCCATTGCGAGGTTTCATAAATGACATTCGGCTGAAATCCCGCCTTCAAGCAGGCTGTAATAATCCGTTCGTGAAGAACAAAGTCTTCCCGGAAGAAAATAAACGGTTCTTCGCTTAACTGCCGAAGCTCGATCTCTTCCGCATCGGCAAAGCGATGGGACGGGTGGACGATCAGCATTAAGTCTTCTTTTACAATCGTAAAGGAGTGAAAAGTCTCCTCTTTTGCAGGCAGGACGACAACGCCGATATCAAGCGACCCGTCTTCCACTCCCTCCTGCACTTTCACAGATCCGTGCTCAACAAGCTGAAAGGTGACGTTCGGATATTTATCTCTGAAATCCCCTATCACTTTCGGAAAAAAACCGGAACCGATCATCGGCGGCAAACCGATCCGAACGTGCCCTTTTTTGACGTCCATCAAGTCGTTCAACTCTGAAGTTAAATTTTGAAACGACTTGGTGATTTCCTGGGCCTGCACATACATGCTTTGCCCCGCGTCAGTCAGCTCGATCTGCCGCCCCCGCCGGTAAAACAGCTCGATCCCCAGCTCTTCTTCAAGATTTTTAATCATTTTGGAAATTGTCGGCTGGGATATGTATAATGACTGAGCAGCTTTTGTGAAGCTTTTCAGACGGGCTACCTCCAAGAAATAGGTTAAGTGGCGTATGTCCATTTGTTTGACATCCTTTCAGAGTTCCTGCTTGTATTCATATTCTAAACCAATTTCATTGTTTTCTGCACCCCCGCGGAATTCCTTCTTCATCAACATAAAAAAACGCTGCCGGCATACAGCCGGCAGCGCCTATCTTCGGGCGATCGCCTCATCCTGTTCCTTCAGCGTGTCCACATTCGAACGGGTATCCTCAATGTTTTTACGAACAGCCTCTTTATACTGTTTGACCATATTGCAAATTTCGGCTTCGCGTTCAAGCCACTTTTTTGTAAAATCAAGGTTGTTCCGCCCGAGCGCTCCGGCTGACGGGCTTTTTAAAGACACGGCTTGAAGCGTGCTGCTTACTTGTTCCAGCTGCTTCATAACCGCCGCATGGTTAAGTTTAATCGTTTTGCTCATTTCAACCATCCTTTTAAACCGTTGATTGTGCTGTGCAGAGCGTCGACGGCCTCCTCTCCTTTTTCCATCAGAAAGTCCGCCCGGTCGGCTGACCAGCTTGCAGCCTGAACAGCCCCTTTTTCAGAATCTAAAGCAAATATCTTTAAATCGATTTTATGAATATACCGATCATACTCATCGGTGAAAATTCTGTACATAGCCGTGTGCGCTTCATCACGTGCTTCGTCAAAATCGGCTGCTCTGCTTCCGGTCCACGACTCATTAAGGTTCGGTCGCAAAATCTGCCTGATTTCTTCGATTCCGAGGTTTTGTTCCCGCTCTACATCGCGCTTTGCCCGCTCCAGCCTTGCAATTTGTTCTTCCAGCTCTGCCGCCTTATGGGAGAGGACACCGTGTATTTTTTGCAGCGTGTCTGAGTAGTCCATTATTGTCACCTCTGAAATTGCAGTATGATTCGCATTGATTGTTTCCTTGTCAAATTATGATTCGGTTTAGATTCACATCTTTGACTAGACTTGCTCATTTCCAATATTTATAGTTTAAGTCGAAAATCACGGATGTTGAATAGGCTTTAAATACTGTTTTTAGGGATATATACACAGTTAAGCATCTTCCTCACACCGCATTTTAAGTACATATAACCCGTCTTTTTGAATCATCTGTACACCGCTTTCATCGCGGACAAGTCTAAAGGCACGGGAACACGCCGGTTTAATGGTCACAAAAAATCGCCAAATGATTCCGGGCGACAATTTCTAATTTTAGCCAGTAAACTGTTTCTTTTGACCCGATTTCCGCTTTTAACTATAGACAAAATGAATAATATCTATTCTGTATATGTATTTTACCTATACTTAAAACTCATGTACACTCTTGTTTAGAAAGGGGGATAATGACATGAAAACATTCATTAAAGGATTAGGTCAGGTCGCTCTTTTATTTTTATTCGCGCGTTTCATGAATCTGATTGTCGAGGTTCTTCATATAAACATTCCCGGCAGCATTCTCGGGATTATCGTCATTTTTGCGCTTCTCCATTTCAAAATCATTAAGCTGGAATGGATTGAAATCGGCGCGCTGTGGCTTCTCGCGGAGCTGCTTTTGTTCTTTGTCCCTTCAGCCGTCGGGATTATGAACTACGGGGATATTTTGGCTGAATTCGGCACAAGCATTATACTCGTTGTCCTCATCAGTACATTCGTTGTTATGGTGTCGACCGGAATGCTGACTCAATTGATTGCCAAAAGAAAGGAAAGGAAAAAAACATGCTCATCGGATGCATAAGCCTGATCGCAACAGTTTTAATCTATTTGGGCGCAAAAGCGGTTTATACACGCCATCCAAAGGTGTATGCATCACCTTTATTGGTCACGCCGGTGATACTGGTCGGCCTGCTGCTTTTCATCAACGTGCCTTTTGAAGCATACAATGCGGGCGGACGCTTGTTGACAGACATGCTCCAGCCGGCAACCGTGGCTTTTGCGATTCCGCTGTACAAATACTTTCCAATCTTGAAAAAATACGCGGTTGAAATCATTATCAACGTGGCTGTAGGCTGCTGTATCGCGATCCTGTCAACAGCGTTTATCGCAAAACTCTTCAAGCTGAATGAAGACCTGATCGAGAGCCTTGTTCCCAGATCGGTCACAACACCAATTGCAATGAGCGTTTCTGAAATGATCGGCGGAATGCCTGCGGTGACCGCTGTTTTTGTCATATTGACCGCACTGTTCGGGTCAGTGATCGGACCGATGGTCATTCGCTACTTCAGGATTGATAATGAAATCGCAAGGGGCGTGCTGCTTGGCACAAGCGCCCACGGCGCAGGTACGTCAAAAGCATTTGAGCTGAGCTCCGTGTCCGGAACGATTTCAAGTGTATCGATGATCCTGGCTGCGATCATCACGCTTTGTGCAGCGCCGTTTCTGATTTCCCTTATTGCAGTGTAATAACCAAAAAATAAAAAACCAAATTGGTGAAGGTTTCCGCCAATTTGGTTTTTTCATTTAGAAATCGATCAGCCATATGATTACGGACATCATGAATAATATAACGACCGGAATAATAGAAATACACCTGAGAGCCCGGTCATGCGGTAATTTTGGGGAAATTGCTTTTAACAGCTTGACGTTCAGTAAACCAATCAAACCGAAAATTGTGAAGATTCCCGATTCATCCGCCGTCATTTCCGAGAAAAATTCATCGGCTTTTTCTTTGGAAAATGTCCACAGGAATCCTGCGAAAGCCCCTGTGAGGGAAAGCGATCGTCAATATTACTTGGATAAAGACCATCACCATATTCTCACCCTTTCAGCTGTTCAACCGCCGTCTCAAATTCCTTTTCAATCTCTGCCGGCGGCTTCTTTGTCATCAGGCTGACGGCGATGATCACGACTGTACAAACAATAAATCCGGGAATGATTTCATAAACCGGGTCAAAAGCTTTCACTTGCTCCCACACAATAACGGTCAGCGCCCCGGACAGCATCCCTGAAAGCGCACCCCACTTCGTCATGCGTTTCCAAAACAGGCTCAGCAGAACGACGGGGCCAAATGCCGCCCCGAAGCCTGCCCATGCATAGCCGACAAGATTCAGTATCGTTTCATTCGGATGAAGCGCCATCATGAGTGCGATCAGTGAAATGGCGAGGACAGACAGCCTTCCAACAAGAACAAGTTCTTTGTCAGAAGCCCCTTTCCGGATAAACGCTTTATAAAAATCCTCTGTCAGCGCGCTTGAGGTTACAAGAAGCTGCGAAGAAATCGTGCTCATGACAGCCGCTAAAATGGAGGCCAGTAAGAACCCCGTAATCACCGAAGGGAACAAAAGGTCGGCAAGCTTAATGAATATCGTCTCGGCATTCTTTAACGAAAGATGATTCGCGCTGAAATAGGCGATGCCGACGAGACCTGTCAGCATCGCTCCGCAAATCGAAAAAATCATCCAGCCCATGCCGATTCTTCTGGCACTCTTCAGCTCTTTCACGCTTGAAATCGCCATAAACCTGACAATAATATGAGGCTGTCCAAAGTAGCCGAGCCCCCATGCCAGTAATGAAATGATACCGATTACGGTTGTTCCTTGAAACGGGCGGAGAAGGTCCGGGTTAACCGCGTTCACTTCCGAAAACGCCGGTGCAATTCCCCCCAATTGGACAAAAACGACTACCGGCATTAAGATAAGCGCGATAAACATGATCGTCCCTTGAACAAAATCGGTCCAGCTGACAGCCAAAAAGCCCCCGAAGAGCGTATAAAGAATGACAACCCCGGCCGTCAGCCAGATGCCGATCCGATAATCAAGGTGGAATGCGGTTCTGAACAGCTCTCCGCCCGCCACCATTCCGGATGATGTATAAAAAGTGAAAAATACTAAAATAACAAAAGCCGACGTCATCCGTAACAACCTTGAACCGTCTTTAAAACGGTTTTCGAAATAATCGGGTATGGTAATGCTGTTGCCGGCCGTTTCCGTATACGTCCTTAGCCTCGGCGCAACATACACCCAGTTCAAATAAGCGCCGATTGTCAGACCGACAACGATCCAGCCGCTGCTCAATCCGTTCAGGAACATCGCACCGGGCAGCCCCATTAATAGCCATCCGCTCATATCGGAAGCTCCTGCGCTTAACGCGGTGACGGCGGGGCCCAAATTTCTTCCGCCAAGCATGTAGTCGGTCAAATTTGATGTCCTGCGATATGCAAAATATCCGATGAAAAGCATTCCTGCCATATAAATACCTATCGATATTAAAATTCCGTAATCCATAACTTCCCCCTGCCTGAGTTTTTTGCGTAATATCAATATACATGAATAATTGATCGACAGGTATTGTTTTTATCGCAAAATTTTTCCCCATCCTGCAGTCAGCCGGCTTACATTAACGATGGCGGATTCGCAAAAAGACAACTTTTAAATAATCGCCCTCAGGATAGCTTTTCACCGTTTTAAAATCTTCGGGAAGCGAATGCTCTTCAAGCACTGTAAAGCGCGTCCCCGTTTCTTTGCATGCCGCTTCGATAAAGCCTTTGAATTTTTTCATCCCAAAAGCGCTGCTGTTCGTCGAAGCGACGATCACACCTTGATCTTTAGTGATTCGAATCGCGTCTTTCAACAAATTTTTATAATCCTTTGCCGCGCTGAATGTATGCTTTTTCGTTCTCGCAAATGAAGGCGGATCAAGGATGACGAGGTCAAAGGCGAGTTCTTTTTTGGCCGCGTATTGAAAATATTTAAAAACGTCCATGACTTTAATATCATGGGCTTCATAGTCGAGCCCGTTCACGCTGAATTGTTCGATCGTCCTGCTTAAACTGCGGTTTGCAACATCAACGCTCGTCGTTTTTTCGGCGCCCCCGAGCGCCGCCGCCACAGAAAATGCGCCGGTATATGAGAAGGTGTTGAGCACGGTTTTTCCTTCCGCATAACGGTCCCTAACCGCCTTGCGGACATGGCGCTGATCGAGAAAAACGCCGGTCATCGCTCCGTCATTAAGGTAAACGGCAAAATGAATGCCGTTCTCTTTCACAATGATCGGGAATTCCCCTCTTTCCCCTTTGACAAAGTCGTCATCTTCTACATACTGCCCGGCCGTATTAAACCGTTTTTTCTCATATACGGCTTTATAGTCCGTCAATTCATCAAGGGCTTCCATAATCGTTTCTTTATACGCATAAATCCCTTTGCTGTACCATTGGAACAAATAGTAGCCGTCATAATAATCAATCGTAAAGCCGCCGATTCCGTCGCCTTCCCCGTTAAACAAACGAAAAGCGGTCGTATCCGGATCTTGAAAAAGCGTTTTTCTGGCCTGAAAGGCTTTCGCCAGCCTGCTTAAAAAGAATGACTGGTCAATCGATTCCTCTTCGTTTTGGGTCAGAATCCAGCCGATCCCTTTGTTTTGCTCGCCATAATAGCCCTTTCCTAAAAACCTGCCGTTTTCATCGGTAATCCTGATCAGTGATCCTTCTTTTATGCCGTTTTCTTGCGAAGAAACGGCTTCTTTTTCGATTAGAGGATAGCCCTTTTTCATTTTTGCAGTGAATGGATGTTTTATTTTTAATGTATGCATTTGATTCAGTCCTTATCTTAAAGTCTTCTCTATCCTACCATAACGCCTGATAGTTATTCTTATTCATCATGTAATCGATATAATTGACAGACGATTCCAATTTTTCTAAGATGATGGAGAAACGAAAGGAGGAATGGCGAAATGGCGCGAATTGACCACGTAGGACTGATGGTGAAAGACATTGATGCTTCGATCGCATTCTACCAGGATGTGATCGGAATGACGCTGAAAGGCAGAATGACCCATACAAATGGCGTTATGAAACTCGCTTTTTTAGGATTTGAGAACAAAGACGAGACAGAGCTTGAATTGATCGAGGGATATAACGACAGCCTTCCTCAGGAAGGAAAAGTTCATCATTTTGCCGTCTCAACCGATGATATCGAGGCTGAATTCGCCCGCGTAAAAGGCGCCGGCATCAAGCTGATGGAAGATGAGATCACCATATTGCCAAACGGCTTCCGCTATTTTTTTCTTTTTGGGCCCGAAGGAGAAATGGTTGAGTTTTTTCAAAGAACATAACCGGACGCGGCTTATCGCCGTTTCCGGTCTTTATAGAACGCGGAAAGCCGGCGGCTGTTTTTCGATAAACCTTTTGATGTTTTGATATGTCACCTCTTCGATACGCCTGATGCTCTCATACGTAGCGCCGCCGATATGCGCCGTGCAAATGACATTGTCGAGTCCAGTGATTCGGGCAGCCGGCGGTTCGGTTTCAAAGACGTCCAATGCTGCGCCCCTGATCTGTTTTTGTTCAAGCGCTTGAATAAGCGCGCTTTCGTCCACCACTTCTCCGCGGGCAATGTTGATCAGGTACGCGGTTTTCTTCATTTTTGCCAGCTTTTCTTGATTGATCAAATGATAGGTGGCAGGTCTTAAAGACGTGCTGATACATACAAAGTCCGATTTTGTCAGGAGATCGTCAAGCTCTGCGAACCGTACATTGAGCCGTTTGGCTGCATTGTAGTCTTTGTATGTGCCGTACGCCAAAACGTTCATATTAAACCCGGAAGCCCGTCTTGCAACCTTTTTGCCGATTTCCCCAAAACCGATAAGCCCCAGTGTTTTTCCATCGAGCTCATAGCCCATCGCCGACTGCCATAAGCCGGCTTTGACAGCGGCGTTTGACTGCGGGATCGAACGGGCGCCAGAGAGCAGAAGACCGAATGCCAAATCGGCGACTGCCGAGGCATTTTGGCCGGGTGCATTCGTGACAAGGATTCCTTTTTCATTTGCATATTCCACATCAATATTATCGATTCCCGCGCCGAATTTCATGATATATCGAAGTTCCGGAGCGGCGTCGATCAGCTCCCGGTCCGCTTTTTCAACGCCGGCGATATAAATATGGACATCCTTGATATGAGTCAGTAAATCCTGTCTCGTCAACCGATTTGAATCCATAAACGTAAATTTGGCGCCGAGCCGTTCGACCCTTTCTCTCAACCGCGGCGCTGCGCGGTAAAACAGTCCGTTAAGCGTCAACAGCACTTTAACCAAAAGCGCTCCTCCATTCGTCAGGAATTTTTGCACGCCAAGAAAAATGCTTGTTTCCGATGAAAGGAAACAAGCGAATATGGGGATACGTCAGGGTTTGTTTTCATTATATCGATTCATCCTGCGATTTAAAATGTGTTTGGCATGTTAGCTGACATGGTTTTTAGACAATTTGGCCGGCTGGTTAAAGGCCGTGGACTGCAAATACTTAAAATATTGACGGGCGTACGGGTGTGAGGTTTGTGAATTCCAAGGCTTGTTTCCGCCGCAGAAATGAACGATTGCGGGATTTGTCCTTGTTTCCATATAGCGCTTTTGATCGATGAGGGAAGCCGGCGTTTTTTCTTTTAAAATAATGTGTGTTTGGGCGTTCCATCTTGGATGAAGTTCGAGCCACTGATCATAAAGAATTGCATTCAGCGCGTCCTGGTCATGAAACACAAACATGTCTTCATCGTTATTATTGATAAAGTCGATGACTTTTTTCGAAATGTCGTTTTTTCTCCAGGCTTCCATATCGATGACCATAATGCCCGAGTTAAAATACTTTGCTTCGTCGCTGATGTTCATCTTTTTCAGCCGTTCATGCTGGCCTGCATCTTCTACTGCCGCTGCGAAATAAGGTGATATGTCCATGTCCCACAACTTCGATATATCCTCTAACACTAATGCGTCGCAATCGACATAGATCATTCGTTTGACAGATTCGTCATCAATCAGATCGGGGATGGAAATCCGATAGTATGCCGCTTTTGTAATATGACTGCTTTCGACCGCCCGGTCATACTGGCTTTTTTCTACATTAAGAAATGTAATGGGAGCCCCGAATTGGAGGGTTGTCTCTTCCAGACGCTTTTTATTTTCCGGTTCAATTCCTCCGTCGATGACATACAGTTTCACATCGCGCGTCTGATCCATATTCGTCAGCAATGATGCGAACATCACGCTTAAATGCTGTGCGTAGTTATTGTCTGTACAAGAAATAATATGCATGGTTCGGTCGCTTTTCATATGTCTTCCATCTCCTTTTCTTTTTTTGTTCTATTCCCTTTTTTCGAAAAATAAACACCGTCGATAGGCCGAAAAAAAAAGGATCATGCATGATCCTCGGATTGTATAGCGTCTATTTTGCTATCTTTTAGCAAGATGCTGCTTTAAATAAAAGTAAGGATAGCCAACAATGATGAGCGGGGCTGCTAATGCTAGGAGTATCCATGAGCCTGAGTGACTGCCTCTAATGACTCCAATGAAAATACAAGTACCGACGAGAAAATATAATAAAGCACCTAAGAACCAATACATCTTCATTCCTCTTTTTCTTTACGCTTGTTCTTGGATTGACGATTTTTGTTTCTATGCTTGTCTGTTTCGTTCGCATTGCTTAATCGATCAGGGCACTGATTTTTTGACACTTTCTCAGTTCGGATTCCTTTTCTTTTTAATGATAAAATTGTGAGATCAATCGATTTCAATGTTGATCATTCCTTTAATGAATAGTGAGTTCCTCATTATTTTAAATGTAAATTTGGAAAGATAAAACGTACATAAAGGCAGAATGCATATGTACGTTTGGGCAATGTTCATATGTTGGGAAGATCTAATGGTTCACTGCACATTGGTATTGTTGTGTTCCTTCTCTTCCTATAAAATGATTGGATAAATGTATGTTGCACGTTCAATGAAATGGGATCGATTTTCATAAGTCTCTTTTTGGTTAAACTGTTAAAGGAAGTGGATGAGGTTTGCTGATAAGGAATCCTTTCAAAGAAAAATACTACTCACATGATAGGCGGGCATTAAATATGCTTGCACTCAGAGTGCCGGGCCTGGCTTTTATTCTCATGATCTATGTCGCCTCTATCGTGCTGCAATTTCTTAATGGGAGCTGGTCCATTTTATTGCTTAATGTGTTTACGGTATTGACCGCCATCTTTGCTTTGATGCATTGGCACTCATATCGCTGGGTTAAGAAAAGGGTGATTCTGTACTTCATATTACAAGGTTTGATCACTTTTACACTTGCTAATGTCATGTCAGGCTTTTTAGTGCTGATCATCATTGGCCTTTATGCATTTTTGATCGGACAGATTATAGGAATGGCAGACAGAAGAAAGACGTTCCTTATCCTTTATTTATTGCTTCTGCTGTCAATCACTGTACTATATCATATTCACAAAGGTGAATATTTGCATTTTCTTGTCATAGCAGTACCTATTATGATCGTGATTATCACATATGCCGCTACATTTTTTGCCCAAGTCGATGAAAGGATAAAAGCGCAGCTGACTCTCGAAAGGCTGGAGCTGGCTCATCAGCAGGTAGAACAGCTGACGCTGCAAAACGAGAGACAGCGTATGGCCCGGGACTTGCACGATACGCTTGCTCAAGGGCTGGTCAGTTTAAATATGCAGCTGGACGCTATTCATATTCATCTCGCCAAAGACAACACAGAGAGAGCAAAAGAAATCGTTCAACAATCTATGAATAGAGTGAAAAGCACACTAGCTGATGCACGTTCAGCGATTGACGATCTGCGCAGCAAATCAGAAGAAATCGGTTTTTTAAAAGAAAGAATTACCTCATTAATGGATCATTTTCAAGAGTCGACAGGCATGGCTTGTTTTTTAGACTACAGATTAGACCAAGTGCCGGACATTAGAACAGCTGAAAACTGTTATTACATCATTGGAGAATGCATAGCGAATGCCGTAAAGCATGCTGAAGCAGAAACGATCTCAGTGTCCATTTGGGATGATGATAAGAGGAGGCTCCATTTAACCGTCAAGGATAACGGCAAAGGATTTGATGTTGAAAAGGGCAAGAAAAAGAGAGGACATTATGGGCTTCTCGGCATAGAAGAACGCGTCAGAGCAATGAAAGGCCAATTCAATATAAAGAGTACAACATCTAAAGGAACACAAATTGATATCACTGTACCAATTCAGGGAGAGATGCAAGATGAATAAGGTTTTAATCGTTGATGACCATCTTGTCGTGAGGGAAGGTCTGAAGCTTTTAATTGAAACGAATGATCACTACATCATCATAGGAGAGGCGGAAAATGGCAAAGCAGCAGTTCGCCTTGCAGATGAATTAAAACCGGATATTATTCTCATGGATTTGTATATGCCAGAGATGAGCGGGTTAGAAGCCATTAAACTAATAAAAGAAAAACACGACATCCCCATCATTATTTTGACTACGTATAATGAAGATCACTTAATGATCGAAGGAATTGAATTAGGAGCGAAAGGATATCTATTGAAGGATACAAGTTCAGAAACCCTTTTTCATACGATGGATGCAGCAATAAGAGGAAACGTGCTATTGCAGCCTGATATCTTAAAACGTCTGCAAGAAATCCAATTGGAGCGGATGAAGAAGCAGAGCAGTGATACGCAGCTGACAGAAAAGGAAGTCATTGTTCTAAAAGCAATTGCTAAAGGTCTTAAAAGCAAAGCGATTGCCTTTGATTTGGGCGTCTCTGAGAGAACAGTAAAGTCTAGACTAACGTCCATTTACAATAAATTAGGCGCGAATTCAAGAACTGAAGCAGTGACGATTGCCATGCAAAGAGGCATTCTGACATTAGATTAATAATATCAAATTTAAAATTTGCCCAAACGTACATGCCCGAATGTACGTTTTTTTTATTTCATTGTCCACTACAATGAGAAAGAATGTGATCAAGCAATGTGTTGAAAGGAGATTATCATGTCAAAAATGTTATATAAATTAGGAGGATGGGTTGCTCGCAATCGCATAAAAGTAATATGCGCATGGATCGTTGTGCTAGTTGCTTCGATAGGCCTTGCAATCACGTTAAAACCAAGTTTTTCTGAGGATATGTCCATACCTGACACACCTTCGGAAAAAGCGATGGATGTCATTCAAAAAGAATTTCCCCACGGTCCTGATAAAGGGAGCATACGGGTTATTTTCGGTGCTGAAGATGGGGAGAAACTGACTTCGAAGTCAGCGGAAAAAGCAATAGAAAATACGTTAAAGGAAATCGATAAAGATGGTTCCGTTGACTCGATTGCAAGTCCTTTTGTGACAGGAACAATCGCGAAAGATGGCACAGTTGCCTATGCTGATATCAAGTATAAATCATCAGCAGATGATATTAAAGATTACTCTATCAAACACTTAAAAGACAGTTTGAAAATGGCTGATTATGAGGGATTGCAAACTGAGCTAAGCGGAGATGTACCAGGAGCTGAGATGGAGATAGGCGGTATCTCTGAAATTATCGGCATTATTTTGGCCTTTATCGTTTTGGCCATTACGTTTGGCTCTTTATTAATAGCAGGTTTGCCGATTTTAACAGCACTGATTGGATTAGGTGTAAGTATTGGGCTTGTTTTGATTGGGACACAAGTATTCGATATCGCTTCCGTCAGTCTATCATTAGCCGGAATGATTGGCCTTGCAGTTGGAATTGATTATGCTTTATTTATTTTTACGAAGCACCGCCAGTTTTTAGGCGAAGGTATACAAAAAAATGAATCAATTGCGAGAGCTACAGGAACAGCCGGGAGTGCAGTCGTTTTTGCCGGACTTACTGTTATCGTCGCACTTTGCGGATTGACTGTCGTTAACATTCCTTTTATGTCTGCAATGGGGCTGACAGCAGGACTTAGTGTACTGATGGCTGTTCTCGCTTCAATCACGCTTGTGCCTGCCGTCTTGTCGATAGCGGGGAAACGGATGGTTCCGAAAGCAAACAAGAAACAAGAAAAACAAAGCGCGGAAACAAATGTCTGGGGACGCTTTGTCACAAAGAATCCTATCATGCTAAGTGTATGCAGCATTCTGATTTTGCTCGTTATTAGTATCCCATCTATGCATTTGGAGCTGGGCTTGCCTGATGCAGGGATGAAAGCGAAGGATAACCCGGATCGCCGGGCTTATGACTTGCTTGCCGACGGTTTTGGAGAAGGATTTAATGGTCAATTAACAATTGTAGCGGATGCCGCAAGTGTAACAGAAAATAAGGCGGAAGCCTTCGCAGATGCAGTGAAAGAAATAAAGGAACTGGACCATGTAGCGAGTGTCACTCCTGCAATGCCTAATAAAGAAGGGAACTTTGCCATCATTACAGTAGTTCCTGAAACAGGTCCAAATGATGCAGCAACGAAGGATTTGGTAAAGGATGTACGCAGCTTATCAGATAAAAACGGGGTAGATTTGCTCGTTACTGGATCGACCGCAGTGAATATTGATATTTCAGATCGCCTTAATGATGCGATACCGGTGTTTGCTGTACTCATTGTTGGTTTTGCGTTTCTATTGCTGACAATCGTATTCCGTTCGTTGCTTGTGCCTCTTGTTGCTGTCGCAGGTTTCATATTGACGATGACAGCCACTCTTGGAATCTGTGTATTTGTTTTACAAGACGGGAATCTCATCGACTTTTTCAAAATACCTGAAAAAGGGCCGATACTCGCGTTCCTGCCGATTTTATCCATTGGGATTCTGTTCGGATTAGCGATGGATTATCAAGTATTCCTTGTAAGCAGAATGCGTGAAGAATATGTAAAAACAAAGAATCCAGTACAAGCCATTCAGGCTGGATTAAAACACAGCGGTCCTGTTGTCACCGCAGCCGGCCTGATCATGATATTCGTTTTTGCAGGGTTTATCTTTGCTGGTGAAGCTTCTATTAAAGCCAACGGATTGGCTCTTTCCTTTGGTGTGCTCTTTGATGCATTTATTGTACGAATGACACTGATTCCAAGTCTGATGAAGCTGATGGGGAATGCAGCCTGGTATTTGCCAAAATGGCTGGACAAGATTATTCCGAATGTAGACATAGAAGGGCATCAACTCACGAAGGAAATACAGCCAGAAACAGCTCATGAACAAAAGAAACAAATCAGTATGTAATAGAAAGCAGATCTTTTACGAGATCTGCTTTTTTGCTTCATATGGACGTTTATTTTTTAGAAAAGGTTAATCGCTAATATAAGCCATGGAAAAGGATCATGCATGATCCTTTTTTTCTCTCACCTTCCCGGCGATCCAAAACGGCATATAAAGAAGATAGAAGAAGACGATCGTGACCGCTTCGGCTGATAAAAGATACCATGGCCACGGCCCGAGCACATCTAACAGTGAAGCTCCGCCGCCCGGCTTTTTCATCATGTACATATAGTTCGAATTCAGCAAACGGTTGATCAAAAAGATGAATGCGCCATAAACATTGACGAGAAGAAACGTGACCCAGAGAGAGCGCACAGTCGGCTTATACTTTTCGGCTGCAATCATCAGAAGGCAGGCCAGTACGACGATTCCGTGGGAGATGAAAAATTCAAAAAAGCGGAAATGAGGAAAGCCGTACCTTCCCAAGTCAGGCGTCAGAATCGCTTGCAAAGCGCTTCCTAAACCGGCAAAATAAAGAAATTTAAACAAGTTGAGGTTTTTCGTCAATAACAGGATGATGACAAGGTAAACCGAAAGGTCGCTGAGGTGAAGCGGCAAACAATAGCGCGGCGTCCATGAATTTACATAGATAAACCAGGAGTGGTAGCTGATTTCAGAAATCAATAAAACCGCCACAAAGGCATAGCGAATCACCCGGTTCCACCGCGGTTTTTGCAGCGTCTTGCGAAAGACGAACAAACAAACGCCGAGCGCTGCAAGCACCAGCAAAGTCAGTATATGAGATGTTGAAAAAAATTGAAACGAGCCGAGCTGATAATCTTTTTGAAAATATGTCTTCATCCTGAACACCCTGTCGTCAAAATATTTTAGAGTTATTTTGCGACAAATCACGGCGGTTATTCCTTTCAAACATAAAAAGGCCGCCGGGAATCCGGCCGCCGAGAAACTCACATGGATATAAAATCGTTTTTCTTTTCATCATCATTGACCTGAATCCGTTCAACCTTTCCGACAAGAAAGATGTAGGAAAGGGCTCCCAGAAGGGCGAGGGTGCCGATAAAGACGAGGGCGGGCGCAAAGCTTCCCCCGTTAGCGAGAAAGCCGATGACAATCGGAACGATAACGGAGGCGAGGCTGCCGACAAAATTAAATACTCCGCCGGTCAGCCCGATCAAATGCTTAGGCGCTAAAGACGATACAAGCACCCATGTAATGGAGGCCAGACCGTTTCCAAAAAAGGCGAGCGTCATAAACAAAATGATCAGAGATGTTTGATCGACATAATTGGCTCCGATAATTGAAATAGACAGGAACAATCCGGTAATAATCGGTGTTTTGCGTGCAACCCCGGCCGATACACCTCTTTTGACCAAAAAGTCGGACAGGAAGCCGGACAACAGAACACCGATAAATGCCGCAAGAAACGGAAGCGAGGCGAGAAAACCGGATTGAAGAAAATCAAGGCCTCTATATTTTACAAGGTATGTCGGAAACCACGTCAGAAAAAACCATAAAGTCGAATTAACGGCGAACTGTCCGATATATATGCCCCACAGCTTCCGATGAGCGGTCACTTGTTTGAAATGCTTCCAATTAAATGCCGATTTCTCATTCTCGGAAGTCCGGGCGCGGCGGACGATACCCCCGCCTTTTTCAATGTGGTCAAGTTCAGCCTTGTTTACTTTTGGATGACGGTCAGGATCACGATAAAAGATATACCAGATAAGGCCCCAGATGATGCCGATTACCCCCGTTACGATGAACAGGCCGCGCCAGCCGACGACATGCTGGATGGCGCTGAGCGCCGGCGTCAAAAATGCAAGGCCGGCAAATTGCCCCGACGTATAAAATGCAATGGCTGAAGCTCTTTCCTGTTCAGGGAACCATGAAGTCACCACCCGGTTATTGGTCGGAAAAGCCGGCGCTTCAAACGCTCCGGTCGCAAGACGCAAGCCGAATAGCGAACCGAAGCCGCGGACAAACCCCTGAAGCAATGTTGTGAGCGACCATGTAACCAATGTAAAACCGTAGACAAGCCTCGGGCCAAACCGGTCGACAAGCCCGCCTCCCGGTATTTGCAGTGCGCAGTAAGCCCAGCCGAAAGCTGAAAAAATCAAGCCCAATTGAACGGCAGACAAGTTTAAATCGTCCCCGATTGCAGAAGCTGCAACAGAGATATTGCTTCGATCCATATAATTGATCACGACACATACAAAAATAAACAGCAGTACCCGCACTCTAACCTTTGTCGGCTTCTCTTTTAAAGTTGTTTGTTTCATGACAGGCCCTCTCCTTTTATTTGATTGTAATGACGGACACCTTTTGAAAACGGTATCATTTTTACCATTCAGCTATGCTTCCGTCCTTGTGCCGCCATACCGGATTGCGCCAGTTGTGCCCGATATCAGCCATTTTCCGGACGTGATCTTCATTGATGTCAATCCCAAGGCCAGGTCCATCCGGAATCCGGACATAGCCGTCTTCATAGAAAAACACCTTTTGATCCACTATATAATCAAGCAAATCCGTCCCTTTGTTGTAATGGATTCCTAAGCTTTGTTCCTGAATAAATGCATTGTGGCACGTTGCATCAACCTGAAGGCATGCCGCCAGAGCGATCGGGCCCAGCGGACAGTGAGGGGCGGCGGCGACATCAAATGCTTCCGCCATCGACAGGATCTTTTTGCACTCGGTAATTCCGCCGGCGTGTGACAAGTCAGGCTGAATGATATCGACATAGCCGTCAGTCAGCAGGTTTTTAAACTGCCACTTTGAAAACATCCGTTCTCCGGTCGCAATCGGAATTGAGACGAGGCTGGCGATATCGCGGAGCGCCTCGTTGTTTTCCGGCAGAACAGGCTCTTCTATAAACATCGGACGAAACGGCTCAAGCTCCTTTGCCAAAATCTTCGCCATCGGCTTGTGCACCCTGCCGTGAAAGTCAATGCCGATTCCAATGTACGGGCCGACAGCTTCTCTGACAGCTGATATTCTTTCAATCACCTGATCGATTTTTTCATGTGAATCGATGTATTGCAGCTCTTCCGTGCCGTTCATTTTGACGGCTGTAAAGCCTTTGTCAACCACCTGTTTGGCAGCGAGGCCGACGTCTAGAGGCCTGTCTCCGCCAATCCATGAATAGACCTTGATCGATTCCCTGTTCTTCCCTCCGAGCAGCTGATGCACGGGAGCATTGTAAAACTTGCCCTTAATGTCCCAAAGCGCTTGATCGATGCCTGCAATCGCGCTCATCAAAATGGGTCCGCCCCGATAAAACCCGCCTCTGTACATGACATTCCAGTGGTCTTCGATGTTCATCGGGTCTTTGCCGATTAAATATTCCATTAACTCGCCCACAGCCGCCTTAACTGTCGCGGCCTTTCCCTCGATTACCGGCTCTCCCCATCCTGTAATGCCTTCATCCGTTTCTATTTTTAAGAAAAGCCAGCGCGGCGGAATTTGGAAACACTCGTATCCCGTTATTTTCATCTTTGATCTCCCCTTTTTTACTGTTTTGCTGCTTCAACAAATTGCTTTGCTTTTTTGGACAGCTCTTCTAAAAACGCGTCATTAACCTCTTTATTAGCCCTGACAAGTGAACCGCCGATTCCCGCTCCGACCGCACCGGCCTGTAAAAACTCGTGAATGTTTTCCAAACCGACTCCTCCGGTCGGCAGCAGCGGAATATGCGAAAGCGGTCCGTGGATATCCTTGATATAGCCAGGCCCCATCGTTCCGGGAAATACCTTGATGATGTCTCCCCCGCTTTCATACGCCGTCAATATTTCAGTCGGGGTAAAGGCGCCCGGAATGCTGACCGCTCCATATCGCTTTGTCAGCTTGATCGTCTCTTCATTGACGGTCGGAGACAGGATAAACCGCGCTCCGGCTAAAAGCGCTGCTCTCGCAGATTCGGGGTCAAGAACGGTTCCCGCCCCGACAAGCATTTCGTCTCCAAATTTTTCTGAAACCGCTTCAATCGCTTTGATCGCTTGAGGGGAATTGAGCGTAATTTCCACGAGCCTGATGCCACCCGCTTTTAAGGCGCCGGCAATGCTCACTGCCTCCTCTGGATTGTATCCGCGGATGATCGCAATCACTTTTTGTTCTTCGATTTGTGACAATACATGCATTTCTGCCACCCTTTCTTTACGGTTTTTTTATCGGCTGACATCTTCTTCATCAGATTGTTCCATAAACGCAAACAGTGATTCGCGGTCAGGCAGCCCTTCAATATCACCGTTTACTGCAGCTACCATAGCGCCGACGGCACAGCCTCGTTTGACAGCTTCTGAAAGCGGAATATGATCAATCAAACCCGATAATACGCCGGCTGCAAAGCCGTCTCCGGCACCCACGGGGTCCGCTGCAGTCTGAATCTGATAGCCATCCGTATAGCCGCTTTCATTCCCGCCGGAATAATAGGCGCCTTTTGCACCAAGCTTGACGATGGCAGTTTCAGCCCCCAGCCCGCGGATGGCTTCCGCTATTTTTTTCTCATCAGCAGTGCCGAACAAAAAACGCCCTTCACTCAGGCCAGGAAGCACGATATCAGACTGTTTGATCAGATCAAACATGGTCTGCCGCGCCCGCTCTCCGTCCCAGAGCTTTTTTCGAAAATTCGGATCAAATACAACGCATTTATTGTGCTTTTTGGCGAGCTCCACTGCATAAAACACTGCATCTGAAGCGCTTTCACTTAAAGCCGGGGTAATTCCCGTAATGTATAAAAGCCCCGCTTTCTCAATGTACTGCTCATCAATATCGCTTTTCTTCAAAAAACTCGCCGCTGAAAGCTTCCTGTAATAGAAGACATTGACTTTGGCCGCGCTTTTCCTTTCTTTAAAAAACAAACCGGTCGGCGCCGCGTCATCGAGCTTCACCTGGCTGACATCGACTCCCTCTCCTCTGACAGAAGAAAGAATCATCGCCCCGAACTCGTCTTTTCCAAGCCGTGTAATCCAGCCGGCTTTTTTTCCGAGCTTCGAAAGCCCGATCAGCGTGTTTGTTTCTGCGCCCGCTATTCTCACCTGATAGTTTCTTGCGTATCTGAGAGGGCCGTCTTCATTCGGGGTGAACAGCGCCATTGTCTCTCCTATGCTAATAACATCCATCAGAACTCTCCCCCTTTGCTAAAGCGGCTTTTTAAATCCGCCAATGCTTTCTGTAATTTTTCCGGCTGTGTGAAGAAGCTGCTCAACGATAACGGCCTTTCTTGCGAGCATGCGCTCCTTTGGCCCGGCGGTGCTGATCGCCGCCTTCATCACGCCATCCGGACCATAGACAGGCGCCGCCAGACAAAACAAACCTTCTTCATTTTCTTCATTGTCAACGGCATATCCCTGTTCCAAAAATGTCTGCAGCTGCTTTTCCAGCTCTTTTCTGGCGGTGATGGTATGCCCGGTAAAGCGGATAAATTCCATGCGGTCGAGCAGCCCTTTCCTTTTGTCCTCCGGCATGAATGCCAAAAATGCCTTGCCAAGCCCGGTGCAATAAAGCGGTTTGCGCGAACCGGGCTGTGCGGTTGTTCTGATTGACCTGTTGTTATCGATTTTTGCGATATAGACGAGCTGATCATCGGATAGAACGGCCATAAACACCGTTTCCTGAACGCCGTCCATCAGCTGTTTTAAAAATGGAACACCCTGCGATGAAATGTCGATCGACTCCATGGCAGCGGTTCCAACTTGAATCAGTTTTGCCCCCAGCCTGTAACGCTTGATAGCATCCTGCTGAAGGTAGCCTTCATCCAAAAGTGTAGCGGCCAAATTGAATGTACTGCTCTGGGGCAGCGACAATTCTTTGCTGATTTCCTTTACGGTTAATCCATCCGGATGATTTGACAGCAATTCAAATATACGTACAACACGTACCGCGGATTTTACTGACATGACAACCTCCAACATTCACATATGTGATTCAAAATCAGGATCCTGATAATTCGGACGTATTCTAAACAGAAAGAAGGCTCACGTCAACCATCCTATTAAACAAAAAAACTCTTTTTATTAAACTTAAAATTACCGGTCTATCGAATCATTTATTTGATGCATGCAGGATTCACCCGTTCAGCTGCGAATATCTCTTCTCAGGAAAACAAGACCATCAAGGAGGTTTATGTATGAAGAGAAAAATGATGATGTTCGGATTGGCGCTATCCATCATTGCAGGCGGCGTGTTCGCTGATGGAACGGGGAATGCAGTTCAAGCGGCGCCTCAGGAAACAGTTATCGCAAAAGATATCGAAAAATTCAGCAAAAAATTCAACGAGAACCGCGCCTATCAAACGATTTACCATTTAAGCGAAACAATCGGACCGCGTGTGACAGGCACTCTGGAAGAAAAAAAGAGCGCCGCTTTTATCGCCTCACAAATGAAAAAGTCAAATCTGAAAGTGACCACACAAACCTTCAGCATACCTGACCGGCTGGAAGGAACGCTTACCGTTCAGGGAAATAACGTGCCTACGCGGCCTGCCGCCGGTTCCGCTCCGACTGCAGCAGAAGGCTTGGCCGCTCCTCTCTATGATGCCGGCCTCGGCCTGCCCGGCGACTTCACCGAAGAAGCGAGAGGCAAAATCGCCGTCATTTTAAGAGGTGAGCTGACATTCTATGAAAAAGCGAAAAATGCTGCTGACGCAGGCGCAAGCGGAGTGATCATTTATAATAATGTCGACAGCCTCGTCCCTCTGACTCCGAATCTCAGCGGGAATAAAGTCGATATTCCGGTTGTCGGCGTCAAAAAGGAAGACGGGGAAAAGCTGCTTTCTGAACAAGAAGCGATCTTGAAGCTGAAAGCTCATAAAAATCAAACCTCGCAAAACGTAATCGGCGTCCGCAAAGCAAAAGGTGTCAAAAATCCGGACATCGTATATGTGACTTCGCATTATGACAGCGTCCCTTATGCTCCAGGAGCCAATGACAATGCCTCAGGCACTTCAGTCGTCCTTGAACTGGCCCGGATCATGAAGACGGTTCCAGCCGACAAAGAAATTCGCTTTATTACATTCGGCGCCGAAGAAATCGGTCTCCTCGGATCGCGCCATTATGTCAGCAAGTTGTCAGAGCAGGAAGTCAAACGGAGTGTTGCCAACTTTAACTTAGATATGGTGGCGACAAGCTGGGAAAATGCTTCACAGCTGTACATCAATACGCCCGACGGTTCGGCAAACCTTGTCTGGCAGCTAAGTAAATCCGCTTCTTTAAGCCTTGGGAAAGACGTATTATTTTTACATCAAGGCGGATCATCCGACCATGTCCCATTCCATGAAGCCGGCATCGACTCGGCCAACTTTATTTGGAGAGAGCCGGGAACAGGTGCATTGGAGCCTTGGTACCACACCCCTTACGACACGATTGAACACATCAGCAAAGACAGGCTGAAAACAGCCGGTCAAATCGCGGGAACAGCCGTGTATAACTTGACCAAGAAAGAAAACAGAAAACCGTCTTACACCTCAGTTGCCCAGTAATATTAAAACGGAGCAGATTGAATTGATCTGCTCCGTTTTTATACCGCTTCTTTTCATAGACCCGAAGCACCTATCCTCCCCACCGCTGCAGTGTCATCAGCTTTCCCACACATAAAAGTAAGCGATTCAAGAAAAACCGATGATTCTCCGAATATGTCCAGTTTGTGCTGCTGACAAATTCACATGTCCCGGCCTATTGATGTATGTAAGCATAGCCTTTTCCTATCATCGGCGGTTGCAAGTTTGAGCCTAAGGGCCTCATTTTGTAAAGCTTCCTTGACGTGAAGTTTATTTTATTTCAAGATGAGAACGCAGGGGAAGCAGCCTTTTTGAAACTACAGTAGAAGCGAAGATGATTAGGAAGTTGAATCATGGGATTCGCGTTTAGGTAACTACACGCGATTACCTTTTTCTTGTTGACTTTAAGTCTCTATCTGTTTTTTTAGCTTGGCTAATAGAAAACTGGACTTAAAATGGATTTTATTCATTTATTATGTAAGCCATGTTTTATAATTATTCTATTTTGATGGAAGGTTTATTGATTTTTCTTATCTTGCCAGCATTGAGTGCGTAGACCTTGGCGCTCTTATTATTGCAGCAGTCAACATTTTTTATATTTTCGAAAATTTATTAGGAGATGAGAAATTGTGTTTCCCTTCCTTATTCAGCTATTCACTATCTTTATAGTCATTATGATCATCACAGCTGTGACCAAAAAGAAGAAGCGTTAAAAACATTCAATAAGCAATTAATACCAGTTTTTGTTTTTTCTCTCCGCTTTTGCCATCGCCAAAGTGCAATCTCCAAATCAAGCATTCGAAACTGCGGGAAGCAAAAAAATGGAGCCGCATCCCGTGCTCCATTTTTCAATCCTTCATCAGCTTGATAAATCTGAAGCTCATCAAAACGCTTCCGATGGCAACCACAATCATGACCACTCCCAGATCCCGAAAATGACACGCGGTTATTTCTTCTCCAAACAACAGACCCAGAATGACGGACGAAAAGATCGAGCCAAGATAGCGGCATGTTTGGAAAAGCCCCGAAGTGGTTCCGACGATGTCCGGCGGACTTGCCGTAAACATGGCAGCCTGCAGGGCGACATTGCCGAGTCCGTAGCTAATCCCCAGCAAAGAGAGGATGATGCCTTTCCACAACATCGGTGCATCGACAAAAAACAATGTTAGCAGGATAGCGCCGGCTGCCATTAAGCAAGAACCAATTAAAACGGGCTGCGTTTCACCTGAACGGTCAATCCATGTCCCGACAAAAGGCGAAATCAATACGCTCGTACCGGACATGAACAGCATCAAAAGACCGCTCGTTTGAACGGAAAGGTGCATTTCATCCTGAAAATAACTCGGAAGTCCAAAAAACAAACAGTAGTTAAAGATGTTCAGCATAATAAATTGAGCATAGACCGAAGTGAGCGTCCTGCGTGCGATCAACAGTCTGATATCAATAAACGGGCTGTCCACTCTCAGCTCCCACCAAACAAATATCAAAAGCAAGACGAGTCCGAACATCCCCTCGGCAAAACTGGGCTCGCCCGTGCTCAATGAGAGCAGAAATGCCAGCAGGAGAACAATTCCGCCCGCAAACAGAAGAATCCCGGTCAGATCAAGCCGCTTGATCACGGCGCGGACATTTAAGCCGGCTTTTTTCTCATCTTTCGGAAACATGTACATCCCCAGCAAAAAGCTGAACAAAATAAATGGAAAGTTCACGAGGAAAATGGCGGGCCATCCCCCGAAAACGATTAAAAATCCCCCCACGGTCGGTCCAAAGGCGGTCATAGCCGAAGAAAAAATGGACAGCACACTGAGTGCAGACGCCTGCTTCTCATGAATGTGGCTTCTGATCAGGCCCACTCCCGAAGGGTAAATGGCGCCGCTCCCAATCGATTGAAACAAACGCATGATCAACAAGACGGAAAAAGCCGGTGCGAGAGGAGCGCCGATTGCCGATACGGCAACGAGAACAAGCCCTGACAAAAACATCTTTTTCCGGCCGATTAAATCGCCGATTTTTCCTGTGACAGGCTGTGCGACCGCACTGGCTAAATAAAAGGATGAAATCAGCCACGATACGGTTGCAAATGAAAGGTGAAACTCATGCTGGATGCTGTGCAACGCCAAAGAAATCATTGAAGAGTTGAGCGGATTCAGCATCGTCCCTGATGCAACGGCTGTTAAAAACAGGGCGCGGTTCTTTTTCAGTCGGGCCATTTACTCAAGAAAGCAGCCTTTCGCCAGCTCCGTCCGCTTTACCGCCCGCACCCGCATCACGGCCAAAAGCATTGACGACCGCCCCGTATAAAGCAGCATCAAGCCGTTGCGACTCCCGGTTCATCATCGCTGCTCCGTTTTGCAAACCGCATTCCGCAAGTTTTTCAATATCCGATTTCATATTTAGACCTCCTCGTGCCCTTATCATTTTCTTGTTTTCTTTTTTCGATTCATGACAGTCATAATCTTTGATACAGAGGAGCACGCTTCCTCTTTTCTCTTCATGAAAAATTTACATGTTTTGCATTTTAATGGGCAGATATCAATTAATGCATTGCTTTCTTTGAAGTCATGACTTGTGCTTTCATTGTTATTGTCCCTTACTTTTTTATGAAAGCCTGGGCGTTTTTGAAGGAAGTCCAACGGATAACAAAATGGCCCGGCGTAAAAAAATCATCGGGACGCTGACAAAAGAAGAACCCGAAAAGTATCTGCTGATCACCGGGCAAATTGAAGTACAGAATTCAGTACCCGCGGGAATGGGAAAAAGTGAAAGGGAAATGGGATGAGCTTTTCGCTGAAGCTGATATTACATATGATGTTGATATCAACGTTGACAACTTCGGATCAAGCGGCAGAAAAAAATAGCAGCCGGGCATTTTTTTAGCCCGGCTGCTTTTTATTGATCCGCTTTTGTTCGAATATGAAGCATCTTTTCATCCAGGTAGTTCGCGATGTCAGCCGCTTCTTTCAGCTCATCAGTGAGCTGGTTCGGCACTTCATTGTTCAATTTGTAGTAGATTTTATGCTCGAGGCTCGCCCAGAAATCCATTGCGATTGTCCTGATTTGAATCTCCACCTTGGCGTGCTCGACGCGGTTGGTCAAGTAAACAGGTACTTCTACAATCAGGTGGAGACTCCTGTATCCGTTCGGCTTCGGATTCTTAATGTAGTCTTTCATTTTTAAAATCTTGATGTCTTCGTGTTCCTTCAGCACTTCAACCATATTGTAAATGTCGGATAAAAACGAGCAGACGATTCTGAGACCGGCGATATCATTGATGTGCTCCTTAGCGGCCTTTGTCGTAATATCGCAGCCCTTCCGCACAAGCTTGTTAATCAGGCTTTCAAAGCTTTTTACCCTTGATTTCGTATGCTCAATCGGGTTATGACCGTGAATTAAATTATATTCCTGGCTGATAATCGAAAACTTCGTATCCATTTGATCCAAGGCAAATTTATAGACGAGGAGTTCGTTCTTCCAGTCCTCCATCAGGTTTCTCAAATCTTCTATTTGGGCTTCAGGCAGTCCTATCATCTTATCTATCGCCATATCCATTGTATTGTTCTCCTTATAACATCATTTCGTTTTTTCAGTTAGTAGACGGGCACGTCCACGGTAAAGTTTCGATTTAAAGCGGAGATCAAAAAGTGGCCTCGTTTACCATTTTCCACTTTTTTAAATTAATTCCCCTTTCAAAAGTCATAAAACCTTCATATTCTGTAATACCACTTTTCGGAGGTGAGGATATGTCATACTCTAATAGCTTCGCTTTGATCGTTGTATTATTTATTTTGCTGATCATTGTAGGCTCCGCTTTTGTAAAGTATTAATTCCTTCACGCACGAAGCCTTCTTCCGACAAACTGCAGGTTCATATCGAAAGGCGCTCCGCTTTTCATATGAGCCTGTTTTTTTGTTATTTAAAAAGAATTTATTTCCACAATAACAAAAAATGTTTATAATAGGATAGGCTCTGGAGCTGACGGCTTACGGCGCTCGGAAATAAAAACTCTCGCACAAATGAAACTTTTATACAACATTTTCGTCTTATACTGTTGTTAAGGCAATTCAATAACGGAAAGGAAAAGATCAATGTTAAATAAGCTAAAAATGTTGTATGAAAAAACAACAATGAAGTGGCTGCTCAACACTTCCTATTACTTTCTCATTCTGGTGCTGCTGTTTTTAATTTACGGATTCCATACAGCAAATACAGGTTCATATATTTATAATGACTTTTAATGGAGAAAAAAACAATGAAACTGATAGAAACAATTAAAGAATACGCGCAAACACAACCCGATACCCTTGCTTTTGTGAATGAAGAAGAAAAGCTGACATACGGAGAGCTTTGGTCACAATCTGAGCGCCTTGCCGCAAGGATTCAAAGCGAAGCTTTAACAGATGCTTCTCCGATCATTGTCTACGGACATATGAAACCGGTCATGGCGGTTTCTTTCCTGGCTTGCGTGAAAGCCGGCCATCCGTACATTCCAGTTGACGTATCGATTCCGGCAGACCGGATTCTGAAAATCATCAACAGTTCAAAAGCCGAGCTTTTGCTCAATAATTCAGGCACTTCAGTTGACACAGGAGATGCCCTCATTTCTGTAGTGGAACCGGGCGTTCTTGAAGGAGACGGGGTGCCGGAGACAGATCCCGGACGCTGGGTTGATGGTGAAGATACCTTTTACATTATCTACACATCCGGAAGCACGGGAAATCCAAAAGGCGTGCAAATCTCAGCCGACAACCTTCAGAGCTTCACAGATTGGATCACGAATGACTTTCCGGTGGAAAGCGGCCAAGTGTTCTTAAATCAAGCCCCGTTTTCCTTTGATTTATCGGTGATGGACCTTTATCCGTGCCTGCAGTCCGGAGGCACATTGTGGACGGTTACGAAAGACATGATTAACCGGCCGAAACTGTTGTTTGAAGCGCTGAAACAGTCAAACGTCAACGTTTGGACATCAACGCCTTCATTCGCACAAATGTGCTTGATGGATCCGTCTTATTCTGAAGAGCTGCTTCCTGAGCTGAGCTTGTTTATGTTCTGCGGAGAAACGCTTCCGGCGTCAGTCGCCAGACAGCTTAAAGAAAGATTTCCAAAGGCTCGTGTTTTTAACACATACGGCCCGACCGAAGCGACCGTTGCCGTCACTTCCATTGAAGTAACAGACGACGTATTAAACAAGTATTCTTCTCTTCCTGTCGGTTCTGAAAAGCCTGAAACCGAGATCGTGATCATCAATGAAGACGGAAAAGCCGTCCAAGACGGGGAAAAAGGCGAGATCATTATTACCGGAGCCAGCGTCAGCAAAGGCTATTTAGGCGAAAAAGCGCTGACGGAAAAAGCGTTTTTCTCTTACAATGGCGCCCCTGCTTATCGCACCGGTGACGCAGGCTACAAAGAAAACGGACAGCTGTTCTTCCTCGGAAGACTCGATTTCCAAATTAAACTGCATGGCTACCGGATTGAGCTTGAAGAGATCGAATATCAAATCAATCAGTCCCGATATGTGCAGTCGGCGGTCGTTATTCCATTCTACCGCGAGGAGAAAATCGAGTATCTGATCGCTATGATCGTGCCTGCCGAACACGATTTCGAAAAGGAATACCAGTTAACCAGTGCGATTAAGAAAGATTTGGGCAGCAAGCTGCCGGCCTATATGATTCCGAGAAAATTCATGTATCAAAAAGAGATTCCGATGACAGCAAACGGTAAAATCGACCGCAAGAGATTAAAAGAAGAGGTAACCGTATGACGCCCTATGGTTCATTTCTTTTCTTCATTATATTAGGAATTTTACTGGCGCCGACCATTATTCTCGGACTGAACGGAAAAAGCTTCCGCTTATATAATATGGCGGTTTCCGTCCTGGTTCTGGCGCTTATTTTTTCGAACAGCCTGCACGGGCTGATCATGCTGTGCCTGTTTACGCTTTGGCAGATGGTTTTGATCAAAGGCTATATCGCTTACCGTCTCAAAGCGAACAGCGGCATCGTATTTTGTCTGGCTGCAGCAGCTTCTATCCTGCCTCTGGCACTGTCAAAGCTGCTGCCGTTTTTCGCCGTTGACAACTGGGCAACATTTCTCGGAATCTCGTATTTAACTTTTAAAGGGGTTCAGCTGATCATTGAAACCCGCGACGGTCTCATTAAAAAGCAGCTCCCAATCAGCAGACTGCTTTACTTTATTCTCTTTTTTCCAACCATCTCGTCAGGTCCGATCGACAGGTACCGCCGTTTTGAAAAAGACGATCAGACTGTATGGACGAAGGAGCAATACGAAGAACTGCTTTACAAAGGAATCAATAAAATCTTTCTCGGCTTTTTATATAAATTCATTATCGGCTATTGCATTAATACGTATGTCATTATGAAACTGCCGTTTTTGACTTCCGGCAGCTTCTCGCATGGATTGGCATACATGTATGCGTACAGCCTTTATCTGTTTTTTGATTTTGCCGGCTACACCGCTTTTGCGGTCGGCGTCAGCTATATCATGGGAATCAAATCCCCTGAAAACTTTAATAAGCCGTTCATCAGCCGCAATATTAAAGATTTCTGGAACCGCTGGCATATGTCGCTTTCCTTCTGGTTCAGAGACTACGTCTTCATGCGTTTTGTCCTTTGGATGACGAAGAAAAAATGGATCAAAAACCGGATGGCTGTTTCCAATATCGGATATGTGCTGCTGTTCCTACTGATGGGCGTCTGGCACGGCCTTGCCCCACAGTACATCGTTTACGGGCTGTATCACGCGCTGCTTATGGTCGGCTTTAACTTCTTTGAAAAATGGAATAAGAAATATAAGTGGTGGCCGAACAATAAGTGGACGACAGCCGTCTCAGTCGTGGTGACCTTCCACTTCGTATGTTTTGGATTTTTAATTTTCTCAGGGAAACTAATACACTAAAAGGAGATTTTCATAATGGATTTTAATCAAGAAGTACTTTCAGTTTTAGCAGAGGTATGTCAGGACGATATCGTAAAGGAAAATCCGGATATTGATATATTCGAAGAGGGAATCCTCGATTCCTTCGGCACGGTGGAATTGCTGCTCGCATTCGAAAGCCACTTTAACATCACAGTGCCGATTACAGAGTTTGACCGGGATGCATGGAACACGCCAAATCAAATCATAAAGCAGCTGAATGAGTTGAGATAATGAAAAAGCGCTTTTTATTCGGGCCAATCATCTTGGCGTTTTTACTTTTTTTCACCGCGATCTTGATCCCAAATGCATGGCTGGCAAAGCTGGTTCCTAAAGATCGCGTCGAAACTTCAGCAACAGAAATAAACCCGATGATGTTCCAGGGTATGTATCTTCAAGGCAAAGCGCTTGAAGATCCGAAATATCTTCCGATTTACGGATCATCGGAATTGTCCCGGTTAGATGCATTTCATCCGTCTAACTATTTTAAAGTAAACAATCAAGGGTTCACGCCTTACCTGGTCGGGAAAGGCGGTTCACAGTCCTTGATTCACGCGATCAACTTTGCGGCGCAGTCTGATCAATTAAAGGGCAAGAAAATCATTTTCATTATTTCTCCGCAGTGGTTTCAAAAACACGGCTCGGACGAAGCCCACTTTGCGCCGAACTTCTCAGCTTTGCAGGCATACGATCTTGTGTTCAATCAAAATGTCGATTCCGAGCTGAAGAAAAAAATCATCAAACGCATGCTTAAATTTCATGCAGTTAAAAATGACGCTCTGCTTTCAGCGCTTTTTAAAGCCGAGCTCGATCAGGACAAAGTGGCGCTATCTCTTCTGACGCCGCCGGCAAAAGCTTACCGAAGCATTCTGGAGAAAAAGGATATCTACTATTCCATGGTTGAAGGAAACGGACCGAAGCGGACCATTTCCCAAGATGTAAAAAACAAATCGTGGGATGAATTAAAGCAGATGGCCGAAAAGGTCGGCGCCAAAGAATCCCGCAACAATGAGTTTAAAATCTCAAACGGCGTTTATAAGAAGTTGAAGCCGAAGCTGAAAAAGCTTAAAGGCCATAATAAAAAGATGAACTATGCCGAGTCCGTTGAGTTCCATGATTTCCATCTCATGATGGATGTTCTGAAAGAATCCGGCGCAGAACCGCTGTTCATCTCGGTTCCGGTCCACGGCAAATTTTACGACTATACCGGCTTCCCTAAAAAAGGCCGGACAGATTTCTATAAAAAGATCAAAAAAGAAATCGAACAAGAAGGCTTTCAAGTTGCTGATTTAACGAATCATGAATATGATCCATACTTCTTGAAAGATACGCTCCACCTTGGCTGGAAAGGCTGGGTTTACGTCGATCAGGAGATCGAAGCGTTTTATAAAAAGTCTTCATAAAAAAGAATCCCCCATGGGGGATTCTTTTTTTGTCCGATTTAAATTTTAAAAGTTTCCAAAAATTCTATTTTACAAATTTCTCTGAAATCTATTGCGATTATCAAGAGAAGGTTTAAAATAGAAGATAAATATTTTTTGGAAAAAGACTAGAAACGGCAGGGAGAATGAATATGACAAAACAAACGATCAGCGTACAGCTCAGTACAGCAAAAAAGCAAAAGCCAGAGGCTGACAAGCTCGAATTCGGCCGGACCTTTACCGACCACATGTTTATCATGGACTATACGGCTGAAAACGGCTGGCACGATCCGAGAATCGTTCCTTACCAGCCGATTGAAATGGACCCGGCTGCAATGGTTTACCACTACGGACAATCCGTTTTTGAAGGGTTAAAAGCTTATTTATCAAGCGAAGGCAGAGTTCTTCTGTTCAGGCCTGAAAAAAACATCGAGAGACTCAATAAATCCAACGACCGCCTCTGCATTCCGCGGGTTGATCCAGACACCGTTCTGGAAGGGCTGAAGCAGCTGGTACAGATCGACAAAGAATGGATTCCTCAAGCTGAGGGGACGTCCCTTTATATCCGTCCGTTCATTATTTCAACGGAACCTTACCTCGGCGTCGCTCCGTCCAATATGTATAAAATGCTGATCATTTTATCGCCGGTCGGATCTTATTACAAAGAAGGCATCCGCCCTGTAAAAATTGCCGTTGAAAGCGAATTTGTCCGTGCTGTGGCAGGCGGTACAGGCAATGCGAAAACGGCCGGAAACTACGCGGCGAGCCTGAAGGCTCAGGAAGTGGCGGAAAGCAAAGGCTTCTCACAAGTGCTGTGGCTCGACGGAGTTGAAAAGAAATACATTGAAGAAGTAGGCAGCATGAACATTTTCTTCAAAATCAGCGGTGAAATTGTCACTCCGGCTCTAAACGGAAGCATTTTGGAAGGCATTACGAGAAACTCCGTCATCCATCTGCTAAAACAATGGGGGCTCTCCGTAACAGAAAGAAAAATTTCAGTTGATGAACTGGTTCAGGCTCACAAAGACGGCCTGCTTGAAGAAGCATTCGGCACCGGAACCGCCGCTGTCATTTCCCCGGTCGGCGAGCTGATCTGGAAAGACGAAAGCCTTGTGATCAACAACGGGCAAACAGGAGAAATCGCCAAAAGGCTCTACCAAACGATTACCGGTATTCAAAAAGGCGCTTTGCCTGACACATTCGGCTGGACAGTTGAAGTTGATAAAGTCAGCCAGTCCTGCTAAGCGGTTTAAGCTCTCTTTTGCAAAAAAGAGGGCTTGCACCCTTATCGCGAAATGTGCCGGCGGCGGGCTCTGTTTCCACACCACTCCCCCTCTTTTTCATTACGCCTTGTCAATCCTCCAGCACAAAACGATTCCATTTTATATATTTTATGTTAAAATTATCAATAATCATACCAGAAAGGAGAGATTATCCGTTCTCATGTAATACGCAAATCAAGAAAGGACGCTGAACGATGGATCAAACAAAATTGAGCGTCTGGGAAAAGAATTACACGTTCCTTTTCATCTCCAGGCTAATCAAAATCTCGGCTGACTGTTTTGCCTTCAACTCTATTTTATGGTTTTTAATCTTTGACGGAAAAGGTGCAATCGGCACCTCCTTGCTTCTTGCCGTCACTTTCCTCCCCGAAGCCTTTTTGGCGCCGATTACAGGGCCATTAGTCAAAAGAAGCGCCCTGAAATTCTGGATGTATTTTTCGGATTTAACAAGAGCAGCCGTCGTCATTACAATACCGATTTGCTACTTAAACGGCTTTTCACCGATGTGGTTTGTATTAGGGCTCATGATCATCCATTCGGCAACAGGGGCGACATATAACCCGGCATCGATTACGCTGATTCCGCAGATCGTGAACGAAAATCTCATCCAAAAAGCCAATGCGATTCTCCAGTCTTCTTCAGAAATCATCAGGCTGGGAGCCGTTACATTATGCGGAGTGCTGCTGACTTTTATTGGTCCTGCAACGACTTTGGTCTTTTCATTTATCTTTTATATCATATCGGGCCTATTCGTGCTTTGCATCAAATACAGCATCACCCGGAATCAATCACAATCTGAGTCCCTTGCTCAAAGAGGTACATATTTTGCGAGATTAAAAAGAGGATTTACATTGGTGAAAAACCACAAAATATTATATCCGCTGGCGATTTATTGCATCTTCATGAACCTGGCGGCTTCACCCTGGGAAGCCCTTTCTGCTGTATATGTTGCAGAGGATTTAAACGGAACGCCGTTCATCCACTCGCTGCTGAAGGCAACGACGGCAGGAGGAGCATTTTTACTTGGATTTATCCTTGCAAAAGTAAAAATCAACAGGTACGGACTCCTTTTTATTACGGCAGGCATTCTTGAAGGGGCAGCTTATTTTATCGCTGGACTGAATACTTTCCTGCCGCTCGTCTTTCTCGCCGCCTTTGCATTCGGGGCAGCCATCAGCTCGATCAATGTCCCCGAATTTACGATTATCCAGACATCTGTCGAAGGGGATGACCAGCCTCAAGTGTTTGCAGTCATCCATATGATCACAAATCTATCGCTTCCTTTAGGGGCTATTGCCTGCGGGTATGCCGCAAAAACGCTTGGTGCAGGAGGCGTGATCGCAATCGGCGGCTTCATCGAAATCATTGCGGGTATCGGCATTCTCATATTTACTCAGCTTGCCAAAGCCCGGCGGTCAGATCTGATAAAAGAAAAAGAAGCGAGCGCAAATATGTAGTATGAATGGGACGGCCGCTGTTTCGCCGAGCCAGGCGGGAACGGCGGCGCCTATAACAATGAAAAGGTTCCGGCTGACACACCGGAACCTCAAATCTATTCCCTATGCTTCTACAGATCTAAAAAACTGCGGAAGATGCTGTTTATGCGCTTCAAGCATTTCGTCCAGTATTTGTTTCGCAATTTTGTCGGACGGAACGAGCGGGTTGATTGTCATGGCCACAAGTGCGGTGTTGTAATCGCCTGTAACAGCCGCTTCAGCCGCAACGCGTTCGAACGATTTGATTTGCTGGACAAGACCTCTCACGGTGACAGGCAAATCTCCGACCGCGATCGGTTTCGGCCCGTTTTTCGTCATGACACAGTTGACTTCCACTGCGGAGTCATCCGGAATGCTCGCGATCGCTCCATTATTCATCGTATTGACAGGTTGAATGTCGTGCTTGTCATTGTAAATCGAGCTGATCAAGTTGCAGGCGGCATCACTGTAATATGCGCCGCCGCGCTTTTCAAGCTGGGGCGGTTTGATCGCCAGCTCCGGATCTTTATACAGCTCAAACAATTCCTTTTCAACTTGCTGAACGACCTCTGCACGCGTTCCTTCCGTTTTTGAAGCCTCCAGTTCATGTTCAAGCATTTCCTGTGTTTTATAGTAGTAGCGGTGGTAGCCGCACGGAATCAGGCCAAGGCCGCGGATAAAGTCCGGTTCCCACGATTCTCCGGAGATATTTTTCATCGTCATCGCATTTTCAGGATCTGCCATCGCTTCGATCACTTTGTCTTTGACACTGACGCCGTCAAGGAAAACGTCGAGTCCGAACACCATATGATTTAATCCTGCAAACTGAATGTCTATGCGGCTTTCATCAACATCGAGTGCTTTTGCAACCCCCATCTTCATGCCGATCGGCACATTGCAGAGCCCGACGACTTTTTTCAAATTTGAATAGCGGAGCAGCGCTTCGGTCACCATGCCTGCCGGGTTGGTAAAGTTGACAAGCCACGCGTCAGGACACAGTTCTTCGATGTCTTTTGCAATCTCAAGGATGACCGGAATGGTGCGAAGCCCTTTGAAAAGACCGCCCGGGCCATTTGTTTCCTGACCGATCACCCCGTATTTTAATGGAATTCGTTCATCTTTTGCTCTCGCTTCGAGCAAGCCGACGCGGAATTGCGTCGTGACAAAATCAGCGTCTTTTAAAGCCTCCCTGCGGTCGAGCGTCAGATGGACTTCGATCGGGACGCCTGCTTTTTCGACCATTCGCTTCGCCAGCGTGCCGACGATATTGAGTTTTTCCTCCCCTTCCGGTATATCGACGAGCCAGAGCTCGCTGACCGGAAGCTCGTCATGCCGTTTGATTAATCCCTCGACAAGCTCGGGCGTATAACTCGAACCTCCGCCAATTGTTACGATTTTCAATCCTTTTTTCATCAATTGACACCTCCGTGGACATTCATTTTTTCATAGAGCTCGACAATCTCCGCGGCCAAATCTTTCATGGTCATCGCATTCATTAAATGATCTTGGGCATGAATCATGAGCAGTGAAGGTTCGGTTTTCGCCCCCTTCGCTTCATTTTGGATCAAAGCTGTCTGAAAGTGATGCGCCTTGATCAGTTCTTCGTCAGCTGCCCGGATCTTTTCTTTTGCAGCTGCGAAATCTCCCTTTTTAGCTTCGGCTATCGCTTCCATGCAAAAGCTCCTGCCGTTTCCTCCGTGAAGGATAATTTGAAATATCGTTCGTTCCAATTCCTCGGACATCTTGGCACCCCTTTTCTATACACTGACCTGTTGACCGTCGGTTGCGGCCGTTCCGGCCTCCAGTTCGCTCTCTTCTTTCAGCTTTTGTTTATCCCACATTCTAAAGAACGGATAGTATATGACAAACGAGATCAACAGGTTAATCAGCTGCATGACCGCTCCGGAAATTTTTCCTCCTGTTGCCAAATAGCCGGAGAAACCGGGCGGCATCGTCCACGGCACGGCAATCCCAGCCGGCTTCGCGACAAGACCTGTGCTCATTCCAATATAGGTTGCCGTTATCATTAGCAGCGGCGACACGATGAACGGAATCAACAGCATCGGATTCATGACGATCGGCATGCCGAAAATAATCGGTTCGTTGATGTTAAAGACAGCGGGACCGATGGCGAGTCTGCCGAGCTGTTTCATTTGCTTGCTTCGCGCCCTAAGAAACATCGTAATGACCAAAGCCAAAGTAGCACCGCTGCCGCCGATGTTAATCCAAATCTCAAAAAACTGCGTCGTAAATATGTTCGGGAGCGCTTCACCGGCTTGGAAAGCGAGACGGTTTTCGTCCATCGCACCGTACCAAATCGGCGACATCACTCCGCCGACAATGTTTGCTCCATGGAGGCCGCAGGACCACAGCAGCATTTTCACGGTTTCGGCTATAAGGCTTCCGCCGAGACTGCCTCCAAGGATGGAAAGAGGTGTGCCTAAAAGTACGTTGACAACATTATGAAGGCTTTCAAACGGCGTCATTTCAATTAAAAGGCGCGCCACCCAGATCGAGCCGATAACGGCGAATCCCGGAATCAGAGCGATAAATGATTTGCTGACAGCCGGCGGTACGCCGTCCGGCATTTTGACGACAATATCCTTTTGAACGACCCAGCGGTAAACCTCAGTGGAGAACATCGCGATCAGCATGCCGACAAACAGACCTTTGCTTCCCATTAATGAAATCGGGATGCCGCCCGACACTAAAATTTCCTCTGTTGCGCCTTCAGGTGTGAACGGAATCTGGTATGGGGTCGCAAGCAGAAAAGCTGCTACGGCAATGGCGCCCGATGACAGAGCATCAATATCGTATTTTTCCGCCAGGCGGTACGCGATACCGAACGTGGCGATCAGCGCCATAATGTCAAAGCTGACATTAACCGGGTAGCTTAATTTCTCAGCCCATTGATCGCCGAAAATCCCCGCCATGAATTCCGGATATCCCGGAATCGGCAAATTGGCTAAAATGAGAAACAGCGATCCGATAATGATTAATGGCATGGTCAGAATAATACCGTCTCTGAGAGCCTGCAAATGGCGCTGAGCGGCAATTCTGCCGGCAACCGGCATGACCTTCTCCTCTAAAAACGCATTAAACTTATTCACTTGTGCCGCCTCCTTTAAGAGCCGGCAAGCTGTTCGGCGGATTTTAACACTTCTGCTCCATTACAAGTTCCGTAATGGACCGTATTGATGACATCGACGGGTACACCTTTCGATTCTCCTAATTTTTTTAATTGCGGGAGCATGTAACGGACTTGCGGGCCAAGAAGCAATACGTCGGCTTTATCGATATGATTCTGAACCTCTCCTCCGGAAACGGCCCAGATTTTATAGTCTTTGCCTTGTTCCTCTGCACTTTTTTCCATTTTCGTCACAAGCAGACTCGTTGACATTCCTGCAGCGCAAGCTAATAAGATATTCATGTTCATATGTCCCCCTTTTACGTATCGTGTCTGATCTCTTTTACAGTTCCATCATATAATGAAACCGTTTTCATATACACTTAATGATTTTCCTCAGCGAAGAGGAAAAAAGACAAGGGGACATCTTCATTTAGCATATCGATGAGCCGGCCCGCTTTTTTTGAAGACGGACATAAACTCCCCGTACGTTTTGCATTTCAGAAGCTCCCGGACAATCGCCCTGTCATCTAAAACACGGCCCAAAAATTTGTACATCTCTTGCAAATTTGCTGTATTGTCCTTTTCCACGCAAAGAAGGCAAACGAATTGAACCCTCTTATTCTCCCAGACTATCGGTTTTTGCAGCGTGCAAACCGCCCAAAAAGTCGAATCGGTTTTTGGTGTCATCGGATGCGGAATCGCTACCAGATTGCCGAAGCAAGTGGGCGCAACGGCTTCACGTTCAAAGACGGAGGCTTCAAGCTCCGCGTCTGCAAGCCCCGATTGCGTCACTTTTCCGCACAGAAAGCGGAGGACATCCTCTCTTGAAGACAGACTTTCCTGCAAAAAGACGAGCTCTTTTTTCGTATATGTCGAAGCGATTCCGTCATCTTCGGCAAGCATTTGTTCTATTTTCGTTAAATCTCCCCCTCCCAGTATTGTGTTCACTTGAATCACCGGAATGGGAAGCTCATCGGACAGCGGTATGGTGCTGATGACAAAGTCGAGTGCATGGAGCGACATTAGATTCAGCTTGTAGTAATCAACCGTTCCAAGAATCTCAAGCTTTGAACCGAATGTTGCCCGCAGTCTGTCCTGAAGCAGCATGGCGCTTCCGGCTCCTGACGCACAGACAATCATACAGCGTTTTGAGGGCCTGTTCATGTTTTGTCTTTCCATGGCTGCGCCGATATGCAGGGCGAGATAGCCGACTTCGCTTTCCTGAATGTCAAACCCCGTCTCTTTTTTGATGACTTCACCGGCTTGAATCCCTGCTTCAAATGCGAGCGGATAATTGGCTTTAATTGCATCCAGCATCGGATTTCTGATATTCATGCCGTATCTGCAGCGATTCAAAGCCGGTTTCAGGTGAAGGCCGAGACCGATTTTTAATTCTTTGTCATTTCCAATGCCGAGGGTAAATTTTTGATCGATGGCTTTCATGATCAATTGCGTCAGCCGGTCTGTCTCTTCATCCATCATGTTTTCGATTGTATCGCTGCGAATGGAGGCCATAACCGTCCTTTTCGCGCCAAGCAGATGAATGGCGATGTATGCTGTTTCTTTTTCCGGAAATGCCACTTGCAGCTTTTGTTCAAGAGTGCGGACAATCGCCCTCGCCACTTCATATTCTTTATGATTCATAATCTCCTTTACATCTTTGGAATAAAGAGAAACATGTTTGCCGCTGCGGATACGTTTGCATGCAATGGCGACGTGAATGAGAAGATTGTTTAGTCCGATATCTGAAAGAGAAATTTGTTCTTCGCTTATTTTTTCTAAAATCGTCTGACGGATCATAGCAAGCTCTTCTTTTGGGAGAATGGATATCCGGGTATTCATAATATCAATATCCGTTTCCCGCTTTGGAAAAAGGTGCTCTGCGATGCAGGATCGCAGCTTCATCTCATCTCCCTTCAGCTTAAAGCCATAATTCGGTTTGATCTTCAGTTCAATGTTGTAAGGTTTAAGCCTTTTCTTCACATCTCTCATATCGTTTTGGACCGTCGATTTGCTGATAAACATCTCATCGGCTAAATCTTCAAGTTTGACATACTCCTCAGTTAAGAGAAGCCTTTTTAATAAATAGAGAATACGCTCATTCGGAAAAACGGGAGTAGAAAGCTCTTCATGAAAGGTGTGCTGCAGAAGCTGGCGAAAGAGGCGGTCATTCTGGATGGAGAGCCGATAGCCTGCACCTCTGATCGATTGGACGGCAGCGCCGTTTTTGGAGAGAAGCCGGTCTAATTCTTTCACATCTGACCTGATCGTCCGAGAGGTCACATTTAGCTCATTGGCCAAATATGTGCTTGTTAACGGTAATTCTGCTCCTATCAATTCGCCGAGGATAAGCTTAAGCCGAGCATTGAGCATAGAAAAAGACCCTCCCACTAAGATACTTGAACCGAGAACAAACCCATACACTGAGGTATATTCATTCTTTTTGTGAAATTTGTCTCATAGTTAAGTAAATTCTATTATGGTTGCGCTTTCAAGTCAATTTGGCCTTTCTCCAAGAAAAAAAGCCGGTTTAACCGGCTTTCAGATTCTTTTTCTCTCTTCGGTTTTTGATGATTTTCCATGCGATCGGATAGATGACAGGCGCCCATTTGACGGCGCTTTTAAACATTTTTTTCATGGCTTGGCTCCCTCCTGTTTTTTTACTGTTTTCCCTGATGAACGGGAGCCAAACCTTTTAACTATCTTGAGACATAGCGGTTCCCTTTTATCCAGAATCGCCAAGGGTATTCCCTCGCTTCACCTGAGTTGTCAATGCCAATTCGCGGACCGCTCAAAATGTCCTGGGGTTCATACCCTTTTACAATATAAAGCGGCGGCGCCGTCAGCGGTCTGCCGTAATCGTTCATCGTGATGGAAAGCGCCTTTGTCAGCTTTCCCGGTCCGTTCGTCCAATCGCGCGGTTTCTTTCCGCTCCTTCGCTTCTCCATCAGCGCGAGGCCTTCATGGGGTTCAAGCGCTCTGATCAGCACGGCCTCAGGTTCATCGGCTCCTCCGCTTACAACATTGATGAGTGTGTGGGTGTGCATGGTATACGTATAGACCACGCCGGCTTCATGATACATGATTTCCGTACGTTTCGTCCGGCGGTTGCCGTAGCTGTGCGCCGCTCTGTCCCCGGGTCCTTTATAAGCCTCTGTCTCCACAATATATCCTGAAGCAGGCCCTTCTTCTGTTTCTTTGACGAGAAGACAGCCTAACAGGGATTGGGCGAGTTCAATTGTTGGTTTGTTGTAAAATTCGAGCGGGAGGGGTTCGTGAGCTTGATTCATTTTTGGGTGACCTCCTTTTTGCACAAAGGCGAATCGCCTCTTTGTCGATTGTGATATATTTTACCATTTTAAAAAGACGAAATGCCAGAAAATGAATGCGCCTTGATTGAGATGCTGATCTTCAATTATATTTTTGGTCTTCCGTGGATGACATTGACATATCTGTATTATTGTATACAATAATAATTATATTCTGAAAAAAGGAGGCGAAAGCTTTTTTCATGCACTCTTCAAATCCAGTCAAAAGACAGTCTGCAAGTGATTACGCTTACAACGAATTAAGAACGAAAATCATCGAACTTGAATACCCTCCCTCTGAACAGCTTGCTGAAGACAGTCTTGCAAAGGGTTTAAACATCAGCCGAACTCCTCTTCGCCAGGCTCTTTACCGGCTGGAGCTTGAAGGATTGGTCAGTAAACAGCCGAACGGCCGGCTTCGCGTATGCCCGATTTCGCTCGCTGAAGCTAAAGAGGTTTTTAAAGTGCGCGAAGCGCTTGAAGGACTACTCACTGCCGAAGCCGCACAGCTGGTGACACCGGAGAGCCTTCATCAGCTTGAAGACCGCATCGAACTAATGAAGCTGGCTGCCGTAAAGGGCCGCAAAACAGATACTGTCAAATACGGATCAGAATTTCATTCCATCTTGCACGCCATCAGCACAAATGCAACCGCAAAACGTTTTCTGGATCAGCTTGAAAGCAGGATTGAACGGTATCGCAGAATCAGCGGATACAAAAATCCTGACTACAAACCGTCTGTATCTTTCAATGAACATTTGGACATTTTTAATGCCGTCAAAGAAAAAAACAGCGTTTTGGCAGAAGCCGCCATGCGTTCCCACATTAAACGAAGCTTACGTTCCATTGAAGAAACCCTGGAACGTTCATACTAATCCGCTGAACAGCCAATGCCATTCTCACAGCACGTTTTTGACACAAAAGTTAAAAAACGAATAAGAGGTGGAAAAATGGGCAAACAAGGTGTATTTAAACCGGGATTAGAAGGCGTTATCGCTGGGGAAACGAATATTTCTTTCTTAGATACGGAAGCGGAACAAATCGTCATTAAAGGCTATGATTTAATCGAACTTGCAGAACAAAAAACATATCTTGACCTCGTCTATCTTCTCCTTCAAGATAAGCTGCCAGATCCAATGGAATTAAAAGGAATTGAAAGCGCTTTAAAAAATTCGTATGAACTGCCCGGCGGAATCTATACCATTCTGAAGTCGCTTCCGAATAATACCCATCCGATGGATGCGCTCCGAACCGGGATTTCCGCTTTGGCAGGATATGATCCTGAATTGAATGACAGGTCTCAAGCGGCAAACAGAAGCAAAGCGCTACGCTTGATCGCACAGGTTCCGAATATTACCGCCAACAGCTACCGCATCCTTCACCAGAAAAATATCATTACACCTGATAAACAGCTTTCATTCAGCCAGAACTTTTTATATATGCTGACGGAAAAAGAACCGACTCCCCAAGAAACAGCCGTCTTTGATCAGACATTAATGCTGTACAGTGAGCACGAAATGCCGAACTCCACATTTGCCGCAAGAGTCATCGCATCGACAAACACAGACATATACGGTGCTTTCACAGGCGCTGCAGCATCGCTTAAAGGACATTTGCACGGCGGTGCGAATGAAGCGGTGATGTACATGCTGCTCGAAGGAGAAACAAAATCCGGCTTCTGCAAGCTGATTGAGCATAAGTTAAGCAAAAAAGAAAAAATCATGGGCTTTGGGCACCGCGTCTATATGAGAAAGATGGACCCGCGTGCAGCCTTGCTGAAAAAAGCGCTCTATTCGCTTTCTCATAAAACCGGCAGACAGGATTTATATGAGATGTGCGATGCCGGCGAAAAGCTGATGCGCGAAGAAAAAGGCCTTTATCCGAACCTCGACTACTATGCGGCTCCGGTCTATTACCTGCTCGGCATACCGATCGATCTCTATACTCCGATATTCTTCGCGGCACGGTCGGTCGGTCTAAGCGCGCATGTCATTGAACAGCACGAAGATAACAGGCTGTTCCGCCCGAGAGTTCACTATACCGGACCGCGTCATCTTCATCCATAGTTCGCTTTGATTCAGAAAGAAGGGAGATAGATATTATGAAAACAGAAAGTCAAACGCTCCAAAATTGTGATCAATTGCTGGAAGAGATCGCCGACTATACGGTAAATGCCAAGATTTCAAGCGAAGAAGCAATTGAAACCGCCCGTTACGTCTTAATGGATACACTGGGCTGCGGCATTTTGGCGCTCAAATATCCGGAATGCGCCAAACATCTCGGCCCGATTGCCCCGGGTACGGTCGTCCCGAACGGCACCCGCGTCCCGGGAACGCAATTTGAGCTCGATCCTGTTCACGGCGCCTTCAATATCGGCTGCATGATCCGCTGGCTCGATTATAATGACACATGGCTGGCGGCCGAATGGGGCCACCCGTCAGATAACCTTGGAGCGATTTTAGCCTGCGCCGACTATGTCAGCAGGCAGCGGCTCGCGGCGGGCAAGGAACCGCTCACGATTAACGATGTCTTAACGGCCATTGTTAAGGCTCATGAAATTCAAGGCGTCCTTGCTCTCGAAAACAGCTTAAACAGAAACGGACTTGACCATGTGCTATTCGTAAAAGTCGCCTCCACTGCTGTGGCATGCTCACTATTGGGGGGCACAAAACAGGATGTTGTCAACGCCGTCTCCCAAGCCTGGGTCGATAATTCAAGCCTGCGAACGTACCGCCACGCTCCGAATACCGGCTCGCGAAAGTCCTGGGCAGCAGGTGATGCGACCAGCCGCGGCGTAAGGCTCGCGATGATGACCTTGAAAGGCGAAATGGGATATAAAACCGCTTTGTCCGCTCCAATGTGGGGTTTTCAGGATGTCTTATTCGGCGGAAAAGAATTGACGCTCGCGAGACCACTCGACTCTTATGTCATCGAAAATGTCCTTTTTAAAATTTCATATCCGGCTGAATTCCACGCCCAAACGGCTGCTGAGGCCGCGATCAGGCTTCACCCTGAAGTGAAGGACAGACTAGATGACATCGACCAAATCGTGATCACGACGCACGAATCGGCCATCCGGATTATCGACAAAACAGGCGAATTACACAATCCGGCTGACCGTGATCACTGCCTTCAGTATATAACAGCGATCGGACTGATCTACGGCGATATTACCGCTGACCATTATGAAGACGAAACCGCGCAAAATCCGGAGATCGACAGGCTGCGCGAAAAAATGACGACAGTCGAAAACAAACAGTATTCTACCGATTATCTCGATCCGGAAAAACGCTCGATCGCCAATGCTGTTCAAGTGTTTTATAAAGACGGCACACATTCGGAAAAAATCGCGGTCGAATACCCGATTGGTCATCGGCGCCGCCGCCATGAGGGCATCCCGCTCTTAAAAGACAAATTTATCAATAATTTAAAAACGCGCTTTCCGGCGGGGCAAGCGGAAAGAATCAACGCCCTGCTGAATGATCCTCACCAATTAAGCGGTACACCTGTGCCGGACTTTATGGAATTGTTTGTGATTTAGGAGGTTTTGAATATGTGGATTGTCTCGAAACAATCAACTCAGGAAGAACTGGCCAATGCATTCAGAAAGCTGATGAAAGCGCCTGATATTTTGAAAATACCCGGTGTTCATGACGGGATGGCAGCTATTACCGCAAAAAACATCGGCTTCAAAGCGCTCTATCTCTCCGGGGCGGCCTACACGGCAAGCCGCGGCCTCCCCGACCTCGGAATGATACACTCCCAGGAAATCGCTGAAAAAGCCAGCGAACTTGTGAGAGCCGCAAATCTTCCGCTTTTGGTCGATATCGACACCGGCTACGGCGGTGTCCTAAATGCGGCGCGCACGGCGGCCGAAATGGCTGAGAGCAGGGTCGCAGCCGTTCAAATCGAAGATCAGCAGATGCCTAAAAAATGCGGACATTTAAACGGAAAAACGCTTGTACCGGCAGAAGACATGATCGCAAAAATTAGAGCGATAAAAGAAACCGCCCCTTCGCTCGTCGTCGTAGCACGCACGGATGCAAAAGCAGCGGAAGGGATGGAAGCCGCCGTCAGACGCGCCAATTTATATGCCGACGCGGGAGCCGATGCCATCTTTCCGGAGGCATTAACGAGCGCAGCTGAGTTCCAGGAAATGGCTTCTTCCATTAAAGCGCCGCTCCTGGCCAATATGACCGAATTCGGAAAAACGCCTTATTACACGGCTGACGAATTCCAAATGCTCGGCTGCAGCATGGTTATTTACCCGGTAACTTCCCTGCGCGCTGCCGCGAAAGCTTATGAGCGGGTCTTCGCGGAGATTTTCGAAAAAGGCACGCAAAAGGGTGTGCTTGATGACATGCAGACGCGCGAAGAATTATATGATGCGATTCATTACTACGACTATGAAAAACTGGACGAAAATATCGCCAAAACGGTGCTTCCCGAAATCGGAAAAGAACACCGTTGATACGAGAAAAAAGGCTGCCGAAATTGTCGGCAGCCTTTTCCCCTTACATCAGCTGCATCAACGCACCGCCGGCTGCACCGGCTGCAACGATGATCCACGGCGGGAGCTTCCAGTAGACAAGCAGGCTGAACAAAACTGCAGCGAATGCAAAATCGATCGGCGCCAATATGGAGCTGGTCCAGATCGGATGATAAAATGCGGAAATCAATATTCCCACAACGGCTGCATTCACTCCCATTAAAGCGCCTTTTACTTTAGGATTGCGGCGCAGCGTATCCCAGAAGGGCAGCGTCCCCAGAATCAGCAGGAACGCCGGCAGAAAAATCGCCGCTGTGGCGAGCAATCCGCCTTGCCAGCCGCTGATCACCGCACCAAGATATGCAGCAAATGTAAACAAAGGCCCCGGAACAGCTTGGGCGGCTCCATACCCGGCCAAAAATGCTTCTTCGCTTAACCATCCCGTCGGTACAAATTCCCGTTCTAATAACGGCAAGACCACATGCCCTCCTCCGAAAACCAAAGAGCCCGACCTGTAAAAGCTGTCAAACATAGCAATCCAGCCGGAAGATGTCATTTCCCTGAGCACCGGCAGCAGAATGAGAAGTCCGAAAAACAAGCTGAGACAAACCGCCGCAAACCGGCGCGACACAGGAAACTGCATGACGGCATCATCCGTTTCAACTTGCTCTTTATAGATAAGATATCCGGCAAAAGCGGCGAGCAGGATGACTCCGACCTGTGTAAAAGCTGTCTGCCAGAGAAGGGTGGCGACTAGAGCAAACAGCGCGATCACCTTGCGCCTTTTATCAGGTGTCAGCTTTTGCGCCATACCCATAATGGCATGGGCGACTACGGCTACAGCTACGATTTTCAACCCATGAATCCAGCCGGCTGTCCCGATATCAAAGCCTTGCAGAATCATGGCAAATAATACGAGTGCTATGACAGATGGGAGAGTAAACCCGATGAACGCTAAGATTCCGCCGATGATACCGGCGCGCATCACGCCGATTCCGATCCCCACCTGGCTGCTGGCAGGGCCGGGCAGAAACTGGCATAAAGCGACCAGATCGGCATAGTTTTTTTCGTCCATCCATTTTCTTTTCCGGACATATTCGGCATGAAAATATCCTAAATGGGCGATTGGACCTCCAAATGATGTCAATCCAAGCCTGGTTGAAACGAATAGAACTTCAAGCAGCGACTTCAAGCTTCTGTCCGCTTTATGCTTTGTCATCATTCCACTCCTCTATTCTTTAATTTCTTTAAACAGTTCATATGCTTTCAATCTTGCTTCCTTCAGTACGCTTGCTCCTTTTTCCGTGGTTGAGTAGTATTTTCTGATTTTCCCGTCCACATTCTGTTCTTCTTTTCGAAGAAGTCCGTCAGATTCCATTGAATGAAGGATCGGATACAGCGTTCCCGCACTGATGTTATATCCATGCTCTTTCAATTCCTCAAGCATCCACAATCCGAAAATCGGGTGTTCGCTGGCGTGGTGCAGGATATGAATTTGAATAAATCCTAGAAATAGCTTTCGCAATACCTTATCTTCCAATACCGCACCCCCTTTGACGAAACTCAATATCGAAATCCGATATCGATAGTATATAACGAAAGTGTAGCATCGGTTCTCTCTCTTTTCAAGGTCTTTTGCCCTTAAAAAAGCAAGCCCAAACATGGGCTTGCCTGTTTCATATCATTTACGACTACTGGTACTGTACACGATGAAGATTCGCGAAAATACCGCCGCGCTCAACAAGTTCATCATGTGTTCCTTCTTCTGCGATTCCGTTTTCTGTGACGACCACAATCCGGTCGGCATTGCGGATCGTGGCAAGTCTGTGGGCAATGACAAGCGTCGTCCTGTCTTTTGCGAGTTCTGTCAAAGCGTTTTGAATCACTTGTTCCGTCTCTGTGTCAAGTGCTGATGTGGCTTCGTCCAATATGAGAATCGGCGGGTTTTTTAGAAACATCCTGGCGATTGCGATCCTCTGCTTTTGGCCCCCTGACAGCTTCAGTCCCCTTTCGCCGACCTGGGTTTCATAACCGTCGGGAAGGGACTCGATCAGCTGTTCCAAATGCGCCATTTTGGCGGCCCGCTGAATTTCTTCATCTGTCGCATCCAGTTTTCCGTAGGCAATATTTTCACGGAGCGTCCCCGTAAAAAGAAACACATCCTGCTGGACGATGCCGATTTGCGAACGGAGAGAGCGTTTTGTCATATCGCGAATATCGATGCCGTCAATTGTGATGGCTCCGCCGTCTATATCGTAAAAACGCGGAATCAGCGAGCTGATCGTCGTTTTGCCAGCTCCCGACGGCCCGACAAAAGCAACCGTTTCTCCGGCTGTTATTGACAGATCGATGCCTTGCAGGACAGGTTTATGTTTCTCATAGCCGAACGTCACATTCTTGAAGACGATGTTTCCTTCCAACGCCGTGACATCAATCGCATCTTTGCGGTCGACAATCTGCGGCTTTGTATCGATCAACTCCGTAAACCGCTTAAATCCTGCCATTCCTTTAGGATAAAGCTCCAAAATGGCGCTGATTTTATCAATCGGCTTAAACAACACGTTGACATAAAGAACAAATCCGACGAATTCCCCGTATGACATATTCCCGGAAAAACTGAGCCAAGCTCCGAACACAAGCACTGCCAGAATCATCAGCCGCGTCATCAAAAAGGTTCCGGCAGTCGTGAGAGCCATCGTTTTGTAGCCTTTCAGCTTCGCCTTGCGGAACTTTTGATTGTTCTTTAAAAACCGGGAAATCTCAAATCGCTCATTCGTAAAAGATTGAACGACGCGAACACCTGAAACGCTGTCCTCAACCCTGGCGTTCACATCGGCGATTTCGCTGTACATCTGGCGCCAAGCGCGGTTCATTCTAATATTTGAATAAGTGATTAATATAATCAATAACGGCACAAACAAAACAGCAACCAATGCAAGCTTCACATTAATCGTCAGCATAATCCAAAATGCACCTAAAAAGGTCATCACGGCGATGAACAAATCTTCCGGTCCGTGATGGGCCAGCTCTCCGATATCAAACAGATCATTTGTGATGCGGCTGATGATATGTCCCGTTTTTGTATTGTCAAAGTAGCGGAAAGATTGGCGCTGTACATGTTGGAAAAGCTCCTGGCGCATATCTGTTTCGATGTTGATGCCTAGCTTATGCCCGAGATAATTGACAATGTACTGCAGTCCTGTGCTGAGCAAGTAAATCAGTAAGAGGCCGATGCTTACCCAGACGATTTCAAGCCAGTCTCCCCCAGGAATCAGCGTATCGATGAACCACTGAACGACTAGGGGAAAAGCCAGCTCCAGCAGTGCGACGATGATCGCGCTGCTAAAATCGATGAAAAATAGACGTTTATGAGGTTTATAGTATGAAAAAAAGCGGCGTATCATAGGATGATGTGCACTCCTTTTGAAAATCTTTACGAGATTGATCGTATCACAGTTTGACATCGGAAGTGCAAAAATTTTGAAAAATAATTGAAAATTATTCTCAAGTAGACTTTTTTATAAAGGAATTCCCGCTTCTTTTATTCCCTGCGCAACAAGCTTAGCGATTTCATTTGCCCCAAAGTCGCAAAAGTGCGTGTCATCCCTGGCTCCGTCCGGATAGTTGGGGTGTTCCCCCGGTTCAAGCCATAAAAACAGCTTTTTGGAAGCTTCCGGTCCCATCGATTCGAGCAATTGACGGCTTTTGAAGGCGAGATCGATGAGCGGCACCCGAAGCTCTTCCGCAAGCTGTATCATCGCATCAGGATAGTCGCCATGGGTATTTTTGAACCGGCCATCGCTTTCAAATGATCTTCTCTGGACCGGTGTAATCAGGACCGGATTGGCTTTCTTTAACCGGGCGTCATCAATGTAACGGCGCAAATGCTGCTTGTAAGTTGTGTATGGCTCTGTATAGCGATCATCCAATTTTTGATCGTTATGACCGAACTGGACAAACAAATAATCACCGCTTCGGATCTGTGTCATGATTCGCTCCAGCCTGCCTTCTTCAATAAAGCTTCTAGAGCTTCTTCCTGATGCCGCTTCATTTCGGATCAAAACACCGTCGCTTAAAAACGCGTCAATTTTCTGTCCCCAGCCTGCACGCGGCGCCCTGCCCCCATCATAGTCGCAAACCGTTGAATCCCCGGCCAAAAACAACTGAATGTCTTGCATCATCCATCCCCCTAATCCCTTTTTATTTTATATTAAAACGCCCCTCAAGGAACTGCAACACAATATACATAATTACCCATTTTGTTCTTTATACGACTCCTTTTTATAAAAAAAGGCCAACAATTGACAGAAAACTATCAATTTACACTAATTTTTTTTAGAAATTTATCTAAAAATATTTACTTGTATGGTAAATGATGATAGATTAATTAAACAAGAAAAGGAATATAGTTGATCGCGATCTCGTTTCTACCTTTTCTTGAACATAATAGGACGTCCTCTACTTTAACTTTAACATTGCATTTAGGAGGAACTTATCGATGCTTAAACGAAAATTCATTCGCAAAATCAGTGTTGGTCTATTAGCTTCTGCAGCATTGTTTTCATTTATCATTCCTACCCAAGGGGCAAATGCTCAAGAGGTGAAAACAAATCATTTTAGAGGACCGATCTTTTGTCCGCCGCCATTCAAGCCGTCACCTAAGCCGCAGCCGCCTCAAAAACCGCAGCCGGATAATCCGCAACCGGATAACCCGACTCAGAAGCCTGTGCTTGAAGCAAAAACCATTAACAGCAATAAAGAGTGGTCAACTTCAGACATTGAAATTACTTATAGACCAAACGCGTTTGTCGGTTCAAGCTATGTTGAATTTCATTTCCCGTACCGTTTTCATGCAAGCACAAGAGATACACTAAATGGAAAAACGCTTGACTATACACAAATTTTAAATGACGGACAAACGGTCCGTGTCCCTGTCTATGCTTTAAGCTCTTCTGAGTTCAAACTGGTCATGGTCCGGAAAACGCTTCCAAACGCAGGCACTCACAGAATTACTGCTGAACTGCAGCAAAATGGAAAAAACATCAACCATGCTGAAACAACTTTGGAGATTGTTCCTCGTTAAACCAATGTTCGGCCTGCCGGCATGAAATTGTCGGCAGCCGTTCTGCTGTATTTTTCTTTACATATCATGCATTTTTTAAAAGTTTTTAGAATTTTCCTCGAAAAATATTTACTTGATTGGTAAACGGTGATAGATTGATGGGACAGGAAAAGGAATATAGTGGATTATGAACTTATTTATTTCCTTTTTCATCTTTTTTTTAAAACGTTCATTAGGAGGGGTAAGTACATGTTAAAACGTAAATTTATCGGAAAAATGGGAGTCGGCCTATTAACTTCGGCAGCATTGTTTTCTTTCCTTCTTCCGACAGAGGAAGCGAGCGCCACTTTTTACAGAAACGCTCCGACGCTGCATGTCGAAACGGTTGACAGCAACAAAGAGTGGACAACTTCAGACATTGAAGTCACTTACAAACCGAACTCTTTTGTCGGTTCAAGCTATGTTGAATTTAACTTCCCATACCGATTCCATGCGAATACGAGAGATTCGCTGAACGGCAGAACGCTGAGCTATACACAGATTTTAAATGACGGGCAAACGGTCAGAGTGCCGGTTTACGCTTTCAGCTCTTCTGAGTTCAAACTGGTCATGGTTCGGAAAACGCTTCCAAACGCAGGCACTCACAGAATCACCGCAGAGCTGCAAAAGTTCGGACGAAACTACAACCACGCTGAAACTACAGTTGATATCCTGCCACGCTAAAAACATTACAGCCTGCCGGCAAAAGAGCCGGCAGGCTTTTTTTCATTTAAGCGCTGCCCGCCGAACCAGCATGTTAAAACAAGCGAGCGCGCTGATATTGCAAAACAGAATGACGACTGCCATCGGCAAAGCTGTATGGCTTCCGCCAATACCGACGAGCGGCGCCGCGGCAGCTCCTAAAATAAACGGAAGCAGTCCTAAAAGCGCAGATGCGCTCCCGGCCGATTTTCCCTGGCTCTGCATGGCCAAGGATCCGCTGGTCGTCGTCACGATTCCGATGCAGGAAACCACGACAAACAGCGGGATTAAAATAAGAATCAGCGGTGCTTTAAAAAAGACAGAAACAAATAAAACAACGCTTGCGGTAAAAGACAGCAGCAAACCGCTTCGCAAAAGGGACGCTTCGCCGAACCGGCCGGCAAGCCTGCCCGTAATCTGAGCTGCGATAATAATGCCCAGGCCGTTTAATGCGAAACAAAAACTAAAGGCTTGAGCCGACAATTTGTAAATGTCCTGCAAAACAAACGGAGAGGCCGATATATAGCCGAACATCCCCGCTACGATCAGCCCTTGCGCCAAGGCATATCCCATAAATGTGCGCTGGCCGAAGAGCCTTCCAAATGATACAAACGTCTCTTTGAACCCGCCTGCCGTACGGTTTTCCGGAGACAGCGACTCTTTAACCCCGAATATAACGGACAAAATCATCAGCAAGCCAAAAAGGCCGATAATGAAAAATACGCCGTTCCAAGTCGTCCATTTCATCAGCTGGCCGCCCGCTACCGGGGATATGATAGGCGCAATCCCGTTAACCAGCATCAAGAGCGAAAAGAACTTTGTCAATTCTGTACCAGAATATAGATCACGGGCAATCGCGCGTGATATGACAATGCCGCCTGCACCCGCTGCACCTTGAATAAACCGCATCGCAATCAAGACCCATACAGAGGATGTCATAGCACATAAAAAAGAGGCCGCGGCAAAAACGGACAGTGAAACGATCAGCGGGAGCCTTCTTCCGAGGACATCGCTGAAAGGGCCGATGACAATTTGCCCGATTGCCAGCCCCAGTAAACACGATGTTAAACTGAGCTGAACGACTGAAGCATTCGTATGTAAATCAGATGCCATCTGCGGAAGGCCGGGCAAATATAAATCGATCACAACCGGACCGATTCCTGATAAAATACCCAATATGACAGCGATCCATAACCTGTTCGGCTTAGCTTTTGACTGAGCCGCAAGATCTGCCTGGCTGTTAAGCGTACCCATTGGATCACTCCTTTTTTATATTTTGAAATCCGCCCTCGAAACCTTCCAATGTATTGTATACCTTAAGCTATGAAGATGACAATCAGAAAAACCGGGCGAACCCGGCTGATTAGTAAGATTCATATCTTTTAAAAACAAAAACGGTGCACATGAACAAAAGAAGCACAATTCCCGAAGACGAAAACACCATCCAGCCGAAAGCATGGTCCCATGAACCGTGCATGATAAAATAGCCAGCCTGGCTTTTCGCCTTATCAGGCATCCATTCGGTAAAGCGGGGAAATAAGGAACCCGCCAGTGAAACGAAGGCGATGAAACTGATGCTCATGCCGGCAATCCCCCCGATATGGCGAAACAGAGCACTGAAAAACATCGTGACCGACATGACAAATATAATCCATATACTGTACACGGATAAACTAAATAAAAACCGGTCAAATTCAACCTTGCCAAATAGAAGATTTGTATAATAGAAAGCCAAACCGTAGCTCACAGCAAACGAAATCAATACGAGCAGCACCTGCTGAAGCCACTTGCTGCCGATATACTGAAGCGGGCTGACAGGTCTCGCCATCACCAATGAAAGGGACCCTTGGTTTCGTTCGTGGACAATGCTGCCCATCACGCTGAAAACGAAAATTGCCGTACCAACCGTGCCGAACTGGGACAAGGTGCTCGCCATTACCTCTTCACCTCTCGGCCTTGGTATGTCGATCACGGCTCCCTCAGGCAAATTCCCGGCCATATCGATTATTTGAGGCATATAATACATGCTGAGCGGCTGAATCAAGCCTAGAAGGATCAAAATGACAGGCAGCCAAAGCAGCTTTCCGTCCCTCCAGCTTTCCGTCCATTCTTTTTGAAATAACATAAAAAATGAATTCATAGCCCTATCACCTTCAAATACATATCTTCCAAGGACATCGTTTTTTGTTCAAAACGAACAATCGATACTTGTCTGTTCAAGCATTCAGCCAACAGTCGGCGGCTGTCAGACCGGTCTGTTAAATAAAATTCAGCTTGTGAAGGCTTATGGTACATGACTTTGCTGACATAAGGCAGGTGTTCCAGCCATCCTTCAAGGCTTTCTTCAGCTGTCAAGATATAAGATGGCTTTAAATGCCGGTTCTTTAATCTATGAAGCGGACCAGACCATTTGACAGTCCCTTCTTTCAGCATGATCACCTGATCGCACACCTCTTCGGCATCATGCAGCACATGAGTTGAAAATAGGATGGTCATCTTCTTTTTTAAATCCTTCATCATATCAAGCACTTCGCGCCGCCCCGCCGGATCCAGCGCGGAAACAGGTTCATCCAAAATCAACAGCCTCGGCTCATGAACCAAAGCCTGCGCCAGCCCGAGCCTTTGCTTCATCCCTCCTGAAAAACCGCCGATTTTCCGGTCTTCTTCCTTTTCCAGACCGACATAGCGCAAAGCGGTTCGACTCTTTTCCAGGGCTTCACGACGTTTCATTTTGGAGAGCCTTGCGGCGAATACCATATATTCTAAAGCTGTCATCCATGAAAAAAACGCAGGATGCTGAGGCAAATATCCGATTTCCAGCCTGTTTATCGATTCTCTCCCCAAAAAGCGGATGCGTCCTGATGTAGGGGCCAATAAACCGGAAAGCATTTGCAATGTCGTCGTTTTTCCCGCTCCGTTCGGCCCGAGAAGGGCAACGCATTGCTGATATTCAAGGTCAAAACTGACATTTTGGACAGCTTGGTGCTGCTGATACATTTTTGTTAAACCATTGACGGACAGCATCACACCCGCCTCCTCTCATATGTTTTTTTACCGATGATAAAGTAAGAGACGGGACCGACAAAACTGATCCCGAAAATGATCAAAATCCACATCCACTTTGGGCCATTCGTTTTCTCCTGTTTGATGCAACTGACCAATGCGGACACTGCTAAAATGAAATACAGCACAATGAAAGGAGCGAGCAGCGCCCAAGGTATATCTGTTTCAGTCATGATGACGGCCTCCTTTTCTTATGAAACGGCCTTACAACAAATAAATAATAGAATAATAAAGGCATCGGTGTTTGGATCAAGCCCCATATTCCCCAAAACCACGCATTGGCTCCCTTTTTCTTCGCATTAAGAAATAGAAAGATACTCTGCGCAAATAAAAGTGGCGAAATGTAAAGCAGCAGCAGCAGTTTTTCCTGAGTCATGTCAAGATTCATTTAATCAGCCTCCCCGTCAGCCGTACGCCGCCTTTTTTCTATCAGGGCGAGCGCTGGCAGCAATATAAGCGCCGCTCCCTGCACCATGATAAAAACAGCCGGTACTTGAATGGAAATCGTCAAGTAAGCCGATAAAATCACCAGCGCCATGACGATAAAACAAAGCAATTCCTTTTTGAGCGCCCGCTTGCGCTCTTGCTTAAACCGTGCTAAACGCTGATTCAGTTCAAATACTTGAGGAACCGGCGGCACAAAGTTATCATCAATTCTTTCGAGTTCGCGTTTCAACTGTGTAACCGTTTCTTTTTCATCTCGGTCAGTCACTGTTCCCACTCCTTTCGAATCTTCTTTAATCCATGATGCACGCGCGATTTGACGGTACCTTCTTTTATTTTCAGCATGTTTGCCACTTCAGGGTAAGTAAACCCGTAATAGTGTCTTAACAAAATTGGCATTCTGAACTCAGGCTCAAGAGCAGCAAAAAGCTCCAAGTATTCGCTCCATTCGTGGCCGTGAAGGGCTGACATCCATTTCATTTTTCGCAATGCTTCCTCCCCTGCTGCTTGCGTTTTCCGGTTTTCGCGTTTTTTCCGGCGCTGATGGTCGATAAACAGCCGGGAAGCAATAGAAATCAGCCATGTTGAAAATTTCGCGTTGCCTTGAAACTGATGAAGGCTGACATACGCTTTCAGCATCGTTTCCTGGACCAAGTCCTCTGTGAGATCTGGGTTCAGCGTTAATTTCAGAACATATTGATATACAAAGGGATAGTGGAGCTGAAACAGTATCGTAAAAGCCTCATCTTCCCCGTCTTTTGCCCGTATGATCAGTTCTTTTTCATCTGCTTGATCCACAAAACGCCAACCCCCTTTCTTTTTGTCTCTGTATCTAGGACGACGGCTGCAAGCAAACCGTTCAATTCTATTTCAATAAGATAAAAAATCATCTTGTTTTCCGACCGGGATTTATGATGTACTTGAATTTAAAAGGGGCGTGAGTAAAAAGGGATGGAGCTGCAAAAACAAATCGTCTATGAAGAAAAACAAATTTTAATGAAAGATCATATGATCTTTTGGGGTGCCGTCTTTTGTTTCTGGTTTGCTACATACATTTATGTCCCTGTTTTCGGATTATATTTAGACAACATCGGATTTTCATATTCAGCAATAGGAATTGTATTGGGAAGCTACGGCGTTACGCAGATATTACTGCGGTTTCCGTTCGGCATCCTGTCAGATGTTCTTTCGCCGCTTAGAAAACAGCTGTTGATCAGCGGCTTTGCAATGTCTCTGTTGAGCTGCTGCATATTTCTGCTGTTCGATTCGTTCATCATGGTGATCACGGCCAGGCTGCTCGCCGGTATGACTGCGGCAATGTGGGTGATGGCAACCGTTTTATACTCGCAGTATTTCACAAAAGATCAATCGTCAAAAGCAATGGGCATCCTGCAGTTTTTAACGGTTCTCCCCCAATTTATCAGCATGGCTGTCAGCGGGTACCTCGTCCATTTGTTCGGCTGGATGTTTCCGTTTTGGATCGGTGTTGCCGTTTCGTGCATCGGACTGATTCTGTCATTTTACATTAAAGATAACGGGCCCGGCCATACGGCCAAGGGGATGGCTTTGTCAGACTATGTTAGACAGACGTTGCGTCTTCCTGATTTAAAAGCGATTACAATATTATCGTTTTTAGCCCACGCTGTGCTATTTATGACCGTGTTCGGTTTCACGCCGATTTACGCGGAATCGGTCGGCATCGATGAGAAACAGCTGATTTGGGTCATGTGCGCTTTTTTTGTTCCGCAAACGCTGGCTTCCGTGTGGTGTATCTTTTACAAAGTAAAGGCCGCCGATGCACTGATATGGATATCTTATGTGATAACGGCTGTTTTCTTTTGCTTGCTGCCGTTTGCCGAGACTCTTTTCGCGGTGTGTGTGATCCACGCCGTGACAGGACTGACATTGGGATTTATTTTTCCGCTTTTGGTCAGCAAAGTCGTTCAGCTTGGTACGCCTCAGCTCAAAATGTCTGTGATGGGTTTCTATCAATCTTTTTATGCGCTCGGTTTCTTTCTCGGACCGGTTGTGGCGGGAAAAGTGGCTGAACTGTTCGGGCTGCGGGAGGTGTTTTGGTTTGCCGGAGCTTTGTCATTGGGGGGAGCAGGAGTGATGCTCGTTTCAAAGCAGTTTTCGATACGTACAAAAAGCAGGCGGGGATGATGCCTGCTTTTTGCTTTGCTCAATAAGATATTTTAGCAGAACCGGCAGGATACCAATAGCCATTCTGCGCTTTTGCCCATCCGTAAACCATATCGCCTGAATTGACCTTTTCTCTGATCAGCTCAAGCCTTTCGCTCGAGTTTGCCTCATACCTGCTTCCCGTTTTCGCTGGTATTTTCACAGATAAAATGTTGTCCTTCAATGTATCAGGCTCCTCATCAGTGCTTGTCCATGCGACTCTTTCATAATAAGTCTGATTAAACGGACTCTCCAATCCTTTAATATAAAAGCGGACTGTTTTGCCAACCACCTTGACATCTGTATATGCCGTGCTGTAGGGATGAATCGATTCCTGAGAAATTGACTTTCCGTATGCCAAAACAGACGTTCCGCCGGCACCGCAAAGCATGATTCCCAACATTAAAACGACAGCTGCCAACTTTTTCAACATGAAAACTCCTCCCTTTTGTTTTTGTTTTCTATACATGTTTAATTTTACCATATAGATCGTTTGCTTTTTTGCTGTGAGTTTGTACATTTATTGAATATAGGAAAATATTAGTTTAATAATGTGAAGCGGGCTTTTATAATGATGAGTTGCTTTTGCTCGTTATTTTTCTCGCAAATTGGAGCGGACATCCCAAGCCTCTTTTTGTATTCTTCTTTTTTCCTCCTCAGCTCAACCGATTGTCTCCATTTTTCCAAAATAAAAAGGATACGCTGAAGAAGCGTATCCGTATTTTATCATCAATTTGAATAGACAAGGATAATCCTTTAATAAGGATCTTCACTATGCCCTTTTTCTTCCGCCTGTCTCGGCGCATCTTCGGCGCCTTCTGCTCCGATCGGCTCCCGGCTGGATGTATTTTTGCTGGAAGCGTTTCTTAATCCTTCCTCGACCCTGCTTCCATATTCCTTGTCGCATTGTTTCAGCATATCGATCATTTTCGTTTGAATTCTTTGATCGCATGGGGCAAGTGTATTGACCAGATTCGTGATCAGCTCGTCCTTTTCCCAATCTTCGAAATGCCTGTACGTGTCCCCGGCCTGCTTGAAATTATTCTGCCTGTCGATACTTTCGCGCACCAGATTTCCTTCGACATGCGGGGTGTATTCTTTGCCATCCTGCTTCGCTTCTTTCAGCCCGTTGATTGTTGAAGGTTCATAGTTGATGTGCGGGCTTTGATTTTTGCCTAAATCGACCTTGTACTGCATCTGGCCGCCCCGCTGATTGGTTGCCACTCTTTTTTTCGGCGCATTGATCGGCAGCTGCAGATAGTTGGCTCCCACTCTGTAACGCTGTGTATCCGAGTAGGAAAACGTACGTCCCTGAAGCATTTTGTCATCGGAAAAATCAAGCCCGTCGACAAGAACCCCTGTTCCGAATGCCGCTTGTTCGACTTCTGTAAAGTAGTCTTCCGGATTTTTGTTTAATACCATTTTGCCGACAGGCAGCCAAGGAAATTGATCTTCAGGCCACAGCTTCGTGTCGTCAAGCGGGTCAAAATCGAGCTCAGGATGCTCATCATCGCTCATGAGTTGAACGAACAGCTCCCACTCGGGATAATCTCCCCGCTCAATCGCTTCATATAAATCCTGTGTGGCGTGATTGAAGTTCTTCGCCTGAATTTCTTCCGCCTCTTTTTGCGTCAAGTTTTTTATACCCTGCTTCGGTTCCCAGTGATATTTCACAAGGACTGCCTCTCCTTCTTGATTCACCCATTTGTACGTGTTGACCCCGGACCCTTGCATCTGCCGGTAGTTTGCCGGAATGCCCCAAGGCGAAAACAAAAATGTGATCATGTGCATCGCTTCAGGCGTGTTGGAAATGAAGTCAAAGATTCTTTCGCCATCCTGCAAATTCGTAACCGGGTCCGGTTTAAATGCATGGATTAAATCAGGAAACTTCACCGCATCGCGGATAAAGAAGATCTTCAAGTTGTTTCCGACCAGATCCCAGTTCCCGTCTTCAGTGTAGAACTTAACGGCAAATCCGCGAGGATCCCGCAGTGTTTCCGGTGAAGATATCCCGTGAGTCACCGTCGAAAAACGGACAAACACCGGGGTTCTCTTGCCTTTTTCCTGAAACAGCTTTGCTCTCGTATACTTTGAGACCGGCTCATCGCCTGCTGTCCCATAAGCTTCAAAATAGCCGTGCGCTCCGGCTCCCCTGGCATGAACGACCCGCTCGGGAACCCTCTCCCTGTCAAAGTGGCTGATTTTCTCCAAGAAATCATAGTTCTCCAATGTAGAAGGCCCCCGGTTGCCCACGGTTCTGATATTCTGATTGTTTGTGATCGGGTGGCCCTGCCGATTTGTTAACGTATCATCCGTCTCCATGTCAGATTTCCGCTCGTTTGAATGCTGATCCATCTCTTTTCCTCCTTTATTTGGAATTAACAATAATTTATCCCAAGTTCAGGAAGTTATTCAAGTTTCAATACATTAAATCAACGATAATGAATTTTTCTTTATAATAATTATAAATAAATATTGTTTTTTTCTTGAGAAATGTTATCATTGTTTTGTAATTAAAATTTACGCGAGGTGATCCTTTGATGACGACAAATAAAAACAACCTAACAACCAGCTGGGGCGCTCCAGTTGGAGACAACCAAAACTCAATGACAGCTGGTTCACGCGGACCGACGCTGATTCAGGACGTCCACTTGCTCGAAAAGCTTGCCCACTTCAACAGAGAGCGTGTGCCTGAACGAGTTGTGCATGCAAAAGGCGCCGGTGCGCACGGTTATTTTGAAGTCACAAATGACGTTTCCAAATATACAAAAGCTAAATTTTTATCAGAAGTTGGAAAACGCACGCCGTTATTTGTCCGTTTTTCAACTGTTGCCGGCGAAAACGGTTCAGCCGATTCCGTCCGCGACCCGCGCGGTTTCGCTGTTAAATTTTATACAGAGGAAGGGAACTATGATCTCGTCGGAAACAACACACCTGTTTTCTTTATCCGCGATGCGATTAAATTCCCTGACTTCATTCATACACAAAAGCGCCATCCGGTCACACATTTGAAAAACCCGGATGCCGTATGGGATTTTTGGTCATTGTCTCCTGAATCCCTGCACCAGGTCACCATCCTGATGTCTGACAGGGGCATCCCTGCGACTTACCGGCATATGCACGGCTTCGGCTCCCACACATTCAAATGGGTGAATGCCGAAGGAGAAGGCGTCTGGATCAAATACCACTTCAAAACAGAACAAGGCATTAAAAACCTGACCGAAGAAGTGGGGACAAAGATTGCAGGTGAAAACCCCGATTATCACACACAGGACTTGTATGAGGCGATTGAAAAAGGCGACTTCCCGGCATGGAAGCTGTATGTTCAAATCATGCCGCTGGAGGATGCGGATACGTACCGTTTTGATCCGTTCGATGTGACAAAAGTATGGTCGCAAAAAGATTATCCGCTGATTGAAGTCGGCCGCATGGTTCTAAACCGGAATCCGGAAAACTATTTCGCAGAGGTTGAACAAGCTACATTCTCCCCTGGAACATTGGTGCCCGGCATTGAACCGTCTCCCGACAAAATGCTTCAGGGACGCCTGTTCGCATATGCGGATGCACACCGCTACCGCGTCGGCGCAAACCATAACAGCCTGCCGATCAACCATCCGAAAGCGGAAGTTCATCATTATCAAAGAGACGGACAAATGCGCTTTGATTCAAACGGCGGCGGCTCTGTCTACTATGAGCCGAACAGCTTCGGAGGGCCTCAGGAATCTCCGGAAAACAAAACAACGGCTTATCCGGTGTCAGGTTCGGCGGACAGCACGGCCTACGACCATAACGACCACTATACACAGGCCGGCGATCTTTACCGCCTCTTGAGCGAAGAAGAGCGGACCCGCCTTGTCAGCAATATCGTAGGTTCGATGAAGCAGGTGACAAAAGACGAAATTAAGCTTCGTCAAATTCAGCATTTCTATAAAGCAGATCCGGAGTACGGCACACGAGTTGCCGAAGGATTGGGCTTGTCCGTTCCGCAGGAAGTTTAAGGCTAAAATCAGTTCAATCATTCTCAATGAAATTCTCATTTTCTCAGGTACAGGCACCCGTCCTCTTAAGCATGCGGGTGCCTGCCCTTAATCAAAGAACGACAGGGGATGTTACGTGTGGAAGACGAGCAGCTCGTCCCTTTATTAAAAAAGCGGGGTTTACGAATTACAGCTCAGCGCGTCCTGATTTTAAAAACGATTGCTTCTTTGGGCGGCCATCCATCGGCAGAAGACATTCACCGGGAATTGCCGTACATGAGTCTCCCAACAATCTACAGCAACTTGAAACTATTTGTGAAGCTCGGCATTTTAAAAGAGCTGTCTCACGGAGACGCAAAAAGCAAATATGAACTGTTTACATCACAGCATTATCATGTCATTTGTAAATCATGCGGGAAGATCGCTGATCTAGACTATCCTCACCTCAAAGAGGTAGAGCATGCGGCAGCACAATTGACGAACTTTAAAGTGAACTCGCATTTTATGGGAATATATGGAATCTGCACAACATGCCAAGAACAGCAGCAGAGGTGAAGACATATGGAACGAAAAAAAGTCGGCCTGTTAGTCATGGCATACGGAACCCCTTATCAGGAAGAAGATATCATTCCGTATTACACGCATATCCGTCATGGAAAACGACCGTCCGATGATATGATTGAAGACTTGAAAAAACGCTACAAGCATATCGGCGGAATCTCTCCGCTCGCGAAAATTACGCTCGCTCAGGCAAAAGAGCTGGAAAAAACGTTGAACGAGCGCCAAGATAAAGTCGAATACGTGATGTATCTCGGCTTAAAACACATCTCTCCGTTTATCGAGGATGCGGTTGAACAAATGAAAAAAGACCAAATTGAAGAGGCCGTTTCCGTCGTCTTAGCTCCCCACTATTCCACCTTCAGCACCGAAGTATACAATCGGCGCGCCAAACAGGCCGCAGTAGCAATCGGCGGACCACGGATCGCATCGATTGACGAGTGGTATCAGGAAGAAGGCTTTATTCGCTATTGGTCTGAAGAAATCGGCAGCATTTTAAACGACATGTCTGAAAAAGAGCGGGAAAAAGCGGTCGTCGTATTCTCAGCACACAGCCTGCCGGAAAAAATCAGGGAGCATGGCGATCCTTACCCGGATCAGCTCGAGAAAACAGCACAACTAATCGGAGAACGGCTGTCATTTGACCAGATCGCCGTAGGCTGGCAAAGCGAGGGCAACACGCCCGATCCTTGGCTTGGCCCGGACGTCCAAGACTTAACAAAGGAACTGTATCAGGAAGGCTTCCGGTCATTCATTTACGCACCAGTCGGTTTTGTATCTGACCATTTGGAAGTGCTGTATGACAACGACTATGAATGCAAAGTGGTTACGGACGAGCTTGGCGCAAGCTATCACCGTCCGCCTATGCCGAACACGGATCCGCGGTTTATCGATACGCTTGCTTCAGTCGTGGAGCGATCATACAACAGCACAGAGCAGGAAAAAGCGGAGCTGTAAATCGATCCGAAAAATGAAAAACTGGAGAAAACAAGTATTAGAATCAGAATCTATGGATTTTCATTTCATAGATTCTTTTTTTTTGCACCATTACGATGAAAGACCTTTATCTAAATGCGCTTATTCTCAGATTCGTGTCATTTGGCATAATCACCAGCTTATGCACAAATCCAACTCACATCATGATTATTCAGACAATTCAGAAACATGTGCTATGCTCTCTCTGATTCCAATAAAAGGGAGGGATAACCAGTGTCCATCGCTTGGCATCCGCCATAATTGTAAGCGCTTCCTACACAGCGACGGTATGAAAAAAGAAACAATAGGAGGAATATTGATGAAGAAATTAATCAGCATCATCTTTATCTTTGTATTAGGAGTTATCGGGTCATTGACAGCGGCGGTTTCGGCAGAAGCAGCTTCTTCGTTAAGCTCGGGCAAAGTAAATCCGCTTGCCGACTTCAGCTTAAAAGGCTTCGCGACACTAAACGGCGGAACAACGGGCGGAGAAGGCGGTCAGACGGTAACTGTAACAACGGGAGATCAGCTGATTGCGGCATTAAAAAATAAGAATGCAAACACGCCTTTAAAAATTTATGTCAACGGCACCATTACAACTTCAAATACATCCGCATCAAAGATTGACGTCAAAGACGTGTCAAACGTATCGATTGTCGGGTCAGGGACCAAAGGCGAACTCAAAGGCATCGGCATCAAAATATGGCGTGCCAACAACATCATCATCCGCAACTTGAAAATTCACGAGGTCGCCTCAGGCGATAAAGACGCGATCGGCATTGAAGGCCCTTCTAAAAACATTTGGGTTGATCATAATGAGCTTTACCACAGCCTGAACGTTGACAAAGATTACTATGACGGATTATTTGACGTCAAAAGAGATGCGGAATATATTACATTCTCTTGGAACTATGTGCACGATGGGTGGAAATCCATGCTGATGGGCTCATCGGACAGCGACAATTACAACAGGACGATTACATTCCATCATAACTGGTTTGAGAATCTAAATTCGCGTGTGCCGTCATTCCGTTTCGGAGAGGGCCATATTTACAACAACTATTTCAATAAGATCATCGACAGCGGAATTAATTCGAGGATGGGCGCGCGCATCAAAATTGAGAACAACCTTTTTGAAAACGCCAAAGATCCGATTGTCTCTTGGTACAGCAGTTCACCGGGCTATTGGCATGTATCCAACAACAAATTTGTAAACTCTAGGGGCAGCATGCCGACTACCTCTACTACAACCTATAATCCGCCATACAGCTACTCACTCGACAATGTCGACAATGTAAAATCAATCGTCAAGCAAAATGCCGGAGTCGGCAAAATCAATCCATAAGCTTTGAGGTGAAACGTTCGGAGCATTCCGGGCGTTTCACTCATTTCCATCCTCATACCCTTTCCATACCGTTGGCAGGAGATCGGAAAGTTCATGCGCAAGGAGCGTATGGGCCGATCTGGTCTTTGTCCATGCGTCCGCACATGCGCCGTGCAAGTGGACAGCATTCAGCACCGCTTCTCTCGGATTCTCATGACAGCACAGCATCCCGAGAAGCATCCCGGTTAACGTATCTCCCGTACCCCCCTTTGCCAGCGCCCCATTTCCCGTTACATTCCTCCAGCACTCGCCGTCTGGGAAAGCAATGATCGTTTCATTGCCTTTCAAGACAAGAGTAACACCGTGTTCCTCCGCATAATCTCGAGCATAGCCGGCCCGGTTTGCCTCAATTTCTCGAATAGACAAGCCTGTCATTCTCGAAAATTCGCCCGGATGCGGCGTTAATACCACTGGCGCTTCCCGTTCTTGATATGATCGTTTTGATAGAGCACCCGCATCAAGGACAACCGGGCAGTCTTTCGCCAATACGTTCCGGACCGCTTGCTCAGTCATTTGCGAAGACAGCAGCCCCGGTCCGATCGCAATCGCCCGGTAAGGTTCGGCAATCTTGCCGGACGCCGCCTTTTCTGCGCCGTCCCGCCAATACGTCGCTTCAGGAAGAACAGGGACGATCAGCGGAATCGCACTCCCGCACGTTCCGATGACAAGCTTTCCAATACCGCTCCGCATCGCCCCGATTCCTGCAAGGAGAGCCGCTCCCGGCATATCTTCACTTCCCGCGAGCAACAGTCCGGTTCCATAAGTTCCTTTATGACTTCCATTCCCCCTTTTCGGCAATGAGCCCTTCACGCAGTCTTTCGTCCATATCGGCAATTGTTCTGCAGACATCCCGGATCACACCTTTCAATACAAAGTTTAAACAAACGTTTAATTAAATTCTAACTGAATCATACCCTTCACTGCTCTTTAAAATGCAAAATCGTGCAGTTGATGAACGGACCATTTTAAATTCATATAAAAAAGACAGCTTCACAACTAGAAGCTGTCTTTGGCGGTTTTCAACTAAGAAAGCCGGCCGACAGGCGCATCCAGACGATAAAGTCTTGAATAGCGCGGATTGTTTTCCAAAAGCTGCTGATGGCTCCCTGCCATTACAAGCTTCCCTTGGTCTAAAAACAGAATTCGGTCGGCTGCTTCGGCTCCTGCCAAATGGTGGGTGATCCATAGAACAGTCTTTCCATCAAGCACTTGAAACATCGTTGATAGAAGCTCCTTCTCTGTTTTAGGATCAAGGCCTACGGTCGGTTCATCCAATACAACGATTGGCGCATCCTGCAGCAGAATCCGCGCCAATGCAATCCGCTGACGTTCTCCGCCTGAAAAACGGATGCCCGTTTCCTGAACAGATGTATGATATCCTTCGGGAAGAGACTGAATATAATCGTGAAGCTTCACCTGGCGCGTCGCCCAATACACATCCTCATCACTCGCGTCAGGGTTCCCGAGCCGGATATTATTCAAAACCGTCGTATCAAACAGATGCGGCTGCTGATTAAAAACGGAGACTACGCGTGAGATTTCTCCCTGAAGAGACTGCGCTGAAATGCCGTTCAATGTAATGTTTCCTTTAGAAGGAGCGAGCGCCCCTTGTATCAACGACAAGATCGTCGATTTACCCGCACCGCTCGGGCCAAGCAAAGCGGTCTTTTCACCCTGTTTTAATATAAATGAAACACCGTCCAACACTGGATGGCCTTGCTTATAAGAAAAAGAAACATCTTCAAAGCGAAGCGTGACATCGTCCAAACCTAAGGCCTCCGCCCGTTCCTGCTGAACAGCGGCTCCAATTTCTTCCCTTTTCGACGGCTCAAGCCCGTCCATTCTTTCTAAAGAATCCTGATACTCAGGGATTGACGCCGCTGCGTCTGAAAGCGGAAAGAACGCTTCCGTCAAAGGAAACACAACAAGAACAAACGCCGCAATAAACACAGGAGCCAGAGCGCCTTCCGCGCTTTGTCCGCCCGCCCATATCAACATTATAAGAACAAGTCCTGCCGCCAGGCATTGTATGGCAAAGTCCCTCCACCGACTGAAGCGCATCCGTTTCCTTTCGATTGCCAGCCATTCCTGTTCTGCCGCTTCATACGCATGGACGAAGTCGTTTTGCCGGCCGCTGAAAACCCAGTCGCTCACGCCCATGACCGCGTCTGTCAGCTGACGGTACAAGAGGCTTCGCCCTCTTTTCAGCGCAACATTTTTTGCCCTTGTCACAAGCAGGGAAACAAGCGGAACAAGAAACACGAAAACCGCGGCATAGATCGCGATCAGTCCTGCAAAAGGCCATGAAAAAAAGCCGATAGCAGTGATGAATATGCCATATAAAAGAAGCGCCGACAGCCCGGGAAATACCGTTCTCAAATACATGTCCTGCAAATGCTCAACATCGTCGGCCAACATGCCGAGCATATCCCCCGTTCGTAAGCGTTCACGCCATTTTAAAGCTTGGGGTTCGAGCATTCTGTAAAGCCTGACGCGCATATCGGATAAAATTTTCAAGATGATATGGTGTCCGGTCAACCGCTCAACATAACGCGACACCGAGCGCAGAATCCCGAAGGTGCGTACCGCTACGATCGGGACATAGATCATCAAAACATTTTCCGGACGCGTAGCCGCTTTAGATATTAAATAACCGGAGGTAAACATGAGAGCAGCCGCCGAGCATGCAGTCACCCCGCCAAGCAACACGACAATGATCAAAAGCCTTATATTTTTCTTGATATAGGGCAGAATCCACCCATCTTCATTGTTCATGATGCACCTCCAAACGACTGCGCCTGCACAAGCTCGTAATAAACACCCTGCTTTTCAATCAGTTCTTGATGTGTACCGGTTTCAGCCACCTGCCCATCTTTCAGCACGATAATTTCATCCATATCAAGCATCCAGTGAAGGCGATGGGTTGCCAAAAAAACCAGCTTGTCTTCAAACAGTTTCAGCATCGTTTTTTTCAACTCGTATTCTGTCTCGATATCCAAGTGAGCGGTCGGCTCATCTAAAAGGAGAATCGGGCGGTTGCCCAAAAAAGCCCGGGCAACGGCTGTACGCTGTGCCTGTCCACCGCTTAATGCCCTCCCGGCTTCACCGATCCGTTCTTTCAAGCCGCACGGAAGCTGATCAATCAGCTCCGACAGCCCGGCGGCTCTTGCTGCCTGTTCAACGTCTTCGTCAGAAGCGCCGGGATGATAAAAACGGATATTAGCTTCGAGCGTATCAGGAAAGATATAGGGATGCTGCGGAATATACAGGAGCTGGTTTTGCCAGCTGTCTGTCTGCAAATGCGTCCTCTCTTTTCCCCCGACTTTGATAACGCCGTTTTTCGTTTCCAGGAAGCCGCCGAGCACATCGATAAGCGTAGATTTTCCGGCACCGCTTTCCCCGATGATGCCGATTTTTTTCTTTCCTTTAAACGATAGAGAAATGCCGGATAAAGAGCAGTTTTTCTCATCTTCATGCCGCACATCTACACCCTTGAACTCGATTTGATCATCGTCGGACCATCGCTGCAGATCCAAAGGCTCCTCATCCTTGAAACCGGGCGAATCCAATATCGCCTTGATCGCTTTACCGGCTTCCCGACCGTTCAATGTAGCATGATAGTCATTGCCGACTTCCCGGACAGGAAGAAAAAATTCAGGCGCAAGAATCAGAATTGCAAGAGCCGGCTCCAGCATGATGGTGCCGTCAACAAGACCGAGACCGAGAAAAACGGCAACGGTTGCCACGGACAGCATGGTGAAAAAATCAAGTGCAAACGATGACAGAAAGGCGATCTTAAGCGTGCTCATCGTCGCCTTCCTGTACCGTTCACTCACATGAAAAATATTCTTAGTATGTGAACGGCTGATACCCAGCACTTTCAAAGTTTCCAGGCCGCGCAGGGAATCTGTAAAATGATTTGAAAGCATCTCATACGTCTTCCATTGGCTGTCCGCTTTTCTTTTTGCCGCATACCCGAGAAGGATCATAAAAGCGATTAAAATCGGCATCGTAATGATTAAGACAGCAGCGGAAGATGTGTCTTTAAAAAAGACATAACAGACAACCGCCGGAGGTATAACGGCCATGCTGACCATTTTAGGCAAAAACAGCTCCAAATAGCGGCGGAACTGTGCAATTCCTTCCATCGCGAGTGTGACGACATGACCGGTTCCTTCTTTTCGCGCCAGCCTGGGGCCGGATCGGAAAAGCTTCTCCAAAAACTTTTTCCGCATGGCGGCTCCTGTCTCGGCGGCATAATCAAAAATCAGCCTTTGCCTGACAAGGGTCACGGCATGGCGGAATAAAAAAGCGGCGGTAAATAAGATGATCAGCGGAAAGAGCGAACCGACCCGCTCACCGTTAAAAAGGCGGGTCACCGCTTCAGCAAGCCATTCGGCCTGCATGATAATGGCGGCGCCCTGCATGCATGTCAGTACAGTGAGTACTGCAAGAATTCGTTTCATCCCTTTATATTGCAAAAGATCTTTTCCCATTAATAAATCATTGGCTCCTTACTGCTGACCCGTTTTCTAAAAACATAGTAGCTCCAGATCTGATAGCCCAGCACGAACGGAAGCAGTGACAGCGCGACGATCGTCATAACCTTTAAAGAATAGTCGCCTGATGAAGCATTATAAACGGTTAAATCATATGCGCTTTTAACCGAGCTGATCATGACGCGCGGGAACAGTGCAGTGAAAATCGTCGCCACTGTAAGAGCGATCCCCGCACCCGTCATGGCAAATGTCCAGCCGTCGCGTTTTTGTTTCATAAACACGATCGACAGCACATAACAAACGACAATCAGAGCCGCAAGCGGTATCGTCACATGTCCCCTGCCAGTGAACAAGTCCGTTTCAAAAATGGATAAAGCAACAAAGGCAACAAGCGCCGCCAAAACGGCAAATACGACTTTTCTGGCCAGCTGTCTTGCCCGGTCACGCAAATCGGCTTCCGTTCTCAATGTTATAAAGATCAGTCCATGCAGCAGGCAGAGAAGCGTAACGGTGACTCCCCCTGTCACGGAATAGACGTTCACATAATCAGTAAAACCGGCGTGCAGATTCATATCGGCATCGATCGGCATGCCGCGCAAGATGCTGGTAAACAAAACACCGAACAAAAACGGGGGCAGGATGCTGCCGAAAAATACGACCCAATCCCATGTTTTCTTCCATTTTGCGGTTTCGACTTTTCCTCTAAATTCAAATGCGACCCCGCGGCCGATCAATGCAAGAAGAACAAAGACAAACGGAATGTAATATCCGCTGAACATCGTGGCATACCAGTTCGGAAAAGCGGCGAAAATCGCGCCTCCCCCGGTCAGCAGCCAGACTTCATTGGCATCCCAGAAAGGGCCGATCGTATTGATCATCACCCTTCGTTCAAGCTCGTTGCGTCCGAGAAACCGGGTCGCCATTCCGACGCCGAAATCAAAGCCTTCAAGAAAGAAAAAACCGATGAACAGCACAGCGACTAATATAAACCAAAGTTCATTAAGAGATACCATGGTAAACCTCCTGATCAAACGGGTCTGTCGATACGGAATCATCATGATGGTGGTCATGGTGTGCAGCCCCTTTTTTAATCTCCCGTACAAACAAGTAGACAAGAACGAGCGCCAGTACAAGATAAATCGCTGTAAACGCGATGACAGAGAACAGCAGCATTCCCGCTGATACGTTCGGAGACACGGACTGCGCCGTTGTCAAAATACCGAACACCGTCCATGGCTGGCGTCCGATTTCAGTCATGATCCACCCCGCCGTATTTGCAATGAATGGAAAGGCGATCAAAGCCACCATTGTCCGCAAGAACCATTTGCTTGTTTCGAGTCTTTTGCGGAAGCTGAGATAAAGACCCGTCAAAGCGGCAACGATCATTAAAAGCCCTGAACCAGCCATGATTCTGAAACTCCAGAACGTCGTTTTCACCGGTGGAATATAATTTCCTTCTCCGTATTTTTCTTCATATTGCTTTTGCAGTGTCTTCATTCCAGGCACATCGCCGCTGAACTGTTTATAAGCCAAATAGCTGAGCGCATAGGGGATGCTGAGCTCGGATTTGTTTTCCTGCTTGTCCGTGTCAATGTTCGCAAGCACCGTCCAAGCTGCCGGATCGCCGCTGTCATCCCAAAGCGCTTCGCTGGCAGCCATTTTCATCGGCTGGCTCTTCATCAGATGCTGTGCCTGCTCATGTCCGCTGAACGCTACGCCGATGCCAGAAACAAGCGCCACAATCATCGCGATTTGAAAGGATTTTTTAAAAAAGAGCAATTCTTGTTTTTTCAGCATTTTATACGCGCTGACGCCGGCAATGAAAAATGCCCCAGTGGCAAGCGCACCGAAAATGACGTGCGGAAATTCAACCCATAGCTGCGGGTTTTTAATAATCGCAAAGAAATCGGTCATTTCCGCGCGGCCGTTTTTAATCGCGAATCCGACAGGCTCCTGCATAAACGAGTTGGCCGCCAAAATCCAAAACGCCGACATGATCGTTCCAAGAGAAACAAGCCAGATGGACAGCAAATGAATCTTCTGCGGAAGCCGATCCCAGCCGAATATCCACAAACCGATAAACGTCGATTCCATAAAGAAAGCGAGCAGCGCTTCCACCGCGAGCGGAGCGCCGAATACATCACCGACAAAGCGGGAGTACTCCGACCAGTTCATTCCGAACTGAAATTCCTGTAAAATCCCGGTGACCACACCGACTGCAAAATTAATTAAAAATAAGTGCCCCCAAAATTTAGCCATCGTTCTGTAAATGTCTTTTTTCTTTACGACATAAAGGGTTTCCATTAAAGCAACCATAAAGACAAGCCCGATTGACATCGGTACAAAAATAAAGTGAAAGATCGTTGTTGAAGCAAATTGAAATCTTGCCAAAATGAGTTCGTCCACTGTTCCAGTCTCCTCCTCTTTGTTCTAGCCGGACTCGTTGCCAAAAGGGCATCCCCCTTGCTCAAAGTTTCACATACATCTTATGAATATGATCATTGTCACAGACAAAAGGGTGACCTCAGCCCACATTGTTGTTCTGTTATTATCCGGATGGTTATTTATACCTGTACTTTACCGCGAAATCCTTCTTAAATAAAGTATATTTTTCCTAATTAATGGATGTCATTGTGACAATTATACGAAGGAATTATAGCTATTTTGTGACATGGTGGTTATCAAGAACTAAATCGGTATAAGAAAAATGCCCCGAATCCATGTGGAGCATTTCCTCATTCAACGACTGTGATTCTTTGTGCAAAGCCTGTCGCATCAAAAGAATACCGTTATATGCAATACAGCAAATTCGGTGTTTTCCTTCAGTGCGCGCCCGCCTTACAGAACGTCCTGCTATTTTGTCCAATCTGTGAAACCTTCCTTCCGCCTTCTGTGCAGTCCCTTCATTCATTTGCTGATTTATCCCCACTAAGCCTTCACGCGGCACCGGCTGACTGCACTGTATGTTTGAGATTCCTCTCTGCACAGCCATCTTGCATATCAATTTGAAACCGGTCCCGCTGGTCATATACAAAACGCCGCCCCCTCTGACTTTTAACGAAGGGAATATTTATTACGTAGGAATAAACAATAACGATACCTTGTTTATTCTATGAAAATCGAACCATACATTTGTTCAAACAAAATACACAAAATTTGTGAAACGTTTCACAATATCCTGCTATACTTAGGTTGTATTTATGATAGAAACTTCTTAAGTAAACACTTGATGGTGGTGGAAAACATGGAATCAAAATCACTTGTTCTTGTCGAAGAGCTTGCTTTAAAAAAGCAAAGCATTTTTATGCAAAGCCCGCTTCGCTATCTTTTACGGGCTATGCTGGCCAGTATGTTTATCGGGTTCGGAGTCATTGTAGCGTTTAAAACGGGGAATCTCTTTTATGTTGAACATTCTCCGTTCACATATCCAATTGCAGCCATCACATTTGGGGGCGCCATTATTCTGATCGTCTATGGCGGGGGAGATTTATTTACGGGAAATACATTTTATTATACATTGGCTGCGCTTCGTAAAAAAATGCGATGGCCCACTGTTATCAAGCTGTGGATGTTCAGCTATGCAGGAAATTTAATAGGCGCCGTTTTTTTCGCAGGCCTCATCTTTGCGACCGGCTTATTTAAGGATCCTTCTTCCACCGGCTTTATTCTCAGCGTGGCGGAGCATAAAATGAATACGCCGGTGACCGAATTGTTCTTCAAAGCGATTCTGTGTAACTGGCTTGTCTGTCTTGCGTTTTTTGTTCCGATGGCGCAAAAAGGAGACGGAGCAAAAATGTTCTCTATGATGCTGTTTGTTTTTACTTTCTTTATTTCCGGTTATGAACACAGCATCGCGAACATGGCCACTTTTGCCGTCTCCCTGGTGACCGAGCATCCGGATACGATTTCGATTGCAGGTGCAATCCATAACTTAATTCCGGTAACACTCGGGAACCTGATCGGAGGCGCGTTTATGATGGGCTTCATGTACCACTATGCTAACAAGCCGGGCGGTGAAGAAATCATCAAATAAAAGGATCGTCCATTTTTAAAGGATTCTAAATATGCGGGCTCCCTTCATAAAATCGTGGTAACTTTAAAAATGGAGGTTCACCGGATGCAAAGTTTTCATTCGCTTTGCCGGCAATTTGGACATATTTTAAATGGAGAGGCGCACATTGAACACGGTGTTTGTTCTGTCAGCATCAAACGGAATTTGCGTGTCACGATTCAAGGAAGACCAAGCCGGGGAGTCGGCATGGAAGAAATCATGTTCGAATCGCTCGATCAAAACGGAATCGCCTTGAATATGGCCGAAGTCGCCATTTTGCCTGAAGAAGTTCCGCTGTTTACAAAAAAGCTTGTCGATCAGGGCATCATCATCAGCGCTCTCCACAATCATTGGATGTTTACAGAACCGAATATTTTATATATTCATTTTCAATCTGTAGAACCGCCGTTACCATTCGCAAGAAAAACAGCTGCCGCTTTATCCGTATTGCGATAAAACAGCAGCTGTTTTCTTTATCCGTTTATTTTCCCATTTCTGAAAGTGCGACCCTTTCGACTGCTTTGGCCACAATCTCGTGAACTTCAGGGTTCAGCGGATGAGGCACAAGATCGCCTTGTTTTGTGCAGGATGCGATCGCTTCGGCGGCCGCAACCAGCATCGGGTGGCTGATCGAATCCGCTCCGGCATTTAACACGCCCCTGAAAATACCGGGGAATCCCAGCACATTGTTGACAGACCGTCCGTCCGCAGCGTAGGCTGCCCCGGCCTCGAGCGCATCCTCAGGCTCAATCTCCGGCTTCGGATTGGACAGAGCCAAAATCACCTGGCCTTCCCGAACCCATTTCTTATTGATCAATCCCGGAACACCGGTTGTCGCGACGATGATATCACAGCTTTCCATCAATTCTTCAATGCTTTCAGCCGCATGGCCGCCATAGTTCTCTAAACGCGCCATCGCCTCAAGCGATTTATCCGTTCCGACAACACGTTTTACTCCATATGCCATAAACATCCTGCAGATCGCGACCCCCGCCGCGCCCAGGCCGATTTGGCCGACATGGGCTTGCTTCAGATCGACCCCGGCACTCTTGGCTGCTGAAATGGCGGCCGCCAGTGTCACCACCGCAGTACCGTGCTGGTCGTCATGCATGACCGGAATATTCAGGTCGTTTTTCAGGCGCTCTTCGATTTCAAAACAATGCGGGGAACCGATGTCTTCAAGCAAAATGCCGCTAAATCCGGGCGCGATGTTTTTAACCGTCCTCACGATTTCGTCAGGATCATTCGTGTCGAGCAGAATCGGTACCCCGCTGATGTCCGCAAGCTGGTCGAAAAGTGCGGCCTTCCCTTCCATAACAGGCATTCCCGCCACAGGCCCTATGTCTCCTAAGCCAAGGATCGCCGTGCCGTCCGTTACAATTGCAACTGAATTGCCGATTCCGGTATAGATATTCGCTTTTTGCGGCTCTTCTTTAATAAGCTCGCACACATTCGCGACACCTGGCGTATACACCCGCCGCAGATCAGCGAGCGAGCGAATCGGCATCTTGCTTTTCATGCGGATTTTGCCGCCTTCATGTGCAGCCAATACATCATCTGAAACGGTATGAAGGTGGATGCCTTCTTTTAAGTTGCGGATCACTTCAAGAATCTCGGTAAGCTGTTCTTCATGTTCAACTTGAACCGTAATGTTCCGCATCGTATAATTCGGCCCTACCTTGATCGTTTCAACCTCTCCGATATCACCGCCGGCAAGGCCGATCGCCGTTGTCACCTTTCCAAGGTTTCCGGGTGCTGAAGGGATTTCCAGCATCAAATTCCGAATAATATTGTTGCCATTCATAACAGAATACCTCCATCAATTGTTTTAAAATCGGCTACTGAACCGGCGAGTCTTTTTTATCGGTATACCAAATAAATTTACCTGTGTATCCGTACAAAATCGCAAGTCCGATTGAAACAAAGCTCAGCCACATGAAGGGCAGGTAAGAGAAGGTGGACACGCCGAGAATCCCCGCCATATATATGCCGTTGTCTGACCACGGCACCATGCCCGACGTCATCGTTCCGCCGACTTCCGCGTTTCTGGACAGCACCCTCCGGTCAATTCCGAGCTTGTCATAGCTTTTCTCCATAATCTTCGGCGTTAAAATGAGCGAGACATACATCGCGCAGCCGAACACATTTGCCAAGAAGGCGACGATAATCGTCGAGAATGTGACGTTGCCGGCAGAAGTCAGTTTTTGCTGGAACTTGGAAACGATCACTTTTAGAACGCCTAAGTGCTCCAAGAGGCCGCCAAAGCCCAGACCGAGAATGATGACGACGACTGAACCGAGCATGCCCTGAATTCCTCCGCGGTTTAAGAGCTCGTCCATAAATTTGATCCCGGTGTCGATGGAAAAGCCGTTGTATGCTGTGCCGATCGCATCCGCAAAGTTCATGCCTTGGAAGACCGCAGCCCAGATCGCGCCCAAAAGTGCGCCGATCGCGATCGTCGGCACAGAAGGCTTTCTCATCGCTAAAAGAACAATGACGACAATAGCCGGAACAAGCATCCAAATATGAATATCAAACGTGTTCTGCAAAGAAGCTTTCAAAAATTCAACTTTTTCCAAATCAACATTTCGGCCTCCGTATATAAAGCCGGTGATGGTAAACAGGACCGCCGTGATCAAATAAGCGGGAACCGACAAGTACAGCATCGCTCTGACATGGGTAATCACTTCGACCTTTGAAAGGGATGACGCAAGCACCGTACTATCAGAAAGCGGCGATAATTTATCTCCAAAGTAGGCTCCGGACAGCACGGCTCCGGCTACAAGCGGAAGCGGAAGCCCCAGCCCTTCCCCGATTGCCATCATGGCGATCCCGGCCGTTCCTACTGTGCCCCAAGACGTACCTGTGGCAACAGATGTGATCGAACAAATAATGAGCGTGGCGAGCAGGAATATGCTCGGATGGATAAACTCAAGCCCGTAATAAATCAAAGTCGGCACAACACCGCCGGCTATCCATGTGCCGATCAGAGCGCCGACGGCAATCAGGATCAATATCGCTTCAAGTCCATTTGAAATTCCGTTTGTAATCGATTTTTGCAAATCTTCATACCGGTGCCCCAGGCGCAGACCGAGCAAAATCACTAAGAACCATGAAATAAACAATGCCAGCTGAATCGGCAGATCGAATTTGACTGTAAATGAACAAACTATCGCTAAAAATGCACCTAATACACAAATGATTTCCAACATTGATGGCAACCGTGTTGTTTTCAACCTAAATCCCCCTTAATTATTGAAACGCTTTCAAAATAAACTACATAAAAATAGCAATCTGCTTCAATTTTTTCTTAAAAATTTAACTAACAACGAACAGTATACCATGAAAAAGGCTGACACGGTACCACTTCACCGCTGTCTTCCTTTCACATCATAAAGTTATTGAAGGAAAGCGAAAACACTCTGTGTTTCTATCCCGGTAAAATGCTTCAGAGTGTTTTCGCATACTGTTTTTCCAGCTTAATCCCGATTTAAAAGTTCAGCCCCGGCAATCCCCGGTTTTGTCATTTCATAAGGATTCAAAATCAGATCAAGCTCTTCTTCTGTCAACACATCGTTTTGAAGACAGAGGTCACGGACGGATTGCCCTGTTAAAATGGCTTCTCTCGCAATTCTTGCAGCTGCTTCGTAGCCAAGATGCGGGTTGACCGCAGTAATGACGCCGGCGCTTTTTTCCACGTACGCTTTTAAGCGTTTTTCATTCGCTTCAATACCTTCTACACAATGATCGGTAAACGAACGGAATCCGTTGTTCATGATGCTGATGGATTGCAGGAGATTAAAGACAAGCACAGGCTCCATCACGTTCAGTTCGAGCTGTCCGGCTTCAGAAGCAAGGCAGATCGTATGGTCGTTTCCGATGACTTGGAATGCGATTTGGTTGATCAGCTCGGCCATAACCGGATTGACTTTCCCCGGCATGATAGATGACCCCGGCTGTCTTGCCGGAAGAGAAATCTCGGCAAGTCCTGCGCGCGGACCTGATGCCATCAACCGAAGGTCGTTTGCGATTTTCGACATGTTCATCATGCACACTTTTAATGCAGCTGAAACTTCTGTATAAGCGTCCGTATTTTGCGTCGCATCCACCAGATGGTCAGCGCCGACAAGCGGAAGACCGCTGATTTCAGCCAAGTGCTTGACGACATTTTCGATATAGCGCGGATCCGCGTTCAATCCCGTTCCAACCGCGGTAGCGCCCATATTGACTTCATACAGATGCTGGCGCGATTGTTTAATCCGTTTGATGTCGCGTTCGATCACGCGGCTGTAGGCTTCAAATTCCTGCCCAAGACGGATCGGCACGGCGTCTTGAAGGTGGGTGCGGCCCATTTTAATGACGTGGTCAAAGTCGCGTGCTTTTTTCTTAAACGCATCAAGCATATATTCCATTGTATCCAGCAGCTTTTCCAGCAGCTTAAGCGTTGAAATATGAATCGCCGTCGGGAATACGTCGTTTGTCGATTGGGACATATTGACGTGCGTATTCGGACTCAGATGAATATATTCGCCTTTCTTGTGGCCGAGCAGTTCAAGTGCACGGTTTCCAATGACTTCATTCGCGTTCATATTCATTGAAGTGCCTGCACCGCCTTGAATCGGATCGACGATGAATTGATCATGCAGCTTTCCTTCAAGGATCTCATCAGCGGCTTGGACGATGGCATCTCCAAGGCCTTTATAAAGACGTTTTGTCTCCATGTTGGCAAGCGCCGCCGCTTTTTTCACCACTGCCAGCGCCTTGATCATTTCTTCGTGGATTTTATATCCTGTAATCGGAAAGTTCTCCGCTGCCCGCAATGTCTGAATACCGTAGTAGACATCGGCCGGAATCTTCTTTTCTCCGAGAAAATCCTTTTCCGTCCGGTATGTCATTTCAGCTTTCATTTTTTAACCCTGCTTTCTTTTTTTAAATGATGATATCGTCCGCAATTGGCGTTTCCATAATCTTTTTGACTTCTGCTTGTTGTCCGGTTTTCCCTAAAGCCCACATCAGCTTCGGAACGATCGCTTCAGTGTTCATATTTCTCGAGCGGATAATGGCATCCTGGTTTACCTTGCGGCCGACCTCGTAAATGCTCATATCCTCTCCTTCTTCAAGGCATTGCGTCGTAATCGCTACGACCATTCCGGAATCGATCAGCTCGTTCACTTTTTCTAAAATGTTTCTTTTCTCAAAAGGAATGCCGCCGCTTCCATAGCTCTCAATCACAATACCTTTATATGAACCTTTCAGGCAATCAAAAAACTCAGGCTTTAATCCGGGATGAAGCTTCACCAGACAAACATCGGTATTTAAGGAGGTATCGAGTTTCAAAGCGCCGGGCTTTACTTCGGGAACCCGTTTGTTATACTCGATTTCCTTGTCATGGATAAAAGCGATGTAAGGATAATTAATGCTTTCAAATGCATCGTAGCTTTTCGTTCTTAATTTGATCGCTCTCGTGCCTAAAATAACGCGGCCGTCAAAGACGACGTATACTCCGCCGATGCCGTCGCACGCAAAGCGGACCGCATCTTTAATATTTTTTTTCGCATCCGTTTTCTTAAATGTAATCGGAACTTGGGAACCCGTAATCGCAACAGGCTTATCAATATTCTGCAGCATGTATGAAAGCGCCGCCGAGGTGTAGGCCATCGTATCGGTTCCGTGCGTGATCACAAATCCGTCGTAGCGGCTGTAATTCTCATGCACAGCCTCTGCCATCATCACCCAGTGTTCAGGCTGCATGTTGGTGCTGTCTATATCCATTAAAGATTGGCAATCTATCGTATAATTTGAATGATCATCAGATAAATAGTTGAGAAGCTCTTCCGCTTTAACCCCCGGAGCCAGTCCGTTTTCGCCTTCTACTGAAGCGATGGTCCCGCCGGTGGTCAACAGCAGTAACTTTTTCATGTGCTACACCTCTTTAAGAAGTAGTTTGATACAGTATAAAGCATGATTGATTTTAGCAAAGAAGGCTTGATACATTAGGAATGTATACGCTTTATGCGTACCTTCAATGCAATTATAGTCCTCAAATGTGAAATAATCAAGAAACTTTATTCATTTCGCGTACACTTTTGCTGATAATGTGCTATAATCACTGTGTATCAAAAGGAGCGTAAGATATGAATTTAGATCGATTAACAACACTGAGAAAAAATAAAAAATGGTCATTGCAATATACTGCCGACCGCCTCGGTATTGCGAAAAGCACTTACGCGGGCTATGAATCGGGCTACCGCCGCCCTTCTTTAGAGGCGCTTATCGAAATCGCTGATTTATTCAATACCTCCACCGACTTTTTGCTCGGCAGAGTTGACGATCCCCGGGATGAAAAGGCTAAAAACGAAGCTATTGAACTGACGGATTGGGATAAGCTCAAGCTGGCAGTCGACGGGACGCTTCTTTCCGAAGAAGAAATCAAGCAGATGGTTGCGTTTATCAAAGTCAAAAAAGAGCTGGATGCGGGGTAAAATGACAGCGGTTAACCGCATGCTGCAAGTGTTATAAAAAAGAAAAAACTTGACTGGCTAAAAAGGCCAGTCAAGTTTTTTTGCTTTTATTGATGTAAAAATTTCACACAAACTGCTTCAGGAGTAGGAACTCCGGACTGCAAAAGCGTCAGCCGGCCCGTTGTCAGGTCTCTTTCAAACAATGTCAAAGTCCCTGTTTCCTGGTTGGAAGCGATTAAAAATTGCTCTGAAGGATCAATCTCAAAGTCGCGCGGCCACTCCCCTTCAGTTGATACGTGTTCAATCAGGGAAAGTTCGCCCGAATACTCGTTGATGCTGAAGACGGCGATGCTGTCGTGTCCGCGGTTTGAAGCGTATACAAATTTGCCGTCTTTTGTGATGTGGATGGCGCCGCCTTGGCTCGCGCCGTCAAAGCCTTCCGGCAATGCCGAAATGACTTGAATCTCCCTGAACTCACCCAAATCAGGGTTGTATTCCAACACGATGACTTCATTGCTCAGCTCCGTTAATACATACGCATACTTTTCCTGCGGATGGAACTCGATATGTCTCGGCCCTGATCCCGGTGCAGCAGCGTGTTTTTTCACTTCTTCAAGCCGGTTCTCTTTCAATTGATACGTGATGATATGATCCGTTCCGAGATCGACGGCTACTGCATATTTCTCATCAGGTGAGAATCCTGAATAATGAGTATGCGCTTTTTCCTGTCTCTCATGCGGTCCTGATCCCTCATGCTGCACTTTTGCTGAAGGCTCAAGCAGACCGCGGCTTTCATTTAAAGGGTATGCCATGATCGTCCCGCTGTGGTAATTGGCGGACAGAACATAACGGTTATTCTGATCGACGCTGACGTGGCAAGGTGACGGTCCTTCCCCGGTCTGCTGGTTGACGAAAGTCAGCTCTCCTGTGGAACCGTCAACACGGTATGCCGCAACCCCGCCCTTATCGCCGTCTTTGACCACTGCATAAAGCATTTCATTGTCTTTGGCGATATTCAAATATGTCGGACTGCCCAGCTTTGCTGCCGGCTTCGGCGTGCTTAACGCCTTTTTTTCCGTATCAAGCTCAAATGTATAAATCCCTTCGCTGTCTGCTTTGGTATATGTTCCGATATAACCTCTGTATTTTGCCATTTGATCCTCTCCTTTTTTGACAGTCGTCCATTCCTATTTTAACTCACAGAAACTGAATTATCATGATCTGGTGTGCAAAAACCTTAAGCGCTCACATGAAAAAAAACTTTTTATGATATTCTTAACATAAGAGACCTTCACTGCCGCTTTTATAATGGAATCGCTCATTTTCGGCAGTGGAGACGTGTTCATAGGAGTGTTCAAAATGACGAAAATCATGATTGTCGAGGACAGCGAAGACATTCGGAAGCTTTTACGCGATCATTTAGAAAAATACGGATACGAAACTGTTGTAGCGACTGATTTCACCTCTGTCCTTGAAATGTTTCTCCAAGAGAAGCCTGACCTGGTATTGCTTGACATCAATCTGCCGTCATACGACGGGTACTACTGGTGCCGGCAAATCCGTCAGCATTCGACTTGTCCGATCATTTTCATTTCGGCGAGAAGCGGAGAAATGGATCAGGTCATGGCGATCGAAAACGGCGGCGATGATTATATAGAGAAGCCTTTTTCCTATGAGGTGGTGCTCGCTAAAATTAAAGGCCAAATTCGCAGAGCATTTGGAGAATACGCCGTAAAACAAGGAGAAAAAGTGATTGAATTTGAAAGCGTCCAGCTGTTTGTCGAACGTTTTGAGCTGCGCTACCGGGATGAGAAGCTCGAGCTTTCAAAAAAGGAAAGCAAACTCTTGGAAGTGCTGCTTGAAAGAGGAGAAAAGGTGACAAGCAGAGACCGGTTAATGGAGAAGACATGGGAAACCGATACATTTGTAGATGAAAACACGTTAAATGTCTATATCACAAGGATTCGCAAAAAATTGCGAAGCATGGGCGTGCCCTTCTCAATTGAATCAGTGCGGGGCGAAGGGTATCAACTGAGGGCGAAATCATGAAGCTGTTTCTAAAAGAACATGCCGTCCTCATCCTTCTGTTTCTGTTTCAGGGCGGATTCGTGTTTTTTTACTATTGGTTTGCCGGCATGCAGACTTTCACCCACCTTTTTTACATTCTCGGCGTTCAGCTTCTGGCGCTGGCGCTTTATCTTTTCTACAAATGGTATGAAGAACACAGAGTCTACCAATGGCTCGGCTCAGAACAAAAAGATACAGACATTCCTTTTCTGGGGACGTCTGAATTTTGCTCAGAGCTCTATGAAAAACATATGGAGCTGAGCCGGCTCCACCACCGCAAAATACATGAGATGGAGTCCAAGCTGGAAGACAGGGTAACCTACATGAATCAATGGGTGCATCAGGTGAAAACACCGCTTTCCGTCATCAATCTGATCATCCAGGAAGAGGACGAACCCGTTTTTAAACAAATCAAAAAAGAAGTCCAGCAGATTGAATACGGACTGGAAACGCTCCTCTATTCATCAAGGCTTGACCTGTTTGAAAAGGATTTTAAAATTGAAGCCGTGTCACTTGGCGAGCTGCTTAATTCGCAGATTCAGCGCTATAAACGTTATTTTATACAGCACCGTGTCTATCCCAATAAACAGGTACTCGCTGAAGACGCCGTTATTTACTCCGATCGCAAATGGCTTAGATTTGCCGTTGGCCAGGTCATCACAAACGCTGTGAAGTATTCGTCAGGAAGAAGCGAACGCATTGATATGACGATATTCCGTAAAGGTGAAGGCATCGTCCTGGAAATCAAAGATTACGGAGTCGGAATTCCTTCACAAGATTTGAAACGGGTATTTGAGCCTTATTACACCGGGGAAAACGGACGGCGCTTTCAGGAATCGACGGGCATCGGCCTCTACCTTGTAAAAGAGATTGCAGAAAAGCTCAATCATGATGTGAGCATCGCTTCAGAAGAAGGGAAAGGAACGACTGTGCAATTTTCGTTCCTTACAAAAATGTAAGTCTTCTTTAATAAAACCGCATAGCTCATCCCCACCCTCCTTGATATGATTTGTTTACACAAAACGTGGAAAGGAGGATTTTTTATATACAATCCAAGTCTATGAAAAGAGTCGACACACTCGATGATATAAGAGATTCGCTTTATGCGGAATCATTTTTATGATCGACTTCAGGGCAGGCGGCCCTCAGCCATCTGATCGCCCAAAACAAACTTTACTAGCGCTTCTACATTACCTTTTCCTTTTTGTTCGTCGTGGACTTTTACTAGTTTTTATCGCGCGCTGAACAAAAAACGAGGCTGCCATTCTTTGCACCTGCCACTGGCCATTTAAGCTTTCATAAGCGCGTTTCGGCTTCAGGATGGGGCCCGCTGGAGTGGATATGGAGAATTGCGACATATCGGAAGCGAGCACCGCTTGTAAAGGAAAGCATCGCAAAAGGAGGATATCATGACAGACATGCTGATCGTTAAAAACATCAATAAAACATATAAAGGACAAGTCTCTCATCAGGCTTTAAAAGATATTTCATTCAATGTAGAGGACAGTGAGTTCACGGCGATTATGGGGCCGTCCGGATCAGGAAAAACGACGCTTCTCAATATCATTTCAACGATTGACCGCCCCGATTCCGGCGACATTTTGATTCGCGGAGAAGATCCGCATCATCTGAAGAGGGCAAAACTTGCCCACTTTCGCCGCAGGCAGCTCGGATTCGTATTCCAGGATTTTAATTTGCTGGATACGCTAACGATCGGCGAAAATATCATGCTGCCGTTAACGCTTGAAAATAAACCGCTTTCCGTTATGGAAGATAAACTTCAGGCGATTGCTGAAAAACTCGGCATCGAACAACTCCTGAATAAACGGACGTTTGAAGTATCCGGCGGACAAAAGCAGCGCGCAGCCATCGCAAGAGCTGTCATTCATCAGCCCGCTCTCATCCTCGCCGACGAACCGACGGGGAACCTCGATTCCAAGGCGTCAAAAGACGTGATGGAAACGATGCAGCATCTTAATGGAAACGACAATGCCACGATATTGATGGTCACGCATGACCCAGTTGCCGCAAGCTATTGCAGTCGCGTCATTTTTATTAAAGACGGAACATTATTCAACGAAATTTACCGCGGCGCCAACCGCCAAGTATTTTATGAAGAGATTCTGACTGTGCTGTCCATGCTGGGAGGAAACGCCAATGACCTTTCTTCAGTTCGCTTATAAAAACGTCGTCCGGAATAAAAGAGCCTATCTCGCCTTCTTTTTAAGCAGCTCGTTTTCAGTGATGATTTTTTTCACATTTGCGATGTTTTTGTTCCACCCTGCTTTAGAGAAAGGCTACTTAAACAACATTGCAAAACGGGGGTTATCGGTGGCTGAATGGATGATTTTCGCTTTTTCTATTCTGTTTGTGCTTTATTCCGTCAACGCCTTTCTCAAGTCGAGAAGCAAGGAATTCGGGATACTCACCATTCAAGGAATCACTCCCGTTCAATTAAGAAAACTGATTACCGCAGAAAACATCATCATCGGCATGCTTTCGATCGTTACAGGCATCATCGGCGGTCTGGTTTTTGCAAAAACATTCTTTACGATCGGCGCTTATATTCTGGAAATGGACGCTTTGCCATTGTATCTGCCTTGGAAAGCGATGACTCTTACATCCGCCTGCTTTCTCGCGCTGTTTATTCTGCTGTCGCAATTTACGGTCTTGTTTATTAAATCAAAAACGGTTACCAAGCTGATCAAAGGTACCGGGAAAATAAAACCTGAGCCAAAACCATCAGTTATCTTTTCGGTCATCGGCATCGGCTGCCTCGGCTCCGGATACTGGCTTGTATTGTTCGCCGAGATCCATTTTCCCCAAGCCGTCACGATCTTAATTTTGACAATCATCGGGACTTATTTCTTCTTCAGCCAAAGCAGCATTTGGCTGCTGCGGCTGTTAAAAAAGCGGAGGTCATTTTATTTGCGCGGAAAAAACGTGCTTTGGGTATCCGATCTTGTCTATCGGCTGAAAGATAATGCCCGCCTGTTCTTTCTTGTTTGCATCATTTCAGCGGTTGCCTTTACCGCCACGGGCACATTGGTGATTTCAAAGGCTTCTATCGGAAAATTGGATTCCCGATATGAGATAGAGTACTTATTATACAACGGGAACCAAAAGGAACAACCACACGTTAAGCTGATCGAACAAAAGTTGAAGGACGGACATTTTTCGTATGCAAAGGAAGTGACAAAAGGAATTTATATGAGCTATAGCCAGGGAGATCTCCTTCCTCCGGTGCTCCTGATCTCTGAAGGCGAATTCCAAAAGCACTTCAAGTTAGATTCTGGTGAACTGAAAGACGGCGAGGCGCTGTATTATCCGAACGCCTTTGAAGCAAAAGAAAAGCGGGAAATTCCCGAGACCTTGAACATGTTGAACAAAGATTTGAAGCCGGCAAATGAACGGCTAAAAGTAAAAGGTATTAAAAAACCGCTCATTTCGTTAGACAGCATCGTTGTCGTAAACGGCAAAACCTTTGAAAAGCTGAAAAAACAAGGCGAATCCGTCACATTGTACGGCTATAAGTACAACCGCTGGAAAGAGAGCCTTGATATGAGCCAATCATTGGAAAAAGATCTTAGAGAAAAAGCGCACAATATCCAATTTCAATTTGACGCAAAGGCCATTAATTATTTTGAAACTGTTCAGCTTCCAAGCTTGAGTCTGTTTATCGGACTTTTTATTGCGGTTCTCTTTTTTACGGCATCCGGGAGTTTTCTCTACTTCCGCCTGTTTACCGATCTTGAAGAAGATCAGCAGCGCTACCGGTCGCTCTCAAAAATCGGCCTGAGCGAACAGGAAATGACGCAGAGCATAACGATTCAATTGGCCATCCTGTTCTTCTTTCCGTTCGTTCTCGCCTCAGTTCATGCGTATTTTGCGATGAAGACGCTCGAGGCACAGAGTCTTGGTCATTTCGCAGCTCCGGTGTTAATGACGATAGGCGGATTTCTGATCTTCCAACTATTATTCTTTATGATGATTCGAAAAAGCTATTTGAAAAAATTAAAAGGATGTTTAAGGTGATAAAATATGAAAAAAACAATTTCCCTCATTACAGCCGCTTTGGCTGTATGTATCGGCGCATTTCTGTTGATTCATAATGAGGTGACAGACAGGTTCAATCCACTTGTGAAGAAAGAAAGCGTGTATGTCCAGATCAACAAAGACGGTAAGCACCTGAGTCCGGGCCGCTATGAGTACACGCTGGAAGGATATAATGACACCGGTAAGGAAAAAGAAATTACATTCTCCGCCAGCGATTCCCTTCGAAAAAACGCCTATCTAAAGGTACACGCGAAGGGAAAATATGTTGAGACATGGGAAGAAGTACAGCCCGGCGACATGCCGAGTGCAGTTCGGACCAAATTGATCAAGCACTAAAAAACGGCGCCTAAGCCGTTTTTCTATGAATCACTATATTTTTACAAAATTCCGAAACTTCTTGGCCCGTTGTTCGTATAAAAACAGAAGTCATATTGGTTAGGAGGTTTTCATATGATTGTTGGAATGATTGGTTTTATACTGGTGGTTTTCCTTCTCTACGCCTCTATGTTGCCGTCCGACGAAAAAAACAGCGGCAGTAGCTCTTCAACTTTTTTTATTGGAGGTCCTGACTCATCCGGAGACAGCGGGGGTGATTGCGGTGGCGGCGGCGATGGCGGCGGTGGCTGTTAAGACCTGCGGGCTGCCTTTACCTATCTTCTGCTCCTACTCGGATCCCTAGGCTGTATGCAGTTCTTGCTGCAGTCAGCCGGGTATATTCATCTCCCTTCATCATTCATTCACCATTAACTCCAAATACGTCATCATCAATTCAGTTGTTTAACCAGACTTCCGATTGGGAATGATGTAAAGACAGCAGATTCCCGCTCTTCAAACGATTTAAAAGTCACAATAAATCGATTCTGATACAAAATATATAAAACTTTGCACCTACTTGTTCGATATTAAAAGAAGACATTCATGATAAGGAGGGTTTTTTCCAGATGATTTTTTTACTGGTTTTATTGGCTCTGTTTATTTTGTATTCATTCTTTTTTGACAAGAGCAACAAAAGATCTTATAAAAAAGCGGCACCGAAAAGCAGAATATTGATCCGCCAGGCAGCTGCGCCGACTGGATTTTTGAGGGTAATCGAAACCGCACCCGGGCAGACGGCAAACCGCCGAACCTCTGAAGGTATGCGCCCGAATCTGCGGCTTGTCATGAGCCCGACGCACCAAAACGAAAAAAAATAAGGAAAGCGGCATCATAATAAATGCCGTCTTTCCTATTGTCTGCTGTGTTCCACCATTCTTCCAAAGGCGTCCGGCGACATACCCGGCGAGATGCGGACCCTGTGCAGCGCATACATCCCCTGATCCCTTGCAGCCGCCCCCGGTTCTGTCGTCACCGCCATTTGATACCCCGCCTTCTCAGCCTGTTTGAGCGTTTCGGCATTATAGTGTCCAACTGGATAACTCAGCATAATTGTGTTTTGCTTGAGCATGCCGTCAAACAATGTTTTGGAACGAGTCATTTCGCTCAGCTGTTGCTCTGGAGCAAGTCCGTTCAGTTCGACATGATTGATCGTATGGCTTTCGATGGCAATACCGTGCTCGGCCATTTCTTTCATTTGGCGTTCTGTTAAATGATTTTTTCTGCCGACCGATTTGCCGATCATAAAAATTGTCGCCTTCATCTCATAATCTTTCAAAATCGGGTACGCTTTTTCAAAGTTATCTGTATAACCGTCATCAAACGTAATCAGCACGCATTTTTCACTCGGCATTTTATCTTGTGTTAAGACAATATAGGCTTCTTCGGGTGTCAACGTGTAATAGCCGTTATCCTTGAGCCATTTCATATGTCCGCGGAACTCCGCCTCCGGTACGCGCAGGCTGTTTCCTGAGGAAATGCTGTGATACATGAGAATCGGAATGCGGGCCGGACCGTTTACTTTGATCCAATCTGCTGTATCAATGGACGCTGTGTTTTGCTGAGATTCCTTTTTTGATCGCTCCGGCGCTTGCTGCGCCGCTTTTGGTTTTGCTGTCTCTTCCCCTTTGGCTTCATGGCTTGAGCACCCGTACATTGCTCCTGTCAACATCAATAAAATGAGAATCAGTTTTGTATTTTTCACTCTTTTTTCCTGCTTTCAGCTAAACTTATTTGCCTTTTTAATATCGGACGGCCTCAGCATGTTTTAACATTCATGCAAACCATGCCTGATAGAGTCTCTTGACTCCCTCCTCGATGTCTTGTTCGGAAAGCCCCCCAAAACCAACCATCACGATGGAAGAAGGGCTTTCATGAGGATCGATCCAAAAGTCTGAAACGGGATAAACCTTCACATCGTGCTTTTCCGCCTTACTAATGAGGTCCTTTATATCCCGTCTGACTTCCATTAAAATGTGGAGTCCCGCTTTTTCTCCTATGATGTTGACCTCATGGCCGAAATGCTTTTCAATCGCTGAAATCAATGTTTGATGCTTCTCCTGGTACACTTTTTTCATTTTACGAATGTGTCTTTCAAAAAACCCTTCTTTCATAAACAAATACATCGCTCTTTGAATCATCGGTGAAGAAGATTGACTGTAGCGGCCGAACCTTTCGCAGAATTGCTCTGTCAGCCTCTCCGGCAGAACGATATAACTCAATCGGGCCGCCGGTAAAAAGCATTTGGAAAATGTCCCTAGATATATGACGTTTTCTTTTGTATCAAGCGCTTTTAAAGATGGAATAGGCTGACCCTGATAGCGAAATTCGCTGTCATAGTCGTCTTCAATGATATAAGCATCGTTTTGGTCAGCCCATTTCAGCAATTTCAATCTTTTTTGAATCGGCAGCACCATACCATACGGAAACTGGTGAGACGGCGTAATGTAAGCAAGCTTCGCCCGGCTCTCAGCCAGCTGTGACAAATCAATTCCATCCGCCTCAAGCCCGATTGGACGGATGGTGTATCCATGGTTCAAAAAAACGGAGTGGACACCGTCATACCCTGGATTTTCAGCCGCAACCACCCTCCCGTTGGAGGGGAGCAGCTGACAAAGCAGGCTGACTGCAGACTGCGTCCCTGAACACACCACGATTTGCTCAAGGGAACAGCGTACGCCTCTTGCTTGAAATAAGTATTTTGCCAACTCTGCCCGGAGACCTTTGTCACCTTGACGATCACCGTACAGAAACAATTCCGGGCTGTCACTGTTCATAGCATCTTGCAGACACTTCTTCCACGTTTTGAACGGAAAATGATCCAAATCAATATCTCCATACTGAAAATCATATCGCCGAGCGGGTTCTTCCTCTCGTTTTTGACGTTCAGGATATGTAAAATGGCCGCTCGGTACAAGCGGTTTTTCCAACGGAAGCACCTTAATTCCACTTCTCGGTTTACTCTCTGTATACCCTTCTGCAGTCAGCTGCTGATAGGCGCTCTCAACGGTATTTTTGCTGATATGTAAATGCCGGGATAAATAGCGGATGGACGGCAGAAGGGTTCCGGGAGAGATCCCGCCCTCTTCAATCTCTTTTTTTATATATTGATAGAGCTGGATATAAAGCGGCGTTCTGACTGTTTTGTTTAGGAAAGGCGTTAACTCTATCATCATCTGACCTCATCAAGTTTTCTACTATTGTCTCTTTTTAAAGGGACAATTACAACCTACAATCATCATAACAACTAAAAAGGAGCGTGACTGCTATGCATCATCAATCCATCCGCCAGCAGAAGCTGGCATGCACAGATTCAGAAAAAATCGGCCGATTTTTAAGCGAAGCACAAACCGGATACCTCGGCTTGGCCGCTCACGGGACACCATATGTCATCCCTTTGAACTTCGTTTGGAAAAACGGCTGCATATACTTTCACGGGGCATCGGAGGGGCGGAAAATGGACATGCTGCACGAGAATTCAAACGTATGCTTCACAGTAAGTGAACAATATGGAACAATGGTGCACCCGATTCCCGCTAAAACAGATACCGCTTATATGAGCGTCGTTCTTTTCGGTACAGCGTCAATGATCACAGACTTAGATGAAGCAACATCGGCCATGCAGTCTCTTCTCGACAAATACGTACCGGGATACTACAGTTCTCCGCTTCACAAAACACATGTCGAAAAATACAGATCGAGTTTAGGCAGCAAAACCGTTGTCTTTAAAGTTCAGCCTATAGAGATCACAGCTAAAGAAAACATGCTGAACCATAGCATGAAATTCGAATACGGGCGGACCGTACAGGAAGACCGTTGACAAAAAAAGACCCGCAGCTTATGCTACCGGGTCTCCTATTGATTGTGATGCATGTTCATCTATAAATTTCAATCCCGCTGTGTATCGCTTTCTCCGCTTCTTTATCCAGCAGACGAGCGCCAGCCGCTGATCCGGATCTTTCTCATTGATAGAAACCAGCACATATTCATTCATCTCAAGCGGGACACCGGATTCAATCTGGCAGCCTGACAAGCTGATGTCCTTAATCATGATCTCGTGAGCACCTTTCTCTGTATCATCTGGGAACAGCAGTGTTCCCAGACCTTGAAAGGCCTCGCGGACATATTTTCTCTTGAATGCATCCGGGGTTTTTTCAGTTTTCATTAAAAAGCGCATCACTGTTGACAACGTATCAGCCCGCTTCTCCCGGTCGGACTTTTTTGCATTTTCTTCATTAAACATAAAACCGATCAGCTTCACATACAGTTCCTTGTCCATCTCTTTGAAATGCAGCCCGATTTCAATGTCGTTCGCGTCTTTCGTCGTCCACATCACCCGAGCCGGCACTTTTCCGACCGCATCTATGATCAGACCGTCCACATGATAGTACATATCCGAATCAGCCGTATAAGGCAGTCTGATACGCGCGCCCGTGTCGCTCACATCTATCAGTTCACATTCGTGCTCATCTCCTGAAACGGTGGAAAAAGCCGCCGACTTGTTGACTGTGAACCGCTCAGAGCTTCGAAATCTCGGCCTGTCAAAGGCAACGAGCAGCGCAAGTATGAGGCCTGTCATGTTATAGAGAACCCAAAATAAGTTATACGATGTGACGTTCATATCAAAAGTATGAAGAAACAAAAATTCATAAAGGATTTTTCCGAGAGCAAACACTGTCATTGCGAGCAGAATCGCACATGGCAGCGCCGTCGTATATTTGAATTTTCTCCGATCTGTGTTAACACCCTTCGGCGTGACTTTAAAATCAAACCGCTTTTTGAAAATGAATTCTGACAAGGCCGATATCGCCATGTGCGGCGCCATCGATGTATCGTAAATATGGCTCCAGCTCATGCTGCGCTGCCGGTCCGAAACGGCTTTAAATGAAAGGTAAGAACCTAAAAACGCAGGCAGCCAAAACGAGGTGATCGACCACAGATCGGTCTTTAAGCTATGTATGCCAAATAGCAAAAACAAGAGCGGCGCCAGAATGTATACCATCTTAAAAACGCCGAAAAACCAAAAGAGAATACCGTCAAAATAAAGGATCCGCTGCATGGGCGTCAGACCTTTTAAGAAAAGCGGATTCCATTTCTTCCCGCATTGAATATTTCCTCTGCACCAGCGGTCGCGCTGTTTCAAAAGGTCCGTCCACGTTTCCGGCGAGAGACCGACCGCAAGGACTTCTTTGACGAAAACAGATTTAAATTTTGTTTGCAAAAGCATTCCGGTTGCCATATCCTCGGTAATCACACCGGTCGCAAAACCGCCGATTTCCTCCAAAGCGGTTCTTCTGAAAACCGTATTGCTGCCGACGTACATGACGGCATTAAAACGGTCTTTCCCGGCCTGGAGCCTGCGCATAAAAAAGTCCTGCTCATTCGGAATGTTCGCTCCTGAAAATAGGTTGTACTGATAAGGATCTTCATTATAGAAGGCCTGCGGCGTTTGAACAAAAGCCACTTTTTCCTTCTTAAAATAGCCGACAGTTTTCTGCAAAAATGAAGGAAGCGGGACCATATCGGCATCCATCGTCACAATCAGTTCCCCGTTCGAGCAGCTCATCGCATGATTTAAGTTCCCCGCTTTTGCATGCTCATTACTTGGCCTTGTAACGTAATAAACGCCAAGTTCCTCAGCCAGCTTTTTAATATCCGTCCGCCTTCCGTCATCACACAAATAAATGTTGACAAGCTCTTTTGGATAATCAAGGTTCAGACAGCCTGCCACTGACTTTTTCAGCACATGGCGCTCCTCGTTGTAAGTTGCAATAAGAATATCAACGCTCGGCCAATGGTCTTGATCACCAAGCATTTCCGGCTCCCGCTTCTTTTCCTTCCATACTAGCGTATAAAAGACCAACAGCTGTAAAAAGCCGATACATTCAGTTGCAATCAGGATGACACCCATTACGATGTCGGCGGGACGAGAGACGGGCATTGTAAAGCCGAACCGCCATACAATATACACACCGTTCGTCATAAGACACAATATGATTAAAAACTTCTTAAAACGCGGATTCATCCGAGATCCCAAATACCCGATGAGAATCAGGGCAATCATTGCTGCGGGATAGTAGTGTAAAATTAATTCCATTTTCTTCTCCTTATGTGCTGATAAAAAACTCTTTTCACAGAATTTCTCTAAAATATTCCTTTATTTCATTCTTTTGCACTCGAATATATTACCACCATTTGACCTAATTTTCCTTAAAAAATGATAAAAAATATATCTTTATGTCTACTAAACATAAAATATTATAAGACTATAGACACCTGTTTAAAAAATGCATAAGACTCACATCGATTCCCCTTCACATATATCCAGCATCAAGGTTGAATCTTTTGTCGCAGACGTCCTCTGTTTGTTCGGAGACAGGAGCTGAATGTATCAACGGTTCACACAAGAAAAAAGGTCTCTGCTCCTAAATGTTTGATTTATTTTTGACGGATTAACAGCTTTTTTGTGTCGATTTTCATTCCAATAAAAGGAGATTCGGGAATAACCGCATCAAAAACAGCCTGCACAAGGCCATTAAACAGTGTCCAGACACGTCTTTAGCCAAATCAAGTTGCCCTTGATCATCATGGGAAAACAGCTAGGTCTTCCTGCACGGTTGTCTGAATTTTGATTTTTTTAGTATACTTAATTTAGTTAAATAACTCAGCAAGGGGATAACATAAAGGATGGGGGAAAGAATATGGAAGCAAAAACAAAGGTACAACATATACCGATTCAAACAAAGCAAGAACTGGATGAAAATTTTTTTGCAAGAGCGATGAATGTTAAAATCGGCATCATTCCGCTGCCCGTATACTTGCTGCTCATGGCTTTGATTGTGACGTTTGTCTATATGCACGATCTGAAAAGCGACATTTTAACAGCCATTGCGGTTATGGGCTTTTTCGGATTCACCTTCGCCCAAATCGGAAAGTCGCTGCCGCTTCTTCGTTCTGTCGGCGGTGCCGCCATACTTGCGACGTTTATTCCTTCAGCTATCGTCTACTACCATCTCATTCCGGAAGACATTATCAAATCAACAACTGAATTTACAGAAAACTCAAACTTTCTTTATTTGTTTATCTCAGCCATTGTCGTCGGAAGCATTTTAGGGATGAAAAGAGAAACGCTGGTCAGAGCGTTCATTAAAATTTTTATTCCGCTAATTGCAGGGACAATTGCCGCAGCGGCAGTCGGTCTGGCGGTTGGTACAATGCTCGGCCTCGGATTTCAGCATACGCTGCTCTACATTGTGATTCCGATCATGGCCGGAGGGGTTGGCGAGGGAGCCATTCCGCTGTCCATCGGCTATTCGGAAATCATGCACATGTCACAAGGGGAAGCTTTTGCACTTGTCATTCCTTCCATTATGTTCGGAAGCTTAAGCGCTGTCATTTTGTCCGGGGTTTTAAACGTAATCGGAAAGAAAAAGCCTGACTGGACAGGCAACGGAAAAGTTGACCGTTTCGAAAGCGAGGACGCACTGCCGCTTGAAAGCCGCGACAAAGACAAAGAAAGCGTTTTTAATCTTTCCCACTTTGCCTCAGGAGGCATTCTTGCCGTCTCATTATATTTGGTCGGTATGCTTTCACATGACTTGTTCGGATTTCCAGCACCCGTCATGATGCTTCTGCTGGCTGTTGCCGTGAAACTGTTTCGTTTGGCTCCGTCGAATTTGGAAAACGGCGCCTACGGCGTGTCACGCTTCTTTTCAACTGCGGTGACATTTCCGCTGCTTTTTGCCATTGGCGTTTCCATGACACCGTGGGACAAGCTGATCGCAGCATTTAATATCGCCAATATTATTACGATCGTATCCGTCGTCGTCACGATGATAACCGTCGGCTTTTTTACAGGGAAGTGGCTGAACATGTATCCGATTGAAACCGCGATTATCAATGCCTGCCATTCCGGCCAGGGAGGCACCGGCGACATCGCCATTCTCAGCGCCGCAGAGCGCCTCGAGCTCATGCCGTTTGCCCAGGTGTCCACAAGAATCGGCGGGGCGATAACCGTTACACTGACCTTGCTGCTGTTAGCTCAGTTTTATTGATGAATGTAAAAGCCTGCAGAGCGAACTGCAGGCTTTCTGTTTAGTTTCTAGCGTACTTTTTTCGGAACATAGTCAGGAAAGTCTGTCACAATCCCGTCCACGCCTGCCTTCAAAAGCGGAGGCACTTCATCGCGGGAACGGACGGTCCAAGGCGTAATTTTCATGCCTAGCGCATGAATCCTCGGCACAAGCGTAGGATCAGCGGCCACATTTTTTAAGTTGGCGTTCACATATTTGGCATAGCCGGAGAATTCCTTAAGCTTTGCATCTGTTAAGTCCGACGCTTTTGACGTTAAGACACCTGTAGGCATCGTTGGAAGCAGCTGATGAATTTTGTAAACAGAGTTAAAATCAAACGATTGTACAATGATTTTTCCGTTTTTAGGCTTATCCATTCTCCGCTCTTTCAATGCCGCTGATACTTTTTCTTCGATTCCCGGATAGCGCGCAGGCTCTTTCAATTCGATCAACATTCCGATCTTCCCTTTATACCGGTCAAGCACTTCTTCAAATGTCGGAATGCGCTCCCCGGCGAACTGCGGACCGAAGAAGCTGCCAGCATCAAGCTTGCGCAGCTCGGCAAGCGTCAAGTCCTTTACGGCAACCGGCAGGACTGAGTCAATGTCTGTCGTACGGTTTACGGTCGTATCGTGAATGATGACAAGCTTCCCGTCCTTGGACATTTGAACATCCAGCTCGATATAATCTGCTTTCATATGAAGCGCTTTTTCAAATGCAGCCATCGTGTTTTCCGGCGCATACCCCGAAGCGCCTCTGTGCGCAATAACATCCACCTTTTTAGGCTTCGCTGCCGGCTCTTGTGCCCCCGCATTCGGTGCAAACAGTGCTGACCCGATGGAGACCCCGATCAATGAAGATAACATCAATTTTTTTAATAAAGCTGACACATCATCCACTCCCCTTTTGCTCTTCTCTTGCCAAAGTATAGGTTCGCACTGTTAAGATTATGTTTCAGCAGTCTTTAATTTTCATAAATTTCCTGATAAACAAAAAAAGATCCCTCGGCAGAGATCTTTTTTTGGATATATCACCGCTCACAGGCAATTTTGTCTTTATCGCGGTCCAGCTTTTTATTGGCGTCATAAAGCGCTTTTGAAACATACGGCTTGTACTTCGTTTTTCCGCCTTTGTTTTTCACCGACTTCGTACGGGCGACGCCGCCTTTATAGTCTTTATTTAAAGCTTTGCAGTTTTTGTACGTTTTCACCTTCGTTTTTGCTTCTGCCACATCGCCGGCACTCCAGGAAAAACCGATGATAAGACCGGCAGACAAAAGACCCGCCACTATTTTTTTCATCCCATTTGACCCCTTTCGTCTATTTCATATGTATCTTTTTCCATGATAAAATATTTTTCTTATTCACTCAAGAAAAAAATGACATTTTATTGAATAAAAAGTATGAATTAAATAAGGGGCTTTTCGCACAAAAACCGGCCGTTATGCGCCGGTTTCTTCAACATATTGATGTTCACAAGTCTTTTTCAGAACAGCGTTAATCTCATAGGCTAATTCCTTCGGATGGATGCACAGCATGTCTTCCAAAGGACTGTTCCAGTTCCCGTTCTTTATCAATTTCAGCGCATAATGACCTGCCGGACTGCACTCGGGATACCACTCTACATCGAGCAGAAGGCGTTTTTCATCATGACGCAGCTTTAAAAGGTCCCGTTTGAAATCAGACAGCCAAGCCTTGCTGTCAGGCACCAATTCATCGGGGTTGGTATCGGTTAATGAGTGATGCACAACCGTCCAGCCGGCCGGGATTCTAAGCCTCAGCAAATTGCGGGCGCCCCCGGAAGCACGTATCATATCTTCCAACCGTTCGACCAGCTGTTCATACGGCGCGTCTGAATCTTCGCTGACCAGCGTTTGATCAGCATTTAGCTTCCTGATGACGTACTTCAGTTCTCCAGCATATTCAACTTGCACCATTTGACCGCAGCTTTCGTTCTCCAAGATGAATAGCGTATGGCGGGGATCGCGAATCGGCTTTTGATACAAATGATTTTCTCTCACCTTCCAGCCGGCCGGCACCATTAAAGGATGCAATTTAAAAAAATAATGAGATTTGGTCAACGCTCTCACATCCTCTATCCTTGTTCTGTACTCTTTCCTATCAATCTATGTGCTGGCCCGGCTTCTTAGAACAACGGGCGGACCTGCCCCCACAAAAAAACCGCCTGACTGCTTTATCAAGCGTCAGGCGGTTTTCGTTTTTTACTCGCTGGCTTTTTCTTTTCCGTAATGATATTTTGATGGATCAACAGGCTTGAAGTCTGAAATCTCGTGGAACCTTAACAGATCTTTATAGAGTACTTGGTCGGACAGATCCAGCTGTTCGGACACCTGCGATTTCAGGTTTTCCGTTTCTTGGTTGCCTTTGATCTCTTTCCCTGTCTTTGTATCGTATACGGTCGTATCAATCATCGTGTACTTCGGCGTTACATAGTTTCCATTTCTGAAAGCCACGGTTTGGTCGTGGTCTTTAGAAAAGAGGTCTGTACCAAAGTTGATGTATTTTTTGCTGTCAATACCTTGCAGATGAAGAAGTGTCGGCATGACATCCATTTCACCGCCATACGTATGATTGACTCCGCCTTTTTTGCCTGGAACGCGGATCATAAGCGGTACGCGCTGATTCATCGCGTTTTGATACGGTGTAATCTCTTTACCTAATACTTCCTTCATTGCACGGTTGTGATTCTCTGAAATTCCGTTGTGGTCACCATAGATCACGATAACAGAATCATCATATAATCCCGATTTTTTCAGCTCTTTAAAGAAATCTTCAAGCGCTTCGTCAAGATAGCGCGCCGTCTGGAAGTACCCGTCTACCGTTTTATCTCCCGTCGTTCCCTTTTCAAGGGTGGCATCCTCTTCATCCAAAATGAACGGATAGTGGTTAGTCAACGAGATTAAATGGGCATAGAACGGCTGTTTGAGCGATTTCAGCTTCGGAATTGATTCTTCAAAGAACGGCTTGTCTTTCAAGCCAAGGTTGACGAGATTCTCCTCTGACATGTCATATGTGCTGGCATCGAAGAATTTGTCATAGCCAATTTGTTTATACACCTGGTCGCGGTTCCAGAATGACTTGTAGTCACCGTGCAGCACGGCGCTTGTGTAGCCTTCTTTTTGGTTCAGAATCGCCGGCAGGGATTGGTACGTATTTTGCCCTTTTGTTACAAATGCACTGCCTTCAGGAAGTCCGTAAAGGCTGTTGTCCATCATCAATTCGGCATCCGCGGTTTTTCCTTGACCGGTCTGATGGAAAAAGTTATCGAAATACATCATGTCATTCTGGCCGTGCGCCAGCTTGTTCAAGAACGGCGTAACTTCTTTTCCGTTCAGCTTATAATCGATCAAAAACGTCTGGAAGCTTTCCAAATGAATCTTGATGATGTTCTTACCTTTTGCTGCGCCGAAATACTCGTCATTCGGTTTCGCATAATGCGAATTTGTATAGTTGATGACGCTCGTCAGGTCGTCGCTGCTCGCGTATGCCTTTTGGCTCGCGTTTTGAGCGGCCTGAACACCATCATAGATCATGTAATTGTAAGGCCCCAAATACTTGACGATGTAATTTCGGTCAAATGTTCTTGTCAAAAGCTCCGGACGGTCGGTCTCAGCAACTGCAAGGTTGATGAAAAACAGAACCACTCCGCCGAGAACAACGGCAGCAGCCCATCTTTTTTTCAGTTGTGACGCCTTCAGTTCAGGCAGCTTCACACATAAGGCAATCAGAATGATCAAATCTACGAAATAGATAACGTCATGAAATGCCATGATGTCAAAAACGCCATCTGACATATTGCCGAGGTTTCCGGCTTGTTTTAAGTTTGCAAACGTCAAAAAGTCATCAAAGAAACGGTAAAACAGGACATTTGCATATAAAGCAAACGTCATCACAGCATCAATGATGATGATCCATATCGCCGACCGGCGGCCTTTTGCAAACAAAGCCAAACCGAGTGCAGCAATCGTGAAGCTGAATGGGTTGATAAACAGCAGCATGTGCTGCGTAGACCCTTTCACACCCAAATTAAACTCTAAAAAGTAGGAAGCATAGGTTTTAGCCCATACAAAAACAATAGCTAACACAAAAAAGCTTAGCTTATGAGAGAATATTTTTTTCATGATAACCTCTACCTTTATAAACTTTTTTTCAGACCGCTTTCTGTTTCAGTCAATGAAGCGTGAGGAAACGATAATATATCATTCTACTAAAAGTCTCGGCGGTTTTACAAGCACATCCATGGTGAAATCCCCCGGCTTCCCTCACTCAAACAGTCCACGCATGCGAAAACAAATTTCCGCATCTAAGACAACGGCCTCTAATTAAGACGAATGAATTTCCCCAAAGGTTTCAGTTATTTTCATTCACCTCTAAAATTGCTCTTTCCCGAACGATTAAATATCTTTATGAAATTCATTTAAATAAGCTTTTCTTTGCGCTTCTGTAAACTGGCTGATCCAGTCCGCACGCGCTTCCTCCGTCATATAGGGCAGAATGTATAGCTCGACCGCTTTATAAAATGCCGGTTCGGGAAGAATGTTGTACGTCGGAATTCGCACCATGCCGTTCCCGAACGTCTCTATCATTATATCCATAAAGAAAATGCCTTTCGGGCTGCAGCGGTGCTGCTCCATTTTAAGGCTTTTGATGTCTTTGAACAACACAGATTTCTTCCCTGAGAACAGCCGCCCGTCTTCTCCCTCGATCATGCGGAAGATGATGTTTCCTTTTTTCGTGAAGGCCGGAAATACCATTAGAAAAGTAATCAAACCATAGATGATCCCGAAAAGTCCGATTCCCAGGTACAGCAATGAATATTTCGATTCGAGTTTTATTGCTTCATAAAAGAGCCATGCTCCGACCAACCCGAAACCTGCTGTCCCTGCAAAAACCCATACTCTAAAGAACATTCGGCTTTTCACATCAATTGGCTGTTTTTCTTCCTGTTCCAAAAATAATAGGCCTCCTCTACTCCAGCAAGCGGATTCCGCTACAAATAATATTCATGCCAAGATCTACCTTACCACAGAAACCAGTTCCTGCATAAAACTTCATGTATTTGTCCATTTATTAATAGCAGATGTCCGTCCTAATCAGACCCGATGAATACAAAAAGGCTCCCGGCCATTCGCCGGCAGCCTTCCCCTATTTTGAGATATCAACAAATCCCTCGCCGAATACATCCCTGACATCATGGATGATGACAAATGCTTTTTTATCTGTGCTTCTAATAATTTTCTTCAGCATGGACAGCTCTTGTTTATTAATGACAATGTATAAAATTTCTTTGGAGTCGCCCGTATAGTGTCCGCGTCCCGATAATATCGTGACGCCGCGGTCCATCAGGGTATTGACCTGCGCTGCGATCTCGTTTTTATGCTCTGAAATGATCGTGATCGCTTTTTTCGTGTTGAGCCCTTCGATAATGAAGTCCATGACCTTCGTGGCGATGTACAGCATGACAATCGTAAACATCAGCTTTTCAGCTCCGATGATAAAGTAGGAACTGAACACGACAACTAAATCGATCATCAGCAAGGCATAGCTGATGTTCCAGTCAAAATATTTATTGGCGATTCTCGCGAGAATCGCAGACCCGGCAGTGGTTCCGCCGACACGGATGATCATGCCGATGCCGACGCCGGCAAATACCCCGGCAAAGATCGTGCTGATGATCACTTCATCAGCCGGCACCGTCCAATCTTCGGTGACGTGCAGAAAGAATGAATTGGCCACCACCGCAATAATGGTATAAATCGTCGTTTTTTTATCCAAAAAACGATAGCCGATAATCAGAAGAATGCCGTTCAGCACAAAGTTTGTGATGCCCGGAGACCATTCAAAAACGTAGTATAAAATCAGCGTGATCCCCGTGACGCCGCCTTCTCCCAAGTCATTCGGGATGGCGAACAGATTCACGGCTAACGCAAAGAAAAACGCGCCTATAATAATTAGTATCATATCCATTGCTTTCTTTTTCATAACTGCATCCCCTTCCTTTATCCGTATTCGTTTTCCAGTAAAATTAAAAAAGCCCCGGAGAGAAGCTCTTTGATCAAGAGCAAAAACTCCTGGGCTTTTATCCCACCGTGTCATAGCGATAACGTCGCTATGTGTTTTCTCTCGGACCAGACCAGCGCGGGACGCACTGCGGAACCCTAGAAAACCACCTTTTCTCTGCTATCAATTTGTCATCTTCAAGCATTATAAGTGAAATTTTGGGGTCTATCAACCCCTTTATCAGCCTGAAAGATTTGTTTTTTTGTAAAATAGCTTCCATCTGCCAGCGATAAAACCGTTCTATAATAATAGATATACGTGTTTTGCCTGGGAGGCGCTCTTATGAACAAACAAAAACGGCAATGGCTCATCAAGCAGACCATTCTCGAACATCCGGTAGAAAATCAGGAACAGCTGGCAGCCCTGCTGGAAAAACGCGGCATCACCGTTTCGCAGTCTACCATTTCCCGCGATATTAAAGACATGTATCTTGTGAAACAGCTTGGTGAAAACGGAAAGCTTGTCTACACGACAAATGCTTCTTTATCCGTCAATCCTTCCAAAATATTAAAAGATAAAATCTCTGACGTTGTCCTGCATGTGCATCGGACGGACAACTTGATCATTATTAAAACCATGCCCGGCAACGCCCATGCCATCGGTGTCCTTCTTGATAAGCTCGGAAGCCCGGAAATGCTGGGCTGTATATGCGGGAACGATACATGCCTTGTGATTTCCCAGTCACCTGAGGGAGCCCAATCATTTTGTAACCATTTATGCTGATCCGGCCGTCCGGATCAGCTTTTTTTGCCCTCCAAAAAAATTTTTTTCAAAAAACCTCCTTTAAAAATATACACGTTTTATACGGTCTATTCTCTGGTCCGACAGGAACTCATTTTCCATTTATCATAATTATTCATTTTTGTTTTTGCTTCATCAAAAAACATGTGAAATATATCACGTTTTTGTTGTTATCGCTTTCACAGCGCGCTTTCTCTACCTGTTTTAAGCTGTACTTGTAACAAAAAGAGCTTAGGAGGCGGGATGATCATGACAACACCGATACACGTTTACTCAGAAATCGGCCCTTTGAAAACCGTCATGCTGAAGCGGCCCGGTCGGGAACTGGAAAACCTCACACCCGAATATCTGGAAAGGCTTCTCTTTGACGATATTCCCTTTTTGCCAGCGGTGCAAAAAGAGCATGACCAATTTGCAGAAACGTTAAAGAAACAGGGAGTTGAAGTTCTTTATTTAGAAAAGCTGACGGCCGAAGCTTTGGATGACGCTTTAGTCCGCGAGCAGTTTATCGATGAGCTTTTAACGGAAAGCAAAGCGGATATCAACGGCGCTTACGACAGGCTGAAAGAGTTCTTGCTCACCTTTGACGCCGATTCAATGGTCGAACATGTGATGAGCGGTATTCGAAAAAATGAGCTGGAACGCGAAAAAAAATCGCATCTTCATGAGCTGATGGAAGACCATTATCCATTTTATCTCGATCCGATGCCGAACCTCTACTTCACAAGAGATCCGGCAGCCGCCATCGGCAGCGGACTGACCATCAACAAAATGAAAGAGCCTGCCCGCCGGAGAGAGTCGCTGTTTATGCGCTACATTATCAATCACCACCCGCGTTTTAAAGGACACGAAATTCCGGTTTGGCTCGACCGTGATTTCAAATTCAATATCGAAGGCGGAGATGAGCTTGTCTTAAATGAAGAAACCGTAGCGATCGGGGTATCAGAACGGACAACGGCTCAGGCGATCGAGCGTCTTGTCCGGAACTTGTTTCAGCGGCAGAGCCGGATTCGCCGTGTACTGGCCGTCGAAATACCGAAAACCAGAGCCTTTATGCATTTAGATACCGTCTTCACGATGGTTGACCGAGATCAATTCACGATCCATCCCGCCATTCAGGGGCCTGAAGGAGACATGCGGATCTTCGTTCTTGAAAGAGGAAAAACGGCAGACGACATTCATACGACTGAAGAACACAATTTGCCAGAAGTACTGAAGAGAACGCTCGGCCTTTCAGATGTCAACTTGATCTTCTGCGGGGGCGGAGACGAAATTGCTTCAGCCAGGGAGCAGTGGAATGACGGCTCCAATACACTCGCGATCGCTCCGGGTGTTGTCGTCACCTATGACCGGAATTACATTTCTAACGAATGTTTGAGAGAACAGGGCATTAAGGTTATCGAAATCCCGAGCGGAGAACTTTCAAGAGGACGCGGCGGCCCGCGCTGCATGAGCATGCCGCTCTACCGCGAAGTTGTGAAATAGCCAAACCTAAAGAAAAAGGAGAGAGATCCATGAACCAAACGATTGATTTAAAAGGCAGAAGCTACTTAGCTGAAAAAGACTTTTCAGAAGAAGAAATCCTCTATTTGCTCGATCTTGCCCAAAAATTAAAAGAAAAAAAAGCACAAGGCATCAGGCATCGCTATTTGGAAGGCAAAAACATCGCTTTGCTGTTTGAAAAGCCTTCTACAAGAACACGTTGCGCTTTCACGACAGCCTGTATCGACCTCGGTGCGCATCCCGAATATTTGGGCAAAGACGACATTCAGCTCGGCAAAAAAGAGTCGATCGAAGACACGGCCAAAGTTCTCGGCCGCATGTTCGACGGAATTGAATTCCGCGGATTTGAACACGAAAAAGTGATTTCGCTGGCAGAGCATTCCGGTGTGCCGGTATGGAACGGGTTGACCGATTTATGGCATCCGACGCAGATGCTTGCGGACTTTATGACAGTGAAAGAACATACGGGACGCGTAAAAGGGATCAAACTCACCTATATCGGCGACGGCCGGAACAATGTCGCCAACAGCCTGCTCATCGGCGGCGCCAAAGTCGGCATGGATGTGAGAATATGCTCGCCTCAAGAGCTTTTCCCTGATCAGGACATCGTTAAAATGGCGGAAGCGTTCGCCGAGGAATCCGGCGGAAAAATCACCGTCACAAGCGATACAGATAAAGCCGTGTCCGGAGCTGACGTTCTGTATACGGACGTCTGGGTATCCATGGGAGAAGAAGACAAGTTTGCTGAAAGGATCAAACTGCTCAAGCCTTATCAGGTGAATATGGATCTCGTCAAGAAAACAGGAAACGACAACGTCATCTTCCTGCATTGTCTGCCTGCCTTCCACGACCTTCATACAACTTACGGACAAAATGTTTACGAACAGCACAGCCTTAAAGAAATGGAAGTGACGGACGAAGTGTTCCGCAGCAAACACTCTAAAGTGTTCGATGAAGCTGAAAACCGCATGCACACGATTAAGGCTGTCATGGCAGCGACTCTCGGCGATCTTGACTGACAGGAAAAGGGGCACATTCCCTTTTCCATTCTAAACCGAATGAGGTGACAAAAATGGCGGAAGAAAAAAAACTTGGGCTGTTTGCGCTCATCGCGCTTGTCATCGGATCGATGATCGGCGGGGGTGCCTTCAACCTTGCAAGCGATATGGCTTCAGGGGCGGGCGCGGGAGCCATTTTAATCGGCTGGATCATCACCGGAGTCGGCATGATTGCCCTGGCATTCTCTTTCCAAAACTTGACGACGAAAAGGCCTGATTTGGACGGCGGTATTTTCACTTATGCACGGGAAGGTTTCGGCCATTTCATGGGGTTTAACAGCGGCTGGGGTTACTGGTTCGCAGCCCTTCTCGGCAATGTCGCATATGGAACGCTGCTGTTCAGTGCAGTCGGATATTTCATCCCTGCGTTTGGAGACGGACAAAACGTCGCTTCGATTATCGGTGCAAGCGTGATCCTCTGGTGCGTGCACTTTTTGATCCTCCGCGGAGTTCAGTCCGCTGCCATGATCAATTTAATTACAACCATTTCAAAACTGGTGCCGATTTTCGCTTTCATTATTGCCATTATCTTTGTGTTTCATCTTGATTTATTTACGAACGATTTCTGGGGAAAAGGGCTGTCGCTCGGTTCCATCGGGACACAGGTCAAGAGCACGATGCTGGTGACCGTCTGGGTGTTTACCGGAATTGAAGGAGCCGTCTTATTTTCAAGCCGGGCCAAGAAATCAAGCGATGTCGGTAAAGCGACTGTTATCGGCTTGATCAGCGTACTCGTAATTTACGTCATGATCACGATGCTGTCGCTCGGCGTCATGAATCAGCAAAACTTGGCCGAACTTCCCAATCCTTCAATGGCCGCGATCATGGAGCATATCGTCGGCAAATGGGGAGCTGTGCTCATCAACTTGGGCTTGATCATTTCCGTATTGGGCGCCTGGCTGGCCTGGACATTATTCGCGGGCGAGCTTCCGCTGATTGCGGCACGCGAAGGGGTCTTCCCGAAATGGTTCGGTAAAGAAAATAAAAACGGTGCGCCGACAAATGCGCTGACTTTGACAAACGCCATTATCCAGCTGTTTTTGCTGACGTTTCTCATTTCAGATGCGGCATACCAGTTTGCTTTTTCCCTGGCTTCCTCGGCTATCTTGATCCCGTATCTGTTTTCCGGGCTTTATCAGCTTAAATACAGCTGGCTGCACAAAGAGCCTAACCGGGGAAAAAACCTCATCATCGGGATCATCGCAAGCATATACGGCGTCTGGCTCGTATATGCCGCAGGACTTGATTACCTGCTTTTGACCATGATTTTATACGCTCCCGGCATTCTCGTATTCCGGGCTGTCCGCAAAGGAAAAGAAGGCCCCGTCTTCAATAAAGCCGAGCTTTTGATTGCCGCCGCGATACTTGTATTGGCTGTCATCGCCGTGATCAGACTGGCTGCGGGAAGCATTTCAATTTAACAAAACAGAGGTGAATATCAAATGAAAAAAAGAAAAATTGTTGTCGCACTTGGCGGTAATGCGATCCAAACCGGAGATGCCAGCGCAGAAGCGCAAAAGCGCGCGCTTGAAGAAACGGCCATGTATTTGGCGGATATGATCGACAGCGGCGCTGAATTAATCATCACGCACGGAAACGGCCCGCAGGTCGGAAACCTGATGATTCAGCAAAAGGAGGCGGATTCTCCGAAAACACCGGCCATGCCGCTTGAAACTTGTGTTTCGATGACTCAGGGAATGATCGGCTATTGGCTGCAAAATGCCCTTGACCGGGCGCTTCACGCGAAAGGAAAAAGCGGACATGCGGCAACCGTCATCACCCGTGTCGCCGTCAAAGGCGATGATGAGGCATTCCGCAACCCGACAAAGCCGATCGGTCCGTTTTACAGCGAAGCAGAAGCGAAGGAACTGATGAACAGCCGAAACGGCGGCCTCGTTTTTAAAGAAGACGCCGGAAGAGGCTGGCGCCGCGTCGTACCGTCTCCAGCTCCGGTATCGATCCTTGAACACGATGTGATCAATGACCTTGTCGAACACGGACATATCGTCATTGCGGCCGGCGGCGGAGGCGTTCCCGTCATCGAAAACGGCGATGCCGTCTCCGGTATTGACGCCGTCATCGACAAAGACTTTGCCGCCTGCAAACTGGCGGAACTTGTGCAGGCTGACGAGCTGGTCATTCTGACAGGAGTCGACTATGTTGCCGTCGATTATTTAAAGCCGACAGAACGGGCGCTGAAACACGTCACCACCGAAGAACTGAAAGGCTATATAAAGGAAAAGCAATTTGCAGAAGGAAGCATGCTGCCAAAAGTCAAAGCGGCCATTCAGTTTGCTGAAGCCAAAAAAGGCAACAAAACGGTCATTACATCCCTTAAATTAGCTAAAGAAGCTCTCCAAGGAAATGCCGGCACGATTGTCGTACAAGCCTAAAAGCAAAAGGAAGGGCTCGGGGAGGGTTCTTCCTTTTGCCAATCGTCAAAAACAAGTAAAATTTAAAGTATATAGCCGCAACATAAGAAAATCGATAAGGGTGGTCCATATGAAGAACAAAGACATCGTACATCAGCTGAAAAAGTTTCCTCTTCTCGCTTCCCTGAATAAAAGAGATCTGGAAGACATGAAACAGTTTATCTATTGGCGCACTTACCATAAAGGCCAGATATTATTTATGGAAGACGACCCCCGGGAACGAATGTACCTTCTTCTCGACGGCTTTATCAAACTCGAAAAATCAAACGAAGCTGGATCCATGTTTTATACCGACTATGTCCGTCCTCATACACTCTTTCCATTTGGCGGTCTGTTTCGCGATGAACATTATCATTATGCCGCCGAAGCCTTAACAGATATTGAACTCTACTATATACCCATGAACATCTTCGAAGATCTTGTCCGGGACAACAAAAACCTGCTTTACGATATTCTCAATCATTTATCAGACATCCTTGCCCTCCACGAGGAAAGGCTGAAGCGCATTACACTCTCCCATGCCCACGACAGGGTCACACAAGCCATTTATTATTTAACCGAAAGCCTCGGCCAAAAAGAAAGCAATTCAACAGTCATCAACTGTCCGATTACCGCTGCCGAAATTGCCAAAATCTCGGGGACATCCCGCGAAACCGTCAGCGCCGTCCTGAAAAAGCTCCGCTGCGAAGGCGTTATCAGTCAAATGAACAAGCAGATCATGATTAATCGGCCGGAGTATTTTATGTAGATCATATATGAGAAATCATCCCGGCGACAAGCGGGATGATTCCCCCCGCCGCCTTTATTTATACCGGAATTCCTCTGTTTCAAACCGTCTGTTTTTGATGATATCCCGATAAAAGCAAGCCGATTTTTTCAGCGCCCTGCTGCGGTTGTCCTCCAATCGAATCTCCACAAGGCCGTAGCGGTTTTTAAAGGCGTTCATCGGAGAGACGTTGTCCGTGAACGCCCAAAGCATATATCCTTTGCAGTTTGCGCCGTCGGCGATCCCTTTCATCGCCTCCCGCAAATGGGCCGAAATAAAATCGATTCTGTAGTCGTCCTGAATGACTCCCTCTTCATTTTTAAAACGCTCCTCATGTTCGACGCCCATGCCATTTTCCGCAATCAGCCATTCGATATTTCCATACTCATGTTTAAGTCTCATTGACATGTCGTACACAATGCGTGGGCATATCTCCCAGCCTCTGAACGGATTCATCTTTCGGCCGGGCAGCTCAAAAGGCTCATAGTAATAAGCAGGGTGAAAAGGCGTCGATTCATTCCATTGCCTTGAAGGCGCTTGAACTCTCTTCGGATAATACAGGTTCACACCGACAAAATCGACCGTATTCCGCTTGATGACGGAAAGCTCCTCTTCATCATGGTCAAAAAGAATGTCGTGTTTAACCAAGAGCTCCAGCAATTCATCGGGATAGACACCTTTTATGCTCGGATCTAAAAAAACCCTGTTAAAAAACAAATCATAGATATGGGCCGCTTTCTGATCATGGGGCGCACTCGACCTTGCATACGTGACCTCAGGATTTAAAATGACGCCGATTTTTGCGCCTTCTCTAAAAGCGGGCTTCCTTTCCCGAAAAAGCTCCACGACCTTCGCCGTCGCCAGTGTCTTATTAAAATTCCATTGCATCCATTTTTTCGTGTTCTGCTCATAAGGATAACGAATCGCATCAAGGAAAATCCGGGTTTGCGGGACAATCGGTTCATTAAAAGTAAACCAATATTTCACCCTGTCCCCATATCGTTCAAAAACTTTTTCCGCATATGCCGCAAATAAATCTATGACATGTTTAGACCCCCATCCTCCGTATTTCTGCATCAGCAGTGCGGGAATCTCATAATGCTCAAGGCAAATCATCGGCTCCACACCTGATGTAATCAGCACATTGATGACATCGTCGATATAGCCTGCGTACACTTCGTCAACTTCTGCTGTTTCATAATCAATTAGAAAACGGGACCAGTTAATCGATGTCCGGTAATGTGTCAAGCCGATCTCTTTCATATAATAGATATCCTCTTTATAGCGGTTATAAAAATCGGCCGCCACCGCCGGTCCGTATCCGTCGTGCCATACATCAGGATCATTCTTGTACCACATATCCAAATAAGAATCCTGTGTCGGCCGCTTCCCGTCCCACCCCTCTGTCTGCCACGCCGACGCTGCTGCGCCAAGAATAAAATCGGCGGGAATTTTCCACGTTTGTCTGGCCATCTCGTTCATTCCTTTCTTTGCTTTACATGGACACATTTTTTTCAGAACTAACCGTAAAGCTCCGATTCAATAAAATAACAAACGGAAGATAAATAAGGGCGGAGACGATGATGCATACGATTTGTGTGACGACGGCGCCGAGGCTCCCCCCTGTCGACAGCCAGGCGTTGATAATCGGCGGTGTCGTCCACGGCACCATGACGACGGCTTTTCCGGCAAAGCCCGCCGCTGTCGCGATGTAACCGATCGCACCCGTCACAAGCGGCGTCACAATAAATGGAATTGCCATTAACGGATTCAGCATGACGGGAACTCCAAAGATCACCGGTTCATTGATATTGAAGATGCCGGGACCAAACGAAATTTTTGTAATGCTGCGCAAATCCTCCCGTTTCCCCGCGATAAAAATCGCAATCAACAGGCCGATTGTGACGCCGGAACCGCCGATGCTCATGTACACATCCCAAAACGGCATCGTAATGATATTCGGAATCGATTCGCCGGCAGCGTATGCATTCATATTGACGGTGATCGAAGCGAGCAGCAAAGGCTCCCTGATCGGCTTCACCATCTGGTTTCCGTGTATGCCGATGACCCAGAAAAACTGTGCGACAAACACCAGCAGCAGAATGCCGGGAAGGCCTTGAATCGCTCCTTCAAGCGGTTTTTGCACAACATTGTAAACAGCTTCATGAAGGTATACGCCCGCCAGTCGATGAAAAGCATATCCGAAGCTGGCGATGATCGTGACAGTAATAATCGAAGGAAATAAAGTGCCGAACGATACAGAGACATTGGCCGGCACGCTGTCCGGCATTTTAATTTTGAGCCGGTCCATGCTCGAAAGCTTGCTGAAGATTTCAACAGACACAATCGAAATAAACATCCCCAAAAAGAGCGACTTCGGATCTGTAAATTCCTTGGCCAGCACGTTAACCACTTCCTGCATCGAACCGTTCACTTCCAACAGCACCGTCGATGGAATGACAGAGATATAGGACATCAGCGCCATCAAGCCGGGAAAAAATGATTCATGCCCATTCAGCTTCCCGAGCTCAATCCCGATCAAAAACACCGCGCCGATCGTAATAAAGTTCAGCGTCGCATAATTGATCGACGCCATAATCGGCTCAAGCGCAGACAAGAACCGAAAAGGCCCGAAAACCGCAAGTCCCGTCTCGGGGCTCATCACCATATTCTGCATCAAAACCGCAAACGCCCCGGCAATGATGACCGGCATCAGTGTGACAAACGCTGACTTAATGACCATGATATATTTGAAGCTTGTAATTTTAAAAGCGACCCGCTCAAACATCTCGGTCACCTTCGCCATCCTGCTCATTTACTCTCCCCCTTTTTTCGTGGTTTGCTTTTACTTTACATTGAAAACGCTTTCTTTTCGGTGCATATTTTTTCCTTTGGGAGAGGAAATTTTTCAGGTTGGGAGGCCATCAAAGCAGACAACCCGCCGTTTCACTGAAACAGCGGGTCATATATTTTACTGTGGCAATTGCACTTTGATCGGCTTAAACGGTGTAGAATAAAATGCGCTTAAATAACCAAACTCGACATCAAGCGAATATTGGTCAAGACTGAAGTTTTTCACTCCAAATTCACCATCTAACGTAAAGTCTGATCGGAATCGAAGTTTTTTAGGATCAAGCACTTTTGTAAAATTACCTTTTACGCTGTGTCCCATCGGCGCCTCGTCAAAACCTTTATAAGCCGAATCAACCAGTGACATCGTTTCTAAAAAATTTTGCATGCTGTCAATATCGATCTTAGATTGATCGACATGTTTCAAATGATAGTCGACAGACAGTTTGCTGCCGTTTTGTTTCACCTGATCAACGGCAATCTGGAAATCATGACGGTCAGCGCTCAGAACGGCGGGCGTTTTTGTGAGTGGCAGCATTTTTTCGGAATCGCCCATACTGCTGCTCGCCTCAATCTTGAGGTACTTTGTTCCTTTATTCACTTTTCCAAGGATCAGCCTTTCTTCGTGACGAACCTTGTTTCCGATTTTTGTACTGTCTGTCGTCCGCTGTCCGCCACTCAAATAAGGTATTTCGTTCCCTTTATCATCGGTCACTTTCATAATTGATGTACGATCGTTTGGATGTTCCTCTGAATTGGATACTTCATAGTCGATGACAGTCGATTCTTTTCCGAGAATTACCGTTTTTACGGCGAGCTTATGGCCATCAGCCGATTGTGTATTGTTTTTGGTTATGTTCAGCGTTTTATACGGCAGTTTATCAACCGGAATGTCGAACTTCCATTTCCCTCTGATTCCGTTAATGTCTGTGATCGTAACCGGGAGTGTCAGTTTATCGGGAATATGTTTGTCTGGATAGCCAATTTGAATATAGCCGGTATAGCCGTCCTCTGTTTTCTTCAAGTCTCCTTGAGAAGCGATAGCCCATTTGCGCTCGCCATTAAATAATGTGAAATGAATCATTCTCGCTCCATCATCTAAATCTTTTCTTGTATCGCTTTTAACCTTAAACGTCATACCGATGATTCCGCCGTCAAAATAAACGCTTGTAGCCGTCACGTCTATGTTGTTGCTGGACGCTTTCTCGTTCAGTTCAGTGACAAGCTGGCCCGCCACCAAGTTTTGACCGACATAGTCATGGAATTGTTGATACGCTTTCCCAAACAGCGGGACGTCAGCCAACACGCTTTGCATCGCTGGGGAAACGAAGCCGCTGCCGAGAAGGAGCACAGCGGCCGCGCCTGAAACAAAAATGGTTCGTTTCACGGCGCGCTTCGGCCGAAACCTTTTTTCCCGCTTGGCCCGATTGATGCCTTTATCGATTGATTCGCGGATTTCTTTTGTAGGAACATCGATCTTGTTTACTTCGTTTTTGAACCATTGTTTGTCCATGCGTCTTCTCCCCCAGTCAGTAGTTGTTTTAATTCAAGCTTCGCTCTTTTCAAATAGGTCTTAACGGTTCCTTCGGGAGCATTCATCACCCCGGCGATATCATGAATCGGCAGGTCGTGATAATAAAATAGAATGATGGCGGTTTGATATTCTTTTCGCAACCGCTGAACGGCTTCAAGCATCCCCATTCTGTCGTCCGCATCCATCTCCTGCTCCCGGCCTTCATCCTGCAGCGGCCTGTCCATTAAAACCACTTTCTTTTTCTTGTCCAATAAGGCATATGCATGATGAATGAGGATTTTCGTCAGCCATGTCAAAAAGTATTCGGGATTCCTCAGCTGGGCAATCGATAAAAATGCCTTGTACGCCGTCTCCTGTACGATATCTAACGCGTCCTCCTTATTTCGCACATATATGTAAGCTGTTCTGTAAAGCTGATCGCTGTGCTTTTGAAACAGCATTTCAAAAGCTTTGGCATTGCCTGCGACAGCTTTCTTAACTAATCTGATTTGCTTCACTGCTGCGCCTCCTTCAAACATTAGAGAAGAGAATTGATGAGAAAAGTTTCAAAAGGACGGAATTTTTTCTCTGCATTAAAAAAATCCGCTATTTCACCGAAAATAGCGGATTCTATTTATTTCTTTGTCAGCGTCACTTTAGAAATTCCAGTTTGGCCGTGCGGTTCCTGTTCATGTTTAAGCTCTTCCCTCAGCTCATTCATACCTGATCGTTTGATCCGATATACGGCTTCAAGCCGCACCAAATATTCGGCTCTTGTTTTGAAAGCATGAATGATTGAGATGATCCAAACAATGAGTAATGCTTTCATTGCCAAATCGAAGAGGAACGTTCTGGCTGTAAAAGCAGCGAATAAAACAGCCGCTGCATATCCGATCCCGGCAAATAACCATTTTCCTTGTTTCGTTCGCGCTGCGATATAAATAAATGCAAACCAGCTTAAAAATCCAAAAGGAACCCATGTGAACACAAGCCAGAAGGAATGCGCAAACTCCCATTTCGTTCCTTCATTTGTATAACCTTTCGCCATTTTGATACTCCCTTACAATTGTGATGATTCTTTAGAACTATATTATACTAAATTTCCCTATACAGGAATAAAAGTTTTCGATTCGCCCGCCATGAATGATAAGATAAACATAAAACCAACAATTGGAGATGAAGGAAACATGAAGAACAAACTGATTGAACGTCTCATTTCTTATGCGAAAGTGGATACGCAGTCAAATGAAAACAGTCAGACGACGCCTTCCACTCCCGGGCAGCTGACGCTTGCCAATATGCTTGTTGAAGAGCTGAAAGAGGTCGGCATGAAGGACGTCACAATCGATGAAAACGGCTATGTGATGGCGACGCTTCCTTCAAATACGGAAAAAGAGGTGCCGACAATCGGTTTCCTGGCTCATGTGGATACAGCAACAGATTTTACCGGAAAGAACGTCAATCCGCAGGTTATCGAACAATACGACGGAAAAGACATTGTGCTGAATGAATCCCTCAATGTCGTCTTATCGCCCAAGGAATTTCCCGAGCTTGCAAATTATGCGGGACATACGTTGGTTACAACCGACGGAACGACTTTGCTCGGCGCTGACAATAAAGCGGGGATCTCTGAAATCATGACGGCAATCGAATATTTAATTGCGCACCCCGAAATCAAACACGGGAAGATCAGAGTTGCTTTTACGCCTGATGAAGAGATCGGCAGAGGGCCGCACAAGTTTGACGTCGAGGCGTTTAACGCCAAATTCGCGTATACGGTTGACGGCGGGCCCCTCGGCGAACTGCAGTACGAAAGCTTCAATGCCGCAGCAGCGAAAATCACTTGTAAAGGAACGAACGTCCACCCCGGCACAGCAAAAGGAAAAATGGTCAATGCCGCCAAAATCGCGATGCAGTTTCACGCCGGACTGCCGGAAAACGAAGCCCCTGAATCTACAGAAGGTTATGAAGGCTTCTATCATCTGCTTTCGATCAATGGCGATGTCTCGGAAACGAATCTCTCCTATATCATCAGGGATTTTGACAGAGACCGATTTAACGAGAGAAAAGAAACCGTCCAAAAAATCGCAAATGACCTTAAAGCCAAATACGGCGAAAACAGCATCACAGTGGACATGAATGATCAATATTACAACATGAGGGAAAAGATCGAACCGGTCAAAGAGATTGTCGACATTGCCTATGAAGCGATGAAAAACCTGGACATCGAGCCGGTTGTGAAACCGATCCGCGGCGGTACAGACGGCTCCCAGCTCTCATACATGGGGCTTCCTTGTCCGAACATTTTCACAGGCGGAGAAAACTTCCACGGAAAATACGAGTATATTTCCGCTGACAATATGGTAAAAGCCGCGAATGTCATTGTGGAAATTGTCAAGCTGTTTGAAGAAAGAGCGTAAACGAAAAAAGCGGAAAGCGGCTGCAAGACACGACAGCCGCTTTTTTGCCAATCAATCTTTATCTGTGCTTTGCCGAAATTAGATTCAGCATATGCCGTTTGCAATGATCGTTGTCAACCTTCGTCAGCATTACCGCACGGGCACCGTATGTTGCGGCAGCAATCGCGGCATTCATAGGCGCTCCTCCGGCTACGCGCTCAAAGCCCGTGACATGTTGCAAGACGGTTTCTTTTGGACCGGTATAAAGTCGATTAACGTCTCACCGATTCATAATATTCTTCTCATTTAGCTTCATCGCCTTTCCAAATATCTTTCAACTTCCAGTAAGTGAACTCTTCAACCCGTACATTGCCTTTCTCAGAAAACAGCTCAATCCCCGCTCTTCCTTCTTTCGGATATATGCGGCTGGTCATTGTCGCTTCACCATGGTTCGCAAATACTTCAATAGACGATCTGTCGAGAAACAGATGCAAAGTGAGCTTCTCCTCTGCTTCAAGCCGTACCTTTCTCACACCGTCCCGCGCTTTGCCGGACTTTGAACAGTCGAGCGTCAGCTTTTGATCAACCAAGCTGTACTGGATGATTGTCTCTTCCTGTTCAATCCCCCGAATCTTTAAGCCAACCGTTTCGGCACTGCAAATTGTCAAATCAAAAACGGCCATCACTTCAAGAAGCTTTTCGGCTGTCTTTATCAAATAGCTGCCGGAAATCGATTGATTATCACATTCATGATGTTCCGATTCACGAAGTAATTGAGTCTCCTCGACGGGATTCATTAAAATTTTGTGATCATCCTTCAACTTCAATTCACGCGGCAAAGTTAAAGCCCCGCACCATCCGTCCGCTTTCGTCGGCATCTCTGACTCCCACATATCCATCCAGCCGATCGCAATTCTGCGCCCTTTGTCATCCAACAAAGTTTGCACGGCGTAAAAGTCATGGCCATGGTCCAACTCTGTAAAGGAGCCATGGACAAACTCATTTGTTTCTTCATCATAGTCTCCAATCAAATAGCCTGTTTGATACAGATTTTGATATGAATCACCATCCGCCTCTATACCCTGAGGGGAAATCAGCAAAACGTGTTTGCCGTCTAATTCAAAGAAATCCGGACATTCCCACATAAAGCCGAGATTTCCGTCACTTTGGGCGAGGACGCCTGCATATTCCCAATCTACAAAGTTAGACGAACGGTATAAAATGACCCGCCCGACATTTTCTTTTGAGGCGTTTCCGACCACCATATACCAGGTCTCACGATGCCTCCATACTTTCGGATCGCGAAAGTGGCGTGCGCTGTCTTCCGGCGGCTCTGCGATGACGGGGTTTTCTTTCAGTTTTTCAAAGGCGATACCGTCTTTGCTGACTGCTATATTCTGATTTTGGTAGAAATCGTCTTTCTCTTCATCTATCATATTATGCCCTGTATAGATTAAAGCGAGGTCGCCGTTATATTCGACTGCGCTTCCTGAGAAGCAGCCGCTCTCATCAAATGCCTCGCCAGGCGCTAAAGCGATCGGCAAGTGCTCCCAGTGAATGAGATCCCTGCTCTTCAAATGGCCCCAATGCATCGGCCCCCAATTCTCATCATACGGATGATGTTGGTAAAAGACATGATACTCCCCTTTATATTGAATAAGTCCATTTGGATCATTGATCCAGTTTGCCCGGGGCATTATGTGATAGCCCATTCGGTATCGGTGATTCACTTTTTTCCCGGCTTTCTTCAATGCTTCTTCTGCCTGCTGAATTTTATTCATCTGTGACATCCTCTCTATATATGCTTACTTTGTAGACTTTGAACAAATTCAACGTCTTTCTTTGAGTCTAGCAAGGTAAAAATCGAAATAATGTTGAAACAAAGAACCATTGCTCCCATGATGAGATAAGTCTGGCGAAATCCGATGCTGTCGTATAAACCTCCCGCAAGCGGCGAAAAAATCGACGTACCTACCTGGGATGCGAATTGAAAGCCGACAAGATAAAGTACGGATGAAAGACGATTATCAAAATTAGTCGCCAAATATTTAAACACCGCAATCAGCATAATCGGCAATTCTAAAGCATGAATGAGTTTCATCGATGAAATTCCGACCGGTCCGCTGACAAGTCCGGAGCCGATAATGCGGAAAGCCATTAACAGCCCCGCTAAAATCAAACTTTTTTTAGGACCAAGCTTATTGACGATGAAAGGCGCAAGAAACATCATGCCCGCTTCAACAAATACTTGGAACGAGTTAAGGTATCCAAATATTTGGTTCCCCAAGGCCGGAGTCGGAAATAAGGAAGCGTAGTAAAGCGGGAACTGCTGGTCATAGACGCCGTATACGCAAGTTACGCCAATCACGTACAACATCAAAAACCAGAAATCTTTTAAGAGAAACAGCCCTCCGACGTCTTTTAATCCAACCGAGTCTGCTCTTTCCTTCTCATCATCTGTCATCTCAATTTTTACGGAAACAATAATGGCCACCAATATGACTGCTGAAACGGACGCAACCCAGAAGTTGATATTCGGGTCGATATTGAACAGCTGACCTGCAAAAAATGTCGCCGCAGCCCAGCCGAGGGACCCCCACATCCTTGTTCTTCCATATTCAAATTGATATTTGCGGCTTACTTTTTCAATGAAGGTTTCAATCGCGCCGATTCCGGCGAGAAATGCAGTTCCCAAATACATTCCCCCGACGATAGCCCCAAGAAAGACGTTGTATTGCAAAAGCGGTCCGTAGACGAAAATATAAAAGGGACCCGTAAATACGAGAAGCAAACTGATCATAAATAATATGTTTTTCTTCAGCCCGAGCTTATCGGAGATAAAACCATACAAAGGCTGCATGCACAAAGTAAAGATAGCGTTTACAGAAAAGATAATGCCCGTCGCAGACCCGTTCAAATTGATTTCTTGCCCTAACCAAATCGCAAATAAAGAATAGCTGGAAGACCAAGTAAAAAAGAAAAAGAAAAAATAAGCGCTTAGTTTCCAATACAGACTGTTTGAGCTCTTCATTTTCATTTGCTCCTTTAACCCGATTTGGATGTATCTATTTGATGCCTGTCCCTGAACCGCCCAGGCCATCTAAAATGTAGCGTTGGGCTACAATGTAGATCAGAATCAGCGGAATCGTGGAAATCGTCAAGACAGCCATCACCTGGTTCGTATAAACCGGCTCGGTGCTGTTGATGGCTGTAATCGCCACCTGGATCGGAAATTTCGACTTATCCGTCAAAACCATCAGCGGCCAAATATAGTCATTCCAGCTGCCGATAAAAGCCAATGTCCCCACCGTAGCAACAGCCGGTTTGGACATCGGCAGCATCACCCGCCAGAAAATCTGCCATGTATTTGCTCCGTCCAGCTTGGCCGACTCAATCATCTCCCCGGGGATCGCCATGAAAAAGTTTCGGAACAAATAAATATTGAAAGCCCCGGCAAGCGCCGGCAAAATCACGGCAAGGCGCGTATCAACAAGTCCGAGCTTATGAACAATTGTAAACTGCGAGATTAAAATCGTTTCCATCGGCACGATTAAAAGCGCCAGCAATATGGTAAACAGCACTTTTTTACCTGTGAATTGCAGCTTGGCGAATGCAAAGCCCGCCATTCCGTTGATGATGACCGCTCCCGTTGCCACACACAAACCGTAAAACAGACTGTTACCGATATACATTAGTAAATCAAACCGTGACAGCACTTCCCTGTAGGATTGAAACCATTCCGACGGATGAAAAGACGGGAGAAACGCTTTAATACTGCTGATATTGTTGTAAATAGCGGCTTCCGGTTTCATCGATGAAGCGACCATCCAAATCAGCGGAAATATAAACAGAACCGCCAGCAAAACAAGGCATATATATTCCAGTATCGTCAAAGGTCCGAATTTCCGTCTCATCCGCCTTCATCCTCCTTCACCAACTTGCGCTGTGCCAGCGTCACCAATCCAATCATCGTGCCAAACAAGAGCGCAATTGAACTTGCATAGCCGACCATCCGATCAGTAAATCCCGTTTGATAAATATAATAGACAACTGTCATCGTTGAATTGACCGGTCCCCCCTGGGTCATGACCATTGGCTGCACGAGGAGCTTAAACGCACTGATCAGCGTCGTAATAAAGATAAAAACCGACGTCGGTTTCAACAAAGGCAATGTAATATAAATAAACCGCTGCCATTTATTCATACCATCCAATTGCGCCGCCTCGTAGACATCTCCGGGAATGTTTTGCAGGCCTGCTAAAAAAATCAGCATCTGAAATCCGGCTCCCTGCCAGACTGAAACGAAAACAATTGTAAAGATCGCCTGATTAGGACTTGTCAAAAACGGCTGTGGCGGTAAACCGACATGCGTCAGTACGTTATTTATCATTCCTTCATTCGGATTCAGCAAGTACAGCCACAAAACGGAGATGACAACAAGCGACATGACGACAGGGCTAAAGTATGCGACTTTGAAAAACGTATTGGCCTTGCGCTTTTTATTCAACAGAAGGGCCAGCCCGAGAGCGGCCCCGATCTGTAATGGAATCACAAGGACAACAAATTTCAATGTGTTGCTCAAACTTTTCAAGAAAATAGGGTCTTTGAACAATTTGATAAAGTTGTCAAAACCGACAAACTTGCGCAGGTCAGGTGTTAACAAATAATAATCTGTAAATGCGTAGTAAACCGCCATAATCGAAGGAATCACGAGAAACACTGACAAAATCAGCAAGGCCGGACCTAAAAATGTATAGGCCAGCACATTGTCCCGCCACCCTATTTTACTGGCAGGGATTTTTTTCAGCGGAAAGGCCGTCCTTGCTTCTTTCAACGGAATTTTATTCATGGCTCCACCTTCTAGTTTGCCTTATCGATGGCTGATTGCATTTCTTTTGCACGCGTATCCAGAACCGATTGAATATCCTGATGCTGATCAAAGAAGCTGATGTCATCGATCGCTTGCTGAAATGCGCGCGTCACCTGTGGATATGCCGGTGTCACCGGTCGTGCATGCCCCGTTTCTTTCAGCTGCTGCAAGAAGACATTCATTTCATCTGAGAATTCTTTTGCCAGCACTTTCTCTGATGAATAGCGCACAGGCAGCGCGGCGATCGAACGGCTCAATTCCAGGTTGGATTCTTTGTTTGTCATCCAATCGACCAATTTCGCCGCCCATTCCTTGTTTTCAGACGTCTGTGTCATGGCAAACTGCCAGCTTCCTGAAGGGGACACAAGTTTTTTTGTTTTTGGCGAAACAGGATAAGGCATCACACCATAATCGACATTAGGAAAATTTGTTTCCATGTCGGTTACCGTCCAGACACCACTCATTTTCATCGGATATTTTTCCGTTTCAAACGCCTGCTTAACCGGAGTCCGGGTCGTGTAACCCTCTTTCAGCATTGTTTGAATAAATGTCGTCGCTTCAACAGTCGGTTTGTCGTTAAAAACACCCTCCGCTTTCTTGCCATCTTTTGAAAGGACATCGCCGCCAGCCGACCAAACAAATGGCAATAGGGCATAGGTCAGCATTTCGTCTTTTGACTGCAACTGCATATCGATGGCCGGTTTGTCATATTGATTTTTCAGCTTTTTGCAAAGCTCAAGAAATTCGTCCCACGTCCAAGGATCATCAACCGTTGGCAGCGTTTTCAAATCAACGCCGGCGTCCTTCAGCATTTTTTTGTTATAGTAAATACCGACCGACGATTCGCTGACGCCGATCGCATACAGTTTCCCCTCGTAGGTTCCCTGTTGCTTAATGCTCGGCAATAAATCATCCTGGTCTTTGATATACTCATCCAATGGCGCAATTACGCCCGATTTTGCATAAGCCGCCGTATTCGGTCCGTCCAAAGTGATCACATCCGGCAGGGTGTTCGTTGTCAGCGCTGCGTTCACTTTGTCTTCATATCCGCCACCGTTTCCGCTTCTGGGAATGAAATCAATTTTGGCCTCGACGTTTTCAGAGGCATACTTTTTATTAAAAGCGTCCACCCGCTTTTGATAGACCTTTCCTTCTTCACTATCATCAGATACGTGCACCCATATCGTAAGCGTTTTCCCATCTTGGCTATTTGCACTTTTGCTATTGCTGCAGCCCCACATCGCAAACATCAGTAACAACGAAAAAATTCCGAAGAGCCACCTTTTCATCTTTGTCACTTCCCCCCATTTTTCATAAACCAGCAAATAAAAGCGTTTTCAAGTGAATTGTATGTCAACCGGTTTCATATGTCAACCGGTTGACATACTTTTTCCCCCAATTATTCATCCCGGTACATTTCTCAGAAGCATGGCATTTTCTTGCACATATCGGCCCGATTCTCTAAAATAAGTGCGTGACGAGAATTGTAAGCCATTTCAGTAAAAATAGCAGGGGGAAAAGGGAATGAAGCCTAGCATTCACGACGTTGCAAAAAAAGCGGGAGTTTCACCAACAACCGTATCGCGGGTATTAAATAACCGCGGCTATATTAGTGAAAAAACAAAAGAAAAAGTCTATAAAGCGATGGAAGAAATCAATTACTTTCCAAACGATTTGGCCCGCTCTTTATTTCGTAAACGAACTCATTTAATAGGGCTCATCATCCCTAACTCCAGCAATCCGTTTTTCGGCGAACTGGCCTTTCATATTGAGAGCATCTGCGCTGCCATGGGCTACAAACTGCTTCTTTGCAACAGCTTAAACCGCAAAGACAAAGAAGAAAAATACTTGGATATGCTGATGCGAAATCAAGTGGACGGCGTCATCGCCGTGACTTACAACAGGGGAATTTTAAATTATCACCGGCAAAACCTGCCGATTGTCGCCATCGACCATTACTTATCGGAAACGATTCCCGTCATCGGCTCCGATAACTATGACGGAGGAAGAAAAGCGACAGAACTGTTAATTGCAAAAGGCTGCCGGCACATCATCCATATCAACGGACCAATTGAGCTGAAAACACCGGCAAATCTTAGAAGAAAAGCATATGAAGATGTGATGCGACAACACGGGAGACAGCCGATTACATATGAAGTTCCCTTTCATCAAAATTACCGGGAAATCATTTCAAAACTGTTTGATGAACAGCCTGCAGCTGATGGCATTTTTGCCAGTGATGACCTCATGGCCGCTACGGTCATCACCGAAGCAAAAAAACGCGGAAAAGACATTCCCGGGCAATTAAAGGTGATCGGCTACGACGGAACGGAAGCGGTTCAGTCCATCCTCCCGGAATTGACAACCATCCAGCAGCCGATCGAACTCATTTCCAAGACGGCCATCGAGATTTTGTCCAAAGCCATTGAAGGCGAATTCGATGATTTGCCGCTGGAAACCTATTTGCCCGTACAGCTGTTAGAAGGAGAGACGACTTAAAATAATGGGACAAAAAAAGGAGACATTGACGTCTCCTTTTTCCATACATATCCTGATCTATTCAATTATAAAAAAGATAAAATTTACATTACTAACCTAAAATTTAACTTATTTTTCTAGACAAACTCATCTCCACATGATAAATTTAAAGACAAGTTTTCAAAAAATTCTAATTTTGGTGCGGAGGTGCCTTTAATTGAGCGTAAGCCACTTTTTTCCTAAAGCTCTTGTTGCTCTAGTAAAAGACATGTTAACCAAAACCGATGGTTCAACAACCAAAGCGATTGAAACGCTGATCGGCGGCAAAACCGAAATCGAAGTTTTTCAGCAAAATAATATTGATTATGACAAGCTGTCACCTGAAGAAGCGAGGCTGTTTCAACGCGATGATGAGATCTTGTTTAGAACCTCCTCTTTGAAAACAGGCGATGATTATTTATCTTATAATTATGTTTATGTCAAAACAAACCTACTGCCGCTCGCCATCAAACAAGATTTGCAGGAAGAAAGGCTTCCCATCGGAAAAATCATTGCAGAACTGGAGTCAAGGCGTGAAATTTTCAGCACGGGCGACTGCCTGGGAAAACATTTCACACAACTTGTACCTGTTTCAGCAGACCAGACATATGCTTTTAAAAAATATCAGATCATCAGCGGCCGGCAGTGCATGTTCTATGTCTGCGAGCTGTTCGATTTAGAAAAAATCTGCAAACTGACTGCGGGCTAAATCATGCCCGTCAGCTGCCGCTTCATGAAAGGGCTTCCATAATCTCCCCATTTCTCTTTCCTCAAAACAAAAACCCCTGAGAAACAGGGGCTGTTATTTATTGATACACTGTTTTTGGAACGGCAACGACCGGATTTCCGGCGGCATAAGGGGCTACATCGTATTGCTGGAAGACGATCGCAATGCCGTCTTTTGTATAATAGAAAGCCGTGTTTTTACCGAGGACGATGTCTTTCTTCTTCACATCCGGGAAGAAAATGTCGCGGTGTTTTTGGATATAGTTGTAAATGTATGTTTTTGTCTTATCCATTTTCGATTTTGTATTTAAGATGTCGGTTAAATACACCCGTTTTTTAGAGACAAGATCATAGTTGAAAGAGCGGACTGCCGTATTTCCGTGCGCTCCGCCGGAGTAGACATAATTGCTTGTCAGGATGCTCAGCTTTTGGCCGGTCCGGTATTTCACTTCAAAGGACGTTTGGTAATCCGTTTGATATCCGTGCTGTTGGCCGTCTTTCTTGTTTTTCACATAATCTTTGTAGGACTGCTCAATATAATGTTTAAAATCTTTGTTGATCTTGTTTTGGAGAGATTTGGTGCTTACATTTGAAACCTGCGGGTATTTCAAAGCCTTAATGTTTTTGTACGTATGGCTCGTGACCGTCGGTTTTTTTTCATTTGCCGCGTGTGCAGAAGGAAGTGCGGCCGCACTGTACAGCGCAAAAAACAATACCCCTGTCATCAACATTCCGAACGCTTTAAACACTGTTTTTTTGTTCATAAGAACCCTCCTTAATCTGTCATTTTTTATAATACCCATTTTGAAATCAGGTACACATGATAGACCGGTGAACTCGATAAAAAGTTTCTGTTTTTGGAAATAAAAATTGAAAAATATTCTAATTCAACCTGTTCGTTCAACACCTTGTTGACTGTTTGAACGGCTGTCTTGACGAAAAACTCACACATTGATTTGATACGCCCTCCGGTTTAACAGCAGATGAAGAAAATGAAAAAACCAAAGAGTTTTTTTAAACCCATTGACATTTTTATAAAAAGTATTAATATTAAAACTATTAAAAAATCGCATAAAAAGGTTTTCCTTATCAAGAGTGGTGGAGGGACTGGCCCTGTGAAACCCGGCAACCGCTGTCTATGACAGAATGGTGCTAAATCCTTAAGAGCATGTTCGTGCTCTTGAAGATAAGGAGGAGATTGAATATATCAAGCTCTTCCTTATCGGGAAGAGCTTTTTTATGTCTATAAAGAAAGAGGGATGAAGCATGACACAATCAACCGATGTACTGAAGCAAACGCCAGGAAGAAAAATTGGACCGTACAGAGCTGATCAGGTGGGAAGCCTTTTAAGGTCTGAGCCTGTAAAAAAAGCGCGCCTCCAAAAAGCGAACGGCGAAATTAGCGCTGAACAACTGCGCGAAGTCGAAAACGAAGAGATTAAGCGCATTGTCGAAAAGCAAAAAGAAATTGGTCTTAAAGCCGTCACAGACGGGGAATTCCGCAGGTCATGGTGGCATTTCGATTTTCTTGAAGGACTTGACGGCGTAGAAGGATATAGAGCGGACAAGGGCATTCAATTTCATAATGTTGAAACGAAGCCGCGCGGCATTAAAGTAACAAGCAAAGTCGATTTTACAAACCATCCGATGCTGGAAGATTATAAATTTCTTCATCAAGTTGCGGGAACACATACGCCGAAAATGACGATTCCGAGCCCGAATATGCTGTTTTTCAGAGGAAAGCTTGGAGAAAGTCCGTACGAAAATCTGGATGAGTTCCATCACGATGTGGCGCAGGCATACAAAAAAGCGATCCGCGCATTTTACGATGCCGGCTGCCGCTATTTGCAGCTGGATGACACGGCCTGGTCCGTATTTTTCTCAGAAAAAGGACAAGAGCAGATCAAAGCCTTCGGGCGTGAAGCGGATGAGCTCCGCGAGTCCTTTGCCAATACAATCAATGAAGCAATTGCAGGACGTCCCGACGATTTGACGGTGACGATGCATATTTGCCGCGGCAACTTCAAGTCGACATGGGTGGCAGAAGGCGGCTACGACGCAGCTGCAGAAACGATCTTTGACGGACTAAACTTAGACGGACTTTTCCTTGAATTTGATGATGAGCGCTCCGGCGGCTTCGAACCGCTTCGCTATGTCAAACGGAAAGACTTGCAGATCGTCCTCGGTCTCATCACATCCAAATTCGGAGAGCTTGAAAACCCGGATGCCATTAAGCGGCGCATAGAAGAGGCTTCCCGCTTCGTCGACCTGAACCAGTTGTGCTTGAGCCCGCAGTGCGGCTTTGCCTCCACAGAAGAAGGCAATCTCCTGACAGAAGAGCAGCAATGGGAAAAACTGCGTCATGTCGTCGAGATCGCAGAAGATATATGGAAATAACACCTCACCTCATATTTTGAGACATGCTTTTGACGGCATGTCTCTTTTTTTTGCCCCTCTATTACAATTTAAAATTCCTTCTTGATTTGTTCATAGTTTGATCATATTTGCCTTCTATAATGCTCTTTAGTGAGGTGATCGAACAATGATTAAGAAAAGGAATATCGATATATTCCTGGTCTTCATTCTTGTATTATCAGCAGCTTTAAACTTGTACGGCATCTGGAATAATGACACAGACAACGCCTACTATACGGCGGCCGTTGAAAGTATGACCCAAAGCTTTTATAACTTCTTTTACGCATCATTTGATCCGGCAGGCTTTGTAACAGTTGATAAACCGCCTGTCGCACTCTGGATTCAAGCACTCTTTGCACTTGTGTTCGGCGTGCACGGCTGGAGCGTCGTCCTCCCTGAAGCCATTGCCGAAGTGATTTCCGTAGCACTCTTGTACTTCATTGTAAAACCTACCTTTGGCAAAACGGCGGCCAGAATTTCAGCTCTTATTATGGCGTGTACGCCGATTGCCGTTGCGGTCAGCCATACAAACAACGTCGACAGCATTCTCGTTCTTTGCTTGATGATTGCAACCTGGATGTTGTTCAAAGCAGTCCGCAAAGGAAGAATCGGCTGGCTGCTCGGCGCATTCTGTATGGTCGGTGTCGGCTTTAACGTCAAAATGCTGCAAGCTTACATGGTATTACCGGCATTCCTGCTGTTTTACATGATTGCAGCAAAAACGACGATTCGCAAAAAAATTGTGTCCCTTATCACAGCCATGATCGTTCTGGCAGGCGTTTCCGTTTCCTGGGCAGTTGTCGTCGACAGCCAGCCGGAGAGTTCGCGCCCTTATATCGGAAGCAGCCAGACCAACTCTGTCCTTGAGCTGGCGTTTGGCTACAACGGCATCCAGCGTCTCACAGGGCAAAACGGTGCAGACGGGGGCGGAACCTCCTCATCTGATCAAGATCAAAAGACCCAGCAGGAGGAAACGCCGCAACAGCAAAGCGGCGATACCGAAACCAACTCAGACTCGGCAAATAGACAAATGGCTCCGCCAAACGGGGGCGAGATGCCTTCAGGCGGACCGGACGGCCAGCAGGGTGATGTCCAAAGCGGCGGCGGCGGTCCCGGTGGCGGCACGAGCGGCATGTTTGGCACAGGAAACCCGGGCCCTCTCAGACTATTCCAATCTGAGCTTTCCGGACAGGCAAGCTGGTTGATCCCGTTTGTACTCTTCGGCATCATCGGTTTGCTGATCACGGGCCTTCGCAGGCAAAGAAAATTCAATGAAACAACGACTGAAACGATTTTCTGGATGATGTGGCTTCTGCCGGTCGCTGCATTCTTCAGTGTCGCAGGATTCTTCCATCATTACTATCTGATTATGCTGGCAGCACCGATTGCCGCTTTGTCAGGTGCAGGCTGGACGGCGCTCGTTCGCCTCTATCAGGAAGAAAGCCGCTGGAAAAAACAGCTTCTGCCGGTCGGAATTTTGCTGACAACCGCATTTGAATTGTACATTTTGAGTCCTTATTTCAGCGAAATCGGCATCATCTGGAGCATACTGATCGGCGCTTTCGGCATTGTCACAAGCTGTCTTCTCATCTTTCTCAAGAAAGGAAAGTCATTCAGCTACTATGTATCACTTGCAGCGCTGCTCGGCATGCTGATCGGACCTTTCTACTGGACAACGGCGACGCTTGCTGACGGTGTAAACGGCATGATTCCACAGGCCGGACCTAAATCCGGACAATCATTTGGCGGCGGTGGCGGAGGAGGTAAGATGCAGAATAACAACGGCAGCGGACCTCCCGGATTCGGCAGCCAAGACGGCCAAACAGACAGTGATCAAAACAACCATAATGGACCTGGCTTCGGTCCTGGTTCAAACAGCAACGATTCTTCAGCTGATACCGGTTCCGGACAAAACAGCCAAAAGCAGAATGACGAAGGGGCAAACGGCCGTCAACAAGGCGGACCAAGCGGCGGCAGCCCTGGAAGCGGCGAGTCAGTCGATGAAGAACTGTTGAGCTACCTTGAAAAAAACAACACTGGTGAAAAATATTTATTTGCAGTCTCCAGCGCAACGTCTGCTCAATCTTACATCATCAAAACAGGCAAAGCTGTGATGGCGATGGGCGGATTCTCTGGAAGCGACCCGATTTTAACGGTTGAAAAACTTGAGAAGCTCGTCAAAAACGGAGAAGTCAAGTACTTCATGATCGGCGACGGCCGAGGTCAGGACAATTCAGAAATCACCAACTGGATTAAAGAAAACGGAAAAGAAATTTCAAAAAGCGAATACAGCAGCTCTTCTTCAGATAACGATTCCCAGTCAGGCGGACCTGGCGGAAATCAGACGCTTTATAAAGTGGAGCTTGATTGATGAAAGGAAAGGTGATGAACATGCAGAAACGACTCACATTTTCAATCGTAGTCCCTGTCTACAACGAAGCGGAGGTGCTTCAAAGCACCTATGACCGATTAAAAACCGTCATGGACTCGACAGGCGATCCCTATGAACTGATTTTTGTAAACGACGGTTCAAGCGATGACAGCATTCACATGCTGAAGTCGCTTGCTCAGTCAGACCCGGCAGTAAAATGCATCAATTTCTCAAGAAACTTCGGTCATCAGATCGCGATTACGGCCGGAACGGACTATGCTGCCGGCGAGGCGATCGTTGTGATCGACGCCGATTTGCAGGATCCTCCTGAATTGATTTTGGAAATGGCGGAAAAATGGCGCCAAGGCTTTGACGTTGTATACGCCGTCCGCACAAAGCGCGAAGGAGAAACATTTTTCAAAAAGCAAACGGCCGCCATGTTCTACCGTATTTTAAGAAAACTCACAGACGTTGATATCCCAGTGGATACGGGAGACTTCCGGCTCATGGACCGGAAGGTGGTCAATGAAATGAACAAGCTGAAAGAAAAAAATCCGTTCGTCCGCGGCCTTGTCAGCTGGCTCGGATTCAAGCAGACCGCCGTCTATTACGAGCGCCACGAACGGCTTGCAGGGGAAACGAAGTACCCGCTGAAAAAAATGCTGAAGCTTTCGCTCGACGGCATCACTTCATTTTCCTTTCAGCCGCTGAAACTCGCAAGCTACTCAGGAATCGCGCTGTCAGCGGTCGGCTTTATATACGCCTTCATCGTCGTCTGCATGAAGCTGTTTACGACAAGCACCATTACAGGATGGTCGTCGATGATTATTCTGCAATGCTTGTTCAGCGGATTTATTCTGATCATCCTCGGAGCAATCGGCGAATACATAGGCCGCATTTATGACGAAGTGAAAGACAGGCCGCTATATATCATTGACGGCAAATACGGATTTGAAGAACAACGGCGGGCGGCAGCTCCGCAGCGCCATATGATGTAGAAGACGAGAGATCCAAAAGGAGGGATTCCGATGAGCATACTAGTTGTCGGGGGAGCCGGTTATATCGGTTCCCATGCCGTTTACACGTTAATTGAGAAAAAAGAAAAAGTCGTTGTTGTGGATTCCCTGGCGACGGGACACGCGGAAGCCGTTCACCCCGAAGCTGCGTTTTATAAAGGGGACATTCGCGACCGGCATTTTCTCAAGCAAGTATTTGAAAACGAGGACATTGAAGCCGTCATGCATTTCGCAGCATCTCCCATTCCATCACAGTCGAATAGCGTTTTTTCTTCTTTCAACGAAAACCTGACAGGCATGGAAACCCTGCTTGACGTGATGAAAGAATACAATGTCAGCCGGATCGTTTTCGCTTCAAGCGTTGCAGTCTACGGCTGTCCGCAGGACCTCCCTGTCACGGAAGAAACTGAACCTGAACCCGTTCACCCGCACGGCAAGGTCAAATGGATGATGGAGAAAATGCTGATGGAAGCGGAAAAAGCGTACGGCCTGAAATATGTGATCCTCCGCTCTTTCAATCCGTGCGGTGCCCACCCATCCGCCATCATCGGCGAAGACTGGGGGAATGAAACACATCTCATTTCAAATGTTCTGCGAACTGCTCTCGGACACCTTCCTTTTGTTCACATAGATCACCCTGAAAACAGAACAGGCTTCCGCGATTATGTTCATGTGCAGGATTTGGCAGAAGCACACGTGCTCGCCATCAGCCATTTGCGGAATGGAAAGGATAGCCGGATCTACAATCTCAGCTATGGCGAAAGCTACTCCGCTGAACAAATCATCCTTGCCGCCCAATATGTCACAGGCATCCCTCTCATCGCCGCAAAGCTGACAGAAACGGACATCGATTCACAAGCAACATTTGCCGCTTCTTCTTCCAGAGCCAGAAAAGAATTAGGCTGGACCCCGAAGCACAACAGCCTGATCGCAATCATCCGCGACGCCTGGAACTGGCACTCTGCGAATCCGAATGGATATGCGTCGGAGAAGGTGAAGCAAGGGTGAAAAATGAACTGCACCCCCTATCGTTAGATAGTGTCTAACGATGGAGGTGCAGTTTTTTCTTATGATAAATGTATACTGTAAGTCTAATCGATCAAGTAAGCAATCGGGTGTTTTTTGTCCTGCAAATCAATCAGCATATCAATATATCCCGAGCCATACCAGATGAAATCATATGAAAATTGGATAGCCACATAATTTTTATTAAAATATTTAATTTCAGCTGAATTTACTTTTTTCACTTTCAAACCTGCTCCGTCAAAAGCCTTTTCAAAATCCAAATTAAATTGCACTTCATCCTTATGATTTCTTTTTAGATAATTTTCCACAGTTTGAATGCGCTGGACACCTTCAGACATGATATCCTTGTCTTCAGCCCCGTTTAGATATACATATTTGCCGTCTTCGCTTAAATAATCATCCTTACTGATTTTTCTGACTAGGTTTGTCTTTTTTTCGAAAATGTATTTGTCAAATAAGTGTAGATAGGATCCATCCTCCGCCACCTTTGGAAAAACAGACAGGTAATCATTTAGTTTTCCTGACTCGATTGTTGCGGGCAATTCATCTTTATTGACAATCTGGTATTTTAAAAGATTTTGTTTTAAAAATATATAATATGTCTTCGTATCTCCATCGCCTGTATAATCCTTTACTCCGATCAGCATGTTTTTTTTATCAATAGCATGAAGATAGAGATAAATATCTTCAGAATCAGCAGTTGCTTTTATAGGCAGCTTTATCTTTTTTTCGCCTAACTCAGTTTGCACTTGCAGCATATTTTTATGATCTAACCGCAACTTGGGCAGCTGACATCCTATTATATAGCGAATGGGCCCTTTGGCATCCAAAAACCTGCTATTGTTTATGTGAGAGTAAAACATTTGATCAGATGAAAAAATTACCGCATATGAATCCTGAAGCTCTTTATCTGTATATTGATAATAACGAAGCCCACCCTTATCACCGCGCATCACCGTATACTTATGATTTTCATGCCTTAACGTCGCATCGCCCGCTAATCCACTTTCAATTCTCATATACTCTTTAAATGCCGGACTGTCTTCTTTTGGATATCCTTTTTGATATGTGAATGCATCATCGTCTTTTCCGCAGTTGGTGATCACCAGCGAGCATATTACGAAAATGCTTAAGTATATAAACCATCTTTTTTTCATTGAGTGTTTCTATCCTTTATGTTCCTTTTTATTTGAGTTCCAAAAATTACAGAAGGCTTGTCCCAATTTTGTGGCCTACCTTTGTCAAATAAGAAAAGGACTGAATAAAAACTCTTCAGTCCCTCTATGATTCAATTCCTAAATCAACTAAGTAAGCCGTTGGCTGTTTTTTGTTTTTTTGTAAATCGATTAGTACATTAACAGCTCCTGCTGTCCCAATTGGCTTCCCATGATAGGAAATATACAAAACTACATAATCCTTATTAAAATAATGAATATTAGCTATCCTCGCATCGCCCGCGTTAAAATCCATCTCTTTTGCAATTTGTTTGAAGTCAATCTTAAACTGAGCTTCATATTTTTCATTTCCTTTTAGATAATTATCCACTGTTTGTATCTGTTGAATACCGTCAGCCATTACATTTGTTTCTTTTTCTTTAGCTCCGTTAATATAAACATACTCACCGTCTTTGCTCAGAATATCAGTGTCTTTAATTTTCCGGACTTTATTCGTCTTTTTATCGAAAATGTATTTATCGAATAACTTACGATATGCTCCATTCTTCGCTACATTTGGAAAAACGGATAAGTATTCCTTCAGTTTCCCAGATTCAATTGTTGCATTTAATTCCTCTTCTTTGACAATGCTGTGTTTTGAAAAATCTCGTTTTAAAAAAAGATAATATATTTGTCTGTCTCCTAAGTCACCATTTTTTAATTTTTCATATACTTCTACTTGTATCAGCATGCTGTCTTTGCTAACAGCTGCTAACGCCAAATGTACTTTTTTGCCTTTGGCTGATGGAAACTCTAATTTTTTTTCTCCTCTTTTTGTTTTAATTTTTAGGACATTATTTTTGTCTAATGTCATTTCCGGCAGATTACGTTCTATTTTATTGTGGATAAGTTTTTCTTTAGTTAGAAATTCAGTTGTTTTCAAATCATATAATTTTTCTGCAGGATATTTTTTAGCCGAAAGAAAAGGGCTGTAAAAGTCTTCTAGTTCTTTATCCGTATATTGATAATACCGTAGCCCTTTTTTATCACTGCGCATGATCGTATATGTATGATTTTCATAACTCAAAGTTGCGTCTGTCGCTAAATCAAGTTCATGTCTCATAAATTCTCTAAATGCCGGACTGTCTTTTGGTAAACCCTTTTTATAGATGACCCCTTCATCGTCTTTTCCACAACCGGTTACTAACATTAAAAATATCAGTACGATACTTATACTCACAAACTGTTTTTTTACCATTGGCCTCTCCTATTCTGCTTCTTTTTTGTTAACCTCTCGAATCAAGTCAACAAATTCAGAGTCTTCAACTTCATAAATATGTCCAGGTTTGGTAACCCCGGAACCTTTTACTTCAATCTCTGGCTTTTCATCAATAAGATCGCCTAATATGTCACCATGTTGACTTTCGACTGAAACGATATCATCACTGTTTATTTTATGTTTTCCGCTTGCGGTATAGTAAGGGGAAAAACTCACAGTATCCTCTGTTCTGTATCCCGCCGCAGCGGTAATGTCCATTTTCTGAAGCTTTTGATACACCTCAGGATTGGCAGATTTTAAATGATTAATGTCTTCAGTCATCGCTTCACTGTCCATATCAGTGTAGGCATTACTGTAGTCTTTTCCATTATCATTGTTTTTGTTCTCTTCATTAAAATCTAAATAATCACTCGTATTCATAGTATCTCTTCCAGCAGCATTGTCTGCAAGCCAGCGTGCTCTATTAGCCCCGGTAGCTAAGAGGTTTTTATCATAAGGGGTTCCGATTGTTGTGATGCTTCGTACATGATCAGGGTAATCCATCGCAAATTGCAGCGATCTTCTCCCTCCATAACTGTGGCCGAACATATCGATCTTTGTCGTATCATTCATCAGCCCCATCTCATTCAGCTTTTCAGCTAAATCGTCACTTGTTGCCTGGCGATGTTCATTTGGTTCATTTGTGTCATAAACAATATGGAGACGACCGTTTGTGTTAAAAATTTCAAGATCTTTTATCTCTTCATACGTTTCCTTTTTATATGTTTTTCCATATTTGTCAATATAATAGTATTCATAAACATATTCGTTTTTTTCATTTTTTGTAATACGAACGATAAGGTCGCCCTTTTGCGCAGCATTTTTTACGCTTGTATAGAAACCATTCCCACTATCCTCAATCCCATGCACATAAACAGAAACATTCTTATAATCCGAAAAATCGCCTTTCACATGATTAACCGAATTATACAAGATTGAGAGATCTGTCAAAGCTTCGCGCATTGGGGCGCGGTGGGTGCGAACGGCGTTGGTGAAATCTTGTTCGACCTGGTCGATTGTATTTTTTAAGCTTTCATAGCGGCTCACTAAAACAACGGCTTCATTTCTAATATTGATGAGCTTGCTTTGGTCTTCCGGCGATGGGTCTTCTAAAGACTTTAACTTGCGTTGGGCAGCTTCTTGACAGTCTTTGAAATCCCTTATCCAATTGTTAATTTCAGATTTTATTTCTGCAACATTAAAGGTCATCACATTGCCTGATACAGGTGTTGACAGTTTATTACCTTCAATAAATACCCATATTTTATTAAAAGCTTCAAGCAAACGGCTGGATTGAGCATGCTGCAGCATTCGATTTGCTCTTCTTTCATGGCTTTTGATAATGTTTGTGATTTCTGGCTCTCTATTATAATATGCCATAACTCTGTTTCCCTTCCATCATTTCACTCTTTGCAATTGTTGTGAGATTACGTTATCGACACGCTTTAATTCCTTAACAATGTTTTTGGCGTTTGCCGAAAGTTCTTTGACTCTTTTTTTAAGCTCCGTCATGATCGATTTGATGTGCGACTTTGCTTCAGACCAGACGTCATCAAATTTTTCCCACGGAAACTCTGTTTCATACATCATTTCTCTGAGCATTGTGTCAAAATGGTGCAAAACTTCATCAAGTCTGGATAGATTTGTTTCAAATTTTTCGGTTGCCTGGTGTAACGATTCACCGTTTACTTTAATTTCACTTTGAACTCTTTCAGCCGAAAACGTATGGTTTCTTTCTGAGCGTGACTGCGGCTGAACATTGGCCGGTTTGTCGGATTCGTCCGTTAGTTCAACCGCTTTTGCAAAACACCGCACACTGTCTGCAAAATATAATAAACAGCTGCTCGCTTTACTGAAAAAGTTGATGTTGTCGCTCATTTTTTTCTGCAGGGCTGCTGCAGCTTTTCCGCTGTGCCGGTCTAATTCTTCACGAAAAAACACCATGTTCTCAAATACATGGCTAAAGGCGTTTTCCAGCTGACTGATGGTTCCCGCAGCCTTATGTGGAAGTTCTTTGTTGAAGCGAAAATGTCCCATCGTCATTGCTCCTTATTTTCGTTTTTTCCTGCTTCAGCTTCTGTTAGCAACTCATCAAGCTGCAATTCTTTTTGATCTACATATCCGTAATGGTACACAACTTCTATATCTTGTTTATTAAATAAAACTAGCTGCTCTTTCGGATCGGTAAAACCGTTTGGATAGTCGACAGCTGCATAATCTCTGATCACGTGATTTGTTTCAGAAAACATTTGCCGCCCGATGATAAGCAGACGTCTTGAATCATTATGTAAGCCGACAACACTGCCGACAGGAAGATAGTTCTTTTTTAACAGCATAATTGATTATCCCTCTTTTTCTCTGAATTTGGACATATATACAAGTTGTAAAAACATAGGAAAATCATAGCAAAAAAGTTTCATTCCATTCAACGAACTAAAGTACCGTGAAATTATACCTATTCTAATTAAAGACTTTTGATTTAATATTCTTTCTTTACGTAAGGTTGGTCGGTGTCATTAGTATGTTGAAATGAGGCCTTAGCACTGAATCGATCTATCATACTTACGGGTACTTTCAAATAAAGTTTCACAAAAAAACCGCCATAATAGGCGGCATCATGAGATATAAAGCGCAATCCACTTACGATTCTCCTCTAATAAAAAGAATCTTATCACCTTCCATTTTTCGTCTGTTGTTCTGTGCATCGTCACTCCAATCATTTTCCCCGCTTGAAAAGCCGGCTTTCAAAGACTAAGCAACAAGCGCCCTGCACCCTCTCCTAGACATGACTTCATTTAAAAAATTATTGTGAAAATATATTTTTAGCTTGAATTTTACACAATCTCGAGATAAAATACAGTCAAAATAATAGAAGCTCACTTCTTGTATATAATCAGTAATAGGGTCTGATTGTTTCTACCTGGCAACCGTAAATCGCCAGACTACAAGAAAGTTTGAATAGATTTGATCATGTAAAAAGTGTATTGCGCAAACAATATATCTATTTTTCATTTGCTCTTATTTTTCATGCTTTCTTTATCGGAACCCATGAAAAGTAAGAGCTTTTTTATTTTCAAAAAACATTCGGGAGTTGGCATCATGTATTTTCTCATTAATATTTTAGGTATTTTCATTGTCATGTCCGTGATTTATTTTTGTTCCCCGCAAAAGAAAAGCGTAAAATGGAGGCCGATTCTCTCCCTTTTCATCGTTGAGCTTTTGGTGACGTGGTTTATGCTTGGGACAAAAATCGGCGGATGGGCCATCAACCTGATCGCCTCTTTCTTTTCGTGGCTGATCGCTTGTGCAAGCGACGGTATCGCGTTTGCCTTTCCGTCCGTGATGGGCAATGAAACCGTTGACTTTTTCTTCAGCGCCTTGCTGCCGATCATCTTTGTCGTGACATTTTTTGATATACTGGCTTATTTCGGAATTTTAACATGGATGATTGATAAGATCGGCTGGGTGATTTCGAAAGTCTCGCGCCTTCCTAAATTAGAAAGTTTCTTTTCGATTCAAATGATGTTTCTGGGCAATACTGAAGCGCTCGCCGTCATTCGCGGGCAATTGGCCGTATTAAAGGACAACCGCCTGCTGACGTTCGGCATCATGAGCATGAGCAGTATCAGCGGATCGATTCTCGGGTCTTATTTAACGATGGTTCCCGCAACATACGTATTTACTGCGATTCCGTTGAACTGCTTAAATGCGTTGATCTTAGCAAGCATTTTAAATCCTGTGGACGTCACTAAGGATGAAGACATCATTTACGTACCGCCAAAAGAAGAGAAAAAGGACTTTTTCTCAACGATTTCAAACAGCATGATGGTCGGAATGAATATGGTCATCGTCATTCTCGCCATGGTCATCGGATATGTCGCTTTAACCTCATGTTTAAACGGTATTTTGGGGTTGATCATGGACGGTTTGACGATTCAAAAAATCTTTTCTTACATCTTCAGTCCGTTCGCATTCCTGCTTGGACTGGCGCCGAGTGACGCGATGTATGTCGCACAGCTGATGGGCATGAAACTCGCCACGAACGAATTCGTCGCGATGATGGATTTAAAAACGCAGCTAGACGCGATTTCACCCCATACAGCAGCCGTGGCCACAACATTTTTGACGTCGTTTGCCAACTTCAGTACGATCGGGATGATCTATGGAACATACAATTCCTTATTTAACGGAGAAAAATCGGCAATTATCGGAAGAAATGTGTGGAAACTCCTTGTCAGCGGAATAGCGGTGTCGCTGTTGAGCGCGGGGATTGTCGGGCTGTTTGTGTGGTAACCGGCTTTTTAATCAATCATCTGTTATGCTTGCCATTCATTTGGCAAGTTTTTTTATTCGTTTTGTAAAGTATGCTTTACGTAAAGCTAACTTTACTATATAATTGGGTAAATGGTAAAATCACACACTGGTTATTAAATATGAGGTGGAAAAAGTTTCAATACTATTTATTAAGGAGGAGATGTCATGGCTTTGCGAAAAATCTATTACATCATTGGAGGATTGTTTGTCTTTATATTTCTTGCAAAAATGATCTTCGGCTTAGCTGCTGGTTCAGTATCTTTAATCGAACTTTTAATGTTTGGCACATTAGCTTTTTTAAGTTTTGCCGGAGGATATCTCTACCCGCAATTCAAACAAAAAGATGAAAGATCTCAACACATCAGACAAAAAGGAATGCAGTATTCCATGATCGCTTTATCCGTTTACCTTCTTGTGCTTATCATCGGAATGCAAATGGGCTTTATCACATTAGCAGGAATTGATGTGATCCGGATACTGGTTGCATTACAAATTATCACTGTATTTTCATCATGGATTATTTTATCCAGGAAGTTCTAAATTGTTTTTATTCAATATTTAAAAAAAGCACCCTTCCCACAGGGTGCTTAGAAACTCTTCACTTTTAAACTTGTCTATCCCAATGGCGGTGCTCGCCGATCGCTTCGACCAGCTTTTTGCCGAAGTCGTCTTTGCTCTTATCATCACGAGAGGTGATAATGCCCGGCTGTGCTGCCGCGTGGGACCCGGCGGCAGACAGCAGGAGATCGATCCCTTTGCCTGCGGCTCCGATCGCTTTATAATGTCCGAATGCTTCATTGACAAAATCCGAAGCGGCTTTATGCATTTGCAGGCGTTCTATGCTTTCTTGGCCGCCCGGAATATAAACGGCATCATACAGCACGGAATCGACCGTCTGCAAAGTGTTTCCGACTTCTATTTCTGTGCCGCCGGCCCCTTTGATCACACCGAGTGCCGAGCTGACAATGTCCGGCATGATACCGGCTTTCTTGAACTCTTTCAACACCCGGCTGAGGTCCTCATCATCAAAACCTTGTTCTGCTAGAATGGCGACGTTCCTTGTCTGCGGCAGTTTCACCGTGTTCTCCTGGCTGAGCGCAGGGGATTTGAACGTCACATTGGAGCCTTCGTCTTTTTCAGGGGGCTCTACGCCTACACCCGCAGCGATTTGCTTGGCAAGCTCCCTGTCAACCCTGTTAAACATATGAACGACTTGGCGGCGGACGTCCTTGCTTTTGACCTTTCCGACTTCAAAGCGGAACGCCGAAATGATATGTTCTTTTTCAACGGGAGACATGCTGTTCCAAAACAGCTTCGCTTGCGAATAGTGATCGTTAAAGCTTTCGCTGCGCTGGCGGATTTTTTTGCCCTCGACTTTTTCCTCGTAGTGCACATACCCGCCTTCTTCCTCTGAAGCCGGCGCCGGGTCGTTGTTTTGAAGCGAATTTTTATGATAAGCGACAGGCCCTTTGTTAATCGTCATCCTGTGATAGCCGTCATACTGGTTGTTATGGAACGGACAAACCGGCCTGTTGATCGGAATTTCGTGAAAGTTCGGACCTCCCAATCGGATCAGCTGTGTATCCGTATAAGAAAAGAGCCGGCCCTGCAAAAGCGGATCGTTTGTGAAATCGATCCCCGGCACAACATGGCCCGGATGGAAAGCGGCCTGTTCCGTTTCGGCAAAAACGTTATCCTGGTTTCGATTCAGCGTCATTTTGCCGATGGTTTTGACAGGGACGATTTCTTCCGGCCAAAGCTTTGTCGGGTCAAGGATATCGAAGTCAAACTTGAACTCGTCTTCTTCGTCAATCATTTGCACGCCGAGCTCATACTCCACTTCATCGCCTCTTTCGATCGCTTCCCACAGATCGCGGCGGTGATAGTCGGGATCTTTTCCGGCGATTGTCTGCGCTTCGTCCCAAACGAGCGAGTGGACGCCGAGGACGGGCTTCCAGTGAAATTTAACAAAGCGCGCCTTGCCTTCTTCATTTACAAACCTGAACGTATGAACGCCGAAGCCTTCCATCATCCTGTAGCTTCGCGGAATCGCCCTGTCAGACATTGCCCACATGATCATGTGAGCTGTTTCTTCATTGTTGGCGACAAAGTCCCAAAACGTATCGTGCGCCGTAGAAGCCTGCGGCATTTCGTTATTCGGTTCCGGCTTAAAGGCGTGCACCAGGTCAGGGAACTTGATGGCATCCTGAATGAAGAAAACGGGGATGTTGTTGCCGACAAGGTCGTAGTTCCCTTCTTCTGTATAAAACTTTGTCGCGAATCCTCTGACATCGCGGACGGTATCACCCGAGCCCCTGGAACCGGCTACAGTCGAGAACCTGACAAACACCGGTGTTTTCACTGACGGATCTTGAAGAAACTTTGCTTTCGTATATTCCGTCATCGGCTCGTAAACCTGGAAATAGCCATGCGCGCCAAAACCCCTCGCATGGACGACGCGCTCCGGAATCCGTTCATGGTCAAAATGGGTCATTTTTTCACGGAAATGAAAGTCCTCCATCAGCGTCGGACCGCGCACACCTGCTTTTAAGGAGTGCTCGTCTTCAGATATGCGTAAACCTTGGTTCGTCGTCATTTTTTTGCCCCGGTTGTCAGACCGGTACTGTTCAAGTTGTTGATCCTTGCTGTGCTCATTGACGTTGCCGCGGCCATCATTGTTATTCACTTGTCATCCCTCCTCATTTCTATTCCCTATGTAGTTGATCTGGAATGCTATTTTAAGATTTACCCTGTCTGTCCGCGAGTTAAACGCGACACTCGTTAAAGGTAGATGTATTTTTTTAATAAATTCAAAGTTTGGACAAGAAGCGATCTGCTGATCACTTCTTGTCCCTCTCCTCCCTTTGACAAAAACGAATTAAACCGATTTTAAAGGTACACATATTTCGCAATACGGGTTGTTCACCATATCCCCCATGTATTTTTCCATCATTGGTCTATTGTCCAATTGATATTCATTGTTTTGCAGGGATGAAAAAATATCAGAATATGCTTTTTGAATGTCTTCCGCTGTATGTTTAACATCGTAAATCAGGTATTTTCCGCCAGAAATTTCGCCTTCAAAAACTGATTCATCGACTTGATAATCATGCGGTATCACAATACAAGCATCAAATCTACACTGATCAGGAGGTGTTGTTTCCGGGTTATCCTGTGGAATCGCAAACAAAATAGCAGACTCAAGAAGACCTTTTTCCTTAGCCCATTTTTTTAACGCCTCCATGACCTCAATATTGGCAGGACCGTACGGACCAACTCGGCGCATATAAGCAATACGATAGTTTGGAAGTGTTTCAACTTTGAATGTCATAGATTCTTTCTTCCTTTCCTGATTGTTGTTCATTCCGTTTCGAATGTAACACGCTTTAAAAATAGATACATTCATATTTTTAAAATTTTCTGTATTTTAATTCAAAAAAGAGGATATTCAGAGATCATCTGAACATCCTCTTTCTTTGTTTAATCGAGTGTTTCGCCGTTTGAAGCAATCAGGTCTTTATACCAGTAAAAGCTTTTTTTGCGAATGCGGCGCAAGTCTTTCAAGTCAAATTCATCGCGGTTCACATAAATAAATCCGTAGCGTTTTGAACAGCCTTGATGGGTTGAAATCAAGTCGATGGCGGACCATGGGGAGTAGCCGAAAACATCGACTCCATCCGTGATCGCCAGCTGAATTTGCTTGATATGCTCCTTTAAATAATCGATGCGGTAGTCGTCATTTACGACATCTCCGTCTTCAAGCTGATCAAACGCGCCGAGGCCGTTCTCAGTGACGATCAGCGGTAGCTGATAGCGGTCGTAAATTTCGCGCAGCGTCGAACGGAAACCGACAGGGTCGATCTCCCAGCCAAATGCGTTTTTCTTTAGGTGCGGATTGCTACTTCCCCTGTATACGCCTTCTTCTCCCGTCTGCAAATGCTGGTCGCCGCCTCGCGCAGCCGTGTCGCTACCGTCACCCCTGCTCGCTTCAGCCGTTTGCGATGTATAGTAGTTAAATGCGATAAAGTCCGGTTTGGCTGACCGCAGAATGTCCATATCCCCTTCGGCGATGACCGGCGTGCAGCCTTTTTCTTTCATATATGCCCATGCCGTTGTATTGTATCGCCCGAACACGGCCATATCCAAGTAAAGCCAGTTGCGAATCGCATTATAGTTAAAAGCCGCCAGCACGTCCTCCGGTTTCGAAGAAGCGGGATAGATGAGCGCGATATTAGGCGCAGGACCGATTTTTGCTTCCGGCAGCATCTCATGGCAAAGCTTGATCGCTTTCGCCTGTGCGACGAGCATGTGATGGTTTTGCTGATAAAGCTCTTTTTTCGGATTTTCCAAGTTCGGATCGAGTGTACCGAGTGCAGACCCGTGGAGAATCATCATATTTTGCTCGTTGATGGTCAACCAGTATTTGACGCGGTCTCCGTAGCTTTCAAAAAGGATCTTCGCATACTTTTCAAAGGCATCAATCGTGGCCCTGTCCGACCAGCCGCCTTTTTTCTGCAAAGCATTCGGCAAATCGAAGTGGTACATCGTAACAATCGGTTCGATTCCATGCTTCAGGAGCTCATCGATCAAACGGCTGTAAAATTCGATGCCCTTAGGATTTATATCGCCGTCCCCATCCGGAATGATGCGCGTCCAGGCAATCGAAAAACGGTACGCTTTGAAGCCCATTTCCGCAAACAAAGCGATATCTTCTTTATAGCGGTGGTAATGGTCGCTTGCGACTTTAAAATCGGTTGTCCCTTCCGGGTAGCTTTCGCGCGCGTCGATGACAGAAGGCCCTTTTCCATCTTCATTCCAAGCGCCTTCCACTTGATAAGCAGAAGTAGACGCACCCCACAAAAAATCTTCCGGAAATTGAGTTAATGTTTTATATTTCATGATTTTTTTCCTCCCATGGTGATGAAATTAAAGTGATGATCAGTTCTTCAGTTTTCACCTTTTTTTGATCCGTTGGAATGATATCCGTGTATTGACCGGAATTTGTAACGATGATCGGCGTTTTCACGTCAAACCCTTCTTCTTTCAAAGCGTCCAGATCGAATTCTGCGAGTATATCACCCCGTTTCACTTTTTGCCCCTGCACGACTTTAGAATTGAAGTGCTTTCCATCGAGTCTGACCGTGTCCATTCCGATATGAATCAAAACCTCTGCTCCGCTTTCCGACGTTATGCCGTATGCGTGACCCGTCGGAAATGCCGTTGTCACGATGCCGTCCGCAGGGGCGGCGACAACGCCTTTTGACGGAAGCACCGCGATTCCTTCTCCAAGCGCCCCCGATGCAAACACTTTATCTGATACTTCTGTTAACGGCAGGACTTCTCCTTGCAGAGGGCTGTAAATTGGTTCACCGGCGCTTTTTTCAACGGGCTGCTCTTTCGTCTCCTCCACAGGGTCGTCAAAGCCGACAATGTAAGTGAGCAAAATCGATAAAATAAATGAAACTGAAATTCCGATGATGAAGCCGAGAAAGCCCGGTCCGTAAAAAATCGGAATCGTCAACAAGCCCGGAGCGCCTGAAGCGAGGGCGACGCTGCCGGAGTATCCGATAATGGCCCCGCCTGCCGCCGCACTGATGACACCGCATACAAACGGCTTTTTCAGCCTGAGCGTCACCCCGTAGACAGCCGGCTCTGTAATCCCGAATATCCCGGTAACGGCAGCTGATCCTGCCAATGCCTTCAGCTTCTTGTTTTTCGTCTTCAGCATGACGCCAAATGCGGCTCCTGTTTGGGCAAACACGGCGGCTGCCGTCGCCGGCTTGATGTAGTCCTTGCCGTGGACAGCAATGTTGTTCAAAATGACAGGGACGATCCCCCAGTGAATGCCGAAGATGACAAGGATTTGCCATAAGGCCGCGATAATCGCTCCTGCCAGAATCGGGCTGAGATCAAAAACGGACAAAATCGCAGCCGCGATCCCGTTCCCTGTGTAAACGCCGAGCGGTCCGAATACGATCAAGGTTAACGGCACCATCACCGTCAGGCAGATTAATGGGGTAATAAAGTTTTTCACGCTTTCATGAATAAAGCGCATACATAATCTTTCAAGATAGCTCATCACAAATACCGCAAGGATAATCGGGATAACGGTAGACGTATAATTCATCAAGACGACCGGAATGCCGAAAAACTCTGTCTGGGCGCCGCTGTTTTTCAGTTCGAGTATCGTTGGATAGATCAGCGCCCCGGCAATCGTCAGCGCTATGAACGGGTTCGCTCCGAATTTTTTGGCGGCTGTAACGGCGAGCAGCAAAGGCAGGAAATAAAACAGGCTGTCGGCTGCCGCGTAAAGAATCGTATATGTCGTCTCTTCCGGGGAGAGCCAGCCGGCGTTTGTACAAATCAAAAGCAGGCCTTTTAAAATCCCCGCTCCCGCCATGACGCCGAGCAGCGGAGTGAAAATGCTGGATACGACATCTACCAATCTACCGGCAAGGCTTCCTTTTTCTTTTTGACTGTGATCGGCCGCAGAACCTTCCAACAGTTGAGAGATCCGGCCGATTTCTTTATAGACTTCAGGAACATTATTGCCGATAACGACTTGAAATTGTCCGCCGCTCTCCACCACGGTTACCACGCCATCCGTATTTTCAAGCGCTTCCCTGTCTGCTTTGGAACGGTCTTTCAGTTTGAAGCGGAGCCTTGTCGCGCAATGGACTAGCGATACAACATTCTTCTCCCCGCCGACGCGCGCCAGAATTTTTTTTGCCACTGATTGAATATCCATCGTTGATCATCTCCTGTCTCTCCTAAAGCCCTATCAAGCTGTTAAAAAATAAAAAACCTAAACTAAAGCCTGCACAAAGAAGGCTTAGTTTAGGTTTTGCCTGCCGAACAGTAACAATCCCGTTTTAAGACATCATGAAAATAAAAAAACCTAAATCACTGTGAAAAACAAGGGCATAAGAGTCCCGCTTCACAGTCATTTAGGTTTTGCCTGCATCATCAGTAACAATCCTAACAACCTGTATAAATTGATGTAAGTAAAAAGTAGCATACATTTATCCAATTGTCAACGCTTTCATTTTGGTATCATCCTCTATTTTTGATGAACGACCCGCTCGATATGAATCGTCAAATACAGAAGCTCTTCGTTTGTCAGCTGATGACCGTATTCTTTTTCGATGTACTGCCTGATTTTATTTGTACACACATAAGCATCACGATACTTATTTTTGACGGTTTCAAATAAAAAGTCGTCCCTGCTTTCCATATAGGTTCCGCTGAACAGCCGCTGCGCGAAAAATTTCAAATGGGTAATGAAGCGGTAATAGTGAAGCGATTCTTCGTCAAAGTCGATATGAAAGTGATATTTGACGATGCTTAAAATCTCCTGCATGACTTTCGTAATATTGACGATGTTCGGCATTTCTTCATTCAGCTCGGCGTTTACGATATGGAGCGCGATAAAGGCGGCTTCATCCTCCGGAAGAGCTGTCCCCGTCTTCTTTTCAATGATGGCCAGCGCCTCTTTGCCAATGGCGAACTCATCTTTATACAGCCGTTTCGTCTCCCAAAGCAGGGCGTTTTTAATATCCAGGCCCTTTTTATGCCGTTCGACGGCGAAATGAATATGGTCGGTCAGCGAGACATAAATGCTGTCATTCAGCTTTTTACCGAGCTTTAATTTCGCATAAGAGATAATTTCTTCAGACATTTCCATAAATTCGATCGGAATTTCGTCCAACAGCGTCTTAAACCTTTCTGATACATCTTTATTATCAAGCCTGAAAATCTTCTCGATTCTCGATTCATCCACCGCTTCGCCAGGCTTTTTTTGAAAAGCAATTCCCCTGCCCATGACCACTAATTCCTGACCCTGTTCATTTAAAACACTGATCACATTGTTGTTGATCACTTTGGCAATTTTCACATCGCGCCACTCCCATCTTTTAAGGGGATTTTTTTATCCTTCTTTTTTCATATGGTACACATTGATTGTACAACCTTTTTGGTCTAGGTCAATATGTTTCAGTCAACGTCCGAAATGTTTACATTTTACAGAATGCCCGTCAGTGCCCGATTTATAAAAAAAGAGCCGCAATGCGGCCCTGAAAAAATCCTCTTAAAAAATGAGCAAAATCCCCGCTGCGACTGACGCCAGACCCGCAAAATAAACGAAGTCTTTAACGGAAAGCCGCGCTGTTTGATAGTAGGTGCGGTCATTTGTACCGGTAAACCCTCTCGCTTCCATGGCAACAGCGATTCTTTCCGATTTGCGGATGCCTTGCGAAAACAACGGCAGTGCATAGCGAATAAACGCCTTCCAGCTGTTTTTTTGCTTATAGCCCCTGATTTTATGCGCTGCTTTCATTTGCGAAAGCTCCGACTGAAAAAGCGGGACAAAACGAAAGCCGGCCAACAAGCCATAGGCCCACTTAGGCGACAGTCTGCATTGATGAATCAGGCTCATAATAAACTGGGTCAAATCGGTTGTTGACGTAAACAAGAGACCGTATGTGACAAAGCCGAGCATCCGTAGCGCGATTGTCAGTCCATTGCCGACGCTTTCCTCGGTGACGCGGAACCAGGCCCATTCCCAAATCGTTTCCTCGCCTTTTCCGAAAGCGGCCATCATCCAAAAGACAAGAATAAAAAAGACGAGATAAGGCAATAGCCGTTTACTCAAATAAGACAAAGTCCATCCTCCGAAAAAAATTCCGATGACAACCGCAAACAGCCAAATGAAAAAAGTCGGTTTCGGATTTGAAACAAACATGAGAATGCACATGACCAGGAGGTGGGAAAAGAGCTTGGCGCTCGGGTTCAATGCCGAAAGAGGTGAACCATTGCTTTTCATACGAGAACCCTCTCCTTTCTTTCGTGCATGAGCCGGTAGTGAAGAGGCGGTATTAATGAAAAGCGGCGGATCAGGTCTTGATCAGAGAACAATTGATACGGCGTTCCTTGATATGCCGCTTTCCCTTGATGAAATACGATGACCTCGCCGGAATGCTCGTCTACGATGTCCATGTCATGCGTCACCATCACAATCGTCGTTCCCCGTTCCTGCCGCTCCTTTAACCGCTTGATCAATTCTTTCGCCGTCTTTTCGTCCTGACCGAATGTCGGCTCGTCAAGCAGCAGCAAATCCTGGTCAAACAAAAGCATCGTCGCAACGCTTAAACGTCTTTTCTGCCCGAGGCTTAATGTAAAGGGATGCGCTTTTTGATGAGCATCAAGCCCGAATTCCTGCAGCAATTCAGCTGTTTTCCTTTCGACCTGATCCTCCGGCCAGCCCCGCTGTCTCGCACCGAACGCGATCTCGTCAAACACCGTGTCCCGAATAAATTGAAGCTCGGGGTTTTGAAAGACAAAGCCGGCCTTCTCATAGAGCGTACGGTCGGACCATTTCTTCAGCTCCCGGTCCTCCAGATAAATGCGCCCTTTTTTGACCGCTTCAAGCCTGATCAGGCTTTTTAAAAACGTACTCTTTCCACTGCCGTTCTCGCCGATGACCGAAATCCATTCACCCCTTGGAATCTCAAGGGTTATGCCGTCGGCCACGATCTTTTTCCGATAGCCGATCGCTGCGTCCTCTGCGCGGATCAATATATCCCTGTCTGCAGACCTGTTTTTCGCCCCCTCCTCTTTCATTTTCAATGTAGAAGAGAGCTTGACGGCGAGCGGATGATCATCTTGTGTGATGACATCTTCCCATACCGCAGGGTACAGTTTCGGCTGCCAGATACCTGCCGCTTTCATTTCCGGCTGAAAATGTTTCACAATTTCTTCAGGCTTTCCGTCAGCGATGATCTGTCCTTTTCCAGTGAAAAGAATGACGCGGTCCATCCACTCGATACAGCCGTCCAGCACGTGTTCGACGAACACCATCGTCTGTCCGTTTTTTCGGGAAACGTCACGCAGCAAGGCAAAGATGTCTTTCCGGCTGGCCGGGTCCAGCTGCGCCGTCGGCTCATCAAAAAACAGCACTTCAGGCTCCAAAGCGAGCAGGCACGCTAATGCCAGCCTCTGCTTCATACCGCCTGACAAGGTTTCGATCGGCGTTTTCTGATCTATCTTTAATCCGACCAGCTCCATCAGCTCCGAGATGATACCGTCCATATCTTTTGGGGGGACGGACCGGTTTTCAAGGCTAAAAGCGATTTCCTCATTGACATGAAGCATGCAGAACTGTGAATCCGGGTCCTGAAACATAACACCGGCGCTCTTTCTGCGGTTGACTTCGCCGCTGACTTCAGCTTCGATATGTTCAGGAATAATGCCGGAAAGCACGGACAACAGCGTTGATTTGCCGCTTCCGCTCGGCCCGAGTATCAGCACTTTTTCTCCCTGCCCAATCGACAGCGAGACCCGGTCCAAGACAGGTTCAGGACGATGATAAAAACGGACGGAAAGGTTATTGCATCCGAGAAATGAACGCATCGGCATCATCCTTCTTCCTGTGTTCCTTCATGATCTCATACTGGTTCAGGACTCCTGTTTTCGCAAGCGCTTCGACAACGGCTTTTGCCAGCCAGCCGCCGAGTACAATGCCGCTGATGATTTGGATGATAAGCGTCAAGATCAGCGTTTGCGTCGTATAGTAGGCAAAACCGTTCGCCATCAGGCTGTATGTCATGCTCCCGACCGCGGCAAGCGCACCGGAAAGCATAAGGGTAAACAAGTTATAACGTTTATAGCGAAAAATCGCAAACGCGATTTCCGCACCGGCTCCCTGGAACACACCGATTAATAATGCTGACAACCCAAAGTGGCTGCCGGTCAGCAGTTCGACCGCAGCAGCTGCCGTCTCGGCAATCAGCGCCGCACCCGGTTTACGGATGATATAAGCGACAATCGGGCTGGCGATCACCCAAATGCCGAACATAAAGTTCGCTCCGACGGGCCCGACAATAGCTGAAACAGGGATCCACAAGGTGGACCACCCTAAATAAATGACGCCGCATGCAACGGACAAGATGACTGTCATGACGACTTCTTTCATGCTCCAATTCATCGTCTCACCGCCTCCATTTCAACAGGCCAATCTTCAACCGTATAAGCCATCTCCCAAAACCCGTATTCAAGCTGACAGCTTTGCAAAAAGAGCTCCTTCATTTTTTCTTTTTCAGCCTTTCCCGCTGTTTCGGCCCATTCATCCAGGCGAGCGCAAAACTTTGTCGTGATTGAATCGGTTCTGTTTCCGTAAAAACAGATCCAGTCATAAAATGGATGGGATGGATCAGGCTGAACATCTATCATCAGTTTTTTTCCGATCTCCCAATATGTCCACGGACAAGGCAGCAAGACGGCTAATATCTCTCCCAGCGTACCTTCGTGCGCCGCCGTCAGCATATGGCGGATATAATGATGGGCAGAAGGCGCAAGCGGATAGCCCTGCAGAGATTCATACTCCACCCCCGCGGCCCGGCACAGGTTGTTGTGCGGATGCACTTCGCTGTTTAATACAAACGAAATCTGCTCATGAAACATCTCCATGTCTTTTCGGTTTTGATACTTGGAAATCGCAATTCCGTAGATTTGAATAAAGGCGTTCAAATACTCGTAATCTTGCTTTACATAATGAATAAGCTGCTCCTTTTTCAGCCTCCCGGACGCCAGCCCCAATACAAACGGATGCTCAAAAATGGCTTCAAAAATAGGGTCTGCCTCGCGGCGAAGTTCTGCGGAAAAACTCATGTAGATAGCCTCCTTAGCAATCGGTTTTATAAGGAAGGCACAGGGGGACAAGCGGCTTTATATACAAAAAAGCCGCCCCAAAATGGAGCGGCCTTGGTATGATGAAATCATAAAGACACCGGCTCCACTTCCCTACGCTAGTATGAACTAGATCAGGTTCAAAGGGTCCAAGATCGCTTCTTGTCTCAGCCGGCTTACGGCTCCCCTAGTGGACTTCCTATTACATTAACTTTTACTCTACACATCAATGGTTATCATGTCAACCTAAGTTTTTTCAGTTTATTGTTGTATAGAACCGCCGGGTTTCATACAGAAGATGCAGCGATCAAAAATATTTATGGAAAAATGTTAATTTTCTGAAACATTTTCCGAGCTTGTTCGTCTAATATAGTGAAGACAAAAAAATTTGGAGGGGATATTTATGATGATGTTTATCTTGATTTTGACAATGGCTGTGTATTTGTTCTATTCTTTCAGCAAAGACAACCGGCCGGCCAAAAGAAACAACAAGAATCATCAGACACTGACTGTTATTAGGGAAAACCCTTTTACCGCCCCTTCCAATGATGTCAATTGCTAACTTGATAGACAACAAGCAAGCCGCCCAATGACGGGCGGCTTTTTCACGTTTTTATGATTGAAACTGTTCCGCTTCAGTTGACCCCTTCAGTGCAGTGGTTGATGAAGTCCCACCTGTCACAACCTGGGCGACTTCATCAAAGTAGCTCGTTCCGACTTCGCGCTGATGCCTTGTCGCCGTATAGCCGTGGACTTCGCTGGCAAACTCGGCCTGCTGCAGATCAGAGTACGCCGCCATTCCGCGGTGCTTATATTGGCGGGCCAATTCAAACATGCCGTGATTTAAGGCGTGGAAGCCTGCCAGTGTGACAAATTGAAATTTATAGCCCATTTCACTGAGCTGTTTCTGGAAGTTCAAGATCGTGTTGTCATCCAGTTTGGCCTTCCAGTTGAACGAAGGGGAACAGTTGTAGGCGAGCAGTTTGCCCGGGAATTTTTCATGGATCGCCTGTGCAAACCGGCGGGCTTCTTCAATATTCGGCTCAGACGTTTCACACCAGATCAAATCGGCATACGGTGCATACGCCAAGCCTCTGGCAATCGCCTGATCAAGGCCCGGCTTTGTTTTGAAGAACCCTTCCGCTGTTCGCTCTCCCGTCAAAAACGGCGCATCATATGAATCGACGTCGCTTGTGATCAGGTCGGCCGCATTCGCGTCCGTGCGGGCAATAAGAATAGTCGGGACTCCCATCACGTCTGCGGCGAGGCGCGCGGCAATCAAATTACGCACCGCCGTTTGCGTCGGAAGCAGCACTTTTCCGCCCAAATGCCCGCACTTTTTCTCAGACGACAGCTGATCTTCAAAGTGAACCCCTGCGGCGCCGGCTTCAATCATGCTTTTCATCAGCTCGAACACATTCAGCTGCCCGCCGAAGCCTGCTTCAGCGTCGGCCACAATCGGAGCAAACCAATCGATGTCTTCTTTCCCTTCCATATGATGGATTTGATCTGCGCGCTGCAGCGTGCGGTTGATTTTCTTGACGACTTCCGGCACGCTGTTTGCCGGATAAAGGCTTTGGTCGGGATACATGCTCCCTGACATATTGGCATCGGCAGCCACCTGCCAGCCGCTTAAATAAATCGCTTTCAATCCGGCTTTTACTTGCTGCATGGCTTGGTTTCCGGTCAAAGCGCCCAGCGCCGGGACGAAATCCTCTGTGTGGAGAAGCTTCCACAGCTTTTCGGCGCCACGCCTTGCAATCGTGTATTCAATCTCGAGCGTGCCCCTCAGCCGAATGACGTCAGCCGCCTCATACGGCCTTGTGATCCCTTTCCAGCGTTCTTCATGCTCCCAGCTTTCTGCGAGTTGTTTTTCTTTCAGCATCGCACATTCCCCCATCACATTTTTTCATAAGCGGGTATCGTTAGAAACTCCGCGAATTCATCATCCAAAATCAACTGTTCAAATAACTGTCCGGCCTCTTCGAACCGGCCGTTCCGAAAACGTTCCATGCCGGCTGCTTCGAAGATTTTCTGCATTTCTTCCTCTTTCATCATCTTGACCATTCCGGCGGTCACTTTCCGGCCATCGTCAAGAACCCCTTTCGGATGGCGAATCCATTGCCAAAGCTGGGCTCTGGATATCTCCGCGGTTGCAGCGTCCTCCATTAAGTGGTCGATCGGAGCGGCGCCTCTGCCCGACAACCATGAAGCTAAATAGCGGATGCCGGCGCTGATATTGGTACGGACGCCTGCTTCTGTAATCCGGCCTTTCGGTACTTCCAGCAAGTCTTTTTCCTCGACCTTTACGTCTTCCCGCTTTCTATGAATCTGGTTCGCCGACGGCATATGCTGATTGAATACATCGAGCGCCGTTTGAATCATGCCGGGATGCGCGATCCATGTTCCGTCATGGCCGTCTTTTACTTCACGTTCCTTATCTTCGCGGATTTTGGCAAATGCGGCTTCATTGATCTCAGGTTTGTCTTTAGCGGGAATTTGCGCCGCCATTCCCCCGATCGCATGGACGTTGCGTTTATGACACGTTTGAATTGCCAAGAGGGAGTAGGCTCTCATGTTGGGAACCGTCATCGTCACGGCTGAGCGGTCTGGAAGAATGACTTCATCCCTGTTCCTGAATTTCTTAATAAAGCTGAAAATATAATCCCACCTGCCGCAGTTAAGTCCCGCTGAATGCTCTTTTAATTCATAGAGGATTTCATCCATTTCAAAAGCCGCCAGGATCGTTTCAATGAGAACCGTCGCTTTAATCGTGCCCTGCGGAATGCGCAAGTCGTTTTGAGCATAAACAAATACGTCGTTCCACAGTCTTGCTTCCAGATGGTTTTCGATTTTTGGAAGGTAGAAATAAGGGCCGCTTCCTTTTTTGATCAGCTCTTTTGCGTTATGGAAAAAATAAAGGCCAAAATCGAACAGGCTTGCTGACACGGGCTTGCCGCCGATCAGCACATGCTTCTCTTCCAAGTGCCATCCCCTCGGTCTTACAATGATGACGGCGGGGTTTTTTTTCAGCTCATAGCGTTTGCCCTGTTCATTCGCAAAAGAAATCGTCCCGCGGACCGCGTCCCGCAAATTAACCTGGCCTTCAATGCAGTTTTTCCAAGTCGGCGAGTTCGCATCTTCAAAGTCGGCCATAAAGACTTTGGCTCCTGAATTTAAAGCATTGATGACCATTTTTCTGTCGACCGGGCCGGTGATTTCAACCCTGCGGTCCTCCAAATCCGGAGGGAGCGGCGCGACTGTCCAGTCCGACTCGCGGATATGCTTTGTTTCCGCCAAAAAACCGGGATTCTTCCCTTGATCAATTTCAGCCTGCCTGATCGTCCGCAAATGCAGCAATTCCCGCCTTCTTCCCCCGAAATGACGCTCAAGACGTCCGATAAACTGCAGCGCTTCTTTTGTCAAAATCTCTTCATACTGCGGATTCATCGATCCGGTTATGTGAATTCTCTTCTCCTCTGTTTTCATGTCTCCCTACCCCTTTACATGCTTTGTTATAAAACAGTTTGCTTACTCGCCTTTTTTGGAAAGACAGCGCTCGCATTCCATAAAGTAAGATTCAGCCTGCTCCTCCATCTTTTCGCCGCATTCAGGGCAAGTTTTTTTGGGAAGCGTTCTGAAAAATTCCATCGGACTTTTCAAGCTCATTTGTGTCACTCTCCTTTTTATAGAACAGTTTTATGTTTTATATTTCTGTTGTAGTACAGTATACAGCGCAAAAATAAAAAAGTACACACCTTTTTCCAAAAAATATTTATTTTTTTCCATTCAAACAAAAAAAGATTGTTCTCTTTTTATTCATAACTTGTTCATATTTTTCTTCTAGAATAGGGAACATAAAGAGGTGAAAGTGATGATGAAAATAAAAAACAAACAACTTGATGTCATTCTGGTTCTTATTTTGTTGGCAGCTCTTATTCTGAATACATATAACATTTGGCAGGACGATGCCGCCAACCAGTATTACTTGGCTGCAGTCAAAAGCATGACGCAAAGCTTCCACAATTTCCTCTTCGCGTCATTTGACTCTTCCGGATTCGTATCAGTAGATAAGCCGCCCCTCGTTTTATGGATTCAGACCATATTTGCGAAAATCTTCGGCGTGCATACGTGGAGTGTGATTTTGCCGCAGGCGCTTGCAGGAGCGGGTTCCGTCTATCTGCTTTACGCACTGATTAAGCCGAAATTCGGAAAAGGCGCCGCCCGTATTTCTGCGCTGGTGATGGCGCTGACGCCGATCGCGGTAGCCGTAAGCCGGACGAATAATATTGACAGCATGCTCGTCTTCACGCTCCTTCTTGGTACATGGTGCCTGATGAAGGCGGTCAAACAAGGCAGGCTGACCTGGCTTCTCGCTGCATTTGGTCTCATCGGCCTCGGGTTCAATATGAAGATGCTTCAGGCATTCATGGTGCTTCCTGCGTTCTTGCTGTTTTATCTCATCGCGGCGCATGCGAAGTGGAAGAAAAAAATCGTGTCGGCAGTTTTATCGCTTATTGTTCTCACCGGCGTTTCACTTTCTTGGGCGCTTGCTGTCGACTATACATCAGCCGGCAGCCGCCCGTATGTCGGAAGCAGCCAAACCAACTCCGTGCTTGAACTGGCTTTTGGCTACAACGGCACTGAGCGGCTGCTCGGCCAGACGACGGGCAACGCCCGCGGCGATATGAACGGTTTTGGAGGAGACATGCAGCAGCCGAACGGCAATGCGCAAGCTCAGAACGGAAACAATTCATCCGACAGCTCCAATGGACAAAACGGCATGATGCATCCGCCGAGCACGGGCAGCACGACCAACGGCAATACGCAAACTCAAGACGGAAACAGTTCGTCCGGCGGCTCCAATGGACAAAACGGTGCAATGCAGCCGCCGGCCGCGGGTGGTGCGACCGACGGCAGTTCTCAAGGGGCAAACGGCAGCAGTCAGCCGCCAACCGGAGGCGGACCGGGCGGAGGTCAAGGCGGCGGACAAAGCATGAACATGTTCGGCACCGGTGACGCAGGACCGCTGCGGCTCTTCCAATCGGCTTTATCGGGCCAAATCAGCTGGATGCTTCCATTCGCATTATTCGGACTGCTCGGCATGATTATCAGCTGGTTCCGCAGCCGCGAAAAAACAGGCGAAATGAAAGAAACAATCTTTTGGGCTGCATGGCTCGTTCCTGTTGCCGGTTTCTTCAGCATCGCCTGTTTCTTCCACCACTACTACTTGATTATGCTGGCGCCGCCGATCGCCGCGTTGTCAGGAATCGGATGGTACGCGATGTACGGCCTTTACAAAAATCACAAAGACTGGGCAAGCTATCTGCTGCCGGCAGCCGTTCTGACGACAGCAGCATTCCAAGTGTACATTTTAAGTGCTTATACAAACCAAATCGGCAGCGCCTGGATGTATGTCATGGGAATCGTGGGGCTGGGTGTCACCATCGCCTTACTGATGCTGAAGCGAAGCCATCCATTCGGAAAGCAGCTCACCATCATCAGCTTGTGCGTGCTTCTTTTGGCACCGGTCTATTGGTCGGCAACACCGATCCTTTACGGAGGAAACAGCGTTCTTCCTGAATCAGGGCCTCAGCTGCAACGCTCCAACGGAGGCGGAATGTTCAGCTCGGACGTGGACACAGGGCTGCTCACATACCTCCGAGAACATCATACGGGCGAAGAGTACCTGTTCGCGACATTGACAACAGTAACCGCAGCCCCATATATCATCAATGCCGACGAAAATGTCATGGCGCTCGGAGGCTTCAACGGCACTGATCCGATCCTGTCGGTCAGTGAGCTGAAAAACCTCGTCAAAGAAGGAAAAGTAAAATACTTTCTGATCAGCGACGACAACTCAGGCAACAGGGAGCTCGTCTCCTGGATCAAAGAAAACGGAACCGAAATTTCGTCTGACCAATACAGGAGTACAACGAACAGTACAGACAGCTCCGCACAGCAGGGCACAAGAGGCGGCCCGGGCGGCGGACAGCGGCAAACGCTCTACAAGGTTGAGCTGTAGGAAATGAGGAAGCCCATCGGATGAGTCCGACGGGCTTTTGATTATGCCTTTCTGAAAATAATCGGTGGATGATGTTCAATATGATAAAGGAGTTTTTCTCCATATAGAGTCATCGTTTTCCGCCAAGGGTCGCCAAGCACGCCCCATTCAAAATCACGCTGGAAAAAGAAATAGTAATCCCCATTCGGAAAAAGAGGAATCGGCCAATCCCCATATTCATCTTTAGGAAGCGGTCCGTGCGGATGAAACATATATCCTTCATGCTGCCAATCGAGCGCATACATCGTCTCCAGCGGACCTGTACACGCCTTGAAGGCCCCGATCATCTTCTCCTCCAAATCAGTAAGGAACCGGCCGTCTTCTTTAAACCCAGCGGACACATCATAGACAATATACGGCCGCGGCGGCTTCATCCTTGAACATTGAAGGCCGGGCTTCCATTTGACGATCCGATTCACCTTTGTCCACACTTCATCATTTTCCCGGCTGCTTAAAACGGTCCAGCTCAATGGGTATCGTTCTCCTTTGTCTGTTTGACCTTATTGGTTGGTTTCTGCTAGAGCGGATTTTGCTGCGGTTGATGTTTAACCCTTTAATAATTCTCCAATTCCGCCAAGATGTCTTCCAAGAGAGAATCGATCGGTAATATAATAGCGTCTCTTGAGTTGAAAAAGATGGACGGCTGAATCCCGTCTTCTTTCATGCCCGGCAGCCACTCATTCACAAAGTCTTCGAGATCGATCGGTCTGGCTGTGCATGCGCTCCATTCCTGTACTGCGCACAATTCGGCGTAGTCCTTGGCCGGCCAGAATGGAATCATTTTGCGGCCGTCATCATCCTCCGTCATCACCCAGCCGTCGCCATATAATGACCATACCTCTTCAAAATCGGCGATTCTTTTAATAAAATACTCGTACCGCTTCTCTTTCGAAGCCTTTAATAAAGCCTCGACCTCTTTTTTGTGGAGCCCTGGCACGATTCGCTCAATGCGTGAAACATCATATGTATGGCAATAAAATTGAAACGTCCCGTCTTCATAATCTTCAACAATATAATTGATATTCTCCCAGCCGGCGTTTAATTGATCGATTTTGAAACCGCCATGCCGGCCTTCAAAATCGGTTAACCGAACAGAAGAAACCTCCTTAAATGTCAATTCAATATGATAGCTGTCATTCTCATCTTCATAGAGAACCGTCATGTCGATTGAGCTGATGTCTTTCCCTTCATGAAATTCCTTGTAGTATTGAAACCGGATAATTTCTTTAATATGAACCGGTGAAAACTCCGGTATTTCCAGATTAAGCTTTTCGTGTTTGGACAACTCCACTATGGTCACCTCTGTATTGGTATGATCAAGTCTTCCTGCGGTTTATGATCGAACACAACAATTTCCTGACGTTTTCATGCATGGCTACCACATGAAAAGTCTCAGGGTAATTTTCGATTTTGTCTATTGGATAAACTTCAAAAAACGATTTTTCTAATGATTGGCGCTGCGCCTTAGGCATTTTTTTATCCGCCAAAACGTAACCTAAACTGCCGGCGACGAGCGCAAAATACTCGTAAAAATCCCCTGAAAAGCCGTGCCCGTCTTGTTCAAACGCATCCAAGTCGGCCGGAAGCGGCCCTGATAGGCGCCTGTCCGTATCATTCAGTTGATTTACAGTATCAGCATCAAGCCGATAATATCTGTATCTTTTCTTCATTGTCATTCACCCGCGGATCTTCAAAAATTTTGTTTTGTCAAAAGATAATTGGAGCTTAATCATTGCGTACATCGCGCGCTTTCCATTCAAGATATTTTTGTAATCCGCCCAAATACCGGCCTGATTCAATGTCATGATGCTTTCTGACTGAGTAGCATGGAAAGCCTGGAACGGCAGGGTTCGTCAGATGGACTTCTGAGCGAAAATCCAATTTGAAATTCCTTCTTCTTACCCACCTCTCCGGGCAGGATCTTATAGATAAAATGGCAGGCTTGTTCAAGGTATGCCTCATATTCACGGTTCGTGAAAATTCGTGAACCGTTAAAACACACCTCAGGATGAGTGCCATCAAACGCTAAATCAGACCAAATGTCCATTGTTCATCGTCCTTCACAATCACGTTTATATACTTTGAGCTTCGACTTTAAGAATATGACATGCCGGACAGAGCGAAAAATAAAGGATCACCTCTCCAAAAAACAAATCTCCATATTTTTCGTCGAAGTCATTCTCACCTGTTATTAAAGCGACAAACGTCATGTCTTGTCCGCATTCACAGCAAGTCAAATCAAGCTCGTCTTCTGCGAGCAAAGGCTTGCCAAATACGCGGCCAAAATATGCGGTCCCGAGTGCTGTAAAAATCTCATCGTACCTCTCTTCAGAAGTAGGATAATCTTCAGCTTCCATCTCGACAAGCGAAACCGGGACATGCCGCAACGGAGCCGGTATTTGATCTTCGTCATCAGCCTTTTCAAACTCTTCCTGTTCTTGTTTGATGACAGCTGCAGAGCGATTTTGAAAATCGAGCTTAAAAAATTGCTCCTCCCAGAGCATTGAACAATTTAAGCATGAAAACAAAACCAGTTCTTCACAGTGCTCCCCTCTCAACTCGCTCAGCCGGTCATCCTTTAAATCAAGACAAACAAGCTGATGCATCGGAGTCTCGCAGAGCCTGCAATTCGGCAGATTCCACTCATCCCCACCGACATGATGATGATCATCTCGCGGTGACTCTTCAAACATGATTTTATAGCCGATCGGTCGACTGAAGCTTTTTCCGTAAAAGATATGTTCCAAAAGGTTTCCTCCTAAGAAAACAAACTACCAATAAACGGGCTCGCACCCGTAATTATCCTCTTGATATAAATCTTCAATTCTTTTAATAAAATTTAAAGTGTCCCACAACCTTTTCAATATGTTTAGAATTTCAATATCTAATGCCCACCGGATTCTAAAAAGTAAGAACTCACCTCTTTTATTCAGTCCTTTATTATTATTCTGTCAGGGTAGAAAAACGCCTCCTTTGATAACGCTTTATTCCACGACATATACATCAGTCGCATCAAATTCAAACCAGATGACCTTCTCCTTTGATTCGATACGTACATCAACCTTTTGAGTCACGCTGTTAAAATATTTTTTATTGTGAACAGGGTCTGCTATTAAAACAACAAAATCATTGATTGAAGCAAGAAAAGAGAGGTATTCTGTCAGCTTACGTCTTTCTAGCAATTCTTCTTTAGTCAACATGCACTCAACGTGGATGAGCCTTTTTGATAGGGCATTTACAGTAAATTGTTTATCTTCAATGAATGGGATCATTTCCTCTATGAAACCGGGCGCTCCCATAACTTCGATAAGAATCTGGTTAAAATCGAGATGTTCAAAAAATGTAATGAGGTCATTATTTGACAGAAGATCGGATGAGTACAGTGAATGGTAATGCAGAAGGTTGATCACATCCAGATTTCCTATACTCGTCAAAGACTCGGTATTTAATTTACACACGGACCGCACTCCTTCTAGTTAATCCAGGTCAGATATGATAGCTTTTGTCTGCTTTCCTTCATAAAGTCACTATTTGCAGCATTCCGTTCTAACTCAAACAATTCTTGAATTGATATATCCGGAAAGGTTTCGTCTAATAAACGGTTTCTTCGATTTGTATACAATACACGAGCGAGCGGCTCATTATTTGAGCTGATAACCTTAAAGGTATAATCGATAATATAGCGTTCTTGTAAACAAACTGCCGCGAAGACGTGTTCTTTTAATAAGTCTTTCCCAATTTCTGCTGCAGCCGCCTCGTCCATTCCCTTGTAAACCTTATTGAACAGAATGCAGACCGCACTGCCTTCATACTCATCTATCATCTGCATGACATGAAAGTAAGTGTTATGCCTTTCAGGTACAATGATCTTATCCCCAATTTTATATTTTTGTCCTTTAGGAATCTTATAGTTCGCGATCTCTTCTTTAAAACTGTCGCGCAGTTCTTGAGAAACCATAAAGGAAGGATTATGCAGTTCATTTATAACCGCGGCCACTTCAAACACTTTTTGGCCATCCCGATAGGAAACTGAAGTTCCATCGGCTTCTGAATCAAAGGCTATCCTCCCGAATCCTCTTTGCTTTAATTCTTTTCTAATGAGAGAGACAGCCTGCTCCGTCGTTTCTTGATTCAATAATGCTGCCACATCTGCATAAAACCAATATTTTTTGATGACAGAGTCGGGAAAGTAGATATCTATTTTTCCTAATCGAAACGTTCGTTGCTGCACTTTCTCACCTCACCAAGGGCCGTTCCAGTATTCTTCTATCCAATCCTTTAGTTCCTCTTTATCATGCAAATATGTTTCAGGTGAATCCTTTAAATCGAATCCGCTTAGTAAAATCAACAAATTCCATACCCTCTCATCTTCTACTTCCGGATCGTCAGCGTATACATAACCCCCTGCCCAATCCGAAAGTTCCTCTCTGGTCATACCTCCTTTTAGCACCTCTTTCATTTTACAGATACAGTCCGATAATTCAGGTTTTTCCACATCTGACACCTCTTTTGTTATCGAATGTGATTCTCCCCACATAGTGTAGATATTGGCTTTCTTACATGCTTCAGTCGATATCGTAATCTTCCCACTTTTTCCAATCATTATTTGGGACTCCTGCACAAACCGGACATCGTCCAGTTTCAAGATATTCTGCAAATGATTGAAATGAAACCAATTCACTTGGGTTAGTTAAATAATCGGGATACTCCCAATTCTCTGTTTCGTATACTCCTTCATAATCGCATTGTAGCCCTAACTCATTTAGAAGATTTTTTGGTTTTATCCAAAGGGCCTCTCTAAAAGAAGGATCTTCAAACAGATTTCTAAAGTATGTTTTCCATGCTCCTTCTTTTGTCTGCTTTTGGTATCTGTTTCTCTGGTTAGCTTTTATACAGTAAAGATTCTCCGCAATTTCAATTTTGGATATTTCGCTTAATTGATCTAGATTACTTTCATAATACGTTACAAGCTCACCTGCTTTGGTCATTAAAGAGAAGTCGTCAATAATGATTAAGCTGTAGTTGTCTGAAAAACTGTTGCTGTATGCATGAATAGACAGAAAAGGCCCTTTATCATCTATTTGAAAGCATTGTATTGAAAGTAACCAATGTTCTTTATTTAAACGCATTAACGTACATTTACTGCCGATATAGTTACATTCGCGCCATTCAAAAATCGGTCGGTTTAATTCACTAAATTCATCGTCTAATAAACTAAGAATTTCTCTACTTTTAATCAATGTATTTCTCCCTTAAATACTTTTTTAAAAATAATGGACAGAATCTGTGTATGCCCACATTGACCACTCTGTGTTTCCATCGGCATGATCCGATAGATATGTTGCCTTTTTACGGCAAATTGCTTCGGCAATTGATTGAAAGAAAGGAGAAAGACTTGGCAAATCCTTTTCTGTTTCTGGATGTATCCACGTTTCTGTTGTATACAATGGGTCATACATTGACGGGAGATCAGCAGTTTGGAGCTGTTCATGTTTTGTCAGCCAGAGAGTGTCGAGAAATAAACGGTTCTTACTCATCTGCCTCAAACAGGTAATCCATTCATTCTCCGCATTAATATTTGCTTGCACTTCCTGCTCAATGAAAAAATGAAATACTTTCTCTCTAAGGACCACACTAAATGGATTTTTTGTGAAACCGGTTTCCACATCCTCCAACTCTAATCTGTTTCCTTTTTCACCCAAAAACATAAACGGCTCATCAACTAAAAAGCCTGCTTCATGATTGGTTAGTTGATTGCCCAGCGCATGAAAATCAATGGCCGGCCCCAATTTTGACAATCCGAACAACTGAAACGTCAAGAGCCAGTTATCCCCTTCAACAAATACCGAAAGTTTGCCTTTTGCGAAATCGAAATTTCCGTTATCAAGCAACGGAAACTCTCCCTTTTTGAATGAATCATCAAGCAATGCAAGAATCGCTTCTTTATTTTCGAGCACGATCATCACCTCCGTTGATGTCTTTGGCTAATTTAAATGTGTCACTTTTTAGTTTTTGATAAAATATATCTTTAGCATAACGTGTAATTAGATTTCTATTAATATAATCGTTTGGAAACTGATTTAAAATCATAAAATGCCATACCGCTAATCCAATTTCCGAAAGCTCATGGTTTTTTATGAGCGTTTAACAGATACCATGGCTACTCCTAATTAATATATCAAGCCACACACTGGATATTTATTCATGTTTCATACTTAATGATGTCTTCCATAGAAGTGCCGTTAAAATACTTAATTAGAATCTTCTCTATACATAAATGGCCAAATATTCCCATTGGGTTATAAATCGCCTTACCTGTTTTCTGATCTATTTCTGTTAACTCATCATCTCCGGCTAAGGAGCCATCTTTCCCTTCACTAATGAAATACCTTCCATCCTCATAAGTAATAAATCTTAATTTGGATTCATCATATTGATTCAACAAATCTTGAGTTGCTTTAGAAACAACCTTCCAATCATCTTGTAAAAAACCAGTGTAACTTGTATTTGCTACAAATAGCTTATTTTCTTCTTTTAGTAAATCAAGTATCATAGCTTTACTCAGCTTTTGATCTACAAAAATGTCATAATACTGAATTAGCACATCATCATCTTTACGTTTTGCCAAGTTTCCTTCCAAAACCCATGCATAGCTGTATTTATTTATCTCCTCTAAGGGAATCTCAATAATAGCGCCGGGCACAATTTTTGATAGGGACTTTGTTTTTTTTATTAAAGCTTTTATATCTGTAATTTGTCTTTCGTTTAGCTCCGGAAAAAATGAATCTCCATTTGTGTTCAGTACATTAAGCAGTGTTACGAAAAATTCATCTAAAGTGGGTTCCCTATCCAAATGCTTCTTGGACATTTTATAGAATTTCTCTACTGCTTCGTGAAGGATGTCCAATCCGTCATCACCGATCATAATGTTCTTGTTTTTATGTTCTTCTTCCCAAAACCCCAATAGAAAACTCCTTTCCACTTTTCCTTCTCTATTGTCTCTGACAGCAAGCATTCATAGCGTCATTTGAAATGTAGCCGTCCCCAAAAGAAAGACTACTCGCTCTTTTGCATCAAAATGGTTGAATCACAAACTCAAAATCAACGGTCTCTCTTTTTCAGCATGAATCACCTTTTCCATCGTTTAGCTTCATTATTATGTATATTTTAACCGATGCATAGAACTGTTACAATATTCCTAAAATATTTAAGGTATTAAAAACCAATAAAAATTACATTTTTTTATATTCATTTAGTAAAGCAAAAAAAGCTGCCCCCATTCGGGAACAGCCCTTTCATGCGTCTGATACTGCCGCCGGGCGACACGAGATTCCACACGACTCAGCTACAGCGCCGACTTGATCACCCTCTTGCCATAAAGAACGGACAGCAAACCGAAAATAGAATACAAGACGGTGTACAGCACCATCACGATGATCATCGGCGTCCGCACCTCTGCTCCGAATAAGAACCAGCCGGATTGGACAGCGAAGTAACTGTGAGACAGCCCGATAACCAATGGAATGCCGAAGTTATACATTTGCTTGATTCGTATCCCCTTCAGAAGGTCCCCGCGCGTGAAACCGAGTTTTCTCAAAATCGTGTAATTCGGTTTCTCATCCTCGCTTTCGTCCATTTGTTTAAAATAAAGGATGCATCCTGATGTGATCAGAAACGTTAGTCCTAAAAAACCTACAATAAACATGGCAAGGCCGAAAAGCGATTTTTGAGCTGTACTTGCATCGAGGAGCGATAAATGCTGATCATTTTGATTCACTGTTGCAAACAATTCATTTGCCTGCTGAAGCTGATCTTCATGTTTTAAATTGATCCCGTAAAAAAGGCTCGGCTTCTGCTGCAGCTTTGGATCTTTGTCTTGGTTCAAACGTTTAAACAGCGCATCATCCACAATGGCTACAGGCAATCCGCCGCTGGTAAAGTTGAAGGATAAGAGCGACTCTTTTTTCAAGCCTAAATAGTTTAATGGGATTGTCTCATGCCTGCTCTTTACCTTAACGGCACCGGTCTCTTTTAAAGCCATAAATTTCTGGAGAAGGTCGGTATATCCTGAGAAAATGACGTCTCCTTTATGCACGTCAATCCCGTCAATTTCTGCATCGCTGACCACGGCGAGGGGTAATTTCCCCGGGTCGCCAGCCATATTTTCAGGATCCCCTTCGACAACTTGTTCCAGATTGAAAGTCGCCTGAGTGACATGAACTTCTTTTTTGCTGTATGAAATGTTGTTTTTATCCAATAGTTGTTCGAACTGTTTTGCATCTTTTTGATTTGTCATGGCAAAGTCGGCCGCCACGCTTTGTTCAGCGGTTTTCTCCGCGGAGTAATACGAAATATAGCACAGGGATAACAAACCGATCGCCAGTGCCGAAACAGTGGTGATGATCGTTAATAATAGAGCGTTTGATTTCAGCCGGAACATGATCGATGAAAGGGACAGCACTTCATAAATATTTAAGTAGCCTCCTTTGCTTTTGCGGATGATGTTGGAGACAAAGCTGACCGATCCTTTATAAAAGAGGTACGTTCCGATAATAACGGTACCGAGAATAAAGCTCATCACATAAAACAGCTCATCTATGGTCTTGAACTTTCCGCTGAACAACTCAGTGGAAATATAATATCCCGACAAAATAAACAAGATGCCCAATAAGCCAATGATCATTTGAAAAACGGATATTCTCTTTACCTGATCTTCCGTAGCTGATGTCGCTTTAAATAATGATAAAATGCTTTGCTTTTTGATAAACGTATAATTCATCACCATCACCAGCAGGTAGATTCCGCAGAATACAATGACAGTTTGCACAAGCGCTTCTCCGGAAAAATTCAATTCGGCTTCAGCTTGAACATCTACTATTTTAAATAAAGTCATAAGCACGAGCTTTGAGATCGAAAACCCGGCAAACACCCCAATGACCAAAGAGCCGAAATACAGCATGACATTTTCCAAACTTAAGATGCGGAAGATTTTTTGCTTCCTCATGCCGATTAGCTGGAATAAACCGATTTCTTTGCTGCGCCGCTTAATAAAAATCGTATTGGCATACAAAATAAAAACCGCGACTACTGCCACAAGGAGAATGGAAGCTGCTTTCAAAGCCGCTGCGCCTTTTATCGATGCCTTCACTTCATCGATCGCCGGATCATACTGCAGCGTAACAAACGCAAAATAAAGCGCCACGCTGAAGATTAACGCAAACACATAAAGGTAATAGTTCCGTATATTCTTTTTCAGGTTGCGGAAGATCAGCTGATTAATGCTCATGCTGAACCCCGCCTAACACGCCTTGCGTCTTCATGATGTCCTGGAAGAACATCTGCCTGTCTTGTTCACCTTTATTCAACTGCGTATAAATTTGTCCGTCTTTAATGAACACCACTCTGCTGCAGAAACTCGCGGCGACGGGATCATGGGTGACCATAATGATTGTGGCCCGGCGCTTTTGATTTAACTGGCTCAGCTTGTTTAACAAGTCTGATGCTGATTTCGAATCAAGCGCACCGGTCGGTTCGTCAGCGAAAATAATGCTCGGTTCATGAATAAACGCCCTTGCTGCTGATGTGCGCTGTTTTTGCCCGCCGGAAATTTCATTCGGATATTTATTTTTCAGCTCGAAGATGCCTAATTCTTTCGCGACTTCCTCAAATTTTTGACCGGCTTCTTTTTTTGATATTTTCGTAATCGACAGCGGCAGAAGGATATTTTCTTTCACTGTCAGCGTATCGAGCAAATTGTATTCTTGAAAGATAAATCCTAAATGCTGCTTCCTGAACTCGGCAAGCTGTTTTTCCTTCATATTCGTCATCTCAGCTTGGTTGATGGCAATCGTTCCGCCGCTCACCTGATCAATGGAGGACAGAACATTGAGCAATGTTGTTTTGCCTGAACCTGACGGACCCATAATACTGACAAATTCACCCTTTTGGATCTGAAGGTCGATTCCCTTTAACACTTCGTGTTTATTGTGCTTATTTCCATAGCTTTTTCGTATTTTTTTCGCTTCTAAAATCATCATTTTTAAATCTCCTTTTTACTCGATATTTTCATTATAGAAAGGAGGGCAGCCGTTTTCCTTCGATTAAGCGAACAAAAAAGAAAAGCGTGTGACATTTTTGTCACACGCCAAGCACACGGGAAAATTCATTCCGCTTCGGAAAAATCAGCGTAAAGGTTGTACCCGCTCCCAGTTTAGAATCAACCTCGATATGAATCAGGAGCGGCTTTGCCGCCTTTTTCGTCAAGTACAGCCCCATTCCCGTGGCGGCATAATCATGATGCTCCATTGTTGATGTAAAGCCTTTGTCAAACACGCGCGGTTTATCTTTTGGATCGATGCCCCGTCCAAAGTCTTGAACTGCGAGATGCACCTGGCCATCCTGTTCATAGCTTTTAATTATAATATCGGATGCTTCGCTGTATTTCACTGCGTTTGTCAGCAGCTGCCTCATAATAAAAGACAGCCATTTCGCATCGCTGAGCACTTCCCCGGCCTCCAGCTGTATATCAAACCCGATCCCTTTTGGAATGCACCATGATTGCAAATCTTTTAGTTCTTTAAAGATCAAAGGTTTGAGCTTTAGGACTTCGAGGGACAAGTCATTTTCGATAAATGACATCCGCTTTTGATGAAGCTGGCGGTCGAGCAGCAGGTGGATGCGCAGCCATTCATACGCCAGCCTCGATTTTAATGAATGATCGTCGATCGTCTCCATGATCAAATGCATGGCGGTAAGCGGCGTTTTGACTTCGTGTATCCAGGCCATGAGTTCATCTTTTTCATTCTCCAATGCCATGCGATGCTGTGCCGCCTCTTTCTTTAACTGTTTCGTTTGCTCGGTGATGCTTTTTTCAATCATCTTTTCGAAAGGCGTTTCCGCCTCTCGAATGTTTGTCACATCGAGATTGTGATCCCATTCTTCAAGACTTTTATAAAACTTCGTTTCCTTCCGAAAGCGGACAAGTACAAAAACGATAAAAATAAACGAGGACAAATAGGTCATATACAAAATCGACGTAAAAGGAATGGATGCATCGACATAAGCGATAAACAGAAAAAGGATCTGCTGCAAGACAAATATGGCGATCCAGCTTCGCCTCTCGGTCAAAAATGCTTTCAGCATTCTCATCATCCTTCATCTTTCGCCATATAGCCTTGGCCGACCTTCGTCTCGATATATTGCCCCAAGTTCAAGGCATCGAGTTTTTTTCTCAAACGGTTTACGTTGACCGTCAGCGTATTATCGCTGACAAAGCGCTCATCGTTCCATAAACTTCTCATCAATTCTTCCCTGCTGACAATTTTGTTTTTTTGGTCGATCAATTGTTTTAAAATGAACATTTCATTCCTTGTCAGTTCAATCGAACCCGCTTTATTGCTGACGCGGTTTTGTTCGGGATCAACGGTTGCACCACACCACGTTTTCTTGAGAATTTCAGGCTCCGCATTATAGTCGTAAACACGGCGGAAAATCGCCTGGATTTTGGCAATCAGCACGTCAAAATGAAACGGCTTCTGAATATAATCATCCGCTCCGAACTGCATGGACATGACCATATCAGCAGGATGGTCGCGCGAAGATAAAAAGAGAATCGGAACGTTAGAACGGGAACGGATCTGCCGGCACCAATGAAACCCGTCATATTTCGGCAGCTGAATATCGATGATGACGCAATCGGGCTTAATCGCCGCAAACTCCTGCATCACTTCGCTGAAATCGTTGATGCCGTACACCTCGTATGACCACCCGGTTAACCGTTCTTTTATTTCCTGAAACAGCGATTCATCGTCTTCGATCAACAGCAGTTTAAACATTTGCCTCACCGCGCTTTTTATCTTTTTTCTAAGTCAAGTGTATAGCAAATCGTTTTCATGCGCTACAGAGAAAAAAAGAGCTGTCCTGTAAAGGACAGCTCTTTTAAATATCACAAACTCTCGCCATTCGTTTCGATCACATTTTTATACCAGTAAAAGCTTTTCTTTCTCGTTCTTGCAAACGTGCCGTTTCCTTCATTGTCACGATCGACATAAATATAGCCGTAGCGTTTTTTCATTTCGGCGGTGGATGCGCTGACAAGGTCGATCGGGCCCCATGATGTGTAGCCGATTAAGTCGACGCCGTCCGCGATTGCTTCTCTTACTTCTTTTAAATGATCGCGCAAATAGTTGATTCTGTAGTCATCTTGAATCGAACCGTCTTCTTCGACGACATCGACGGCGCCGAGCCCGTTTTCAACAATGAAAAGCGGCTTTTGATAGCGGTCGTACAATGTATTGAGCGTAATGCGGATCCCTTTAGGATCGATCTGCCAGCCCCATTCGGACGATTCAAGGTACGGGTTTTTAACCCCTCCGAGCAAGTTGCCTCCCGTTTTTGCCAAGTCTTCCGGATTCGTGCTCGCGACCATTGACATGTAATAGCTGAAACCGATATAGTCGACGGTGTTTTCCTTCAAGATGTCTTCATCACCTGCAGCCATTTCAATCGTAATTCCGTTTTCCTTAAAGAAGCGCTTCATATAACCCGGATAAGCCCCGCGTGCCTGTACGTCCGAGAAAAACAGCGTTCTTCTCTCATTCTCCATCGCGGCGAGCACATCTTCCGGTTTTGGGGTCATCGGGTATGTCGTCGTTGCGGCAATCATGCAGCCGATTTTAGCGTCCGGAATGATGTCGTGCCCCGCTTTAACGGCAAGAGCGCTTGCGACAAATAGATGGTGCGCCGCTTGGTACATCGCATTTAACTTGTTTTCGCCTTCTTCAAATACAAGGCCTCCACCTGTAAACGGCGCATGCAGAACCATGTTGATTTCATTGAATGTCATCCAGTATTTCACTTTGTCTTTATAGCGGGTGAAAACCGTTTTCGCATAATGTTCATAGCACTCGATCACTTTCCGATTTTTCCAGCCGCCGTATTTTTTAATCAGACCGAGCGGCATTTCGTAGTGGGATATCGTCACTACCGGCTCAATATCATATTTTAATAGCTCATCAAAGAGGCGATCGTAAAATTCGAGTCCCTCTTCATTCGGTTCAGTTTCATCGCCGTTTGGAAAAATCCGTGTCCAGGCGATCGATGTCCGGAACGCTTTAAATCCCATTTCGGCGAAAAGAGCGATATCTTCTTTGTAGCGATGGTAAAAATCGATGCCTTCATGATAAAGGTTCAATGACTCCATCGACTCATCGAATGGATACATGACACCGTTCGGCGACACATCGGCTGTCGAGAGTCCCTTGCCGCCGACATTATAGGCGCCTTCCACTTGATTTGCAGCAACCGCTCCACCCCATAAAAAACTTTCAGGAAACTTTTTCGTTTGTTCAGTCATATCCTTTCACCTCATCCAAATTTGTCAGGCTTTCCTCTTTCTACGCCAGCGCGATCAGCGCTTCCTCAATGTCAACGCTTTCATCCGTTTTCAAAGGCTTGATCGACTGGTACCGGTCCGTATTTGTAATGATAACCGGCGTGATCAACTGATAGCCTGCATCCTTAATCGCATCCATATCAAATGAGACAAGCTGGTCTCCTGGCTTTACTGCGTCGCCTTTATTGACATGCACAGTAAAGTGCTCCCCGTTTAATTTCACCGTGTCAATTCCGATATGGATAATAATTTCCGCTCCATTGTCGCTTGTGATGCCGAGGGCGTGCTTCGTTTGAAAAACGGTTGTGATCGTGCCTGATACCGGCGACACCACTTTGCCTTCTTCAGGCTCAATGGCGACGCCTTTTCCCATGACTTCTCCTGAAAATGTCGCATCATCCACTTCACTCAATGCTTTGACTTCGCCTTTCAGCGGGCTTTGAATGATCTCACTACCGCCAGCCGTAGAAGGAGCAGCCGCCGGTTCATCGGCTTCATCTGACGGAATGTCTTCAAATCCCAATACAAAAGCAAACGCTGTTGCGGCAAAGAACGCGATGACGATCCCGATCGTTGCCTGTATAAAAGTCGGGCCGATAAACGTCGTAATTCCAGGCAAACCGACGTTTCCGCCAATAATATATGCTGCTACGCCGGTGATGCCGTAAAATGCTCCTCCGACAGCGGCGCCGAGAAGCGCGGAGACAAACGGCTTTTTCAGCCTCATGTTGACACCGTACATCGCCGGCTCTGTAATCCCCATCAAAGCCGTGATGCTTGTCGTCAGCGACAATGATTTGAATTTCTTATTTCTGGATCGCAGGAAGACGGCAAATGACGCGCCAGCCTGCCCCATATTCGCCAAGAACATCGCAGGTATCAAATAATCGTAGCCGTTTTGCGTAATGTTGTTGAACATAACCGGAATGAAAGCATAGTGCATTCCTGTCATGACGATCAGCGAGAACGTTCCGGCTAAAAGGATCATCGTGATTAAACCGGCGTTTTCAAATAAACCGTTTACACCGATTGACAGATAGTTCCCTGCAATCGCACCGAGCGGACCGACTGTAATTAATGTGACAGGCACGACAATCAGCAGCGTCAGCGTCGGTACAAAAATCATCTTTAACGAAGTCGGGGTGACTCTGTCAATCCATTTCTCAACATAAGATGCAATCCAAATCGCGAGCAGGATCGGAATGACGGTTGACGAATAAGTGGCAGCGGTTACAGGCAATCCGACAAAGGAAATGCTTTTTCCTGAACCGAGGAGCGCTGTCAGATCGGGATGCAGAATCGCCGCTCCAATCGCCGCCGCTACATAAGGATTGCTGCCGAATTTTCTCGCGGCGCTGACCGCCAGCAAAATCGGCAGGAAGTAAAATGCTCCGTCGCCGATGGCCGATAAAATGGTGTGGACCTGGCTATTTTCGCTCATCCAGCCGAACGTGACGGCGATCGCAATGATCCCCTTGATCATACCCGCTCCGGCGATCGCCGGGAGAATCGGCGTAAATACACCTGATATCACATCAAAAATGGCGGACAGCACGTTTTTCTTTTTGCCAGCTTGCTGCTCGCCCGCTTTTTCATCGCTGAGCCCGCTGTTGGCAATGATCGCTTTATACACCTTAGGCACATCATTTCCAATGATGATTTGAAACTGCTGGCCGCTGATGTTGGTGCCCATTACAGCCGGCAGACTTTCCAGTTTCGCGCGGTCTGCCTTCGCGTTGTCATAAAGATTGAAACGCAGTCTTGTCATGCAGTGAATCACGCTCTGTACGTTCTCTTCACCGCCCACGAGTTGTAAAATGTCCTTCGATACTTTATTATAATCCATATGAGTACCTCCTCTTTTGGGGGAATCTGCCGGACTGAAGGTGGCCGCCTTCACCCGGCTTTTTTATTGCCTTTCTGCCGCAAAGAATTCTCGGAATCTCACATCACCTCCTTATTTTGGGTATAAAAAAAACCTAAATTACGCCGGCTTAACGGGACAATCTCCCAGAAAGCTGTACGCAACTTAGGTTTTGCCTGCAAAAGCAGTAACAATCCATAAGAAACTTGCTGATATTAGTTTGTAACTATACTTTAGCACCCGTTTTTGTTAATGTCAACGCTTTCATTACAAATGTCTCATAAAAAATAGAATACATGAAAACTAAAAACTAAGACTTTGTACCTTCATTTCTTCGTTTTCTAGCTTTCGCCGCCTTTTTCATAAGCAATGCAGGATTTCGCCTTGCTTTCCTTCGCGCGGCCGGCTGTACAACTGCCTCTTTCGGTTCCTGCTGCTTATGAAGAATGAATCCGGCAGCCATAAACGGAATCCCTGATAAGTTCGTGAAAATGTTTTTAATGCCCATTGCTAAAATAAAAGATCCCCATGGAGAAAACGGATCTTTTTTGATTTTCACGTAAGCAGCGATTTCCAGGGCAATAAAAATGATCGACTGTGCTAATATCACTATCAGCAAGCTCAAAATGAACAAGAGGCCCAAATTAAACAACGTGCCTGAGTAGATCATCAATTTCAGCGCAGCTACGAAAGTCCCAGCCTCCATATATCCGTCCGTGACATTTGGATTCCAAACGGCATAAGCGTCAAACTGATGTTTGAAATGAAAAAACAAAAATAATATAAACAACCAATATATGCTATGTAAACTGATGCCTAATAAAATAAGTCTGTTTGCTGCTTTGTTTTGCAATGTTGTTCCTTCTTTCGTTTATGATTGAAGAGAATGAACCGTCTCTTCCTGCTTTGACTGAAACACCTTTAATTCGTTGCTGTCCAGGTCTTCCTGTAATAAACAAACCTTTTGAATCTGCCTGTTTTGATAATGGTGAAAATAGTAGCTGCACGTCTCGCTGCACATCACCGCCGTATATTGGGTGTAATCGTCTTCGCCATTGTCAGTCATGACAATCCCTTTGGGAATATTCATATTGGAGAGAATATGAAACGCGGCAGAGACGCCTTCTGTTTCATCGGACACAGGCTTCATGTGCTCTTTCAAAACTGCAGCCCTGACAAAACGGGATGGCGGTGTAAAGTCTCCCGGCAATCCGGACAGCCCGGAACCTTGACCGAAAGCCGACAGCGTCATGTCTCCCATTTTTTTCGCGGCAAACTGTCCCGGCTGAAGACCGATATAATTGCGCAAATTGGTCAAATGCCAAGGAAAATCCGGGCTGTTCGTCAGCACACCGACCGGATTTTCATGAATTTGAATACCGCCGGCCGCCGGTTCAACAACGACGCTCGCACCGGAGCGGTCCGTTAATAGCCAATGAAGCGGCGTCACCGTGCTCAGCAAACTGACCTCTCTCTTCACAATGTTTAAGGAAACAGCCGCTTTTTTCACATCCTCCAAATCGCCGCATTCCGACAGCACCCATGTCACAAATTCGTGCGGCGCAAGATTGCGGCATTGCTCTTTCGTCTCGCTTTCATACACAGCATAGCCCGGGAAATAAAGCGCCGCGCAAGACAATCCTTTTTCATTCACACCGTCGGCAAACAGAGCATTCTTAAGCCTTCTGCCCATCCCGATAAACGCATACCGACCGGCATGCTCGCAGCCGTCCGCTTCACTTTTCCATTTGTAACGCCGCGGATGCAACAGCACTTCCCCATTAAGCTCAAAATCAAAATCCATCGTCCTCGCCAATAAATGCTCCCGACCCGCAGTCGTCAACGTGATACTTGTACACATTGCGCTCCATCCTTTTTGTTTAATATTACACTTCGTGAACTATTTTTATGTTATCGAATTGGAAAAGATTCGTCAAAATGAAAGGGGTTAAAGAAAAAAGCCGAGATGAGATCTCGGCTTGCAGCTTAAATATATTCTAATTCCTCTAGTGCTTCTAAATAGTACTGAAAATCTTCATTCTCAATTTCAATTATACTTTCGTGTACTCCCATTAAAATGGACAATTCCTTTCGCATTCACCTTGAATTGTAAAATGATTCGTTGTTCTTTTATCTTTGCTGCCCACAATAAAATTTATCCGACAGCCTTCATTTATATCAACCTCACACCTTTGCACTTTACAATACACAATATCTCAATCACATTTCTTCAGCAGTGCATTTAAATGAGTGTAATTCTTTTTAAATTGAATTCTTTCAAAATTTTCTTTAGCCTTCAATTTATTTTCCTGGTTTAAATAACATATCCCTAATATATAGTATTCCTCATCCTTATATTTTTTCTTATTTTCTAATATTTCGATTATTTCTTCATATCTAGGTTGATCTAGTTTTAATTCATAGTGGATAAAAACTTCATCTATATCTAACCATACAAAATCAGAGTTATTTTGATCATTTTTAATATCCCTAATCAAGCTGACTATTTCTCTTAAATTATTATGTTCATCTTTTTCAATGAGAATGTTCACTAACAACATTTTAGAAAATTGTACTTCATCTTGTTTTTCTATAGCTTGTCTCGCTAACATTTCAGCCTTTTCAATATCCGGTCTTAGACTTCTATACAAGATCAAACTTTGAAAAGCAAAATCATGCTTAATCAAAGTACTTACATTGCCGTCAATATGCTGTCTAATCTTAATTCTTTCACAATCTTCAGGTGAAAAAAAGTTCCATGCAAAAATTATATCTGCACCTTCGTTAATTTTTTCAACTAGTTCTTGGATAGTAGTTATTATTCTTTCTAAAGAGAAATAAATTGTCACAATACATAATAGTATTTTTTCATAGGAGTCATTCAAACTAACAGCAATAGTGGATATTGATATCGGAGCAAAAAGACAATATAAAATTAACTTTCTTGCTAATTTATCTTCTTTCAATTCAGCTAAATTCATCCAAATCAATACATATATTGATATCCAGATAAGAAAAATCAACAAAAAAGAGAGGTATTTCTCAAGAACAAAATAAGATAAATATGATCCAATAAAGCAAAATAGGCCAGCAAAAATAAGTTGTTTAAGATTAAATTGTACATTTACACAGGATATTCTTAGTATAGAGCTTACATAACCGATTATCCTCGGCATGTCTCCTTTAACCGGTTTTTTTAGTAGGACTATTCCTACAGCTATTAACAAAACAATTAAAATTACGGTCAACAGTGTTTTAAAGTCAATGAATAGTGATATTGATAGCATTTTTGAAATTAATATCTGCTGGTCAAAAATCATCTTTTCAAAAACTATATTTGAATCTATAGGGTTCAAAAAAACATATTTTATGTAGAAAAAATTATTGATGGTGAATTTTAAGATCTCAATGATTATTGGCGTGATCATAAGAAATATATAAAATATTCCTGCTATCAGATAGCTTAAAAATAAAATGCCCAAAAAATTTGTTAATAAAACTGCATTCTTTCTTATAAAATGTTTATCGGAATTTTCAAATTTTGTATTTAGTTCAATTAAATAATTTGAGAAAGAATCCAAACTAATGATTAATAATTGCCTTTTAGTCATATTGTCTCCTCAAAGTAATTTCAATATTCTTTTGGCTCTGTTAAAGTATAATGTTGATTTACTTATAAACAACGGAAACCCCAAATATATGGAAGTTCTATTTTTATAATAGGTTTGTTCAACTAACGCAAAACCTTTGGTTTTTTTTCTATCTGTTGTTTTAACCAATCCAGATATTTATTTTCATCTCCAGAATCTTTATCTGTACCAAAACTAACAATGAAAGAATCTTTACGAAAAGGTATAACATAATCCTTATGTTTACTTATATTAATTGGTATGAACTCCATTATTCTCTCCTCCCCATTTGAAGGAGTATTAGCATTAAATTGGTCACCAAAATTTGTAATCCTTTTTGCATTAACCTGATCCTTTAGACCCAATAAAAAATGCGATACCCTCTTTATTGAAGTATCCCACCCAATAGTCTAAGTAAAACTCTTCTCAAACTTTATTCATTTTAATAAACTATATTTATTTTTAATCACGTTATTTAGAGTTATTACTACGGTGTCTAGGCGAAAATACGTTTTTTAATGCACTTATTATTCCAGGCACAAGAAAGAAGACGCCAAAAAAGACAGTAAGTAAATTTAATTGTGGTGTTTCATAAAAAGTAAACCATTCTATAAAAATTGACGATTCCGTAATTCTCCCAAATAGTGTTCCATCAATCTCTCTATAATTAGGTAACCATCCTGTTGTTTCAAATGTAATAAAAATTATCTGTGACAATAAAAATACACCAATTTGAGAAACCCAATATTTTTTCAAAAATGGAACACTTTTTTGCTTTTCAGCCAACTAAATATCCCTCCCTGCATTAGATAACATTTTATTTTGATATACGGAAAATTAAAGAATAATTTTCAACAACAGACTTTAACAGAGCCATTCTTTTAAACAAAATTATACTCTAATTAGAGATTTCATCCAATATAATTTCCAATGTATAAACTAAAAAGAGGGAAGCTAAAAATATCTCCCCCCATCATTATTTATCTATACATGCTTCCCCAAACCGCATCTCCCTCACGAGACAACGCACTAAACGTCATCACCTTACGCTCAGAAGCCGCATCCCACTGACGCAAAAACACGCCATCGTAGGTTTTTCCGTCGATCTTGAGTTCTATTTTGTTGTCTCCCGTGTTCTTCCACTTCCCGGACACTGCTCCTGTTATTTTGCCATTTTGATTTAAGCGGATTTCTTTCGATTTTTTGATATCTGCGGAGATGTCTTTACCGTGCCTCACCAATTCGTAGTCGCCAATCACATCTGACTTTTTCACCCTTTCGAGCTTCTCTCCGGCATAGCGGTGAGGGGCGACAACCGGCCAGCCTTGTTTGTTCATCAGCAATTGGTGGACGCGGACTTCGTGCTCCTCGCCCCGTCCCGGGAAGCGGGTGTGGAAGATTAAATACGATTTGCTGCTTTTTTCATCGTAAAAGGCAGAGTTATGGCCCGGCGATACATAGCCGTTTTGATTGCTAAATGAGAAATTTCCCATCAGTTTAACACCGTACGGTTCGATTGAACGATCGTCAAAAAACGTTCCTTCTTTGCCGCGGACGTCAATCATCGCGTGGCCTTCTGCATCATAATAAGGGCCGTCAGGGTTTTTGGAGCGGGCGACGCGAATGTTGTACCCGCCGTCAGCGGCAAGTCCCCCGAAGGACATGTACAGGTAGTAATACTGCGTTTCAGGATGGTAGAGAATGTATGCGCCTTCAATCCGGCTGTGATTGCCGCCGATCAGCTTTTTGCCGTACCCCTGTCCCGGAAGCGGAAGTCCGGTTTTCTTATCCATTTCTAAAATAAAAATTCCCCCGGAATAGGAGCCGTACACCATCCACAGTTTTCCTTTTTGATCAAAGAATGTATGCGGATCGACGACATTTGGGTGCTTTGTCGCGTCATAAGGCGTGCCGTCATTGCTGATCCCGTCCATTCCCGACTTTAGGAAAATGCCTTTATTTTTGTACGGGCCTTCAATGTCGTCTGCGACAGCAAGCCCGAGGGCAGATCTCGGAGAATCCCCGCGGCAGGCGTTGTAATACATATAAAACTTGCCATCCTCAAGCTGGGTGACATCAGGTGCCCACAACGTATCAGATTCAGCCCATTCAAAGGTTTCTTTTAATTCTTCATAGACGTTCGGAATCAGAGGATTGCCGTCGTGAACACTCGAGGAAATTTGCGTCCAATTCATCAGGTCCGTCGATTTGGCCGAAGCTAAATGGGAGCCGAAGACATAGTATGTGCCATTCGCTTTAATTATCGATGGATCATGTACCGTCACTTCTGAAAAAACAGGTTTTTGAGTTTGTGCAGAAGCTTGGTTTGGCGCGAAACATGCAGCCATGATGAAAAGCAATGCAAGGACTTGGATGAAATACTTTTTCATATTCATTTGTTCTCCTTTCTTTTCAAGCGCTTTCATTTTTTGACAATCCATCATATGCTGCTTATCCAAGGTTTATTACGAACAAAAAAGCTCCCGACAAAGTCGGCAGCCTGAGTTTATTACCTCGCTTTATGCACTTTCAGCAATTTCCCTTTCACGGTCGTATTTTTCATCGCATCTAAGACGAGCGGCCCTTTGCCGTTTAAAATTTCAACGAATGAACCTTGCTCTTGTATCGTGATAATCCCAATATCCTCAGCGGAGACGCCATCAATTTTAGCAATCGTTCCGACGAAATCAACAGCTCTCAGCTTCTTCTTTTTTCCCCCGTTAAAGTAGAGCCTCATGATTTCCTTATTTAACGATTCGCTCTTGTCCTGTTTAAGCTCCGGCTTCCTATTGATTTTCTTTTGAAACGCTGCTTTTGCCCGTGCAATTTCTTCTTTTGACGGCGCCTCAATCATAGGAATATGAAAACCGATATAGTCTTCAATGTCAGCGATCATCCTCTTTTCACGCGGACTGGCAAGAGTAATCGCTTTTCCCCGACTGCCGGCTCGGCCTGTTCTTCCGGTACGATGCACATAGCTTTCTTGATCTAATGGCAGCTCATAGTTGATGACATGTGTGATGTTCTCAATGTCGATCCCTCTTGCCGCCACATCTGTCGCGATTAAATAGCGAAACGCTCCCCGTCTAAAGCGGTTCATCACGGCAAAACGATCCTCCTGAGGCATGCCGCCGTGAATTTTCGCGCACGGATAACCCAAAACGGATAGGCGCCGCTGCAACTCATTCACTTGCTCCTGTGTGCGGCAAAAGACGATGCAGCTGTCCGGGTTCTCAACAATGAACAGATCCACTAAAAGCGAAAATGAATCATTTTCATTTACAATGATCAGTTGATGCTCGATGTCTGCGGTTGTCGTACCGCCTGCTTTAATCTCGATTTTCAAAGGGTCTTTCATATATTGAAGGGATAGCTGCTCCACATCCTCCGGAAAAGTTGCTGAAAACAGCATCGTCAGCCGTTTTTCAGGCAAATGGCGGATGATCGCTCCCACTTGATCGATAAATCCCATATTCAGCATTTCATCGGCCTCATCGATGACAAGGTATTTCAGTTTTTCTAATGGAAGGGTTCCTTTTTCAATGTGATCCAATACGCGGCCCGGCGTCCCGACAACGATATGGCATTTTTGCTTGAGCTCTGTTTTTTGCCGTTCAAAGGATGACTTCCCGTAAACAGCCGCTGCTTTTATTCTTTTATAGCGGCCGATGTTCGTCAAATCCTCTTTAACCTGAGCGGCAAGCTCGCGCGTCGGTGTCAAAACCAAGGCTTGTGGTTTGTTCTCTTCCCATTCGGTCAGCTCGCAAAGCGGAATTCCGAACGCGGCCGTCTTCCCGCTCCCCGTCCGCGATTTCACCACAACATCCCGCTTTTTAAGCACCGCGGGAATCACTTCGCTCTGCACCGCAGTCGGCTGCTTATACCCTAAATGATCGAGCGCTTTCGTAATATCGCCGCTTAATGCATAGTCTCTAAAACTGGCTTTGCTCATGAATGAACTCCTTTTGGTCATATGATTTCCAGTGAATGACGGTGTTATGAATGTGATTATACGCTAATCTTTCCGGATTTCAAAAGGACATGAAAAACGGGCTGTAATAATCGCAGCCCTAAGAAACACCCTAATTAACTTATAAAGCTGTTAACACAAAAGAATGAATTGCTGCTCAGAGAAAAGAATCGGTTTTTTCACCTATAACTATTTAATTCCCCTCTAATATTTAATACATAGAGGATATTGAAGCTATAGAAAAGACTAACACTATGATAAAAACAATTCCCATTAAACGCTGCAATAGAAAAGGCAGACGGGCTAAAACAACCTGGACTTCATAATTAATTGCCCAAGCAATAAATAAGAAATAGCGTAAAAAATCGTTTATCCATCCACTTGACTCTTCATATATATTAAATTCATACTGTTTTATCACCCAGTTAGGAAATAGCAATGAAATAATTGCCATAATGAAATTTATAGTAAGAGACATATACAATAAGGCGCTTGGGTATGGAATGTGTTCCCTTAAAACAAAACCTAAAAATAAACTTATAGCAATGACGGTAATAGTACCTACTATTAGGTTTGATTTCTTGAATATTTTTTTCCTCGGACTAGCATATATTTTTTTTGTATTAAAACCGTACACCAAAGAAAGTAAAACCAAGAAACATTCCGCGAAAAATATAAATAAAAATAATGAGATACCGCTGTCATCTCGATTCCAATATGGGATGTTTATCAACAAAAGTACCACTAATAACATGAAAACTGCATTACTTCGCATCCAAAAAATACCGCTTTTTTTTATAGAAAACATAAATCCACTTGTCCTTTCTTTTTCTACAAATCAAAAAACTCATTCATTGTATTTACTATTTTCTCGAAATATTCATTTACTGCCACAGGCTGAAGAAAAAGTGAACCGGTTTTTTTTATATTCTCATAATCTAAATGCCAAATAAAATCATCACTTCTTAATAAGAATACAGCTTGATCTAATCTTGATTGGCTTGTAATATAGTCGCTTTCAAAAAATGAAATATTATCAAGCTCTTGATTGTTTTTTAGAAAATCAAAAGAGAACTGACTAATAGATGGGTGAGTTTTTGGATCCTCCGCCATTCTTTTAATAACCTCAGCTTCTACTTCGTGAAATTCATCAAATGAATCATCATCCATTTCAAAAATTTCATGTTCTGGGTTTTTATCCGTATATGAATGATAAAATGTTTTCAACATTTCTAAAAACGACTCTCTGCTTCTTAAAATCGAAAAACTATGATTTTGATTTTCTATCTCCTGCACAATGAGTTCATCTTTTTGAACATGATGTACAATCAACACTCTTTTCCGATGGATACAGCGAACTTTTCGCTTTGATTGAATGAGTAAGTGAATCAGGTTTTCTAACCCTTTTTGTAAATTAGATTCTGTGTCATCATCCCAATATCCTCTTTGTTTTAAAAGATTTTCGGTTTGAATTGAAAATGGTTCAATGTCTTTTTCATCTTGAATTATCTTCTGCTCATTAATAATATCCTCAGCAGCTTTTTCATATCTGCATAATAACAATGCGGCAACAAGTTCATTAGTAGTTAATATAATTTTAGACACTTTAAATTCCCCCTATCGAAACCAACTAGTCACAAAGTCCTCTGCTTTTGATAAACCCTCTGAAACTGAATCAGAGATATTCGATAATTGTTTGTCGGTCCAGTCTTTCATATCATCCCATCTGTCTTCTACCCATTCACCAGCATCTTCTCCCCACTCTTTTACTGTGTCGCCAACAAATATAGATCCGGTTATTCCAATACCAGCTCCAATAGCTCCCCCAATAAGAGTTCCGGGGCCTGGGCATATAAGTGACCCTAATGCAGCACCACCAACAGTCACACCTGCTACTCCCGCATCCATTCCAAAGCCAGCTGCCACTCGTCCAGATATTTCAAGGGTAGACTTCCCCTTGTTATCATCATTAATGAATTCAGAAAAATTAGTCACAAAGGAAAATACGGTACCTACTCCAGGGACTTTTTTAAATAGTTTTCCAGGAGCTACTTCATCCTTAAACTTCCCAAGAGTCCCTTTCACATCAACCTTAGTCTTATAACTCTTCAGTTCCTCTGGCTTATGCTTTAGGAAACTTTGGCTCTCCAAAATTTTCTTGTAGGAGATCCTTGTTGTGTTAGGCCCCAATCCAACAATCTTTCTCAAAAGGCCGCTTGGTTTATTTTGAAATTTGCCGAGCCATTTTTTGATTGGTTTGCTTGAGTTTGGATCGCCTTTTTTCAGGATGTTGTAAACAAACTGAGCCACCTTGGAATCGTATTTTCCGTTAGCTCCTTGCGTCCATTTCGGAGAGGCTTTTACGCGGAAGTTCCCTTTTCCGTCTTTTTCAAGCTCTATCATTTTCGTCGCCAGTACATTCACAGCTATGACGCCTTTTGTTACGGCCAACGCGCCGTTTCCTGTTCCGATTAAATCAAGCCATTCAGCGATTCTGCCCATCATTGTCGGATCGTCTTGTTTTTCTGCTAAATCAACGGCTTCGTCAATCATTTGTTTAACGACATCTGTTTCAGAAAAGTAGTTTTCAACCTCTTTAATCGTTTTTTTAGATAAGATCGCGCCTCCCTTTGACCAAGTGTTCACCTTTTCAGTGAGCTTGGATAGCTGAGCGATCGAATTTGACGATTGTTTTAATATAGAATTAGCATCGCGATCAAGCTCTTTTAAATCAGACACCGTGTTGTTCACATGTTTTTTGGCTTCGGAAATATGCTCATTAAATGATGCCAAAGAGATAGATCCGCCCCCAATTAAGTGGCTGATTTTATCAACTTCGTCATTAATCGAATCAACCGTATCATTCGTTTGACGTTTCAGTTCTGTTAAGCCCTTTTTGACGTCATGCGTCAGAAATTCTTCTTTTACAAAACCCTCTGTTGATTCATAAGTTCTGATTTTTGCTTTAATATCTTTTAAATTCTGTATGTATTGATCTATAAAGTGCTGAAAATAAAGCAGTACGGGAAGATGAAGAACAGAAAAGTGTTCTTTGATCGCATTTCCGCCTTCTCCTTTTAATGCATCATCAAGCTCTGCAATTTTTTGTACACTTTCCCTTATGGCGTTGATCTCTTTTTCCTCTTGCTTTTTTTCCTTAATCAATTGGTCAATCGCGTCAATGACTTCAGAAACATCTAAAACTTTCAAGAGAAAACCAGCCCTCCTTATTTCATTTTTTGAGAGATGTTTTTATCAGTATCAATCAGGACTTTAATGTTTGACCATGCGTCCTTTTCAACTGAAGATAGCGCCTCCTTGTATTTTTTTAGTAGTTGCTCGTATTCCTTTTCGATTTTTTTTATTTTGTTCACTACATCCATTGAAGAATTAGAGATATCGGCTTTTGAACCTGATATCGAAAGTGCGCTGATTTTTGTCTGAAGGCTTGAAAACACCGTTTTGACTTCTTCTGCTTTTACCTTTATATCTGCCATTATTTCACCTCAATGATTGACTTGTTTTTTTATATCTGTAAGCTGTTGTTTTTGTATACTTAGAAACATCTCCATATTAGAAATTTGCATTTCAAGATTTTCAATCTCTTGCTCAATATGCGAAATCAGACCATCTGTTTCTCTCTGTATGTTTTGATAGCTGTGTGCAATGTTTGATCTAATATTGATAAATTGATTTGTATGTCTGCCATTCCATATATGTGATGTAATATCTGGCTGATTGATGAGAGTGGCATTGTTTGAAAGGGTGTGAAGTTCACCGGTAATAGCTGTTTTTGCTTTTTTCAGTTCAGCGATTTTGCTTTGGGTATCCTTTATATTGTGAGATAAAGAAGAAATATCTTTTTCCAAAGAAGAGATTTTAGCAGCATGGTTAGACATATCGGGTTCACCTCATTTTTCAGAAAATAAAAATCCACACGTTACTATTCGCTTATTCCACTGTATTTCGGTTAGGTATATTGTTGCTTTACGGGGGAATCTAACGTTCTTGTAAATCAGACCTTTTTCATATTACAATATCATCCAAAATAGGTAAATAGGATAATGGACTTGGTTTTCTTGGATTTTCTTGAATCGATCAATTCAAGCCACACTCGATATTCTTTGAAGTTGCAACCAGGGGCTTAGTTGAAATGACCTTCCTCAAATCTTACGACATCAAAAAAACAGCACACACCCAAGGGTCTGTGCTGTTTTGCATGTTCCTCTATTCCGTAATCACCGTATGCACAAGCTTCGGTGCTTCGGCTGTTTCCGCGATTTGGATGTTGTCGTAGACTTTTGCGATGACGTCATCGACATTTTCGCGGTTTGCGTATAGGGTAACCAATGGTTCGCCTTTTTCGACTGCGTCGCCGACTTTTTTGCGGAGCATGATGCCGACGGCGAGGTCGATTTTGTCTTCTTTTGTTGCGCGGCCGGCGCCCAGCAGCATGGCCGCGACGCCGATTTGATCGGCGACGATTTCAGAAACGACACCCGCTTCTTTGGCAGGAACGTCGATTTTATAGGCAGCCTGAGGCAGCTTTTCGGGGTTATCCGCGACAGAGCTGTCGCCGCCTTGGTTCTGCAGGAAGTCTTTGAATTTTTGCAGCGCTTTTCCGTTTTTCATTACATCGATCAGATTCTCTCTCGCTTCGTCAAGGGTCTCCGCTTTTTTGGCGAGGACGACCATTTGGCTGCCCAATGTTAAGACAAGCTCAGTCAAGTCTTCAGGACCTTCGCCTTTTAATGTATCAATCGCCTCTTTCACTTCAAGTGCATTTCCGATGGCAAATCCCAGCGGCTGAGACATGTCGGAGATGACGGCCATCGTTTGGCGGCCGACATTGTTTCCGATGCGGACCATCGCTTTTGCAAGGTTGACGGCGTCTTCATCGGTTTTCATAAAAGCGCCGGCGCCTGTTTTGACGTCAAGGACAATCGCGTCCGCCCCAGCAGCGATTTTCTTGCTCATGATCGAGCTGGCAATCAGCGGGATTGAATTGACCGTGCCTGTCACATCGCGGAGGGCGTACAGTTTTTTGTCAGCAGGCGTCAAGTTTCCGCTTTGGCCGATGACGGCGACCTTGTCGCGGTTGACGAGCTCGATGAATTCGTCTTTAGAAAGTTCCACGTGAAACCCTTTGATTGCTTCGAGCTTGTCAATAGTTCCCCCTGTGTGTCCGAGGCCGCGTCCCGACATTTTGGCGACCGGGACGTCGAGAGCCGCGACAAGCGGTGCAAGTACGAGCGTCGTCGTGTCGCCGACGCCTCCTGTTGAGTGTTTGTCGACTTTGATACCTTCAATCGCGGAAAGATCGATCGTTTCGCCTGAGTTGACCATCGCCATCGTGAGATCGGCCCGTTCTCTGTCTGTCATGTCCTGAAAATAGATGGCCATCGCCAGAGCGCTCGCCTGATAGTCAGGAATGCTTCCGTCAGTGTAGCCTTTAATGAAAAATTGAATTTCTTCTGTTGTCAATTCTTCTCCATTTTGTTTCTTTGTGATGATATCAACCATTCTCATTGTGATCACCAGTCCTTTTTTCAAAGTTTATCAATAAATCAATCCTACAACGGTCGCTGTCAGGAAACTGACGAGCGTTGCGCCGTACAGCAATTTCAAGCCGAAGCGTGCGACGACGTTTCCTTGTTTCTCATTCAGTCCTTTAACCGCACCGGCGATAATACCGATCGATGAGAAATTGGCAAATGAGACGAGGAAGACGGAAACAATCGCTTCGGTGCGGCCGCTGAAATGGAAGCTGCCTTGTGCGAGAGACTGCATCGCGACAAATTCATTTGAGACCATTTTGGTTGCCATGATACTTCCAGCATTCACCGCTTCATGCCATGGGATACCCATCAGGAAGGCAAACGGCGCAAAAATAAATCCGAGCAGTTCCTGGAATGATATCCCTAATGCGGCGCTGAAAATGCCGTTAATCATTGCAATGATCGCGACAAATCCGATCAGCATGGCGGCCACGACGACGGCGACTTTAAAGCCGTCCATAATATATTCGCCCAGCATTTCAAAGAAGGATTGTTTTTCCTCTTCCTGTACCTCTACCATATCATGTTCTCGATCGACTTCATAAGGATTGATAATCGATGCGATAATAAATCCGCCGAATAAGTTCAAGACTAGCGCGGTGACAACGTATTCGGGCTTGAGCATCGTCATATAGGCGCCGACGATAGACATCGAGACGGTTGACATCGCCGAAGCGCACAGCGTATAAAGTCTGTGCTTAGGCAGCAGGCCCAGCTGTTTTTTTAACGAAATGAATACTTCAGATTGCCCCAGTATCGCCGAGGCAACGGCGTTGTATGACTCCAGTTTGCCCATCCCGTTGATTTTGCTGAGCGCAAGACCAATATATTTTATAATAAACGGAAGGATTCTCCAATATTGCAGAATACCGATTAAAGCAGAAATAAAAACAATCGGGAGAAGCACGCTGATGAAGAATGTGGATTCATTCACATTCACCAGTCCGCCAAAGACAAAATTAACACCTTCTGCGGCATATTCAAGCAAATACCCGAAGCCTTTGGCAAAACCGCCGACAAGATAGTTTCCGATACCCGTGTTCAGCAATATATATCCCAATGCGAATTGCAGCACGATCATGACGATAACCGGACGGTACTTCACTCTTTTCTTTCCGCTGCTGACCAGCCATGCAAGCCCTAAGACGACAAATAAACCAATGAGCCCGATGAGATATTTCATGTTTTGATCCTCCTGGTGATGTATTCGCTTACATTTTTGTATCTGCGCGCAGGAAGCTTCCGCTTCCCGCCGCACTGGATCTTAGTAGTTATCTTCATTTTTTCCTTCTGCTCCGCTGACGATGGAAACGCCTGCGCTTGCACCGATCCGGGTCGCTCCTGCTGAGATCATGCTTTCAACGTCCTCTTTTGTTCGAATACCTCCGGATGCTTTGACACCGATGTCAGGTCCGACTGTTTTCCGCATGAGGGCGATGTCTTCCGCTGTCGCTCCGCCGGTTGAGAACCCGGTTGAAGTTTTGACAAAATCGGCACCCGCAGCAACAGCCAAGCGGCAGGCCCGCTCTTTTTCCTCGTCTGTCAACAGACACGTTTCAATGATGACTTTAACAAGCGCTTTACCTTTTGCGGCTTCAACGACCGCACGGATGTCCGCCTCGACAAAGTCATCATCTCCGTCTTTTAAAGCGGCGATGTTGATGACCATGTCCACCTCTGTCGCGCCTTTTGCGATCGCGTCTTTTGTTTCAAATGCTTTTGTCTCTGTCGTGTTGGCGCCCAACGGAAAACCGATAACCGTGCAAACGTCGATTTCCGTTCCCTTCAGCTCTTTGGCGGCAAATTCAACCCATGTCGGGTTGACGCAGACTGAAGCGAATTGGTATGTTTTCGCTTCTTCTATTAATTTCTTAATCTCGGATTTTTGTGTATGCGGTTTTAATGCTGTATGATCAATGAGATTTGCAATCGTCATATACTAGCACTTCCTTTGTATAAGATATTTTCAGCATAACCGATTTCTGAACAAATGTAAATTATCATATGAAATTTTGTTCAATAGAAAATAAAGTAAAATCCAGGCAGTTCTTCCTGGACACTTTAATCATCTAGCAGTTCTTTCGCCGTATGCTGATCAATAATCAGCACATTGGCATACTTGCCTTTTAGTGCACCATGAATAGCGGCTTTTTTCCGACTGCCGCCCGCTACGAGAATCGACCGTTCTTTTTCCCTCAAGTCAGCCAATTCAATGCCGATCGTCCGCGAGTCGATAGCATGGCTGCAAATGTTTCCCTCCGCATCAAAAAAGCGCGAACAAATATCGCCGACTCCACGTTCTTTCAGAAGAGCTTTTTCCTCTTCATGAAAATACCCCAGCCTGAACAGCAGGGCTTCATCGCGGACCGTACCGACTGTAAATAACGCAATGTTCGCCTGTTTGCCCATTTCTATGATCCGCTTAATATGCCTGTCCTGCTCAACCATCTGTTTAACTTCCGGATTGTCAAACACGACCGGAAGCGGCAAATACCTCGGCATCGTTTGAAAAGCTTCGGCAAACAGCTGAATCGTTTCAGACGAATAAGTGTTGACGCTGGAATGGCTGATTCCGCCCTTCAGTTGTACGACCTCTGCGCCCTTCACCTGTTTAGGCTGCATATTTTGGGCGATTTGGTACATCGTCGTCCCCCAGCTGACGCCGACAATGTCGCCGTCCTTGACTGCGCCGTGCATATATTCGGCCCCGAAGCGGCTGAGATAATGCGTGATGGTCGTATAATCCGCGGTCGGCGAAAAGACAACATGCGCTTCTAGAAGCCCGTATTTTTCCTCAAGCATCGCACCGAGCGCATCCATATCTTCAAACGGGTCCATGACGCGAATTTGAACATACCCCTTTTCCTTGGCGAACTGCAGCAGCCTTGATACCGTCGGTCTTGAAATCTGCAGCTGTTCGGCAATTTGCTGCTGGCTGTAGTCAGACTGATAGTAGAGCCTCGCAGCTTCAATGCTCAATTGCTGTTTTTCCTTGTCCATCACGTTCCTCCCCTTTAGTAACGCTTTAACCCATATTATATAGGTTCATGCTCCATCTCATCCAGCTGAATTGCAAAAATACGTTCCGTATGCCGAATCATGCGACACCGCATATGTCCATGTTATGTTTTTATCCGTTATATATGCATCTTCCGGCGGCTGTCAGTTCTTTAGCATGGCGTCATCCGAGTGCTGATAGAACAAAAAGCAAGCACGCTTCAGCTGGTTGTTAAAGGCCTGATCCGCCTTCCGCCGGTAAAACATGGCTTCATCTTACAGCTGAATAAATGCTACAAAAAATGGCTCACCAAGATCGCGTCTTTTTCCGGAAGCTCAAGGCCTGCAGCAAAACGGTTTTCCCACATTTTTTCTCAAGTAAGAGCCCCACTTCGGTATTTCTGATGATGTTCATTCACGTCCTCTGTTTATTCTTTTTGATATTTTTTCTCGAAAAAGCAATACGAAAATCCTGCTATTGATGGAAAAACATTTTATTATTGGACTTACGTCCTCTTTTTGGATAGTCCAAAAAGATCAAAAAAATCTAGCAATCTCCATTTTTTCATTTATAATAAATAAGTCAAAATCATTCTAAAAAACATTCGGGGTGATCTATCGTGAAAGCACCCATGAGGTATATATGGATTGGTATGATCCTGTGCTTTTTATCCGTCAGTCTGGCCGTCGGTTGTATCAAAGCTGAAGATCAGTCAGATGATGACAAAAATGATGCAGCGCTGCAGCCTGCCGAACAATTCGTTTACCATCATTTAATGAGCGATCAGGGGCTGATCAAAACCAGCTTTTCTGACCAGCCTGTTTACTTGTCGGAATCGCTTGGCTTGTGGATGGAGTTTTTGATCAGCAAAAAAGACGGCGAACATTTTCATGAGCAATATCAGCACCTGACCGAATCCTTCCTTATGAAAAACAACCTGGTGTCATGGCAAATCCAAAACGGCCAGCCAAGCGGTGTGAACGCCCTGATCGATGATCTCAGAATCATGATGAGCCTCGATCAAGCGGCAGCTCTATGGGGAAACAGCGAGTATAGACAAACCGCTCTGAACATCGGTGCCGCATTAAAAACGCACAACATGAACAACGGGATATTGACGGACTTTTACGACTCCGCCTCTCAATCCGCATCAAAGGATATCACGCTTTCCTATATCATGCCAGATGCTCTATCCATCTTGAAAAAAAACGGAGTGATAGATAAGGAAACCGAAAGGCGGAATGCCAACATTCTTTATCACGCCCCTTTGAAAAACGGTTTTCTCCCGAAAGCGTACAGTACAGAAACGAAAGCATACACCTATGACCATGAAGTCAATCTCATTGATCAGCTTTACACAGCTTGGCATTTACCGCCGAAGGATCAAAAAGCCGTTGTATTAGCGGATTGGCTCAAACAGACGTTTCAAACCGGCGGAAAACTGTATGGCCGGTACTCGATCGATACAAAAAAGCCGGCGGTTCAATACGAGTCTCCATCCGTCTACGCGTTGGCGATTTTATTTTTCACCAACCAAAACGAAGATAAAGCCGTCATCAAAGCGCTGTATGATCGAATGAATGATTTTGAAATTCTTGATTCGTCCGAGACGTATTATGGGGGATATATGAGCGGAAATGATACGCATTCTTTTGATAATCTGCTGCCCCTGTTAGCCGAAAGGAAGCTTTTAAATGAAAATATCATTCAATGAATCGCAAAAAATGTTCACTTATATGACGGGGCTTGCAGCAGCTCTTGCATTATTCATCCATTATGTCTCTGACCAGCAGTCCGAACCCATTCTCATCATTTGCATCACACTTGCCATCATCGCAGCGGGAATATGGCTCGGATCGATTTACGCACTGGCCGGGACCATCATCGTCCTGTTTGTTCTCGGAACTTTGATGATGTTTTTTCACACAGGCCAAGGAGGAGCCGCTTCGTCTGAAACGGGACTACAAATGCTCGTCATCTGGGGAATAGCGCTTTTGCTGTTTTCCTTTATGTCAGGGAGAATTCATGACATCGCGATCGGACTTCACCACTCTGTCAAACACCTTCAAGACGAAATCAAAAGCTTTGTTGCGATTGACAGGGTGACAGGCTTTGATAATAAACAGAGGATGAAGCTGGAGCTGTCAGAAGAAATAAAGCGCGCGGAACGGTATGGCAACTCGTTTGTTTTTTTGCTTCTTCAAATGCATTATTTCAAAGAGTTCAAATCTCTGTACGGAGAAAAAGAAACCGATCGTCTCTTTCAATTTGTCAGCAGTCAAATCAGATCATGTGTCCGGGAAACGGATAAAAAATTCCGTCCTGCCGAGGAGCGGTTCGGCATCCTGCTGACACACACGCCTGCTGAACATATGCCCGCCGTCCTTGAAAAACTGAAGAAACAGCTGGACACTTATCAGCTCAAAAACGGCAAGTATGTCACCTTGACCTTCCACGTGTGCCACTTATCATATCAAAACGATTTAACAACTGCTGAGCAATTTTTAGAAGAACTAGAAAACGAGATGATGATGAATGAACTGTAAGCGGATATTACTTCTATACGCGGCTGTACTTATCCTGTCTGCGGCTTTTTATGTTCCGGACACCGCCGAGGCAAAGCAGCAGGAGCACGGCATTCTCATCGTCTATTCAACACTGGATGGCAAAAAATCAGCCGATGTGAAAATGCTCGACCTTATCGCTGGCCATTTTACATCCCGTGTGACCGTTGTAAAAGACACAGATATCAAAGCATCGGATCTCGCAGGAAAAGACCGCGTCATCTATTACGGCCAAACAAAAAGAAAGCTGAGCAAGAAGCTCGCGCAGCTAATCAGCTCCTCCCAAAAACCTGTGATAGCAATCGGCTTTAACGCCGGACAGTTCAGCCAATTCGCAGGTCTTTCGCTCAAAAGCAAAGACAATGTGTATCAGATTCGCAGCACAAATGAAGAAAGCGATACCTCTTTAGAAAGCGGAGTTCGTGTCCTCGGCGTATCAGGATTGAAGGGAAAAGCAATGTACACATACAAAGCTGACGATGGAAAAGCGCACCCTTTTGTATGGAAAACCGGCAAAGGAAACGTGTACATCGGTTTAACCGATTTGCTAAACAACAACCTCCTCGCCGCTAAGCAGCTCAGACAGGCATTTGGTGAAACGGCGGACAGCACGCTTTTATATTTGCGGCTTGAGGATATCAGCCCGATGTCGGATGAAAAACTGCTGCTCCAAGCCGGGTCTTATCTGCATAAACGAAATATTCCTTTTATCCTTTCTGTAATTCCGGTATATGTCAATCCTGAAACGGGCGACAAAGTCTATATGTCTGAAAAGCCAAAGCTGGTCAAAGTACTGAGGAAGCTGCAGGATATGGGCGGAAGTGTAATTGTTCACGGGTATACCCATACATACCGCTACAGCGAAACCGGTGAAGGATTCGAGTTTTGGGATGCCAAAGCCGATCAGCCGATCACATCGCAAAATGCGGAAGAGCCCGCGACCCTTTTGCAAAAGGAACAGAACTTTCCAAATGAACAAGCATATCAAAACTATTTGGAGCCGTTCAGAAAAAATGAAGAAACATACACGCGGCAGAAGCTGACGAACGCTATTGAGGATCTCACCGCGGAAGGGCTGTATCCGCTCGCGTTTGAAGCGCCGCACTATACGATGTCAGAGCACGGCTATCAAATCGCCTCACAGTATTTCACAAGCTTGTTCGGCCAGGTTCAGCTTAGTGATACAACATGGAAAACATCAGGCGCCGGGCCTTTTGTTACGAATCCGGTCATGCTCCATGGGATGACGCTCTATCCTGAGACGATCGGCTATGTCGATCAATCGGATCAAAATCCGCTCGGCAAAGTCGAGGAGCGCATCTCTCAAATGATCGATTTTCAAGGCGGAGTAGCCGGCGCATTTTACCATCCTTATCTTGGAATGAAATATCTCCCTGAACTGGTTGATCAGATGGAACGCATTCCAAACAGCGAATGGCTCGATGTTAAAAAGACAAAGCAAACCGTTAAAACAGATAAAGTAGAAATTCACACAAGCGGAGATGGAACGATTCAAGTCAAAAGCAAAGTCAGCGCCATTGAGACGTTTTTCGATCATCACCAGCAAAGCCCGCTGGAAAAGGCGCTTTGGATTCTCTCCCTTATTGTGCTCTTGTTTGTTGTCATGTTTGTGAGCTACACCCTTTACTTGAGAGCCACATTAAAAAAACGAATCTTTAAGGAGAGAAGAAGCCGTGGGTAATGTTCTGTTCCTAGTCTCGTTAAGCTTAATATGGGTCATGCTTCTGTATCACATGTTTCTGATGCAGGGCGGATTCCGCCACTATATGACCTTCGAACGGAACATTCCGAAGTGGAAAGAGCACGTGAAGGATCTCCCGAAAGTCAGCGTACTGATTCCGGCGCATAACGAAGAGGTCGTGATTCGGCAGACGCTGAAGGCAATGGTCAACCTCTATTATCCGAAAGACCGGCTGGAGATTATCGTCATCAACGACAATTCGTCCGACCGGACGGGTGACATCGTAGGCGAATTTTCCAGACAATACGACTTTATTAAAATGGTCGTGACCAAACCCCCGTATGCCGGAAAAGGTAAATCGTCAGCGCTCAATTGCGGTTTTGCCGAATCAAACGGGGACGTCATTTGTGTATATGACGCCGACAACACGCCGGAAAAAATGGCTGTTTATTACCTTGTCCTCGGGCTCATGAATGATCAGAAAGCCGGAGCGGTGGTGGGAAAATTCCGCGTCATCAATGCGGCGAAAACATTGCTCACAAAATTTATCAACATCGAAACGATTTGTTTCCAATGGATGGCACAGGGCGGGAGATGGAAATGGTTCAAAATCGCCACGATCCCCGGCACCAATTTTGCCATCAGAAGAAGCATTATTGAAGAGCTGGGCGGCTGGGATGATAAGGCGCTGGCCGAAGATACCGAGCTTACAATCCGGGTCTACAACCTCGGCTACCACATCCGCTTCTTTCCGGCGGCCGTCACTTGGGAACAGGAGCCGGAAACGTGGAAAGTCTGGTGGCGTCAACGGACAAGATGGGCGCGCGGCAACCAGTATGTCGTCCTGAAATTTTTGGCTCAGTTTTTCAAGCTGAAGAGAAAACGGATTATTTTCGATTTGTTTTATTTCTTTTTTACGTATTTTTTGTTTTTCTTTGGCGTCATCATGTCAAATGCGCTTTTTGTGATCAATTTATTTTATAATCTGCATCTTTCATTCGGTTTTTTGTCGATCATCTTATGGATTTTGGCTTTCTTTCTATTTATGACGGAGGTCATGATTACACTGAGCATCGAAAAAACAGAAATGAACAGGCAAAACTTTTTCATCGTTTTTCTGATGTACTTTACATACTCTCAGGCTTGGATTGTGCTCGTGATTTATTCTTTATTCGTAGAAATCAAGCACCGCCTGTTCAAGCAAGAGGTTAAATGGTACAAAACAGAACGATACAATCAAAAGAAAAGCGGGTGACTTTTTTGAAATATATCTTCATATGTCTGGCAAGCTTCATGCTGATCACGGCGACGGGACAAGCTGCGGCGGCCAAAGACGTTACAGTAGACGGCTCGATCCTTGGGGAAAACAGCCGGGAACAAGCCAAACAGCAAGTGCTCACAAACGATCTCTTGACCTTGTACGGGGCAAAAGACAGCGCCGAGCTAACGTATCAAATCCCGGCGGGCGCCTCCTCTGCCCATCAGCAGCTCACACTTGAATACGAGGCTTCAGACCTTTTAATTTCACCGTCTTCATTAACAGCCGAGATTGATGGTGAACCGGTCAAAACGGTCAAGCTTGCAGGGAATGCCGGAAAGAAAACGCTGAAACTTGCAATAAACAAAAGCCAGTCGTCTCCAGGGTTTCACAGCTTATCACTGAAGTTCTACGGAGTCGTTCATGAAGGCGTCTGCGTCAGACAGGACTCCTCCGGAAACTGGATCAAAATTTACCCGGACAGCCGTCTGCATATCGGGGAAAAGAACGAATCTAAAGGAGTGGCGCTCGAACATTATCCTTATCCATTCGCCCAATCCGGCAGCTCCGTGGAAAAAACGGCAATCGTCATTCCGGATGATCCAAGTTCGGCTGAAATCGAAGCTGCAGTTAAAACAGAAGGCTACCTTAAAACGGTTGACAATAGCATCAGCACGAAGATCTTGGGCGAATCTGACCTGGCGAAGATCGACAGGCCGACGATTTTGATCGGCGTCCAACAACATTGGAGCGGCAAAGTGAAAAAGCTATTGAAGCAAGCGAAGCTCGAAGCAAAAGGAGACAAGTTATTGCTTGCGGAACGGATGCTTAAAGCAAAGGATAAGCAACAGCCTGTATTGTTTGCGGCCGCAGCATCTGATGCTGTGCTCTCAGAAAAAATCAGCGTCATCACCGACAAAACGTATGCCGCCCAGCTCAGCGGCGACACGCTGGCAATCGGAAAACTTCAGCAGCATAGCAAACGGGACGGCAGCAAGCTGACACTCGAGGATTTCGGGGCGGGAGATTTGACAATCGGGTCCGGGCAGACATCTTCCGAGCATTTTTATTATCCTGCACCGGCTCTATTAGACAAGAATCAACCTGCAAAGCTTTCTCTTACGGTGAAAAAATCGGAAACAATACAAAAGCAGGCCGATCAAAGCGGCTTATCTGCGGAACAGGCGGAACTGAAGGTTATGATCAATGGTCAGCCGCATTCCGTCGGACTTGACGATTTAGGAAAAGAAGACAAAAACGGCTTTTACCATGTTTCTTTAAAAGTCGATCCGAAACTTTTGCAAAAAAACCGTTATATCGATATTCAATTTTCCTCTTCAGGCTTGAAAGAGAACAACCCTTGCTACGCGACGAACGAAGACAAATGGATTTTTATCGATAAACAGAGTGCATTGTCTTACCATGTCAGCGACACGTCAGCTTCAGCCGATTTTCAAGCGTGGCCGCTTCCCTACGCAGGAGATCAGGACAACAAAACGCTGATGATCCTGCCCGACAACGCGGATCAGTCCAAGCTTGATGAGCTTTCGCTTGTGGTCAGCTCCTTCGGCAGTGAAGCCCGGCAGGCATTCACAGTGAAAACATCCTCTGAAGTCAAACCGGATGACGTGAAAGGAAGAAACGTAATCTTCATCGGAAGTGTCGATCAATTCTCTCTACTGAAGGAAAAAACAGCCGAATTGGCTGTTCCGACGGCGAAAAACGGAACATTTGATGTGTCATCGTTTCAAATGCTGAATGAAACGACAAAACAAGTCGCGTTTACTCAAACGTCGCTGTGGGATTCAAATTACTCGATGGCTGTTTTCGCGCCGTTTAAAGGGCAAGGCACAGCAGTCACAAAAGAAATGATCAACTTTTTGAACAGCAATGATTTCGCAGCAACCGTTGTGAATGAAACGGACAGCCATCAGCTGTTTACAAACCATCAGCAGCTGACAGCAAAGTCCGCTGAAACCAAGACGGATGATAAAAAGGAAAGCAATCCGCAGCATGTGCTGTACATTGCGATCCTGATCGTGATCATAGCGGCAGCAGTTATTTTGATTTTGACAACGGCAAGGCGCAGAAAAAGAAAGGCCAATGCCGGCGAAAGGGATTGACGAATAAAACAGGGGCTTGCTTTTAGCCCCTGTTTTTTTATAAATATTCAATCTGTTTCTCATATACACCCTTCACAATTTTAGCTAAAACATCGATTCCCCTTATGATATCTTCATCCGCCGCGGTTAGGCTGATTCGTATACACTGGTGTGAATGCGCCATGTGCCGGTATTGATGGTGAAAGAAAGATGAGCCGGGAACGATGATGACTCCGTCCGCTTTCATATACTCATACAGCGCGGCATCAGTCACCGGCAGGTCTTCAAACCACAGCCATCCGAAAAGCGATCCTTCCCCTTGATGCAGATACCATTTGATGTCTTCGGGCATCTTGCATAAAAGCGTTTCCTTGAGCAGCATGAATTTATTGCTGTAATATGGCCTGACTTCATTTAGCGACACGTCGGCGAGGCGCCCGTCATTCAATACAGAAGCCGCCATATACTGCCCCAGCCTTGAAGAATGGATTGCCGCATTAGACTGAAAAGCTTCCATTGCCTGAATATACCGAGACGGCCCGATGGCGATTCCGATCCTTTCCCCAGGCAGGCCTGCTTTTGAAAGGCTCATACAATGAATGATCTGATCGTTGAAAATCGGTTCCATGTCGATAAAATGAATCGCCGGAAAAGGCGGAGCATATGCGGAATCAATGAAAAGCGGAACATTCGCTTCTCGGCAGGCGTCTGAAATGAACGCTACATCTTCTTTAGGCAAGATGTTTCCGCAAGGATTGTTCGGGCGCGAAAGCAAGACAGCGCCGATACATGGATCGGTCCGCATCCTCTCTAAAAACGCCTCACGATCCATCTCATATCGAAACGTATGATCATCCAATGCCGAAATGAGCGGAGGAATCCCCTCAATCATGTCCCGTTCCAGTGCCGCTCCGCTGTATCCCGAATAGTCGGGAAGCATCGGAATCAAGGCTTTTTTCATCACAGACCCGCTTCCCATTCCGCAAAACGAATTGATCGCCAGAAAAAACAGCTGCTGGCTTCCGGCTGTAATCAGCACATTCTCTTTTCGAATGTCAGCGTGATACCGCTCTGAAAAGAAGCGGACAACACTTGCAATCAGTTCATCGGTTCCATAGCTCGATCCGTATTGGCCGATCACCGAAGAAAACCTGTCATCGTCAAGCAGATTGGCAAGAGCCGACTTCCACATGGCTGACACACCTGGCAAAATCATTGGATTGCCCGCACTTAAATTAATGTATGACCGCTCTCCGCCGGCCAGGACTTCCTGAATATCGCTCATCACAGCCCTGACCCCTGTCCTCTCATTCATTTTCTCTCCGATTTTGCTTAATGCCGGCTTCACGCTTCCAGTCTCTCCCGTTCAAACCGAAGACGGGCGGTTTCAATTTTCTTATTGATCTCGTCAATGAAATATGGTTCCGGGACGCTGAACCGTTCGCCTTCCCGTCCGGGAGGCAGGTATTGTCTTACATAGCGTTCCGCCGCCTCTTTGTATGCCGAGTCATCCTCGATCTCTTCCAGCTGTTCGATTTCGGCCACAAGCTTTTTTAAATCCTCCATGCATCGTGAAAGGTCAAGCGATACGGGCTTCTCTTCTCCTCTTTGAATGGAACTGCCGTTTTCAATGATCCAGCTGAACAGAAAATAGCCTGTCCCGGAATCAAAATTCCGCGTTGCATTATGCTGACTCGGATAGCGCAGCAGCCGCTCATACAAAACAAATTCGATAATTTCCTCCCAGCCGTCATATCGCCGCTCCCACAAGGTCAGGATCGCTTGGCAATCGACCTTGACTTCTTCTAAAATGCCTGCGAAAAAATTCATTTTCGCCTGAATATGCAAATGAAAAGGTTTTTTTCCGCAATGATGAAAATAGTCATGAAGGTAGCCCCACAACACCCTTGCTTCATATGTGCGGTCAGGGGAAAGCTGAGCCGACTTGAAAGGCGCATGTTCAAAAATGGCCCTCGCTCTTTTGAGCGTGTCTTCATGGTAAATGTGATAAAACTTATTAAAATAGAAAATCGCGAATGTCTGCGATGTAATGTTCTCTTTTGTTTTCACATTTTCCGGGAAGAATACGATGCATTTTTCTTCCGTGAACCCCTTTGTTCCGGCGAGAAGCTTGAGGGATTGGCAGCCGTTTTCAGGATGAGGCAGCTCCTCTTCTATCGGCCTCATCATGGCAGGTTCTTCACGAACGGCTAAAAAGGCTTCAAAATAGCAGCCTTTCGCATGAGGCCCATTCGGCGTCACGATCGGCGCCGCAAAAAAGGTCGTCTCCTGATCATTCGGAGCCCTGTAAGCCGTCAATAGCCGGTCAAAATACGGCGTCTCTCCTAATCCGCGTCCGATCCAGTCCAAAACGTCCTGTTTAAACGCCTCTTTTGCAGCCGTTAAGTGAACCGCCTCATAAACGGTTCCTGCGTCTTCAATCAATTGCAGCAGAAGCTGTTCCGCCCTTTCGTGATGCTCTGTAATCTGTCCTTTATCATTTTGGTATGTCTGCAATTCATGAATGTTCGGTACAATCTGCTCGTTGACCATGTTTACAATGTCCCCTGTCAAGGTCGTCATCGGCTTCCTCCTTCGATTGATTTAAGCCCGTGAATCGTAAAGCACATCGGCACTTCCCCAAAATCTTTAATGACTTTCAAACGGTGTTCATCAGCCGCTTTAATCGTTGTGATGCAGCCGTCAGCCGCGTTTGAAGCGCAGGCCAGGGCCGCTTGTGCATTGCTTGTGACCAATTGAACTTGACTGCTGAACAGCTTCGCCAGATGGGCGGGAGCAGGGTGTGAAGCGACGGTTTGAATATCCGATGCCATCGTGTGCTGTTTTGCGGCAAAAACCATGTTGTATGTTGGCATCACAAAACTGTCTATGATCTTTAAGTCCGCTAAATTCTCAAATACGATTTGATGCAAAAACGGGTAAACGGCACAGCCTAATAGGACTGAATTTTCTGTCGATTTAACATAGAGCAGCGCTTCTTCCAACGTTTCATAGAGCCTGACTTCCCCGCGGACTCCTTTGTTTTTAAGCCAAAGCAGGCCGGCTTTTTCGCAGTTCGTGCCTTTGGGACCGAGCGTATGGACAATCATTACGGCTTGCTCTTCCTGCACTTTAGTCGAGATCATCTTAACCTCCTATTGTACCCGTCAGATTATTTTGATATATGATATGAAGCTCATCATCCAGCTCCCGGTAGAAAGCTGCACATTCTTCATAAGAATGATGGCTTGTTAATATAAACCCCGGATAACCGGAAAAGTGCGGGTACGGGAGGATTTTTGCGCCTCTTCTGATAAATTGAAACACCCGCTTAACCTCCGGCCTCTGTTTGACTTCTTCCAGTCCGTCGATTTTTTCAAAAATGCCGGAGCCCTGTACAGGAATGATATAATTGCCGGCCGTCCTTACAGACCGGATCTCCTCTTTAAACTCGCTGCTCTCCAGCGGCTTTAATGCATTTTGCAAGACAAGCTGCATAAAGTTGATGCCCGTGCTCTCTTTGACGATGTAATGGGAAACCCCTGAACCGCCGATTCTGGCGCCCACCTCGATGACATAAGGTGTTCCGTCCTTGTCCAGCCTCAGCTCTACATGAGCCGGCCCCTGGTGAATGCCCAGCGCTGAAACGGCGCCCGTCACTTCCTTGACAATCGCAAGGCGCGTCTCTTCCTTCAATTGAGCCGGAGCAATATAGACGCCTTCTTCAAAAAACGGCCCTTTGCTGTTCCCCTTGTATCCAATCGAAAGAACATGTACGTTTCCTTGAATCGACAGCGTTTCAATCACAAATTCCGGCCCATCGATAAATTGCTCGGCTACGATGCCCGTTTTGCCCTGTACGAATCGATTGAGATCCCTCTCGTTGACGGCCTCGACCTTCCGGACGGCCTCCTCAAGCTCCTTTCGATCATCAACACGGACGACGCCCTGGCTTGAGAAGCCGTTGACCGGCTTGACGACTAATGGATAAGTAAGTTTCCTGTCTTCCAGGTCAGCGAGCGTATGGAACTCGTGGAAAACCGGCGTATTCAGGCCGTTTTGCTGAAGGATGCTGCGGGTTTTATTTTTATTGCGGCAGTTTTCCATTGTTGTAAAAGGAAGCCCCGGCAGATTCAAAGCTTCAGCGGCTTTTGCCGTGAAAGGCAATGCCGGCTCAAACAGTGTCATAATGCCGTCAAACGGAAATTCGACAAATGTCTGTTTGATGATAGCCATCGCCGCTTCCTCATCTTCAAATAACGGCAGCGGCACACAGCGTTCCACAGACGGAAGATTGCCCGGGAAATCTTCGGCTGAATGGTAAAAGAACGTGACCCTCAATCCTAAACGCTCAGCTTCTTCAAAAATAAATGGCAAGTGCTTATTTTGACAAATGATGGCCAAGCTTTTGTTTCGTTTCGTCAATTTTCGCGATCCTCTCTTCTTTTTTTAAGTTGATGAACATCACACCGAATATGACAAACAGCGTTCCTAAATAAATGTTCGCATTCAGTTTTTCATCCAGAAACAGAAATCCGATATAAAGCGCAATGACAGGGGAGATAAACAAGTGGGAAGTCGCTTTTGAGATGTGCCATTTTTTAAGCAGATAAATGTTGATCCAAAAACCTAATATCGAGCCGACAACCGCTAAATAAAGCAGCGCATAAAGGCTCACGCCGGAAAACGTTCTTGTCCCGCTTTCAAAGATGAGGCTGCTGATGAGCAAAACCGCTCCGCCGCTCAGCATCGAAAGGGAGTTAAAGCTTAAGATTGGAAGCGAACGAATTCTCTGCTGTACTTTGATTTGAATAAAAGCCGAGCCAAACATCGCACACAAAATCAAAATCATTGCAACGATTTCAATAACATCGACTTTGATCAACAGCTGATTGCCAAACACGATTGTAATGCCGAGCAAAGCAAGGCATATCCCCCATTTTTGCAATTTCGTCGCCGGTGTCCCTTTAACGAGGCGGTTGATCATCAGGGCAAAGACTGAAATGCTCGCCGCTAATATAGACACCAACCCGCTCGGCAAATAAAGGGAGGCCCAATAAACAGATCCGAATGGAACGGAAAAATACATGATGCCGTTCAAAAACGACAGCACTAGCAGTTCCTTTGACAGAACAAACTGCCTCCGTATCAAAAGAAACGCCGCAATCAAAATGCTTGCGATCATAAACCGCATGCCGGCGGACCAAAATGGAAGGCTGTCACTCAACCCGGCTTTTTGAAAAGCCCATGTCGTACCGCCGATCAAACATAACACGATAAATAAAATATGAACCCGATACTTTAAAACGTTTGTCAGCATATAGCATTCACCTGGTTTTGTTATTGTCTTGCTGGTATTTATTTTCAGAAAATAAAATCTTTTCTGATCAAAATGGATTATGAGGGAAATTATAACTATTATATCAATTACAGTCAATCATACTTTTGAACCTTTAGAATATCTTTACAAATACTGTGAACAAAAAAACACTCACTTCGATAAGTGAGTGGAGGTAATATTGGTTTAACTTATATTTCTATCTTTTGGGTGCATACCGCTTTTCCGGATGACCCGAATTCTCTCATTTTATGTTTGACTGTTTCTTTGACTGCGCTGATCCCTGGCGTCATATAGGCGCGGGGTTCATATAAATCGGGATTGTCTTTAAACATGCTGCGCGTTTTCTCGGTCCAGGCCACCATGCATTCGGTATTAATGTTGATTTTCGCATGGCCCATACGGATCGTTCTTGCGATTTGATCAGCCGGGATGCCCGAAGCTCCATGAAGAACAAGCGGAATGTCCGTTACCCGTGAGATTTCTTCCATTTCCTTAAATCCCAAATTAGGCTCGCCTTGATATTTTCCATGAACGGAGCCGAGTGCGGCTGCCAAAGCATCGATACCGGTTTCTTTGACAATCCGTTCGCATTCACCGATGTCGGCATACTGCACCCCGCCGATGAGCCCGTCTTCCATGCCCCCTACGATGCCAACCTCTGCTTCAACCGAAACATTGCGAGCCTTGGCATATGACACGACCTCTTTTGTCATGGCGATATTTTCATCGATTGGTGAATGCGAGCCGTCGATCATGACTGAGCTAAAACCCGCGTCTATCGCTTGCTTGCAGCGCTCCGGATTTTTGCCATGGTCAAGGTGAAGCACGACGGGAACGGAGATCGACATTTCCTCAATCAAAGCCGCAACCATTGCGGAAACCGTCTTAAATCCGCCCAAATAATCGATGAGCCGGTCCGAGGCGGCTGCGATGACAGGTGACCGTTCTTCTTCCGCTGCCTCTAGAATCGCTTTTGTCCATTGAAGGCCGTTAATATTAAATTGACCGATTGCATAATGATGTTCCTTTGCTTCTTGAAGAAGTTCTTTCATGGAAACGAAAGCCACGTTCACCCCTCCTATCCCGTATTAAATCTTGAAGTATTTTGAAACAACTTCAACTGTTGTTTCTTTGGCCGTTCGAATCGTTTCTTCCGCGCTCAGCTTATAGTATTCAGGTCTGAACAATTCAACTGAAACGACATCCGAAAAACCGATGTCTTTCAAAGTCGATAAGTGGGCATCCAAGTCGATGGCACCCTGTCCCGGCCAAACACGGTCTTCATCTCTTAAAAAGCCGATTGGAAAGTCTTCCGTATCATCGATATGATAAATGAAGATTTTCTTGCCGTCCGCTTTTTTCAAATCCTCAAGACTTGAGCCCATTGCATGGAAGTGGAAGCTGTCAAGAACAAGGCCGACATTATCGCGGTTCACGGTCATGACGATGTCATAGGCCTGGCTGAACGTATTGACTGTGCACTCCGGATGACCGACAAACTCGACAGCGATCTTTACGCCGTACGGCTCCGCGATGTCTGACAGCTCTGTCAGCACTTTGACGGAACTTGCTTTAATATCTTCTTTTAAGATTTTTTGTTCGGTGACAAGCGGTACCGCGACCACGTATTTCACACCGAGCGTTTTGCATGTTTCCATCATGCCTTTAAATTCTTCGATGATTTCACGGTGCCCTTTTTCATCGCGGTTGTTGAAAAAGACAAGGGCATTCAAGGCCAGCGGCTTAATATGATGAGTTTGAAAATACTCGGCTAACTCTGAGAGAGAATGGTCTTTTAAATACTCAGGCAGCTTATCCATCGTCCGGATTTCGATATAATCGTATCCGTGCTTCTCACAGTATTCGAGATCCTTTGCAAGGTTTGAATTTTCCAACGTCGTTGCTTCATTAAAGCATAGCTTCATATTAGATTCTCCTTATCTCATATCCTTGTGAAGAGAGAGTTCGGCATGGCGCCGAACTCAGGGGCTTATCCTAATAGTTCCTGTTTCAATTTTTCAAGCATGAATCTGCTTGATTCATCCGCTCTTTCGTCGACCCAGGCAAAAACGGCATTCGTCGCAATTCCGTCGAACTTCATCTCTCTCAGCTTTCTGAAGATCGTATCAAAATCAACCTCGCCTTGACCAATATCCAAGTGCTGGTGAACTGTTACTTTCGCGTCAGGCGGATTGACGATGTAGCGAAGGCCATGAGCCGCTTTATGATTATAAGTATCTGCAAATAAAACATGTGTGAGGCGGTCGCCGGCTTCGTCAAACATTGTCTCGATGTCGCCTTTGCCGTCATCATAGAAGAATGTATGCGCAGTCGAGTAGACAAGATTGATCCAATCCTTGTCAAGCGCGCGGATCATATCCATCGCACCTTTGTGTGTTTCGATAAAATCGTACGGATGGGCTTGAAGATTGAGTTTAATGCCTTCTTTTTCAAAGACTGGGAGAAGTTCATCCATAGATTTGATGAATTTTTCTTCGCTTGTTAAAGGATCATATTTTGAACCGCTGAATTCGCTGTTCATCAAATCTACTTCAAGCTCAACCGCAATTTCGATCGCCCTTTTCCAATTGCGCACGGCTGCCTGACGGCGATCTTCATCAGGACCTGCCCAGTGGTAAAGCGGAAGGAGCGACGAAAGCTTAACACCGGTATCTCTTAAAAGCCGCTTTAATTGTTTGATTTTAGCAGAATCGACTTTCGGATATTTATAGAATGGACAAAAATCTTCGCGCGGCGATAGTTCGATATATTCGTAGCCAAGCTCCGCCGTTTTATAGACCGTTTCCTCCAAAGTTAAATCATCACGATACATCGATGGATCCAATGCTAATTTCATACTTTTCACTCCTCGGGAAATTTTTATTTTTTAACAGTTGTAAACGTTTGATAGAATTCTGGTTTCTCCTGAAGCGCCACAGGTTCTTTCTGTCCGGATTCCTGAGCCTTTACACAGGCGTCCGTCGTTACGGCGGCGATATAGCCGTCCCATGCAGTCGGCCCGCTGACCTCGCCTTTCTGTTGGATCGAATCAATGAAATCTTGGATTTCTACATCGTAAGCGTCTACAAAGCGGCGCTGCCAATCCATAAGGATATCTGTCGAGAATTTTCCGTCTTTTCTGAGAGAGATGCTTGACGGTTCAGGAAGCTTCACGATTCCGTCTTCGCCGACGACTTCACACTGGATATCGTAGCCGTACTTGCAGTTTACATAGATTTCCGCATTGATCACGACTCCGCCTTTTGTTTCGATGATGACGATTTGCGGATCACGCAAATGAGGAAGCGCGTTTTTCGATTTTTTCGGATAAATGACCTGAACGGATTCGTAGTCATCATTGATCAGCCAGTGCAGGGCGTCTATTTCATGGACAAGTGTATCGACAACAGCCATATCTGTCGTATAGTTGTCGCCTACAACCGGGTTGCGGTGCGCACAGTGGATCATGAGAGGCTCGCCGATGACCCGGTTGTCGATCGCTTCTTTCAGCTGTACGTAACCGCTGTCATAACGGCGCATAAAGCCGACTTGAACGAGACGTTTGCCCGCTTTGATTTCTTCATTGACGATCCGCATGCATCCTTCCGCAGTCGTCGCCAGAGGCTTTTCGCAAAATACGAATTTGTTCGCTTTAATCGCTTTCAAAACGCTTGATTCATGAGCCGGTCCCCAGCTTGTTACTAAGACGGCATCTACATTTTCGGCTGCGATTAGACTGTCGTCATCCGGATAGACCTTGGCGTTCAGGCTGTAGTCCGTTACAACTTGCTGAGCTGCCTCCTGGTTTACATCGGTGACCGCGACAATTTCGCCGCCGGCTAATTTATTCGTGATGCGGTTGATGTGTTCTTTTCCGATTGCTCCTGTACCAATAACACCAATGCGTAGTTTCATTGATAGCCACTCCTTCAAATGTAGTTACATAATTTTTCTTGTTTGCACTTGCCCAGCTTGAGCCGGAGGAGTCCCATACAGCTCTTCCTGAATTTGTTCAAGCGACTTACCGGATGTATTCGGTGCAAAAAAGAGCCCGATGAGCATGCTGGCCGTTACACATCCAAGGAGAATGGCCGCCATAAATGCAATTCCAAAATTCGAGATGATCATTGGAACGAAAAGGCTCCAAGCCCCGATTGAGATACGAACGAGGAAGAACATCAATCCTTGTGCAGATGCGCGATATTCCGTCGGGAAAATTTCACTCGCCCATAATTGATAATTGGCCTGTTGCCCGGCCCCATTGTTTAGGCCGATCATCACGATAAAGAGGATGAGAATCGGCATGCCCTCTGCCGGAAGCAGAAACAATGACCAGCCAATCACCGCCGCAAATGCGGAGATCCCAAACACTGTCTTCCTGTATTTGTCTGCAAACGGCATGAAGATAAAAGCGACGCCAAGCCCGGTGAAAATAAACAGCCCCATCTGCAAAATGTTTGCCATGGTCGCTGACACATCGCCGACCTGCTGATAAATGTAAGGCATAAAAAACCCCATGACACCTGCAGCCAGATTCCAAACCAAGTACACGCCCATTAAGAATAAAATGCTTTTCAAATACTTAGGCTGAAGCAAATCGAGATAAGACGTCTTCGGCTTCCTGACGGCTTGAGCCGATTCGGATTGATCCTGCCAGGCATCGGATTCCGGCAGCCTTTTCCGCAGAACATAGGTGATCAATGCGATAACGAGCAAATGCCCAAACACGATTTTATTGCCCAATAAGCCTAAATCACCAAGCAGGACCGACAGCAGCAGGACCACAACCGCTCCCGCCGCCCATGCGACCTGTGCAACCCCGCAATGACGCGCCCTGTTTTTCTTAGGTGCGTTCTCTGCGATGATCGTCCAGGAAGCCGTAATATCAGCTCCTACCGATAAACCGATAATAATGTAACCGCTTAACAAAAAGGGAAAGCTGGTGCCGAACAATACTAAACAAATCCCCAGTGCATAAATCAGCATACTGTTCGTATAGACAGCCTTTCGGCCAATCTTGTCGGCCAAAAAGCCTCCGAGCAGCGCTCCGATTGCCGCCGAGATGGCGTTGGCGCTAAACGCGCCGAGCAGTCCGATCTGTGTATCGGAAAGCTTCAGGTAACTGACCCATAAAGATAATCCTGCCGATCCTGCGACAATGGAGCCTGCATCAATGTAATTTGCCAAAGCTGCTGCGACGGTTCGTTTATTGAATGGTGAGACTGCTGCACTTCCATTGCTCAATTTAGAGCCCCCCTAATTGGTTGCTGGGACATTCAACAAGTGACGATCGATGTACTTTCTGGCGATCAATGCGTATTCAAGCGGGTTGGCAACATCGGGATCCTGCTCGGCTTCCACTACGATCCAGCCGGAATAGCCGTGCTTTAGAAGCGTTTGATAGACTTCTCTAAAATCGATGCAGCCGTCGCCAGGAACTGTGAACATCCCTTGCAAAAACGCCTGTTGAAACGATTTTCCTTCCTGCTTGCATTTCTCCATGATCTTAATGCGCGCGTCTTTAAAATGAACGTGCCCAATACGGTCAATATGCTTCTCTAAAATGTTCATATAAGTTCCATCTGAAATGTAGGCATGCCCAGTATCATACAGAAGGTGCACGAGTGCCGGGTCAGTTCCCGCCATGAGCCGGTCCACCTCTTCCTCTGTCTGCACGCCTGTGCCGAGGTGATGATGGTAGACAAGCTTCAGGCCGTACCGGCCGGCGATTTCCCCGAGGTGATTTAAACCTGCAAATAGCCGCTGCCATTCTTCATCGGTGAAATAAGGCTTTTCTTTAAACACGTTTTTATCCAAGCCCTGCACACTGTACGTCTGTTCTGATACGACCGCAACATCGGCATGGACGTCTTTCAAGTACTGGCAGTGAGCCGCAAATTCCTTGGCTGTTTCTTCAATGCCGTCCCGAATGATATAGCTGCTGAACCACTTGCCGGCAATCCTTAGATTCCTCAGCTCGAGCTCTTTATTGAGAATGGCCGGTTCCGGAAAAAAGCCGCCCACTTCCGTGCCTTGAAATCCTGCAACAACAATGTCGCTCAACAAATGCTGAAGTGTGTTTCCCGCGCCGATTTCCGGAATATCATCGTTCCGCCATCCTATGGGGGCGATGCCCCATAGAATTTGTGTCTTGCCCATCCTGGTGCCTCCTTTAATACTGCTTTGCAGATTTCAGCATTTTTTCTTTTGCTTCATACGCCTTTTGCACGCTTTCCTGTTCGGAAACTTCTGCAACACCTACGTGCCACCAGCTGTCATAGCCGTCCGTCATCGTCTTCGGCAACACCTTCATTTCGATCAATGTTGAGACATCTTGTTTTTTGGCATCTTCCAGCGCTGCTTTTAATTCTTCAATCGTGTTCGCTTTGTAGGTTTTCGCTCCATAGCCTTCGGCCACTTTCGCGTAGTCGACGTTGAGAATCTGATTGTCTGCTGTTCGGAATTCACAGTAGTAGCTGCCGCTTCCGTGGTCCATTTGCAGGTTGTTGATACAGCCGAATCCTGAGTTGTCAAAGAGCAGTACGTTGATTTTTTTATTATATTGGATTGCTGTAATGAGCTCTGAGTGGAGCATCAGGAAGCTTCCGTCTCCGACCAGTGAATAAACTTCTCTATCAGGATGAGCCAATTTCAAGCCGAGCGTTCCCGATACTTCATATCCCATGCAGGAGTAGCCGTATTCCAGGTGGTACGTATTCGGTTCGTTTGAATGCCACAGCCGCTGCAGATCTCCCGGCAAAGAGCCTGCTGAACAAATGACGACGCTGTCCGGATCAACTGTTTCATTGATGGCGAGCAATGCCGTTGTTTGCGGCAGTTCGGTTTGCAGCACATCCGCGTATTCGTTGAGTATTTCTTGAGAAAAATGATCTTTAATTTCAGGTGTGAAGTTTTCGCGCTTAAATGTTATCTTGCTTAAGCGATCGCGTTCAGCAAGCCATTCGTCTTTCAGCTCCTTGATGGTTGAACCGAATTCGCTCTTATAGCCTTCCAATAAACCGTGCAGCTTGCCGAGCGTTACTTTTGCATCGGCAACGACTTGGAAAGCATCCAGTTTATATGCCTGCATTCTGTTGACATTGATGTTTAAAAACTTTGAGTTGTCAAAGTCAAAAGCGGTTTTTGATGATGTCGCGAAATCGGTATAGCGCGTGCCGATTCCAATGATCAGGTCTGCCCCGCGAGCCGCTTTGTTTGCCGCCAGCGTACCGGTGATTCCCATTCCGCCCAAGTTGTTGGCAAAATCAGCTTCCACTGTAGATTTCCCGGCCTGAGTTTCCACCAGCGGAATATTGTAAGCTTCAGACATTGCAATCAGTTCGTCGCGTGCTCCGGAATATTTCGCTCCGCCACCGACCAAGATGAGCGGTTTTTTGCTCGACTTGATCAGTTCTGCCGCTCCCTTTAGTTCACGCTCGCTCGGCTCTTTGCGGTCAATATAATGAACGCGTTTCTCAAAAAAGCTTTCATCGAAATCATAGGCTTCGCCTTCAACATCTTGAGAAATGCAAATCGTTGCAGGACCCGCTTTTGCAGGATCTGTCATCACTTCAAAAGCTCGAATCAGACTGCTCATCAACTGTTCAGGGCGCGTAATGCGGTCCCAATACCTCGAAACAGGCTTCAATGCATCGTTCGTCGTAATCGCCGCACTGTATTCCTGTTCTACTTGCTGAAGAACAGGATCAGGCTGTCTCGTGGCAAATGTATCGGCTGGAATCAAGAGAACTGGAATGTTGTTCGCAAGCGCCGTACCTGCGGCGGCCACAAGGTTAGCGGCTCCCGGTCCGACTGATGTCGACACGGCATAGATCTTCCTTCTCAGCATCTGCTTGCTGTAAGCCATTGCTGCATGCGCCATTCCCTGCTCATTCTTGCCTTGAAACACCTTTAAATGACCCGCATCCTGTTCAAGCGCTTGGCCGATTCCAACGACGTTCCCATGGCCGAAAATCGTAAAGATTCCCTCGACAAACGGTGTTTCTTCACCATCTACATGGATGTACTGTTGATTTAAGAATTTAATTAACGCTTGTGCTGTGGTTAAACGTATTTTCTTGCCCACAAACGATCCCACCTTTATTCATATTCTTCATTTAAGACTGAGCCGCGATAAGCTCTTCAATCTCGGCGACTGTCGGCATTGCTTCAGATGAGCTGTGTTTGGAAACAACAATTGATGCGGAAGCGCTTCCGTATTTCAGCGCGGTTTCAATATCTTTGCCTGTAACGAGTCCGTAGAGGAAGGCGGAAGCGTATGAATCGCCCGCTCCAAACGTTTTCAAGACCTTCGTTTTGTATGCTTTCGCCCGGAAGACGTCCCCGGATTTGCTGTATGCATATGAACCTTCGACACCGTGCTTGATAACGACAAGATCTGCGGAATGGGCAAACAAATGCTGAACAGATTCTTCATTGCTGCCGCCGTTCTTATTTTCCATTACATCAAACTCATCACGCGTCCCAATGACAATGTCTGATTGTTCGGCAACGATCGTATAGTAAACGGCCGTTTCCTCTGCAGATGCCCACGTATATGGACGATAGTCAAGCTCAAAGACCACTTTCACTTGATGCTTTTTCGCCAGCTGCACGGCTTTCAGCACAGCTTCGCGGGAAGGGCTTTTAGCCAGCGCCGTACCTGACACAAGAAGCATCTTCGATTTTGCAATATAGTCTTCGTTCACTTCAGAAGGGGCAAGGTAAAGATCTGCAACATCATCCCTGTACATTAAAATGCTGCATTCTTCAGGGCTTAAAATCTCTGTGAAAGCAAGCCCCGCTTTATGTCCGTCTTTATCGACCGCCATTTGTGACGTATCGACACCAGTATTTCTCATATAGGTTTCGATGAATCTGCCGTGCTGGTCATCCGGAATCTTGCCGATAAAGCCGGTCTTCAAGCCTAATTTGGAACTGCCGATTGCAATATTAGCCGGGGAGCCGCCGACATATTTTGAAAATGTCATCGTCTGCTCCATCGGTCTGTTGTATTCGACTGCGTTTAAATCGATGCATGCGCGGCCGATCGCTACAATGTCAAATTCTTTCTCTTCATTAAACGTATACTTCATCTTCAACAGCCTCTCCTTGCCTTATTGTTAGCGTTCCAAAATCCATTCATGGTCAGGGTCGTTATGAAACTTCCATTTACGCGTCGGCCCTGCCATCACGTTTAAATAATAGGATGTGTATCCGTCAGGCACCCCGACAGGATGGTATCCGGCCGGCACGATGACAACGTTTCCATTTTCAACAGTCATCGTCTCGTCGATGGAACGGTCATCCGTGTAGACGCGCTGAAATACAAAGCCTTGCTGCGGGTCAAGTTCATGGTAGTATGTTTCTTCTAAAAAGGACTCTTCAGGCAAGTTGTCTTGATCATGCTTGTGCGGAGGATAGCTGGACCAGTTTCCGCTTTCAGTGTAGACTTCGACAACTAAAAGACTGTTCGCTGAAGGATCTGAATCCGGAAGTATGTTATGAACGGTTCGTTTATTGCTGAATTTCCCCCGTTTCTCAATACCGTTGTCTTCAGCTTTGATCAGCTTCGTCGGCAGCTGGTTTTCAGAAGGGGAATAGCACAGGGCAACTCTTGCCTCTGTGACCGCGGTAATGCCGAACTTGCGGTCATTTGACACATATACGCTGTCGGTCGGCTTTCTTTCGAAAACGCTTTCTCTTGTGCCGATATTTTCAAATGTCTGTTCATGATCGGTTACGGTAATCTTTCCGGTAAGCGCGACGATGCAGCATTCTTGTTTGCTCAGCGATTCTTCATAGCTTGATCCCGGTGCAAGATCAAGGACTTTAAACTCGACATAACTTAGATCCGAATTCGATTTTTTCACTTCGTGTACAAGCTTCACGCCTTGTGACAGCTCATTCGCCTGCGGCTTGCGCAACAAATGACTCATGGATAAAGCCTCCTTTTCAAACTTGAAACATGATCCGAACAGCGCGGGAACCGCGCCGCTCGGTTTATTCACAATTAATTGAAGTCAGGCGCCGGATATCTTGCAGTGACGACCTTTTTGCGCGTATAGAAATCGACGCTGTCTTTTCCGTTGGCATGCAATGTACCAAAGAACGAAGACTTCCATCCGGAGAATGGGAAGAATGCCATCGGAGCCGGTACACCCAGGTTGATGCCGAGCATTCCCGCATCAATGTTTTCACGGAAATAGCGGATCGCATTCGAATTCGATGTGAACAAACATGCGCCGTTTGCAAATTCGGATTGGTTGGCGATGTCAACCGCTTCTTTCAAGTTCTTCACACGGATGACTGACAATACAGGAGCAAAAATTTCGTCTTTCCAGATCGTCATATCAGTTGTGACATTGTCAAAGATTGTCGGGCCGACGAAATAGCCTTCATCTGTCACATTTTCGCGTCCGTCGCAGACAAGTTCCGCACCCTCTTCAACTCCTTTTTGTATATAGCCGAGTGTGCGTTTCTTGTTGTCTTCGCGAATGACAGGTCCGAGGAATACACCGTCGTCAAGTCCGTTTCCGATCTTGACTTCAGATGCTTTCTGAACCAATTTCTCCATGAACTCATCTGCGATTCCTTCTTCAACCGTTACTACTGCACATGCCATGCAGCGTTCGCCGGCAGATCCGAAAGCAGCGCCAATAATATTTGTTACCGTATCTTCAAGATTGGCATCGTTCAGAACGATGGTATGGTTTTTAGCACCTGTCAGCGATTGAACGCGTTTCAGGTTTTCGCTTCCTTTTTTATAGACATATTCTCCGACCGGTTTTGAACCGACGAATGAAATCGCTTTAATTTCCGGGTGTTCGAGAATGCCGTTTACTACATCATGCGCACCGTATACCACATTGAAGACCCCTTTAGGAAGTCCGGCTTTTTCAAACAGTTCAACAAGCTTTTCCGTCAAGAGCGGCGTCCGCTCGGACGGCTTCAGAATAAATGTGTTTCCTAGCGCAATGGCCATTGGGAACATCCAGCACGGTACCATCATCGGGAAGTTAAATGGTGCAATTCCGCCGACAACTCCGATCGGATAACGGTAGTTCGCTGCTTCAACATCGGTTGCAATTGTAGCGAGTGAATCTCCCATCATCAGGGAAGGCGCTCCAGCTGCAAACTCGACATTCTCGATGCCGCGTCCAACTTCGCCCAACGCCTCTTTCGTGTTTTTTCCGTTTTCAATCGTGATGAGGTGAGCGAGCTCCTCTTTATGCTGAGTTAAAAGTTGCTGAAAGTTAAATAGAATTCTTGCCCGGCGCGGAACGGCTACTTTTGACCATGTTTTAAACGCTTCGGCCGCTGTTTGCGCTGCGTATTCGATATCCTCGCGCGTCGAGATCGGCACCTGACACAGCACTTCTTTCGTCGCAGGATTGATTACATCTTCATATTTGTCGGTTTTGCTTTCAACCCATTCTCCATTAATATAGTTTCTTAACTTTCTGATTTCTGCCATTCTTATAACCTCCTTGAATATTAAACATCTCCTAGTACAGATGGGGCAGGTTCCAACCATTATGTATGAATGCCGAACAGCTCTTCAGTGCATAACGGATTTTCGCAAAAAACAGGAATTAAACGCTTACAAAAGAAATTAATGAATAGAACTCTGATTTTATCAAAAGAACCGCGACGCAATAAAACGTTTACACTCAGAAATTTCTCAACTTTATCACGTTTTGGTCACTTCTTGGTTATATTCTAATCCGGTCTTACCCATAAGTCAATCAAAATCATTAAATTTTTCTTTTGTAAGATTTGCAGAAAACCTTAAAACGATTTAGAAAAACATTGTATAATAAAAAGAAACAGGACAAATCTTGCAAAAAATAATCACCAATGTTATCATTTTTTAAGCAATTATTGGTTAACTTTTGGGTTTATCATATATATATCCAAATATACTAGAAGGAGATACTTGGTATGAAGTTAATGCGGATCAAAGAAATGGAAGAATATATTTTGACCAATGGCACCGTTTCGCTTGATGAGCTTTGCCAGGTTTTTAATGTTTCCAAAAACACGGTCAGACGCGACATTAACAAGCTGACCGAGAAAGGAGTTATAAAAAAAGTCTACGGCGGCGTAACGGCGATCGAAAAAACGGCCTTAATCCCATTTGAAAACAGAACCATTCAAAACAAAGATGCCAAGATGAAAATCGCGCACTACGCTTCACGCTTTATTGAAGACCATGACCTGATCTTTATCGATTCCGGCACAACGACCCAATCTATTTTGGAAACTCTTGATCCAAATAAAAATGTAACCGTTTTAACGAACAGCCTCGACATTATCAACGCTGCTGCAGCGATGCAAAATATAAATTTGATCATCATCGGCAGCAACTACAAACGGAAAACGCAGTCCTTCGTCGGCATGGATGATCCGGGAACATTGGATAAATATAATATTAATAAAGCTTTCATGTCGGCAACAGGAGCAACACTTACCCATGGACTGACAAACTCCGATCTGCTTGAATACGAAATTAAAAAGAAAATATCCGAAAAAGCAAAACAAGTATACTTGCTGGCCGACCATTCCAAATTCGGGAAGTCGACCTTGCTGACGTACGCGCCGTTTGACAGATTGCACGCGATCGTCACATCTCAGGCGCTGGATGAGGAATATCACGAGTACTGTAAAGAACGCAACATTGAAATCCATTTGGCAAAACATGTATAGTTAAGTGGACTCCCTTGACCGGCTGTTTCCAAGCGGCCGGCCAAGTTTATTTATCAACACATCATTTCAGGAGGGGAATCCAAATGAAAAAAGTTAAAGTTGGCAAATCAGACTTGCACGTATTTCCGATTGGTTTGGGAACCAATGCCGTTGGAGGTCATAACCTTTATCCGAATCTCAATGAAGAAACGGGAAAAGAATTGGTGCGGGAAGCAATCAGAAACGGCGTCACATTTTTAGATACCGCCTACATATACGGCATCGGCCGTTCCGAAGAATTAATCGGCGAAGTCCTCAAAGAATTCAACCGCGAGGATGTCGTGATTGCGACAAAAGCCGCCCATAAGAAAGAAGGCGACGATTTTGTCTATGACAACTCCCCTGCATTTTTGAAAAAGTCTGTTGAAGGAAGCCTGAAGCGTCTGCAAACTGACTACATCGACCTTTTCTATATCCATTTCCCTGATGAGAACACGCCGAAAGACGAAGCGGTTCAAGCGCTCCATGAACTGAAGCAGGAAGGCAAAATCAGAGCGATCGGGGTATCCAACTTTTCACTTGAGCAGCTGAAAGAAGCGAACAAAGACGGATTGGTGGATGTGCTCCAAGGCGAATACAACCTGCTGAACAGGGAAGCTGAGACGACATTCTTCCCGTATACACAGGAGCATAACATCTCATTTGTTCCTTACTTTCCGCTCGTCTCCGGATTGCTCGCCGGAAAATACAGCGAAGATACAACGTTCCCGGAAGGCGACCTGAGAAGAGAAATGGAAAACTTCCAAGGCGAACGCTTCAAAGAAAACATTAGAAAAGTGAACCAGCTTGCGCCGATTGCGGAAAAACACAATGTTGACATCGCCCATATCGTCTTGGCCTGGTACTTGGCACGACCTGAAATCGACGTGTTAATCCCGGGCGCCAAACGCGCTGAGCAGCTGATCGACAACCTCAAAACGGCAGAAATCAATCTGTCTCAAGAGGACATTGATTTCATCGATCGGCTGTTTGCCCGCTAAATGATCAGGAAACCTATCTTAAAAGATAGGTTTCTTTATTTTCAAAATCGTATTGACAGCGCTTCCATTTTTGATATGATAGGAAAGAAGTTAATACAAGTGATGGAGAATGGGAGATTCACAATAAGACCCTTTTGTGCCAGGGGTTTTTTGTGGATCTCTCTTTTTATTCGTCACATAAGGAGGCGAAAAAAACCGGAATGGAATGAACCGGCACCAACATTCAGCATAACGACTTGAAAGGGGAAATCATTTGATGAAAAAACTTGTCCGCAGCATCTTCCTTATAACGGCTGCAATCGCTGCCGCCGGTTTTGGACTCAGCGGGCATGCGGAGGCGGCAAGCCATTCCCAGCCGCAGCTCAACCCGAACAAGCTATTAAATGTCGCGCACCGCGGCGCATCGGGTCATGCTCCCGAACACACGCTTTTGGCTTATAAGCTTGGGCAAAAAATGAAAGGCGATTACATAGAAATCGATCTTCAAATGACAAAAGACGGCCATTTAGTCGCCATGCATGATGAGACATTGGATCGCACGACCAATGGTACGGGTTTTGTCAAAGACTATACGCTGAAAGAAATCAAACAGCTTGATGCAGGCTCCTGGTTTAACGAAGCATATCCTGAGCGGGCAAAACCGGAGTACGTTGGGCTGAAAGTGCCTACCCTGGAAGAAATCATCCAAACATTCGGGAGAAGCGCGCGCTACTATATCGAAACAAAATCACCGGAAGACTATGATCATATGGAAGAAAAGCTCCTGGACATTCTGGAGCAATACAAACTGACCGGGGCAAACATTCATTCAAGCAAAGTCATCATTCAATCTTTTAGTCCTGAAAGCTTAAAAATCATTCATAACGCTAATCCAAACATTCCGCTTGTGCAATTATTATGGTACGACAAACCGGCTGCCATTACTGACGCCGAATTAAAACAATATCAATCTTACAGCGTCGGACTCGGCATGAACTTTGACCGCATTGACCGGGCATACGTGCAAAAAATTCGAAGCACCGGCATGCTGGTCCATCCTTATACCGTGAATGAAAAAGAAGACATGAAGCGGCTGCTCGATTGGGGAGCGACCGGAATGTTCACCAACTTTCCGGACCGGCTGCGCGATGTTTTGCGTGAAAAGAAGTAAATGAATAAAGAAGGGGTATACCATGTTAAAACTGTTTAAGCCAGCACCGCCGATTGAGCGGCTGCCGGACGATCAAATTGATTCGGAATATAAGAAATTCAGACTGCAAGTTTTTCTCGGCATCTTCATCGGTTATGCGGCATACTATTTAATTCGCAAAAATTTCTCGCTTGCCATGCCTTATTTGATCGAAGAGGGCTTTTCAAAGTCGGCGCTCGGCTTTGCCTTATCCGCTCTATCCATCTCTTACGGGCTGAGCAAGTTCGTGATGGCCACCATATCAGACCGGAGCAATCCGAGAATGTTCCTGCCCGCCGGTTTGATCCTTTCCGCTGTCATCAGCCTCTTGATGGGGTTTGTTCCTTTTTTCACCTCATCGATCGCCATTATGTTTATCATGCTGTTCTTAAACGGCTGGTTCCAGGGCATGGGATGGCCGCCGTCAGGGCGTGTCCTTGTCCACTGGTTCAGCGTCAGCGAAAGGGGAAATAAAACCGCCATATGGAATGTCGCCCACAATGTCGGCGGAGGACTGATGGCGCCGATTGCTGTTGCCGGTGTCGCCATCTTCTCAGGCATTACGGGATCTGCTACAGGCTATGAAGGTGTATTTATTTTACCCGCCTTAGTCGCGATCGCCGTTGCCGTCATTTCTTACTGGCTGATCCGGGATACGCCGCAGTCTGTCGGACTGCCTCCAATTGAGGAATACCGCAACGATTATTCAAGCAAATCGAAGAAAACATTTGAAAAGGAATTATCAACGAAAGAAATCCTTTTCAAATATGTATTAAACAATAAATGGGTGTGGGCGATCGCGCTTGCCAACATTTTTGTGTACTTCGTCCGCTACGGCGTTCTGGATTGGGCGCCAACCTATTTAAGCGAAGAAAAAGGCTTTGATATGAGCAAATCAAGTGTCGCTTATTTTCTGTATGAATGGGCGGGGATTCCGGGGACATTGCTTTGCGGCTGGATCTCTGACAAATGGTTTAAAGGACGCCGCGGACCAGCAGGCTTTGTCTTTATGGTAGGTGTTTTGATCGCAGTGCTTGTGTACTGGTTCAATCCAGCCGGCAATCCAATGATTGACATGGCGTCATTGATCGCGATCGGGTTCCTCATTTACGGTCCCGTCATGCTGATCGGTCTTCAGGCGCTTGACTTTGTTCCGAAAAAAGCGGCCGGTACGGCTGCTGGATTGACGGGTCTGTTCGGTTACCTGGGCGGAACCTTGACGGCGAATGCGCTGATGGGTGTTATCGTCGATGCATCCGGCTGGAATGCGGGCTTTACACTCTTAACCGCTTCATGTGCAATCGCAGCACTCATCTTTGCGATGACATGGAATGTGCGGGGACAGGAAGTTGTGAAGCATTAACATCAAAAAAAGATACATCTCGCACGAAGCTGAGATGTATCTTTTTTATTTTTATGCCATCACTTTGCATATATCGTTCGTAAATTCAACGGGGTCTTCGATTGGCAAGCCTTCTATCAGCAGCGCCTGGTTGTACAGGAGGCCGGTGTACAGCTTGAATTTATCTTTGTCGTTTTCAAAAGCATCCTGCAATGTTTTGAAGACTTCGTGGTTTGTGTTGATTTCCAATGCTTTATCAGCCTTTACATGCTGGTTGTCAGGCATTGCGTTTAAGATTTTCTCCATCTCGATGGTGACTTCTCCGTCAGCGGCAAGGCATACAGAGTGAGTTTTCAGCCGTTTTGACGCCCTTACGCTTTTCACTTTTCCATCAAGAGTCTTTTTCATCTCTTCAAACAAGTCTTTGTATTGGCTGTCGTCCTCGTCTGATTGGTTTTGCTCATCATCATTTTCGATTCCGAGGTCACCGCTGGATACTGACTTGAATTCTTTTTCTTGATAATTCGCCAGCATTTTGATGGCGAACTCATCGATATCCTCGGCGAAATAAAGGATTTCATACCCTTTTTCCGAAACCAGCTCTGTTTGAGGAAGCTTTTCAATTCGGTCATACGATTCGCCTGATGCATAATAAATGTATTTTTGATCCTCTGGCATTCTGGATACATATTCATCAAGGGTGACCAGCTTTTTCTCTTTTGATGAATAGAAAAGCAGCAGGTCTTTCAACAGATCTTTATGGGCTCCAAAATCATTGTATACCCCGAATTTAAGCTGTCTGCCAAACGATTGATAAAAAGACTCGTATTTTTCTCTGTCATTTTTCAACAAGCTTTTCAGTTCATTCTTGATTTTTTTGCTGATGTTTTTGGCAATCAGCTTCAGCTGCCTGTCATGCTGGAGCATCTCCCTCGAAATGTTGAGCGATAAATCTTCTGAATCGACCATTCCTTTGACAAAGCTGAAGTGGTCAGGCAGCAGGTCCGGACACTTTTCCATGATCAGCACACCGTTCGAATACAGTTCCAGACCCTTCTCGAATTCCTTCGTGTAGTAGTTGAACGGAATGTTTTCAGGAATGAATAAAATCGCATGGTATCTCACCGCACCGTCTACGCTTGTATGGACGTGTGCGAGAGGCTTGTCAAAACCGTAATGCTTTTCCTTATAAAACGCCTCATAATCTTCATCTTTCAGTTCGCTTTTGTTTTTTCGCCAAATCGGCACCATGCTGTTGACCGTCTGTTCTTCCTTGACTTCTTCAAATTCGTTTTCGGCGCCTTCTTTCGGCTTGTTGACCGTGACATCCATCTTGATCGGATAGCGGATGAAATCAGAGTATGTTTTGATGATCGCTTTTAAGCGATGGACATCCAAGTATTCATCATAGTTTTCATCATCTGTGTTCTCTTTCAGCTTCAATATGACATCGGTTCCGGCTGATTCTTTCGCAGCCGGTTCGATCGTATAGCCGTCGGCCCCGGCTGATTCCCATTGATACGCTTCATCGCTGCCATGGGCTTTTGTCATGACGGTGACGGTCTCAGCAACCATAAATGCGGCGTAGAAACCGACGCCGAACTGGCCGATAATATCGTGCCCGTCTTTTAATTCGTTTTCTTGTTTAAACGCAAGTGAGCCGCTCTTAGCAATTGTACCAAGATGTTCTTCAAGCTCCTCTTTCGTCATGCCGATCCCAGTGTCCGCAATGGTCAGCGTTCTGTTTTCTTTATCTGCGGAGATTTTTATGTAGTAGTCGTCTTTGTTGAACGTAAGTGAATCATCTGTCAGCGCTTTATAGTAGATTTTATCGATGGCATCGCTCGCATTGGATATCAGCTCCCTTAAAAAGACTTCCTTTTGGGAATAAATCGAGTTGATCATGATGTCCAGCAATCTCTTGGATTCTGCTTTGAATTCTTTTTTAGCCATCTGTCCCTCTCCTCTTTTGCTCATATGATATACATATATCGTTCGATTCTGTTCACAAATTAAATAACACACTGCCTGCACGATGTCAATTCATATGGCAGCGGTTTGACAACCGGCACTCCGCTTCATATAATGTGTTGTGAAGGTAAATTTGACCAAAATGAGGTGGAAAGGAATGGAAATCTTATCAACTGTTCTTAAAAGAGAATTGGCTTAAAGACGGGAGAAGTCTGCCCTTTTTTAGACAAGCCATCTCGGGAACAGTTTGATACGATTTGACATCCTTTCTTGCTGTATTTTAAATATGTAGCGGGTAAGGTGTAGTTTGCCTTACCCGTTTTTTTGTCGGACAGGATAGCGAGGCTTCACGCTGTTCTCTTTAGATGGCTTGTTTTTTCAAAAATAAGCCTGAAGGAGAGAATCACCATGAGTATTGTTCATGTCACGAATCTGACCCATATATATGGAGACCGGATGATCTTTCAAGATGCCGGGTTCCGCCTGCTGAAAGGCGAACATGCCGGTCTCGTCGGTGCAAACGGAGCCGGAAAGTCGACATTGCTGCGCATCTTGACGGGCAGCCTTCTGCCCGATCAAGGAAACATTGAATGGCAGCCAAACATTCGGACCGGCTTTCTTGAACAGCATGCCAAGCTGACGGAAGGCACCACCATCCTTCAGTACATGGAGAAAGCGTATGGCCGGCTGTTTGAAATCGAAAGGCAAATGAATGGGCTTGCCGAAAAAATGGCCGATGCCGGAGACAATCTGGAGGCCGTCCTGAAAAGATACGGAGAGCTCCAAGCCGAACTGGAAGCTTCGGGATTTTACCAAATCGGGACGAAAATTGAGGATGCCGCCCAAGGCCTCGGCTTGGCGGAAATCGGGCTTGACCAGGATGTCACGGCTTTAAGCGGGGGGCAGCGTACAAAGCTGCTGCTGGCCAAGCTGCTGCTTGAAGAACCTGATGTGCTGCTGTTGGATGAGCCAACCAACTATTTGGATGCCGCACACATTGAGTGGCTGACTGGCTACTTGAAAAACTATGAGCACGCATTTCTCGTCATCTCTCATGACGAAGGCTTCTTAAATGAAATCACGACGGTTACATTCCATCTGGAGCATCAAACGATCAAACGGTACCCTGGCAACTATCAATATTTTCTGAAGGAATATGCGCAAAACAAGGCACAAGCTGAAGCCGCATACGCCAAACAGAACAGGGAAATCAAAAAGTTAGAGGCGTTTATCGACCGGAACAGGGTTCGAAAGGCGAAGCAGGCCAAAAGCAGGGAGAAAGCATTAAGCAAAATCAAACGAATCGAAAAACCGACAGATTCTTATGTCCCAAGCTTTGCATTTAAAACGGGGCGAAATCCGGCGATGATTGTACTCAAAACGGAAAATCTTGAAGCCGGCTACACAGTTTCATTATTTAAGCCTCTTTCTCTGACCGTAAAACGGGGCGATAAAATCGCCATTATCGGAGAAAACGGCGCCGGAAAATCGACGCTCATTAAAACGCTGCTCGGTGATCTCAAGCCTCTAAGCGGCACCGTCACAGCGGGACAGCATTTACAGGCGGCCTATTTCAGGCAGGAAAGTCCGGCTTCTCATGATACACCGCTTGAAAAATTGCGGGCGTCCTTTCCTGATCTATCGGAAAAAGACATCAGGCAGACACTCGCGATATCCGGTTTGACACCAAAGCATATCAGCCAGCCCCTTTCTACGCTGAGCGGCGGTGAACAGGCAAAGGTCCGGCTGGCGGAGCTGATGCTTTCAAACAGCAATCTGCTTGTTCTTGATGAGCCGACAAACCACCTTGACGCATTGGCAAAGCGTGCGTTAAAGCAAGCGCTCTGCGACTATAAGGGAACGATTTTGCTCGTTTCCCATGAACCGTCTTTTTATGAAGACTGGGTAACTCATATTTGGCAGATTGAAGCATGGCTCGTTAAATAAGTAAAAGCCGGCCCTTAGAAAGGCCGGCTTTTTTATTTGGACAATACAAGCTCATGAATGGCGTGGGCAACGCCGTTTTCATTATTCGTAAGCGTTTCATAATCGGCCGAAGCTTTTACCTCAGGGATCGCATTCCCCATGGCAACTCCGCATCCCGCCCATTCGATCATGGACATGTCATTTCCGTTGTCTCCAATACAAATTACTTCTTCTTGGGCGATGCCTAATATGTCGGCAAGCTGCTGAACGGCATTTCCTTTACTTGCCGCAGGGTGAAGAATTTCATAAAAGAACGGCGAACTTTTCACCATTGTATAACGTTCCTTGATGTCTTCCGGTATTGCGGCGATCGTCCGGTCGAGCTTTTCCGGCTCATCGATATACATCGCCTTTGGCGCCAGAAGGTCTTTCGGGATTTCTTCAATCGTCCGGAACCGGAGCGGCACTTTGGTGACGTATGATTCGTAAACGGTATACGGGCTGATTTCCCGGTTTGGCGTATACAAATAAGCAGAATCAAAAAAGTGCATCGGAGTATCAAGCTTTTGGCTGAGCTCATATAACGATTTCACATCATCATAGCCCAGTGTCAGCTCTGACACGACTTCCTGAGTATGCGTATTTTGAACGAGCGCTCCATTATAGGCGATGACATAATCGCCGTCTTCATTTAGATTCAGTTCTTCCAAGTAACGGCTTACACCGCCGAGAGGACGGCCCGTACAGAGAACGATTTTGACGCCTTGCTTTTTTGCAGCATGCAGGGCATTTTGTACTTCCTCTGTTACTTCATGAAGATCATTCAACAATGTTCCATCCATATCTATCGCGATTAGTTTGTACATTTTACACTCTCCCTGATCAGAATCGAGCCCTAACATCGTACTTATGACCCATACCTTCTTTATTGTATCACAGCTTTTCCCCGTCATTTTCATCTGGTGCCCACGGAAAAAACGCCTTACAGCAAATAAGGCGTTTTTCGGGCCGCTGGCCTGCTTAAAATATTTCCTGCAGAATCGGATCTTCATCAAGGATGCGAAGCGCTTTTTCACGATAGCCGGCTTCATGCAAGTACGTATAGCGGTTGGGCTTGACTGTGTACGACAAATTGACCGCCTCGCGAAACTCATCTTTGTTCAGATTCAGCGTTTTGACATATTGGAAAAAGCCCGTTCTCGTAAATACCTTTTCAATCCGCTCAGCCCGGTGATCCTGTACATGGGCCATGATGTAGGTGGCTACCCCGACTTGAATGCCGTGCATCTGCGGTTTTTCCGCAATTTTGTCCAAGGCATGGGAAATCAGATGCTCAGAACCGCTAATCGGCGCGCTGTTTCCGCTGATTTCCGTGGCGATGCCGCCCATTGTCAAAGAACTGACAAGCTCTTTTAAAAAGATTGACTGTTTAATATCCTGCATCGGCGTACGGACAAAACTGTTGACCGCTTTCTTGCTGAGCATCGACGCAAACGCGTTTACATCGCTGACCCCGTGCCGCTCTTCAAACTCCCAATCATAAAGAGCCGTAATATTGGACATCAAATCGCCGATCCCCGCCAAAATAAAATAATCCGGCGCTTTTTGAATGATACTCAAATCAGCTATGATTCCGTAGGGAACCCTTGCCGGCACGGTTGTTTTTTTCCCTTCGACCTGAAGCGAGCAATTGCTGCTCGCAAACCCGTCATTGGATGCCGACGTCGGAATGCTGATAAACGGGGTCCGCTTGGAAAAGGCGATGTATTTTCCGCAATCGACAACATACCCGCCGCCCATGGCGATGATGACATCGTAATTCCCAATTGAAAATGCCTGCTTCAAAAGTTCCTGTATGTCCAGATTGGACGGCAGCAGAACAGCTTCAACTTTGACATGTTGAAAGGCGGTTTTTAATGAATGCTCATACTGCTGATAGGAAAAATCGTCAAAAAACATGATCGCCTTGTCAAACTGATGTTTTCTCAATATCTCATCCAGACGGCCAAGCACGCCTTCACTAATGTCCAAAACCGCGGGGATGGCTATGCTGGTAACCTGGCGCGGCATTACACGATCCGCCCTTTTTCTTTAAGATATTGTTCAATATCTTCAAATGTTTCAACGGCTACAAATGGCACCTCCTGCTGACGCAGCAAATCCTGAAGCGCATCTTTTGCAAACGTAACATCCGCAAATTTAGCCGGGTGCGAATCCGGTTCACTGTCGCCTGCAAAATAAATCGTCTCATACTTTTCTTTCAGCTTTTGAATGACCTTTGATTTATCAATCCCATAGCGCTCAGAGTAATGCCAATGATTCTCATCAATTTCCATATGAACATTATCTTCTTTAAAAAAGCCTTTATTTGAATAGACCTCAACGTCTGTAATCCCGTATTTCTTTAAAATATAATGAATGTAATAATCCGTGCCGGCGCTTAATATGTAGAAGTCGCCGCCGTTTTTCTGGACATGCTGAATGAAGTCTGGCACATATTCATCAATCGGTATGGAATGGATGTCATCAATAATTTTTTGTTCGCTTTGATTAATCGAAGCAAAAACGGTTCCCAAAAATTCGATATCTTTTAATTCTCCGGACTTCCACTTCTTGAACAATTCACGGCCTTCCGGAAAATATTTATCAATGACCATCCAGTAAAAATCCTGTTTGGAAATCGTCCCATCAAAGTCTGATACAAATGCCCATTTCTCCATGCTGCATACCTCTTTTCTATGGTATTTTAAAAGATTAGATTCATTATACAAAAAGTTTGTGAACCATTGAACATAATTTTATTTCTTTTTTGTGTACTTTCGTTTACAAGCTGAATATTCTGCCCCCTGAAAAGAGGCATATTATGATCATTCTTGATCTGTACGCTGTTTACCTTTTTCTGTTACGGCAAATTTGCGCTTCATCGTTTTAATGTTTTCCGCCTTGCGAAATCTGAGCGCAGACCAGTCTTCATCTATTGCAATTTGCCGAACCGGTTCATAGCCCTGGTCCGCAAGCAGCCCGGCTACGGTCTCGCGGCTGCAGTCCGATCCTTTGTAAACTTTCGATGATTTTTTCGGGTAGCAAAGCCAAAACAAGCCGTCTTCCGCCAGATGACGTTCAGCCTCCTTGGCTAAATCCTGCAACTTTGCATTCGTCGCTGCGAATACCTGAACAAAATCATATTGGTCAGCTTCGGCCTGATGATGAACATGGCCTTGAAATTCAGTCATGATGCCAGTGTATGCCTCAGGCGGATTCATGATCAGTACGGGCTGTCCATTATCCTTGAACTGCAGTTTTTTGATCACCGGGTTCGTTTCTGCCATCTCTTATCAATCCTTTTTCTGTTTATAGTAACAAATTAACCAAAACAGCACTAATCATACTTAGCAAAAAAGTGATAGACGAAAGAGGGATTGATCTGCTATATTTACATTGATAATGCGAATCATTATCACTTAGAGAATTTCATATGCTTTATATCAACAGGAGGGTCAAGTGAAAAAGAACTTATTGATAATCGGTTTAGTTATGCTGTTGTGTATAGTGGTCAGCGCCTGCGGAAGCGGCAATTCGTCAAACGGTAACAAAGAAAAAGCGGCTGAAGAAACGACAAGAACATATCAATCAACGCGTGGAAACGTGGACATTCCAACACATCCAAAGCGCATCGTGACAGACTTTTATGCCGGAGAGCTGTTCACGGTCGGCGCCAATGTCGTCGGCTCCGGCTCGTGGTCTTTCTCCAATCCATTTTTAAAGGACCGCATGAAAGATGTAACGGATTTAGGCGACCCGATTAATGTGGAAAAAGTCATGAAACTGAAGCCTGATTTAATTGTCGTGATGAACGACGAAAATTACGACAAACTGTCCAAAATTGCACCGACCGTTGTGATTCCTTATAACACGGCGAAAAATGTTCAGGAAACCGTTAAGATGTTCGGCGACATTGCAGGCGCTAAAGAAGAAGCTGAACAATTCCTTGCCGATTTCGAACAGAAATCGAAAGCAGCGAGGAAAAAAATTGCTCAAGTCGTCGACAAAAATGCTACTTTCGGTATTTATGAAAACACGGAAAAAGGCCAATTCTGGGTGTTCAATGACAACGGCGGCCGCGGAGGCCAAGCCGTGTACAATGCACTCGGCTTAAAAGCGCCTGAAAAGATTCAAAAAGACATCTTCAAAAAAGGTGAAATCAAAGAACTTTCCTTGGAAGTCGTACCTGAATATGCAGCCGACTACATGTTCGTGACAGACTATAACCCGAACGGCGACAGCAAAACACTGAACAAGCTGAAGCAGTCTTCCATTTGGAAAAACCTTGACGCCGTCAAGAATAACCGTGTCTTTATCAACGACTTTGACACGTTCTACCCGTACGATCCGATCTCTGTCAGCAAACAGGTTGATTTGATTACGGAGATGCTGGTGAAGCGTGAGAAGAAGAATAAGTAAAAAAAGCTGGAATTTCCAGCTTTTTTTTATTGTTTTCTTTCTTGTATGCTTGAAAGCTTAAAAGCAAATTGAAAGATAAAAAAGAAAGGAATGTAGAAAAGAAAAAACATCAATATTTGAAATAATGCCCCTTCTAAAGTAAATGGATATGAAATGTCATGAAACAAAAAAGATAATCCCATCCAAACAACAAAGGCAAAAAACGCAGCTTTAAAGCCAAGTCCCCTCTTTTTTCTCAACAGACCTTTGCTCACGAGCCTAATAGAATAATAGCCACTGCCAATGAAAAAAAGAATGATCAGCAAGAGATTGCTCGGTATCTCGTATACTGTCGTGATAAAGATGGAAATAAAGATTAGTGAAAGAAGAAGCACAAACCCTTCATATCCAATTTTTCTTTCCTGCTCAGCTTTTTTATTTTCACTCATTTCGTTCGCCTCCTTTCTACTGTTTTCCATTTAAACCAACAGAAGTCATGTTAACAACAGTCATTCATGAAAACAATGATTTAACACGCATGCCGCCGCTTCAGCTCATCACTCCTGTTTCACGTGAAACAAAAAATGCAGCGAAAAATAGATATTTTGGAATCAATTGCGCAAAATGAAAATAATAACAAAAAAGGGGGAGATCATAATGGGAATTGAAAAGGTTGGACAAATCGGGGTACCAGTTCAAGACTTGGAGCGGGCTTCGGCATTTTATCAGGATGTACTGGGCCTGTCCCTTTTATTTCGGACAGATCGCGTGGCTTTCTTTGAGTGCGGCGGACTGCGGCTTCTTCTCAGCCTCCCGGAAAAAGACGAATTTGCTCATGCAAGCTCCATCATTTATTTTCAAGTTGAAGATTTGCCAGCAGTATATAATGAAATCGCAACAAAAGGCGTTTCTTTTCCAATAGAGCCGCATGTGGCCGCGAAAATCGAGCAAACGGAAACCTGGATGGCCTTCTTTAAAGATACCGAAGGAAATACCCTCGCTTTGATAAGTGAAGTGCAAATATAAAAAAGCGAAAAAACCTTGCGGCACAATCCGCCGCTCTGGCTTTTCGCTCTATCAATAGCTATGACGTTAACCCGCATGATGACGTACTTTTTGCTCCATTCGCCTCTTTTTCGGCACATAAATTTTTCCGACAAACATATAGCCGTACTTCAATTTATTGACGGCCCAGGATATGAAAACCGCAGCACCTGTAGATATGAAAAACAAAAGCAAAACAGCCGAAACCGTACCGATGCTGTCAAGGGTGGTCAAGATGACCAATCCGAAAATCAGGATAAAAGCGTGCAATAAATAAATAGAAAAAGAATAGTTGCTGATCATCATGATCAGCTTCGGCACCGACTTCAGTTTTGAAAACAGGTGAAAGCATAAGAAAATGATGCTTGTCGAATAAAGCAGGATATCCGGACGCTTTGACGTCACCGCGATGTCTTGTCCGAAGTAAGAAACCGCTACAATGAAACATCCGGTCACAGCAGCCGCTGCATACACCGTATGCCTGTATCGTTCCAGCAATGCCAAAAAGCTCTCGTAATTCTTGCCGCAATAATAGGCCAAACAAAAGTAAAAGAGCCAGCCGGGAAACGGCACCCACGAAAAAGGAAACGGCGCCTCCTCCTGAACAACCGGAGGATGAATGAACGTGAAATAGCTCAAATAAGCCGCTGTGACCACAAAAGAAACCGAAAGCACCCATTTAGGCGACGCCTTTTGCAAAAATGAATGGAAGCACATGTGCAGCAAGTAAAATTGAAAAATGACGAGGATGAAGTAACCGATGAAATTCCCCAAGAATATATTCGTCAACAGTTTTTTAATAATGACCGATGCATGAAATTGCTGCATCATCAGACCTGCGGTCATAAAAGCATCCAAAACAGCGATAAATAGAAAAGGGATGAAAATTGTTTTAAACCGCTTTTTTAAAAACCCGTCCGGAACGCCGCCAGGGTAAGCATGCGCGAGCAAAAATTCGGAAATAAAAATAAACGCCGGCGTACTGAACATCAGGAGCGTTCTGAAAGATTCAACAACCCGAAAAACCGCATCTCCCAGCATGTCCGCCCGCACAATGAGCACCATCGATATCGCATGAAGCAAAACAACGCTTAAACAGGAGATACAGCGAATAACAAATATTTCTTTTACTTGCAAATCGATCACTCCTCTTTCAAATTTGAAATAATATCAAATTAACATAATCATCCAAATGAGGAAAGAGGCAAAATACATAGGTATGTTTATCCCAAATTTGCCGGCTGCAAGTATAAAAAAAGATTAGACGCAGTCTAATCTTTTTTAAATCGCCGCTTTTATCTGTTTTGTATAGTAGAAGCGGACGATGAAGTAATACATGACCTGGATGGCGAAGAACACGCCGAGCACCATTGCGGATTCCTTGAACAGATTGTACTGAAAGGCATGCGATAGAGCGGTCAGCGCTACAGCTCCATGGACAAGGGCAACAGCGATGGGCGCGAAGAACAGGATGCCGATCTGCCTGTTCAGCACTTTATGCAGTTCGCGGTCTGTTAAGCCCATTTTGGCAATCGATTTGAATTTCTGTTTATCATCGTCCAAATCGGTGTACAAGCGGAAATAGAGAAAGCTTCCTGCTGAAACGAAGAAGACGATTCCGATAAACAGTCCGATAAATAGTATCGGGCCATATCCTTTGCTTAGATCATATATCTCATAATCTACAGCCCCGAAATACATGTAATCCAGTTTCTTTTGCAAAGCCTCCCCGGCTTTCACTAAAGCCATGCCATCTGCTTCTTTTGCCTGCCATGCATAGAACCGGTTTTCGCTTTTCGGTTTTTTCAGCTGTGCGAAATCATCGTCTGTCACAATATAATAGCTGGGTTCAGATAACGCTTTTGAACGGACCGTTTGGTTAGCCTTCAGCTGTTTTCCGGTTGCAAGAGGGATTGACGAAGGGAGCGGCTGGTCGTCATCTCCCTGAAGGCCGATCTTGACATCATACTCGGCAGCTGCGGCTTTCCCGTCTTCAAGCTTGATATGGTCGGCCCCGACGAGATCGGCAAACTTGTTATAGTCAGATTCTTTAACAATCAGCATGTCCTTGCCGTCTACATCGAAATATTGAAGGACAGCTGAAGCTTTGTCTGTTTTAATATTTCTTTCATCCAGTGTGTCATTGATGAAATCCACGTCTTTTTCGATGTCTTTGTTTGTTTCCGGCGGTTTATATGAGAACGTATGCGGGTTCATCTCTTTAATTCCGTTTGTCAGCAGAGTTTGGAAACCGTACAGCGTCCCAATGGCGCTGAACGCGACAGTAGAGATAATGGCCACCATAAAAAACGTCCGCGCATTGTCTTTCATCCTGTAAGACAGATCAGAAAACAAAATCATATTCGTTTTCCGCCAAAACAGGGTTTCCCGTTTTTTGAGCCTGCGGATCACATAAACACTCAGTTGCGTAAACAGCAGATATGTGCCGATAATAACAACAATTGTCACCGGCACCATCGCCACAAGAACGCCTCCTTCTTTGACAATCAAAGCGGTGTAATAGCCGCCGGCAAGCAGCACAGCAGCAACCAGCGTAAGCAAGGCAGATGCTTTCGGCTCCCCTTTGGAGATTTTGTTCCCTTTTAACAGAACAATCAGCTTCTCGCTCCTGAGCACAAACGACACAAGAAAAGAGATAAATAAGAACAGACCGTTAAAAGAAATAAACGTCACAATCATCGCCATCAACGGGAAGTAAAAATCGAGCTTGTTATCAATAATCAGGACATTTTCCGCTGTGAGCAGTATCAATTTGGCGAAGACGAGCCCGAGCACAATCCCGCCGATTGTCGCAAAAAATCCAATCAGCATATTTTCAAGAAATACCATCATGCGAATTTGGCGCATCGACATCCCTTGAATCATTAAAACGCCGAATTCCTTTTTTCTCGATTGAAGAAATGAACTCATCGAGTACAGCACAAAGAAAAAAGAGAAGACAAAAATAATGCCGCCGGCGACCAACAGGCCAAAGGATGCATGCTGCCCGATGCCGGAGGTCAAAGAATCACTTGTCATCACCGGGTGGAAAGCAAAGATCGCGAATGCGAAAAAAACCATCACCGTAAACATGCTGCTGAGAAAATAAGCGGCATACAGCCTTTTGTTGCGAATGACGTTGTTAAACGCGAACTGACGAAAGGTCATTTGCATCCCCTCCCAACAAGGACAGTGTATCGAGAATCTTTTGGAAAAACGCTTGGCGGTTATCGCCGCGGTTGATCTCCGAATACAGCTTTCCGTCCTTAATAAAGACGACCCGGTTGCAATAGCTTGCCGCCTGAGCGTCATGCGTGACAAGCATCATGGTCGCTTTTTCGTTGCGGTTGATCGATTCAAGCATTTCCATCACATCTTTGGATGACTTTGAATCAAGGTTGCCCGTCGGCTCATCGGCAAGCAGAAGCTTCGGCGAATGAATCATCGCTCTCGCTACCGCGGCGCGCTGGGCCTGGCCGCCTGATATTTCATATGTGCGCTTTTTCATGATCTGGGTAATCCCCAGCTTTTCGGCTAAATCGTTTGCCTTCCGCTTCATTTCCCTGACCTTTTCGCCGTCAAGCGTCAAAGGCAGTACGATGTTTTCTTCAACGGTTAATGTTGGCAGGAGATTAAAGTCCTGAAACACAAATCCCAGCTCTCTGCGGCGAAATTTAGCCAATTTTTCTTTTTTGAGAACATGCGGATTTTGGCCGTTGATCAATATTTCGCCCGTCGTCGGTTCATCGATCGTTGCAATCATATTTAATAGGGTCGTTTTTCCGCTTCCCGACGGCCCCATAATGCCGACGAATTCACCTTTATCAATCGTTAGGTTAATATCCGTTAACGCGCGGTACGCAATTTTTCCTTCGTAAATCTTACTGGCTTGTTTGACCTGAAGCATCACAAGATCTCCTTTCACCTTTAACTTTCGATCTGTGATCAGTTTACCTGAATCTCTTGTTGATGAACTATCGATTCTTCTTTCACTTTCATTACATCGATGTAAGGTTTTGCGTAGCCGTGAAAATCAGCCGGATTGTCGTGCCTTGCCCTTCTTGTGAGTCAAGTTCGATCCGGTGGCCAAGCTGGTCAGCCGCCGCTTTTGCCAAGTAGAGACCCATTCCGGTTGATTCTCTGAAACGGCGTCCGTTTTCTCCTGTGAAAAACGGGTCGAATACCCGCTTTTGATCTGTATCCGGAATACCGGCGCCGAAATCTGTCACTTCCAATACCGCTTCCGAATCGTTTTCACAAACAGAAATAATAACCGTATTGCTTTTTCCTGCCGAATATTTGACCGCATTGTTGACAAACTGGGAAATGATGAAAAACAGCCACTTTTCATCTGTTTCGACGGTGATACCTTTTTTGATTTCCTTGAACTTAGGATAAACTTGACTGCGAATGTAAAAGCGCTTGTTTTCGCGATTGACCTCGTGAACGATATCCGCCAATGCGACCGGTTTTATCCGGAAGTCCTGCTCGATCGTCCGCAGTCTGGCCATATAGAGAATCGTATTGAGGCCCGTTTTCATTCGCTCGGTCTCCTCGCGGATGCTGGATGATTCCGGTTCATCCAAATCTTGAGCCGTCAGTTCGATGACCGACAACGGTGTCTTCATTTGGTGCACCCATTGTTCCATGAAGGTCAAATGCTCTTTTTGTCCAAGCTCCAGCTTCTTTAATTCTTGGCGGTATTGCCTGTACTGGCTTTTCAGCAGCTGTTCAAGCGCTTCTGACAGAGGGGATTGGGGCTGATTTGATTGCCTGAAGGTGTCATCCAATGAATCCAGCCCGCTCGTCATCCGCTTGTAGAACTTCCGGCGCGTATAGTAATGGTAGAAAAGATAGCAGCCAAGAAAGAAAAAGCCGAGAAAAACGGCATAAAAAGCCGGCCTGATGCGCTGATATCCATCAAGCCAGTACACCAACAGCATCGTGATAAACTGCAGCACCTGCACGGCAATCAACAGATAGTGTTCTTTGAAAAAAAGCTTCATTCCTCTCCCGCCTTCACCCAGGATACATTCAAGCGGTAGCCCGCGCCCCGCACCGTTTCCACCGCATCTTCAATACCGAGCTCCTGAAACTTTTTTCTGACGCGTGTAATGTTGACATTAAGCGTGTTTTCATCCACATAGGCCTGATCATCCCACAGCTTGGCCAGCAAATCTTCCCGGCCGGAAATCCTCGGGTGGCGTTCCATTAAGCTTTCGATAATATCGGCTTCTTTTTTCGTCAAAGCAGCCGTTTGACCGCCGAATGTCAGTTCAAGCCTTTCCGGATACAGCCGCAGTCCTTCTTTTTCGAGAAGCCGTTCCTCCGCCTTTGCCGCATACTCCCCGTAAGCCCGGCGAAGCTGGCTGCGTACTTTTGCCATGACGATCTCGGCGTGAAACGGCTTGGTAATAAAGTCATCTCCGCCGTTTTCCAATGCCATCACCTGATCCATTTCACCTGTCCGCGCCGAAATAAACAAGACAGGGCAAATCGATTCCTGTCGGATTTGCCGGCACCAGTAATAGCCGTCAAAGCTCGGCAGATTAATATCAAGCAGAACAAGATCAGGCGCGTTGCTTTTGAACTCATCCATGACACGGTCAAAGTCTTTCACTACATGAACGTTGTATCCGTATTTAACAATATGCGATTTTAACAGATCTGCAATCTTCGGGTCGTCTTCTACAATCATCACTTTTTGCATCTCGGTCTCTCCTTTTGTTTGGATATATTATGACACGAAGCGCTCTGATAAACAAAAGCCGCCTCATTCCGTCCTACCTTACAATCATGTAAGTGTACTGTAATATGAATCAATATCTTCTCCCTTAGCTTCTTTTATAAAATAATACCATCCACAAACTGAATGAAAGAGGAGAAGGTATATGAAGACACAAGCGGGCGGCCTGATTGCCGCTGTTCTGATCGCAGTTGCCGGTGTTTTTATCCTGCAGAAAGCGACAGGGGGCCTTGTGCCGCTGGCCGATGATTTCATACAAGGCCAAGGAAAGCCTGAGGCTTATTATCTCAAAGCTGAAGATCATGCAGAAAAGCTGAATAATGGAAAGTACAACTATACATTAACCGGATATGACGCGAGCGGACATAAACAGCAGATTAACGCAGAGGCAGACAAAAAACTGCTTCCCGGCGCTTTCATCAAAGTATGGGCGTACGGAACGAAAGGCAAAAGCTTGACTGAAGTACACGAAGAAGAAATCCCTGAGGGCGCTTTGGCCGCCATGAAAACCAATTAAAACCCCATCGCCTGATGGGGTTTTCTGCTTAATATTTAAATCGGTTGATGACGGTTTGTAGTTCTTCAGCCAATTGAGACAGCGATTCTGCTGCATAAGAGATTTCTTCCATCGAAGCCAGCTGCTCCTGGGTTGAGGAAGCAACCGCTTTTGTGCTGGCTGACGTTTCCTGTGATCCGGATGCCAATGTTTGAATGGTGTTTTGAACCATTTCGACACCTGATGTCAGCTGCTGAGTAGAAGCTGCGACTTCTTGGATTTGAGAAGCAACCTGTTCCACCAAGTTCAAAATTTCGTTGAAATTGCCGGTCGTCTCTTGGGACAGAGCGATTCCGGAGCTAACATTTTCTTGAACGACTTTAATATTATTTACCGTTTCTACCGATTCATTTTGGATCGTTGTGACCAATGATTGAATGTGGTTCGCGGACTTATTCGTTTCGTCCGCCAATTTCCGGACCTCTTCCGCTACGACGGCAAACCCTTTTCCTTGTTCTCCCGCTCTTGCTGCTTCAATTGCCGCGTTCAGCGCCAGCAAATTCGTCTGCTCCGAAATATCGGTGATGAGCGAAGAAATGTTGCTGATTTCCGCCGTGCTTGACACGAGCGCCTGCAGGCCGCTGCCGGCTGAGTCGACGGATTTATCAATGAAATTCATTTGTTCGAGCATTTTATGAACGGACTCGGAGCCGATTTCGGCTTTGTCTCTCATCGAAGACGACAAATCCGCTATGCTGCCTGTATTGGAGGCAACGGATGATAAACGGTCCAGCAATTCATGAATCGATTCCGAGCTTTTTTCTGTCATTTCGCTCTGCGTCATATTGCTGTCCGCAATCGCCTGCATCTCTTCCGAAATCAACTCGGAGGTCGATTTCGATTCCTCCGCGCTTGCCGACAACTGTTCAGAGGATGCGGCGACTTGTTCAGACGAGCTGCTGATCTGCTTCACAATTTGCGTCAGCGACTGAACAAAAGCATTGAAAGAATTTGCAAGTTGGCCGAACTCGTCTTTATTTTTGACGATCACTTTTTTGGTTAAATCCGCCTCGCCGTGGGCGATTTCCTCAAGCTGCTGATTCAGGCTTCTCAACGGTACCAGAATAGACTTCAAGAGCAGCAGGCTCAAAACAATTCCCAATAGGGCTGATACTCCTGTGACAATGATGATGACCCATTCGCTCATCGTCCCATTGGCTCTGATCTCTGCCTTCAGATCTTCCACCTCTTGTTCCAGGCTTTCGACCAGCTGATTGACAGACGGATCGAGGACATCTTTTCTTAATGTTCTTTCCTCTCCGAAATGGATCGATTCGGCTTTTTTAGGGCTTGAAGCGTAAGTCTGCATGACTTGTTGATTTAAATCCCAATAAGCCTTGAAATTTTCTTTAATTTCTTCGACGTTTGCTTTGTATGCTTCTTCCCGGATCAGTTTGCCGGCGCGGTCAAGACTCTTTAAAACATCGTCAGCCTTATCCTTCATTCCTTCACTGTATTCATTGTCTCCGTTCATAATAAGGCCTCTCTCGTCATTCGACAAGCCGGTCAGACGGTATTGAATATGCTTAATCTCTTTTTGAAATTCCATCTTGTCCTTAAGTTCTTCATTCTTTTTCACCGTAGAAGAAATCATAAAAACAGAGGAACCTCCGATTCCGAGGATTGAAACGACTAAAATTGATATGATTCCCAGCAGTTTTGTTTTCACTTTCATTATGGTGATCCTTTCTCCTTTATGTCATCAATGATGAAATGCAATTTTCAAATTAAATATCTTCTTCATTTCATAGTATCGACATTTTTCGTCAAAATTTGAGATTTTGTATGAATGTAAGCCGAAGAAAAAGCTCTGCCGGGAAGGCAGAGCTTTTGAATGATTAATGAATTGATTTACTTGGCGGACCCGCCGATTTGGTATGTTCATAGAAGTGATGGAAATAATCATTTGTCTCTGCTTTGATGACTTTCCAAAGCAGCAGGATGGCGATCAGGTTTGGAATCATCATCAGCGCATTCGCCATATCGGCAAACGCCCAGACGGTGACGAGGTTGGCAATCGTCCCGATGCCGCAGGCGAGGATGTAGACCAGCCTGTAGCCCGCAATTCCTTTGGAGCCGGCCAAATACTCGAAACACTTTTCTCCGTAAACATACCAGCCGACAATTGTAGAGAACCCGAAGAAAATCACCGACAGCGACACAATGTATTCGCCTGCCGCGCCGAGTACTGAGGCAAAAGCCGCGCTCGTCAATGCCCCGCCTTCCAGGCTGGCATTATGGGCCACACCTGATACCAAGCCGCCAGACGGGTCCCAGAAACCGGTAATGATAAGGGTTAAACCGGTCATCGTACACACCACGATCGTAACGATAAATGTCCCGGTCATTGCGACGAGCGCCTGTTTTACCGGATGGTCTGCACGCGCATTTCCGGCGATTAGCGCGGCCGTCCCAAGGCCTGCTTCATTTGAAAAAATACCGCGGGATACCCCGTTCCGAACCGCTTCAGATACGGCTATTCCAAGGAAGCCGCCGGCTGCGGCCACAGGGTGAAAAGCATAATAGAAAATCAGCTCAAAAGCCGGAATAATCTTGTCATAATTCAAAATCAGAATCAAAATCGCCCCGCCCATGTAAAGAAAAGCCATGATCGGTACAAAGAAGCTGGCAACCGTGCTGATCCGCTGGATGCCACCGAAGATAATGACGCTGACGAGAATGACCAGAATCAGCCCTGTCACCCAGTTTTCGATGCCGAAGCTGTTCTTCGTAATATCAGCGATCGTATTGGATTGGACACTGTTGCCTATCCCCAAAGCGGCAAAAGCTCCAAACAGCGCAAAGGCGATGGCGAGTCCTTTAAATCTGCGGCCGAGTCCGCGTTCGATATAATACATCGGCCCGCTTGAATATTCCCCTTTTTCATTTTTTACGCGGAATTTAACAGCGAGTAAGGCTTCCGCGTATTTCGTTGCCATGCCCAACAGCCCGACAACCCACATCCAAAAGATCGAACCCGGTCCGCCGAGTGTCAATGCCGTCGCGACACCTGCGATATTTCCGTTTCCGATCGTGGCGGCAAGCGCTGTCATCAAAGCTTTAAAATGGCTTACATCCCCTTCGGCAGCCGCGTCTTTGCTGTCTTCCTTGCCAAACCCGATCTTAAACGCATAGATCAGGCGGCGAAATTGCAGTCCTTTTAAAACAATCGTTAAAAATAAGCCTGTCCCAAATAATAAAATTAAACTGGGCGGCCCCCATAGTACCTTATTAATCTTGCCTAGTATTTCTAAGATATCCATATGACTCACTCCTGACAAAGATAACGCTTTCATAGCTGCATGAGATATTCTATCACAACGGAAAATGGTTATGTTTGTGAAATGACACAAAATGTAATCGCTTACATTTGTTTTTTTAACAAAGCTATTTTTAAAAGAAAAAAATTTTAAAAGATAACTTATCTCATCAAGCCTTTCACCTTATTCAACGTTCACCAATTTGTTAAATTTCACAAAAAAGCGCTTACATTTTTAATTTTACACACGATGCTCTTCCCGATTCAGAGATTTATACTAGCGATAGAATCATATTTCATTTGAGGGGGACGACATCATGATCATTGGAATTCCTAAAGAAATTAAAAACAACGAGAACCGTGTAGCCATTACTCCGGCCGGAGTAGTCGCGCTAAAAAAAAGCGGTCATCAAGTTTTAATCGAACAGGGAGCCGGACTTGGAAGCGGCTTTGATGATGCCGACTACAAAGCAGCCGGAGCGGAGATTTTGGTTGAAGCGAAAGATGTGTGGGGAAAAGCGGATATGGTCATGAAGGTGAAAGAGCCGATCAGCTCTGAATACGGCTATTTCCGAAAAGGACTTGTTTTATTTACGTATCTGCACTTAGCAGCTGAACCTAAGCTTGCGAAAGCGCTTGTGGACAGCGGCGTCACAGCCATCGCTTACGAAACGGTCGAAGTGAACCGGACGCTTCCGCTCCTGACTCCAATGAGTGAAGTCGCCGGACGCATGGCTTCACAGATCGGTGCGCAATTTCTTGAGAAATCAAAAGGCGGCAAAGGCATCCTGTTATCGGGCGTACCCGGTGTAAAACGCGGCAAAGTCACGATCATCGGCGGCGGAGTGGTCGGTACGAACGCTGCCAAAATCGCTGTCGGACTTGGTGCTGACGTCACTTTGATCGACTTGAGCGCTGAGCGCCTCCGTCAGCTCGATGACCAGTTTGGCAAAGACATTCAAACGCTTATGTCCAACCCGCTCAACATTGCGGAAGCCGTAAAAGACTCAGACCTAGTCATCGGCGCCGTCTTAATTCCTGGTGCAAAAGCGCCGAAGCTTGTCACAGAAGAGATGATTCAGTCGATGTCCCCAGGCTCAGTTGTTGTAGACGTGGCGATTGACCAGGGCGGCATTATTGAAACGGTTGATAAAATCACCACGCATGATGATCCGACTTATACGAAGCACGGCGTTGTCCACTATGCCGTCGCCAATATGCCGGGAGCCGTTCCACGTACATCAACGATCGGCTTAACAAATGTCACCATGCCTTACGCTTTGCAAATTGCAAATAAAGGCGTTGAACAAGCAGTCGCCGAAAATCAGGCGCTCGCTCTCGGCGTCAACGTTGCAAACGGAAGCATCACCTACAAGGCCGTCGCCCGCGACCTTGGATATGAATACGTACCTGTAGAAGATGCATTTCAAACGGTAACCGCTGGTTAAGCGGACTTTATCTCTCCGTCAAATGGATGGAGAAACATTTAAAAACTCTTTCTGACTGTCCTTTCACGAAAAAAAGGCCGGATATCATCCGGCCTTTTTTCATTGCTTTCCGGCAATCGGCGTTCGCCTTTATCTTAGAAATCGGCTACAAGTCAATTTTTGTTATGGTGTTCCCGTATCAACATATTTAAACACATGAAGCGACGGCAATGGACGTCCTTTAAAATCAAACAATGCCTGATTGTCTACGGCGCTGCCGCCAAACCACCTTCCTGCATCTTCCGGGTCATATTCAGCGGCATAGCTTGTGGCCCAGCCTGAGCCGTATGTCTCCCAAAGGGCTTTATTTTTCTTGAGCTGGTGAGCCGGCCCCACCGGAATCCATGCCGGTTCCCAATAGAAAACGCCGATTCCGGCTTCACCTACGTCGCTGACCGCTTGAATCACATCACGGACCGCGTTCGCCTGCCCTTGAACGGTGACCGGATAATTCAGTGTTTGACCGTTTTTAGGAGCTGTATTTTCGTGCCCGTCTCCGTCTTCAGCCGTATACGTATAAGATGTCTCGGCAACCATGACTTTTTTGCCGTACGTATCTGCGACTGATGTCAGGACGGATGTTAAATTCTTCAGCGTGCCATGCCAAAACGGATAATACGAGCTTGCAAACACATCGTAGTCTACGTGATGCCGATGAAGCGTCTCGGCAATCCAAGCGTACCTGCCGGACGTCTCCGGATTGGTAAAATGCAAGGCGACTAAAATATTCGAATCCGTCTCCCGGATCGCTTGACTCCCCGCATTGAATAATTGGCTCATCTTCCCCCAATCCGTTTCACCGGCAAAGCCCCCGTTTGTTTCGTTTCCGACCTGCACCATGCCAATGTCGATGCCCGCTGCTTTCATCGCTTCAAGGCTTTGTTTTGTATATTGATAAAGCGCCGTCTTTTTATCTTCGAAGCTTAGGTTCGCCCATGCTTTTGGCGCTTTTTGTTTCGCCGGGTCCGCCCAGAAATCGGAATAGTGGAAATCCGCCAGCAGCTTCATTCCGTTGGCAGTGGCCCGTTTTCCGATCTGAATCGCTTTTTCCAAATTATTGTTGCCCCCTCCATAGCCGTTGCCGTTGGCATCATAGGGATCATTCCATATGCGCACCCGGACATAATTGACGCCTGCTTCCTTCAGCGTTTTGAATATATCCTGTTTCATTCCGGATTCATTGTAAAAGGCGACGCCGCTCTCTTCCAAAGCGATGATGCTCGAAACATCAACCCCTTTTATAAAATCCTTGTGAAGCCCTGAGACCTTTTCGACAAAAAGGCCGCTTTCTGCCGCCCTTGAACCTCTGACGGCTTCCGCCGGACCGCTGGTTCCAAATGCGCCCAACACAAAAATCACCACCACAAAAACAGCCAGCACGTTTTTCATGAAGCTCGCTTCTCCCCTTTCATGATTGACACTAAACAAGAAAACGCTTTCATTGCTTCAGCAAGAGAAACATCCACTTTAAAGCGGATGTCCCTCGGGCTTATGTTTTTGCTTTTACAGCTATTCTGGCCTCATATTTTTCCAATGTGACTTCGCCGGCCAGCGTTTCTCCGGTAAGCATATCTTTAACGGCCGACTCCAACACGGCGGACTGACGTTCTTCTGTGAAATTCATGATGAAGATATAATCATTTTCTTCATCATGTCTGACTTGAACGGAGACGCCAGGCTGGTGTTTCACGTCAAAAGCCGGTTGAATCGATAGCTCTCTGATCAATTTTTTATAAAAATCCCGATGAAATTGGCTGCTTAAACGCGCACCGATATAATACGTTTTCCCCTGTTTGTATGGATGGCTCGTAACAGCCGGCGTGTCCGCATAAAAATCGTCCTCATAGAATCCCTCTGGATCTGCCGTATCCAGCTTCAGCACGGTCGCGTAATCTTTTAGCTCATACGACCGGTTTTGATAACGGACTGCATTTTTGTCGCCCGGATAGAGCGTATCGGTTTCAACAGGCTCCATGCCAAACATCTCTAGCAGATCTTTGGGCCATCCGCCTAAATAGGTCAGGTCAGATTCGTTGACGATTCCGCTAATATACGTCATCACCAATGTACCCCCGTTTGCAGCAAATCCTTTTAAACGCGAGACCGTTTCTTCACTTGCTAAGTAAAGCATTGGAACGATCAGCAGCCGGTACGATGAAAAATCCTGTTCCTTCGTAATCACGTCGACTGGAATATCACGCTCCCAAAACGCGCGGTAGTGCTCGTGTAAGGTTTGGGGATACAGCTTGGTCTTCATCCCGAATCCTTGTGCATCTTGGAGCGCCCAATGGTTTTCCCAATCATAGAGAATCGCGACATCCGCAGGCCGGGTCGTTCCGGTGACCTCAGACAGCTTTTCAAGGGTTTGCCCCACTTTTGCCACTTCTTTAAACACGCGGTTCTCGGAACAATTGTCATGGCCGACAACAGCACCGTGAAATTTTTCCGATGAGCCGCGGGATTTCCGCCATTGAAAATAGAGGATGCTGTCAGATCCGTGGGCAATCATTTGCACAGAAGACAGGAGATGCATGCCCGGCCGTTTCGCTTTATTAAAATCGTGCCAATTGACAGCGCTCGGCGTCGATTCCATTAAGAGAAACGGCTGCTGTTTCAGGCTGCGGTACAAATCATTGATAAAGCCGACTTTCATGGCCAAATCAGCTGTGCTTTCCCAATCATTGTGCCAGGCGGGATACGCGTCCCAGCTGATTACGTCCAGATGCTTGGCAAACTTGCTGTAGTCCAGCCCTTGAAATGGAATGAGATCATGTGTGTCCGCCATAAAGTTGGTCGTAATCGGAATATTCGGCGTGATTTCTTTCAACGGAACGATCTCATTTTGAAAGAAAGAGATCGTCTGGTCAGTGACGAAGCGGCGCCAGTCTAAATTCAAGCCGTGCACCGCATTTTCCCCGATCGGAGACGGCGATTCAATCTGTGACCAATCGTTGAAGGTATGGCTCCAAAAAGGTGTCCACCATGCGTCATTCAAAGATTTAAGATCATTGTTGTACTTCTTTTTCAGCCAATTTCTGAAGGCGTGCTGACATTGATCACAATGGCATTCTCCTCCGTATTCGTTGGAAACATGCCACATCAAAAGAGCAGGATGGCTGCCGTACCTTTCCGCCAGTAAGCGGTTGATCTTTCTCGTTTTTTCACGGTATACGTATGAAGTGAAGCAATGGTTATGCCTTCCGCCATGCAGCTGTTTGACACGTTCCGCATTCACGCGCAGCACTTCCGGATAGTTTTGCGACAGCCAAGCAGGACGGGCGCCGCTCGGTGTCGCCAATATAATCCGGCCGCCGTTCCGGTGAATGCTCTCAAAAATATCATCCAGCCATTCAAACGTATAGACGCCTTCTTCCGGCTCAAGAGCGCTCCATGAAAAAATCCCCACTGAAAATGTATTCGTATGGGCAAGCTTCATCAGCCTGATGTCATCTGCAAGAATATCCGGACGGTCAAGCCACTGATCCGGATTATAGTCTCCCCCGTGAAGCATGTATTTTGCTTGTGTCGTATAAATTTTTGGCATATTACTCTCCTTTTTTAGACCATATTCTCCTTCGGACTATCCTTTCGTTCCGCCTGCCGTCAATCCTGACACAAAGTTCTTTTGCAGCATGATAAAGATGACGGCTACCGGAATGCTGATCAAAATGGCGCCGGCGGCAAACGTCGTATAGCTGGCTCCCATCACTTCATTGACTAAATTGTATAAACCGATCGGCAATGTATACGACTCCGGTGTCCGCAATATCGTCGAAGACAAAACGAAATCCCCGAGCGGTCCGGTGAATCCGTTCATGGCGACGACCGCGATCATCGGTTTGGATAGCGGCATGATAATCTGCAGAAAAATCCTTGTATTGCTTGCGCCGTCAATCTTAGCGCTCTCATCCAAATCGATGGGAATGGAGTCTATATACCCTTTCATCAAATACGTGTTCATCGGTATGAGTCCGCCGATGTACAGCAAAATCAGCAGCCAATGGCTGTTCATCATTCCCAGCATCTGCGCTAAAACGAAGAGCGCAACCAAAGCCGAAAATTGAGGAATCATTTGCAGCAGCATGAATAAAACTAAAGCGTTTTTCCTTCCTTTAAAACGAAACCGTGAAAAAGCATAAGCTGTAAAAGAAACACTGATGACCGATCCGATCATCGTAAAGATGCTGATTTTCAGCGAGTTTATATACCATTGCCCGTATTGGAGACTCTCTTTTCCGGCGAATAATTCTCTATAATGATCCAATGTCGGATTTGCCGGAATGATAGAAGTACTGACCAAACTGTTGCCGGGATTAAAGCTGGCTCCCACCGTCCAAAGCAGAGGGTATATGATAACGGCTGTCATAAAAACCAACAGAAAGTAGGTCAGAAGGAGCCGAAAGAATCTTCTCTTCTTCATATGTTAAGCCCCCTCTTTGAAAGAATTTGTCCGTCTGAACTGCCACAGCGCGATCGAGATGACAAATACCGACAGCAGGATCGTCAATGCGGCAGCTAAAGAGTACTGGCTCGACTGCATCGTTAATTTGTAAATCCAGGATACCAGGATGTCGGTTCCTCCCGCTGTTGACCCCGGAACAGCCGGACCGCCCCCATTGAATAGATAGATAATATTGAAGTTATTAAAATTAAAAGTGAATTGCGTAATGATAATCGGCGCCATCGCGATTAAAATCAGCGGCAATGTGATATGCCTGAATTTCGAAAACGCGGAGGCTCCGTCAATGGTCGCCGCTTCATAAAGGTCGTCCGGAATCGACTGCAGCACACCGGTCGTCACAATGAACACATAAGGAAATCCGAGCCATCCCTGCATGAGGATCAGCGCCAGCTTCGTCCAATTGGCATTCGTCATCCAAGGAATCGGATCGATGCCGAAAGCGGCGAGGATTTGATGATTGAAAGCACCGAAGCTGTCATTAAAAAGGCCGGCAAACACGAGAATGGTAACAAAACCGGGCACGGCCCAAGGCAAGACCAGAATCGTCCGGAAAAATTTTTTGAAGCGGACTTCCTTCTGATTGACGACAACCGCCAACAAAATTCCCAACCCGACTTGGAGCGTGGAAGCGACAAGCGTCCAGACGATAGTCCAAGCTAAAACATCCAAAAAAGTCGACCGCCAAATATCAACGGTGAAAATTTCGGAAAACGTTTTAAGTCCTACCCAATCGACAAGGTGGGCAGGCGGAGAATGGTAAAGGTTATAGTTTGTAAAAGCTAATGCAAAGCTGAACAAAATCGGAAAAACAACGGCAAAAATCAGGATGAACAGCGATGGTCCGCTGATGAGATACGGATATCCCTGAGCCATTAAATGATGATATTGTTCCTTGAGTGAACTGAGCTCCTTTTGTTCATCGCGCCGCTTTCCGTTTTGGTAGGCGTCCCGCAAATTGGCGTAATAGACAGCCAGCCCAAAACAGGTGACAATCACGGCAATGATGCCTTCTGCCAATAGAAAAATCGAGTTGTCGCGCGGCACTTCGGTTCCAAGCGTAAACAGGCCCCACAGCCCCATATTCAGCAAATCACCAAAAACCGTGAAGAACGAGACGCCTAAAAGAAGGAATAACAGACCCTTTATCCATTGTTTATTGTAGAATTGGCCCAGACCGGGAATAATCGATAATAGTAAAGCTTTTTTGCGATGCTGCACCTTCTCTTTCACCTCTTTATATGGACGTCCTGATAATAAATGGCGCCAAACTTAAGACAAGTTTGACACCACTGCTGCGGCTTATTTGCTGCCGCTGTGCTTTGCTTTGATCTGTCCTTGTATCGTTTCCGCGGCTTGATCAAGCGCTTTTTTCGGTTCGGCTTTTCCGGTTGCGATTGTTTGCAGAGCCGCATCCGCCGGCGTCCATACTTCATTCATCTCAGGAATATTCGGCGTCAACTCTGAGTACTGAGATTGCTCGGCAACAGCTTGAGCCGCTTCGCTTTTTGTGACGGCAGGATCATCCGCCAGTTCTTTGACAGCGGGAACTTCTTTTGTGATCTCATATCTCTTCTTTGAGTTTTCTTTATTAGCGAGGAAAACGGCTAATTCTTCCGCTAGATCGGCATTCTTTGAATAAGCGCTTACATTGTAGCTCTTCACACCGACAAAAGAACTCATATGTTTGCCGTTGGACAGCTTAGGAAGCTTGGCAACCCCGTAGTTGATGCCCGCTTTTTTGAACGGTTCCAGATTCCACGGGCCTGAAATGATCGCTGCTGCCTTTCCTTCCGTAAACAGCGATTCCAGCACGTTGATGCCCTGCTCCCCAATAATTCCGGCAGGGAACAGCCCATCTTGATAAAACTTCTGAATGTACTCGGCACCTTCGACTGCACCTTTGTTATTCAAGCCGAGATCGGCCGGATCATAAGTACCGTCTGCATCGCTTTTAAAAATGTAGCCGCCGTATCCGCCCATGACGCTCTGCGCATAATAAATCTGGTCAAACAGCGCCAGGAAGCCGAATTTTTTGCCGTCAGCCGTTTTTTTGGAATACTCATACCATTCATCCAGCGTTTTCGGCAGTTCTTTTTCAGAAATCAAATCTTTATTATAGTAGAGCATCGTCGTTTCGACCGCTTTCGGCAGGCCGTAGACCTTGCCGTTTGTCATCTGGGATCTCATTGCAGGTTCCGTATAGATCGACTGGATCTCTTTGTCCACCTTTAATTCCTTGATCAAACCTTCCGTAACCGCTGTTCCGATTTGATCTCCAGGCATCGTTAACACATCCGGCCCCGTTCCTGCCGGTCCATCCATCCGCAAGTCTTCGATCTGCTTTGCGTAAGGCTTTTCAACGACTTTGACAGATACGCCGTGCTCTTTTTCAAACTGGGCGACGGCATCTTTAATGCCTTCGCTTTTCTCTTTATCTTCCCAGACCACGAGTTCCTTTTGCTTCGAGCCTGATGCTTCATTGCTGCTCTCTTTAGGCCCGCAGGCAGTTAAAGACAAACTGAGAGCAATGACACTGCTGATTCCAACATATTTTTTCATATTCATCATTTGTCTCATTCCTTTTATTGGAGTGAAAGCGTTTTACAAAAACAATATAGCATGACTCAGGAAAAGTGTAAACAATTATTTTACTGACTATAGTAAAATATTTTACGAAAAGGCGCGGCCTGTTAATCAGCAGCCCGCGCCTTTCTTAATTGGTGCTTTTCCTGACCACCAGTTCAGCACCGATATATAGCGTTTTTACAGCTTTTCTTTTTTCAAGTATTTGTTCAAGAAGCAATTCAATCGCGTTTTTGCAAAGTTCTTTAATATCGATATGGAATGTCGTCAGCGGTGGAGATACGTATTTCGCCACACTGATGTTGTTGATGCTGATGATGCTCACCCTGCCGGGGATGGCGATCCCTTTTTCATTTAAAGCCTGAAGACAGCCTACGGCAATCGGGTCCGCCGCTGTAAAAAAGGCCGTCGGCAGCTTTTCGCCCAATGTTTCAACCGCTTTTTCCATCAGATGGTAGCCGTTTTCCACCGAAAATCCCCTGCGGCAAAAAATAAAGCTTTCCTCCAAGAGCCCTTTTTCCCTCATATAATCGCGAAACGTTCGTTCTCTTACGTCCATTTCGTCTTCATCGGTATTGGGATTGTGGTACGTACCTCCGATAAAGCCGATCTTTTCATGCCCCTTTTCAATGAGAAAGTCTACCGTTTTCCTCGTCATCTGCTTTAAGTCCGGTCTGACTGAATCAAAGTGATTCGGATCAGGCGTCGAATCGATAAATACTCCGTGAGGCGTCATCTGTCTTAGTCGGATTAATTCATCATTTGAAAATGAACCGACCGCAATGAATCCTTCTATGTTTTCGGGAATGGCGTCAATGCCGCCCGAAATTTTATAGGTCGTCAGTTCAACGTTGAATTGCTTTGCGAGCTTCTCGATTTCCAGCCTCATCGTTTTAAAATACACGTCTTCAAGCTCTTCTTTATCCGTCAGCCAGTACAGAAACGCGATGTTTTTCACCAGTGTCCTAATCGTTTTTTTGCGGTAGTTCAGTCTTTCCGCCACTTCAAATATTTTTTCCCTCGTCTCATCGGGTACGGAAAGGCTTTCGTCATTATTCAATACACGGGAAACCGTTGAGATGGAATACCCCGCCTTTTCTGCAACATCTTTTATCGTCGCCACGATTGTAAAACCTCCATGTGAACATCTTTATTTTTAAAAGGGATTTTATTTTTAGTAAAATATTTTACTAATTTAACGTTGATTTGCGTAAAAGTCAAGTGCTGATTGCCCTATACCTGCCAATAAGGATTTTACATGAAAACGCTTCAATTGAAAAAACACTTTTTATTGCACCAATTGAAAACCCGTAGTAAACTGAGATTAAACTTAATTAAATTAATTTATTAAGTCTGCACGTCAAACGAATGGGAGGACATATGAATACTGCAGCCGCTTTATCAAACGACTTTCGTTCTATTTTTAAGACAGAAAAGACACCGCGAACCTTTTTTGCTCCTGGAAGAATCAACTTAATCGGCGAACACACAGATTATAATGGAGGGCATGTTTTCCCCGCCTCGATTTCATTTGGCACCTATGCCCTTGGCGTAAAGCGCGATGATCAAATGATCCGTTTCTATTCAAAGAACTTCCCTGACAAAGGAATAATTGAATGCAGCTTGAGCGATTTAACCTTTGACCAGTCTGACGGCTGGGCCAACTATCCGAAAGGAATGTTCCTTTTGATGAAAGCGGCAGGCCATCAAATCGTTCACGGCGCCGATATTTTGTATTACGGAAATATTCCGCACGGGGCGGGCCTCTCTTCTTCCGCATCGATTGAGCTTGCGACAGGCGTTTTGTTAAAAGGGCTTTATGATTTGCAGACAGACACGATCTCCATGGTTAAGCTCGGACAAAAAGTCGAAAACGAGTACATCGGCGTGGGGAGCGGCATTATGGATCAATTCGCGATCGGCATGGGGAAAAAGGATCACGCGATTCTGTTAGACTGCCGTACACTTGATTACACATACGCTCCCTTCGTGTTGAAGGAACACGATGTGATCATCATCAATACAAACAAACAGCGGACGCTGGCCGGGTCTAAATATAATGAAAGGCGAGCCCAATGCGAAGAGGCGCTCGGCGACCTGCGGCAGGAGTTATCGATTGCAAGTCTGGGCGAATTGACGGCGGAAACATTTGAAGCCCATCAGCACCTCATCCGAAATGAAACCAATCAAAAACGCGCCAAGCATGCTGTGTACGAAAATGCCCGGACGCTGAAAGCGCTGGAAAAACTTCGCGAGGGCGACCTCGCCGGGTTCGGCAAGCTGATGAATGAATCTCATGTGTCATTAAGGGATGATTATGAAGTGACAGGGCTGGAGCTTGATACCATTGTCCAGGCAGCCTGGGAACAGGACGGTGTCCTGGGTGCCCGCATGACCGGCGCCGGGTTCGGCGGCTGTGCGATTGCGATTGTAGAAAAAGACCGGACAGACAGCTTTAAAGAACGCGTGAATGCCGTCTACCGCGAAACGGTTGGCTATGATGCCGCTTTTTATACTGCTGCGATAGGCGAAGGCGCCAAAGAAATATAGAAAGGGGAATAGATATGAGTGTGTTGGTTTTGGGCGGTGCCGGCTATATCGGTTCTCACGCCGTGTACCAATTAATAGACAGAGGCGAAAACGTCGTTGTCGTTGACAACCTCGAGACCGGCCAAAGGCATGCGGTACATCCTGATGCAGCCTTTTATGAAGGGGATGTGCGCGATCTCGACTTCCTTCGCTCTGTTTTTGAAAAGGAACGTATTGAAGAAGTGATCCACTTCGCCGCCAGTTCACTTGTCGGCGAATCGATGAAAGATCCGCTCAAATATTACGATAACAATGTATCGGGAACACAGGTTTTGCTTCAGACGATGCTCGAGCAGGATGTGAAAAAAATCGTATTCTCCTCGACCGCGGCCGTCTACGGAGAGCCTGAATCGGTGCCCATCACAGAAGACATGCCGACACAGCCGACAAGCACCTACGGGGAAACGAAACTGATCATGGAGAAGCTCATGAAGCGGACTGAAGAAGCCCATGGGATCAGCTTTGTGTCTCTCAGGTACTTCAATGTTGCAGGAGCAAGGGAAACCGGAGAGATCGGAGAAGACCACCGTCCGGAAACACACCTTGTCCCCATCATCCTGCAAGCAGCTCTCGGACAAAGACCGCATGTTACGATTTTCGGTGATGACTATGATACACCCGACGGTACGTGCATTCGTGACTATGTTCATGTTGAAGACCTGATTGACGCCCACCTGTCGGCATTAAACTATTTAAGAAAAGGCGGCAAAAGCGATATATTCAACCTCGGCAGCAGCGAAGGATTCTCGGTGAAAGAAATGATTGATGCGGCCAGAAAGGTAACCGGGAAAGACATTCCCGCCGAGATCGGCAAGCGCAGATCCGGCGATCCGAGCATCCTGATTGCCGGATCTGACAAGGCAAAGCAAGTTCTGGGCTGGAGGCCTTCGCGCACTTCTGTAGCAAAGATCATTGAAGACGCCTGGAAGTGGCATTCCTCACATCCAAACGGGTACAGGAAGGAAGTGTCAACATGATTGAACAAGACATAGCCGGACTTATTCAAAAAGCGCTTGAAGCAGGGTTAATTGAACCGGCTGACGTGAACTACGCACGCAACCAAGTGATGAATCTGCTGGGCTTGGAATCGTTTCCTGAAGAAGCCCCTGCGGCTTCCGGTGACTCCATCCCCGACCTTTTGGAAAAACTCGTCGACTATGCAGTCGAACACGGCGTGATAACTGACGACATAGACGTGAAAGACATGCTGGCGGCAAACGTAATGAACTGCTTTGTTGCAAGACCTTCTGTCATCAATGCCTTGTTTCAACAAAAATACGCTCAATCGCCGCTGGAGGCCACCGAATATTTTTATCAACTCAACAAAAACAGCAACTACATCCAGACAAAACGAATTGAAAAAAATGTTTCGTATCAGATGGATACCCCTTACGGCACAATGGATATTACGATCAATTTGTCAAAACCGGAAAAAGACCCTGAGCAAATCAAGCGGGAGCGCGCCGCTGCAAAACGATCACGCAGCTATCCGACGTGCCTGCTGTGCAAAGAAAACGAAGGATATGCAGGACGAATCGGATATCCTGCCCGGGCGAACCACAGGATTATTAAAGTCCGGCTCGCCGGAGAAAACTGGTATTTTCAATATTCTCCATATGCTTACTATAACGAACACAGCATTTTATTTTCTGAGCAGCATCGGCCGATGAAAATTGATAAGCTTGCCTTTCACAGACTGCTTGCTTTTACAGAGCTGTTTCCGCATTATTTTATCGGATCAAATGCCGATTTGCCGATCGTCGGCGGGTCTATTTTAAGCCATGATCATTATCAGGCCGGACGATATGAGTTTGCGATGACGCGCGCAGAAGACGCGTTCTCTTTTCAAATCAAACGGCATCCTGACATCGAAGCTTCCGTTTTAAAATGGCCAATGTCCGTCATCCGCCTGAAAGGAACTGCGATCAACAGCCTTGTTGATGCGGCGGACGATATTTTTCAGACTTGGAAAAACTACTCGGATCGACAAGCGGATATCGCGGCTTTTACAGATGGCACGCCTCATAACACGATTACGCCTATCGCAAGAAACGTTAGCGGCGTTTTTGAAATCGACCTTGTGCTCAGAAACAACCGGACATCTGCCGAGCACCCATACGGCATATTCCATCCGCATGCTGACGTCCACCATATTAAGAAAGAGAATATCGGCTTAATCGAAGTGATGGGCCTGGCCGTCCTTCCTCCCCGCTTAAAGACCGAATTGGCGGGAGTGAAAGAATTCCTGCTCGGACAGTCGGATGCCGTTGAAGCTCATCACCGGGAATGGGCCGAACAGCTCAAAACCGAATACGGAGAGCTGTCCGAGCCGGAGCAGGCTGAATCCATTGTACGAAAAGAACTTGGCCAGAAATTTGTTAAAGCCCTTGAGGATGCCGGGGTATTCAAAGACCGCGAAGCTTTCATGCGCTTTATCCGCACGGTCAATCATCAGGAGTAAGGCTTCACCGGTGTTAAAATAGGCGAAAAAATAAGCTTATTTTAACACCGGATCAAACAGCTCCGCCAGCAGCAATGAAACGGCTCCGTAAAGCGTCGCTTCATCACCGAGCTTCGTTATCGTCACCTCTGTCTGCCTCGCTTCTGCTGTTAAGGCCTTCTGCTGTATCGTTTCTCGTATCGCCGGCAATATGAACTTCCCGCCCTTCATCACTCCGCCGCCCAGCACGATTTTGCCCGGATTGACAAGATGAATGAAGTTGGTCAGCCCGATTCCGATAATCACACCGGTTTCCCGAAAGAGTTCGATACACGTTTGGCAGCCGTTCTCGGCCATTTCAAACAAATCTTTGGCTGTCAGGCTGTCCGAACTTTCTTTCAACCGCTTTTTCCCCCGTTCGGCAATCGCTTTTCCGCTTACAATTGTCTGCAGGCAGCCCCGGTTGCCGCACTCGCACTTTTCTCCATTGATATCAATGATCATATGGCCCAGTTCCCCTGCAATTCCTTCAGCTCCATGGTACAGTTTTCCGTTGATGACAATCCCCGCACCGACGCCGCGGCCAATGTTCACGGCAGCCATGCTGCCTGCATCATCACAGCCGCCGAACCACGATTCGCCAAGCGCCATCGCCCTGGCATCGTTTTCAACTCTTACGGTTAAGTTGAATTCTTGTTCCAGCACATCTTTAATGGGAATATTGGTTAAGTTTAAAATCGGCGCGATGCGCGACATTCCCGTTTCAGCATCGACGACCCCGTGCATTGCGATGCCGATCCCGATGATCTTTTCTTGATCGACATCGGCTCGTCCCAAAATGGCATAGATACTTTCTTTTAAAACATCCATGAACCTCTCGTTTGTCAGCGGCTTTTTCAGCAGGCTCGATGTCCGCTGCAGAATCGCTCCGGCTAAATCGGTTAAGACGCACTCCACCGTCTCAGGCCCTGCATCAATGCCAATGACATAAAAGGCACCTGTGTTGATGTGCAGCATTGTCGGCTTCCTTCCGCCGCTCGAATGACCGAGCGTGCTTTCTTTGACGAGCCCTTGTCCGATCAGCTCTTTGACGATGCTTGAGACCGTGGGAGGGGTAATCTTTGTTTCCTTGGCGATCTCGGCTCTCGAAATCGGCTCTGAAGTTCTGATTTTATTAAGAATGATCGATTTGTTCACCGATTTCATTAATTGAAATGTACCGCGCTGCATGTGAAATCCTCCATTTACACCTATCGTAGGTTTTATTGTACCACGGTTAATTAATTAAATTAACAAACGAAACCAAGATAGGTGTTTCCAAAGGTTTTGTACAACATTGCCACAGAAATGGTCAAAACATAAAGGGCCCCTGCTCCCTTTACTTTTTTGCTTCAGCGGGGCTTTCAATGCGCTTCTGCAAAACAAATGGTTTCTAAATGGAAAAAATTTTTCGGAAAATTTGAAATGAAAGTGTTTGCATAATCAAAAAAATCGCGTTATCATACTTGTATACAAGTATACTCGTATAACAGGAAGGTGAGTGTATGAGCGAATCTAAAGGCCTTTTATATCCGGAAAAGTGGCTTTCAAGAGCTTCAACAGGTGTTCGCGTCGCATGCGAGCTGAGAATGCGCATTATTTCCGGCTTGATTGAAAGCGGTACCATTTTATCTGAAAATAAATTGGCTGCGGAATTCTCGGTGAGCCGGTCTCCCATCCGCGAGGCTTTAAAAATACTGGCATCGGAAAAAATCATCCGTTTGGAACGGATGGGCGCCGTTGTCATCGGTTTAACCGAAAAAGAAATTGGAGAAATTTATGATGTGCGCCTGGTGATGGAAACATTCGTATTCGAACGGCTTGGACGGGCCAATGTCGACGAACTGGTAACAGACCTCAGCAAAATATTGGAGATGATGAAAGTCTCCATCAAATACAAAGATGCCGACGAGTTCTCATTTCAAGACGTCTTATTTCACGAAACGATTGTCCGCTCCATCAATCATTCTTACATTTTGATGATATGGAACAATCTCAAACCTGTGATGGAAAGCTTTATTCTTTTATCCATGCGGGCCCGCTTAAAAGAAAAATACGAAGACTTTGAACGAATTCTCGATAACCATGAACTTTATATCCAAGCGATCAAAACGAAAGACAGGGATCTGATGCTTAAATCCCTACATCAAAATTTCGATGACGTGCAAGGTAAAGTTGAAGATCTGTGGCTGTCGCAACAAATGCTGACGAAAGGGGCCGAACAAGTAAATGACTAGTTATATGTTAGGCATAGATATTGGTACGACAAGCACGAAAGCGGTTTTATTCAGTGAAAAAGGGGACGTGATCCAAAAGGAAAGCATAGGCTACCCGCTTCACACACCGGACATCTCGACCGCTGAACAAAACCCGGATGAGATCTTTCAGGCCGTCATCCAGTCAACGGCGAAAATCATGCAGCAGCATCCTGACAAACAGCCGTCATTCATTTCATTCAGCAGCGCGATGCACAGCGTGATTGCGATGGACGAAAACGACAAGCCGCTCACCTCCTGCATCACTTGGGCAGATAACAGAAGCGAAGGCTGGGCTCATAAAATCAAAGAAGAAATGAACGGGCACAATATCTACAAACGGACGGGAACGCCGATTCATCCAATGACGCCGCTAAGCAAAATCGCGTGGATTGTAAACGAACATCCTGAAACCGCTGCCAAAGCGAAAAAATATATCGGAATCAAAGAATATATTTTCAAAAAACTATTTGATCAATATGTCGTTGATCACTCCTTAGCTTCGGCGATGGGAATGATGAATCTCAAAACATTGAACTGGGACGAAGAAGCGCTGACCGTTGCCGGCATCACGCCCGACCACTTATCAAAGCTCGTTCCGACAACAGCCATTTTCAATAATTGCAATCCGGAACTGGCGGCGATGATGGGAATCGATCCGCAAACGCCGTTTGTCATCGGTGCCAGCGACGGCGTGCTGTCCAACCTCGGCGTCAACGCGATTAAAAAAGGCGAAATCGCCGTCACCATCGGGACAAGCGGTGCGATTCGCACGATTATCGATGAGCCGCAGACCGATGAAAAAGGCAGAATCTTTTGCTATGCCTTAACTGAGAACCATTGGGTCATCGGCGGGCCAGTCAACAACGGCGGGATCGTCCTTCGCTGGATCAGAGATGAATTTGCTTCATCAGAAATCGAAACGGCAAAACGTCTCGGCATTGATCCATACGATGTCTTGACCAAAATTGCCGAACGCGTCAGACCGGGTGCCGACGGACTGCTGTTCCACCCATACCTCGCAGGCGAACGGGCGCCGCTCTGGAATCCGGATGTGCGCGGTTCATTCTTCGGCCTCACCATGTCGCACAAAAAAGAACACATGATTCGCGCGGCATTGGAAGGGGTTATTTACAATCTGTACACCGTCTTCCTGGCGTTGACAGAATGCATGGACGGTCCAGTTGCCCGAATTCAAGCGACCGGAGGTTTCGCAAGGTCTGATGTATGGAGGCAAATGATGGCCGATATTTTCGAATCGGAAGTCGTCGTGCCGGAAAGCTATGAAAGCTCTTGTCTCGGAGCCTGCATTTTGGGGCTGTACGCGACGGGAAAAATCGATTCGTTCGATGTCGTCTCCGACATGATCGGAAGCACGCACAGACACGCGCCGAAAGAAGAATCGGCCAATGAATACAGAAAATTAATGCCGATCTTTATCAACTTATCTCGAGCACTGGAAAACGAGTATACACAAATTGCAAATTATCAAAGAAGCTTATCCAGCAAAAAATAGGGGAGAATTGGAGGCGTTATCATGCCATTAGTGATCGTAGCAATCGGGATTGTCGCACTATTGCTTTTGATTATGGGGTTAAAACTGAATACGTTTGTTTCATTAATTATCGTATCGTTCGGTGTTGCTTTGGCACTCGGAATGCCGCTTGACGACATCGTCAAAACGATTGAAGAAGGGCTCGGCGGAACGCTTGGCCATATCGCATTAATCTTCGGGCTCGGCGCCATGCTGGGCAAGCTGATCGCGGATTCAGGGGGCGCTCAGCGCATTGCGATGACCCTCGTCAACAAATTCGGGGAGAAAAACATCCAATGGGCGGTCGTCATCGCCTCCTTTATCATCGGGGTTGCATTATTCTTCGAAGTCGGATTGGTTTTATTGATTCCAATTGTATTCGCCATTTCAAGAGAATTGAAGATTTCTATTTTATACCTTGGAATTCCGATGACGGCGGCCTTATCCGTCACACACGGCTTCCTGCCTCCGCATCCGGGACCGACGGCTATCGCGGGAGAACTCGGCGCCAATATCGGGGAAGTGCTGCTCTACGGTATCATTGTTGCAATTCCAACCGTTCTTTTGGCCGGACCTTTATTTACGAAACTGGCGAAAAAAATCGTCCCGCAATCATTTGAAAAAATGGGCAGCATCGCTTCACTCGGTGAGCAGAAAACGTTCAAGCTTGAAGAGACGCCAGCCTTTGGCATCAGCGTCTTCACAGCTATGCTTCCGGTCATTATCATGTCTATTTCGACTGTTATTACGCTCATTCAAGAAACGATGGGACTTGCAGACAACAGCCTGCTGGCAGCGGTTCGTTTAATCGGGAATGCCTCGACTTCGATGGTCATCTCCCTGTTGGTCGCGATCTATACAATGGGTATCGCCAGAAAGATCCCGATCAAACAAGTGATGGATTCCTGTTCAACTGCCATTACACAAATCGGAATGATGCTCTTGATCATCGGGGGCGGCGGAGCCTTCAAACAAGTCTTGATCAACGGCGGAGTAGGCGACTATGTAGCTGAATTATTCAAAGGAACAGCCATGTCACCGATCTTGCTCGCCTGGGTCATCGCCGCGATTCTGCGCATCTCTTTAGGTTCCGCGACAGTTGCTGCATTAAGCACGACCGGACTCGTTCTTCCGATGCTCGGACAAAGCGATGTCAATCTTGCGCTGGTTGTGCTTGCAACAGGGGCCGGAAGTGTAATCGCTTCCCATGTCAATGACGCGGGCTTCTGGATGTTCAAAGAGTACTTCGGCCTAAGCATGAAAGAAACATTTGCCACCTGGACACTGCTTGAAACAATTATTGCGGTGGCCGGATTAGGATTTACTTTATTGTTAAGTCTATTTGTATAAAAAAGTTTTAATGAAGGAGCAGGTATTACATGCGCAATACAATCGGTGTCATAGGTTTGGGGGTCATGGGGAGCAATATCGCCCTGAACATGGCAAGCAAAGGCGAACAAGTCGCCGTCTATAACTACACAAGGGATTTAACCGATCAACTCGTCCAAAAAACGGGAGGCCAAACAGTCAATCCGTACTATGAGCTTGAAGATTTCGTAAAGTCTTTAGAAAAACCGAGAAAAATCTTTCTTATGGTCACAGCAGGTAAACCGGTCGATTCTGTCATTGACTCGCTCGTTCCTCTGCTTGAAGAAGGGGACGTCATCATGGACGGCGGCAACTCCCACTACGAAGATACAGAACGAAGATATGACAGTTTGAAATCAAAAGGAATCGGCTACTTGGGAATCGGCATTTCCGGCGGCGAAGTCGGCGCTTTAAAAGGCCCATCCATTATGCCCGGCGGAGATCGGGACGTCTACGAAAAAGCAGCTCCGATTCTTACAAAAATTGCTGCCCAAGTGGGAGAAGATCCATGCTGTGTCTACATCGGTCCGAAAGGCGCGGGTCATTTTGTCAAAATGGTGCACAACGGCATCGAATACGCAGACATGCAGCTCATCGCCGAAGCGTATACATTTTTAAGAGAAAAGCTTCTTTTGCCGATAGATGAAATCGCTGACATTTTCGACACATGGAATCAAGGAGAGCTGAAAAGCTATTTAATCGAAATCACAGCGGAGATCCTGCGGAAAAAGGATGAGCGAACGGGCGCTCCGCTCATCGACGTCATCCTCGACAAAACCGGCCAAAAAGGCACGGGCAAATGGACGAGCCTGCAGGCCGTCGACAACGGCATTCCATCATCGATTATCACGGAATCCCTGTTTGCCCGTTACCTGTCATCATTAAAAGACGAACGGACAGCTGCGGAAAAAGTATTGGCCGGACCTGAAACAGAAGAACAGCACCTGGATAAGAAGGTGTGGATCGACCACGTCAGACAGGCATTATACATGGGAAAAGTCTGCGCCTATGCACAAGGCTTCGCTCAATATAAAATGACGTCTGACCTGAATGGATGGAACCTGCCGTTAAAGGACATCGCCCTCATCTTCCGCGGCGGCTGCATCATCCGCGCACAATTTTTAAATCTCATCAGCGAAGCGTTCGACAAACAGCCGGACCTGTCCAACCTGCTGGTCGCACCTGACTTCGCTGAGAAACTAAAAGAATACCAGTCCGGCTTGCGAAAGGTCGTCTGCGAAGGCATCAGCTCAGGCATCTCATTCCCGTGCTTAAGCACAGCCCTTTCCTATTACGACGGCTACCGGACGGGCCGCTCAAACGCAAACCTGCTGCAAGCGCAACGCGATTATTTTGGCGCTCACACGTATGAGCGGACGGATATGGAAGGCGTGTTTCATACGGACTGGCATTAAAAGCTGCACCCCGGATCTCGGGGTGCATTCTTATTTTACTCAAGAATGAATTTCATACTTTGTTCAACATTTCACAAACTTATATTTAAAATTCGTGATATGATAAATTCAGCCACAGAAAAGGAGGACTGATGCCAAAATAAACCAGACAATCCGCATAAGATTCACTTCAGGGATAAAAATTTTTAATCTTACTTGTGAAATGTTTCACAAACTATACCGGCATCATTCATCCCTGGACATCCTGTTGTATTCAAATTCCTATTCATTCACTGGAGGGTTTACAATGGCAATCGAAGAAAAGGACATGAAACAAAAGCAAAATGCCTCAAACATGATTGATCAGCTAGTCGAAAAAGGCCTAAAGGCATTGGAAGAATTCCGCAGCTTTGATCAGGAGCAGATTGATGAGATCGTCAAACAGATGGCGCTTGCCGGCCTTGATCAGCACATGCCTCTCGCCAAACTTGCCGTCGAAGAAACGAAGCGCGGCGTTTATGAAGATAAAATCATTAAAAACATGTTTGCCACAGAGTATGTCTACCATCATATCAAATACGATAAAACAGTGGGCATCATCAATGAAAACGAACACGACGGAGTCATTGAAATCGCGGAGCCTGTCGGTGTCATCGCCGGCGTGACGCCGGTGACCAACCCTACTTCCACCACCATGTTCAAGTCCCTGATAGCGATCAAAACAAGAAATCCAATCGTGTTTGCTTTCCATCCATCCGCCCAAAAATGCAGCCGTGAAGCTGCGAGAATCCTTCGGGATGCAGCCATCAGGGCAGGAGCACCCGACAATTGCATCCAATGGATCGAAACGCCTTCTCTGGATGCAACTCAAGCCTTAATGACCCACCCGAACGTTTCCCTGATCCTCGCAACAGGAGGCGCAGGCATGGTGAAATCCGCTTACAGCTCCGGAAAACCGGCCCTTGGCGTCGGACCTGGAAACGTTCCATGCTACATCGAGAAATCTGCCAACCTGAAGCAAGCCGTCAATGATCTGATCTTATCCAAAACATTTGACAACGGCATGATTTGCGCATCAGAGCAGGCCGTCATCATTGACAAAGACATCTACTCAGACGTAAAAGCCGAACTGACAAGAAACAACTGCTATTTCTTAAATGAAACCGAAAAATCAAAGGTCGAGAAATTGGTCATCAATGAAAATACTTGCGCGGTAAACGCTGATATCGTCGGCATGCCGGCATTCAAAATCGCTGAAATGGCCGGTATAAAAGTGCCTCAAGATACAAAGATCCTCATCGCCGAATTAGAAGGCGTAGGTCCGGATGACCCACTGTCCAGAGAAAAACTGAGCCCTGTTTTAGCATGCTACAAAGTCAGCGGGCTTCAAGAGGGATTAAAATGTGCCGAGGACATGCTGGCGTTCGGCGGAACCGGCCACTCGGCGGTGATTCATACGAACGATCAAGAAGCCGTTAAAGAATTCGGATTAAGGATGAAAGCCGGGCGGATCATCGTCAATGCACCGTCGTCACAAGGGGCGATCGGCGATATTTACAACGCCTATATGCCTTCCTTAACGCTCGGCTGCGGCACATATGGCGGGAACTCCGTCTCGTCAAACGTAGGAGCTGTTCATTTAATCAACACGAAAAAAGTGGCGAAAAGGAATGTCAATATGCAGTGGTTTAAAGTGCCTCCAAAAATCTATTTTGAAAAACACGCAACCCAATATTTAGCGAAAATGCCTGACATCTCAAAAGCGTTGATTGTCACCGATCCGGGAATGGTGAAACTCGGATATGTAGACCGCGTCCTTCACTACTTAAGAAGGCGTCCATATTACGTTCATTGTGAAATTTTTTCTGATGTCGAGCCCGATCCTTCAATTGAAACAGTAATGAACGGCGTCGACATGATGGCCAAATTCCAGCCGGATGTCATCATCGCCCTCGGCGGAGGTTCTGCAATGGATGCCGCAAAAGGAATGTGGTTGTTCTATGAACACCCGGATGCTGAATTCTTTGGCTTAAAGCAAAAATTCCTGGACATCCGCAAGCGCATTGTCAAATACCCGAAACTGGGCGAAAAAGCAAAATTCGTCGCAATCCCGACGACATCAGGCACAGGATCTGAAGTCACTTCATTCTCTGTCATTACAGACAAAGAAACGAATACGAAGTATCCGCTGGCCGATTATGAATTAACGCCGGACGTCGCGATCATTGACCCGCAATTTGTCATGACCGTGCCGAAACATATTACGGCTGATACAGGAATGGACGTATTAACACACGCAATTGAATCATACGTATCGTGCATGGCTAACGACTATACAGACGGCTTGGCCATGAAGGCCATCCAGCTGATCTTCGAATACCTGCCTAGAGCATACAAAAACGGCAGCGACGAGCTGGCCCGCGAAAAAGTGCATAATGCATCAACGATTGCCGGAATGGCATTTTCCAATGCCTTCCTCGGCATCAACCACAGCTTAGCCCATAAGCTTGGCGCGGAGTTTCACATCGCTCACGGACGGGCAAACGCCATCCTTCTGCCGCACGTGATCCGCTATAATGCAGCGAAGCCGAAAAAGTTCACAGCATTTCCTAAATACAGCCACTTCGTTGCCGACCAGCGCTACGCGGAGATTGCAAGAACGCTCGGCCTGCCTGCAAAAACAACTTCAGAAGGCGTTGAAAGCCTGATCCAGGAGATCATCTCGCTTGCCAAAGAGCTTAAAATTCCGATGAGCATTAAACAAAACGGCGTGGATGCCGCCGCATTTGAAAGCAAAGTGGATCTCATGGCCGAACGCGCCTTTGAAGATCAGTGTACGACAGCCAATCCGAAACTGCCGCTCGTTTCGGAGCTTGCTGAGATTTACCGTTCCGCGTATAAAGGCGTTTAGCCAAAGAAGCCGTCATTCCGACGGCTTTTCGTTTTCAATTAGGTCTCTTCATTCTCACCACTCTATCTTTTGTGCCAATCATACTATTTCAAAGTTATGAAACTCCAACTCTTTTCTTTAGCTGAAATACTTAACAAAAAATTAAAGGTCTTTCCCCTTGACAAAAAATATTTATTATTTGATAATTTGTATATAATTATAATAATTACAGAGAAATAAAGTTTACAATTTTTATTTCTCTTAAACTACATTCAGGAGGACGATATTATGTCTCTAATCGGAAAAGAAGTACAACCATTCGCAGCGAAAGCTTACAAAAACGGTGAGTTTATCGATGTTACACACGAAGATCTGAAAGGCCAATGGAGCATTTTCTGCTTTTATCCAGCGGATTTCTCATTTGTTTGCCCGACTGAGCTTGAAGATCTTCAAAACGAATATGCTGCTTTAAAAGAACTTGGTGTCGAAGTATACTCTGTTTCTACAGACACTCACTTCGTACATAAAGGATGGCATGACAGCTCTGAGAAAATCGGCAAAATCACTTACGCGATGATCGGCGACCCGTCTCAAACGATCTCCCGCAACTTTGAAGTGCTGAACGAAGAAGAAGGTCTTGCTGACCGCGGAACATTCATCATCGATCCGGACGGCGTGATCCAAGCTGTTGAAATCAACGCAGGCGGTATCGGCCGTGATGCAAGCACCCTGATCAACAAAGTAAAAGCGGCTCAATACGTCCGCCAAAACCCAGGTGAGGTTTGCCCGGCTAAATGGGAAGAAGGTTCTGAAACACTGACACCAAGCCTTGACCTAGTAGGCAAAATCTAAGGAGTGCATTCAATTGGTACTTGAAGCAAATATCAAAGCACAATTAAACCAATACATGCAGATGATTGAAAATGACATCGTCCTTAAAGTCAGTACAGGCGATGACAGTGTCTCTAAGGATATGCTGGCTCTTGTAGAAGAGCTGGCTTCCATGTCATCAAAAATCACTGTTGAAAAGGCGCAGCTCGACAGAACGCCAAGCTTTAGCGTCAATCGTACCGGAGAAGATACAGGCGTCACATTCGCCGGGGTTCCGCTCGGTCACGAATTCACATCTTTGGTGCTGGCACTCTTGCAAGTAAGCGGCAGACCGCCGAAAGTCGATCAAAAAATCATCGATCAAATCAAAAACATCAGCGGCGAATACCGCTTCGAATCTTATATCAGCCTCACATGCCACAACTGCCCGGACGTTGTGCAGGCATTGAACATGATGAGCGTGCTCAACCCGAACATCACACACACGATGATCGACGGTGCGGCATACAAGTCAGAAGTCGAAAGCAAAAACATTATGGCTGTGCCGACCGTATACTTGAACGGCGAATCCTTTGGAAGCGGCCGAATGACGCTTGAAGAAATTCTTGCGAAGATGGGCAGCGGCACAGATGCGTCTGAGCTTTCCGATAAAGATCCGTTCGATGTACTCGTTGTCGGAGGCGGACCTGCCGGCGCAAGCGCAGCAATCTATGCGGCCCGCAAAGGCATCCGCACGGGAATCGTTGCCGAACGCTTCGGCGGCCAAGTCCTTGACACGATGAGCATCGAGAACTTCATCAGCGTGAAGCGCACCGAAGGGCCTAAGCTTGCGGCAAGCCTTGAAGAACACGTGAAGGATTACGAGATCGACGTCATGAACCTGCAACGCGCAAAAGGTCTCGAGAAAAAAGATCTTTTCCATCTAGAACTCGAAAACGGCGCTGTTCTGAAAAGCAAAACCGTCATTCTTTCAACAGGGGCGCGCTGGCGCAATGTCGGCGTACCTGGTGAACAAGAGTTCAAAAACAAAGGTGTCGCATATTGCCCGCACTGTGACGGACCATTGTTTGAAGGCAAAGACGTAGCCGTCATCGGCGGCGGAAACTCCGGTATCGAAGCAGCGATTGACCTTGCAGGTATCGTCAACCACGTGACTGTTCTTGAGTTCGCACCGGAGCTGAAAGCTGACGAAGTTCTGCAAAAACGTCTCTACAGCCTCCCTAACGTGACTGTCGTGAAAAACGCCCAAACAAAAGAAATCACGGGCGATGAAAACGTAAACGGCATCACTTACGTAGACCGTGAAACAGGAGAAGAAAAACACGTCGAGCTCCAAGGCGTCTTCGTCCAAATCGGTCTTGTGCCAAACACGGAATGGCTGCCTGATACCGTTGAACGCAACCGCATCGGCGAAATCGTAGTCGATAAACGCGGCGAAACAACTATCCCTGGTCTATTCGCTGCCGGCGACTGCACAGACAGCCCGTATAACCAAATCATTATTTCAATGGGGTCCGGAGCGAATGCTGCTTTAGGCGCGTTTGATTATCTGATCCGAAATTAATCTATAAAAAACGCTATGCTGAAGTTTCAGCATAGCGTTTTTCTGTATCTGTTCCCCGCATTCACGGCTCATTCGAGTTTGCCAATGGAAGCATCCCTCAAGCAGTGCGCCTCGGCACAGAGGCGTCCTCTCGGCAAGTAACCCTCTTACAATAGAATCCTTCTTTAATCATTTGGTACTATAGATTTAAATAGTGTTAATATTAGTCTTCATGAATAGAGGTTACTTAAAATGAGAAATGAAAAATCTTTTATGAACTCAACTGCTTTCTTTATCATCATTTGTATGTTAGGCGGGATACTTTTTCTTTTAACAAAGTGACATAACTGAACCAGATCGCATCATTAGTGCACGATTTCATATCAACTTAAATCAGCCATCTCCCATTTAATAGGAGCAGCCCTTCCTGCAGTTGAACAGGGAAGAAGCGAAGTACTTGAGATTGGAGACTTAATCGCCCAAGCATTACACTTGAAAGAATTCTTTCATTTGACGAACGATCAGCCGTTTGATTTCTCCAGCATCTCATAAACAGTGAACAGTCTCAGTTTTTTAGTGAAAGGCCGGTGTCAATACAACCGGCCTTATTTCTGCGGCACCTCTTTTAATGAACCAATCCATACAGTTCCTGCGTTCACTTTATACCACTCATCTTTTCCGTCATTATCTTTTGAATAGGAGATTTCTTTTATGCGCAACACATCGCCTCTGCTTCTCAACCCTAGTTCGAGGTCTTCCTCCAGATCAGACAGCCAGTAATACACGGTATGAATATGAGGTTCCCATACAAATGCATTCAGCTCATGTTCTAAAGGTTCGTATATTTTCAAAGGGGATGCTTCCGTTTCTTCTTGCTTGTCGAAAGAATCACTGTAAAAATCGATCGCTTCTTTATAAGCAGCCACAATTTGTGAACGGATAAAATCAGGCTCATACAGCCAAATTTTCAAGTAGAAATCTTCATTTTCAGCTTTCAATTGCTTATGCCACTCATGATAGACATCGATTATCGCCTTCAAGAGCAAGCGTCTATACCATAATGGAGGAGTCACTGTTTGAAGCCCGTAAAAAGGAGATATCCATAATTTAACGTAATCTCTATGTTGATCTCTTAAATATTTCATATTCAATTGAATATTGTTTGATTTCCACCATTCTATTCTTCGTTTCAGTCTTTTCCAGCCTCTTATTTTTTTCTTTGCCGAAAAATACATATTGACCTCCCTTTGCGCCGCAAAAATGGTGCAAGAGAACGCTCCCTTGCACCAAAAATAACACGCCAATTACTTATAATAATTATAATCATTAAATGTTGCGATCATATCGTTTTGCGTTCCGCTTTTTCCACGATTCGTATTAAAGTAAAGCGTCCCGTCATCAAAATCGACAGCCTCTATCTCAAAAAGCGTGTAAGCGCTGCTGGTAATCCTGAAAGATAAATCGCTGCGAGTAAACAATTCCTTCGAAAAGTCCGGAACCGGGTTTGTTTTTTGCTCTTTAATCATTTCATTGATATTTAAAGGGTATGTCAATATAATGCTCACATTCGAAGCATTGCCATTGCTGTCCGGTTTTGTAAGCGGCACATATAATGTCCCCTGGTAAAAGGAGATTCCTTGCTGAATGAAATTAGAAACATCCATTGTCTGATGATTCACAACTGCTTTCGAATAGTTCAATTTAAACGTTGCTTCATAGTCGAATTTTCCGGTTGTATCATTGAATGTCCCAATAAAAAACCTTTTTCCCGATCTTACGATAAATTTATCTGTCCCAACCGAGTATGTGATACCGCCAATCGACAAATTCGAACCTTGATAATTCAGTACATACGTTTTAGCCACTTTATAAGTATTTTTCGTTGTATCGACGCTGAGCTTCACGATTTTATTGGCATACTTAGTGCCGTCGGACATCGGCGCCACATAAACGCTGACGTTTTTATCGCCCGCAGAAGCTTTGACAGCCAAGTCATTGGCGTGCCCTAAATCATAGCTCGTGGTATTGGTATCCGAATTTTTAAGAAGTGCAACAGTTCTATTGCTTGCCGTACCGCTCATTTTCACAGAGAATAACTGCGTCGTGTGATTCGCGTTATTCAATTTTGCAGCGTAGATCACATTGTTATTGCGGTCAACGCACATCCCCTGCATCGCCGTGAAATACCCAGACTTAGACATGGAAACATAATCGGTATACGTATTAAAGTAGCCTGATTGCGCATATGCAGCCGTCCCCGCAAAGCTGCTGAGAGCTAAGATAACCGCTGTTATGAAAACTTTTGGTTTTTTTAACACCCTGCCATCCCCCCTTAAATGATTTCCATATTATATCCTTGAAGGAATATTGCGTCAATATCGATAAAAATGACATTTGTCACCCGATTTTCATGACATCACTTACTAAAATCCGCCTCCCTCAGCTTATACAATGAAATGAGTAAATCAGGAGGTGGTCTGTAAGCCATGAGCAATGTTGTGAACTTGACGAATGTGACAAAGACATTCCGCCAAAAAACGGCGGTTGATCAGATAGATTTTTCAATTAAAAAAGGAGAAATTGTATCCATTCTAGGGCCAAACGGGGCCGGGAAAACAACAACAATTTCTATGATATTGGGGCTGTTAAAACCGACGGCAGGCAACATCACATTATTCGATTCCATGCCGCAAGAAAAACGGGTGCGTGAAAAAGTCGGCACGATGCTCCAGGAAGTCAGCGTCATGCCTGGTTTGCGTGCAGGTGAAATCATCGAACTCATCCGGAGCTACTATCCAAAGCCTCTATCCTTTCAAAAGCTTAGAGCGTTGACAGATTTAACAGACAAGGATTTAAAAACACAGGCGGAAAAGTTGTCCGGCGGGCAAAAACGGCGTCTCGGCTTTGCCTTGGCGCTTGCCGGTGATCCAGATTTGATGATCTTCGACGAACCCACGGTCGGCATGGATATCACTTCAAGAAACCGCTTTTGGCAAACGGTTCAATCGCTCGCAGAGCAAGGAAAAACGATCATTTTTTCTACACACTACTTACAGGAAGCAGATGATGCCGCGCAACGAATCTTGCTGTTTAAAGACGGCAAGGTAGTTGCTGACGGGACGCCGCTCCAAATAAAATCAAGAATATCGAAGCATTCGGTTTCATTTATAGTCGATCCGGAACAGTCACTCGAGAAACTGTGTCAGCACCCGCAAACCGAACAGATTTTTCGTAAAAACAACCGGGTTTACATCGACACGGCCAGTACGGACAAAATATTGGAACTCATTTTCTCAGAAAAGATCGGCGCTTATGATATTCAAATTGAACGCGGAAATCTTGAAGAGGCATTTCGCCAACTGACAGGCAAAGGAGACGATGTAAAATGAATGTATTTCAGATGCAGTGCCGAATGGAAATCAAAAGAATGCTTAGAAACCGCTATTTTGTCTTTTGGTCATTGGTCATGCCGATTGCTTTTTATTATATTTTTACAAATGTCGTCAATACGAATGCTCCGGACCCTGCGGCTTGGAATGCGCATTATTTAATGTCGATGACAACATTCAGCGTCATGGGTTCTTCGATCATGACGCTCGGCATCCGCATGGTTCAAGAACGCACCCAAGGCTGGTCGACGTTCATACGCGTAACGCCTCTTCCCGACCACATTTATTTTATCGCTCAAATGGCGGGGCAAAGCGTCATTCATATTCTTTCGATTACAGTTATCTTCTTAGCCGGCGCCTTGATCAACGGCGTTTCTTTATCTCCATTGGAATGGTTCTTGAGCGGATTGTGGGCCCTGCTTGGCTCGCTCCCGTTTCTGGCGATCGGGACATTGATCGGGATGATGAAAAAAGTGGATACAGCAGCCGGAATCAGCAATGTGTTGTATATGGGGCTCGCTGTATGCGGAGGGATGTGGATGCCGCTTGAAATTATGCCGAAAATGATGCAGAATATCGGCTTTTGGCTGCCGTCCTATCATTATGGCAGCGGTGCTTGGGAAATCGTTCGAGGCCAAATGCCAAACTGGAAAAATATTCTCGTCCTATTCGCCTATTTAGTCGTTATTATGCTACTATCTAAATATATAAGAAGAAAACAAGAAGCGGTGTGAGCAAGAATGAAAAAAAACTTCAGCATGTTTCCAAAACAGTACGGCTTTTTTCCCTATATCTTTTTAATCTATTTACTGCTGCCTATTTCTTATTTGACAAATCAAACCTCGGGGATCAAACAGCTGATCGGTTTTGGACTCGTGCTGCTTTTCTTGGTGACGTACCGCCAGCTTTTTTTTATTTCGCCGCAAAAAAAATTATTTACTTATTGGCTGGCCATCCAGCTTTCGATCATTTTGATCTACACTGTATTTTATGATATCAACTTAGTCTTTTTAGGTTTTTTTTCAGCGAACTTTATCGGCTATTACCGGGAAAAAAAGACGTTCCGGCGCGGGCTTGCCAGCCTGGTTGTTGTATTGGTCGCCCCTTTTATCTATCATCTGCTGAATGATCCGTCACTGCAAAACCAGCTCTTTTATTTTCTGCCCTTTCTCGTGATTATGCTCATTTCACCATACGGCATCCGCTCCATGAACCGCCGTATGGAACTGGAACAAAAGCTTGATGAGGCAAATCAGCAAATTAAGGAACTGGTCAAGCGCGAGGAGCGTGTACGAATCGCCCGCGATCTGCATGATACACTGGGCCATACTCTCTCACTGCTCACATTAAAAAGCCAGCTCGTCCAGCGTACCATCGCCAGCGATCCCGAACGGGCGCGAAAAGAAGCAAGAGAAATGGAAACCACATCAAGAGCAGCCTTAAAACAAGTCCGAGAACTCGTGTCTGATATGAAAACGGCAACGATCGCAGAAGAGCTTATCCATATCCAGCAAATCCTGCGGGCTGCAGACATCACATTCGAATACATAGGAGATTCCGATTTTTCAAATATCTCACCTGTCACACAAAACATTGTCAGCATGTGTATACGCGAAGCCGCCACAAATATCGTCAAACACAGCCGTGCCACCCATTGCACCATTTCCATCCCTCAAACAGATGAAAAAATAAGCATTACCATCAAAGACGATGGAATGGGGATGGATCAGCAAACACCATTTGGAAACGGGCTGCGTGGAATGAAGGAAAGACTTGCATTAATCGATGGCGCTCTCGACGTTTCAACCCATAACGGCACGGTTTTAAGCATCGCCGTTCCGATTGTAAAGAAAGCTGAACGAAAGGAAACAATCCAATGATTCGTTTATTTATTGCCGAAGACCAAAGAATGCTGTTAAGCGCACTGGGGGCTTTGCTAGATCTTGAAGAAGACATGGAAGTGATCGGCCAGGCGACTAACGGCGAAGAAGCGCTCACCGCAATTCTGAAACTAGAACCGGACGTCTGTCTTATGGATATCGAAATGCCCGTCAAAAGCGGCTTGGAAGTGGCTGAAGAGCTGACGAATCGAGGATCAAGAAGTAAGGTTATCATTTTAACAACATTTGCCCGCCCCGGCTACTTCGAACGCGCCGTCAAAAGCAATGTCCACGGCTATCTGCTCAAGGACGGAGAAATCGACGACCTCGCAGACGCCATCCGAAAATGCACGGAAGGCAAGCGAATCTTCAGCCCGGAACTCACCTTTGATGCCATCCGCAAAGTAAACCCGCTCACCGAACGCGAACAGGAAATCCTGCGATTGGCGGCTTTGGGAATGACGACGAAAGAAATTTCTAAGGAGCTCTTCTTGTCGTCAGGGACCGTCCGGAATTATATTTCTGAGATTATGCAGAAGCTGGATGCGAAAAACCGGATGGAAGCGGCAAGGATTGCGGAGGGGAAAGGATGGATTTGAGTGGGGTCTTGAGATAAGCAGCCATGGTACGATGGGCTTTTAGGGGCTTTGACATTGGCCTTATAGCTTATCAACTAGCTCCTTTTAACATTCACACTCCCGTTTTAAGATATATTTCCTTAGTCGATTAATTCAACAGAAATTTTCTTTTGGTTGTTCAATACCTATTTTTGTCGCTCTTTTCTCTGTATCACTCAGTGATAAACCTTGTTTGATTGGAGTCCAATACTCATATGCATACTCGGCATCCCATTCAATCCATTTAGAAACCTACCTTACTAAAATCTCGTCACCTGTGTTGACATAACAACGGCTTATCTTTTATACATACTCTTAATATGATTAAGCTCTGTCTTATCCTCTCCTTTTCGAAATCAATACAACCATTTTCTTCAACTATTTTTATTAGTCTGAAACGATTGACAAAATTCAGCTTCTTCATTTATAAGCTTTGGGTTAAAAATACTATTCAGAAATTTCTCTTTCCCATCTGTAATAATCACCGTATAACTAATATCTCGAAAATTATTCGCTCAGACCAACCAGAGTGCCGCCCATGATCCCGGGCGAAAGACGAACGGTCCTTGCCTTCAAGCACGGACCGACCGCCAATTGCTACTGAAAAGCCCTGGGCTTCATCCAACATCTTACCTCCGGTCAAATTCGCCGTTTGCTGACTCTATCGAAACACCAACGTACAGCAAACAGATGACTCAGCGGCACAACAAGCAACCCATACACCGCGGCCACTAGTACAGCCCCTATCTCATCAGGCCTTTGGAGCAAAACAACAACGCCCACAAGACCGATCCCAGCAAGCATTTCTTTGGCTACACGGCTCCGGAGAATCCGTACCCATGACTGGCCTGCCACCCGCAGCGGGAAGTCACGCTTCGCCTGCAGCAGCGCGGTTATCAATGCACTAATCGCAGCAGCGACAGTGAAGGCAATAACCAATGCAATCAGCGCAAGATTCAACAACCATACAACGTACGCTGCGAACTGCGCGCGGAGAATCCCCTCTTCGGCAACATAGACAACTTTCAGTTCGCCGTTGATATCTCGATCACGCAGCGCCTTCACGTCAAGGCCGTGTTTCTCTAACAATTCCTGCGTAGCTGTTACACCAGTGAATACGATGTTGCTACCTGAGACCATGGAAGTCAAGGCAGAATCGTTATAGGTATCGTAGAGCGAGGGCACGACAACAACTAGGACATCGTCCGCAAAGTGAAGTCTTTCCCCTCCTCCTCCTTGGGCTACCGGCAACCGGAATCCGTCAATCGGCCGCAAGAACTTGAACTTACCGAACTTCTCATCGGAAAGCTCTTTCCTCGACAAAAGCTCAGCCTCTTCTCGAATCATTTTGACAAGCCCTTTTGGAATGCTATGATAAGGCACCTTTGTAACAGCAGGTTGTGGTGCATCCATGGTCACCATATCAAGCCAACGCTGGTTCACGTAAGAGATGGCCGAGTACTCTCCAAAATCGACTGGCATTGGCATTTCTTCAGTATATGTGTAGGAAAAAGCTACCTTATCAAGCGATTCCGCATCCTTTACCAGTTTACCAATCTGCGGCTCCATGTGATTCATCTCGTCAACGTCTGTCGCAAACACAATCGCGACTTGATCTGCGAGTTTCTTCCACTGAGCCATTTCAGCAGCTATAGCTGAGGAATGTTTGTATGCGGACCAAGCAGGTCCAGCCGCAGCTACCACCAGGAGGAACGTTAACGCCTGGATCACGATGGCAGCTGAACGCAAGCTTTTAACCGCAGGTTGTCTGGTGGCGATCATGGTAGCGCTAGGCCATGCGGAAGCTGACATGACCAGCGTAGCCAACAGGGATACGGTAATAACAGCGATCTGCAGACTGAACAACGCCTTAAGGAAGGTACCGACATATATCCAGCCATGAAACAAACCTACGTAGCAAGACGCAACCAGTGCTACAGCAACCGCCGAAACCAGCAGCGCACCCCCAAAACCGGCCAGGTCCTGCACCTGAATCCGCGAGGTCGGGCACCCGCCCAGAACCCGAAGGGCACGCCCACGCGCTCTTAACGACAACCAGAACAACGCAAGCGCTGCAATCAGCGCAAATGCTGCAAGAACGGCGGCAGCAAATCCTCTTTCTCGCACAACGAATTCAAGGCTTTTAAAAATTGACGCATCCCCGCGACCGACCTTCACGCCTTCACTATTCAGCGTGTCCTCGAACTCGCTCAAGTGAGCCTTTTCACCGGTCACGAGATAGAACCCATCGGGGTAGGAGGTTTCAAGCCGGTCCTTACCGACAATCTTGCCTGCACCATCGCCGCCAAACCAAGTAAATTCGTCGGGCAGATCTCTATCGTTAAGTGCTACGAAGACCTGGCCATCGCCGTCGCTTGCAAGGTCTGGCGCAACCTTGACCAGCCCAAGATCCCAGCGCGCATCGAGCTTCTCCAGCTTCGCAAACGCTTCAGTAATAGAAAGCCCTGATTCGCTGAAATCGAGGTTTAACCTGCTCTCGACACCAATCGCCTGAGGAAAGTCTCGATCATATAGGTCGGTGATGATCGCCGCCAGTAGCGCAAGCAGTGCAAACAACGCGCCCGCGACAGCCACTATAATACGTTTATACACAAGCTTGACCTCCAAGAACTATATGAAAATTGCCATGCTAAGCCCCGGCGAACACAACCGGTATCGCCGGGGACTGGCGTAATTGCCTCGATTAACAGGTAATGTTCCCCCTTCATTTCATTCCTCCTCATTTATTCAACTATTTTTGTCAATATTTCTACTCCTCTACTCGCTTATCTCTGCCTTCTATCAATTCTCCAAGGGCCCATATTAAAGCCTAGCCAGCGCCTCGTACTTGGCGTAGTTGTCTGCATCAGGTTCGTACCGCTTGGCAAAACGGGGAGCTAGGCTTGCCGTAAGCAGCAGGAAACGGTTACACCGAGTGAATTTTATGGAAGTTGAGTTAGCGCTTCACCAGGTGCACTGGGACCCCAAACCCGTCGCGGCGGCTGAGCAGGTCGGAGATTGCGTCATGCTCGGATCTTGAACCATAGCTAACCATGACCAGCCCTCGGTTCTGGTCATCAGGACACGGCTTTCCTACTTCGACCGTAATGTCATCACCCAAAGCTTTAATCTCCTCGACGAGGTCTTGATGTCTGGCAAGCGCTGCATTGGCCTCTGTTACGTTCGGCAGCTGATCGCACGGCGGATGAGTGTCTCTCGACACTGTGATCCATCCGTTTAAGAATGCAACTGTTCCAACTACAAGCAATAATCCGACGACGACACCGATTATGATCTTTGTGGCTGATTTCATGAGGAACCTCCTAAGTTGCCGGGTTCGCTGGTCGACACTTGTTTTGACGAACTGTTGGTACCGACCTCATGCCGAGCACCACACGCGTTGATCATCTCAGAGTCGTGCGTCGACACAATAACCGTGCGGCCACGTGCAGCGAAGTCCACAAACAGATCGATGACCTTTCGCCGATTGGTTGAGTCAAGCGAGGCGGTCGGCTCATCAACAAACAGGAATGCAGCGTCCTTGTAGATGGCACGAGCCAGTGCGAGTCGCTGCTTCTCGCCCCCACTAAGGTGGCTAGCCAACTCGCCTTCTCGACCCTGGAGACCCGTCTGCTCGAGCACCTGCGCCAACCGCTCTTGATTTCCCGTGACACGCCGTCCAAGGATGCTCGCCTGCATGGTGACATTAAATGCCACCGACTCCTCATCCATAATGCCGTAATCCTGAAGAATGAACGCCGCATGATCACGCCAAAACCGTCGCCGCGCCGCAGTACCGTAGCTAGTGACATCGTGTCCGTCTATCAAGATGCGTCCCTGATTAACCGGGAGCAATAGTCCGAGGCAGTGCAAAAGTGTAGTCTTTCCACATCCGCTTGGACCAACGAGGGCTGTCATGACCCCTGGTGGGCACTGAATGGTCTCACCGTCAAGCACGGTCCGCCCACCAATTGCTACTGAAATGCCCTGTGCTTCAATCAACATCTGTACCTCCCATCAAATTCAACGCTATAAAAAGCGGCACTCATTTATTCCATTCCTCCTCATTTACTTAACTATTTTTACTCTTCAAGCCGATTAATCATCACCCACCTATCACATTAATACGAGAACGGTTTTCTCTCTTTCTTGTAGACGGTGTCGTGACATACTATTTCTTCTTCGTCACAAACATTAATTCCTTTATAACTAGCAAATTTCACTTGTTGTACCATAAGTAACCTATTGGCTGCCGGGGCACAAGGAATTTGTTTCTTGTCAAATTTTCTGAATAATGGCCGGCATCAACACTAAGCCTGGAAAAGTAGAGGATTGCACCACATAACATAACTTACTGCTAAGGCTACCAAGATAAAACCACAAAATTAAATGGACCTATTATTTCCCAAAAACTTATTAGTTGCATTTTATGTTATTTTCCTCAGATATGCACTATCTTTTGAGGAGATGCTTTGGCAGTGCACCAAAGCATCTCCTTTGTATATAGATACATACTATGATGGGAATATAATATTTTTTAAAAGAAATTTAATTTAAAAATTTAAGAATAAATACTTTTGACGCATAAAGTGCTGCGCCCCTCAAAGCGGGGTATTACCCTACTGAATATCCAGAGTTTTATGAAAATTTGCGATCACCGGAATAAAAAACTATCAATCGGTAAGTGCTTCTGGGTAAATTGCTCCCGCATCGACACGGTAGTGGGCGAAAAGACAAGCTAACTTAATTGGTAATCCAAACCTAAAATCCGGTATGTCCTTAGGCGAGATCCAGAAAGTTCTAGGAGATCCCGCTTTGTATTAGCGTATTATAGTGGATGTCGCGGGCTTTGTTGTTTACACTTCTTGCACCTGCTGACGGCATCCCTACCTATGAAATCGAGGTTTCCGCTGGCCGTTATTTTCGAGAGATTTAAATCTATTTCCACTGTTTTTATTTTGGTAGCCCCGTTGACAGCAACCGTTTTCCCTTTGATTAGTTGGTGCGATAGTAGTAACGTCCCTTAAGACCAGGTGAGTTTATGGCTCCGACATAGGCATTAGAGTAGCGGCCCGCAGCCGTATCAATGCTTCTATTCGTTTTATCCACTTTTCCATCGATGAGCTTTTGCACTGTCGAGCCGTGGACCTTTGTCGGGTGGTTGTACTCAGAACGGAGCCCGGCGTTTACGAATCCATACCTCCATGTTCCACCTTCAGATGGGTACTGGTAGTGATAACCCGGATTCACCCACGCAAATGCAGGCACCGTAGCGCCTCCTACCAAAGCGATGGACATTGTCAACACGGCGAGCGTCGCTTTGATTGTTCGAGTCAAAGGTTTCCTCTTTTTTTTCTCATACAAATAATTTTTCATTATTTCATTCCTCCTCATTCATTCGACTAATAAATTTACTCTATAAGTTAGTTTGTCACCGCCCACATACCGTGTCGATGCGGGAAGAGTTTTTTCCCTCGTTGGCGGTCCCGTGATCATGACTCTTCTTTGTCACTAGGCATCAATTTTTTCCTCCATGACCACCCCTCGGTCCGAGGTCATTTGGTCACGACTTGTCCACTTCGACGAAATACTGTCACCTAGCATTTTGATCACCTCCTCAATACCCTAATGGCTGGCAAGCGCCACAGTGTCCTTTACTGCATTCGGTTAGTGACCGAATGGCAGGTGCATGCCAGAAACCTCCTAAAAAGTCTGTTGAAAAACCAATTTTTTTTAGTTCGGATTAGACAGAAAATAAAAGATCAAGCAAAACAGAAAAATCGTTACGGAAGCAGATAAAATGGGAAACTCAGCGTATCGAAAAAGAGTCAAACAAATGGTGGAAGAAGTCAAAGAAGCGGATGCCAAAGATGAAGAACTGCTCTCTCTTCCCGAAGACGATCCGCCGCAAAATTCAATATCGTAGAAATCGGCTTGCAAAAGCCTATGCGGCATTACAATATTCGGAAGAACGCACACCTGAAGAAAATCGCCAACGCTACAAAGATCTAATCAATTGTACTGATTAGCGTCCCGTAACCTGTCTCCAAAAACCTATAATTCACAAGTCGTTGTTAAAGGCATATGATTTGGCTTAGAAAAGAATAACAGCAGCAGCGTCCGGATGCTTGGGACAGTGTCCTGGTTAATATCGGGACAAAAACAGGTGAAACGCCAAACAACGACTGCTGATGCCGAACACTATAGTCCTGAAAACACCCTTCCACAGAAACAAATCAAACAAGATACCTAAATGAGGGCAAACAAAAGAAGAACCCATGTGACAAAAGAAGTTTTTATTTGGGTCCGGGGACCCTAACACTAATCTCTTTAACTCAAATTAACTAATTTTATAATAATTGTAAAACAAAACTGATTCAAGAGGTTTCCTAATTTTTTAAAAAATTTGGTCAAATTTTCTTATTTTTGCCATAGTATATATTTATTAGAGAATTTAGAATAAATAATTAGATTATTTTCCCATCCTATTTATATAAAAATGGAAATTTTCATATCTATCTTCCTTTAAATGCTTAATTGATTGAGAAAATTGTTGGGGATTTTATTTGAGAAGGCTATTAAAAAAAGACAAGCCTAATTGCCTGTCTCCTGAGAAATTGTAATGTTTCTACTATTTTTAAGGTAATAATGATAAGCTCAAATTTAAAATTTTCCATCACTTATGATAAGGCTCCCCCCGATTAATCCGAAAAGCCCGATAAACCTGCTCGAGCAAAATCAGCCTCATCAGCTGATGCGGGAACGTCATCTTCGAAAACGACAGCTTCTCATCCGCGCGCTTCAGGACGGCGTCGCTTAAGCCGAGCGAGCCGCCGATGACGAAGGTTACCTTGCTCTTTCCATATGTGGCGAGTCTATCCATATTATCGGCTAATTCTTCCGAACTTTTCATTTTTCCTTCGATCGCCAGGGCGATGACGTGGGCGTCGGGGCTGATTTTTGAGAGGATTCGTTCGCCTTCTTTGTCTTTGACGATTTTCATGTCCTGGTCGCTTAAGTTTTCCGGCGCTTTTTCGTCCGGGAGTTCGATGATGTCGACTTTTGCGTATGCCGAAAGCCGTTTTATGTATTCGTCGATTCCTTGTTTTAAATATTTTTCTTTTAGTTTTCCGATTGCTACGATTGATATATTCACAGGTCATCCCCACTTTAAGAACAAGTTATTAAGATGCTTTATCCACAATTGTGGATAAAGGTTGTGTATTTAGTGTCCGATCATTCGTTCCCCACTATATATACTGCAGGCTTATCGCACAATTCACAGGTTGTGGATAAACTGTGTGTATGTTCGATTTTTCTGATTTCAGGGGCTAATTCTTCCTCATCCACATACATGTCAATGACGGTTTCAATATGTTCTTCACAAGACTTCATAAAAGTCCCTCCAATATCTGTATCATTGGGCTCTTTTATAAAAAAGCTCCTTATTCAATATACCCTATTTATGCACATGTTAGTAGGTTTTAGCATGACTTCGTGTGGTTATCCACAAGCTTTTATATTCCTCTGGATAACTCTGTTCTCCCTAAATAAAAAAACACCAGCTAATCTCGCTGATGCTTTGATCTTGTTTTTATACTGCTTCTCTTTTTTTCTGAACAACTAAAGAATGCTGATTCGTGATATGCTGCAAATATGAAACGTTAAGAATGAATGTCCAAAACACGTTAACCGGCTTTTCTGCCAACCCAATAAACGCTTTTCTAACCTTAAATACGCTAACTAGATTTATCGTCCAAAAAAGGAGAAATGAGAGCTGCGGAAGAAAGCTGTGTCCGGGGCGCAGCGGGAGAAGCAGGATGCTGTCGCTGTATGGCAGCAGATCTCCTCCTTGAAATACAAAAGCTGACCAAAATGACTCCAAAATTGAAAAAACGCTTAACAGCAGCGTCACTTTAATGGCGACATACGGGAGCTTAATCTGGCATCGTTCTAAATTCTTTCTTCTTGAAAGAAACCAATACGGGATGTATATGCCAGACGTTATGATTGTTAATAACACCGCATATATGGCTTTTATTTTCGGAAATTCTTCTAATTCCTTACTCATGCTGAAACACTCTTCTTTCCTTAAAACTGTTCTTCCAGGTCTATTTATCCTTGTCATCTATACTTTTCCACTTTCCATATCAAAATGTACTATATTGAATCCAATAAATCAAAATCCATTGAAGTGTTAAATTGGGATTTTCTTAGGTATATGGATTCTTTTTTTTGACTGGAATAAAAAAAATGTGTCCTTTTTCCTGTTTCTTATTTCGTGTTCATCTGCAGAAATTCGACAATCAATAGGACATTATTCGTCATATTTTTACCTTTGTAATATGCAATCTGTCATTGCGTAACATAAAGGGGTTCTATCGAATCATTTTGTCTTTTTTTCGTTATTTTTCGTATCTCTCAACTAGGAATAATGACACGCTATGTTCCATGTGGAACATTGAATATGAAAAAAGATCAAAGCTTTCACAGCTTTGATCTTACAGTCTCTTGCTCATACGCAAATCCGTCGTCTCGAAATTCATTTTTTCATATAGTCGCTTCGCTTTTTTATTATGGGCGAATACATGCAATGACAGTTTTTTGACTCCTAATTGCTTTGCCTCCTCTTCTAAGACGGCTAAAGCCTGCTGGCCGATTCCCTGGCCGCGGTACGCTTCATAAAGCCCGAAATCGTAAATAAACGCTTCCTTTTGAGGATGGTGAGGGTCAGCGTAGATCCAAAGCCAGCCTGCGGCATCCCCGCTGTCATTCATGATTGACCATAGATGATGGTTGATCGTTTCAATGCCGTTGGGCAAAAGGGCTGCAAACTGCTCTTCTGCTTTCTCCATCGCTTCCGCCACTGTCCATGTGCCCGCTTTTACTTTCTCCATGGCGTAATGCTGGATGGAATAGGTCTGGTATGTCTTAAAGTCCTCTTCCGTCATTGGCATCAAACGGATTGCCGGCTTTTTTTTCGGTTTGTTCAAGTCAATTTTAATTTTCGATTTCAACATCAAATTGTACTTCACTTCCTTGTTTATTGATCATGATGCTTTGCTCAGCCATTCGCTTTTCGGCTCGGAAAGTTTATTGATTCTGTGCTGAATGTAAATGACATTCAAAAGGAACGCGAAAATCGATCCATTCGCAAGTTCTTTGCCTGAGAGCTTGTTTAATGAAGCAGTCACCACCAGTGCGCAGTAAATCAAAACACCTGCGGACAGAATCAAAATCACGCGGTCGAGCAGCATATAAAGGCTGTAATGCATATCAGGAAAAGCGATTTTTGCTGATATTCTAATTGGAATAGAAAATAAATGATAAAATATGATAGCTTTTAACGTGGTGTAGGGAATATCATGATAAGGCAGCAAATCGAAGCTTTTTTTCCTGGATAGAAACCAGTATGGTATGTAAACCCCCAGTGTGATCAGACATAGCACAAAAACGGACAAGATACTTCTGCTCTTTACATTAGACAGCGTTTTCAACGAAGTCTGCACATTGTCGTTCATATCATTCCTCCGGACACTCGTTTTCCAAACAAATGAATTGAATGAATTTTTTCATAGCAGCGGCACACCCCCTCAATATATTCTTTTCTCTGGTTTTAGACAATATGACTTAGGTACCAATATGACAAAAGAACTATTTTTTGGAGAAGGTTGCTGTCTTCACGATTAGCTGAAAAATGTGTGACAACCGTTTTTATGTCATAAGAATGACACAAAAGCAAAGAGCCTGAATGGAAATTCAGGCTCTTTTGTCTGCCGCTATTTATATTTTTTAAGAGAAACCTGCCAGTTAATGCCGGTGCCAATATGGTATGTTTCGGCAAACGATCCTTGGTTGAGGGCAATGCCTAAGCGGTCTAATGAATTGATATAAACAATCGGCTTGCCTACCGGCATATCGGCAAACGACCGGCCAAATGCCATCGTTTGCTGGTAGACTTTTGTGTCCTCATGCTTGATGACGACTTCTACAGGATCTCCGTATTGAACATCAAGTGACTTGAAAAGCGTCCGGCTGATATTCGTCCAAAGGTTTCCAAACCGGACATCTAAAACATCGATCGTTCCGGTTATCCAATCATTTTCGATGTACGCTTCCATGACCGGCAGTTTGACGATGGAATTTATAGAAACTTCCGGACCGATCCGGTCGAAGCTGACAATCCCGGCTGCCAGTCGTGCCCCGGTGTAGGCGTAAATGTCGCGTCCATGGAATGTATGTGATTCGCCTGATTTCGGAAGCCTGTTTTGCGCTTCATCAAGATAGCGAGCCTCGGTAATTCCATTTTGCCGGCTCATATGGGTGAGTGTTCCGTTATCTGGTGTGATGATATATTGATTGGAAGAGGTTCTAACTGCGACGCTGCGGCGTTCTGAGCCGACCCCTGGATCGACGACCGACACGAAGACAGTGCCTTCAGGCCAATAAGAAACGGACTGCAGCAGCCGATAGGAAGCCTCCCAAATGTGAAAAACAGGAATGTTGTGCGTCAAATCAAAAATCCGGAGTGAACTGTCAACCGAATAAGCCACACCGTACATCGCATTTACCGCCCCGTCATCAAGGCCAAAATCAGATTGTAATACAAGTGCATGCTGACTCATTCTATCTCCCTTTCCGCCCTGATTTTTTCAAACTCCGCAGCCATTTGTCAGAATATTAAAATCATCATATCGTACGCGAAATTGAAACGCAATATGATGCTTTGTCCATTTTTTACAAACTGCAAATTTTTATTGAGCAAAAACTTGGAATTCACATCCAAAAATCCGGTTATTTACCCGGAAAATCTTATTTTTCTCTCCAAATATCCCATTTTGGCCTTTTGACGATCATTCCTAAGGTGGGTCATAATAAAAAAACAGCCCGGCCGTACCGGCCAGACTGTTATTATCAGCTTCCCAATTGGGATCGGGACAGCTTTACTTCTGTTGTTCTTTCTTTTCCGCCCCGCAGGTATTTGATTTTCACCTTATCGCCGACGTTTTTGGTGTAAAGCTTTTTACGCAGATCAACGATATCGTAAACGCGGTCACCGTTGAATTCGACGATGACATCAAGCTCTTTCAAACCGGCTCTGCCTGCAGGAGACACCGGCTGAACGCCCATCACAACAACGCCTGATGTTACGTTTTTCGGCAGTTTAAGCGTTTCCTGCCAGTGGTAGCTTGCGATGTCGCCAAGTGATTTCATCTCAATTCCGAGGTACGGCCGTCTCACTTCACCGTACGTTTCCAAATCTTCGATAACCGGAATGGCAAGGTTGGCCGGAATGCTCAAGCCGATGCCTTCGACGGCTGATTCAGCGATTTTCATCGAATTAATGCCGATGACTTTTCCATCAATATTAAACAGGCCGCCTCCGCTGTTACCCGGGTTAATGGCAGCATCCGTCTGCAATACTTCGGCATTCCAGTCCGGCTGTCCGTCTCCGTTTGAGTCGACCGGAACTGCACGTTCGGTTCCTGAGATGATACCTTGTGTAACAGATCCTGAAAACTGCAGGCCGAGCGGATTTCCAATCGCGATGACAGGCTCTCCTGTCTTCACTTTATCAGAATTTCCAAATTCAGCAGCAGCTTTTATTTTATTGCTGTTGACTTGCAGGACGGCCAGATCCATCAGCTTATCACTGCCGATCAGTTTTGCCGGTATCCGTGTTCCGTCATTCAGGCTGACTTCAATTTGGGACGCCCCTTCAATGACATGGTGGTTGGTCACAATGTGGGATGTGTTGCCGTCCTTTTTATAAATAACACCCGATCCTGTTCCCGCTTCGCTGTCACCATCCCATACACCTGTCTTTTGGATGTTGATAACGCCGACAACAGAATCAGAAACCTTAGAGACCACCTGTGTGACTTCATTATTCACGTTGACGGAAACATTGCGGACCGCACCGCCCTGCTGAGCTCTTTGACCTCCGCGCTTTTCGATGACTTGCAGATTATACGGCAGCCATCCCTGCTGCGAGAAGTACGGCAGGGCAAACACTGTTAAAATAGCGCCGATAACGGCGCCGACCAGGCTTGAAAACAAAAAGCTTCTCCAATTTCTCACCGGCTTTTCCCGTACGAATTTTTCCTCATCATGATTAAACTCCACTATATTCAAATCCTTTCAAGGAACGATATATGTATATAGTGTGGATCATCTGACCGTAGATTAATCATTCAATCAGGAAAATTTACACCGCTACGAGAGGTGTTGGTTTCTTAGGATCGGTATCATATAAATCAAACGTTTCTCCTGCCACAAATCCTTTGGCAGCCAACGTTTGTTGCACGGACATTCTCGCCAGCTCTTTCATGTTGTTGTCCTGGCTTAAATGAGCCAAATAAATTCTCGATGTCTCATCACCGATTACATCGGTCATTGCGAGTGCCGCATCCTCATTGGATACGTGTCCGACGTCGCTTAGAATCCGGCGCTTGATGTTCCACGGATAGCGGCCCATTTGCAGCATGCCGACATCATGATTGCTTTCAAAAACAAAAGCGTTTGCCGAGCGGATGATGCCTTTCATTCTGTCGCTGACATAGCCGGTATCCGTAATCAAAGCGAGCTTTCGGCCATTGTAATGAAAAACGTAGAACATCGGCTCTGCGGCGTCATGGGATACCCCGAACGATTCGACATCGAGGGAGCCGAATGACTTTACGGTTTCCATTGGAAATAAGAACTTTTGGCCGTTATCCATTTTACCGATATGCCCTTCCATCGCCTTCCACGTTTTTTCATTGGCGTAAACGGGCAGCTCATATTTTCTTGCCAGCACGCCAAGCCCTTTTATATGATCACTGTGCTCATGCGTAACAAAAATGCCGTCAAGCTGATCAAGCTTTCGATCAATTTGCGCCATCAGCCCTTCCATCGCCTTCCCGCTAAGTCCTGCGTCAACTAAAAAAGCGTGGTCATCGGTTTCCAAATATAAAGCATTACCGGTACTCCCGCTCGCAAGTACGCTAAATTGCAGGCTCATGGTTTCTCACTCCATTATGATTTTTCCTTTTTCTCTTGTGATTGAAGAAGTGCTCCGTCCCGTGCATCCACGATAAATTCTTCGTGAATGGTTTTATCGTCCGTTTTGCGCTCCACTTCGATCCGCCAAACGGGCACGAAAATTTGAGCGCTTGCCAGCGGATACTGCGTAAAATAGCCAAGCTCGGCTGATTTAATTTTGCTGTACTTCTTCAAATAATCCGGGTAGTACAAAGCTTCAACCGCGCCGACTGCAGAGATCAGATTTTCCGTTTTGACTTCTTTTATATCCTGCAGCATTGACTGCTTATAGGAAACGACTTCGTTTTTATTATTCAGGTACAGAACGACTTCGCCCATCTCGTTGTTATCATCATTTTGCCGGTCCTGAAAGATATAATTTCCATTATAAGTTTGGAAGAAAACGATCTGTTTTCCGGTCTTATCGACTTTCCAAAGCTTGTACTTGCTGCCGTCGATAATTTCTTCGTTCACGATTTCCCTTGCTTTTGTCTTCATATCCGTTTTCGGAAGCGCAATGGGTGTTTCAAATTCCATTTCTATTTCCGTCAAAGCGTCTTTTTTTGCATTACTCATTAACGCTTTCGGCTTTTGCCCTTTTAACGATTTAATCTCGCTCTGTTTAAAGACTCGCTTTTGTGCAGAAATTGAGGAGCCTTTTGACGTCTCTTTAGACAAATTGCCGTATGCAATATGGTCTGCTTTCATATCTTCCTGCAGCGTTGATTTTTCTAAAATCGGAAACTGATTGTTGCTACGCTTATCAAAGTATTGAAAGGCCAAAAAGATATCAAGGATGAGGAAGACGATAATGAAGATTGTTTTTGTTCTATTCCACTCCATTTTCAATGCCCTCCTTCACCGCTGAATCCTTCTTTGATACCGGCTTTATCGTACCGTTTATTTTAATGCACCAAGTCGGCACAAGTTTTACAAGAGGGTCTTGTTCCTCTGATACTGAGACCATTTCATAGGCAGGGAAAATTTGCTCAATCTTATCAAAATCATACTCTTCATTCTCTTGCAGGAACTGAATCAATTCTTCTCCGCTCATGATTTCTTTATCCGTTTTGCTGACCGGATTTGCGTTTGCGCCCAAGACATATGTTGGGTGTTTATAATCCAATATGTCGTTGTTTGCCCAGCGAAGTTCAATCGATGTCGTTCCGAAAGGCTGGTTTTGGCTGTTAACCACCGGCAGCTGATCCATAAACAGATTAAAGTTGATCTGCTGATTTTCATTCAAACCGAAAAATTGATAATCATCCGTCCAGCTTCCCGTGTCGTTTAGATATTTAAAGCTTTTATTGATCAGCTCTCCATTTTGATAAGAAGAACTCGGTTCCAGGTTGCGGTGCTGGAACTTAATCTGTCTGTTGTTCGAGTAGACCTCCAAAAGACTTGTTCCATCCGTATATACCGGTCTGTTTAAGTTGGTTTCCTGCCGGACGGTTTGCGGATCATCAAATAAAGCTTTTTTAAAACGCGTCGGGCTGATCGTTTCTGTAAAATACTCTTTTTCAGACAGCTTCAGCCTGTTAACTGGAAGCAAGACATCTCTGCGCGAATTAATTGCAAAGTCCTCATAAAGAGGCATCTGCGATTTTTCTTTTTCAATATCTGAAAGGATGTTGCGGTAATTTGCCGATTCAATCACCGCTTCAACAACCGTCTCTTTGCTGAAAGATACAAAGTAGATCTTTTTCATGCCCCGTCCTTCATTGAAAGGAAGAACGATTCTGTCAAAAGAGTTGTATTCATAAGAATTGGCGGACCATTTGAAAAGCGGCTGCAGCACATCGATTGGAATATTGTCGCTAAAGACGAGATCCAATTTGGATTCTTTATTTTTAGCGTACAGCCAGTTTTTGAACTGCTGCCTGTCAAATTTGTCCGAGATATCTTTTAACGATTTGACTTCCCATCGGCTCATGTCATCCCAGAGTTGAGAATAGAGCGTCGTATCATTCAGCAAATAATGCTGTCCATTCTCATGAATGAACATTTGCTGCGGTTTGACGGCTTCATTTAACAGCTTTGTCTGGTTTGTAATCGGCTGTTTGTCGCTGACCTGAGCCTGTGAATCTTCCACTTTTTCGTAATTCCCCTGAAATCCCCAAATATTAAAAGTAAAAAGAAGACTGATCAAAACCAAAAGGGACAGTATTATCGTTTTAATTGTTTCACGCTTCATCCCAATCATCCTCTTGTTCTTCTTTATACGGCAGGGTAAATGTGATCGTTGTTCCTTTTCCTTCGATACTGTCGGCCCAGATGTCGCCGCCATGGGCTTGTACCATTTCTTTTGCAATCGCAAGACCGAGCCCCGTACCGCCGAGTCTTCTTGTTCTGGCTTTATCTACACGGTAGAAACGCTCGAAGATCTTCTCCATGTCTTTTCTCGGAATGCCGACACCTTCGTCTTTGACACTGATATAAAGAAGCTCTTCTTCTTCATTTACAGCAACAGAGAACGTGATATGGCCTCCTTCAGGGGAATATTTCAATGCATTTGAAATGATATTATCCAGCACTTGCGTAATCTTGTCCGGGTCGATTTCAACATACAATTCTCTATCCGGCAGATTGCTGATAAACTCAACATGCTGCTCTTTCGTCATTTCAAAGCGTTCAATAATCAATGAGAAGAAACGGATAAAATGAATCCATTCTTTATTGAATTGATAATCCTTGCTGTCAAACTTTGAAAGCTGCAGCAAGTCGTTGACAAGCCTGATCATTCGCTCTGTTTCATTCTGTGTCACATTCAAGAATCGCGGCGCAATGTTTGGATCTTGCCATGCGCCTTCCGCAAGCGCTTCTAAATAGCTGCGCATCGTTGTGAGCGGCGTTCTGAGCTCGTGGGAGACATTTGCCACAAACTCTCTCCGCTCTTGATCAATCTGCTCTTGTTCTGTGACATCGTAAATAACCGCAATTAACCCGTCGATCTTTCCGTGTTCTTTTTGGATGACTGAGAAATTGACACGGAGCACAGACGTCCGTTCTTCCTGTTCAATTTCAAGAAGCAGTGAATCCTGCTGTTCAACCAAATCTTCAAACGTATATTCGTCTTCAAGGCCGAGCAGTGAGGTGATCGGCATTTCCAGAGCCGTTTCACGTGAAACATTTAGAAGCTCCAGCGCCGGCGTATTAAGCAAAATAATCGCGCCATTGCGGTTGGTCGCGATAACCCCGTCTGTCATATAGGCAATAACAGAAGATAGTTTCTTTCGTTCGCCTTCTGTCATGGACTGAGCTTCTTTCAACTCTCTCGTTAAATAATTAAACGTTGTGGCCAGCTGGCCGATTTCGTCGTTTCCGTACTTCCTGACTTTTCTTGAGAAATTTCCTTTCGCCAGTTCAATGGCCTGCTTTCTCATATCTGACAGCGGATGTGTAATCGTTCGCGCGACAAAAATCCCGAGGAAAGCAGTGATTCCAAGCGCAATAAAAGTTCCAGACGCTAAAATGGTGTTGATCGTCCGGATTTGATTGTAGACATTATCCATCGATGCCACGACGTAAATGGCCCCGATTGTCTCTTGATTCGATTTTTTAATCGGCGTGACTGAAATCCGCACTTTGCTGTCCCGCTCCGGGTCAAAAAATTTATTCTCGTACGGAATACCGACAAGCAGTGTCCTTTTAATAATGCCCTCTGTTGTCTTTTTCCCCGCCACCTCCCGGTTATAAGGATTGGAGGTCGCGATGACTTCATAGCTTTTATCAATCAGACTGACTTCAAGAATTTCGCCTTCCTTGCTGAAATCATTTAGAATCCGCTCTGCATCTTCTTTCAAGGTAGTCGAAGAAGACGTGCTTCTATCCTTCGTCATTTCCTGTTCCAGATAATACGAAAGGTTGTTCACCCGCTGGTCAAGAGAGTCATTATATGATTTAAGAAGTGACTTCTCCATCTCATTGACAAAGTAGACGCCGATAATCTGCATGGCAACGATAATCAGCAGAACGTATATTAAGGTAAACTTAAAATGAATCGAGCGAAAAAAACTGACTTTATTCATTTCGGTATTAGTCCTGTTCCGGATTTCTCAAATAGTAGCCGACACCGCGCCTTGTGACGATCCAGCTTGGGTGACTCGGATTATCCTCGATTTTTTCGCGAAGGCGTCTGACCGTAACGTCAACAGTCCGTACATCCCCAAAATAGTCATATCCCCACACGGTTTGCAGGAGATGCTCACGCGTCATGACCTGTCCGATATGTTTTGCAAGGTAATGCAGCAGTTCGAATTCCCGATGCGTCAGCTCGATTGTCTCGTCCCGTTTTGAAACGACGTAGGCATCCGGGAAAATGACAAGCGATCCGATTTGAATTTCGTTTGAAGACGATTCTTCTTCGGCAGGAGCCGCTGTGTTCTGTCTTCTCAAGTTCGCTTTGACACGCGCCAGCAGTTCGCGGGTACTGAACGGTTTTGTCACATAGTCGTCAGCGCCCAGTTCAAGGCCGATGACTTTATCAATTTCCGAATCCTTTGCTGTCAGCATAATGATGGGCATATCATATTTTTTGCGGACTTCACGGCACACTTCCACACCGTCTTTGTTAGGAAGCATGATGTCGAGCAGAATCATATCAGGGTTGAGATCCTCAACCATCTGAAGCGCTTCATTGCCGTCATATGCGCAATGGACATCATAGCCCTCTTTTTTCAGATTAAACTCTAAAATATCAGCAATCGGTTTTTCATCATCTACAACTAGTATCTTTTTTTCCATTATTCATTCCTCCTGGTTCAGAGTTTGGATACAGCCAACGAATGGCTGTCTATGTTTTATATCAAGTCAACTGCATGTCGTAATTAAAAAAACACTTTCTAGAAAAGAGATTTCTTATACATTATAACGTTTATGAAGCAAAAGTTAAAAAAATAGTTCAAATGAAAACGTTTGGAAATTAAATCCACGCGCTATTTTTCCGCTTTTATCACAACAATTAAATTTTTGTGACTTTTTTTACTGAAAAATGAAACATCTTTCCCTTCAAGACCGTCTATATAGTAACGTCTTCTTCTTCGGCCGGGTTACCGGCCTCCCTTTTTTTCTCCTTTTTATTCCTTCAGCATTTTATTTCCTTGATTTCAGCTAAAAGAAAACGCATCTGCTTAAAAACAGACGCGCTTTTTTAGAGTGGCTCGGGACGGAATCGAACCGCCGACACACGGATTTTCAGTCCGTTGCTCTACCAACTGAGCTACCGAGCCGGGTATGTAACTTTTTTATAAATGGCGGTCCGGACGGGACTCGAACCCGCGACCTCCTGCGTGACAGGCAGGCATTCTAACCAACTGAACTACCGGACCTTGCATGATTACAGTACCTGCTTCGGAGAAGAATCGTGGTCTCCTCCGGAGCAAGCGGGGATTTAGCAATAACGCTAAAGTAAATCAATGACCCGTACGGGATTCGAACCCGTGTTACCGCCGTGAAAGGGCGGTGTCTTAACCACTTGACCAACGGGCCAGGGAAATGGTGAGCCATGAAGGACTCGAACCTTCGACCCTCTGATTAAAAGTCAGATGCTCTACCAACTGAGCTAATGGCTCGTTTCGTTGTTTTCGCAACAACGAGATTTATATTATCATAGAACGAACAGAAGTGGCAATATATTTTTTTATTTTTTTCTATTATTTTTTCCCTTCGTGATGATACTCCGCCCCTTCGCGGTTCAGCCAGTGCATGATTCCATTCGGATGGAATACAGACAACAGCCGGTCAGCTTCATGAAGCGGCATCCGCTTGGCTTCAACAATGTTCTCGTCAAACGTGATGGCATCCGGACGGTCGGTGATCCGGGCCCTGAAGACGTTGAAATATACATGCTCGCTACTGATCACCGCTTCATTTATAGCTAAAATATCAAGAGGCTGAATTCCGTAGCCCGTTTCTTCCTTCATTTCTCTCGCCGCGGCTTCTGTCAGCGATTCTCCAGCTTCCACCTTGCCGCCCGGCAACGTCCGCGATTTATTTTTCTTATTTTTCACCATCAGAATGTTTCCGTTCTCTTCCGCGAATGAATATATAACATCGACACGTTCCACCCGTCTGCCCTCTTCTCATTGAAAAACAAAGCCCCTGCGGACTGCAGAGGCTCTTCTGGAATTTAGTTTGGACGATAAACGCTTCTCACCACATTTGTTTGAGAGCGGTCAGGACCGACTGAGAAAATGGAAAGCGGAATGCCTGTCAGCTGAGAAACTCGCTCAAGGTAATGGCGGGCATTTTCAGGCAGGTCGCTCAAGCTTTTCGCTCCTGTGATATCTTCGGTCCAACCCGGCATTTCTTCATAGACAGGTTCACATTCAGCGAGCGCTTTTAAGCTTGCCGGGAACTCTTCCAGGATCTCGCCGCGGTATTTGTAAGCGACACAGATTTTCAATGTTTCAATACCGGTCAATACGTCAATTGAATTTAATGAAAGGTCGGTAATTCCGCTGACGCGGCGGGCATGACGGACAACCACGCTGTCAAACCAGCCGACGCGGCGCGGGCGCCCAGTAGTTGTTCCGTATTCTCGGCCAACCTCACGGATTTGGTCTCCGATCTCATTGTTCAGCTCTGTCGGGAACGGCCCGTCTCCGACACGCGTTGTGTATGCTTTCGATACACCAACGACATGCTGGATTTTTGTCGGTCCCACACCTGAGCCGATCGTCACGCCGCCGGCGACAGGATTTGAAGACGTAACAAACGGATATGTCCCTTGATCGATATCAAGCATAACCCCTTGCGCCCCTTCGAATAAAACGCGGCGGCCGTCATCAAGCGCGTCGTTTAAGACGACTGACGTGTCGCAGACATATTGTTTGATCTGCTGGCCGTACTCATAGTATTCGTCTAAAATGTCTTCTATTTTAAACCCTTCCGCATCGTACATTTTTTCTAGCAGACGGTTTTTTTCTTCCAAATTGCGGGCGAGCTTTTCTTCAAAGACCTCCCTATCCAACAGATCGGCGATGCGGATTCCGACGCGAGCGGCTTTATCCATATAAGCCGGGCCGATTCCTTTTTTCGTCGTGCCGATTTTATTGGCCCCTTTCCGCTCTTCTTCGACCGCATCAAGCTTTAAATGATACGGCAGAATGACATGGGCCCTGTTGGAGATTCTCAAGTTGTCCGTGCTGACGTTCCGCTCATGAAGATAAGCCAGCTCCGTCACCAATGCTTTCGGATCAACAACCATTCCGTTGCCGATCACACACGTTTTATCCTTATAAAAAATACCGGATGGAATCAAATGCAGTTTGTACGTTACCCCGTTGAATTTAATTGTATGTCCTGCGTTATTTCCGCCTTGGTACCGTGCGATTACCTCTGCGTTTTCGGAAAGGAAATCGGTGATTTTGCCTTTTCCTTCGTCACCCCACTGCGTACCTACAACAACTACTGAAGACATATCCGCGCACCTCCGTTAACCTTTTCAAACGATATCAATATCAAACACATTCAGTTTATCAGTGTCATGCCGTAAAGTCAATCGGAAATCCGAACATTAATTTTAACACAGAACATTTTTGTTCGTTATTATAAAGCAAATTTCATATATTTTCTTTTTAATAGGCAGTCTGTAAGTTAAATCTTAAAAAAACCGTTTTTCTTGGACAAAGATACATAAAAAACCGGCAACGCAAATATTCAATAAGTAAGGAGGGAGATGCCGATGGAGACAGTATTAATTTTTGCATCCGTTTTATCGCCGATCATTTTGGCGCTGGTCGAATTGGTGAAGAAGACGGTCAAAGTGCCGAAAAATTTGATTCCGCTCGTTTCACTCTTGATAGGTTTGCTGATCGGAGCCGCAGCATATCCTTTTACAGACCTTGAACTCGTGCTCCGTTTATGGTCGGGAGGACTCGCCGGGTTAACGGCGACGGGTTTATTTGAAATCGGTAAAAACCGCAATACGAGAAAAAAGAAAAATCCCTGAGACCATGTCTCAGGGATTTAAGCACCAGGCGCAACACCCGCATCATCAAACCGGCGTTCCAGGTTGACGAACTTATTATATTCTTTTACAAAAGCGAGCGAGACGGTCCCGACCGGGCCGTTCCTTTGTTTTGCAATAATGATTTCAATGATGTTTTTATTCTCAGATTCTTTGTCATAGTAATCATCACGGTACAGGAACGCAACGATATCGGCGTCCTGCTCGATACTTCCCGATTCCCGGATGTCCGACATCATCGGACGCTTATCCTGTCGCTGCTCGACGCCCCGGGAAAGCTGTGAAAGGGCGATGACCGGAACTTCAAGCTCCCTCGCCAGCGCTTTCAGCGCACGGGATATTTCCGATACTTCCTGCTGGCGGTTGTCACTTGATCTGCCGCTTCCTTGGATGAGCTGCAGGTAGTCGATCAAAATCATGCCGAGTCCGTTCTCCTGCTTTAACCGTCTGCACTTGGAACGGATTTCGCTGACGCGGATCCCCGGTGTGTCATCGATGAAAATTCCGCTGTTTGATAAGCTTCCCATCGCCATTGTCAGCTTGCCCCAATCCTCTTCCGTCAGGTTTCCGGTCCGGAGATTCTGGGCGTTGATGTTGCCCTCCGCACAGAGCATCCGCATGACCAGCTGCTCGGCTCCCATCTCAAGGCTGAAGATCGCGACGCTTTCATCGGTTTTTGTCGCCACGTTTTGGGCGATGTTTAAGGCAAAAGCGGTTTTACCGACTGACGGGCGGGCGGCTACGATGATCAAATCGTTTCTCTGAAAGCCCGCCGTCATCCTGTCAAGCTCGGTAAAACCTGTCGGGATCCCGGTGATGTCCCCTTTTCTGTTGTGGAGCTGTTCAATATTATCGTAAGTTTGGACGAGAACATCTTTAATATTTTGAAAGGCCCCGGAGTTTTTACGCTGGGCGACTTCCATAATCGTTTTTTCTGCTTCGCTTAAGAGGTCTTCGACTTCATCCTCCCTTGTATATCCGTCTTGGGCAATCGTCGTTGCCGTACGGATCAAGCGGCGGAGAATCGATTTTTCTTCCACGATTTTTGCATAATACTCTATATTAGCCGCAGTCGGCACAGAATTTGCAATATCCGTCAAATAAGAAATACCGCCAACTTCTTCCAAAAGGTCCGTGTTCGCAAGCTCTGATGTCACCGTCACCAGGTCTACAGGCTCGCCGCGGTCTCCAAGAACAAGCATGGCGTTAAATATTTTTTGGTGCGACATTCTGTAAAAATCATCTGGAATCAAGACTTCTGATGCCAAAGTTAAAGCTGATGGTTCTAAAAAAACAGCACCTAACACGGCCTGTTCGGCTTCGATATTTTGCGGCGGCAGCCTGTCATTCAGAAGATCTGTCATGTTAAGCACCGTCCTCCCATTTAAAAATAACCCAACGTCTATTTTACCATTTTTACAGAAAAAAAGTAGACTCGCTTTTTGTAGAAATATTTTCATAGAAAGGGAGAATGGCTGTCAGGATGTTTATTCCCTTAACTATTCGGGAAACAAATCAGCAAACAGAGCGTTTCGGGAGGTTGTTTTTCATGAAGGTCTATACGGTGTCACCAAATGCCGAGACAGACGGATGGTTTTTGAAACTGGAAGATACGGCGCCTGTTGAGCTTTATGACACAAGGGCAGAGGCCGTGGAAAAAGGAGAAGAGATAGCGAAAGAGAATCGTCCTGCGAAGCTTGTCATCTATGACTGGCAGGATAACAAAGAAGACGAACGGTCTTATTAAACACCTCAGCCGAGGTGTTTTTTTAAGCTTCCACAATTAATCCACTCGGCTGTTCCAATTGTTTTTCAAGAGCATGCTGACCATCAAATCGGTCGCATGCTGGTATAAATCCCATTCTTCATAGGCCGCAAATTTCATCCGCAGCGTTTGCAGCACATTGCGCATATCTTTGTACTCTTCAAATGTGTAAAGCCCTTTCGCTTTGACCTGCTGTTCATACAATTTCTTTTTCAGCGCCGATAATGTCGAATTCAAGACGATCACCTCCGCTTTATTTATATCGCTTTTTTCTTTTTCTTCCAACTCACTTGTCATATGATGTTACAATAAATATTGGAGTCAATATTCACTGTTGCGTACTCTGCACGCTGGGGTACAATATAAAATGGAGGACTTTATGAAACCTTTACAAATATCTGCCGAAACGGCGCAAAAACTTCCGGAAACCTTAAATCTTCCTCTTGAACAAATCATGCATTTGCCGCAGCATATCCTGCTTGCGAAAATTGCCGAAATTCAGAAGCAAGATCAAAAAAGTAACCTTGGATGATGTTCCGGGTTTCTTTTTCATGTCACTTTTCCACCTGAAAACAAAGGAGAATACAGCATGCATTACATTGACGCTCGACGCGCCCGTTTGAACAATATCTTTTTGATTGCAGGAATCATATTTATCGCTTTTAATTTAAGACCGGCTATTACATCTGTCGGGCCATTGATCAGTTCGATCCGCTCGGATATGGATTTGACGAACGGCATGGCTGGATTCTTGACGACGCTGCCACTGTTATCGTTCGCCATCCTGTCCCCAATCACTCCTAAGCTCGGACAGAAGCTTGGCAATGAGAGAACCCTCTGGGTCGGATTGGTCATCTTATTGATCGGGATTTTGCTGCGCTCTTACGGAGAATCTTTCACACTATTTGCTGGAACCGCATTGATCGGAGTCGGCATCGCCATCTGCAATGTGCTGCTGCCCAGCCTGATCAAACATAAATTTCCTGACAAAGCGGGAATTATGACAAGTTTCTATACGACGGCCATGTCGATTTTTGCGGCGCTCGCTTCAGGGATCAGCATTCCGCTGTCGCACGGTTTAGCGTGGGGATGGAGCGCGTCGCTCATGGTCTGGGCGGGCCTCGCGTTTGTTGCGATCTTGATCTGGGTTCCCCAGCTCCGCTATCATGATACGGGAAACCGCACGGTCAGCTTAAAGGCAGACGGCCAAACGGTCTGGCGCTCGAAAATTGCTTGGCAGGTCACATTCTTTATGGGCATACAGTCGTTCTTGTTTTACTGCACGATCGCCTGGCTGCCTGAAATTCTCCGCTCACACGGAATGAGCATGTCGCTTGCCGGATGGATGCTGTCGCTGATGCAGTTTGCCAGCCTCCCGTCGACATTTTTGACTCCGGTTCTCGCCGGGCGGTTTCGAAACCAGAAAAGCATCGTGCTCGCCCTCGGCATCCTATACTTGGCGGGGATGTCAGGGCTATTGTACGGAGGGAGTACAGCGATGCTGACGCTATGGGTCATTTTAATCGGGATCGGACAAGGGTCCAGCATCAGTTTAGCCTTGACTTTAATCGGGCTGAGAAGCGAAAATGCCGATCAAGCCGCGGCATTATCAGGGATGTCGCAATCCGCCGGGTATTTGCTGGCAGCGATTGGTCCAAGCTTTGTCGGTTTTCTTTACGATCACATGCACTCATGGAACGGACCGATTTTACTGTTCATCGGGGCGCTGGTCGCTTTGATCGGTGCAGGACTCGGTGCGGGAAGAAATCAATATATCTATGCTAAAGCAGCATAACGAAGCCGGCAGATAAGCCGGCTTTTTTTGGAATATAACCTGACAAAACAGCGGCCAAATGAAGCGTGATGCTGTATGATCAAACTTGACAAAAATAATTCACTTAATGGTCTAGACAACTAGAGTTGTAATGTTCTATACTGATGATAACGTTTTCAAGAAAGGACTTTTGACTGTGAAAACCAAACCTTCTCAACGCTATATTTTTAAACATCTTCATATTTACAGTGAAAATGGAACGATAGAAGACGGATTTCTTCTGACGAACGGAGAAAAAATCGAGGCTTACGGACCAATGGCTGATATTCCCGCTTCAGCCGCAACGGCAGAACAGCTGACATTTCCAGAGAACTTCAAAGTGCTGCCGGGCATGATTGATGTTCATATTCACGGTGCAAACGGCGCAGATGTCATGGACGGAACAGCCGAGGCTTTGCAAACAATGGCTGAAGCCCTGCCGAAAGAAGGCACGACAAGCTTCCTGGCAACGACGATGACCCAGGATAAAGCCACGATCGAGCATGCGCTGACAAACGTTCACCGGTATAAGGAAGCCGGCGGACAGCCCGGAACCGCTGAAGTATTAGGCGTTCACTTAGAAGGCCCTTTTATTTCAGAAAAGCGGTGCGGCGCCCAGCCGCCGGATGACATTATACCGCCGGATCTTTCGTTATTTAAAGAATGGCAGCGCCTATCGGGGAATAACATTAAATTAGTCACACTTGCGCCAGAGCTGGAAGGTTCTTTGGAACTAATTTCCCTTTTAAGAGAAACAGGTGTTACGGCATCCGCCGGCCACTCCGACGCCGGACTCAAAGAAATGGAAGCCGGGATTAAGGCCGGCCTCTCCCATGTCACCCATTTGTTCAACGGCATGCGGGGGCTGCACCACCGCGAGCCGGGGACGGCCGGAAGCGCCCTTCTGCATGATGAACTGAAGGTCGAAGTCATTGCCGACGGCATCCATGTTCACCCTGCCGTCATCAAGCTGGCATTTCAGCAAAAACAGAAAGAAGGCATCATTTTAATCACGGATGCCATGCGCGCAAAATGCTTAAAAAATGGAACCTATACATTAGGCGGACAGGAGGTGTTCGTGAAAGGCGAAAAAGCCGTTTTACAAGATGGTACGCTTGCCGGCAGCATCTTGAAGATGAACCAGGCTGCTCTGAATATGATCGATTTTACGGGATGTTCACTCGAAGATATCGTATACATGACAGCGGTCAATCCTGCCAGACAGCTTCATGTGTTTGACCGGAAAGGCAGCATACGGAGCGGGAAAGATGCCGATTTGATCATTTTAAATGAAAAAAATGAAGTTGTGATGACGCTTTGCAAAGGCGTGATTGCTTTCAGCAAAAGGGAGGTTTCACCATGAAAATCATTGAAGCTAAAAATTATCAGGACATGAGCCAAACAGCCGCCCGATTCATCATCGAGAAAGTGAATCGCTTATCTGCACCTGTCCTCGGCCTTGCAACCGGAGGAACGCCTCTTGGCACATATCAGGTTTTAAGGGAAGATCATGCGCATAACAAAACGACCTACAAGCACGTCTATACCGTTAACTTAGACGAGTATGTCGGCGTTTCCCCGGATCATGAAAACAGCTATACATTCTATATGAAAAAACAGCTTTTCGATCACATTGACATCCCGCTCAGCCACACCCATCTTCCGGACGGGATGGCTTGTGACCTGGACGCCGAATGCAGCCGCTATGAAGCGCTGATCGAGCGGCTTGGAGGCATTGATCTTCAAGTGCTCGGCCTCGGCTTGAACGGCCACATCGGATTTAACGAGCCGGGCACCCCATTTTCATCGAAAACGCATACGGTTGAACTGACACAATCAACGAAAGAAGCAAATGCCCGTTATTTTGATTCCTATGACGCCGTCCCGTCGCAAGCCATAACAATGGGCATATCCACGATCATGAAAAGCAAGCAGATCCTGCTGCTCGTTTCAGGAGAGAAAAAAGCCGGCATCCTGGCGAAGCTGCTCAGTGAAGAACCAAATGAAGACACCCCCGCTTCCGTCTTAAAAACGCACCAGGACGTCGTCATCATAGCGGACAGCGATGCTTTATCAATCGTGAAAGAAAGGGGTATGGCCTTTTGATCAAAAAAGATTCCCACATTCCGATTTACTATCAGATTGAAACCGAGATTAAAAAGCTTGCCGAAACAAAAGATTTGAAGCCCGGCGATCTCATTCCTTCTGAAAGAGAGTTCGCAGAAAAATATGAGGTAAGCAGGATGACCGTTCGGCAGGCGGTTAACAATCTCGTCAATGAAGGCATTCTCGTCCGGCAGCGGGGAAAAGGGACATTTATTGCCGAACCTAAAATTGAGCAGCCTCTCAAAGGATTGACAAGCTTTTCCGAGGACATGAAATTAAGAGGCATGAGACCCGGCACGAAAATGCTAGGCTTCGGCGTCATCCCGTGTGACCAAAGCACAGCGCGCAAACTGGAGATACGTGAGGGGGCTTCCGTCTATGAAGTCAAACGGATTCGCCTCGCCGATGATATCCCGATGGCTTATGAAATCTCCTATTTGCCCGCCGACTTCATCAACGGCCTGACCGAAGACATTATGAGCGCATCTTTGTATGACTATGTCGAAAATACGCTCTCCCTTACGATCGACCGGGCCGCGCAAACACTCGAGCCGGCGATTGCCTCTCCGGCAGAAAGCGAGCCTCTCGACATCGAGGAAGGCGCACCCGTCCTGCTCATCGAACGCTTGAGCTATTTGGACGACGGCAGACCGTTTGAAGTGGTTAAATCTGTTTACAGAGGCGACCGCTATAAATTCGTCATCGATATGAAGAGGAAAGACCAATGAGGAAAACAGAGGATACGAACGACAAAAGCAGAGCACTTGATGAAATGAATGCTTTAGATATTGTCACCTTGATGAATGAGGAAGACCATACAGTCCCTCGCGCCATTACACCCTGCCTTCCCCTGATCGCCGAGGCGGCGGAGACGATTGTCAGCCGTTTTGAGCAAGGAGGAAGAGTGTTTACAGCAGGCGCCGGCACAAGCGGCAGAATCGCAGTCCTTGATGCGGCAGAACTGCCGCCGACCTTCTCTATTGACGAAAGCCGTTGGACCGGCCTGATCGCCGGCGGATATGACGCGATGTGGACGCCTCTTGAAGAAAATGAAGATGACCGCGAAAAAATCGTCGCCGAACTGAAAGCGCAATCATTCTCGAAAGATGACGTCTTAATCGGAGTCACAGCGAGCGGTTCGACCCCTTATGTCCTCGGCGCTTTATCCTATGCCAAACAGCTCGGAGCCGCGTCTGTTTCGATAAGCTGCAACGCGGATACAGAAGCAGGCAAATTAAGCGATATCGCGATTGAGGTTCAAACAGGACCGGAAATTATCCGCGGTTCAACGCGCCTGAAAGCAGGAACCGCTCAGAAAATGATCCTGAACATGCTGTCAACAACTGCAATGGTGAGGCTTGGCCGCGTCTATCAAAACGAGATGGTGAATATGAGACTGCTCAATCAAAAATTGGCCGGGCGCGCTGTCACCATTCTGATGAATACTACCGGGTTATCACAAGATGAGGCCCTGCAAGCTTTAAAAGAAAGCGGCAATGACATCAAGGCAGCGATTTTTATGGTGTTGACAAGCGGAACGCTTGAAGATGCCCGCCGCTGTTTATCACACGAAAATGGACATTTGAAAAAAGCGATTCAATATCATCGAAAGGGGTTTTAACTATGTTGGGATTTCTTCAAAATATCGGCCGCGCACTCATGCTGCCGATTGCCGTTCTTCCTGCTGCTGGCCTCCTGCTCGCGCTGGGAAGGGAAGACCTGTTAAACATTCCGTTTATCGCCGCTTCAGGACAATCGATTCTTGACCAACTTCCGATCATCTTTGCGATAGGCGTTGCGATCGGATTGTCAAAGGATGGCCACGGTGCCGCCGCACTGTCCGGAGCCATCGGTTATTTTGTCCTGACAGGCGGCTTAGCAGCCATCAATGAGAACCTGAACATGGGGGTTCTCGGCGGGATTATTTCAGGTGTTGTCGCCGCCGTCATGTATAACCGCTTTAAAGATGCAAAGCTGCCTGACTGGCTCGGGTTCTTCGGCGGAAAACGCAGCGTTCCGATTATGACGGCCTTCTGTTCCATCATTCTTGCAGGCATTTTCGGTTTTGTTTGGATTTACGCACAGCAGGCAATTGACGCCATTGGCGGCTGGATTATCCATGCGGGGGCATTGGGAGTCGGAATATTCGGTCTTTTAAACAGACTGCTCCTGCCGCTCGGCCTTCATCATATTTTAAACAATATGGTTTGGATGGTCTTTGGAGAATTTGCGGGCAAAACGGGTGACATGAACCGGTTCTTTGCCGGAGATCCAAGCGCCGGCGCCTTTATGACAGGGTTCTTCCCAATCATGATGTTCGGTCTTCCTGCGGCATGTCTGGCGATGATTGCCGCCGCGAAAAAGCATCACCGTAAAGCAACGGCCGGATTGCTGATCGGATTGGCGTTCACATCATTTTTAACCGGTATCACGGAGCCGATTGAGTTCACATTCATGTTCCTGTCGCCGCTGCTCTACGGTATTCACGCCTTGTTAACCGCAAGCGCCATGACCGTGACCAATATGCTCGGCATCCATCACGGCTTTACCTTTTCAGCCGGGACGATCGACTATCTTTTAAACTTTGGAATCGCCACAAAGCCGCTGCTCTTGCTGCCGGTCGGTCTTGTATACGGCATTATTTATTTCATCATCTTTTATTTCTTGATTACGAAGCTCAATTTGAAAACGCCTGGACGAGAGGATGATGATGAGCAGGAAAGCACACCTGTCAGCCCTGACACAGGATCGTCCAAATACGAAACCCTTGCGGACAAATACATTGAAGCGCTTGGCGGAAAAGAAAACATCGAGACGCTGAACAACTGTGTGACCCGCCTCCGCCTCAAGGTCCGCGATGCTTCCAAGCTGGATGAAAGCGCGATGAAAGCCATGGGAGCGAAAGGATTCGTAAAGCTCAATCAGCACGAGGTGCAGGTGATCATCGGTACAGACGTCGAATTCTTGGCGAATGAAATGAGAAAACGTACAGAATAAAAGATAAGCCCCTTCAAGATTGAAGGGGCTTTGTTATTTTATGATTGCTCTTTCACGTGAACTTTCAGTGTTGCTTGTACTTCGGGATGGAGTTTCACGGGAACATTCGTATATCCCAATGAGCGAATCGCATCGTTTAATTCGATTTTGCGTTTGTCGATTTTTAACTGATGGCCTTTTTGCAGTGCATCAGCGATTTGTTTGCTTGTTACAGATCCGAATAAACGGCCGCCTTCTCCAGACTTGGCTGAAAGCTCCACCGTGATGTCCTCAAGCTGTTTTTTCAGCTCTTTCGCAGATTTTAGTTCTTCAGCCGCTTCTTTCTTCTCTTTTTTCTTCTGGCCTTCAAGCACACTAATATTGGCTGATGTCGCTTCAACAGCCAGCCCCTTTTTGATCAAAAAGTTGTGCGCGTATCCATCCGCTACATTTTTCACTTCGCCTTTTTTCCCTTTGCCTTTAACATCCTGTAAGAAAATTACCTTCATTTCTGAATGCCTCCTTCGAAATACTCGTCAATCGCTTCTTTCAGTCGGCGGAGCGTTTCCTCAACCGTGATATCGGTCAGCTGTGTCGCGGCATTGGTTAAATGACCGCCGCCCTCGAGCGCTTCCATGATGATTTGAACATTCACTTCACCGAGCGATCTCGCACTGATGCATACCGTGTTCTCGTCTCTTCTCGCCACAGCAAATGACGCTTCGACATCGCTCATGGACAGAAGAGAATCCGCGGCTTGCGCAATGATAACCTGGTCAAAATATTCGTCCGCCTCATCGTCCGGCAGCGATGCGATGGCGATGCCTTTTTGATAAAAAACGGTATGTTGTATAAGCTTCGCCCTTTTAATATAATGATCGGCGGTTTCTTTTAAAAACTTTTGCACCAATACGGTGTCAGCGCCTTTTGCACGCAGGTATGACGCCGCATCGAACGTACGAGAGCCGGTGCGAAGCGAGAAGCTCTTCGTATCGACAATAATTCCGGCCAAAAGGGCTGTTGCTTCGATCATGTTAATTTTTAAGCGCTTCGGCTGGTACTCGAGCAGCTCTGTCACAAGCTCCGCTGTAGATGAAGCGTACGGCTCCATATAGACAAGCAGCGGGTCTTTAATAAACTCTTCCCCTCTTCTATGATGATCGATAACGACGATATTTTCAATTTTATTGACCAGCCTTTCTTCAATGACAAAGGAAGGTTTATGCGTATCAACGATCACGAGCAGCGTGTCGTCTTTCGCGATCTCAAGCGCCTCTTCCGGCGTAATAAATCTGGACCACAGTTCTTCGTATTTTTTAATTTCCCCGATCAGTCTTTGAACGCTTGCGCCGATCTGATTGGAGTCGATCACGACAAAACCGTCTTTGCCGTTTGCTTGTGCGACCTTCAAAATCCCGATGGCTGATCCGATCGAATCCATATCGGGAAACTTATGGCCCATAATAATCACATTGCTACTTTCAGAGACAATCTCCTTGAGCGCATGTGAAATGACCCGGGCTCTGACGCGCGTCCGTTTTTCCATCGGATTCGTCTTACCGCCGTAAAACTTCACTTTCCCGTTCGGCTGTTTGATTGCCACCTGATCTCCTCCGCGTCCCAGCGCCAAGTCAAGGCTGGATTGCGCCAGATCGCCGAGCTCTTTCAGTGATGAAACAGATGCACCGATTCCGATGCTTAACGTCAAGGAAATCGTATGAACGGATGTCTTCTCCCGAACTTCATCAAGGATCGAAAACTTTGATGCTTCAAGCTCGCTTAAAATATGTTCGTTTAATACACCGATAAACCGCTCAGAGGAAACCCGTTTCAAGAAAATGCCGTACTCTTGGGCCCACTGGTTCAAAAGCGATGTCACTTCACTGTTTATCGAGCTTCTTGTCTGGTCATCAAGCCCTTGTGTCACATCGTCGTAATTATCGAGAAAGATGTAGGCAAGGACCGTTCTTTCGTTTTCATATTGTTTTTCAATCTGCGTCTGCTCTGTGACATCGAAGAAATAGAGCAGCTTTTCTTCCCGTTTGATGACCACATTAAATTTCCGCTCATTCAGTGTAATCGTTTCTGTGTCTACTTCCTGTTTAATCAAAGGGACGACAGATTCACAAGTATCATAAAGCGACCGGCCGACAAGCGTATTTTCATTAAAGCATGACGCCATAAAAGGATTGGCCCACTCGATATAGTACTGATCGTTAAACAGCATGATCCCGATCGGCATTTCAAGCAGCGCCTCTTCCCCGACTTTTTTCAGACGGTAAGACAGCGTCGATATATAATCGTCCAGCTCTTTTCTGATTTGGGAGTCAGCCCGTCTCAAAAAGTACAAAATAACACCAAGAATCAGAACGCCGGCCGCCCCTGCCACCCAATTAAAATAAATGTTGATGAGGACAGAAATGATTGTGACGACGATTAAAGAATATATGGGATATCGAAATAACGGTTTTTCATAAAAACTTGGCACTCAAATCAACTCCTCACCATTGGAGAACATCGTGGCTACGATTTTTTTACTCTTTCTCTCAAGTTAAAGCCTATGTCAATTATACCTAAGATACGAACAAGGTACATCAGGGGCGAAAACAACCCGATAATTAAAAAAAGAACCGGCAGGACAGTTGGCAGTTTCTTGGCATGGCAAAAGTAAAACACAAATGAAAACCCTTGGATGATCAAGACAAAGCCCATGATGAGACTCGCATTTAACAGAACGGAGTAATATATACTGCCCTCTTCAACGGGAGCCAGCGACAGAAGAATCGTCAATAAATAGATCCAAATCATGCTTTGCGGAAGCCGCATATCCCTGAACGGTTTCAAGGACGGTATTTGTATGATGCGCCGAAGCACCGGCTTGGCGAGCAGGTGATTCAAAAACGCGGTGATTCCGGAAAATATCACAATAGCCGTCGGATATAAATATTGCGCTTGTTTGAATTGTTCATTTAGCGATTCGATCTGCTTAGCCGTCTCTTTATCATTTCCAAACTGTTTGATACTTGATTCAAAGGTTTTGATTGTTTCATTATATGCTTGATTGGCCGTCTCTATTAAGTTTAACCCAAGAAACTGAATGCTGATGAAAAGCAGCAGCACGATTGAAATCATGTATGTAACGGCTGCTGCTGCAATCGCTTGAGCTGGCTCTTTTCTTCTGTAGTAAAAGCCCATGATCACGCCCGCCGCACTTACTGGAACGGCAAACATCAGTCCGCCTAAGGTACCGACAATCAATGAAACGGGTAAACTGACCAACCCCACCGAAATCCCCGGCTTTAGACCGTGTCTGATCGTTTGAACCATTGCAGGCAGGGGCAACGTCAATAAAAGAATGGTGCCGATGAAAGGAATATAGAGGCTGATCATCAGCAAAACGGCAAAAATACTGACCATGATAGCGCCTTCTACTAAAGCTCTTGTTTGTTTCACTTGTTCACCTCGTATATTTAAATGTCATGAATCAAAAAGAGCAGCATAGACGACTGCTCTTTTCTAACGCCGCAATTTCATTTTCAAATAAAGACGATGAGATGAGCAGGTCTCGGCCTTCTCTCATTGTTCCTTTATTCTAACATAAGGTCAAATCGCAAGTAAAACGATCATAAGGCTTGAGAAAGCGAGTCAATGTTCCATGTGAAACACCGTCAGTCGAGAAATCCCGATTTCTCTTTATTTTTCTTTCTCGCTTTTCTGATCAACAAAAATATAATCAAAATTGCGACCAGAAGCGTCACGCGAAGCCCGCCGCTCAAGAATAGAAAAAAGTCCTTCAACACATCCAACACAATGATCACCTCTTATTGATATCACTTAGATGCAAAAATCCCGTATTATTTGACTTCCCCTTTACAAAACGTTCTAAAACGTCCCTCTGATTCTTCTATTAACCTTTAGACGGTAATGGGCATATGCTGACTAAGAAAAAGCAATAAAGGAGAATATGAATGACAACAAAAACATTGGCTTGGCATGAAACGTTGGAGTTGCATGAACTAATTGCGGCACAGTCTGTCGGATTGGTCAAAATCAAGAAAAGCATGAAAAAAATCAGCGATCCTCAGTTAAGACAGCTTTACAGCGTGTCAGCGAAGGCATTGGAGCAAAATTTAAGGGAGCTTCTTCCCTTTTTGCCAAAAGCTCCGGCATTTCAGCGGGAGGAAGAACGGGCCGATCTGTATTTTGATGCGGGTGATCTGTTGGTATTGGCGAAAACGACCGTTCGAAACTATGCGATTGCGATCACGGAAACGGCGACGCCCGAGCTCAGGAGAGTGCTTGTTAAACAAATCAATGCAGCCATTAAATTGCATGAGCAAGTTTTTTATTTTATGTACCAAAAAGGCTTATATCCCGCCTACAATCTCGTCGACCTGCTAAAAGGCGACGCCATGCACGCGCAAAAGGCGATATCGATGAGATAAAAAAAGCCAGCGAGGATAGAATCCTCACTGGCTCTGTTTTTTGCTATTTTACGATTAAAACCGGACACTTCACTCTTTTCGCCACTTTATGGCTGACACTTCCAAGCACCATTTCCTGCAAAGTGTTCAGCCCCCTGCTTCCGATAATCACGATATCTACATCATGATGATTGGCGTACGAAACAATGGTCGGACCCGGATCGCCGTGCTGCATCGTCATCTGATAGGGAACGGCCGATTGTTTGAATTTATTTTCTATCGACAGCAGCCTGCTGCGCCGTTCACGTTCGAGTTCTGCACGGTTTTCGCTATGCAGGACTTCATGTTTTGCTTTTGCATAATCCAATACATACATAATGTCGACGACCGCTAGCTTTGACATGGAAGCCAAATGAATCGCATGATCGGCCGCTCTTTCAGAATGCTTGGAACCGTCAGCAGCCAGCAGAATATTTCTATACACCCTTCATCACCCGTTTCTTAGTGATTTGACACTGAACGATGAGGCTGATCATAAGTTGCTAATTTTTCGACCAGCTTCCAGCTGGACTCATTTAACCCAATCAAGTCAACGTCTATTCCTTGATCTTTCATTTTTAAAACAACTTTATCGATAGCCGCCACAGCGGAATCATCCCAAATATGGGCCTCTGAAAAATCAAGAATGACCTTTTTCGTTTGCTCATCCGTTTTAAAAGACTTTACGAAATCTTGAACAGATGCAAAGAAAACTTGTCCTTTGATGATGTACTTGACCGCATTTTCCTCTGACTTTTCTTCAATTTTCAGTTTGGAGATTTTCGCTACGAAGAAGATCGCGCTTAAAATAACGCCGGCGAAAACCCCTTTCGATAAATCGTGGGTCGCCACAACGGTAATGACGGTCACAATCATGACAATGGAATCCGTCAACGGCACCTTTCTTAACATGCTAAACGAAGACCAGTCAAACGTCCCGATCGATACCATAATCATCACACCAGCCAAGGCTGCCATCGGAATCTGTACGACCCAGTCGCCCAGCACCATGATTAAAAACATTAAGAAAGCGCCGGCAACAAAGGTGGACAAGCGGCCTCTTCCTCCTGATTTTACATTGATCACAGACTGACCGATCATCGCGCATCCCGCCATGCCTCCGAAAAATCCGGCGACAATGTTTGCAATGCCCTGTCCGCGGCTTTCCTTGTTTTTATCGCTTTCCGTATCTGTCATATCATCAACAATAGAAGAGGTTAATAATGACTCAAGCAAGCCGACGATGGAAAGCGCAAAGGCTGTTGGAAAAATAATGGCCAATGTCTCAAAATTGAAAGGAATATTGGGGATCATAAAAGCAGGCAATGATTGCTTCATTTCTCCCAAATCACCGACAGTGCGAAGATCAAAATGGCCGAAAATGGCAAATACAGTCATCGCAATGATGGCAACAAGTGCAGATGGAACGGCTTTTGTAAAACGGGGAAGAACATAGATAATCAATAACGTAATACCGACCACAACATACGTCATATTCGAAACACCAACAAAATGAGGAACTTGCGCCATAAAGATTAAAATGGCGAGCGCATTTACGAAACCTACCATAACCGACCGCGGAATAAATTTCATAAAGCGCGCAATCTTCAGCACCCCAAATATCAATTGGATGATTCCCGTTAAAATCGTAGCAGCAAATAAATAATCAAGCCCATGATCCCTGACCAACGATCCCATCAAAAGAGCCATCGCCCCGGTCGCGGCTGATATCATCGCCGGACGGCCGCCCGTAAAGGAAATGACAACGGCGATACAAAAAGATGCGTACAAACCTACCATCGGGTCTACACCCGCAATGATGGAAAACGCTATGGCTTCAGGAATGAGAGCAAGCGCTACGACGATACCCGAAAGGATATCCCCCCGTACATTAGAAAACCATTCGCTATTTAATTGTTTAACATTCAAAGATTCAACACCTCGTTCATGATAATTTGCTTCTAACTCTCATAGAAGCCAATCTGTTTTTAACATGTTTCACTTTAGCAAACCTGTATCAATATGTCTATATGGTATTTTTCTCCGCGCCCGTTTACTGCCCGCAATCCCGTGGAAATGAACACGAAGAAATTAAGAATGTAATTTTGAAAAGAGTCCAATCTAATCATTAGAGGAGGTTTCAACATGACGCAAGAGCTGGAAAAACGACCTGGGCATACAAGATGGTATATTTCTTCTTTATTAAGCAGCATGATCATTTTAAATTACTTTGACCGTGTTGCCATTTCAGTCGCAGCTCCTGCGATACAGGAATCCTTTCAATTGACGGCAACCCAATTAGGCATCGTCTTTTCCATCTATACCTACTCATACACGCTGATGCAGATTCCGGTCGGGAGTCTCTTGGATAAGTACGGCGTTGCCTGGGTGACAAGGATCGGGATGACTGTATGGAGTTTTCTAACCATTATATTAGCTTTTTTACAGGGGAAACTGCTTCTTTATATTGTCAGGTTTTTAATCGGGCTGACGAGTGCTTCAGCTTTTCCTGCCGCGTCCAAAGCCACCGCCTTATGGTTTCCGCCAAATGAGCGCGGCCTTGCCAATTCCCTGTTTGACTCGGCAGCCAAGTTCGCGAATGTCATCGGCGCACCTCTTGTTGCCTTTTTAGTCACGACATTTGACTGGCGAGCCGCTTTTTTAACGATCGGAATCATCAATGTACTGTTCACCGTATTTTTCTGGTTGTATTATGAACAGCCCGATCGGCACAAACGAATCTCAAAAGAAGAGCTCCATTATATTCAAAAGCATAATGCCGTATCAGAGGAAGACATCTCAGCACGGACGCTCATTGCTTTAAAAGCGATGCTGACAAACCGTAAAGCATGGGGGCTGATGATCGGATTCACGGGTTACGGCTATACATTCAACCTGCTTTTAACCTGGCTACCGACTTTCTTTAAAGAAACATACGGAATGGATATTATGTCGTCGGGGCTGTTTACAGCGGTTCCCTGGCTGATATCGACGATTTCCGGAATCGTTGTGGGCGGGTGGCTCGTCGATTTTTTAATTCAAAAGGGGCATTCGAATACAAAGGTATACCAGACCGTTATCGTAATCGGCATGAGCCTTGGATTTGCCTTTTTGGGAGCTGTTTTTACGCACAACATCACGATTGCGATTATCTGCATTTCCGTCGGCTTAGCCGGAATATCTGCGACGGCGCCTGTCGGCTGGTCGATATCAGCTGATATCGCACCGGTTGGTTCCATCTCTCTGCTCAGCTCAATGGTCAATTTGGCAAATAACTTATTCGGTGGGATTATCGCGGTTTCATTAACGGGTTATCTGGTCGATGTGACCGGTTCATTTACGCTCAGCTTTTTAGTAGCCGGATTTGTATTACTGCTTGGGCTCGTGTTCTACCTTGCAGTCCTCGGTGATATCAAACGGATTCAGATTAGCAAGCAGGAAACCTGAATGCTGCTGGAAACGACCCGGCTTTTGATAAATAAAAAAAGAACAAGACCGTATTGGGTCTTGTTCCTTTTATCGGCTTACTCGCCTGCTACGTATGGAAGTAAAGCCATTTGACGAGCGCGTTTGATTGCAACAGTCAATTTACGTTGGTATTTCGCGCTTGTTCCTGTTACACGGCGTGGTAAGATTTTACCGCGCTCAGAGATAAATTTTCTAAGAAGATCTACATCTTTGTAGTCGATGTGCGTAATGCCGTTAGAAGTGAAATAACACACCTTACGGCGTTTCGCACGACCGCCTCTGCGTCCTCCTGCCATCGTTATTTCCCTCCTTTCTATTCTGTTTTTTTATTCGTCCGTCATCCATTAAAATGGCAAGTCGTCATCAGAGATGTCAATCGGCTTTCCATCGTTTGCGAATGGATCGTCATTGAAGCTGTTGCCTTGATTGCGATTCTGATTGTTTTGATTGCCGCCGAATGGAGCCGGTTCATTCTGTCCGCCGCCAAAGTGTTGGCCTCCCTGGCCTCCGCTGTAACCGCCGGAACCAGAACCGCCGCCTTTAGGCTCCAGAAATTGAACACTTTCAGCTTGAACTTCCGTGACGTATACACGCTGTCCCTGCTGATTTTCATAGCTGCGCGTTTGCAAACGTCCATCTACACCCGCAAGACTTCCTTTTTTAAGGAAATTTGCAACGTTTTCGGCTTGTCTTCTCCAGACAACACAGTTGATGAAATCAGCTTCACGTTCACCCTGCTGATTCGTAAACGTACGATTGACAGCAAGCGTAAAGGTGGCAACAGCTGCACCGCTAGGAGTATAACGAAGCTCTGGGTCCTTTGTCAGTCTGCCGACTAAAACAACTCGGTTAAGCATATTGAGAGACCATCCTTTTGCTTTAGAGTATATAATTCAATTCTGTTTATTCTTCTTCTTTAACCACGATGTGGCGAATGATGTCATCACTGATTTTAGCTAAACGGTCAAATTCTTGAACTGCTTCAGCACCAGCTTGAACGTTTAAGATTTGGTAGAATCCGTCGCGGAAATCGTTGATTTCGTATGCAAGACGGCGTTTTCCCCAATCTTTTGTTTCAGTGACCTCCGCACCGTTAGTTGTTAAAATGTTGTTAAAACGCTCAACAACAGCCTTTTTAGACTCTTCATCAACGTCTGGGCGGATGATGTACATGATTTCGTACTTTCTCATTTGTATTTGCACCTCCTTTTGGACTAAGCGGCCCATTATATTGGGCAAGGAGCAATAATCCTATTACTCACAATTTTATATTATATCAAAGCTCTTGTCCTATTTCAACTGCGTTATACATTGAAACGGAAATGAATGACATCGCCGTCTTTAACAATGTATTCTTTCCCTTCAAGGCGGACTTTTCCGGCCTCTTTTGCTGCGGCCATGCTTCCCGCCTCCAGCAGATCGTCGTAAGCGACTGTTTCCGCACGAATAAATCCGCGTTCAAAGTCCGTATGGATGATGCCCGCACATTCAGGGGCTTTCATTCCTTTTTTAAATGTCCAAGCTCTGACTTCCTGTTCTCCCGCTGTAAAATAAGTGGCAAGTCCAAGGAGGGAGTAGGACGCTTTAATCAGCTGATCCAGACCGGATTCTTCGATGCCGAGTTCTTCAAGGAACATCGCCTTCTCTTCGCCTTCAAGCTCTGCGATTTCGGACTCAATCTTGGCGCAGACAACGATGACTTCCGCGTTTTCAGCAGCAGCAAATTCGCGGACCTTCTGGACGTACTCGTTTCCTGAAGGATCAGCCACTTCATCTTCGCTGACATTTGCTACATATAAGACAGGTTTTGTCGTCAGCAGATGAAGCTGCTTCAACACCTTTTGCTGCTCTTCCGAGAACTCGACAGAGCGGGCCGGCTTTTCCTGTTCAAACGCCTCTTTTAACTTTGTCAAAATCTCAAATTCAAACACGGCTTCTTTGTCTTTTTGCTTGGCCATCTTTCCGACCCGCCCGATCCGCTTCTCAACGGTTTCAAGGTCAGCCAGTATCAGCTCAAGGTTGATCGTCTCGATATCCGAAATCGGATCTACTTTTCCGGACACGTGTGTGATATTGTCATCGGCAAAACAGCGGACTACGTGGCAGATCGCGTCTACTTGGCGGATGTGGGACAGGAACTTGTTTCCGAGCCCTTCTCCTTTTGATGCTCCTTTTACAATGCCGGCGATATCGGTGAATTCAAATGCAGTAGGGACCGTCTTCTTCGGATTGACGAGTTCTGTCAGCTTTTGCAGACGCTCATCAGGCACCTCTACGATTCCGACGTTTGGATCAATCGTACAAAACGGGTAGTTGGCCGATTCTGCCCCGGCCTGAGTAATTGCATTAAATAAGGTTGATTTCCCAACGTTAGGCAAACCAACAATCCCAGCTGTTAAAGCCATTGTTTCATCTCCTCTATAATGAACATCCATGTGTAGTCGTAAATGTTAAACCTGCAACAATTATAAGGATGATTACAGTAAAAGACAAGCTGACAAAACTTGCTTTTCAATCATGCAAACTAGGTGAAAATTCATTTTTCCTTGAGATCGAAAAAAAGCACGAGGGGGTCCGCTAAGATTAAGTTTCGGACTCCTCATGCTTAACTAATATCTTTTTCAGTTTTCTTTGAAACTCTTTGCGCGGGATCATGACGCTGTGTGAACAGCCCTCGCACTTGATCCGGATATCCATTCCCATCCGAATGATCTTCCAGCGGTTCGCCCCGCAGGGATGCGGCTTTTTCATTTCGACCACGTCATTCAGGCCAAATTCTTTATCGGCCAACATCGTTCACCTCTTTGCTTCCTTGTTGTGATCCTATTGTACAAAAAACCACGGCGAAAGAGCAATTCTTCACAATCATAAATATATTTATTTCCATTTACTTAAAATCGGATAAAGTAAAATATTTACCAATAAATACAAATTTAATAATCCGTAAATTGGATATAAAAAAGCGATTAAATTTGAAAAGCCGATTGACGTAAAAGGCACCATGATCGAGAGAAGCAGGAGGACGATCACCCATCTCGGCCAGTTCACAAATGACAAAAAACGGCTGGACAGCCCGAGAATGCTTGAGATCGTCGTTGTGTAGATCGCGACGCAAAGAACAGCCGTCATAAAAATAAAAATCGGAAAAGGCGCGCCCTCCAAAACCGCGAATAAAGGAATTTCATAATGGGCCAGTTCACCGGCAAGCTCTACAAGGGTTTCATTATACATGTATGAAATAGCGCCAAACACCAGGCCGCTTAATATGCTGGCAATCTTCGCCTCTCCGACTCCCTTCATCTCTTTGCCGACCGCAGATAATACAGCGACAACAGATAATATGTTCAGGGAAGTGAATGCGATGCCGGCAGGCCAGTTGTATTGATGAGTCAAATTGAGCAGCCACGGCTGATGGTGAGCTGTTTGAAAAGAAATCAGCGCATACAGCAGCCCAGACACCAAAATCGGGATTAAATAGCTGTTAACGGACAATATGCCATTAAGCCCCCAGAAAAACAACAAGCCTGTGCATAGACAAAACAAGATGACGCCCGTCCAAAACGGGATATGAAAGATTTGCAGTGTTACCCCGCCTCCTGCAATCATCACAATCGTAGTCGTAAACAAATACAGGATGATCAGCACATCGTATACTTTAGCCAGCAGCGGACCGATTAATGTTTCGAGGACAGGCAGAAAATGCTCTGATTTTTGTTCATAACTGATCTTCATCACAATATAGGTTGACAGGCTGAACATGATCGTAAACAACAGGATAGCCAGTCCGCTTTCATCACCAAAAAACTGCCATATTTCCTGGCCGGATGCATATCCCGCACCTATTAAGCTTCCTAAAATAAGAAGCATCCACTTCATCCCGGCTCTCCACACGATTTGCTCACCCCAACAATATAGTTTTTAAGCTTGTTTCTCCGCTCATGACACTATATTGCCGGTCCTCTATAAAAATTCATGAAACCCCTTTCGACTTTTCTCGTTTAAATAAATATATTATATCAATATAATAAATGAAATATCGTGTTTTCTCTTAGTAAAGTATTTTTTTCGGCTGGCCAAATCGCTTCCTCCAAAGCATAAAAAAAGAGACAGCTGGATATACTGTAAACAACCATTCATACTCGAAAAACTCACCAAGACACTGCTGTTACCATGATGACAAGGATGTGAAGCCTATGAATCGAAAAGGCGGAATTTTTTCTCAAGAACCAATAAATGAATATATTTCTCATTCGGATCCGCTAGCTGTGAAACAAATAGAGAAAGTCCTTTCCGTCTATTTAAAGGAAGCCGGAGACCGGCCGATCGTGATCGTTTGCATCGGTACAGATCGCTCTACCGGAGATTCGCTCGGTCCCCTCGTAGGAATGAAACTCTCCGCAAAACAGCTGACACGTTTTCATGTCTATGGAACGCTTTCCGATCCGGTTCATGCCGTGAACTTAAATGAAAAGCTTGATCATATTCAGCAGCAGCATCAAAATCCATTTATGATCGCGATCGATGCCTGTCTTGGACGAACCAAAAGCGTAGGATCTTTTCAAATCGGCAAAGGGCCTTTGAAGCCGGGAGCAGGCGTTCAGAAAAGCCTGCCCGAAGTCGGCCACGTGCATATTAACGGAATTGTCAATGTCAGCGGCTTTATGGAGTATTTTGTCCTGCAAAATACAAGGCTCAATCTTGTCATGAGCATGGCAAATGTGCTTGCTGACGGGCTGTCTCATCTGGAGAAAGCAGATTGGCAGCGGCGCCATGTGTCACCAATTCAAAGAATGACCGGAAGGATGTCATAAAAAAACCATCTGTATATGATCAGATGGTTTTTAAGCTTATGCGTCTTCTTGAGCCAGCAATTCAAGAATGCGCTCCAAGTCTTCATTTGAGTAGAATTCGATTTCGATTCTGCCTTTTTTCTTTTGCTTTTTAATGGTCACCGGGGTTCCAAAATAGTTTCGCAAATACGATTCCCGTTCTTTGATCACTGCATCTTTCACTTGTTTCGGTTTCTTTGTTTCACGTGGAACATCAGCATTCAACTGTTGAATTAACTTTTCAAGCTGGCGGACGTTCAGCTGTTCGGACACGACCTTTTGAACAAGCGGCTCAAGCTTTTTCTTGTTTTTCAATCCAAGCAATGTTCGGCCATGGCCCATCGATAACGTCCCGTTGTCGATTAACTTTTGGACGTCTTCAGGAAGTGTCAGCAGCCGCAAGTGGTTGGCGATGTGAGGCCTGCTTTTTCCAAGTCTTTTTGCCAGTTGTTCCTGGGTCATATCGAGATGTTTAAGCAAAGATTCATAGGCTTTTGCTTCTTCAAGCGGAGACAGGTCTTCTCGTTGAAGATTTTCCAATAGGGCAATCTCCATCATCAGGGATTCGGACAGCTCGCGCACAATCGCAGGAATGGTTTCCAATCCGGCTTTTTCAGCAGCCCGGAAGCGGCGTTCTCCGGCTACAATGTCATAGCCTTTAATTGACTTTCTGACAATGATGGGCTGCAAAACACCGTGTTGTAAAATGGACTCCTTCAAATCTTTTAACGATTGGTCATCAAACGTTTTTCTTGGCTGATAAGGGTTGGGCCGCAAGTCTTGCAGCTTGATTTCCTCAACCGTTTCTTCGGATAAATCAACATTTGAAAACAATGCATTAATCCCTTTTCCGAGACCTTTAGGCATTCGCAGCCACTTCCTTTGCTAATTCTAAATAGACTTCCGCTCCTCTGGAACGAGGATCATATAAAATGATCGGCTTTCCATGACTCGGTGCTTCACTGAGCCGGACATTCCGGGGGATAACCGTTTGGTATACTTTATCGCGAAAGTACTTTTTCACTTCTTCGATGACCTGTATGCCTAAATTCGTTCTTGCATCAAGCATTGTCAGCAATACACCGTCTATCATCAGATCCGTATTTAAATGTTTTTGCACGAGCCGAACCGAGTTGAGCAATTGGCTCAGCCCTTCCAGCGCATAATATTCGCACTGGACCGGAATCACGACGGAATCGGAAGCCGTAAGCGCATTGATTGTAAGCAGCCCTAATGACGGCGGGCAGTCAATAATCATGAAATCATAGTTTTGTTTGACGGATTCCAAAGCCCTTTTCAGCCGGACTTCGCGGGAAATGGTCGGAACGAGTTCAATTTCCGCCCCCGCAAGCTGAATCGTTGCAGGAATGACATCCAAGTTTTCTACGGATGTTGTTTTGATGACATCTTTCACATCTGCATCATCTACTAATATATCGTACACACATTGATCAACATCAGCCTTTTCAACGCCGATACCGCTTGTTGCGTTTCCTTGCGGGTCTATGTCGACTAACAAAACCCTTTTCCCGATGTAAGCTAAACAAGCTCCCAGGTTAACGGAAGTTGTCGTTTTGCCAACGCCACCTTTTTGGTTTGTGATCGCAATAATTTTCCCCACAATGTCACCTACTTTCACATTGAACAAGTTTCTCTCATTTCTCTATTTTAACAAAAAAAGAATCGGCCGTTTGCTTTTTTTGAATTTTTGTTTTTTGAAAGAGAGCCGTTTTGTTTATTTTTCGACATAAAGAGACCATTTTTTTATCTCAGAAAAAAGAGAAGAAACGTTCAAATGAAGTGAAAGATAGTTTTAATATTATATTAATATAAAAAATCCCCCTCTGTTAGGGGGGACTTCAATCAATCTGCTGCGGGCATTTTCCGGGTGGCAATAGCAATCCTGTTCCAGGCATTTATCGTGACGGCTGCCATAATCAGTTCGGCTGTTTCAGCTTCTGAAAAATGGGTCCTGACTTCGTCGTATACTTCATCCGGCAGCCCGTGCTCGCCGATTCGCGTAACGGCTTCGGTCAGCGCCAATACTGCCCGCTCTTTTTCCGTGAAAAAAGGCGCTTCCCGCCACGCATTAAGCGCATATATCCGCTGTTCCGTCTCACCGTTCTGCCTTGCATCCTTCGTATGCATATTTAAGCAGAAAGCACATCCGTTCAGCTGTGAAGCCCGGATTTTGATCAGTTCCTTTAAGATGGGGTCAATGCCTGAAGAAGCCTGCGCTTTTTCAAGCTCCAGCATTCCTCTGTAGCCCTCAGGGTTTACTTTTTCCATTAGAAATCTCGTTTCCATGTCTATTCCTCCTTTAAGTGTTTCACTTATATAACAAGTGAGGAACGGTGTTTGTGACAGAAAACGTTATATTTTAATGTGCTTCAGTTTATCGGGATTTGACACGATAAACACATTTTTGACGGAATCGCCTTCCGGATTCCAAGCAAAGCAAACGGCGTAAGCCGGGCGGTTGTTTTTCATGATCAAAACGCCCTTTTGGCCGTTGATATCGACAGACATAAAGCGGCCGGAAAAGCTTCCCTTTGAAACAACTCCCGTAAAAAACGCATAAATGCGGCTCTTTCCATAGATCGGTCTCAAAGCGCTGCGTACTTTTCCGCCGCCATCTGTATACAAAACGGCATCTTCAATCAATTTCTTGGAAAACTCCTCAAAATTACCGGTTCTCGCTGATTCGATAAACAGCCGGGCCAATTGCTGTTCTTCAACCGGCTGTGATAATACTGAAATTTCCCCGTTTAATTTCTGTTTCAGCCGGCTGTGGATTTTACGGCAGTTCGCTTCCGACTTCCCGATAATGGACGAAATTTCCTTATAATGATACCCAAATACTTCCCTAAACAACAAAACGGCCCTTTCTACAGGATTTAATCGGCTCGTGACTACCAGAAAAGCATAGGAAACCTTTTCTTTTTCTTCAACGTACTCAGCCGGACTTTGAGCTGAAAGCGCCACCTGCGGTTCCGGAAGCCATTCCCCGATATATACCTCTCTTTTCTTGCGGGCAGACTGCAGTTCATTTATGCAGCGGTTTGTGATCGATTTCGTCAAATATGCTTGAATATGGTCAATTTGACTGATATCTTTTTCCTGAAGGTCTGCGAACAATTCTTGGACGATGTCCTCTGCATCTTGCAAAGACCCGAGCATACGATAAGCAATTGAAAAAAGCAATGAATGATATTGTCGATAATATTCCATAGACGCTCCCCCATAGATATTTTGCCTAAAAAAATAAAAGCTCTATAGGGAGCTTTTATTTCGGTATCCGGATCGTAAACTGAATATATTCTTCAAATTCCTCTTCTTCCGTATTCAGTTTGACGCCGCTGTCTTCCACCATTGATAAGGACTGTCGAATCGTATTCATCGCGATCCTCGCGTCCCTGCTGTAAGCTTTTCTCTTTGGTTTCGGCTTGCGTTTATCCTGCTCAAGCATTTTGACGACACGGTCTTCGGTTTGCTTTACATTTAAATTCTTTTCAATGACTTCATGTAACAGCTTGACCTGAAGGTCTGGCTGTTTCAATGGTATGAGCGCTCTTGCATGGCGCTCTGAAATTTCTTTTTTCAAGATCGCTTCCTGCACCTCATCCGGAAGCTTCAACAGTCTGAGCTTATTGGCGATTGTTGACTGGCCCTTTCCAAGCCTTTGTGCAAGAGCTTCCTGTGTCAAATCGTGAAGCTCTAAAAGTCTTGCATAAGCATGCGCCTCTTCAATTGAAGATAATTCTTCCCTCTGAAGGTTTTCGATAAGAGCGACAGAAGCGGTCTCCGTATCTGAAAAATCCTTAATAATAGCGGGAACCTTCTCCCAATCGAGCGTTTGAACCGCCCGCCAGCGCCGCTCTCCGGCTATGAGTTCATATTGGCCTTCCCGCTCTGTTTTTCTGACGACAATCGGCTGGATAATGCCGTGTGTATGAATGGTTGCAGCTAATTCTTTAATTTTTTCTTCTGAGAAAATGGTGCGCGGCTGAAAACGGTTAGGAATTATATCGCCTACTGGAATCTCTTGAATTTCTTCTTTATTCGTATCATGTTCAGCAATCTCTGCTTCTTCTTCCTTGTCGCCAAGTCCGAAGAGACGAGAGAATGAATGCTTCATGTACCTACACCACCTTTAAACACTGCCATTTTTATAATTCTATTTTCTCATGAATTTTCCTTCTGTGACATCACGAAATTTGAAGAAAACGAATAATTTAACCTTCAATAGGAGATTTATTAGGTGTTCCAGGCTTTCTTGGAAATTTCTTCGGTGTCTGAGATTGTTTTTTGATGACAATGATGTTTCTGTCGCTTTCTTCTATTGGCAGCTGAAAAGAATGTACGGTTTCAATTTTGCCTCCAAGCATTTTGATGGCTTTTTTGCCCGTTTCAATTTCTTCATCAGCCGAAGCTGCTTTTAATGCTACGAATAAGCCGTCTTTTTTCACAAGCGGAAGGCAAAGCTCGCTGAGAACCGAAAGGCGGGCGACAGCACGAGCCGTCACGACGTCATATCTTTCTCTGTGGTCTTTCGATCTTCCGAATGTTTCCGCGCGGTCATGGTAAAAAGCTGTGTTTTCCAGCTTCAAAGCATCTGACAGCTGATTCAAAAATTGAATCCGTTTGTTCAGTGAGTCAACGATTGTGACGTGAAGGTGCGGAAAGCAGATTTTAAGCGGAAGGCTTGGAAATCCGGCGCCCGCTCCAACATCACAGAGGCTTGTCATCTTTTTGAAATCAACGTAAAAAGAAGCGGCGATGGAATCGTAAAAATGCTTTAAGTACACTTCTTTTTTCTCGGTAATCGAGGTTAAATTCATTTTTTCGTTCCATTCAACAAGCCATTCGTAATAGGTCTCAAATTGCTCCAGCTGGAAGGAGGAAAGGGAGATGCCTTTCTCCTCCAAACCGGCTGTAAATTGCTCAATGTTCATGCCGTCACCCTTTCTATTCCGCAACCTTGGCAATCCGTCCCTGCTCTAAGTAGACGAGCAGAATGGAAATATCAGCAGGATTGACGCCGGAAATCCGTGAGGCTTGTGCGACAGACAGCGGTCTGACCTCTTTCAATTTTTGGCGCGCTTCCGTTGCAATGCCTTTGATCGCGTCATAGTCGATTCTGTCAGGAATCTTTTTGTTTTCCATTTTCTTTAGTTTTTCGACCTGCTGCAAGGACTTTTCAATATATCCTTCATACTTAATTTGAATTTCTACCTGTTCAGCAACGTCGCCGGCGACTTCTTGTTCAGGCGGCGCAAGAGCAGTAACGGTTTCATAATTCATTTCCGGCCGCTTCATCAGGTCGGTCGCGCGAATGCCGTCTTTGAGCTCGCTGCCGCCCAGTGAACGGATATATTCCTGATTTTCCTTTGTCGGTTTGATAATAACAGAATGAAGACGTTTTTTCTCTGCTTCAATGGCCGCTTTTTTCTCTTGAAACTTTTGATATCGTTCTTCAGAAATCAAGCCGATCTGATAGCCGATCTCGGTCAGGCGCAAGTCTGCATTGTCGTGACGCAGAAGCAGCCTGTACTCCGCACGCGATGTCAGCAGGCGGTACGGTTCGTTTGTTCCCTTCGTCACAAGGTCGTCGATCAATACACCAATATAAGCGTCAGAACGACTGAGAATGACCTCTTCTTTGCCAAGCGCTTTCCGACCCGCATTGATGCCGGCCATAATTCCCTGTCCGGCCGCTTCTTCATAGCCTGATGTTCCGTTAATCTGTCCGGCTGTGAAGAGTCCCGGAATTTTTTTCGTTTCCAGTGTCGGCCACAGTTGTGTCGGTACGATCGCATCATATTCAATCGCGTATCCTGCCCGCATCATTTGCACATTTTCAAGACCGGGAATAGTTGAAAGCATTTTTCGCTGCACATCTTCCGGAAGGCTTGTCGACAATCCCTGGACATAGACTTCCTGGGTGTTGCGCCCTTCAGGCTCAAGAAAGATCTGGTGTCTCGGCTTGTCGTTAAAGCGGACGACCTTGTCTTCAATAGACGGGCAATATCTCGGCCCCGTTCCTTTGATCATGCCCGAGTACATCGGTGAGCGATGCAGATTATTGTCAATGATTTCGTGCGTTTCCGGACTTGTATATGTGAGCCAGCACGGAAGCTGGTCTGTAATATATTCCACCGTCTCATACGAAAAGGCCCGCGGCACTTCATCACCGGGCTGAATTTCCGTTTTGCTGTAGTCAATCGAATGGCTGTTGACCCGCGGCGGCGTTCCTGTTTTAAAGCGGACGAGGTCAAAGCCAAGCTCTTCAAGGTGCTCAGACAGCTTGATGGACGGCTGCTGGTTGTTCGGTCCACTGGAGTATGACAGATCGCCAAGAATGATTTTCCCTCTCAAAAATGTTCCCGTCGTCAGAACAACGGTCTTAGAACGGTACTCCGCCCCTGTTTGGGTTACAACGCCCCGGCATTCCCCGTCTTCAATGAGAAGGCGTTCGACCATCCCTTGGAGCATGGTCAAATTCGGTTCATTCTCAAGTGTCTTTTTCATCTCGTGCTGATATTGAAATTTGTCAGCCTGAGCCCGCAGCGCCCGGACGGCAGGTCCTTTTCCTGTATTTAAAAGCCTCATTTGGATATGAGTTTTATCGATATTTTTAGCCATTTCCCCGCCGAGCGCATCGATTTCGCGGACGACGATTCCTTTTGCAGGTCCGCCGACAGACGGGTTACATGGCATGAAAGCAACCATATCAAGGTTAATCGTTAAGACAAGCGTTTTTGCGCCTTGTCTGGCTGACGCCAGCGCCGCTTCCACACCGGCGTGGCCGGCGCCGACGACAACGACGTCATATTGGCCTGCTTCATAGCCCATATGCTTTGTTCCTCCTTTATTTTCCTAAGCAAAATTGAGAGAAGAGCTGGTCGATCAGACTTTCATGTACAGCATCGCCAATGATCTCCCCGAGAACTTCCCAACATCTTGTTAAATCAATTTGAACCATATCGATCGGCACATCGTTTTCGATGCCCTCCAAAGCGTCAGTGATAGCGCGCTTCGCCTCATGCAGCAGTGAGATGTGCCTTGTATTGCTGACATATGTCAAGTCGCCGCTCTCAATCGCGCCTGTGAAAAACAGCGATTGAATGGCTTCCTCCAGCTCATCAATCCCTTCCTCTTTCAATAAGGATGTCGTGACGACAGGCTGATTCCCCGCCAATTCCCGAACGCGATCAAGATCAAGCTTTTGCTCAAGATCGGTCTTATTGACGATGACGATGATGTCCATCCCTTTCGTTGCTTCAAAGAGCTTGATGTCTTCTTCTGAAAGGGGCTCGCTGTAATTGAGGACTAGCAAAATCAAGTCGGCTTCTTTTAATACCTGTCTTGAACGTTCAACGCCGATTCGCTCGACGATGTCTTCGGTCTCGCGTATCCCGGCTGTATCGACAAGACGCAGCGGCACGCCTCTTACATTCACATATTCTTCAATGACATCCCGCGTCGTTCCCGGAATATCCGTTACAATCGCTTTTGTCTCATGGACGAGACTGTTTAAAAGCGAGGACTTGCCGACATTAGGCCGCCCGATGATAACCGTCGAGATTCCTTCTCTTAATATTTTACCCTGCTCTGAAGTCGTCAGCAGCGCCTCGATTTCCTTTTTGACCTTTGTCGCCTTTTCAATCAGCATCTTGTGCGTCATTTCTTCGACATCATCGTATTCCGGATAGTCAATATTCACTTCAACGTGGGCCAATGTTTCAAGAATCTCGGCTCTCAACCGTTTGATCAGTGAAGACAGCCTTCCTTCCATCTGATTCATGGCCACATTCATAGCGCGGTCTGTTTTCGCCCTGATGAGATCCATGACAGCTTCAGCCTGGGAAAGATCGATTCTTCCATTCAAAAAGGCTCTTTTCGTAAATTCCCCCGGTTCCGCCAGACGCGCTCCCTCTCTCAAAACGAGCTGAAGCACCTGGTTGACGGTCACAAGTCCGCCGTGGCAGTTGATTTCTACAATATCTTCCCGCGTAAAAGTTTTCGGCGCTTTCAGGACCGAAACCATGACTTCTTCCACGACTTTTTCCGTTTCCGGATCAACGACATGACCGTAGTTAATCGTATGTGAATCGACGGAACTCAGCCTTTTTCCGCGAGGTCCTTTATATACTTTATCGGCGATCGCAAGAGCCTCAGGGCCGCTCATCCGGACGATCGCAATCGCCCCTTCTCCCATCGGCGTTGAAATCGCAGCGATGGTATCCATGGCTTTCACCTCTCTTTTTCATTCCTATATCTATTATCCCCATTTGTCCGGGTCATCTTCCAAACATCGTATATGGATGAAAAACTTTTATTGTAATCAAAATTTAAAGATAACATAGTTTCAATTGAAGTGGAAGTGACTTGAACCGTTATCCACAACCGTTCTAAGCCATCATTACTTACTTTAACTTATCCACATGTGAATAACAATTAAATTTCATTTTCATCAACAGCTTACACCGAAAAAACCAGAGCTTAAACTGATTTTGTCTGCATTCAGCGATTTTGCAACGACAAAAAACCGAAGTCCCAATTTTGGGAACTTCGGTTTTCATGTTATTTTTTATATGAGATGACAAGGTGCCGGTTATGGTCTTCTCCGGTAGAGTAAGTTTCGATATGCTGCGAGTAGCCTGCAAGCGTATCATGGATGACCTTGCGCTCACTGGAAGGCATCGGCTCCAGGTGAATGTCTTTTTTCTGCCTGGCCGCCTGGTCAGCAAGCTTCAATGCCAGCTGAGCCAGTGTTTCCTTCCGTTTTGCACGGTATCCTTCGGCGTCAACCACCGCTTGGATATATCTGTCGGAATGACGATTGAGCACGAGCTGCGTCAGCGTTTCAAGGGCATTTAAAGTTTGTCCCCTTTTTCCAATTAAAAGGGCTGTTTTATCGCCTTTTAACTGAAAAACCACTCGTTTTGACTCCTCTTCTGCCGTCACCTGGACTTGTATTCCCATATTCGAAATCACATTTTCCAAATACTGTTTTGCTTCTTTAACCGGGTCTATTTTTTCCCGAATGTTCACGACTGCAGACCGATGACCGAAAATGCCGAATAATCCCTTTTTCCCTTCATCAACTACATCGACTTCGACATCATCTGCATGAAGGCCTAGCTGTTCAAGCCCGGATTGCACTGCTTCATCGACGGTACGTCCAGTAGCAGTCAGTTCCTTCACTTTTTCTTACCTCCGGATTTTTTTCCTCCGGCTGTCGCTTCCTGTCTCTCTGCCTTTAGATCAGGCCCTTTGATAAAGAAGGTTTGAGCAATCATGAATAAGTTACCGACTACCCAGTACAGAGAAAGAGCCGCCGGGAAACTGATCGCAAATACAACGATCATGATCGGCATCAGCCAAAGCATCATCGCCATCTGCGGATTTTGCTGTGCTGTTCCCGCCATCATCAGCTTTTGCTGAATGAATGTGAACACACCGGCGAGAATCGGCAAAATGAAATACGGATCACGCTCTCCAAGGTCAAACCATAAAAAGCTGTGTTCTGCGATTTCCCGCGTTCTCATAATGGCATGATAGAATCCGATTAAAATCGGCATTTGAATTAAGATCGGGAAACATCCGGCAAGCGGGTTAACCCCGTGCTTTTGCATGAGAGCCATCGTTTCCTGTTGAAGCTTCTGCTGCGTTTTTTGATCTTTAGAACTGTATTTTTCGCGAAGTTTTTGCATTTCAGGCTGGAGAGCCTGCATCGCTTTCGAACTCTTCGTCTGTTTGATCATCAGCGGCAAAATTAAAAGTCTGATTAAGAGCGTGACGATGATAATCGCGAGTCCGAAGTTTTCATTCGTTAAATTTGCTACATAAGTAATCAGCTGTGACAACGGGTATACGATATACGTGTTCCAAAACCCTTCGCTTTCTGCAGTGATCGGCTGGTTGATTTCCGTACATCCAGCTAAGAGCACGATAACGCCGATCATACTGAACAATAATAAAATTCGCCTCTTCAACAACATTTCCTCCTAAATCTTCATTCTTCAACCGGTATTTTTCGGTTATGACCATTAAAAAGACATACTTTCTCGTATTTTATCATCTTTCTCCCCGAATGGGCGACGACATTTTTCAGGAGCTAAAGGAAGCGCTTAAAAATGAGGGGCCATAACTTCTTTTTAACCCGGACTATGATGGCTGATTCGGTTTTTTCCGGTAGACAAACGACTTTCTGAAAAGATGCTGCAAACTTTTTTTCGTCTCTTCATATGACAATTCAGCTGCAGGCTTTCTTGCGATGATAATGTAGTCATTTTCTTGTTTTAATAGATCCCGCTCTTCCTGGATGACCTGGCGAATCAGCCGCTTTACCCGGTTGCGCACGACTGCGTTTCCGATTTTCTTGCTGACCGACAGTCCCACCCGAAACTCTTTCGCCTCAGGCTGGTGAAGCACATATAAAACATATTGCCGGTTTGCCATCGATTTGCCTTTTTTAAATACTTTTTGAAAATCTTCATTTTTCTTTAATCGATTTCGCTTTTTCATATCTTCTTTCACTCCGATAACAAGCTGGCAAATGGGCCTGGTCATTCCTCTATGTAAAAAAGACCACTGACATTATTCAGTGGCCTAAGCTGATAATACTTTTCTTCCTTTGCGGCGACGACGTGCTAATACAAGACGTCCATTTTTAGAACTCATACGGCTGCGAAAGCCATGAACTTTGCTGCGCTTACGGTTATTTGGTTGAAATGTTCTTTTCATGTATGACACCTCCCTCGAGGAATAGCTGTTAAAGACAGTCTAATTTATTATATTGGGATGAGCAGTTCATTGTCAACTTCGCTCACACATTTCTTTTTTGCACCATAATAGGATAACACATATCAATTTTCTTCGAAAGCCTAATTTCATTTTTCCTCAATTTTAGCTTAAAAGATTTTTTTGGAAGCGGGAAAATGGGATGAACGACGCGAAAAAAAGCCAATGTGGATATCTTTCGCCTCGTTTTTTCTATCCACAGTCATTATCGACAACATTTTCACAAAACTAACCGTTGTGGACAATATTTCTTCAACAGTTTGTATAGTGTGTGGATAAGTTCCTCGCAACCATTGCAACCACTCGCTTATTCTGATATTATATTTGTGTTTTAACTCTTGATAACAAATTGGCTGCCAATCCATTATCCACAAACTGTGGATAAGTTGTGGAAAGTTTTTTCACAGGGTGTGCAGTAATTTGTCCACATCTTGTGAAAAATGTCGAAAAGACGTTTTTCTACTATATTATATGTTTTCAACATTTCATTAACGAATGGACTCATCCATTTGCTCTTTTTTTGTGTTCTATAACAGGTTGGACGAGCAAATATTGCTGGTAAAGGAGGGACGAACCGCCATTATGAAAAACATATCGGATCTTTGGAATCAAGCTTTGGGGCAGATCGAAAAAAAATTGAGCAAGCCCAGCTTTGAAACATGGATGAAATCGACAAAGGCCCATTCATTGCAGGGCGATACGCTGATCATCACCGCACCGAACGAGTTCGCCAGAGACTGGCTTGAATCAAGATACCTGCACCTGATCGCCGATACGATCTACGATCTGACAGGAGAAGAATTGAGCATTAAATTTGTCATTCCTCAGAATCAAAATGAAGAAGATTTTATGCCCAAGTCTCCAATCAAAAAAATGTCGAAAGAAGAACCGGCTGATTTTCCGCAAAACATGCTGAATCCCAAATATACATTTGATACGTTCGTTATCGGTTCAGGAAACCGATTCGCCCACGCGGCATCTTTGGCAGTGGCTGAAGCACCGGCGAAAGCTTACAATCCGCTGTTTATTTATGGGGGAGTCGGACTTGGAAAGACTCACTTAATGCATGCGATCGGGCATTATGTCATCGATCACAATCCATCTGCAAAAGTGGTTTATTTGTCATCTGAGAAATTTACAAATGAGTTCATTAACTCGATCCGTGACAATAAAGCTGTCGATTTTCGCAATCGCTATAGAAATGTTGACGTTCTTTTGATAGATGATATTCAATTTTTAGCGGGAAAAGAACAGACGCAAGAGGAATTTTTCCATACGTTTAATACGCTGCATGAAGAAACAAAGCAGATCGTCATTTCCAGCGACCGGCCTCCTAAAGAGATTCCAACGCTTGAAGACCGTTTGCGCTCCCGTTTTGAATGGGGATTGATCACAGACATCACGCCTCCTGATCTGGAAACAAGAATTGCGATTTTAAGAAAGAAAGCAAAGGCAGAAGGACTTGATATTCCGAATGAAGTCATGCTTTATATTGCCAATCAGATCGACAGCAATATCAGGGAGCTGGAAGGGGCATTAATCAGGGTTGTCGCATATTCTTCCTTGATCAATAAAGACATCAACGCCGATCTGGCTGCTGAAGCTTTGAAAGATATCATTCCGTCTTCAAAGCCGAAAGTCATTACGATCAAAGACATTCAAAGAATCGTCGGCCAGCAGTTCAATATCAAGCTGGAGGATTTCAAGGCGAAGAAACGGACAAAATCGGTAGCTTTTCCGCGGCAGATCGCTATGTATCTATCAAGAGAAATGACAGATTCTTCTCTTCCGAAGATCGGCGAAGAGTTTGGCGGACGCGACCACACGACTGTCATCCATGCGCACGAGAAAATATCAAAACTGCTGAGCGATGATGAACAGCTCCAGCAGCAGATTAAAGAAATTAAAGAACAGCTGAGATAAGTGGTGAGCGGGAAAGTGTGAATAACTTGAACATAGTCTTACACAGTCTGTCCACATGTGGATAGGCTGTGTTTCCGTTCGTTTTTGACACTTATCCACAAATCCACAGCCCCTACTAGTACTTCTGCTATTTTTATAAAACATAATAATTAATAGATTCCCGCAAGGAGGATGATTATGAAGTTTACAATTCAAAAAGACCGCCTAGTCGAAGGTGTCCAAGATGTGTTAAAAGCCGTTTCTTCAAGAACGACGATTCCGATCTTAACCGGTATTAAAATTGTGGCCTCTGATGAAGGTGTCTCTCTGACAGGCAGCGATTCCGATATTTCAATTGAATCGTTTATCCCGAAAGAAGACGGCGATTTAGAGATCGTGACAATTGAACAGCCCGGCAGCATTGTGCTTCAAGCCCGTTTTTTCAGTGAAATTGTCAAAAAGCTCCCGATGTCAACGGTGGAAATCGAGGTTCAAAATCAATACTTAACGATCATCCGCTCCGGCAAAGCAGAGTTTAACTTAAACGGTTTAGATGCAAGCGAATATCCGCTTTTGCCGCAAATTGAAGAGCATCACGCTTTTCAAATTCCGACCGATCTGCTGAAAAACCTGATTCGCCAAACCGTTTTTGCAGTGTCCACCTCAGAAACACGCCCAATCTTGACAGGTGTAAACTGGAATGTCGCGGGCGGTGAATTAATATGCACTGCGACGGATAGTCACCGTCTGGCACTAAGAAAAGCTAAGCTCGACATTAACGAAGACAGTTCATACAATGTCGTCATCCCAGGAAAAAGCTTAACCGAGCTGAGCAAGATCCTTGATGACCACCAGGAGCTTGTCGATATTGTAATTACCGAAACACAAGTGCTGTTTAAAACAAAAAACGTGCTGTTTTTCTCCAGGCTGCTTGACGGAAACTATCCGGATACAAACCGCCTGATTCCTCAGGAAAGCAAAACGAACCTGATCGTCAATACTAAGGAATTTCTTCAGGCGATCGACAGGGCTTCGCTCTTGGCGAGAGAAGGACGAAACAACGTGGTGAAACTTTCCGCAGCCGCCAATGAGTCGATCGAAATTTCTTCAAACTCTCCGGAAATCGGAAAGGTTGTCGAAACGGTGAATGCCGAGCAGATTGAAGGGGAAGACTTAAAGATATCCTTTAGTCCGAAATATATGCTGGATGCCCTTAAAGTTCTTGAAGGAGAGGACATTCATGTGAGCTTCACGGGCGCTATGAGGCCTTTTCTGATCCGTACGCCGAATGACGATTCGATCGTCCAATTAATTCTTCCTGTCCGGACGTATTAATTTGTTGGAATAGAAAGTTGCCGGCTGGTCCGGCAGCTTCTCTTATTTTTTCGGGAGAAAAGCGCTCTCGTCCTGCCTTGGTTGTTCATACCGCAAGTTTCCCCTTTCCTTCTTTCCCTGTTTTTTAGTACAATTAGATATTAGTGATATTGAAAGAGGTCGATATAATGACAAAGACGGTGGCTATTGATACAGAGATGATTACCCTCGGCCAGTTTTTGAAATTGGCGGATGTCATTCAGTCCGGAGGAATGGCAAAATGGTTTTTATCGGAATATGAAGTACTCGTCAATGACGAGCCGGATAACCGCCGCGGACGAAAACTGTATGTCGGAGATGTGGTGACGATTGAAGGATTCGGTTCTTTTCAAGTCGTCGGCTAAAAGCAGGTGGTATTGATTGTATATCCAAAATCTTACATTATCATCTTACCGTAATTATGAGCGCCTTGACCTTCAATTTGAGAACAAAGTGAACGTGATTATCGGAGAGAATGCTCAAGGAAAAACGAATTTGATGGAAGCGATCTATGTGCTTGCGATGGCGAAATCCCATCGGACGTCAAATGATAAAGAACTCATACGATGGGATGAAGACTATGCTAAAATAGAAGGCAGGGTCATTAAAAAAAACGGTTCCGTTCCCATCCAGCTTGTTATTTCCAAAAAAGGAAAAAAAGGTAAAGTTAATCATATTGAACAGCAGAAGCTGAGCCAGTATGTCGGGGCTGTCAACACGATTATGTTCGCGCCGGAGGATTTAAATCTTGTAAAAGGAAGTCCTCAGGTCAGAAGAAGGTTTCTCGATATGGAAATCGGCCAAGTATCACCTGTTTATCTTCATGACCTTTCTCTTTACCAAAAAATCCTTTCACAACGGAATCATTTCTTGAAGCAGCTTCAAACGAGAAAGCAGACCGATCAAACGATGCTTGACGTGCTGACGGAACAGCTTACGGAATTCGCGGCAAAGGTTGTGATGAAACGGCTTCAGTTTGTCGAACAGCTTGAAAAATGGGCTCAGCCCATTCATTCCGGAATTTCAAGAGGTCTGGAAGAGCTGACGTTAAAGTATCATACGTCTCTTCACGTATCAGATTCGCCCGATTTGTCGAAAATGATCAATAGTTATCAAGAAACGTTTTCTAAATTAAGAGATAAAGAAATAGAACGGGGAGTATCTCTTTCAGGTCCCCATAGGGATGATGTTCTTTTCTACGTCAATGGCCGTGATGTACAGACTTACGGATCGCAGGGCCAGCAGCGTACGACTGCATTGTCGCTTAAATTGGCTGAAATCGATTTGATTCAGGAAGAGATAGGAGAATACCCGATTCTGCTTTTGGATGATGTTTTATCAGAGCTGGACGACTATCGGCAGTCTCACTTGCTCCACACCATTCAAGGCCGTGTTCAAACATTCGTAACAACGACAAGCGTTGATGGAATTGATCATAAAACCTTAAACGAAGCGGAAATCTTTCGTGTTGAAAATGGCACACTATCGGACTGAAAAAATGGGGTGAGGGATTGTATATCCACTTAGGTGACGATTTTGTCGTCTCAACGCGTGAAATTGTGGCTATTTTTGATTACAAGGCAAAGACATCGCCGATTGTTGAAGAGTTTTTAAACAAGCAAAGACAGCAAATCGTCTCTTCTAACAGCACGCCGAAGTCAATTGTTGTCACATTACAATCAATTTATTTTTCTCCTTTAGCCTCAGGCACGTTGAAAAAACGGGCGCAATCCAAGCCGGAAATCGATTCATAAAGAATCTTAACTATAAATTTATTATGTTTGAAGAAAAGTGTAGGTGAATGTGCGTGGCAATGGAACAGCAAAATAATTACGATGAAAATCAGATACAGGTTCTAGAGGGATTGGAAGCCGTGCGGAAAAGACCCGGAATGTACATCGGGTCGACAAGCGGCAAAGGTCTGCACCATTTAGTATGGGAAATTGTCGATAACAGCATCGATGAAGCATTAGCCGGTTACTGCACTGAAATCAATGTCGAAATTGAAAAAGACAACAGCATCACTGTAAAAGACAACGGACGGGGAATTCCGGTCGGTATTCATGAAAAGATGGGCCGTCCCGCTGTGGAAGTCATCATGACTGTCCTGCACGCTGGAGGAAAGTTTGACGGAAGCGGATATAAAGTTTCAGGCGGTTTGCACGGCGTCGGTGCTTCTGTTGTTAACGCCCTTTCAACCGAGCTCGATGTAACGGTTTACAGAGATGGAAAAGTCCATTATCAGGAATTTGAACGGGGCGTTCCGAAAGCTGATTTGAAAGTCATCGGAGATACGGAAGTGACGGGAACGACAACTCACTTCAAGCCTGATCCGGAAATATTCACGGAAACGACTGAATACGACTATGATACGCTTGCGACTCGTGTCCGAGAGCTCGCTTTCTTGACAAAAGGCGTCAAAATTACGATCGAAGACAAACGAGATGGAAAAGAACGCAAGAATGAATACTGCTATGAAGGCGGTATTAAAAGCTATGTTGAACACTTGAACCGTTCGCGGGAAGTTGTTCATGAAGAGCCGGTCTACATTGAAGGATCCAAAGACGGCATTACGGTCGAGGTGGCGCTCCAATATAATGACAGCTATACCAGCAACATTTATTCATTTGCCAACAACATTCATACGTATGAAGGCGGAACGCATGAAGCCGGCTTTAAGACCGGTTTGACGCGGGTTATCAATGATTACGCGAGAAGGAACGGCGTCTTCAAAGAAAGCGATCCGAACTTAAGCGGGGAAGACGTCCGGGAAGGTTTGACAGCGATCATTTCAATCAAGCACCCGGATCCTCAATTTGAAGGACAGACGAAAACAAAGCTTGGCAACTCAGAAGCGCGTACGATAACAGATGCACTGTTTTCAGAAGCGCTCGAAAAGTTTCTGCTTGAAAACCCGGATTCAGCGAAAAAAATTGTTGAAAAAGGGGTTATGGCCGCCAGAGCACGGATGGCCGCAAAGAAAGCCCGCGAATTGACGCGCAGAAAAAGCGCCCTTGAAGTGTCAAATTTGCCGGGGAAACTGGCTGACTGTTCTTCTAAAGATCCGACGATTTCCGAGCTTTACATCGTTGAGGGTGACTCTGCGGGCGGATCGGCAAAACAGGGCCGTGACCGTCATTTCCAAGCTATTTTGCCTTTAAGAGGGAAAATTTTGAACGTCGAAAAAGCCCGCCTGGACAAAATTTTGTCCAACAATGAGGTTCGTTCTATGATCACCGCGCTTGGCACCGGAATCGGGGAAGATTTCAACCTTGAAAAAGCCCGCTACCACAAAGTCGTGATTATGACGGATGCCGACGTCGACGGTGCACACATCAGAACATTGCTGCTGACCTTTTTCTACCGCTACATGAGGCAGATCATCGAACAAGGATATGTCTACATCGCTCAGCCGCCTCTTTACAAAATACAGCAGGGGAAACGCGTTGAGTATGCGTACAATGACCAGCAGCTCGAAGAAATTTTAAAAGAGCTTCCGCAAAATCCTAAGCCAGGCCTGCAGCGCTATAAAGGTTTGGGTGAGATGAATGCGACACAGCTTTGGGAAACGACGATGGATCCTGAAACTCGGACATTGCTTCAAGTAACGCTCAAAGATGCGATCGATGCGGATGAAACCTTTGAAATGCTGATGGGCGACAAGGTTGAGCCGCGCCGCAACTTTATCGAAGAGAATGCCCGATATGTAAAGAATTTAGATATTTAATGATTGTAAGACCTTATTTTCGCTTAATTGAAATAAGGTCTTTTCTAGAATGAGCCTTTTGCGCTCTAGTCATTTGATGTGTATAAAATCAAGATTATTGATATAATGGAGAATAGCCTAATTCGTTGAAGAGTATAAATACAAATCTACTCCCACACAACTCATGTAGATTCTCCAGGGAGGTTTTTTAATGAGTGAACAACATAAGCCCCAAGTTCAGGAAGTCAATATCAGTCAGGAAATGCGCACATCTTTTTTAGATTACGCAATGAGTGTTATTGTTTCCCGCGCTCTTCCGGACGTTAGAGACGGTCTGAAGCCGGTGCACAGAAGAATATTGTATGCAATGAACGACCTTGGGATGACAAGTGATAAGCCGTATAAGAAATCCGCGCGTATTGTCGGCGAAGTTATCGGTAAGTACCACCCGCATGGTGATTCTGCTGTTTACGAAGCGATGGTCAGAATGGCGCAGGATTTTAACTATCGGTACATGCTCGTTCAAGGCCACGGAAACTTCGGTTCTGTCGACGGTGACTCGGCTGCGGCCATGCGTTACACAGAAGCGAGAATGTCTAAAATATCAATGGAAATTCTGCGCGACATCAATAAAGACACAATCGATTACCAGGACAACTATGACGGATCGGAAAAAGAGCCGGTTGTCATGCCCGCGAGATTTCCGAACCTGCTTGTCAATGGAGCGGCCGGTATTGCTGTAGGTATGGCCACAAACATCCCGCCGCATCAGCTCGGTGAAGTCATTGACGGGGTATTGGCGGTCAGCAAGAACCCTGATATCACGCTTCCGGAATTGATGGAAATCATTCCTGGACCTGACTTCCCTACTGCAGGGCTGATCTTGGGGAGAAGTGGTATCCGCAAAGCCTATGAAACAGGCCGGGGTTCCATTACGCTTCGAGCCAAAGCTCAAATTGAAGAAACATCTTCCGGCAAACCGGTAATCATTGTTACGGAAATACCGTACCAGGTGAATAAAGCAAGGCTGATCGAAAAGATCGCCGATCTGGTGCGCGATAAGAAAATCGACGGCATTACGGATCTCCGCGATGAATCAGACCGAAACGGTATGCGCATCGTCATTGAACTGAGAAGGGACGCAAATGCTAATGTACTGTTAAATAACTTGTACAAGCAGACCGCTCTTCAAACATCATTCGGCATTAATCTTTTGGCGCTTGTTGACGGACAGCCGAAAGTATTGAGCTTGAAGCAGTGTCTGGAGCATTATCTTGACCATCAAAAAGTCGTGATCAGAAGACGTACGGCATTCGAGCTTCGCAAAGCGGAAGCGCGGGCCCATATTCTTGAGGGCTTGAGAGTGGCGCTTGATCACCTTGATGAAGTTATTTCCCTAATTAGAAATTCACAAACGGCTGAAATCGCAAAAAACGGATTGATTGAGAAGTTTTCTTTGACTGAAAAACAAGCCCAGGCGATTTTGGACATGCGTCTTCAGCGTTTAACAGGGCTGGAACGCGAAAAAATCGAAGAGGAATATCAAAGCCTTGTTGAGCTGATTGCAGAGCTAAAAGCAATCTTAGCAGACGAAGAGAAGGTTCTTGAAATCATTCGGGAAGAGCTCATAGAAGTCAAAGAGCGCTTTAATGATGAGCGCCGTACAGAAATCGTGACATCAGGCCTTGAGACGATTGAGGATGAAGATCTCATCACACGTGAGAATATCGTTGTGACTTTAACCCATAACGGATATATCAAACGTCTGCCTTCTTCCACTTACCGCAGCCAAAAACGGGGCGGAAAAGGCATTCAGGGCATGGGGACAAATGAAGACGACTTCGTTGAACACCTGATATCGACATCCACCCATGACACCATTCTCTTCTTCTCGAATAAAGGGAAGGTGTACCGTGCGAAAGGATATGAGATCCCTGAATTCGGACGGACAGCAAAGGGAATTCCGATTATTAACCTGCTTGAAGTGGAAAAAGGAGAATGGATCAACGCGATTATTCCGGTAAGCGAATTTGATGACGATTCTTATTTGTTCTTCACGACAAAACACGGAATATCAAAACGCACGCCGCTTTCCCAATTCGCGAATATCCGCAATAACGGATTGATCGCCTTAAGCCTCCGCGATGAGGATGAATTGATGGCTGTCCGCCTGACGGATGGTAATAAACAAATTATTATCGGCACGAAGAACGGTTTGCTGATCCGTTTCCCTGAAACAGATGTAAGGCAAATGGGAAGAACAGCAGCCGGCGTTAAGGGCATCACTCTGACAGATGACGATGTTGTCGTCGGCATGGAGATTTTGGAAGAGGATTCTCACGTACTAATCGTAACTGAAAAGGGCTACGGAAAACTGACGCCAGCTTCAGAATACAGGGTTCAAAGCCGTGGAGGAAAAGGGCTGAAAACCTGCAAAATTACAGAAAATAACGGATCTCTTGTTACAGTGAAAGCAACAACAGGAGAAGAAGATTTAATGATCATCACAGCAAGCGGCGTGATCATTCGGATGGATATTAAAGATATTTCTACGACCGGCCGCGTCACTCAGGGTGTGCGCCTTATCCGCTTAGGTGAACAAGAGCATGTCGCGACTGTCGCTTTAGTTGAAAAAGATGAAGAGAACGATACAGAAGAACAAGAACAGGAAGCGGACGAATCATAAAAACATGCAGCCATTTGGCTGCATGTTTTTCTATTCAATCTTTCAAATATAACCTTTTCATCAGAAGCATAATGTGCTATAATTTCTTTTGGTCGCTTATAAAAGCAACAACAAAAACTTTTTCAAAAAAAGTATTGACCGCTTGTCTCATAAATGTTATATTTAAGTGGTCGCTTTGAGAGCGGCAACGAAGTTCTTTGAAAACTAAACAAGACAAAACGTACCTGTTAATTCATTAAATAAATCGCACATGCGAATGTGCGTAGTCATTATCAAACTTCATGGAGAGTTTGATCCTGGCTCAGGACGAACGCTGGCGGCGTGCCTAATACATGCAAGTCGAGCGGACCGACGGGAGCTTGCTCCCTTAGGTCAGCGGCGGACGGGTGAGTAACACGTGGGTAACCTGCCTGTAAGACTGGGATAACTCCGGGAAACCGGGGCTAATACCGGATGCTTGATTGAACCGCATGGTTCAATTATAAAAGGTGGCTTTTAGCTACCACTTACAGATGGACCCGCGGCGCATTAGCTAGTTGGTGAGGTAACGGCTCACCAAGGCAACGATGCGTAGCCGACCTGAGAGGGTGATCGGCCACACTGGGACTGAGACACGGCCCAGACTCCTACGGAGGCAGCAGTAGGGAATCTTCCGCAATGGACGAAAGTCTGACGGAGCAACGCCGCGTGAGTGATGAAGGTTTTCGGATCGTAAAACTCTGTTGTTAGGGAAGAACAAGTATCGTTCGAATAGGGCGGTACCTTGACGGTACCTAACCAGAAAGCCACGGCTAACTACGTGCCAGCAGCCGCGGTAATACGTAGGTGGCAAGCGTTGTCCGGAATTATTGGGCGTAAAGCGCGCGCAGGCGGTTTCTTAAGTCTGATGTGAAAGCCCCCGGCTCAACCGGGGAGGGTCATTGGAAACTGGGAACTTGAGTGCAGAAGAGGAGAGTGGAATTCCACGTGTAGCGGTGAAATGCGTAGAGATGTGGAGGAACACCAGTGGCGAAGGCGACTCTCTGGTCTGTAACTGACGCTGAGGCGCGAAAGCGTGGGGAGCGAACAGGATTAGATACCCTGGTAGTCCACGCCGTAAACGATGAGTGCTAAGTGTTAGAGGGTTTCCGCCCTTTAGTGCTGCAGCAAACGCATTAAGCACTCCGCCTGGGGAGTACGGTCGCAAGACTGAAACTCAAAGGAATTGACGGGGGCCCGCACAAGCGGTGGAGCATGTGGTTTAATTCGAAGCAACGCGAAGAACCTTACCAGGTCTTGACATCCTCTGACAACCCTAGAGATAGGGCTTCTTCGGGGCAGAGTGACAGGTGGTGCATGGTTGTCGTCAGCTCGTGTCGTGAGATGTTGGGTTAAGTCCCGCAACGAGCGCAACCCTTGATCTTAGTTGCCAGCATTCAGTTGGGCACTCTAAGGTGACTGCCGGTGACAAACCGGAGGAAGGTGGGGATGACGTCAAATCATCATGCCCCTTATGACCTGGGCTACACACGTGCTACAATGGGCAGAACAAAGGGCAGCGAAGCCGCGAGGCTAAGCCAATCCCACAAATCTGTTCTCAGTTCGGATCGCAGTCTGCAACTCGACTGCGTGAAGCTGGAATCGCTAGTAATCGCGGATCAGCATGCCGCGGTGAATACGTTCCCGGGCCTTGTACACACCGCCCGTCACACCACGAGAGTTTGTAACACCCGAAGTCGGTGAGGTAACCTTTTGGAGCCAGCCGCCGAAGGTGGGACAGATGATTGGGGTGAAGTCGTAACAAGGTAGCCGTATCGGAAGGTGCGGCTGGATCACCTCCTTTCTAAGGATATTATACGGAATATAAGACCTTGCGGTCTTATAGACAGGTGCGTTTAGATCTTGTTTAGTTTTGAAGGAACTTCCTTCATATGAATCAAAAGATGGGCCTGTAGCTCAGCTGGTTAGAGCGCACGCCTGATAAGCGTGAGGTCGGTGGTTCGAGTCCACTCAGGCCCACCATCTTTATACACGGGGCCTTAGCTCAGCTGGGAGAGCGCCTGCTTTGCACGCAGGAGGTCAGCGGTTCGATCCCGCTAGGCTCCACCAACGTGTTCTTTGAAAACTAGATAACGAAAGTAGACATTCACATTCAATTGTAATGCAAGATATCACGTAGTGATTCTTTTTAACGGTTAAGTTAGAAAGGGCGCACGGTGGATGCCTTGGCACTAGGAGCCGATGAAGGACGGGACGAACACCGATATGCTTCGGGGAGCTGTAAGCAAGCTTTGATCCGGAGATTTCCGAATGGGGAAACCCACTGCTCGTAATGGAGCAGTATCCATATCTGAATTCATAGGATATGAGAAGGCAGACCCGGGGAACTGAAACATCTAAGTACCCGGAGGAAGAGAAAGCAAATGCGATTCCCTGAGTAGCGGCGAGCGAAACGGGATTAGCCCAAACCAAGAGGCTTGCCTCTTGGGGTTGTAGGACACTCTGTACGGAGTTACAAAAGAACGAGGTAGATGAAGAGGTCTGGAAAGGCCCGCCATAGGAGGTAACAGCCCTGTAGTCAAAACTTCGTTCTCTCCTGAGTGGATCCTGAGTACGGCGGAACACGTGAAATTCCGTCGGAATCCGGGAGGACCATCTCCCAAGGCTAAATACTCCCTAGTGACCGATAGTGAACCAGTACCGTGAGGGAAAGGTGAAAAGCACCCCGGAAGGGAGTGAAAGAGATCCTGAAACCGTGTGCCTACAAGTAGTCAGAGCCCGTTAACGGGTGATGGCGTGCCTTTTGTAGAATGAACCGGCGAGTTACGATCCCGTGCAAGGTTAAGTTTGAAAAGACGGAGCCGCAGCGAAAGCGAGTCTGAATAGGGCGCATGAGTACGTGGTCGTAGACCCGAAACCAGGTGATCTACCCATGTCCAGGGTGAAGTTCAGGTAACACTGAATGGAGGCCCGAACCCACGCACGTTGAAAAGTGCGGGGATGAGGTGGGTAGGGGTGAAATGCCAATCGAACCTGGAGATAGCTGGTTCTCTCCGAAATAGCTTTAGGGCTAGCCTCAAGGTAAGAGTCTTGGAGGTAGAGCACTGATTGGACTAGGGGCCCCTACCGGGTTACCGAATTCAGTCAAACTCCGAATGCCAAAGACTTATCCTTGGGAGTCAGACTGCGAGTGATAAGATCCGTAGTCGAAAGGAAACAGCCCAGACCGCCAGCTAAGGTCCCAAAGTATACGTTAAGTGGAAAAGGATGTGGAGTTGCTTAGACAACCAGGATGTTGGCTTAGAAGCAGCCACCATTTAAAGAGTGCGTAATAGCTCACTGGTCGAGTGACTCTGCGCCGAAAATGTACCGGGGCTAAACGTATCACCGAAGCTGCGGACTGTTCTTACGAACAGTGGTAGGAGAGCGTTCTAAGGGCTGTGAAGCGAGACCGGAAGGACTCGTGGAGCGCTTAGAAGTGAGAATGCCGGTATGAGTAGCGAAAGAGGGTGAGAATCCTCCACCGAATGCCTAAGGTTTCCTGAGGAAGGCTCGTCCGCTCAGGGTTAGTCGGGACCTAAGCCGAGGCCGAAAGGCGTAGGCGATGGACAACAGGTTGATATTCCTGTACCACCTCCTCACCATTTGAGCAATGGGGGGACGCAGGAGGATAGGGTAAGCGCGGTATTGGATATCCGCGTCCAAGCAGTTAGGCTGGGAAATAGGCAAATCCGTTTCCCATAAGGCTGAGCTGTGATGGCGAGCGAAATATAGTAGCGAAGTTCCTGATTCCACACTGCCAAGAAAAGCCTCTAGCGAGGTGAGAGGTGCCCGTACCGCAAACCGACACAGGTAGGCGAGGAGAGAATCCTAAGGTGATCGAGAGAACTCTCGTTAAGGAACTCGGCAAAATGACCCCGTAACTTCGGGAGAAGGGGTGCTCTGTTAGGGTGCAAGCCCGAGAGAGCCGCAGTGAATAGGCCCAGGCGACTGTTTAGCAAAAACACAGGTCTCTGCGAAGCCGTAAGGCGAAGTATAGGGGCTGACGCCTGCCCGGTGCTGGAAGGTTAAGAGGAGCGCTTAGCGTATGCGAAGGTGCGAATTGAAGCCCCAGTAAACGGCGGCCGTAACTATAACGGTCCTAAGGTAGCGAAATTCCTTGTCGGGTAAGTTCCGACCCGCACGAAAGGCGCAACGATCTGGGCACTGTCTCAACGAGAGACTCGGTGAAATTATAGTACCTGTGAAGATGCAGGTTACCCGCGACAGGACGGAAAGACCCCGTGGAGCTTTACTGCAGCCTGATATTGAATGTTGGTACAGCTTGTACAGGATAGGTAGGAGCCTTGGAAACCGGAGCGCCAGCTTCGGTGGAGGCATCGGTGGGATACTACCCTGGCTGTATTGACCTTCTAACCCGCTGCCCTTATCGGGCAGGAGACAGTGTCAGGTGGGCAGTTTGACTGGGGCGGTCGCCTCCTAAAAGGTAACGGAGGCGCCCAAAGGTTCCCTCAGAATGGTTGGAAATCATTCGCAGAGTGTAAAGGCACAAGGGAGCTTGACTGCGAGACCTACAAGTCGAGCAGGGACGAAAGTCGGGCTTAGTGATCCGGTGGTTCCGCATGGAAGGGCCATCGCTCAACGGATAAAAGCTACCCCGGGGATAACAGGCTTATCTCCCCCAAGAGTCCACATCGACGGGGAGGTTTGGCACCTCGATGTCGGCTCATCGCATCCTGGGGCTGTAGTCGGTCCCAAGGGTTGGGCTGTTCGCCCATTAAAGCGGTACGCGAGCTGGGTTCAGAACGTCGTGAGACAGTTCGGTCCCTATCCGTCGCGGGCGCAGGAAATTTGAGAGGAGCTGTCCTTAGTACGAGAGGACCGGGATGGACGCACCGCTGGTGTACCAGTTGTTCTGCCAAGGGCATCGCTGGGTAGCTATGTGCGGACGGGATAAGTGCTGAAAGCATCTAAGCATGAAGCCCCCCTCAAGATGAGATTTCCCATTCCGCAAGGAAGTAAGATCCCTGAAAGATGATCAGGTTGATAGGTCTGAGGTGGAAGTGTGGCGACACATGGAGCTGACAGATACTAATCGATCGAGGACTTAACCTAAATATTTGTGAATTGTCTGACCGTTATCTAGTTTTGAGAGAACACCTCTCAATTAGTTTGGTGGCGATAGCGAAGAGGTCACACCCGTTCCCATGCCGAACACGGAAGTTAAGCTCTTCAGCGCCGATGGTAGTTGGGGGCTTCCCCCTGTGAGAGTAGGACGCCGCCAAGCGCTTAGAAAGACCAGCTTATATCAGCTGGTCTTTTTTGTCGTTTTCCTTTTTATGAAGAAGCAATTCAGCGATATAATAAGGGAACTTTGACTCGACTATATGTAAAAACTGTTGGATGATGACATAATCATCGCTAGCACTTTGAAGCAGAAGGTCATACCACCATTCTGTTTCATACCTGGCAATCATGCTTAAATTGTAAGCAACCAAGTAATGTGCCAATATTTCCGGGAGCTTTAAAAAGCGATCCCGTTCAGCCGGAAAATAATATGAGTCATGTTCCAAATCATATAGCAAGGTGGTCGAAGTGCTGGGACGGCATTCTTTTTGAGCGGCAGAAAAAACAATCCTCTCTTTTTCCTCACGGCAGAAAGACCAGTTTAAATGGTATTCGACATGTTCGATGAAACGCTTTGATGACATATTGTAAGCATTGGGCGTCTCGCTTGGCAGCCAAATGAGCCGGTCTTCGACGGCTGCTTTTACAATTGGATTTGGTTTTCTTTGAAATGCCAGCACTTTATTGATCTCCGGAATTTTCGCCAAAAGCTGCTTCATATTGAATCGTTCATCTTCCAATCCGGATAATTGGAAAAGGGACCTGATGACGTGCATACATAGGCCGTTCCTTTGGATTTTCACTTCATCTTCATAAAAGCGGTAGTTTTGTTTTTTTCGTTTTCTTGTGGTCACGCCATGAGCGAGCACTGAAGTATGGCTTGGATAGGAAGGATCTGTCGTTAACAAGCAGGCTTTCAATAGCTGTGCCATGCCGTAAAATAATAAAATCGGTTTGATTTCCAATGTAGCGATTTTGGCTTGCTTGTAAAAAGCTTCTGCATGTTTAAGAAAAAAAATAAACCGCTCTCCGTTTTTATAAGAATTTTTTTTTGCATCTTCCATTCCTTGATTTTTATATACCATTTCAAGAAAATGCTGGGCTGTTTCGACAGAGTAAAACAGCTTTAAATCCTTCCACCCTTTATCTTGCATGTACTCCACTTCCCTTATATGTTATTTTCTAAAAATTACAACTGTTTCCCGCTTTCTTGACAGTGGGTATTCAAGTTGATAATCTACATATAATATTTTGCCGAAAAGAGGGGGATTTACTAATGTGGGAAAGCAAATTTTCAAAAGAAGGCTTAACATTTGATGATGTATTACTCGTTCCGGCTAAATCGGAAGTACTTCCGCGCGACGTGGATTTATCGGTTGAGCTTACACCGTCTCTCAAGCTGAATGTTCCAATTATTAGTGCAGGCATGGATACAGTTACAGAAGCTCAAATGGCCATCGCGATGGCAAGGCAGGGCGGACTGGGCATTATCCACAAAAACATGTCAATTGAACAGCAGGCTGAACAGGTTGACAAAGTCAAACGTTCAGAGCGCGGCGTCATTACAAATCCGTTTTTCTTAACACCAGAGCACCAAGTTTTTGATGCGGAGCATTTGATGGGCAAATACAGAATTTCCGGTGTTCCGATTGTTGACAATGAAGAGGATCAGAAGCTGGTTGGAATCATTACAAACCGTGATCTGCGATTTATTTCTGATTACTCCATGAAAATCAGCGATGTTATGACAAAAGAAGAGCTTGTTACAGCTCCTGTTGGTACAACCCTGGATGAAGCAGAAAAAATTCTTCAAAAATACAAGATCGAAAAACTCCCTCTTTTAGATGATCAAGGTGTTTTAAAAGGACTTATTACGATTAAAGACATTGAAAAAGTAATCGAATTCCCGAATTCAGCGAAAGATGTTCATGGCCGCCTATTGGTTGGAGCAGCGGTTGGTGTAACAGGCGACACAATGACACGCGTCAGAAAGCTTGTGGAAGCCAATGTCGATGTGATCGTCGTTGATACCGCGCACGGCCATTCACAAGGAGTATTGGATACCGTTAAGAAAATCCGTGACACTTATCCTGAATTAAATATCATTGCCGGCAACGTCGCAACTGCCGAAGGAACAAAAGCGCTTATCGAAGCTGGAGCAAATGTAGTTAAAGTCGGTATCGGACCTGGTTCTATTTGTACAACCCGCGTAGTAGCCGGTGTCGGTGTTCCGCAAGTGACAGCGATTTACGATTGTGCGACTGAAGCAAGAAAACACGGTGCTGCGATTATTGCAGACGGCGGCATCAAGTTTTCCGGAGATATTGTCAAAGCCTTGGCTGCCGGCGGCCATGCCGTCATGCTTGGAAGCCTTCTTGCCGGAACATCCGAAAGCCCAGGCGAGACTGAAATCTACCAAGGCAGACGCTTTAAAGTTTATCGCGGCATGGGTTCTGTGGCTGCAATGGAAAAAGGAAGCAAAGACCGCTACTTCCAAGAGGAAAACAAAAAATTCGTTCCGGAAGGCATTGAAGGACGTACGCCTTATAAAGGTCCGGTTGCTGACACCGTTTATCAGCTTGTCGGCGGTTTGAAATCCGGTATGGGCTACTGCGGAACGAAAGATTTGCACGCACTGAGGGAAGATGCGCAGTTCATCCGCATGACGGGCGCAGGCCTGCGGGAAAGCCACCCTCACGATGTACAAATTACCAAAGAATCGCCTAACTATACCATTTCCTAATCAAATATGACAAAAATTAAACCGTAGACAGAGTGATACTCTGTCTATTTTTTTTTGCTTCATTATGATAAAATTTATAATGTTGTGTTTGAAAAATGTCTTAAAAGGCTTTGATATAGATTATTAGTCTGATGAAAAGCGGAGGTATCACGATTTGAAAAGCAAGAGATTAAAGCAGCTGATCATGATGATCGTTGCTTTTGCCGTGACTGTAGGTGCATTTTCTCCTATGTCAACAGCAAAAGCCGCAAATGATCCAATTAATGTAGACGCAAAAGCAGCAATCCTGGTGGAAGCTTCATCGGGAAAAATTTTGTACAGTAAAAATCCCGATCAGCGTCTTCCTGTTGCCAGCATGGCAAAAATGATGACGGAGTATCTCCTGTTGGAAGCGATCCACGAAGGCAAAGTGAAATGGGATCAGAAGTACACGCCTGACGATTATGTATACGAAATTTCCCAAGATCGTTCATTATCGAATGTTCCTCTTCGTAAAGACGGATCATACACAGTAAAAGAACTTTATCAGGCGACTGCAATTTACTCTGCAAACGCGGCGGCTATTGCACTTTCTGAAATCGTTGCCGGTTCTGAATCAAAGTTTGTAGAGTTAATGAATAAAAAAGCTAAAGAGCTTGGAATGAAAGATTTCAAATTTGTGAATGCTACAGGTTTGGAAAACAAGGATCTTCACGGCAAACATCCGAGCGGAACAAATGCCAATGAAGAAAATGAAGTGTCTGCGAGAGACATGGCGCTCCTTGCCGATCATTTAGTGAGCGATTATCCTGAAATCCTCGATACGGCGAGCATTGCCAAAACGAAGTTCAGAAAAGGCACTGACGATGAAATGGACATGCCGAACTGGAACTTTATGCTGAAAGGCCTTGTTCAGCAATATGAAGGTGTGGACGGGCTGAAAACCGGGTCAACGGACTCTGCCGGATCATGCTTTACGGCTACTGCCGAAAGAAACGGCATGAGAGTGATTTCTGTCGTTCTGAATGCGAAAGGCGACCTTCATACGGGGCGATTTAAAGAAACGAAAAAAATGCTTGATTATGCATTTGATAACTTCACCATGAAAGAGTTTTACGCAAAAGGCGCACAAGTGAAAGGCAACGAAACGGTCACAGTCGACAAAGGGAAAGAAACCGAAGTCGGCATCGTCACGGAAAAAGCCTTTTCAATGCCTGTGAAGAACGGTGAAGAAAAGAATTACAAAGCGAAAGTGACGCTGAACAAAGACGAGCTGACCGCACCTGTTAAAAAAGGTGAGAAAGTCGGTACCTTGACGGCTTCCTATAAGGGAGAAGAAAAGGATTACGGTTTTCTCGGCAGCGATGTATCAGGTGTAAACCTGGTGACAAAAGAAGATGATGAGAAAGCAAACTGGTTTATTTTAACGATGAGAAGCATTGGCGGCTTTTTTGCCGGTATATGGAACAGCATTGTTGAAATGGTAACCGGCTGGTTTTAATAAATAAAGGGCTCTATCTGATAGGGCTCTTTATTGTCATATTCAGATAGAATTACCATTTACAATCCTAACGATTTGTTATTAAAATAGAAATAATCTTCGTGTTTTTCATATGATTTTGTGCAATTATAGGATACAATAGGATTAAATCTGACAATTCAATCTTTGATTAGGGGGATCCTTGAAATGGCTCAAACAGGTACTGATCGCGTAAAACGTGGTATGGCAGAAATGCAGAAGGGCGGCGTCATTATGGACGTTGTCAATGCCGAACAAGCAAAAATCGCAGAAGAAGCAGGAGCCGTCGCAGTCATGGCGCTGGAGCGTGTTCCGGCTGATATCCGTGCGGCAGGCGGGGTTGCCCGCATGGCAGATCCGACAATTGTCGAAGAAGTCATGAACGCTGTTTCAATCCCGGTCATGGCGAAAGCACGCATCGGGCATATCGTTGAAGCGCGTGTTCTTGAAGCGCTTGGCGTTGACTATATTGATGAAAGTGAAGTTTTGACTCCTGCGGATGAAGAATTTCATTTAAATAAAAACGAATATACCGTTCCATTTGTATGCGGATGCCGCGACCTCGGAGAAGCGACGCGCCGGATCGCTGAAGGAGCTTCAATGCTTCGTACAAAAGGCGAACCTGGTACAGGCAATATTGTGGAAGCTGTCCGCCATATGAGAAAGGTGAATGCTCAAGTGCGCAAAGTAGTCGGCATGAGTGATGATGAGCTGATGACAGAAGCGAAAAACCTCGGCGCTCCTTATGAGCTGCTGAAGGAAATTAAAGCTGAAGGACGCCTTCCGGTTGTCAACTTTGCTGCCGGCGGTGTGGCAACACCTGCTGATGCTGCTTTAATGATGCAGCTTGGCGCTGACGGCGTATTCGTAGGGTCCGGTATTTTCAAATCTGATAACCCTGCAAAATTCGCGAAAGCAATTGTTGAAGCGACGACGCATTACACGGATTACAAGCTGATTGCCGAGCTTTCAAAAGAGCTTGGAACTGCGATGAAAGGGATTGAAATCTCAAATCTGCTGCCAGAACAGCGTATGCAAGAGCGCGGCTGGTAAACACGAAGGAGACGGATTGACATGCTGACAATTGGTGTACTTGGACTTCAGGGAGCAGTAAGAGAACATATTCGCTCAATTGAAGCATGCGGAGCAGCCGGAAAAGTCATCAAGTGGCCGGAAGAGTTAAAGGAAATCGACGGTTTGATTTTGCCCGGAGGCGAAAGCACGACGATGAGGCGCCTCATCGATACGTATCAGTTTATGAAGCCTCTTCAGGAATTTGCCGCATCCGGAAAGCCGGTATTTGGAACTTGTGCGGGGCTGATTATCCTGGCGAAGAACATAGCTGGAACTAACGATGCCCATCTTGGGGTTCTGGATGTAACGGTAGAGCGGAATTCCTTTGGAAGACAAGTGGACAGCTTTGAAGCAGACTTAACGGTTAAAGGACTGGACGCACCGTTTACAGGCGTATTTATCCGCGCCCCGCACATTTTGGAAGCGGGCGCAGATGTAGAAGTACTTTCGGAACACAACGGAAGAATCGTCGCTGCCAAACAAGGAAATCTTCTCGGCTGTTCTTTCCACCCTGAGCTGACGGATGATCACAGAATGACGAAATTATTTGTCGAGATGGTGGAAAAGCATAAACGGGAAGCCGTCGTATAAAACGGTTGAAAGCTGTTAAAACTTGTAGTACATTTATAAGACAATATAGATCGAAAAGCGTTGATAGGAAGCAGTAGGAAGCCTCTCTTTCCAAGAGAGCCGATGGTTGGTGCGAATCGGCGAAAGATGCTGTCCGAATCCATCCTTGAGCGAAATGCTGAACAGTCAAAGTAGGCATTTACGGGAGAACCGTTATCAAAATGAAGCGGAAAACAGGAGGAAGATGCCTGTTTTCAATCAGGGTGGCAACGCGAGAGCTCTCGTCCCTTATATTTAGGGGACAAGGGCTCTTTTTTTCGGTCAAATCAGTATAAAAGGAGCGAGGCAGATGCTTGATGTCAAACTGCTGCGGGCAAATTTGGAAGAAATCAAACAAAAGCTTGCCCACAGGGGAGAAGATTTATCAGATTTTGATCAATTTGAGGAATTGGATACAAAGAGAAGAGAATTGATCGTCAAAGTGGAAGAGCTGAAAGGAAAGCGCAATGAGGTATCTCAGCAGGTTGCCGCATTAAAGCGTGAGAAAAAAGATGCTGACCACCTCATTAAAGAAATGCGCGAAGTCGGTGAAGACATTAAAAAACTTGATGAAGAGCTGAGAACGGTCGAGTCTTCCCTTGATAAGATCATGCTGTCTATTCCGAACATCCCTCACGAGTCTGTTCCGGTCGGTGAGACTGAAGACGACAACGTGGAAGTTCGCAAATGGGGCGAACTCCCTGAATTTTCGTTTGAGCCGAAGCCTCATTGGGATATTGCCGATCAATTGGATATTCTCGATTTTGAGCGGGCCGGCAAGGTAACGGGAAGCCGTTTCGTTTTCTATAAAGGGCTCGGCGCCAGACTTGAACGTGCATTGTATAACTTTATGCTTGATCTCCACGTAGACGAGTACGGCTATACGGAAGTCATCCCGCCGTACATGGTGAACCGCGCAAGCATGACAGGCACCGGACAGCTGCCGAAATTTGAGGAAGATGCCTTTAAAATCAGAGAAGAAGATTATTTTTTAATTCCGACGGCAGAAGTGCCAATTACGAACCTGCATCGCGATGAAATTTTGTCAGCTGACGACCTGCCGGTCAATTATGCGGCGTTCAGTGCATGCTTCCGTTCAGAAGCAGGCTCAGCCGGCCGTGATACACGCGGTTTGATTCGCCAGCACCAATTTAACAAGGTTGAACTGGTGAAATTTGTGAAGCCTGAGGATTCATATGAAGAGCTTGAAAAGCTGACAAATCAAGCGGAGAAAGTTCTTCAGCTGCTTGATCTTCCTTATCGTGTGATGAGCATGTGTACAGGCGATCTAGGGTTTACTGCTGCGAAAAAATACGATATCGAAGTATGGATTCCAAGCCAAAACACATATCGTGAAATTTCATCTTGTAGTAACTTTGAAGCTTTCCAGGCCAGACGGGCGAATATCAGATTCAGAAGGGAAGCAAAAGGCAAGCCAGAGCATGTCCATACGCTAAACGGCTCCGGCTTGGCAGTCGGCAGAACGGTTGCCGCATTATTGGAAAATTACCAGCAGGAGGACGGAAGCGTCCTCATCCCTAAAGCGCTTCGTCCATACATGGGGAACAGAGACATTATTCAACCATAAAAAAAATGCGCGCCAATAGGCGCGCTTTTTTTATGCGTGTGACCAGACGGCCGCTACATTACGGGCGCAGCGCGTAAGGTTTGAACTTCCATCGGCAAGGGCATTCTCCAAGGAGCTGATCCCTGGCACGATCGAAAAGAGAGCGGAAATGCCGATATCATAAACAAGCTCACAGCCTTCACCGAGCGAGCCGGCGAATGCAATGACGGGAATATTCTCGCTGCGGGCGCGTTTTGCGACACCGGCCGGCGTTTTTCCGCTTACCGTTTGGCCGTCTATTTTTCCCTCGCCTGTAATCACAAGATCGGCTCCTTTAATACGTTCGGAAAAAGACAAAGTATCTAACACAATGTCAACTCCGCTTTTTAATTCCGCTTTTAAAAAGGCGCACAGGCCTGCTCCTAATCCTCCGGCCGCTCCGGCTCCAGGGATTGAATCGATTTCGCACCCCAGCTCTGCTTTCACAGCTGCAGCATAATGTTTTAAGTTTTGATCCAAGAGGGCAGTCATTTCGCTGTTCGCCCCTTTTTGCGGCCCAAATACGGCTGAGGCTCCGCGAGGCCCTGTAAGAGGGTTATCGACATCACAGGCGGCTTCAAATCGGATATGCTTTAATTTTGGATTGAGACCGCTCACATCGATTTTGGCAATCTCAGCTAATGCGCCGCCGCCATTTTCAATCTCTTCTCCATCGCGGTTTAGAAACTTCACGCCCAGTGCTGCAGCCATTCCCGCTCCGCCATCATTTGTCGCGCTTCCGCCGAGTCCGATAATGATGTTGGACACTCCTTTTTCCGCAGCATCCAGAATCAGTTCTCCGGTTCCTCGCGTCGTCGTTAACAGGGGATTCCGCTGTCCAGGGGGAACGAGGTGAAGGCCTGACGCTTCAGCCATTTCGATGACAGCCGTTTTTCCGTCGCCAAGCAGGCCGTAAGCCGCCTTCACCGGCTTCCCGAGAGGGCCTGTGACCGTTTGATGCACGATGTCTCCTCCGGTAGCGTCAACCAGAGCTTGAACGGTTCCTTCGCCTCCATCGGCAACCGGAATGTTGACGTATTCGGCGTCAGGCAGTACCGCTTTAAAGCCTTTTTCAATGCTTCTAGCCGCCTCAAGCGATGTCATGCTTTCTTTAAATGAATCAGGTGCGATTACGATTTTCATGGTACCTGCTCCTTTTTAAATAAAGAATTGAAAAATTCCAAAAATCAAAGTTGAGATAATGGTTAGGATTAAGCCGATGACCGACTCATAAGGAATCAGCTTTAAACGTTCTTTCATGGACATGAATACGCTGCCTCCTGTCGTATGAAAAAAACTTCCGTGAGGCAGGTGGTCGAGCACCGTTGCTCCGGCGTGAATCATCGCCGCACCTGCGAGGCCGGCGACGCCAAGATCAAGCAATGTCGGGCCGAATACGCTGCTGGCGACAGCGGTGCCGGCGGTTGTCGAGGCGGTTGCCATTGACATCAGCATGCCTGAGATTGGAGCTAAGAGAAACGACGGCAGACCCAGGCCGACAAGGGTGTCGGTAATTAAAGAATTGAGTTGGGAGTTGGCGATGATTCCCGCAAGCGTTCCAGTCCCGATCAGCATCACGGCAACACCTGACATCTTCGACAGTCCTGAAGCGGCAAAATCCTTCAGTTTGCCCGCTTGCCCCGATGTAATCGCAGTGACGAGGCCTCCCGCGGGCAGAGCGATAATTGGATCAATCGTAATTCCTGCCGCAGGCCTTAAGGCGAGCAACAGGATGGACACGACCGGACCGCTGAGCGCCGCCCAAAATGCCGGCAGGTGTTGAGCCGTTTGGGCTTCAATCTCATTTGCAGCTACTTTTGTTCCTTTATTTGAAAGGCGTTTTGCTAGGAAATAAGTGGCGCCCAATCCGAAAATAGCGGGGATGATCCCGGCGGCCATCACGGATGTCAAAGGGACGTGAAAGGCATCTGAAGCAGCAATGGCATTAGGGTTTGGCGACATGATATTGCCCGCTTTTCCCCCGCCGATCATCGCCAACAGAATGGCCGCTTTGCTGATAAAGGTCCGCTTCGCGATCGCCAGGGCAATCGGAGCGACTGTGATGACAGCGACATCAACAAATACGCCGACCGTTGTTAAGATGGCCGTTGCCAATGTTAAGGCAAGCAGCGCTCTTTTTTCTCCGATCTTATTGACAATGGTTTCCGCAATCACCGCTGCGGAGCCGGATTGAATCAGGACGCCGGCGAGCACGCCTGCCGCCAAGATGCGGAGCACCGCAGGAATCATGTTTTTAGCACCTGCTATCATCAAATCCGTCGTCTCTATTAAATCTGCGCCGCCGATTAAGCCTCCGGCCAATGCGCCGATCATCATGCCGTAAGCCGGCGGGACTTTTTTCAGAATGAGAAAAATTGATATGGCTAATGCGCATAAGGCGCCTATTGCATTGATTTGAATATCCATTTGCATACCCTCCCTTACGTCCAATTGTAAACGCTTTCTGTATGAGGGAGAATTGGTCAGGCATACGGATTTCGTTCTTATATCCTATATTAAAATTGTTCATTTGCACAAAACGGTGAAAAAAGCGTAATGGCTGTATACAGTTTGAATAGGTCGTCAAACCGTTTTGGATTGCACCCTGTCGCTATTTCAACCTTTTTCAGCCGGTAGTTTAATGTGTTGCGGTGAATAAAGAGTCTTGATGAAGTTTCCCCGATTTCGCCGTTTTCTTCTATGTAGCAGAGGAGGGTATGGGTCAATTCGCCTTTTTGATCTGCTTGGGAAAGGCGATCCCAGATGTTTCGAAAGTGAATCTCCTGATCCGGCCGCTCTATTTTTGATAATAAAACAGGAATCGCAAACTCTCGATAGTCGTATAAACTACAACTGTTTTTAGCAATCTTGAGCGTTTGTTTTGCACTTTGATAGGAAAATGGCAGCTGCTGAAGCCGATCGGCCTGCTCGCCAAGCGCGCCTCTGACCGTTTTCCATTGACTGAGCCAGCTGTTCCAAGATGAAAAGAGTTCGGACCTGCTTTTAGTGGGGGCGCCTGCCAGAATAACTGCGATCTCTTTTAAAGAAATATTGGCGTATAAATCTTTCACGGTTAAATGCTTTTCAAGTTTTTTAATAAATGCCGGCTTCATATCAGCGGATGGCAGCTCAAACACAAGACAAGTACGCTGGCCATCTAGTGGTATGTTCAATCGCTCCGCACGTTCAAGGAAGTCAAGGGATGCTAGATCGGCCCCCTGAATCATTTGGATGACCGTTTCTTCGCGAAGCCTTTGATCCCATGTCAGCTGTTTTGTTAAAAATGCCTGTTCGACAGTTAGCTCTGCCGCCATTTTAACAAGTTCTCCATAACGGCTGACTTCAGAAGGCGGCCCCGTGATTCCAATGACGCCGATTATTTCATCATGAAATACGATGGGAAGGTTTACGCCGGGCTTTGTTCCCGTTAAAGCCGAGCATTCTTCAGGTGTGATGCTGATAACCTTTTCAGCTGCAAGTGCATCCTTCGCTCCAGCGTGTTCATCACCGATTCTCGAGCGGTCCCCTGAAGCGATGATAACCCCGTTTTCATCCATCATATTAATGTTGTGCCGAATAATCGACATGGTTCTGTCGACAATTTCCTCAGCCAATTCTTTTGATAGGTAATTCATTTCATCATGCTCCTGCCTAAGATCGTTTTTTAAATGGTGATTGTTCCGTCGATCCAGCCTTTTATGAATGGCTTTAAAGAAGATGCGACCCATATTCGGCTGTCGTCTATATGATTCCAAACATAAATATCATTTTTCCGTATGGAGCCGTTTAAAATAGAATAAGCAAATAAATCGCCATTGCCCGCACCTGCTATAAATAACAGACAATCAAACGGCTTAAAACAGTCGGTACCTCTCATGTCTCGATTCTCTTCTATTATTCTGTCTGCAGGCCAAATGAGATGATCCCCGAATGTATCATTGATGCCATCTGTCATTTTTAAGAGGCTGACCAGTTCATCAGGGAAAGAGACGCCGAGGAGTTCTTCTGCTTTCCGAAGCTTTCCTGTTTCAATAGGTCTGTTCAGTGTGTAATCTTGAGGCAAACGGCTTATAAAATGTTTCCACAATGCTATCACCCTTTGCGTTTATCATCATTTTTGCATATAATGAGAAGCGTGAACAATAAAATAAATTTTTTATTAAAAAATCCCTTGACTTAAAAAGATAGGACATGTTATATTAATTCTTGTCGATACGGAGGAATACCCAAGTCTGGCTGAAGGGATCGGTCTTGAAAACCGACAGGGGTGTCAAAGCCCGCGGGGGTTCGAATCCCTCTTCCTCCGCCATTATTGATTTGCATTTTAGTGATTGACTAAGCATAAATTGGAGATTGTGTTGCCGCTGCCTGGATAGGGCAGCGGTTTTTTTATATGTACAACAAAAAGAGCGGCTCTTCAAGGGAACCCGCTCTTTTTGTTGTTTATCTTTGAATGGCTTCACTGATTTTTTCAATGATTGGATCAAGGGAGGCGGAGTTGTTGAACAGGTCGTATTCATCAATATTGACTCTGACTACCGGACAGGCGTTAAATCCGCTGATCCAGTTTTCGTACCTTGTGTACATTTCCTCCCAATACGATCTGTCGGTTAACAGTTCCATTTCTCTTCCGCGTTTTTTGATGCGGTCGAGAATCGTTTCCAAATCGCCCTCCAAATAGACTAAAACGTCAGGGCGGGGGAAGTAAGGCGTCATGACCATCGCTTCAAACAAGCTCGTATATGTCTTATAATCGACTTTTGACATCGTGCCTTTATCGGCGTGCATTTTGGCGAAAATGCCTGTATCTTCATAAATTGAACGGTCCTGAACAAATCCTCCGCCCGATTCGTAAATGTATTTTTGCTCTTTGAAGCGTTCCGCCAAGAAGAAAATTTGCAGGTGAAAGCTCCAGCGTTCAAAGTCTTGGTAAAAAGCCTCCAAATAAGGGTTGTTTACAACCTCTTCAAGAGAAGTTTTAAATCCGAGTTTTTTTGCAAGCTCTTTTGTCAATGTGGATTTCCCCACTCCTACCGTTCCGGCAACAGTAATGATAGCATCTTTCGGAATAGCATATACACTCATTCTATATACTCCTTTACTTGATCGGCAATTCGATTGAAAACGGCGTCAGAGATCACGAAGTCTTCCTGATCTCCGTTAATTTCAATAACGGACATTGGCGGATCGGATTCTTTAAATTGCTTAATGGCAGCCTCATAATCATTGATGAGCTGTTCCAGATATTGCTTGTCCATTTCCTGTTCAAACGGCCGTCCGCGCTTTTTGATCCGTTCCAATAACGTCGGAAGGCTTGCTCTTATGTAAATGATGACATTTGGTTTCGGCAGATCTTCTGTAAGCAGATGATAAATTTTTCTGTATTTCTCAAGTTTTTTGCCTTCCAGCGTCCGTTCGGCAAAAATGAGGTTTTTATAAATATGATAGTCCGAAACAACGGGCATATGATGATGCAAATACTTCTTTTCGGTATCTTCAAGCTGCTTATAGCGATTGCAGAGGAAAAACATCTCAAGCTGAAAGCTCCATTCATCTTTGTCATCATAAAATTTATCAAGAAAAGGGTTTTCTTCGACGATTTCTTTGACCAAAGAGAGTGAGAGCTTTTCGGAGAGCATGCTGGCCAAGGTTGTTTTTCCCGCACCGATGGGGCCTTCGACAGCGATGAAAGGGGCTGTATTCATAGGTGTCCTCCTACTAAAGAAATTCATTTGTGAACCATACATATTGTATCACATCATTATCTTCTGCCATGAAAAAAACGTTCCTTTAGCTTGGGAACGTCTCTTTCACAACATTAAATTGATCGGCTATCAAGAGCCAGTTTTGTGGGAAGGACAGGCCGAGCTTCCAATAGCTGATTCCCCTTAAATTCAATTCCCTAATCAGATCAAACTTTGCCTGAATCGAGCGCGCGTCTTCAAACCATACTTCATGCTGTTTGCCGGCATTGTCCGTATAGCGGAAGTAAGGAGCCTGGGCTGTTTCATCGTACAGTATCGCCGCATTGTTCTCGCTCGCGATCTCAATCGCTTGCTGGGGGCTGATTGCTCTGGCCAGCGGTCCGCCTGGTGTATAGGGGAGCGTCCAGTCATAACCGTACAAGTTCTGTCCCATGACGATTTTGCTGGCGGGCATTTCCGTGAGTGCGTATTCGATTACGTCCCGGACGGGCCCGATCGGCGATACCGCCATCGGCGGCCCTCCGCTATAGCCCCACTCATATGTCATCAGCACGACGAAATCGACAATTTCGCCGTGAGCCCGGTAATCATGGGCCTCATACCATTGACCAGGCTGATCCGCTCTCGTTTTCGGCGCAAGCGCGGTTGAGATGAACCAGCCTTCCCGTTTGAAGCGGGCCCGTGCATCCCGTAAAAACTGATTATAGGCTTCTCTATCTTCAGGCCTTAAGTATTCAAAATCAAAATGGATGTCTTTGAAACCGTATCTTCTGGCCGCTGCAACGATGTTATCGAGCAATCTGTTTTTTACGTTCTGGTCTGTCAGAATGATCCTGCCGAGTTCGTCGCTGAAAGCTTCATTTTCGAGATTGGTGACAATCATCATCATCGTAGTCCGATGTCTGTCGGCAATTTCTTTTAAGTTGTTCAGCGGCGGTTCTTCCAGTGTGCCGTCCCGCTTCGCCTGGAAGCTGAAAGCCCCCAGATAAGTCAAGTATGGCGAAGCCTCTCTTGCCGCCTGCTGCAGAGCGGGGCTTACGCTTTCTCCCCGAGGTTCGATATAAGCGTTTGTTTCAATGTTCCGTTTTGGCCGAGGGGGGATATAAAGCAGCAGCCCGACAGGCAAAACGGCGCTAACCTGAATCCGGTTGATCCTCGCCAGTTCAGCCGGAGAAATATTAAAGCGTGCTCCGATTGATGCTAATGTATCTCCTTGTCTGACCTCATAAAACTCGCCGGCGATCGGTATTACGATGGTTTGTCCGACAACAAGCCGATTCGGGTTCGGGATTTCATTCGTCGCGACAATTTCATTAACTGTTGTTCGGTAACGATTCGCGATTTGGTAAAGGGTATCGCCTCTTTTTACGACATAAATCTGAATGGGAAACGCCTCCTTTCTCATTGCTACCACTATATGAAGAAAGGAAGTGTTTCATGCTCTAAGTTTCGGCGGTGATCTCTTTAGCCGTCGTAATATTGGCGAACAGAACATTTTCCATCATCGTCAATGCATATTCGTTGTCTTTTTCATTGTTTGAGGCGATGCAATCGCGCGGAATCGTAATATCGTACTCCCGCATATAAGCATCGTTTGCCGTAAATAATACGCAGATATTGCCTGCGACCCCAGTAATGATCAGATGATCGACATGAAGTTCATGCAGCAATGTTTCAAGAGCGGTGCCGTAAAAAGCTGAGTGCTTTGGTTTGATTAAGAAATAATCGCTGTTATTCGGTGCGAGCCGGTCGATGATATATTCGCTTCTGTCATTTTTGCATTTCTTGATAATGGCAGCAATATCCGCTTGCCAAATTCCAAAATGGTCATTAATGTATATGATAGGCCATTTCATTTTGGCTGCGTGTTCTTTTAATGCCAGAAGATGCTCGGTGATGTTTCTGGTCTTTTTGGAAAGAACGTCACCCATATCGAATTGAAAATCATTAATGATGTCGACTATAATGAGAGCTGAATTGGACAATGTGATTGTCTCCTTTCAGATTTCAAATTCCTTTAACTATAAGTTAGCCTATTCAGTTGGACGAAAAACATTGAAAGAGTGCATGCGGATGACACAAGACGAGTTTTATATGAAAGAAGCGATCAATGAAGCGAGAAAAGCCGAAGAAAAAGGCGAAGTGCCGATTGGCGCAGTACTGGTTCTAGATGGGGAAATTATCGCCCGCGCCCATAATTTGAGGGAAACCGAACAAAGATCGGTTGCCCATGCAGAGATGCTCGTCATTGAAGAGGCATGCCGGAAGCTGGGGACCTGGCGGCTGGAGAGAGCCGTTCTTTACGTTACCCTTGAGCCATGTCCGATGTGTGCAGGAGCGGCCGTTCTTTCCAGAATCGACAAAGTGGTGTTCGGAGCATCTGATCCGAAAGGCGGCTGTGCAGGGACTTTAATGAATCTCCTGCAGGAAGAGAGGTTCAATCATCAGGCTGAAGTCGTAAGCGGCGTAATGGAAAAAGAATGCGGCAGGATGCTGAGTGATTTTTTCAGAAAGCTCCGTGCGAAAAAGAAAGCAGAAAAGCAAAGCGAGCTGTCATGACGGAAATTTGCAATTTAGGATGAAACAAGTTATACTAATGAGTGCGTCACATCAAGGCGCAGCTTAAATAATTTGATATTTATTTTGCCGTGCTAAGCGGGGAGGTAGCGGTGCCCTGTACTCGCAATCCGCTCGAGCGAGGCCGAATTCCTTTCTCGAGGTTCGTTTACTTTAAGGTCTGCCTTAAGCAAGTGGTGTTGACGCTTGGGTCCTGCGCAATGGGAATCCATGAACCATGTCAGGTCCGGAAGGAAGCAGCATTAAGTGGAACCTTCCATGTGCCGCAGGGTTGCCTGGGCTGAGCTAACTGCTTAAGTAACGCTTAGGGTAGCGAATCGACAGAAGGTGCACGGTAAATCAATCATCAAATTAAGAACTCATCTATTTTAATATAGATGAGTTTTTTTCTTAAGAAGAGCTTTTGGATTTGAAAGCCGCTTCATGTATAATGGAAATGATGAAAACAAGAGGAGGGCGTGTTTGTGAGTTACCAGGCTTTATATAGAGTGTTCAGGCCGCAGTTGTTTGAAGATGTAGTCGGTCAGGAGCACATCACGAAAACGTTGCAAAATGCCCTTTTACAAAAGAAATTTTCGCACGCTTATCTGTTTTCCGGACCGAGGGGAACGGGAAAAACAAGCGCCGCAAAACTGTTTGCCAAAGCTGTTAACTGTGAGCACGCTCCGGTCAGTGAACCGTGTAATGAATGCTCCGCGTGTAAAGGCATTACAAACGGTTCGATTTCAGATGTGATCGAAATTGACGCCGCTTCTAACAACGGTGTAGATGAAATACGCGACATCCGGGACAAGGTGAAATTTGCCCCGTCTGCCGTCACGTATAAAGTATATATCATAGACGAAGTACATATGCTTTCTATCGGCGCATTCAACGCCCTTCTAAAAACGCTTGAAGAGCCGCCGGAGCATTGTATCTTTATTCTCGCAACAACAGAGCCTCATAAAATTCCTTTAACGATTATTTCTAGATGTCAGCGATTTGATTTTAAGAGGATTACTTCACAGGCAATTGTCGGACGAATGAAAAAAATCGTCGAAGCTGAACAGTTCAATGTGCAGGACGGCGCCTTAGACATCATCGCCAGTGCTGCGGACGGCGGCATGAGAGATGCGCTGAGCCTGCTCGATCAGGCCGTATCGTTCAGCGGAGAAGAGCTGACGGTGGATGATGCGCTGCTGATAACAGGCGCTGTGTCACAGCACTATATTGGAAAGCTCGCCTCAACCCTTCACGAAAAAAATGTTTCCGGTGCTTTGGAAACATTGAACGAACTGCTTCAGCAGGGGAAAGATCCGGCAAAATTAATCGAGGATATGATTTTCTACTTCAGGGATATGCTTCTTTATCAAACGGCGCCCGATTTAGAAGGCGTTCTTGAAAAGGTGAAGGTGGACGAAGAGTTCCAAACCCTGTCCCGGCAAATTCCTGCATCAGACCTTTACGAAATGATCGATATATTAAATAAAAGCCATCAGGAAATGAAATGGACGAACCATCCGCGTATCTTCTTTGAAGTCGCGGTTGTGAAGCTCTGCCAGGGACCAAGAGCAGGGGCATCCGCGGCCGCCCAGCCGGAAGTGGACAGTCTCGTCAACAAGGTTCGGCAGCTTGAACAGGAGATTGAGAAGCTTAAAACACAAGGTGTGCAAGTTTCTTCGGCTCCCGCCCAGCCTAAAGAAACGTCCCGTCCGCAAAAAAGCGTGAAAAACGCATATAAAGCGCCTGTCGGCCGTATTCATGAAATATTAAAAGATGCCACAAGACCGGATCTCGAAAAATTGAAGGGCTGCTGGGGAGAATTGCTTGCCCAGCTTAAACAGCAGAATAAAGTATCGCATGCAGCCCTTTTAAATGACAGCGAACCGGTGGCTGCATCTTCAAAAGCATTTGTCCTCGCATTCAAATACGAAATTCACTGTAAAATGGTAGCTGAAGACAACAATGGAGTCAGGACAAATCTGGAGCAAATTTTGGACGGAATGCTCGGCGGAAGGATGGATATAGTTGGCGTTCCCGAAGCCCAATGGGGTAAAATAAGAGAAGAATTTTTGCAGGATCACCAACCGGAAGATTCTGAAGCAAATGAAACGAAAGAAGAAGATCCGCTCGTAGAAGAAGCTAAAAAACTGTTCGGAGCGGAACTGATTGAAATTAAAGAATAAAAACATGAAAGAGAGTGGATTTGAGTATGCGCGGTGGAATGGGTAACATGCAGAAAATGATGAAGCAAATGCAAAAAATGCAAAAGGATATGCAAAAGGCACAGGAGGAGCTGGCTGAAAAAGTACTCGAAGGTACTGCAGGCGGGGGAATGGTGACTGTTAAGGTAAACGGCCAAAAAGAAGTCATCGACGTCGTCATCAAAGAGGAAGTCGTAGACCCTGAAGATGTTGAAATGCTTCAAGATCTTGTTCTTGCAGCGACAAACGATGCTTTGAAAAAAGTCGACGAAGTAACAAATGAAACGATGGGTAAGTTTACAAAAGGAATGAACATGCCGGGTTTATTCTAGGAGGAAAATAAGAATGCAGTATCCTGAACCAATATCAAAGCTGATTGACAGCTTTATGAAATTGCCAGGAATCGGACCCAAGACGGCGGTCCGTCTGGCTTTTTTTGTTCTTAGTATGAAAGAAGACGTCGTGTTAGATTTTGCAAAAGCATTGGTAAACGCAAAGCGCAATTTGACATATTGCTCGGTTTGCGGACATATAACAGATCAAGATCCTTGCTATATTTGTGAAGATACAAGAAGAGACAAATCGGTCATATGTGTTGTTCAGGATCCGAAAGATGTCATTGCTATGGAGAAAATGAAGGAGTACAACGGACTGTACCATGTTTTGCATGGAGCGATTTCTCCGATGGACGGCATCGGTCCGGAAGATATTAAAATACCCGAATTGCTGAAGCGGTTGCAGGATGATCAAGTGACTGAAGTCATTCTCGCGACAAACCCGAATATAGAAGGAGAAGCAACGGCCATGTACATTTCAAGGCTTTTAAAGCCGTCTGGTATCAAGCTGTCACGAATTGCCCATGGACTTCCGGTCGGAGGCGATTTGGAGTATGCAGATGAAGTCACTCTTTCTAAAGCGCTTGAAGGCAGACGTGAAATGTAGAGGGAGGAGATTGCATTACCATGGGTTTTCTTCGGAAAAAGAAGCTTAGAAAAGAATTTGATAACAAGCTGATCGAACAGCTGATCCATCAAAAGGAAGAATGGAACAGGCAAAAGCGGCTGATTGAAAACAGTCTTGAGCCTTCGCCAGAAGTTCTTTGTGAATTAAAGGTTGCCGAGGCAAAGTACTTTTTTTATTTGCGGGAAGCAAAAAAAAGAAATTTAAGGATCGGCAGCTGGAAATAGCAGGTCTATTTGCATGATTCCCATCATATGCTTGTACAAGAACGAGCGAGGAGTGAGGGAATTCATGGGATCTGTTATCTTTATCGGGGCAATTGTCGCTTTGGTTGCCCTGTTGTTTTTTTCAAAAGCATCATTTAAACCTTTGCGATTAATCGGAAGAATAGCGGTTAGATTTGTAGTCGGCGCTTTGTTTTTATTCTGTGTGAATCTGTTTGGCGAGAGCGTGGGCATTCACGTGCCGATTAATATTGTAACAACCGGAGTGAGCGGATTATTGGGGGTTCCCGGTGTAGCAGCTCTTATTGTCATTAAACAATTTATCGCAATATAATTTTTTGTTGACAAAAATATTTAAAGGTGTTAAATTAATATTCGTCGCTAATGACGAATAATTTTTTTGAAAAAAGTTGTTGACGACATCACGATTAAATGTTAAGATATTATAGTCGCTTTGAGAGCGGCAACGAAGTTCTTTGAAAACTAAACAAGACAAACGTACCTGTTAATTCATTAAATAAATCGCACATGCGAATGTGCGTAGTCAGGGGCCTGCACGATGCAGGTCATGCAGATGTTGTCACAGGATGTGACGAACTTAATCTGCGCTCCATTATTTCATGGAGAGTTTGATCCTGGCTCAGGACGAACGCTGGCGGCGTGCCTAATACATGCAAGTCGAGCGGACCGACGGGAGCTTGCTCCCTTAGGTCAGCGGCGGACGGGTGAGTAACACGTGGGTAACCTGCCTGTAAGACTGGGATAACTCCGGGAAACCGGGGCTAATACCGGATGCTTGATTGAACCGCATGGTTCAATTATAAAAGGTGGCTTTTAGCTACCACTTACAGATGGACCCGCGGCGCATTAGCTAGTTGGTGAGGTAACGGCTCACCAAGGCAACGATGCGTAGCCGACCTGAGAGGGTGATCGGCCACACTGGGACTGAGACACGGCCCAGACTCCTACGGAGGCAGCAGTAGGGAATCTTCCGCAATGGACGAAAGTCTGACGGAGCAACGCCGCGTGAGTGATGAAGGTTTTCGGATCGTAAAACTCTGTTGTTAGGGAAGAACAAGTACCGTTCGAATAGGGCGGTACCTTGACGGTACCTAACCAGAAAGCCACGGCTAACTACGTGCCAGCAGCCGCGGTAATACGTAGGTGGCAAGCGTTGTCCGGAATTATTGGGCGTAAAGCGCGCGCAGGCGGTTTCTTAAGTCTGATGTGAAAGCCCCGGCTCAACCGGGAGGGTCATTGGAAACTGGGGAACTTGAGTGCAGAAGAGGAGAGTGGAATTCCACGTGTAGCGGTGAAATGCGTAGAGATGTGGAGGAACACCAGTGGCGAAGGCGACTCTCTGGTCTGTAACTGACGCTGAGGCGCGAAAGCGTGGGGAGCGAACAGGATTAGATACCCTGGTAGTCCACGCCGTAAACGATGAGTGCTAAGTGTTAGAGGGTTTCCGCCCTTTAGTGCTGCAGCAAACGCATTAAGCACTCCGCCTGGGGAGTACGGTCGCAAGACTGAAACTCAAAGGAATTGACGGGGGCCCGCACAAGCGGTGGAGCATGTGGTTTAATTCGAAGCAACGCGAAGAACCTTACCAGGTCTTGACATCCTCTGACAACCCTAGAGATAGGGCTTCCCCTTCGGGGGCAGAGTGACAGGTGGTGCATGGTTGTCGTCAGCTCGTGTCGTGAGATGTTGGGTTAAGTCCCGCAACGAGCGCAACCCTTGATCTTAGTTGCCAGCATTCAGTTGGGCACTCTAAGGTGACTGCCGGTGACAAACCGGAGGAAGGTGGGGATGACGTCAAATCATCATGCCCCTTATGACCTGGGCTACACACGTGCTACAATGGGCAGAACAAAGGGCAGCGAAGCCGCGAGGCTAAGCCAATCCCACAAATCTGTTCTCAGTTCGGATCGCAGTCTGCAACTCGACTGCGTGAAGCTGGAATCGCTAGTAATCGCGGATCAGCATGCCGCGGTGAATACGTTCCCGGGCCTTGTACACACCGCCCGTCACACCACGAGAGTTTGTAACACCCGAAGTCGGTGAGGTAACCTTTTGGAGCCAGCCGCCGAAGGTGGGACAGATGATTGGGGTGAAGTCGTAACAAGGTAGCCGTATCGGAAGGTGCGGCTGGATCACCTCCTTTCTAAGGATATTATACGGAATATAAGACCTTGCGGTCTTATAGACAGGTGCGTTTAGATCTTGTTTAGTTTTGAAGGAACTTCCTTCATATGAATCAAAAGATGGGCCTGTAGCTCAGCTGGTTAGAGCGCACGCCTGATAAGCGTGAGGTCGGTGGTTCGAGTCCACTCAGGCCCACCATCTTTATACACGGGGCCTTAGCTCAGCTGGGAGAGCGCCTGCTTTGCACGCAGGAGGTCAGCGGTTCGATCCCGCTAGGCTCCACCAACGTGTTCTTTGAAAACTAGATAACGAAAGTAGACATTCACATTCAATTGTAATGCAAGATATCACGTAGTGATTCTTTTAACGGTTAAGTTAGAAAGGGCGCACGGTGGATGCCTTGGCACTAGGAGCCGATGAAGGACGGGACGAACACCGATATGCTTCGGGGAGCTGTAAGCAAGCTTTGATCCGGAGATTTCCGAATGGGGAAACCCACTGCTCGTAATGGAGCAGTATCCATATCTGAATTCATAGGATATGAGAAGGCAGACCCGGGAACTGAAACATCTAAGTACCCGGAGGAAGAGAAAGCAAATGCGATTCCCTGAGTAGCGGCGAGCGAAACGGGATTAGCCCAAACCAAGAGGCTTGCCTCTTGGGGTTGTAGGACACTCTGTACGGAGTTACAAAAGAACGAGGTAGATGAAGAGGTCTGGAAAGGCCCGCCATAGGAGGTAACAGCCCTGTAGTCAAAACTTCGTTCTCTCCTGAGTGGATCCTGAGTACGGCGGAACACGTGAAATTCCGTCGGAATCCGGGAGGACCATCTCCCAAGGCTAAATACTCCCTAGTGACCGATAGTGAACCAGTACCGTGAGGGAAAGGTGAAAAGCACCCCGGAAGGGAGTGAAAGAGATCCTGAAACCGTGTGCCTACAAGTAGTCAGAGCCCGTTAACGGGTGATGGCGTGCCTTTTGTAGAATGAACCGGCGAGTTACGATCCCGTGCAAGGTTAAGTTTGAAAAGACGGAGCCGCAGCGAAAGCGAGTCTGAATAGGGCGCATGAGTACGTGGTCGTAGACCCGAAACCAGGTGATCTACCCATGTCCAGGGTGAAGTTCAGGTAACACTGAATGGAGGCCGAACCCACGCACGTTGAAAAGTGCGGGGATGAGGTGTGGGTAGGGGTGAAATGCCAATCGAACCTGGAGATAGCTGGTTCTCTCCGAAATAGCTTTAGGGCTAGCCTCAAGGTAAGAGTCTTGGAGGTAGAGCACTGATTGGACTAGGGGCCCCTACCGGGTTACCGAATTCAGTCAAACTCCGAATGCCAAAGACTTATCCTTGGGAGTCAGACTGCGAGTGATAAGATCCGTAGTCGAAAGGGAAACAGCCCAGACCGCCAGCTAAGGTCCCAAAGTATACGTTAAGTGGAAAAGGATGTGGAGTTGCTTAGACAACCAGGATGTTGGCTTAGAAGCAGCCACCATTTAAAGAGTGCGTAATAGCTCACTGGTCGAGTGACTCTGCGCCGAAAATGTACCGGGGCTAAACGTATCACCGAAGCTGCGGACTGTTCTTACGAACAGTGGTAGGAGAGCGTTCTAAGGGCTGTGAAGCGAGACCGGAAGGACTCGTGGAGCGCTTAGAAGTGAGAATGCCGGTATGAGTAGCGAAAGAGGGGTGAGAATCCCCTCCACCGAATGCCTAAGGTTTCCTGAGGAAGGCTCGTCCGCTCAGGGTTAGTCGGGACCTAAGCCGAGGCCGAAAGGCGTAGGCGATGGACAACAGGTTGATATTCCTGTACCACCTCCTCACCATTTGAGCAATGGGGGGACGCAGGAGGATAGGGTAAGCGCGGTATTGGATATCCGCGTCCAAGCAGTTAGGCTGGGAAATAGGCAAATCCGTTTCCCGTAAGGCTGAGCTGTGATGGCGAGCGAAATATAGTAGCGAAGTTCCTGATTCCACACTGCCAAGAAAAGCCTCTAGCGAGGTGAGAGGTGCCCGTACCGCAAACCGACACAGGTAGGCGAGGAGAGAATCCTAAGGTGATCGAGAGAACTCTCGTTAAGGAACTCGGCAAAATGACCCCGTAACTTCGGGAGAAGGGGTGCTCTGTTAGGGTGCAAGCCCGAGAGAGCCGCAGTGAATAGGCCCAGGCGACTGTTTAGCAAAAACACAGGTCTCTGCGAAGCCGTAAGGCGAAGTATAGGGCTGACGCCTGCCCGGTGCTGGAAGGTTAAGAGGAGCGCTTAGCGTATGCGAAGGTGCGAATTGAAGCCCCAGTAAACGGCGGCCGTAACTATAACGGTCCTAAGGTAGCGAAATTCCTTGTCGGGTAAGTTCCGACCCGCACGAAAGGCGCAACGATCTGGGCACTGTCTCAACGAGAGACTCGGTGAAATTATAGTACCTGTGAAGATGCAGGTTACCCGCGACAGGACGGAAAGACCCCGTGGAGCTTTACTGCAGCCTGATATTGAATGTTGGTACAGCTTGTACAGGATAGGTAGGAGCCTTGGAAACCGGAGCGCCAGCTTCGGTGGAGGCATCGGTGGGATACTACCCTGGCTGTATTGACCTTCTAACCCGCTGCCCTTATCGGGCAGGAGACAGTGTCAGGTGGGCAGTTTGACTGGGGCGGTCGCCTCCTAAAAGGTAACGGAGGCGCCCAAAGGTTCCCTCAGAATGGTTGGAAATCATTCGCAGAGTGTAAAGGCACAAGGGAGCTTGACTGCGAGACCTACAAGTCGAGCAGGGACGAAAGTCGGGCTTAGTGATCCGGTGGTTCCGCATGGAAGGGCCATCGCTCAACGGATAAAAGCTACCCCGGGGATAACAGGCTTATCTCCCCCAAGAGTCCACATCGACGGGGAGGTTTGGCACCTCGATGTCGGCTCATCGCATCCTGGGGCTGTAGTCGGTCCCAAGGGTTGGGCTGTTCGCCCATTAAAGCGGTACGCGAGCTGGGTTCAGAACGTCGTGAGACAGTTCGGTCCCTATCCGTCGCGGGCGCAGGAAATTTGAGAGGAGCTGTCCTTAGTACGAGAGGACCGGGATGGACGCACCGCTGGTGTACCAGTTGTTCTGCCAAGGGCATCGCTGGGTAGCTATGTGCGGACGGGATAAGTGCTGAAAGCATCTAAGCATGAAGCCCCCCTCAAGATGAGATTTCCCATTCCGCAAGGAAGTAAGATCCCTGAAAGATGATCAGGTTGATAGGTCTGAGGTGGAAGTGTGGCGACACATGGAGCTGACAGATACTAATCGATCGAGGACTTAACCTAAATATTTGTGAATTGTCTGACCGTTATCTAGTTTTGAGAGAACACCTCTCAATTAGTTTGGTGGCGATAGCGAAGAGGTCACACCCGTTCCCATGCCGAACACGGAAGTTAAGCTCTTCAGCGCCGATGGTAGTTGGGGGCTTCCCCCTGTGAGAGTAGGACGCCGCCAAGCGCTTAAAAAAGACCAGCTTATATAAGCTGGTCTTTTTTGTGTGGAACTTCATTGATACAAACACCTAACACTTCTCAACTACATATACTAATCTAACCTTCAAAAAATTTCTTAATTTTGTATACAAATGCTGTTCTTTGGGAATACTGAAACCCATGGAGGTGGAATGGATGAGTAAGTCTAATCATGGGGAAACGTGTATCATTTGCGAGGAAAATAAAACCGAAGGAATTCACCTTTATACGAAATTTTTATGTTCGGATTGTGAGAAAAATATCATATCTACATCAACATCAGACCCCGAATACTCTGACTATGTCAAAAAATTAAAGAGTCTCCGTACGCCGCCATTATATTCTTAGACCGTTTCAGGTCTTTTTTTTTAAGCCTTTAAGTCGGTATGGATGAAGGGTATAATGAAAGTGATGAAGACACGGTTAAGGTGTCTTTTTTGCTATATACCATGATTTTTGAGCTGAAACTTTGTTTAGCCGATATCCGTATTAGAGAGTAGTATAAAGAAACGACCGATTTATCATAAAAAAAGAAATTGATATATTAGGAGTAGTGGTGTAATGAAACCGATTCTTCATTTTATGCTTCGTGCAACTGCTGCAAGCGCATTGTCCGTGCTCCTTTGGTTCACAAGCTTCTTCGCTCTTAACCAGACTTTTCTGCTGTCCTCCGCTTACGCAGCCGGAGCCTGGGTTGCCGTTTATCTTGGCGGGAAATGGTACGGAACGTATTTATTTTTAAAAGAAAACCAGCTTACACGGCGGGAATATGCCTATATAAAGGAGAATCTGCGGGAAGCTAAGCTGAAAATTGCCCGTTTAAGAAAAGCCTTATTTGCAGTCAAAAACATCCAAACGATTAAACAGAATATGGAAATTCTTCGTATCGTTAGAAAAATTTATAGCATCACAAAGAACGAACCAAAGCGTTTTTACCAGGTTGAACGCTTTTATTATCAAAGCCTCGATTCAATTGTTGAACTGACGGAAAAGCATGCGTTTTTGGCGTCACAGCCAAAGCGCAATGCGAAGCTTGAAGTTTCTTTAAGCGAAACGCGCATGATGATCGATAAGCTAGCCAAGCAATTGGAAGACGACCTTTATGACTTGCTGAAAACAGACATTGACCACTTGGAGTTTGAACTGGACGTCGCGAAGCATTCAATGAAAAAAAGCTGATGGAGGAAAGCTAAAATGAGCGAATATAAACCATCGTTACACAAAACTGGCGCACAGCTTGAAATTGATGATTTGCTTTCCGATCCTTTTGGACAAGGAGAAGCGCCTGTTTCCGGCGTGGCGGAAGAACACCGCGAGCAGCAAGTAAATCTGGTTGATACGTTATCTGAAGAAAAACGCCGGCAGGCATTTCAACTGGCCGAACAGATCGATCCGAAAAACCATAACAGCATTACTCTGTATGGAACGCAAGCTCAATCCAAGCTCTTGAACTTTTCACACGAGATGCTTGAGCACGTCCAAAAAAAAGATATCGGTGAAATTGGTCAGGTTTTAAGCGACCTAATGAAAAAGCTTGAACAGGTCAGCCCTGATGAATTGAAAACTGAAAAAAGGAACTTCTTTTCCCGTTTTTTCGGAAGAGTATCCCATTCTGTTCAAGAAGTATTATCAAGGTATCAAAAAACCGGCGCCCAAATAGACAGAATCAGCGTAAAACTTGAGCATTCCAAGAGCGCGCTGATCAATGATAATAAGATGCTCGAACGGCTTTATGAAAAAAATAAAGAATATTATGAAGCACTGAATGTCTATATTGCAGCCGGGCAACTGAAGCTTGAACAATTAAATTATAAAACCATTCCCGAATTAAAAGAGAAATCGAAAACAGAACATCATCATATGGCCGTTCAGGAAGTAAACGATATGATTCAGTTTGCCGACCGGCTTGAAAAGCGGGTTTATGATTTAACGTTAAGCAGACAAATTACGTTGCAGAGCGCCCCGCAAATCCGTTTGATCCAACACACAAATCAAGTGCTGGCGGAAAAGATCCAATCCTCGATTATGACAGCAATTCCTCTCTGGAAAAATCAGGTTGCCATTGTGCTCACCCTGTTGAGGCAGCGCCGGGCAGTAGAGGCTCAAAAACAGGTCTCAGCCACAACAAACGAACTGCTCTTGAAAAATGCCGAGATGCTGAAGGCCAATACGATCGAAACGGCCAAGGAAAATGAGCGCGGCTTTATCGATATCGAAACATTGAAACAAGTGCAGGACAATCTGATTGGAACACTCGAGGAGACGCTTAAAATTCAAGAGGAAGGCCGTTCAAAGCGCCTGCAGGCAGAAGAAGAAATAAGGGCAATGGAAGACGGTCTCAAGGCTAAGCTGCTGGACATGAAAGAAAACCAAAACCGTTTATCATAAGCAAGATAAACATTTACCAAAACGTCCGCCCTTTATGTAATCCGCCTTGAAGGGTATAATAAATGCAGAATGTCATACCGGCATCCGGCAGCCCCCGGGTGCCGAAGAAAATAGAGAAGATGACTAAAGGATCGGTTTATATGAAGACACCTTTATATACAGCATTGGTGAACCATGCTGAAGGACATCATTATTCTTTTCACGTTCCGGGACATCACAATGGAGATGTCTTTTTTGATGAAGCGAAAACTTTTTTTGAAACGATTCTCAAAGTGGACCTAACTGAACTGACGGGTCTGGATGATTTGCATGAGCCATCAGGCGTCATCAAGGAAGCACAGGATTTAGTTTCGCAGCTTTATGGCGCGGAAGAAAGTTTTTTTCTCGTCAATGGTTCGACCGTCGGGAATCTGGCTATGATCTTGGCTGTTTGTCAGCCGGGTGACACGATACTCGTTCAGCGGAACTGCCATAAGTCTGTATTTCATGCGATTGAACTTTCAGGCGCTCATCCGGTTTTTTTGACACCGGAAATTGATGAGGCGATGGCCGTTCCCACACATATACTGTATGAAACGGTTGAAGATGCAATTTCACAATATCTGCACGCTAAAGGGATTGTGTTGACATATCCCAATTACTACGGACATGCAGTTGATCTGAAGCCGATCATAGAAGAGGCCCATCAACACGGTATTCCCGTTCTAGTCGACGAGGCTCACGGCGCCCATTTTGTGCTGGGCCATCCATTTCCCCAGTCGTCGCTGAAAGCGGGCGCCGATGTCGTCGTCCAGTCCGCGCATAAAACGCTCCCGGCGATGACGATGGGGTCTTATCTGCATCTTAACAGCAGCAGGATCAACAGAGACAGACTGGCATACTATCTGTCCGTGCTTCAAAGCAGCAGTCCTTCTTATCCAATCATGGCATCTTTGGATATAGCCAGGGCATACGCCGAAGATCTCTTGAAAACAAATCGAACAGCCGATATTGAGAAAGAGCTCCTCAACTTGAAAGAAGTCTTTTCTCAAATAAACGGAGCCGAGATCGTCGAGCCGGCTGATGCCCGTATCCAGCAAGATCCGCTTAAGCTGTGTATCAGATCAGCGTACGGCCACTCCGGTTTTGAACTGAAATCCATATTTGAAGCAAACGGCATCCATCCTGAATTGGCGGATGAAAGGCAAGTCTTGTTGATCCTGCCGCTTGAAGGAAAAAATATGCCTGCGCCGGAACTGATCAGCACAATCGGCAAAAGAATAAAAGATACAGCTGTTCAACACGATCATCCTGCCGGAATCGGAATCCCTTCTGAAAAAGTCACGGCTTTGTCTTATCGGAAAAACAAGTTGTCCGCCTTCAAAAAAGAATCGGTGCCTTTTACCGAAGCGGCGGGCAGAATAAGCGCAGAACCGGTCATACCATACCCTCCAGGTATTCCGTTGATCATGGCGGGCGAGAGAATAACAAAAGAGACGATCAGCCGGCTGACGCGGCTCATCGATCTGAATGTACACATTCAGGGCAGCAATCAGCTCAAACAAAAGCAACTAACTGTATATATAGAAGAGGAGAAATCATGAACGGTTTATTTATTACTTTTGAAGGGCCTGAAGGTGCGGGGAAAACGACAATCCTTCAGGCTGCGGCAGACCAATTGAAGAAAAACGGCTATTCTGTTCTTGCGACAAGGGAGCCGGGCGGCATTGAAATATCTGAACGAATTCGCGAGGTTATTTTAAATCCAAGCCATACAGCTATGGATCCAAAAACAGAGGCCTTGTTATATGCGGCCGCAAGAAGGCAGCACCTTGTCGAAAAAGTAAAACCGGCGCTTGAAGAAGGGAAAATCGTCTTATGCGACCGGTTCATCGACAGCTCGCTTGCTTATCAGGGGTATGCCAGGGGACTCGGCATTGATGAAGTATTTTCTGTTAATCAATTTGCGATCGGCAGCATGATGCCGAATGTGACGATTTATTTCGACATCGATCCGGAAGAGGGAATGAAACGGATCAATTTAAATCATGCCAGAGAGAAAAACCGGCTTGATCTGGAAAAAATCCACTTTCATCAGCTTGTTCAAAAAGGCTATGAAGAAGTTATGAACCGGTTTCCCGGACGATTTCGGATCGTGGATGCCAGTCAAAATGTTGAACATGTGTTAAAAAGGGTAAATAACATCATTGAGGAAGCATTAAAAGAAAATCAGTTGTGACCTGTTTACCATTCATTGTTATAATGGTAACAAGAGTATCCTTAAAGTGTTTCCATCCAAAAGGGGGCTTTTCATATGAAGTTAATTATCGCTGTTGTTCAAGACCAAGACAGCAACCGGCTTTTAAAGGCTTTGACCGATCACAATTTTCGCGTGACCAAACTGGCGTCAACCGGTGGCTTTCTGAAATCGGGAAACACAACCTTTATGTTGGGTGTAGATGATATTCGAGTAGACAAAGCTTTAAGCTTAATAAAAGAAAACGGAAGCAAGCGCGATCAGCTGATTGCCCCTGTTTCTCCAATGGGCGGAAATGCCGATTCATATGTTCCTTATCCCGTTGAGGTTGAAGTGGGCGGAGCAACCGTTTTTGTACTGCCGATCGAGCAATTCCATCAATTTTAAGGGTTGAGGATATGAAAATAAGTCAAGAACTGCGTACAATGATAGAGAAACAGCAGACTCCGCCTGCAAGAGGGGAAAATGTTTCTGCTTCATTTAAAGAGAAGATGAATATACAAAGCGGCAAGCTTCGAGTTGAACAGCTGACAATGCTTTTAACAGATATTGAAGCGTTCGGAAAACGCCTCTCAAAATCGAGAAACTTCAAAGATTTGGCCAGGTTCAAAGGCTTGATCAAACGATTTGTAAAAGAGACCGTTGAAAACGGTCTGACGGTGGAGAATTCAAGAAGCTTCGATCTGTACGGAAACAGCCGGACATTAAGCATTGTAAAAGAACTGGACGAAAAGCTTGTGCAATTAACAGAGGACCTTATGGATCAAGAAAAATCCTCTATCGAACTTTTAGAACGCATTGGCGAAATAAAGGGTTTACTGATAAACCTTTACACATAGAGAGTGATGGTATGGCTACAACCTGGACAGAAATGCAGAAGCTTCAGCCACGGGTCATGAAGCTTTTGCAAAATAGTATAGAAAGAAATCGGCTTGCCCATGCCTATTTATTTGAAGGGCGCAAAGGGACGGGCAAATTAGACGCGGCAACTCTTCTCGCAAAAAGCTTTTTTTGCCTTGAAGACGGAGCAGAGCCATGTGAGTCGTGCAGGAACTGTCAGCGGATTGAATCAGGAAACCACCCGGACGTACACGTCGTGCATCCGGACGGCCTTTCCATTAAAAAGGGACAAATCCAGGCGCTTCAGGAAGAGTTTTCAAAGACCGGTTTGGAATCGCATAAAAAGCTGTACATTATTTCCCATGCGGATCAAATGACGGTCAATGCGGCGAACAGCCTTCTGAAGTTTTTAGAGGAGCCGAGCAGCGATACAATCGCTGTTCTTTTAACGGAACAGCCGCAAAAATTGCTCGATACGATCATATCGAGATGCCAGGTTTTATCCTTTCAGTCTTTGCAGCCCGAATCAATTGAAAAAGAACTGATCAAACAAGAGGTCTCACCGAATATTGCAGCCCTTTTGTCGAATATGACAAACAATTTATCGGAAGCGCTCGAATTGAGTCGAAATGATCAGTTTGCAGAGTCGCGAGCGAAAGTGATAAAATTGTATGAAGTCTTACACCAGCGAAAAGGACATGCTTTTTTCTATATTCAAGATCAGTGGATGCCCTTTTTCAAGGAGAAAGACCACCAAGAAATGGGTCTTGATATGCTTTTATTTATATATCGCGACGTGTTGTCCATTCAGTTGGGACATGAAGATAAAATACTATTTCAGGACTTATTCCAATTATTAAAACAGCATGCGCTGCAAACAACACAACAAAGAGTGACAAACCAGATACTTGCTGTTTTAGAAGCAAAAAAACGGCTTTATTCCAATGTGAATGCTCAAGGATTAATGGAGCACTTGGTTTTAATGCTGCAGGAGGGATAAGCTTGTACAACGTTATTGGTGTCCGCTTTAAAAAAGCGGGCAAAATATATTATTTCGATCCGAACGGATTTCAGATAGATAAAGACAGCTGTGTGATCGTCGAAACGGTTCGCGGTGTTGAATACGGGCAGGTTGTCATCGCCAACAAGAAAGTAGACGAGAACGATGTCGTGCTGCCTTTAAGAAAAGTGATCAGAGTTGCGGATGAGCGCGACCGCCTGATCGTTGAAGAGAATCAAGAAGCTGCGCTGTCCGCCTTTGATGTTTGCCAGAAAAAGGTTAACGAGCATGGCCTTGAGATGAAGCTGGTCGATGTGGAATTCACTTTTGACCGCAACAAAGTCATTTTTTATTTTACGGCTGATGGAAGAGTCGATTTTAGAGAACTTGTCAAAGATTTGGCATCAATCTTTAAGACGAGAATCGAGCTGAGACAAATCGGCGTCAGGGATGAAGCGAAGATGCTCGGCGGTATCGGACCGTGCGGAAGAATGCTTTGCTGTTCCACATTTTTAGGTGATTTTGAGCCCGTTTCTATTAAAATGGCAAAGGATCAAAATCTGTCGCTGAATCCGACGAAGATTTCCGGACTATGCGGACGGCTGATGTGCTGTCTGAAGTATGAAAACGATGAATACGAAACAGCAAAAGAACAGCTTCCGGATATCGGGGAAGTGATCGCCACATCCAACGGCCCGGCAAAAGTCGTCGGGTTGAATATTCTCGAACGCATTCTCCAGGTCGAACTGACAGACTGCGACAAAGTCGTTGAATATACGTGGGATGAGCTGTTGCAAGAAGGTGTCGTATCTGCACAAACCACAGATTAACGAGGTGTGAAACCTTGGATAAAAAAGAATTGTTTGATACAGTGATAAGTTTAGAAGAACAAATCGGGTCCCTCTACCGCCAGCTTGGAGATCTCAAGCAGCATATCGGGGAAATGATTGAAGAAAACAATCATTTACAGCTTGAAAACGAGCATTTGCGCAAGAGACTGGAAGAGACAGATCAAAGGTTAAATAGCGCAAAATCCGATGAAAAAGAGATAAAAGCAGAAAAGACAGGGCATGCTGATATTGGAGAGGGCCATGATAATTTGGCGCGCCTGTATCAGGAGGGCTTCCATATTTGCAACATTCATTACGGAAGTGTTCGCAAAGAAGGAGACTGTCTGTTCTGTCTCTCGTTTTTAAATAAAAAATAAGAAAGGCTTCCGGCGGAACGGAAGCCTTTTTAACGGTACAATGTGTTTAGGAAAGGGAAAAGACATGATTCAATTAAAAGATGATGAACGACTGGATTATTTACTGGCAGAAGATATGAAAATCGTGCAAAGCCCGACAGTTTTTGCATTTTCCTTAGATGCTGTTCTGCTGTCGAAATTTGCTTACGTTCCGATACAAAAAGGAAATATCATTGATCTGTGCACAGGGAACGGGATTGTTCCGCTGCTTCTCAGCACCCGGACAAAAGCCGCCATCACCGGGGTGGAAATTCAGGAAAGGTTGTATGACATGGCCCTCCGCAGCGTGGAATACAACAACCTGCAAAAACAAATTCATCTCATCAGGGACGACTTGAACAATATGCCGCAGGTGCTCGGATACAATAAGGCTGATGTCGTCACATGCAACCCTCCTTATTTCAAGACGCCGCAAAAAACAGAGCAAAACTTAAATGAACATCTGGCCATTGCCAGACATGAAATTTACTGCACGCTTGAAGACGTCGTTCGCGTCAGCAGCAAGCTATTAAAGCAGGGCGGCAAACTCGCTCTCGTTCACCGGCCGGGGAGGCTGCTCGAAATTTTTGAATTGATGAAGGCCTTCCAAATCGAGCCGAAGCGGGTCCAATTTGTTTACCCGAAAAAAAGCAAAGAAGCCAACACTATTTTAGTGGAAGGAATAAAAGACGGCCGGCCTGACCTGAAAATTCTGCCTCCTTTGTTTGTGTATGATGAACAAGATCAATATACACCTGAAATAAGAAAGATTTTATATGGAGACGAGTAGCCATTACTTTTATGTGCTTGCGTGCCGGGACGGCAGTTTGTACGCCGGCTATACAAACAATATCGAGAAGCGCCTGAAAACCCATAATGACGGGAAAGGCGCCAAGTATACGAGGGCAAGGCTGCCGGTTAAACTCCATTATGCTGAGTCCTTTTCAACGAAACGAGAAGCGATGCAGGCTGAGTACTATTTCAAAAAATTATCGAGAAAAAACAAAGAACGTTATATAGAAGAAAAAAGACGGGAGGGTGTTGATTATCAATCGGCAAAAGAGCTTTGATCAAAAATCAGACATGGGCATGTTATATCTCGTTCCGACACCCATCGGCAATTTAGAGGATATGACATTTCGAGCGGTTTCCGTGTTAAAAGAGGCGGACATTATCGCTGCGGAGGATACGAGGCAGACGAAGAAATTGTGCCATGTATATGAAATCGAGACACAGCTTGTCAGCTACCATGAACACAATAAAGAAAGCAGCGGACACAAAATTTTGGAATGGCTGAAAGAAGGAAAAAACGTCGCGTTGGTTAGTGACGCCGGAATGCCGACAATATCTGACCCAGGGGCTGAAATCGTCCGCGATTTTATCGAAATGGGCGGCTATGTCGTGCCTTTGCCCGGTGCAAATGCCGCTTTGACCGCACTGATTGCCTCAGGCATTGCACCGCAGCCGTTTTTCTTTTTCGGTTTTTTGGACCGCAACAAACGGGAAAGGAAAAAACAGCTCGAGGCTTTGAAGAACAGACAGGAAACGATCATTTTTTACGAGTCGCCGCATCGGCTGAAAGAAACTTTGTCAGCCATCAAAGAAGTATTCGGCAACCGGCAAATCGCATTGACAAGAGAACTCACGAAAAAATTCGAAGAATTTATCAGAGGTTCGATCGAAGAAGCGCTCACATGGGCTGAACAGGAACAGGTGCGCGGAGAGTTTTGCCTTGTGATCGAGGGAAGCAACCGCGAAGAAACGATTGAAGAGACGGTCTGGTGGGAGCACCTTTCAGAAAAAGAACATGTTGAGCATTATATCAGCGAAGGATATCATTCAAAAGAAGCCATTAAAAAAACCGCGGTTGACCGCGGCGTTCCGAAACGGAAAATTTATGACGCTTATCATATTCAAAACTAAAAAAACCGCCCTTGCTTCGGCAAGAGCGGTTTTTGTATAATCAAAATAATTATTTTTGAGATTGAAGTTGTGCTTGAATTTCGTTAATGATTTGCTCAGCGCCTTCAGGGCTAAGAACCAATTTACCGCCTGCAAGTTTAAGGTTGTCATCAGAAACTTCACCTGTAACTTGGCAAGTCATGTTTGGTTTATATTTTTTCAAGATGATTTTTTCGTCATCTACATAGATTTCAAGAGCGTCTTTTTCTGCGATTCCAAGCGTACGGCGAAGTTCGATCGGAATCACCACGCGTCCTAGCTCATCAACTTTACGTACAATACCTGTAGATTTCATATTCATTCTCCTCCCGAAAGATTGTTATTTTTATAGGTGTTTATTATCTTCGTCATTATTCGACAAAATCCTTACAGTCCTAGCATAACAAGGTTTCCAATAAACGTCAATCATTTTCTTTTCTATTGTTTGTAAAAATTAGATCATATAGTCAAAAGACCTTGGAAGAACTGATGTAACAAGGGAATTGAAGATGATAAAACAGAATGTTCAATCAAAAAAAAGCCCTTAAATCAAGACTTTCGAACTAAGGTTTTTCCTCATATCGATTATATACGACATTATTCGACAATGAAAGCATTTTTTTGTCGAAGTATAATATTTCTTTCTGTTATAAAATTTGTAATCGACCGTATTCATGATGGATCGACAATGTATATTTTCTTGAACTTGAAGGCTAAGATGGTATCATATAAAGAGGGATTATATATTGAGTATATACTGAATGAATACACATGCCGCTCTCGTCCTTTGGGCGGGAGTTTTTTGACATTTTAATTGGGAGGTTCCATCATGCCGCAAGAAAAAAATACGTTTTACATCACTACACCCATTTATTACCCAAGTGGAAAGCTACATATTGGACATGCCTACACAACCGTTGCCGGTGATGCAATGGCTCGGTATAAAAGACTGAGAGGCTTTGATGTCAGATACTTAACAGGTACAGATGAGCACGGACAAAAAATCCAGCAAACGGCGGAGAAGGAAAATATCACTCCGCAGGAATTGGTCGATCGTGCGGCAGAAGACATTCAGCAGCTTTGGAAAAAGCTCGACATATCTAATGACGACTTCATTCGGACGACAGAGGAACGTCATAAAAACGTGATCGAAAAGGTTTTTCAGAAGCTGCTTGACAATGGTGATATATATCTTGACGAATATGAGGGCTGGTATAGCATCCCTGACGAAACGTTTTACACAGAAACCCAGCTCGTTGATGTTGAGCGAAACGAGAAAGGCGAAGTGATCGGAGGAAAAAGTCCTGACAGCGGCCATCCCGTTGAGTTAATCAAAGAGGAATCTTACTTCTTCCGCATGGGAAAATACGCGGACCGGCTGCTCGCTTTCTATGAAGAAAATCCTGAATTCATTCAGCCTGAATCCCGCAAAAATGAAATGATCAACAACTTTATCAAACCGGGTCTTGAAGATTTGGCTGTTTCCCGGACGACGTTCGACTGGGGGATAAAAGTGCCCGGCAATCCGAAGCATGTCATCTATGTTTGGATAGATGCGCTGTTTAATTACATTACGGCACTTGGCTTTAATACGGCAAACGATGAAAATTATCAAAAATATTGGCCGGCAGACGTACATCTTGTCGGTAAGGAGATCGTCCGCTTCCATACCATCTACTGGCCGATTATGCTGATGGCATTGGACCTTCCGCTGCCGAAAAAGGTTTTTGCCCACGGATGGCTGCTGATGAAAGATGGAAAAATGTCTAAATCAAAAGGCAATGTGGTTGATCCAGTCACATTAATCGACAGATACGGACTTGATGCGTTGCGTTATTATCTTCTCCGCGAAGTGCCGTTCGGTTCTGACGGCGTATTCACACCGGAAGGATTTGTCGAGCGAATTAACTATGATTTAGCGAATGATTTAGGCAACCTGTTGAACAGAACGGTCGCCATGGTCAACAAATACTTTGACGGCCGGATTCAGTCGTATGAAGGCCCGGTTACCGCTTTTGACGAACCGTTGTCATCATTCTCGCAAAAAACAATTGAAGCGTACGAACAAGCGATCGAAAATATGGAGTTTTCTGTTGCGCTTTCATCATTGTGGCAGTTTGTCAGCAGAACGAATAAATACATCGATGAGACAGCCCCTTGGGTACTGGCAAAAGATAAGGACAAAGAAAAAGAGCTTCAATCGGTCATGTACCATTTGGCAGAGTCATTGCGCATCACCGCTGTATTGCTGCAGCCGTTCTTAACGCAGACGCCTGAAAAGATTTTTGCACAGCTCGGCATCACGGATGCGGCATTGAAAACCTGGGACAGCATCAAAAGCTTCGGCCAGCTGACATCTGTAAACGTTCAAAAAGGAGAACCATTGTTCCCGCGTCTTGAGGCGGAAGACGAAGTTGCTTATATCAAATCAAAAATGCAGGGAACGGCTCCAAAAGAAGAACCGAAGCAGGAGGAAAAAGCACCTGAACGGCTTCCGGAAATCACGATAGACAATTTTATGAGCACAGAGCTGAGAGTGGCTGAAGTACTCCGTGCCGAACCCGTCAAAAAAGCTGACCGCCTGCTAAAGCTCCAGCTTGATTTGGGCTTTGAAAAACGCCAAGTCGTTTCAGGAATTGCCAAGCATTACAAACCTGAAGAGCTTGTCGGCCGGAAAGTCATTTGTGTAACAAACTTAAAACCGGTCAAACTAAGAGGAGAACTTTCTCAAGGCATGATATTGGCTGGAGAAGACAATGGCGTTCTATCGCTTGCAGCGGTAGACAGTTCATTAGCAAACGGAACGCGAATCAAATAAATGTAGGCAAAGGGTGTTCCACGTGTAACATTTCGTCGAACACCTTTTGTTTTTTCGACAATTTTTAAAAAAGGTGGCATTCTGATGTTATTTGATACACATGCACATTTAAATGCCGAGCAATTTAATGAGGATTTGGAAGAAGTCATTGCTCGGGCAAAGGAAGAAAAAGTGGAACACATTGTTGTTGTAGGATTCGATCGTCCGACGATCAAGCGTGCGATGGAATTGATTGAAGAATACGATTTTATCTATGCTGCCATCGGGTGGCATCCGGTTGATGCAATTGATATGACCGATGAAGATTTGGCTTGGATCAAAGGCCTGTCCGCCCATGAGAAAGTTGTGGCGATCGGAGAAATGGGACTTGATTACCATTGGGATAAGTCGCCGAAGGACGTTCAAAAAGAGGTGTTCAGAAAACAGATCGCTTTGGCAAAAGAAGTCGGCTTGCCAATCGTGATTCACAACCGTGATGCAACGGAGGATGTCGTTTCTATTTTGCGGGAAGAAGGGGCCAAGGAAGTCGGCGGGATCATGCACTGTTATACTGGAAGCGCCGAAATTGCACAAGAGTGCATCAATATGAATTTCTACCTATCTTTCGGCGGCCCCGTCACATTTAAAAACGCCAAAAAGCCGAAGGAAGTGGTCAAACAAATACCAAATGACCGACTTTTAATTGAGACGGACTGCCCGTATTTAACGCCTCATCCATACAGAGGGAAGCGGAATGAACCAAGTTATGTCAAGCTTGTCGCCGAACAGATTGCTGAATTAAAAGGGATGACTTATGAAGAAATAGCGGCCATCACGACAGAAAATGCAAAAAAACTTTTCGGCATCAGCTGACACGATTTGATATCGAGCCTTGTTCAAGCTTGTCTCTTCGGGGGACGGTTCTAAAAAGTTCTACATGTCTGTTTACACTCATAGGATATCTTTGTCGACAAGTCTTTCTTTCTTTTATGAGGTGGTTTTCCCATAATAAAAGAGATGGCGGGCTTGCGGAGAAAATAGAGAGGAGGGTTGACAGGCTTGTAGATACTCTATATAATCTCCCCGAGGAGAAGGAGGCGTTTTTCATCATACAAAAAATGAAAAAGCTGTTTTCCGTAAAGCTTAGCAAAAGCAGATGGATACTGATTGCTGCTGGACTGCTTGTCGCAGGAAGCGGAACTGCTTACGGAGCACATGAGCTCGCTAAACAGCAAGTCACCATTTCGATAAACGGGAAAAAGCAGGATGTTCGCACGAATGCTACAACCGTAGGTGGGCTGCTGAAAAGCTTAGACATCGAGACGAGGAAAGAAGATCACATCTCTCCCGCTGAAGATACAAAATTAACGGCAAACATGAATGTTGAGTATATTGCCGCAAAACCTGTTCATTTGACAGTCGACGGACAGGAAAAAGAAATCTGGACAACAGCGGGTACAGTCGGCAAACTTCTGAAAGATTTAAATTTAGAGTTGGCGGAACACGATCAAATTGACCCCTCAGTTGATAAAGAAATAACGAAAGATATGAAGCTGACTTTGCAAAGGGCTTTTAAAGTAACCGTAAAGGATGCCGGTAAAGATAAAGACATATGGACGACTTCGACTACGGTCGCTGACTTTTTAAAACATCATAAGATCAGCATAAAGGGCGATGATGAAGTAAAGCCTGCGCTTGATAAAAAGCTGACAAAAGATCAGGCGATTCACATTACTCGTATCAAAAAAGTCACCGATGTAGTGGAAGAGAACATCCCTTTTGAAGTCCAGAAAAAAGAGGACGATTCACTTGAAAAGGGAAAAGAAAAAGTTGTACGGGACGGTAAACATGGCAAGCTTAAAAAGCACTATGCCGTTGTTATGAAAAACGGTAAGGAAGTTTCCAGAGAACTGATTAAAGAGGAAACAGCAGCCGAAAGCAAAGCCAAAATTATCGCTGTCGGTACAAAGCAAGCCGCAGTGGCTAAAGTCAGCGCGAATGTATCGCGTGGAAATCAATCCTCAGGAAAAGAATTTTATGTATCCTCTACAGCTTATACGGCAAGCTGCAACGGATGCTCAGGCCACACTGCGACCGGCGTTAATTTGAAAAATAATCCGGGTGCTAAAGTGATCGCTGTCGATCCGAGCGTCATTCCGCTGGGTTCCAAAGTACATGTAGAAGGATATGGCTATGCGGTTGCAGCCGACACAGGCTCAGCCATCAAAGGCCGTAAAATCGATGTATTCTTTCCGAATAAGTCTACAGCTTACCGCTGGGGAAACAAAAGAGTTAAAATCAAGGTATTGAACTAAATATCATTTATTATGCTTCTTATATAAGCAGAGGGATTTTGCGCCCTCTGTTTTTTTGGTTATAATAGATCCATCTTGTTTTCTAATAAATTAGACGGTTTTATTACAAAAAGGTTTCAATAATTTTAAAAATGTAATAAAAGGTTTTTCATCATACGGAGGAAGAAATGAAGATTAAAGAAATCATTGTTGTCGAAGGCCGTGATGACACAGCAAAAATCAAATCGGCTGTTGATGCAGATACGATCGAAACGAACGGATCAGCCATAGGGGAAGACGTCATCAAACGGATTCGGCTTGCTCAGGAAACGCGCGGGGTTATTATTTTAACCGATCCCGATTTCCCGGGGGAAAAAATCAGAAAAACGATTGCAGAAAAAGTCCCCGGCTGCAAGCATGCATTTTTGCCCAAGCATTTGGCAAAGCCTAAAAATAAGCGCGGAATCGGTGTCGAACACGCTTCGCTTGAGGCGATCCGCGAATGCTTAAAGACCGTTCAGGAGGAAATGGAAGCGACGGAACCTGAGATTGAGGCCCAGGATTTAATCGAAGCCGGCCTGATCGGAGGCCCTCTGGCAAAACGAAGGAGGGAGCGGCTCGGCGAGATATTGAATATCGGCTATACAAATGGGAAACAGCTTCAAAAGCGGCTGCAAATGTTTCAGATTAAAAAGAGTGATTATTTAAGCGCACTGGATGCTGTGCTGCGGGAGGAAGAACATGAATAAAGATATCGCCACCCCAATTAGGACGAAGGAAATTCTCAATAAATACGGATTTTCATTCAAAAAAAGCCTGGGGCAAAACTTCTTGATTGACACGAACATATTGGACAGAATTGTCGACCATGCCGGGGTGACGGAGCGTACAGGCGTGATTGAAATCGGTCCGGGGATCGGGGCACTGACCGAGCAGCTGGCAAAGCGTGCGAAGAAAGTGACGGCTTTCGAAATCGACCAAAGGCTTCTGCCGATTTTAAAAGATACGCTTTCTCCGTATGATAATGTGACTGTCATTCACCAGGATGTCCTGAAAGCCGATGTTCGAGCGGTAATGGACGAACAGTTTCAAGACTGCAATGAGGTGATGGTTGTCGCCAACCTGCCGTATTACGTCACGACTCCCATCATTATGAAGCTTTTAGAAGAAAATCTGCCGCTGAAAGGGATCGTCGTCATGCTTCAAAAAGAGGTGGCGGACCGAATGGCTGCAAAACCTTCTACAAAGGAATACGGGTCCCTTTCCATCGCGGTTCAGTTTTATACGGAAGCCAAAACGGTCATGAATGTGCCAAAGACCGTTTTCGTCCCCCAGCCTAACGTGGATTCCGCGGTCATCAGGCTGACCCTGAGGAAAGATCCGGCTGTTGCTGTTCAAGATGATGCCTTTTTCTTTCAGGTCGTAAAAGCAAGCTTCGCACAGCGTCGAAAAACGCTTTTCAACAATCTCGTCAACAACCTGCCGAATGGCAAAGAGAATAAATCAAAAATTGAAAGAGCGCTTCAGGATTCACAAATCGATGGAAAACGACGCGGAGAATCGCTTAGCATTGAAGAGTTCGCCGTCTTATCTGATCGCTTGAGAGAAGTCCTTCTTTAATGGAGGGCTTTTTTTATTATTGAAGGCGGGCTTTAAGCCTGATCAGGCTTGTCATCCGTTCACCACTTGAAGGGCGGGCACATAGGCTAAAGAAGCACCTTTACTTTTCATGGTTTGATGTTCACAGGATGGGGCTTAGTCTATGTGTGGAGTGAAAAGCATGCAATTTAAAATAGGCGATATGGTCGTCAGAAAATCTTATCGAAGAGATATCTTATTTCGAATTATACGAATTGATCAATCGGCAAATGGAGAACCTGTAGCCGTTTTGCACGGAGATGAGGTCAGATTAATCGCTGACGCACATTTGGCGGACCTGGAGATTGTCCGCGAGGCTGAGCGGCAGATGAGAAAGCGGGAAGAAGAAACGAGAATGAAGGAATCCCTCGACCTTCTCCGCCAGGATTACAAACTCCTTCACGATAAACATGAGTACCGCGCCACAAACCAATATAACAATCAGCAGCAGTACTTTCATATGCCCGGAAGAGTCCTTCATTTAGACGGGGATTCGGCTTATTTGAAAAAATGTCTGGCGCTCTATGAAAAGATCGGGGTTCCTGTATACGGTATTCATTGTTATGAAAAGAAAATGTCATCAGTCATCGAGGAACTGATCGATGAGTACCGCCCGGATCTTCTCGTCATCACCGGACACGATGCCTATTCTAAGCAGAAGGGCGATATTAACGATCTGGATGCCTACAGGCATTCAAAAGATTTTATCGAAACCGTTCAAAAAGCGAGGAAAAAAATTCCCCATCTTGATCAGCTCGTCATTTTTGCCGGCGCATGCCAGTCTCATTTTGAATCACTGATCAAAGCCGGTGCAAATTTTGCAAGCTCTCCGTCAAGAGTCAACATCCATGCGCTTGACCCGGTCTATATAGTCGCAAAAATCAGCTTCACTCCGTTTATGGACCGCATTAACGTCTGGGAAGTGCTCAGAAATACCTTGACGAGGGAGAAGGGACTCGGAGGGATTGAGACGCGAGGCGTATTGCGTATCGGAATGCCATATAAAACGAAAGCAAACGATTAAACGAGCCCGCCGGATGGCGGGTTTTTTGCCATACAGCCGAATGTTTTTACCTTTTTTTAAAAAAACATACATAACGAAACGAAAATTGAGGAAAATAAGGGAAAGTCGGCGTATAATTTGTCACAATTATTTTATTGACAGAGGCTCATGAACGTTGATATAATTTAAATTTTATTTGACAAAAATGGGCTTCTGGTGTATACTGAATATAGTGAGGTGGATGCAATGGCGAAAACGTTGTCCGATATTAAAAGATCGCTTGATGGACATTTGGGAAAAAGGCTGACGTTAAAAGCAAACGGTGGCCGCCGAAAAACGATTGAGCGTTCGGGCATTTTAGCTGAGACGTACCCTTCTGTTTTTGTGATACAACTAGACCAAGACGAGAATTCGTTTGAAAGAGTTTCATACAGTTATGCGGATATTCTTACTGAGACGGTTGAATTGAGATTTTCTGATGATAAAACCAGCTCAGTAGCCCTTTAATAAGCAGCGGACTTTATGTTTGCTGCTTTTTGTTTTGCCTTTTTTTATCCAAAATTTTTCGGGGAAGTTCTGCACAAATCGAGCAAAGCTAATACATGTCACTTGTTTTATGATGAGTCAGACGGATGGTATGATACTTGAAAGGGGCTGTTTCGCATGGGCAGACGTCGAAGCATCATGTCAGAGGAATTCAAAAATGAATTGGCTAAAGATCTTGGATTTTACGATACGGTAAAAACCGAGGGCTGGGGCGGAATTCGGGCCAGAGACGCCGGCAACATGGTGAAGAGGGCCATCGAATTAGCCGAACAGCATATGGCTCAAAATCAGCAAAATCATTAAAACAGTGACATACGGAGGGCGCTTCTGTCCTCCGTTTTTTCATTGATCCATTTTCAGCTGCTCAGCGCGCTGCACGCGACCTGAGGTTTCATTGCGAGGGGACGGCATTCGCGATCTGCAGGAATGACCGCATGCTAAGATCGCGGCGTCCTGCGCGGGCGCATGCATTTGTACTTGTACGGAATGACCGCATGCTAAGGTCACGGCGTCCTGCGCGGGCGCATGCATTTGTACTTGTAAGGAAAAAGGATCGCATGCTAAGGTCACGGCGTCCTGCGCGGGCGCATGCATTTGTACTTGTAAGGAAAAAGGATCGCATGCTAAGGGCGCGGCGTCCTGCCGCAACGCATGCATTTGTACGTCCTGTACTTCAAAATATGTTACAATGTGGATACTTATGTTTAGATGGAGAAGTAGGTGAATGGATTGCGTATTTTAGAGAAGGCGCCGGCTAAAATTAATTTGTCGCTCGACGTTCGCCGCAAACGTCCAGATGGGTATCATGAAGTAGAGATGGTCATGACGACAATTGATTTGGCGGATCGGATTGAATTAACCGAGCTGGCAGAAGATAAAGTAACGGTTTCTTCGCATAATCGCTTTGTTCCCGACGATCAGCGAAACCTTGCTTATCAGGCTGCAATGCTCATGAAAGAACGATACGGCATTAAAAAAGGTGTTTCTATTTTTATTACGAAAGTGATTCCCGTTGCGGCGGGGCTTGCTGGAGGAAGCAGCGATGCCGCTGCGGTCTTCAGAGGGCTGAACCGTCTGTGGGATTTGAAGCTTTCGATGAATGAACTGGCTGAGCTCGGCGCTGAGATCGGATCTGATGTCTCCTTTTGCGTACATGGAGGAACGGCTCTTGCAACGGGAAGGGGAGAGAAAATCCGTCATATCGAGACTCCGCCGCACTGCTGGGTTGTGCTGGCAAAGCCGACGATCGGCGTATCAACTGCAGAAGTGTACAAGCAGCTGAAAGTCGACGAGATTGAACACCCGGATGTTCAAGGTATGATTACTGCGATCGAAGAGAAGAATTTTCAAAAAATGTGTGGCAAGCTCGGCAATGTTCTCGAATCTGTTACATTGAATATGCATCCCGAAGTCGCGATGATCAAAAATCAAATGAAGCGGTTCGGCGCCGATGCTGTGCTGATGAGCGGGAGCGGTCCCACTGTGTTCGGACTGGTTCAATACGAATCAAAAGTGCAAAGAATCTATAACGGATTAAGAGGGTTTTGCGATCAGGTTTATGCGGTGCGGATGATCGGAGAACAAAATGAACTTGATTAAATCCGTATGTTAAGTTATATTGTTTTTAAAAATATTCGGATTTTGGAGGTAAGTGCATGAAGTTTCGTCGAAGCGGCAGATTGGTGGATCTGACAAATTATTTGTTGACCCATCCGCATGTCTTAGTGCCATTAACCTTCTTTTCAGAACGGTATCAATCTGCTAAATCATCCATTAGTGAAGATTTAACCATTATAAAGCAGACCTTTGAGCAGCAGGGAATCGGGACGCTTCAGACCGTGCCGGGAGCAGCCGGCGGCGTCAAATACATTCCAAAGGTAAAACGCGATGAAGCGGAGGAATTTGTAAAGTCGCTCGGTGAGTCATTGGTCGATTCGGAACGGATATTGCCCGGTGGATATTTGTATTTAACCGATATCCTTGGAAAGCCCTCTGTATTAACGAAGGCCGGCAAGATTTTCGCTTCCGCTTTTTCAGACAGGGAGATCGATGTCGTGATGACGGTGGCGACAAAAGGCATTCCTTTGGCATATGCGGTAGCCAGCTACCTTGATGTGCCGACAGTGGTCGTCAGAAAAGACAATAAGGTAACCGAAGGGTCAACAGTCAGTATCAACTATGTGTCCGGATCATCCAACCGCATTCAGACGATGTCTCTTGCAAAACGCAGCTTGCGGACGGGCTCGCACGTTTTGATCATAGACGACTTTATGAAAGCGGGCGGAACGATCAACGGCATGATCAATCTTCTCGATGAATTCAATGCCCATGTAGCGGGCATCGGTGTTCTTGTGGAGGCTCAGGGAGTCAAGGAGCGGCTGGTCGATGAGTATATGTCCCTTTTGACGCTTTCTGAAATCGATATGAAGGAAAAAAAGGTGGAAATACAAAACGGAAACTTTCAGCGTTTTTTTGCAGAAAATGAATAGGAAATGGGGAGTTTGAGATGACAAAGGTTGTTCAGACAAAAGAAGCGCCGGCGGCGATCGGACCGTATTCACAAGGAATTGTTGTCAACAATATGTTTTACAGTTCAGGGCAAATTCCGTTGACCCCGTCGGGTGAAATGGTGACTGGAGACATCACAGAACAGACGCATCAGGTTTTCCGCAATTTAAAAGCCGTGCTGAAAGAAGCGGGCGCCTCTCTGGAGACTGTCGTCAAAGCAACCGTGTTTTTGGCGGATATGAATCAATTCACAGAAGTGAATGAAATTTACGGACAGTACTTCGATACCCACAAACCAGCGAGATCATGCGTTGAGGTGGCGAGACTGCCGAAAGACGCGCTCGTTGAAATAGAAGTCATCGCATTAGTGAAATAGAAAAGACTTTGAAAAGATGGTTTTGGTCTCAAAATCATCTTTTTTGTTTGGAAAATTTGTCAATTCAGTGTTTTTTTATCCCAATATTACAAAAATATTTTTAATTATGCAGGAAAACAAAAAAAACCGTTGAATAGTTACACTAATGTTTTTATATTGGGAAAAGGTGGTGAACTACTGTGGAAGTTACCGACGTAAGATTACGCCGCGTGAATACCGATGGTCGCATGAGAGCGATTGCATCCATCACGCTGGATCACGAATTTGTAGTGCATGACATTCGTGTAATTGATGGAAACAATGGTCTTTTCGTTGCGATGCCAAGTAAGCGTACACCTGATGGAGAATTTCGTGATATCGCTCATCCAATCAACTCAAGCACCCGCGGAAAAATTCAGGACGCGGTGTTAAATGAATATCATCGTTTGGGTGACGTTGAGGAAATAGAATATGAAGAAGCTGGAGCTTCTTAAAAAAGAAGGGCTTATGGATAAGCCCTTTTTGTTTTGAAAAAAAATGATCTTATCATAATAAAATGACAATATATGGTTTGCGATTGCGTATAACAGTAACAGGAAGGTAAAGCAGATGACGGTTTGAGAATCCGGATAAGAGTAAAGCGCATGCTGAAGGAATCAATTTGTCTCCCTGACCAGTAAATCCTAAATATGCTCTGAACATCCAAAATATGCTGTCTTGATTTCCCGATTTCTCATTTTGGCTTGCTTGAAATCAACTCATATTTAGGATATATTTTTCTATGGATAATAGGGATAATGGAGGCCAATACATGGATAAGCGGTTTGCAGTTGTGTTAGCAGCTGGTCAAGGAACAAGAATGAAATCAAAGCTATATAAAGTTCTTCATCCTGTTTGCGGAAAACCTATGGTTGAGCATGTTGTCGATGAAGCTCGCAAGCTATCATTAGAAAAACTTGTCACAATAGTTGGACATGGTGCGGAAGATGTCAAAAAACAGCTCGGGGAAAAAAGCGAATATGCCCTGCAGGCTGAACAGCTTGGCACAGCCCATGCCGTCAAGCAGGCCAAGTCGATTCTTGGAAGCGAAAAAGGAACGACAATCGTCATTTGCGGAGATACCCCGCTTTTAACTGTCGAAACGATGGAAGCCATGCTCACGGAGCATCAGAAAAAAGCAGCAAAGGTGACGATTTTAACCGCTGTAGCGGAGGACCCGACAGGCTACGGACGCATTATTCGCAATGAAAACGGCGATGTTGCAAAAATTGTCGAACATAAAGATGCAACAGACGAGGAAAGGCTTGTCAAAGAAATCAATACAGGAACCTACTGTTTTGACAACGAAGCTCTTTTTCAAACGATCGAGCAGGTTTCAAATGACAACGTACAAGGGGAATATTATCTTCCGGATGTCATTGAGATCTTGAAAAATCAAGGTGAAACTGTAGCCGCTTATCAGACTGACAACTTCCAGGAAACGCTCGGAGTCAATGACAGAGTCGCCCTTTCACAAGCGGAAATCTATATGAAGCAGCGGATCAATAAACGCCACATGCAAAACGGCGTCAGTTTAATCGATCCCGACAACACATACATTTCACCGGAAGCCGTGATCGGCAGGGATACCGTGATTTATCCCGGCACCGTCATTAAAGGGCGGGTTGCCATCGGTGAGGACGCGGTCATCGGACAGAACAGCGAACTGGAAAACAGTACGATCGGCAGCAGAACGGTCATTAAGCAGTCCGTTATCGTGGACAGTGAAGTCGGTGACGATGTTACGATCGGACCGTTTGCTCATATCAGACCCGACTCAAAGATCGGCAATGAGGTAAGGATCGGGAATTTCGTCGAAGTGAAAAAATCGGAATTTGGTGATCGCAGCAAAGCATCTCATTTAAGCTACATAGGGGACGCGGAAATCGGAACGGATGTCAATCTTGGCTGCGGGTCGATTACCGTAAATTATGATGGGAAACATAAGTTCAAAACGAAAATTGAAAATGGGGCATTTATCGGCTGCAACTCCAATTTGGTCGCTCCGGTAACAGTCGGCGAAGGTGCATACGTAGCTGCGGGTTCAACGATTACCGACGATGTACCAGGCCGGGCTTTGTCTATTGCCAGAGCAAGACAAGTCAACAAAGAAGACTACGTTGAGAACATACACAAAAAATAATCCTAAATCGGAGGTTTACCATGTCTAAATATGAAGACGACAATTTGAAGATTTTTTCTTTAAACTCGAATCCGGGTCTTGCGAAGGAAATCGCGGATGCCGTCGGAGTTGAGCTGGGAAAGAGTTCTGTTAAACGCTTTAGCGACGGTGAGGTCCAAATTAACATTGAAGAAAGCATCCGCGGCTGCGACTGCTATGTCATCCAATCGACCAGCGCACCGGTGAACGAGCATATTATGGAGCTTTTGATCATGGTGGATGCGCTGAAACGTGCGTCGGCGAAAACGATTAATATCGTGATGCCTTATTACGGCTATGCCCGTCAGGACCGTAAAGCCCGTTCCCGTGAGCCGATCACAGCCAAACTCGTGGCAAATCTGCTGGAAACCGCCGGAGCTACCCGCGTGATTGCGCTTGATCTTCATGCGCCGCAAATCCAAGGTTTCTTTGATATACCGATCGATCATTTGATGGGTGTTCCGATTTTAGGAAATTATTTTGAAGAGAAAAATTTCAAGGATGTCGTGATCGTGTCCCCTGACCACGGCGGTGTGACACGTGCCCGCAAATTGGCGGACCGCTTGAAAGCGCCGATTGCGATTATCGACAAACGCCGACCTAAGCCGAATGTAGCCGAGGTTATGAATATCATCGGACATATTGAAGGAAAAACGGCCATTTTAATTGATGATATTATTGATACTGCAGGAACGATTACGCTTGCGGCCAATGCGCTCGTCGAAAGCGGCGCTGAGGAAGTGTATGCATGCTGTACACATCCGGTTCTTTCCGGTCCGGCGATCGAAAGAATCGACAATTCCAAAATTAAAGAGCTCGTTGTGACCAACAGCATTGAGCTTCCTGAAGAAAAGAAAATTGCGAAATTCAAGCAGCTTTCTGTCGCACCGCTTCTGGCAGAAGCAATTATTCGTGTGCATGAGAAACAATCTGTCAGCTTCCTGTTCGATTAATTTGCTGATTCTGGTTTAAAGTTTTGTCGTTATGGGTATGGTTTTAGAAAGACCAATCTAACGATAGGATGGTGCTGAATATGGCAATTTTAAAAGCGGAAGAAAGAACGGATTCCAGACGGTCTTCTTTAAGAAAGATCCGGCAATCCGGGTTTGTGCCGGGTGTCATTTACGGAAGAAATCTGGAGAACAAATCCGTTGCGTTAGACAGTATCGAGCTTTTAAAAATCTTGCGCGCTGAGGGCAAAAATACGATTATCAACTTGGATATAAACGGTGATCAGCACTCTGTTATGGTGACTGAGCTGCAGACGGATCCATTAAAAGATTCAATCGTACATGCCGATTTTAAAGTGGTTGATATGGAAGTGGAAATGGAGGCGACGGTCCCTGTAAACCTTACGGGTGAAGCAGAGGGCATCAAACAGGGCGGTGTTCTTCAGCAGCCGCTTTATGAGATGTCTGTCACAGCAAAGCCGAAGAACATTCCGCAAACGATCGAGGTTGATATTTCCAGTCTCGAAGTCAACGATGTTCTAACCGTCGGCGATATTCCGTCTAAAGGCGATTATTCATTCAACCATGAGCCTGATGAAGTTGTTGCATCCATTCTTCCTCCTCAAAAGCAGGAAGAAACGGAAGCCGAATCAGCCGCTCAAGACGTTGAGGAACCAGAAAAAGGCACTGAAGAGGAAAAAGAAGAATAAATACGTAAGACGTAATCCTCCCGCGGTTACGTCTTTTGTGCTAGAATGAGGGGAAATTAGGATGCTCCCCCTCAGTATGCTGAGGCAGGGTTTTGCTTAAGGGAGGACATAGAATAATGCTTGTGTTTGCAGGATTGGGAAATCCGGGTAAAACATATGAAAATACGAGACACAATGTAGGTTTTATGACGATTGACGAGCTCTCAAAAGAGTGGAACATTCCGCTTGATAAAACAAAGTTCAACGGTCAATACGGAATCGGATTTGTTTCTGGCAAAAAGGTTCTACTTGTTAAGCCGCTTACATATATGAATTTATCGGGAGAATGTTTGAGGCCGCTTTTGGACTATTACGAGATCCCTGTTGACAATTTGAAAGTGATTTACGATGACTTGGATCTTCCGACCGGAAGAATCCGTCTGAGGACAAAAGGAAGCGCAGGAGGCCATAACGGCATCAAATCGATGATTCAGCATCTGGGAACAACGGAGTTTAACCGGATCCGAATCGGAATCGGCCGTCCGGTCAACGGCATGAAAATCGTCGACTATGTGCTTGGCGCTTTTTCAGATGAAGAAGAGCCGGCGATACAAGAGGCCGTCAGACAATCGGCCAAGGCCTGTGAAGCTTCTTTGGAAAAACCTTTTTTAGAAGTCATGAATGAATTTAATGCAAAGGTATAAGGCAAAAGGGAACGGAACATACTAGTTTTAAAAAGACTCGGTATGGAGGTTCTTTTATGGCTTTACATTATTATTGCCGGCATTGCGGCGTTAAAGTCGGAAGTCTTGACCATTCTTATGTAAACAGTGAACAGTTAGGCTTTAACCACTTAACAAACGATGAAAGAAACGATATGATTTCTTATATGGATAATGGGGATTTACACGTAAAGACGATATGTGAAGATTGTCAAGAAGCGCTTGAGCGAAACCCGGATTATCACCAATATCATTCGTTTATTCAATAAATAGCTTTGGTGTAGAGACTAGACCAAAGCATTTTTCTATTTGAGGAAGAGAGGAGGGGCTCATTTGAACAATATTCAATCCTATATCACACAAAGCGATGATTTTAAATCCATCGTCAACGGCTTAAACGAAGGGCTGAAGGAACAGCTGCTTGCGGGGCTCTCCGGATCTGCCCGGTCATTATTTACAGCCGCTCTTACAAAAGAAACGAGACGGCCGGTATTTTTAATTACGCATAACCTTTATCAGGCTCAAAAAATTACAGATGACTTAACAGGGCTGATAAAAGATCAGCCTGTCCTTTTATATCCTGTCAACGAATTGATTTCTTCTGAAATTGCAGTAGCAAGCCCTGAGCTGCGCTCGCAAAGGCTTGATGTCTTAAATAGGCTTGCAAGCGGTGAAGCGCCTATCGTTATTGCTCCGGCAGCAGCCGTCAGAAGAATGCTGCCCCCTGTCGAAGTATGGCAAAACAGTCAGATTCACATTGAGACGGGGCGCGATATCGACCCGGAACAGCTGCTTCAGAAGCTTGTTCAAATGGGGTATGAGCGTACGGATATGGTGGCGGCTCCAGGCGAATTCAGCATTCGCGGGGGTATTATCGATGTCTATTCATTGACTGAAGAAAACCCTGTCCGGATTGAATTGTTTGATACAGAAGTTGATTCGATTCGTATATTCAATACAGATGATCAGCGTTCACTGGAAACGCGCGATGAAGTAACGATCGGCCCTGCGAAGGAACTGATCGTGCGGGATGAAGACCGGCAAAGGGCGCTTGAACAAATCGATAAAGGCCTTGCCAACAGTCTTAAAAAGCTGAAGCTCGATAAACAAAAGGAAATTCTCGACCAAAATATCGCGGAAGATAAAGAGCGGCTCAAGGAAGGGCATATCGGCCAGGAAATGGTCAAATACCTTTCTTATTTCTATGAGAAGCCTGCTAGTTTACTAGATTATTTCCCGAAAAATACTTTGCTGATACTAGATGAAATCAGCCGTATTCATGAAATGGAAGACCAGCTGCAAAAGGAAGAGGCAGAGTGGATTACGAGCCTTCTGGAAGAAGGGAAAATCCTTCATGATACATCGATGTCATTTCCTTTTCACAGCCTCATTTCAAAACAGCCCCGCCCGATTTTGTATTACTCGCTGTTTTTAAGGCATGTACAGCACACCAGTCCGCAAAACATCGTCAATGTTTCAAGCAAGCAAATGCAGAACTTTCACGGACAAATGAATGTGCTCAAAAATGAGATCGAACGGTTTAAAAAATCGAAATATACAACGGTTTTCCTCGGGGACAGCAAAGAGCGCGTCGAAAAGCTTGCATCTGTATTGTCCGATTATGACATCGAAGCCGCCCAGGCCGACCAGGATGCAGCGCTTGCCCAAGGCCAGATTTACATTATGGAAGGCGGTCTTCAATCCGGTTTTGAGCTTCCGATGATCAAGCTGGCCGTCATTACCGAGGAAGAGCTGTTTAAAAAGCGTGTCAAAAAGCAGGCGCGCAAACAAAAACTGACCAATGCCGAACGGATCAAAAGCTACTCGGAGCTTCAGATCGGCGATTATGTCGTCCATGTGAACCACGGTATCGGAAAGTATTTAGGGATTGAAACGCTGGAGATCAACGGCATTCATAAGGATTACCTGAATATTCATTACCAAGGAAGCGACAAGCTTTACGTACCGGTTGACCAAATTGATCAGGTGCAAAAGTACGTTGGTTCCGAAGGCAAAGAGCCGAAGCTTTATAAACTTGGAGGAAGCGAATGGAAACGGGTTAAGAAAAAGGTTGAAAGCTCTGTCCAGGATATCGCCGATGACTTGATCAAGCTCTATGCCGAAAGGGAAGCAAGCAAAGGTTACGCGTTTTCACCCGACCATGAAATGCAGCGTGAATTTGAATCCGCATTTCCTTATCAGGAGACAGAGGATCAGCTGAGATCGATCCATGAGATTAAAAGGGACATGGAAAAAGAAAGACCGATGGATCGGCTCCTTTGCGGCGATGTGGGCTACGGCAAAACCGAAGTGGCGATCCGCGCCGCCTTTAAAGCGATTGCAGACGGAAAACAGGTTGCGATCCTTGTGCCGACTACGATCCTCGCACAGCAGCACTATGAAACGATATTGGAACGCTTCCAGGACTACCCGATTAATATCGGTTTGCTCAGCCGGTTCCGGACCAGAAAAGAAGCAAATGAAACGATTAAAGGCTTGAAAAACGGAACGATTGACATCGTGATCGGCACTCACAGGCTGTTGTCCAAGGATGTCGTGTACAAAGATCTTGGACTGCTTATCATTGATGAAGAACAAAGGTTCGGTGTCACACATAAGGAAAAAATTAAACGCATTAAAGCGAATGTCGACGTTTTGACGTTAACGGCAACTCCGATACCTCGGACCCTTCATATGTCCATGCTCGGTGTCAGAGATTTGTCAGTCATTGAAACGCCTCCGGAAAACCGCTTCCCGGTACAGACATACGTTGTCGAATACAACGGGGCCTTGGTCAGAGAAGCGATAGAACGTGAGCTGGCCAGAGGCGGTCAGGTTTACTTCTTGTACAACAGGGTCGAAGATATTGAAAGAAAAGCAGAAGAAATTTCGATGCTTGTGCCTGATGCCAAGGTGACGTATGCCCATGGGAAGATGACAGAAAACGAACTCGAATCGGTCATGCTGAATTTCTTAGAGGGAGAATCGGATGTGCTAGTCAGCACAACGATTATTGAAACGGGCGTTGATATTCCAAACGTCAATACCCTGATCGTATTTGACGCAGATAAGATGGGGCTTTCCCAGCTGTATCAGCTGAGGGGCCGCGTCGGCCGCTCAAACCGTGTAGCTTACGCTTACTTTACGTACAGGAAGGACAAAGTCCTTACGGAAGTGGCCGAAAAAAGGCTTCAGGCGATTAAAGAATTTACAGAACTCGGGTCAGGGTTTAAAATCGCGATGCGCGATTTGACGATCCGCGGCGCCGGAAATCTTTTAGGTGCGCAGCAGCACGGGTTCATCGATTCTGTCGGTTTCGATTTATATTCGCAAATGCTCAAGGAAGCAATAGAAGCGCGCAAGGGAGATGCACCGCAAGCTGAAAAGTTTGAGCCGGAAATCGATTTGGAGCTTGACGCATATATTCCGCAGACTTATGTGACAGACGGCAAGCAAAAAATAGATATGTATAAACGGTTCAGGGCGATTTCAACCATTGAAGAAAAGAGCGAGCTTCAAGAAGAGATGATCGACCGCTTCGGCGAATACCCGAAAGAAGTCGAATATTTATTCGCCATCGCAGAGGCGAAGGTATATGCCATCAAGGAACGCGTCGAGCTGATCAAACAGGATAAAGACGCCGTCAGACTGACAATTGACGAAAAAGCTAGTGCCGAAATTGACGGTCAAAAACTGTTTGAACTCGGCAGCAAGTACGGCAGACAGATCGGCCTCGGGATGGAAGGGAAGAAATTGAAAATTTCGATTCAAGTGAAAAACCGAAAACCGGAGGAGTGGCTGGAAACGCTTCTCGATATATTGAAAGGCCTTCAAAACGTTAAAAAGCAAACGATCGCTTCATCATAAAAATTTGTTGTTTCTCACGTATATTACATTTGATGTGAAGGATACTAAAACCAATCAAGAGTGGAGAGTGTTACATAAGTACACAGCTCTGTTTATATCCACCAGATATATCATCAAATGAAAGAGAGGCAGCAGAGATGAAAGCAACTGGTATCGTACGTCGAATTGATGATTTAGGCCGGGTCGTGATCCCGAAGGAAATCCGCAGAACTTTGCGCATTCGTGAAGGAGACCCTTTGGAAATATTTGTGGACCGGGATGGGGAGGTTATTTTAAAAAAATATTCTCCGATCAGCGAGCTCGGCGACTTTGCAAAAGAGTATGCAGATGCGCTTTATGACAGCATGGGCCATTCCGTGTTGATTTGCGACCGGGATGTGTATATCGCGGTATCCGGAGGGTCTAAAAAAGACTATTTAAACAAATCGATCAGCGACATGGTCGAAAAGGCGATGGATCAGCGCAATTCGGTTTTGGACGGAGACGCGAAGACAATTCAGCTTATTGATGGTATTGATGAAGAGGTTGCTTCTTATACCGTCGGCCCGATTGTTGCAAACGGCGATCCGATCGGAGCGGTTGTCATTTTTTCAAAAGACCAGTCAATCGGCGAAGTGGAACATAAAGCGGTTGAAACTGCCGCCGGCTTTTTGGCCCGTCAAATGGAACAATAGGTCTCATTCCTTTTATTTTGACATTCCTGCTCGAACGAGCTGGAATGCCGAAAGTGTTTTCTCAGCTTGAATCAGCATCAGCAGTTGGAACAGCACCTTGTGGGCTGTTCTTTTTTAATTCACAGTTGCAGGCGGGGTACGAGTCCTGAATATGGTATAATAAGCACGTTTCATGCGCTTTTTAGAAAGCGGAGAGAAAGCGCATTGGAAGGAGCTTAAAGGAATGGGGTTTTTAAAAGGCCAAAGACAATGGCTTTGGCAAGGCGCCTTTGTCCTGTCATTGGCGGGGATATTATCAAAGATATTAAGCGCTGTATATAGAGTGCCTTTTCAAAATATAGTTGGAGATGTCGGTTTTTATATTTTTCAGCAGGTGTATCCGATGATCGGAATATCTGTGATGCTTGCCACCTCCGGGTTCCCGGTCATCATTTCAAAGTTGTTGAATGATTACGGGTCCGCAAACCGGGCAAAGATTCTCCAGGTGTCTATGCTTTTTTTATCGGCTGTCGGCCTCGGCTTTTTTCTACTCTTGTTTGCCGGAGCTGGAGCCATCGCAAGGTTTATGGGCGATCCCGACCTTGCCGGGGTGATCCGCGCCGTGTCGTTTTCTTATTTGCTGCTTCCGTTCGTGTCTTTGTTGAGAGGCTATTTTCAAGGAAGCGAACGGATGCTGCCGACCGCACTTTCCCAAATTGGAGAACAGACACTCCGGGTCGGGGCGATTCTTGTTTTGACGTGGTGGCTTGTCAAAAGCGGCTTTTCCTTATATGACGCCGGTGCAGGGGCAGCCTTTGGCTCCCTTGTCGGCGGCCTTGCGGCGTTTTTCACTCTCGCCGTGTTTTGGGCCAAGCGTGAAAAGAAAACCACTGCCGCTCGGATAGAGGTCGGTACGGGTGATATTTTGAAACAGCTGTGTCTGTATTCGGTTACGATTTGTACCGCCGGCCTCATGCTGATTCTCATCCAGCTCGTCGACGCATTGAACTTGTATTCATTGCTGGCCGGACAAGGAATGGACGAACTTCAGGCGAAACATACAAAAGGGGTGTATGACAGGGGACAGCCGCTTTTGCAGCTGGGAACCGTTTTTGCTGCGAGCATTGCGACGGCTCTTGTCCCGTCCCTTACGAAAGCGAAGAAAAAGGGAGAAACTGCGGTGCTGGAGGAAAAGATCCGGTATTCGCTAAAAATGAGCTTCGTCATCGGCACGGGGGCAGCCGCCGGTCTGATATGCATTTTGGAGCCGGTCAATGTGATGCTGTTTAAGAACAGCGATGGAACGGCTGCACTTCAAATTTTCAGCGTGTCGATTCTCTTTGCATCGCTGGCGATCACGATGACTGCTGTTTTGCAAGGACTCGGTCATACATGTCTTCCGGCTGTTTCCGTCTGCTGCGGCTTTTTGGTGAAAGCCGCATTGAACGAGCTCTTGATCTCCGGTTTCGGCATTTCCGGCGCCGCTTTTGCGACTATGATGTCATTCGCCACTGTCGCTGGGCTCAATTTTTTTCAGCTGAAAAGGAAAGGCTGGATCAAGCTGTCAGAATACAGGATAGCGGGTGTTTTGCTGTCGGCTGTGATCATGTCGGCCGCTCTGGCGGTGTGGCTTTATGCTTTTGAAGCGGTCATACCTCATAAAAGCAGATGGATCTCGGCGGCGGAAAGTCTTAGCGCCGTTTTCGTCGGCGGCGTTGTCTTTTTGTCCGGTATCTTCACATTACGCGTGTTTTCAGAAAAAGAACTTGAGCTTGTACCTTTTGGCAGCAAGCTCCTGACATTAAAACGAGAAAGGGGCGGCAGGCATGGCCGGTAAAATCACGGTAGTCGGCCTGGGGGCAGGCGATATGAATCAATTAACCCTCGGTGTATATAAACGGCTCACACAAGCGGAGGTTCTTTATGTCAGGACGAAAGACCATCCATTAATAGAAGACCTGAAAAAAGAAATAGCGGAGATTCATTTTTTTGATGAGGTCTATGAAAAGCATGATCAATTCGAAGATGTTTACGAGGAGATCGTAGAGCGGCTTTTTGAAGAGGCGAAGCAGAGGGATGTGCTCTATGCCGTTCCGGGCCATCCGTTCGTCGCTGAAAAAACGGTCCAGCTTTTGCTTGAGAGGCGGGGCGCTCATCAGGCCGACGTCGTTGTCGAGGGAGGCCACAGCTTTATTGATGCGACGTTAAATGCTTTGCAGATCGATCCGATTGACGGGTTTCAGTTTGTCGATGCCGTCCGCTTTTCCGCTGACGAAGTCGAGCTCCGTCATCATTTGATTATTTGCCAGGTATATGATCAAATGACGGCTTCAGAGGTCAAACTGACGTTGATGGAAAAGCTTCCTGACGACTATGAAATCGTCATTGTAACAGCGGCCGGTAGCAGCATGCAAGACATTCGGACAGTGCCTCTTTACGAATTGGACAGAAGCGTGGGCATCAATAATTTAACGAGCGTCTACGTTCCGCCTGTCAAAGAAGAAGAGGTTCTGTACCAGGAATTTTCGATGTTCCGCAGCGTCATCAGGAAGCTGCGCGGACCCGACGGCTGCCCGTGGGATCGGAAACAAACCCATGAATCGCTCAAAAAGTACTTAATCGAGGAATGCTATGAGGTCCTCGAGGCGATTGATGAAGAAGATCCCGACCACCTTGTAGAGGAGCTCGGCGATGTGATGCTCCAAGTTCTGCTGCATGCACAGATCGGCGAGGATGACGGCTTTTTTTCAATTGATGATGTGATTCGCGGCATCACTGCAAAAATGATCAGAAGGCATCCGCATGTCTTCGGAGAAGTCTCTGTTCGTGATGAGGCCGACGTCATGGTAAACTGGGAAGAGATCAAGAAGCAGGAGAAACAAGCGGACGATCAATCCCTCCTCGACGACATTCCAAAGCCGCTTCCTGCTTTGTCAAAAGCGAACAAGCTTCAGAAAAAGGCGGCAAAGACCGGATTCGACTGGTCGAATGTCCAGGATATTTGGGATAAAGTCCAAGAGGAAATGAAAGAATTTTCTTCGGAAATTTCCGAAGCCGAACAGAACAGCAAAAAAATGAAAGAAGAGTTCGGCGATCTTTTATTCGCGCTCGTCAATATCGGCCGGTTTTATAAAATCGAACCGGAAGAAGCCCTTGCGATGACAAATGCCAAGTTTTACAGAAGGTTCACGCATATTGAACAATCTGCAAAGCGTATGGGCAAGGATCTGGAAAGTATGACGCTTGAAGAAATGGACGAATTGTGGGATGAAGCGAAAGACATTGAAAGGAGCTGACAAGCGATGAGACTCGACAAATTTCTCAAAGTATCAAGACTGATTAAAAGACGGACGCTTGCAAAAGAAGTGGCTGACCAGGGAAGAATTTCGATCAATGGCCAGCAGGCAAAAGCAAGCTCTGTTGTCAAAGCGGGCGACGAGCTTGCGGTGCGTTTCGGCCAAAAACTTGTTACCGTCAAAGTCAATGAATTGAAGGATACGACAAAAAAAGAAGAAGCCGCTGATATGTATACCGTTCTCAAAGAGGAGAAGCTGGGAGGAGAATAGGCTTGTTCTAAAAAAATCCCCCGTCTCATACAATGCAGTATCGAATCTTTAGTATGAGGATATGGGGGATGAATCGATGAATGTATATTATGATCAGCACAACCCTTCCGGCGGGGCATCTGGTCCTGAACATAATGTGACGATGAAGGGCCGCAAGCTGCTGGATATATCCGGTGTCAAACAGGTCGAGAGCTTTGACAACGAGGAATTTTTACTTGAGACGGTCATGGGCATGCTTGCGGTCAGAGGCGAAAACCTGCAGATGAAGAATCTTGATGTGGAAAAAGGCGTTGTCTCCATCAAGGGAAGAGTGCTTGATCTCGTCTATTTGGATGAGCAGCAGGGGGAGAAAGCTAAAGGATTTTTTAGCAAGTTGTTTAAATGACGCTGACCACACAGTTCTATACGATGCTGGCCATGGCCGGAATGGGGGCATGGCTTGGCGCTTCCCTTGACACCTATACCCGTTTTGTCGTTCGCCCGAAAACAGCAAGGTGGCTGTTGTTTCTCCATGACTTTTTGTTTTGGGTGGTACAAGGTCTCCTTTTTTTCTATGTTTTGCTGAGCGTGAATGAAGGGGAATTCCGAATTTATATCTTTCTAGCGGTCATGCTTGGGTTTGCCGCTTATCAAAGCCTTTTTAAGCAGGTCTATATCAAGCTTTTGGAATGGATGATTTCCTTTTTTATATTCATCTCCAGGCTGGTCTCAAAGATGATGCGGATGATGGTGTTTCGGCCTGTTGTATGGACGTTTCAAGCCATTTTAGCCATCATTCTCTTTACAATGAGAAATATCTATGTTCTTTTTCGTTTTTTTGCGGTATGTTTATATAAGATATTAAAAGTTGCAGGATATCCGATTTATTTTATACTATATCAATGCTGCAGGCTTCTTCCCGCCCCGGTTCGGGGATTGTTGAGACGCTTTTTGCAAAAAGGAGCAGGATTTTTCGAAAAGGGGAAGAAACTATTCATAACCATTAAGGCAAAACTTTTAAAAAAATGAAGGGAGGCCGTCTGGAATGAATGATCCCAGGAGACGCAACATATCGCAAATACAGAACGAATACAAAGAGCAGATGGAGCGAAAACAGCAGCAGCTGAAAAGAAAAAGACGCGGTCTATACAGACGGTTGATGGTTTTCGGCGCCGTTGTGCTGCTGTCGGCGATTGTGATTGTCAGCTCACTCTGGTCGCAGACTTCGGATATCAGTGCGAAGCAAGAGAAGAAAGCAGAGCTTTTGAAACAATTGGAACAGCTGGAAGCAAAAAAATCGGATTTGAAAGATGAGATTGTGAAATTAAAGGACGAGGACTACGTTGCAGAGCTTGCCAGAAAGGATTATTACCTCTCAAAGGATGGCGAAATCATCTTCAAGTTTGAAGATAAGAGCAAGTAGCCTTGTTGACACTTAATTTTTTCTTTATGTATAATTAAACAAATGATCTTTTTTAAGTCTAAGGAGGAGCACTTTTTTTATGTCGATTGAAGTTGGCAGCAAGTTGCAAGGGAAAGTAACAGGTATTACAAATTTCGGAGCGTTTGTTGAACTGCCTGGAGGATCAACAGGTCTTGTTCATATCAGCGAAGTAGCCGATAACTACGTGAAGGACATTAATGATCATCTGAAGGTCGGTGATCAAGTAGAAGTTAAAGTCATCAATGTTGAGAAAGATGGTAAAATCGGCTTGTCGATCAAAAAGGCTGTAGACCGTCCTCAATCATCAAGACCTGCGAGACCTAAAAATGATTTCCGCTCTAAAGAAACGTTTGAACAGAAAATGAATAAGTTTTTAAAAGACAGTGAAGATCGCTTATCGTCTCTAAAACGCAACACGGAATCAAAACGTGGAGGGCGCGGAGCAAGAAGAGGTTAACTTGCTGCTTTCTATATATACGAAAGGCATTCGTCTTATCCCAACGGATGCCTTTTTATTTTCTTATAAAATTTTATTAAAATTTCTATTGACGGATAGGACAATCCTTTGTATTATAGAACTTGTGCGTTAAAAGAAATCAACAACATGGCGGTGTAGCTCAGCTGGCTAGAGCGTACGGTTCATACCCGTGAGGTCGGGGGTTCGATCCCCTCCGCCGCTACTTATATGAAGGCCCGTTGGTCAAGTGGTTAAGACACCGCCCTTTCACGGCGGTAACACGGGTTCGAATCCCGTACGGGTCATTCCGGAAACCGGCTTCTTCTGAAGCCGGTTTTTTGCTGCATAAAAATATGCAAAATAACGGGAATGGACTCGACTTATCAAGAGTGATTGAAGCATGCTACAAAAAGCGTCGAACAGTTCTTTGAATTCGTTACCTTCTTTTGACAAAATCCTATTTCATCTTTCGCTATAATGGCAAGCAACGAATAAACGAGTGGGAGATGAGAGCATGGAAAAAGCGGAAAGAAGAGTGAACAGCCCAATAGCTGGACCTGCTGTTCAAAAATTGTATTCATGGTTTGGCAGCATGACGAAGCTTGTGATGCAGCATTTATATTCCCTCTTTTTTTATAAAGGGCTGATCTATATGGTCATCGGTTTTTTATTGGGACGAGCCTTCATTCTGTCAGAGGTCATTCCCTTTGCTCTTCCATTTTTCGGAGCGATGCTTTTAATCAAAAAAGATAAAGCTTTCCTTGCATGTCTGGCGCTTCTTGCCGGAGCTCTGAGCATATCGCCTCAGCATTCGCTGTTCGTGCTTGCGGCTCTGTTTGCATTTGCGATATGTTCAAAAATGACGTCCCTTATTATAAAAGACCGTGTCAGAACGCTGCCTGTCGTCGTCTTTTTGGCGATGGCTGTGACAAGATGCGGATTCGTATATGCCGAATACGGAACGGTTTCGGGTTATCACTATATTATGGCTTTCGTTGAAGCCGGATTATCGTTTATCCTCACACTGATTTTTTTGCAAAGCCTGCCGATTGTCACATCGAAGCGGGCGAAACAGTCGCTGAAAATTGAAGAGATCATTTGTTTTATGATTTTAATCGCTTCTGTTCTCACGGGCTTGACAGGCGTTTCTTTTCAAGGCATGCAGGCTGAACTGATATTGGCCCGTTATGTCGTGCTCGCTTTCGCGTTCATCGGAGGCGCAAGCATCGGCTGTACAGTCGGGGTTGTGACCGGGCTGATTCTCAGCCTCTCAAATATCGGCAATTTATATCAGATGAGCCTGCTGGCTTTTTCAGGCCTTCTCGGCGGTTTGTTAAAAGAAGGGAAAAAGTTCGGTGCAGCGGTCGGCTTATTGATCGGATCTCTATTGATTTCTCTGTACGGAGAAGGTTCGGCTGAACTGGTGCCGACGCTTTATGAATCTTTGATTGCAATCGGTCTGTTCCTTTTAACCCCTCAGTCGATTACGAAAAAAGTGGCCAAGTATATACCGGGAACGACTGAGCATGCCCAGGAACAGCAGCAGTATGCAAGAAAAATCCGCGATGTCACCGCCCAAAAGGTCGATCAGTTTTCGAGCGTTTTTCACGCTTTATCCGAAAGCTTCGCTACCTTTTATCATTCGGTTCCAGATGATGAAGGAAAAGAAAAAGAGATCGATCTGTTTTTGAGCACGGTGACAGAACACTCCTGCCAGTCCTGCTATAAGAAAAACAAGTGCTGGGTTCAGAACTTTGATAAAACATATGACTTGATGAAACGAGTTATGCAGGAAACAGAAGAAAAGCAATATTTTAAAAACCGCAAGCTGAAAAAGGAGTTTCATCAGCACTGCTCCAAATCAAAGCAAGTAGAAGCGCTGATGGAAGACGAGCTGACTCATTTTAGAGCGAACCAGACATTAAAACAAAAGGTGCATGACAGCAGGCGTCTCGTCGCAGAGCAGCTTCTCGGAGTTTCTCAGGTTATGGCGGACTTTTCTCGGGAAATAAAAAGGGAGAGAGAGCAGCATTTTATTCAAGAAGAACAAATTCGGGATGCGCTGCAGCACTTCGGCATTGAGATTCAGCAAGTCGAGATTTACAGCCTTGAGCAGGGCAACATCGATATCGAAATGAGTATCCCGTATTGCAACGGCCATGGGGAGTGTGAAAAAATCATCGCTCCGATGCTGTCCGATATTTTGGAAGAACAAATTATCGTCAAAGCAGAACAGTGCGCAGGCCACCCGAATGGATATTGTCACGTTGCCTTCGGTTCAGCGAAGTCATACAGGGTGGTGACTGGTGCCGCGCATGCAGCAAAAGGCGGAGGGCTTGTCTCCGGCGACAGCTACAATATGATGGAGCTCGGCACCGGCAAATATGCTGCCGCCATCAGCGATGGTATGGGAAATGGCGCAAGGGCCCATTTTGAAAGCAATGAGACGATCAAGCTGCTGGAAAAAATTCTTCAGTCTGGCATCGACGAAAAAGTGGCGATTAAAACGATCAACAGCATTCTTTCATTAAGGACGACAGATGAAATTTATTCGACATTGGATTTATCGGTCATCGATCTTCAGGATGCGAGCTGCAAGTTTTTGAAAATCGGCTCCACCCCGAGCTTTATTAAAAGGGGCGATCAAATTATCAAAGTGCAGGCCAGCAATCTGCCGATCGGCATCATTACAGAATTCGATGTCGATGTTGTCAGCGAGCAATTAAAAGCGGGAGACCTTTTGATCATGATGAGCGACGGAATCTTTGAAGGGCCGAGACATGTTGAAAATCATGATCTGTGGATGAAGCGCAAATTGAAATCGTTGAAAACCGAGGAGCCGCAGGAAATCGCCGACTTGATCATGGAAGAAGTGATCCGGACAAGGTCGGGTCTGATTGAGGACGACATGACGGTGATTGTCATCAAGCTGGACCATAATACACCAAAGTGGGCCTCCATTCCGGCGCCGGCTTTTTTCCAAAAGAATCAAGAGATTTCTTAGCATTCGTATAAATCAAATTTCTTCTGGCGATGATGGAACTAAATCAAGATATCTTTGTCCAGGAGGAATAAAAACGATGAAAAAGGGGCACTTGAATCAAATTCTGCTTTTGACGGACGGCTGTTCAAACCGCGGCGAAGACCCGCAGGCCATGGCTGCCTTTGCTAAGGAGCAGGGAATTACCGTGAATGTGATTGGGATTATGGACGAGCATGAAATGGATCAGGAGGCGATGAAAGAAGTCGAAGGTATCGCTCTCGCAGGCGGGGGAGTTCACCAGGTTGTTTATTCGTCGCAGCTGTCGCAGACCGTTCAAATGGTGACAAAAAAGGCGATGACACAAACCCTTCAAGGCGTGGTTAACAGTGAGCTCAAACAAATTCTCGGCAAGCATACCGAAATGGATGAACTGCCTCCTGATAAACGCGGTGAAGTCATGGAAGTCGTAGACGAGCTCGGTGAGACCGTACATCTTCATGTATTGGTTCTTGTCGATACAAGCGCGAGCATGAATCCGAAGCTTCCGACCGTTAAAGAAGCATTGATAGACCTTTCTATCAGTCTCAATTCAAGAATCGGCGAAAACGAATTCGCGATGCTTATATTTCCCGGGAAAAAACAAGAGGTCGAGCTTGTGCTCGATTGGACCCCGAAGTTTGAATCTCTTTCTTCAATATTTTCCAAGCTTTCAGCCGGCGGCATTACGCCGACAGGACCTGCAATACGAGAGGCGATTCAGCATTTTAACAAAATCGGCTCAAGAAGGAGAATGTTAGAAGACGATGAAAAACGCTTCGACGAGTTTGGCGGCTAGTCTAAAGCCGGGTACAGCCGTTGTTGGAAAGTGGAACAATCATTCCTACAAGATCATCAGACAGCTTGGAAAAGGGGCGAATGGCGTTGTGTATCTGGCCGAATCAAGAAAGGGCCGCGTTGCATTAAAAGTGAGCGATGACAGCCTGTCCATTACCTCGGAAGTGAATGTTCTGAAATCTTTCTCAAAGGCCCAGGCCAAAGCAATGGGGCCTTCTTTTTTTGATGTGGATGACATGGTGGTTGCAGGAGTTGGCAAAAAACTTTCATTTTATGTCATGGAATATATTGAGGGTCCGCTTCTTTTAAGATATGTAAACGAAAAAGGCGAGGAATGGATTCCGGTGCTGATCAGCCAGCTTCTCTCAAGCCTGTCGGCCATTCATCGTGAAGGATGGGTGTTTGGAGATTTAAAGCCCGAGAATTTAATCGTGACGGGTCCTCCGCCGCAAATCCGTTGCATTGATGTGGGCGGGACGACAAAAGAAGGCCGGGCAATTAAGGAATATACAGAGTTTTTTGACAGAGGTTATTGGGAATTTGGCACCCGAAAGGCTGAGCCGTCCTATGATCTGTTTTCCGTCGCCATGATTATGGTGAACTGTGCGGTGAAAAAAGAATTTAAAAAGACAGCAAGACCTCAGGAACAGCTCATGTCAGTCATTGACGGTCATCCGTTTTTAAAGCGGTATAAACCGGTTCTTGCTTCTGCTTTAAAAGGAAGCTATCGAACAGCTGATGAAATGAAGGGAGATCTCCTGGAAATCGGCCGTCCGTCCCGAATGCAAAGCAGCCGCCAGTCGAGAACAGCCCGTTCTTCATCGGCATCCGCCTCGTCTCAAGGCCTGCGGCATAAGCGGGGGACGCCTCAGCAGCAAAGGTTAAGGAGCGGGCGCAGAAAGCAAAGAAACAGTTCTAAATCCGGCGGCGTTTTTGAAACGCTGTTGATCGTCGTTAGCGTTCTTGCCCTTTACTTTGCGTATATCGTTCTCTTTTTTATTTAGCTCCGCTTTCTCGGCGGATAGCTCTTCTTTGCAGGGACCGATTGAAAGTGTTAGGATATTTATATCTTTTGAAATACACCCTGCTCTTAGTGGGAGGACATTGTGAAAAGTATTGAAGATTTCATGAAAAAATACGAACTGTCATTTGATGGAGTGACGCTGATTGCAGGTGTCTCCGGCGGGCCTGATTCGATGGCGCTGCTGCATGCTCTGCACCGTACGGTTCCTGCCTCCGCAACGCTGATTGCCGCACACGTCGATCATATGTTCAGAGGCGAAGAGTCTGAACGTGATATGCGGTTCGTTCAGGACTACTGTGAGGCGGAAGGCATACAATGCGAGGCGGTGCAAATCGATGTCCTGACATTTGCCGCTGAAAACAATCTGAATAAACAGGCTGCTGCGAGAGAATGCCGCTATGCGTTTTTTCAGGAGTTAATGAAAAGGCATCAGGCTGAATACCTGGTTCTGGCTCATCATGGAGATGATCAGGTGGAGACGATGCTGATGAAGATGGCAAAAGGCACAGTCGGGATCGGGCTTGCCGGAATTCAGCCAAAGCGCCGTTTTGACAGCGGCTGGCTGCTCAGGCCGTTTCTAAGGCTGTCAAAGGATGATCTTTTGGCTTATTGCAAAGAGAATCGAATACCGTTTAGAACCGATCCGAGCAACAGTGAGGATGACTACACCAGGAACCGGTTCAGGCACCATGTTCTCCCTTTTCTGAAGAAAGAGTCGGAAGATGTCCATAAAAGGTTTCAATCCGTCAGTGAATTCCTGACAGAAGACGAATTATACTTACAGGCATTAACGAAAGACAAAATGAATACAGTAATCACAAGCAAGTCAAGTTCCGGTGTCGAAATCAGCATCGACCGACTTCTTGCGCTCCCTATGCCTTTACAAAGAAGGGGAGTTCATCTAATATTAAACTATCTTTATGAAAACGTTCCATCAGCGTTTTCAGCCCATCATATTCAAGTGTTTCTGGATTGGATTTCACAAGCTGGACCATCCGGTTCCCTTGATTTTCCGAATGGGTTAAAAGTTGCAAAATCTTATCATACATGTTTGTTTACATTTCAGCGTTTACAATGTGAAAATGTTTCCTATCATTATGAAATAAGCGGGGCAGACGAAGAAGAACTGATGCTTCCCGACGGCTCCTCCCTTCATGTGAGCGGACCCGGTTCAACCCGGAAGCTGCAAGGAAATGATGTTTTTGCAACAAGTCCCAAGCAGGTTCAGTTTCCCCTTTATGTACGGACAAGGCAAAACGGAGACCGAGTCAAACTTAAAGGGATGAACGGCTCAAAAAAGGTTAAAGATATATTTATTGATGAAAAAGTGCCTCTTTCGAAAAGAGACAGCTGGCCCATTGTAACAGACGCGGTTGGAAACATTATCTGGATACCTGGTCTGAAAAAAACCATTTTTGAGGAACTTGATGTTACAAACAATGATCGCATTGTATTACAATATAGACAGCATGAAAAGTGTAGGGGGCTAGCAAAGAATGAAACAGGATATTGAAAATATCTTGATCTCAGAAGAAGAGATCCAAAAGAAAGTCAAGGAGCTGGGCGCGTCTCTGACAGAAGAGTACAGCGGCAAGTTTCCGCTGGCAATCGGTGTGTTAAAGGGAGCCATGCCGTTTATGGCTGATCTTTTGAAGCATATTGATACATATTTGGAAATGGATTTCATGGATGTATCAAGCTACGGCAGTTCCACGGTTTCTTCCGGAGAGGTAAAAATCATAAAGGATTTGGACACATCTGTAGAGGGCCGTGACATCTTAATTATTGAGGATATCATCGACAGTGGGCTAACCTTGAGTTATCTTGTAGAGCTTTTCCGATACCGCAAAGCAAAATCGATTAAGATCGTAACCCTTCTTGATAAACCAAGCGGACGAAAAGCGGATATCAAAGCGGATTACGTCGGCTTTGAAGTTCCCGATGCTTTCGTTGTCGGATATGGTCTCGATTATGCTGAACGCTATCGTAACCTTCCGTACATCGGAGTGCTGAAACCTGCGGTTTATGAGAGCTGATTCGGGCTTGTTAGCGAAAGGGATATCTGTTGTATTGGAACGATTTTCTATGATACTATTGAACATAGTTGTGCTTACTGTGGGAGGAGGTAAGGAATGAATCGGGTCTTCCGTAATACCATTTTTTATTTACTTATTTTATTAGTTGTGATCGGAGTTGTGAGCTACTTCCAAACCGCAAATCCGAAAACAGAGAATATGACGTATAGTGACTTTGTTTCAAACCTAGATAACGGGAAGGTAGAAAATGTCTCGATCCAGCCTGTCAGGGGTGTGTACGAGGTTCGAGGGCAGCTGACGACCTATGAGAAAGATCAGTATTTCCTGACCCATGTTCCTGAAGGAAAAGGGGCAGATCAAATCATTGATCAAGTGAAAAAAACGAAGATACAAATAGAACCTGCACAGGAAGCAAATGGATGGATGACGTTCTTTACCACCATCATCCCTTTTGTTATTATCTTCATTCTTTTCTTCTTCCTGCTTAATCAGGCTCAAGGCGGCGGCAGCCGTGTTATGAACTTTGGAAAAAGCAAGGCGAAGCTCTATACAGAAGAAAAGAAACGCGTCAAATTCAAAGATGTGGCAGGAGCGGATGAAGAAAAGCAAGAGCTTGTGGAAGTCGTTGATTTCCTCAAGGATCCCCGCAAATTCGCCGAACTCGGAGCAAGGATTCCGAAAGGCGTGCTTTTGGTCGGACCTCCGGGTACCGGTAAAACATTGCTGGCGAAAGCTTGTGCCGGTGAAGCAGGGGTGCCTTTCTTCAGCATCAGCGGATCTGACTTCGTTGAAATGTTCGTCGGGGTTGGTGCATCACGTGTTCGCGACTTGTTCGAAAACGCCAAGAAAAATGCGCCGTGTCTGATTTTCATCGATGAGATTGATGCTGTCGGACGCCAGCGGGGAGCAGGACTTGGCGGAGGTCACGATGAACGTGAACAGACGCTCAACCAGCTTCTTGTTGAAATGGACGGATTCAGCGCCAATGAAGGAATCATTATTATCGCTGCGACAAACCGCGCCGATATTTTAGACCCTGCATTGTTGCGCCCGGGACGTTTTGACCGTCAAATTACCGTTGACCGCCCGGATGTCAAAGGCCGTGAAGCTGTACTTCAAGTACACGCAAGAAACAAGCCGCTTGATGAATCCGTAAACTTAAAAGCGATCGCGATGCGGACGCCTGGATTCTCAGGTGCAGACCTTGAAAACCTTCTAAATGAAGCGGCTCTCGTAGCGGCGCGTCAAGATAAGAAAAAGATCGATATGCGAGACATCGATGAAGCGACAGACCGCGTCATCGCCGGACCTGCGAAGAAAAGCAGGGTGATCTCGAAAAAAGAACGCAATATCGTGGCTTATCACGAGGCGGGACACACCGTTATCGGACTTGTCTTGGATGAAGCGGATATGGTGCATAAAGTAACGATTGTACCGCGCGGCCAAGCAGGCGGATATGCCGTCATGCTTCCTAAGGAAGACCGTTATTTCCAAACCAAACCCGAACTTCTCGATAAGATCGTCGGCTTGCTTGGAGGCCGTGTGGCTGAAGAAATCATCTTCGGTGAGGTCAGCACGGGTGCCCATAACGACTTCCAGCGCGCTACAGGCATTGCCAGACGAATGGTAACCGAATTCGGTATGTCTGAAAAGCTCGGTCCTCTTCAATTCGGACAATCGCAAGGCGGGCAAGTGTTCTTGGGACGCGATTTCAACAATGACCAAAACTACAGCGACGCGATTGCGTATGAAATCGATAAAGAAATTCAGCGCTTCATTAAGGAATGTTATGAACGTGCAAAAACAATCCTTACTGAAAATCGCGACAAACTTGAGCTGATTGCTCAAACATTGCTCGAAGTTGAAACGCTCGACGCTGAACAAATCAAACATTTGTCTGAGCACGGAAGACTTCCTGATCGCACATATTCGGATGATCAGGAGAAGACAGATGATGTGAAAGTTAACATCAATAAACGAGATGACGAAGAGAAAAACGAGGATGAAAAAGAGTAGTGACACTTTTTCGCCTCTTTAGAAAAACTGCCAAGCTTGCTTTTGGCAGTTTTTCTTTTTTTATGGCTTAAAAATCTGCTTTGGAAAATCTTTCTTCACGCCGGTTTGATTCGTTTACAAACAGAATCGGCATCGTGTATTGTATGATGGTAGAATGTTTTATGTCCAAGTAAGAGAAACTAGTCAAAAGTGGTGATCAGAATGTTGCTTGTTATAGATGTGGGAAATACAAACACCGTCCTTGGCATCTACCACGAAGGAGAGCTCGAATATCATTGGCGGATTGAGACAAGCCGCCATAAAACGGAAGACGAATTCGGCATGCTTCTTCGTTCTTTGTTTGATTATGTCGGACTGATGTTTGACCAGATCGAAGGGATTATTATTTCATCGGTTGTACCTCCGATCATGTTCTCCCTCGAAAGAATGTGTATCAAATATTTTCAGATCGAGCCTCAGATTGTCGGTCCGGGAATGAAAACAGGATTAAACATAAAATACGATAATCCGAAAGAAGTCGGAGCAGACCGCATTGTAAATGCAGTGGCGGCTATTCATCTCTATGGAAGTCCCCTGATTGTCGTTGATTTTGGAACGGCTACGACGTACTGTTATATTAACGAGCGCAAGGAGTACATGGGCGGTGCGATCGCGCCGGGCATCACGATTTCAACTGAAGCGCTTTATTCAAGAGCTGCCAAGCTTCCCAGAATTGAAATTGCACGGCCTGAACATATTGTCGGCAAAAGTACGGTCAGCGCGATGCAGTCCGGAATCCTTTACGGCTATGTCGGACAGGTTGAAGGCATTGTCAAGCGGATGAAATGGCAGTCCAAGAAAAATCCTAAAGTCATTGCGACGGGCGGTCTTGCTTCTTTGATTGCAGATGAATCGGACTGCATCGATATTGTTGATCCGTTCCTTACGTTGAAGGGACTAGAGCTTATTTATGAACGGAATCGTATTGAAAGTGTATAGGAGGATAAGGTATGGATTATTTAGTGAAAGCCATCGCATATGACGGCAAAGTGAGGGCATATGCAGCGAATACAACAGAAACGATTCATGAAGCCCAAAGAAGGCATAACACATGGCCTACCGCATCCGCCGCTTTAGGAAGAACGATGACGGCGGCTGTCATGCTCGGCGCTATGCTGAAAGGCGAAGACAAGCTTACCGTTAAGATTGAAGGAGGCGGACCGATCGGCGCGATTGTCGCTGACGGGAATGCAAAAGGAGATGTCAGAGGATACGTGTCCAATCCGCACGTTCATTTCGACTTAAATGAACACGGCAAACTTGACGTCAGAAGAGCCGTCGGCACGTCCGGCACGCTAAGCGTAGTAAAAGATCTCGGTCTCCGCGATTTATTTACAGGCCAGGTTGAAATCGTTTCCGGAGAAATCGGCGAGGATTTTACATATTATCTCGTGTCTTCTGAGCAGGTTCCTTCTTCGGTGGGTGTAGGGGTGCTCGTCAACCCCGACAATACGATTTTAGCTGCAGGCGGATTTATCATTCAGCTGCTGCCGGGCACGGACGATGAAACCATCACGAAGCTTGAAACAAACCTTTCTCAAGTGGAGCCCATTTCAAAGCTGATTCAGAAAGGTCTGACACCTGAGGAAGTGCTGGCTGCGGTATTGGGAGAAGAACCGGAAATACTGGAAACCGTTCCTGTTCAGTTTACATGCAATTGTTCAAAAGAACGTTTCGCGAGAGGCATCATCGGTCTTGGCAAAGATGAAATTCAACTGATGATTGATGAAGATGGCCAAGCTGAGGCTCAATGCCATTTTTGCAATGAAACGTATCTGTTTACAAAGGAAGAGCTTGAAGCGCTTCGAGATGAAATATAAGCCCGCTAGCAGTAGCGGGTCTTTTACAATGGGGAAAGGGGAGAAACCATATTGAAATCAAGAACACTTTGGCCGATTATTTTAGGTGCGATTTTCGTCAATTGTATCGTGATCGCGTATGTTCTGACGAAAGCGCAGACAGCTTCTTCATCATCAGCTCAAGAAGTCATTGCACATATCGGAAAAAACGGTATCACGCGTGAAGAATGGCTGAGCGAAATGGAAGAGCGCTATGGAAAATCAACGCTTGAAGATATGATCAACGACCGCGTTGTTACCCAAATGGCCGAAAAAAACAAGATCAAAGTGTCTGATGATGACATTGAAAGAGAATTTCTGCTTATTAAAGCTGTATACAATTCCTTCTACGAAGACCAAGACACGACAGAAAAAGAATGGAAAGAACAGATCAGGCATAATATTCTTCTTGAAGAGCTCCTGACAAAAGACATTGTGATTTCTGACAGCGAATTGAAGTCATTCTATAACAAAAATAAGGACTTATATAAATTCGATGATTCTTACCGCCTCAAACATATCGTTGTCAAAGATAAAGACGAAGCAGAACAAGTTCTTAAAGAGCTGAAGGAAGGATCCAGCTTCGAAGCAGCCGCAGCTGAGCACTCGACTGACCGGTATACGGCTCCTTACGGCGGCGACCTCGGATTCGTCAATGATCAGCATGAAAACGTTCCGGCCGAATATTTAGCGAAAGCCGAGCAACTAAAGGAAAATCAATGGGTGGATGAACCGATTAAAACGAGCCAGGGCTATGCGATCATCCAGCTCAAAGAAAAGCTCCCGAGGCAAGCTTTCACTTACAGCGAAGTAAAAAATCAAATCAGAAGGCAGATCGCGATGGATCAATTAGGCGACAAAGCTTCGGTCAAGACACTATGGAAAGATGCGAAAGTATCCTGGTTTTATGACGAAAAAAATAAAGATTGACAAAATATTTTGATATTGATAAATTAGATATAATCCCAATAAAATTACTCGGAAATTGAGGTGTTCAAATGGTTCGCGTTGCAAACTCTGTTTATGACTTAATCGGAAATACACCTGTCGTTAAATTAAATCGACTAGTTGATGAAGACAGTGCTGAAGTATATGTGAAACTGGAGTATATGAACCCCGGAAGCAGCGTAAAAGACCGGATCGCGCTTGCTATGATAGAAGACGCTGAGGAGAAAGGCCTTCTGAAAGAAGGAGATACACTGATTGAACCGACAAGCGGAAATACGGGAATCGGACTTGCCATGGTCGCTGCAGCGAAAGGCATCAAAGCGATTCTTGTTATGCCTGATACAATGAGTTCTGAGCGCCGCAACCTTCTGCGTGCATATGGAGCTGAGCTTGTACTGACTCCGGGTGCTGAAGGAATGAAAGGCGCGATTAAAAAAGCGGAAGAACTGGCTGAGGAACACGGCTATTTTATGCCTCAGCAATTTAACAATCCTGCAAACGCAGAAGTTCACCGCCGCACGACGGGGAAAGAAATTGCTGAACAATTCGGAGACGGTTTAGATGCATTCATTGCAGGCATCGGAACCGGCGGAACCATAACGGGTGCCGGGGAAGTCCTGAAAGAAAAAAATCCGTCCATCAAGATTTTTGCGGTGGAACCGACTGATTCTCCTGTTCTTTCCGGAGGAAAACCAGGTCCGCACAAAATTCAGGGAATCGGAGCGGGCTTCGTTCCGGAAATCTTGAATACGGAAATTTACGATGAAATCATTACAGTGAAAAACGAAGAAGCCTTTGAATTTGCCCGTAAAGCGGCGAGAGAAGAAGGAATTCTCGGAGGAATTTCTTCAGGCGCGGCGATCTGTGCTGCTCTTCAAGTCGCTAAAAAGCTTGGAAAAGGCAAAAAAGTTCTCGCTGTGCTGCCTAGTAACGGAGAGAGATACTTAAGCACGCCTCTTTATCAATTTGAATAGGCTCCAGCTGAAACGGGAGGCTGCCGACGATGTCGGCGGCCTTTTGTTTGTCATGAGGCGCATCCCTTTTAAAAACTCGGTGTCCTTGAGTGAACATGCTCAAGGACTTTTTTCTATATTGGAAATGAAATTCTCTTTTCCTAGAAAAAAGATATGCATTACAATAAGGACATTAGACTAACGGCAGAGGAATGATACGATGAGACAACGAAGGCCTGTAGCCAGAGCGTTCCCATTTTCCAATCAACGGTTTTTGCAGCAATATGAAAGCCTTTCGAAAGGAAAAGAATACCACGTTCTGCTGGAAAGCGCGAGAGGCGGAGAATACAGCATAGCCGGGCTCGACCCTGTCGCAATAGCGAAAGGGAAAGACGGCATCACGACAATTCAATATAAAGGAGACATCATATTCAAAGAGGGGGATCCGTTTCAGCAGTTTTCTCAGTGGTTTGAAACGCTGAAAACGGAGACGGTTGCAGATTTTCCCGACTTTCAGGGCGGGGCTGTCGGTTTTCTAGGCTATGACTATGCCCGGTATATTGAGAAATTCAAAATCCTGTCTATCGATGATCTGCAAACGCCGGATTTATTCTTTCTCGTATTTGATGATATAGCCGTCTATGACCATAAGCAGCAGCAGCTTTGGGTGATTACCCACACCGATGAAGAAACGCCGGCCGCTGCGGAAGAGAAATTGGACAGACTTGAGCAAATGTGGAAGACGGAACATCCGAAGACCGCAGGCGGTCATCAACCAAATGATAATAAAAGCCCGTCATTCGCGGCCTCATTTACAGAAGACAGCTTTTCTCAGGCCGTTGAGAAAGTGAAACAATACATCGCAAGCGGTGACGTATTTCAGGTGAACCTTTCCGTTCGCCAATCGGAGCGCCTTTCTGCGCCGCCTTATGAGGTATACAAGATATTAAGAGAAATCAACCCTTCGCCGTACATGGCCTACTTGGAAGCCCCGGATTTTCAAATCATCTGCGGGTCGCCTGAACTGCTCATTAAGAAAAAGGGCAGCAGGCTTGAAACAAGGCCGATTGCCGGGACAAGATCCCGCGGAGCGGATGAAGCGGAGGATGAAGCGCTCGCGAACGAATTGATCATGAATGAAAAAGAGCGCGCCGAACATGTGATGCTCGTTGATTTAGAGCGTAATGACCTCGGCAGGGTCTCCAAGTACGGTTCGGTCCGGGTCGATGAATTCATGGTGATTGAGAAGTATTCCCACGTCATGCATATCGTCTCAAATGTGTGCGGTGAACTAAGGGACGAATGTGGTGCCGTGGATGTCATCCATGCCGTGTTTCCCGGCGGTACGATCACCGGAGCGCCGAAAGTCAGAACGATGGAAATTATTGAGGAGCTTGAGCCGACGAGGCGGGGGCTTTATACTGGTTCTATAGGGTGGTTCGGATATAATCAGGATATGCACTTTAATATCGTCATCCGAACGATTTATGTGAAAGCGGGCCAGGCGTTCATGCAGTCGGGAGCGGGAATCGTCATCGATTCCAACCCTAAGCATGAATATAAAGAGTCAATTAAAAAGGCCCTGGCGATGAAAAAAGCGCTGCAGTTGAGTGAAGAAGAGAAAAAAGAGCAGAGGAGAGCTGAGATATGATTCTAATGATCGACAATTACGATTCGTTTACGTACAACTTGGTTCAGTATTTAGGCGAGCTTGGCGAGGAGTTGGTCGTCAAGCGGAACGATGAGATCACACTTCAGGAAATAGAGGATATGTCGCCTGACTTTTTGATGATTTCTCCTGGACCTTGCAGTCCGGATGAGGCCGGAATCAGCCTTGAAGCAATCCGCCATTTTGCCGGGAAGATACCGATTTTCGGGGTCTGTCTCGGTCACCAGTCGATCGCCCAGGTTTTCGGAGGCGACGTCGTCAGGGCGGAACGGTTAATGCATGGGAAAACTTCCGAGATTTCGCACGACGGGTTGACGGTTTTTAAAGGCTTGGAACATCCGCTCACGGCCACGAGGTACCATTCTTTGATCGTCAAACCGGATACGCTGCCCGATTGTTTTGTGACATCGGCTTGGACGGAAGAAGGGGAGATTATGGCCATCAGGCATAAAGAACTGCCGGTTGAAGGCGTTCAGTTCCATCCGGAGTCAATTATGACCGCCTCCGGAAAGGAGATGCTGAAGAATTTTATTGAGACTTACCGAAAGAAAGTGAACGCATGATCATTTACCTGAACGGTCAATATGTGAAGGAGGAAGAAGCAAGGCTTTCTCCTTTTGACCATGGTTTTTTATACGGAATTGGAGTATTTGAAACGTTCCGCCTTTATGAAGGAAAGCCCTTCCTTTTAGACTGGCATATGGACAGACTGTACAGCGCTTTGGAACAGCTGAAAATTGAACTTGAGCTGACAAAAAGCGAAGTGCTTGCCATTCTTGACAGGCTGCTTCAGTTGAATCAGCCGCCGAGTCTGGATGCCAAGGTCCGGCTAAATATATCTGCCGGCCCCGGCGAATCAGGCCTTTTTCCTGAAGTATACAAAAACCCCGGTGTCATGGTGATGATGAATCCTTTTCAGCCTGCATCCGTTCCGGCTGAAAAGGAGGGCGTCATCTTACAGGTCCGCCGCAATACGCCAGAGGGTCCGTTCCGCTTGAAATCGCATCACTTTTTAAATAATTTGTACGGAAAAAGGGAGCTCGGACACGACGCTGCCAAAGAAGGGATTTTTCTTACCGAAGGCGGAGCTGTAGCCGAAGGAATCGTTTCCAACATTTTTTGGAAAAAAGACAGATGTGTGTATACACCTTCTCTTGATACCGGCATATTAGGCGGCGTCACACGGCGATATGTCATCGAGCGCCTTGGAGATATGGGAATCGAAGTCATACAGGGGGTATACCCTCTGGAGGAGCTTCTCTTTGCGGACGAAGCATGGATGACCAATTCCGTTCAGGAAATCGTTCCATTCCGGAGAATCGGCATGACTGAATTTCCGGGAAAGGATGGAAATTTGTCGAAACGTCTGCAAGAGGCATACACTAACGATAGAAAAGCAGCGAAAGACTATATTTGAATTAAAGGGTGAAGGATATGGCGCTTCAAACAGCGGTGCGTTCAAAGCAGCTGATCGCAAAGCAATACACGTTGTCTTATGAAGATAAAACATTGATCATGGGCATTTTAAATGTGACGCCCGATTCTTTTTCAGACGGCGGAAAATATAACAACATCGACCGCGCCGTCATTCATGCAAAACAAATGATCGAAGACGGCGCCCATATCCTTGATATCGGAGGAGAATCGACGAGGCCGGGGGCGGAAAAGGTTTCTCTCGATGAGGAGCTGTCAAGGGTCATACCTGTAATTGAAAAACTCGTTCAGGAAATCGACGTCCCGATTTCCGTCGACACATATAAAGCAAAAGTGGCGGATGAAGCCCTTAAGGCTGGTGCAGCGATCATCAATGATGTCTGGGGAGCAAAAGCAGACCCTGACATGGCCCGGGTTGCGGCCGCGCATAATGTGCCGATTATCTTGATGCATAACCGCGAGGAACGGAATTATAAGGACTTGATCCCGGACATGCTGTCTGATTTGATGGAATGTGTGAGCATTGCAAAATCAGCAGGCGTTCAAGATCATCACATCGTACTTGATCCCGGTATCGGATTTGCCAAAACGTATCAAGACAATTTGGCGGTCATGAATCAGCTCGAGAAATTCAGTGAACTCGGATACCCGGTTTTATTGGGGACGTCACGCAAAAAATTTATCGGCCGCGTCCTGGATCTGCCGCCTGAGGAGAGGGCGGAAGGTACGGGGGCGACAGTATGCCTCGGTATTCAAAAGGGATGCGATATCGTCAGGGTGCATGACGTCAAGCAAATCTCCAGGATGGCAAAAATGATGGATGCCATGATTGATAAAGGAGGCGTTTATCATCGATAAAGTGCATGTAGAGGGCATGGAGTTTTACGGATATCACGGTGTTTTCAAAGAAGAAAACAAACTTGGCCAAAGATTTCGCGTTGATCTGACAGCCTTTCTAGACTTAAGTGAAGCGGGGAAAACGGATAATATTGATGCCACCATTAATTATGCAGAACTGTATAAGCTGTGCAAAGAGGTTATGGAGGGAGAGCCGGTCAACCTTGTGGAGACCCTCGCGGAAACGATTGCCGCAAAAGTGCTGGAGAAGTTTGAAGCGGTTCAGGAATGTACGGTCAAAGTCGTCAAGCCTGATCCTCCTATACCGGGGCACTATAAATCGGTGGCCATCGAGATGACGAGAAAGCGAAAATGAATAACACGGCATATATAGCGCTTGGCTCCAATATCGGCCGGCGGGAAGAATATTTAAAAAAAGCCGTCTCTCTCCTCCATCACCATCCGTCTGTACAGGTGACGGACATCTCGTCGATTTACGAAACTGATCCTGTCGGGTATACAGACCAAGATCTATTTTTAAACATGGCTGCAGCCATTAAAACATCTCTTTCACCGTTTGAATTGCTTGATTTGACTCAGCGCATTGAAAAAGAACTCGGCCGCAAACGCGACATCAGATGGGGGCCGAGGACTGCAGACCTTGACATTTTGTTGTATAATCGTGAAAATATTGAGACAGAGCAACTTATCGTTCCTCATCCTAGAATGCATGAACGTTTGTTTGTACTCGTCCCGCTGCTGGAAATTTATCCGGATCTTGAGGGAGCTGTCAATCATGCGAAAAATCAAGAAGGTGTAAGAGTATGGAAGCAGAAATCTGGGGTAGACGAATTCGTGCATATCGAAAGCTGAAGGGTTATACTCAAGAAGGGTTTGCCAAAGCATTGGGTATTTCCGTTTCTGTGCTTGGTGAAGTAGAACGCGGGAATCGTATGCCGACGGAAAGCATGCTCAGGGATGTAGCCAATACTTTAAATATAACAGTGGAGGAATTATCTCCATCAGAAGAATAAGAAAGGAGGACTAAAAATGTTTAAAATCGGTGATATAGAATTAAAAAACAGGGTTGTGCTTGCGCCGATGGCCGGTGTCTGCAACTCCGCCTTCCGCTTGACGGTTAAGGAATTCGGAGCGGGTTTGGTCTGCGCAGAAATGGTCAGCGATAAAGCGATCCTTTACAATAATGCGAAAACGATGGGAATGCTTTATATCGATGAACGTGAAAAACCGCTCAGCCTGCAGATCTTCGGCGGCGAAAAAGAAACGCTTGTCGAAGCGGCGAAGTTTGTTGACCAAAACACAACTGCGGATATTATTGATATAAACATGGGATGTCCGGTGCCAAAGATCACAAAATGTGATGCAGGAGCCAAATGGCTGCTTGATCCGAATAAAATTTATGAAATGGTTTCAGCTGTTGTGGAGGCTGTTGACAAGCCGGTGACCGTCAAAATGAGAATGGGCTGGGATGAAGACCATATCTTTGCTATTGAGAATGCGAGAGCTGTAGAACGCGCCGGCGGAAAAGCGGTCGCACTTCACGGACGGACTCGCGTGCAAATGTACGAAGGAACGGCGAACTGGGATATTATCAAAGAAGTGAAGCAGTCCGTTTCAATACCGGTAATCGGAAACGGTGATGTCAAAACTCCGCAAGATGCAAAACGCATGCTTGATGAAACAGGGGTGGACGGTGTCATGATCGGCCGTGCAGCGCTGGGTAACCCGTGGATGATTTACCGTACGGTTCACTATTTGGAAACAGGCGAATTGAAAGATGAGCCGAAAGTGCGTGAGAAAATGTCTGTCTGCAAACTTCACCTTGACCGATTAATCGGGCTGAAAGGCGAAAATGTTGCGGTCCGCGAAATGAGAAAGCACGCAGCCTGGTATCTAAAAGGCATAAGAGGAAACGCAAAGGTCCGGAATGAAATCAACCATTGCGAAACGAGAGATGAGCTCGTTCAGCTTTTAGACGCATTTACGATTGAAGCCGAGGCAAAAGAGCTTCAGGATGCAAAAGTAGGATAAATCCGACCTCTGCTCACTGCCAGTTTTCACTGGCAGTTTTTCTGCTTTTTTCCTGAAAGACTAAAAGTAACGGAGTGATATATGATGAGTCATGAAGAGCATAACCATGAAGAATTAAACGACCAGCTGCAAGTTAGACGCGATAAAATGAATCAATTGAGAGAAAGCGGAAAAGATCCTTTTGGACAGCGTTTTGACCGCACCCATCAATCAACTGAACTCATTGAATCGTATAATGAATTCTCAAAAGAAGAATTAGAGGAAAAAGCCATTGAAGTAACGATTGCCGGCCGGATGATGACAAAGCGCGGAAAAGGGAAAGCGGGATTCGCGCATATTCAGGATTTAAAGGGCCAGATTCAGATCTATGTCAGAAAAGACAGTGTCGGTGAAGAACAGTACGAATGGTTTAAAAGCTCTGACCTCGGGGACATCGTCGGCGTTACAGGCGTCATGTTTAAAACGAATGTAGGCGAATTGTCTGTAAAAGCTACATCTTTTGATTTATTAACAAAAGCCCTTCGTCCGCTTCCGGATAAATATCACGGATTAAAAGACATCGAACAGCGCTACCGTCAGCGTTATTTGGATTTGATCGTAAATCCGGAAAGCAAAAATACGTTTATTACGCGAAGCAAAATCATTCAATCGATGAGAAGATACTTAGATGACCACGGATACTTAGAAGTTGAAACGCCTACAATGCACGCGATTCCGGGCGGAGCGTCTGCCCGTCCGTTCATTACACATCATAATGCGCTTGATATGCCGCTTTATATGAGGATCGCTATCGAGCTCCATTTGAAAAGGCTGATTGTCGGCGGGTTGGAAAAAGTCTATGAAATCGGACGTGTATTCCGAAATGAAGGAGTTTCCACACGACACAATCCTGAATTTACGATGATCGAACTTTACGAAGCTTATGCTGACTATAAAGATATTATGAGCTTGACGGAAAACCTCATTGCTCATATTGCACAAGAAGTGCTCGGCACTACGACTGTTCAATATGGAGATTATGAAGTCGACCTCAAGCCTGAATGGAAGAGACTGCATATGGTCGATGCTGTTAAAGAAGCTACCGGTGTAGACTTCTGGAAAGAAGTATCGGTAGAAGAAGCAAGAGCATTTGCCAAAGAACACGGAATTGAAATTTCTGAAAGCATGTCAGTAGGACATATCATTAATGAATTCTTCGAGCAAAAAGTTGAAGAAACGTTGATTCAGCCTACTTTTATATACGGACACCCTGTGGAAATTTCTCCGCTTGCTAAGAAAAATCCTGAAGACCCTCGATTTACGGACCGTTTTGAGCTGTTTATCGTAGGTCGTGAGCACGCGAATGCATTTACTGAATTAAATGATCCTATCGACCAAAAAGAACGCTTTGAAGCGCAATTAAAAGAACGTGAAGAAGGAAACGATGAAGCGCATATGATGGATGAAGACTTTGTCGAAGCGCTGGAGTACGGAATGCCTCCTACCGGCGGTCTTGGAATCGGCATCGACAGACTGATCATGCTTTTGACGAATTCTCCTTCAATCAGGGACGTTTTACTATTCCCGCAAATGAGACATCGTTAAATAACTTTCGGGCAGCAGCCGCTTGTTACGCGGCTGCTGCCCATTTAAAACAAATTAAATTTTTTCTCAAAAAAGTATTGCACAATCATAAATACGGTGGTATATTATTATTCGTTGCCGCAAAACGGCGGCGAAAGAAAAAAAGAACTTCAAAAAAAGTTCTTGACTTTATATCCGAGATTGGATACAATGTAAAAGTCGCTTTAATAATGATCTTTGAAAACTAAACAAGACAAACGTACCTGTTAATTCATTAAATAAATCGCACATGCGAATGTGCGTAGTCATTATCAAACTTCATGGAGAGTTTGATCCTGGCTCAGGACGAACGCTGGCGGCGTGCCTAATACATGCAAGTCGAGCGGACCGACGGGAGCTTGCTCCCTTAGGTCAGCGGCGGACGGGTGAGTAACACGTGGGTAACCTGCCTGTAAGACTGGGATAACTCCGGGAAACCGGGGCTAATACCGGATGCTTAATTGAACCGCATGGTTCAATTATAAAAGGTGGCTTTTAGCTACCACTTACAGATGGACCCGCGGCGCATTAGCTAGTTGGTGAGGTAACGGCTCACCAAGGCAACGATGCGTAGCCGACCTGAGAGGGTGATCGGCCACACTGGGACTGAGACACGGCCCAGACTCCTACGGGAGGCAGCAGTAGGGAATCTTCCGCAATGGACGAAAGTCTGACGGAGCAACGCCGCGTGAGTGATGAAGGTTTTCGGATCGTAAAACTCTGTTGTTAGGGAAGAACAAGTACCGTTCGAATAGGGCGGTACCTTGACGGTACCTAACCAGAAAGCCACGGCTAACTACGTGCCAGCAGCCGCGGTAATACGTAGGTGGCAAGCGTTGTCCGGAATTATTGGGCGTAAAGCGCGCGCAGGCGGTTTCTTAAGTCTGATGTGAAAGCCCCGGCTCAACCGGGAGGGTCATTGGAAACTGGGGAACTTGAGTGCAGAAGAGGAGAGTGGAATTCCACGTGTAGCGGTGAAATGCGTAGAGATGTGGAGGAACACCAGTGGCGAAGGCGACTCTCTGGTCTGTAACTGACGCTGAGGCGCGAAAGCGTGGGGAGCGAACAGGATTAGATACCCTGGTAGTCCACGCCGTAAACGATGAGTGCTAAGTGTTAGAGGGTTTCCGCCCTTTAGTGCTGCAGCAAACGCATTAAGCACTCCGCCTGGGGAGTACGGTCGCAAGACTGAAACTCAAAGGAATTGACGGGGGCCCGCACAAGCGGTGGAGCATGTGGTTTAATTCGAAGCAACGCGAAGAACCTTACCAGGTCTTGACATCCTCTGACAACCCTAGAGATAGGGCTTCCTTCGGGGCAGAGTGACAGGTGGTGCATGGTTGTCGTCAGCTCGTGTCGTGAGATGTTGGGTTAAGTCCGCAACGAGCGCAACCCTTGATCTTAGTTGCCAGCATTCAGTTGGGCACTCTAAGGTGACTGCCGGTGACAAACCGGAGGAAGGTGGGGATGACGTCAAATCATCATGCCCCTTATGACCTGGGCTACACACGTGCTACAATGGGCAGAACAAAGGGCAGCGAAGCCGCGAGGCTAAGCCAATCCCACAAATCTGTTCTCAGTTCGGATCGCAGTCTGCAACTCGACTGCGTGAAGCTGGAATCGCTAGTAATCGCGGATCAGCATGCCGCGGTGAATACGTTCCCGGGCCTTGTACACACCGCCCGTCACACCACGAGTTTGTAACACCCGAAGTCGGTGAGGTAACCTTTTGGAGCCAGCCGCCGAAGGTGGGACAGATGATTGGGGTGAAGTCGTAACAAGGTAGCCGTATCGGAAGGTGCGGCTGGATCACCTCCTTTCTAAGGATATTATACGGAATATAAGACCTTGCGGTCTTATAGACAGGTGCGTTTAGATCTTGTTTAGTTTTGAAGGATCATTCCTTCAAAGCGTGTTCTTTGAAAACTAGATAACGAAAGTAGACATTCACATTCAATTGTAATGCAAGATATCACGTAGTGATTCTTTTTAACGGTTAAGTTAGAAAGGGCGCACGGTGGATGCCTTGGCACTAGGAGCCGATGAAGGACGGGACGAACACCGATATGCTTCGGGGAGCTGTAAGCAAGCTTTGATCCGGAGATTTCCGAATGGAAACCCACTGCTCGTAATGGAGCAGTATCCATATCTGAATTCATAGGATATGAGAAGGCAGACCCGGGGAACTGAAACATCTAAGTACCCGGAGGAAGAGAAAGCAAATGCGATTCCCTGAGTAGCGGCGAGCGAAACGGGATTAGCCCAAACCAAGAGGCTTGCCTCTTGGGGTTGTAGGACACTCTGTACGGAGTTACAAAAGA
>NZ_CP059494.1:2940000-2942500 GCF_014042035.1 Bacillus haynesii | reverse complement strand
TAAGATCCCTGAAAGATGATCAGGTTGATAGGTCTGAGGTGGAAGTGTGGCGACACATGGAGCTGACAGATACTAATCGATCGAGGACTTAACCTAAATATTTGTGAATTGTCTGACCGTTATCTAGTTTTGAGAGAACACCTCTCAATTAGTTTGGTGGCGATAGCGAAGAGGTCACACCCGTTCCCATGCCGAACACGGAAGTTAAGCTCTTCAGCGCCGATGGTAGTTGGGGGCTTCCCCCTGTGAGAGTAGGACGCCGCCAAGCTGTTGCACGCAAGTGCAAACGGAGGATTAGCTCAGCTGGGAGAGCATCTGCCTTACAAGCAGAGGGTCGGCGGTTCGATCCCGTCATCCTCCACCATTATAATATTTTGTTGATTAAGCCGGTGTAGCTCAATTGGTAGAGCAACTGACTTGTAATCAGTAGGTTGGGGGTTCAAGTCCTCTTGCCGGCACCACTTTTTTATGATATAATATTTAAGTCTCTTTTAAAGAGCCATTAGCTCAGTTGGTAGAGCATCTGACTTTTAATCAGAGGGTCGAAGGTTCGAGTCCTTCATGGCTCACCATTTTATGCGGGTGTGGCGGAATTGGCAGACGCGCTAGACTTAGGATCTAGTGTCTTTACGGCGTGGGGGTTCGAGTCCCTTCACCCGCATTATAAAAAAAGATTTGCGGAAGTAGTTCAGTGGTAGAACACCACCTTGCCAAGGTGGGGGTCGCGGGTTCGAATCCCGTCTTCCGCTCCAACCATCCACGCCGGGGTGGTGGAATTGGCAGACACACAGGACTTAAAATCCTGCGGTAGGTGACTACCGTGCCGGTTCAAGTCCGGCCCTCGGCATTGACATATGCGCCCGTAGCTCAATTGGATAGAGCGTTTGACTACGGATCAAAAGGTTAGGGGTTCGACTCCTCTCGGGCGCGCCATTATATAACGGGAAGTAGCTCAGCTTGGTAGAGCACATGGTTTGGGACCATGGGGTCGCAGGTTCGAATCCTGTCTTCCCGACCATTATTCGGGGCCTTAGCTCAGCTGGGAGAGCGCCTGCTTTGCACGCAGGAGGTCAGCGGTTCGATCCCGCTAGGCTCCACCATTTATTTTTAAAAAGCACTTGACTATTTATCTTAAAAGAGATATAATAATAGAGTTGCTTTAATAATGATCTTTGAAAACTAAACAAGACAAACGTACCTGTTAATTCATTAAATAAATCGCACATGCGAATGTGCGTAGTCATTATCAAACTTCATGGAGAGTTTGATCCTGGCTCAGGACGAACGCTGGCGGCGTGCCTAATACATGCAAGTCGAGCGGACCGACGGGAGCTTGCTCCCTTAGGTCAGCGGCGGACGGGTGAGTAACACGTGGGTAACCTGCCTGTAAGACTGGGATAACTCCGGGAAACCGGGGCTAATACCGGATGCTTGATTGAACCGCATGGTTCAATTATAAAAGGTGGCTTTTAGCTACCACTTACAGATGGACCCGCGGCGCATTAGCTAGTTGGTGAGGTAACGGCTCACCAAGGCAACGATGCGTAGCCGACCTGAGAGGGTGATCGGCCACACTGGGACTGAGACACGGCCCAGACTCCTACGGGAGGCAGCAGTAGGGAATCTTCCGCAATGGACGAAAGTCTGACGGAGCAACGCCGCGTGAGTGATGAAGGTTTTCGGATCGTAAAACTCTGTTGTTAGGGAAGAACAAGTACCGTTCGAATAGGGCGGTACCTTGACGGTACCTAACCAGAAAGCCACGGCTAACTACGTGCCAGCAGCCGCGGTAATACGTAGGTGGCAAGCGTTGTCCGGAATTATTGGGCGTAAAGCGCGCGCAGGCGGTTTCTTAAGTCTGATGTGAAAGCCCCGGCTCAACCGGGAGGGTCATTGGAAACTGGGGAACTTGAGTGCAGAAGAGGAGAGTGGAATTCCACGTGTAGCGGTGAAATGCGTAGAGATGTGGAGGAACACCAGTGGCGAAGGCGACTCTCTGGTCTGTAACTGACGCTGAGGCGCGAAAGCGTGGGGAGCGAACAGGATTAGATACCCTGGTAGTCCACGCCGTAAACGATGAGTGCTAAGTGTTAGAGGGTTTCCGCCCTTTAGTGCTGCAGCAAACGCATTAAGCACTCCGCCTGGGGAGTACGGTCGCAAGACTGAAACTCAAAGGAATTGACGGGGGCCCGCACAAGCGGTGGAGCATGTGGTTTAATTCGAAGCAACGCGAAGAACCTTACCAGGTCTTGACATCCTCTGACAACCCTAGAGATAGGGCTTCCCCTTCGGGGGCAGAGTGACAGGTGGTGCATGGTTGTCGTCAGCTCGTGTCGTGAGATGTTGGGTTAAGTCCCGCAACGAGCGCAACCCTTGATCTTAGTTGCCAGCATTCAGTTGGGCACTCTAAGGTGACTGCCGGTGACAAACCGGAGGAAGGTGGGGATGACGTCAAATCATCATGCCCCTTATGACCTGGGCTACACACGTGCTACAATGG
>NZ_CP059494.1:2097500-2935000 GCF_014042035.1 Bacillus haynesii | reverse complement strand
GCTTGTGAAAATGGATCAGGTGCAGCCTTTGGAAAAAAGGGTTCTTGTAGAAAAACATTTGATCAGTCCGCATTTGACGGAAGCTTCCTTTGGCGCATGCCTTCTTTCTGAAAATGAAGAAGTGAGTATTATGCTGAATGAGGAAGATCATATTCGCATTCAATGTCTGTTCCCGGGATTTCAGCTGTCAGAAGCATTGAAAGCAGCAAATCAGGTGGACGATTGGATTGAAGACCGGATCGACTATGCTTTTTCAGAACAAAGAGGCTACTTGACCAGCTGCCCTACAAATGTCGGAACCGGGCTTAGAGCTTCTGTCATGATGCATCTTCCTGCTTTAGTGTTAACTAGGCAAATAAACAGAATTATTCCGGCAATTAACCAATTGGGGCTTGTTGTTAGAGGAATTTACGGTGAAGGCAGCGAAGCATTAGGGAATATCTTTCAAATTTCCAACCAAATTACCCTTGGTAAATCGGAACACGACATTGTCGAAGATCTGAACAGCGTCGTAGCTCAGCTGATTGAACAAGAACGTTCAGCAAGAAAGGCGCTTTATCAGACTTCACAAATCGAGCTTGAAGACCGCGTCTACAGATCTTACGGCGTACTGTCCAATTGCCGGATGATCGAGTCGAAAGAAACAGCAAGATGTCTTTCAGACGTTCGTCTTGGAATTGACCTGGGGATAATAAAAGGTCTTTCCAGCAATATACTTAATGAGCTGATGATCCTGACACAGCCTGGATTTCTCCAGCAATATTCAGGAGGAGCCCTAAGGCCAAACGAGAGGGACATCAGGCGGGCTGCTCTTATCAGGGAGCGCCTGAAACTAGAAAACAACGGCAATAGACAGGAGGATGAAACAATATGATGTTTGGAAGATTCACAGAAAGAGCACAAAAAGTATTGGCGCTTGCTCAAGAAGAAGCTCTGCGTCTGGGCCATAATAACATTGGAACAGAACATATTCTCCTCGGCCTTGTCCGCGAGGGAGAAGGAATTGCTGCAAAAGCGCTGCAGGCATTAGGACTCAGCCCTGACAAGATTCAAAAAGAAGTAGAAAGCCTCATCGGCCGCGGGCAAGAGATGTCACAATCAATCCATTACACGCCGAGAGCCAAAAAAGTGACCGAACTGGCGATGGATGAAGCAAGAAAACTTGGCCACTCCTACGTTGGAACAGAACACATCCTCCTCGGCTTAATCCGTGAAGGGGAAGGTGTTGCGGCAAGGGTGCTGAATAATTTAGGCGTCAGCTTAAACAAAGCGAGACAGCAAGTATTGCAGCTGTTGGGGAGCAATGAGAGCGGTGGCGCTGCTTCAGGCGCCAACAGCAATGCCAATACACCAACCTTAGACAGTCTTGCCCGGGATCTCACGGCGATTGCAAAAGAAGACAGCCTTGATCCCGTGATCGGCAGAAGCAAAGAAATTCAGCGCGTAATTGAAGTGCTGAGCCGCAGAACGAAAAACAACCCTGTATTAATTGGAGAGCCCGGTGTCGGTAAAACGGCGATTGCCGAAGGTCTGGCCCAGCAGATCATCAATAATGAAGTACCGGAGATTTTACGCGACAAGCGCGTGATGACGCTTGATATGGGAACGGTTGTTGCCGGTACGAAATACCGCGGTGAATTTGAAGACCGCCTGAAAAAAGTGATGGACGAAATTCGTCAAGCGGGAAATATCATCCTCTTCATTGATGAGCTGCATACTCTCATCGGAGCCGGAGGAGCGGAAGGGGCCATCGATGCCTCCAATATCCTTAAACCGTCGCTGGCGCGCGGAGAGCTGCAATGCATCGGAGCAACAACCCTTGATGAATACCGCAAATACATTGAAAAAGATGCTGCACTCGAACGGCGTTTTCAGCCGATTCAGGTTGACCAGCCGTCTCCTGAAGAAAGCATTCAAATATTGAGAGGGCTCAGAGACCGCTATGAAGCCCACCACCGCGTATCGATTACAGATGAAGCGATCGAAGCGGCAGTGAAGCTGTCAGACCGCTACATTTCGGATCGTTTTCTACCTGACAAGGCGATCGACTTAATCGATGAAGCCGGTTCAAAAGTTCGCCTGCGTTCATTCACAACGCCTCCTAACTTAAAAGAGCTTGAACAAAAGCTTGATGAAGTAAGGAAAGAAAAAGATGCCGCTGTCCAAAGCCAGGAATTCGAAAAAGCAGCATCTTTACGAGATACGGAGCAGCGCCTGCGTGAACAGGTCGAAGAAACCAAGAAAACATGGAAAGAAAAGCAGGGTCAAGAAAATTCCGAAGTGACCGTCGACGATATTGCAATGGTTGTATCAAGCTGGACCGGAGTGCCGGTTTCTAAAATTGCGCAGACTGAAACAGACAAATTGCTGAACATGGAGAGCATTCTTCATTCCCGTGTTATCGGCCAGGATGAAGCCGTCGTTGCGGTGGCAAAAGCAGTCAGACGCGCGCGTGCCGGCTTAAAAGATCCAAAACGTCCTATCGGTTCGTTTATTTTCCTCGGCCCTACCGGCGTAGGAAAAACAGAGCTTGCCCGTGCACTTGCCGAGTCCATTTTCGGCGATGAAGAAGCAATGATTCGCATCGATATGTCCGAGTACATGGAAAAACATTCAACATCAAGACTCGTCGGTTCCCCTCCGGGATATGTCGGTTATGATGAAGGCGGACAGCTCACTGAAAAAGTGAGAAGAAAACCGTATTCCGTCGTCTTGCTTGACGAAATCGAGAAAGCTCACCCTGATGTCTTCAATATTTTGCTGCAAGTGCTTGAAGACGGCCGCCTGACTGATTCAAAAGGGCGCACGGTCGACTTTAGAAATACGATTTTGATCATGACATCAAACGTCGGTGCGAGCGAACTGAGAAGAAATAAATACGTCGGGTTTAATGTGCAGGATGAAACCCAGAATTATAAAGATATGAAAGACAAAGTCATGGGTGAATTAAAACGCGCCTTCAGACCTGAATTTATCAACCGGATTGATGAAATTATCGTCTTCCACTCTTTGGAGAAAAAACATTTGAAAGATATTGTATCCCTCATGTCAGAACAATTGACCAAGCGTCTGAAAGAACAGGATCTTTCAATTGAGTTGACTGAAGCGGCTAAAGAAAAAATTGCCGATGAAGGCGTGGATCTCGAATACGGGGCGCGTCCTCTCAGAAGAGCAATCCAAAAACACGTGGAAGACCGGCTGTCTGAAGAGCTCCTGAAAGGCCATATTGAAAAAGGCCAGCATATTGTTTTGGATGTAGAAGACGGAGAATTTGTCGTAAAAACCGAAGCTAAAACGAACTAATATAGAGACAAAAGAAAGAGGCATACGATGTTCATCAGTATGCCTCACTTTCTTATAAAGGGAGCGTTTTGAAAAATCAATGGCTAAAACAAAGACTAAATTCATTTGTCACTCATGCGGCTACGAATCTGCCAAGTGGATGGGGAAGTGCCCCGGATGCGGCACATGGAATACCATGGTGGAAGAAACGATAAAAAAACCCGCCGCCAACAGAAGAACCGCTTTTTCACATTCCGTTCAAACCGTGCAAAAGCCTTCACCTCTCACTTCAATCGAAACAACAGAAGAGCCGCGAATTAAAACGAAACTGGGCGAATTCAACCGCGTCTTGGGAAACGGTATTGTCAAAGGTTCACTCGTTTTAATCGGAGGCGATCCCGGCATCGGAAAATCAACTTTGCTGCTTCAAGTATCTGCTCAGCTCGCTGATTCAAAAGAAAATGTCCTGTACATCTCAGGTGAAGAATCGGTCAAGCAGACAAAGCTGAGAGCAGACCGTCTAGGCATCAACAGTCCCACTCTCCACGTTTTATCTGAAACCGATATGGAGTATATTACGTCTTCTATAGAAGAGATGAATCCATCATTCGTGGTGGTTGATTCGATTCAAACTGTTTACCAAAGTGATATCACATCCGCTCCGGGCAGCGTGTCCCAGGTCAGGGAATGCACCGCTGAGCTGATGAGAATTGCAAAAACGAAAGGGATTCCGATATTTATCGTCGGGCATGTCACAAAAGAAGGTTCGATTGCCGGACCGAGACTTCTGGAACATATGGTCGACACCGTTCTTTACTTTGAAGGTGAGCGCCATCATACATTTCGGATTTTAAGAGCAGTCAAAAACAGGTTTGGATCAACGAATGAAATGGGAATCTTTGAAATGAGGGAAGAGGGCCTGACAGAGGTGTTGAATCCGTCGGAAATCTTTCTCGAAGAGCGCTCGGCGGGAGCAGCCGGATCGAGTGTCGTGGCCTCAATGGAAGGCACGAGGCCGGTCTTAGTAGAGATTCAGGCGCTGATTTCCCCCACGAGTTTTGGAAATCCGCGCAGGATGGCAACCGGAATTGACCATAACCGCGTCTCATTGCTGATGGCGGTTTTAGAAAAAAGGGTTGGGTTGCTCCTGCAAAATCAAGACGCCTATTTGAAAGTCGCCGGCGGCGTCAAGCTGGACGAGCCGGCGATTGATCTCGCCGTTGCGGTGAGCATCGCCTCAAGCTTCAGAGACACCCCGCCTCAACCGACGGATTGTTTTATCGGAGAAGTCGGCTTGACAGGGGAGGTCCGCAGAGTATCAAGGATAGAACAGAGAGTGCAGGAAGCGGCGAAGCTTGGTTTTAAAAGAATGATTATTCCTTCTGCAAATGTGGAAGGATGGACAAAGCCGAAAGGAATTGAAGTCGTCGGCGTTGAAAATGTAGCTGAGGCCCTTCGAGCTTCATTAGGAGGATCGTAATATATGGAAAAAGACAAAAAAGGAGCGAAACAGGATCTTTCAGAAATATTGCAGTTTGTCGCCCCTGGCACGCCTCTTCGCGAAGGAATCGAAAACGTCCTTCGGGCTAAAACAGGAGGATTAATCGTGGTCGGCTTCAACGATAAAGTGAAAGAAGTGGTTGACGGAGGATTCCACATCAATTCTTCTTTCTCTCCGGCTCACCTGTACGAGCTGGCTAAAATGGACGGGGCGATTATTCTCAGCGATTCAGGGCAAAAAATTCTTTATGCCAATACGCAGCTCATGCCTGAGGCGACCATTCCCTCCTCTGAGACGGGTATGAGGCACAGAACAGCCGAGCGTGTGGCAAAGCAGACCGGCTGTCTGATCATTGCGATTTCTGAAAGGCGGAATGTGATTACGCTCTATCAGGAAAATATGAAATATATACTCAAAGATATCGGCTTTATCTTAACAAAAGCCAATCAGGCGATTCAGACGCTCGAAAAATACAAACTTATTTTGGACCATGCGATTTCTAATTTGAATGCGCTGGAGTTTGAAGAGCTTGTTACATTTGGGGATGTCATCTCCGTTCTGCATCGATATGAAATGGTGCTCAGAATCAAAAATGAAATTAATATGTATATTACAGAGCTTGGAACAGAAGGCCATCTCATCAGGCTCCAGGTTAGCGAACTGATCACCGATATGGAGCAGGAAGCGGCGCTCTTCGTTAAAGATTATGTGAGAGAAAAAATCAAAGACCCGTTTGTTCTGCTGAAACAGCTTCAGGATATGTCGAGTTTCGAATTGCTGGATGACGCGATTCTCCTTAAGCTTTTAGGTTATTCAGCAACTACGAACATGGAAGAATACGTTTTTCCGAGAGGTTACAGGCTTCTTCACAAAATCCCCCGTCTCCCGATGCCGATTGTCGAAAATGTTGTCGAAGCATTCGGCCATTTAAAGCTCATTATCGAAGCGGATGTAAAAGATTTGGATGAAGTGGAAGGAATTGGGGCTGTTCGTGCCCAAAAGATAAAGAAAGGGTTAAAGAGACTTCAGGAGAAACATTATACTGACAGGCAGCTGTGAGAAAATTTTCTAGAAGTGATTAAAATTTGCAATTTATGGGTATATTATTCTTACTTTTTGTTTTCCCTTTTTCAGGTTGAAACAGCTGCATTCATAAAAATTAAAACGATTATTTAAAGGAGGTGAAGGTATGTTAAAACGAATAGTTCAAGCGTTCTTTGCGATTTTGGGAGGCGTTATCGGTATATTTCTCATACCGGAATTGTTTGTACTGTTAAATGCACAGGACATACCTTTAGTAACAAACCCGTATGCGTCCGCTTGTTTAGGAGCTATCATCTTTTTTCTTCTGGGCATCTGGTGTGCGGATCATGTCATCAACTGGGTGAAACAGATTGAGGATTCCTTGATCAAAGCACCTGTCTCAGATTTATTGTTCGGCTCTTTGGGATTAATCTTCGGACTTATGCTCGCTTATCTTATCGTCAACGTCATTCCGTTAAAAGACATCCCTTATCAGTTGATCAGCACGGTTATTCCGATTGTGTTGGCCGCATTTCTCGGTTATCTCGGATTCCGTGTAGGTTTCAAGAAAAAGGATGAAATGCTGACACTTTTCACATCAAGAAAGAAAAAAGGTTCTGCTGAGGAAGAGCGTCCGGAAGAAGACAAAAAGCTGAAAATTTTAGACACAAGTGTTATTATAGATGGGAGAATTGCTGATATTTGTCAGACCGGATTTCTTGAAGGCGTCATTGTGATTCCTCAGTTTGTGCTTGAGGAGCTGCAGCATATCGCTGACTCTTCAGACGTCCTTAAACGAAACAGAGGGCGGAGAGGACTGGATATTTTAAACCGGATCCAGAAAGAGCTCGATATCAAAGTTGAAATTTATGAAGGCGATTTTGAAGAAATTCAAGAGGTCGACAGCAAGCTTGTCAAACTGGCGAAATTGACCTCAGGCGTTGTCGTCACAAACGATTTCAATTTGAACAAAGTATGCGAGCTCCAAAAGGTTGCCGTATTGAATATCAACGACCTTGCCAACGCCGTCAAACCTGTCGTGCTTCCGGGAGAAGAAATGAAGGTGCAGGTCATCAAAGACGGAAAAGAACATAATCAAGGCGTGGCTTATCTGGACGACGGCACGATGATTGTCGTGGAAGAAGGGCGAAATTATATCGGCAAACATATCGACGTGCTCGTGACCAGCGTGCTGCAGACAGCGGCAGGCAGAATGATATTCGCCAAGCCGAAACTGCTGGAAAAGGCGCTTTAAAAAAGGGAGAAATAAAATGAATTATGAAGTCGTCATTCCTGCCGCCGGACAAGGTAAACGAATGAATGCCGGGAAAAACAAACTGTTTATCGAGGCGAAAGGAATACCTGTGATTATTCATACATTAAAGGTGTTTGAAAACCATGATGCCTGCAAAAGGATCATTCTTGTCATCAATGAACAGGAATTCGGTGAATTCAGCACCCTTTTAAAAACCTATCATTTTACGACTCCGATCGAGATGGTGCCGGGCGGAAGAGAACGCCAGCAAAGCGTATTTGCGGGTATTAAAGCGGCCGGCAAAGAGGAAACGGTCCTCGTTCACGATGGAGCAAGACCCTTTATTAAACGGGAATATATCGAACAGCTTGTCGAGAAAGCGAAGAAAACAGGGGCAGCCATCGTTGCCGTTCCTGTTAAAGATACGATCAAACGCGTTCAAGACGGTGAGGTAGCCGGAACGATTGAACGTTCAAGCTTGTGGGCCGCTCAAACCCCACAAGCTTTTCGTCTTTCTATTCTGATGAATGCTCACCTTGAGGCTGAAGCAAAAGGTTTCCTCGGTACGGACGACGCCAGTCTGGTCGAGGAAGCCGGAGGGACGGTTGCAATCATTCAAGGGGATTATCAAAACATCAAACTGACGACCCCGGATGACTTGCTTGTCGCAGAAGCGATATTAGAAGCGGAAAAGAGGAATGAACATGTTTAGAATAGGCCAAGGATTTGACGTCCATCAACTAGTGGAAGGCAGGCCGCTCATTATCGGGGGAATTACGATTCCTTACGAAAAAGGCCTTCTCGGACATTCAGATGCCGATGTGCTTTTGCACACGATTGCGGATGCATGTCTCGGTGCCGTCGGCGAGGGCGATATCGGAAAACACTTTCCGGATACCGACCCTGAATTCAAAGATGCCGACTCCTTTAAACTCCTTCGTCACGTCTGGATGATTGTGAAGGAAAAAGGCTATACGCTCGGGAACCTGGATTGTACAATCATCGCCCAAAAACCTAAAATGGCGCCATATATCGAAGACATGAGAGCCAGAATTGCCGAAGGGCTTGAGGCGGAAATTTCCCAAATTAACGTTAAAGCGACTACAACCGAAAAGCTCGGATTTACGGGAAGAGCCGAAGGAATCGCCGCCCAGGCTTCCGTTCTGCTCCAAAAGGCATAATTCATTTTGAAGACAGGTTCATTTGATGATAGAATAGGAAATAAATTTGAACTCTGCTAGAGACGAAAGGAAGTTAGACAGATGGGAAACGAAGTTCGGGTTCGTTATGCGCCAAGCCCAACAGGCCATTTACATATCGGAAATGCCAGAACCGCTCTTTTTAATTATTTGTTTGCCCGGAGCCAAGGCGGAAAATTCATCATCCGCATTGAAGATACGGACCGAAAGCGCAACATTGAAGGCGGAGAGCAAAGCCAGCTTAACTATTTAAAATGGCTGGGCATCGACTGGGATGAAAGCGTGGATGTCGGCGGAGAATACGGACCATACCGCCAATCCGAAAGAAACGACATTTACAAAACATATTACGAGGAGCTTCTTGAAAAAGGGCTTGCCTACAAATGTTACTGCACGGAAGAAGAGCTTGAGAAAGAGCGTGAGGAACAGGCTGCCCGCGGAGAAATGCCGCGCTACTCCGGCAAGTGCCGCAATTTAACAAAAGAAGAGCAGGAAAAGCTCGAAGCTGAAGGAAGACAGCCGAGCATCCGCTTTAAAGTGCCTCAAGGAGAAGTCATCAGCTTCAATGACATTGTCAAAGGAGAAATTTCTTTTGAAACAGACGGCATCGGCGACTTCGTTATCGTAAAGAAAGACGGAACCCCTACTTACAACTTTGCGGTGGCGGTCGATGATTATTTAATGAAAATGACGCATGTCCTGCGCGGCGAAGACCACATTTCCAATACGCCGAAGCAGATCATGATTTACAACGCCCTTGGCTGGGATATCCCGGCATTTGGACATATGACATTAATCGTCAATGAAAACCGCAAAAAACTGAGCAAACGTGATGAGTCCATCATTCAGTTTATCGAACAGTACGAAGAGCTCGGCTATTTGCCAGAAGCATTGTTTAACTTCATCACTCTTCTCGGCTGGTCTCCGGTCGGAGAAGAAGAGCTGTTTACAAAAGAACAGTTTATTGAGATATTTGATGTAAACCGTTTGTCAAAATCACCAGCGGTGTTTGATACGCATAAACTGAAATGGGTCAACAACCAGTATGTGAAAAAACTTGATCTTGATCAGGTGATCGAATTGACCGTGCCGCATTTGCAAAAAGCGGGCAAGGTTTCGGAAGAGCTTTCAGGCAGTGAACAGGAATGGGTTCGCAAGTTGATTTCCCTATATCAGGAACAGTTGAGCTATGGTGCTGAAATCGTCGAGTTAACAGAGTTGTTCTTTAAAGATGATATCCAGTATAATCGTGAAGCAAGAACAGTTTTAGAAGAAGAGCAGGTTCCGGAAGTGCTTCGCGTATTTGCTGAAAAGCTTGAGCAGCTTGACTCGTTTACGGCAGATGAGATCAAGGCATCCATCAAAGCCGTTCAAAAAGAAACAGGACATAAAGGGAAAAAGCTGTTTATGCCGATCCGCGTAGCGACGACAGGCCAGACCCACGGTCCTGAACTGCCTCAGTCCATTGAATTATTGGGGAAAGACACCGTTTTAAAACGGCTGAATAACATTATTCAATAAGATAAATCGTTGACAGGGATAAGTATAAAGCCAGGGCCTTTAAAGAGAGAGTCTTCATCGGCTGGAAAAGACTTAAGCGCCGGGTTTTAGAAATGCACCTCTTGAGACCTTTGAAGAACGTTTTTATAACAAGTATTCAAAGGCGGTATCCGCCGTTATGGATGAGAGTTGAGAAAACAGCTGTGCTGTTTTCTAAACAGAGTGGAACCGCGCGTCAAAAAGCGTCTCTGTCATTAGACAGAGGCGTTTTTTTATATGGTTTGACAATAGAGACAAAGGAAGCGGGGAACGGGGGGAATCATGTGTTCTTTAAAATGCTGAAAGAAGATGTAGACGTCGTATTTGACCAAGATCCAGCTGCGAGAAGCTACATTGAAGTCATCTTAACTTATTCAGGTTTACATGCTATATGGGCGCATCGAATTGCACATGCTTTATATAAAAGAAAAAGGTTTTTCATCGCCAGAACGATCTCTCAAATCGCCCGCTTCTTTACGGGAATCGAAATTCACCCGGGTGCCAAGATCGGCAGGAGATTTTTCATTGATCACGGCATGGGGGTTGTGATCGGCGAAACCTGTGAGATCGGAAACAATGTTACGGTTTTTCAGGGCGTGACGCTTGGGGGAACAGGAAAAGAAAAAGGCAAAAGGCATCCGACAATCGAGGACCATGCCCTGATCTCAACAGGGGCAAAAGTGCTTGGATCCATTACAATCGGAAGAGGGGCGAAAATCGGCGCCGGCTCCGTCGTCCTGCACGATGTGCCTGAATGCTCCACCGTTGTCGGCATCCCGGGCCGCGTCGTCGTACAAAACGGAAAGAAAATCAGACGTGACTTGAACCACCAGGATTTGCCGGATCCGGTTGCTGACCGCTTCAGAGAATTAGAAAACGAAATCAGGCAGCTGAAACAAGAGCTCCGGAGAAAAGAAAGGGAAGATGAGCTGTGACACTAACACTGTATAATACTCTCACACGAAAAAAAGAGCCGTTTGTGCCTCTTGAAGAAGGCAAGGTCAAAATGTATGTGTGCGGTCCGACCGTATATAACTATATCCACATCGGAAACGCAAGGCCGGCAATCGTGTTTGACACGGTTAGAAAGTATTTAGAGTATAAAGGCTATGACGTCCAATATGTCTCCAATTTTACAGATGTTGATGATAAATTAATTAAAGCGGCAAATGAGCTTGGAGAGGAAGTGCCGGTCATCGCCGACCGCTTTATTAAGGCATACTTCGAAGATGTCGGTTCACTGGGCTGCACAAAAGCTGACTGCCATCCGCGAGTCACTGAAAACATGGATGAGATCATCGATTTTATTCAGACACTGGTCGATAAGGGCTATGCCTATGAGGCGGACGGAGATGTTTATTATAAAACAAGATCGTTTGAAGGCTATGGAAAGCTGTCGCACCAATCGGTCGATGAACTGAGATCAGGCGCCCGGATTCAAGTGGGCGAAAAGAAAGAAGATGCGCTCGATTTCACATTATGGAAAGCGGCTAAAGATAACGAAATCTCATGGGATAGCCCTTGGGGAAAAGGCCGTCCCGGCTGGCATATCGAGTGCTCTGCGATGGCGAAAAAATATTTGGGCGATTCGATCGACATTCACGCCGGCGGTCAGGATTTGGCCTTCCCGCATCATGAAAACGAAATTGCCCAATCGGAAGCATTGACAGGGAAGCCTTTCGCGAAATATTGGCTTCATAACGGCTACATTAATATCGATAATGAGAAAATGTCAAAATCGCTCGGCAACTTTGTGCTCGTGCATGACATTATTAAAGAGCATGATCCCCAAGTGCTGCGGTTTTTCATGCTGTCTGTTCATTACAGACATCCGATCAACTATTCGGTCGAACTTCTAGAGAACACAAAAAACGCTTTTGGGCGTCTAAAAACAGCTTATAGCAATTTGCAGCATCGCCTGAAAAGCAGTACAAATTTAACAGAGGGCGATTCAGAATGGCTTGAAAAAATCGAAGAGCAGCGAAAAGCCTTCGAAACGGCAATGGATGATGATTTCAATACAGCGAATGCAATTTCCGTCCTGTTTGATCTGGCCAAACACGCCAACTACTATCTGCAGGAAAAGAATACTGCAGAACACGTCATTCAGGCGTTTCTACAGCTGTTTGATGAAATCTGCTCAGTGCTCGGTTTCTCCCTGAAGGAACAGGAACTTTTGGATAAGGACATCGAAGAACTGATCGAGAAGCGGAATGAAGCCCGCAGAAACCGTGACTTTGCAACATCTGACCAGATTCGCGACCAGCTGAAAAGCATGAATATTATCCTGGAGGACACTCCACAGGGTACGCGCTGGAAAAGAGGAGAATCATAAACATGAATTTGGAAACCATTAAAGACGCCAAACAGCTGAATGGTTTGGCGCTTGCTTACATGGGTGATGCCGTGCTGGAGGTATACGTTAGGCATCACCTCTTAAAGCAAGGCATGACAAGGCCCAACGATCTGCACAGGCAGTCGAGGCGCTATGTCTCCGCCAAGTCGCAGGCAAGCATGCTGTTTGCGCTGGAGGAGCAGGAATTTTTCACCGAAGAAGAACAGGCTGTGCTGAGAAGAGGACGGAATGCCAAATCCGGAACGGTACCGAAAAATACGGATGTCCAAACATATCGTTACAGTACGGCTTTTGAGGCGGTCATCGGGTATCTTTTTCTTGAGAACAGGGAAGATAGGCTTAATGAACTCATCAAAGCAGCGCTGGAAAAACGGGATGGCAGGGAGGAAGTCAAATGAGTCAGCAGCATGATTACGTCATAGGAAAAAACGCGGTCATCGAAACATTAAAGTCCGGCCGGGAATTGTATAAGCTGTGGATGGCGGAAAACACAGTGAAGGGACAGGCTCAGCAAGTCGTCGAGCTCGCCGCCAAAAAAGGCATCACGATTCATTATGTCCCAAGAAAAAAACTCGATCAAATGGTTTCCGGACAGCATCAAGGCGTCGTCGCCCAGGTCGCGGCTTACGAGTATGCCGAGCTGGATGATCTTTTTCAAAAGGCCGAAGACAGAAATGAACAGCCGTTTATCCTCGTATTAGACGAAATTGAGGATCCGCACAATCTGGGCTCTATTATGCGCACGGCAGACGCGGTCGGGGCGCATGGCATCATCATTCCGAAAAGGCGCGCGGTCGGCCTTACGACGACTGTCGCCAAAGCCTCGACAGGAGCCATCGAACATATTCCGGTCGTCAAAGTGACCAACCTGTCGCGGACCCTGGAAGAAATGAAGGAACGGGGCATTTGGGTAGTCGGTACCGATGCGTCTGGACAACAGGACTACAGGTCGCTGGACGGAAATATGCCGCTTGCGCTTGTCATCGGCAGCGAAGGAAAAGGCATGGGAAGGCTTGTTAAAGAGAAATGTGATTTTCTCATTCGCCTGCCGATGGCGGGAAAAGTCACGTCCCTGAATGCTTCAGTTGCAGCCGGCCTGCTGATGTATGAAGTGTACCGGAAACGAAGCCCTCTGGGAGAATAGACGGAATGGACATCCTGTTGGTCGACGGTTATAACATGATTGGGGCATGGCCTCAGCTGAAAGATTTAAAAGAAAACAGTTTTGAAGAAGCAAGGGACCTGTTGATTCAGAAGATGGCGGAATATCAATCGTATACTGGATTTCGGGTAATCGTTGTCTTTGATGCGCATCTCGTTAAAGGAATCGAGAAAAAGAAGGTCAATCATCGCGTAGAAGTGATATTTACAAGGGAAAATGAAACGGCTGATGAACGGATCGAGAAACTGGTGTCAGACTTGAATAATATTCAGACGCAACTCCATGTTGCCACATCCGATTACACAGAGCAGTGGGCGATTTTTGGCCAGGGGGCCCTGCGCAAATCGGCCAGGGAGCTGCTCAGGGAAGTCGAAGCGATCGAAAGGCAAATCGAAAAAAGGGTGAAACAAATCACCTCAGAACGTCCTGCAGGGAAAATTCCATTGTCAGAAGATGTCTTGAAAATCTTCGAAAAATGGCGGCGTGGCGACTTGGATTAGGTTGACGCTTTTTTGTCCATTACTGTATAATATTTCTATCTACGTGCGGTCGGGGGGATCGGAGTGAACTTACAAAACAACCAGGGAAAATTCAGCAAAGAACAGTTCAGCAAAGAACGTTTTTGCCAGTTGGAAGACGAGCAGGTCATTGAAATGGTTCATGTCGGAGACAGTGATGCGTTAGATTACTTGATTACAAAGTATCGTAATTTTGTAAGGGCAAAAGCAAGATCCTACTTCTTAATCGGGGCTGATCGGGAAGATATCGTTCAGGAAGGCATGATTGGACTCTACAAATCTATCCGTGATTTTAGAGAGGACAAGCTGACTTCATTCAAAGCTTTTGCAGAATTATGCATTACCCGCCAAATTATTACCGCTATCAAAACAGCTACTCGCCAGAAACATATTCCGCTCAATTCTTATGTGTCGCTGGACAAGCCCATTTATGACGAGGAATCAGACCGGACGCTTCTCGACGTGATTTCAGGAGCCAAGGTTATGAATCCTGAAGAGCTGATCATCAATCAGGAAGAATTCGATGATATCGAGCTGAAAATGGGAGAATTGCTTAGTGATTTAGAAAGAAAAGTTCTTGCGCTCTATCTCGACGGAAGATCCTATCAGGAAATATCCGAAGAACTAAACCGCCATGTAAAATCGATCGATAATGCACTCCAGCGTGTCAAAAGGAAGCTTGAAAAGTACCTGGAGCTCCGCGAAATCAGCTTGTAGCCGCTGCTTATGGCATATTGACAGTCATTTTATGACTGTGATATGTTACTTAGGAAATGATCGTCCAGAAAAAGGTGTAAACATGAAGAAAAAAGTAACGTTAGCCTGCAAAAATTGCGGAAATCGTAATTATACGACAATGAAAAGCTCCGCAGCTTTGGCTGAACGGCTCGAAGTAAAGAAATACTGCAATAACTGCAATTCACATACAGTACATCTGGAAACAAAATAGGTGTTTTTGTTTTTAGGTTGTGGAGGTTTCTTACCATGGGTATTATCAAATTTTTAAAGAATGTCGGAAAAGAAATGAAAAAGGTCACCTGGCCTAAAGGAAAAGAACTAACGCGCTATACGATCACTGTTATCACCACCGTTATCTTTTTCGCCATCTTTTTTGCACTCATCGATTCGGGTATTACGCAATTAATTCGTTTAATAGTTGAATAATGATCAGCATAACGTGTTATAATAGATCTAAATATGACTTGCCAAAAAACCCGTTTAACGGGTTTTTTCATTGTTTCAAAATATGAGGCTCGTATAAAAGAAAGCGTCAGTTTCCCGGTACGGCCAATAAACTTTTAAGGTGTGGGGAGGGAAGGACTGAAAGGGTCCTGAATGAGAATGGAAAAGAAATGGTATGTGGTTCATACGTACTCCGGCTATGAAAATAAAGTAAAAGCGAATTTGGAAAAGAGGGTAGAATCGATGGGGATGCAAGATAAGATATTCCGCGTCGTTGTACCTGAAGAGGAAGAGACCGATATTAAAAATGGCAAGAAAAAAGTCGTTAAAAAGAAAGTATTTCCTGGGTATGTACTTGTCGAACTTGTCATGACGGATGATTCCTGGTATGTTGTTCGAAATACGCCTGGTGTGACCGGGTTTGTCGGTTCTGCCGGATCAGGTTCAAAGCCGACTGCGCTGCTTCCGGGCGAAGCGGAAAAAATCCTGAAGCGGATGGGGCTTGAAGAAAGAAAAACAGAAATCGACTTTGAATTAAAAGAAACCGTCAAGGTTATCGACGGCCCGTTTGCTGATTTCACAGGGACGATCGAAGAGATCGACCATGACAAAAATAAAGTCAAAGTATTTGTTAATATGTTCGGAAGAGAGACCCCGGTTGAGCTCGAATTTACTCAAGTTGACAAATTGTAATGGAAAAGCGCTTGAAATCACTATATAAAAGTGATAATATACAAAGGTGCGTCTTGGCAAAAAGGCCAAGGCAGCTAGCTTGATATTTTCATCATTCATATAAAGAATGAGACCTTGAGTGGGAGGGTTCACCCTATTACCACATCACGGACTTAAGGAGGTGTGTCTCGTGGCTAAAAAAGTAGTTAAAGTTGTAAAATTGCAAATTCCTGCTGGAAAAGCGAATCCAGCTCCGCCAGTTGGTCCTGCGTTAGGTCAAGCCGGTGTTAACATCATGGGATTCTGTAAGGAGTTTAACGCTCGTACATCTGACCAAGCTGGTCTGATCATTCCTGTAGAAATTTCGGTTTACGAAGACCGTTCATTTACATTTATCACAAAAACTCCGCCTGCTGCTGTATTGCTTAAAAAAGCGGCTGGCATTGAGTCAGGTTCTGGTGAGCCTAACCGTAATAAAGTCGCAACTGTTAAACGCGATAAAGTACGTGAAATCGCCGAAACAAAAATGCCTGACTTAAATGCGGCAGATGTTGAAGCGGCTATGCGTATGGTTGAAGGAACTGCCCGCAGTATGGGTATTGTGATCGAAGACTAATTTTTGTCTCTTTGCTGGGTTGCGAGTTTGGATAGACAAGTTCGCAACCCTTATTCGTGGGAGGTTATTCCGCTAAAACCACTAAGGAGGAAATTTTAAAATGGCTAAAAAAGGTAAAAAATACGTCGAAGCTGCCAAGCTTGTAGAGCGTACAAAAGCTTACGACGTAAACGAAGCGATTGAGCTTGTGAAAAAAACAAACACAGCTAAATTTGATGCTACTGTTGAAGCAGCATTCCGTTTAGGTGTTGACCCTCGTAAAAACGACCAGCAAATCCGTGGTGCAGTTGTACTTCCAAACGGAACAGGCAAAACTCAGCGCGTTCTTGTTTTCGCTAAAGGTGAAAAAGCGAAAGAAGCAGAAGCTGCTGGTGCAGACTACGTAGGCGATGCAGATTACATCAACAAAATTCAGCAAGGCTGGTTTGATTTTGATGTGATCGTTGCGACTCCTGACATGATGGGTGAAGTCGGTAAAATCGGACGCGTGCTTGGACCAAAAGGTCTTATGCCAAACCCTAAAACAGGAACGGTTACATTTGAAGTTGAAAAAGCAGTCAACGAAATCAAAGCGGGTAAAGTTGAATACCGCGTTGATAAAGCAGGAAACATTCACGTTCCAATCGGAAAAGTGTCATTCGAAGAAGGCAAGCTTGTAGAAAACTTCGCGACAATGTACGACACAATTTTGAAAGCGAAACCTGCTGCTGCTAAAGGTGTATACGTGAAAAACGTTTCTGTTACATCTACAATGGGACCTGGAATCAAAGTGGACCCTTCAACTTTCAACGTAAAATAATATTGACTTTTGATAAGACGTTCTGATATAATTCAAAACGTTGTAAAAATAAAATATGTCCATTTATACCGTAGACAGTAGGTGCCGATAAGGCTTAATTTCCTACCGAGGTGTATATATATCACAGCTCTAGCGTTACGTATGCTTGTATATACAGCCTCCATGTCGAATGGAGGCTTTTTATATGGAACATGTCGTTAAAGAACGTGATCACCGAACGGTATAAGTGTTACACAGATGAATCTTACAGGAGGTGTAACCATGAGCAGCGCAATTGAAACAAAAAAAGTTGTTGTTGAAGAAATTACTTCTAAACTGAAAGAAAGTAAATCAACGATCATCGTTGACTATCGCGGCCTTAACGTAGCTGAAGTAACAGAACTTCGTAAACAGCTTCGCGAAGCTAACGTTGAGTTCAAAGTGTACAAAAACACGATGACTCGCCGTGCGGTTGAACAAGCTGAACTTGATGGTTTGAACGATTTCTTAACAGGACCGAATGCGATTGCATTCAGCACTGAAGATGTTGTCGCTCCAGCTAAAGTTCTTAACGAGTTTGCTAAAAAGCACGAAGCTCTTGAAATCAAAGCTGGCGTAATCGAAGGCAAAGTGTCTACAGTAGAAGAAGTGAAAGCTCTTGCTGAACTTCCATCTCGCGAAGGCTTGCTTTCTATGTTGCTTAGCGTACTTCAAGCTCCAGTTCGCAACCTTGCTCTTGCAACTAAAGCTGTTGCAGAACAAAAGGAAGAACAAGGCGCTTAATATTGTCAGTATCTAAAAAATAAAACAAAATGGAGGAATTACAAATGGCTTTAAATATCGAAGAAATCATTGCTTCCGTTAAAGAAGCAACTGTACTTGAATTGAACGACTTAGTAAAAGCAATCGAAGAAGAATTTGGCGTAACTGCTGCTGCTCCTGTAGCTGTAGCTGGCGGAGCTGCTGCTGGCGGTGCTGCTGAAGAAAAAACTGAATTTGATCTTGTTCTTGCTGGTGCAGGAGATCAAAAAATCAAAGTTATCAAAGTGGTTCGTGAAATCACTGGTCTTGGCTTGAAAGAAGCTAAAGAACTTGTTGACAACACTCCAAAACCTCTTAAAGAAGGTATTGCGAAAGAAGAAGCTGAAGAGCTTAAAGCTAAACTTGAAGAAGTTGGCGCTTCTGTAGAAGTTAAGTAATCTTCACCTAATCTTTAGGGGAAAGCTCGCTTTTAAAAGCGGGCTTTTTCTTTGCTAATTAATTGTAGTCCCTTCCGCATAAGATAAGCCATCTTGTTTCAAGATATCTGGAGAGTTCACCAACTGAGGAGGTTCTGTGATGACTGACCATTATTATTCGGAAAAACCTTCAGCAAAAAGCAGCAGATCAACGTGGGCATTTCACTTGAGAAACCGGACGTTTACTTTTATCAGCGACAGCGGAGTTTTTTCAAAAAGAGAAGTGGACTTTGGCTCAAGGCTGCTGATTGAAGCTTTCCGGGAACCGGATGCAGAAGGTGATTTTTTGGATGTAGGCTGCGGCTATGGCCCGATTGGTCTTTCGCTTGCTGCGGATTTCGAAGATCGAATGGTTCACATGATCGATGTTAATGAAAGAGCTGTCGAACTTTCGAAGGAAAACGCGTTAAATAATCAGATCGACAACATAAAGATCTATCAGAGTGATCTGTTTGCCAACGTCGAACCTGCAAAAAAATTCGCTTCTATTATTACTAATCCCCCCATACGCGCCGGGAAAAAAACTGTGCACGCCATCTTTGAAAAAAGCGCTGAACATTTGCGGCCTTCAGGAGAGCTGTGGGTCGTCATTCAGAAAAAACAAGGCGGGCCTTCTGCCATTGAAAAATTAAAAGAACTTTTTGCGGACGTTGAAGTCGTTCAAAAAAAGAAAGGGTACTATATCATCAAAGCAAAAAAAGTTTGACTCGGATTTTCAGCTATGTTAATATTATAAAATGCCAATGTATATATTTTGCTGCTGTTTTTAAGAAACGCCTAGGTTTGTATAAAATATACATTATTGGGAACACTAATAAAATCGGTATTTTGTTTTTGGATGTGGTTTTCTAAATTAGAAACCCTTTTTTCTTTTGTCTTGTAAAAGTATTTCTTACATATTTGCGGAAGAAATGCTTGTTACACATATATTACGCATGATTTGAGGGGTGAATCAGTTGACAGGTCAACTAGTTCAGTATGGACGACACCGCCAGCGCAGAAGCTATGCACGCATTAGCGAAGTGTTAGAATTACCAAATCTCATTGAAATTCAAACCTCTTCTTATCAGTGGTTTCTTGATGAGGGTCTTAGAGAGATGTTTCAAGACATATCGCCAATTGAGGATTTCACTGGTAACCTCTCTCTGGAATTTATCGACTACAGCTTGGGCGAGCCTAAGTATCCGGTAGAAGAATCAAAAGAGCGCGATGTGACCTACTCAGCTCCGCTGCGGGTTAAAGTTCGCTTAATCAACAAAGAGACCGGCGAAGTAAAGGATCAGGATGTCTTCATGGGTGATTTCCCTATTATGACAGACACTGGAACCTTTATTATCAACGGTGCGGAACGGGTCATTGTATCTCAGCTCGTTCGTTCTCCAAGTGTATATTTTAGTGGTAAAGTAGACAAAAACGGTAAGAAAGGTTTTACCGCGACTGTCATTCCAAACCGTGGCGCATGGTTAGAATACGAGACTGATGCGAAAGATGTTGTTTACGTACGCATCGATCGCACACGTAAGTTGCCGGTTACGGTTCTTTTGCGTGCTCTTGGCTTCGGATCTGACCAAGAGATCATTGATCTCATCGGTGAAAACGAGTATTTGCGCAATACGCTTGATAAAGATAATACGGAAAACACCGATAAAGCACTTCTTGAAATCTACGAGCGTCTTCGTCCAGGGGAGCCGCCTACAGTAGAAAACGCAAAAAGCCTGCTTGATTCAAGGTTCTTTGATCCGAAAAGATATGACCTTGCAAGTGTAGGACGTTATAAAATTAATAAAAAGCTTCACATCAAAAACCGACTGTTTAATCAGCGGCTTGCTGAAACGCTGGTCGATCCTGAAACAGGCGAAATCCTTGCCGAAAAAGGCGCGATTTTAGACAGAAGAACGCTTGACAAAGTTCTGCCGTACCTTGAAAACGGAATCGGTTTTAAAAAGCTGTATCCGAACGGCGGAGTTGTCGAAGATGAAGTGACACTTCAGTCTATCAAAATCTATGCCCCGACAGATCAAGAAGGGGAGCAGACAATCAATGTGATTGGAAATGCTTATATTGAAGAAGGCGTTAAAAATATTACACCTTCTGATATTATCTCTTCCATCAGCTATTTCTTTAACCTCCTTCACGGAGTGGGCGATACCGATGATATCGACCATTTAGGAAACCGCCGTCTCCGTTCAGTGGGAGAGCTTCTGCAAAACCAATTCCGTATCGGTTTAAGCAGAATGGAGCGTGTTGTTCGTGAAAGAATGTCTATTCAAGACACAAACACGATCACGCCGCAGCAGCTGATCAATATTCGCCCTGTCATCGCATCAATCAAAGAGTTTTTCGGAAGCTCTCAGCTTTCTCAGTTTATGGATCAGACGAATCCGCTTGCTGAGCTGACGCATAAGCGCCGTCTGTCAGCGCTCGGACCGGGCGGTTTGACCCGTGAGCGCGCAGGAATGGAAGTCCGTGACGTTCACTATTCCCACTACGGCCGGATGTGTCCGATTGAAACCCCTGAGGGTCCAAACATCGGCTTGATCAACTCGCTTTCTTCATTCGCGAAAGTGAACCGTTTCGGCTTCATCGAAACGCCGTATCGCCGCGTTGATCCTGAGACTGGAAAAGTAACGCCGAGAATCGATTACTTGACAGCTGATGAAGAAGACAACTATGTCGTTGCCCAGGCAAACGCACGCCTGAATGATGACGGATCTTTTGTGGACGACAGCATCGTCGCCCGTTTCAGAGGGGAGAACACCGTTGTTCCGAAAGACCGCGTCGACTATATGGACGTTTCGCCTAAACAGGTTGTCTCTGCCGCGACTGCATGTATTCCTTTCTTGGAAAACGATGACTCAAACCGCGCCCTTATGGGAGCGAACATGCAACGTCAGGCTGTACCTCTTATGCAGCCTGAATCGCCGATCGTCGGAACCGGAATGGAATATGTGTCTGCGAAAGACTCCGGTGCCGCTGTTATTTGCCGCCACCCTGGTATCGTTGAACGGGTGGAAGCGAAAAACATCTGGGTGCGCCGCTATGAAGAAGTCGACGGCCAGAAAGTCAAAGGGAACCTTGATAAATACAGCCTGCTGAAGTTTGTTCGTTCCAACCAGGGAACTTGCTACAACCAGCGTCCGATCGTAAGTGTCGGTGATGAGGTTGTAAAAGGTGAAATTTTAGCTGACGGTCCGTCCATGGAAAAAGGTGAGCTTGCCCTTGGACGCAACGTCATGGTCGGCTTTATGACATGGGATGGCTACAACTACGAGGATGCCATCATCATGAGCGAACGCCTTGTAAAAGACGACGTATACACGTCTATTCATATTGAAGAATACGAATCAGAAGCCCGGGATACTAAGCTCGGACCTGAAGAAATCACACGCGATATTCCAAACGTCGGTGAGGACGCTCTTCGCAATCTCGATGAACGCGGAATTATCCGTGTCGGTGCTGAAGTAAAAGACGGAGATCTTCTTGTTGGTAAAGTAACGCCTAAAGGTGTTACTGAGCTTACAGCTGAAGAACGCCTGCTTCACGCCATCTTCGGGGAAAAAGCGCGTGAAGTCCGCGATACGTCGCTGCGTGTACCTCACGGAGGCGGCGGTATCATCCTTGATGTAAAAGTGTTCAACCGCGAAGACGGAGACGAACTGCCTCCGGGCGTTAACCAGCTCGTCCGCGTCTACATCGTTCAGAAGCGTAAAATTTCTGAAGGGGATAAAATGGCCGGACGCCACGGTAACAAAGGTGTTATTTCGAAAATCCTTCCGGAGGAAGATATGCCGTATCTGCCTGACGGAACGCCGATTGACATCATGTTAAACCCGCTGGGCGTACCATCGCGTATGAACATCGGGCAGGTGTTGGAGCTTCACCTTGGTATGGCTGCACGCCGCCTCGGTCTCCATGTCGCGTCACCGGTATTTGACGGTGCCCGTGAAGAAGATGTGTGGGAAACGCTTGAAGAAGCCGGCATGTCAAGGGACGCAAAAACCGTCCTTTACGACGGCCGAACTGGAGAGCCGTTTGACAACCGTGTTTCTGTCGGTATCATGTACATGATCAAACTGGCTCACATGGTTGACGACAAATTGCACGCACGTTCAACTGGTCCTTACTCACTCGTTACTCAGCAGCCTCTCGGAGGTAAAGCGCAGTTCGGTGGACAGCGTTTTGGAGAGATGGAAGTTTGGGCGCTTGAAGCTTACGGTGCAGCATATACGCTTCAAGAAATCCTGACTGTTAAATCGGATGATGTCGTAGGCCGTGTGAAAACATACGAAGCCATCGTAAAAGGCGATAATGTTCCAGAACCTGGTGTTCCGGAATCGTTCAAAGTATTGATCAAAGAGCTTCAAAGCTTAGGTATGGACGTCAAAATTCTATCAAGCGACGAAGAAGAAATCGAAATGAGAGACTTGGAAGACGACGAAGACGCGAAACAAAACGAAGGCCTTTCTCTGCCGAATGATGAAGAGTCCGAAGAGTTCGTTTCTGCTGACGTAGAACGCGATGTCGTCACAAAAGAATAAATGAATTATATACGCAAGTGACAGGGTATAACCCGAAGATAAAAAGGGAGGTAGGCCCCTTGCTGGATGTGAACAATTTTGAGTATATGAACATCGGTCTCGCTTCACCTGACAAAATCCGTTCATGGTCTTACGGAGAAGTGAAAAAGCCTGAAACAATCAACTATCGTACTTTGAAACCTGAAAAAGATGGTCTCTTCTGCGAGCGCATTTTCGGTCCTCAAAAGGACTGGGAATGCCACTGCGGAAAGTACAAGCGGGTTCGTTATAAAGGCGTAGTCTGTGACCGTTGTGGAGTTGAAGTAACCCGGGCTAAAGTCCGTCGTGAGAGAATGGGGCATATCGAGCTGGCAGCCCCGGTTTCTCACATCTGGTATTTTAAAGGAATCCCGAGCCGTATGGGTCTTGTGTTGGATATGTCTCCGCGCGCATTGGAAGAAGTCATTTACTTTGCTTCTTACGTCGTAACAGATCCGGCCAATACACCGCTTGAGAAAAAACAGCTTCTTTCTGAAAAAGAGTACCGGGCGTACCTTGATAAATACGGAAATAAGTTCCAAGCATCAATGGGTGCTGAAGCGATTCATAAGCTCCTTCAGGATATCGACCTCGATAAAGAAGTGGATATGCTGAAAGAAGAGCTTAAAACGTCACAAGGACAGCGCCGCACACGTGCGATCAAACGTCTGGAAGTATTGGAAGCCTTCCGCAACTCCGGAAATAAGCCGTCATGGATGATCCTGGACGTTCTTCCAGTCATCCCGCCTGAGCTGCGACCTATGGTACAGCTTGACGGTGGACGTTTTGCAACTTCCGACCTGAACGATTTGTACCGCCGTGTCATCAACCGTAACAATCGTTTAAAACGTCTCTTGGATCTTGGAGCGCCAAGCATTATCGTTCAAAACGAAAAGCGCATGCTTCAAGAAGCCGTGGACGCTTTGATCGATAACGGACGCAGAGGCCGTCCTGTTACAGGTCCGGGAAACAGACCGTTAAAATCCCTTTCTCACATGCTGAAAGGTAAACAAGGCCGTTTCCGTCAAAACCTTCTCGGTAAACGTGTAGACTACTCAGGCCGTTCGGTTATTGTCGTAGGTCCGAACCTGAAAATGTATCAATGCGGTCTTCCGAAGGAAATGGCGCTGGAACTATTCAAGCCATTCGTCATGAAAGAGCTTGTTGAAAAAGGTCTTGCCCACAACATTAAGAGTGCGAAGCGTAAAATTGAGCGCGTTCAGCCGGAAGTCTGGGATGTCCTTGAATCAGTTATCAAAGAACACCCTGTGCTTCTTAACCGTGCACCTACGCTTCACAGATTGGGTATTCAGGCGTTTGAGCCAACGCTTGTTGAAGGTCGTGCCATCCGTCTTCATCCGCTTGTATGTACGGCATACAACGCTGACTTTGACGGAGACCAAATGGCGGTTCACGTTCCTTTATCAGCAGAGGCGCAAGCTGAGGCGCGCATTCTTATGCTCGCTGCGCAAAACATCCTGAACCCTAAAGACGGAAAACCGGTTGTTACGCCGTCTCAGGATATGGTACTTGGAAACTATTATCTGACGCTGGAACGCGCTGGTGCAGTCGGCGAAGGTATGGTTTTCAAAGATACGGATGAAGCGCTTCTTGCTTATCAAAACGGATATGTTCATTTGCATACGAGAGTAGCCGTTGCGGTTAACTCCTTGAAAAATGAAACATTTACAGAAGAACAGCGTTCCAAGCTGCTCATTACAACTGTCGGAAAACTGATCTTTAACGAAATTCTTCCGCCGTCGTTCCCGTACATGAACGAACCGACGAAGAGCAACATTGAAGAAAAAACGCCTGACCGTTTCTTCTTGGATTACGGTGCAGATGTTAAAGAAGCCATTAAGAACCAGGAAATCAACCAGCCGTTCAAAAAAGGCATTTTGGGTAAAATCATTGCGGAGATCTTCAAAAGATTCCATATTACAGAAACATCAAAAATGCTTGACCGCATGAAAAACCTCGGCTTTAAATATTCTACAAAAGCCGGAATTACGGTCGGTGTTTCCGATATCGTCGTATTGGACGACAAACAGGAAATCCTTGAAGAAGCGCAAGGAAAAGTCGATAACGTGATGAAGCAGTTCAGACGCGGTCTGATAACTGAAGAAGAGCGTTATGAACGGGTCATTTCCATCTGGAGTGCAGCTAAAGATACGATCCAAGGCAAGCTGATGAAATCCTTGGATGAAATCAACCCGATCTATATGATGAGTGATTCCGGAGCCCGGGGTAACGCATCAAACTTTACGCAGCTTGCGGGTATGCGCGGTCTGATGGCCAACCCGGCTGGACGGATCATCGAACTTCCGATCAAGTCAAGTTTCCGCGAAGGTTTAACGGTACTCGAGTACTTTATTTCTACTCACGGTGCGCGTAAAGGTCTTGCGGATACGGCCCTGAAGACAGCCGACTCAGGTTACCTGACACGCCGTCTCGTAGACGTAGCCCAAGACGTCATCATTCGTGAGACTGACTGCGGTACGGACCGAGGCATTCTTGCCAAAGCCATCACGGAAGGCACAGAAGTGATCGAGCGTCTTGAAGAGCGTCTTGTCGGCCGATTCGCGAGAAAACCTGTTAAACATCCGGAAACAGGTGAAATGCTCGTGAATGAAAACGAGCTGATCGACGAAGATAAAGCGCTCGAAATTGTCGAAGCAGGCATTGAAGAAGTGTGGATCCGCTCCGCATTTACATGTAATACGTCACATGGTGTATGTAAACGATGCTACGGCCGCAACCTGGCAACAGGAACCGATGTCGAAGTCGGGGAAGCAGTCGGAATCATCGCTGCCCAGTCCATTGGTGAGCCGGGTACACAGTTAACGATGCGTACCTTCCATACGGGCGGGGTTGCCGGAGACGATATTACACAAGGTTTGCCGCGTATCCAGGAATTGTTTGAAGCGCGAAACCCTAAAGGTCAAGCGACAATCTCTGAAATTGACGGTGTCGTGGCCGAAATTAATGAAGTCCGCGATAAACAGCAGGAAATCGTCGTTCAGGGCGAAGTTGAAAGCCGTTCATATACGGCGCCTTACAATGCACGCTTGAAAGTCACTGAAGGAGAGAAAATTTCCCGTGGTCAAGTACTGACAGAAGGTTCGGTCGATCCGAAAGAACTTCTGAAAGTTACTGACATCACCACGGTTCAAGAATACCTCCTTCATGAAGTGCAGAAGGTTTATCGTATGCAAGGGGTTGAAATCGGAGATAAGCACGTCGAGGTTATGGTTCGCCAGATGCTTCGCAAAGTGCGTGTCATCGATGCCGGCGACACGGAAGTGCTGCCAGGCACGCTGCTCGATATTCACCAGTTTACAGAAGCAAACAAAAAAGTTCTGCTTGAAGGCAAACGCCCTGCAACAGGCCGTCCGGTGCTTCTTGGTATCACCAAAGCATCGCTTGAAACGGATTCCTTCCTGTCTGCCGCGTCATTCCAGGAAACAACACGTGTCCTGACAGATGCAGCGATCAAAGGAAAACGTGATGAGCTTCTCGGTCTGAAAGAGAATGTTATCATCGGTAAGCTTGTTCCTGCTGGAACGGGTATGCTGAACTACCGTAAAGTGAAGCCGGTATTGCAAGTCCAATCATCTGATGAAATGGTTCCGGCTGAATAGATAAAAAAATCCTAAAGAAGGATGTCACTAAAAATTGTCATCATATGTTGACATCCTTCTTTCAGGATGATAATATAACCAAGGTGCTCAATTTAAACCTGTTACTTTGGAGGATATATGATGTCTTATGATAAAGTATCACAGGCTCAATCTATTATTATCGGTACGAAGCAGACAGTCAAAGCACTGAAGCGCAATTCTGTTAAGGAAGTCGTCGTAGCAAAAGACGCTGATCCTTGTCTGACGTCTGGTGTTATTAACCTGGCAAATGAACAAGGGGTTCCCGTCTCAATGGCAGAGTCCATGAAAAAGCTCGGCAAAGCCTGCGGAATTGAAGTCGGAGCTGCAGCTGTTGCCATTATTCAATAACGTACTCGTTGTTTTTGCTTTTATGCAAAGGCATTGTTTTTTGCTTTTAAATGAACCACCTGGGTATGTGGGTTATAAAACATGATGAAGGGAGGAAATACAAAATGCCTACAATTAATCAGCTAGTCCGCAAAGGACGCGTAAGCAAAGTTGAAACATCTAAGTCTCCAGCACTTAACAAAGGATACAACAGCTTCAAGAAAGAGCACACTAACGTATCTTCACCACAAAAACGCGGAGTATGTACCCGTGTTGGTACAATGACACCGAAGAAGCCGAACTCAGCGCTTCGTAAATATGCCCGTGTTCGCTTAACTAACGGAATCGAGGTTACGGCCTACATTCCTGGTATCGGACACAACCTGCAAGAGCACAGTGTCGTATTGATCCGCGGTGGACGTGTAAAAGACTTACCGGGGGTACGCTACCACATCGTGCGTGGCGCACTTGATACTGCCGGAGTTGAAAACCGTGCACAAGGCCGTTCTAAATACGGTACAAAACGTCCTAAGAAAAAATAATTCCGTTTAAATACAAATAATAGGGTTTTTAAAAGCAAGGAGTTCTGGCAATGCTGTTAAGGGCATCAGGCTTTTCGCGCCAAGCGTCAGTTTGATCCCGGCAGCTGAACCGTGAAATCCCTCTGCTTACTGTAAACCCGTAACAAGAGAAGGGAGGATAATCAGATGCCACGTAAAGGTCCTGTAGCAAAAAGAGACGTTTTACCTGATCCGCTTTACAACTCTAAACTGGTTACTCGTTTGATCAACAAAATGATGATCGACGGTAAAAAAGGTAAAGCTCAAACAATCCTATACAAGTCATTCGATATTATTAAAGAACGTACCGGCAACGATGCAATGGAGGTTTTCGAACAAGCATTGAAGAACATCATGCCTGTGCTTGAAGTTAAAGCACGCCGCGTAGGTGGTGCGAACTACCAAGTACCTGTAGAGGTTCGTCCTGAACGCCGTACGACTCTTGGACTTCGCTGGTTAGTAAACTACGCTCGTCTTCGCGGAGAAAAAACGATGGAAGAGCGTTTAGCTAACGAAATCCTTGATGCAGCTAACAACACTGGTGCTGCTGTTAAGAAACGTGAAGATACTCATAAGATGGCTGAAGCAAACAAAGCGTTCGCTCACTATCGCTGGTAATCTCACACGACAAAATATTATTCCCTAAGAAGGAAGGAGAAAAGACCCAATGGCAAGAGAGTTCTCCTTAGAAAAAACTCGTAATATCGGAATCATGGCTCACATCGATGCCGGTAAAACGACAACAACTGAACGTATCTTGTTCTACACAGGCCGTATCCATAAAATTGGTGAAACTCATGAAGGGGCTTCCCAAATGGACTGGATGGAGCAGGAACAAGAACGCGGTATCACAATCACATCTGCTGCAACAACTGCACAGTGGAAAGGCTACCGCGTAAACATCATCGACACACCAGGACACGTAGACTTCACAGTTGAGGTTGAACGTTCCCTGCGCGTACTTGATGGTGCCGTTGCCGTTCTTGACGCACAATCAGGCGTTGAGCCGCAAACTGAAACAGTTTGGCGTCAGGCAACAACTTACGGAGTACCTCGTATCGTATTTGTCAACAAGATGGACAAAACGGGTGCGGACTTCCTTTACTCTGTAGGAACTCTTAGAGACCGTCTTGAGGCGAACGCTCACGCGATCCAATTACCGATTGGCGCCGAAGACAATTTCGAAGGGATCATTGATCTTGTAGAAAACGTTGCGTACTACTATGAAGATGATCTCGGAACACGCTCTGATGCGCGTGAAATCCCTGCTGAGTACAAAGACAAAGCTGAAGAGCTTCGCGCTAGCTTGATTGAAGCTGTCGCTGAGCTTGATGAAGAGCTTATGATGAAGTACTTGGAAGGCGAAGAAATTACAGTTGACGAGCTGAAAGCGGCAATCCGCAAGGGAACTTGTAACGTTGAGTTCTATCCGGTTCTTTGTGGTTCAGCTTTCAAAAACAAAGGTGTTCAATTAGTGCTTGACGCAGTTCTTGACTACCTGCCAGCTCCAACTGACGTACCAGCAATCAAAGGTACTCTGCCTGATTCTGAAGAAGAGGTTACTCGTGAGTCTTCTGACGACGCACCTTTCTCAGCACTTGCATTTAAAGTTATGACTGACCCTTACGTTGGTAAATTGACATTCTTCCGTGTGTACTCAGGAACTCTTGATTCCGGTTCATACGTAAGAAACTCAACAAAAGGCAAACGTGAGCGCGTCGGCCGTATTTTGCAAATGCACGCCAACAGCCGTGAAGAAATTTCTACTGTGTACGCAGGGGATATCGCTGCTGCTGTAGGTTTGAAAGACACGACTACAGGGGACACGCTTTGCGACGAGAAAAACCTTGTTATTCTGGAATCAATGGAATTCCCTGAGCCTGTTATCCACGTTGCAATCGAGCCTAAATCTAAGGCTGACCAAGACAAAATGTCTACTGCGCTGGCTAAATTGGCTGAAGAGGATCCAACATTCCGTGCGCATACTGACGTTGAAACAGGTCAAACGATCATCGGCGGTATGGGTGAGCTTCACCTTGATATCATCGTTGACCGTATGAAACGCGAATTTAAAGTTGAAGCCAACGTTGGTGCACCTCAAGTTGCGTATCGTGAAACATTCCGTGCGAGCGCGCAAGTTGAAGGTAAATTCGTACGTCAGTCTGGTGGACGCGGACAGTTCGGACACGTTTGGATCGAATTCTCTCCAAACGAAGAAGGAAAAGGCTTTGAGTTCGAAAACGCAATTGTCGGTGGTGTCGTTCCTCGTGAATACATTCCGGCTGTTCAAGCAGGGCTTGAAGATTCACTTCAAAACGGTGTAATCGCAGGTTACCCTGTAATCGACATCAAAGCGAAACTGTTTGACGGTTCTTATCACGATGTCGACTCTAACGAAATGGCGTTTAAAATCGCTGCTTCAATGGCGCTTAAAAACGCGGCAAGCAAGTGTAACCCGGTTATTCTTGAGCCGATCTCCAAAGTTGAAGTCGTTATCCCAGAAGAATACATGGGAGACATCATGGGTGACATTACATCACGTCGCGGTCGCGTAGAAGGTATGGAAGGACGCGGAAACGCTCAAGTCGTTCGCGCGATGGTTCCACTTTCTGAAATGTTCGGTTACGCTACGGCTCTCCGTTCAAACACACAAGGACGCGGTACGTTCACAATGGTCTTCGACCACTACGAAGAAGTGCCTAAGAGCATCGCTGATGAGATCATCAAAAAAAATCAAGGTGAATAATTGATTTTGCCTCTTCATTAAAGTATAAATACTATTGTAAGATGAGAAAGTGAAACATTGCTTTCACTTTCTATCACTCTATATAACAAAAACTAACCTTTTTAAGGAGGATTTTCAGAATGGCTAAAGAAAAATTCGACCGTTCCAAATCACATGCCAACATTGGTACAATTGGACACGTTGACCATGGTAAAACTACATTAACAGCTGCTATCACTACTGTGCTTCATAAGAAATCTGGTAAAGGTACTGCTATGGCATACGACCAAATCGACGGTGCTCCAGAAGAGCGTGAGCGCGGTATCACAATCTCTACTGCACACGTTGAGTACGAAACTGACAACCGTCACTATGCACACGTTGACTGCCCAGGACACGCTGACTATGTTAAAAACATGATCACTGGTGCTGCGCAAATGGACGGCGCGATCCTTGTTGTTTCTGCTGCTGACGGCCCAATGCCACAAACTCGTGAGCACATCCTTCTTTCTCGTAACGTAGGTGTGCCTTACATCGTAGTATTCTTGAACAAATGCGACATGGTAGACGACGAAGAGCTTCTTGAGCTAGTTGAAATGGAAGTTCGCGATCTTCTTTCTGAGTATGAGTTCCCTGGTGACGATGTACCAGTTATCAAAGGTTCTGCTCTTAAAGCTCTTGAAGGAGATGCTCAGTACGAAGAAAAAATCTTTGAACTGATGGCTGCTGTTGACGAGTACATCCCAACTCCAGAGCGTGAAACTGACAAACCATTCATGATGCCTGTTGAGGACGTATTCTCAATCACAGGTCGTGGAACAGTTGCTACTGGACGCGTAGAGCGCGGACAAGTTAAAGTCGGTGACGAAGTTGAAATCATCGGTCTTCAAGAAGAAAACAAGAAAACAACTGTTACAGGTGTTGAAATGTTCCGTAAGCTTCTTGACTATGCAGAAGCTGGAGACAACATCGGTGCACTTCTTCGCGGTGTATCTCGTGAAGAAATCCAACGCGGTCAAGTACTTGCTCAACCAGGTACAATCACTCCGCACAAAAAATTTAAAGCTGAAGTTTACGTTCTTTCTAAAGAAGAGGGTGGACGTCACACTCCATTCTTCTCTAACTACCGTCCTCAGTTCTACTTCCGTACAACTGACGTAACTGGTATCATTCAGCTTCCAGAAGGCGTAGAAATGGTTATGCCTGGAGACAACATCGAAATGACTGTTGAATTGATTTCAACAATCGCGATCGAAGACGGAACTCGCTTCTCTATCCGTGAAGGCGGACGTACAGTTGGTTCTGGCGTTGTTTCTTCTATCATCGAATAATACTTATAAAATAAAAAACGAGATCCAGCCGGGTCTCGTTTTTTATTTACGCCGTTATTGAAATGGGATTTATTTTCCGCCTGTAAGTCCTTGATTAACACTGCTTGAATCTGTATAATAAAAAAAGTGTGCAAAAGCCGGTAATATTCAATATTACCTTGCAACTTGCCTATAAATTTTGTATAATAGTGCATGTTGGTCTTTGACTGCGATGAAGTGAGAGGTTGCTGACACACCCGGCCGCTTTGCCATGGCAAGGTGATTCAGGTTTTTCTCACGGAGAATTGTCTAATGTAAGTAGGCGAAAAGGAGGGAAAATAATGGCAAAACAAAAAATTCGTATTCGTTTAAAAGCGTATGATCATAGAATCCTTGATCAATCTGCTGAGAAGATTGTTGAAACGGCTAAACGTTCCGGAGCCAGTGTTTCTGGTCCGATTCCGTTGCCAACTGAGAAATCAGTTTACACAATCCTTCGTGCGGTGCACAAATACAAAGATTCTCGTGAGCAATTCGAAATGCGTACACATAAACGTTTAATCGACATTGTGAACCCAACACCACAAACTGTCGATGCTTTAATGCGATTAGATTTACCATCTGGTGTCGATATCGAAATTAAACTTTAATCTAAAATATAGAATGATTTTTATAGGAGGTGTGACGAATGACCAAAGGAATCTTAGGAAGAAAAATTGGTATGACGCAAGTTTTCGCAGAAAACGGTGATCTTATTCCGGTAACTGTTATCGAAGCTGCTCCTAACGTTGTACTTCAGAAGAAAACTTCTGAAAACGACGGCTATGAAGCGATTCAGATCGGTTTTGACGACAAGCGTGAGAAGCTTGCCAACAAACCAGAAAAAGGACACGTTGCAAAAGCGGAAACTGCTCCTAAGCGCTTCGTTAAGGAATTACGCGGAGTGGATATGGATGCGTATGAAGTTGGTCAGGAAGTCAAAGTTGATATTTTCTCTAACGGAGAAGTCGTAGATGTAACAGGTACATCGAAAGGTAAAGGTTTCCAAGGTGCTATCAAACGCCACGGACAATCTCGCGGACCTATGTCTCACGGTTCACGCTACCATCGCCGTCCTGGTTCAATGGGACCGGTAGATCCTAACCGTGTATTCAAAGGAAAACTGTTGCCTGGACGTATGGGCGGAGAGCAAATCACTGTTCAAAACCTTGAAATCGTAAAAGTGGATGCAGAGCGCAACCTTCTTTTAGTTAAAGGTAACGTTCCTGGTGCAAAAAAATCACTAGTCACTGTTAAAAGTGCTGTTAAATCTAAATAATTCTCTTAGGAAAGGAGGAAATTGATCATGCCAAAAGTAGCTTTATATAACCAAAACGGTTCTACTGCTGGTGATATCGAATTAAACGACTCTGTATTTGGAATTGAGCCAAATGAGAGCGTAGTATTCGACGCTATTCTTATGCAAAGAGCTTCCTTACGTCAAGGAACTCATAAAGTAAAAAATCGTTCGGAAGTACGTGGCGGAGGTCGCAAACCTTGGCGTCAAAAAGGTACCGGCCGTGCTCGTCAAGGATCTATCCGTTCACCGCAATGGCGCGGAGGTGGTATCGTATTCGGTCCTACACCACGCAGCTATGCATATAAATTACCGAAAAAAGTTCGCCGCTTGGCTATCAAATCAGCATTGTCTTCTAAAGTGAATGACAACAACTTGATCGTTCTTGAAGATCTTAATCTTGATGCGGTTAAAACAAAAGAAATGGCAGCTATCCTTAAAGGTCTGTCTATCGAGAAGAAAGCTTTAATCGTAACTGCGGATGCAAACGAGACAGTTGAACTATCTGCTCGCAACCTTCCTGGAGTTACTGTTGTTGAAGCTAACGGAATCAACGTCCTCGATGTTGTCGGTCACGAGAAGCTTGTGATGACGAAAGCAGCGGTTGAAAAAGTAGAGGAGGTGCTTGCATAATGAAAGATCCTCGTGATGTTCTAAAGCGCCCCGTCATTACTGAACGTTCTGCTGATTTAATGACTGAAAAAAAATACACGTTTGAAGTAGACGTAAAAGCTAACAAAACTGAAGTAAAAGACGCTGTTGAACAAATCTTTGGAGTGAAAGTTGAAAAAGTCAACATCATGAACTACAAAGGGAAATTCAAACGTGTCGGCCGCTACTCTGGTATGACAAACAAACGCAGAAAAGCGATTGTTAAGCTTACTGAAGACAGCAAAGAAATCGAAATTTTTGAAGCTTAATCACTTGTAAAAAGAAGGAGGGAAATTCAAAATGGCGATTAAAAAGTACAAACCGACCTCTAACGGACGTCGCGGCATGACTTCTTCTGATTTCGCGGAAATCACGACAGATCAGCCGGAAAAATCCTTGCTTTCACCGCTTCACAAAAAAGGCGGACGCAACAACCAAGGTAAATTAACTGTACGTCATCAAGGCGGCGGACATAAACGCCAATACCGTATTATCGACTTCAAACGCGATAAAGATGGTATACCTGGACGCGTTGCTACAGTTGAGTACGATCCAAACCGTTCAGCTAACATTGCTCTAATTAACTATGTAGACGGAGAAAAACGCTACATCTTGGCTCCTAAGGGCCTTCAAGTAGGTACTGAAATTATGTCAGGTCCAGAAGCTGACATTAAAGTAGGTAACGCACTTCCACTGATCAACATCCCTGTTGGTACAGTTGTGCACAACATTGAATTAAAACCTGGAAAAGGCGGACAGCTTGTACGTTCAGCTGGTACATCTGCCCAAGTTCTTGGTAAAGAAGGAAAATACGTTCTTGTACGTCTGAACTCCGGTGAAGTTCGCATGATTCTTTCAGCTTGCCGCGCAACAATCGGTCAAGTGGGTAACGAACAGCATGAACTGATCAACATCGGTAAAGCAGGACGTTCACGCTGGAAAGGCATCCGTCCTACAGTTCGTGGTTCTGTTATGAACCCTAACGATCACCCGCACGGTGGTGGTGAAGGACGCGCTCCAATCGGACGTAAATCACCTATGTCTCCATGGGGTAAACCAACTCTTGGATTCAAAACTCGTAAGAAAAAGAACAAATCAGATAAATTCATCGTACGTCGTCGTAAAAATAAATAACGGGGTTGTCTACGGTTCATATCGGACCGTAGTGCAATCACGAAGGGAGGTTCCAAAATGGCTCGCAGCTTAAAAAAAGGACCATTTGTCGATGATCATCTAATGACAAAAATCGAGAAATTAAATGAAGCGGATAAGAAACAAGTTGTGAAAACTTGGTCTCGCCGTTCTACTATTTTCCCGCAATTTATCGGTCACACAATCGCAGTCTATGATGGACGCAAACATGTGCCTGTTTACATCTCTGAAGATATGGTAGGTCACAAGTTGGGTGAATTCGCACCGACTCGTACTTACAAAGGTCATGCTAGTGATGACAAAAAAACAAGACGCTAATGAGAGGAGGCTTTTAAATGCAACAAGCTAAAGCTGTCGCAAGAACAGTCCGTATTGCTCCTCGTAAGGCACGTCTAGTAATGGACCTGATTCGAGGCAAGCAAGTAGGTGAAGCAGTATCGATCTTAAACCTTACGCCAAAAGCTGCTTCCCCGATTATTGAAAAAGTTTTAAAATCTGCTATCGCTAACGCTGAGCACAACTACGAAATGGATGCAAACAACCTGGTAGTTACTCAAGCTTACGTAAACGAAGGCCCTACGTTGAAAAGATTCCGTCCGCGCGCTATGGGACGTGCAAGCCAAATCAACAAACGTACGAGCCACATTACTATCGTTGTATCAGAAAAGAAGGAGGGATAACTCGTGGGTCAAAAGGTAAATCCAGTCGGTCTTCGTATTGGGGTTATACGTGATTGGGAATCTAAGTGGTACGCTGGCAAAGATTACGCTGACTTCCTTCACGAAGATCTAAAAATCCGTGAATTTATTAATCAACGCCTGTCTGACGCTTCTGTTTCTAAAGTAGAAATCGAGCGTGCGGCAAACCGTGTAAATATTACGATCCATACAGCTAAGCCTGGTATGGTTATCGGTAAAGGCGGTTCTGAAGTCGAAGCGCTTCGCAAAGCCCTTAACAGCCTTACTGGCAAGCGTGTACACATTAACATTCTTGAAATCAAAAGAGCTGATCTTGATGCTCAGCTAGTTGCTGATAACATTGCTCGTCAATTGGAAAACCGTATCTCTTTCCGTCGTGCGCAAAAGCAACAAATCCAACGCACAATGCGCGCTGGTGCACAAGGAATTAAAACAATGGTTTCCGGTCGTCTTGGCGGCGCTGACATCGCTCGTTCTGAATACTACAGTGAAGGAACTGTTCCATTGCACACACTTCGTGCAGACATCGACTATGCTACATCTGAAGCTGACACAACTTACGGTAAGCTTGGTGTAAAAGTCTGGATCTATCGTGGAGAGGTTCTTCCTACTAAGAAGAAAACTGAGGAAGGAGGAAAATAATATGTTAATGCCAAAACGCGTTAAATATCGCAGAGAGCATCGCGGAAAAATGCGCGGCCGTGCGAAAGGCGGCACTGAAGTGCATTTCGGTGAATATGGTATCCAAGCTCAAGAATCTTCTTGGATCACAAACCGCCAAATCGAAGCTGCACGTATTGCGATGACTCGTTACATGAAACGTGGCGGTAAAGTTTGGATCAAAATTTTCCCTTCTAAGCCTTATACAGCTAAGCCTCTAGAGGTTCGGATGGGTTCCGGTAAAGGTGCTCCTGAAGGATGGGTAGCTGTTGTAAAACCGGGCAAAGTTTTATTTGAAATTTCTGGTGTGTCTGAGGAAGTCGCTCGCGAAGCTCTTCGTCTTGCATCTCACAAATTGCCAATTAAAACGAAGTTCGTAAAACGTGAAGAAATTGGTGGTGAATCAAATGAAAGCTAATGAAATTCGTGACCTTACCACTGCTGAAATTGAACAAAAAGTAAAGTCTCTTAAAGAAGAACTTTTCAATCTTCGCTTTCAATTAGCGACAGGACAACTTGAAAACACTGCTCGCATTCGTGAAGTGCGCAAGTCAATCGCGCGCATGAAAACTGTGATTCGGGAAAGAGAAATTGCTGCCAACAAATAATTCCGGAGGGAGGTTCTCTAAAACATGAGCGAACGCAATCAGCGCAAAGTCTACCAAGGACGTGTTGTTTCTGACAAAATGGATAAAACCATTACTGTCGTTGTAGAAACTTACAAAAAACATTCACTCTACGGTAAACGCGTAAAGTACTCTAAAAAATTCAAAGCACATGATGAAAATAACCAAGCTAAAATCGGAGACATCGTAAAGATTATGGAAACTCGTCCATTATCTGCGACTAAACGTTTTCGTCTAGTTGAAGTTGTCGAAGAAGCTGTTATTATCTAATAAAGTTCGGAAACCTTTTTCCGAAGGGAGGTAACAAATAATGATTCAACAAGAGACTCGTTTAAAAGTAGCTGATAACTCTGGCGCCCGTGAAGTATTAACAATCAAGGTGCTTGGTGGTTCTGGACGCAAAACAGCTAACATTGGTGATGTCATTGTTTGCACGGTTAAACAAGCAACACCAGGAGGCGTTGTCAAAAAAGGTGATGTCGTGAGAGCTGTAATCGTACGTTCTAAGAGCGGTGCACGCAGAAATGACGGATCTTACATCAAATTCGATGAGAATGCATGTGTTATCATCCGTGACGACAAAAGCCCGCGCGGAACTCGTATCTTCGGACCTGTAGCACGTGAACTTCGTGATAACAACTTCATGAAAATTGTTTCTCTAGCTCCAGAAGTACTTTAATGATATCAATGCCGGACTAAGGAGGTGCGATCAGGATGCATGTTAAAAAAGGCGATAAAGTAATGGTTATCTCTGGTAAAGATAAAGGGAAACAAGGTGTGATCCTTGCAGCTTTCCCTAAAAAAGACCGCGTAATCGTTGAGGGTGTCAACATGGTGAAGAAGCACGCAAAGCCGACTCAAGCAAACCCTCAAGGCGGAATTTTAAATCAAGAGGCGCCAATTCATGTGTCAAACGTAATGCCGCTCGATCCTAAAACAGGTGAAGTGACTCGCGTAGGATACAAAGTAGAAAATGGCAAAAAAGTTCGTGTTGCAAAAAAATCTGGGCAAGTTCTAGATAACTAGTAATAAAGGAAGGGAGGTCTATCTCATGAACCGCCTTAAAGAAAAGTACAATAAAGAAATTACACCTGCATTAATGAAAAAGTTCGAATACAAATCTGTGATGCAAGTGCCTAAAATCGAAAAAATCGTAATCAACATGGGTGTTGGTGACGCTGTTCAAAACGCTAAAGCTATCGATAGCGCTGTTGAAGAACTAACGTTTATCGCTGGTCAGAAACCTGTCGTTACTCGTGCGAAGAAATCTATTGCTGGATTCCGTCTTCGTGAAGGAATGCCAATCGGTGCGAAAGTAACTCTTCGCGGAGAGCGCATGTACGATTTCCTTGATAAACTAATTTCTGTTTCTTTACCGCGTGTACGTGACTTCCGCGGAATTTCAAAAAAATCTTTTGATGGTCGCGGAAACTACACACTAGGAATCAAAGAACAGCTGATCTTCCCTGAAATTGACTATGATAAGGTAACTAAAGTTCGCGGTATGGACATCGTTATTGTAACGACTGCCAACACTGATGAAGAAGCTCGTGAACTGTTAACTCAATTAGGTATGCCATTCCAGAAATAATCAATGAAAGGGAGGCGAAATCGTGGCTAAAAAGTCAATGATTGCGAAACAAAAACGCACACCGAAGTTTAAAGTACAAGAGTACACTCGCTGCGAACGCTGCGGCCGTCCGCACTCTGTTATTCGTAAATTTAAACTTTGCCGTATTTGTTTCCGTGAACTTGCATATAAAGGACAAATTCCTGGCGTTAAAAAAGCCAGCTGGTAATCCCCGTTTATGGGAAGGAGGTTATTAAATAATGGTTATGACAGATCCGATTGCAGATATGCTGACTCGTATTCGTAATGCAAACATGGTGCGTCATGAGAAGCTTGAAATTCCTGCTTCTAAGTTGAAAAGAGAAATCGCTGAAATCTTGAAAAGAGAAGGTTTCATCCGTGACGTAGAATTCATTGAAGATAACAAACAAGGCATCATCCGTGTTTTCTTGAAATACGGACAAAACAACGAGCGTGTCATCACTGGCCTTAAAAGAATCAGCAAACCAGGTCTGCGCGTTTACGCTAAGTCAAACGAAGTGCCTCGCGTACTTAACGGACTTGGAATCGCAATTCTTTCTACATCACAAGGTGTGTTAACGGATAAAGAAGCCCGCGCTAAACAGGCTGGCGGAGAAGTATTAGCATACGTTTGGTAAGAAGTTTAACATGAATGGAGGTGTTTGGTATGTCTCGTGTAGGTAAGAAGCTACTTGAGATTCCTTCAGGCGTTACAGTTACTCTGAATGACAACACTGTAACCGTGAAAGGACCAAAAGGAGAATTAACTCGTACGTTTCATCCTGATATGAAGATTAAAATTGAGGACAATGTACTTACTGTAGAACGTCCTTCTGATAATAAAGAACACCGTGCGCTGCATGGCACAACTCGCAGCATCATCGGAAACATGGTTGAAGGTGTATCTAAAGGTTTTGAAAGAGGTTTGGAATTAGTCGGTGTCGGTTACCGTGCTTCTAAATCCGGAAACAAACTTGTTTTGAACGTTGGATACTCTCACCCTGTAGAAATCGTTCCTGAAAACGGAATTGAAATCGAAGTTCCATCTCAAACAAAAGTAGTTGTAAAAGGTACAGATAAAGAACGTGTTGGAGCTACTGCTGCAAACATTCGCGCTGTACGTTCTCCAGAGCCTTACAAAGGCAAAGGGATCCGCTATGAAGGAGAAATGGTTCGTCGTAAAGAAGGTAAATCTGCTAAGTAAAACCGCTTAATGTGAGAAAGGAGTGACCCAGATGATTACGAAAACAAGCAAGAATGCTGCACGTCTTAAAAGACACGCTCGTGTTCGTGCGAAGCTTTCAGGAACCCCTGAGAGACCTCGTCTAAATGTTTTCCGTTCAAATAAACATATTTACGCACAAGTGATCGATGACGTGAACGGTGTTACACTTGTGAGTGCATCTACTCTTGATAAAGACCTTAACGCTGAAAATGGCAGCGATACGTCTGCGGCTGCAAAAGTTGGAGAGCTTGTTGCAAAACGCGCTTCTGAAAAAGGTATCACAAATGTCGTGTTCGACCGTGGCGGTTACCTTTATCATGGACGTGTAAAAGCATTGGCTGATGCTGCACGCGAAGCTGGATTAGAATTTTAATAAAAGAAGGAGGGACATATGAATATGCGTCGTATTGACCCAAGCAAATTAGAGTTAGAAGAACGCTTAGTTACCGTTAACCGCGTAGCGAAAGTTGTTAAAGGTGGTCGTCGTTTCCGTTTCGCAGCTCTAGTCGTTGTCGGTGACAAAAACGGTCACGTTGGTTTCGGAACTGGTAAAGCACAAGAAGTTCCGGAAGCGATTCGCAAAGCTGTTGAAGATGCGAAAAAGAATTTGATCGAAGTACCAATGGTTGGAACTACAATTCCACACGAAATCATCGGACGTTTCGGTGCAGGAAACATCTTGTTAAAACCTGCTTCTGAAGGTACGGGAGTCATCGCTGGAGGCCCAGTACGTGCGGTACTTGAGCTTGCAGGTGTATCTGATATCCTTTCTAAGTCTTTAGGTTCTAACACACCGATCAACATGATCCGTGCAACAGTCCAAGGTTTAAGCGAGCTGAAACGCGCTGAGGACGTTGCGAAGCTTCGTGGAAAATCTGTAGAAGAACTGTTAGGATAAGGAGGGAACATTAATGGCTAAATTAGAAATTACCCTCAAACGCAGTGTAATCGGACGCCCGGAAGATCAGCGCATTACTGTAAGAACGCTCGGTTTAAAGAAAACAAACCAAACTGTCGTTCATGAAGACAACGCTGCAATCCGCGGTATGATTAACAAAGTATCTCATTTAGTTTCTGTTAAAGAACTTTAAAAATAAACGATAGGCTAAGGAGGTGTCCAAATGAAACTTCATGAATTAAAGCCCGCAGAAGGTTCACGTAAAACGCGCAACCGCGTAGGTCGTGGTATTGGTTCTGGTAACGGTAAAACAGCTGGTAAAGGTCATAAAGGTCAAAACGCTCGTTCTGGCGGCGGTGTACGTCCTGGATTCGAGGGTGGACAAATGCCTTTGTTCCAACGTCTTCCTAAACGCGGTTTCACAAACATCAACCGCAAGGAATTCGCTGTGGTCAACCTAGACAAACTCAACAGCTTTGCAGAAGGGACGGAAGTTACTCCTGAACTTCTTTTAGAAACAGGTGTAATCAGCAAGTTGAAATCTGGAGTGAAAATTCTTGGCGACGGTAAATTAGAAAAGAAATTAACTGTTAAAGCCAATAAATTCTCCGCTTCTGCTAAACAAGCAATTGAGGCTGCTGGCGGTACAGCTGAGGTGATCTAACTTGTTTAAGACAATCTCCAATTTTATGCGTGTGAAGGATATTCGGAATAAGATTATCTTCACTCTTTTAATGCTTATCGTCTTTCGTCTCGGTTCGTTCATTCCTGTGCCGCACGTAAACACAGAAGTTTTAAAGGCACAGGATCAAATGAGCGTATTTGGGATTCTAAACACATTTGGCGGCGGTGCATTGTTCAACTTCTCCATTCTTGCGATGGGAATCATGCCTTACATCACAGCTTCAATCATCATCCAGCTCCTGCAGATGGATGTTGTGCCGAAGTTTACGGAATGGTCTAAGCAAGGGGAAGTTGGTCGCCGAAAACTAGCTCAGTTCACAAGGTACTTCACAATTGTTCTTGGATTTATCCAGGCTTTAGGTATGTCTTACGGGTTTAACAACATGGCCGGCGGCGCGTTGATTACAAACCCGGGAGTCGGTACTTATTTGCTTATTGCGATTGTACTAACTGCTGGAACTGCTTTTTTAATGTGGCTGGGAGAACAAATTACGTCTCATGGAGTTGGTAACGGAATATCCATTATCATCTTCGCCGGTATCGTTGCCGGCATTCCGACGACGATTAATCAGATCTACGCTCAGCAGTTTGTAGATGCTGGAGATCAGTTATTCTTGCAAATCATAAAGGTTGTCGTTATATTGGTTGCGATTTTGGCAATTGTCGTTGGCGTTATTTTCATCCAACAGGCAGTTAGAAAAATTTCAATTCAATATGCGAAAGGTTCAGGCCGTTCACCGGTTCCTGGCGGCCAGTCTACACACTTGCCGCTGAAGGTTAACCCGGCGGGAGTTATTCCGGTTATCTTTGCAGTAGCATTTATCACCACTCCGCGGACCGTGGCAACATTCTTTGGTACCAATGACGTCACGAATTGGATTCAAAAAACGTTTGATTACACGCATCCGGTCGGAATGGGAGTTTATGCGGCATTGATTATCGCCTTTACCTATTTCTATGCATTTGTGCAGGTAAACCCTGAGCAAATGGCCGATAATCTTAAAAAACAAGGTGGCTATATTCCGGGAGTTCGTCCAGGAAAAATGACTCAAGATAGAATTACGAGCATTTTGTATCGACTTACATTTGTAGGCTCCATATTCTTGGCCGTGATTGCCATTCTTCCTGTCTTGTTCGTTAATATTGCTGGGCTGCCTTCATCTGCACAAATTGGCGGAACAAGTTTGCTGATTGTCATCGGGGTTGCACTTGAAACAATGAAGCAGCTTGAAAGCCAGCTGGTAAAACGAAACTATCGTGGATTTATGAAGCACTAGAGGAAATGGGGCGCGCCCATTCCCTCTAAAATAGAGAGGACGGGGAATCCGAAATGAACTTAGTCTTAATGGGACTGCCTGGAGCCGGTAAAGGGACACAGGCTGAACGGATTGTTGAAGATTTTGGGATACCTCATATCTCAACAGGAGACATGTTCCGCGCTGCGATGAAAGAAGAAACGGATCTGGGACTTGAAGCCAAATCATACATTGATAAAGGCGAGCTTGTTCCGGATGAAGTGACAATTGGTATTGTCAGGGAGAGACTTGGCAAGAATGATTGTGACGGAGGTTTTCTTCTGGACGGATTTCCGAGAACAGTCGCTCAAGCTGAAGCACTTGAGGAAATTCTTAAAGGACTTGGCAAGTCGATTGACCATGTCATCAACATTCAAGTCGATAAAGATGCATTGATGGAACGTCTGACAGGACGCAGAATCTGCAAAAACTGCGGTGCAACTTATCATTTAGTCTTTAATCCGCCTGCAAAAGAAAATGTATGCGACAAGTGTGGAGGAGAGCTTTATCAGCGTGAAGACGATAATGAAGCTACCGTATCCACGCGGTTAGAGGTCAACATGAAGCAAACTCAGCCTTTACTCGATTTCTACGAGGATAAAGGATATCTCGTAAACATTGACGGGCAGAAGCACATAAATGAAGTTTACGCTGATATAAAGGAGCTGCTCGGAGGCCAGGACAAATGATTATTTGTAAAACTCCCCGAGAAATCGAAATCATGCGGGAAGCTGGACGGATTGTCGCTTTAACTCATCAGGAGCTAAAAAAGCACATTAAACCCGGCATCTCGACAAAAGAACTGGATCAAATTGCCGAACGTTTTATTACAAAGCAAGGTGCAATCCCATCTTTTAAAGGGTATAATGGTTTTCGCGGGAGCATTTGCGTTTCGGTCAATGAAGAACTCGTGCACGGTATTCCGGGAAAACGGGTCCTTCGCGACGGAGACATCATCAGCATCGATATCGGTGCGAAGCTGAACGGTTATCATGGTGACTCTGCATGGACTTATCCAGTGGGTACGATTAGCGATGATGATCAAAAGCTGCTGGATGTGACAGAGGAGTCTTTATATAGAGGCTTGAAGGAAGCAAAATCGGGAGAACGTTTGTCGAATATTTCCCACGCAATACAAACGTATGTCGAAAGCGAACAATTTTCAGTCGTCAGGGAATATGTAGGACACGGGGTAGGGCAGGATCTGCATGAGGATCCGCAAATTCCGCACTACGGTCCGCCGAACAAAGGCCCGCGTTTAAAGCCTGGCATGGTCTTGGCCATTGAGCCGATGGTCAATGCAGGCACACGCTATGTCAAAACATTGGCTGACAACTGGACGGTTGTAACTGTGGACGGGAAGAAGTGTGCTCATTTTGAACACACGATTGCCATTACGGATGCCGGTTTTGAGATACTGACAAAAGCCTAGGTGAAATGAGATGTATCGGAAAACACCTGAAATTGGACAGTTCGTACGCATGACAAGAGGCCGCGAAATGAACCAATACGCAGTTGTTATTGATATAGTCGATCATCATCATGTGCTGGTAGCAGACGGAGAAAAGCGTAAATTTCATTCTCCTAAGAAAAAGAATATCAATCATTTAACCTTTTATGATTGCGTATCTCCGGAAGTTCAGAACAGTATAAACGAAACAGGGCGTGTGACAAACGGAAAATTGAGATTTTCTCTTTTGAAATTTGTCAGAGAGCAAGTTACTGATTTGAAGAAGGGAGAACACTTGAATGGCGAAAGACGATGTAATTGAAGTGGAAGGTACTGTAGTCGAAACGTTGCCAAACGCAATGTTCAAAGTTGAACTTGAGAATGGCCACACAGTTTTGGCTCATGTATCTGGTAAAATCCGCATGCACTTCATTCGCATTTTACCTGGAGACAAAGTTACGGTAGAATTATCTCCATATGACTTAACTCGTGGTAGAATTACGTACCGTTACAAATAAAGCACTCCGGAAATTGAAGGAGGTTGGAAACACATGAAAGTGAGACCATCAGTTAAACCGATCTGTGAAAAATGTAAGGTCATTCGCAGAAAAGGAAAAGTAATGGTGATCTGTGAAAATCCAAAGCATAAACAAAAACAAGGATAATTTTTAAGGAGGTGCGAGAGAGATGGCTCGTATTGCTGGTGTAGATATCCCACGTGATAAGCGTGTTGTTATTTCATTAACATACATCTTTGGAATCGGTCGTACAACGGCTCAGCAAATCTTAAAAGAAGCTGGAGTTTCTGAAGATACTCGCGTTCGTGATTTGACTGAAGAAGAACTTGGTAAAATCCGTGACGTGATCGACAAATTGAAAGTTGAAGGTGACCTTCGCCGTGAAGTGTCTCTAAACATCAAACGTCTGATCGAAATCGGAAGCTACCGCGGAATTCGTCATCGTCGCGGATTGCCTGTTCGCGGTCAAAATACTAAAAATAACGCGCGTACTCGTAAAGGTCCGCGTCGTACTGTAGCTAACAAGAAAAAATAAGCAAGGGAGGTAATTAAACAATGGCTGCTGCTCGTAAAACAAACACGCGTAAACGCCGCGTGAAAAAGAATATTGAATCTGGAATTGCTCATATCCGTTCAACTTTCAACAACACGATTGTTACTATCACAGATGTTCATGGCAATGCTCTTTCTTGGTCAAGTGCCGGATCTCTAGGATTTAAAGGTTCTAAAAAATCCACTCCATTCGCTGCACAAATGGCTGCTGAAACAGCTGCTAAAGGTTCTATCGAACATGGACTTAAAACTCTTGAAGTTACTGTAAAAGGACCAGGTTCCGGCCGTGAAGCTGCAATTCGTGCACTTCAAGCTGCTGGACTAGAAGTTACAGCGATCAGAGACGTAACGCCTGTTCCTCATAACGGATGCCGTCCGCCAAAACGTCGCCGCGTGTAATTTGTTTGTATAGATTTTGTGTCCCTGTCAATAATGGGTTATGATACAGTTAATTTATAAAACGAATGCACACTCGTTGCCTGAGCACATACGGGACTAAACAATGGGGAATTTCGGATAGAATCAGAGAAATTCTTTCCGGGGTTTCGACGTTTTGAAGGAGGGTTTTATGAAATGATCGAGATTGAAAAACCAAAAATCGAAACGGTTGAAATCAGCGACGATGCCAAGTATGGTAAATTTGTCGTAGAGCCACTTGAGCGTGGATATGGTACAACTTTGGGTAACTCCTTACGTCGTATCCTTTTATCCTCACTCCCTGGTGCCGCTGTAACATCGATCCAAATAGATGGTGTACTGCATGAATTCTCGACGATCGAAGGCGTTGTTGAAGATGTTACAACGATTATCTTAAACATTAAAAAACTTGCACTGAAAATCTACTCTGAAGAAGAGAAGACGCTTGAGATTGATGTTCAGGGTGAAGGAGTTGTAACAGCTGCTGATATTACCCACGACAGTGATGTTGAGATTTTGAATCCTGATCTTCACATTGCGACTCTTGGCCAAAATGCGAGTTTTCGAGTTCGCTTAACCGCTCAAAGAGGTCGCGGGTATACACCAGCTGACTCGAATAAAAGAGACGATCAGCCGATTGGCGTCATCCCGATTGATTCCATCTTTACACCTGTTTCTCGTGTATCTTATCAAGTTGAGAATACTCGTGTGGGTCAGATTACAAACTATGACAAACTTACGCTTGACGTATGGACAGATGGAAGCACTGGACCAAAAGAAGCAATTGCGCTTGGTTCAAAGATTTTGACTGAACACCTTAATATTTTTGTCGGTTTGACCGACGAAGCTCAGCATGCTGAAATTATGGTTGAAAAAGAAGAGGATCAAAAAGAAAAAGTTCTTGAAATGACTATTGAAGAGCTCGATCTTTCTGTCCGTTCTTACAACTGCTTGAAGCGTGCGGGAATCAATACAGTTCAAGAACTTGCGAACAAAACCGAAGAAGATATGATGAAAGTTCGCAACCTGGGTCGCAAGTCGCTTGAAGAAGTAAAAGCGAAACTTGAAGAACTTGGACTTGGCCTTCGTAAAGACGATTGACTAGTTTCCATGTGAACTAGGATTTTCGTGTGTTTTTTATTTCAGATAGAGTATTTCAATAAAGGAGGGGACACCACATGTCATACAGAAAACTAGGACGCACTAGTGCACAGCGTAAAGCAATGCTGCGTGATCTTACAACAGACTTGATCATCAACGAGAGAATTGAAACAACAGAAGCTCGCGCGAAAGAACTTCGCTCTGTTGTAGAAAAAATGATTACACTTGGCAAGCGCGGAGATTTACACGCACGCCGCCAAGCAGCTGCATACATCCGCAATGAGGTTGCAGATGCAGAGAAAAACCAAGATGCACTTCAAAAACTTTTCTCTGACGTAGCACCTCGTTATGAAGAGCGCCAAGGCGGATACACACGTATTATGAAGCTTGGTCCTCGCCGTGGTGACGGAGCACCAATGGCTATCATCGAATTGGTTTAATCACATATTTTGTGTGTCTAAAGAAGGGCGGGACAGTTTTTAACTGGATCTATGCCCTTTTTTTAGATACCGGGGAATTTTCTATGATAAAAGAATAGTCAGAAAAGCAGAGCTAGAGGAGAGGAGGCCGGACGGGCAAATGAATCAAGAGCGATTAATCGCTGCAGAGGATATCACGTTTCGCTACCAGAAGGATGCAGACAGGCCTGCACTTGACCACGTATCTTTCCATGTGTCGAAAGGAGAATGGCTTGCGATCGTCGGTCACAACGGCTCAGGGAAGTCGACGCTCGCCCGTGCTTTAAACGGACTGATCCTGCCTGACGAAGGATCGATTGAAGTCGGCGGTATCAAGCTGACAGAAGAGACGGTCTGGGATGTCCGAAAAAAAGTCGGCATGGTGTTTCAAAATCCGGATAACCAATTTGTCGGGACAACCGTCCGCGATGATGTGGCTTTTGGTTTAGAAAACAACGGAGTTCCAAGAGAGGACATGGTGGAAAGGGTGGATTGGGCCGTTCAACAGGTGAACATGCAAGAATTTCTCGATCAAGAGCCGCACCATCTCTCGGGAGGACAAAAGCAGCGTGTTGCGATTGCGGGAGTACTTGCCGCCCGGCCTGACATCATGATTCTCGATGAAGCGACTTCCATGCTCGACCCGATGGGGCGGGAAGAAGTGCTAGATACGGTCAGAAGGCTGAAAGAACAAGGAATGGTTACGGTCATTTCGATTACACATGACTTAAACGAAGCTGCTAAGGCCGACCGGATCATCGTCATGAACGGCGGAAGAAAATTTGCCGAAGGCCCTCCGCAGGAAGTCTTTCGTCTGAATCAAGATCTCATTAAAATCGGGCTTGATTTGCCTTTTTCTTTTCAGCTCAGCCAGATGCTGAAGGAAAGCGGTCTGGCTCTGAAAGGCGATCATCTGACACAAGAAGGATTGGTGAATGAGCTATGGACATTGAAATCAAAGATGTAGAGCACCGATACCAGATGAAAACGCCTTTTGAACGCCTGGCGATCTATGATGTCAACGTCGTGATTAAAGAGGGAAGCTATGTCGCTGTGATCGGTCATACAGGATCGGGAAAGTCGACATTGCTTCAGCACCTGAACGGGCTTTTAAAACCGACAAAAGGACAGATACGCCTCGGCGAGGATGTTCTTGAAGCAGGCAAAAAGAATAAACACCTAAAAGCCTTGCGGAAAAAGGTCGGGATTGTCTTTCAGTTTCCCGAACATCAGCTGTTTGAAGAAACAATTTTAAAGGACATCGCATTCGGCCCGATCAACTTCGGCATGAGCCGGGAGAAGGCGGAAGAAAAAGCGAGGGAAATGCTGAAGCTTGTAGGTTTGGATGAGGAGCTGTCCGACCGGTCCCCGTTTGAACTAAGCGGCGGGCAAATGCGCCGCGTGGCCATTGCGGGAGTGCTGGCGATGGAGCCTGAAGTCCTCGTCCTCGATGAACCGACGGCAGGGCTTGACCCAAGAGGCCGCAAAGAGATCATGGACATGTTCTACCGCCTCCATAAGCAGAGGAAGCTGACGACGATTCTCGTCACCCACAGTATGGAAGATGCGGCAGCGTATGCAGATGAACTGATTGTGATGCATAAAGGCACGGTTAAAGCAAAAGGGACGCCGCGGGAGCTTTTTTCAAAGAAAGACGATATCGCCGCTTTAGGGCTTGATTTGCCGGAAACGATTAAATTCCAAAGACGCCTTGAAGAGACGCTGGGCATTACGTTCAAAGCGCCGATCTTGACGGTTGAAGAAGCAGCCTCCGAAATTAAAGCTCTTTTTCAGGAGGAAAGTGCTTTATGATGGACAATATCATTATCGGCAAATATGTACCCGGGACATCGATCATTCACCGGCTCGATCCGCGTACAAAGCTGTTAACCATTTTCCTTTTTGTCTTTATCGTTTTTTTCGCGAATAATACGGAAACATATGCATTGCTCGGCCTGTTTACGGTTGCCGCCGCAGCTTTGTCGGGCGTTCCGGTGCGATTCCTTTTAAAAGGAATGAAGCCGGTGTTCTGGATTGTGCTGTTTACGTTTCTGCTTCATATTTTTATGACAAGGGAAGGACCGGTTCTCGCCGATCTCGGCCTGTTTAAAATTTATGAACAGGGACTTGTTCAAGGGATTTTTATATCGCTGCGCTTTGTTTACCTCATCATGATCACAACGATTTTAACATTGACGACGACTCCAATCGAAGTGACCGATGGTTTGGAGCATTTGCTCGGTCCGTTTAAAAAACTGAAGCTTCCTGTTCATGAACTCGCTCTCATGATGTCCATCTCCCTCAGATTTATACCGACTCTGATCGAAGAGACGGATAAAATCATGAAAGCGCAAATGGCAAGAGGCGTCGATTTTACGAACGGCCCGCTTAAAGAGCGTGTCAAAGCGATCGTTCCTCTTCTTGTCCCGCTGTTTGTCAGTGCCTTTAAAAGAGCCGAAGAGCTTGCAACCGCGATGGAGGCACGAGGATACAGGGGAGGGGAAGGCCGTACAAAATACAGGCAGCTGACGTGGAAATGGAAGGATACTTCCGTGCTCCTCATTTTAGCTGTTCTTGGCGTTTTGCTAATTTTATTGCGGACTTAGGTGATAGACGATGAGAATGAAGTGCACGATTTCATATGACGGACACCTTTTTTACGGCTACCAAGTGCAGCCTGGGCAAAGAACGGTTCAGGATGAGCTTGAGAAAGCGCTGCAAACGCTCCATAAGGCGAAGGAGCGTATTCCTGTCGTTTCATCCGGGCGCACCGACAGCGGCGTTCACGCAGTCGGACAGACGATTCATTTTGACAGTCCGCTATCAATTCCTGAGGCGAAATGGCCGTATGCTTTGAATGCCCTGCTCCCTGATGATATATCGGTCCACAAGGCGGAAGCTGTCGATGATCAATTTCATGCGAGGTTTTCTGCGAAAAGAAAAGAATACCGGTATTTGATTTACAGGGGCAGACATCCGGACGTTTTTAAGCGCTACTATGCATACCATGTTCCGTATGACCTTGATATGGAGAAAGTCAAAGAAGCCTCCCGCTATCTGGTCGGAACCCATGACTTCACAAGCTTTTGTGCGACCAAAACCGAAGTGAAGGACAAAGTCAGAACGGTCCATGAACTGGAATGGTCTGACACAGGGGACGGACTGCAGATGAGAATTGTGGGAAGCGGATTTTTGTATAACATGGTTAGAATCATCGTCGGCACGCTTCTTGATGTAGGAACCGGCAAATTTTCCCCTGGTGACATTGAAAAGATGATTCTTGCCAGAAGCCGCGATGCCGCAGGGCGTACTGCACCGGCGCACGGCTTGTATTTATGGCGTGTTATCTATGACAACTAAACCAGGTGTAACATTTTCTTGACAGAGAGTACAGAAAGTTATAAGATATCATATGGTATGTATTTCAACCCCACGATAAGCCCCGGAAACTTATTGTGTTTTGAAATAGAACGTAATTGAAGTTTATTGAAAATGGCAGATCATTTAGGAGGGAAATTTAATGCGTACAACACCTATGGCTAACGCAAGTAATATTGAACGCAAGTGGTTAGTTGTTGATGCTGCTGGCAAGACGCTAGGACGTCTTTCTACAGAAGTTGCATCTATCCTTCGCGGAAAACATAAACCAACTTACACACCACACGTTGACACTGGAGATCATGTGATCATCATCAACGCTGAAAAAATCGAGTTAACTGGTAAAAAGTTAACAGACAAAATCTACTACCGTCACACTCAACATCCAGGCGGTTTAAAATCAAGAACTGCTCTTGAAATGCGTACAAACTACCCTGAGAAAATGCTTGAACTTGCGATCAAAGGCATGCTTCCAAAAGGTTCTCTAGGTCGTCAAATGTTCAAAAAATTGAACGTATACCGTGGTTCTGAGCATCCACACGAAGCACAAAAACCTGAAGTTTACGAACTTCGCGGTTAATTAAAAAGGAGGTTACCAATTTGGCACAGGTTCAATATTACGGTACTGGCCGTCGTAAAAGCTCTGTAGCGCGTGTGCGTTTAGTTCCAGGAGAAGGCCGTATCATCGTTAATAATCGTGAAATCAGCGAACACATCCCATCTGCAGCTCTAATCGAGGATATCAAGCAACCATTAACTTTGACTGAAACAGCTGGCACTTATGATGTTTTAGTAAACGTACATGGAGGCGGCTTATCAGGTCAAGCAGGAGCAATCCGTCACGGTATCGCCCGCGCTTTGCTTGAAGCAGATCCGGAATACCGTTCAACTCTAAAACGTGCCGGTCTACTGACTCGTGACGCACGTATGAAAGAGCGTAAAAAATACGGACTTAAAGGCGCACGCCGTGCACCTCAGTTCTCAAAACGTTAATTTCTGGCGTTTCAAAAACTCTCAAACCATTTGGTTTGGGAGTTTTTTTGGTTATACTTTCCTTCCTACATATGAAGCGGATACTGGAGCAGAGCCCGATTCCCTCGCCCAGACGGAGATTTGGCCGATATGGTGGATCTCGTGTGCGATTAAATGCCTTAAAATATCGCCTTGCGTGTAGGTTTCAACTGACCAAGCCGCTTTAACCGGCAGATGTTCGAAGGCGCTGGAATAATTGAAAACCACACTTTCAATTTCGGAGCGGTGCACGTCCGAAAACTGGGCGATCTGCTGAGTTGTCTGGTAATGAGAGTAATCAGGTTGAAGATCCGGTTTTTCTAAAATGGCGTAAATCCAGCTTACTTCCACATCTACAATGTGAAACAGATTTTCCATAATGCTTCCCATTCCGCCTGAACGCTTCTTGACCAGCTCCTCTTCTGGCTGGCTGAGGCACCACTTAAACCACGCATCCCGAACTTCCCAATTATATAGAAATAATCCTTTCACTCAGCTCACCTCTCCTAATATTTTCGGCTTCTTCCTCCGTTTCCCTTCCTTAGAAAAGCATGATTTCCGGCTCCCGACTGCACAATACAAGGTAAAAAGGAGGCGGTTCTATGGGGACGGTCGTATCTTTTAACAATGAAAGACAAAAGAAGCAAATCAATTTGGAGAAAAAGCTTCTGCGTGAGCTGTCTTTGGAAAAAATGCTGATTTCTGCGGAGGAATGCTTTGCTCCTCTTTTTTACTTTTTTTCTAAGCACACGGATATCTTGTATGACGGCTGCATCGATTTTGCCATTGAAGCATATCTGCTGGGAGCCGAGTACGGGAAGTTCGGCTATCACGGAGAACCCGTTCAACGAGCGATGGTCCGCTCAGAAAAAGAAGAAAAACAGCTTCTGCACGAGCTTTATGAATATGCTGTCAGCTGGTCTGAAGCTTTTAATATTCAAGCGGCTCATGAACCGCTTTATTATGCCTGCGAATACTTTATCCAAAGCTGGTGGAAAGAAGGCTTCAGCCAGCGGGAAAGACGCTTTAAGCTTCGGCTCAGATAAAATGAAGTTTTATGTAAAAGTGCGGCCAAGCTGAATCATATTTCCTTTCCTTGTCCCATATCTTGTAGTAAGGACGAGCGGGAGGGAAAGGGATGAAGAAAAAAATAAAATGGCTCGGGTTTTTACTCGGCTTTGTCGTTTTATTATGTTTATTTCAATATCAATTCCACAATGATAATTCTTGGCGGTCATGGAATCTTCCGCTGAGCGGCAAAATCATTTATATTGATCCTGGACACGGGGGCGCGGATGGAGGAGCATCAAGCGGTGAACTCCTTGAAAAAGACGTGGCGCTTGAAGTATCCCTAAGAATCAGGGACTATCTTCAGGAGCAGGGCGCCTTGGTGATGCTGACACGGGAGGACGATCATGATCTCGCTCCTGAAGAAACGAAGGGGCTCAGCAGAAGGAAAGCGGAAGACTTGCGGAAGAGGGTCGACATGATCAACAATTCTGAAGCCGACCTTTACCTCAGCATCCATTTGAATGCGATTCCTTCTGCGCGATGGAGCGGTGCGCAAAGCTTCTTTTACGGGCAATATGAAGAGAACGAACGGGCCGCCAAGTTTATTCAGGATGAATTAAGACATAATCTTGAAAACACGACGCGGAAGGCAAAGCGGATACACGGAATTTATTTGATGCAAAATGTGAAAAAGCCGGGGGCCCTCGTCGAAATCGGGTTTTTGTCAAACCCGAAAGAGGCAAAACAGCTGGCCAAGCCCAAATATCAGGACAAAATCGCAGCATCCGTATATAAAGGCGTATTGCGCTACTTTACAGAAGACAGAGACCCTCCTGAATAAGAGGGTTTCTTTTTGTGTCAAAGACACTATAAGGAAAGATATGCTATACTTATTTTGTAAACGAATACAACAAAGGGTGAGATCAATGTTGCGAGAAGACGATGTAAAAAAAATAGTCGGCGATTTGGACGAGCCATTTCTTCACAAGCCGCTCAGAGAGCTGGATGCCGTCAAGGAAATTAAAATAAAACCCGAAAAACGGCACGTCAGCGTAAAGGTGGCGCTCGCAAAAACGGGATCTGCCGAACAAATGCAGCTTCAGCAGGAAATCGTCATACGGTTGAAGGAAGCCGGTGCAGAGACGGTCGGCCTGCGGTTTGAAGAGCTGCCTGAAGAAGTCGTGATGAGTTATCAAGAGTCTGCCCAAGGGCAGGATCAATCTCTGCTCAATAGTGAAAAACAGCCTGTATTTTTAGCGGTGGCAAGCGGTAAAGGCGGCGTCGGCAAATCGACGGTGTCGGTCAATTTGGCTGTGTCTCTGGCGCGAATCGGAAAAAAAGTCGGACTAATCGACGCCGATATTTACGGATTCAGCGTTCCGGATATGATGGGAATCACTGTACGGCCGACGATCGAAGGAGAAAAGGTCGTGCCGGTTGAAAGATTCGGTGTCAAAGTGATTTCGATGGGGTTTTTTGTTGAAGACAATGCCCCTGTCATTTGGAGAGGCCCCATGCTTGGAAAAATGCTGAATAACTTCTTCCATGAGGTTGAATGGGGAGATGTCGATTATATTATCTTAGACCTGCCGCCGGGAACAGGCGATGTAGCGCTTGATGTTCACTCAATGCTTCCAAGCTGCAAAGAGGTGATCGTTTCGACGCCGCATCCTACTGCTGCGTTTGTCGCTGCAAGAGCGGGCGCGATGGCCTTGAAGACCGATCATGAAATCGTGGGGATCGTTGAAAATATGGCTTATTACGAAAGCGTCAAAACAGGCGAAAAAGAATACGTATTCGGCAAAGGCGGAGGCGAGAAGCTCGCAGAAGAACTCGGCGTTCCAATTCTGGGAAAAATTCCGCTGAAGCAGCCGGATTGGGATGACAGCGAATTTGCGCCGTCCGTTTATGATGAAAGCCATCCGACCGGCGCCATTTATTTGGATATCGCTAAAAAAATCGACGAAAGCATTGGTGCAAAAGCTTAAAAAGCAGAAAAAGCTCCCTCCGCGGAAGAAGCTTTTGGTGAATGAAAAGCGGCTCAGCTTTGTTTTTCGCCGCCGCCTTTCATTTCCTCTTTCATGCTTTCAGAAGCAGCTTTTTTAAGTTCCTCTTCAAACTGCTTTCTGTAGAGAGGGCTTGTCAGGGTGTCGGATATTACTTCCTGCAGGTGGGTTCGGAATTCCTGGCTTCTGACAAGTTCACCGTATTTTTTGGCCATTTCAGGATCCTGCATGACCTGGATCAGCATTTTTTGGTACTCAGGATCTTTCATCAGTTTTTTCAGCACTTTTTCGTGTTCATTTTGAAGTGTTTTGGCAAAGCCTTCTGCGAATTTTGGATCTTCGAAGACTTTTTTCCAAAATTCAGTTCCTTTTTTGGAGGTCATTGTTTTTTCAACGGTTTCCTTGACAGTTTTTTCATCCATTACAAGTGTTTCATTTAATTTGTCATCATTTAATATTTCTTGAATCGCTTTTTTTCCGTCATCTGTCTTTAATATATCAACAACCATCTTTTTGGTTTGATCATAGTCCATCTCAGCTGCTTGGTCCGTGGGAGCACAAGCTGTTACAGATAGAAACAGAAAACAGCTTATCGATAGCATTGTGGTCTTGAACATGCTTAAGCTCCTTTCGAAAACTCGTCTTACCTTTAATATGAATGTCTTTTAAAAATTTATACATAACAAAATATCGCTGTATACAGCGGTTTACTTAGGGGTTGGGAAGTCTCAATGAAAAGCCGTAATCTCGTCCGATTTTTCTTTTCCGTATTGGGTGTCGGAGCTTTGACTACAAGTATTGTCGGTTTTGCCATAGAGTGGGGAAGATATAAGGAGCTGTTTCTTTCCTTCGAGGTATTGGAGATTCTTTCTGTTCTATTTTGGTTTATCGGGGTTGGCATGATCTTTAGCGTGATTGCTCAAATGGGGTTTGTGATTTTCTTAACGATTCACCGCTTTGCACTGGAAATTTTCAGATCACATTCATTGTGGAATTCGATTCAGCTGTTTTTAATTATATTTGTTGCGTTTGATTTGGTTTACTTGCGTTTTCTATTTTTTGAAAAAGAGGGAGGCTCCATCATTCCATATATTTGGCTGCCGCTCTTTATTTTGGCGGTAGGCATTGCGGCCGCTTATGCAAAGCAAAAACAGTCCTCTAAAAAAACGTTCGTTTCCGCGTTATTTCTTATGTTTGTTTTTACTGTGATGGAGTGGTTCCCGGCATTAAGGGTCAATGAAGAGGACTGGCTCTATTTAATGCTGCTTCCTTTACTAGCATGCAACGCTTTTCAGCTTTTAATGCTGCCAAAGTTTCAGGCGCGCACTTAGACCGGTTGCTATTTTACTTCTGAAGATTTTGCATCCGTATTTGCGATTAATTCGCTGACGGTTACGTTTTTGAGTCCCTTGCCTCTGAGGTGGTGCACGATCTCAGGCAGGGCTTCTTTTGTTTGTTTGGCCGAATCTGAAGCGTGAAAGAGCACGATATCACCAGCGTTCACCGTTTCATTTACGTTTTGGACAATCTTTTGAACCCCCGGGTTCGTCCAGTCATCCGAGTTAATACTGTAGTGAACAACGGTGTAGCCGTACTGTTTAGCGACATCGAGTACGTCTTTATTAAACTGGCCGGTCGGCGGCCTTAAAAGCGTGAGGTCGTCAAGCCCGAGTTTTTGAAAGGAGTTTTGTGCTTTTGTTAAGTCTTTTTTGATCTCGCTTTTCTTCATTTGCGAATAGTTTTTATAAGCATAGCCCATGCTCCCGATCTGATGACCGTCTTTACGGATTCTTTCCACGACATCCGGATGGCGTTCCGCCCATGAAGCTGAAAGAAAAAAGGTCGCATCTTTAATACCGTTTGCTTTTAATGTATCTAAAATAGGTATGGCCTTTTGATCTCCCCAGCTGATATTAAAAGTAAGGGCCACTTCATTTGTATTTGAATCTCCTCTATATACCGCTTTTGCTCCGCCTTCTGTAGAAAACACAGGAAGAGGGAGCAGGTTTTGTACATAAAAAAAACTTGCTGTCGCAAAAGCGGCTATCATAATAATGATTAACTGCTTAATCCGTTTGATATGCCACACATAAAAATGGTTCACAGAAAAACTCCTCCTTGTCCATGCTGCTTTGTTTTCATCCTATGCTTGTTTAAAATAGAACATAACAATAATTCATCTTAAGAAAAAAATTAAAAAGAGGGTTGACCGGATTTGAATAAACATGTTATATTATTATTCGTCGCTGATAAACAGCCGACATAAAAAGCTCCAAAAAATAATTTTGAGAAAAGTTATTGACAAATATGTGAGCTTGATGTTATATTATTAAAGCCGCTGAACGAAGCGGAAATGATCTTTGAAAACTAAACAAGACAAACGTACCTGTTAATTCATTAAATAAATCGCACATGTGAGTGTGCGTAGTCATTATCAAACTTCATGGAGAGTTTGATCCTGGCTCAGGACGAACGCTGGCGGCGTGCCTAATACATGCAAGTCGAGCGGACCGACGGGAGCTTGCTCCCTTAGGTCAGCGGCGGACGGGTGAGTAACACGTGGGTAACCTGCCTGTAAGACTGGGATAACTCCGGGAAACCGGGGCTAATACCGGATGCTTGATTGAACCGCATGGTTCAATTATAAAAGGTGGCTTTTAGCTACCACTTACAGATGGACCCGCGGCGCATTAGCTAGTTGGTGAGGTAACGGCTCACCAAGGCAACGATGCGTAGCCGACCTGAGAGGGTGATCGGCCACACTGGGACTGAGACACGGCCCAGACTCCTACGGAGGCAGCAGTAGGGAATCTTCCGCAATGGACGAAAGTCTGACGGAGCAACGCCGCGTGAGTGATGAAGGTTTTCGGATCGTAAAACTCTGTTGTTAGGGAAGAACAAGTACCGTTCGAATAGGGCGGTACCTTGACGGTACCTAACCAGAAAGCCACGGCTAACTACGTGCCAGCAGCCGCGGTAATACGTAGGTGGCAAGCGTTGTCCGGAATTATTGGGCGTAAAGCGCGCGCAGGCGGTTTCTTAAGTCTGATGTGAAAGCCCCGGCTCAACCGGGAGGGTCATTGGAAACTGGGGAACTTGAGTGCAGAAGAGGAGAGTGGAATTCCACGTGTAGCGGTGAAATGCGTAGAGATGTGGAGGAACACCAGTGGCGAAGGCGACTCTCTGGTCTGTAACTGACGCTGAGGCGCGAAAGCGTGGGGAGCGAACAGGATTAGATACCCTGGTAGTCCACGCCGTAAACGATGAGTGCTAAGTGTTAGAGGGTTTCCGCCCTTTAGTGCTGCAGCAAACGCATTAAGCACTCCGCCTGGGGAGTACGGTCGCAAGACTGAAACTCAAAGGAATTGACGGGGGCCCGCACAAGCGGTGGAGCATGTGGTTTAATTCGAAGCAACGCGAAGAACCTTACCAGGTCTTGACATCCTCTGACAACCCTAGAGATAGGGCTTCCCCTTCGGGGGCAGAGTGACAGGTGGTGCATGGTTGTCGTCAGCTCGTGTCGTGAGATGTTGGGTTAAGTCCCGCAACGAGCGCAACCCTTGATCTTAGTTGCCAGCATTCAGTTGGGCACTCTAAGGTGACTGCCGGTGACAAACCGGAGGAAGGTGGGGATGACGTCAAATCATCATGCCCCTTATGACCTACACACGTGCTACAATGGGCAGAACAAAGGGCAGCGAAGCCGCGAGGCTAAGCCAATCCCACAAATCTGTTCTCAGTTCGGATCGCAGTCTGCAACTCGACTGCGTGAAGCTGGAATCGCTAGTAATCGCGGATCAGCATGCCGCGGTGAATACGTTCCCGGGCCTTGTACACACCGCCCGTCACACCACGAGAGTTTGTAACACCCGAAGTCGGTGAGGTAACCTTTTGGAGCCAGCCGCCGAAGGTGGGACAGATGATTGGGGTGAAGTCGTAACAAGGTAGCCGTATCGGAAGGTGCGGCTGGATCACCTCCTTTCTAAGGATATTATACGGAATATAAGACCTTGCGGTCTTATAGACAGGTGCGTTTAGATCTTGTTTAGTTTTGAAGGATCATTCCTTCAAAGCGTGTTCTTTGAAAACTAGATAACGAAAGTAGACATTCACATTCAATTGTAATGCAAGATATCACGTAGTGATTCTTTTTAACGGTTAAGTTAGAAAGGGCGCACGGTGGATGCCTTGGCACTAGGAGCCGATGAAGGACGGGACGAACACCGATATGCTTCGGGGAGCTGTAAGCAAGCTTTGATCCGGAGATTTCCGAATGGGGAAACCCACTGCTCGTAATGGAGCAGTATCCATATCTGAATTCATAGGATATGAGAAGGCAGACCCGGGAACTGAAACATCTAAGTACCCGGAGGAAGAGAAAGCAAATGCGATTCCCTGAGTAGCGGCGAGCGAAACGGGATTAGCCCAAACCAAGAGGCTTGCCTCTTGGGGTTGTAGGACACTCTGTACGGAGTTACAAAAGAACGAGGTAGATGAAGAGGTCTGGAAAGGCCCGCCATAGGAGGTAACAGCCCTGTAGTCAAAACTTCGTTCTCTCCTGAGTGGATCCTGAGTACGGCGGAACACGTGAAATTCCGTCGGAATCCGGGAGGACCATCTCCCAAGGCTAAATACTCCTAGTGACCGATAGTGAACCAGTACCGTGAGGAAAGGTGAAAAGCACCCCGGAAGGGAGTGAAAGAGATCCTGAAACCGTGTGCCTACAAGTAGTCAGAGCCCGTTAACGGGTGATGGCGTGCCTTTTGTAGAATGAACCGGCGAGTTACGATCCCGTGCAAGGTTAAGTTTGAAAAGACGGAGCCGCAGCGAAAGCGAGTCTGAATAGGGCGCATGAGTACGTGGTCGTAGACCCGAAACCAGGTGATCTACCCATGTCCAGGGTGAAGTTCAGGTAACACTGAATGGAGGCCCGAACCCACGCACGTTGAAAAGTGCGGGGATGAGGTGTGGGTAGGGGTGAAATGCCAATCGAACCTGGAGATAGCTGGTTCTCTCCGAAATAGCTTTAGGGCTAGCCTCAAGGTAAGAGTCTTGGAGGTAGAGCACTGATTGGACTAGGGGCCCCTACCGGGTTACCGAATTCAGTCAAACTCCGAATGCCAAAGACTTATCCTTGGGAGTCAGACTGCGAGTGATAAGATCCGTAGTCGAAAGGGAAACAGCCCAGACCGCCAGCTAAGGTCCCAAAGTATACGTTAAGTGGAAAAGGATGTGGAGTTGCTTAGACAACCAGGATGTTGGCTTAGAAGCAGCCACCATTTAAAGAGTGCGTAATAGCTCACTGGTCGAGTGACTCTGCGCCGAAAATGTACCGGGGCTAAACGTATCACCGAAGCTGCGGACTGTTCTTACGAACAGTGGTAGGAGAGCGTTCTAAGGGCTGTGAAGCGAGACCGGAAGGACTCGTGGAGCGCTTAGAAGTGAGAATGCCGGTATGAGTAGCGAAAGAGGGTGAGAATCCCCTCCACCGAATGCCTAAGGTTTCCTGAGGAAGGCTCGTCCGCTCAGGGTTAGTCGGGACCTAAGCCGAGGCCGAAAGGCGTAGGCGATGGACAACAGGTTGATATTCCTGTACCACCTCCTCACCATTTGAGCAATGGGGGGACGCAGGAGGATAGGGTAAGCGCGGTATTGGATATCCGCGTCCAAGCAGTTAGGCTGGGAAATAGGCAAATCCGTTTCCCATAAGGCTGAGCTGTGATGGCGAGCGAAATATAGTAGCGAAGTTCCTGATTCCACACTGCCAAGAAAAGCCTCTAGCGAGGTGAGAGGTGCCCGTACCGCAAACCGACACAGGTAGGCGAGGAGAGAATCCTAAGGTGATCGAGAGAACTCTCGTTAAGGAACTCGGCAAAATGACCCCGTAACTTCGGGAGAAGGGGTGCTCTGTTAGGGTGCAAGCCCGAGAGAGCCGCAGTGAATAGGCCCAGGCGACTGTTTAGCAAAAACACAGGTCTCTGCGAAGCCGTAAGGCGAAGTATAGGGCTGACGCCTGCCCGGTGCTGGAAGGTTAAGAGGAGCGCTTAGCGTATGCGAAGGTGCGAATTGAAGCCCCAGTAAACGGCGGCCGTAACTATAACGGTCCTAAGGTAGCGAAATTCCTTGTCGGGTAAGTTCCGACCCGCACGAAAGGCGCAACGATCTGGGCACTGTCTCAACGAGAGACTCGGTGAAATTATAGTACCTGTGAAGATGCAGGTTACCCGCGACAGGACGGAAAGACCCCGTGGAGCTTTACTGCAGCCTGATATTGAATGTTGGTACAGCTTGTACAGGATAGGTAGGAGCCTTGGAAACCGGAGCGCCAGCTTCGGTGGAGGCATCGGTGGGATACTACCCTGGCTGTATTGACCTTCTAACCCGCTGCCCTTATCGGGCAGGAGACAGTGTCAGGTGGGCAGTTTGACTGGGGCGGTCGCCTCCTAAAAGGTAACGGAGGCGCCCAAAGGTTCCCTCAGAATGGTTGGAAATCATTCGCAGAGTGTAAAGGCACAAGGGAGCTTGACTGCGAGACCTACAAGTCGAGCAGGGACGAAAGTCGGGCTTAGTGATCCGGTGGTTCCGCATGGAAGGGCCATCGCTCAACGGATAAAAGCTACCCCGGGGATAACAGGCTTATCTCCCCCAAGAGTCCACATCGACGGGGAGGTTTGGCACCTCGATGTCGGCTCATCGCATCCTGGGGCTGTAGTCGGTCCCAAGGGTTGGGCTGTTCGCCCATTAAAGCGGTACGCGAGCTGGGTTCAGAACGTCGTGAGACAGTTCGGTCCCTATCCGTCGCGGGCGCAGGAAATTTGAGAGGAGCTGTCCTTAGTACGAGAGGACCGGGATGGACGCACCGCTGGTGTACCAGTTGTTCTGCCAAGGGCATCGCTGGGTAGCTATGTGCGGACGGGATAAGTGCTGAAAGCATCTAAGCATGAAGCCCCCCTCAAGATGAGATTTCCCATTCCGCAAGGAAGTAAGATCCCTGAAAGATGATCAGGTTGATAGGTCTGAGGTGGAAGTGTGGCGACACATGGAGCTGACAGATACTAATCGATCGAGGACTTAACCTAAATATTTGTGAATTGTCTGACCGTTATCTAGTTTTGAGAGAACACCTCTCAATTAGTTTGGTGGCGATAGCGAAGAGGTCACACCCGTTCCCATGCCGAACACGGAAGTTAAGCTCTTCAGCGCCGATGGTAGTTGGGGGCTTCCCCCTGTGAGAGTAGGACGCCGCCAAGCTGTTTATATATCTTTACCCTGCATGAATTGAAGCTATCTTATTCCGCAGTAGCTCAGTGGTAGAGCTATCGGCTGTTAACCGATCGGTCGCAGGTTCGAATCCTGCCTGCGGAGCCAATGCTTCCATAGCTCAGCAGGTAGAGCACTTCCATGGTAAGGAAGAGGTCAGCGGTTCGAGCCCGCTTGGAAGCTTAAGTGAATACGTTGATATGACAAGGTTTCTCCTATTGTGGGGAAAGCTTTTTTTGTTTTTGCGATATTTTGCTTCCGACTTATTGAATGTATAAAAGCAGGCTAAATGCCTGCTTTTACTTTTATCCCCATAAAACGTTCAGTGTGACTTCTAAGACAAGAAGAAACAACATATAACTTGCATACTTTAACGTATCAGGTTCATGCTGTTTTGAGTCTTTAAAAGTCCATATAAATAATGCTGCAACGCCTATAATGGTCACGATTTTGCTAAGCGTTAATAAAGACATGACAACCTTCCTTTATATTGAAAACTCATTTATCATCTATCTTCTATATTTATAATTAAAATCCCTTTTAGCTGTAAAAACACTCTTTTCCATTAAAACAAGCTCTCTGTCATCTGAGCCAGAGAGCTTGTTTAAGCATATTTAAAATCCATTTAAAATAGAGAAGATCCGATTATTCACACTGCCAAAAGACTTAATGTTGTTTTGGATGTTGGAAAATAGGATGACGTATCTGCTCCCTGTCAGACTGAAGCTGTTTAATATGTTGTAGCCGGGCATGACACCGTGACTTGAATAGCTTCCAGGAGACACATAAAAGCCCATGCCGTATGTTGCTTTGTTCGGTGTAAACATTTTTGTAAAACTGTCATTGGAAATGATTTTTCTTTCGTAAAGTGCTTTATCAAACAAATACATGTCATAAGCGGTCATATAAATATCACCGGCTCCGTAAAGCTGTGATAGATCCGGCATGTCAGGCGTAAAAAGCTTTTTTTGCAGGTTTAATTTATACCCTGTCGATGGATTTGACTCTTTAGCAAATGTTTTATAAAAGCCTGCGTGCTCCATACCGGCAGGATTAAAAATATGCTTTTTGATGTATTGGTCGACTGGTTCACCGCTTACCATGGAAACAATGTATGCGAGAACAGAGTAATTGGAGTCTCTATAATCCCATTTTCCAGTTGGGTATTTTACGCCCCGTTTTTCGATATCTTTAATTAAATCTTCCGGCGAAATATATCCGCGGCCTTCTTTGTGACCCCTAATTCCGGATGTGTGCGTCAAGAAATGATAAAGGGTGATCTTTGAGCCGTTTGGAAAATCAGGAAGATACTTAGAAACAGGGTCATTTACAGATAGTAATCCTTTTTCCTCAAGCTGTAGAATTGCCGTTGCAATAATCGCTTTTTGTGATGACCCTATATAAAAGACGGTATCCGGTGTATTGGGGACCATTTCTTCGCGGTTTGCATATAAATACCCTTTGCTTGTCACCACTTTTCCATCTTCTACGATCAATGCTGTGCCGCTGAATCCAATGCTTTTTAAATATTGATCCAATTGAGCATTATCATTTTTTGTAACGATAGGGCTCTTTTTTGTTTCATTTTGATTTGTCTTCTTCTTTGCTTCAGGTTGTGCCTTTTTTTCAGTTGCCTGCAATTGGTTTTCCTGGTGATCTCGCATACCGCTTGGAAGTGCAAGATAAATTAATCCACAAACAAGCAGAAAGGAAAATATGATGAGCCTCCTTTTTGTTTTCTGCTTTTTTCTTTTCTTTATTCGCGTTCTGTATGTTCTTGCCATGTCGGGTACTCCTTCTTTTATATGTGACGTATTTACTGACGCAATAACCCCTTAAAAAGTTTCTTCAAAATGCTAATATTTTCATACATGAACTCGAATAATGCCAAAATTTACATTCTGTTTATACTTGATCTAGAACAAACGTTCTCATAAAATAAAGATGTGAGGTGAGACGATGAAAAAGCTGTTGTATCGTTCCATGGAAGACGGTTTTCCGGTAGAAATCATTTACATGAAAAAAAGCGGTTTTTCTAAGCGGGCGATTCTTGTAAAAGAAATAAAAAACGGTTATGTGAAAGCATTTTGCTTTCAAAAACAACAGATTAGAATGTTTAAGATGGAGTCCATTTTGTCCGTGTTCCCATATAAAAAAAGAAATTCAGCCCATTATGCTTAAAAGCTGTTTCTCCATCTTGTTGTTTCTTTCTGTATTCCCTTCCTGTTTTGATATTCCATCTTTTGTTATAATGAATGTAAATTCGATTTAAAGAGAGCGGGCGTTTTACATCTATGCTTCAGACGATCAATAAAACACTTGGTAAGATTATGCCTTTACTGACGCCTTTAAGTGTTGTCAGCGGAGTGCTGCTTGCGGATTACTTAAGTGGGCTGGCGGGTCTTGTGCCGTGGATTTTTGCGTTCATGACGTTTGCCGGCAGCCTTGGGGCAAATTTTCAGTCGCTGAAAACAGCGATGGTTCATCCCTTGCCGATGCTTCTCGCTTTATTTGTTTTGCACATATTTATGCCTGTTTTGGCATGGAGCACGGGGCATCTCGTGTTTAGCGGGGATTCATTGACGATTACAGGGCTTACCCTTGGTGTTGTCATTCCGACGGGTATTACGAGTATGATTTGGGCTGCCATGTATAAAGGAAACATCGGCTTAACCCTATCGATTATTTTAGTGGACACCATTCTTTCGCCTTTTATTGTTCCGTTCAGTCTTTCCATTTTGGCCGGTGCGCATGTTGAAATGGACGTTATCGGTATGATGAAAGGTTTAGTCGGAATGATTGTGATTCCTTCTTTATTAGGAATGCTCGTCAATCAATTTTCAATACCGGAGCGGACAGCGCGTTTAAGCGCGAATTGTGCTCCATTTTCGAAAATCGGGTTAGCCGCCGTGGTGGCGATTAACAGCTCAGTGGTTGCTCCTTACCTGAAAAACGTCGATTTAAAGTTTTTAACGATAGCCGTTACGGTTTTTTTGGTGGCATTTACAGGCTACCTGACAGCTTGGCTGATAGGCCGGCTGATGAAGCGGCCCCAGGAGGAAATCGTAGCTTTAATTTTTACTGGCGGAATGCGGAATATTAGCGCGGGAGCTGTGTTGGCCACCGGATTTTTTCCGCCGCAAGTGGCGGTACCCGTTGTCATCGGCATGCTGTTCCAACAAGTCCTGGCCGCGCTATTTGGGCATTTGATTGCAAGAAGCGAGCTTAAAAAAGCGTATCATTTGGACAAAAAGACGAGTCTGCCCTCATAGTTGGCAGACTCAAACCTTACAGGAGTGAAAAACAATGAAAACCAATAAAGTAAGTGTGATGATCTGGACTTTAATCTCCGCATTTTTGTTTTGTTCTATGATAGTCACAGCTTCACTTTCTCCGCTCGCTCATTCAGGGCCTCATGCTAATGAGTTTGGCACTTTGGGGATGTGGGCCGCAATCGGAACCGTTTTGCTCTTATATATGCTGCCCCTCGCTGTTTATATGGCAGGGTTTGATGCAATGAAGTTTGTGATGGCTGTTCTTTGCGGAATCGGATTACTCATCGCGCTGACCATGATTCCAGTGGTTATGTTGATTGGCGCTTTTGGCGGATATGCTTTTGCATTATTGGGCGTCGCAGGCCTTTGCATTTTGTTAGCGATCGTGAATGTGATTTGGTTAGTCGTCGCCTTTCGCCGGCCGTCGGCAAGTGCCTCTTTCTGATATTCAAAAACCGCTTTCCCGCGTTCTGTTCAAGTTCGCCAAGTTCCTTTTGCGATCAGGTGGACGTTTCCCCCGACGTAAATCTCTGTGCTGTTTTCCGTTGTTTGCGCTTCAATATAAAGCAGGGAAGGGCGGTTTATTTCAAACCCTTGTTCAGCCCTTATGCTGAGTTCATTTTGATTAAAATAACCGTGATGCAGTAAATATCCTGCGAGATCCCCGATTGCGCTTCCTGTTGCCGGATCTTCGGGAACGCTGAGACAGTCGCAAAATACTCGTGCATTGATGTGGTTTTGTTCATGATATGTTTCGGTGGAAAAAACGAGCAGACTGGCTTCTGTTTCTTTTATAAAAGCTTCAAACCGATCCTTGTTGATTTTGCATTTTTTAACTGCATTTAGCGAATTTAATGGTACGATAACTGCCGGAAGGCCTGTAGAAACCTCTTGTATCGGGAAATTCGAATCCATATCATATGTGTCGATTCCTAGTACCTTGCCATCATTTCTTTATCAAAAATTTGATTAAATACGGGCGGATTTTGCTTCATCCAAATGATCTGATCATCACCTTTGTCAAACGTCACTGGTATTGCGCCTGCTGTTACATTTAAAATGACATTTGAAGATGGTTCAGTTTCGATTTCATTTTTAATGATAAACGCTGTGCCCAGCGTCGGATGTCCTGCAAACGGAATTTCTTTTTCCGGGGTGAAAATTCGGACATCGTACCCGCCGTTTCCCTGTTTCCCTAGTATAAATGTTGTCTCGGAAAAATTGATTTCCCTGGCTATTTTTTGCATTTCATCACTTGATAGGTTTTTTTCTGTTTTAAAAACAGCGAGCTGATTTCCTGTATATTTTGTTTCTGCAAACACATCCACAAGATAAAATTCCATCTGATGTCTCTCCCCTTTAAAATGACCTTCCCGCCCTAAAGGCAGTTTTACATATCTTACATGAGATGAGAATCATTGAACAGTCCAAAAATAAAGAAGAGCGGCTCCCGCTCTTCCTAATAAAGCAAATACTTCTTTCTGATATTCATAAACCGTTTTTGCTCTGCTTCGTATTTTTTGACGATTTCATCAATTGAAGCACCTTGCTCAATCATTGTTTTCACCCATCCGTTCCCGATCAGACGGTTGAAATTGCCTGAAGGGAGGAACTCAAAGTCGTCCGGGTAGAGGTCATGGACGGTTTTGATGATCGCGATACCGGTATTTACAGGCTTAAAAGCGGATCGGTTTGTCACGTAAAGCTCGACCCCGTGGCACAGTTTATTTTGATGCTTTGAAAATGTCGGAGTGAACGAGGCGGCTCTGAATCGGACGCCAGGCAGCTTTAGACCGTTTAATTTTTCGGCGAGCTCCGTACTTTTCATGTAGGGCGCACCAATTAATTCAAATGGCTTTGTCGTGCCCCTTCCTTCTGACATGTTGGTTCCTTCAATTAAACCTGTGCCCGGGTAGACGATGCTCGTATCCGGCGTCGGCATGTTCGGGGAAGGCAGGACGAAAGGAAGACCAGTATCTTCAAAGAACATCTGCCGCTTCCAGCCTTTCATTTTGATGACGGTTAAATCGGCGCCGATGTTAAATTCATCATTAAACAGCTTTGCCAGTTCTCCTGCCGTCATTCCGTGCTTTAAAGGGATCGGATACATTCCGACGAATGAAGAATAATCCGAATCAAGGACAGGTCCTTCCACTTTTAAGCCGCTTTGCGGGTTAGGGCGGTCAAGAACGATAAATGGAATACCGTTTTCTTTTGCCGCTTCCATCGCATATGCCATTGTGTAAATGTAAGTGTAAAACCGTGTTCCGACATCCTGGATGTCAAATAGCAGGACGTCAACGTTTTTCAACATCTCTGGTGTCGGTTTTCTTGTATCTCCGTAGAGGCTGTAGACAGGGAGACCGGTTTTTTCATCAATATAAGAGTCAACCTTATCGCCAGCTTGAGCGTCTCCCCTTACACCGTGCTCTGGACCATAGAGGGCGGTCAGCTCAATACCGGGGGCTTGGTGAAGCAAATCGATGCTGCTTGTTAACGTCGAATTGACACCGGTTGGATTGGTGATGAGACCGACCCTTTTTCCTTTTAACATGCTTTTCTTGTTCATGAGCACTTCAATACCCGGTGAGACCTTTGCTTTCTTTTCTTTGTCCGGAAAGGCAGCTGCTGCGGTTAATGTACTGAAGACAAACATTCCCGCAAGCAGCCAGATCGCTTTTTTTCTCATCATGACCCTCCTTTGTGAAGCGGCTTGCCGTTTTTAATATTCAATCCGTAGCCGTAAGGGTAAAGGATTTCTCCGGGGCGTGTGACTGAAGGAATGTCTACGGGCAATGTTCCTTTAGGCTTTGCCTTTCCGAAGATAACTTCTACTCCGGCCGGGATATTCGGCTGCCTGAAGCGCCCGTTTGCATAGCCTTTAAAGCCGTATACTGCAATCACGGCTTTAGCTTCTTCGAAATTTGCCGTGTCATAAGGGTTTCGCAGGCTCATTAAGACAAATTTTTTCCCGTTGGCCTGTGCGTATTTCATGGCGGCACGCGGAAAAGCAGTTGCCCACTTGCTTGAGTCTTGAATGCTGTCATCAATGACACCGTCGTTCACAACCGGATCGTTTTTGACTACGTAAGATCCTGTGATGACATAATCAGCCTCGTCAATTTTCTTTTGAATCTCTTCATCAAACGATTTTTCTGCAAATCGGGATTCGACCACCTTGATGTTTTTCTTTATTTTGCTGATGGTCTTTGCGATTGCTGCTGTTTGCTCTTCATATGGGGCCAGAATGAGGACGGTGTCCCCTTTTTTCGGCTTGAATGGCAAAGTGCTTTTGTCGTTTTTAAGGATGGTGACGCTTTCTCTCGCCATTTTCCTTTCGGATTTCACGTGTTTGTTGCTGCCGACCGTTTTCAAGGCGTATTTGATTTTTTTCTGAAGCGGTTCGGAACCGGTGTGATCGATGATGCCCCGGTTTATTTTTAATCGAAGGATTCGCTCCACCGACTGATCGATTTGTTCGATGGGGATCTCCCCTTTTTTAACGGCCGTCAGAAGAGCTTCGAATACACGCGCCAGGTTTTTTTCGGTCTCAAGTGATGTGACTTGCGCGGGCATGAGGGCGATGTCGACTCCTGCTTTGACAGCCATGACGACGGCTTCCTCCTGTCCGAAATTATCAGAAACGGCTTTCATATTTAAAGCGTCTGTTACAACAACGCCCTTAAAGCCGAGGTCTTTGCGGAGAAGGTCTGTCATGACTTTTTTGGAAAGCGTTGCAGGCACCATGATGTCCTCGCCGTCTTTTTTGCTTTTATAGGTTGTATCGTCAAAGGCGGGGAACTGGACATGCGCTGTCATGATCATGTCAATCCCTGCAGCGATCGCTTTTTGAAATGGCGCAAGTTCAACGCTTCTCAGCCTTTTTTCATCATGCGGAACAAGCGGCAACCCGTAATGACTGTCAACCGCTGTATCGCCATGTCCGGGAAAATGCTTTGCTGTGGCGATCATTTGCTCGTCCTGAAGGCCCTTCATCATCTGGATGCCGAGCTTTGAAGTCAGCTCAGGCTTGGAACTGAAAGAACGGACGCCGATTACAGGGTTGTCTGGATTGTTGTTGACATCAAGAACAGGACTGAAATTCACGTTGATGCCCAGTGATACTAATTCTTTTCCGATGATTTTTCCTGATCTGAAGGCATTTTTGCTGCTACTTGATGCACCGACTGCCATATTGCCGGGCAGGTTTGTGCCTGATTCGAGTCTGGTGACAATCCCGCCTTCCTGATCGATCGTAATAAAGAGCGGAATGTCAGGACTCGCTTTTTGCAGGCCGTCCGTTAACCGTACGGTCTGCTCTGTGCCTGTGACGTTTTCAGCAAAAAGAATGACGCCGCCGAGCCGGTATTTTTGAATGATTCCCGCGACTTCGTCATTCATTTCTGTTAATCCTTTGGCGCTCGATTCCCCTTTTTTCTTCCAGTTTCTAAAGTCAGGCATCAGCATTTGCCCGATTTTCTCTTCAAGCGACATGCCGCTGACCATTTGTTTAAGGTGTTGTTCCGGCTGCTGTTTGGCTTCTGCTTCGCGAGCGGCGGGCTGCAAAGCGAGAGACGATAACAGCAATGCAATTAACGCGCATTGAAGAAATCTATTCATGTAAAGGGTCGCCTCCTAGTGGTAATTTAACGCCTCGTAAACAGCTGTAATGACGCTGCCGTACTTTCCGGTTGCAAATTCATCACCTTCGAATTGATTCGGGTTTTCTTTAGGGTTGATGACGGGAGAGTGCTTTTTATTGGTTAACAACACAATGCCGATTTGATACACGGGATCAATGATGGTGACGGTTCCCGTCCAGCCGGTATGGCCGTATGCTTTGCTGCTGGCGTGCTTGCCGAACATCCACTCCATATCGGTATTGCCGTTGAGCCGCCATCCTAGTCCATATGTGGGATTTGTTTTTGACGGCTCTGTAAATTGTGAAATGACCGAACTGCTGAATAGATGCTGTCTCCCGTAACCGCCGCCGTTCAGCATGACTTGAAGGAGCACTGCTGCGTCGTCAACGGTGGAAAACAAGCCGGCATGCCCAGAGATGCCTTCCATTGAATAGAACGCTTTTTCATCGTGGACTTCCCCTTGAAGCGTGTAAGTTCTAATGTTTGGAAACGAAATGGTACCGTCTCTGGTGTTTCCCATTCGTTCCGTAGCTGCAAAGTGCGACGGTTTAAAGCCCTTTTGGAGCGGATTAAACAAAGTATGCCGCAACCCTAGAGGCCGGTAAAATTGGTTTTCAACAAAGGTATCTAAACGCTCGTTTGTGATTTTTTCAATGATCAGCCCGAGGAGCATATAGTCGATGTCGCTGTAAATTTGCTTTGTGCCGGGTTCATATGACAAGGGGGTTTTGACAAGATATTCAAGCGTTTTGCTCCGTGATTGAGAGTAGAGGTGTCCGGCTGATTTCGGGTCGTAATAATTCCAGCTTGCAGGGAAGCCTGCGTTATGATGGAGCAAATCAATGATGCGGAGCCGGTTTTTTCCCTCTACATCGTCTTCCGGGTGATCCTTGAAATCAGGGAGATAATGTGAAATGTTTTTGTTCAAGTCAAGCTTTCCGGTGCTTACTAAATGCTGCAAGGCAAAATTGACAGCATACATTTTTGTATTGGAGGCGAGGTCGAACATCGTGTTTGTTTTCATTTTTTTCGGATGTTTGAGCGCCGTGAGGCCGTTGTATTTCTGCTTGTAGCCGTATGCTTCTTTTTTGACGATTTTTCCGTCTTTCATCAAAATAAGGGCAGCGCCGGGAAAGCCCGCTTTGACATCCTGTTCGATCAGACGGTCCACAGCTTTAAGCTTTTCCGAAGAAAAACCGGCTTCTTCAGGCGTTTTCGCCTTCGTTAAAACAGGATATGTCAGCCGCTGTTTTGTCTCGTTCGCAATGGCAATCTGTGCTGATGACGGGAGCGGAAAAAAGCATGTCAGCAACAATAGGGACGACGCGGCTGTGCTGATCATAAACTTTTTCAGCTTGCTTCACTCCTTTCTGTTAAAAAATGTATAGTGGGAATTTTAAACAAACGTTTAATCAAATTCAACTGCCATATCGTCCTTGAAACCAAAAGAGTATGTTAAGAAAAAGCCTGCAGCATAGGAAATAAACAAACCGAGAATATACAAAAGAACTTGGTGGGTATGGACCAAAAATGACAAAGGAAGTCCTGATACACCTATCGATACGGTCGCGATTTTGAAATACGCTTGAAAGGCTCCGCCTACTCCGGCGCCGAGGCAAGCGGTTAAAAACGGACGTCCGAGCGGAAGGGTCACACCGAATATGAGCGGTTCACCGATGCCGAGCAGGCCTGACGGCAGTCCGCCGGCAATGGCTCTTTTGAGCTTTGCTTTTTTCGTTTTGAAATAGATCGCAAAAGCGGCACCTACTTGCCCTGCACCCCCCATCGCCAAAATCGGCAGCAGCGGGTCATCGCCGATTGAATTGATTAATTCCATATGAACGGGTGTCAGTCCTTGGTGCAGTCCGGTTACGACGAGCGGAAGGAAGGTGGCGCCCAGTACAAAGCCGGCGATAATGCCGCCGAGATCTAAGATGGCGAGAAGTCCTGACGTAATGGCATCGGATATCAAGCCGCCGACAGGCATGAAGACAACGTAAGTGACGATTCCTGTGATGAGAAGGGAGACTGTAGGTGTGATGATGATGTCGAGTGAATGAGGTACAAGGCGTCTGACCCGTTTTTCGAGAAAAGCGATAAATGCAGCTGCGAATAAAATGCCGATTAAACCGCCGCGTCCCGGCAAAAGCGCTTCACCGAAAAGCGAAATGTCACCAACGGCCGGGTTAATGATTAAAATACCGGCTAATCCGCCGAGTGCGGGGGAGCCGCCGAATTCTTTCGCCGTATTGACCCCGACCAGGATGCCCAAATACGTAAATAAACCTGAACCTATTACCGTTAAAATAATGGCCGTTTGTGACGTTTCCGCGAGCCAGCCTGCTTGGATAACGGCTTTGGTGATTCCGGTAATCAAGCCTGAGGCGACCAAAGCGGGGATCAACGGTATAAAAATGCTTGCGATCCGCCGGAGAAACAGCTTAAAAGGCGTCGCGTTTTTCTTGGAAAGCTCCGCTTTATGGTTGGCTGCGGATTGTTTTAAGTCAACGTGTTCTGCGGATTTAAGCAGCTTCCCGAACTCGTCTGATACGTGCTGTACGACGCCTGTGCCAAGGATAATCTGCAGCGTTTCCTCCTCAACTACGCCAATTACGCCTTCAAGCGCTTTGATTGAGTCGATGTCGGTTTTTTTTCTGTTGACAGGCGTGATGCGCAGGCGCGTCATACAATGGGTATAATCCGCGACGTTAGACGGGCCGCCGATGTGTTGTAAAATCAGTTTTGCCAGGCCGGCATATTTTTTCTCATCGCTCATTTTATATCCCCCTTTTTTACAATTCGCTCATTCCCATCATGCGGATGGCCGCTTTTGTTTGATCAATATACTGAATGATGTCCTCGTAGCCCTCCGCGGCCATGCCTAAAAACAGAACGTCAATCATGTAAAGCTGAGTTAAACGAGAGGAGGTGGCAGCGCTGCGAAACGGCGCTTCATTTGAGCATGACGTATATAGGGCGATATCGCTTAATGAAGAGACAGCAGACTGTCCAAACCGCGTCAGTCCAATGGTTTTAATCCCATGTTTTTTGGCGAGTCTGACTGCATTGGCGATTTCCTGCGTTTCTCCTGAATGGGATATGGCAAACAGAACATCATGCTCGCCGGCATTGGCGATTAATGTCGCGACAAGATGCATATCACTAAAAGCAGTGGCCTTTTTATTGATGCGCAAAAATTTCTGCTGGGCATCTTGTGCGACGATTCCTGAAGCCCCGATCCCGCAAAAATGAACCGTTTCTGCGGTGATCAATATTTGAATCGCTTTTTGAAGATCTTCGTGGTCAATGTTTTCAAAGGTATCGCGAATGGCCTGAATTGAATTGCTGGTTGTTTTTTGAACGATTGAATGGAGCGGCTCCTGCGGTTCGATATCCCGGTATCCCTGATCTGACGGCTTCATTAAATCACCGGCGACCCTCATTTTTAAATCTTGAAAGCCTTTCAGCCCCAGAGATTTGCAGAGCCGTATCGCCGCCGCCCCGCTTGTCTTTGCCGAAGAGCTCACCTCTTGAATGGTGCCGTTTACGACCTCGTGAGGGTTTTTCAAAATGTATTCGGCAAGCTTTCGTTCAGATTGCGGCAATTTGTGAAGCATATTCTGAATGATTTCCAATCCTCCTGCAGCCATTGTTTCTTCCTTTCTTATTTAAGATTGTTTTTCATAAAAGGATAGGGCCTTTTCGATATCGCCTTCTGATTTCTCCAGCAGCTTTTCGGCAGCGGCCGCATCTTCGTTTGTTTTCAGCATGATGATTGCGGTTTTGACTTGGTTATTGGACTTTTCCAGTGCTTGCGCCGCCGTTTCTTTTGGAACACCTGTAACCGTTTGGATGATGCGAATCGCCCGCTCCTTTAATTTGTCATTGCTTACTTTTACGTCTACCATGAGGTTTTCATAGACTTTTCCCATTTTGATCATGGCCGCCGTTGAGATCATGTTTAAAATCATTTTATGAGCGGTTGCGGCTTTCATTCTTGTCGACCCGGCAATGACTTCAGGGCCGACGACCACTTCTATGCTGTGATCTGCCGCCTGGCTGATCGCCGAGTTTTCGTTGCATGTCAGTGATACAGTCTTGGCACCTGTTTCCTTGGCATACTTCAGGGCGCCGAGGACGTAAGGAGTCCGGCCGCTGGCAGCGATTCCGATGACGGTATCATTGTTTGAGAGGTTAACGGCTTCTAAATCCCGTCTGCCGAATGCCTCATGATCTTCAGCGCCTTCGACGGCTTGATACAAAGCTTTTTCTCCTCCCGCCATAATGCCTATGACCGACTCGGGAGATATGCTGAATGTCGGCGGGCATTCCGCTGCATCGAGTACGCCGAGCCTCCCGCTAGTACCGGCACCGATGTAAATGATCCGTCCCCCTTTCTTTAACGACCCAACGGCGTAGTCAACGGCGGTCTTAACATCTGGTAAGACTTGTTGTACAGCTTCGGCCACCGTTTTGTCTTCATCATTCATGATTTTCAACATATCGATCGTTTCTGCCTGGTGAATGCGCTTGGATCTTTCATTCCGGCGTTCGGTCGTTAAGGAACCTAAATAGCTGTTTTCCATCGACAAATCCTCCTGATCATGAAGTATATATATTTCTTAATTTTCAGTATATTAAGGATGGAATATTATTTCAATAATAAAAGATGAATATTAAAATTTTGTTTCAAAGAAGTTCTAAACATCGGATTGCCGAAATAAAATAAAGCGCAGATGAACTGCGCTTATGTCCAGGTATTACAGCTCGTCTATTTGATGTTCGGAAATCACGCGGAAGCCTTCTTTTTTCAGAAGTGCCGCAGTAACGCCGTTGCCGGCTATTTTTTGGCCTGAGAAACTTCCATCGTATATATGGCCGCTGCCGCAAGACGGGCTGTTTTCCTTCAGCACGATCGTATCAGCCTTGACTTGCCTTGCCATCTCCAATGTTTGATAAGCCCCTTTTATATACAGGTCTGTTACGTCTCTTCCCGATTGTGTCTTAATCACCGCCCTGCCGTCTAAAACATCTTCTCCCGTCCCGCCTATAATTTCGGCCGGTTCCCTTGGTGTTTGAAATCCGCCGAGCAGCTCGGGACAAGCAATCACCGCTTTTTTTTCTTCAACAAGCTTATTGATTTTCCCGACATAGCTGTGCGATCCATTATAGCGGCATTCCACCCCGGCCAGACATGAACTTACCAGTATCATTTTTCGTGTCCCCTCTCTTGCATATCAGATAGCCCTATTTTAAACAAAATTTCCGCGCTTTTCTCAATGTCTATGAATAAAAAATTTGAAAATAAAAATTTTAATTTACCCCTTTACAAATGGGGAGGAACCTGTATATAATAACTTTTGTCAGCTTTACGAGAGCTGCTTGAAACACGCTGATGGCCCGTTGGTCAAGTGGTTAAGACACCGCCCTTTCACGGCGGTAACACGGGTTCGAATCCCGTACGGGTCACCATTCTTTTTTGGACAGCACGCTGCGAATGCCGGATTTTTTAAAAGGAAGGCATGCTAAAGGCGCAACGTCCTGTTGCAACGCATGCACTTGTACGTCCTGTACTTCGGAGGATTAGCTCAGCTGGGAGAGCATCTGCCTTACAAGCAGAGGGTCGGCGGTTCGATCCCGTCATCCTCCACCATTTGTTCGGATCGGTTTTTGTCACAACCGCGCCGGTAACTGCATAAGATACCATATCATGCCGGTCTAGCTCAATTGGTAGAGCAACTGACTTGTAATCAGTAGGTTGGGGGTTCAAGTCCTCTGGCCGGCACTGTTTTTGGAGGGGTAGCGAAGTGGCTAAACGCGGCGGACTGTAAATCCGCTCCCTCAGGGTTCGGCGGTTCGAATCCGTCCCCCTCCACCATTATTGGGCTATAGCCAAGCGGTAAGGCAACGGACTTTGACTCCGTCATGCGCTGGTTCGAATCCAGCTAGCCCAGTTTTTGGACATCCTGTTCGGATGTCCTTTTTATTTTGTCTTTTTTGTATAACTATTCAAAAAAATGTCTTGTTGAGTCAATTCTGAATTGGAAGGTACAATGAAGATCTGAAAGGGGGATATCATATGTTAAAACAGCAGATTTCAATGATCGGCGTACCGATGGATCTCGGTCAGCTGAGGCGGGGAGTCGATATGGGACCGAGCGCGATTCGCTGTGCCGGTGTTAATGAACGGTTGGAAAGCCTTTGTCAGGATATTGAAGACCTCGGCGATATGACGATCGGGCAAAGAGAGGATGAGAAAGAAGGCGGGGAGCCGGCATCTGAAGAGCTGAGAAATTTGAAAGCGATTACAAAAGCGAGTGCCAAACTTGCTGAGACAGTCGATAATATCGTGGCTTCGGGAGCTTTTCCGCTCGTGCTAGGCGGTGACCACAGCATTGCGATCGGAACGCTTGCCGGCCTTGCGAAGCATTATCAAAACCTGGGTGTGATCTGGTATGATGCCCATGCCGATTTAAATACGAAAGAATCGTCTCCCTCAGGCAATATTCACGGCATGCCGCTCGCCATCAGCCTGGGAATCGGCCATGAAGGGCTGACAAGCATCTATGGAAAAGAAACGAAAATCAAAGCTGAGAACATCGTCATCATCGGTGCAAGGTCACTTGATGACGGGGAAAAAGAATTGATTCGCGACAAAGGGATCAAAGTATATACGATGCACGAAATCGACCGCCTCGGCATGACGAGGGTGATGGAAGAAACAATAGACTATTTGCGCGGCAGGACGGACGGTGTCCATCTGTCACTCGATTTAGATGCGCTTGATCCGAACGATGCGCCGGGTGTCGGAACTCCGGTAGCGGGAGGCATCAGCTACAGGGAAAGCCATTTGGCTATGGAAATGCTGGAGGAATCGAAGCTGATTACGTCCGCTGAGATTGTCGAAGTCAACCCGATATTGGATGAGAAAAACAGGACGGCGGAAGCGGCTGTAGCCTTAATGGGGTCGCTGTTTGGCGAAAAGTTGCTTTAGGTGCGGTTGAAGAGCGGCCACTTGGCTGCTCTTTTTTATGATAGAAGTCTCAACTTCATAATGTTTATGATGTATAATAATTTTAAGCTAATATTAAGCGCATGATCCCTGTCAAAGCATCTACACCCTGCCAAAAATTTGATAAACTATTTTTATGAATTTAATGAAACCTTATAAAAATCAATTCGTATACATAAAGACCGGTGAAGGCAGAGGTTAGATAAATATGGAAACAATGATTAAAAAAAGAATCAAACAGGTGAAAAAAGGCGATCGTAACGCATTTGCAGACATCGTGGATATTTACAAAGACAAAATTTATCAGCTTTGCTACCGTATGCTCGGCAATGCGCATGAGGCGGAAGATATTGCGCAGGAAGCGTTTATCAGAGCATACGTGAATATCGACAGTTTTGATATCAACCGGAAATTTTCCACATGGCTTTATCGAATCGCAACCAATTTGACCATCGATCGTATCCGTAAAAAAAAGCCGGACTATTACTTGGATGCAGAGGTGGCAGGGACTGAAGGACTGACGATGTATTCCCAGGTTGCGGCGGATGTTGCGCTTCCAGAGGATGAAGTGGTTTCTTTGGAGCTGCACAGCACCATCCAGGAAAAAATCTTAAGGCTTCCCGATAAATACAGGACGGTCATCGTATTAAAGTACATTGATGAGCTCTCACTCATTGAGATCAGTGAAATCTTGAATATTCCCGTAGGTACGGTAAAAACAAGAATACACAGGGGCAGAGAGGCTCTCAGAAAACAATTAAGGGATCTTTAAGTGGGGTGATGAAATGAGCTGTCCGGAGCATATTGTTCAGCTTATGCATAAATACCTTGACGGAGACATACTTCCGGAAGATGAAACGCGATTAAAAGAGCACCTCCAATCATGCGAAGGCTGCAGAAAGCACCTTCATGAAATGGAAAAGTCCATCGCTCTTGTCCAGAGCACGTCGCATCTTACAGCTCCGGCGAACTTTACAGCCAATGTGCTGGCGAATCTGCCGAAGGAAAAGCGGACGGTATCGATCAACAGATGGCTTAAAGCCCATCCGTTTTTAGTGGCGGCAGCTTTATTTATAATTTTAATGGGCGGCAGCTTCTTCTCCAGCTGGAAAAACGATCAGGATTTCAGCGTATCCAGCCAGCCCAATCTCGTGGTGAAAAACAACACGGTCATCGTACCTGAAGGCGAAGTTGTCAAAGGCGATGTGACCGTTAAAAACGGAAAGCTGATTATCGAGGGCAAAGTCGACGGCGATGTCACGATTGTTAATGGTGAAAAATATACGGCTTCAGCAGGACAAGTCACCGGTCAGATCCATGAGATCAACGAGGTGTTCGACTGGATCTGGTATAAGATCAAATCGACCGGAAAATCGGTTTTTGGTGTGAAGGAGTCTAAAGAGTAGAGCAAAGCGGGCGAATGAGCTTTGCTCTTTTTTTATGAGGGGCCGCCATTTCACTTGGAAAATCAATTTGTGCTATAATAGCCTCTGTATATGTAAAAATAATAGATCATACCATTTTGAAACATATTAACCTTACTAATGACTGAATTCTTGGAGGACGAGGAAATGGCTTTTGAGGATATCCCTTTCTTGCAGTACCTCGGCGATGCCGTTGATATTCTCCTTGTTTGGTACGTAATATATAAATTAATGATGGTCATCCGCGGGACAAAGGCGGTTCAGCTTTTAAAGGGAATCGTGGTCATTGTTCTCGTCAGGCTGGCCAGTCAATATTTAGGATTAAGCACCCTGCAGTGGCTGGTTGACCAGGCGATCACATGGGGTTTCCTGGCGATCATTATCATCTTCCAGCCTGAATTGAGGAGAGCGCTGGAACAGCTGGGGCGGGGGCGCTTTTTTTCGAGGAGCGGAACACCTGAGGAAGAGCAGCAGCAGAAAACGATTGATGCGATTACAAAAGCGATTAAATATATGGCGAAACGCCGGATTGGCGCGCTTCTGACGATTGAACGGGAGACGGGAATGGGCGATTACATAGAAACGGGGATCCCTTTAAATGCAAAGGTCAGCTCTGAGCTATTGATCAATATCTTTATTCCGAACACACCGCTCCATGACGGCGCCGTGATTATGAAAAATGATGAGGTTGCTGCAGCTGCCTGCTACCTTCCGCTTTCTGAAAGCCCTTTTATTTCAAAAGAGCTTGGGACGAGGCACAGAGCAGCAGTGGGAATCAGTGAAGTGACCGACAGTTTGACGATTGTCGTATCCGAAGAAACGGGCGGCATCAGCGTCGCCAAAAACGGAGACCTTCACCGTGATTTATCGGAAGAGGCATTGAAAAACATGCTTGAAGCGGAATTCAAGAAAAATTCGCGAGAAACTTCCTCAAATCGCTGGTATTGGAGGGCGAAGAAAAATGGATAAGTTCTTAAACAATCCCTGGGCTGTCAAAGTAGTCGCGTTATTGTTCGCGTTTCTTCTTTACTTTGCAGTCCACAGCGCTCAAGCGCCGACTCCGAAGAAACCAGGTGAATCGTTTTTCCCGACATCGACAACAGACGAAGCGACGCTCACCGATATACCGGTTAAGTCGTTTTATGATGATGAAAACTACGTCGTAACAGGCGTGCCGCAGACGGTGAATGTCACGATTAAAGGCCCGACAGGAACCGTTAAGAAGGTCAGACAAGTGAAGGATTTTGAGATTTATGCCGATATGCAACACCTGAAAACAGGCAGGCACAAAGTCGAGCTGAAGGCCAGAAATGTTGCCGACGGTCTCACCTTGACCATCAATCCATCGGTGACAACCGTGACCATCGAAGAAAAAACGACGAAGGAATTCCCGGTTGAGGTTGATTTTTATAATAAAAACAAAATGAAAGACGGCTATACGCCGGAGCTGCCGATCATCAACCCGAAAAACGTCAGCGTCACCGGCTCAAAAGCCGTGATCGACAGAATCCAGAACATCAAGGCGACGATCAATTTAGAGGGCGTCGACCAGACGATTGAAAAAGAAGCCAAGCTAACAGTATACGACAGGGACGGAAATATTCTGCCGGTTGAAGTCAGTCCATCCGTCGTTAAAATCACCGTTCCTGTGACAAGCCCGAGCAAAAAGATTCCGGTTAAAGTTGACCGGAAAGGGAGCCTTCCGGACGGTATCAGCATTTCCAGCCTCGATATTAGTCCGGGAGAGGTGACCGTCTACGGGCCGCAAAATGTTCTTGATTCGTTAGAATTTGTCGAGGCTGATGAGGTTGATTTAAGTAAAATGAAAGATGACACTGAGTTGGAAGCCAACATTAAAGTGCCGGACGGCGCTAAAAAAGTGTCACCCGAAAAAGTGAAAATCAAGGTGAAAGTTGACAAGGAAGAAGAGAAAAAACTGAAGAACGTTTCAATTAAAACCGCGGGGCTGAATGACAGCCGGGATCTTGAATTTCTCGATCCGAAGTCAGGCAAGCTGGATATCACGGCAAAGGGCTCGACAGCCGCGATCGAAAAACTTCAGCCTTCCGACGTCGAGCTCTATGTCAATGTGGCGGATCTCGATGATGGCGAGCACAATGTGAAGCTGGAAGTAAACGGACCGCAGAACATGACATGGTCGCTGCCGCGGCAAAGCATTCGAGTGAAAATCTCATCTCAAACAACCCAAAACGAAAAAAATAATGGTCAGGATGAAGAAGAAGAGAATCATTCTGAAAAGGATTCACAACCTTCATGAATCAAAAAGGAGCGATATTAATGGGCAAGTATTTTGGTACAGACGGTGTAAGAGGCGTGGCAAACAGTGAACTTACACCCGAGCTGGCCTTTAAAGTCGGACGCTTTGGCGGATATGTCCTAACAAAAGATAAGGAGCGTCCCAAGGTGCTGATCGGCCGTGACACGCGCATTTCCGGGCATATGCTTGAAGGGGCCCTTGTTGCAGGCCTTCTTTCTATAGGAGCAGAAGTCATGCGCCTCGGCGTGATTTCGACGCCCGGCGTCGCATATTTGACGAAGGCTATGGACGCTGAAGCGGGTGTGATGATTTCCGCTTCCCACAACCCTGTCCAGGACAACGGAATTAAGTTTTTCGGCGGCGACGGCTTTAAGCTTTCCGATGAACAGGAGCTTGAAATCGAGCGTCTGATGGATCAGCCGGAAGATCACCTGCCAAGGCCTGTAGGCGCTGATCTGGGCATGGTGAACGATTACTTTGAAGGCGGACAGAAATATTTGCAGTTTCTTAAGCAATCTGCTGATGAAGACTTCACAGGCATTCATGTCGCGCTTGACTGTGCGCACGGGGCGACATCTTCGCTGGCGACCCACCTGTTTGCCGATCTTGACGCAGATGTATCGACGATGGGGACTTCTCCAAACGGATTAAACATCAATGACGGAGTCGGCTCGACCCACCCCGAAGCCCTGGCCAAATTCGTGAAAGAAAAGGGAGCTGACGTCGGCATGGCGTTTGACGGGGATGGCGACCGCTTAATCGCTGTCGACGAAAAGGGTAATATCGTAGACGGCGATCAAATCATGTACATATGCGCGAAGTACTTGAAGAGCGAGGGGCGCCTGGCGGACAATACCGTTGTCTCTACAGTGATGAGCAACCTCGGCTTTTACAAAGCGCTTGAAGCAGAAGGCATTAAAAGCGTTCAGACAGCTGTCGGCGACCGCTATGTAGTGGAAGCAATGAAAAAGGACGGGTTTACGTTCGGCGGCGAACAGTCGGGACACCTGATTTTCCTTGATTACAATACGACAGGCGACGGACTGCTTTCTGCGATCATGCTGATGAACACGATCAAAATGACAGGCAAGCCGCTGTCAGAGCTTGCGGCAGAGATGCAGAAGTTTCCGCAGCTCCTCATGAACGTGAAAGTAACCGATAAACATAAAGTGACGGAAAACGAAAAGGTAAAAGCGGTCATCGAAGAAGTTGAGAAGGAAATGAACGGTGACGGCCGCATCCTTGTGCGCCCATCCGGCACCGAGCCGCTTGTCCGTGTTATGGCTGAAGCGAAAACGAAGGAGCTTTGCGAGAAGTTCGTAGGCCGTATTGCAGATGTCGTGAAAGCTGAAATGGGAGCGGAGTAATTTTCCGCAGAAGACTGACGAACGAGACTTGCTGATTTGACATAAGATAAAGGGAACCGTTCAATCTTGGAAAAAATGTGAACCATTTTGAAAAATGTTTGACGGTTCTTTTAGCATATAGTAAAATCAGCTTGTCTTGTTTTAATTTAAAAGGAAAGGCAGGGTAGAAAAATTTTTATAATTATAGCGCCCGGACTAAGCGTACGGATGAAACAGCTTAGTTGACGAGGATGGAGGTTTATCGAATTTTCGGCGGATGCCTCCCGGCTGACCACAAAGATCACAGCCGCAAGGATTTCCTTAAACCAAAGAGGCGACTCTTTGAACAAAGGGAAATCGCATGATCTTCTATAAAAACATGTAGGAGGGGACGAAGAATGTCCCCGCCTGATAAGCAGACTTTCTTCGTCTCCTGCCTGCGACTTTAGGAGGAAGAAAATTATGTGTGGTATTGTAGGTTATATTGGCCAGCTTGATGCAAAGGAAATTTTACTTAAAGGTTTGGAAAAGCTGGAGTATCGCGGCTACGATTCAGCTGGAATCGCTGTAGCGAACGAAGACGGCGTACACGTGTTTAAAGAAAAAGGACGGATTGCCGACCTTCGCGCAGCCGTTGATGCAAGCGTGATGTCGCAAGCGGGAATCGGACACACACGCTGGGCGACTCACGGGGAACCGAGCCGTCTAAACGCTCATCCGCATCAAAGCGCATCAGGCCGTTTTACACTTGTTCATAACGGCGTCATCGAAAACTATGTTCAACTGACGCGCGAATATTTACAAGATGTAACCCTTAAAAGCGATACGGATACAGAGGTTGTCGTTCAAGTGATCGAGCAATTCGTCAATAACGGTCTTGACACTGAAGAAGCGTTCCGCCAAACGCTCATGCTGCTCAAAGGCTCTTATGCGATTGCATTATTCGATCATGAAAACAAAGAAACAATCTATGTTGCGAAAAATAAAAGCCCGCTTCTTGTCGGCCTTGGAGACAATTTCAATGTTATCGCGTCTGACGCGATGGCGATGCTTCAAGTGACTAACGAATACGTGGAGCTTATGGATAAAGAAATGGTGATTGTCACAGACAAAAAAGTCGTGATCAAAAACCTTGATGGAGAATTGATGTCACGTGCCTCATATATTGCAGAGCTTGATGCGAGCGATATCGAAAAAGGCACATACCCTCACTACATGTTAAAAGAAATCGATGAACAGCCGCTTGTTATGCGGAAAATCATTCAGACGTACCAGGATGAAAACGGCAAGCTTTCCATTCCTGGAGATATTGCAAATGCTGTTGCAGAAGCGGACCGCGTCTATATCATCGCCTGCGGAACGAGCTACCATGCCGGTCTTGTCGGCAAGCAATTTATTGAAACATGGGCGAAAGTTCCGGCTGAAGTCCATGTCGCAAGCGAATTCTCTTACAATATGCCATTGCTTTCTGAGAAGCCTCTGTTTATCTTTATTTCTCAAAGCGGAGAAACGGCTGACAGCCGCGCTGTTCTCGTACAGGTGAAAAAGCTCGGACACAAAGCGCTGACATTGACCAACGTACCGGGATCCACGCTTTCCCGTGAAGCGGACTACACGCTTTTACTGAATGCCGGCCCTGAAATCGCGGTAGCGTCAACAAAAGCATATACGGCGCAAATCGCAGTTCTCGCTATTTTGGCAGCCGTGACTGCGGAAAGCCGTGGCAAAGAACTCGACTTTGATCTTGTCAAAGAGCTCGGCATCATCGGAAACGCAATGGAAGCCCTTTGCGACCAAAAAGACGAAATGGAAATGATCGCACGTGAATACTTGACCGTAACACGCAATGCATTCTTCATCGGCCGCGGCCTCGACTATTTCGTCTGCCTCGAAGGATCCCTGAAGCTGAAAGAGATTTCCTACATTCAAGCTGAAGGTTTCGCCGGCGGCGAATTGAAGCACGGTACGATCGCATTGATCGAAGACGGCACACCGGTCATTGCCCTTGCGACACAGGAGCACGTCAACTTAAGCATCCGCGGAAACGTCAAAGAAGTGACAGCCCGCGGCGCCAACCCTTGCGTGATCTCTCTGAAAGGCCTGGAAGAAGCAGACGACCGCTTCGTCCTGCCTGAAGTGCATCCGGAGCTCGCACCGCTCGTCTCCGTCATCCCGCTGCAGCTGATCTCATACTACGCAGCGCTGCACCGCGGCTGTGACGTTGATAAGCCAAGAAACCTGGCGAAGAGTGTGACGGTGGAGTAAAGTTTTGTCATACTGATTTAAATGCGGCTTTAAAAAAAGTCGCGATGTTTATAAAAAAACTGCGAAGGTTAACCCCTTTGGTTATGTTTAGCCAAAGGGGTTTTTAGTTTAAAAATTTGATTTAAATTAGAGGAGGATTTGAATTCGATTAACTAAAGTCTTTTATTTGTGAGTAATCACCATTTATAAATCGAGTGTGTATTTTCTCAACCCTCCTCAGAAATTTTATTGCTGTGTCATAAACGCCAAATTCCTTTAACAGTTCAACATCTGTAATCTTGTATATGAACACGGCCCATTTATCACCATGTTGCTGTGCGATCTCGCCCTTTTTTAATTCGATTAATTTTCTTTTTGTTAACTGCGGTGGAAAGACATCACACCAAATTTCTGAAATCCCTAGATGTTCAATTATACAAAGCTCATCACTCAATTCATTAATTGAAGAATCGTGAATTCCTGATTCTTCGTACTCGAATTGTAACCTGCTAATAGAAACATGATTAAGCACTTTAGTTGTATCGTCTTCATAACCAATTTTATCGAGAAAACGTTGAATTGCAGGTGCCACATAAGTTTGGTTAAAGTGATAAGGATTTAATTCTTCGAACATTCTGTACATGCAACCTTCCCACTCATAGTTTTTAAAATGGTAGAATCCAAAATCAGCATAAAAAACACTGGGTTGCTTTTTTGAAGTGTGCTGAAGTACTTGTTTTAATTTATTGAAATTGTCACCCCATATGTCGGGGTAAAATGCTTTGAGCTCCTCACCATCGCTGTTAAAACAAATGACAGAAGCATAACAGAAAATGAAGAGTGGTATATGGAGAAAATGTACCCATTGTTCATCTTCGATCATCAAGTGCTGGAATACGATTTCTCGAAGCTGTGCATCATTTTCCAAATAAGTTGCATAGACGTCACTTTTCAAAAATAGATTTTTACGTAATACGGGATCGTCATTGTACATAAACATGGAAAAGCTTTCTGCACAAAAAAGAACAAGGTTTTGTAGTAATGTTGAATCTCTTTCTGCAATATGAAACAGCATTTTTATACTCAGATTGCTTTCTTTCTCAAGAAGTTGTGATTCAGCACCATCCAGTGTTGCAAAAAGTAAATCAATAGATTCTTTTGTTTGTAATAAGTTGTAAACATATAGAGGAGTGGCAGTGTCTAGTGTCTGCTTCAGCTTTTCTCTCACTTCTATATGAAGATTGCTTTTTGAGATCAAATCAACGATTTTGTCGTCCTCCAAATATGTCTCTTTAGGTCCTAAAAGCCAATTCCGTGCGTCATCTTTAACAATATCAAGGGATTGTTCGTTCCAATCAATTTCATCGAGTAAAGGTTTGTACGGCTCTTCATTGTTATTTATTGAGTAGGGATTTCTTCCGCACAAAGTATATATTTTTTTTTCAAACTCTTTCGTATAGCGCAAATTAAATTTCTTAAGCAGATCAGGAATATCATCAATTAGCATATCTAGTTCTATATCCATACAGTATTCATCAAGAAATTCGAGCTCTGAAAGTATTGTACGCTTTAATTTACTTTTGATCTTAGGATAGTATCCTTTTTGAAACAGAGCATATTCTTCAGAAAATACATCTTGGAATTGTTGCATTGCTTCGAAATGATGTACGCTGAAGGCATTCTCGTAATATTTGTTAATAATGAATTGCCCGTTGAAATTCATCCCTATTTTTACACAACGAACAATAATATCGGGTAAATTATGCAGATCGGTATATTGTTGTTCTCTTAAATCCCCATTTCCCATATCTAAGCAGTAGCTTTTTATCTCGGTTTCTAAAAAATTATACAACCTAGGATGTCTTTGAGCTTGATAGCAATGTAGCAAATGAAAGAATCGATCTAATCGTCCACCACTTTCTTCAATTAAATTAATATCCCAGTTCCAACTACCATCGTACTCTATAACACTATTGCCATATTCGTGGTAATGCTTGATACATTGTTGGACTATTGAATCACTGACCTTGTCGCTACAATACACTGATAGATATTCTAATAGAAATTGCAGCTGATTGTAATAGGAGCAACATTCTAAAAGTTTTGGAACCCATTGTTCACAATTTTCCTGTAAGTGTGCAAATAGAAAGTCTTGTACAGCCGGCATGCTGAATTTCAATAAAATATCTTCGTATTCTTCACTGTAAACTGACTTTATCATTGTTTCTTCAAGCTCTGCAATACACTCACCAAGATTTTTCACCGATGTTTGGGCAGAGTATTGATGGATATATTTATGGTAGCAATGCTTGATACTTTCCCGATGCGCAGGTGTTGACGAAATGAGCAATAGCATGGCAACAAATTTTGTTTCAGGTGAAAGACTTATAAAAATAGACTTCCAAAAATCATTAGGGCAATCAAGATAATTGCATAATTGCTCATAATATTCGCTGGGGAACTCATGTTTATCTGGTTGTTTTTCTAGGAAAAGTGAGAGAACCCTTGGATTATAGTTTTGATGGTATACAATCGAATCTGTTTTCATATATAAATAATAAACATACTCATACTCAAGGTTTGATGTATAAAGATGGCTATACAAAATGTTAGCTTTTTCGTCGTCACCGTAATCTTCCATTGTACAGATTAATGCATATTGTTCCAGTGATCCTTTAATTAAAGGATGTTTTTGCAGGACTTGCTGCAAAATATACTCCCGGGTTGTTATTATTAAGCGCTTATTTCCATTAAATCCAGCAATATGTTTAATCAGTTTATCTAGTCGGTCCTCATTTTTTCTACTATTGTGTTCCTCCGGAAAAATGCTTCCCCAATAATCATCTAATATAAAAACTTGTTTATGGTCATTTTCTAGCATCTTATATACATCTTCAATTGAGTTTACCCAGATAAATCCGTTCAAATTGTCCGGTTGCAGATATGCTAATGCCAGGATTTGAGCCATTGTCGTTTTTCCCACTCCGGGTTCTCCTGAGAGTACGATGACATGGTTAAGAGACCAATCTCTTAAAGCTTTATGATAAATTTTAGTGGGGACAAAAGTCTTGGCTTTTTGACAAGCATCCTTCAGTTCCATTGTTGATTCATTGTGAATACCACTGTGGAGAGACTCGTTTAATATCTTCTCCAGTACATTAACATTGGGAAACCAGAGTTTTGGAAATTTGAGTACAGTTTGCTTATAGGCTGGTTGTTCAAGGAGACGGTTCATCTCAACTCTATCTAAAATATCGTGTTCATTAACATTAAATTCTTTGAATAAATCGATGATATCGTCCACTTGAGATTTTGATAGTGCCATAGATATTCCCAAAATATATCGATCTGGTTGCAACTTGCGCACTTTTGGTAATTCAAGTGTCAAGCTTCGATACAAACTTTTGAAGTTGGACTGATACCGTTTTGCCTGAACGATAATTTTTATATTGTCATCTGTATATGAACCATCAACCCCCTCATCACGCCCTTCTTTATACATTCTTAAAGATATTCCATCTCGCTGAGAGATAATATCACATACTAATTTTTCAAATTCTAGTGGCTCAAGTAATGCATGAAAATCATAATTTGACATAAATAATTCCTCCGTATATCCTGTCTCTTATTTATTCCGTGTAACGTATGTGAAGGAATAAATGGAAATTCACATGTATTTTAATCTTATCATGTATCATACTAGTTATCGCTATATTCTGCTGGAAATGGAAATTAAATTACGCTGAAAAATACGCTCGTGACCTCCTTAAACATTCAAAATAAAAGATTTGGGAAGCGGGGTTATACGATCTACATGATTTTATATTTATTTCAATTAATGATTGATTATATTAATAAATCCCTAAAAACTCTTGCGTGATCTCTCTGAAAGGCCTGGAAGAAGCAGACGACCGCTTCGTCCTGCCTGAAGTGCATCCGGAGCTCGCACCGCTCGTCTCCGTCATTCCGCTGCAGCTGATCTCATACTACGCAGCGCTGCACCGCGGCTGTGACGTTGATAAGCCAAGAAACCTGGCGAAGAGTGTGACGGTGGAGTAGGAGTCGTTTGAAATAAAAGTTTGTACCCCTCTTGGATTGGATGATCTGGAGGGGTATTTTTGTGTTTGAAAGAGAAATAAATCTGATCTAGAATTGAACTGAGAAATATTCTGGACGTGGTCTGCACGGTGTTTTTCTGGTAGTCTGAAAGTGCGCTAAATTGTAAGTGAAGCCTGTTCGCACAGCGGAATGCCGGGGCGGTTTGGACGATGCTCATATATATACTTATCTTTTTAAGGAAGTGTAACCATGAACAATGAGACGTACGTTGAAGTTAACAGAACATCGCAGCTTATGAATAAAATGAGAAAATTTTCAGTGTTGATTGATGGTGTTGAGGCTGGGAAAATCAAAGATGGCGGGAGGCTGCGAATTGATTTGGAGCCCGGCGAACATGAGATCCAAGTGAAAATTGATTGGTGTGTAAGCCAAGCTTTGAGGTTTATTTTAGATGAAGGAGAAGTATTAAGGTTTAGATGTGGAAGTCCGGTTCGTGGGTGGAAGATGTTCTTCGGACTTTTTTATGTATTGGCAGATCCAGAGAAATACTCGTTTATTGAGCTGGAATAGGCGGTTGAAAGGTGGCTTTGGTCTGCACCATCGCATAATACACTGCACCGCAACAACCTGACTAGGAGTGTGACGGTGCAGTTTTTTTATCCGAGGATGAACATGAAGCGGTGTCAATGATCGAAAAAAGCCCTATCCTTTTAAAACACTTTATTTCTATAAATCCGAATCGACAGAAGCCATGAACACCCGTACAGAGTAATAATTGATATGGCAACGATCAGATAGAGAAAAGTATTTTGTAAGGTTAGAAGCATGTGAATGAACTCTCTAATTTGATCGTTCAAATTTTGGACGAAAAAGTTAACCGTTAGCATATACAAGCCAAATGCAGCAATAGAAGCAATCAACAGATAGTTGCTTTTGAATTTATAACAGAATGGCAGCATGAATGAAGCAGCTGTCATCACAATGGCAACCATTAGCAAAATGTCTTTCCAGATCGTAAATTCCCGGTGAATGATGAAGTGTACGATAAATATGGCTGCAGCCACCATAGATGTAAAGAGAACGACGACAATATACTTTGAACTGACAATCTCTTTCCGTGTATAAGGCAAAGAATTGAGAAGCATATGTATAGAAGACTTTTCATCTATTGAAAAGGCATACATCGATATAACTATACTAAATACAACCCCAACCCAGATTGGAGAAATATCTAACATTAAATAAACACATAATACCAAAAACGAAGCCGCTAATGTTTTTTTCTGCAGGACAATGTCCTTACGTATTAAGTTGAACATGCTCTTTAGCTCCTTTCTTTGTATAGAACATAATATCTTCAAGAGTCGGTTTTTCAATTAACACCATATCCCCAAAAATGTTTTCTGTTCGTGATTTATCCGCAGTCAATGCTTCAAATCCATGAGTTGATTTTCGAACCGCTATAAATTCCTGCTCGGTCTCCCGGTCTAACAACTCCATGCCGCCTTTTACAATTGCATATTGTTCCTCAATTTCGTACAAGTCCTTTGTAAAGATATGCTCTCCTTTATGAATGAACGTGATATAATCTGCAATCTTATCTAAATCAGTTGTTATATGAGTCGAAAAAAAGATCGTCTTATCCCCATCTTGCATGAGCTGATGCAAGATTTCCAACAGCTCCCGGCGGAAAATCGGGTCGAGTCCGGACGTCGGTTCATCCATAATAATTAATTCCGCATGATGGGACAAAGCGACGGCTAATGATGCTTTCATCATCATCCCTTTTGAGAACGTCTTGATTTTTTTAGTAAGCGGCAAGTTAAATGTGCTCACATAATCATTAAATACTTGGTCATCCCAATTGATATAAGATCTTTTCACAATATCTTTCATTTCAGCCAACGTTAAATGTTCATAAAATATGTTGGAATCAAATACAAAGCCAATTCGTTGTTTGATTTCTTTCTCATGCTCCTTGTAATTCATGCCAAATACCGTAATCGTTCCGCTGTCAGGCTGCAATAAGTTCATGATCAGTTTAATCGTTGTCGATTTCCCCACGCCATTTCCGCCGATAAATCCGGTGATAAAACCTTTTTTTACATTCATTGAAAAGTCTTTGAGATGAAAATCATCGAACGATTTATGAACATGCCGGAGTTCAATTACATTGTCCATCATTCTTCCTCCTGATATAAAATGGTAAGCAAATCTTTTAACTCTGTAAGGGGAACGCCTATGTCTTTGCTGTTTTTTATCGCTGCTGTCAACTGCTCTTCAATTGCTTTCATTTTTCCTTCTTTCATCATTTCGTTATTCTGATCTGATACAAAAGAGCCTTTCCCGACTACGGAATAAATGAAGCCATTTTTCTCAAGTTCTTCATAGGCGCGCTTTGATGTAATAAGACTAACATTCATGTCCTTTGCCAATTGGCGCATAGAAGGCAGCGGCTGTCCCGGTTTCAATTCATTCGCAAGAATATGATCCTTAATTTGGGTGTAAATTTGTTCATAAATGGGTTGCTTTGAACTATTCGAAATTATAATTTTCATTTCAAAACCTCTTTTGTTTATACACAATATATACAATATGTACAATATACACAAAGATTGCTTGAATGGCAACGATTTTTTTATTCTTTGGGGAGTGAATTGTCAGCCAGAATTTGATGTTAAGAATAAAAGGGCACAATACATATTGACAATTTGCGATATGAAGATATAATGATTGGTATGGAACCTATTGAAATTTTCAAAGCTTTATCAAATGAATCAAGGCTTCAAATTTTGCAATGGCTGAAGGAGCCTGATCGTCATTTTAAGCCCCATGAAGGGATTGATATGAACACAATCGGGGTGTGTGTCAGCCAAATCACGGACAAATTGAAAATGACGCAATCGACGGCTTCCCAATATCTCGCGATCCTTTTAAGAGCCGGCCTGATTAAGGCGGAGCGAATCGGAAAGTATACGTACTACAAAAGAGACGAAGAGGCCATTGGAAAGCTTGCTGACTTTCTTAAAACAGAGATATGATGAGCATTAAAAAATAAACATCTCTTGATGATGTTTATTTTTACACCATACATATCGACATATTCCGATGTGTTTATTTTTTAATTTTACATATCGTTATTTCGTGATATGTAAATGTATAATGTGATAAAGGAGCGAACGATAATGTTTAGTACTTGGAAAATTTATCTTTTAGCAATCATCAGTTTTTTGGTAGGGACCTCAGAGTACATCATTTCCGGTATTTTGGATCAGATCGCCCACACACTCGGGATAACTTTAGCTGCTGCGGGCCAGCTTATTACGATCTTTTCACTGGTGTATGCAGTTTTCACGCCGGTTCTGATGGCGTTGACGGCAAGCATGGATAGGCGAAAGTTAATGATGTATGCTCTCGGTTTGTTTGTGATAGGAAATATTTTGGCCTTTACTCTGCCTGGTTATGGTTGGTTTGTTGCAGCGCGGGTCATTATGGCCTTGGGGGCAGGTATGGTTGTGGTCACGGCATTAACGATTGCCGCCAAGATCGCCCCCGAAGGTAAGCAGGGCAGTGCAATTGCTACAGTGGTCATGGGGTTTACCGCTTCTTTGATCATAGGTGTTCCACTCGGAAGAATGACGGCAGAAGCGTTAGGCTGGAAGTCTGTATTTGGAGGAATTGCTTTATTGGGATTCATCGCAATGATTGTGATATTCTTAACCTTGCCGCATACTGAAGGTGACAAGCCTGTCCCTTTGCCTCAACAGCTTTCTCTTTTAAAGAAACGGAAAGTAGCGATGGGGTTATCGGTCACATTTTTCTGGCTCGGAGGATATTCCGTTGCGTATACTTATCTGTCTCCTTACCTTCTGACCGTTTCAGGGATAAGCGGCAATTGGCTTAGTGGATTTTTGCTTATATTTGGAATCGCCAGCTTGGTTGGATCGAAGTTTGGCGGATATAGCACTGATAAATGGGGCGTTCCCTTTACACTCTTTGGCGGGATGGCACTGCATATCATCGCACTGATTTTGCTGTCGCTTGTCACCCATTCCTATGTCGGAGTACTGTTGATTCTCATATTATGGTCGTTTGCCGCATGGTCTACCGGCCCGACGCAACAATATCACTTAGCGACGCTTGAACCCGAATTGTCAGGTGTATTGCTCGGCATCAATCAATCGATGATGCAATTCGCCATGGCCGCGGGTGCAGGAATCGGAGGGGTTTTTGTGGAAAAAGTGTCGCTGGCTTCTATTACGTGGTTTGGGGCATTGGGGGTTATGATTGCGATTGCCGCTGTTTTGGTGACTTTCAGTTCACATTACAAACGGAAAGCAGGACCTGTAAAAGAAATCAGTTCATAATACGTTGCCTTGATTGGTGTTGAAGATTCAATGGTTTCATTCGTCATATCTTATCTGTGCTGACAGGTTGTGATATGGCGAGCCGAAAAATCCAACATCCGCTCGCTGTAAAACGAGCGGATATTTTTTATTTAGTCCGCTAAAATCCGCAAATAAGCCCTCCAAGGGCCGACATCATCCTGATACCGTTTCGCCAGCACTCTTGCGATTTGCGAGATGTGAGTGAGGTCGTGGGCAACCCATGTCGAGATCTGTTCTCTCAGCTTGACGATTCCGAATTCGGGGTGCACCCCCGTTTGTTCGAAGTTGGTTTTAGGATTAATGATCTGCCGCAATATTTCCAGATTCGCCCGTCTGATGTCTGCAAATTCGTTAAGCAGCTGTTCCATCGTTTTCCCGTCGTTTTGATTCAACTGGCTGAAGCGGTCGAACGGCGGAAAAGTGTCAGTTGCTCCTTTTGTCACGATCATTTTGATTCGCGGCAACCAATTGTTTTTTTCTCCCTCAATCAGATGGCCGACTACATCAAAGGCGTTCCAAGTGTCTTCGCCTTCATCGCAGCTGATCCAGGGGTTTGATAATCCGGTCAGCAGCTGACTCAATGTTTGTGGTGTGCGCTCCAGGACTTCGATGGCTTCCTCGAGTTGAAAGTTCATGTGAATGACCTCCTTTCATAAAAGTTCACGTCAACTGCCGCTCAGCAAACTCCCGATACAGCGCATGCGAAGCAATCAGCTCGTGGTGCCGTCCCCGCCCTGTGATCTCGCCTTTTTCGATAAATATAATTTGGTCCGCATTCACGATTGTCGATAGCCGGTGGGCGATGACGAAGGTGGTGCGGCCTTCCATGAGGCGGGCAAGCGCCTGCTGGACGATGGCTTCTGATTGGCTGTCGAGGCTGGCTGTCGCTTCGTCCATCATTAAAATTTTCGGGTCGCGCAGGAAGGCGCGGGCGATGGCGATCCGCTGTCTCTGTCCGCCTGACAGTTTGACGCCGCGTTCGCCGACTTCCGTATCAAGCTGCTCAGGGAATTGTTTAATAAATGTATCGGCATACGCCATTTCTGCGACTTTCCACAGTTCTTGATCATCAATGCTGTCGGCGTGATCCAAGCCGTAGCACAAGTTCTCACGGATGGTGCCGGACATCATCGGGCTGTCTTGAGATACGTAGCCGATCTGGCTGCGCCACGATTTCATCGACAGCTTGCTGATCGGTGTTTCCCCGATGTGAATGGCCCCTGAGTCCGGTTCGTAAAATCGTTCCAAGAGGCCGAACATCGTCGTTTTTCCGCCGCCGCTCGGACCGACAAATGCAATCATCTGTCCAGGATCGACGTCGAAAGATACCTCTCGCAAGACAGACTCACCATCGCCGTAAGAGAAAGATACATTCTCGGCACGTATCGGCAGATTGGAGATATCCATATCAAGTCCTTCCTGGCCCTGTTCCTCTTCAGTATGCAAAATCTCGATGATCCGCTCTGTTGCCCCTTTTGCTTTTTGCAGCTGAGTAAAAAACATTGTGAACGATGTGATCGGAAAGATGATTTGAAACAGATAAAGCAAAAAGGCGATCAGCGAGCCTGCCGACATCGTCCCGTCAGAGACGCGGATGCCGCCGTAGCCGATGATGGCGACGATCACAATCATAATGACAAGGTGCATAAACGGGGAGACGAGCGCAAATATACGGGCTTCCTTGAGGCCGTATTGAAAGAGCTTCGAAATGCCTGATAACCCTTTCATTTTTTCTGTATGCTCGGCGTTTGATGCTTTCATCAATCTGATTTCGCTTAATGTCTGCTGGACATGTCCGGTGAAGGAAGCTGTTTCATCCTGCAGCGTTTTGGAGATGCGCTGCATTTTCATGCCGAGCGGGATCATAATGAAGGTCGTGATCGGAACGGAGATCAGCATGAGCAGTGTCATTTTCCAATCCATGATCAGCAAAATGATTACCGATCCGACAATGGTGATGATGCCGGAAACAAACTGCGGAAAATGGTCGGAAATCAAGCTTTCAACAATGCCGGTGTCATTGACAACACGGCTGACGGTTTCACCGCTCGTCTTTTCGTCAAAGTAGCGGACAGGCAGGCGCAGCAGCTTGAACCACATGCGCTCGCGCAGGGAAGCGACCACTTTTTGCCCGGCATATGAAAGAAAATAGGTCGAAAACCCGTCGCAGACCGCTTGAACGATAAAAACGAGCGCAAGGATTCCCGCTAAGGCCAGATTGATCGAATTGGCGGAAAAGCCGTCAACCATTTCCCTTGTCAACAGCGGAATGGACAGGCCGACCAGTGTAGTGACGAGGCTTGCGGTCAAACCGACGGTTAAAGCCAGCCTGGGTACGCCGGATGTGAGAATCATGGAGAAAAACGGTTTCATGCTATTGTTGTTTTCTGTTTTCATTTGATAAACTCCTTATCGATAAAATGTCAAAGAAGTGGATGGCGCAAGCTGTAACTCATCATATTACGATATAAACAGCAGAAAGTTCCCGATCATTGCGGATTTTAGCTTCATGCTAAAAAGATTGACAGGAGAAATAATTGTAACTATTATTGTTACATATAGTTGATTGAATGACAAGAAAGGAAGAAAAACATGACAATAAATATTAAAGTATATTCTGATTATGTCTGTCCATTCTGTTTTCTCGGAAAAGACCAGTTCGAAAAAGCGATCGAAGGCAAAGATGTAGAAGTCGAGTGGCTGCCATTCGAACTGAGGCCGCGTCCATCAGAGCAGCTCGACCCATTAAACGACCCGTCCAAATTGGCGATGTGGGACGGCGCCATTAAGCCGCGAATCGAGGCTTGGGGCGTCAACATGAAGCTGCCAAACGTCTCTCCGCATCCTTATACAGATTTGGCTCATGAAGGCTATCACTTTGCAAAAGAACACGGTAAAGCGAAAGCGTACAATGACCGGGTTTATCAAGCCTTTTTCCAGGAAGATCAAGTTATTGGCGACATCGACGTGTTAACAGCGCTGGCCAAAGAAGCCGGACTGGATGAACAGGCTTTTAAAGAAGCTTTAAACTCCAGAACATATCAGGACGTACAACGGAAGGCGCTTCAACAGGCTTACGAAGAAGCCGGCATCACGGCCGTTCCGACTTTTATCATTGGCAACGAGCGGATCGCCGGGGCCGCGGCGAGGGAAGTGTTTGAACAGGTGATCGAAAAAGAAAGCAAACAAAATCCTATTGACGGCTTGCAGTGCGACCTTGACGGAAACAATTGCTAAGCAGGAAAAATGAGCGATTTGAAGAACCCTTTAATAGGGTTCTTTTTTATACATGAAAGAAGAGGGAAGACAGTTGACACTCCATCATTTCATTGCAGCCGATCGGGAGCTTCCGGGACCAAACAAAAGAAGGTTTGATTAGCATCGCTGAGCTTGATCAAGGGTACGAAATGGTCAAAACAAAATTCAGCAAGCCGTTTGTATATGAGGCAACCGGCTGTTTACATAGACCGGGAAATGACATAAAGGCGCTATTCAACTATATCAATTCAAATATTGCTGAGGGTGAAGATATAGAAGTTTACTCTTGCTGGGACGGTGAGGAAGACAGAGAAAAAGAAGACCGCTTAGACTTTTTCATTGATATAAAGGCTCTTCAGCTAGGCAAGCATGTCAAACTGGATAAAAAGAAATCCATCGATGAAATTGCCGGCATGTTTTATTTTGAGGAGCGGCAGCTGGTCAAGATTCGCAAATAAAACACTTGTTGGCACAGGGTTTTCACGGTTTTTTTCGCCGTTTCATTTAGATATCCAATCAAGGAGGAATCAAGATGTCCGATCACAAAGCGGCACACAGCGTTCAAGCGAAAGCAGAGGGAAAAACCTTGGTCATGGAGCGGAGTTTCGAGGCACCGCGGGAGCTGGTGTTTAAGGCTTTTTCTGAATCAGTGCATTTGGAAAGCTGGTGGGGGCCGAAAGGATGGCAGACTGCCAACGGCAGGTTTGAGTTTCAGCCGGATGGCGTATGGCTTTACTGTATGGAATGCAGAGATGAAAACCAAGGCGAATTCTATGGCCGGAAATCTTGCGGCAAGGCTGTTTTTCAAGAGATTGCGGCACCGGAAAGAATCGTGTACACGGATATGTTTACAGACGAGGAAGGGAATGTTGTTCCCGGCATGCCGGAGATTTTAATTGAGGTTTATTTCAAAGAGCACGGAAAACAGACAAATCTGATCACACGCTCTCATTTCTCTTCTCCGGAAGAGCTTCAACAGCTGTTGGATAAAGGGATGGCCGAAGGCTTTTCTTCACAGCTGGATCGCCTTGAAGACTACCTGAAAGATATTCGCTAATAGAGGGAGGATATGTCAATGGCGTTTTTAGAGCATTTCATATAACCGCGTATTCGCGGACCTCCTCAACAAGATTTTCTATAACCATTAAAAAGAGGAGGTTTATATACATGCGTACAGAGCAGGAAATCATCGATCTAGTGCTGAAGATCGCACGGGAGGACAGCCGCGTCAGAGCGGTCGGTATGAACGGTTCGCGGACGAATCCGAACGTCCCGAAAGACCCTTTTCGCGATTATGATATGGTCTATGTTGTAACAGATATGCAGTCTTTTCTCGATGAGCCGGGCTGGGTGGACGTTTTTGGAGAGCGGATCATCATGCAGACGCCGGAAGCGATGGAGCTGTTTCCGAATGAGCTTGGCAACCGCTTTTCGTATTTAATGTTATTTACAGACGGCAGCCGCATTGATTTGATTCTAGTGCCGCTGGAAGAAAAGCTGGAATACTGCCGGGAAGACAGTTTGACCGTGATCTTGCTTGATAAGGATCAGGATCTGCCCGCTATCCCGCCGCCGACGGATCGGGAATATTGGGTGCAAAAACCGTCCCCGCAATGCTTCGCCGACTGCTGCAATGAATTTTGGTGGACATCGACATATGTGGCCAAAGGGTTGTGGCGGCAGGAAATCCTTTATGCACTCGATCACTTAAATCTCGTCAGGGCCATGCTGCTGAAAATGCTCGAATGGAAGGTCGGTTTTGAAACGGGCTTTTCGCTGAGCATAGGCAAGAATGCAAAGTTTCTAGATCGCTATGTTGATCGAAATACGTGGGAAAGACTTTTGGAGACGTATCCGCCAGCTGATCATGAGCGTGTATGGAACAGCTTGTTTAAGATGGGGGATCTGTTTGAAGAGACAGTCGCAGCAGTCGCTGAACATCTGAATGAACAATACCTTTTCGCAGAAGCAGAGAAAGTCAAACAGTACCTGAGGCGCGTTCAGCAGCTGAAACCGGCTGCAAAGGAAATTGACTAATCAGATGATAGCCGCACTCCCGGCAGGTGAGCCGGGAGTGCGTTTTTTGCGGAGGTGAACGGAATGTTCAGTCTTAAAAAAATATTGAAGGACCATTATGGAATCGACAGTGTGAACATTTCTCCCGAGCAAGGCGGGTGGACAGCACTTGCTTATCAAGTAACCGATGGAGAAGCAGCTTTCTTTCTAAAAGTGTATGATAAAAATAGGGCATCGACATCGAAATGGACGGCTCTGATTGATGATTACATGCCTGTTCTCAGGTGGCTGAGGGATCACACTGCTCTCAACGGGAAGCTGCCTGTGCCGCTTTTAACAACAACTGGAGAATACAAGTGTGAAGATGAAGATGCCGTTTATGTGCTTTATGAATACATCGCCGGTGAAACCATTGGAGATCAGCCGCTCGGCAAAGGCAGCGTGGAGAAGCTCGCCAGCATCATAGCGGAGCTGCACCGATATGATGAGACTATCCCGGTGGAGACAGAAGGAATAAAAGAAAACTATGATATTTCGTTTTTAGGTGAGATGAAACAATGGCTTGATCACCTTCCTTGTGAGTTGGCGTCACTCATTCAACCGTACATCGGATCAATCCGCGAGATGATGGAGGCAGCCTTATCCCTGGCGGATGATTTGAAATGCAGCGGCAGAAGAATGGCTTTGTGCCATACAGATGTTCATGGATGGAATTTGATGAAAACAGGCGGGGAATTGATTCTGATCGATTGGGAGGGCTTGAAACTGGCCCCTGTTGAAGCGGATCTGATGTTCTTTGCTAACCAGCCGTATGCTCAAGAGTTTTTGCGCGTTTACTGCGAGACTCATAAAGGGTTTGAAATCGATCAGAACGCTTTGCGGTTTTATCAGATCAGGCGAAGACTGGAGGACATATGGGAGTTTACTGAGCAGCTGGCGTTTGACATTCAGACAAAGACAGAAAAGGCAGAGACGATCAGCTTGCTGAAAAACGAGCTTGAGGCCATAGAGGACAGCAAGATCGACTACTAAAAAGCTAAACGGAGGAACCCCTGTGAAAAATTATCGTACTTTATTTTTTGATGTGGATGATACACTATTAGACTTCGGTGCGGCGGAAAAGTCAGCACTGCGTAAGCTATTTGAGGAGCAGCAAATTTCTTTAACAGCTGAAATAGAAGCGAATTATAAACGAATCAATCAAGGTTTATGGAGGGCGTTTGAAAAAGGGGAGATAGACCGCGACCAAGTGGTGAACACACGCTTCTCCATTTTATTCAAGGAATATGGTCTTGAGGCTGACGGTGTTTTGCTTGAGGAGAAGTATCGCAGCTTCCTTGAAGAAGGGCATCAGCTGATAGACGGCGCTCTTGAATTAATCGAAAGCATGCAGGATCAATATGATTTATATATCGTGACGAACGGTATTTCAAAAACGCAGTATAAGCGTCTGCATGCTTCAGGATTATACCCGATGTTTAAAGGGATTTTTGTTTCAGAGGACACCGGTTTTCAAAAGCCGATGAAAGAATACTTTGATTACGTTTTTGAACGGATTCCTCATTTTTCTGTCGATCAAGGGCTGATCATCGGGGATTCATTGACAGCAGACATAAAAGGGGGACGGCTGGCCGGATTGGATACATGCTGGATGAATCCGGACATGTCAGCGAATGATACGGACATTGAGCCGACTTATCAAATTCAAAGGCTTAATGAACTCCAGCACATTTTAAATCATGGAAAAATACCTTCGGCTTGATCGCTGCTGAAACATTAAATCATGATGCTGCGATCATTGCATTTGTATGTAAACTGCAACTGGAAGGATGCGGAAGCCGCGCTTCCGACGGGTGAGCCGCGGTGCGTTTTTCCGGAAGCTAAATTAAAACCAAGCAGAGGAAGACTGGTGAAATATGCAGCGAAGAAAGGTTTTGAAAACTGCGGCTTTTTCATTAATAGCGGTATTTGTTTTGTTATTCAGCGCGTTTTTTGTGTGGAGCCGTTTCACATATGAACCATCAAGCAAACTCAGAAAGATGATCAACCTTGATCAAATCGAAAGTAAAAACGGTGTTTACACATTTCAAGCGGATGGGGCAAATACCGGGATCATTTTATACCCCGGGGCAAAAGTTGAACCGCTTGCTTATGCTTACATCGGCGAAAAGCTTAAACAAAATGGTTACAGTGTCTTTATCCCGCGCATGCTTTTTTCTTTGCCCATTTTCAATCCGGATCAAGCAGAAAGGATTATAAAAGATAACAGCAGTATTGATCATTGGTATCTCGGCGGTCATTCTTTAGGAGGGACGGCAGCAGCCATGTACGCTAAAAAGCATCCAGACAAGATTGACGGACTTTATTTTCTAGCCTCCTATCCTTCTGATTCGCAATCGATAAAAAGTGCGCCGTACCGTGTTCTTTCTATATCAGGTGAACGCGATGGCCTTTCAACTCAAGACAAAATAGCATCCTCCAGAAAGAACTTGCCTGACACAACTGTGTTTAAGGAAATCAAAGAGGGAAACCATGCACAATTTGGTATGTACGGCGAACAAAAGGGGGATCGTCCCGCACAGATCGCAGCTGTTAAACAGCAGGAGGAGATCGTGAACGTGATGCTTGACTGGCTCAAGTCATAAAGAAAGCCTCGCTTTTCGTGAGAGCTTTTTTTTGTTTATGATCCACTCCTTTAAAGCGCTTTAACCCGTTTCTTCATTTGCCGGCTAAGGTCTATACGGAGCCGTTTTGACCATTTGAATAAAGTTGCTGGCGGAAGGAGCAAGGTGATCTTCTCTTCTGATACATAATGAGATAGGATTTTTTAAGTCGACTTGTTCGACATGAACCCGCGCCATATCTCCTCGGGCAATATATTCGTTTACTTCAAGAGAGGATGTGAAAGCGACTCCATACCCTTCCATAACCGTTCTGATCGTTTCATTCAATCCGTTTATTTGTATACCTATTCTGGGTTTGTCCACATGATGCAATGTACATAAAGAAATTAATTTCTCTCGGGATAAACTCCCTTCTTCACGAAAGATAAACGGTTCTTTCACCACTTCCTCCAATGTCGTGTGCTGTGATGCAAGCCTATGGTTTTTATTGACGACAAACAGCATGTCATCTTCCAAAAGCAGCGTCCCTTTTATGAAAGGGCCGAATTCCGTTGTCCCGCCGATCAGGCCAATGTCCGCTTCGTAGTTAATCAGCTGTTCACAAGCTTTTTGAAAATTCGTTGTCGTGATTTCAACTTCCGTTTTCGGAAATTGCTGTTTATAGCGGCTGAGCCATCTTGGCAGCAAATAATTGGCAGGGAGAAAGGTGGCGGCAATACGCAGTTTTCCAACTGACCCTTCCCTTAACTGTTCCACGTACGATTCAATTTCTTTTTCAAGTGAAAACAGCCGCTTTGCCTGTTTTGCAAGCTCTGCGCCGGACTGTGTCAGCAGGATCCCCCTGCCTTTAGGAACGAATAAGGTGCAGTCGATCTCGCGTTCTAATTTCTTAATTTGCGAGGTGACGGCGGGCTGGCTGATGTTTAACTGTTTGGCTGCTTGGGTGACACTGCCTGTTTCAGCGACCGAATAGAACAATCGCAGTGCATGAAGATTCATATTTCACACCTCTATTTATAAATAAAAGTTATCAATACCAAATAAAGATATATTAGAGTTATCTAAATACTTTTACTATTATAAAGTTGAAAAACATGTTTTACAAGAAAGGAGAAACGGTTATGAGTACGCTTATCCTAAATAAAACAGCTTATTGCAAGTCTCCGTATGATGTATGGCTGGAGGGACTGGACGAACCGGTGGCGATGCTGACTTCATCCGATCGTGCGGATGAATGCAGGAATTATGATGTGATTGAAGCGTTTGACGATTATCCGGTTAATGGATGCATCGAAATGCGCGCTTTGGAGCTGAATGAAACGTATAACTTTAAAACGATTATTGCATCCTCGGAATTTGATATGTTGAGGGCGGGGAAGCTGAGGTCGCTTTTGGGGATAAAAGGGCAGTCTTACGAAAGCGCTCTGTTGTTCCGTAATAAAATATTAATGAAAGAGCATGTCAGAAAAGCCGGTGTAAAGGTTCCGGACTTTAAGAAAATCGACTCGGCGGCCGACTTATATATGTTTGTTCAAACTTTCGGTTTTCCTGTGGTCGTTAAGCCTATTTATGGATCGGGGTCTGTTGATACAACCGTTTTAAGGGATCGGCAGGACGTGTGGAATTTTCTTTCGAAAGGTCTTCCTGATCATCTGGAGGTTGAGTCGTTTATCGAAGGGGATATGTATCATATAGACGGCCTCATCCTTGATGGAGAGACTGTCCTCAGCTGGCCGTCGCGTTATATCAACGGATGTCTGGCGTTTCAAGATCAACAGTTTTTAGGCAGCCTCCAGCTTGAACGGGAAAATCCGCTCACCCGGCGGTTGACTGATTTTGTTCAAAAAGCGCTTGCTGCTCTTCCTTTTCCAGATTTCACAACATTCCATGCTGAAGTGTTTCATACACCGGATGATGAATTGGTGTTTTGTGAAGTGGCCAGCAGAACCGGCGGCGCTATGGTACGCGAAGCAACTGCGAAGACTTTCGGATTTGATATCAATGAAGCGTGTGTTAAAGCGCAATGCGGCTTGGACTTTCATATTCCGGAGGTGAACAACAATCCGCACCGCCTAAGCGGCTGGCTGTTGATTCCACCAAAAGACGGCGTACTGAAAGAAATCATGCCGGCACCAGCCGCAGACTGGATAGTGAAACAAAATATTTCCGCTCAAGCCGGAGACAGGTTCCACGGCTCGTCTTCCAGTGTAGACGCAATTGCAGGCTGTTTAATTACAGGGCGCACAGAAGCCGAATTGAGCGGCCGCATCAGCCGGCTTGCAACGTGGTTTCATGATCATACCGAATGGGAAAAGACTTCGGATGTTTGCGCAATTTAAAGCATTCAGCCGCCTTCATCCGTTGATCCGATTTTTGCTGATAGGCACGCTTGTTACGAAGGCGGCTAAGTCGATGACAACGCCGTTTTTGGCACTCTATCTTCATATGAAAACGGGAGCCGATTTTGGAACCATCGGGCTTGTGATCGGTTTAGGCTATTTTGCCAGCACTGTAGGAGGAGTAGTCGGAGGAGCGCTTTCGGATAGAATCGGCAGAAAAAAGGTGATGCTTTCATCCATTTTCATCTGGAGCTTTGTATTCATTCTTTTCGGACTTGTTCATGATTTCATGTGGTTTTTATTATTAAACATTTTAAGCGGGCTTTGCCATTCGTGTTTTGAACCTGTGTCAAAGGCTTTGATGGCTGAGTTATCGGAACGGGAGATGAGATTCCGTATTTTCTCTTTGCGGTATTTGGCCATCAATATTGGAGCCGCTGTCGGCCCTTTATTAGGCACTTATTTCGGTCTTGCCAAAACAGGAACTCCGTTTATCATCACAGGGCTTGTCTATTTTGGCTATGCTGTACTTTTAAGCTTGATGATGATTCGGCTGATCACGGTGAAAGAGACAAAAATCGCTCCTAAAAAAGTTCAGGCAGGTTCAGTTTTGAAAACGTTAAAGCATGACAAGGCTCTTCGATTTTACATAGCCGGCGGCATCCTTTTTTTGTTCAGCTACTCGCAAATGGAAAGCACTTTGCTGCAGTATTTAAATAAGGACTTTGCAAACGGAGTTAAAATATTTTCGACTTTAATAACGTTAAACGCGGTGACGGTCATCCTTTTACAAGTACCGCTCACCCGTTTATTTGAGAAGTATAAGTCCTTAACAACAATATCAATTGGAACCGTTTTTTGCATTTTCGGGAATATCGGTTTTTCTGTCGCAAATGGCTGGATTGTTTTTATGCTTTCGATGTTTGTTCTGACAATCGGCGAAATTTTATGTTTTCCTTCAATGAATGTCCTTTTGGACGAGCTGGCTCCGGATCATATGAAAGGCGCTTATTACGGCATGCAAAACTTGTACAACATCGGTGAGTTTCTAGGGCCTTGGCTGGGGGGAATGATGCTTGCCTTGTACGGGGGAAAAGCCGTCTTTCTCATTGCTGCGTGTTCAGTCTTTTTGGCTTTAGCCGCTTACCATGTGGGGAGGAGAAAGTTTTTATCTGCACAGCATCATGGTGTATCGCCTTTTTCTTATTGAAAATTTAGGCCGCTCATGCATGAATCATCAAGAATTCACCCAACCTATAAGGTAAAAAAGGAGATTGAATCATGGACACAACATTGGGCTACCTCCGTGAATCACTGTCGAATCACCTTGAACACGGCATAGGACAAAACATTTACAGAAAAATCGTTTCCGGGCGATATGCCAATGAGGAAGAGTTTGTCGAGCACTTGGAGGAGCGGGAAATGGAATTTCTGAATCAAGTGCTTGAACATGAGATGAAATATGCGCTGAATGAACAGGATCATAAACGAACAAGAGAATTAAACGAAGTGTATGAGCTGTTGTTTTGAAAGGCGGGCATGATCAATGGGTGCAATAGAGCGGAACGGATACACGTTTGAACCGGAATACAGCGTGACCAGACAAAACGGCGCCATCCATGTATACCGGCGCGGCCGGTTTGTCGAAGAGATTCCATTTGAGTTTCACGGGGAGTTTCCAGAGCATGATTTAATTGAAGAGCTTGTCAATCATTATTGTTATGAAAATAAAATATAAGGCTTGAAGAGGCTGCCGACCGGGCGGCTTTTATTTTTGGATATTATCTTCCAAGTTTTGTGGTAAAGTGGTTTTAAAGAAAGGGTGATGTTGATGTATAAAGGTATCGATCATGTGCAAATTGCTGCTCCTACAAACTGTGAAGACAAATGCAGGGCGTTTTTCTCAGGCTTATTGGGAATGCCGGAAATCCCAAAACCGGAAAACTTGAGAAAACGCGGCGGTGTATGGTTTCGGTGCGGCTCACATGAACTGCATGTCGGCGTACAGGAGCATTTTTCACCAGCGACAAAGGCGCATCCGGCGTTTGCTGTAGACAGTATCAGTGAGTTGAGGGAGAAATTAAACAAACATGAAATCGACATCAAGGAAGGCGAACCTTTGGAAGGGGCGGAACGTTTTTATATCCATTATCCGTTTGGCAACCGCTTGGAATTTTTAGAACGGCAGGATTAAAGCTGCCATTAGATATGACAGCTTTGTATGGCATGCATCGCTATTTTTTCTTTTCATCATAGTATTGAACAGGGTACATAGATCCTTCCGATACCATTTTGTTATCTTCAATATCATGCGGAGACGGATGGCCTGCTTTTTCAACCGGGAATGAATCTACGTTGTGTTTTTCCGAAAAGTAAGGGATCTTTTCTTTGACGCTTTGCAAGTACGATTTCAGTTTTTGTCTGTTTGTTTCGTCTTTAAGCATATATGCGGTGACTCCGGCAACAACGGCGAGACCTGAGATCAGATTCTTTTGCTTCATGGTCATAACCCCTTTCTGATTAGGTGTTTGCAGATGTTATTCCCATGATGGCATCCGTTTAAACCAACTGATTGAGCGCTTCGTCTATATTCGTGGTCGGCTGTCTGCAGGCGAAGTTTTCACAAATATAGACGGTCGTTTTGTCATCGACTGTTTTGTATTCGGCTGCGAAGTCGGCAATCCCTTTGAAATCGTCAGGCGATTCCGCGGCGAGGACGGCATAGTTCGGCTGGAAGGCCTGCTGCAAAGCGCTTACGATCTTCTGTCTGTCCGGGTCATGGCGCTTTCCGAGCACAACGATTTCTTTTTGTGGCATGACATGGCTCAGCAGACCTTGGAGAAAGTTTGTATGGCCGCTCGGATAAGCGGAGACATCTCCATGGAATGCAGAAAACATTTTTGCCGCTTGATCATGGAGCGACAAATCGCCAGTCAGTCTGCCCAACCGGGACAGCTGAACGGCCAGGACACCGTTTCCGGACGGGAGGGCGCCGTCGTATACTTCTTTATCCCGTACGATCAAAGCCTCGGCATCGCTTCCTGTAAAATAAAAACCGCCGTGCTCTTCATCCCAAAACAGCCCGGTCATGTCAGCTGCAAGTTTTTTGGCTTTTCGCAAATCGGTTAAATCAAGTGATGCTTCATACAATTCGATGTAGGCCCAAAGCAGGAAGGCGTAGTCATCGATAAATCCTTTATTCTTCACCTCGCCGTCACGGTAGCGAACCATGACGCGTCCGTCTTGAATCAATTTATTCTCGATGAACTCGACTGCGGCCCGCGCCATCTTCAAGTATTCGGGCACATTGTAGACTTTCGCCGCTTTGGCAAGACCCGCGATCATCAGAGCGTTCCAAGACGTCAGCACTTTATCGTCGACATGGGGATACGTTCTTTCCTGCCGCTTTTCAAAAAGTTTTATTCTCGCTTCTTCAAGCTTGTTCTGAAGCTCTTCATCTGTTAGCGCGAATTCATCCTTGATGTCTTCCAGCCTGGTGTAGATCAAGTTTGGGATATTGTGGCCTTCAAAATTTCCTTCTTGCGTGATGTTGTAAACGGCGCAATACAATTCGCCGAGTTCATCTCCAAGCGTTTCAAGGACTTCGTCTTTTGACCACACATAATATTTGCCTTCTACGCCTTCCGTGTCGGCATCAAGCGCTGAATAAAAAGCGCCTTTGTCATCGGTCATTTCGCGGCGGACAAATGTGATGATCTGCTCTGAAATCTGTTTATAACGGTCGTTTTTCGTGATTTGATAGGCTTCAGTATATGCGATCAGCAATAAAGCATTATCGTAAAGCATTTTTTCAAAGTGGGGAACGAGCCATTCGTTGTCTGTCGAATAGCGGGCGAACCCGTAGCCGATATGGTCGTAAATACCGCCATTCGCCATGCTGTCCAACGTTCTCGTCACGCTGTACAGTGCGTTCTCTTCGCCGCTGTATTGATGATAGCGAAGCAGAAATGCCAGCATATGGGGGAGCGGAAACTTCGGCGCGCTGCCGAAACCGCCGTACGCAGCATCAAAGCTGTTGATCAGCTGCTGATACGTCCGCCTCAACATGTCTTCGCCAAGCGAATCGCCGGCATCGCTTTTCGCTTTGATTCTCAGGTTGTTGGCCGCTTTTTCAGCAATATCTTCAACATGTTCCCGGTTTTTCGCGAAGGTATCGGAAAGCTGCTTCACCACCTCAACAAACCCCGGACGGTTAAAACGGCTCGTCTTCGGAAAATATGTACCCGCATAAAACGGCTTCTGATCAGGCGTTAAAAACACATTCAGCGGCCAGCCGCCCTGCCCCGTCATCATCTGGCAGATCGTCATATAAATCGAATCCACATCAGGCCGCTCCTCGCGGTCCACTTTAATAGAAACGAATTTCTCATTCAGAAGCTTCGCGACTTCTTCATCTTCGAAGCTTTCATGAGCCATGACGTGGCACCAATGACAAGTCGAATAGCCGATGCTGACCAGAACCGGCTTGTTTTCGCGTTTCGCTTTTTCGAATGCTTCTTCACCCCAAGGGAACCAGTCGACGGGGTTGTGGGCGTGTTGAAGTAAGTATGGTGACTTCTCATTGATTAATCTATTGGGTTTATTTTTAGAGGGCATGGGATCACCTTCTTTCGCTTATGGTAATTTCTTTGTTTTAACTTACCACACTTCAATAAAAAAATACTTGTAAAATAATCGGATTTTTCAATAAATGATTTGATTATACGTTCATTCGAACGTAACGCCTCATTCTGAGGCGAGTTAGTGAAGGACCCTCTCAAAAAATATTGTATTGACAGGGGTTCATCTTGAAAGTTTACAGAGAATGTTATCAATACTATAAGATTCTTCTTCAACTGGACATCGGGGAGAAAAGGACCTTTTGCAGCATCATGAATTAAAATGTTTTGTAGTTGTGAAAGTCAATTTTCCATGAAGTATCCAGCCCATAAGTGCAAAACGTTTAACCCTTCTATTTGATTCAGCGTTGTTCGAGCAAGTGTAATCCTGCTACCGGTCCGGTGCCTTCTTCTTTATCTGCTCCCCAACTGCTGAGAGAAACAACATTCTTAACTTTTGTTTGTGCCAGAGCAGCGATTAATGCATTAATAATGCGAGTCTGGTAAGCACGAAAATCAGTGCTCGTCACAATGTAATTAGGCTGAAGCATCACGTAGACAGCTTTCGCGCCGGTAAAAGCCTTCATTAGTCTTGTTGCATCTCCTGGTTCAGAGACAAACGGTTCAGCTCCTTTACGCACAAACGGCTGTAAGCGTTCCGGGTTTCTGCCAATTACTCTGATCGGCTTTCCTTTGTCTAATAAATAGTTTGCAACTGCACAGGCTGTTCGTCCAGTTGCCCCTGTAATCACGTACATAGCCTGCACCTCCGTTGTTTTGATACTATCATAAGAACTATGGTATAAAATAACAAGTAGGCACTTTTGTGACACGCAGTATCCATTTTGATACTAATCTGGGGAGGGAAGCAAAATATGCGCTTTGGCGAATTAAAAAGAGCTTTACCGCAAATTACGCAAAAAATATTAACAAAGCAGCTGAGGGAATTGGAAGAGGACGGTATAGTCAATCGATTTGTTCATCATCAAGTACCGCCTAAGGTAGAATACTCTCTTTCTGAAATGGGCAAAAGCCTTTTGCTGATTTTAAGCACTTTGTCTGAGTGGGGGGCTTTCTATGCGGAGCAGGCTGAATCTAATTATTAATCCCGCAAAAGAAATAGAGCCTCTAAGAGACTCTATTTCTATATTAATAAAAATTTCCAGAATAAGAATAACGATTGAGGTTCTCTTACAAAACTACAAGACTGTGGTTTATTTACTGAAAAAACGTAATACACGTTCATTTACATATTGAGGCTGTTCCATTGATAAAACGTGGCCTGCCTGTTTTATGATTTCCGCTTCAATACCAGGAACGAATGTTGAGGCGCGATGTAAGGCTGATTGAGGGTCATAGATGACTTCATGTTCACCCAGCAATAATAGAATAGGGACTTTTACTGATTTTAATTCGTCATCGGTGAAAACATACGGAAATCCGTCGGCGTTAGGCTTTGGCTGTCTTAATCCATCCTGCCACATTACGCCTGCATGAAACTGCTCTGCAAAAACCGGGTGTAACACATTACGGTCCGCCATCATCCACTTTAAGAAACTCTCTACTCCATCAGGCTCTGTGAGACTAATAGCGTTTTGATAGAAATCGTGATGAAAAGGCAAAAATGTTTCCGCTGGACTAAGGATAGCTGCGCTTTCTACCCTCTCCGGCGCACGTAAAATGAAATTCATGTTATGAAGGCCGCCAAGCGAAAGTCCAACCATATGCGACTTCTCGATCGCCAGAGCGTCAAACACATCAAGAAGCCAATCGGCGTAATCCGCTCTCGTACTGCATAAGTCTGCAGGGATGCTTTTGTTTTTATCACCTATGATATCGATTGCATATGTTCGGTATTTGCTGCTCCAATCCGCGATATTGGGATACCACATAGTGGAGCTGAATAATGCGCCATGAAGTAATACAAGCGGCGGGGCATCCTCGGGCCCGCTTGCAATAATATGCGTTTGGCCGAAACGGGTAGATACGTAAAAAGCATTGAAGTGAACGGGCCAAAGACCAAGGCTTTCATCATAAGCTTGAAAATAGCGAATGCCGCTGTCGCTTAGTTTTGGAATAATAGGTGAATGGTTAGTCATAAAATTTTTCCTCCCAATCCTGCTTAAAATGTCGTTTTAAAGAAGTTTTGTGTGTATAACAGGTTATAATAATAATATAATACAGATTTAATAATTAGTCAAAAAACCTATAAAGCATGGTTTCTTTTATTATAACAGTATTGGAATTTTGGTGTAACAGATTTGGCGTGCATTCCATTACCTTGTTTATTTTGAATAATATAGATATAAGCATTTCCCGTTGATTCGATGCGGAAAATATCCGGATGATTCGACAGTTTATTTATAATAATCCATTGCTTTTTGATTATTTCAAATTGACATATTGTATACGTTTGTATACAATAAGCGTCAAATATACAAAGTAAGGTGATGAATCATGAAACATAAGGAATTTAAGAGAGAAGGGAGCCATCGGGGCGGGCGTCATAAAGGGAAAGGCGAGCTGGAGCACCGCGGGCCGAAAACGTTCCGCCGCGGGCGGGCGATTGCTTTTTTGGACATGATGAATCTGAAGCGCTCAACCATTAAGCAGCAGCTGGAACAGCCGGAGTTTCAATCGATTCAGCCGATTTTAGTCGGTGAATTAAAAGCTATTGATATGGTCATCAATGAATTTAGTCAATTATTTGAAATACACGAAAGTGAAATGACGGAAAACAATGAGGAAACGCTTGAAAGTCATCATGAGAAGGGGGATGAACCGGAATGAAACAGGTGAATCGTTATATTGATGCCGTGTTTACTCGTGATGACGCTCTTTTGGAGGGAGTTCTATCGTCTATTCAAGAGAACGGGATGCCTTCGATCTCGGTGTCTCCCTCCGCCGGAAAGCTCCTGACGATGCTTGTATCGATTTCCGGAGCCAGGCGCGTTTTGGAAATCGGCGCACTTGGAGGCTATAGCGGGATTTGTCTTGCAAGAGGCTTTGGCGAAGAAGGAACACTGACGTCTCTTGAATTAAAAGAAAGCTACGCCGAGCTGGCACACAGCAATCTCTCTAAAGCGGGATTCGGCAACCAGGTATCGTATATGACAGGACCGGCTTTGGAAAGCCTTGAAACATTAGCCGGCAATCAAAAGCGATTCGATTTTTTCTTTATCGATGCAGACAAAGGAAATTATGAACATTACCTGGCGTATTGCATCAAATTGGCGGAACCGGGCGCTTTAATCGTTGCCGATAACGTACTTGCAGGCGGAAGTGTAGCAGGTCAGGGGACTGAACCGAGACGATATACGAAATTGATGAAGGCCTTCAATGAAACTGTCGCTAATCATCCTCAATTAGAATCCATTTTGATTCCGATCGGCGATGGGATGACCGTTTCAAGAGTGAAAACAGAATCGGTTTGCGACTGAGTTTGATTACTGTAATCTTGTTAAAGAGCAAATAATGGTGCTAAAACTGTATTTTAATAGAAGATTAAACTATCCAATCATATAGGAGTGGTCTTCCAGTAAGAAAATTGGTAGGACGTATAGCAAATGCTCAAAGCACAATCTTTTTTTCACTTCGCTTCTTCTCTTGAAGGATACCGCCAATAAGATCGTGGGTGTGTTAAGTATATCTTCGATAGGGTTGCTGTTGTCGCTGTATTATTATTTTTGGTCTGGGATTTAAAGGTCTTTGAACCCCATATTATTGGGGGGATTTTGAAGTACACAGTTTATGTGAATAGAATAATTTCTATGTTGAGAAGACATGTTGAAAGGTAAGTTATGTTAAAATGGGAAATACAGGTTTCCAATTTCATGTTTATTTTAAATATAAAACAAAATAAAATGTTTGATTTTCGGAAAGGCGAAATACAAAAAAGTGGGGGGAATATTATGAACTTACTTTTAAAACAAAATAATAAAGCATATTGCAGTAGTCGCTTCGAGAATCATCGTTTTAGCACTACTTAGTTTGAAAGATTTTTATTCGATTGAGGAATTAATAAATACCATATGGGCTCCAATTTTAATACAGTAGAGTAGCTAGTATAGGAATAAAAATAACGTTAAATTTGTTTGCTGGGATTACTTAAAATGTACAGGATAGAGGTTTTAATATGACGGCTTCTTTTAAAGGTTTTTTTAAGGACGTAAAACTAAAATGTTCTCGATGTGGAAAAGAAATAAATGAAAATGATGAGATGACTGTAGCTATTAGAATGCCGAATAAAAGGCGGATGCCTGTCGGTCCTTTAGATAGAGTGTTATCCAAATTTGCTCACGAAATTTTGTGTAACAAGTGTAAATAGGAAGATTTAATAGTTGTCGCAAGTCGGAAAATAAAAGAACATCATCTGGCTAGTTACTGATTGGGTGACTAGTTTTTTTAATGCCCGAAATGCCGACACAATTTAAAATCGGAATATGGATAAATTCAGTTCATAAAATGTTGAAGGGGACATGCCCTTAACAAATTGACAAAAGGTGCTTTTGTAGTAAAATTCAACTATTCATAAACGAAAGGAACCGCCGGGCTTGAATGCGGGGACAAATTTTAAATAAGAAGGTGTTGAGGTGGCGGGGTATTCTGATCATACGGTTGAGAGTTACATAGATTCTCCGGATCAATTAAAGAGATTGTACAAAAGAGTATTAATCATCGTGAGTCTGTCGCAGATTTTCGGCGGTGCGGGGCTGGCTGCCGGGATTACGGTAGGCGCCCTTTTAGCAAAGCAAATGCTTGGGACGGATGCGTTTTCAGGAGTTCCTTCTGCCTTATTTACTTTAGGATCAGCAGGAGCTGCTTTCGTCGTCGGAAGGATTTCTCAGCGTTACGGGCGCCGTACGGGTTTAACTGCCGGCTTTATGGTCGGCGGGATCGGCGCAATCGGGGTCGTTGTTGCGGCTGTGACCAACAGCATCTTATTGTTGTTCGTTTCCCTGCTTATTTACGGAGCAGGCACAGCGACTAACTTGCAGGCGCGCTATGCCGGCACTGACTTGGCTGATAAAAAGCAGCGGGCTAAAGCGATCAGCGTCACAATGGTGATGACAACATTTGGAGCAGTTGCGGGTCCCAATTTGGTGGATGTCATGGGGGAATTTGCTTCGATCATCGGCGTTCCATCACTTGCGGGGCCGTTTATTTTATCGGCGGCAGCTTTTATTCTGGCAGGGCTTGTGCTTTATATTTTGCTTCGGCCGGATCCGTTGGAGATTGCTAAAAAAATTGAAACGTATAGACAAGAAAATAAATTAGCAGACGAATCGAAGTCTGTCGGTGCTTCGGACGATCAAAAGGGGATTACAATTGGTGCCGTTGTTATGGTCCTTACTCAAATTGTGATGGTTGCGATTATGACCATGACGCCCGTTCATATGCAGCACCACGGACACAGCTTAGGAGATGTCGGGATCGTGATAGGTTTTCATATCGGTTCAATGTATCTTCCGTCACTTGTCACAGGGGTTCTTGTTGATAAAATTGGCCGGACAGCCATGAGCATCGCCTCAGGAGTGACCTTGCTGCTCGCTGGTGCAGTGGCGGCGCTGGCTCCCAGTGATTCGCTCGTTTTATTGATCGTTGCCCTTTCGCTGCTGGGATTGGGATGGAACTTTGGATTAATCAGCGGAACTGCTCAAATTATCGATTCGACTGAGCCTTCAACACGTGCGAAAGTGCAAGGAACGCTTGATGTTTTGATCGCATTGGCGGGAGCTTCCGGTGGGGCTCTTTCCGGAATGGTTGTCGCTCATTCAAGCTATGCCGCATTATCTTTGGCGGGAGGGCTGTTATCCTTGGCTTTGATTCCAGCCGTCATTTGGTCGCGAAGAAAAACAGACACTCAAAAAGGGTAGGAAAAGGCCTCATCTATACGGGGCCTATCGGAGAGAGCCGCCGGCCTTTCTTAATTTAAAAACGATGAAATCGGGGCACCTGAGATCTTCTTCAAATGAAGGATACTTTTTCAGCATCTCTTTTGACGGTCTTGGTTCCTCGATCGCTTCTAATTGGAAGCCGGTTTTGATGATCGTATTGATATAGCTTGTCAGCGTTCTGTGAAAAAGAAACATTTTCTCCTCACCGTCCAACGGCTGCTCATATGCGCCTTCGTAAAAATACCGATCAACGTTCCAATGGAGCTTTTGCCCGTCTTTGGTTCTCTCCCATCCGCTTTCCGGGGTGACGAAACAAGGGTGTAAAATTGAAAAAATAAAGCATCCTCCGTCTTTTAATAACCTGTGCATTTCTTGAAATGCTTTTTCATCATTTGCGAGGTCTTGGATGACCATATTCGATATGATGATATCAAAGCTTTGATCATCTAAAAAATGCAAGTCTTCACAATTGCCGTGCCGATAATGAATGTGTAATTCGTCAGGCGTTCTTTCCTTGGCGATCTCGAGCATTCTTGGCGAGTAGTCAACAGCCGTTACAACGGCTTCGCGGGAGGCCAGCATTCTGCTTAAATATCCTTCTCCGCACCCGGCATCCAGCACTTTTTGATTCTTCACCGTTTCAATGAGAGAAAAGATGACGGGGTTCAAAAAGACTTCTTTATGTATATCGCCTTGTTCAGTATGGGTGGCGGCATAGCTATCTGCAAACCGGTTCCATCTTTGAATCGCTTCTTCAGTGCCGGCGTTTTTTCTCATATTACTTCCTCCTTTTGACATGATCATAACACAATTCACATTTCATTTTAGCCAAGTGAAAGACATTCCTGTTGACAAATCAGCCTATATGTAATTATGATAGTTACATCAAGTGTAACGAAATTTGTTACAGATCAGATTAAAACATTCAGGAGGAATTCGAATATGAAAATGCTAGTAACGGGGGCAACCGGAAAATTAGGATCGAAAATTGTGGAAAAACTGCTGGAAACTGTACCGGCGGACCAGCTGGCGGTCAGCGTGCGCAATCCGGAAAAAGCGGAAGCGCTGCGGGCGCGCGGAGTCGATGTGCGCCAAGGGGATTTTGACCGCCCGGAAACATTGGAATCCGCATTTCGAGGCATTGACCGTCTGCTGATCATCTCTGCGGATGGAGACAATGAGACGAGAATCCGGCAGCACGGCAATGCGGTAGCTGCCGCAGAACGCGCGGGAGTTCGGTTTATCGCTTATACGAGCATTGCGAATGCCCGCGAAAGCAAAAACTTCCTTGCGCCGACTCACAAAGCAACTGAAGAAGCGATTTTGAAAACGGGGATTCCATACTCCTTCTTGCGCAATAACTGGTACTTGGAAAATGAAATGTCGAGTATTCAAGGTGTTTTGGCGGGAGCCCCTTGGGTGACATCAGCAGAGAATGGCAAGGTGGGCTGGGCGCTGCAGCAGGATTATGCGGATGCAGCGGCAGCGGTTCTGTCCGGCGGAGGCCACGAAAACACCGTTTACGAACTTTCAGGCGAATTATTAACCCAGGAAGAAATCGCTTCAGCCCTTGGAGAAGTATTGGGCAAAGAAGTTCCCGTTCAGCATGTTGACGATGCTGCCTATCGCGATATCATGAAAAATGCGGGTGTGCCGGATTTTCTGATTCCGATGGTTGTCGAAATCCAAAAAGGCATTCGTGAAGGCACACTTGAAGTCGAAAGCGATGATTTTGAAAAAGTGCTCGGCCGTCCGGTCACTCCAATTAAAGAAGGATTGGCCCAAATCGTTGCAAAAGTCTCAGAAGAGAAATAATGATCAATAGCATTCGAAAGAGTGATGAACAAAGTTACAGTGTTCATCACTCTTTTTTTAAAGATAGATAACTAAAAAACTCACCACAATCACCGCGCATACTTTATAGCCCAAGTTCCTTTTATTAAATAAGTAAAATATCGACTGGATTCCAGAGCTAATGATGAGGGCATAAAAAAAGTGATCAAATGTAAAGTGAAATCCGCGAAATATAAATTGCATGAAAAGGGCGATACCGGTCAGGTAAAACCAGCCGTGATCATCTAACATTTTTTTTAATTCGGATTTAGCTTCATTAGTGGAAGATATAGAAACAGATTCAGTCGACAGCTCCCTTTTTAAAGATAAAAAGCCGGCTGCGAGAACCGAGACACCTAAAATAAATAGAATAATTGCTTCGAACATCGAATACCTCCTTTTCTATTATCAAATAAAAATCTGTCGGGGCAAAACCGGAAAGCGGACGGCCATTTTTGATTAACAATCTTCACAAATATGCACCTGACCGTTATTTGATTTTCCTTTGCTGTATTACACTTATGACCACAAGCATAACAGTGCCGAGTAAGGCAATCGGAAGAAACCATCCGCCAAATCCGCTTCCCCAGTCGAAAGCGATTGACACGGATTCAATTAATATGAGAGAAAAAATAATTAAGCATGCATTTTTTAAGCGGTTGATCAACTTTCGACTATGCAGATAGAAGTGTTCGGCGTTTGTTTCATTCAGGCGCTTTGGATGGTTGTGAATCTCAGGGTGCTTTTCTAAGAACTGCATGAACAGAAGGATAAGTAATCCGATTCCCGGCAAAATGAAAAGTTCCCATTTTGACCCCCAGCGATCCACTTCACCGAGTGCGTTGTAGTGTGCGGGCACTTTTTCGGGGAGCGATCCCCAGACAGTGACCAAAAAGATGATCGATCCTAGGTAAAAGAAATAGCCAAATGCGTTCCAAACCCGTTCCCCTTTTGTTTTTTCAATTTTGATCTTAGAACCGTCGGCTCTGTTTGGCATATGTAACCCCTCCTTAGTTTTAAATACGATTTGACCTATGAAAAAGTTCGGGATTTTCGCCTGCTGGAATTGGGTATATTTGCGGTGAGTCCGGGCAATGTTAAGGGAATGTAAATCGTCAGCCGGCAATGTTAAGTTATTGTAAATTTTCGATTTGAATCGTTTACATAGGCTTTAATCTCCATCATAATCATAGTGTTTGGTTTGTAGATTTATGTCGAATTGGGGGGCAAGACTTTGGAAATAGATGTGCAGAAATTGCTTTTTGAATTCATTGGAGGTCTCGGGATCTTTCTTCTCGGTATTAAGTTTATGGGAGAAGGACTCCAAAAATCAGCTGGAGATAAGCTGAGAGACATTTTAGATCGTTTTACAAGCAACCCTCTAATGGGTGTTTTGGCTGGTATAATTGTCACGGTTTTAATTCAAAGCAGTTCCGGCACGACCGTTATCACTGTCGGTCTCGTCAGCGCCGGCTTTATGACCCTCCGCCAGGCGATCGGCGTCATTATGGGTGCGAACATCGGAACGACGGTCACGGCATTTATTATCGGCTTTGACGTTGGTGCATATGCGCTTCCGATCATCGCCATTGGTTCATTTTTACTGTTTTTCTTAAAGAGTAAAAAATTTCAGAACCTCGGACAAATTCTGTTTGGATTTGGTGCGCTTTTCTATGGTTTGGAATTAATGAGCAGCGGAATGAAGCCGCTCCGGACGGTTGAAGCTTTTCATGATTTAACAGTCAGCATGAGTGCGAACCCTGTTCTCGGTGTGCTTGTCGGCACGCTTTTCACAGTTCTCGTCCAAAGTTCAAGTGCAACCATCGGGATCCTGCAAGGGCTGTTTGCTGATTCATTAATAGATCTAAATGGCGCGCTGCCTGTATTATTCGGAGACAATATCGGTACGACAATTACCGCTGTACTGGCATCTCTTGGCGCCTCCGTTGCAGCCAGACGGGCTGCGGCCGTTCACGTATTGTTTAACCTGATTGGAACGGCAATCTTCCTGATTTTGCTGAAGCCGTTCACAGCTTTGATTTTAATGCTTCAATCCTCTATAGGACTGGACCCTAAGATGGTGATTGCGTTTGCCCACGGGATCTTTAATACGTCGAATACGCTGATTCAGCTTCCGTTTGTCGGCATATTGGCTTTGATTGTTACGAAGCTTATTCCGGGCAAAGATTCGGTTGTGGACTATAAAGCAACACATCTTGATCCGCTGTTCATTCAGCAGTCTCCTTCAATCGCGCTGGGACAGGCGAAAGAAGAAGTATTGCGTATGGGTGAATTTGCGGTAAAGGGACTTGAGGAAACAAAAGAGTTTTTTAATACAAAACAGGCAAAACATGCGCAAAGCGCTTTTCAAATAGAAGATGCGATTAACAATTTGGACAGGAAAATAACCGATTACTTGATCGAGCTGTCAGCCACTACGCTTTCTGAACAAGAATCTGAAGAACATCATATGTTAATGGACACAGTCAGAGACATTGAAAGAATCGGCGATCACTTTGAAAACTTGGTTGAGCTTGGTGAGTACCAGCAATCCAACAGGGTAAAAATCTCCGAAGCTGCAATGGCGGACTTAACAGAAATGCTTGACCTGACCATTTCCACCGTTAAGGAGTCCATCACAGCTCTTGGGGAAAATAACGAAGATGCCGCAAGACGTGTAGTCGAAAAAGAAAATCAAATCGATAAAATGGAACGCAAGCTTCGCAAAAAGCACATTCTTCGCTTAAACGACGGATTATGCAGCGGACAAGCCGGCGTGATCTTCGTCGATATCACCAGCAACCTGGAAAGGATCGGCGACCATGCCGTCAATATTGCAGAAGCTGTTTTAGGCGAAGAAAAGCATTAAAATCCGGGAGTCATTCCCGGTTTTTTTGTTTTGTAGGTCTTTTTTATCGCGTCGTGACATATTTACTAAATTGTGTGTGAAAAGGAAGAACATTCTTCTTCTGGTGACCTAAATCAAGTATAATAGTTTTATTCTTTAGGAGGTATTAAGATGCAGAAACACAGAAGAAGAAACACAACGGCCTTTACGGTTATGTCATATTTCACATTTTTTGCGGGGGTCTTTTTGTTCGGTATCGGCCTTTACAATGCGGACAACCTGCAGCTCAATGAAAAAGGCTATTACATAGCGGTGATGATTTTAGTGGCGGTCGGCGCGATTTTGACGCAGAAAGTGACGAGAGACAACGCCGAGGACAATGAAATCATTGCGGAGCAGGAGAGAAGACAGAATTTGTCTAGTGGTGAGTAAGCAGAAAAAAGGCATCTTTAAGGATGCCTTTTTGTTATGTTCAGAAAGAGCGGTTTGAAGTATCCAAGTTTTTCTGGACGTTTTTATAGTTTTGTTTTAAAACAAAATCAATCATGCTTACGATTCGGGCATTTTCTGATCTTTTGGCGAAGTGCTTAATCTGTTGTAAAACACCTTTTCGGGCCATGACGAAAAACCTGATTAGCGTGAAGGTGGATAGCAAAAACAAAACGGCCAGCAGGTAAAGGAGAATGCCGGGTGTATGGATATATGGTATTGTATCGGAAGCGACAGTTGTTAAAAATGCAGCAATCAGACTGCTGGTAAAAGCCCATTTAATAAAATAAATTAATGTAAAAGTTGGATTCGAAAAATAAACTCTCAGTCTGCTTAAAAGGGAAACATCCTGTTTGGCAAGATAAGCGAGCAGCTCTTCATCATTTTCACTGCCGTAGGACATAACAATATCAGCGGCTTCTTTCGTTTTGTGCAGCATTTGTTTATCTTTTTTCATATCAATTGCCTCGCTTTGTTTGGATCAATTTCTGTATTCAGTCATGTTTTAGTGTGTTTTGGTATTTTTGTTCCAAAACAAAATCAATCATCCTATTTATTTTTGCGAATCCGGATTTATGCTCGAAATGCTGGGGAAGCTGAACGGGTTTTCTTCCCCATTTGAGTATCTGAAAATAAAACCAAAGGGCACAGCCAATCGTAAACAGAATGAATAATAGAGGTATAATCGGCAGACTGGGAAAGAAATCTTTTGTCTTGATTAAGAACAGAACATTTAATATCATGGCAGACACGCTGCAGGATAAGCCGATTTTCATAAACAAACTGGACGGGAATCCGGGATCAGAGCAGTAGACTTTCAATTGGTTAAGAGAAAGAGAATCTTGGTTTGAAAGAAAATGCAGAAGTTTGTCGTCACTTTTAAAAAGCTTAATCGTATCCATCATATTTTGTGCTTTTTGGAATGCTTCTTTGTCTTTTTTCATATGATCATCCCCTCACAAGTGTTGCTGCAAGCAGCAATTGTGCTTCTTTCTATAGAGCTTTACGAACAAAAAAATCTCCTAATCGGAGATATGATGTACCTTGTATTTTAGTTTAAATGTTATTGCAGTAAAAAGTCCAGTTGAGTATTGGTTGTTAGTGAAATATTATGACTGTAGAAGAGCATCGAATCGTGCCTTTATTTTATCTCAACAGCCCCAAGCTTCCTGTCAGCCGCGTAATTTTCTTCTTATCGCCGCAAACGCCGATTCCAAAATAGCGGTAATCGGAAGCTGCGGTGCTTTGAAATGTCTCAATATATGCTTCATATGTATGAATGCCTTGCGCGACATCGGTGAAATCGACCGTCAGAATATCGTTGAATTCGTCGGTCAACAGCTTTTGTCTTAATTGATGAAGCAGCTCGGCATTGCCTTTTAAAATGGGGATTGGAAGTTTGACGATACCCAAATGGTCGATTCCCGAGCCGTCTGTTACATTTTCTCCGATCAGGCCGGGTTTGTTTTTGCCGAGTGCCGCCCCCAGGATTGCAGCTGTATTGGCGATTAGCCCGAGCGACAGGCTTTCATCGATGATCAATGTGCATTTTGTCTCTTCTATCAAATTTGTTCCTCCTTCAGCTGCGGTTTTGGTTTTGTTTCAGAAATATAAAGCCCGGCCAATGTTAGCGCTCCTCCGCAAAAAGCAACCCATGTCAATTTTTCTTGCAGAATGACGACCGATGCCGCAATGGTGATGACGGGTACCATATAGATATAAGCGCTCGTTTTTACCGCCCCAAGCACACCGACCGACCAGTTCCATGTCACAAAGCAAAGCGCAGATGCACCTGCGCCTAAGAACAGGATGTTCAACCAATTGACGGGGGAGGCAAAAGGGCTTGCGTCGAAGCGGAAATCAAACAGGAACAGAGCCGGAACCATGAATAGCAAGCCGTACAGAAAGATCCGCTGTGTACATTGGATTGTATGGTAACCAAATGTGCTGATTTTTTTCATTAAAATGGCATATGCCGCCCAGACGAATGCGGAGGCAGCGGCAAGAATGTCGCCGAGCGGATTCAGCTTGAGCATCATTTGTCCGTTAAAGAAAATGAGCGCAAGTCCTGTAAAAGCGGCGGCGAATCCAATGAAGAAGCGGGGAACCAGCTTTTCGCCCGAAAGGAAAAAATGCGCCAATACCGCGGTGATCATCGGAATAACCGCGACGATCATGCCGGCGTTTGAGGCGTAGGTAAGAGTAAGCGCGATGTTTTCCAACAGAAAATAAAGCGTCACCCCGCATAAACCTGCTCCCGCAAACAGCGCTTCCTGTCTCCAGCTCCGGAATGTCGGCACATGCGGATGCACCATGATCAGCACAATCACCCCGATGAGAAACCGGTAAAACAATATATCTACGGGCGCAAAATCCTCAAGCAGCACCTTTGTCGAGACAAAAGTGGTACCCCAGATGATGATCGTGATGACAGCTGCGAGGTGTCCGGCGGTTTCGCGTCTTGTCTTCATCCTTTGATCTCCTGCCTGTCATATTCAAAGATTTTCATATATTGTTTCGGCGTCAGCCCGACCTGCCGCTTGAAAAATTTCGTCATATGGCTCTGATCGCTGAAGCCTGTTTGGAAAGCGGCATCGATTGGTTTTACGCCTTCTTCCAACAGCTTTTTCGCATGATTGATACGGACGGTTTCCAAGTAGCTGTAGGGGGAAATTCCTTTCTGCTTCGTAAACGACCGCAGGAGGTGATACTTGCTCCAGCCTGTCAGCTTGCTTAAATGTTCAAGCGTAATGTTCTCTTGGTAATGGGATTCTAAATAACCGCACACCGCTTTGACTTCGTCGGACGGTTCAGGTGCATTTTCAAGAAACGTGACATCAGAATACGTACGAATCAACTCTTCGAGAAGGTTGAGAAAAAGCTCCTCTTTTTTCAAGGCTTTTTCTTTCTGCAATATTTGAATGTGAAGCTCCTTCAAGCTGGCGTTCAACTCATGACGGAACAAGACATTTTCAGTGAGATATGGGAGGCTGTCGGTCCCGGTGATCTCCTTCACACATCTTCTCATAACGTCAGGCATCACATTTATGCAGCGATAATCGAGCGCTTTTCCGTCAATCTGTTCGCAACTGTGCGTGTCATAAGGATTGAAAAGCACGAGATCGCCCTGATTAATGATGTATTCTTCTCCCTTGCAAAGCAAATAGCGCTGCCCCTTCTCAATAAAACCAATCACAAAATACTCGTGAAAGTGATTTGGAAACTTCTGCATAATGCCTTTAAAACGGTAGGCTTCAACATTCAGATCAGGGTCGAGGAAAAGCGTGCGGGTTTCATTTCGCATAGCGGGCCTCCTTGGTGTGATGATGTTCAAGTTTATCATGTTTTTGGGAGATTTCTTGTATGATGTTGCTTAATGAAAAAAAGAGGTACTCAAAGTGAAAAAGAAATGGATTGCATCAATTATCTTCACGATGGTGCTGGGCATCGGCATCACGATTTACTGTCTGTTTTTTGAACAGAACAAGCTGAGCGGAGTGACTTCAAACGGGGAATGGGAGGTCTCGTATTCTAAAGAAAGGGAAGATCAATATTGGAATGGCTTTGTTTCGAAGAAAACGAGTGAAGATACGGAGTTAAAGAGAGTCGTATTTTTTGTGAATGGAAAAGAGATGGTTCATTACGAACAGGATGAACAAGAGAAAGGCGCCGCCCATTCTGGTTCAGTCAATGTTGTCTGGTTAGGTGATGCCCCAGAAAAAAATGAGCAATTTGAAGCTGTCGTTGAATGGAATCAGAATGGTGAACACTATAAGGAGAGGGTTAAACTGACAGAAACTAATCAGAAGTGAACCATTGTAACTTTTAGTGTAATATTACACTAAAACAACATCGGAGGTTCCTCCATGGATAAAGAATACATAACCGAACTCATTTCATCCAAGTTAAGATTAATCCGTGTAGAAAGCGGCTATACGCAGGAGAAAATGGCGAACGTGCTCGGGATGTCGAAGAAAACGCTCGTGCAAATTGAAAAGGGCAGGTCGGCAGCGGGATGGGCGCATGTTGTCGCGGTATACGCGCTTTTTCGGAACAGTGAAGTGCTGCAGGCCGTGCTCGGGGATGAGCCCCTCGAGATGGTGGAGACTGTCGCTCACCGAAGCATCGACAGACCAAAAGGGAAGACGCTTGGCGGAAAAGTGTGGTGGCGGGACATTGAGAAAAAAGGAGAGTTTCGCCTTCAGCAAAACTTGATTTCTCACCATTACCGCATTTTGGATTCGTATGACGACCTATGGTTCAGCACGTTTGAAAAACAGGATGCTGTTGCGCGTTTGGACGAGCTGTTAAATGAACAGGACAGGGTGGAATGAAGAAAAAGTTAAGCCTTCTGCATTTGCTGGTCTTCATTCCTTCAAGACAAGACACAGTGAAAAACACTGCGTGTCTCCCCTGCGGAATCGGACGTGAGAACAGTTTTCCACCCGCCTTATTCTCACTCCAGCACATCATCAAGCAGCTTCCACATCAGCTCCCGTCGGTTTCCTGCGCCGGTCTTCAAAAAAATCGATTTCAAGTGGTCTTGAACGGTGTAAGCCGATATATGCAATTCGTCTCCGATGGCTTTTGTTGAAAGTCCGCGGATGACCCGGTAAGCGATGTCTTTTTCCCGGTCGGACAGGCTGTAGGCTTCTGCTATCAGCGGAATGGTTTCTGCGGGTGAAGCAGGCTCGAATGAAACGGCGATCTGGCCTGACGGGCCAAAGCCGTCTAAACGGCTCGCTTTAATGGATAGGGCGGAATAGCCTGGAATCGAGATGATCGTTTTTGCCGGGGCAGCAGTTTTAGCCGCTGCGCGCGTACAGACGGCCCGGACGGGTCTCGGCACGGCTTCGCTGCCGATTCTTTCCCAGCCGCGTAAGATGTTCAGCCAATGGAGGGCTGCTCGGTTGCATGACAAGGGCTGCAGATCTTCCGACAAAATCAGAATGCCTCCGACATGTTTCATGTGAAACACGTCTTTTTTTGGCAGATGGTGTCTGAATTGCTGAAGATGCCGGCCGATAAGCGGTGCGAGAGAAGCGAGCAGGCTCTTATCCTTTTCTGTAAACAGCGGCTGTCCACTTTCCCTCAACAGTGTGAGGTATCCCCAGCATTCCCCCTTGCTGAGCAGAACGGCGCGCAATTCATCTCCAAAGCCTGCCGGCTCCAGAATATTGCGGTAGCGTTTGCTTTGCCGGAGGTCTCCTTTGACCGTTTCGCTTAATATAGCCGCTGTCTGCCGTGTCTGAATTAAGGCTACGAATCGATTCGCATCCTCATCCGCGTACTCAAGCTCGAATAATTGTGGATGGATTGCTTCAATTTGATCGTCTGTGACGGCTCCGATGGACAGCAGGGTCTTGGGGTCTACAGCCGTGCAGCATGCTGCATCAAACGGAATCGCCTGTTTTAATGCAGACAGCATGGCTTCGATATATTGGGGTGAAGAACGGGATGTGCGCTGCAGTTCGTTCAATATGTCTTTTAACGGCCGGTTCATGTCGGTCCTCCTCTTTAAAAATCCCAGGTTTAAGGGATGGTGCTTTGATGAAACTCCTTTATAATTGAGAACAATTCTTAATTAATCTTACTAAAAGGAGAACGGCTTGTCATGAACATGGACTGGAATCATCCTGATGTCTTTCAATACAAAAAAAAGATTGCTTTAAAAATCCCATGCTATGAAATGATGTACGATATGATGGATCGCTTGCTGACGGTCAGGCTTGATAAAGAAACAGCCAATGTGATGGTCGTCGGGGCCGGAGGCGGGGAGGAGCTTGTGACGCTTGCAAAAAGGCACCCGAATTGGTCATTTACAGGAGTCGATCCGTCTGCCAACATGCTCGGTTTGGCGAGAAAAAGGCTGGAGCTCGCCGGAATTGAGCTTCAAGCCGATCTGATCAAAGGGGAAGTACAGCAGCTTGAGGGCGGATTTCAATATGATGCTGCGACATGCATGCTTGTGCTTCACTTTGTCCGTCATAAGCTTGAATTTTTGCAGCAGATCGCCTCAAGATTGGCGGATGGCGCTTCGTTTTTCATCGCGGCCATTCAAGGCGACATGACCTCAGAGGCATTCAAGTGGCAGATGTGTGCCTGGAAGGAGCATATGCTGGCAGGCGGGATTTCTGAACAGGAATGGGAGAGCTTTTCCGCTTCAATCGGCAGCCGCTCTCATCCGGTGCCGGCTTCAGAGGTGGAGGATCTGCTCGGCAAAGCAGGCTTTACAAACGTAACGAGATTTTTCAGCGCTTATGTAATCGACGGCTGGTTTGCTGTGAAAGGAGGCGGCAAACAATGAAGAAACATATTGTCGTGATCGGCGGGTACGGTCATGTCGGCGCCCAAATCTGCCGGAGGCTCGGGGAAAAAAATCCGGGCCGTGTGTATGCTGCCGGAAGAAACCTGGATCGCGCCGAGCGTTTTAGTCAGGAAACGGGCGGCCAAGTGAAGCCGATGCGTTTCAACAGAGATGCCCCGGCTGACTGGGATTGGCTCAAGACGACAAAACTGGTGATCGTGTGCATCGATCAGGAAAACACTGAATTGGCAGAGGCTTGTCTGGCGAACGGCACGGATTATATCGACATTACGGCGAACGGTTCATTTTTGGCGCAGCTTGAACAGTTGAATGACGAAGTATGCCGCGGCACGGCATTATTAAGCGTCGGCCTGGCTCCGGGGCTTACCAACTTACTTGCGCAGAAAGCTGCCCAGGCTCTCGATGAGACGAGCTGCATTGATATTGCGATCATGCTCGGTTTAGGAGACAGCCACGGAAAAGCGGCGATCGAGTGGACAGTTGACCATCTGAATATGGTATATGATGTGAAAGTAAATGGACGCTTGATGGAAGTCAGCAGTTTTACAGACGGCCGGCGGACAAACTTTGGCGGGCGATTGGGGCGCAGGACAGCGTACCGGTTTCCTTTTTCCGACCAGGTGACATTGCCAGGCACATTAGCCGTCCCTTCTGTTTCTACCCGGCTTTGCTTTGATTCAAGGCCTGCCACAGCGCTGATTGCTGCCATGCAAAAAATCGGCGCAGTCAAGCTCTTAAACAATAAGGTAATTCGAGATCTGGCGGTCCGTATGCTGGGGGCGCTCAACATCGGATCGGCGCAATACGCGGTAAAGGTGGATGCTGAAGGATTAAAAAACGGCCGGAGCGCCGGGACGGGCATCGCGCTACTCGGCGAAAATGAATCATTCATTACCGCACAGACAGCCGCTGCAGCCGCTTCCGCTTTGTATACCGGAAGCTTTCCGCACGGAATATATCACTTGGAACAGCTGTTTGAGCTTGAATGGGAAGGAAGAGAGACCTGCTTAAAGCAGAAAGAAACCGGCGAGCGGTTTGTGATATCGTTTGACATCTTGTTAGAAAGTGAGATGATAAATATTAGAAAATAATAGAAGGAGTGGGGAAATATGCAGCCTGAAGATATTGTCAGAAGCGGGCCGAACCAATACGTTTGCAGAGAGGGGATCGCGAAAGAACTGCCGTCATTTGCGAATGCATTCGAACGCCCCGTCATCATTACGGGGATCAAATCGTTTAAAGCTTTTACACGTTATACAGCACTTCCAGCCGATTGGAAAGTTGTTCAGCATACGGGCTGCAGTTCCTTAAGTAAGATTAAAAAAGCAGCAGAGGAAGCAGAATCGGCAGACGTCATCATTGGGATAGGCGGGGGAACCGTCTTAGATACGGCGAAGGCAGCCGCCGATTTGTTGAACATTGAAGTCATGACGATTCCGACGATCCCTGGAACATGCGCGGCAAGCACGCCGTTAAGCGTCATCTATGATGATGAAGGCAACTTTTCGGGCGTCCAATATCATAAGCGCTCCAGCTATTTGACGCTGGTCGATCCGCTGCTGCTCCTCTCTTCACCGATCGCTTATGTGAAAAGCGGAATCGGCGATACGCTTGCGAAATGGTATGAGGCCGAAGCGATCATCAGAAATACGGAAGATTCGCTTTCCATCATGGTTCAGACAGGGCTGAGGCAGTCTGTCTATATTCGGGATATTTTGTTGACAGAAAGCCTGAAAGCCATAGAAAGCCTAGAAAAAGGCGAATCCTCCTCATCTTTCACAAATGTCCTCGAAGCGGTCATTGCGCTGGCTGGCACAGTAGGCGGATATGCGGGCCGCTACGGCAGAATGGCCGGGGCCCATGCAATCCACAACGGCTTAACGTTCATCCCCGAAACCCACCGTGTGTTGCACGGCCAAAAGGTAGCCTACGGGATACTGGTGCAGCTTGCTTTAGAAGGGCGGACAGGTGAAATCGCCGAACTGATTCCCTTTTATGAAGGGCTCGGTTTTCCGAGAAGACTTAGTGATTTAGGGATTTTAGAAAACGTTGAAGAGGCAAAACGGATCGTTGCCGCCCATGCCGTGCGTCCGGATGAATCTTTATGTTTAATGGGATCTTTTCATGAAGCCGATGTGATTGCGGCGATAGAGTCGCTCGAATAAACCCGGGTTTATACGCCTTTGAAACCAAAGAATTGTGAACGGTACACAGACGATGACCGTTTATAAACCGATTCCCGCGCTCGCCAAAAAAGGCGCTGAAATGGCTGTTCAAGTGGCGAAAGGCGAAGCGATTCAAACCGATACAACCGTCGAAAACGGCAAAGCCAAAGTACCGGCGATTTTACTTGAGCCGTATGCCGTTACGAAAGGCAATATCAAAGAGACTGTGATCAAAGACGGCCATCTGTCCAAAAAAGATATTGATAAATAAAACGAAGTCAGCCATCCGTTACAGGATGGCTGACTTTGTTAAATTTCCACTTTCACATCGGCGCTTTTCTTCAGTTTTTCGACCTGCTGTCCGAGTTTTTCCTGTCTTTTTTGCTGTTTGAGCATGTCTTGGATTTGCTTCTTGACATCGTCAAACGCAGGTGTGTTTTTCTGTCCGCTGTCTTTTTGCTGCGCGGCAAATTGATCATAGTAATCTTTGATTTCTTTGTCTGTGACCTGATCTGCCGGCAGTTCTTTATCAATATATTTTTCCGTTTTGATACTGTTGGCAATGTCACTTTTCAGCGTGTTCATGTTTAAGCCGGCTTTTTTGACCGCTTCCTCAAAATCCTGATCGTTTTTATACTGCTTTTTGCTTTCGTCCAGCTGTTTTTCAATTTCTTTCTCAGATGCTTTGTAGCCTTTTTTGTCTGCTTCCTGGGTAATTAAAGCCTGTCCGATCAGGCTGTCGATCGCCTGCTTTTTGATTTGCTGTGCCGCATCTTTTGAAGTCGGATCCTGTCCTGTTTGCTGATACTGCATTTGTGCGGTTGATAATACACTGTTATAGTCTTTGCCTGTGATCTTTTCATCGTTTACGACAGCCACGGTTTTTGTTTCATCGACTTTTTGCTGATCAAGCTTTTTCTGCATGGCTTTCATTTGCTTTTCTTGATCCTGCTGCCCGCTTTGGGCTGTTTTCGCTTGATCTTTTGTCTGGGATTGCTGATCATCATGATTAGAAGCGCAGGCGCCCAACACGACAGCCAATAATCCAATCATGAGAGATGATATGCCTTTTTTCATAATATATCTCCTTTCTTCAAACAGAAGTGAATCTTAAAATGACCTTTAGTGGGCATTCTAAACGATCGTCTCTGAAAAAGAAACCATTTGGAATCAATTTTCCAAAATGTAATCGAATTGAAAGGAGATCGTAATGTGATGGCCGAGTTCCGGTTTACTTGATATGCTTCGGATCAAAGCCGTAGACTTCGAAGTCCTTCGCAAAAATGTCCTGCACCAATTCTTTTGTTTCGTCATTGTAAAAGCTCTCAAAAGTCGGTAACACCCAGTCGAAGGATGACATGGTCAAAACGGTGTCCGCGAACTTTCCTTTTTTAAGCATAGTATCGGAGAGATGGTGCGGTGATTTTGACAGCTGTGATACCGGAGATTTTAATAATTTGTATTTGTTTTCAACCTCTCTGATTTGCGCGCTGAATTGTTCGAGGTAAATATAATTGGCGACAAACTCTTCTTCTCCTTCGATATACTGGGGACCAAGGTGACGGTCAATGGCGTTAATATCCGGCCCGAGATCTTTTAGATGATGCAAGAATTGGTTGAAAGACAGCCCTGTGTTCATGTCACTGTTGAACAGATAGATAAAATTCGGGGAGCAAATCGCCGCCAGAAAGGAACTGACTGCTCTCCGGAAAGGGTTGCGTACAAGCTTGTAAGTGTCCTTTTTCCCCTCTCTTAAATCTGCCAGAAGATCCTTCACATAATTCGGCTGCTGCGTATAGATCGTATTTCTGTAGTGATGAACTTCCCCGGCGCATCTTCGATCGACATCTTCAAGCAGTCCGTTTTGGAAAAAGAACCAGCGATTCAGCGTCGTGCAGCCGCTTTTTGGAATCCAGAACAGAATGATTGGAAAATCCTTCGCAAAAAGAGGGGTATAAAGGTGAATCAAGCGTTTCAGTCTCTCATTTTCAAACATGCAGAACACATCCACTTCTCTTTTGGTTAAGGACCCGCCTTTGGCAGCGGTTGCCTTTATAAACAAACTATGCCGCTGGCAATGAATTGATAGGGTGATAATATGAAAATATTTCAAAAAGATATGAATATGTTTCAGTGAAAAATCCTTAAATAAGAAATTCTTAGAGCTATCTTATGATACTAGAGTGAGCCTGTACAGTTCATATTGATGGAATTTTCTGTTTCACTGCATGCTCCGCCTGAGGTAACATGAAAATGAGTAATGCCTGGGAGCGTTCTGAAAGATCAGATGCTCAAGGAAAATAGGATAAAGGGAGGGACGTTCATGCAGATGCGCATGACTGAATATCACGTTCCCGACCCGGAATCGGGTCCGTACGGGATCGCCGTATGTGAAAACGGGCGCATTTGGTTTACTGAACAAAAGGGGAATCGGATCGGTATGCTCACAGAGTCTGGGGATATCACCGAATATACGATTCCGACGGAGAGCGCAGGCGCCTCGATTATTACTTCCGGGATTGGCGGTGAGCTATGGTTTACAGAGTATAAAGCGGGGAAAATCGGCAAAATCACGCCTCAAGGGGAAATAATCGAGTATGCCCTTCCCCCAGGTACTGCCCCGTTTGGGATCGCTGAAGGCTGTGACGATGCTATGTGGTATACGGATATGGCCGGACATCAAATCGGCAGGCTGTCATCTTCAGGCGAAATAACAGAATATAAACTGCCCAAACCCGGCGCCTTCCCGTCATTTATTACAATGGGAGCAGACGGTGCACTCTGGTTTACACAAAATCAAAGCGGTTCCATCGGGCGAATAACGGCAGATGGAGACATCAGCGAGTATCCGCTCCCTCGAGCACAATCCGGCCCGGTCGGGATCACTGCCGGACCGGACGGAGCTTTGTGGTTTACAGAAATAAACGAAAATCAAATTGGGAGAATTACAGTCTCAGGAAAGATCAGCGAACACCCGCTTCCGACAGCCAATGCACGCCCGCACGCGATTACCGCCGGCGGTGACGGGGCCCTGTGGTTCACGGAATGGGGTGCAGGCCAAATCGGCCGCATTACAGTCGACGGGGATATTACGGAATATCCAATCCCGACGGCAGATTCTGAACCGCACGGGATAGCGGCCGGACCAGCCCATTCGATCTGGTTTGCAGAAGAGTGCGGCCGTATTGGGAAAATCTCGATCTGAAATGAAAGAACGTCCAGCAAACTGGACGTTCTTTTTTCACATGTTATTCCGTTCTCGTTTCCATTCTGCGGCTGGGCGAGCCAAGGCCTTTATTCATTAAGTAAAAATGGAAGATGTATTCACCGACTGCCATAGCGACTGCTGCAAAAAACGCGGCCAATGCAGCGGTGTTTGCAGCCGTTCCCATTGCAAGAGCCATCAGCCAAACGACAAGAAAAGCGACGCCTAAATCGGCTAAAGTGGCCGTGATGTTATTGGTCTTCGGCAGAATAAACAAATCACCCAGCAAATAGGATACTGCGCCAAGAACAATCGTGATGAAAAGGGTGTTTTCAAAACTGAAACTAAACCCGAGCCCGAGAACAAGGTACAGAATGACAATCGTCATGATGCCTTTAATAGCAAGGGCTTTCACATGTTCCATAACAATTCGCTCCTTTATACGAGATTTTAGTTTTTCTTTTCCTCGTATTCAGAAAACGAAACATGCAAACTTGCATTTTTAACGGGCTCAGACGGATTCACGCTATTTTTTCGGTTTCTTGCATAGTAGATGATATAGCATAACGCCATAAATGGCACGCCGCAAAAAAGAGCGATCCTTTGGTTCGGATCAAAGGCAATGCCGATGCAAGATGCCAGACATAATAGAAACGCGGCAATCGGTACAGCCGGATAAAGCGGTGTCCGGTATTTTAAGTCGTCTGCAGTGTTTCCTTCAGCCAAAAAGCGTCTGCGGAACATAAACTGCGAGGCTGCAATGCTCATCCAGACGGCAACAACGGCAAACCCTGAAATCGACACAAGAACGATATAGACGGAATCAGGCGCAAAAACGCCGGAGAGCAGCGACAGAATGCCGCCAATCATGCTGAAGATCAGCGCGTTCAACGGGATTCCCCGTGAAGTCAGCTTTTGAAATACTGGGTGCAAAGTTTTTTCTTTTGACAGTGACCAGAGCATCCGGGAGCATGCATACAAGCCTGAGTTGGCCGCGGAAAGCAGAGCCGTCAAAATCACAAAATTCATAATGTCGGCCGCGTATGGAACACCGATGCGGTCAAAGACGACGACGAACGGGCTTTTGATCACACCGGCTTCTTTTACCGGAATGAGGCACGAAAGCACGAAAATCGTTCCGATGAAGAAAAGCACCAGTCTCCAGAGTGTTGTCTTGATCGCTTTTGGAATGTTCTTTTCCGGTTCGGCGCTTTCTCCGGCGGCAATTCCGATCAGCTCAGTACCCGAAAACGCAAAATTCACGGAGAGCATCGCCATAAAAATTGGAAGGAAGCCGTTCGGAAAGAGTCCGCCTTCTCCTGTAAAATTTGAAAGAAGCGGTGCAGAGTCCGCATTTTGTATCGGGATGATGCCGAATATCGCGGCTCCTCCTAAAATAATAAACAATATAATGGCAAGCACTTTAATGCTCGAAAACCAAAATTCAGATTCGGCAAAAAATCTCACTGAGACAGAATTGAACACGAAAATCAGTGCAGCGAAAACCGCGCTCCACAGCCAGACCGAAGTATCGGGGAACCAGCGCTGCATTAATAAACCGGCAGCGGTAAATTCCGAACCGAGCGCGACAGCCCAGGTCAACCAGTAAAGCCAGGCGACGGTGAACCCGGTTCCCGGTCCGATGAATTTGGCGGCGTATATATGAAACGATCCGGTGACAGGCATGGCGACCGATAATTCGCCGAGGCAGAGCATGACAAGGTAGACGATCAGAGCCCCGACTAAGTAGGCTAAAATTGTTCCGGCAGGCCCCGCCTGTGAGATCGTATAACCTGAACTTAAGAAAAGGCCCGTGCCGATAACTCCTCCTAAGGAGAGCATGATAAGGTGTCTTGTTTGCATTTTTCTTTGAAAGTTCTGACGATTGCTGTTTGACTGTTCCATCATACCTCCAGCTTTCTCGCCCAGTCGGCGACGGCTTTTATGTCTTCAGGCGTTGTTCTGCAGCAGCCGCCGATCAGCTGTGCCCCCTGGTTATACCAGCTGCGGGCGCTTTCTCCAAAAGAAGCTTGGCATGCCGCGCCATGCCATGTTTTCGTCTCCGGATCATACTGTTCACCGGAATTTGGATAGACGATAATCGGTTTAGCTGTATGCTTTTTGATACTGCTGATCAGCGATGAGACATGCTCCAGCCGCGTACAGTTTACGCCTACTGCCGCAACCTGGTCATGCTGGTCGAGCCATTTCGCGCATTCGCCGGCTTTCGTGCCGTCGCTGATATGGCGTCCGTCTTTAGCGCTGAAACTGATCCACGCATGTGTATCCGGGAATTCTTTTAATAACTGAACGATTGCTTTTGCTTCTGAAAAGCACGGTATTGTCTCACAAGCCAAAATATCGGCGCCCGCATTGATTAAAGCGCCCATTCGCTGCCTGTGAAAATCGGCCAATTCATCTTCTGTGACGCCATAGTTTCCCCGATATTCGGAACCATCCGCTAAAAAAGCGCCGTAAGGGCCTACTGAAGCGGCTACAAACGGTTTAGTCCGGCCTTCGCGGTTTTCCGGCGCCGCCCAAAATTCATCGCGTGCTTCTACAGCAAGACGGACAGACTCCCGGATGAGGTGGAGCGCTTCTTGTTCACTGAGTCCGCGTTTTGTGAAACCCTCAATCGTCGACTGATAGCTGGCCGTAATCGCGCAATCGGCGCCCGCACGGAAATAATCCATGTGAACCTGTTTGATAAGCTCGGGGTTTTCGATGAGAATTTTTGCAGACCACAGGCTGTCGTTCAAATCACAGCCGTACCGTTCAAGCTCGGTGGCCATCGCGCCGTCAAGTATTACTATAGGGAATTGTTGTAAAGCAGATCGAATCGGATTTGTCATCTAATTGTTGAGGCTCTGTCGTCCGAGACCCCGGCCTCCTTTTTTTAGAGTTTTTAAAAATATATGAAAAATAGTTTAAAAGACGCGGGTACTTTTGTCAATCTACCGAAAATCAGTTTTCACTAGTCACCTTTGTCGTTTTCTATTTAGGGTAAAACCGTCCGTCGCCGCATATTTTTTTTAAAAAACAGATAAGGGGTATCAGATGGATGAAAAAACTGATTATCAATGCTGATGATTTTGGATATTCAAGAGGTGTGAACTACGGAATTATTGATGCCTATAAGCTCGGGATTTTAACATCAGCGACGTTCATGACGAATATGCCGGGCTCAGGTCACGCGGTCCGGCTGGCTCGCGAATCGCCCGGACTCGGAATCGGCGTACATTTGGTGTTGACCTGCGGAAGGCCGCTTTTGTCTGATCACCGGACGATCGTGGATGCAAAGGGGAATTTTCGCAATCTCGCTTTTTATCAAGGTGCTTTTACGATAGATGCTGATGAAGTATACCGCGAGTGGAAAGCGCAGATTGAAACAAGCGTCAACATGGGCTTGGAACCCGATCATTTGGACAGCCACCATCACATCAACGCTTATCCGCACATCTCAGACGTATTTTTGACGCTCGCCAAAGAGTATCGCCTGCCTGTCAGACGTAATATGGAGAGTGCCATGATCACGGAAAAAGGAGTGAAAACAACAGACTCTTTTTCACCTGTGCTCGAAGCGGCTTTAAAGGATGAAGAAGCCGTCTCTGAACTGTTTGAAGAACATAATACCGTGGAGGTCATGACCCACCCGGCATACCTCGATAAGGAGCTTTTGGCGAACTCTTCATATACTTATCCAAGAGTCGATGAACTTGAGTTTTTAACCAATCCGGACGTTGTCATCCGCTTGAACAAGCTTGCGGATGTTCAGCTCGTATCATTTAGGAATTTGATATAAGGAGAATGCCGGAATGAAACATATTCTTCAGCTGCTGGGAAAGTCTTTGCTGATTCCGATTACCGTTCTTCCGATCGCCGGCCTGCTGCTGCGGCTTTCTGCGGAAGATATGCTGAATATACCGCTTTTTCAAGCGTCAGGCGTGATTTTGAACAATATGGATGTTCTGATCGCAATCGGCATTGCCATGGGTCTTGCCCGTTCAAAAGATAAAGGGATTCCTGCGCTGACAGGATATTTGGCGATTACCGTATTAAAAGAAGGGCTCGGCATCTTGAATCCCGACCTTGATATGAGCGTCTTCGGCGGGGTGCTCGCCGGCCTGATGGCGGCTTTCATTTATAATCAATTCCAACATACAAAGCTGCCAAGCATGTTTTCATTTTTTGGCGGAGAGAAGTTTCCAATTACAATGATCGTATTGGTGACCATTCCGGTGGCCGGGTTTTTTTCAGTCGTCTGGCCATATGCAGAGGCGGCGATCGACGCTTTTAGCCAGTCGCTTGTGGGTCTTGGCGCTTTCGGGGTTTTTGTGTTCGGATTTCTGAATCGGTTTTTGCTGCCGTTCGGACTTCACCATGTCATGAATACGTATATATATTTTGGGCTTGGGCGCTATGAGACTGCGTCCGGAGAAGCGGTGACAGGGGAAATTACACGGTTTTTGAATGGAGACCCGACTGCCGGCTACTTTCTAGGCGGATTTTTTATCACGATGATGTTCGGCATTCCGGCGATCGCTTTGGCAATAGCGCATGCAGCCAAAACGAGAAAAAAGGAAACGAAAGCGCTCATGTCTTCCGGAGCAGCCACATCGCTGATCACCGGGATTACGGAACCGGTTGAATTCACGTTTTTATTTACTTCGCCTTTATTGTACTTTCTTCACTCGGTCTATACGGGACTTGCCGGAGCGGTGCTCTGTTTGCTGGGGATTCGTCACGGCTTCTCATGGGGTGCGGGCGCCATCGATTATTTGCTGAATCTTAATTTATCAGACGGCGGATTATTGATCATACCGGTCGGCCTTGCCTTTTTCGCCCTCTATTATGTTACGTTTTACTTTGTGATTACAAAGCGAAACGTTCCGGTGATCGGAAGGGAACAGGAAACGCTTGAAGGAAACCGGCTGCATCAGTCTATAGCTGCAGGTATTCTTAAGCATATCGGCGGCCGCGAGAATGTCGTGACTTGTGAAAACTGTATAACCCGTTTACGACTGAAATTAAAAGACACGTCATTGGCGGATGAAGCACAATTAAAGCAATTAGGAGCGCACGGTGTGATCAAAATTGACCGGCATCATATTCAGATTGTGATCGGAACGGATGCGGGGAATGTAAAAAAAGACTTGCAGAACTTGATCGACGAATCTACGCCGGATTAAAAACTGAAGTTGCTATTGAAGAAAATCTGCGCTGCATCGTGCGATTTTTGAATAAATAAGCTTGCACCTCCAGCAGCGTGAGGCTTTATGATGGGTATGAATCGTCAGTTGGAGGTGACTCTTATGAAAAAAGATGAGTATTATTCAATCGGTGTTTTCTCAGAAATGACAGGGACATCCATTCGGACGCTCCATTATTACGATGAAATCGGCTTGTTGAAACCTGAAAAACAACCGGGCACCGGCCGCCGTCTCTACACAGACAGAGATGCGAAAGATTTGCAGAAAATCACATGTTTTAAGTTTCTGGGGTACAGTCTTGAACAAATTCGTGCTTTCATGAAGGATGAGAGCTTCGATGCCGGTCTGATTGAGGCGCTGCAGGAGCAGAAAAGGGTGCTTGAGGAGAAAAAGGAGCATATTGAAACAGGGCTGAAAGCGATCGACAGGACGATCGGTCTCCTGGAGGAGGAAGAGGAAATTGACAGCTCTGTTTTCATGAGCCTGCTGAACAGCATCCAGACGGAGAAGGAACAGCGTAAATGGCTTGAACAGCAGGTGTCCAAAAGTTTTGCCGATGATGTATTCGGCAAATCAGAAGCAGAGATGGCCAAATTGGATCAAGAGTATGTTCGTTTATCTAAGGAAGCCAAGCGGCTCATGGGAAAACCGGTTGATGACCCCGAGGTGCAGGAAATGGCAGACCGGTATATGAAGACGAGTTTGGAATTTATCGGGGAGGGCGTGCTGTCGGCTTTAGGACAGATGGAGACAATAGAATCACAGCAGCTGGCAGAGAAGTTTTCTTCACCTTTTACAAATGAAGAGGAAGCGTGGTTGCAGCAGGTGTTCGAATATTACATGATTCACAACGATTTCTGTCCCGAAAACGGCAGATGAAAAGGCAAATTATAAAACATGCCGGAGCTTTTTAATGCAAAAGCTCCGGCTCAATTTTCGTCGTTTCATTATCGAGCGAAACATGCAGTTCATGGTTTTGATTAATCGAAGCGAAAAAGATTTCATTCATTCGTTCAAGCCCTTTCTTCTTCAGCTGGTTTTTGAGCCAGCTTTCCGTTACATTCAATTGGTGAAGGACAGACGTGTACACTTTCCCGTCAACGATTACCGGATATGAAAATTCGCCGCTGCTTTTTTGAATCCCCATATCTTCAGCCGTGACTTCCATTTTATTTGGCTTTTTGTATACCGTTAAATTTCCGTTCGCTTCTACAAACGCCATTTCTACATCGCTGACATTGAAAACATCTTTTTCCCGAAGCATTTGCAGAATATTATCCACCGAATATCTGATTCGTTTCAAGTTGCCGACGATAAACGTTCCGTTTTTGATGACGATGGTCGGTTCAAATGTAATCAGACGTCCCAGTGTTCTGTTTTTGATCATGATTTTTGAAGCGAGTCTTTGCAATAGGGCAATCGCAGCCACCGCAGCGGCGGTATGCAAATGTTCAATCCTCGGATCGGCTATATCCGCTCCGACGACGGCCCCCAATGTAATAATGATTAAAAAATCAAACACAGGCATTTCCCCGATTGAACGTTTTCCCATAAACAATGTGACAATTAATAAAAGCGGAAGGATGGTGATGATTCGCCCGTAGACAACCAAAATTTCTTTCATAGTTTCCATTGTCTTTCTTCCTTTTTGTAGCCTTTTGCCAATTCAAGGTTGACGGCCGTCATTTTGGAGTTGAGATCATGATATGGGTAAGAATCAGTTATTTCAGGAAGCCGGTTGGCATCCTCCTGGTTTGAAATCACACGCCCCGCCGAAACAAATCGTTTTGGGGGAATTGTAACACCGATTACTTTTGCTCCCGGTTCGATCACCGTATCCTCTTGGATATAGGCATCAAAAACAAGGCTTTGCATCCCGACAAAAACATTTTTGTCAATTCGTACAGGACCGTGAATTTGACATTGCGGGGCAAGTGACACTTTCTCGTCTATGTAAATGGAATACGATTCACGATCCTTAAATACGGAATGTTCAGTAACAGGGCTGTTGTATTCATAGTTTTTCAATCCGTGCAAGACAACTCCGTCCTGGATATTGCAATCATGGCTGATGAAGATTTTCAATCCCACGTCTCCCCTGATCGAAGAGAAAGGCCCGATGAAAACGTTGCGCCCGATGACCACACTGCCGATGACCGAGGCAAAATGATGGATGTATGAGGACGCATCAATATCCGGTATATCTGCTTCTTGATTAAATGATGCGGTAATATTGGGGCTGACATTGTCTTGGATCAGCAACTTTTCAAGAAACTTCCCAGCGAGTGACGAAACCGTTAATCCGAGGATGAGTTTGTTGCTTAATTTCATATGACCTGCCTCCTTTATTCAGGTAGTCTGTCTAAAAAACGGATATTTATTTAAGAAATTAGACGGGGCGGCGGTCTGAAACTAAAAAAGAGGATAAGGGGGAGACAACGGCTAATAAAGCAATGGAATATGTTTTCAAGACGATTACCTTTTTCAGCTCTGAAGAAACAGAGGAAATGATTCATTTTGAGGAGGAAATTTACGGTCAGGCTTGCCCTGGCTGACTCCTCGCCAGAGCTCTATTTTAAGGGAGGTTGAAACTTTGAATCTATCTTTGGCAGTTGCATTAGTTATATCTGTGTTTTTAAATATATTTCAGCTGGCACAGCTCAAATCCAATAACCGTAAAAACGTAAAGTGGGAAGAGAGTACAAAAAGGCCGCTCAACCCCTTCACGGCCATCCTGTGGACTTATTTCGCCATTATCATTCTTTTTATGTTGGCTGCATTAGTAACCGTTATCATACAGCTTAACGTATAATGTTACCGGCGCATCTGAAATGCTTCCTCTTCTGCAGCCGGCTCTTTATTATTGCAACAGTCATAACGAAAAAGGCGCGGAAATTGCAAGGAGAAAAACCGATGAAAACGGGATCGCCCGTTTTGACAAACACACGGAAACGATTGCCCCGAAGGGATTTTATTTTAAATAAGGGGACATTCGAATTTGAAATCAAAAAAGATGGGCAAATCGTAAAGCATGCGGTAGAGAATCATAAGGAAGAGACAAATACCGCAGCTCCTCCTGCCAAAAAGGATAGAGACACTGGACATGTCGAAAAAACAGGAGGCAACCCGCTGCCGAATACAGGAAATGACGGCCTGTATCGTGCTTTACTCATTGGACCCATCTTTCTTATTATCGGACTTGCTATGTTTGTTTTAAACTGTATAAAGACTCAAAATCCAAGTGTGTAAATATTCCCCAAAAAGACAGTGTTACAGCTGTCTTTTTCGTTTGCGGAACAGCATTTCGCCCGCGGCGCCTGCGGAAACGCCGAGCACATAAGCCAATAAATCGCTCCACAAAAATCCGTAACCGAGAATGAGTCCTCCGAGCGGAGCGGCTCTCATATGGTCAATCCATGGAGCGTGATACAGCTGGCTGCATTCAATCAAAAAACAAAACACCAGCGCAATCAGCGCCACGGAAGCGGTCTTCGCGTTTTTGAACAGAAAGTCTGCGCCGAAGAAAATCATCAGCGCCCACAGCGCATCCCCTAAATAGGCATTCACGATGTCCGGCAGCATATCGGCCGTCTTCCTTGAAGCAAGCCCCGCCGCCATCGCTGCGAATGTCAGCGCAAGCCGGCTGATACGGCTTCTTTTCATATTCATGGCTGAACCCCGTTTCTGCCAAAGTAGGTTAAGTAAATCTTCGGAGATATGACGGATACAAGAGGAAATACGTTTTATTATTTTGGGCGTGAAGCCGGTTTAAATGAACGATAAAAAAGCCGCCGTACCCGGCGGCTTTTCGTGTTATATCGCATTTTTGCTTTCGGCTTTTTGTTCGGTGCCGGAGTGCTCCCAGCATTCGACGCCTTCATGGTTTTCAAGAACATCTTTATAAAAGACCGGGTCTTTGCCCGCTTTGCGCTGTTTCACATAGTCTTTCAAGGCGGCAAATGCCACTTTTGACAGCAGGAAAATCGCAATCAGGTTGACGATGACCATCAATCCCATGAACAAATCGGCGAGGTCCCACACAAGCTGGACTTTTGATACCGATCCAAAGATGACCATCGCAAGCACACAGATTCTGTAAATGAAGAGCCATGCTTTGTTCGTGTGCAGGAATTCAATATTCGTCTCTCCGTAGTAGTAGTTTCCGATCAAGGTGCTGAAAGAAAACAGGAACACCATAATGGCGAGAAAGCCTGAGGCCCATGCTCCGATGTGCGTGCTGAGCGACGCTTGCGTCAACTCGATTCCGCTCAGCCCCGGTTCTTGATACGCATCGGAAAACAATATGATAAAAGCCGTGCTTGAACAAATCACCAAAGTGCTCGTAAAAACCCCTAAAGCCTGAACAAGGCCCTGTTTGACAGGATGGCTCGTGGTCGCTGCTGCGGCGGCATTCGGCGCACTGCCCATCCCGGCTTCATTCGAGAAGAGGCCGCGTTTGATTCCGTTCATCAGGGCTGCGCCGATGGCTCCGCCTGCCGCTTGTTCAAGGCCAAACGCATGACCGATAATTAAAGAGATGACGTCCGGCAGTTTCGTAATGTTCATCAGCATGACGAAAACGGCGACGCCGATATATAAGACGGCGAGAAATACGACAATATATTCGGACAGCTTGGCGATCCGTTTGATACCGCCGAAGGTAATGATGCCGAAAGCAATCGTAATGATAATCCCCAGTGTGAGACGGTCTGTGCCGAATGAGTTTTCAAAAGCGACCGTTATCGTATTGGACTGGACCGCGTTAAACACGATTCCGAAGGACAATGTGATCAAGACGGCAAACAGCGCACCCATCCAGCGTTTTTTCAAACCCTTTTCCATATAGTAAGCAGGACCGCCGCGGAAGCCGTCTTTATCCTTTATTTTATAAATTTGCGCCAGCGTGCTTTCGACAAAGCTTGACGCCGAACCGATGATGGCGATGATCCACATCCAAAAGATAGCGCCGGGTCCGCCCAAGGCAATGGCGATCGCAATCCCCGTAATATTTCCTGTACCTACTCTCGCGGCCATGCTGATGCAAAATGCCTGAAAAGGCGAGATTCCGTTTTTGTCGGGCGTCCCTTCCTTTAAAACCCGGAACATCTCTTTCAGCAAGCGAACTTGAAAGAACTTCGATTTAAAAGTAAAAAACAGTCCCGAAGCAAGAAGCATAATTATCAATAGTTTTGACCAAAGAAAATCATTTGTGACACCAATGACTTCTTGAAGGAATTGCTGCATGCTTTCACCTCTTTTTTTATGATTTTAAAAAATACTGAGATCCCATTCACGGGCTATATGTTTTAAAAGCATTCCGCCCGTCATGCTGTTGCCGTAATCGTCAATCGCCGGGCCGTAGATGCCGATGCCGCATCCATGCTGAAAAGGCTGTTCCCTTTTCATGCTGGCAGGCACCGCGCACATGATTCCGCCGGAGACGCCGCTTTTTGCCGGAATGCCGACAAAGGCCGCGAATTTTCCTGAAGCATTGTACATTCCGCACGTCAGCATTAAAGCTTTTGTCAGCCTGGCGACATCCTTCGGAATCACCTGCTCACGGCGGAGAGGATGATATCCGTCATTTGCGAGAATCATGCCGATCAAGGCGATGTCTTCAGTGCTTCCTTCCATGGAGCATTGCTTCAGATAAACTTCAAGCGTTTCTTCGACGTCTGCTTCGAGGAAGCCGGTTTCCTTTAAATAATGGGCCAATGCTCTGTTCCGATGGGCGGTTTGCCACTCTGACCGAAATACTTCTTCATTGATCTCAAGCCGTTTTCCAATCATTTTTTCAATGACGTCATGAAGCGACTCCATTTTTTCCAGTGCCGATATACCGGGAAGGATCGACGCAACGGTCAGCGCTCCGGCGTTGATCATCGGGTTAAACGGCTTTCCCGGCTTGTGCATTTCAAGGCGGATGATTGAATTGAACGCGTCTCCCGTCGGTTCTACATCAACACGGTCTAATACGTAAGAAATCCCTTTCGTCAAACACGCTGCGATAAAGCTGATCACCTTTGAGATGCTCTGGAGTGTGAATGATACGTCCCAATTTCCTGCTTTGATCATCGTGTGATCAGAACCGATCACACAGATGCCGAGCTGGTTAGAGTCGATTTTTCCTAAAGCCGGAATGTATTCGGCGTTGCGCCCGCTTGAGGAAAAAGGACGGTAATGTTCGACCAAATCTTCAAGGCGGGATTGCCAGAAAAGGGCGTCATAGCGTTCTTCCAATACTTCATTCATCGAAATTCCTCCAATCTGACCTGATTAAGCTGCAGGTTTACTGAAAAAATACGAGGCTCTAAAAAGCGGTGATTTGGGCATGGCGGCAGAAGGCAAAGGGGTATAAGCCTGTGCCGCACATGTTGTTTTAAAGCCTGTTCTTTCCTGGGAAAAAGGGGTTTGGATTGCACAAGGGAGTGAGTTGCGGGAAAATATAAGCGTTTTCAAATAGAGAAAATATACATTCAATTTATAATGGAACCTACATAAACCTACAAAAAGCGACAAAAATAATTAAAAAATAAGCCGATTGATTTAAAAATCAAATCGACTGTGGGTAAAATGGGAGTTGCGGATAACGTGTGATTAACGTCAAAATAAAGCAACACGTTTGTAATGGAGGATCAGCATGATGGGTGGAAATTGGGGAAGTGTGATGAAAAAGGCGGCCCGGCTTGTAAAAAAAGACGGCTATATCTTAACGGTGATGATGTTAACGGTGCCGCTGGCAGGAGAGTTGAAGTTTTATCCGCTCAACGAGACCTTCCGGGTCAGCTTCGGCGTTCCGACTTTCTTTTTTCTTTTGCTGCTGCTGCGGAATGTGCCGGCTGTGCTGTCCGGCTTTTTAACGGGGGCGGCTGTCGTCGGATTTCGGGTGCTGCTTGATGCATTCGGCCCGGGACAGATCGATTGGCTGTCATCCTTTTACCACCATTATCCGACTTTTTTCTTTTATTTCACATATGCGTTTCTATTCTACTTGGCAAAAGTGAAACGATTTCAATTTCGCCCGCTCTACATCGGGTTTCTGGGTTTCGGAATCGAACTGATTGCCGATGGAGCCGAACTGGCTGTTCAATATATGATGTTCGAGTCTACCGTTACCCCGGGAAAGATCCGCGACATGATGGCGATTGCTTTTTCCCACAGCTTTATTGTGCTGAGCTTTTTTAATGTCATGAAGCTGTATGAAACGCAATCGCGGGAAAAGCAGATCCGCGAACAAAATGAGCACATGCTGATGATCGTTTCAAACTTATATGAAGAAACCGTTCATTTGAAAAAGACGTTGAAGAATACTGAAGAGATTACGAACGAGTCCTATCAGCTGTACAGGCTTTTAAATAGACAGAGCGATAACAATTCCTCCGTCCGGCAAATCAGCCAGAAAGTGCTGCGCCTCGCCGGTGAAATCCACGAGGTCAAAAAAGACAATCAGCGCATTTTCGCCGGACTTTCAAAATTAATTTCAAAAGAAAGCTTCAGAGACTACATGGCTGCAGAAGATCTGGTCCGGCTTGTGACCGGCATTAATCGAAAGTATGCAGAATCGCTCGAAAAAGACATTGACTTTCATTATTCGATAGACGGAGAACATCCGAAATACCACGTGTATACCGTATTATCCGTGATTAATAATATTATGGCGAATGCGGTGGAAGCGATTCAAAAGCAGGGCTCCATCCGCCTCAGCCTCTATAGGCGCAGCGATGACATGCTGGAATGCCGTGTAGAAGATGACGGACCGGGCATTCCCGAGAAAGTCGGGGATGTGGTATTTGAGCCGGGGTACACATCAAAATATGATGAATTCGGAACTCCTTCAACCGGAATCGGTCTGTCTTATGTGAAGGAAACTGTCGAGGAGCTCGGAGGGAGCATTCGATTTCGGAATGATGCAAGCGGTGTTGTGTTTACGATCAGACTTCCGGTCCAACAATTGATTCAGAAAGGGTGAAGACCTGTGCGTTTTTTTATTGCAGATGATGACCGTGCTGTGCGATCAATTTTAAAACAAATCATTGAAGACGAAGATTTGGGTGAAGTGGCCGGAGAAGCGGAAGACGGCTGCGATTTGGAAGGCCACGTCCTGAATTTGCAGCAAATTGATATTTTATTTGTCGATCTTTTAATGCCGCTCCGCGACGGAATTGAGACGGTTCGTCATTTGCATGGAGCTTTCTCAGGGAAGATCATCATGATTTCCCAGGTGGAATCGAAGGAAATGATCGGTGAAGCCTACTCCCTGGGGATTGAATATTATATACATAAACCGATTAACCGCATTGAAATCTTGAACGTCATTCAAAAAGTCAAGGAGCGCATTGAGCTGGAAAGGTCGATCCATGATATACAATCTTCGCTGAACCGGCTTGTGAGTCTCGGCAGCGGACGAAAAAACGGCTTTAGGGAAAAAAGTATTCAGGAAACAGGCGAATTTCTCCTTTCTGAACTCGGAATCGTCGGGGAGAGCGGGTCCCAGGATTTAATCGCCATCCTTCAGTATTTGTTTGATGATGAACAGACCTCATTATATGAAAAGGACTTTCCGCCGCTCAAACAGATTTTTCATCAGATTGCCGAGCAAAAGCTCGGGCCGGCTGCTTCACCCGTAGAGATCAACAGGGAGGTTAAAGCGTCTGAGCAGCGAATACGGCGGGCGGTCAGCCATTCGCTAAACCATTTCGCATCACTCGGTTTAACAGACTTTTCAAATCCGCGGTTTGAAAGCTATGCGTCCCGGTTTTTTGACTTTACCGTCATCAGCAAAAAAATGAAAGAGCTGCAGAAAGACTCTGCCGCCGCCTTGCCGTCCGCCCGCGTCAACACGAAAAAATTCATTCAGGTTTTCTTTTTGGAAGCCAAGCGGTTGAGTGAAAGCACCGGGAAAATGGGTTGAAAAGAGCTTCCTCACCTTAGAGGAAGCTCTTCTGCCTGCCGGTTATCCAGCGTATTCTCTTTTCAGCAGTGAAAACATGTATACGTCAATCAGCTTTCCTTTTGCTTTCTCGTATTCTCTTAACAGTCCTTCCTTTTGAAAGGATAACGAGTTGAGGAGTTTGATTGAAGGCGTGTTTTCAGGCTCTACCTTCGCTTCGATTCGGTTGAGGTTCAAGGTTGTAAAGCCGTAGTCGATCAGCTTTTTAACAGCTTCGGAAGCAAAGCCTTTTCCCCAATGATTTCTCCCTAAGTCATAGCCGATTTCAGCTCTGCTGTTTTCCTGGTCGATCATATTAAAGCCGCACGTCCCGATGACTTCATCCGTTTCTTTTACAACGATCGAAAAGCGGTTCGCCTGCCCTTCAAGGCTTAAATCATTGATCATTTGGATCATGTCCCGCGCTTGGGAGACGTCTGTAAAAGGCGTGATATTCATATACTTTGTGACTTCCGGATCTGACCAGTATTGACAGAGGACATCTGCATCCTCCAATTCCATTTTTCTCAAAGTCAATCTTTCTGTATAAAGGGTTTCCATGATCTTGCCTCCAAGTTCCGTTTTATTTAGGAAGGTGAAAGGACCATTCATCGATCTGCGCATCATTCATGTTCATAGAATAAAATGTAACTGTTATCGGGAAGCGGATGGATAAATCCCTTTTTTATCCAAAATGGAAAGTGCAATCTCGGCAGCAGAGCTTCCGGCAGCCTGTTTTTCACCTTGAATATGAACAGCAAAGAAAAAAGTATTATCGGCAGTTTCTACATATCCGACAAACCAGCCGGCATGAAGTTCCCCGTTGATAACCGATGTTCCGGTTTTACCGGATAAAACTCTGCCATTTGATTCTTCTAAACGTATCGAATCTTTCACAGTTTGAATATTAGACTGTTTAAAATCAAATTCGTTATCATAAAACTTTTTTAATATATTGACCTGTTCAAGAGGGGAAATTTGAAGAGAGCCATCCAGCCAATAATGAGCCGGGTCTGAAAAATCCTCATTTCCATAATGTATAGATTTGAGATAATGACGTAAATGATCCTCCCCAATTTGCCGGTCCAGTTTTTGAAAATACCATGTTGCGGAGCTGCTCATCGCAGAGAATAAATCCTGGTCTTGATTCCATTCTTTATACGGATATTGAGTCCCGTCCCAAGTCATGTGAGAATGGTTCTTCGTGATGATTCCGGATTCCAGTGCGAGCAATGCGCTAAACACCTTGTATGTGGAAGCAGGTGCGAATCTGGAGGTGCTTTCTTTCCTATTGTATATTGTATACTTTTTCCTACTAGAATCCAACAGGACAAAGCCCCCTGAGGCTGAGAATTTATCAAAAAAGGTGCTGTAATCTTCGTATTCTACATTCGTGCCGGGTAAAAAGCGTGTTTCTTGTTGCATGGCCAATATAGACACAGAAGGAGTACCAGCTAACATGATCCCAAGGACAAGGGCGAACACTACAGCACTTTTCACCTTTAGCAAAGGCGATGCCGCCTGGAAGTTGACAACTGTGACAATCCGTCTTTTGATATGTTTGTATGAGCTGCTGAATTCAGAAGCGGCTAACAAAGATGATGTTCTTTGCTTAAGTGAAGTGAATTTTAAAATCACCTCGCCATATTTGAGATGTAATTTTTTATCAAGCGTTTTTAATACGGCAAAGTCGCAAGAAATCTCCATCTCCGTTTTCGCTTCCTTTGATAAATACCAAACGAGGGGATTAAACCAATAGACGATTTTCAACAGGCAAAGAAAATAGTTGATGAGCATATCTTTTCGTTTGCAATGGTACAGTTCATGAAGCAAAACACATTTCATCTCGTCGGCAGAAAACATTGAAGTATCTTTTGGCAAGATAATATACGGACGGATGACCCCGAATGTAATGGGGGATTTTATCAATGGGGAACGGCCCAAAATGACTTTTTGATGAAAGCGTATTTCCTCTTTACATGTGTGAAAAAGGGTTAATAGCTCTTTACTGTTAACAATTTGCAGGCTCTTTTTTATTTTGCCGATTTTTAGATTGCTATAAAGAGTAGCTATAAGCATAACAGCAATACCCAATATCCAAACTGCGAAAAAGGCTGAATCTATCATTTTGAAAGACGATTGTTCAATCGATATCGAAAAGTCCTGCACCCAGTTTGCATGTTGGTCAATTGCTTCTGTCGCATGATCTGTGGAATGGGTTTGAGAAAATGCTGAATGAGCTCCCCCTAAGTTCAGAATCCAGTCAAAATGATGGCTTTTTAGAAAATGAAAGGGGATAAAAGGAGCGATCAATGCCAAAAGAGAAATCACGCTAATATGATAGTGGGTGCCTACAGTGATTTGAGACTTCAGCAGTTTTTTAAAGAGTATGATGATAGAAAAAAACAAAGACAATAGAATTTGACTAACCAAAAAGGGAATAAAGAAAGAACTGCTCATTTCATTCCTTCTTTCTGTTCTTATGTTCTTCTAATATTTGATACAACTCATTAATTTCTTCACCTGACAGCTGATCATTCTCCAAAAAGTTTAATACCATCGAATTAAGGGTGCCATTATAAAACCGGTTTAAAAAACTGTGACTCTTAACCTCTATATAATCACTTTCGTCTATATTTGGAGTATAAACGAAAACCCGTCCTTCTTTATGGTGGTTTAATGCTCCTTTTTTAATGAGGCGCAGCAGCATGGTTTGAATGGTTTTAGGGCTCCATTCACTGGTTTTGGATAACTCTTTAATCACCTCATTGGTATTGATCGAAGAATGCTTCCAAATGACTTTCATCACTTCTAATTCCGCATCAGAGATTTGAGGTATTTTTTTCATTTCCATCATCCTATACTTACAAATGTAATACTCTCATTATAGGTTTGCCATTTTAAGAAGTCAATGAAGTGCATATTGCCCACAACCTCACATCGAATCACAAAAGCATCTTGTTAGCGTTTTGTAAATATGGCAACTCCCTCTACTGCTCTTCATCGAACCTGTCTTTCATTTTTAATCATCTTTTAAAGGCTAGCACTTTCATAAAAAACTGTTGCAATTAAAACTTACATGTGTAATACTTTCAAAGACTACATTTGTAAGATTTGATGTTTAAACATCAAAATTCGAAGTTGAACACGCTCCAATTGAAAAAAAGGGGGGGATTATCGAGATAGCACGAGGTTGTAGAAGCTGATGTTGAAAAGCAAGCAGAAATGGGGCTTCAACGAATAAATGTAGGTCAAAATTTGCTTGAAATGCTTAACTGCACGAGTGGTTTCTATAAATAAGATATTCGTTACAAAGGAGACGATTTTGATGAAATTATGGAAAACAATTTTCGGCACTTTAAAACTGAAAAAAGTTGCCCCCTTGTTGCTTGTCTCATGTGTAGCCCTTGTCGGATGCAATGACAATAACTCGAATGCCTCACAATCTGCCGAGAAGAATGAAAAGACGGAGATGAAAGATGATTTTGCAAAACTTGAGGAACAATTTGATGCAAAACTCGGGATCTTTGCATTAGATACAGGTACAAACCAAACGATAACGCATCGTCCGGATGAGCGTTTTGCTTTTGCATCGACGATTAAGGTTTTAACCGTAGGCGTGCTTTTACAACAGAAATCAATAGAAGATCTGAACCAGAGAATAACATATACACGTGATGATCTCGTAAACTACAACCCCATTACGGAAAAGCATGTTGATACGGGAATGACGCTTAAAGAGCTTGCAGATGCTTCGATTCGATATAGTGATAATGCGGCACAGAATCTCATTCTTAAACAAATTGGCGGGCCTGAAAGTTTGAAAAAGGAACTGAGGAAGCTTGGTGATGAAGTTACAAATCCCGAACGATACGAACCAGAGTTAAATGAAGTGAATCCGGGAGAAACTCAAGATACCAGTACAGCAAGAGCACTTGCGACAAGCCTTCAAGCTTTTGCTCTTGAAGATAAACTTCCAAGTGAAAAACGCGAGCTTTTAATCGATTGGATGAAACGAAATACGACTGGGGATGCCTTAATCCGCGCCGGTGTGCCGGAAGATTGGGAAGTGGCTGATAAAACTGGAGCGGGATCATATGGAACCCGGAATGACATTGCCATCATTTGGCCGCCAAAAGGAGATCCTGTCGTTCTTGCAGTATTATCCAGCCGGGATAAAAAGGATGCCAAGTATGATGATAAGCTTATTGCAGCAGCAACAAAGGTGGTAATCAAAGCCTTAAACAAGAACGGCAAATAAAACATTGCAATAAATTGTGTTAAAACATCATCTTACATAAAGTCACTTGCTGATCAAGCTCATATCATTGTCTGGCAATGGTGTGGGCTTTTTTTGTTTTCTCTCTTTAAAGATCATGTGAAGAAAAACGGGAGAATCGGTCTGCGGGAAACGACCGGGTTTTTGTCGAAATCATAGGCGAATGGGTTGATTTGTGACAAAATTCGACACATCTATCGGTAGTGTGACTTGATGGACCATGTATCGCGTTTCTTCTCCTATTTACAATACTTTACAGATCGTTAATAAACTCTGCCTATAATAGAACCCGATCAATCATTTGTATAGAGAGGGGTAATACGAATGACACATGAAGGACCGCTGGAGGAATGGATGAAAAAGCTGAGTGAGGAAAGCCTCAAGGACAATACGTTTGACCGCCGCCGCTTTATTCAAGGGGCCGGCAAAATAGCCGGGCTTTCGCTCGGACTTGCGATCGCGCAATCGATGGGGGCAATGGAAGTTAATGCAGCACCGACATTCTCGGAATATCCGTTTACACTTGGCGTTGCATCGGGAGATCCGCTTTCTGACAGCGTCGTGTTGTGGACAAGGCTGGCGCCCGATCCGCTAAACGGTGGCGGGATGCCAAATGAAGCTGTATCTGTGAAATGGGAGCTCGCAGAAGACGAACGCTTCCGCCGAATCGTCAAACGGGGAACCGAAAAAGCGACACCGCACCTTGCACATTCAGTACATGCCGAGGTATCCGGACTGAAACCGAATCATGTGTATTATTACCGCTTTAAATGCGGCAACCAGCTGAGCCCTGTCGGCAAGACAAAGACGCTTCCGGCACCCGGGGCAGATGTTGCTAAATTCACATTCGCTTTTGCTTCATGCCAGCAGTACGAACATGGCTATTATACCGCATATCAGCATATGGCGAAGGAAAAGCTCGATCTTGTTTTTCATCTCGGCGACTATATTTATGAGTACGGTCCGAATGAATACGTTTCGAAAACAGGCAATGTCAGAACACACAGCGGTCCTGAAATCATGTCGCTGCTTGATTACCGAAACCGCCATGCCCAATACCGTTCAGATGCAAATTTGAAAGCCGCGCATGCCGCCTTCCCGTGGGTTGTCACATGGGACGACCATGAAGTGGAGAACAACTATGCGAATGTCATCCCTGAAAAAGGCCAGTCAGTTGAAGCGTTTATTAAACGGCGAGCCGCTGCATACCAAGCTTATTACGAGCATATGCCGCTCCGCCGCAAATCCCTGCCGAACGGTCCTGATATGCAATTGTACCGGAATTTTTCCTACGGCAATTTGGCTGACATTAGCGTGCTGGATACCCGTCAGTATCGCGATGACCAAGCCAATGGAGATGGCAATAAGCCTCCTTCTGATGAATCGAACGATCCGAAGCGGACGCTGCTTGGAGCGGAACAGGAGGCTTGGCTGTTTGACAATCTGAGTCGTTCCGAGGCGCATTGGAACATCATCGCTCAGCAGATTTTCTTTGCGCAATGGAACTTTGGGACAAGCGCAGCGCCGATTTACAGCATGGATTCATGGGACGGATATCCTGCTCAGCGCAAGCGGGTGATCGATTTCATCAAATCTCAAAAACTGAACAACATCGTCGTCCTCACCGGTGATGTGCATGCCAGCTGGGCAAATAATCTGCTCGTTGATTTTGACAATCCGAAATCGGACATCTTCGGCGTAGAATTCGTCGGGACGTCGATTACATCGGGAGGAAACGGCGCTGATAAAAGAGCAGACACGGATAAGATTTTATCGAACAATCCTCATATTAAGTTTTTCAATGATTACCGCGGCTATGTGCGCTGTACGGTCACACCGGAAGAATGGCGGACAGATTACCGCGTCGTCCCATATGTGACCGAGCCGGGTGCAGCGGTTTCGACAAGAGCTTCCTATGTTTATCATAAAGACTACACAGGGCTGAAACGGACCGCTTCCAACATTGTGCCTGGAGGCGTGAAGAAGTCTAACGAAGTCGAAGAAGACCGCTTCCTCGCACATACAAGAGCCCATCAGAAGCAAGTGAAGCAAAAGGAGAAAAAGGTAACCCAGTAATCAATGAAAGGATGACAGCAAATGCTTTCAAATATCGGTATTCCGGGTCTCATTCTGGTTCTGGTGATTGCGCTGATCATTTTCGGGCCTTCAAAGCTCCCGGAAATCGGCCGGGCTTTTGGAAAAACGCTGACCGAATTCAAAAGCGCGACAAAGTCTTTAGTATCTGCCGATGACAATGAGATCGGACAGGAGCCTAATGCGAAAAAGCAAAGCGATCCATCGGCAAGATGATCAATAGAGCGGGCGGGTAAACCCGTCTGTTCTTTTTTCTGTTTAACATGCGAAGGGGAGGAAGGCGAAGGTGAAAAAAAGGGAAACACATTTGATTGCCCATCTTGAAGAACTGCGCCAGCGAATCATTAAAACGCTTCTTACGTTTATTCTGTTTCTCATCACCGGCTTTTTGTTTGTTCAGGACATCTATGACTGGCTGATCAGGGACCTTGATGAAAAGCTTGCTGTACTGGGGCCGGGGGATATTCTTTGGGTTTATATGATGATTGCGGGGGTGCTGGCGATCGCTGCCACCATACCGGTGGCTGCTTTTCAGACATGGCGGTTTGTGGCGCCTGCGCTGACCGACCACGAACGGAGGACGGCATTATTTTATATACCGGGACTGTTCATTTTTTTTATTTTGGGGATTGTATTCGGCTATTTTGTGCTCTTTCCGCTCGTTCTTCAGTTTTTGATCGGCTTATCTGCCGGCCATTTTCAAACGATGTTTACGGCGGAGCATTATTTTCGCTTTATGATGAACCTCACACTGCCATTCGGGTTTTTGTTCGAAATGCCCCTCGTCGTGATGTTTTTAACGAGCCTCGGGATTTTAAATCCGGCCAAGCTCAGTAAAATGAGAAAAATTTCTTATTTTGCGCTGATCGTCGTATCAGTTGTGATCACGCCGCCCGATTTTATCTCGGATGTGCTGGTGATCGTCCCGCTGCTTGTATTATACGAATTAAGCATCTCTTTATCAGCGTTTATCTACCGGAAAAAAACAGCTGCACAACAAGGGGCTGAGGCTCAAGGCTGAAGACGGACTGTGTCTTCAGTCTCTTTTTTTTGCTTGAAATGAAAAAAATCAGAAAATAATGATATTGACAATTTGTTTATTTGTCTTACAATTAAACAAAAAGATGAATGGAGGGATTTTCTAAAACAGAGACATCGCATTTTAGCCAAATGACAACGCTTTCTCAGGAAATGAACGACAGGGGGATGACGGAGATGAGTCAATTACGGAAGGCGCCGGAAGGCATATTGGGTTTCCCGGTGGCACCCTTCAACGGGGAAGGAAAACTGGAGGAAGAAGCACTTTACGAAAACATCCGCTTTTTATTGGATGAGGGGCTTGAGGCGGTTTTTATCGCTTGTGGCTCAGGAGAATTTCAGTCTCTCAGCACAAAGGAATATGAGCAAATGGTCGAAATTGCCGTCTCGGCGGCAGGCGGGAAGGTGCCTGTTTACACAGGAGTGGGCGGCAACTTAAGCACTGCTTTGGAATGGGCGCGGATTTCCGAAGAAAAAGGGGCCGACGGCTATTTGATTCTCCCGCCGTACTTGATACACGGAGAGCAGGAAGGCCTCTATCAGTACACGAAAACAATCATTGAAAGCACGGATTTAAATGCCATCATTTATCAGCGAGACAATGCGGTTTTGACGCTTGAACAGATTCAGCGGCTGACCGATCTCGAGCAGCTTGTCGGACTCAAAGACGGCATAGGGGATATGGCATTGAATATCAGTTTGTCATATACGATAGGAGACAGGCTGGGCTGGCTCAACGGAATGCCGATGGCTGAAGTCACGATGCCGGCCTATGCTCCGATTGGCTTTACGTCGTATTCTTCGGCGATATCCAATTATATTCCCCATATTTCCAGAATGTTTTATGAGGCATTATTAAACGGTAACGACCAGCTTGTCAAAGAGATTTATGAGCATGTCATCATGCCGATCAACGAGATCCGCAAACTTCGGAAAGGCTATGCCGTGTCCTTGATCAAAGCCGGCATGGAAATCATGGGGCTTCATGTGAAAAACACTGCGAGACCGCCGATCGTTCCGGTGGAAAAAGAACATTGCCGGCAGCTCGAAAACATTCTGAAAAACGCGATGGCGCGTTATCCGAAAACGACCGCTGCCCTATAAACAAAAGGAGGAACTTGAAGATGTCTGTTGCAGCTGAAAATAAAACGTATTTTAACTTTATCAACGGCCGCTGGGTGAAGGCCGAATCGGGCGGGATGGAACAGAGCTTGAACCCGGCAGATACACGGGATATCGTCGGGCTTGTCCAAAAATCTTCGATTGAGGATGTAGACCGGGCGGTTGAAGCGGCCAAGCAGGCCAAGAAGGCGTGGAGAAAGCTGTCGGGTGCGGAGCGCGGTCAATTCCTTTACAAGGCCGCTGACATCATGGAACAGCGCCGCGATGAAATTGCCGAATGTGCGACGCGTGAAATGGGCAAAACACTGCCTGAAGCGAAAGGAGAAACAGCACGGGGAATCGCGATTCTCAGATACTATGCCGGAGAGGGGCTGCGAAAAACAGGTGATGTGATTCCGTCGACCGATTCATCCGCTTTTATGTACACCGACAGGGTGCCGCTCGGCGTCGTCGGCGTCATCTCGCCGTGGAATTTCCCTGTTGCCATCCCGATTTGGAAAATGGCGCCTGCTCTTATCTATGGAAATACGGTTGTCATTAAGCCGGCTACGGAAACCGCAGTCACCTGTCTTAAGGTTATCTCGTGCTTTGAAGAAGCAGGGATTCCGTCAGGCGTGGTCAATGCGGTGACAGGACCGGGATCATCGGCCGGCCAAAGGCTTGCCGAGCACCCGGATGTGAACGGAATTACGTTCACAGGATCGAATCAAACAGGAAAAATTATCGGCCGGACGGCATTTGAAAGAGGGGCGAAGTACCAGCTTGAGATGGGCGGCAAAAACCCGGTGATCGTAGCGGATGACGCCGACCTTGATATTGCGGTTGAAGCGGTCATCAGCGGAGCGTTCCGATCGACAGGCCAAAAGTGTACGGCGACAAGCCGCGTCATCGTCTTAAACGGCGTTTATGACCGGTTTAAAGAAAAGCTGCTTCAACAGACAAAAGAGATTACAATTGGCGACAGCTTAAAAGAAGATGTCTGGATGGGACCGATTGCGAACAAACAGCAGCTTGATAACTGTCTGTCCTATATTGAAAAAGGAAAGCAAGAAGGCGCGGACCTCATTTTCGGCGGCGAGAGGCTGGCAGATGGGAAATACGAAAACGGCTATTATATCAGGCCGGCCATTTTTGACAACGTCACTTCCGGCATGACGATTGCTCAAGAAGAAATTTTCGGCCCGGTCATCGCTTTAATCAAGGCGGATACACTTGAGGAAGCTTTGGAGACGGCCAATGACGTCAAATTCGGCCTGAGCGCCTCCATTTTTACGCAAAACGTTGGGCGGATGCTGTCATTCATAGATGAAATCGAAGCGGGGCTCATTCGCGTCAACGCCGAAAGCGCCGGTGTCGAACTGCAGGCGCCATTCGGAGGCGTTAAACAATCGAGCTCGCATTCACGGGAACAGGGAGAGGCAGCCAAAGAATTTTTTACAGCCGTGAAAACGGTATTTGTCAAACCGTAAATTAGCCGTTTCGGTACAAATGAATAAAGGAGAAGATGCTATGAAAAAAAATCGTGCAGCCTCCCCCCATACCGCGGGGAAAAGAAGTTCTGTCCGCTGGTTTGTCGTGTCTATGCTGTTTCTCGTCACATCCATTAATTATGCCGACCGTGCGACACTCTCGATCGTCGGCGATTCTGTGCAGCATGAGCTTGGGCTAAGTTCGGTGGCGATGGGGTATGTCTTTTCCGCATTTGGCTGGGCGTATGTTGTCGGCCAAATCCCCGGAGGCTGGCTGCTCGACCGTTTTGGGTCGAAAATCGTCATTGCTGCCAGCATCTTCTTTTGGTCATTGTTTACCCTTTTGCAGGGGACGCTGGGCTTTTTCGCCGCGGGAACGGCCGTTATCCTTTTATTTGCGCTCCGGTTTCTCGTCGGTCTGTCAGAAGCGCCGTCCTTTCCGGGCAACGGCCGGGTGGTGGCTTCCTGGTTTCCAAGTTCTGAACGCGGAACAGCGTCGGCGATCTTCAACTCGGCGCAGTACTTTGCACTTGTCATTTTTTCGCCGCTAATGGGGTGGCTCGCCCACTCTTTCAGCTGGCATACGGTTTTTGTGATTATGGGTGCTCTAGGGATCGCGATGTCGTTTATTTGGCTGAAAACGATTTACGAACCAAAAAAACATCCGAGAATGAATGCCGCCGAACTGGCGTACATCGAACAAGGCGGCGCGCTTGTCTCAATGGATGAGGGAAAGAACGCGGAAAAAAAAGAAAAGGAGTCGCAATGGCCTTACATTAAGCAGCTTTTAAGAAGCCGGATGCTGCTCGGGGTGTACATTGCCCAATACTGCATCACAACGTTGACCTATTTCTTTCTGACATGGTTTCCGGTCTATCTCGTTCAGGCGCGCGGCATGTCGATCCTTGAAGCGGGTTTTGTCGCATCGCTTCCTGCAATCTGCGGATTTTTAGGAGGGTTGCTGGGCGGGTTCGTGTCAGATTACCTTCTGAAAAAGGGCTGCTCCATAACGGTTGCCAGAAAAACGCCGATCATCCTTGGCATGCTGATGTCCTGCTCGATGATCGTATGCAACTATGCAGATTCGTCTTGGCTGGTCATCTCCATCATGTCGCTTGCCTTTTTCGGAAAAGGATTCGGCGCGCTGGGCTGGGCGGTTGTGTCAGATACCTCGCCAAAGGAGTGTGCCGGCTTGAGCGGCGGCATCTTCAATACCTTTGGAAATATTGCGTCCATTACGACGCCCATTATCATCGGATATATCGTGAATGCGACAGGCTCATTTAACGGAGCGCTTGTTTTTGTCGGCGCCAACGCGATTGCCGCGGTATTAAGCTATCTGTTTCTCGTCGGGCCGATCAAGCGCATCGAACTGCAGAAAGAGGGAGACCCTGCAGACACCACTTTATCCATGTAAAATGTAAGCGCTTTAACAAGAGGGAGGCTAAATCGATATGAATACAAACATCCATCAGCAGGTAAAAGAGGAGAAAGCATCGCAAACACCGTCTATTGCTGATATGCAGGTCATACCCGTGGCAGGGCGCGACAGCATGCTTTTGAATTTGAGCGGAGCTCACGGCCCCTTTTTCACACGGAATATCGTGATTTTAAAAGATTCATCAGGTGCTCTCGGCGTCGGCGAAGTCCCGGGCGGCGATCGGATCCGCCAGACGCTTGAGCAGGCGAAGCCGCTTGTTATTGATCGGCCGCTCGGCGCTGTTCAATCGATTTTGCAGTCTGTCAGGAGTCAGTTTAAAGACCGGGATGCCGGAGGACGCGGGGTGCAGACCTTTGACCAGCGGACGACGATACACGCAGTGACTGCATTGGAAGCAGCTTTGCTCGATTTGCTCGGGAAATTTCTCGGCGTCCCTGTGGCGGCGCTGTTGGGGGAAGGCCAGCAGCGGGAAAAAGTGAAGATGCTCGGCTATTTGTTTTACATCGGCGACCGAAAGCGGACGACGCTTCCCTATATCAGTGAACAAGAGGCAAGTGCCGACTGGTTCCGCCTCCGCCGTGAAGAAGCGTTAACACCCGGAGCGATCGTCCGTCTTGCTGAAGCAGCTCAAGAACAATACGGTTTTCACGATTTTAAATTAAAAGGCGGCGTCCGCTCGGGAGAGGAAGAAATCGAGGCGGCATCCGCTTTAGCGAAGCGGTTTCCTGAAGCGAGAATCACACTTGACCCGAATGGCGCGTGGTCATTGGAAGAAGCGATTGCGCTTTGTAAGGGAAAGCGGGATGTGCTCGCCTACGCGGAAGACCCTTGCGGAGCGGAAGCCGGATACTCGGGGAGGGAAATCATGGCCGAATTCCGCCGTGCGACAGGCATTCCGACAGCGACGAATATGATTGCGACAGACTGGCGGCAAATGGGGCATGCGATACAACTGCACGCCGTTGATATACCGCTTGCAGACCCGCATTTCTGGACGATGCAGGGATCCGTCCGCGTTGCTCAAATGTGCCATGAATGGGGGCTGACGTGGGGCTCTCACTCCAATAACCATTTTGACGTCTCACTGGCTATGTTCACCCACGTTGCCGCAGCAGCTCCGGGTGACATCACGGCGATTGATACGCATTGGATTTGGCAGGATGGACAGCGTCTGACAAAACAGCCTTTTTCAATCGCTGACGGATATGTCCAAGTTCCTGATCAGCCAGGGCTCGGCATTGAAATCGATATGGAACAGGTGGAAAAAGCAAATGAGCTGTTTGAGAAAATGACAGCAGGCGAGCGGAATGATGCCGTTGCCATGCAGTTTTTGATTGAAAATTGGCGTTTCGACCCTAAACGCCCTTGTCTTGTTCGATAATTGCTGAAACAGCGGTTTGAGAGGCCCCTAGCCGACATTGTCATACGCGATATTTTGTCTTACAATATGAACAACTGAAAGGGGGCCCACAGTCGTGGAAGAAGATATGGAAACATTGCAGGTCGAATCAGTTAATCGCAAGACATTGGCAAAACAGGTTGTTGAACGAATCGTCCATTTATTATCAAGCGGCCAATTGAAACCGGGGGACAAACTGCCGACGGAGATCGAGCTCATGGAAAAGCTAAATGTCAGCAGACCCGTTCTCCGCGAAGCTTTAATATCACTCGAAACGCTCGGAATTATTAAAAGAAAAACCCGAGACGGCACGTATTTTAATGATAAAATCGGCATCCAGCCGTTTTCTGTCATGCTGGCTTTGGCGGTCGATAATTTGCCGGCCATTATTGAAGCGAGGATGGCACTTGAACTCGGGCTTGTCACGATCGCCGCAGAAAAGATCAATGACAGTCAGCTCGAAAGGCTGCAGGAAACGATCGATATCATTGCAAACAGCACAGATAATCATTATGGAGAAGCGGATAAGGAATTTCACCGGATTATCGCTTTGAGCGCAAACAACCCGGTGCTGGAAGGCATGATTCAATCACTCTTGATCACACACGCCAAAATCGACAGCCAGATTCCATACAGGGAAAGGGACCGGACTGTCGAATATCATACGAATATTTTGAAAGCCCTTCAACAAAGGGACCCATATCAAGCCTATCACCATATGTATGAGCATTTAAAATTTGTACGTGACAAAATACTGAATGGTCTTCGTGATGAAAAAAACAATCATTAAATTGTTTGACAGCGCTTTCTAACATGTGCCGCGGCGAGAGAAGGGCCGCGGAAAGGCGCTGATCGAAAAGGGGAGTTGATCAATCCTTATGCTTGTCAATCAAACTGAAACCCCGTTGTACATTAAGGTGAACGAAAAAGACAATGCCGCAATCATCGCCAATGCCGGCGGACTGCCGAAAGGGACGGTGTTTCCTTGCGGGCTTAAACTGCAAGAGCGCATTCCCCAAGGGCATAAAGTGGCTTTAACGAACATTACACAGGGCGGAGAAGTTATTCGCTACGGTGAAGTCATCGGCTATGCCGTCAAACCAATCGAAAAAGGCGGGTGGATTTCCGAGTCGCATATCATGCTTCCGGATGCTCCGCCGCTCGATGAACTGCCCATCGCCAACAAAGTTCCAAAACCCGCTCCCCCTCTTGAAGGGTACACATTTGAAGGATACCGGAATGAAGACGGGAGCGTCGGCACGAGAAACGTGCTGGGCATCATGACAAGCGTGCAATGCGTCGCAGGCGTTCTCGATTTCGCAGTTAAACGAATTAAAGAGGAACTGCTCCCAAAATATCCGAATGTTGATGGTGTCGCTGCATTAAATCATCAGTACGGCTGCGGTGTGGCGATTAATGCGCCGGAAGCCAGAATCCCGATCCGAACAATTCAAAATATCGCCAGGCACCCTAATTTCGGCGGCGAAGCGATGGTGATCGGACTCGGCTGCGAGAAGCTCCTTCCGACGAGGATAGAGCCGGAAGGAGACGCTGAAAATATTCTTTCATTGCAGGAACGGCAAGGGTTTCAGCAAATGATTCAATCGATTATGGAAATGGCCGAAGAGCGCTTAAAAAGGCTGAATGAACGGAAGCGGACGACATGTCCCGTTTCAGACCTGGTGATCGGCCTTCAGTGCGGAGGCAGCGACGCCTTTTCAGGGGTGACCGCAAACCCTGCGGCGGGATATGCGGCTGACTTATTCGTTCGGGCAGGGGCCACGGTTTTATTTTCGGAAGTCACCGAGGTCCGCGATGCCGTTCATCTCTTAACACCGCGCGCTGTCAATGAAGAAGTCGGCCGCGCCCTGATTCGGGAAATGGCTTGGTATGACCGCTATTTGGAAAGAGGCGAATCAGACCGAAGCGCCAATCCGTCGCCAGGAAACAAAAAGGGCGGACTGGCAAACGTGGTCGAGAAATCGCTCGGATCGATCGCGAAATCGGGAAGCAGCCCGATCAGTGCCGTACTTGCGCCTGGTGAGAGGGCTGTCCAGAAGGGCCTCATTTTTGCGGCGACACCTGCAAGCGATTTCGTATGCGGCACCCTGCAATTGGCCTCGGGCATGCATTTGCAGGTATTTACAACCGGAAGGGGAACACCGTATGGCCTTGTGATGGCTCCGGTTTTGAAAGTGGCGACCCGGCAATCGTTATCAGAAGATTGGCACGATTTGATTGACGTCAATGCCGGACGGATTGCAACAGGCGAAGCTTCAATAGAGGAAGTCGGCTGGGAAATCTTCCGGACGATACTTGACGTTGCAAGCGGAAGGAAAACATGGGCGGAACATTGGGGACTCTCCAATGACTTGTGTTTATTCAACCCGGCGCCTGTGACTTGATTGGAAAGCACCTTAAAATAGGTGCTTTTTTACTTGTGAACTCACATTTAACAAAAATTACAAAGTGGTGCTTTTTTCATATTTCCTCTTTGAAAAACTAAACCGCAATACCTTTCGAAACCTTGGCGCATCAACCATACTGCCTGTTTTTTCAGAGGGCTGGCATACAGTTTGCGGTGCTTGTGATTCATATTTCCTATTTATCTAATTTATTCCATGATGTAACATAAAAAAGGATCATTTTCAAGCAGGTCATTCGCATCAAAACGAAGTGCTTGCAGCTTAACTTAAAAGCCCTTGGAGGTTTAATAAAATGAAAAAGATGATGATATTGTGTTTTTCTATAATACTAGTCTTTACAGGAGGATGCAGTATGAACGACAGTCAAAACGGCAAGAACGGCAATCAAGAAGAAGCGGTCAAACCGAAAGACATGGATCCGAAAAACCTGCCGCAAGTCCCGGCATTCCAGGATGAGAAAACTAGAGAATACATGGCATCAACAAAGGAAATCGAGCCCGGCTATTATCTGCTTGAGTCTAAGCTGAAAGGGTTTACGATGTTGTTTCCGGAGGATGGGAAGTATGATGACAATTTATCCTCTCTCGGAAAAGATGAAGAGATATTCTCTTTTTATAGCTACGATGAAAAAACGAATGTTTCTCTTAATGCTTTTGTAGAATATTACCTAAATCAATCTTTTATCAATAATCCAAATGAAATGTTAGAACAAGTGAGGGAGGAAAATGGATATAAAGGACAATTTGAAAAGTTCGAGGAAAAAGATAAGGATATTTATTTTGCGTATATGAAAACTGTTCACGACGATACAAATCAAAAAAATAATGAGACTCATTCATATATTGGTTATGTAAATAAACAGAATTATGTTGGTATACAATTTACATTTGACTTTACTTGTCTAAAGAGTTCTAAACCTTGTTCATTTGATGTTGATTCTGCTGAAAAGAAAGCTAAGAAGTTAGTCAAATCCATCGTATTTTTAACTGATAAGGAGAAATAGGATGGCAACTAAAAATATATTTGAAAATGAGAATGTGAAACTTCGTATTATAAACTTGGAATACAGCTATAAAAATAGGTTTGCTTCAAATAATCCAAATGAAGTGAAAAAAGCTAAAGACAATTTTGAGGCAGATGTTCGCAGAATTTATAAAGAGGAAACAAATCATGAACTTCCAGAAAATATTGAGATTTTTACGTCAAAAGAAATTCTAGAACATAGTAAGGATAAAACAATCAGTCAATCAGGCTATGATGGAACAGCTATTCATATAAAGGATAAGACAAAACATATCGATCAGCTCCACATTATTTCCGAGGGTAGCGCCGATAATGAAGATTGGAAATATAATTTCTTTGGATTGTTTTTGGGAATGGATAACAGACAATATAAGGCTACAAGGGAATTTTCAAGGGCCTCCAAGAGAAAAGTCGGTAACTCTAAAGAGTTAAAAACTTATGCTATGGGCCATTCTCTCGCAAACAATAACCAAGTTTTAGTGCAGTTAGTAAATGGTGAATTTGATGAAGTTTATGGTGTGAATGGGGCCCAAATAAGTGTAGATCATTTATTGTTGATTGATAAGAAAATGGCAAGGGAACTAAGAAAGAAGTATCAAGTAAACGATTTATCAACAATCCCAAAAGACAAACTCAAAAAAGCCATCATCAAATACTACAACGACAAAGGCGTCACAGCCAACATCACCCAGCGCATCTCCAGTGACGATCCGCTCTACGGTGTCAGCGGGAAGGCTGATTTTATTACGTTCGGCGATGTGAAGATGACGAACACACACCCGGATATAAAAGGATTCCGAAGTGTCATCGATCATATTCCTGATGAAGATGTGAGGAAACTGAAAGGGTACTTTCAGAAATATGCTGCTGATTATCGAAAGGGCGGCATTCAGGGTTTTGCTATGGAAGCAATCGGCGTAGATATGGATTTTTTAAACAGAATAATGAATGAAGAGGGTACAGCTCAGCAAATAGCATATTGCTTGAAACATCCGATCCGCCTCTCGAATATGGTGGGTGCACTTGATAAAAAACTGCCAGAGTTCAAAGAGTTTTTTGCAAAAGTCAAGGCCTACAGTGGTCCAGTTCTCAATCAACTTGAGGCAAATGGTTATATTGACGAAGCGAAAAAGAAGACCATCCAAAAAGACATTGCCGAAGTAGAGCGGCTGACTGGAAGACTGGACGTTTTATATGAGAAGATCAAATTTCTTGTCGACTGGAAGACTGTCATATTCACCCTAAGTAATGGTCAACTTTCTCAATCACTAATGAAAAATTTAATCGAATTTTATTTAACTTATAAAGCATTGGAAGAAGCTTTGGGCAAACTGGATCAAGATACAAAAGACCTTCTCAATCTTATTGGCGATGGCCACAGCATCACCCCGCTTTTAAACGCTTTATCCAAAAAGAAAGGCATCAGCTACAAAGGCGGAGACATCTATTTTTCAAAGAAAGGCAAGGATGGAAAAGAGATAAAGGTCAACCTGTCATCTGCCGTCAGGATTTACCAGACGGGGATGGCCGCCATTTCGAAGATTGAGGATGAAATTGACCGCTACCAACGTGTTTTCCACCATGAAATCCACGATCATTTCGCAACTAAAAAAACTGAGTTGACAAAAGCCATTCATGAAATGGAGGCCAATCCCTCCCGCTACCAATTCGACCTTCAATTTAAACTTGCCTCAGGCTTCGTCGGATCAAGCGGAAAGCTGAATAAAATCGTCGTCCACGACTCGTACCACACGGCCCCGCTTCCTCAGTGCGACGGCGTCGTCAGCGAATTAAAAAAACAAACCTCCAGCAAAAAGAGATTTGTGAAAGATATCCGCTCAAGTATTGAGAAATTGTTTGATGAGGACGAGGAAATTTCGGCATTATTTGATTTTAAGGCATAGGGGGGATATTAAGATGGTAAAACCGTTATTGGAGGAAACTGAAACAGTTTCAGCGACATATATGTTTTTAAGCAGTATTTCAGCAAAGGATAAAGCGGCCCGGCTGAACGCGCCGCTAAAAAGCGTTTTAAAAGAACTGAAAGAATTTGATAAAGTGCTAAAAAGCGAAATCGAAGGGCAAAAAGGCATGATGATCACGAAAATTAAAGAAGAATTGGATCACAAAAGTGAAAACCGAAAAACCGTCATCACCCGGATGAAATCAGACAACGAGCAGTTTGCAAACAGTTATCATGACATTATTGAAACTTTACGGAAACAAAACGTGACGCTTTACTATAAAAAGAATAAGCCCCTTGATCAATAAAAGATGACCTCTGACATCAGAGGTCATCTTTTTGTTCCAATGACTTGTGTTTATTCAACCCCGCGCCTGTGACTTGATCCGTGTTAGTGGGAAAGTAGATTGGTATCGCTCAAAAGATCCGGAAGCTATAAGAGGATTCAACTAGAAATATAAATTAATTTTTATAAAAAACACACATTTTTCAATTACAATGAATGTAATTGCACGTGTGTTTTTATGTTGAAAAGGATGGGTGAACAAGATGCAGCGCATATTGCTTATTGAAGATGATCATTCGATCAGTGAAATCGTCGATCATTATTTAACAAAAGAAGGATTTGAGGTCGTGCTTGCTTTTGACGGAGAAGAGGGCGTTCGCTTGTTTCAGCAAGGCAATTATGATGCGATTCTGCTCGACATCATGCTCCCTAAGCTGAATGGAATGGATTTTCTGAAAATGATCCGTGAACAGAGCAAAGTTCCGGTTTTAATGATTTCCGCAAAAGACGGGGATGTCGATAAAGCGCTGGGGCTGGGCTTTGGTGCGGATGATTATATTGCCAAGCCGTTTTCGATGATCGAACTGACCGCAAGAATAAAAGCCGCCATTCGGCGCGCAACACAATATTCCGCCAGTGAGCCGGCAAATCAAAAAATAGTACGTGTTCACGAGCTTACGGTTGATATAGAAAATGTATCCGTACAAAAAAATGGTGAACCGCTTCAGCTGACATCGACGGAATGGAAAATGCTGACTTTGTTTGTGACAAACCCTAAAAAAGTGTTTACAAAAGAACAAATCTATCGTTCGGTTTGGAATGATGATTATTTTGGCGATCAAAATATTATTAACGTTCATATGAGGCGCTTGAGGGAAAAGATAGAGGATGATCCTTCCTCCCCGCAATATATTAAAACGCTTTGGGGCATCGGCTATAAATTAGGAGAGTTTTAGGATGACAATGTTATGGATTGGCATGCTGATATTTTTGGCGTCTCTCAATATCGTTCAATATAAAATGAAAAAACAGCGGGACCAAAACTTGAAGTACATCACGGAAAAGCTCAATGTGATGCTAAATGAGCAGGCGGCTGATCAAATTTTATTAGGAACGGCTGATAAAGTACTGCGGGATCTGCTCGTGCAAATGAACCTGTTTGTTGAGGAGCGTCAGCGCATAACAGCCCGTTTTGCAAAAACGGAGCAGTCAATGAAACGAATGCTGACCAATATGTCCCATGATCTGAAAACTCCGCTGACCGTCGTGCTCGGATATATCGAGGCGATTCAAAATGACTCGGACATGGCGGAAGAAGAGCGTGAAAGGCTGCTGGAAAAACTTTATCAAAAAACAGGCGAAATCATTCAGCTGATGAATTCTTTCTTCGACTTGGCCAAGCTCGAATCAGAAGATAAGCAAATACTGCTCACTAAAATACATATCAACGAAATATGCAGAAAAAACATTCTCCAACACTATGACGCTGTTCAGGCAAAAGGTTTTAAAGCTGTCATCGACATCCCGGATACCCCTGTTTATGCACATGGAAATGAAGAAGCGCTTGACCGGGTTCTGCAAAACCTTTTATCAAACGCGATTCAATATGGTGCAGATGGAAAGCTGATCGGATTGTCCCTTACATATGATGACACGCGGATTGTCATTACGGTATGGGACCGTGGGAAAGGGATTGGTGAGTATGATCAGCAGCGGGTGTTCGAAAGGCTGTACACCCTTGAGGAATCGAGAAATAAAGCGTTCCAGGGAAGCGGGCTCGGCTTAACAATTACAAAAAGGCTCATTGAGAAAATGGGAGGGGTCATCTCTCTCCAAAGCAAGCCGTATGAACGGACGGCGTTTTCCATCACGTTAAAACGAATGACCTATTAGCAAACGTAAGAATTTCTTAAGAAACAAGAAATAAAAAAGACAGCGTCCATCGCTACAATAGACGTATAGCAGAGAAAGGAAAGGGGAAACAGAGTTGACTTACATCGTACAAACAAGCGGGCTTACCAAGACATTCAAAGGTCAAGAAGTTGTGTCAAATGTAAGCATGCATATACGAAAGGGAGAAATATACGGTTTTCTCGGCCCGAACGGAGCCGGGAAAACGACCGTCATGAAGATGCTGACGAGCCTCGTAAAACCGACAAGCGGGGAAATCAATATTCTTGGGCATAAGCTGACAAATCAATCTTACGAGATTCTCGGCAAAATAGGCAGCATGATCGAATACCCGATTTTTTATGAAAATCTGACAGCCAATGAAAATTTAAATCTGCACTGTGAGTATATGGGATATCACAATAAAGCGAAGATTCAAGAAGTGCTGGACATGGTGAATTTAAAAAATATCGACAGCAAACCTGTCAAAACATTTTCCCTCGGTATGAAGCAGCGTCTTGGAATCGCGCGTGCCATTCTCACCAAACCCGACTTGCTCATCTTGGATGAGCCGATTAATGGCCTTGATCCCATCGGAATTAAAGAAATCAGAAACTTATTTCAAGTATTGAGCAAAGAGTATGGCATGACATTGCTCATCTCAAGCCATATCCTGAACGAAGTAGAGCAAATTGCAGATACAATCGGAGTGATTCGGGACGGCAGGCTTGTTGAAGAAGTATCGATGGAAAGCGTAAGGGGCCGGAACACAGAGTACATTGAACTCGTGACGCCGAACCAATTGCATGCTTGCTTTGTGCTTGAACATGAGCTGCAGATTGCTAATTTTAAAATACTAAATGATAAAACGATCCGAATTTATGATGCCGAAGCTTCTCAAACAGCCATTTCTAAAGCTCTGATTTTGAATGATGTAGAAATTGAATCCATGAATAAAAAGCATACTTCGCTTGAGGACTACTTCCTCAGCTTAATCAACGGCAATGCGGTCAACGCATAAGGAGGCGGAGAAATTTGCTGAATTTGATGAGAATCGAAATGAAAAAGCTGAAGCTGGGCTGGTATGTACGCGGAGCCGTCTTTGCCACTTTCATCATTCTCGGTTTTCTGTGGATGGTGACCTTCACAGAAGGCAAGGATACATTCCAAACGATTGATGAAACATTTCTTGTGATCGGCACTTTCGTCAGAGCGGTTTTTATCGTGTTCGGCGCTGTGCTGATCTCAAAATTAGTGATTTCAGAGTTTAAAAACAAGACAATACTTGTGATGTTTACGTACCCGATCAACCGAAAAAAACTGCTGGCCGCTAAACTGCTGATCGCAGGCGGGCTGACCTTCATCACGATATTGCTATCAAATGCATGCGTTGCAGCTGGTTTTTTTCTGCTGAACTCAATCTATGGGGTCATCCCCGGCGAATTAACAATTTCTACGGTTTCTCAGCAGGCTTTGAAAATGCTCATTTTTGCTTTTGGCGCCGCCGGAACGAGTTTAGTACCTATCTTTTTCGGGATGAGAAAGTATTCCACTGCGGCAACGATCATTTCGTCTGTCGTGATCATCATGCCGATCAGTTCCACAAGCCCGGGCTTTTCTATTTCTTCAATTGTTTATATTCCCTTATCTCTGGCCGCTGTCGGTCTGTTTTTTTCCTTTTTGGCTGTAAGGCGTATCGAAAAAATAGATGTATTCTAACGGAGTTGAAGTTCAATGCTGAATTTGATTAACTTGGAGTTTAAAAAAACAAAATTAGGGTGGTATTACAAAGGTGCAGTGATTGCAAATCTATGCATTCTCGGTATGTTGTGCCTGATCGGGGCAGACGAAAAAAGCCTCCCTCAAGCAAAAATGTCGATGGCTGACGCGGAATCCACGCTGCAGCTTATCGGGATTTTTGTAAGGTCTGTGTTTATTGTATTCGCTGGTGTGCTGATTGCCAAACTGATCATCGGAGAGTATAAAAACAGAACCATCACGGTCATGTTTACATATCCGGTCAGCCGAAAAAAACTGATCGCCGCAAAACTGCTGCTCACTGGCGGATTGACCTTTTTGACAATGATCGTGTCCGAACTGATTGTTGCATTTATTTTCTCGCAGCTCAATGATGTCTATCAATTCAGCCCGGAAAAACTGACGATACATGACATAGGAAATGAGATAGGCAGTATGCTCATTTATGCTGCTTCCTCTACAGGACTGAGCTTTATTCCATTATACTTTGGGATGCGCAAACAATCAGTTCCTGCCACCATTGTGACATCCTGTATCTTGACCACGTTGATCGGTCAGCAAAGCAATGAGATTTCGCTTGCTTCCATCATTTACATTCCAATTTCATTGGCTGTAGTCGGGGTTACCATTGCGTTTTGGTCGATTCGAAAAATTGACCAGGAAGATGTGTTATAAGATCTCCGTATATCGTGAAGGTGCAAATTGACGGAATACCGGCATTTACCTATACTTGAAGAACTGAAACAACAAGGAAAACGGGTGAACATGTCATGGAATTTGAAATTCGCTATATTTCTTTTTACGTCATCCAGGTCGACGGCAAGGATGAGCAGGCCAACAAGCAATATAAACATTTTCAGACGCTGGATACCGAGGAATTCGAAAACAGCGAGCTGAAGGATTTCTTAGACGGGGAATTGAAAAAAATCGTCAAGCGGAAAGCCGAACGCCATCCGAAGTCAGAACAGGTGCCGACGAAAATCGGCCGCTTCATCACAGAGCCGGGGCATGAGCTTGATTCTAATCCGAACTACAATCTGTTTCACAAAACAAAACTGGCAGAGACAAAGGAAGAATTCAATGAACTGAGCGAACAGTTCGTCCGCACATACCTCGACACGAGCGCCGTCAGGGGAGGCGTTTTTTTAGTGGCGACAGCCGTGCCGCGCAAATACTTCGATGATACATTTGTCTTTGTCATGAAGTGCGATTTTGAACCGAAGGTCGCTTCGATCGCCGATGAATCATCGCTGATCCGCAAGGTCGAAATGGCGATCACGACGAAAAACATGAAATCGATTCAGTATCCACACATGCCTGAAGAAGGCATGACAGAGGCAAGCGAAGTGAAAATCCACCAGGCCTCACATGCCCGCTACTTTGAAGACTTCTTAAAATTCGTCGAGTACGGCGAGTCGATGCCGGAAATCATGAAGTCACAAGTGATGAACATGGTGCAGGAGCACGTGTACGAAGCATTTGAAGACAAAAGCGAAGAACTTCAGCAGTTTGAACACGACCTCGAAATCTGGGAAGCGAGCGAAAAGCGGGAAATTCAGGAACGTCTCGACACCCATCAAGTCATCGAAGCCTCCGCCCAGATCGTTGAACACATGCCTGAGGCAGAGCTGAAAATGAAATTGGGAGAAACCGAGATTAAAGGACTGCTGGCCGAATTCGGAGATTCAATTCATCTCGCCAAAGTAAACGGCCGCTATGTGGCGCTCATTGAAGCGGAGACGATTTCGTTTGAAAAGGGCAGCTCTCCGGTGGAGTTTTATAAGCCTGAGGGGCTGCATGAGGTGATTGAGCGGATACGGAATAAAAATGACAGGGAAGAAGAGAAATAAGAAAAGGCATCCGTTTTTTTGGATGCCTTTTGATTTTTATCCAGATAGATGAGACTGCTAAGGATACTTTCTATGTAAATTACTGTTTAATAAGGTTAATATAAACATAATCAAGCCGATATAGGGAGTATAGAAAGAATTGAGGAGAGGTACCCAATGCGTCTCAATAGTCAATACATCCGTACACAGCTGATGGTTCAGAATATGTTGAAAAGGAATGCGACTGATACAACTTTAAAAAATGTCTCTTCTGATATAACTGCCCTTACGAAGAAGGCCAGCAGCCAAGCGGGAAGACCATCGAAGGAAAGTTTGAGTAAGCTGAACTACTCAAAGGACAGTATTGTGAATCATGCCGGAGCTTTCAGGCGGGCATACGAAGCAGCAAATGATCGAACTGTCGCAGATACAGGGAAAGAAACGAAGATTAATGCCCAAAACCCCTATGAGTCAGAAAGTGATATCAGGAAAAAAATCTTAGATGAAAAATACAGCAAAATAAATGCAATGAACAAAACGAAACCTGACCCTTTAGGCTATATTAAGGATAAATACAAAAATCCCAATTCCCCTTATTTCAGAAATGACTTGTCGGCAGCAGAAAGACAAGCTGCATATGACAATGAAACTGAGTGGCTGTTCAAAGGAAAAGCGCAAAGTTATAATATGCAGGATGCCGCGTTTCGAAATGTGACTTTTAATGGGGAAGTAGAGACGGAGAATGAGAAAATATATCAGCGCAGCCAAGTCAACAAACAGCTTCAAGCGCTGCTGGATCAATATCATATTGCCATTCCAGCGGATACGGCGCTCACCTTTACGATTTCACCGATTGATTATCAAGTAAAGGTGAGCGGAACAGATGATGAGCAACTCATTCATCAAATTGAACATATATTGCAATCAGGAGAAAACAGCAAACAGTTATTTCTGCATATCATGAAAAGCTTGAGCAGCGATTCAGCCCAATATTCCAAAGAAGCGCACCAAAAATATCAGACGGTTCGCGAGATATATGAGGTGACAGGGTATTACCTGAATGACTTGAAAGTGGTTGATGGCCGATATGTAACACCTGATGGCCGTGATTTGTTAGATGTGTATAAAGAAGAGCTGGAGAAGGACCCCGTCCAAAAGAAAACGGCCCATTTCGCAATCGCTCATTATGGAGCAGAGCTGAACAGGCTTGCGGAAGCCGGATATGATTCTGTTCCGGATTTTATCTTATCTATTGACTACAGCAACGGGTCTTTGCGGGATACAGGGCAAAAGAAGAGCTATGGAACCGGGGATACGGCTTGGCTAAGAGAATTAAAGCGCCGAACGGGTGTGAATTATTAGTTTAAAAGGCAGGAACGTAACCCTTTTTTCTGCTTCGATAAGCGAATTTCCTTTATCAGGATGATTTTCTGAAAAATTGAATTTTACATTGCGGGTCATTCCAAAACTTGTTAAAATAAGGCTAACTTTGATGAACGGAGGGATTTCCCAAATGGCATACATCAGATTCCGATTGAACTTTGTCCTCGCTAACTAAATTGTGAACAAAGTCTCTGCCCGTGTGCAGAGTAATCGGGATTAGTCTGCCTGTTTTTAGGGGACCCTTATGCAATAATTGAGGGAGAGGCGCGGATTCCAGCGCCTCTTTTTGCCTTTAAAAATAGATGATCTGAAGTTTGCCTTCAGTTTATTTGACATATCTTTTTTCCGTTTACTTTCCAGCACAGGCAGACGACCTGTGCTTTTTTTATTAAAAACCTTCAGTAAAGGGGAAGATCGTATATGGCAACTGTAAATGGGCAAATTGAACATACATTAAAACTTGCCGAAAAACACGGCCTTCGGCTGAAACGAAAGCATGCGGAAATCAACGAGTCCGGCATGGATTTTCAAGTCGTTTTTGCCGAAGATGAAGCAGGTAAGAGATGGGTCTTGAGAAAACCGCGGCGCGACGATGTGATTGAAAGGGCAGTGTATGAAGGGAAAGTGCTGAAGCTGCTGCAAAACCGCCTTCCCGCTGCTGTTCCGGATTGGCGCATTCATACCCCCGAACTGATTGCATACCCGAAGCTTCCAGGGGTTCCTGCCGCAGTCATTGACATGGAGATTAAGAATTACGTATGGAACATGGATCATGAGCCCCCGGCTGAAGCCTTTGTCAAGTCATTGGCGAAAACGCTCGTGCTATTGCACAGCATCGATCATAAGGCAGCAGAAGAAGCGGGCATGCATGTGATGAATCCGGATGACGTCAGGCAATCAAAAGCAGATCAGATGGAGTGGATCAAAAGAGAGCTCGGGGTCAGCGGCGAGCTCTGGGAAAGATGGCAAAAGTGGCTGTCTGACGACTCGTATTGGCCTGAATATACCGCGTTTATCCACGGCGACTTGCATCCTCCGCATATTTTGATTGACCAGCATCAGAGCATAATTGGACTGTTGGATTGGACGGAAGCAAAAATCGCCGATCCGGCAAAAGACTTTCTTTTATACGAGACGATTTTAGGAGGAGCCGAAACCGCCCGGCTCATCGCCTATTATGAAGAAGAAGGGGGCCGCGTCTGGCCGCGGATGAAAGAGCATATTACAGAATTGCAGGCCGCCTACGGCATCGAAATCGGCATGTTCGCCCTGCAGACAAAACAAGAAGAGCACTTGAAGATGGCGCTGGACGCGCTTGGCGTCAGACAATAAAAAAAGGGCTGTCGATATCAATCGACGGCCCGTTTTACATCATAATTTTTTCAATCACAGCAAAAAAAGCCTTTTTCTCTTCTTCCGACAATTTACCAAAGAGCTTGTCGATCAAGGCCTGTCGGTTCTCCACCATTTGTGCGGCGATCTTCGTTCCTTCTTGCGACAGTTCGATCCAGACGGTGCGCCGGTCATCGTTATTTCTCGATCTGATCACAAGACCCTCTTTCTCCAAATGGTTCAGAGCCGTTGTCGTTGCTGATGGAGACAGGGCGACTTCCTGTAAAATCTCCTTTATCGTACATGTTCCGTGTCTGTAAATGATTCGCAAAATAAACCCTTTGCCGCTCGTGATACTTTTCGGAATCGTTTCTTCGTCTAATTTCTTTGAAGACCGCAAATATTTCGTGAAAGCATGGTCCAATAGATTCGCTTCAATCCGATGGTGATTCATGAAGGTTTCCTCATTTCCGACATCGTGTAGTAGATCAGCAATTTCATGCTGACCAAACAAACATAGGTCTATTTTATCATAAGCGAATGCTCCGCAAAAAACGATTTTATGAATTTTAAAATGAGCCATTTAATTTCTTTTGTTATCAATTCATAAAGATAATAATTCTATTATGAAATAGTTTTACAATGGATATATTTTGTTTTAGAATGAATTTGTGCGTCACATAATCTCACCAGGTTTTGTGAGAAACAATGAAAATTTGGAGATGAAAATTTTGAGTACACTTCAGCAATTAATCAATCATCATATGGAAACGTCAGATGGGTTAGAAGCATTGTCCGGAGGAGATCGAACGTTTACGTTCAAAGAGTATCATCAACGGGTGAACCAGCTGGCTCATTATCTGCTGGAGGAGGGTGTTCAAAAAGGAGACCACATCGCGGTTTTATGTAAAAATAATCATCATTTTCCTGTCATTTTGCTGGCGTCTCTTAAAATCGGAGCGACAGTCGTGCCGTTAAGCTGGCAGCTGACATCGTATGAATTAAAAGGAATCTTGAACAACTGCCGGCCGAAGGTGATGTTTTATGACTTGGAATTTGCCGATATACTAACGCCGCTCCGCGAACAGCTTCAGTTCTGCCTGATGATTGAAGCGGGTGCGGGAATGAACACGACTGAACAGTTTGAGAGCTTATTTAAAAACAGGCCGCTGCAGGTGGAAGCTGAGCAGGTGACAGAGCATGATCTGGCTTTAATGCTGTTCACCTCGGGCACGACCGGAAACCCGAAAGGCTGCATGGTCAACCACGGCAGTCTGGCCGCATACTTGACAGAGGTAAACGTGAAATCGAAGCAGCTGAAAGGCGCGCGCTTTTTGGCAAGCCATCCGCTCTATCATATGAGCTCGCTCAACCATGTTTTTCAGGCGGCTTTTGAAGGAATTGCCCTTTATTTCTTATGGGATCCCGAACCGTTTGAAATCCTGCAGGAGATCGAGAAGAAACGCATTCATATGATGATGGCGTTTCCTTCCGTCTACACCTACATGCTGGAGGAAATGAAAAGACATCCATTCGACCTGTCATCTGTGAAAATGCTTGTTTCCGGCGGTACCAAGGTGCCGGCGCGGTTGATTAAGGAGTACAATGATCTGGGAATCCTGATGGTGCAGGGGTATGGCAGCACAGAAGCATGGACGGTCAGCGTATGGCGGCCTGACATGGGCTGGGATAAAGTCAATTCAGCCGGCAAGCCGATTCCACAAGTCAGCATAAAGATCGAAGACCCTGATACACATGAAGAGCTGCCGAGGGGAGAAGTCGGAGAAGTCGTCGTCAAAAGCCCGTATGTTTTTGAAGGGTATTACCAAAATCCTTCCGCCACGCAAAAGGTGCTAAAAGACGGCTGGTTCTATATGGGGGACTCCGGCAAACTCGATGAAGACGGATTTTTATATATTACCGGCCGGTATAAAGACGTCATTGTCTACGGAGGCGACAACATTTATCCGGACCAAGTGGAGGAAATCATCGATCAAGTGCCCGGAGTAGTTGAATCAGCCGTCATCGGCGTCCCGGATGAAATGTACGGCGAGGTTCCAAGGGCGTATGTGGTGAAAAACGAAAGCTCCGGCCTCAAGAAGGAGGACATTATCGCGTATTGCAAAGAGCGCCTGTCCGACTATAAAATTCCTGAGATTGTCTTTACCGACAGCCTTCCGAAAAACAGGCTCGGCAAAATCGTCAAAAAAGATCTGCGTGAACTGGCAGTCAAAGGTCAGTGAGCGCAATGATTGACCCGAAAGCTTATCCAGCATTGGATAAGCTTTTTTGCTGATTCCTTGCATCAGCTGCCGTTTTTTGTAACGTTTTCCAATGCTAAACCCACTACAACATTAGGAGGTGTTGACAATTGAAATCGAAATGGAGTGCGATGGTGGTATGGGCCGGTCTTTTATTGCTGGCCGGATGCGGTGCACAGAAGGAGGCTGATCCCCCGCGCGGCAGATCAGCGCAAAAAACGGAAGCCTCGTTTTCTGAAGCTGAACAGCGGTTTGCGCTCGCATTGTTTCAAGACATGATAAAAGAGGAAGGGAGCCGGAAAAACATCTTCCTCTCGCCTTACAGTATTCAGCAGGCACTTTTGATGACGGCAAACGGAGCCGCGGGAGACAGCAGAAAGGAACTGCTCGGCACTTTAAATCTCAACCAGGCGGATATGGCATCGATCAACAGGATGTCACAATCTGTGAATCGTTCTCTTGAAACGCTGCCTCGCGGCGAATTTTCATCAGCTAATTCGATATGGACCAAAAGGGAGCTGAAAGAAAGTTTTCAAGACGCGATCAAAGGCCTTGGCGACGCCTATCAGCTTCAAAATGATCCTAATCGGGCAACAGAGGAAATCAACAGCTGGGTCAAAAAGAAAACGAAAGACCGCATCGATCAGATCGTTGACAAGGTCTCGCCAAATACGATTGCCTATATCATCAATGCCGTCTATTTTAAAGAAAGCTGGAAGCAGCCATTTGATCCTCACATGACAGCGGAACAGCCATTTTATTCAGCGGACGGCTCCGCAAAAAAACACCCCATGATGACGCAGACTAACCGCTTTCCTTATCTGGAAAACGAACATTTTCAAGCCGTCAAGCTTCCCTTTCAAGACGAAGGTCTGTCATTAGCTGTTTTTCTGCCGAAAAAAGCGGCAAGTCTTGAACAGCTTCTGGCTGGCATGACGTATGATCAGTGGCGCGCCTTGCAGAAGGACTGGACGATGAAACAGGTGGAGCTCAAGCTGCCGCGCTTCTCATTTCAAACAGACTACATGTTAAATGAACCGCTTAAACGGCTTGGAATGAAAACCGTGTTTACAAGTGCGGATTTTTCAAATATGTTTACCGGACATGGCGCCGCTCAAATTAATAAAGTCAGACATAAAACATTTATCAAAGTGGATGAAGCGGGGACAGAAGCATCCGCGGCAACGGCGGTTGAAATCATTGAATCAGCCCCCGTCCCTGAAGTGACGATGACTGCAGACCACCCGTTTTATTTTGCGATTGTTGATGAAGCATCCGGAATGATTCTTTTTGTGGGCAGTGTGGCAGAGCCGGCGGATGATTAAACCTGTTAAAAATTCTATAATTTTATAAAATGTTCATTAAACTTCCAGTTTTATTACCGATATTAGGAAGGGAGTTCCTTTATGGTGATGAATAAACGGGAGGCAAGGACAAATGAAAAAAAGTTTCTTTCTGTTCGTGTTCAGTGTGTTTTTGATGGCGATTCCAGCATTTTCGGCTTCGGCAAATGTTTACGAAGATGAGTATGAACCCAACAATTCATTCGCTGAGGCTTATGATTTAGGATTGTGGAAATACAAGACGATTTCGGCGACGATTCACAGCGAAAGCGATAAAGATTATTACAAATTTTACGCGACAAAGGGAGAACAGCTTGCCATTCACCTAAAGAACATCCCGGCAAATACAGATTATGATCTTTACTTATTTAAAGATGCTTACGGCTATCCGGCAGTAGGATCTTCTGAAAGAACGGGAAACCAAAACGAAATTATCCGCTTGGATGTTCCGGAGACAGGCCGATACATTGCGGTCGTCATGTCTAAAGACGGTTCATATGACGGATGGGGATTTTACAGACTTGAGTTTATCGACAGAATGAAGAGCGGTGCTTATACGGCGAATTTGTCTCCGTCATCCATCTCAAGCCCGGGACAGGGAGTCTTTTCTCCGGTTGCCGCCATCAATCTTGCCAATGTCTCGGCCATTCCCGAAGGGGCGATTGTGAAAAGCGTTTCCGCTGAGGGATCAATCTCTCCGAGTCTCGGACACACCTACAGGGAAGTTCTGAACAAGGAAGAAGGCGTTTGGCACACATCAGTTTCAGGCGGCACACTGTTTCCGGATCTGAAGCCTGAACTTGCGCTTCCGGTCAAAACGACATGGAATGTGAGATACTATTCGCTCGCTTGGAGCAGTTCAACGTGGAGATCACCGCAGCTAAAGATCAATTATCAATATGATTCAACATACGGCTGGTAAACAGATCCAAATCCCGGCCGATATAAAAAGTAATAGGATGTAATTGGCATGAAAGGAGCTCCCATGAATATTAGAGACAGGGTAAAACTTTCGCTTTATTCCGAGCAGATGATGAAGCCTGCTGCCGCGGAGATGTCGGCCAAGACTAGAGGTTCCAAGAGGATGCCCGTCAGGCAAACAGACACACTCTCCATCAGCAAACAGGCTGAAGCGGCTCAAAAAAATGCACCGTCATTACGATCACAAATGAACGGCGTTCAATTTGAGATCTATAATCTTTATGTAGACAGGCAGCGTTTGAACAGCCAGATCGAAGGGGCGCTGCGGGAGAACGGAATTTCCCTTTCCGAAAGCGAACATCTGACATTGCATGTTGACGGAAATAACCGGATTACAGTTGAAGGCATGGAAGACGAACAAAAAAGAACCCGGATCGAAGCCGTTTTAAACGACAGCGATAAACGGTTCGGTGCGCGACTGTTGAGCCATGCGGAACTGATCGGTGAACAAAATGGAACGCCGTTGGATAAAGACGCTTACGAAAAATGGCATGTGAATGAGTTTTTGAAAACGATCGCCGGGCTGTCTTTGGCTGATGTCAGTTTGGATGAAAAAGGAGAGCTTGAAGGCGGAAATGAGAAGCTCATCCGAGTGATTGAAGCAGCTAAAGACCCGAAAAGCGACTTGGAGAAGAGCTTTCAAAACATGCTGAAGAAGCTGAAGAATGTCCTGGCAAAAGGGCCGGACACAATTGCGGACAGATCGGCTTCTTTCGGCTATGCCGGCGGAACGCTTATCGATCTCAATGTATCAAAAGGATTCTCCGCGGGGCAGCTGAACGAGTGGCTGGATGATCCGTTTCTCAAAGAGGTCTTGTTGAACAATTTCTAAAAGACCCGGCAAAGCAATTTTGCCGGGTTTTTTGTTTGTATAAAAAAATTCCTGAAAAAAATTTCAAATTTCGCATTGACCCTCACGTTGCGGGATACTTTATAGTCAATATCGAAGGGAGGTCAGATGGATGAAAATGAAAGTAAAGGAAGTAGCCGATTTAGTCGGCATCAGTGTGCGCACACTGCATCATTATGATGAAATCGGATTATTAGCTCCGTCGGAGACAACCGAAGCCGGATATCGGCTGTATTCAGATGACGATCTGGAAAAGCTGCAGCAAATCTTGTTTTTCAGAGAGCTTGACTTCCCTTTAAAAAAGATTAAAAGCATTCTTGAGAACCCTTCATTTGACAGGAATGAGGCGCTTCAGCTCCATCGGAAGGCGCTGCTGGAGAAAAGAAGCCGGCTTGATCAAATGATTGCGACAATCGATAAAACGATTCAATATGCGAAAGGAGAAATCAACATGACAAACGAGGAAAAATTCGCGGGATTTGATTTCAGTCAAAACCCGTATGAGGAAGAAGCGCGGGAACGCTGGGGAGATGAAGCCGTCGACAGATCGAAGGCCTATATCGAATCCATGTCCGAAGGTGAACGAAAAAAGATGGAACAGCAATATGACGCCATTTATAGAAAAATTGCCGCTCTCAGAGAAGGCGCCCCCGACTCCGAGGAAGCACAGGCGGCTATAAAGGAATGGTACGACTTTCTGAACAGTAACACCGGCCACCGCTATTCGCTTGAAGCTTTCAAAAACCTTGGACAAATGTATGTCGCTGACGAGCGCTTTACGAAAAACATCGATCAATACGGCGCCGGCTTGGCGAAGTTCATGTGCGACGCCATGACGGTGTTTGCTGACAGGAATAAGGAATAATCGCTGGAAACCGCCTGATAAGGTTGTGAAATGACCTTTTAGGCGGTTTTTTTAGATTTCGCTTCTTTTGCACAGTAGCCTGCGCTCACTTGAGGGAGTTCTTGCTCATCCCCATTGGAAAGGGGTGGTGCATCTTGACAACATTCGAATGATTTGCAGGCTAATTGCTGTGATTGATTTGTGTCGAATCGTCTAATATGCTATTATATCGTTAGTCGATATATCGTTAGACGATATAAAATAAGGAGGCGAATGATTTGAATACATACCTTACCGGGATTTTATTTGTTTTGAGCGGAATTCTTTTATTAAATCTAGTGATTTTATCAGGGATAAACGGTGTATTGTGGGGGCTAGTTCTTGGCGGCAGCATCATATTCAATCTAATAGGTGTTGTACTGCTCATGAGATATATAAATGAAAAACGCCATACTTAATAATGAGGTGCGAAAAGTGAGGAAAAAAACGGCGGAAAGCTATTTACCGCTTACGCAGGCTACATATTACATATTATTGTCATTAACTCAACCATTACATGGCTACGGCATTATGCAAAGGGTTGAGAGCATGAGCGAGGGAGAGGTCAAACTAGGGCCTGGCACTCTTTATGGTGCATTAAGCAAACTCGAAAAGCAGGGATTGATTAGAAAGGAAGGCGAAATCGGCGATAATCGGCGAAAGCAGTATATTTTAACGAATGAAGGATGGCAGGTGATTCAACTCGAATTTAAACGTCTGTCCAAAATAGTGACGATCAGTCAATCTATTTTTCAAAAAGAGGGAGATACAAGTCATGAGTAAAAAAAGAAAGCGAAAATTCCGTTTTTTTCTTGCTTGGCAAGACCGGAAGGAAGAGAACTGGCTGAATGAGATGGCAAAACAAGGATGGATGTTAAAGTCATTCTTTTTATTTTTCTATATATTTGAAAAGACAAAACCAAGCAATACAGTATATCGGCTCGACTATAAGACAACATCAAACCTGGATCAGGAAGAATATATTCATATATACGAGGATGCAGGCTGGAAGCATGTGACACAGTTTTTAAATTGGCATTACTTTGCGGCTGATCCGAGTCAAGTTCAAACAAATGTGATTTATACAGACCGTGAATCTGAAGCAGAAAAATATAATGGCTTACTAAAAGTGTTGTATGCTGCATTGGCCAGTGTATTTCTCAGCTCGGGACTTCCGCTTCTCATCATAGACATCCCGGGATATTTTTATTGGATAGAAGCATTCAATCTCTTTGTTTTGTGCTTGTTGATCGTGTGTATATTAAAGGTTCGTAAAAAAACAAGAATTTGACGCTGTTTGACACCCGCTAATTTTCAGAGTAATATATTTTTTACAAATCATGTACGGTTAAACGATATTGAGGAAGAGCAAGTACGTGTCAGAACAGGGGTTTAAGAGAGTCGGTGGCTGGTGTGAACCGATGCCCTTCTGATGCCGAATGGGCTTCTGAATCGCTTCGCTGAAACGGGTAGTAGGCGGAGTCGGGATGTTCTCTCCGTTATCAAGAGAAGAGTATCGAAAGGGCTGACTGTTCCCTTTCCGTATGTTCCGAGCGAATCGTTTATACGATTAATAAAGGTGGTACCGCGAGACCCTCGTCCTTTTGTGACGGGGGTTTTTTGCATTTTTTTAAGGAGGTGGTGGCCATGGAGGAAGGATGGCCGGAGTGGCCGCATCATAATCTAAACGGAAACGGAGGTGTGATGGTAAATGGTGATTGCAACGGACGATTTGGAAACGACATGTCCAAATTGCAATGGAAGCGGAAGAGAAGAGCCGAAGCCTTGTCCAAAATGTTCGGGAAAAGGCGTGATTTTGACGGCGCAGGGCAGCACATTGCTCCATTTTATAAAAAAACATATCAACGAATAAAAAGGACGAGTGTTTAGAGTTGAGTCGAGCAGAGAAGAGTGCAGCTGAGCAGAGCGGCTATATTCAACGCGGTGTTCGAAAAGCGGCCGAGGTCGTTTTTATGGTCTTTGGAACGATGTGTTTTGCTTCAAAATCCATTTTTGACAAATGGGCTTATGAACAAGGTGCACAGCCGGAAGCGGTGCTGTTGTACCGGCAATTATTTGCGGCGCCGCTGTTTTGGCTGATTTTTATTGTGTATCGCTCAAAGCTTCCGGCTAAGCCTGAAAAAGCGGAGATTTTAAAAGCTTATGCGGCCGGATTGCTTTGTTTTTTTCTGTCGCCATTGCTAGATTTTATCGGCCTTCACGATGTTTCTGCAATCATAAACATAGTATCCTAAACTAGAGTACTCTAAGTACTCAAAGTTTAGGATTTTTTTAATTCAATACTTTAACTAATGGATATATATAGGTATTATTTATAGTAGTTAAGGTATTTAAAGGTGGTGGAGAAATGAAAGTTCAAAAAGTAGTTGTTGAGGAAAAATCATATCCATTATACATACTACTAGACAAAAATTTTGAAGTGGTAGAACCGGTTAAGAGATATATAAAGTACTTGGATAATACGGGGAAAGCGCCAAATACGATTAAAACATATTGTTATCTTCTCAAGCTGTTTTATGAATTTATGAGCCAGAGAGGAATTGGATTAGAAGATTTGAAATTCGAGGAAATGTCAAACTTTGTGGGATGGTTAAGAAATCCAACGGGAGAGGTAAAGGTAATAGATTTACAATCAAAGAAGGCTAAAAAAGAAGAAACATCTGTTAATGCCATACTTAATGCTGTAACTAGTTTCTTAGAGTATTTAAATCGTACAGGAGATTTTAAAGCTATAGATATGACTAAAGAATCAAGGGTAATAAATTTCAAGGGGTTTCTTCACCATATTTCTAAAGGTAAATCTTATCAAAAAAATATTTTAAAGCTTAGGGTCAAAAAGAAACTTGTACAAGTATTAGAACACGAACAAGTTAAAGCAATAATCGATGCGTGTCACACAAGTTGTTTTAGCTTTTTCGGTTTTCCTACATTTAAATAGTAATTCAATGAATAGGTAATGTTTTTAGTGTGAATTAAAATAAAAATAATTTCCATATAGAGGTGGATTCTGTGGCTAAAATTGACAATGTACTAGCAATTCTATGGATGCTTAGTTCAGGTGAAAAAATTACTGCAAAACAAATTTCGGAAAAGTTAGAGATGAATATAAGAACTGTATATCGTTATATTGATACACTTTCAATAAGTGGTGTACCTATAATTTCAGACGCAGGACATAACGGTGGATACACTTTATTGAACAATTTTATTGAAGCTCCTCTTTTTTTTGATTTTGAGGAGCAAACCTCGCTATTTCACGCTGCTATTTTTGCAGAAGAAGCGGGATATTATGGAGGTGAAGCACTAAATAGGGCTATTTCAAAGCTAAGAAAATATTCGAATCAAGAGCAGGAAACAAAGATAAATCAACATTTAACTAGTCTTGAAGTAATAAGTCGATTAAGTTCCCTCGCTATGGAACCTTTTTTGAAGGAGTTGGAGCAGGCCGTAGCTGACGGATACTCTGTAAAAATTCTATACCATAAAAGTGGCGAAGGGCAATCAAAGTATAGATTGGTGGATCCGTACAGGATTATTTATTGGAATAATAAGTGGTATGTGATTGGATTTTGTCATCTTAGGAATGATATCCGTAGTTTTAGAGTAGATCGAATGGAAAGTCTAATGTTAACCGAAAATAAGTTTAACCGACCAGAAAATTTTTCAGCACGTGACTTTTTTATGAAAAACCTTGTTCCAACAATAGAAGATAAGGAAGGGATTATTTCTTTGGTTATTAATGGAGATAAAAGGGCATTGGGTGATATTTGCCAACATTGGTTTTTAGGAAATTATTTACAAGATCGAACTTCAAATCAAGCAGTATTTCTCCTTGAGAAAGATATGATACATACATATGTACCTTATTTACTTTTACCGTACGGTAAATCTATTCGAGTTATTGAGCCAATCAGTCTTAAGAAAAGACTGGTTGAAGTTTTGTCGGAATTAATAAAATTTCATCAAATTTGATAACTTCCCTGACGCTAGGTGTCAGGGAAGTTATGTTATATTTGGCTATATTAAACGTGATTGGAGTGTTATTGAATGCAAACAAAAAAAGTTTTTCTTTATGTATTTAATACAATGTCGGACTGGGAATATGGATATTTAATTGCTGAACTAAACTCAGGAAGATATTTCAAAAAAGATTTAGCACCTTTAAAAGTAATTACAGTAGGAGCTAATAAAGAAATTATTACTACAATGGGAGGACTGAGCATAGAACCAGATATTTCCCTTAATGAGTGTATTCTTGAAGGCACAGATCTTATAATTTTACCTGGAGGGAATACTTGGGGAGAAGTTATTCATCAACCTATTTTGAAAAAAATTGGCGAGGCTTTAAAGCTTGGCACTATTGTTGCTGCAATTTGTGGTGCAACTGAGGGACTAGCGAATGTTGGATATCTAGATTCTAGAAAGCATACAAGCAATGACTTAGAGTATATTAAAATGGTCTGTCCTAATTATAAAGGAGAAAAATTTTATGAGATGAAACCTGTAGTATCTGGCGAGAATTTGGTTACTGCATCAGGAGTAGCTCCTCTGGAATTTACGATGGAAGTAATGAAAAAATTAGATGTATTTGCACCAGATACATTGCATTCGTGGTATAACCTAAATAAGACTCATAAACCCGAATATTTTTTCCAGTTAATGGACTCAATAAGTAGATGAGCTAAAAAAATCAACTTAGCAGTTTAATATTAGTTTAAATAATTACCATGCTTTAGACGATGTCTAAAGCATGGTTCTTGTATATAACTTAAAATAAAGACCTTAAAAAGCAGTATAAATGCAACTTGATCTTTCATTTTTTTTGCCTGTTTTTCACAAAATAAGTAATTTAATTATGCCGACTTTGAAGACATGTAGTCAAAGCAAAGAGGTTGCTGTGATAATATTTTTTTCACTTTACTCTTGATATGATCCAGTTGAACGGATGATTGTGATGAGCTACCCCATGTTCGTATTGATGATAACTGTCTTTGTAAATAAAAAAATGATCTCGGGTAAAACGTTTGCTGCCATCTTGCTTGTGAATGCCGGGCTGTTCTTGGCTGTCGGCGGATGGGATATGCAAGCATTGGATGCGAACCTGTCAGGGGCTTTTTTGATCTTATTGTCCGCTGTTGCCTATGCGGTCTATCTTGTTGTGTCGGGAGGACTTGTCCGTCAAATCGGCGGGATTCGGATGAATGCCTATGGAATGTCGGCGGCAAGTCTTGCGATGGCCGGTTATGCGCTGCTTCGCGCGACTGGAGAACAGCCGGGAATCCTGCTTTCTTATTCTCCCGCAATGTATGGTTTTTTTATGATCATTGCGGCGGTGACGACGGTCATTCCTTTTTTATTCATGCTGGAAGGCATGAAGCGGATAGGAGCGGAGCGAGGGGCCGTCATTTCCATGACCGGCCCCGTCCTCACCATCTTCGGAGGCGTTTTGTTTTTAAACGAACGTTTAACTTCCGTTCAGTGGCTGGGGTGCTTCCTAGTGCTTCTGACCATCAGTCTGCTGGAATACCGGAAATAGAAAAAGGGATTCATATCCCTTTTTCACTACCTTTATGCACATGGATGCATAAAGGTAGTTTACTCCGTGTCGGCCGTTTTCATGACATATGTTCTAGCCGTGAAATCGTGGACGGCTTGTTTCGTTCCTGAAAAAACGACGGTTAAATAGAGCAGACTGAAGACGATATGCACCCATGAGACGATGTAGCGCACGAAAGCCTGCCAAAGCTTAATCCGTCGGCCCGTATCATCAGAGACGATGCGAATTCTAAAAATTGCTTTTCCAATCGTGCTCTGGAGCTTTGTCAGCGGCATCAAAAGCGGATACAAAACGTATATCAGCAGGGCTGCTGCAGCAACTTCAGGAGACCCGTCTCCGAATATCAGTGCGGATGAAAAGTGTAATCCGACCGCCAATACACAATCGATCAACAATGCACCCGCTCTAACCCAAAAAACCAGCGTATTGCAATATGTATAACATCCTCTCTGTTAAAAATGGATGATAAAAACACAACATTAACCATTTTATAGTCTTTTTTTCTGTTTTTAAATAAATCTTTTGACCCCTTTTATAAAATTTTACTTTTCAGCTAAATCATACTGATTTTCATTATCGGATTTCCCCCTCCTGAAAGTTTTGATAAAATAAATAAGTTGTAGTATAAGATACGGAGGTTTAAACGTGGGAAAAGTAAAAAGAAATATGCCTTGCCCCTGCGGCAGCGGGCTGAAATATAAAAAATGCTGCGGCAAAGCAGAGGGAGCGTTTCCGGCTGTCGCGGTGCAGGAACTGAAACAAATCCAGAAAGACGTCATGGAATTCGCTTTTACAGAACATAAAGACACAATCGATCAATTTCTCAATCAGTATTCTTTTCTGTCAGACTTGGACCAGTCTGCACAAAAGATATGTGTTTTTAACCTGGGCGTGTGGGGAGTATTTGCCCGTCCGCTGGCAGATGGAGGATTGACGATTTTTGAAGACTTTTTGGAGAAAAAAGGATCTTCGATTCTCAGATCGCAGACAAAGGAAGCCGTTCAATCGTGGAAAGACCTCTCACCCGCATTGCTGCGTGTGAAACATATAACAGATGGCGGCATTCGCTTTGAGGATGCTGTAACGAATGAAGAGCTGACCGTGAGGATGAATGTGAAACGGGAGGGGCCTTTTGTAGGCGAGTACGTGCTCGGCTTTCCGATCAAGATCGGAAGCCATACCGAGTTCTTCTTACAATTCACCATTTATCCTGCAAAAATGGCGGATGCTCTCAAAAACAGGCTAAGCGAGGCTTTGAATCGTTTTACAGAAAAAGGCGGGACGAAAGAACAGCTGATGAGAGAGGATTTTCATCATGTGTTAATGCATCTTTGCCGGCAGGAAGAGAATGCACCGTCTGAACAAGGGTCGGAAGACATCGAATGGGCCAATGAGATGGAAAAAGAAACAGCGCTCGTTTTTGAGAAAGGTATGCTTGACGAAGGACATTCTGAACCATTTGTGTCCTGGGCCGTCAGCCTTTGGAAATCGTATTGTGCCAAAAAAGCACCGGTCATCAAAAAAACAGAAGCCTTTGCAGCTGCTTTGGAGTATTTTATCAATTCGATCTCCAAATCGGAAAAATCGATATCCCAGGCAAAGCTTGCAAAAAAATACGGCGTCAGTGCTTCGACCGTATCGAATCGTTTTAAAGATATTGAAGCCGTCCTGCAGGATGAACTTGACCATCATCTTGAGCTTATGCCTTCTTAAAAAAGCTCACACAACTGCCAACCTTCCGGGGAACCGGAAGGTTTTTTGCGTTTGATTCTGATTAAATCTTGAGAAAGATATTTTAAGATATCGGTACCGATCAGATCAAACAAGGAGAGATTATGATGAGTACAATTCTATTGGAAACAAGGCATCTTCAAAAAAAGTTTGGAAGGTCGCAAGCGGTCTCAGACGTCTCATTGTCAGTTAAAAAGAACAGTATTTACGGACTGCTTGGACCGAATGGAGCAGGAAAATCAACGACTTTAAAACTTTTAACCGGAATCTTAAATCCGTCTGCCGGGGACATTTTGTTTGAGGGACGGAAATGGAAAAGGTCCGTATTAAAAGACATCGGTTCTTTAATAGAATCCCCGCCTCTGTATGATAATCTAACAGCCTACGAGAATGCCAAGGTGCATGCCACATTATTGGGTCTTCCGGATGCGAGAATAACAGAGGTGCTTAAAACTGTTGATATGCATCATACCGGAAAGAAAAAGGCGGGGCAGTTTTCTATGGGGATGAGGCAGAGGCTGGGGATCGCCATCGCTCTTTTAAATCGCCCTAAACTACTCATACTTGATGAGCCTACTAACGGTCTTGACCCGATCGGTATACAAGAGTTGAGGGAACTGATCAGGTCATTTCCCGAACAAGGGATAACGGTTATATTATCAAGCCATATTTTATCGGAAGTCGAGCAGATCGCAGACCATATCGGGATTATCAGCGGAGGATACCTCGGATATCAGGGGAAAATCAATAAAGGAGACGATCTCGAGCAGCTTTTTATGGATGTTGTGAAATCAACGCGGGGGAAAGAAGGCGGAGAAAAATGATCGGATATTATGTAAAAGCGGAAAACCTGAAGTTTAAAAGAACATTTTCGAGAAAAATGATCTTCATTGTGCCTTTGATTAATATTTGCTTCGCCTTTTTAATGAATCCGGGATTTTTTGTAGCAGGTACGTATAATTGGTGGTCTATCATCTTCATGCCGGTTATGGTCGCATTGCTTTGTGCACTATCACACCAGAAAGAAAAGAAAGCGTCGAATTATAACGGCATTTTTTCTTCTCCTGTAGATTTGCATCAGATTTGGTATGCAAAAATAAGCGTCATTGCGCTCTATTCTTTAGCATCTCAAGCTGTTTTTTTAGGATTCATGGTTGGGATGCAGTTTGTCATTCCTCAATTTTCGAGCATTCATTTGACAGTCATTGCCGCGAATCTGCTGCTTTGGCTCACGACACTATGGGAGATCCCCATCTGTTTATGGATAGCGCGAAAGTACGGGTTTATATCTGCCGTTTTGTTCAATATGCTTGGCAGTATCGTGTTGGGCATCATGTCGGCATCAAGCCCTTTTTGGTGGCTGAATCCTTGGAGCTGGCCGATCAGGGTCATGTGCCCGACAATTGGCATCCACCCAAACGGTGTGCCTCTTGAGAATGGCGATCCTTTAACGAGCTGGGCAGTCGTTCCTCCGGCTGTTGTTCTATCTGTTGTTTTATTTGCTATTTTGGCGCGTCTGACCAGGCGGTCTTTTTCTCCTGCCGTTAATCGCAAATCTAAACGGGAGGCGGTTTGATTTGTTGTTATTTTTTAGATGCCTGGCGGCTGACTTTCAAAAAACAAAGCGTACATCTTTTATTTGGCTTCACTTGACCGTTCCGGTTATCTGTGCGGGTGTTTTTCTGCTTTATTTCTATAACAGAGAACATGATCCGTATCAATTATACCGCACGTATTTTGAAGCAATTGCGATTGCACTGCCGCTTCTGATTGGAATTGTGTGCGGAATGACGGCTTCATTAGAGGAGCAAGCAGGCCGTTTTCAAGTGCTGTTGGGCGGCACGTCGCCCAAATTAACGGCTTATTTAAGTAAAGTCACGCTGCTTCTGATCATGAACATTTGTGCGTTATTCTTGGCTACTGGACTCTACTTATTGGGGCTCAAAGTTTTTTTTCATGTACCAAACCTGACATACGCTCTTTTTTTTGAGGCTGGGGCATGGTTGGCAGCCGGAAGTGTCACACTTTATTTCATTTATTTTTTGATCAGCTGTACATTCGGAATGGGGGCTTCGATTTTAATAGGCGGGGCAGGCCTTTTGATGACAGCCCTGATGAATACGGGATTGGGCGATGTCATTTGGAAATATAATCCCTGGGCATGGGGAATCAGGCTGGCAGGGTATAAGGGGATTGACCGATTTGTCCAAATTGATCCGTCTCTGCGCTCTGTTCTATACGGGGAAATCAAGCAAGGGGCTTTCGTCATGGTATTTGCTATAATAGCTGTATTCGCTCTAAGCATCATTTGGTTTATCCGCTGGGAAGGAAGAAAAGCTTATGAATAATGAAAAAAGGGTGGTCAGCAAGTGGCGAAAATTTTGGCAGTAGATGATGAGAAAGATATTCTTGTACTCATACAAAATATTTTGCGCCGCGATCAGCATCAAGTTCATACGCTAAGTCAAGTTAACGCCGAATCTCTCGACGTGTTTTCAGGGTATGATTTAATTTTGCTTGATGTAATGATGCCGGGGATGGACGGGTTTGAATTATGCGAGAAAATCCGGCCGCTGGTAGATTGTCCGATCCTGTTTCTCACCGCTAAGACGGAGGAAGAGGCCATCGTTAAAGGCCTCTTGACTGGAGGAGACGACTATATTTCAAAACCCTTCGGCGTTCTTGAGCTCAGTGCAAGAGTAAATGCACACTTGAGAAGGGAGAGAAGAGAGAAACACGAGACTAAACGGGTGATTTCCGGTTTTTTATTTCACTTTGACAGCAAAGAAGTATTTATTCATGATCAAAAGCTGAATTTAACAAAAAATGAATTTAAAATATGTGAGCTGTTGGCTCAGCATAAAGGACGAACCTTTACAAGAGAAGAAATTTATGAGCATGTATACGGGCTGGAAGGCAATGCTTTATACTCCACGATAACCGAATTTATCCGCACGATTCGGAAAAAATGCAAAGAACACAATAGAGATCCGATCAAAACGGTATGGGGCGTAGGGTACAGATGGGAATAATCCGTAAAAAAAAGACGCTGCGCAGAGAACTGATCAAATATATGCTCACTTTGAGTCTCTGCCTGATCGCGATCACGGGTTTATATGTTTTGATCAATATGATAGGAATGAATGCAGGGCTGTTTTATCCTGCCAACTACAATGAAATCGAAGCTGAAAAGCTTAAGCCCAGGCTTCAATCGGCTGAACGGATAACGGAAGACATGATACCCGATACGATGCTGTACGCCATACTTGATAAAAAGTCGAAACAAAAGACAGCGGGAAACATGAAAGAAACGAATCTTTCGATTGTACGGAAAAAAATAGAAAGCAGGCCGTATGTCACCTTAAGTCAAAAAGGCTATATGATCATCGAACGCAAAGACGAGTATTGTGTATTGGAGTATCCTTTGCGTGCTGAGTTTCGGTCTCCCTTGCTGAGACGACTTCTCCCGAACTATGAGCTGACAAGCATATGCATCATTATTCTTCTTTTAATTACGGTCGTTTTTACGGTGACAACCCGATTTGCAAACAGGTTAAAAGATCATTTTCAAACATTAAACACCATCGCTGAGCAAATTAAAAAACAGAATTTAAATTTCACTCCGGAATTCTCGAATATTGAGGAATTTGATCATGTGATCAGTTCCCTGATGGACATGAGGAATGCCCTCCAAGCCTCCCTCCGCGCCCAGTGGCATTTAGAGAAAACAAAAAAAGAACAGATCGGCGCATTGGCTCATGATATTAAAATTCCAATGACCATTATTAAAGGTAATGCGGAGTTGCTGAGCTTATCACCGCAAAATCAAGAGCAGTCGGAATATATCAGATACATACTTGATGCGGGGCAAAAAATCGATCAGTACATTGACCAATTAATCCATTTGTCAAAAACGGAGGAAGCATTAAATATCGAATACAGAGAAGGTGATGTGAAAGCGTTAGTCGAAAGTGTTCTCAATGACACTGAAGCATACATAGGGAACAAATCGATTGACATTGTGTTGAAAGAACAAAACCTTGAAGGAAAAAAAGCAGTGTTTGACAAACAGCTGCTTCATCGAGCGTTGATGAACATCATGACGAACGCCGCAGATCACACACCAGAAGGCGGGAGAATCGATTTTGAAGCTGTGTGTACGGCAGATCAACTGATTTTCACAATCACTGACAGCGGAAAAGGATTTTCTCAAGAAGGCCTGCAGAAAGCTGCCGAGCTTTTCTATATGGAAGATAAAAGCCGGACATCGAATGGACATTACGGTATGGGACTTACCTTTGCGCTTCGTGTTGTCAAGCTTCATCAAGGCGATTTAGCGATTAAAAACGGTGAAGCAGGAGGCGGACAGGTGCAAGTGACCATCCCTCTCTGAGACCAGATCATCATCATTCCATATCCCATCATGTCATAATCCCAAACCTTCCGACATCAGCCGGAAGGTTTTTTACGGTTCTCCCAGCTCCTGTTTCAAATATTGATACAGCTTTGCACCGGCCTGTTTCAACGGAAACGCCGCGGTTTTGCAAAGGATGCCAAAGGTTACGCTAATCGGGTCATTGGCGATGAACCGGACAATCGTTCCGGGAGGAGGAGGGGAAACGATGCTTTTCGGAATCAGGGCCACGCCGAGTCCTGCTGCAACATAGTTTTTCAAGGCGGTCATGCTTCCGATCTCCATCGTGTTCATTTGGCTCCCCGGCAGCTCCTGAAACGCGATTTCGACTTTCTTCCGGTAGGTGCAGTTGTTGGCCGTGATCAGCAGGCGATGCTCCCTAATATCCTTCAGATCGATGCGTTCATTGTTTCCGGCGGCGTGTCCTTCAGGGAGCAGCACTACAAGCTCTTCAGCATAAAGCGGTTCAAAATAAAGATCAGTTCCCATTGCCGGAGTCGAACAGACGGCAAGATCCAGGCTGCCTTGAACCAGCCGTTCCCCCAATGCCGACGAGTTGGCGATATCTACGGAGACCCGGATCTTTGGATAATCCGCTAAAAATCTCCCCAAAATCCGCGGTAATTCACAGCTCGCGATCGGTTCGACCGCTCCCAGACGGATATTTCCCGCTTCGCCAAGCAATAAGTCGGCCATATGATGTTGAAGGTGATCCATATCCTTGACAATATGTCTGCTTTCTTCAAAAAAAAGCCTGCCGGCTTCAGTCAGACGGAATGTTTTCCCCCGCTCGAGCAAACGAATGCCGATGTCTTCTTCGAGCTTTTTAATTTGCATTGTGACCGTGGACTGCGCATAATTCAGTTCTTCAGCTGCGCGGTTAAAGCTTCCGCAAGCCACGATTTTATGAAACGTCTTTAACGTTTTGAAATCCATCCCATCACCTCAAGTTCAATAAAATTGAATGAATCATTCAAATGATTCAATTATACAAAATAATATAACCGTTATACACTATTAAACAATACAAAGGAGGAATGAATATATGCCATTTGTCAGGATGGATCTTTTAAAAGGAAGATCAAAAGAAGAGCTTCGCCGGATCAGCAGGTCGGTTCACCAGGCGATGACGGAGACGATCGATGTTCCGGAAGACGATTATTTTCAGGTCATCACCCAGCACGATGAGGTAGAGTTCTTTTTCGATCCTAGCTATATGAACATCAAACGGACGAAGGATTTGATCTATATTCACATCACAATGAAAGAGAGACCGATCGAAAAAAAGCTGGCTCTGTATCAACGAATTGCAGAGTGTTTACAAAAAAACGCCGGCATCCGCCAAGAGGACGTCATGATCATTGCGGCTGAAAACGTGAAAGAGAACTGGTCGTTTGGGAATGGAACAGCACAGCTTGCATCAGTTGAAAAGGGAGCGATGAAAAATGGAAATGAAAGATAAAACAGCCCTTGTCACAGGAGGCGGCACAGGGATCGGCAGAGCGGTATCGCTCGCTTTGGCAAACCGAGGCGCAGCGGTTGTTGTCAATTATTCGCGTTCCAAAGCGGAGGCTGAAGAGACGGTTGGGATGATTGAAAGTCAAGGCGGCCGCGCGCTCGCGGTTAAAGCCGATGTTTCTAAGGTCAGTGAAGTTCAAGACATGTTTGATCGGGCGGTGCGCCAGTTCGGTACCGTCGATCTGCTCGTCAACAATGCAAGCATCACCAGGCATATCGAGCTTGATGACTTGGATGGGGCTTCTGAAGAAGTCTGGGATGAACTGTATGAGGTAAATGTCAAAGGGATGTTTTATTGTGCGAGAGCGGCGGCACCTTTTATGAAGCAAAATAAACACGGCGCCATTGTAAATGTCGGCAGCATCGCCGGGCTTACCGGTTCAGGTTCTTCGTTACCCTATGCCGTATCAAAAGCGGCGGTCCACGGTCTGACGAAATCATTGGCGCATGCGCTTGCCCCTGATATTAGAGTCAGCTGTGTGGCACCAGGCGCGGTATCGACGAGATGGTGGGAGGGGAACGAAGAGAAAATGAAACGGCTCAGCCAAAAGCTCCCGCTTGAGCGGATAGCAGAACCGGAAGACATCGCCTTGCTCATTTGTGCGCTGCTCGAACAAGAAACAGTTACAGGCCAAATTTTAACGGCGGACTGCGGTCAAACATTATAGCGATTATAAGCCTATTATCCTATTTCTATATGAAACCATTTACCTTATGATAAATCATATCGAAATAGAAAAAAGAGGGAAGAACGTATGAGGCGTTTACAATCGTTAGAAGCCATTGAAAAAGTAAAAAGCGGGGATTATCACGTTTTGCGGGATGCCGAATGGCTCAAGTATCTCGTTTTAACTGAAGAGCAAAATGTCAATCTGGAGCGGATTTCTTCGCTGGAGAATATGCCTCAGAATCCCGTTTTTCTTTATGTTGAACAGACGCTCTCCATTTTGGAGAAAGCTGACATTCCTGAGCAGGAAAAAGAAATCATTGAAGAGGTTCTCATATGGAGTGAAGCGGCTAAGTGCGGCCAGCCTCATAAAAGAAAGGAATGGCGTGAGAAAGGCTTTCAGCTTGCGATCCATAATATCGGGTCGGCACAGATTTATGCTGATCGAAGACAGGCGTACATGCCGGAACGGCAGACTATTGAGGAACTCATTTATATTTTGATTTTGACGCATGGACTCGTCGGACAGTATATCCGCGGGGAAACAAGGTATCGCCAATTCACTCCTCTTATCGATTGGATTGAAGCATCCGAACTTCAGCACATTGACATCAGGCGGGTTTTGTACGTTCTGAACAAATGTATCATTGAAGGGGTTTCGCCGGCGCTTTGGGATTCGATTGAACGAGACGTGAACCGGGTAATCGGCCAAATCTGCACAGGTGAAAGAAACAAAGACTGGCCGTTTGCGGAAAGGATCAGAAAACTGCGGGGACAAGCGCTCGATTCCGGTGAAGACAGCAGCCAGTACGAGCGCTTTTTGAGGGAACATTCGGCGGAAGATACGCTGAGACGGTTCTTTCAGCGGATTGATTTATGGTATGTGGAATCCGCCTTGTCATCGTTCAGTTTTGAAGAGTTTGTCAAAATCTTTCTGCTCATGCTTCGTTCTGTCAACCCTTTATCAATCAAGCACATCAGCTTTGAGCCACTGATGAAGGACATGTACCGCGATTATCAGGGTGTGAGGCATATAAATGTTTATAAAAAACGGATTATCGAAGCGTGCTTAAAAGAGATGTCAATCAGCGATTTGCTTTACGGCGAGGTGCCTGTAAATGAACACGTTTCGTTTGCTGTTCAGCCGTTTGATCAAGCGTCCGAGATTGTCGGTGTCACGTTTTCATTTTCGCAGGCAGGGCTGAAGCTGATTGAATTTTGTCAGGAAGCGGAGAAATCGCCTTTATATGAACGGGCGATCGTGCTGCTTTATGATTTTTTTGAGTTTCGCAAGGATTCGTTTGACCGGCTGCAAAATGAAGCGGCTTATCTGTCTGACATGAACGGTGCCGAAGATTATAAAAAGAAGATTGCCGATTATGCTGTTGGAGAAAGAATGCTCGACATCGGAGCCGGAGGCGGCGTAATGCTTGATTTGCTGACAGACCAGCATCCTGAAGCAGAGGTCATCGGAATCGACCTTTCCGTCAATGTCATTGAGGAGCTCCAAAAAAGAAAAGTGCGCGAACATAAGCCGTGGCATGTGAAACAGGCTGATGCATTGGACCTGCCTGAGTACTTTGAACAGGAAAGCGTCGACACCATCGTATTTTCATCGATATTGCACGAATTGTTTTCATACATTCCATATGAAGGAAAAAAATTTAATCATCTCGTCATTGCCCAAGCGTTAAAAAGCTCCTTTGACATTCTGAAGCCGGGAGGCAGAATCATCATCAGGGACGGAATCATGACCGAAAACAAAGAGGAGACGCGGCGGATTCGTTTTAAAGACCCGGATGGAATGGAATTCTTGAAACGGTATGTCCATGATTTTAAAGGAAGAAAGGTGCAAATTCTTGAGACTGAAAAGGATGCGGCTGTACTGTTTGTGAATGATGCGATGGAATTCCTCTATACATATACATGGGGAGAAGAAGCCTATCCGCATGAAGTGCAGGAGCAGTTCGGCTATTTTACGCCGTCTGAATTCCGCCGCTGTATCGGGAAAGAATTAGGGGAACGTGCGAACATTCTTGTGTTTGAACACTATGTGCAGGCAGGATATGAAGAACACCTTTACCCTAAAATCGAGCTGACAGACCGGCTCGGCCGGCGTGTTCCGCTGCCGGACAGCACTTGTTTTATTGTAATTGAAAAAAAGCACCTCTAGGGTGCTTTTTTTAGTTGTTGCTTTTAAGGAAGCTTGAGAAGTATTGTTCGGTCTTGTAATTATCAGCATCCATTTTCCATTTGTCGTTTTTTGATTTTTCAAGCTTGACTTCAACGGTTTTCTCACTTGAAGTCGCCTGTGCTTTTTTGATTTCTTCACTCATGATGTCAATCGCAGGATTGATCAATTCATCTCTGGACATGAAGTTTTTGCCGCTGTCTTTCACATAGTCCTCCAGTCTTTTCTTCACTTTCTTTTGGACATCTGTATTATCGATTGGCGTAACGGTTGCCTCAACAGTTGCTTCATCGCCTGAGATTGTTTTTGTAACTGCTTTGACTTGAGATTTTTCTTGATAAGCGTTTTGGATGGCGCTGATCAGTTTATTCAATTTCTTTTTATCCACATCTTCTTCATCATAATATCCTAAAGAGCGAACGATTGATTTTTGAGCGCCTTCAAGGTAATCGGTAACGACTTCACGTTTGTTTTCGTCGACCAGTTTATCAAAGTTATCATTGTCTTTGCCGAAAATCGTTACATCTGTGTAAGCCAGCAAAGCTTTTGCCGGATCTTCAAGTTTTTTGGCCGTTTTCAGCAAATCGTCGCTGCCGCCGTCGATCTCGAATTTGACAGGATCTGCTTTATTTTCACCGTACATGTCAGGAGTGTATTCAAGCTGAAACTTCTTGCCTTTTTCAACGATGTAATAGATATTTCCGTCGACTTCTTTATCGGAATTCAGCGTGGAAGAGCGAAGCCTTTTGTTTCTTTCATCATATACGCTGACGTCCGACATTTTTGAGTCGCCTTCGTAAAGGCTGAATTGGTTTTTATCAACCATTAATGGTTCTTTCCCTGTATTTTTCACGGAAACATTGATCTTTAGTATAAGTTCATTTTCGTGCAGGTTTGTTGATGAATCATCCGGAAGCGTATATTCGGAGCTTAGTATTTTAACTTCTGCATTATCTGCTTTTTTCGTATCTTCTTTCTCTTCGCTCGCACTTTTGCTGCCTCCGCAGGCTGTTGACACGACTGCTACAATCATCAAAAGCATCATCAGAAAAAACTTTTTACTTCGCATGGTCTGTCTCCTTTTTTATTATTTTTTTCAATGTTATGTAAATGAAAAGAATGAGATGGTCAGGGTATAAAGGCCCTTCATCGGGACAAACCTTACTCAAGTCCCGGTCATTTCATTTATCTAACAGTGAAAATTTGATTATAATTCTTCCTTTTTCCTTAGTTTCTTTAAAAAAACAGAAACAACATCACTCATTTTAAGGTTTGAAGAATCAATAATAAATAGGTGTTAAATACTAATTTTGGTCAATGATTTGCAAGATTAGGCATGTTTTCAAACTTTGGATAGGAATAAGAGACTAAAACTAATGACTTACAATTCGGTGCATTGAATTGAGGTTTACCCATTTTTTGCTTTGGCCAAGACAAGTCAGAGCAGGTAAAAAATATAAGTGTTTTGTTTGGAATCAGTCCTTTTGTTGATGAATTTTGAAATTGGAGCATGATAGATAAAAAGTCCCGTTTCCGGGTTTCCTTAACCTAAGCTTAAAATTTAGTAGATCAATCGTCGCAGAAACGCCGGTTTTGATGGTTTAAGGCTTTTCTATGGTCAGGGAGATGGAGGCATAAATGGGGAATGCAGCCGGGAGCCCCGGCTGCATATTTGGAGACTCGGATTTTTACTTAATTCCGATTATCATGGCGATAACAATCGCGGCTGCACCGATGATGATCCAGCCTGCGACCAACTTCCAGACAAACTTGACCCAGCGTTCATAAGGGACGCCTGCGATTGACAGTGAAGCCATCAATACACCGGAGGTCGGGATGATTGAGTTGGTGATTCCGTCTCCGTATTGATACGCGAATACGGCAATCTGACGTTCGAACCCCAATAAATCGGCCAGCGGCGCCATAAGCGGCATCGTTGTGGCTGCCTGTCCGCTTCCGGATGGAATAAATGTGTTAATCACGATTTGCACAGCGAACATGCCGATGGCGCTTATTTCGTTCGGAAGCGTGCTGATTGCTGAAGCAAGGCTGTTGATGATCGTATCGATAATATGTCCGTTTTCCAATACGATGACGATGGCACGGGCGAAGCCGACGATCAAAGCTCCGTATACAACCTGTTTCATGCCGTCGACAAATGAATGGAAGGTGTTGTTGATGCCGAGTCCTCCCGCAAGGCCGGCGGCAAAGCCGATGATGAGAAACCCGGCCGACAGCTCGCTTAAAAACCACCCCCATTGAAATACACCGAACATATTGATGCCGAAGCCCAATGCTGTAATCAGCAGGACGAGGCCATGTTTTCCAGTGAAAGAAAGGTCAGCGTGTCCTGCGGCAGTCTCTTCATTCATCTCTGTTTCGCTTCCATACATCAAACCTGTATTTGGGTGCGCTTTGACTTTTTGGGCGTACCGCATCACATAAAAAATGGAGAAACCGAGCATGGCGGCATAAACGGCCAGTCTATAACCGAAGGCGCTAAACACAGGGACTTCCGCAATTGTCTGTGCGATTCCGACTGTGAACGGGTTCAACATGCCACCGGTGAATCCTGCAGCCGCGCCTAGGGAAATCATCGCCAGTCCGGTCATAGAATCATAGCCAAGCGCTCTTGCAACAGCGATTCCGATCGGAATAAAAATAATCGTCTCTTCAGACAAACCGATCGTTGCGCCTCCGATGGAAAAGACGAACATGGTGACGGGAATCAGGAGGAAGCCGCGTTTCTTCAAACGCTGTACCAGCACATGGACACCTGCACGAATCATGCCGGTCTGATGGATGATGCCGAAAGCTCCGCCTATTAAAAAGATGTAAAAAATAATATCCGCCGATTGAATCATGCCTTCCGGTATGGCTTTAAACATTTCGAAAAAACCGACCGGGCCGGCGTCAGTCTGCTTGTAGCTCCCTTGTACGATAACTGTTCGGCCGTCTTCTTCAACCCGCTCAAATTCTCCGGATGAAATGAAGTATGAAGCCAGTGCAGCTAAAATGATAATGAAAAAAATCAAAGCATAAGTATGAGGGAAGTGCAGTTTTGTTTTCTGGGGAGTGCCATTGCTCATTCCGTTCGTCTCCTTTATAATGTATTAATATTCATAGAATTATATATTTAAACATTTTGAGGATATGAGCTTTACTTTGTCAACCCTGGAAAAGAACTTTCGGTAATGGAGAAGGGAGAACCGTTATGAAAAAACAAATTGAGAAAGAGATCGAAAATATTCGTGAAGAGCTGCTGCATATCAGCCAGTATATAGGCAATCATCCTGAACTGGGGCACGAAGAATTCAAAGCTTCAAAGATTCTGTCCGAGGAACTGAAAAAACACGGTTTTCAGGTGGAATTAGGAACATGCGATCTTGCGACGGCGTTTACGGCCGAGTTTGACAGCGGCCGTCCCGGCCCTTCCATCGGTTTCATGGCTGAATATGATGCATTACCTGACCTTGGCCATGCCTGCGGGCACAATTTGATCGGCACGATGGCAGTCGGCGCCGCAATCGGCATCAGCAAAGTCATTGCCTCGTGCGGAGGGAAAGTGTACGTTTACGGAACGCCTGCGGAAGAGACGAAAGGCGGAAAAGTAACCATGGCCGAACAAGGGGTTTTTGATCACTTGGACGCCGCTATGATGGTTCATCCGTATTGCAGGCATGAAAAAAGCGGGACATCGCTGGCGATGGATGCGATCCAATTCGAATTCTTTGGAAAGGCCTCGCATGCGGCGGGAGCACCTCACGAAGGAATCAATGCGCTAGATGCCGTCATTCAGACATTCAACGGCATTAATGCGCTCAGACAGCATATTCTCCCTGATGCCCGGATTCACGGGATTATTCCGGAGGGAGGGAAAGCGGCAAATGTTGTGCCGGATTATGCGGTTGCCCAGTTTTATGTCAGAGGAACGGAACGGGCTTATGTCAATGAACTGCTCGATAAAGTGAAAAATTGTGCAAAAGCAGCCGCGCTTGCGACTGGAGCCCGGCTTAAGAGCTCTTTTTATGAGCTGTCTTACGATGATTTGAAAACAAATGAAACGCTGTCAGACGCTTTCACACAAAACATGATTGAGTTGGGCGTCGACCCCGAATCGATTCATGAAAAAGCGGACGGAGGAGGTTCGGTTGATATGGGGAATGTCAGCCAGATCGCACCTTCCATTCATCCTTATGTACAAATTTGCGATGAGCCGTACGCGTGCCACACACCCGAGTTTCGGGAGGCGGCCATGAGCAGCCAAGGATTCGAAGGCTTGATGCTCGGCGCAAAATCTATGGCATTCACCGCATATGATGTACTCACCAATGAAAAGCTGCTGAAAAAAATAAAGGAAGAATTCAACCTTTTAAAACAATAGAAGGTCAGAAGAGGGAAACGGGGTTTCCTTTTTTTTAATGCAAAAAAACGCAGAAGAAAATCTAACATATGAATAGACAGCGGATACATTCATTTTAAACTGGTATGAAAGAGAGGAGGAAAGAGAAAATACATATATAAATAGCGGATTTCGCAGCAGGGAGAGATCAAAACATGACGAAAAAACGAATGTTATTTATTGTGTTAGGCTTATTGCTTTTGATCAATGCCGGGTGCTCCGGTTCAAACGAATCTCGAAATGAAACAAAGGCCCGGGCGAAGACAGAAACTGCGTCAGCTAAGACTGCTCAAGGAAATGAGAGCCTGCCCAACATAAGAATTTTAGCTACAGGGGGGACGATTGCCGGAGCGAATCAGTCCAAAACGTCGACGACCAATTATAAAGCGGGTGCAGTCGGGATTGATACGCTCATCGAAGCCGTTCCGGAAATGAAGGATATCGCGAATATCAGCGGGGAACAAGTGGCAAACATCGGCAGCCAGAATATGACCAACAAAACACTCCTGAAATTGAGCAAACGCGCAGCGAAGCTTTTAGCTTCCGATGATGTCGATGGAATTGTCGTCACTCACGGAACGGACACTTTGGAAGAAACGGCTTATTTTTTAAACCTCGTCCTCAAAAGCGATAAACCTGTCGTTGTGGTCGGGTCCATGCGGCCTTCCACAGCGATCGGAGCCGACGGACCTGCCAATCTGTACAATGCCGTAAAGGTCGCTGCGAGCAAGGAAGCTCACGGGAAAGGAACCATGGTGGTGCTGAATGACCGGATTGCTGCTGCAAGGTATGTGACGAAAACCCATACGACAGCTCCTGATACTTTCAAGTCGGAAGAAATGGGTTACCTCGGCAATATTGCTGACGACATTTATTTTCATAATGACATCACGAAAAAGCATACGGAAGATACAGATTTTAATATTTCCAAGATTAATCGGCTTCCTCAAGTCGACATTATATACGGGTATCAAAACGACGGGCGCCATCTGTTTGACGCTGCAATCAAGGCGGGAGCGAAAGGCATCATCTATGCGGGAAGCGGAAACGGTTCAGTCTCCGACGAGGCGAAAAAAGGGGCAATCACAGCGGTGAAAAAAGGGGCGGCAGTCGTCCGTTCCACACGCACGGGCAGCGGGGTCGTCACGCCCAACCCTGATCTTGAAAAGGAAAACATATTGGCTTCCAACTCTTTGAACCCGCAAAAAGCCCGGATTTTGCTGATGCTGGCGCTGACCAAAACAGATGATCCGAAAAAGATCCAGTCCTATTTGAAGAATATTGACGAGAAGCCGCCGGGATCCCGGCGGTTTTTTTAAAGGTCGAGCGCTAAGCGGACCATATCGATGCAGCGCATGCCGTTTTCGTATATCGGTTTCTCGTAATGTCTCAGGAAAAAGTCGCGGTCGATGCCGGTGATTCTAAATCCGCATTTTTGATAGAGCGCCAGCTGGCCGATGCTTGAATTCCCGGTTCCGATTTCAATCGTCTTAAATCCTTGAGATTTTGCCGTTTCAATCGCATGCATAACCAATTGTCTGCCGATTCCTTTTCCCTGCAGCTCCTCTTTGACGGCGATATTGACGAGCTCTGCCGTTTCAGGTCTCGTCGGCAGCAACACATAGACACCGGCAATCCGGCGGTCGATTTCGGCTGTAAAGCACTGTCCCCGTTTGAGATAATCGTTAACCAGTTTTTCGGAAGGGTCTGCCGTCAACAGTAAATCAAGCGGCGGCTCATGTTCCGGATGTAATCTCTGAATATTCATTTCACTCATCTCCTTTTGATCTAAACTGAAATCATTGAAATCCCCAAAAGGCTCATGCACAATAGTAAATACAAGCGAACAGTAAGGTGAGGTACTGATATGAATATATCTGACTATATGAAGCATGACGCAGTTGCTTTATCTAAGCTTATCAAACATGGGGAAGTAACGGTGAACGAATTAATCGACGCTGCTTTTTCCCGTCTTGAAGAAGTTAATCCAGAACTGAATGCGGTCATTCGGACGAGAAAAGAGCAAGTCAAAAATGAATGCAAACAGCTTGATATCAGACAGCAGCCGTTTGCCGGGGTGCCGATCCTTTTAAAGGATATCTCCCAAGCGATGAAAGGAGAGCCGCTTACAGCCGGCGCCAAGCTGCTTTCATCTTATCAACCAAAGCGCGATTCGAATTTCGTCGCTAAATTGCGCGGTGCCGGTTTTTTATTTCTCGGTCAAACAAATACGCCCGAATATGGATTGAAAAATATTTCTGAGCCTGAATTATATGGGCCGTCGCGAAATCCTTGGAACACCGATTATTCACCCGGTGGTTCAAGCGGCGGTTCTGCTGCTGCGGTGGCGGCCGGAATCGTTCCCCTTGCAGGGGCCAGCGACGGGGGAGGCTCCATCCGGATCCCCGCTTCCTTTACCGGGCTATTCGGTCTGAAGCCGACCCGGGGCAGAACGCCTGTAGGACCGGGCGCCGGACGGCAGTGGCAGGGGGCATCGATCGATTTTGTGCTGTCCCGTACTGTCAGAGACAGCGCGGCGCTCCTAGATATTCTGCAAACCGTTCAGCCTGAAGCGGCTTTTCAAACGCCTTTATTTCCAGGCCATTATGAAGAGGATATGAAAAAAGGGTTGGAGCGCCCTTTGAAAATTGCATTTTCTGTAGAATCACCCGTTGGAACGCCTGTCAGTGATGAAGCCAAACAAGCCGTCCGCCGTACCGTTCGATGGCTGGAAGCGCAGGGACACCATGTCGAAGAGCAGACGAACGGCGTTGATGGACTCCGGTTAATGGAGAACTACTACTTAATGAACAGCGGCGAAATTTCCGCGATGATCCTGGGAATGGAAAAAACGCTTGGAAGAGCGATTACTGTTCAGGACGTTGAAATTGTCACATGGGTGTTGAATGAAGCGGGCAAAAAAGTGTCGGCAGCCGAATTTACGGCAAGCCTTGCTTCCTGGGATCAAGCAGCTGCACAAATGGCGGCGTTTCATGAGACCTATGATCTGTATGTGACCCCGGCAACGGCTTACCCTGCTCCAAAGGTCGGCGAGCTTACCCATACAGAAAAAGAAGCCGAAGCGCTTCTGAAAGTGAGCGAGCTGGAAAAAAGTGAGCAACAGTCGCTGATTTATCAAATGTTTTTGAAAAGCTTAACATTTACACCATTCACACAGCTTGCCAACTTAACCGGACAGCCTGCAATGAGCGTCCCGGTTCACCTGACAAATGAAGGTTTGCCGCTGGGCGTTCAAGTGACGGCTCCGAAAGGAAAGGAACATTGGCTGCTTCGCACCGCCCATTTATTAGAGCAATCAGACTTATGGATCGGAATGAAAGGCAATCCGATGCTTGGCAGTCTGTAACTGCATAAAAGAAGACCGGCTGTTAATCAGGCCGGTCTTCTTTTGTATCGTACAGTTTTTCAAGCTCGTCAACCAATGTTCCGACATACGCCACAGCCTGGCGGACCGGTTGATCCGTCGACATGTCAACACCGGCGTGTTTCAACAGGTCCAGCGGCTTCATTGTACCGCCTGCTTTTAAAACGTTCAGCCATCTGTCGACGGCAGGGCGTCCTTCTTCTTTGATCTGCTGCGAGACGATCGTCGATGCTGTCAGCCCGGCTGAATAGGTGTAAGGATATAACCCCATGTAATAGTGTGGCTGTCGCATCCATGTTAAACCTGCTCCTTCATCAAGCTTTACTCCGCTGCCCCAGAATTCGGACAGTACGGCGGTGGTTTGTTCAGACAGTACGGAGGCGGTAAGTGCACACCCCTGTTCGGCAAGTTCGTAGACTCTCCGCTGATATTCCCCTTCAAGCAGATGGGTGACGAAATTATGGTAATACGTGCCCATCAGCTGGTTGATGACCCAGCGCTTCATTTTCGGGTCATTTGTTTTGGAAAACAAATGCTGGGCGAGAAGCACTTCGTTCATTGTAGAAGGCGCTTCAATGAAATATAGGGACGGTCTGACGTTCATGATGCGCTGTTTGCGGTTTGCGAAGTAGAAATGGCCGGCATGACCGAGTTCATGGGCAAGTGTAAAGGCATCCCGCATCGTATCCGTCCATGTCATCAAAATGAAAGGATGCACCCCGTACGGGCTTGAACAAAACGCGCCCGTAGATTTGCCGATATTGTCAGCGAGATCAATCCACCGCTCAGTCAAGGCGGTCTCCATGACTTCCGCGTACTCCGTTCCCATCACTTGTAAAGCGTCCAAGATCATGCGGCCGGCCTGTTCGAAAGTCGTCTTTGGACTGAAGTCGTGATCGAGCGGAGCCTGCAAATCGCAGAAGCGCATCTCGTCAAGGTCTAATACGCGTTTTTTCAAGGCGGCATACTTGCGCATATGAGGTGCAAGTTCGTTTTTAATCACATCAAGCTGGTTGTGGTACATTTCGAGCGTGACGCTTTGCGGCTGAAGAAGCATATGGGTGACGGATTCATATCCGCGCAGCCTTGACATACTGACCTGTTTTTTGACTTCTGTTTCATAGATGGCGGCGATGGTGTTTTTGTATGTTTGCAGGGTATTTGTAAAGGAATCAAATGCGGTTCTGCGAATATGCGTATCAGGAGAGAACATGTATTTTCCTTCATATAACGCGAACGAATTAGCCAGCTCATTGCCGTTCCGATCCTGAATCGAAGAAAATTGCATATCCGCAAGCTTCGCCATCCCGAAAATTTTGTACGGTGCATCATGTACTTCGCCTAAAACGGCTAACGCTTTCTCTGTTTCGGGAGCAAGTTTATACGGCTTGCGCTCTATTATCTCCATCAGCATTTTGCTGAAAGGCTCCAGTCCTTTCTCGCTTTTTATGTACGTCTCCACTTGATTTTCAGGGAATTCGAGAATTTCCGATTGGATAAATGAAAGCCCGGCGTTTAGTTTTGCTCGCAGCGCGGCCATCCTTGAAGCGTCAGCTTGGTTGACGGGGTTTGTCAAATCTTCGGACTTTCTGAGGTGAGTATAGGCGGCGGCCCGGACTAGACGCTCTAGTAGTTTCTCCTGCAGGATTAAACAATCGAGCAACACGTCAGCTCCTTCGTGAAGCCTTCCTTTAAAAGAGCCGATGGATATGAGATCTTCCTCAATTTTTACAAGTGCGTCTTCCCAAGCTTCATAAGAATAAAATAAATCAGTAAGATTCCAAGTCAGTTCCTGCGGCACCTCAGAGCGCTTCGGTCTTTTTTCTGCCACTTTTTCCAATGTACAGCCTCCCCTTGAAAATATTTCGTGTTTCTAATTAATTATATAAAAGACGGCAGCAGAATGAAATAAAAAACGACGGCTTCTGAAGAAACCGTCGCAAATCGTCCGCTTATTGAGCATTGCGGTTTCGTCCGCCCATGCTTCTCATGACGAGGCTGACGATGAAGATCAAAATGATCGCCCCGATCAAGGCCGGTATGATATTAAATCCGCCGATCATCGGACCCCAGCGTCCCAAAATCATGGAGCCGAGCCATGAACCGATAAATCCCGCAATAATATTTCCAATGATTCCTCCGGGTACATCACGTCTGATAATGAGGCCGGCCAGCCAGCCTAAAATTCCGCCGATGATCAATGACCAAATAAATCCAAACATTGAACAATCCTCCTTGTTTTTTAGACATTTTCAGCCTTATACCTATCTTTTGGAATTCATGAATAAATATACAAATTTTTTTCTAAATGAAACCATTCAGGCGAACAAACGTATGGAATACGGACACCATGAACAGGCATAAGACTCTTAGATCAAGAGAGGAGAGTAAGATGAGACAGCCCTTAAAGGAATTAAAAGGTTTTCGGGCATTTGCCTCGGAAAAAATGAAAGAGTGGAACGTTCCCGGAGCCGCAGTTGCAGTCATTAAGGAAGACGAGATCATCATGGCGGAAGGGTTTGGATTCAGGGATAAAGAGCGGAAATTAAAGGTGAACCCGGAAACGGTATTTGCGATCGGTTCCGCCTCCAAGGCATTTACAACGGCGGCGATGGCGGTTTTGGCTGATGAAGGGGAAATGGAATGGGACAAGCCGGTAAGGGAATATCTCCCGGAGTTTAAGATGCATGATCCGGTGGCAACCGAACGGACGACTCCCCGTGATCTGGCATGCCATCGTTCGGGCCTCCCAAGACACGAAATGATGTGGTACAATTCCTCCTTCTCAAGGGAGGAGCTTTTCAGACGGATCCGCTACCTTGAGCCGAATCAGGATTTTCGATCAAAATGGCAGTATCAGAATCTGATGTATATGACGGCCGGTTATCTTGCGGGAAGAATAGCGGGGACGACATGGGAGGATCTTATTCATGAGCGGCTTTTCAAACCTTTGCATATGACATCCAGCAGCTTTTCGGTCGAAGATTTGCAAAAGCTTTCCGATTTTGCCTTTCCATATCAAGAGAAAAACGGAACGGTTGAAAAAATTCCTTTTCGCAATATCGATGTGATCGGGCCGGCTGGATCGATTAATTCCAATGCTGTGGATATGGCAAATTGGGTGCTGCTTCAGCTTGGCAGCGACAAATTCAGCGGGATTTTATCAGAGGGAAGCCTTCATGAACTGCATACGCCTTGCATTTCCTGCGACTCTATTATTAAAGCGAAGGAACTTCCGGTCTGCAGCTATGGGCTCGGCTGGTTTGTTGAACCGTACCGGGGTCGCCATATGATTCATCATGGCGGAAATATTGACGGTTTTTCATCGCTTGTCGCTTTCATGCCTTATGAAAAAATCGGGATTGTCATTTTAACAAATATGAACGGCAGCTTTCTTCCAAATGTTCTGGCGTACAATATTTTTGACCGCTTGCTTGGATTGGAAGAGATCGACTGGAACGGCCGGCTGAAAGGCGAGGCGGAAAAAATAATGAAAGCCGCTTTAGGGGTGGATCGAACTGCGGATCTTACCAAAATTGAAGGAACGAATCCTTCTCATGCCCTGAAGGACTACACAGGTGTATACGAGCACCCCGGCTACGGAGAAATCAAAATAGAGCTGAAAGACGGTATGTTACAGGCGCTCTTCAATTCGTTTGTTATGCCTTTGAAGCATTATCATTACAATATATTCGAGATGAAAATGCCGCTCACGGAGATGGCGATGCTCGCATCCTTTGGCACTGATATACACGGACATATCAGCCGCCTTTCCGTACCGTTTGAAATGGCGGAAGGCGCTGGAGAAATCGAATTTGTCAGGAAGCCGGATCAGCAATTGTACGATCCTGAATTTCTTGCTTCTTTAACAGGGGAATATGCATTGGAAGACGGAACAAATGTCGTTGTGTCTCTCAGAAACAACCGGACGCTCTGGGTTTCATTGCCCGGTCAGCCTGATTACGAACTTGAGCCTTACCGTGAGTTGACATTTCAAATCAAAAATCTGCCGGGTTTCAGCGTCCGATTCGAAGCCGGCGATTCCGGACATGTAACAGGTTTGCGCTTCATCCAGCCGAATGGAGAATTTCCTGCTGTCCGGAAATAGCAGCAAAGGACATATTTCGATTTATTTCCCAAGAAATATACACGTGTGAGCCGGCCTATTCACTCCTTGACGGCTTCCAGCAATAAATCCGCCAGATGAACGGCTCTCACTTGGTCTGTAAGCCCTGCTCGTTCAATGCCGAGCTTCATTTGCAGCAGACATCCGGGATTAGCTGTAACGATTGTAGCAGCCCGGGTCGCTGCTGCTGCTTCCATTTTAGTATCGAGAATTTTCATCGACATTTCGGATTCGACAATGTTATAAATGCCGGCTGATCCACAGCAGCTTTCAGCATTTTGCATTTCTTTGAATTCAATGCCCTTGATGCTGCGAATAAGGCGTCTCGGCTCAGCAGAGGTTTTCATGACATTTCGCAAATGGCACGAATCTTGGTAGGTGACGATTTGCTGCGGCAATTCAAGGGATTGCTGATCAAAGTTCAGTTCCAATAGGACGGAAGAAAAGTCTTTCAGTTTCCGTGTGAAAGATGCTGCCCGTACCCGCCATTCAGAGTCATCTTTCAGGAGATGATCATATTCCTTTAAAAATGCTCCGCATCCGCCTGCATTTGTCACAATAAAGTCCGCGTTTGAATCCTCGAATGCCTGAATATTTCGCTTTGCGAGCAGGATGGCCTCAGACTTTTCGCCGCTGTGTCCGTGGAGGGCGCCGCAGCAGGTCTGCTGTTCGGGAATCGTGATCTCACAGCCAGCCAGCCGCAGCAGCTTGATGGTTGCCATATTCGTATCTAAAAACAACGTATCCATGAGGCAGCCTGAGAAAAAGGCGGCCCTTTTTTTTCTCTCCCCGATCGCAGGGAGCAGGTGCGGCCGTTTTTTCAGCTGCTTCATATTGGGAACTTTCGGCAAAACCGCCTCCATTTTCGCGAGATGGTCCGGCAAAAGCCGCAGCAAGCCCGATTTGCGAATCACGTTTTGCATGCCGGAACGCTGATAAACGCCGAGCATTCCGGCAAGCGCCCTGATTCTGTTTGAATGGGGGAAAAGCCCTTTGAACACCGCGCGGCGAAGCACTTTAACCGGAAAGGCGTGCTTTTTGTTCTGCTGAATAATATCCCTCGCTTCTTCAAGCAAGCGTCCGTAGTTTACGCCTGACGGACATACAGGTTCACACGCGCGGCAGCCGAGGCAAAGCTCCAGTGACCGTTCCACATCCTCATCAGGTTCGATCGTCCCGTCGACGACCGCTTTCATGAGTGCGATGCGTCCGCGCGGCGAATGGCTTTCTTGAAAACCGGATTCGATATAGGTGGGGCATGACGGCAGACAGAAGCCGCAGCGCATGCAATTCAGCAGCTCTTCTTCATCCATTCTTTGTTTAAATTGCTGTTCAATGACCTTTCTTTCGTTAGCTGTCGTCATCTTGTCACCACCACCCGCTTGCGGAAGTCTTTCGCAAATATCTTCCCGGGATTCATGATGTTGTTTGGATCCAATGCCTGTTTTACCGCCTTCATGGCGGCGATTCCCGCTTTGCCCAGCTTCAGTTCCAAATAGGGGGCTTTCATTTCGCCGACCCCGTGTTCTCCGGTGATTGTTCCTCCCAGTTCAACCGCTTTTTTAAAGATGTCTTCAAAAGCCTGTTCGACCCGTTTCATTTCTTCACTGTTTCTGACATCTGTCGTACATGTCGGATGAAGGTTGCCGTCGCCTGCGTGCCCGAATGTACAAATCGATATTTGGTGCTTTTCGGCGATCGTATTAATCGCCTTTACCATTTCGGCAATTTCAGAGCGCGGTACCGTGGCATCCTCCAGAATGGTCGTCGGCTTTAAACGAGCTAAAGCCGAAAGTGCGGTGCGGCGGGCCTCCCGAAGGTTTTCTGCTTCAGATTCTGTTTGCGCAGTTTGAACGGACACAGCATTTCCTTTTTTGCATATCTCTTCAATCACGGCAATGTCACGGCGAACTGCTTCTTCGATGCCGTCCTGTTCGATCAGGAGAACCGCTTTGGCATGGACGGGAAGGCCGATTTTCGCAAAGTCTTCGATCACCTGAATCGTGGGTTGATCAAGAAATTCGAGTGTCGTCGGAATGATTTTGTGTGCGATAATATTTGAAACAGTTTGGGCTGCAGAGTCGATATCTTGATAGAGAGCGAGGACGGTTTTTTTTGTTTCGGGTGCCGGGATGAGTTTTAATGTTGCTTCAGTGATGATGCCGAGCGTTCCTTCAGAACCGACGAACAGGCGCGTCAAATCATAGCCGGCAACATCTTTGGCCAGCTTGCCGCCGGTGCGGATGATGTCCCCGTTTGCAAGAACGATTTCCAGCGCCATGACATAATCGCGGGTCACTCCGTATTTCAAGCCGCGGAGGCCGCCTGAGTTTTCGTTGATATTTCCGCCGATTGTCGAGATCTTCATTGAGCTCGGATCGGGCGGATAAAATAATCCCTTTTCTTCAGCGGCGTGAATTAAATCAAGCGTGATCACGCCAGGCTGAACGGTTATCGTTAAATTTTCTTCATCGATTTCTAAAATTTGATTCATGTGCTTAAACAGGAGGACAATTCCCCCATCAGTCGGGCATGTGCCGGCACAAAGGTTAGTACCTGAACCTCTCGGCACAATCGGAATGCGGTGCGTGTTGCAGATTTTCACGATTTGCGATACTTCTTCTTTGCTGCGCGGGGCAATGACCGCGTCAGGCATTGATTGAAACTGGGGTGTCGCATCATAGGAATAGACGAGCCGTCCGGCGTTCGAATCGTCATAATTGGCAGAGCTGACAATCTCAATCAGCTGGGATCTCACTTGTGAGGAAATCATGTATGATCACATCCTTTACCAATTATTATACAAAAACAAACGCTTTCAAAAAATCATTCTTTTAAACTTCAAATATAAAAAAGAACCCGTTTTCAAAGAAAACGCGGTTCTTTGCAGGAGGATCAGGTTGCAAGACTGATTGCTTGATTCAGCACTTTTGCTCCGTCCATCATTCCATAGGCCATTTGGTCAATGACGGCCACGGGCGTATGATACGGCTCGGCACGCTCTGTCATTTGCCCTTTTAAATACCGGACCTGCGGACCAATCAGTATCACATCAATTTCCTCCAGATGGCTGGGCAAATCTGCCTCCGCATACGCATTAATTTCGGCCTTCAATGAACGGCTTTTCGCTTCTTCCCTCATTTTTTTCACCAATATACTCGTAGACATTCCGGCTGAACATACAAGTGCGATCTTCATTCTCCTCTTCCTTTCCCAAGCTCTTGATATAAATGAATCATTTCTTTCGCCAAATCTTTTACAGTCATGGCTGTCATTAAATGGTCCTGCGCATGGATTAATAATAGATTGGGTGAAAGGCCTTCCCCTTGTGCTTCTTTTTGCAGGAGGCGGGTTTGTGCCTGATGCGCTTGGCTCAGCTCCGACTCTGCTTCTTGTATCTTTTGATACCCGGTTTCCCATTCGTGATGTTTCACAAGCTGTAACGCTTCCATTGCAGAAGAACGCGCATTTCCGGCGTGAAGGATGATTTCAAATGAGACCTGTTCCAATTGAAGTGTATCTGCCATAACATTCACTCCTTATTTATTCGTTTTCTGTCTGGTGCAAGGCGGAACGTTCTGCCGCTTTTATAAACGGGAGGTAGAGCAGGGTGGCCAGCACCAGGTTGAAGATTTGCAAAAATACCCCCCGGACTGATCCCCCGGTGACGAGATATCCGCTGACAATCGGCGGCGTCGTCCACGGAAGGATCGCCACAGTTTTCGGGACGAGACCGGAAACCAAAGCGATATATGACGTAATCGTCAAAATTAATGGAATCAAGATAAACGGAATGAACATGATCGGATTTAATACAATAGGAAGGCCGAACAGAACGGGTTCATTGATATTAAAAAGGCCGGGTGCAAGAGATACCTTTCCTATCGTTTTGTAGTGCTTCGATTTTACGGCAATTAAAATGCCGGCAAGCAGGGCCAATGTTGTTCCAGATCCCCCCATAAATACGTAAGAATCGAAGAAAGGCTTTGTCACAATATACGGCACATCAAAAGCGCTCATTCCTTGCGAGAATAAGTGTTGATTTTCCTGAATGAGCGGGAGGTAGACGGATTCCATGATCGGGCCCAGGATGTTTGTTCCATGCAATCCAAAGAACCAGAGTAAATGATTCAAGAAAGTAAAAATCAAGGCTGACCCAACCGTGTTGGAAAGGCCTTGAAGAGGCTCTTGAATCGTGCTGAAAACAAGCTCATGGATGCTTTGCCCCGAAAAGTGAACGATCAGAGCATTACATAGCCCGGCAGTGGATAAGATGACGGCAGCCGGCAATAGAGCATTCAAGGATTTTGTGACGCCGTCAGGCACCCCTTCAGGCATTTTGATTTTCAATTTCTCATTTTGGGAAAACAGCCGGAAGACTTCTGTTGACAGCAAAGCCACGATTAAGCCGACGAACAGGCCTTGGGCTCCCAGCCAAGTCATTGAGAAGCCAAAGTCTTCAGTGGTCGGCGTAAGCACAGCGAATGCGCCAATCCCGATTAATGCGGCAGACAGACCATCTGTGTGATATGACTCGGCCAGCTTGAAGCTGACTGCCGCAACGGCTAAAAGGCTCAACAGAGCAAAAGAGCCATTCCATATCGCTCCGCCGACAGCCGTCCATCCCTCGCCGAAAAGACCGGTCATAAAATTTTGAAACGCCGGTATTGGAAAATTATTGACCAGGATGGCGAGGGAACCGATGATGATAAGAGGCATAATGGCGATGAATCCGTCGCGTATTGCAATCAGGTGCCTTTGGGAACCGATCCTTCCGGCGATCGGCATGATGTTTGATTCGATGAATGCCATCATTTTATTTTGTTTCATGAGCACGGACCTCCTCAAAAAATTGCGGGAGATAACGTTTATGAGCCTCGAGCATTTCATCCAGTACCTTTTGAGCTTTGTGATCAGAAGATACCAATGGATTGGTAATCATCGCTGAGTATGCCGTATTGTAATCGCCGGTGACCGCAGCTTCAATCACTAATTGTTCAAATTTTTTCATCAGGATGATCGGCCCGCTGATGGCATCGGGCAGTTTTCCGACGGTCAGAGGAATCGGTCCGCTTTTTGTAATGACACTGTTGACTTCGATCACCGCATCATCGGGAAGGTCTGGTATGCTTCCTTTATTCAGTGTGTTCACGGTCTGAACATCCATTGAATGATGATAAAGCGAGTTCATTAATGAGCAGGCTGATTCACTATAGTAAGCCCCGCCGCGGCCTTCCAGTTCTTTAGGTTTCTCATGGATCTCGGCGTCTTTGTATTTCTCAAACAGCTGCCGCTCCACTTCCATGACGGTTTCTGCGCGCGTCCCTTTGTTATTGTACGCTTCGATATCTTTCGCGAGCGCATCTTCATGTTGATAATAGTACTGATGATACGGGCTCGGAAGCATGCGTAACGACCGCAAAAATTGGCGATTCCACGGCAGCGCCGCAATATTGGAAGGCGAGTAGCCGAAATGATTATTCAACAGATGCTCAATCGTCTCTTCCGTCCGGTCGATCCCGTCGATCCATACTCTTTTTCCAAAAACAAAATGGTTGAGGCCCGCGAATTCAATCATGACGCGGCTCACATCCACGGCGAATATTTCTGCGATGCTATTTTTCATGTTGTAAGGAATATTGCATACCCCGACGACCTTTTGATGAGGTCCGTGCTTCAGCAAAGCTTCCGTCACGATGCCGGCCGGATTGGTAAAGTTAATCAGCCATGCTTCTGGACAAATCTCTTTGATATCGCGGGCGATATCCAGCATAAAGGGAATGGTGCGCAAAGCTTTAAACATGCCGCCCGCCCCGTTTGTTTCCTGGCCGATCAGACCGTGGCTGAGCGGAATTTTTTCGTCTAAAGCTCTCGCCTTCAGTCCGCCGACTCTGATTTGAACCGTGACGAAATCGGCGCCTTTCAATGCTTTTGCCCGATCTATTGTATGGCTCAGTTCGATGGGTACCCCCGCATGTCTGATCATTCGCTTCGCAAGCTCTGAGACGATGCGAAGTTTTTCTTTGCCCTCCTCGATATCAACAAGTACAATCTCATTCACCGGAAATTGATGATGCCGTTTGATGATGCCTTCAATGATTTCTGGTGTGTAGCTGGATCCTCCGCCTATAACAACTACTTTCAGCGCCATAATCCCCCTCCTTAACTCTCTTTTTATGAAAGCGCTTAACACAATTGAAACTTAACATGTTATAACAAATTTGTCCATACATATTTGTTATAACAAATTGTTTTTTTGGGAAACTTTTTGTGTTATTCTATAATTACGAACTCACCCCAAAGGAGAAAATGTATGGCGAAACAACCACAGCTCCACAGTCAAATTAAACAAGATATTGTAGATAAGATTGAAAGCGGTTATTATCCGCCGGGCAGCCTGTTGCCGACGGAGTCCGAGTTTTGCAAAATGTATGATGTCAGCCGGACGACGCTGCGGACCGCATTGAATCATTTGCTTATGGAAGGGGCTATTTACCGAAAGCAGGGAAAAGGGACATTTGTCGCCAAAGGAAAAGTAAAGCAGATCTTAAGCTCCAGCAGCCTCCGCTATGCAGAACAATTGAATGCTCAAGGCTTTAAACCGAAAATCAAAGTTGTTGATTTGCAAAAAATAAAGCCGTCTGAAAAAATCCAAACCCGCCTCGGAATCGATGCTGAACAAATGGTCTATCAAGTAAAAAGAATCCGTTATGCAGACGATGAAGAAATCCAGTTTGAAACCGCCTATATCAGAGCGGATCTTGTCCCCGAAGTAACGGAAGAAATGGCGAATATCTCACTTTACCAGTGCATCAGCAGGCAAGGAAACAACATTAAAAGAACAGAAGAACAAATCAAAATTGTGATTTCTGATGAGGAGATCGCACAACATTTAAATATTACACAAGGCACACCTTGCTTCCAGATATCGACGCAAACATTTTTGGCGTCTGAAGAAGTCGTCGAGTATTCTATGGCCTATTTTCGCGGTGACCGTGTTGAGTTCTTCATTGAACGTGATTATGGACAAAGGGGGAAATGAAAGGGTGAAATCTCTAATCATAAATGCGGATGATTTTGGATTTTCAAGGGGAGTCAACCTTGGAATCATTGAAGCTTTCCAGCACGGAGTGCTCACATCGACTACGCTTATGGTCAATATGCAAGAAGCGGAGCATGCCGTTGAACTCGCACGGCAAAATCGTGAACTCGGAGTCGGCGTCCACTTGACATTGACGGCCGGGCGTCCGATTCTTGGCGGACTGTGTACGATAACAGATGAGGAAGGGAATTTTCGCAAGCTTTTGAACTACCAGGGTTTCTTCGACATTGACCTTGAGGAAGTATATCGAGAGTGGAAAGCGCAAATAGAGAAGGCCTTGTCCTGCGGTTTAAATCCGACACATATCGACAGCCATCATCATATTCATACATACGGAAATCTCCCTGAGGTGTATGTAGAGCTTGCAAAAGAGTATGACCTGCCTTGCAGAAAGGTCAATCATGACCAGCCTTCACTATGGAAGGGTGTAAGATCGAACGATGTTTTTGAGCTGAAAGTCGACCGATTGAAGGATCTATCGAGCTTCTTTAATGACTATCAAGACGCAGCAGTGATTGAAGTGATGTGCCATCCGGCTTACGTCGATAAATGTCTGCTTGAGAAATCGTCCTTCCATTATCCTCGGGCATATGAACTTTCACTACTGACGGAACCTTCTCTCAAAGCGGCTTTGCAACAATGTCCGGATATTCGCCTTACGTCTTACGCCTGTCTATGAAAGAGGCGCCGCTTCTATTCCGTGGCTTTTCGCCTGCAAATAAGACTTGAAATGGGATAGAAAGCGGCGGGTTTCATCAATTTCTTTATGTTGACAGTTCAGAAAATTCTGATTAATATAGATTTGTCATTACAAATTTTGTGAGCCCTTCACCACTAAAAAGTCTTCTTTTATACACAAATGTATAGACATCTATACTTGTTTCACTCTCTGTACAACCAGCTCTTTCTGAAATCACGATGTCAATCTCACTTTTGTAAGCGTTTTCCCTTGTTAGCTTCAGCGTATCTGCAGCTATTAGATGACAAGGAAAAATATAAAACCAGCAAAAAAGGCGGTGAGGAAAAAGAGAGTTCTAGTTTCATGGCTTGCCAAAAAAATTGCATGAAAAGGAGATGAAAATCGTGTTGATCAACAAAAGCAAAAAGTTTTTCGTTTTTTCTTTCATTTTTGTTATGTTGCTGAGCCTGTCATTTGTGAATGGGGAAGTTGCAAAAGCCGATTCCGGAAAAAACTATAAAATCATCGGCTACTATCCATCATGGGGTGCTTATGGAAGGGATTTTCAAGTTTGGGATATGGACGTTTCGAAAGTCAGCCACATTAATTATGCTTTTGCTGATATTTGCTGGGAGGGAAGGCATGGGAACCCTGATCCGACAGGCCCCAATCCTCAAACGTGGTCATGTCAGGATGAAAACGGAGTGATCGACGCGCCAAATGGAACAATCGTGATGGGCGATCCTTGGATTGATGCACAAAAGTCAAATCCTGGGGATGTCTGGGATGAACCGATCCGCGGCAACTTTAAACAATTGTTGAAGCTGAAAAAGAGCCACCCTCATTTGAAAACGTTCATATCGGTCGGCGGGTGGACTTGGTCTAACCGCTTTTCAGATGTCGCGGCAGATCCTGCGGCAAGGGAGAATTTCGCCGCTTCGGCCGTTGAGTTTTTAAGGAAATACGGGTTTGACGGGGTCGATCTTGACTGGGAATATCCGGTCAGCGGAGGATTGCCGGGGAACAGCACACGTCCGGAAGATAAAAGAAATTACACGCTGCTCTTGCAAGAGGTGCGCAAAAAACTCGACGCTGCAGAAGCAAAAGACGGCAAGGAATACTTGCTGACGATCGCATCCGGCGCAAGTCCCGATTATGTAAGCAACACTGAGCTCGATAAAATTGCTCAAACTGTGGATTGGATTAACATTATGACCTATGACTTTAATGGGGGATGGCAAAACATAAGCGCCCATAATGCACCGCTGTTCTATGATTCAAAAGCGAAAGAAGCAGGCGTCCCAAACGCTGAGACCTACAACATTGAAAACACTGTGAAACGCTATAAGGAAGCCGGTGTCAAGGCCGACAAATTAGTGCTTGGAACACCGTTCTACGGAAGAGGCTGGAGCGGTTGTGAATCCGACGGACACGGAGAATATCAGAAGTGCGGACCGGCTAAAGAAGGGACATGGGAAAAGGGAGTATTCGATTATTCAGATCTTGAAAAGAACTATGTGAATCAAAACGGCTATAAAAGGTATTGGAACGATCAAGCGAAAGTGCCGTTTTTGTATAATCCGGAAAATGGCAATTTCATTACTTATGATGATGAACAATCATTCGGCCACAAAACGGATTTTATTAAAGCAAACGGATTAAGCGGAGCGATGTTCTGGGATTTCAGCGGCGATTCCAATCGGACGCTTCTCAATAAATTGGCAGCCGATTTAGATTTTGCACCGGATGGAGGCAATCCTGAGCCGCCTTCATCGGCACCTGCGAATGTGCGTGTAACCGGAAAAACTGCTACAAGTGTCAGCCTGGCGTGGGATGCGCCAAGCAGCGGAGCAAACATTGTGGAATATGTCGTGAAATTTGAAAACCGGTCGATATCTGTAAAAGAAACATCAGCGGAGATCGGCGGCTTGAAGCCGGGTACGGCCTACTCATTTACAGTTTCAGCAAAGGATTCGAATGGAGAGCTCCATACCGGACCAACGGTAGAGGTCACGACAAATTCTGACCAAGCATGTTCATATGACGAATGGAAAGAGACGAACGCATACACAGGCGGAGAGCGGGTTGCATTTAACGGAAAAGTGTATGAAGCGAAATGGTGGACGAAAGGCGACCGGCCGGATCAATCCGGTGAATGGGGCGTATGGCGGCTGATCGGAGGCTGCGAATAAGAGAAAGTCCAATGGATAGAAAACGGTAAAGAGAGATTTGGGAAAAAGCTTCTCACGTCTCTCTTTATGGACAAAGGAGTCTGAATAAACATGAAGATAGCCGCTTCATCTTTTTTATCCTGTATGCTGCTCCTCGCGCTTTTTATCCCGAACGGGCACATTTCCGCAGAGACTTCAAACGAAAAACCGGACTGCCGTCCGGAAGGGCTTTGGGACTCAGGCGTTGAACATGTGCCGTATTGCGATGTATACGACCAGGAAGGCCGTGAAAAGCTAGCCAATCAGTTAGATCGGAGAATCATCGGGTACTTTACGAGCTGGCGTACAGGAAAAGGCAATCAAGATCGTTATTTAGTAAACGATATCCCCTGGAAGTACTTGAGTCACATTAATTATGCGTTTGCCCACATCGGGGAAGATCATCGGATTTCAGTCGGAGATGAGACAGATGAGAACAACCCGTCTATCGGGATGACCTGGCCGGAGCATCCCGATGTAAAAATGGATCAAACCTTGCCGTATAAGGGGCATTTTAACGTTATTCATCAATATAAAGAGAAATACCCGGATGTAAAAGTGTTGGCGGCTGTCGGCGGTTGGGCCGAAACCGGCGGTTATGTTGACAAGGACGGGAAGCGAATTCCAAGCGGCGGCTTTTACTCGATGACAACGAATGAAGACGGATCTGTAAACCACAAGGGTATTCACACCTTTGCAGAATCGGTCGTTGCGTTTCTCAGAAAATATGAGATCGATGGAATCGATATTGACTATGAGTACCCTACATCGATGCAGGATGCAGGGAATCCGGCAGATTGGAACACCGCCAATCCACGGCGCAAGGGGTTAAATAAAAGCTTTGAGGCATTGATGAAAATATTAAGAGAAAAGCTTGATCAAGCGTCCGCTGAAGATAGAAAGTACTACATGCTGACCATTGCAGCGCCATCATCGGCATATCTACTAAGGGGGATGGAAACGTTTAAGCCGCTTCGATATGTCGATTATGTCAATATCATGTCCTACGATCTTCATGGAGCCTGGAATGAGTTTGTCGGACCGAACGCTTCTTTATTCGATAACGGCGAAGATGCCGAACTCAAGCAGGCCAACATTTATACTACGCCGGAATACGAAGGGATCGGATATTTAAATACGGACTGGGCTTACCATTATTTTAGAGGGGCAGTAGAATCGGGGCGAATCAATATCGGTGTTCCTTATTATACGAGAGGCTGGAAGAATGTGAACGGCGGAGTAAACGGGCTGTGGGGAAGAGCCAAAAGTACAGATTGTCCTCAGGGACTCAGGCAATGCGGTGACGGAGCAACCGGAATCGATAATATTTGGCACGATAAAGATGAACAGGGGAATGAAATTGGAGCAGGGACAAACCCGATGTGGCACGCCAAAAACCTTGAAAAGGGCATTGCCGGTTCTTATTTGGAAAGGTATGGATTGAGCAAGGCTGATTTGACAGGCGCTTATAAAAGGCATTATGACGCAGGGCTGGCAGCGCCTTGGCTTTGGAATCCAGAAAAGAAAGTGTTTCTATCGACAGAAGATGAGGAATCGATCAAAACGAAGGCTGATTATGTCGTTGATAAAGGAATCGGGGGTGTCATGTTTTGGGATTTGAGCGGTGATTATGACTGGTATCCCGAACGAAACGGCAATAAAGGAGAATACGATATCGGCAATACCTTAACGAGAACGCTATATCACAAATTCTCAGATACAACACCATATGATAATCGGCTCAGCACATCGCCTTTGCCTGATGAATCACTGGATGTAGACATAGAGTTGACGAACTTTCCGTTAGGAGATCAAAATTACCCGATCCACCCGGTAATGAAGCTGATCAATAACAGCGATGACACGATTACGGGAGGTTCTGTTATCGAATTTGATGTGCCGACATCCACTTCCCCTCGGTTTGGAAGCTGGAGCGGCGATCAGGTTGAAGTGATTTCTAAAGGGCATAGGGGACCGAACATTGGGGGACTGACAGGAGATTATCACCGTATCAGAGTGACTCTATCAAGCTGGAAGACCATTAAACCGGGCGAGACAGCGGAGTTTCAGCTTGTCTATTATTTGCCGATCAGCGGTCCTTCAAATTTCACGATATCAATAGATGGCAAAAAGTACAGGCTTAAAGGAAATTAAGTATGCAGCAGTTAGATGTGACAGCCCGTTCCAAAAGGAAGCGGGCTGTCTTCGTGTGTTATTGGGCGCTGTTTTTCCAGTTGGTCAAATTGTCGAACACCTCTTTTGTAATCCGGGTGCCTCTGTTGTACGAAGAGCCGCCGTATACTCCATTTGTGTGTACGGCAAGCGAGCATGGACCGCTGCAGTTCGTTCTTGAACTGCTTTGTTCGAATACCGGTGAACCGCTTTGTCCTCCGTACGTGTCCATTGCATACTGCAATTTATACGTTTCGGAGATGGCAATCGGTCCTGAATGCTGCCATTGTGTGCCTGTTGTTTTATCGCCTGGATAGCCGCTGATGGTAACAGTTGTCCCGACAAGTGATGAAGTGGTGTACGAGTATCCGAAGTATCCGACAGTATTGCCGATCGGTTCGCTTAGTTCAATTGCACCGTAATCGTAGTTGGTGTTCCCGCTTCTCCATCCTGACGGAATAAAGTAGCGCGTTGATTTAACAGAGCCGTAAGGATAGCTTGTCCCGTTCCGTCCCGGCGAGACAGTGGCTGTACCCGCAAATGAACCGCTTGATGTGTCATAGATACAGTGCCCGGCTGTTGCGACGGTTTTCGGACCGATCATCCATCCGGTGCACGAACCGATGCTGCTTGAAATATGAACGATCGCTCTGTACGGATATGCTGTTGTGTTGGTCACCCTTGTCCGATCATCAGAACCAATCACCGATTTAATGCTGTAAGGAGCTTTGGCGGGTGACTTTTTTTCCGCTTTTTCTTTTGTTTCATTCACTTTGCCGGTGCCTGTAAATGCTTTTGAATACAAGCCGTATTGATCGCTCTTAATGTTTGGGTCATAAGTAACCGATGTTTCCGCTTTGTATGAAGGATCGCTTGAAACAGGAGTATGAGGCGATGGTGCGGCTTGGGCCGGGTGGATACCTAAAGAATAAATAGAAATACCAATGAGACCTGTGATCAAACCTCGTTTAACACTCTTTTTACTAACCAAATCGTATCACTTCCTTATTTTGTTGTAAGTACAAGTTAGATATTAACAAAATAATTCTGAATTTTCCATATGTTTAAAAAAGATCATACTAAAGGCGTGTGTTAACATTTTGTTTGATCATATTGATACCGGGTAATGTACATGAAGAAAAGAAATTGAGGGGGGTTTAGGTTGTATAGTGATTTAAAAGGAAAAACAGCAATTGTGACCGGTTCTTCAAAAGGTATAGGCAAGGCGGTTGCAGAAAGGTTTGGAAAAGAAAAGATGAATGTGGTTGTCAATTATCACAGCGATCCCGGAGGCGCACGGGAAGCCGTCGACAATATTCAAGCAGCGGGTGGAAACGCGCTTGCGGTAGAAGCTGACGTGTCTTCTGAAGAGGACGTGAAAAAGCTGATTAATTCAGCAGTTGAACACTTTGGTTCACTTGATGTCATGGTCAATAATTCAGGATTTAACGGCGCAGGCGCCTTCCCGCACGAACTTGAGCTTGATGAATGGCAGAAAGTGATCGACGTTAATTTAACCGGTGCGTTTCTCGGCGCACGGGAAGCCTTAAGATATATGGCGGACCGCCACAAGAAAGGAAGCATACTCAATATATCGAGCGTTCATCAGCAAATCCCGAGACCGAAAAATGTTCATTACTCCGCTTCAAAAGGCGGAATGAAGCTGTTAACAGAAACGCTTGCCCTTGACTACGCGGACAAAGGAATCCGCGTCAACGCGATCGCGCCGGGAACGATTGCGACCGAAAGCAATGAAGACTTGGAGGGAAGCCGCAAGTCGGCACAGCTGAAAAAGATACCGATGAACGAATTTGGCGAGCCTGAACAAGTGGCTTCCGCAGCGGCATGGCTTGTGTCGAAAGAAGCCGCCTATGTAACGGGCGCGACTTTGTTCGTTGACGGCGGCATGACGCTGTATCCATCACAGCTGGAATAGAAAAGCCTGTTTTTTTCAGCTCCCGTTCTGCCCTTTTTCGAATGGCGGAATGGGGGCTTTTTCATTGTGTCACCTTTTATATCCTGTTTTTGTATATAATAGTTAAAAAGATGAGTTTAATAGCTTTAATGCTATCACAACTTTAAATAAAAAGGAGATTATCATGCAAAACAATGTCGTTCACATTGCCTTCGGCGAGTCTGCTGGCGGCAGTATAAACATGATGCTCAAACAGTTGGGAGGAATCCAGGAAAAGAGTCTGATCGTTCTTCCTGAATTATTTTCCATCGGGCCGCTTCAAAAGCTGGAAGTCAAAGAAGGCAGGGTCAATCGTTATCAATGGCTGAAAACGCATCTGAATGACCGATTTCACGAGCTTGGAGAGATATACAGCCGTTTTGAAGATGCGGTTTCTGCATTAAGCCGTATTCATGAGCAAGCCTCCGTCTTTATGTGGACGGGTGATCATGCACATGAACAAACGGGCCTGAGGTTTGTACACTATATCCTTCGGCAAATGAACCTTGCTGTTTTCCATCTGAATACGTCGAAGTACTTTCCCCATACCCGAAGTTCTGGTGAATTGCATGATGAAAAACTGAGATTCATTTATGAACAAGGGGATCAGGCGGCTTTGATAGCCGCTGAAAGACGGCGCCTTGCAGAGGAATGGACAGCGCTGTCTCAGCAGACAAGCGTGTTACGAGTATGGGATGACGGTAGAATCAAAAGCGTGAAGGAGGATTTTTATGATTCGTTCATAATCGGCAAGCTGGCACAGCTTCAAAAAAACCGTTCAGCCAAAACCTTTATCAACTGTCCCCGCCTGGTCGGCGAGGTCATTGGCCATCTGGAGGAAAACATCGGAGATGAATATATCGAGTACCGTATTTTAGAGCTGATCCGCAAAGGTATTTTTGAGATGGAAGGCGTACCAACAGGAATGAGATACTTTAGTGTCAGGTTAAAATCGCCATGTAAGTTCACCAGTTAAATCCAATTATCTCAATTTTCATGAAACGATTAATGGTATATTTCGTATACATAAGGAGAAGAAAATGAAAGAGAGGTAGACAGGATTTGGTTCGTGAACAGTTAAAACAAAAAGCGCAATCCATCAGTAAGGTTCCCTCACATTATCAGCTCATGATCGAAGATTACGGAGAAAAGTACGAAAAAGAGAGCCGGGCTTTTTTCGCCTGGCAGGACGTTGAAGAGCCGGAGCGGGACATTTCGGTGGAGTTAGATCATCACGGCCGCTTAATCAGTTTGACAAAAGAGTATGAACCGGTGGTCGAGGAATCTCTTCCGGAGGAAAGGCTGCTGCAAATCGCCCTTCAGTTTACAGAACAGCATTACCCGAATGCGTCACATGAATTCGTTTTCCATGAAAAGAGGGAAACAGAACAATTCGTCCGTTTTACGTATGTCCAGACTGTCCTTGAGCTGCCGCTTCCGCAAACGGGCTTTTATGTCCGGGTCGCCAAGAACGGAGAGGTGATGGAGTTTCGCTATAACGGCGGAACGAGCTCTTTCTCCATTCCAAAGCAGATCGCTGATAAACAATCGGTGACAGCCGATTATCTTAAACATATTCAATTCGAATTGGCGGTCGAAAAAATCCGCAGTGAACTTTATGAAGGGGGAGATGATCGCCCGCATCTCATTTACGAAGCTGACTTGCCATTTTTCAGCTATCCCGCCGATATCACGGAAAAACGCCATATGAAGCCTGCGGCGGATGACGAGGATGAGGAGGAAACATTGCCGCTCCCTTTGCTGCCTGAGGATGACCGTCATGCTGATATCGATGATATGATTGGCTTTACTCGTTTGATGCGGAAAATCCGTGAAACCGATATGGGAGAGTCAACTGGAACGGTATGGCGCCTGGGAAACGACCCTCAGCCGAGAGACCGGAGTATAGCCGGCTACTTTGAAACATGGAACCAAAATACGTTGAAAATTATGAAAGACAAAAAAACGGGGAAGCTCAAAGGAATAGCTTCTTTCATCAAATCGGAAGGCTCTCTTGCCTTGAGCGGGGAAGACTGCTTGAAACGGGCGCTGCAATTTTTGTACAAGCTTTATCCGGACGCTGATCAGCTTTTTCGAATGCATCCGGCGGAAAATGACGGGGACAGGCCAAACGCTTTTTTTCAATTTGATCTTCAATACAAAGGGGTGCCGTTAAGGCTTGGCTCTGCCAATATCAGTGTTAATCGGACAACCGGCAGGGTCGTCGGTTATCACGGTCCGGAAATCGAGCCGGAAGCGCTGGCCGATCTGAGTCCTTCGCCATCCATTTCAGAGGAAGAAGCGAAAACCGTTTTTGCATCGTCATTTGATGTGAAGCTGCAATGGGAAAGGGATTACAGTCGGGAAAAGGATGACTTCTACAGGCTTGTCTACCGGCCGGTATACCCATACTTTATCGATGCCCATGACGGAAAGGCGTTTATGAGCAAAAACATGTAATGAACGGCGGCTGGCTGAGGCGCAAAAGCCCCCGGCCGCCGCCTCTTGTAAGATCAGACGTCGTCCTCGGTTCCAGTGGAGATCGGATGGTCGGGGTAGCTGATCCAATCGCTCCAGCTGCCGGCATACAGCTTCACATTTTCAAATCCGGCTTCTTTTAGGCCGAGCACATTCGGGCAGGCTGATACGCCCGATCCGCAATAGACGACGATTTCACTGCCCGGCTCCAAAACAGCATAGTGCTGTCTGAGCTGTTCTTTGCTTTTCCATAATCCGCTTTCGGTCAGATTGTCTTTCCAAAAAAAGTTTTTGGCACCGGGAATATGGCCGGCCCGGTGATCGAGAGGCTCGGTTTCCCCGGTGTATCTGGAAGGGGCACGCGCATCGATCAGGATGGAGCCTTTTCTGCCGATTCGCTTCAGCACTTCTCCGGCATCAAGCAGTTCGTTTTCTCTGAGCGCCGGCTTAAATTCGCGCTGGATAGGACGGAGAACCTCGGCGGTCATCTCATAGCCCGATTTGATCCAATTGGACAGACCCCCATCCATAATATAGACGCTGTCATGCCCGAGGTAGTGAAGCTGCCACCAAAAGCGTGCCGCAAACATGCCGCCGCTGTCATCATAGACAACGACAACTGTTTGCCGGTCAATGCCGATTTTCCCAAGCTTTGCGGCCAGAAGGTCAGGGGCTTGAAGCGGGTGTCTGCCGCCGTGCTCTTCCACCTTGCGCGACAGATCCTCTTTTAAATCCATGTAAACGGCTCCAGGCAGATGGCCTTTCGTGTACGCTTTCCGGCCTTCTTCCGGTTTTGTCAAATCAAACCTTACATCGACAATAACCGTTTGATCCGGTTTTTCCATTAATCGTTTGTATACCCATTCAGGGCTCTTCACTGCTGACATTTCGTGATCCCTCCGTTCTCATTTGTTTTTTCTCAATTCTGATAATAGAAGAATAGCTTTCTTTTATGGGGAGTGTCAAAGATAAATCCCGAAATCGTCATCACCTAAATGAAACAGAATATGATAAAGGTGACGACATCATGGGGGTGACTAAAATGGCAGTGGTTCAGGCTTCTTCTAAAGATATCGCTCTTTTGGCCAGACTTTTGAGAGCGGAGGCTGAAGGCGAAGGCGTGCAAGGAATGCTTATGGTCGGAAATGTCGGAATCAACCGCATCAGGGCAAACTGTTCCGACTTTGTGGGACTTCGCACCATTCCGCAGATGATCCATCAGCCGCATGCCTTTGAAGCCGTGACGCACGGTTATTTCTATCAAAGGGCACGGGAAAGTGAAAAGCGCTTGGCGCGCAGGGCGATTAACGGAGAGCGGCTTTGGCCGGCAAAGTTCAGTTTGTGGTATTTCAGACCGGCGGGGGCGTGTCCCGCACAGTGGTATGATCAGCCGCATGTCGGCCGCTTTAAATCGCATTGTTTTTATGAGCCGACAGCAGAAGAGTGTGAGAATGTCTATAATACGTTTTAACAAAAACATCCCTTTTCAACGGATTTTGAAAAGGGATGTTTTTTGATCAAAATAACTCTGCCAGTCTTTCGTAAGACTGCTTCTTATCTTCAAACCGGTAGACGTTAGTCAAAATCATAAACTCATCTGTTTGATATCGTTCAGAGAGCTCGAGCAGTTTTCTTTTGACTGTTTGAGGAGACCCGATCACCATGCGGCTGCGGTTTTGGGCAAGCTTCCTTTTATCGGCAGCGGTGTAAGCGGCCGATTTCGCCTCCTCAATGCTTGGGACAAGACTGTCCAGGCCTTTTTCAACCCTGAGAAGCCATAAATCCTGGCTCAAGCAGAGCTCCTCAGCTTTTTCATCGGATTCCGCACATACGACGAAAATGGCTGCCAAAGATTGGGGGTGTTTAAAGAAAGGAGAAGGCCTAAAGCTTTCACGGTATGATTGAAAGGCGTTCCTCCCTCTTGCGGAATTGATGAAATGCCCGAATACGTATCCCGCTCCCATGTCACCGGCCAATTTCGCGCTGTTTTCTCCCAGCCCTAAAAGCCACACTTCCGGCGGCGAATCCGTCAAAGGGGACGCTTTGATTCCGAAATAATCATGTCCGGAAGGAACGGAATCAGTCAGAAAATCCAACAAGTCTTGAAGCTGTCTCGGGAATTCGTGCAGACTTTTATGAACCCCGTCTGTCAGCGCCAGCCTCGTTTTGGTTGTGCCTCCCGGAGAGCGGCCGATCCCTAGGTCAATCCTCCCGGGATAAAGGGCTTCAAGCTGCCGAAAGCTTTCAGCCACTTTAAAGGGACTGTATTGAGGCAGCAGAACGCCGCCCGAACCGACGCGGATGTTCGCAGTCTTTGCTGCAATGTGTGCGATCATGATTTCGGGAGCGGTGCTGGCAAGTCCGCGTGTGCTGTGATGCTCGGCAAACCAATACCTTTTGTACCCCCATTGATCCGCTAGCTCCGCCAGCTCTGCAGAATGCTTCAAAGCTGAATACGCATCTGAGCCTTTTGATATTGGAACCTGATCAAGAATGCTGAGCTGCATCATTTGTCACCGGCCTTCCTTTCGGTTTCCTGTTCAGTAAGTCAAGCATATGAAAAACAGCAGAGAGGGTCAAATCGAAGAGAATACGAGAGTCAATACATGATTAGTCAAAACATGACACTGCTGAAACAAAAACGAAATATAAATGTAATATAAATTGGCGCCTATTGTCGAAAATAGATGGTATAATAACGTCTGTACATCAGTAACGGATATATTAATCATAGGTCATAAGATTCATTTTTTAATAATGTTCAATCGAATTTACATAATGAAAAAACAAGAATACATAAAGGAAAGAGGAGTAGAAAGTGAAGAAAAAGGTTTATACTTTTGGTTTAGCGTCGATTCTCGGAACAGCTAGTCTATTTACGCCCTTTATGAACAACACAGCATCGGCAGAAACATCTCAGCAAAAACAAGAAATTCAGCAAAAGCGCTCTGAAGTGAACTCAGGCATCGAGAGCAAGCGAAAAGAAATCGCCAAGCTGCAAGAAGAGCAGAAAAAGCTTGAAGCCAAAATCCAAGAGCTTGATAAAAAAGCACTTGAAACAAGCAACAAAATCGAAGATAAGCAAAAAGAAAACAAAAAAACGAAAAAAGAAGTGGAAGCTCTGAAAAAAGAAATCAAAGAAACCGAAAAGCGGATTGAAGAGCGTTCAAAGGTGATTAAAAATCGCGTGCGCAGCCTGCAGGAAAACGGCGGATCCCAAAACTATCTGAATGTCCTTCTGGGCGCACAAAGCTTCGGAGATTTTATCACTCGTGCAACTGCTGTTTCAACAATTGTTGATGCGGATAAAGACCTGCTTGATGAGCAGGAGAAAGATAAAAACAAGCTTGAAAAAGCAATGTCTGACTTAAATACAAAACTGGATGAAATCCAAAAAACATTAGCCGATTTAAAAACGCTTAAATCGGATCTTGATAAACAGCTGAAAGAACAGGCGAACCTTTCTAAGCAGCTGCAAACGAAGCAGGCGGCAGCAGAATCAGAGCTGAACGATCTGAAAAAAGAAGCAGGCTCTCTGACAAAAGAGGAAGCCGCTCTTGAACAAAAACTTAAAGAAGAAAGAGCTGAAGCGGCTGCAGTAGCAAAAGCGAAAGAAGAATCTGCGACGGCTGAAAAGTCTGATTCAGGATCTTCATCAAACTCAAGTTCAGGTTCAGTCAGCAAATCTGACGGATCGTCCAACAGCGGTTCTTCAAGCAGCAAGAAAAGCAGCAGCCCGTCAAGACACTACTCTTCCGGTTCTGTTGTAAGCAGCAATGGAAATGCGATTGAAGTTGCCATCAGCACAGGTTCAAGCATCGTCGGCAGATCTCCGTACCATTGGGGAGGCGGACGCACACAAGCTGATATCGACAACCGTCGTTTCGACTGCTCATCATTCGTGCGCTGGGCTTATGCATCAGCAGGCGTAGAGCTTGGATTCGGTGCGACAACAAGCACGCTTGTCGGCAAAGGACGAGCTGTGAGCGCGTCTGAAATGAAGCGCGGAGACTTGGTCTTCTTTGACACATACAAAACGAACGGCCACGTTGGTATTTATCTAGGCAATGGCACATTCTTGAACGATAACAGCTCACGCGGGGTATCCGTCGATTCTATGAGCAATTCTTACTGGAAGCAAAAATTCAACGGAGTTGTCAGACGGGTCGTTGAATAAAATATCATACAGAAACAAACGCCGTTCCTGATCGGGAGCGGCGTTTTTATAACAGCGGCAAGTCGCGCTTTTTAAAGATGAGAATGCTGAGTGCGAAGGCGGCAAAACCGACTGCGGCGAGAACAAAAGACACTTGAGCGATGTCGGCGCTCCCGTTCACAATATCGCCCGGTCTGAATAAAGAGAAAACCGACAGGCTCCTCAGCCATTCCGTCTTTTCGCTTAATTTCCCGAGCAAGTCGAAGCTGAAGAATAAAAACGTGATGCTTCCGGAAAGTCCGAGGGCCCTTTTTTCGTCATTTGAAATGGCCGAAAAGAGGAACGAAATGCCGCCGACTGCAAAGAAGAGCAGAAAGCCGACCAAGTTCAGAACGAGAAACCTTGACACATTAAAATCGTAATCACCGTCCAGCATCAAATGGTAACCAGCCAGTCCGGCCGCTGTCGTCACGGCCATAATGATCAATAGGCCTGTCGTTAAAACGGCTGCTTGGGTGAAAGCCACTTTGCCGCGCGTTGTCGGCGCAGACAGAATATATGCCATTGATCCTTGATCCACGAGCTTTGCCAAAAGCTTTGTCGACAGCATGACAGAGAAGATCGACAAAATCACGATAAAGATTAATCCGTAATACTCTCCAGACATAAAATCTTCGAGATTCCCCAGTCCGTTTTCAAACCCAAAAGCATTGAGAAAGCCTTCCGGCATCGATTTGATCATTTTCTCAATATCCTCCGCATTGCCCGCGATGCTTGGATAAATGCCCAGTATCAAAAGGATATAGAAAGCGGAGCCTACTCCGTAGCTCATGATTCCTTTCATGTTTGTTCTCATCATTTGTTTGTACAGGGAGAAGTTCATTTCACTGTCTCCTTTCTGTCATAGTAGTTCATGAAAATTTCTTCCAAGCTTTGTGAAGAAGCATCAATATGCCGAATATGGTATTTGGCTGTTTCTTTAATAAATTGATCATGGTTCCCTAAAACGGCTACTTTGACACGATTTTCCGTCCGGGACTCGATTTGCAGACCCGAATTCATGAAGGCGGGAATGTCGCCCTTGTTTTCAAATGTAACTTCGAATACTTTTCGCTGCATCGACTGCAGTTCATGAATATCCTTGACGGCAATGATGATGCCGTCTTTTATAATGGCGGCTCTGTCACAGGTTCTTTCGATTTCCTGAAAGCTGTGGGAAGACATTAAAAACGTCGTTCCTTTCGCTTTTTCTTCGAGCACGATTTCAATAAACACTTTTTGCATCAGGGGATCGAGGCCTGATGTCGGTTCATCAAGAATGATGACTTCGGGGTTGTGCATAAAAGCGGCGACAATCCCGACCTTTTGCTTCATTCCTTTCGACATTTTTCTGATCGGAGTATGAACATCGAACTGGAGCCGTTCGATGAGTTCATTGCGCTTAGCTGTATCTTTTAAGCCGTGCATGTCTGCCATGAAATCGAGAAATTGTTTTCCCGTCATGCCTTCGATAAACGCAATCTCTCCGGGAAGATAGCCGATATGCCGCTGAATGTCGCCTTGATGATTCAAGACGTTCATTCCGTTCACTTTGATATCGCCTTGATCAGGCTTCATAAACCCCATGATATGTCGAATGGTTGTCGATTTTCCGGCTCCGTTCGGCCCTAAAAACCCGAAAACTTCACCTTTTCGAACATGAAATGAAACATCAAATATACCTTTACCGTTGGAAAACTTTTTCGTAAGCCGTTCAACTGTCAGCATGTGACACCTCCAGAAATGAAAATTATGAAATAATAATGATTGAAAATTACATAATTTATTTTACGTTCTTATGAACTTTTTTGTCAACGAAAATTAGTGAAATATTTATATGTTATAATTTCATTAAGAAAGATAAGTAAGGATGGTTATATGAACGGATTTGAAAAAAGGGCATTGCTGATTAAAGAGAAGATCAAAAAAACGGCTTTGGAAATGCTCAAAACATGGGAGCCAAAGCGCATCCGGATAACCGATATTGCAAAAGAGGCAAATGTTTCGCAGGTGACGATTTATAATTACTTTGGAAGCAAAGAAGCGCTCCTGAAAGAGGTTTTCAAAGACTATATCGATCATTCTATCAGCGAATTTGAAGAATATATGAACAAAGATATTTCGGTTAAAGAAAAGATTGAATTGATGATATTGCAGAAAAGGGAAGCCAATAATCAAAAATTCGCTTTAACGGTCATCAAAGAGGTGATGATCGAAGACAGTGAAATAATGGATTATGTAAAGAGGCAATACGATGAAAAAATCATTCCCCTTATGCTCCAAATGATTGAAGAAGGTCATCGGACAGGTGAAATCTCTCCTAAAATCACCGCGGAAAGCTTTCTCATCTTTATGAATATGATCATTGAACATTCAAAAACTCTGGGTGAAGCCTTTGAACAAAACAGGCAGTTTACAGAGGAAATGATGCACATTTTCTTCTATGGTTTGTGCGGCAGACCGTAGATGTGTTTTTTTAGAATAAAATTGTCATCTCTGTCATTTCTGTGAACCGCTGAAACAATTTCCTTGCTTTTCCGTATATAAGGCAGATACAAAAAACGAAAGGATTTACTAAACGATGAAGCACTCCTTTTTCTTTTTTATGTTTATTGCCTTTTTTCTTGTCACAGGTTTTTCTGAAGCAGGCAAATCCTTCTCGATCGAGCGGGCTGATATACGCGCAACAGTAAAAGAAAACGGTGATTTAAGCGTAGAGGAAGTTTACACATACGATTTTAAAGGTTCTTTTGAAGGGGCGACAAGATCGTTCAGCGAAGAAACCGCGAGCCGTTTGAAGAATTTTAAAGCCTATCTCCTTCCGGATCACCAGAGAAAGGGCGATCAAGCCATCCCGTTAAAGACAAAGAAAGAAGACGGGACTTATTTTGCTTATTCGGCATCAAAGGATGAAACGAAAAATGTAATGTTTCGCTATGTGATCGAAGATGCCGCTCAAAAGTTTGAAGACACGTCGATTTTGATCCATTCATTTTACCAAAAGGCAAATACGGATTTCGGCCGCGTAAAGATTGAAGTGCACCTGCCTGATTCGGTAAAGGCGCGGGATATTCATGCGTTTTTGCGTGAAAAAGGAAACGGAAAGATTACGAAGGTGAACGATTCATCAGTCACCTACGAGACAGAACTCTATCGCGCAGGCACGGGCTCCGAACTGAGAATATATTTTCCGCAAAGCGCCTTGAAGGAGGCGGTTCGGCACCCTTCTTATCAGACGAAAGATGAGCTGCTGAAGGAGGAGAGAGACGAGGCGAAACGCTACGCAGATCGGGATGAACGGATTGCCGGCGCTGACAGGATGATTTGGATATTTTCGGGGATTGTCGGGTTCATGGTCATCATGGCTGTCATGCTTTCGTTTTTGAGGAAGAGACGCCGTGTCATGCTTTCGTTTGAAGAACTCGAGTCCTTTGATCCTGTGCTTGTCGCTTTTCTTTACAAAAAAGGCCGTTTCACAGACCGTGATCTCCTTGCCGGCTTGCTTTCGCTTTATCAGCGGGGGTTGGTCACTATGCGGAAGGTGCAGGCGGAAGAGAGGTTTCTCCACGATCCTAAGGCGCCTGATGACACATACCAATTCGAATTTTCCGGAAGCAAGGCGGATTTGCCAAAGCCTGATCAGCTCTTAATCGAAAAGCTTTTTGAGCAAACGGGCAGCGATACCTATATGTTCAGGCTGGATTCCCTTAGCGGGCCGACTGAGGAGGAATGCAAGCATAAGGAGCAGTTGGGCAAATATGAACGAAAGAGGATCATTCTTCAAAACGTGGTTCAAAAATGGACGGAAAGCGTCAGACAAGCGCCTGAATTTAAGGAGCTGTTTCAAGAAAATCGCTGGCTGAGAATGCTGTCGCTTTCACTGCTTTCTGTCCATACCGGGCTCCTGCTCTTTATCTTGTATGCAGATGTGGTGCATCCAGCCGGATTCATGGCGGCTTGCGTCATATTTGGCTTTGCGCTGTCGGCAGGCATTGTTCTTGCGAAATCAAAGCTGTATACGACTCTGTTTTTGGCCGGATTGTTTTTGGCGTCTGTTTTTACTGACAGCGTTCACACCATTTTGTATTACGGCATATGTGTCGGGCTGTCCATTTTATTAATTGCTTTCATTCCGGCCGTGAAAGAAAACAGGTATGCCTCCATCTGCCGAAGATCGATTCTTTCCTGGAGAAACCATCTGAGAAAAGAAGATTTGTTCTCAGGGAGAAGCCTGTCTCAAAACGAAAAGACGATGATCTATGCAATTGTGCTTGAGGTTGAGGATGATTCTGCCGTGTGGCTCAATCAATCAGCAAACAGGCTTGATTACGCTTCCCCTGTACTGGGTATGGCCGCAGCCGGCTGTTTGCATTATCCGTTTTACAGCTGGCAGCTGCCGTCTTCGCAGGAGCACGCCGGGGCATATGATGCAGGCGGTCCCGGAGCGGGCGGGAGCGACGGGGCAGGAGCTTTTTAAGTTGAAAGGGGCTATCGATTGCGATAGCCTCTTTTAGCTTATTTCAGATCCCCGCATTCGCTGTTCAGCCGTCTTGGTTCTATGGGTGACAGGTTGATGTCCGTACGCTTTTGCCAAGCCGAACATCGGCATGTTATGGTAAAAAGCCTCATAGCGCCCTTTTGGAACTGTATACGTTTCATGATAGATGCCGACAGCTCCTGATGCGGCAGTTTTCTGATAAAAACGGCGCCAAGCCGCCATATGTTTATCACCCTTTGCATATGCTGTCAAATCTTCGAAAGAACGCCAATATTGAATGAGAAAAATCGTCCTGAAATTGATGCATGATTCCATTGCCAAAAAGCCGAGGTCTTTGTTTTGATGAAGCTCTTTTATCATAGGGGGCATGGCGGTAAAAACCGGCCACCATTTATGAACAGCATGCCACTTGTTTATTCTCATCCCGATCACAAATACAACGACTTCATCTTCAGGGGCGGCCGTAAAAGGCTTGTTGATGATCGTTTTACCCATTGGTCCCTTCCTTTCCATTCAGCCGGTTGATTGTGGCTTCACACCATTCAATTCCGGCCGAAGTGGTGCGTTTTCCATAATCCAAAGTGAAAAGCCAGTACTCTCTGTCCTTTGAATGGGTGCTGCATGAAAGAATTGACTGCTCGATTGCTTGATATGCCTCAAGCCGTTCTTCTAGCTTTTGTTGGTACTCCTTGACTTTCAAAGCGGTTTTCTCCCGCTCTTCTTCCTTGCTGAAAAACAGCTTCAGCAAAAATTCGTTTTTTTCTGAGGCGATGCCATTGATCGGTTCTTCAAGCCAGCTCTGCAGCGCTTTTTGACCTTCATCGGTAATCAGGTACTCTTTTCTGTCCGGCTTTTTGTCCGAGAGCGCCGGAGATGCAGCGACCCAGCCTGCTTCTGTTAATTGGCGCAGTGCGGGATAAATTTGGCCGTAGCTGATTTTCCAAAAATGATTTAAACTTTGGTCGATCATTCGTTTCATTTCGTAACCCGTTCGGTAGCCGGCCGTAATCAATCCAAGCAGCGCATAAGTCGTGTGATTTCTTTTTGTCATACATACCGCCTTTCTATATCTAATTGATATATATCTTTTAGATACAGCATATCAAACACGATGACTTCGTGCAATCGCTACTATTGTCGTCTATATTTTGACCAGGATGAAAAAATGATAAGAAAATATCGAAAAACCGCGAAACTTTCTTCTGAATCTTTCCGTATATATAGTTAAGCAGGTTAAATAATGATTCATTGGTCTTGTAGTTGTGAAGATATGAATCACGCTGGCGTGATAATTGGATCTTTCAAACTCTTATTCTCATCCAGCACTGTAATCTTGAAAGTCATGATTCAACGGAGGAGTGAACAGTTTGGCTATTTCTTTAGAGAAAGGTCAGCGGATTGATTTAACAAAAGGTAAAGCGGGGCTTTCGAAGATTTTGGTCGGTCTCGGCTGGGACCCGGTAGCGTCCGGAAGCGGCGGTTTTTTTGGAAAGCTGTTTGGAGGAGGAGCCCCGAATATTGACTGTGACGCATCTGTGCTGATGCTGGAAAACGGAAGAGTCACAGAGAACAAGAACGTCATTTATTTCGGAAACTTGAAGAGCAGATGCGGCAGCATCGAACATACCGGAGATAATCTGACAGGGGAAGGCAGCGGAGATGATGAACAAATCATCGTAGATTTGCAAAAAGTTCCTTCGCATATTCATAAGCTTGTCTTTGTCGTGAATATATACGATTGTGTGAAACGAAGCCAGCATTTCGGAATGATCGAAAATGCCTTCATACGCATCGTCAATATGAATGATCGCAGGGAGATGGTCAAGTACAATCTGCGGGACGATTATTCTGGACGGACAAGCCTGATTGCTGGCGAGATTTACCGTGACGGCGCCGAGTGGAAATTCACCGCTGTCGGAGAAGGCACAAACGATACGAGCATTACGGAAATCGTCAAACGCTACGCCTGACATTCATAAAAGAAATGGGGAGATCAACATGGCAATTTCATTAGCAAAAGGACAAAAGGTCGATTTAACAAAAACAAATCCCGGATTGTCGAAAGTCGTCGTCGGCCTTGGCTGGGACGTCAATCAATATGACGGCGGCGCTGATTTTGACCTTGATGCGAGCGTGTTCCTGCTCAATGCAGACGGCAAATGCGCTTCTGAAAAGGACTTTATTTTCTATAATCAGACCGAGGGCGCAGGCGGAGCTGTCATACATACAGGCGACAATCGGACAGGGGAAGGCGAAGGAGATGATGAGCAGGTAAAAATCAATTTGAATGCAGTGCCTGCCGACATTCAAAAGATTTCTTTTGTGATTACGATTCATGAAGCGGAAGCGCGCCGCCAAAATTTCGGACAGGTGTCAAATGCTTACGTTCGCGTGATCAATGAAGACTCGAACGAAGAGTTAATCCGCTATGATCTGGGTGAAGATTTCTCGATTGAAACAGCGCTGATCACGGGAGAGCTGTACCGCCACGGAGGAGAATGGAAATTCTCAGCGATCGGCTCAGGCTATCAAGGCGGGCTGGCGAGGATCGCCACCGATTTCGGCCTGCAGGTCGGCTGATTTTGACGATCCGGACAGCGGGCGCCGCGCGGCGTCCGTTTGTCCGGCACCTGACATTTCTTAAAGGAGGTCCTATCGATGGCGATTCAATTATCTAAAGGACAAAGGATCGATTTAACGAAAACGAACCCCGGTTTGACGAAAGCGCTGATCGGTTTAGGCTGGGATACTAACAAATATACCGGAGGCGCCGATTTCGATTTGGATGCGTCGGCCTTTCTTGTCGATCAGAACGATCGATGCATCAATGAACGCGACTTCGTCTTTTACAACAATCTCGAGCATCCGAGCGGCGCCGTGATTCATACGGGTGACAATCGGACAGGAGAAGGTGAAGGCGATGACGAGCAAATCATCGTCGATTTCTCAAAAATACCCGCCCATGTTGAAAAGATCGGCATCACGGTGACGATTCACGAGGCGGAAAGCCGCAGCCAAAACTTTGGACAAGTCTCAAATGCGTTTGTCCGGCTCGTTGATGAATCAACAAATGAAGAGCTGCTTCGCTTTGACTTGGGAGAGGATTTTTCGATTGAGACAGCGGTTGTTGTTTGCGAATTGTACCGTCACGGAGCCGATTGGAAATTCAATGCCATCGGCAGCGGATTTTCCGGCGGATTGGCATCGCTTTGCCGCAACTACGGCCTGCAAGTCTAGTTTTGCCGGCTGAATCACGTTTGCGTGATTCAGTCTTGCTTTTTCATCATTAGGAGGTAACGAAAGTGGATTTATTTCATCATATTATGTCAATTTACGCCTCATTTTTCGATTGGGAAATGTGGGTGGAAGTATTAACGGACCCCGTTTCCTGGGGGCTGATCGGCTCGCTGGTCGTGCTGGAGGGGCTTTTATCTGCGGATAATGCTCTCGTTCTCGCCGTCATGGTGAAGCACCTTCCGGAAAAACAACGCAAAAAAGCGTTGACATACGGTTTAATCGGGGCCTACTTCTTTAGATTTCTATTCATTGGACTTGGTATGATCCTGATTAAATTCTGGTGGATCAAACTGCTTGGAGCCGCATATCTGGCATGGCTCGTCATCAAGCACTTCTTCATCGGCGAGGGCGATGATGAAGCAAACGCCATCAAAAAAGACAGCTGGATGGTACGCGTTTTCGGGGTCTTCTGGGCGACTGTCATTTCGGTAGAGCTCATGGATCTCGCATTTTCAGTCGACAGCATCCTGGCGGCATTTGCCGTATCCGAAAAGGTATGGGTGCTTCTGATCGGCGGCATGCTCGGCATCTTAATGATGAGAACTGTTGCGAAATTCTTCCTGACGCTGATTGACAAAGTGCCTGAACTTGAAACAACGGCCTTTGTTTTGATCGGGATCATCGCACTGAAAATGGCTGCGAGTGTATGGCATATTGAAATGCCGCACAGCGTCTTCTTTATCATTCTGATAATCGCTTTTGCCGCAACATTCATCATTCACTATTTGAACAAGCAAAAAGCTGTGAAAGAGCAAACGGCGGCTTCAAAGGAAGAATAACAAACTGCAAAACATAAAGGGGGGAGTATATCTGCTCCGCCCTTTTTTACATCAAAGGGGTGTATGATTCCTATTCAAAGAAGGTGACCCATATGCAATACTTTGATTTTTTATCCGCCTCTCAAAAAGAAGATGTCTTTTTCAAACTGCCGGGCTCGGTTACAAAAGACTCTCCGAAGCACATTCTGGAGTATGCGCTTGGAGCTGCGCTTTATGTTCCGGGGAACCGAAAAGATATAGCAGATGTCATGATCAATAACAAGTATCCTGAACTGTGCTCGGTCGTTTTTTGCCTTGAAGATTCGATCGGCGATTGTGAGGTTCTTCAGGCTGAAAACAATCTTGTCAGTCAGGCCGATATGATTTACCAGGCGCAAAAACTGCAAAACATCAGCAGCGATGTGTTGCCGCTAATGTTTATCCGGGTGCGGGAACCGGAGCAAATGCTCGAATTGGGCAACAAGCTCGGCCGCGCGCTTCACTTGTTTACCGGATTCGTATTTCCGAAGTTTTCGATGTTGAATGCAGAGCACTACCTTGATACTTTAACGAAACTATCGCAAGAATCCGGCATTGTGCTGTACGGAATGCCGATCTTTGAGACACCCGATCTGCTGGCAATGGAAACGAGGGCAAAGGCGCTGCAGGAATTAAAATCAACGCTGGGCTTTTATCAGGATATCATTCTGAATATCAGGATCGGCGCGACTGATTTGTGCGGTCTGTACGGGTTAAGAAGAAAACCGGAAACGCCGATTTATGACATTTTGGTCATCTCTGATTTCATCAAAGATATCGTCAATTATTTTGGCTTGCAATTCGTGATTTCGGGGCCTGTCTGGGAGTACTTTGAAGATGCTTCGCGAACGGTCCCGCCTTTCGCGCCGAATTGGGCTGAGGCGGGGGAACCTTCGCTTGTGATCAATCGGTATATGGACGGATTGATCAATGAAACGCTTCTTGACCTGGCCAACGGCATTCACGGCAAGAGCGTGATTCATCCGTCACAAATAAAAGCGGTCCAAAGCCTGCACGTCATATCAATGGAGGATTATCTGGATGCCCTGAGCATCGTCGAAAGTGCCGACGGCACCCGCGGCGTTGTAAAAAGTTCTTTCTCAAATAAAATGATCGAAATCAAGCCGTACCTTAGTTGGGCCAAAAAAATATTATTAAAGGCTGAAATCTACGGGGTATATCATGGAAACCGCAGCTATACGGACATACTTAGAGCGTCCAAACCGCTTTCAAATCTTGGATCATTCGGGAGGTAGTCTGGGACGGGTGATTGGAAAGGGGCAAAACGCTTAAAAGATCAGTTCCTCTACTGTAAAAGAGCCGCACTACCACCATGATCTCTAAAGCAGACATTGTGAATTCAAGAGAAAACAAATGAAATTTTAGGATGAACAGCCATGATGAAAATAGTCGATCTCACGAGTAGCGAGATTCTAAGTTCTCAGCAGGCTTGTGAAGAGTGGGGGATTGATTCGTCTACGCTTCGAAAGAGAGCGCATGACTTTCCTGCAGGAACAATCAGAAAGTTCGGGACAACCTATGCCGTGACAAGAGCGGGCATGTGTGCCGTATTTGGACGGAAGAGTGATACTGACTCAGAAGAAAGGGGAGACGGCTGAGCGCTATGAATCAAGAGATTAATATTCAAAACGCCCTGGTCAATGATGATGAATGGAAGCAGATCATCAAGAAGCCGCTGCCGGAGAGAACCCCGTATGAAAAAAACGGACATCTGACGATAAGCCGTTTGGCGGGACGGATTCTCGGAACGCCGCCCGATGAAACGGATTACTACATATATCTCCATGAGCTGTATGCATCCGGTGATGTGCATGTGTTAAGCGAGACACTTGATAAAACCATTTCTCCGGAAAGGTTTCAGGCCATACAGCGCATCCATATGGTCAATCAGAAAGAAAAAGGGCTTTCCGTCAATCGGTTTGCCGCTTTTCTCGACGGGGAGCAGCTGATTCCTAAGCACCCTGACGCCGCTATGCACCGGCATTTAAGAAAGGCGCTTATCGAAGTGCTGCAGATGTTTCAGTCCTTTCATGAAAAAGGATTGAACGATCCGGATTTTCGCCGTGTCCTCCTCGACCTTGTCAAATGGATGGGCAACCATTTGGAGAAGTGGCTGAAAGGGGCCGACTGCGAAAGTGCGATGCCGAAAGTGGTTTGGTACGGGGACACGACAAAAAGCCACCGGTATTTTTTATACTATTTGATGCTTGTCGGATGTGATGTGCTGCTGTTTCATCCGGAGGGAAAAGACGAATTTCGCCAGCTTGATCCCGAACAAAAACTTTCTTTTGTCTTCACATACCCGGGAACGTCTCCATTAGAGCCGTTCCCGACTGAAAAGCCCCAGCGCAAATCAACGGTGGCGTACCGTTCCGCCAAGGAGCTGGATACTGTTCTGCACAATGAGGATTCGCTGATGTACAAACCTTGGCAGTTCAGGGAGCATACTCCAGTCTCTGTGACTTTGAAGACCACGTATGATGAACTGTTTTTAATTGCGAAGGAACGCGCCTTTATCAGACCCAATTTTCAGGCGTCTCAAGCAACGGTCAACATTCCGAACTTATTCGCGATGGTCATGGGCGTCTCCAGCAATGAAAAAGAGTACTGGGACCGTCTGCAGACACTGACGGAGTATAAGGAGTCGCATACGATCCGGCGCTACCCGTTTACAAAGGAAGAGACGTCGAATTATCAATTCCATTACAGCCATGCGCTTGATCAAACGGGGATGATCGATCCAGGCCGTTTAATGGAGAGCAATATATGGCGCTACAAACATTTGCCTGAGGGAGTTCAGCGCGGCATTGCCGAAGCGATTTCCAGGATGTGCAAAAGTCCAAAGATGGTGGCCTTGAACAATGAAAAGACAGCTGATGTGCAGCTGTATTTGTTTACTCAGGCGGTACAGCTTCCGGCAGCGCTTTTGAACATGATTCAGACATTTGACTATTCACAGACAGTACCGAAGCTGATCTTGTATCACACTGAACAGACGGGAACACTCACCCGGTCGGACGCGGCCGCCTTGCTTTTGTTAAATGAAATCGGCATTGACATCATCATCTATAATCCGCCGGGCCATAAGTGTATTGACCACCATATCGACGGACAGCATTTTGATACCCATTGGCTTGATGAAATGTCCTTCAACCAGGAGTTTAAAGAGCCGTCAATCGTCCGGAAGTTCATCAATAAAATTTTTTAAGGAGGGGGCCATTCTGATGGCAAATCCAAATGAAACAAGCATCGTCAATATCAGCAAAGAGGAAGAGATCACGGTTGAAAAAGCCGAGGACATCCGTGCCAAACTCCGGCAGGAGCCTGATGTGCAAGCTCTCGCTCGGCAAATTGACGTGAAAAACCAAGTGGAGCTTTTAGAATTCGGAAAGGAGCCCGCACTTGAAATATCCAAGTTCTCCGACCGCATTCTTTCCATGATGAGAACGAACAGTGTGACAGATTCAGGTGCGATGTTGACGCAGCTCGGAAAAATCATGGACCGCTTTGACAAGAATGACTTTGAAGAACAGAAAGGTCTGCTCTCCAAATTGTTTAAGCGCGGCAACAGCATGATCGAGAAAATATTTAAAAAATATCAAACGCTCGGCGGAGAAATCGAAAAAATCAACATTGAAATTTCGAAATATAAAGATGAAATGACAAAATCAACCGTGACGCTTGATGAAATGTATGAAAGCAATCTCCATTACTATGTGGAGCTGGAGAAATACGTTGTAGCCGGCCAGATGAAAATAGAAGAATTGCAGCAGCTCATCCCTGAATATGAAGCGAAAGCGGCAAGCGGGAACCAGATGGCGCAGATGGAGCTTGATACGCTTCGAAACGGCATTCAAGCGCTGGAAGAACGGGTGTATGATCTCGATATGGCCCGGATGGTCGCGATTCAAACCGCGCCGCAAATCCGCCTGCTCCAGCGCGGAAACACAAAGCTGATCGGGAAAATCAACTCGGCATTCATCATTACGATTCCGATTTTTAAAAATGGCATCATCCAGGCTGTTACCGCCAAGCGCCAAAAGCTTGTCGCCGATTCAATGAGCGAACTCGACCGCCGCACAAACGAAATGCTGAAGCGGAACGCTGAAAATATTTCAAGCCAGTCCGTCGAAATTGCAAGAATGTCCGGAAGACCGAGCATCGATATTGAAACGATCGAACAATCTTGGAATACGATTGTCAAAGGCATGCAGGAGACGAAGCAGATTGAAGATGAGAACAAACGTCTGCGCGAAGAAGGGGCAAAACGCATATTGGAACTTCAGGACAATATGAAAAAAGCCGCTATAAACGGTTAAAAAAATAAAGAAGCCGCCCCCCAAATCAGCTGGCGGCGGCTTCAAATATACAAAAAATCACCGCCATGATAGGCGGTTTTTTATGTTATGCTAGAGTAAGAGAATCGCATGGTAAAAAATATATAAACATGAAGGGGATGGAAGTATATGACCGCTTTATGGCTGGCATTCGGCGGCGGTTTCCTGTCGTTTATTTCTCCTTGCTGCCTGCCTTTGTATCCATCATTTATTTCGTACATTACCGGGATTTCGGTCAGCGAATTGAAAAACCGAAATGCAAAGCGTATCAAACAGTTGGTGATGATTCACGCGGCGGCTTTTTTGGCCGGTTTTTCTGTGATCTTTTACATATTGGGTTTCTCCGCCAGCTCGTTTGGCCTGCTGTTTTTGCAATACCATAACTTGATCCGCATGCTGGGCGGGATATTTGTCGTCGTCATGGGCCTGTTCTTACTCGGTGTTTTCCGGCCGGCTTTCATGATGAAGGAGCGGCGCTTTTCGTTTAGAAAGGGAAAAATAGGCTTGCTGAATTCAATGCTGGTCGGAATGATTTTTGCGGCGGGCTGGACGCCGTGCATCGGTCCTATATTCGGAACGATCGCATATGCAAATTTTCAGAACCCTGATTTTGGGAGCGCATTCATGATGATTACCGCATATTCTTTAGGCTTTGCCATTCCTTTTTTGCTCATGGCGTTTTTTATCGGAAACATCAGGCCGCTTATGAAATATTCGAATATGCTCATGAAAGTGGGAGGCGCGCTGATGATCGTCATCGGCATCCTGCTTTATACGGACAACATGATATGGATTAATATCTGGTATTCGAATTTGACGAATCTATTTTGAAAAACTTCCGCATGCTGCATTATGTGAGTAAGATTGTGAGAAACAGCAAAATCGCGTTAAATAAACTATGGATGATCATCGCAGGTATAATCGAGCGTGTTTTTTCGTATGTCCAGGCAAACACAAGCCCTGTTCCAAAGTTAACGGCCAGGGTGTTATATGTGGGGATGTGAGCGATCATAAAGAGAGCGCTGCTTGCAACAAGTGCCCATACAACCCCGAATTCAGCGCGGAACCAGCGGTAAAGAAAGCCGCGGTAAAACAATTCTTCGTAGATGGGAGAAACGATGCAGGCAGAAGCGAAAGACATTGCAATGTTCAACCATGAAGGATCGGCAGTGATCGTTTTTGTTTTTGTATTTTCGTAGCTTACCCCGAACCAAGTCAGGATTTCCATAACGGCAAACGTCATCACGATAAAAAAAACCGTCCATCCCGCTATATGAATCAAGTATGCAGGGGCGAACCGGGAGATTCCGATTTCCCGCCAGGACAGGCGGTCCGGCTTTAAGGCGATATAGTACAGGCTTAGAATAAAAACGGCCGCCATTGCAATACTCATCAATATAGCTGAAGGCATGCCTTCGCCTAAAAGCAGATCCAAAGCATTCTTTAATAAATATTCAATGAAAATCGGAACAGCTGCAAAGGCGATCAAAAACAAGCAAACCCGCTGCTTTTTGTTCCAAGGATTTTTCCATTCCATTACAAAACCCTCCTATTTTTGAGATAAAATTATTTTAAATAGTGACGTAACGTAATCTTCAAGCGCTATGTTAGGAGGGAGATATGGTGAAAGAAGAACTGACAACCGGGCGGGTGGCGAAGATGATGGGGATATCCGTAAGGACGCTCCGCTATTACGATCAAATCGGTTTATTAAAACCGAGCACAACACTGCCAAATGGGCGCAGGCAATATTCGAAGGAAGATATGTTAGAGCTCGAAAAAATTATGATCTTGAAATCTGCTCAATTTTCATTGGAACATATCAAAACGTTAAGGGATCAATTGGATACCATCAGTATCATTGAAATGCATAAAAGGCGCCTGCACTCGGAGATCGAACAGCTGACGAAGAGCCTGCAGCATACAAACACTTTGCTGAACATGTATCAAATCGAAGGAAGCTTAAGCTGGGAAGCCCTTCTCAAGCTCGTCAGACAGCCCCGGCATAAACCATGGAAGGAATCGTTCTCTGAAGAGGAAGCTGAGATTTTAGCAGAAAGGCTTCCGAAGGCGGAGAATGACGATTTCATCACAAAGCAATGGCTCTCCATTATCAAGCGGATTAAGCTGTGTTTAAAAAAAGAGGTACCGCCTGAGTCTGAATGGGGAAAGCAAATTGCGGAGGATATCATGTGCCTGTCTGATCATTCATTTAAGGGACATAAGGATTTAGTTGATCGATTTTGGGAGGTTCGTAAATCTGAAGAGCCAAACGGGCTTTATCCACTCGACAGCGGGATTCTGGAATTCGCGGAGAAAGCGCTTGAATCTGCATCTAATCATTCAGGAAGATCAGGGTGACTCTTCACATGAACGTCCAATCGTCATGTCCGGACTGGATAACAAAAAGATCAAACAAGCTTTGCCGAATAGAAAACCGCCCGAACAGAATCGGGCGGCTCCCCTTAAATCCGGATTGATTTCTCCTCGGCTTTCCACTGTTTTTTCCATCCGGCCTGAGCAAACAAAAGCAGTCCGAGTGCCAAAAATGCGATAACGGTGAAGGTGAGGAATCCGCTTGAATACGTACCTGTGATTTGCTTCAGCGTTCCGAGGATATTCGGGAGGAAGAATCCGCCGATTCCTCCCGCAGCACCGACGATCCCCGTCACCATCCCGATCTCTTGTTGAAATCGCTGCGGTACAAGCTGGAATATCGCGCCGTTCCCCATTCCGAGGCAGCCCATGCCGACAAATAATGCGGCCGTAACAACGCCAAGAGGCGGGAGCATGCTGACCGAGAACATGCACAGAGCCACTCCGATAAAGAGAAACTGCAGCAGACGCACGCCGCCGATTTTATCGGCAATCAACCCGCCGACAGGGCGGAGGCAGCTTCCGGATGCAACGACAAGCGTGACAAATTCGCCGGCTCTTACCGCCGGAACGGCATACTGGGATGCAAAAAAGTAGCTTAGAAAGTTGGACAAGCCGACAAAACCCCCGAATGTCACGCTGTAGAGAAGGCAAAAATACCAAGTGTCCCTTTCTTTGAAAACGGCAAAATAGTCTTTAAGCGGTTTAGGCGCCGGCTGATTCGGAGGTTCTTTAGCCATAAGGAAATAGCTGAATAACACGAGGGTTAAAGGAATCAGTGCCAGTCCCATGACACCGTTCCAGCCCACTTGCTCCGCAAGGCGAGGGCCGAATAGCGTAGCAAGCAGTGTTCCGCTGTTTCCCGCCCCGGCGATTCCCATGGCAAGACCTTGCAAGTGCGGCGGATACCAGCGGCTCGCCATAGGAAGGGATGCGGAAAAGCTTGCGCCTGCCACACCGAGTAGAATTCCGATGATAAACAGCTCGGCGACCGATGAACCGAACTGCCACCCCCATATCAGCGGAATCATCGTCACCAGCATTCCGCCAATGGCCGTCTTTTTCGGTCCGAAACGGTCGGTTAAAATGCCGAGTACAATCCGGAAAAACGATCCGGCCAAAGTAGGTATGGCGACGATCAATCCGACCTGAGAAGGCGATAAATCAAAATCAGCCGTAATATAAACACCAAGCGCCCCCAGCAACACCCAAATCATAAAGCTGACATCGAAATATAAAAAAGATGACAACAAGGAAGGCGCGTGTCCGCTCTTCCTCAAATCCGCCAATTTCAATTGCAACACTCCCCATCCGATAGATTCTAGAATTTATCATGACAAAATTGATTAGGGTTGGCAGTATTTTTGTAAGCTTTACTAACAAACTAAAAGATTGAATATTTAAAATGTTAATTTGGATAGCACCATAGCCGGCGATGATTGAATTCTGCTGAAGATTAGAGGTGTTATGACTGCTGAAAATGGGAAAGTTATATTGGTATGGGCCTGATGCACTCGCAGATAAAGCCGTCTTTTGCAACACGTTTATCAATTTTTCTTTAGCCATAAGGCATATTTTTACCAGAAAATGTACAAATTTAAGGAAGAAATATGTGGAGACACAAAATAGACATAAATTAAAATGTATATCACTTGAAAAAGTATGTGAAGTATTGCACAATATGAATGTGAAGAATTTCACAAACAACTCAGTTTAAAACAAACGGCAAAGGAATGATGAGTCATGAGAAACCAAAAAGTCAACCGTACAGTATTGATCGGTGCGGGTTTTGTTGGAAGCAGTTATGCATTTACGTTAATTAACCAAGGTATCACAGACGAACTTGTGATCATTGATTTAAATAAAGACAAAGCAATGGGCGATGTCATGGATTTAAACCACGGTAAAGCATTTGCCCCGCATCCTGTGAAAACATGGTACGGCACATATGAGGACTGCAAAGACGCCGATATTGTCTGCGTATGCGCTGGAGCGAACCAAAAGCCGGGTGAAACCCGCCTGGATCTCGTCGAGAAAAACTTGAGAATTTTCAAAGGAATCATCGGAGAAGTCATGGCCAGCGGTTTTGACGGCATCTTCCTCGTCGCTACAAACCCGGTCGACATCTTGACTTATGCGACTTGGAAATTCAGCGGCCTTCCGAAAGAACGCGTCATCGGAAGCGGTACAACACTTGACACTGCCCGTTTCCGCTACTTGCTCAGCGAGTATTTCGGTGTCGCTGCCCACAATGCGCACGGCTATATTATTGGTGAACACGGAGATACGGAGCTGCCTGTCTGGAGTCATGCGAATATCGGAGGAGTTCCCGTCAGCGACTTGCTGAAAAGAAATGAGAAATACAAAGCGGAAGATCTTGATGAACTGTTTGACAATGTAAAAAACGCCGCTTACCACATTATCGAGAAAAAAGGTGCGACATACTACGGAGTTGCCATGAGCCTCGCGCGTATTACGAAAGCGATTTACCGCAATGAAGAAGCGATTTTGACCGTGAGCGCTCATCTTGATGGTGAATTTGGAGAAAATGATGTTTATATCGGAGTTCCGGCGGTTGTCGGCCGATGCGGAGCTAAGGAAATTGTTGAGCTCGACCTGAATGAAAAGGAAAAACAACAATTCAAGCATAGCGCAGGTGTGTTAAAAGCAATTTTAAAACCGCATTTTGAATTGCAGGCGTAACTGAACATCATGAAGATACTGAACATCATGAAGATTGCGAGATGATGAAAATGTGGCAGCAGATATACGATCCGTTTGGGAATCTGTTTATAAGCGCTTTTGCCGCCATTCTGCCGATTCTTTTCTTTCTCCTTGCATTGACCGTGTTGAAGATGAAAGGAATCATCGCGTCATTTTTGACGCTGGCGGTCAGCTTTATTGTAGCTGTGTTCTTTTTTCACATGCCAGCTGCAAAAGCTGTCTCCGCCGTTTTACTTGGAATTGCAAACGGCCTTTGGCCGATCGGATATATTGTCCTGATGGCTGTATGGCTTTACAAAATTTCCGTCAAAACCGGAAAGTTTAAAGTGATCAGAGCGAGCATTGCCGGGATTTCGTCTGACCAGCGGCTTCAGTTATTGCTGATCGGGTTCAGTTTTAACGCCTTTTTGGAAGGCGCGGCAGGCTTCGGTGTGCCGATTGCGATCAGCGCCGTTCTTCTTGTCGAGCTTGGTTTTAAACCTTTGAAAGCGGCATCCCTATGTTTAATTGCAAATGCGGCATCCGGCGCCTTTGGAGCCATCGGAATTCCGGTGATCACAGGAGCGCAGATGGGAGGCTTGACACCGGTTGAGCTTTCCAGAACGCTCGCTTTGATGCTGCCGGTCATTGCTTTCTTTGTCCCGTTCCTGCTCGTTTTCATATTGGACGGGTTTAAAGGAATAAGGGAAACGCTGCCGGCTCTTCTCGTATTAAGTGGAAGCTATACGGCGGTGCAGACTTTAACGATGATTGGATTGGGGCCGGAGCTTGCTGACATTTTGGCCGCTTTAATCAGCATGGGAGCGCTGGCGCTGTTTTTGAAAAAGTGGCAGCCGCGTCACATATACAGGGAAGCCGGGAATGAACATGAACCCGCTGAAAAATATCATGCAGCAGACATTATGAAAGCCTGGTCACCGTTTTATATCTTGACCGCCGTCATTGCGGTGTGGAGCCTCCCCGGTTTCAAAGGGCTTTTTCAGGAAGGCGGATTGCTGAAGCAAACGACGATTTTATTCAACATGCCTTTTCTTCACCGGGAAGTGCTGAAAACGCCGCCGATATCCCCGGAACCGGCACCGCTTGATGCCTTGATGAAGCTTGACCTCATTTCAGCGACGGGTACGGCGATACTGATCGCCGTGATCATCACGATTGTACTGAGCCGAAACATCAGTTTCCGCGGAGGACTCTCCAGTTTGAAAGAGACGGTCAAGGAACTGTGGCTCCCCGTTCTCACCATTTGCTTTGTGATGGGTTTTGCAAACTTGGCCAATTATGCCGGATTGAGTTCAACCATTGGACTGGCGCTCGCCAAAGCAGGGGATATTTTTCCATTCGTCAGTCCTGTATTGGGCTGGATCGGTGTCTTTATCACAGGTTCAGTCGTCAGCAACAATGCCTTATTCGGCCACCTGCAAGCAGTCACCGGCGCGCAAATCGGGACAAGTTCAGCTTTGCTGCTTGCCGCCAATACCGCGGGAGGCGTGATGGCCAAGCTGATCTCACCGCAGTCGATTGCGATTGCAACAGCCGCGGTTCAAGAGACAGGGCAGGAATCAAAGCTTTTCAGCCAAACCGTTAAATACAGCTTGATCCTGCTTTTCATCATTTGCATTTGGACGTTTGCACTTTCAAAGCTTGGCATATAAAGAAGAGCCTTTTCCCGCAATGGGAAAAGGCTTTTTAAGCTGTTTGTTCTATCATGTCCTCTTTTTGAATACATTGTACAAGTTATCCGCGGAAGGGGGACGAGATATGATAAACATCTTCCTGAGTTATGTGTTTTTGGGTTTGTCATTGGCCGCACCTGTCGGCCCTGTGAATGCGGCGCAGATCGACAGGGGCATGAAAGGCGGATTCTTTCATGCCTGGCTGTTTGGACTTGGCGCTGTGACGGCGGATGTCTTATATATGGCTTTAATCTACTTTGGAGTCGCTCAATTTTTGACAGCGCCATTCTTAAAAACGTTTTTATGGCTGTTTGGTTTTTTTGTTTTGACCTATACGGGGATCGAGAGTCTGGTCAAGGCGAAGGAAGTATCGCTGATGAGAGGTTCGGGAGAGAAAGGTTCATACCGCAAATCTTTCTTGTCTGGGCTGGTGATCTCCCTTTCAAACCCGTTAAGCATCATGTTTTGGCTCGGCATTTACGGAAGCATTTTGGCGAAAACGGTAGAGATGTACGAATCATACCAGCTGCTGATCTGCAGTTCAGGCATTTTAATCGGACTTTTTCTGTGGGACTTGGCCATGTCTTTTCTTGCAGGGACATTCAGAACATTTTTAAGCCCGCGGATGATCCAGGCAACGACTTGGCTCGCGGGCATCAGTCTGATTGTTTTCGGATGTTACTTTGGCTATCAGGGGATGCTCGAACTGCTGAAGGCGGGAGGCTGATTATGTCTGCCCGTTTTTCTCTTCCTGATGCGCCCACCTTTTTTTCATCAGCAACGTCACAGCAGCAATAACGGCAAGAAACAGAAGGCTCACAAAAAAACCGGGCCTGCTGTTTTTTTCAAATAACGTACCCGAAACGGCAAATAAAATCAGGACGAGTGCTGTGACAATCTGGACATTCCCTTTCATTTTCGGCTTTGTGAGCTTTTTGCTGGAAAGCAGGATGAACATCCAGTTATAGAGCAGCATTAAGCTGGCGGCCGTCGTCATGTGTTCATAAAGCTGCTTCGGCAAGAGCAGCGACAGGACGATGGAAGCAGCGAGAACGAGCACCGTCAAGCCGAGTGCCGGCCACGATACTTTCGCCTTTTCTTTTTTCGCAAAGCAGGCGGGAGCATCACCGTTTTTCGCCATTGTTCCCATCAGTGTGGTGACAGCAAACAAGGAAGCGGTCAGCGTTGAAAAACCGGCGATAATAAAAATGCCGTTGAAAATATCCATGATCAAATCGAGATGAAAGTCTTTTAATGACGTAATAAACGGGCTGTTCTGTTCGGTAAATGCCCCGCGGGGTACAAGGAGCATGGCCAGCCCGATCGATGCGACGTAGATCACAGCAAGGGTTATGAGCATCAGGCTGCCTGACTTTGATGAATCTTTCGGGTCTTTTAAGTGAATCGCCATCAGACCCATGACTTCGATTCCCCCATAGGCGTAAAATGTGTAAATCAACCCTGTCCACAACCCCATAAAGCCGAAAGGAAACAATTCGTGAACCCGGTCAGGGAACTGTACTTCAGGCGTTTTCCCGGGCAGCAGCCCGCACAATGCCAAGACAGCGATGATGATAAACATTAAGATGGCCGCCGTTTTCAACACGGCCAGTATGTTTTCCGTTTTTTCAAAACTGCTGCGCCCTGTGAAAATGACGATCAGTCCGAGAATCGCATAAATGGAAGCGAACACCCACAGCGGAATCTGGTTAAACCAATGGCGCGTGAACAGTGAAATCGCCGTCAACTGGCTCCCGATGATCAGCATTTCCGATGACCAGTAGACCCAGCCATTGCTAAACCCCGCCCAATTGCCGAAGGCCTCTCTGGCGTAAGAACAAAAAGACCCTTCAACAGGATGATCTGCCGTTAATTTCGCCAGCTGCTGAAAGACAAGAAAAGTGCCAAGGGCAGCAAGAAGAAAGGCGGCCAATACGGAAAAGCCGCTTTTCTTAATCGCGATGCTTGAGCCGAGAAAAAACCCGGTTCCAATTGTGCAGCCGACCCCGATCATGGACAGCTGCCACCATTTTAAATCTCCTTTTTTCGCTTGTTGTTTCATCGTTTCAACCCCTCTAATCTTCTTGTTATTTTGCCAGGGGGCACTGTTTTTATTCGCGAAGGGGGGAAGGTTCTTTGCGCACCTCAATATTCACTTTGAAATGGGACATATGCTATAGTTAAAGACATAATCATTACGGTTCATTCAGTCAAAAGGAGGAATGACGGATGACTTTACAAGAAAAAATCATGCAGGAACTGAATGTAAAGCCTTCTATCGAACCGAAACAGGAAATTGAAAAAAGGGTCGGTTTTTTAAAAAGCTATTTGAAAAAAACGGGTGCCAAAGGCTTTGTTTTAGGCATCAGCGGAGGACAGGACTCCACATTGGCGGGCAGGCTTACCCAGCTGGCTGTTGAAGAATTGAGAGAAGAAGGCGTTCAGGCGGAATTTATTGCGGTCCGCTTGCCTTACGGTGTTCAGCAGGATGAAGATGACGCTCAGCTGGCGCTGAAATTTATCCAGCCGGACAAGTCTTTTGCTTTTGACATTGCTTCAACTGTAGGCTCGTTTGCTGCTCAATATCAGGCAGTCACGGGAGAGTCGCTTGCCGATTTTCACAAAGGCAATGTAAAAGCGAGAGTCCGGATGATCACCCAATATGCGATCGGGGGTCAAAATCAGCTGCTGGTGATCGGAACAGATCATGCTGCAGAAGCTGTTACCGGATTTTTCACGAAATACGGAGACGGGGGCGCAGACCTTTTGCCGCTTACAGGACTGACAAAACGCCAGGGCAGAAGCCTGCTGGAAGAGCTGGGAGCGCCGGAGCGGCTTTATACGAAGTCCCCGACCGCCGATTTGCTTGATGAAAAACCTCAGCAATCCGATGAAACAGAGCTCGGCCTGACGTATGATAACATTGACGACTACCTTGAAGGAAAAGCCGTCTCCAGCGAGGTGGCAGAGGCCATCGAAAAACGCTATAAGGTATCCGAGCACAAACGCCAAGTCCCTGCTTCAATGTTTGACGACTGGTGGAAATAAGCAAAAAAGAGGCTGACTTCAGCCTCTTTTTTTATTAACAGGCACCCTATATCATTACAGATGGATTTGTCATATACTTAAGATATTTGATTCCTTTATGCAAGGAGGAGTAGAAGCTGGAAATGAATGTCGCAAATAATATTGTGCTGATCGGGTTTATGGGGGTCGGAAAAACAACCATCGGTCAGCTTGTGTCAAAGAAATTAGCCCGTGACTTTATCGATATCGACCACGAGATCGAAAAAGACTTTCAAATGACCATTCCGGAGATGTTTCAGCAAAAAGGGGAAGCGTTTTTCAGACAGACTGAAAAAGAATATATTTTTCAGATGTGCGAACATACAATGGGCAACATCGTGTCTTTAGGGGGCGGCGCTTTTCAACAGGAGGAAATCAGAAAGAAGTGCCTCGAACACTGCTTCGTCATCTTTCTTGATTTAACATGGGAGAATTGGAAGCAGCGGATGGATCTCTTAGTTGAAAACAGGCCGGTTCTTCATAACCGCACAATCGAAGAAATGAAACAGCTGTTCAATGAGAGAAAGAGCATCTATGCATTCCACCACTTAAAAGTGGAAACAGATAACCGGTCTGCCGAAGAAACGGCCGACTATATTGTGGAGATGCTAAAGCTTGGTCCATCTTAAACAAACGTTTAATTAAGCTGTTTTTGTTTAAATATACCGGAATAAGCAAAGAGCCAATGATCTGTCTGATCATTGGCTCTTTCCGTTATACGCATGGGATGAATGCCGGATTTTTCAGTCTTGTTTGACCGTTTGTCCATTTGATACATTATAGAGGCTCGGGATAGGCAGCACGTTTCGCCCCGCCGCCACTTCCCTGGATAAGATTTTTCTTGCTCTGCGGCCGCAAAAAAGTCGCTTATTGCCGGATCGGACACTATAATGTAAATAATAGAAACGATAGACTGGCGGTGCACATATCATGAAACAGCGAATTCAAGAAGAACTGAAAAACATTGAAGCAACATATGGTGTTAAAATCCTTTATGCGGTTGAATCGGGCAGCAGGGCATGGGGCTTTCCCTCGCAGGACAGTGATTACGACGTCAGATTTATTTATGTCCATCAAAAAGACTGGTATCTGTCAATTGATGCAAAGCGCGATGTGATTGAACTGCCGATTGACGATTATCTCGATATCAGCGGCTGGGAGCTGACAAAAGCGTTAAGACTGTTCCGGAAATCAAATCCTCCGCTCCTCGAATGGCTCTCTTCGGGAACCGTTTATTATGAAGCCTATTCGCTGGCAGAAAAAATGAGGCAGCTTAAAAGCCGCGCCTTTTCTCCAGTCTCCTGCATGTACCATTATCTCAATATGGCATCAGGGAATTTCCGAGACTACCTGCAGCGGGAAGAAGTGAAAATCAAAAAATATTTTTATGTACTCCGCCCGATTCTGGCGTGCCAGTGGATCGAAAGCCGCCGGACGGTTCCTCCGATTGAATTTCAGGATTTGCTTGACGAACTTATGGAAGCCGGACCGCTGAAAACGGAAATCCATCAGCTGCTTGAGAGGAAAAAGAAAGGGGAGGAGTTCAATCTTGAACCTCAAAACCCTATCCTCCACGCATTTATTAAGAGTGAATTGGAGCGGCTTCAGACGGTTGCCAAAGCATATAAAACGGATCATGAAGATCTGACGCAGGAGCTTGACCGGCTGTTTAGAGAAACGCTAGACGAGGTGTGGGCATAACATGATATTCCCTTTAAGTATTCTTAAAGGGTTTTTTCTTTGCATTCATAGGGAAATGGTTGAGTATAACGGAAAGCGTTTTCAAATTAAGCGGCGCGGAACGGCAGACAGGGCATTCGCAAAAACGGGTTCGCCGAAAACGCATCCTGTTCTTTACCGAAGTTTCTTCCTGATTCTATTGTCGTATACCATCCAAGTTTTAGGAAGAAAGTTTCTTAAAAAATCCCATGTAAAACATTGTGGAAAAACCACAAAAATCGTCAGCTTTTTTGTTTTTTCGAAATATTGTGAATCGGCCCTTAGCTCTTATAAAATTAAGAATATAAAGAAATATTTCATGAGATGGCGGGGTGTGAGTAATGGAAGTGATAACAAGAGACTTTTTCCTATTCTTATCTAAAAGCAGCATCCTGAATCGCCTGGCGAGAAATTGGGGGAGTTCCGTCGCGACCGGAAAAATTATCGGAGGAAAAGATTTTGAAGCTTCAATTCCGATTATTAAGGGGCTGAACGAACAAGGGTTGACTGTAACAGTTGATCATTTGGGCGAATTTGTAGACAGCAGGGAAGTCGCAAGGGAACGCACGCAGGAATGCATTCGGGCCATTCAGCTGATTGCTCAGGAACAGCTTAATTCACATGTTTCATTAAAGATGACGTCACTGGGACTCGATATTGACCTTGACCTTGTCAGGGATAATATGACCAGCATTCTGGAATGTGCCGAACAGCACCAAGTGATGGTCACAATCGATATGGAAGATGAAGTGCGCTGCCAAAAGACGCTTGACCTCTTTAAGGAGTTCAGGCAGAAATACGAGTATGTCAGTACTGTCCTGCAGGCCTACTTGTACCGGACCGAACAGGATTTGGAGGAGCTTAATCCGTATAATCCGTTTTTCCGTCTTGTGAAGGGAGCTTATAAAGAATCGCCACAAGTGGCGTTTCCTGACAAAAAAGATGTGGATGAGAATTACAAAAAGCTCATTAAAAAGCAGCTGCTGAGCGGCCATTACACAGCCATCGCAACTCATGACGACAAGATGATTGATTACACCAAAGAAATTGCGAAAGAGCATCAAATCGGCAAAGACCGCTTCGAGTTTCAAATGCTGTACGGGATGCGCAACAAAACTCAGCTGGAACTGGTGAACGAAGGCTACAATATGCGCGTGTATCTTCCTTACGGAGACGACTGGTACGGATACTTTATGAGACGGCTTGCCGAGCGGCCTGCCAACATCGCTTTTGCGTTTAAAGGCATGACGAAGAAATAAAACGATAAAAAGGGGAGATTAGCATGACAACACCTTACAAACACGAACCATTTACAAATTTCGGGATCGAAGAAAACCGGAAGGCATTCGAAAAAGCTCTGGAAACGGTAAATAACGAATGGCTGGGTCAGTCCTATCCTCTTGTTATCGATGGAGAAAGGTATGAAACGGAAGACAAGATCGTATCGATCAATCCTGCAAACAAAGAAGAAGTTGTAGGGACGGTATCCAAGGCTACTCAGGATCATGCGGAAAAGGCCATTCAGGCGGCTGCGAAAGCGTTTGAAACTTGGAGATACACAGATCCTGAAGAAAGAGCGGCTGTTTTGTTCCGCGCGGCTGCCAATGTGCGCCGCAAAAAGCATGAGTTCTCTGCGCTTCTAGTTAAAGAAGCAGGAAAACCTTGGAATGAAGCGGATGCGGATACGGCAGAAGCGATCGATTTTATGGAATATTATGCGCGGCAAATGATTGAGCTTGCGAAAGGAAAGCCGGTTAACAGCCGTGAAGGCGAACGAAATCAATATGTGTACACACCGACTGGTGTTACGGTTGTTATTCCGCCTTGGAACTTCCTGTTCGCGATCATGGCCGGAACGACGGTTGCGCCGATCGTGACAGGAAACACGGTTGTTCTGAAGCCTGCAAGCGCAGCGCCTGTCATTGCTGCCAAGTTCGTTGAAGTGCTTGAAGAAAGCGGTCTTCCAAAAGGAGTAGTCAACTTCGTCCCTGGAAGCGGAGCTGAAGTCGGGGATTACCTGGTGGATCATCCGAAAACAAGCATCATTACGTTTACCGGTTCAAGGGAAGTCGGAACGCGCATTTTTGAGCGTGCAGCGAAGGTTCAGCCTGGTCAGACACACTTAAAACAAGTGATTGCTGAGATGGGCGGAAAAGATACGGTTGTCGTTGATGAAGACTGCGATATTGAATTGGCTGCACAATCAATTTTCACATCTGCCTTCGGCTTTGCAGGCCAAAAATGTTCAGCAGGTTCACGGGCTGTCGTGCATGAAAAGGTATATGACGAAGTATTGAAGCGCGTGATCGAAATTACGGAGTCCAAGAAAGTCGGAGAGCCTGACAGCGCGGACGTTTACATGGGACCTGTCATCGACCAGGCATCCTTTAACAAAATCATGGACTATATCGAAATCGGAAAAGAAGAAGGCCGCTTAGTCAGCGGAGGAAAAGGCGATGATTCAAAAGGCTACTTCATCGATCCGACGATCTTTGCCGATCTAGATCCGAAAGCTCGGTTAATGCAGGAAGAAATTTTCGGACCTGTTGTTGCTTTCTCAAAAGTCAGCAGCTTTGATGAGGCGCTGGAAGTTGCCAACAACACCGAATACGGCCTGACAGGCGCGGTCATTACTAAAAACCGCGACCATATCAACAGGGCAAAACAAGAATTCCATGTCGGAAATCTGTATTTCAACCGCAACTGTACAGGGGCGATCGTCGGCTACCATCCGTTTGGCGGTTTCAAAATGTCGGGAACCGATTCTAAAGCGGGCGGACCTGATTATCTTGCGCTTCACATGCAGGCGAAAACGATCAGCGAAACGTTTTAAGGTGTAAGAAAAGGGGTTAAACAGGGGACGAAGGCAGCCTATGAAAGGCTGCCTTCAAAAAAAGAGAAATTAGTCTAAAAATTTAGATAAACGGCATCTTGGGGGGAGATTCTTATTCAGAACGTACAATTGATCATTTCCATCGTGATTTACATGGTAGGGATGCTTTATATTGGGTATTACGCTTACAAACGGACAGCAAACCTCTCAGACTATATGCTTGGCGGACGGACGCTCGGGCCTGCTGTCACGGCGCTTAGCGCCGGCGCATCAGACATGAGCGGCTGGCTTTTGATGGGGCTGCCGGGCGCCATGTTTGCAACAGGCCTGAGCGGTTCATGGATTGTCATCGGCCTTGTACTCGGCGCATGGGCGAACTGGATTTTTGTGGCGCCGCGTTTGAGGTCATACACCGAGGTAGCAGGCAATTCGATCACCATCCCTGCATTTTTAGAAAACCGCTTTCATGACAAATCAAAGATCCTGCGAATATTTTCCGGAGTCGTCATTATTACCTTTTTTACGTTTTATGTATCATCAGGAATGGTTTCCGGCGGCGTTTTATTTAACAGCATGTTTAATTTGGATTACCATACAGGGCTGTGGCTCATTTCGGGAGTCGTCGTGGCTTACACGCTTTTCGGCGGGTTTTTGGCAGTCAGCTGGACGGACTTTGTCCAGGGCATCATTATGTTTGTCGCGTTAATTCTTGTTCCGATTGTGACCGTCATTCAGACGGGAGGACCTGGAGAAGCCTTCAGCGAAATCCAGTCGATCGATCCAAACCTCCTCAATATTTTTAAAGGAACGAGTGTCCTCGGCATCATCTCCTTGTTCGCATGGGGCCTCGGCTACTTTGGACAGCCTCACATTATCGTGCGTTTTATGGCGATATCCTCTGTCAAGGAAACGAAGAAAGCGCGCCGGATCGGCATGGGATGGATGATCTTTTCAAGTGCGGGCGCACTTCTGACCGGATTGCTCGGTATTGCTTATTACTCAAAGAACGGGCTTCACTTGGATGATCCGGAAACCATCTTCATTCAATTGGGGAACATCTTGTTTCACCCTCTGATCACAGGCTTTTTAATCTCGGCGATTTTAGCAGCGGTTATGAGTACTATTTCCTCCCAGCTGCTAGTTACATCAAGTTCTCTAACTGAAGATTTATACAAAACACTATTTAAACGCTCTGCATCTGACAAAGAACTCGTCTTTTTCGGACGGCTTTCTGTTTTGGCGGTTTCCATTGTCGGACTCTGTCTCGCCTGGACGAAAAACAATACGATTCTCGGTCTTGTCAGCTATGCTTGGGCGGGTTTCGGCGCGTCGTTCGGCCCTGTGATCATCTTAAGTTTGTTTTGGAAAAGGATGACAAAATGGGGGGCGCTTGCCGGAATGGTTGCCGGAGCAGTTACCGTCATCATTTGGGCGGAAGCCGGGCTTTCCGATGTTCTTTATGAAATTATTCCGGGCTTTGCCGCCAGCTTGCTGTTTGTATTTGTCGTCAGTCTATTGACGTCAAAACCGGAGCAGCAGGTGCTTGATGAGTTCGAGCAATACAAACAAACACTGTAACGATGATGGAGATGGGGAACCATTCTCCGTCTCTCTTTTTATAGGCCTTCTCCCCCCCTTCTAACAGGGGATTGATCCCATTTTTTTAAAAGTCGCATATAAGTCTATACAAGAGTGTAAAGGAGAAGTATGATTAAGTTAAAAACGAGTAGGAGAAAGGATATGGAAGAGCTATTAGAACAAGTTGTTTCTCTTTCAAACATTAATGAGATCATTGACTTTATCAGCGGCGAGCTGAAAAAGCCGGTCATACTGGAAAGCGCAGATTTTTTCTTATTAGCTTATAACTCCTATTATATTAACCATTTTGATGCAGCAAACCAGCAAACGATTTTCTCCAAAAAATGTCCGCTGCCGATCTTTGAAAAATTCGTCGAAGAAGGCATTATTGATCAATTGAAAACGACTCCGACTCCCTTTCGGGTAAAACAGATTGAAGAAATCGGCTTAAACCAGCGGGTTGTCGTCAGCGCCAAGCATAAAGACGAAATTATGGGCTATATCTGGGTGCAGGAGATTGAAGACAACCTGTCTGATGAAGAGCTCGATTTCTTATACCAAGCTTCCTTTCATGTCGGGAAGATCATTTATAAGAAAAAACGCCTCAAACAAGAAAAAGAAGAACAGGCGGAAGAGCTTTACAAAAAGGCAATTAACGATCAGTTTCAAACGGAAAAAGAGCTGAAAGCCGCCGCCGATAAGGCAAGCGTTGTCCTGCCGGCTGTGTTTACGGTCATGGTGCTTCAAGTCGTTGACGGGGAGGATGAACTGCTCGAAGATCTGAAGGAAACGATCCGGTCTTATTTAAACCTGAAAGATAACATCAGTCACGTATTGGAGGATCATTCGAATATCGCCATCATTGTCGGCAGTGTGTCGCGCAAGCGTTCCGCGCTGGCCGCGGCCTCAGAACTGATCAACCGTCTGTTGACCCATCTGCGCTCACAAATGCTGCCCCTTATTTTGATCGGGGTCGGCAATGAGTACAGCAGCCTGCTGTCCCTTGGCAGAAGCTACAGAGAGGCGCTCCAAGTGACGAAAGCAGCGGAAATCACGGGAAGCCAGGAACATATTCCCTATGAATATCAAAAGCTCGGGCTTTTCAAATATCTTGACCAAATCGCCGCAAAAAACGATCATCTGCAATATGTAAATCCGGACCTTCAGCTGCTGAAAGAAAAAGATAAAGAAAGCCACACCGAATTTTTAAGAACGCTTGAAATCTATCTCGTCAACAACTGCAAGGTCAAACCATCCGCAGAACAGCTGTTCATCCACCAAAACACGCTCAATTACCGCATTAAACAAATATTAGAAATGACATCGATCGATCTCAATGATTTTAATACAAGATGTCAATTGTTTATCGATTTAATGCTGATGAAGAAAGCAGGCTACAAATCGTAAACAGGAAAAGAAAAGCTGGCACATAAAGTGCCGGCTTTTAATATGTCCGATAAACATAAGGATCTTTCGGTTCTTTTATTGTAGACCAATCCTTCACTTTCAGCACGGGGATCGTAGATTTGAAAGGCTGATAGTATTCGGAAGACAGCGTTCCTTTTACATGAAGCCACTGGTCGTCTTTAATATCCATATTTTCAGGGAACTCGACCAGCATGCCGTAGACTCCCGAGTCGGCGATGCAATGAATGATTCCGAAGCGGAGGACAAACAGCTGTTTGTCACTGATCGCTTCCCCTTTAAAAGCAAAGCCGTCGAACTCGATCGTTCGGTCAAGGAATTCTCCCGGATATTGGTATATCGTTTCCATGCCCTTCAAAAAATCATCGTCTTTTAATGTAATATGCTGTTTTGTTTTATAATTTTTCAGCGCTTTATTCATCAATTCATCGTACCCTTCTTCGCCGTAGTAGATGCTTGTGTCAGGGCGCAGGTATTGGGTTTGGGCATAATGCTCCGGCTGTTCGATCGCTTTGAACGAGAAGCCCTTCGACTTGACGATATTGGAATCGAGCGTCGCTGCCGGCAGAAAAAGTCCGGTGCATAAAGGGAAGATGAACACGAAATAAATAAACATTCTTTTCAGAAAAGGCTTATCTTTTTCATGATCGTGATCATGGCTGCATCCGCAGTCGTGGTCACACCCTTTTTCATCCGAGCCTTTCATATAAATGTAGAATTGCACTGCTGTCAAAATGGCCAGAAGAAAAATAGCGATGTATGAAAGGTAAGCGTATTTCATATTAATATATTTTGTCAGATTGCCGGATGCATGAAGATGAAAAAAGAAAAATGTAAACAACATTAAAATGAATGTGCGAAACATGTTCTCACCCCTTTACCAACAGTGATCCGGCTAAGACAATAACGGCGATGTAGGCGATTAAGACAAACACAAAGCGCTTTTTGAAGATGCCGAGCATCATCAGCAGATTTTTGATGTCCACCATCGCTCCGAATACAAGAAAGGCGATGAGGGAGCCGAGTGAAAACGTGCTGCTGAAAGAAGAAGCAATAAAAGCGTCGACCTCTGAACAAAGGGACAGCACAAATGAAAGCCCCATCATAACGAGGGAGGAAGAAACATTATTTTGCCCGATCGCTAAAAGGGTCGATGTTTTAATATACGTCTGCATCGCTGCTGCGACAAATGCGCCGATGATCAAATATTTTCCGACTGAGAAAAACTCGTCAACTGCATGGCGGAGCGTCCCGCCGAGCTTTTGCAGGAAAGACTGGCTCGCATGGCCATGGTGGTGATGGCCGTGCGTCCCGTTTTCGATCAGCTGATTCCCTTTAAATTGATAAGAGATGATCAGCCCGGCAATAAGAGACACCGCAATCGCCAACCCGCCGCGATAGAACACAACATCCCATTTGTTCCCGAAAGCGATGAATGTCGAGAATAAAACAATCGGATTGATGATCGGGGCCGTTAGCATGAAGGCGACCGCTGCGTGAAGAGGCACTCCCTTTAAAAGCAGCCTGCGGGCAATCGGAACGATGCCGCACTCGCAAGCCGGAAACAATACCCCGGCAAATGTCCCTGACAAAACGGCGAGAAATCGGTTTTTTGGAATGATTCTCGCCATCATCTCCTCTGTTACAAACATTTGAATCAAACCTGATATAAAAACCCCGATTAAGACGAACGGAATCGCTTCTATTAATATACTGATAAATATTGAGTTCAGCTGCAGAAAGGATTGTGAAACCACAAAAAAACCTCCGCGCAAATGCATATTTTTAGTTACAATCTAGCATTATAACATAAATTGAAAAAGCGGTTTTGTGCGGCGGGGTTCAGATAATGGGAGGCGCAGGAGTGACAGAATTAATACACAGCCTTGAAGGGTAATGTTATGATAAGAATATTCAAAAAATGAAAAGAAGAGGGGAAAGACAAGATGCAGCAGCCTTATGATATGCCGCTAGAACAGCTTTATCAGTATAAACCTGAACGGACGGCACCGTCCGATTTCAAAGAGTTCTGGAAGGGTTCATTGGAGGAATTGGCAAATGTAAAAGCGGAGCCTGAGCTTGAACCGCATGAATATCCGGCTGACGGGGTAAAAGTCTACTGGCTTACATACAAAAGCATCGGAGGAGCGCGAATCAAAGGCTGGTACGCAGTACCCGACCGCCAAGGACCGCATCCTGCGATCGTCAAATACCACGGCTATAACGCCAGCTATGACGGAGACATCCACGATATTGTCAATTGGGCTCTTCACGGCTACGCGGCATTCGGTATGCTGGTCCGCGGGCAGAACAGCAGTGAAGATACAGAGATCTCTCTTCACGGAAATGTACCAGGCTGGATGACAAAAGGAATCCTCGATCCGAAAACATATTACTACAGAGGGGTCTATTTAGATGCCGTACGAGCAGTCGAAGTGGTCAGCGGTTTTGCTGAAGTCGATGAAAAGCGGATCGGAGTGATCGGGGCAAGCCAAGGAGGCGGGCTGGCCGTCGCGGTTTCGGCGCTGTCCGGTATTCCAAAAGCAGCCGTGTCCGAATACCCTTATTTAAGCAATTTTCAACGAGCGATCGATACAGCGATCGACCAGCCTTATCTCGAAATCAACTCCTTTTTCAGAAGAAACACCAGCCAGGATATTGAACAGGCGGCCATGCATACCCTGTCTTATTTCGATATCATGAACCTTGCCCAAGAGGTCAAAGCGCCCGTTCTCATGTCGATCGGACTGGTTGACACCATCACACCGCCATCTACCGTCTTTGCGGCTTACAATCACTTGGAAACGGATAAAGAAATAAAAGTGTACCGTTATTTTGGACACGAATACATCCCGCCGTTCCAAACAGAAAAGCTGGCGTTTTTGAGAAAGCATCTGAAATGAATAAAAGTGAACACCCGGTGAAGCCGGGGTTTTTTTATGTCTTGATTTAAGAATATATCGTATTATAAGATATAATTAGAGAGGATGATGAAAGTGAATACGGAACAAATTATAGAAGTGATGAATCAGGACTGGACGGATATTTACTACCATCTGCACACAAAACATGATGATCATTTATCTCACCAAGCTGTTCGGATGCTTCAGCATATCGAAAAAAACCGCTTTGTGACCATTGGCCATTTAGCAGAATTATTGGATGTCTCTCATAATACGGCATCAGAACATGTGAAAAGACTTATACAAAAAGACCTTGTACGGAAAAAAAGGGACAGCAGTGATGAACGCAAAGTCTATGTCACGTTAACGCCTGAAGGTGAAGAAGCAGTGAAACGGCATACGAGACTTAATCCGAAAAAACTGCAAAAGGTGCTGGAGCAATTAAATAAGGAAGAAGTTGAAATGATTAAAACGGCATTTTCCTTGTTAAGCCGGGAGGCAAAATCATGTTTTTAATAGTGAAAATCGGGGTGTCTGCAATATTGATCGCCATTATAACCGAAATTGCACGAAAATCGCCTGAAATGGGCGGAATAATTGCGGCTTTGCCGCTTGTCAGTCTGCTCAGTTTATTGTGGCTGAGTGTACAAGGGGAATCTTTGAAGCATTTAAGCCAATTTGCGAAAGGCGTGCTATGGGGGTTTCCCGCCACGGCGGTTCTCCTTTTGATCGTGGTTTTGAGTTTGAAAGCATCATTCCCGGTTATCATTTCTGTTGTATTTGGAATATGCGGATGGGGCGGGTGTTTAATGCTACAAAAAGCTCTCATTGGTGCGATATTCGGGTGAAAGGCGGAATGTCCTTTCGAATGGAATAAGAAGCTGCCTGTGCTGCCGCACAAGCAGCCTAAGAAGGCTCGATGGCGGGATGGGCTTGAACCAGGCAGAAAGCGATCGGAGAGCGGAGTAATCATCCCTATATGAGACTATCACATATAAAGCCTGGAGTAGTAAATCATCCTCGCCGGAAAAGGAGCGTCCCGGTATGGCCCGTCGGGCGGGATGGATGTCGACAGAAATCTGAAATAATTGCTCCAGAGTACTTTTAAGTTTACCGGATATGTCTGGACGGTTTCAGGAGCGAGTTCGTAGGAGAATGCTTGAGCTTTAGATTGACTGATCATAAACTTTTGATATTCTCCGTTTTGAAAGTAATATAAATAGCCTTTTAAACGATGCGCTTCCTGGTTGACCAAAGAGATATACAGGTCTTCTCGGCCGGTTTTTTCAACAGGGTTTCCTGCTTTGTCAGACAGATAAATCAATCCCGTTTGTGATGCGCTTCCGCTGTTCGTTTGACAGTTAACGGGTTCAATATAAGCAGGGTGTGCCAAGAGCCGGTCAGGATGCAGAGCATGTGAAATCAATTCAAAATAGTAGGGCGCTACATAGTCGGCATCCCGATTCCATTTGCAATCGCGCTCAGCCTTTGGATCGAACATGAAAGTCTGGGTGATGATATAAACGATATGTCTGCCTGCGGGAACATGCTGGAGCCTGATGTTGATTTCCTTGGACGAATGAGCGGGGACGATGGATGGAAAGGTTTGCGAGGGCCGGTCATTTCCTTCAAAGAAGACGGATATATGAATGCGGTCTTCTGCATTCGTATGGTTGCAGTAGACGTATGATGCTTGGAAATGGCCTGACGGGTCTGTTTGATAGCTTAATTTGTTTCTGTCGATCGTATAAAGGTTTTCTGCGTGAAAATGAGTTGATCCGATGATATGGATAGTACCGCCTCCGTTTCACAGTATGGTAAGCCGCCGGAGCACCCGGCAGCTTCTTGCTATTTTTTGATATAGACCTCTGTCCGCTTTTCCAGGAAATCCTGGAGCAAAGCGATCGCCGAGCAAACGGCCCAGTAAATCAAGGCAACTAAAATATACATCGTCATATAGTCGAATTCCCGCCCGCCGACGATTTTTGCCTGTTGAAACAATTCAGGCACGGTAATCATGGCGGCCAGGGAAGACGCTTTAACGAGATCAAGCATTACGTTTGCAAGAGGCGGGAGCGCAATTCTAACCGATTGAGGGACAATCACATGGCGCATCGTCTGCCAGTAGGAAAACCCGATCGATTTTGCAGCGTCCCACTGCCCTCTGTCAACAGACGACAGGGCAGAGCGGATAATCTCGGCAATGTATGCGGCGCTGTTGATGCTGAAGCCAATTAAGGCAGCAGTCAAAGCCGTAAACTGGATTCCGATATAAGGAAAACCGAAATAAAGGATAAATAGAATGACCAGGATCGGAACGCCTCTCATAAACGAGATATAGATTCTTGCCGGCCAACGAAGCAAAGCGATCCCGGACATACGCCCAAGCGCGATGAAAAAACCGAGAATTAAACCGGCAAACATGCTCGCAAAAGAAATTAAAAGCGTATTCCATATGCCTTGCATCACATAAGGAAAAGATTTCGCAGCCAATTCTGCATTAAAAATATACTCCCATTGAATAGAGCCCAATTTACATCCCTCTATTTATTCACATCGACATCGATATAGTCGATATCCTGCTTTTTCGAAACATCGGCACCGCCGAAAAACTTTTTCGAAATCTTTTTGATTGTGCCGTCCTTCAGCATTTCGTCAATCGTTTTGTCGAATTGCTTTTTAAGTTCAGTGTTTCCTTTTTTCATGATCATGCCTTGCTGATGCGGATAGTATTTAAGATCGGGATGAATAGTCAGATCCAGATCAGGCATTGCGGCGAGCGCGAGCTTTTGAAGGTAGTAGTCGTTTAAGATGACGTCGGTTCTTCCATTCGCTACATCCTTTAAAAATTGGTCATTTGTTGCGTTGTCGTAAATGACTTCCTCTGCTCCGTATTTGCGTGCGATATCCATGTAAACTGTCGTAGCTGCACCAGCGGCTTTCTTTCCCTTTAAGTCCTCAAGCGAGTGGATGCCTGATAAGTCTTTTTTGCGGACGATAGCCGTTCCGAATGAATATTTATAAGGCATAGAGAACAAAAACTTTTCTTTGCGGTCGTCTGTCATTGTAATATCGTTGGCGGCAGCGTCGACTTGTCCGCTCCCCACCGCCGTCAGCATACCGTCAAAGCCCATTTCTTTAAATTCAACATTCAGGTCGAGTCGTTTAGCCGCTTCCCGAATCACTTCAACTTCGTAGCCGGTCAGCTTGTCCTTGCCGGAATCAGTGTCATGATATGAAGTGGGGTAAAGGGTTCCCGAAGTCGCTACAACGATCTTCCCTTTTTCCTTTATCTCATCCCAGGCTGTTTTTTGGTTTTCAGCCTTATTTTGAGCTGTGCTGCATGCAGCTGTTATAAGAGCAAGCGCTAACACTGTTATCCACAATGTAATGCGCTTATACGTATGCAATTTGTTCACTTAAACAATCCTCCTATTCCTTTAGTCAAGTAAACCATAGCACTGAAGTAGGGATTAGGCAATAAGATAATTAGTATTGGGAAAAAATAAAATAATTGATTGTGCAACCTGCTTTACTTTTTAAGGTGAAAGATGGAATCATAAAGGTATTGGCAAATTGAAACATAAGGAGGATCAGAAAAGATGAAAAATATTTTAATCATCAACGGACATGAAGCCTATCCCCATGCAAGGGGACAGCTCAATCACACTATTTTTACAGCGATGGCGGACAAGCTGGGCGAAAAATATGAGGTGAAAAAAACAGTGGTGGCAGACGGCTATCAAATCCCGGAGGAACACGAGAAATTCAAGTGGGCTGATGCCGTTATTTATCAGACGCCTGTTTACTGGTTCAGCGTTCCTGCTTTATTTAAAAAATATATTGATGAAATTTATGAGTACGGGCTTTTTTATCAAGGGTCTGAAGACTACGGCAGAGGCGGGCTGTTTACCGATAAAAAGTATATGTTTTCAACCACATGGAACGCGCCGAAGGAAGTCTTCTCCAAAACGGGGACATTCTTCGAAGGTAAAAGCCTTGATGAAGCGCTGTTTCATTTGCACAAAATGCAGGAATTCGTCGGCATGAAGCCTTTAAAAACATTCTCTGTCCATGATGTCATCAGCAATCCGCAAGTGGATCAATATTTAGCTGACCTGGACGCTCATTTAAAAGAAGTATTTTCGATTTAAGTCAAGAGGTTTGTGCACAAGCGCAAACCTCTTTTTTTCGTTTTCCTCTAAGAAAACGTGATACAGTTGAGTAAAAGCAAAGCAGGGGGTGTTCGCATGTTTTTAAAAAAGCTGACTTTACTTCGAGAAGAAGTTCCTTCTTATGCAAAATATCCATTTTCAATTCCTGCTATTCAACATTTAAATGAACTGACGTTTCAAAAAAACGTAACATTTTTTGTCGGGGAAAACGGATCGGGCAAATCGACGCTGCTTGAAGCAATCGCAGATAAATGCGAATTTAACACGGCTGGCGGGGGAAGAAATAATACATATGAAGTATACGGCTCCGGATCGGCTCTAGGAGACTATATCAGATTGTCGTGGCTTCCCAAAGTAACAAACGGCTTTTTCCTTCGCGCTGAATCTTTCTATCATTTTGCCACTCATATTGATGAAGTGGATATCACAGGTTTTCGCAGCTACGGAGGCAGATCTCTTCACGAGCAATCGCACGGCGAATCTTTTTTATCGCTTTTCAAGCATCGTTTTAAAGAAAAGGGAATCTATCTTCTCGATGAGCCTGAAGCTGCTTTATCCCCGGCAAGACAGCTGGCATTCCTGAAAATCATTCATGATTTGACGAAATCCAGCCAGGCTCAGTTTATCATCGCCTCCCATTCCCCCATTTTATTAGGGTATCCGGAAGCTGAAATCTTCAGTTTTGATGGTGAGCAAATCGCTGAAGTGAACTATGAGGATACGGATCATTACACCTTAACCAAGTATTTTCTTCAGCATCGGGAAAAGCTTCTGGCGGAGCTGTTTTTAGATGATGTTTGATCTGAAACGCGTTTCATAGAATATGATAAGAAGCATCCGGATCAAAATACGAAACAGGAGTTGAGCCATATGATTCATCAGCGACTACGCCCATTTCCAGACCATTTCTTATGGGGATCAGCATCAGCAGCCTATCAGATCGAAGGAGCCTGGAATGAAGACGGCAAAGGCCTCTCGGTTTGGGATGTGTTCACAAAGATTCCCGGAAAAACGTTTAAAGGAAGCAATGGAGACATTGCGGTTGACCATTACCACCGCTTTAAAGAAGATGTTGCTTTAATGGCCGAGATGGGGTTAAAAGCATACCGTTTTTCAGTCAGCTGGCCGAGAATTTTTCCGCAGGGCAGGGGAGAAGCCAATGAAGCGGGTTTGAGATTTTACGATGACTTGATCAATGAGCTCCTTGCTCATGATATTGAACCTGTTTTAACGCTTTATCATTGGGATCTTCCCCAGGCTTTAATGGATGAATACGGCGGCTTTGAATCCAGAAGAATTATAGAGGATTTCAATGCGTATTGCGTTACGCTCTATAAGCGGTATGGGGACAGGGTCAAATATTGGGTGTCCCTTAACGAGCAAAATTACAACTTTAATCACGGCTTTATCACAGCGATGCATCCTCCGGGTGTGAAGGATAGAAAACGCTTCTATGAGGCTAACCATATTGCATTTCTGGCGAATGCAAAGGCAATCGATTCTTTTCGCCGGTATGTTCCCGATGGAAAAATCGGACCTAGTTTTGCTTATTCGCCTGCATATCCGCTCTCCAGCCGTCCGGATGATATCCTCGCTTTCGAAAATGCCGAGGAATTCACAAATTATTGGTGGCTTGATGTGTATTGCCGGGGGACATATCCGGGCATTCCTTTGAAATATCTGAAGGAAAAAGGCTGGGCGCCGACAATTGAGGATGGGGATATGGAGCTTTTAGCAAAAGGAAAACCCGATTTTGTCGGTGTGAATTATTATCAAACCATCACATATGAAATGAATCCTCTTGACGGGGTATCGGAAGGAAAGATGAATACGACCGGCCAAAAGGGCAGCAACCAGGAAACAGGCATGCCCGGTTTATACAAAACAAAGAGGAACCCTCATCTTGAGACATCGAATTGGGATTGGGCCATTGATCCGATCGGTTTAAGAATCGGGCTTCGCAGGATTTCCAGCCGCTATGGGCTTCCGCTTTTCATAACAGAAAACGGGCTGGGGGAATTCGATAAGGTTGAAAATGACGGCGCGATTCATGATGATTACAGAATTGCCTACTTGCGTGCGCACCTTGAACAGTGCAGACAGGCTTTAAACGACGGAGTCGATTTAATCGGCTACTGCAGCTGGTCATTTACAGATTTATTGAGCTGGCTAAACGGCTATCAGAAAAGATACGGGTTTGTTTATATTAATCGTGATGAAGAGAATGTAAAGGACTTGAAGAGAATTAAAAAAGACAGCTTTTACTGGTACCAAAACGTCATTCAGACGAACGGGGAAGAGCTTTAGGATGAGGGCGCCGGATGAAACCGGCGCCTTTATCCGTTGTTCAAGCCTGTTTAAAATCGAGAATATAGGTGATCTTCGCAGTGCTGTTATGATCAGGCATTATCGTATAGCATGTCAGCTGATAGGCGCCTTGCGGGATGTCGCATGTCAATTTTTTGGATAGGACGCTTGCAATTTCGACCCCGTCATGAAGGACGTCGAAGGAAACGGTGACGCGCCTGTTAAAGGAGGGCACCTGTTCTTGGACATTCAAACGGACTTCTACTAAAGATGCCGTGTTATCGAGAGCTTCAAACGAGACCGCATGCTCTCCCGTCGTGTAGCCTCTTTTAATATCCTCGTCTGTCCAATCCATAACGGGCGGCTTTCCGCCTTTTTGATAAACGGTAAACTGATGGTATGACATCGTCATTTCTCGTGCTTCCCACTTTTTGATCAAAGACCGTACCTCCAGTGTTATTTAATCTTGAAAAGTACCTTCGTCCCATCCGGATAATCGCTTACCTGATTGCCCACCCAAGATCCTGCTCCGCGGTTATCAGACGGCCTGATATACTCGACGGAAGCACCTGTTCCGCCTTCTTCGCACATGGCCATCGGCCACTCGTCGCGGTCATAGCCTGATTTGGAAGGAACATCTTTTAATGAATCCTTTCTGCGTTCGTCGGCTCCGTCCCTGTCGATCGTACAGATTTCGGAATGCCCTTTTTTGATGGCTTTTCGAATGTGCGCGCCTGTTTCAGGATAGCGGTCCGAAGGAAAAATCAGCACTTCATCATAGTTTGAGCCGTTTTGCCGGCCAGTAGGCTGATGTTCTGAAGTAAAAAAGTCGCCAGATATAATGCCGATGATCACGACGGCGATGGCGAGCAAGGTGATCAGCAAAGATTTAATCTTGTCCATTCTTGTTGTCCTGCTTTCTTATAAGTTAAATCATTCGGTCGCAGCGGACCGGAAGTAAATACAACTTTATTATCGTAAAAATGATTTGAGAAATAAAGGGGAGATTAATAAGTTTTTCCACTTAAAATGCTGAATTTTCGTCTATCATATCGCCTTTTTTAAAAATTTTGCCGGTCATTTAGAAAGTTTTAGAGGTTCAAAATCTAAATTTCTCATATGAAAGAAAAACTTTCAGGCCCCCTTTATAAAGCCTTCCTGCGCGAATGATATGAAATACAAGACAGAAAAGGAGCTGATCGAGTTGCTTCGCAAGCTATTGAAGGCACTGCAAAACGGTAAAAACCGACGATACAGCAGCAGCGATTACGGACGGAAATCATACAAAAAATACAGCAGCAGCGATTATAAAAGAAAAGGGTACGGTCATCACCATTACAAAAGAAAGCATAAGAAATTTTTCGGCAGCAGCTAAATCGCGTGAAAATATTGATGAGATGGCTGTTTGACCGCCCGCTCAAAAAAGGAACTGTCTTGGAGGGGAGATATCGGATCCACCGTGTGCTCGGGATGGGCAGCTACGGCATCACATATCTTGCCGAAGAACTTGGGAGAGCCGGTTTCCGCGTCATTAAGCAACAGAGAAAAACAAAAGCATGGACATCAGCCGGACGGCAGTCTTTCAACCGTGAGGCTGAAATTTTGCGAGAATTGGATCTGGCTGCCGCGCCCCGTATATATGAGGTGCTTCAATCGGCCGGTGAGCGGTATATCGTAATGGAGTATATCGAAGGAAAAACGTTTGAAGATTTGCTCTTTTATGATGGGCGTGTCTTTGATGAACAGCAAACGATCAGCATATTGAAGGAAGTGCTTCACAGCGTTTCCCTTCTTCACAGGCGAGGAATTATTCACCGGGATTTGAGGATTCCAAATTTGATTGTGAATGGAGGAACGATCCGCATCATAGATTTCGGACTGGCATGCCGCCTGACTGAAAGAGAACGTGTTGATGACCGGCACCCGGAAAAAAAGCTGATGCGTGCTGTTTCAGTCAAAAGTGACTTTTATGCGTTAGGGCATTTCGCATTGTTTCTCCTCTACTCCGGGTTTACTCCGTCCAAGGAGGAAGAAAAATGCTGGGAAGAAGAGCTCAGCATATCGTCCGGGCTTAAATCTGTTCTGCGGAGGATGCTGCAGATTGATCCCCCGTATGAGCGTGCAGAAGATATTATCGGCGATTTGGCTTCCTGTGTGGCGAAAAAGAAGAAGCTGCCGTTTTAACGGCAGCCTTTATTCCCTGCTATTTCATTTTGACTTCCCCGATGAGCTGATGCAAATCTTCAGCCAGTTTGGAGAGTTCATTTGCAGAGGCGGTGACTTCTTCCATAGCCGCAAACTGCTCTTCTGTCAGACCTGCGACTTGTTGTGAATGATCTGAAGTTTCCTGGACTTCTTTTGAGATTGCTGCAAATGACGCTGTGATGTTTTGAATGCTTTGCGATATATGCTGAGCAGCGGAAGACAAGTCGGAAATTCTTACGCTGGACTCTTCCATTAAGTCAACAATAGATTCAAACGTCCTTTTGTTCTGTTCGATCATTTTGACGCCGTTGACCGCTTCCGTTTTCACTGTCATGATTGAATCGGTTGTGGTTGCGATTTCTGATTGAATCCCTGAAATGAGATGGGAGATCTGATTGGCTGATTGCTGCGACTGTTCGGCAAGACTGCGAACTTCTTCTGCAACGACGGCAAAACCTTTTCCGTGTTCTCCTGCTCTTGCAGCTTCTATTGAAGCGTTCAAGGCGAGCAGGTTGGTTTGATCGGCAATCTCCGTGATCGCTTTTGAAATGCTGCCGATTTCATGTGATCTTGTATTAAGCATTTCAATGATTTCTCCGCTTTCATGAACTGATTGATGCATTGTGTGAATTTGCTGCATCGTTTCGGAGATATCTTTTGCCCCCTGTTTTGCTTTTTCGCGGGCGTATTGGCTTTTCTCAGAAAGGACCGCAGCGTTTTCGGATATGTTTTGAATATCGGCGGAAGCTTGTTCAATGGCTTGTTTGCTGCCTGCTATCCCCGATGTCTGCATTTCGGACAAGCTTGCTACATGCTGGACGGCTTCGGTGATTTTTTCAGAAGCAAGGCTTGTTTCTTCAGCGCCAGATGTCAATTGATCAGAAGCCGCAGCTACACTGTGCGACGACTGTGAAATTTTTTGCATCAGACGGTTTAAGCTGTCATTCATTTGATTGAAATGATGTGACAAGTCGCCGAGTTCATCTGTCGAATCATCCTGGATCTCGGTCGTCAAGTTGCCGCTGCCCGCCTGTTCAAAAGCATGAGTCAGCATCCTGAGCCTTCTGTTGATGCTTTTGGTGAATACGAGGACAAGGAAAATGGAGATGATGATGGACGCAGTCAGAACGATAGCAAAAATTTTCAGGAACGATTGAAGAGTGCTTGTAATCATATCCTGGTTGGCCCCTGTATAAAAGATGCCGATAACTTCACCGCTCTTGTCCTTGATCGGCATATATGCCGTTTGATATGTTTTTCCCGCTACATCAGCTTTTCCATAAAAGTTTTTTCCTTCTTTTAAAACCGCATTTGCTACCTCCGAAGACACTTTCGTTCCGACAGCGCGTTTTCCGTCTACCGTTACATTTGTAGATACGCGAGTATCATATTGAAAGATGGTGACTGTATCTTTCGTATCATTGCCGATTTGATCAACGAGGTCTTCATTGCCGTTGATAAGGGTCGAACCTTTGTAAAGTCTGTCTTCTTTGACTTCCCAATCCCCTTCTAGAGACTCATTCAAATAACGGTAGCTCAATTTCAAATCGCTTTTGGCTTTTTCTGTCGCCATCTGTTCTAACTCTTTTGAAAGCTGATTGATAATGAAAATCCCGAGTGCTGACGAAAAGATCAAAATAACGGCCAACACGAGAAGATTGATTTTTGTCCCCAGTTTCAGCTTAAATCGTTTTTTCCTCACTGCTTTTCCCCCTTTTGCTTCACCTGTATATACAATATCGGTTAAAACGGGGGCGTTTTGACAAGATGAAAAAGAAAACCCCGTTTGTGATAACGGAGTTTTGGACGATCTGAAAGCCTAATGTCCATCTGGTTTTTCGGCTTTTCCTGTTTCATACTGTTTTTGTTTATTTGCGATGTAGCTTCTGGCCTCTTGATGCATACGATGTTTCAGTTTATAGACTTCACTGTTTTGATAGATATGTGAATTGTAGTTTAGCGGAGACGCATTTTTCCCTTTTCCTGTTGCGTCGATTAAGGCGGAATAGTCAGTCTGGATCATTTGCTCAATTTGCTCAGACGCCGAGTATTCTCTTTTGAGCAGCCCGTCAAGATCCTCGACAGCTTTAATCGTGTCTTTTCTGTTTTGGTTTGCAGCATCGAGCTGCTGTTTGATTTCATCAGATGAGAACGGCTGTAACGATATTAAATCATCAATCTGTCCTAAAATATTCGACAGCTCTTGTTGCTGTGCGGAGACCATGTTTTGAGAGTGAATGTGGACATTTGCAAGCTCCTGTTCAAGAAATTGAACATCAACGAATGTGTCCTCTGAAAGCCCGGCATTTTCGGCAGCCGCAGATACACCATTCAGAAACTGAATCTGCATATCGGCTAAATCCAGCCAGCCGTCTACGACCCCTGATTGGTCTCTGTAAAATGCTTTAATGGCATCGGCGCCTTTTCCTTGGAACTCATCAAGTTCAGCGACGCTGTTTAACGCTTTTTTTAAGCTGACGAGCTGTTCTCTCAAGTTTTTATATTCATCAGATCTTTGCTTCATAGCTGATATTAGGGTTTCCGCTTCGTAGACTTTCATTGGAAATCTGCCCTTCCTGCGACTTATTTAGTACAGAGTGTACCACTTTGTCATAGGGAATTGGGCAATAAATCCTGAATATCCATGAAAATGAATCTTTGTGATCAAATTCGCAAGCCCTTTGGGCTTTTGGTCGTAATAGATGACCTTTATTTTAGTAGTTAATTAGTCCTCTTTATGGCAGGATTGTGTCGTCGGACCGAAGAAAAGCGGAACACCAAAAATATGAAATACTGTGAACAACACAATTAAAAATGTGATTTTATGGTATCTTAAAATAAAATATTAAATAATAAAGACTTGGAATATTGTAATTAAACATAATTGACTACTTTCTCATGCTTGATTAGTATGATAGTAAAATATTTTAAAAAAAGGATATTTTTAAAAGGGGAGATCGGGATTGAATGAAGAAGGTTACCGGCTTGGAATTGATATTGGAGGAACTTTTACCGATCTTACATTGTTAAATCCAGCAGATGGAAGCATGACCGCAGTTAAAACGCCGACCGTTCCCGAAGATCCGGCCCAAGGGATCATCAACGGCTTGGCTCTCTTGAAAACCCGGGGTGTTCAGCCTTCAGAAATTCATCACTTTGTACACGGCATGACAATCGGTTTGAACACATTATTACAACGCAAAGGGGCTGATATTGCTTTATTCGTAACCGAAGGTTTCCGTGATATTCTTTCGCTCCAGCGCCTCCGGCTTCCGATACCCTACGATTTTAGATCGAGAATGCCGGAGCCTCTCATTCCCCGGAAAAACGTGTTTCCCATTCAAGAAAGAATGCTTTATGACGGTTCTGAAAAACTGCCGCTTCATATGGAAGAGATCGATGAGGCGGTTGGACAAGTTTTAAAAAAAGGCTTAAAAGGAATCGTTGTTTCTTTTTTGCACAGCTATCGGAATCCGCTCCATGAACGCCAGGCTGCAGAACGGATCAGACAAATAGCACCTGAGCTTGAGGTGGCAACGTCTGCGGAGCTCTGGCCGCAAATGAGGGAATACGAACGAACGGTTATGTCCGTCGCGAATCTATATATTAAACCGAATGTCCATCACTATTTTGGAACGCTGAAAGAGAGGCTTGCTCTGGAAGGAATTTCGGCGCAGCCGTTTATCACCCAGTCTAACGGAGGATTGATGGACATTGAATCGGCTGCTGAGGCACCTGTCAAAACGCTTTTTTCCGGACCGGCAGCAGGGGTCATCGGAGCCATCAGAACGGCGGAATCCGCAGGCGAGGTGAATATCATCACATTTGATGTCGGAGGAACTAGCGCGGATATTTCGATTGTTGAAGAAGGAGAGCCGACCTTTACCCAGTCAAATCAAATCTCGGGATTTCCGATTACGATTCCGTCTGTAGCGATGTATTCGATCGGTGCCGGCGGAGGATCGGTGGCATGGATTGACAGAGGCGGTCTCTTGAAAGTAGGACCGGAGTCAGTTGGCTCTGATCCGGGGCCGGCCTGTTACGGAAAAGGAACACAGGCCGCACTTACAGATGCGTTTCTCATATGTCATTATTTAAATCCAAACCGGTTTGCATCAGGAAATATGAAACTGTACCGGGAAAGATCCGAAAAAGCGTTCCTCCCAGTTGCCGAGTATTTAGGCACAGATGTGGAGCAGGCCGCGGATAAGATGATTCAGGTTGCGCTTGCCAATATGTACACGGAACTAAGCAATGTCATGGAGCAACACGGGTTTGACCCGCGTGAATTCAGCCTTATGGCTTTTGGAGGCGCAGGCCCGGTTACTGCTAATTTTTTGGCTGAGGAAATTCAGGCGAAAAATGTGCTGATCCCGCCGCATCCGGGAACTCTATCCGCTTTGGGCGCACTGACGGCTGATTTTATCTACGATGCTGTATGTTCAAGACAGGTGCTGCTTGAGCAAATAAAAACGGCTGAGTTAAAAGCGGAGTTTGTGAGGCTGCAAGAGCAAGCGGAAACATGGCTGCGGAAACAACAGGCGGACATGATGACGGAAACCTCTCTTCTTTACTTGCTTGATGCCCGTTATAAAGGTCAGGCGTACGAAATTGAGCTCCCTGTTTCACCGGAATGCCTGGAAGGCGAAAGTACGAGTGAAATTGCAGACTCCTTTCATCTCTTACATGGGAAGCAATATGGACACAGCGATGAGAAAGCAAGCATTGAATTGATGAATATGCGTGTCCGCATCATAGGCAAGACACCGAAGCCGCCAGGCGGAAAAGGATGTCAAAGTAATCTGCCCGAAGCTGAACCGGTCAGCCAAAGAAAGATCATCATGAAAGGCGGTACATATCAAGCCTCCGTATACCGTCGTTCAGATTTAAAGTGCGGACAGAGAATAAATGGGCCGGCCATTGTGGAGCAGGACGATACAACGACGCTGATTTTGCCAAATTGGAGCGGGAAAACCGATCATGCCGGAAATTTGATCATTGAACGGAAGGAGAGCTGACCATGCGCACAGATCCTGCTCGGCTTGAAATGATGAGAAGCTACTTTAACGCGATAGCCGCGGGAATGGGGCACGTTATTGAACGGACGTCCTTTACCACATTTGTAAAAGAATCAGCTGATTTCGCTACTGCGCTTGCAACGCCGGAAGGGGAATTTTTCGTTTATCCGAAAACGGTCGGCGTCACGATTTTTTTAGGGCTGTCATTAAAACGGGTCATCGAAGAAAGCGGCCCATTTGAACCGGGAGACATTATCCTCACAAACGATCCCTATACAACGGACGGACTGGCGACCCACTTGCCTGATATTCATGTGGTGAAGCCGATTTTCATGGAGGGCGAGGTCATCAGTTATGCATGGTGTTTTGTCCATTGCAGCGATGTCGGCGGTCTTGTCCCGGCAAGCATTTCGCCGACAGCGACAGACATCCATCAGGAAGGCCTGAGGATACCGCCGGTAAGGATTTACAAAGCGGGAAGAGAAAATCGCGATATATTGAATGTTTTGCGGGCAAACAGCAGGGTTCCCGATTTAAATGAAGGGGATATTCATGCGATGGTGGCCGCGGTCAATACGGCGGAGAATCGATTGACAGAGATGGTCGGAAAGTTTGGAAAAGAAGCGGTCCAACAAGGAATGGATGATTTGCTCGAACAATCAGCGATGAGAGCCGGCCGGGTTATGAGCAGGATTCCGGAAGGCACATACAGTTTTTCAGATTATCTTGATGACGATATGATTTCTGACGTTCCGATCCGCTTGGCTGTTACGGCAAATGTCTCGGGAGGGGAAATCACATTGGACTTTTCAGACTGTGATCCTCAGGTGAAAACCGCATTTAACCTTGTCACTAATGGAAGCAAACATTCATTTCTATACCAGGGCCTGATCAACTATATCATAAGTGAAGACCCGTATATTCCGATTAACGGGGGACTGACAAGGCCGATCAAAGTTATCGCTCCAAAGGGTACGCTCGTTCATCCGGAATATCCAGCGGCGGTCGGCATTCGTCATTCGATTACGATGAGACTTTATAATGCTGTACTGGGCGCTTTGGCCAAGGCGCTTCCGAAAGCTGTGCCTGCAGCAGGCGCCGGTCAGTCAGCGATTGTCGTACTGTCGGTTCCCGACGAATCAACGGGCGGCCGGAAGATGTCGGTGGTCGAACCGATGGGAGGCGGAGGAGGCGGCCAGCATGACATGGACGGAGCAGACGGAATTGACCATGCCTCCGGATTTTTGAAAAATACGCCGATTGAAAGCCTTGAACAGCATATTGACATCCATGTTCGCCGCTATGAGCTGATCAAAAATACCGCCGGAGCCGGTTTTCACAGGGGCGGCCATGCAATCGGGCTGGAGTTTGAAGCGGCGGTATCAGAATCCATTGTGACCGCAAGGGGGATGGAGAGGATGCGTTTTCATCCGTGGGGGCTCGCCGGGGGAACGGCAGGAGCGCTCGGGCGAGTGCGCCTTTATCCGGATCAGCCTCAGGAGAAAACGATTTCGAAGATCGACGTTCTAAAGCTCAACAAAGGGGATGTTATCAGCATTCATTCACCTGGCGGCGGAGGCTGGGGAAATCCCTTCAGCCGGGAAGCTGAATCGATTTTGAGAGAAGTTGAAGCGGGCTTGCTGAGCCCGGAAGCGGCCTATCGCCAATACGGCGCGGCTGTAAAAGAAAACGGTGCAGGCTCCTTCATTATTGATCTGGAAGAAACAGCTGAAATCAGAAAAAAGAAGGCAGGCGAACATCGGAAACAATGGGATTTCGGAATCGCCAGAGAAGAATACGAACGGCGCTGGACAGAGGAAGCCAGCAGCACATTGGCCCGGCTTCTGCGACAGCTTCCGGCTCATCAACGATCACATGTTAAACATTTAGTCCACCGTTATTTTTTAAAAGAATATAAAGGTCCGATCAGTAAAGGCGACGTTGCGGCCGCTGTGGAAAAACTGGCTGGCAAAAATAACACGGGAATGGTGAGATGACAATGAAAAGTAAAATTTCTGCTTTATTTATTCTGTCTCTTGTATCGGTGATCCTCCTTTCGAGCTGCGGCGGAAACGGAAGTCAGGAAAGCAAACAATCAGATACAGTCGTTATCGGAGTCTATGGGGGCGATTGGGAAAAACATATCAAGCCGAGCCTTGAATCTTTTGAAAAAGAAACAGGGCTGAAGGTCAAAGTCGTCGCAGGGACAGACTCTGAGTGGTTCACAAAGCTCAAAGCATCGAATGGCAGAAATGCTCCGTATGATCTCTTAATCCTGCAGCCGGATACGATTCACAGGGCACAGTCGGCGGGATTGCTGGCGCCGATTGATCAGGAAAAGGTTCCGAATGTCCGCGATCTGTACCATTCAGTTCAGAAACGCTTCACCGATGATGGAAAGCAGTATGCGGCCGGTTTCAGTATGGGACAGCTCGGAATTGTCTACCGAAAGGATCTTGTACCACAGGAGCCTAAGCGCTGGACGGATCTTTGGAACAGCAGCTATAAAGGTCATGTGGCCATATCATCGCCGGCTTATTCGGCGGGACTTCAGTTTTTTGTAGGATTAATCAATGCCCAGGGCGGCCTGGAGTCAAATGGGAAAGACGTGGATAAAGCGTTCAACAGTTTGGCGGATTTAAAGAACAACTTAACGGCCTATCCAGATAATCCGGGCTCGATACAAACGCTTCTGGAACGCGGGGATGCATGGGTTGTTCCGTTTTGGGACGGACGCGCTTTTTCTTTGCAGGATGCCGGTCTTGACCTGGGATTTGCGTACCCTGAGGAAGGTGCAGTCGCAGCAGTTGCAAGCTGGGCTTTAGTGAAGGGAAGTCCTAATCAGGATAACGCATACAAGCTGTTGAATCATCTGCTCAGTCCAGAAGTGCAAGGAGATTTTGCCGATAGAACGTTTTACGGCATGGCCAATAAAAAAGTGAAATACAGCGATAAATTAAAAGGAAAGATCAAAGTAGGGGAGGACTATTACAGGAATTTAAAATGGGTTGACTATGAAGTTGCTGCAAAAGATCTAGGCGATTGGACAAATCGCTGGAATCAAGTACTTGGCGGAAAATAGGTGACAAACATGAGTACAATTCAGATTCAGCATGTCAGCCGGCATTTCGAAAACACCATCGCATTGGAAGACGTACAGCTTGAAGTCAAAGAAGGGGAGTTTTTCTCTCTCCTCGGTCCGAGCGGCTGCGGAAAGTCAACGCTCCTTAATATTATTGCCGGGTTCCTTGAACCGACGTCAGGTTTTGTATATATAGGGGGACGAGATGTAACTAATTTGCCGCCATACGACCGACATATCGGAATGGTTTTTCAGGATTATGCTTTATTTCCGCATCTCAGCGTATTTGACAATGTGGCATACGGATTGAAAATTCAAAAATGGCCCCGCCGTAAGATTGAAGAACGGGTGATGGAATGCCTCGCTCTTGTCAGGCTTGAAGCGTTTGCTAAACGCATGCCCCGTCAGCTGAGCGGGGGCCAGCAGCAGCGGGTGGCGATTGCCCGGGCATTGGCCGTTCAGCCGTCTGTGCTTTTGCTTGACGAGCCGCTGAGCAACCTGGATGCGAAACTTCGAAAGGAAATGCAGACGGAGCTGCGCAGTATCCAAAAGCGCGTCGGCATTACAACGATTTTAGTGACGCACGATCAGGAGGAGGCTTTAAGCTTATCAGACAGAATTGGAATCCTTGGACGCGGCAGGCTTCAGCAGCTTGGCACACCGTTGGACGTGTACCGCACGCCTGCCAATCAATTTGTCGCCGAATTTATCGGACAGGTCAATTTGCTGAAAGCGCGTAAGTCGGAGGTACAGCCTTCAGCGGGCGGTTACGGCTACGAAGCGATCGATTTCGAAGTGTATGAAGGCGTTCCGCTGACTTTTGAAATCAACCAGAATCTCTTAAAAAAATCCTCTGTATTGTTTATGGTGCGGCCTGAGAGAATCTCAGTTTCCTTCGAGAAGCAGAAGAACAGGCTGATTGAAATGCCTGCAACGTTAACGGAAGTCAGTTATGCCGGGCATGCTCTCAGGCTGAAAGCAGCTGTTTTCAAAGGTGAATGGATCATTCAGGCGCCCGATCCTCAATTTCCAAGATTGCCGAAGGCGGGAGATCAAGTGTATCTTTCTTTGGAGCCGGAAGATTTTGTTCCGCTGGATGTAAAGGAGGATGCAGATGGGTGCTGTTGAACAAAAACGATTTTATTGGTTTTTGCTTGTTCCTGTCCTTTTATTTCTCGGCGTTTTTCTTGTTTTGCCGCTTGTTCTGCTGCTGTTTTTAAGTTTCAGAGACGTGGACGCTATGATGAATACGCTCGATACGTATAGTTTTTCTCAATATATCGAAGTGTTTTCTTCAGACATTTATTTGAAAACAATCGGTATAACGCTTTGGACGGCGTTGAAGACCACTGTTCTATGCCTTGTGATGGCGTATCCGGCGGCATATTTACTCGTTAAGGCGCAAACCGGCAGGCTGCGGGCTTTGTTTTACATTTTGCTTGTATCTCCTTTATTGACCAGTGTAGTCATTCGGACGTTTTCCTGGATTGTGCTGCTTTCGCAAAACGGGATCGTCAATGAGGTGCTTATCAGCATGAAGGTGATTGAAAAGCCCCTGCCACTTTTATGGAATATGAACGCCGTCATCATTGCATATGTCCAGGTTATGTTGCCGTTTGCTGTGCTGCCGCTCGCAGGTTCTTTAAGCGAAGTGAAACCCGATCTTAAATTTGCTTCGATGAGCCTTGGAGCGGGGAGGCTGCGGACATTTTTTTTCGTGACCTTGCCGATGACGGTTCCAGGATTGCTGACAGGAGCAATGATCGTGTTTTCGCTTTCTGCAGGAAGCTATATTACGCCTCTTCTCGTCGGGGGAAGGATGCAGCCATTGCTGCCGTTGTCAATCTATCAGCAGGTCATGCAAGTCTTTCATCTTCCTCTTGCAGCCGCCATGGCGATTACTTTATTAGCCGTTGTCAGCGTGGTCATCGGAATCCTTGGCTTTTTCCAAAAGCGTTGGGAGGCGAGAATAAATGGGTAGACGATTCCGCCGTCTGTCTGGGGGAAAATGGATTGATGCGTGTGTTTGGACTGCGGGTTTATTGGTATACCTTTTTTTGGCGCTGCCTGTCTTTGTGATCATACTGTCGGCTTTCAGCCCGGACGAATATCCGAAGTTCCCGCCATCAGGCGTCTCGCTGCGCTGGTTTGCCGGAGTTTTCAGCAGCACCGGCTGGATGGAATCGATTTGGGTCAGCTGTATGCTGCTCCTCGTTGTAACGCCTCTTGCGGTGATCCTTGGAACTGTTGCAGCCTATGCATTGGCGCGGCTCAACTTTCCTGGAAAACAGGCGATTCAGGCTTTTATTTTATCGCCGTTGATGATTCCCCAAATCGCATTAGGCGTGTCCTTTCTCTATTTATTGACAATGATTGGGATGAACGGCACGTTTGCCGGGCTGGCCGCCGGTCATATGCTGATCAGCCTTCCGTATGTTGTTCGGACGGTCGGAGTCAGCATGGCAAACGTGGATCCGAAGCTTGAGCTGGCATCCATGAATCTCGGTGCAGGTCCCTGGCATACCTTTTTTCATGTCACCTTGCCGCTCATTAAACCGGGAATCATTGCGGGAGCTGTTTTTGCCGCAGTAACGTCATTCGGAGAAATCTCAATCAGTCTGTTTGTTTCTTCACCGGCTGTCACGCCTGTACCGGTTCGTACGTTCAGCTATATTGACCAGACGTTTGATCCGAGCGTTAATGCGATTTCGGTTATTTTTATCACAGTTTCAGTGATTGCGCTGATCATCATCGAGCGGACGATCGGGCTCTCAAAATCCATGTAGCTGGCGAAACTCAGCCTGCTTATTTGTATGGAACATCGGAAGTATTTCAAGATACCGTTTAGAATGAGACAGTTCAGCAAATTTACCGTTCTGCTTCAATGTTTTTGCAAGCCGGTTTGTCTTTTCCCGTCAGTTTAAAAAGCCGGGTAAAAGAAACGTTTTAATTGAATGAATATTGTAAAAGGAAACGCTGAAGCTTTAACGGACTTTCATGAGTTATTTATGAAATTCATGCTGTTTTTTTAATATTTTAATATACTCTTCATCTAAGATTTGGAATATTTTGCGGGTTTAAACGATTTTTTTCGTTTTCCCGCATATTTTTTTGTCGATTTCGGGATCGCGCATTAACATTCATGGATAACATTCGGCATCCCGCATGAAACTTTTCACCTATTTTTCGGTGAAAAAAACAAAATTTTCATTTAAAGTGAACTGTGAGCAGAAAATGAATTTATATCAAGAAAAGCAGATAAAGGCAAACCTGCGGAAACGCAGGGACGCAAAGCCATGGCCTAAGGTGCTGACGGTGCTACGGTTGACAGGTTGCCGAATAAACAGGGAGTTCGCCCGTTTTTATTCGGGTGGGCTCTTTTCTTTTTATTTCCAATATAATGTTTTATTGGAAACGACAAATCTGTGACAGCGTTTTTCGCTCATCGCAAAACCGCAACATTGCATTGCGGATTGGCTGTTCGCATCGTCATACATAACAAGAGATAAAGGAGGAATAAAGAATGGGAAACACATTTTACCCGCTGACACATGCTCAAAGGCGAATTTGGTACACGGAAAAGTTCTATCCCGGCACAAGTGTTTCAAATTTGAGCGGCTTTGGAAAATTAAAATCTGCATTCGGAATCGATTCCGGGTTATTGACTGAAGCCATTCGCCAGTTTGTTCGTACGAATGAAACCATGCGATTCAGGCTGATGTTTGAAGGAGAGGATGAGCCGAAGCAGTATATAGCGGAAGACGAACCTTTCCAGATTGAATATTTTGACGCTTCAGAAAGCGGAGGAGCAGACGGCGTTCTTAAATGGGGACAAGCTGAGGCGCGCAGACCTCTGCCTTTGTATGAAAGTCCGCTGTTTAAATTTGCCGTTGTTCGCATCAGTGAAGAAGAAAGCTGGTTTTTTGCAAAAGTTCATCATATCATTTCCGATGGTATTTCCATGACGATCCTGGGCAACCGGATCACAGACATTTATTTGAAGCTTGCCAAAGGGGAAACCGACCTCGAACCTGTACAGTCATCATTTACGGAACACATTCAGAGTGAATTGGAGTATGAAAATTCGAAGCGGTTCCAGAAGGATAAAGCATATTGGAACGCACAATATGAAGTGATTCCGGAGCCCGTATCGTTAAAAGCGAGCGATACGTATCAGATCCAATTGGATGCAGCTCGCTTTTCAAAAGAGATTTCCCCTGCCCTGTATAAAAAAATTCAAACGTATTGTAATGAACATAACATAAGTGTACTCTCACTGTTCCTATCCATTCTGCACATTTATATGCACCGGGTAACCGGACAAAAAGACGTCGTTCTTGGAACATTTATGGGTAACCGGACAAATGCAAAAGAAAAACAGATGCTCGGAATGTTCGTGTCGACGATTCCGATGAAAGCCTCCATTGATGTACACCAAGACTTTAGTGCATTTGTGCAGGAAAGAATGAAAGACCAGCTGAAAATCATTCGGCATCAAAAGTATCCGTACAATCTGCTGATTAATGATTTGCGGGAAAGACAGCCGCATGTCAGCAAATTGTTCGCCATCTCACTGGAATACCAGGTTATGCAATGGCAGCAAAAAGAAACGGTGTCATTTCTTACTGAGCCGATTTTCAGCGGCAATGAAGTAAACGATATTTCCATTCACGTGAAAGAGAGATGGGACACCGGTACGCTTGCGATTGATTTTGATTACAGGGAGGAGCTTTTTACCTGTGAAGAAATGGCCATTTTATATGAACGGCTGATGACGCTGCTTAAAGATGCCCTGCTGTCTCCGCAAAAAACAATCGCTGAACTGGAGATTGTTCCCGCTTTTGAAAAAGAGCAGCTGTTAAAGCGTGCATCAAGCCAAACCATTGCATATGACAAGAACATGACCCTGCACGGTTTATTTGAACAAATAGCAGCCGAGCGTCCTGAAAAAACCGCGGTTGTATATGAAGGACAAAAACTTTCGTACCGCGAGCTGAATGAACAATCAAATCGTTTGGCAAATGCGCTTCGGAGAAGAGGCATCGGGCCTGACGCTCCGGCTGCGATAGTGATGGAGCGGTCAGAGCGGGTCATCACGGCGATGCTGGGCGTTTTGAAAGCCGGCGGAGCTTATGTACCGATCGATCCCGGTTTTCCGGAAGAAAGAATCCGTTTTATGCTGGAGGATTCTAAGGCCAAAGCGGTTATCACAGACAGCGGGCTGACTTTTGAAACGCCCGAAACTGTAAGGTTCAGCGAAGCGCTTTCTGAATCGTGGGAAAACGGCCATCCGTCTTCAGAGGCAGGCGCCGGGCACCTTGCATATATCATTTATACTTCCGGAACAACAGGCCGTCCAAAAGGCGTCATGATTGAACACAAGCAGGTTCACCACCTTGTAAGAGGGCTTCAGCAGGCTGTTGGTACATACGATCAGGATGATTTGAAACTTGCACTTCTGGCTCCGTTTCATTTTGATGCTTCCGTTCAGCAGATTTTTACGTCTCTATTGCTCGGCCAAACGTTGTACATCGTGCCGAAAAAGACGGTTTCCGACGGACGCGCTTTATCGGCTTATTACCGCCGGCATCAAATCGATGTGACAGACTGTACGCCGGCTCATTTGCAGCTTTTGTCTGCGGCTGATGATCTTTCAGGCGTCAAGCTGAGGCATATGCTTGTTGGAGGAGAGGCTTTATCAAGGGTCGCAACGGAAAGACTGCTTCAGTTATTTGCAGAAACAGCTGAATCCGTGCCTGCTGTTACGAATGTTTACGGACCGACGGAAACTTGTGTAGATGCCTCTTCTTTTACGATGACAAACCGCACGGATCTTCAATACGATACGGCCTATGTACCGATCGGCCGACCGATAGGAAACAACCGTTTTTATATTTTGGATGAAAACGGTGCACTCCTACCTGATGGCGTCGAAGGGGAATTGTATATTGCAGGAGACGGAGTCGGGCGAGGCTATTTGAACTTGCCTGACATGACCAGAGACAAGTTCTTGGAAGACCCGTTTGTCCCCGGAGGTCTCATGTATCGAACAGGGGATGCTGCACGTTGGCTTCCTGACGGTACGGTTGATTTTATCGGCCGAAAAGACGATCAAGTGAAAATCCGCGGCTACCGGATCGAGCTTGGCGAGATAGAGTCGGTGCTGCAAGAAGCCCCTGCTGTCGAAAAGGCAGTTGTCCTCGCGCGGCATGAAACCGGCGGCAGCCTTGAGGTTTGCGCTTATATCGTGCCGAAACAAGGCGGAAAGTTTCACCTTCAGGTGGTGAGGGAGCACTTATCCAAGCATCTGCCCGACTATATGGTCCCTTCATGCTTTGTCGAGCTTGATGAAATACCGCTGACAGCAAGCGGCAAAGTCGACCGGAAAGCGCTGCTTCGTCATGAAGTCTCTGTCAGCGGGGCTACAGAGTATGAGGCGCCGAGAAATGAATATGAAGAAAAAATGGTAGGTATATGGCAGGAAGTGCTTGGAGCTGAACAAGTCGGAATCAACGACCAGTTTTTTGACCTGGGCGGCCATTCTCTCAAAGCGATGGTCATGTTGGCAAAAATTCAAAAAGCTTTCGGTGTCGAGGTTCCGCTGCAAGTCCTATTTGAAAAGCCGACAGTAGCGGCGCTGAGCGACTTTGTTTCTGAAGCGGAGAAAGACGGATTCACGGTTATTGAACCGGCGCCGGAAAGTGACGATTATCCTCTCTCATTGGCGCAGCAGCGAATCTATATCGTCAGCCAGCTGGAGGATGCCGGAGTCGGCTACAATATGCCGGCCGCGGCGATGCTTGAGGGCACCCTCGATCTTCAGCGTCTTGAAGCTGCTTTTCAAAAACTGATTGATAGGCATGAGGCGCTGCGCACTTCGTTTACAGTTGTCGATGGCGAGCCGAGGCAGATCATTCATCAAACGGTTCAGTTTAGGATTGAGAAAGTCGAGGCAGAGGACAAGCCGATCGAACAAATGGCGAAATCTTTTGTCCGCCGCTTTGATCTTGCCAAAGCTCCGCTGATGAGAGCAGGCCTCGTCCGTCTTGCAGACAGCAGACATCTGCTGTTGTTCGATATGCATCACCTCGTATCTGACGGCGTGTCGATTTCGATCATATTGAATGAGCTGGCCGTGCTGTATAAAGGGGAGGAACTGCCGGAGCCGCATTTGCATTACAAAGATTATGCTTTCTGGCAAAGGACGCAGGCACAAGAAGGTTTTCAAAAAGAAGAGGCCTATTGGCAAAGCGTGTTTGCCAGCGAGCTTCCCGTACTCCAGCTGATGACGGATGAGCCGAGGCCGCCTGTTCAAAGCTTTGAAGGAGACAGGGTATCCGCAGTCCTGCCAAAAGACATGAAAGAAAAATTAGCCGTGCTGGCAGAGCAAAACGGCGCGACATTGTACATGGTCATGTTGTCCGCGTACAACATGTTTCTTGCAAAGTACTCCGGGCAGGAAGATGTGATCGTCGGGACGCCGGCGGCCGGCCGAAGACATTCCGATCTGGAAGGAATCATCGGCATGTTTGTTAATACGCTGGCGATCCGTTCAAAAGTGGACCCGGGCAGAACGTTCGCAGATTTCCTCCATGATGTTAAGAAAACGGTAATCGATGCTTTTGAGCATCAGGATTATCCGTTTGAGCGGCTTGCGGAAAAGTTTGGTGCATCTCGCGATTTAAGCCGTCATCCCGTCTTTGACACGATGTTCATTTTGCAAAATGCATGGGAAGACATTCCGCTGCTCGGTGATTTGCACCTCTCGATTTATGAAACGAATTTCAATATTGCAAAATTCGACCTGACGCTGCAGGCAAAAGAAGAGCAGGGAGAATTGATTCTTGATTTGGATTACAGTACGAAGCTGTTTAAAAAAGATACGGCTGAAAGGATGCTGAAAGCATACTTGAACCTTCTGGAGGACATGACGGCTGATCCGCTGCGCAAGATTGGCGAGTACAGCCTTTTGACAGAAGAGGAAATAAATCGTCAGCTCGTCGCGTTCAACCCCGCGACAAGCGATTATCCGCGGGAGAAAACGATCGTTCAGCTATTCGAGGAACAGGCGGCAGAAAGAGGCGGGCATCCTGCCTTGCAATTTGAAGACAAAGTATGGTCATACGATGAGCTCAATCGGAAAGCGAACCAATTGGCGAGGCGCCTCCGCGAAAGAGGTGTGCAGGGCGGCACGACGGCAGCGATTCTTACCGCCAGGTCAGCTGAAATGGTCATCGGCATTCTCGCTGTGCTGAAAGCCGGCGGGGCTTATGTGCCGATTGATCCCGATCATCCGGAAAAGCGTGTGCAACATTTCTTCAAGGACAGCGGAGCGGCGGTTCTTTTAACGCAAAAGGCGATGAAGCCGCTCGCTGTGGCGGCTGAATTTGGCGGCGACATCCTATTTGTGGAGGATGAACATCTTTATATGGGAGATACATCTGATTTGCGCCTTCCGATTTCTCCGGAAGCAATGGCAAATCTAACGTACACATCTGGAACGACAGGGACGCCGAAGGGCAATATGGTCTCTCACCGGAATATTTTGCGTACGGTAAAAAACGCGAATTACTTGGAAGTGATGGAATCCGATACCGTTCTTTCCATTTCAAATTATGTGTTTGACGCCTTTATGTTTGATGTGTTCGGTTCATTGCTGAACGGCGCCAAGCTGGTGATAGCCCCAAAAGACACGATTCTTGATATGATCCGGCTCGCACATGTACTCGAAAAAGAAAAGGTTACCGTCTTAATGATCACAACTGCATTATTCAATCTGCTGACAGACATGCGGCCGGACAGTTTGAAGGGACTTCGCAGGGTTCTGTTCGGCGGCGAACGTGCATCTGTCGATCATGTCAGAAAAGCTTTGAAGACAGTTGGCAAAGGGCGGCTGCTTCATATGTACGGCCCGTCTGAGAGCACGATCTTTACAACCTATCATCCAGTTAACGAAGTGCCGGACGATGCGCAGGCTATACCGATCGGAAAGCCTGTCAGCAATACGGAGGTTCTGATTCTTGATTCATTCGGCAATGTCCAGCCGGCAGGGGTTGCGGGAGAATTATGCGTCAGCGGAGACGGCCTTGTCCGCGGCTATTTTAACCGCCCGGAACTGACGGCTGAAAAGTTTACGGCGCATCCGTTCAAAACCGGCGAGAAGATTTACCGGACGGGTGATATGGCGAGATGGCTTGCCGACGGATGCCTCGAATTTATCGGCCGGATTGATCATCAGGTCAAAATTCGCGGACAGAGAATCGAACTGGGCGAAATCGAGCACCATCTCCTCACACATGCCATGGTTCAGGAAGCCGCTGTTCTTGCTGTTGACAGCGGGGCGGGAGATCAAATGATCTGTGCATACTTTACAGCCGATCAGGAGCTTTCAAGTGAAGAGCTTCGCCGACATGCGGCAGAAGGTCTGCCGGGCTACATGATCCCGTCCGTGTTTATGCAGCTTGATGAGCTTCCGCTCACAGGCAATGGAAAGGTTGACAGAAGGGCGCTGCCTGAACCGGATATCGCGCAGGCGGCGCAAAAGGAATATACGGCGCCAAGGAGCAGCACAGAAGCGCAGCTTGCCGATCTTTGGCAGGAAGTGCTCAATGTACCGAAAATCGGTGTGCATGACAATTTCTTTGAACTCGGCGGACACTCTTTACTCGGAATGACGCTCATCGCCCGCATCCAGCAAGAGATGAATGTTGACCTGCAACTGAAAGACTTGTTCCAGGCACCGACAATCGAAAGCCTGGCACAGGCGGCGGCAAAAGCTGAGAAAAAATCAGCCGTTTATATTGAAGCGGCGCCGGATCAGGAAACGTACCCCGTATCTTCGGCGCAAAAACGGTTGTACGTCCTTCAGCAGATCGAAGGCGCTGAGAAAAGCTATAACATGCCGGCCGTTCTCCAGCTTGAAGGGAAGCTTGATTTGAAGCGCCTCGAGTCTGCCGCGCAAATGCTGATCAAGCGCCATGAAGCATTCCGCACGACGTTTGAAATCAAGGACGGCGAACCTGTTCAGCGGATTTGGGAAGCAGCGGAATTGACCATTGATGTCACCGATGCAGATAAACAAGAAGCGGAAAAGCTGATTAAAGAATTTATCAGGCCGTTTGATTTAACAAAGGCCCCGTTATTTAGAATGAGCATCATACGTGTCACGGAAGAAAAACATCTTTTGCTTGTGGATATGCATCATATCATTTCAGACGGCGCTTCCGTCAGCGTGCTGATCGATGAGATGACAAGGCTTTATGCGGGAGAGGCGCTTGAACCGCTGAGGATTCAGTATAAAGACTATTCTGTATGGCAGCAGCATCTGCTGACAGAACGGCACAAAATGCAGGAGGAATACTGGCTCAAAGAGCTGGACGGCGAACTGCCTGTTTTGACGCTTCCGGCAGACTACCCGCGTCCTTCTATTCAAACGTTTGAAGGAAGCCGTCTCAGCTTTGCGCTGAAACCGGAGCTTGTCCAGCAGCTGAGAAAACTGGCCAAGGAAACGGAAAGCACTTTATACATGGTGCTCGCTGCCTCATACAGCGCGTTATTATCAAAACTGAGCGGACAGAGCGAGGTTATTGTCGGCTCTCCGGCTGCCGGGCGGCCGCATGCCGACTTGAACCGTATCATCGGCATGTTTGTCAATACGCTTGCGATAAGAACGCGTCCTGAAGGAGACAAGCTGTTTTCTGCATTCCTTGAGGAAGTGAAAGAAACGACGCTCGGCGCATTTGAGCATCAAGATTACCCGTTTGAAGAACTCATCGAAAAGCTGAACATCCAGCGCGACATGAGCCGAAACCCGTTATTTGATGCCGTCTTTTCAATGAAAAATGCCGATTTGAAAGACTTGTCAATGGAAGGGGTCACACTTGAGCCGTATGATTTTGACCATCAGACCGCGAAGTTTGATCTGACGCTGACAGCGGCGGAAGAAGACGAACTTCTCGTTTTTGAAATGGAATACAATACAGCTCTCTTTAAGCGTGAATCGATCGAGCGCTGGAGCGAGTACTGGGTCAACCTGCTTGAAGCGGTTGCGAAAAACCCGGATGTCTGCCTTTCAGAGCTTTCGCTTCTGGATGAAGCGGAAAAACGGCGGATCGTGTACGAATGGAATGACACAGTGCTTGACGTGCCGCAGGACAAAACGGTCCATGGGCTGTTCGAAGCACAAGTCCTCCGCACGCCTGACCGTGGGGCAGCCGTGTACAACGGCGTGGAGTGGACGTACAAAGAGCTGAACGCGCGGGCGAACCGCCTGGCCCGCCTGCTGATCGAAAAAGGGGCTGGTCCTGAACAGCGGATCGGGATCATGGTCAGGCCTTCGCTTGAAATGGCCGCCGGCGTGCTCGCGATTTTGAAAGCGGGAGCGGCCTATGTGCCGATCGATCCCGGCTATCCGGCCGAGCGGATCGGATACGTGCTGAGAGACAGCGGTGCAGAGCTGCTTTTGACGCAAACAAACTTAGCCGTACCTGGAGAATTCAGCGGTGAAACGCTTCTTCTCGATTCGATACTGAGCGAAGAAATCACAAAAGATGATGAAGTGAACCCGCAGGCAGGTACACAGCCAAACAACCTGGCATACTTGATCTACACATCGGGCACGACAGGCCAGCCGAAAGGCGTCATGGTCGAACATCAGTCGCTCGTGAACTTGTGCTATTGGCATAATGATGCATTCTCGGTCACCGAACAGGATAAAAGCGCGAAATATGCCGGCTTCGGTTTTGATGCTTCCGTCTGGGAAATGTTCCCGTACTGGATCGCTGGAGCGGAGCTTCACATCATCGATGAATCGATCCGGATGGATATTACGCGCTTGAATCAATACTTCGAAGAGAACGGGATTACGATCACGTTCCTGCCGACACAGCTTTGCGAACAGTTCATGGAGTTAGACAACAAGTCGCTGCGCGTGCTGCTCACGGGCGGAGACAAGCTGAAACGGATCGAAAAACGGAATTACACACTTGTCAACAACTACGGGCCGACGGAAAACACGGTCGTTGCGACGAGCACGGCGATCGATCCTGATGAAGGGATGCTTTCGATCGGAAAGCCGATCGCCAATACCCGGGCGTATGTGCTTGGACAAAACAACGAAGTTCAGCCTGTCGGCGTCGCGGGCGAGCTGTGTATCGCCGGCCGCGGGCTTGCGCGCGGCTATTTGAACAAGCCGGAGGAAACGGCGAAGCGTTTTACGGAAGACCCGTTTGTGCCGGGCGAGCGCATGTACCGGACGGGGGATGCGGTCAAATGGCTGAAAGACGGGCAGCTTGAGTACATCGGCCGGATCGACCAGCAGGTGAAAATCCGCGGCTTCCGGATCGAGCTTTCTGAAATCGAAGTCCAGCTCACGCGACTTTCTGAAGTGCAGGAAGCAGTCGTCACCGACATCGAAGACGCCTACGGCAACAAAGCGCTGTGCGGCTATGTCGTTGCGAATGAACAGCTTGATCCGGAAAGCCTCGCCCGCAAGCTGGCGCAGACGCTCCCGGACTATATGGTACCGGCATTCTGGGTGCAGCTTGATGAGCTTCCGGTTACGGCGAACGGAAAAGTCGACCGAAGGGCGCTGCCTCAGCCTGATGTCGAAGCGCAGACAGCCGAATACAAAGCACCGCGCACGGAAACGGAACAGCTGTTGGCGGACATTTGGCAGGAGGTTCTCGGTATAGACCGAATCGGAATCAGCGACAATTTCTTCGCGCTCGGCGGGGACTCGATCAAAGGAATTCAGATGGCAAGCCGGCTTCAGCAGCACGGGTGGAAGCTGGAAATGAAGGACTTGTTTCAGCATCCGACGATCGGAGAGCTCAGTGCTTATGTTCAAGCGGCTGACAATCAGCCGATCGATCAAGACCCTGTCGAAGGAGAAGTCACACTGACGCCGATCCAGCGCTGGTTCTTTGAGCGCCGATTTACGAACGAGCATCACTGGAATCAGTCGGTCATGCTTCATGCTTTAACAGGGTTCGACCCGGAAGCGGCAGGCAAGGCTTTAAGCAAGCTGATCGAACACCATGATGCACTTCGCATGGTTTATCAGCGAAATGGAGACGGGATTGTTCAGTACAACAGAGGGCTGGAAGAAACAGCGGTTAGCCCTGAAGTCATCCGCTTCAATGAATCGGGCGCTGAGCTTGAAGCTGCCGTGTTGAAGGCATCAAACCGGATTCAAAGCAATATCGATTTAACCGAAGGCCCGCTTTTGAAAGCGGCGATCTTTAAAACGGATCAAGGCGATCATCTTCTCATCGTCATTCATCATCTCGTTGTGGACGGAATCTCATGGAGAATCCTCCTTGAGGATTTCGCCGCCGGGTACGCTCAGGCTGAAAAAGGGGAGCCGATCATTCTTCAAGAAAAGACGCACTCTTTTGCTGAATATGCGGCTCGCCTGAAAGAATACGCAGGGTCAAAAGCTTTCGCAAAAGAAATCGGCTATTGGCAGGAAGTCGAGCAGGCGGAGACGGCACCGCTTCCTAAAGATGATGAAGCAGAGGACAAACGGATGTGCCATACGAAAACGGCTGAGTTTTCTCTCTCAAAAGAAGAAACGGAACAGTTGATGACAAAAGTTCATGAAGCATACAACACGGAAATGAACGACATTTTACTTACGGCGTTAGGCTTGGCGCTGAAAGAGTGGACCGGGCAGGAAGACTTTATCATCAGCTTGGAGGGACACGGCCGGGAGGACATCATAGAAGGCTTGAATATTTCCCGGACGGTCGGCTGGTTTACAAGCCAGTTCCCGGCGCTGATTCAAATGCGCCATTCCGAAGATATCGGCTATCAAATTAAACAGATCAAAGAAGAATTGCGCCACATCCCGAATAAAGGAATCGGCTATGGCATTTATCGTTATTTGACCGAAGAAGGCAAAGAGGCGCAGCCGATCAAGCGTGATATCAGCTTCAACTATTTGGGCCAGTTTACAGAGATGGCGGATTCGGGTCTGTTCACGAGATCAACTTTGCCGTCCGGCGATCCGCTCAGCCCGGAAACGGAAAAGCCGAATGCGCTAGACATCGTCGGCTATATCGAAAACGGCATTTTGACAATGTCAATTGCCTATCATTCACTCGAATACAAAGAAAGCACCGTCGCCGCTGTCGCCGCAAGCTTTAAAACTTATTTGCTGCAATTGATCGATCATTGCTTAGAGCGGGATGGAGGCGAACTGACCCCGAGCGATCTTGGAGATGACGAACTAACGCTTGAAGAATTAGATAAACTGATGGAAATTTTCTAACAAAAAAACGAGGTGCCTTATGGGGAAACAAAAGATTCAAAAGGTGTATCCTTTGACACCGATGCAGGAAGGAATGCTGTACCACGCAATGCTTGATCCGGAATCTTCCTCTTACTTCACACAGCTGGAGCTTTTCATAGACGGGGAATTTGATTTGGGGATCTTTGAAAAAAGCGTGAATCAGCTCGTGCGTTCATACGATATTCTCAGAACGGTTTTTGTTTATCAGCAATTGCAAAAACCGCGCCAGGTTGTCCTGGCTGAACGGCAGGCAATAGTGGAATTTGAGGATCTTGCGGACTTGGATGAGGAAAGGCAAAAAACCCGCATTGACCGGTATAAACAAGAGGTACAGGCGGCCGGGTTTAATTTGGCGAAAGACATGCTGTTTAAAACGGCGGTCTTTCGGCTTGACCGGAAAAAATACCATCTCGTCTGGAGCAACCATCATATCGTGATGGACGGCTGGAGCATGGGGATATTGATGAAACGCCTTTTTCAAAACTATGAAGCGTTTCGAGCAAACCGGACGGTTCCGCTTGATCAGGGAAAACCGTATGCGGACTATATTAAATGGCTCGGCCGGCAGGATAAGGATGAAGCGGCATCCTACTGGGAACACCGCCTTTCGGGTTTAGAAAGCCCGAGCGTCATTCCCGGCGGAAAAACGCAGCCGGATTCAGGATCGTACCGGAACGAGGAGTTCACGTTTGTTTGGGACAAAGACATGGTGGATGCTCTTCAAAAGGCGGCAAACCGCTATCATGTCACAGCTCCCAATCTTTTTCAGGCGATTTGGGGAACAGTGCTTGCTAAATATAACAGATCCGAAGATGTGGTGTTCGGCACGGTTGTGTCCGGGCGCCCGTCGGAAATTGACGGAATCGAACATATGGCAGGGCTGTTCATCAACACGATCCCCGTCCGTTTAAGGGTCGATCAAAACGCATCGTTTGCCGAGCTGTTTAAACAAGCACAGCAGCATGCAATTGACGCGGAGCGGTACGACTATCTCCCGCTCTATGAGATTCAGAAGCAATCGGCATTGGACGGCCGCTTGATCAGCCACCTTGTCGCGTTTGAGAACTATCCGCTTGATAAAGAGCTGGAAAGCGGAACGATCCATGAGCGGCTCGGCTTTTCTATCAAGGCTGCCGGAGCTTTTGAACAAACGAATTACGACTTTAATTTGATCGTTTATCCGGGAGCGGAGTGGACGATCAAATTGAAATACAACGGCGAAGCTTTTGACGCGGCTTTCATTGAGCAGGCCGCAGGGCATTTAACGAGACTTGCAGAAGAGGCGATTGCAAATCCCGAATCAAAAGCAGGCAGCGCCGATATGTTATCAAAACAGGAGCAACAAACGCTGCTCGCTTTTAATCAAACGAAAACCGGTTATCCAAGAGAAAAGACGATTCCGGAGCTGTTTGAAGAACAGGTTGAAGCGTCTCCTGACAAAACGGCTGTTGCCGCTGACGGAAGAAGCCTGACTTACCGCAGGCTGAATGAGAAAGCCAATCAGCTCGCGAGAAGGCTGAAAGCAAGAGGCTTGATGCAGGGAAATGCCGCGGCCATTATGATGGAGCGGTCGCTTGAAGCAGCCGTCAGTATGCTGGCGGTACTGAAGGCAGGCGGCGTGTACGTACCGATCGATCCCGGATATCCTGAAGAGCGGATTTGCTTTTTGCTCGAAGACAGCGGGGCAAAGATCGTCCTTACAAAAGACAGTACGCAGATTTCACTGGAAGGGTATGAGGTGCTCGCTGCAAATGCGGTGGATGCAGAAAAAGAAGATACTGCCAACCTTGAACATGTCAACAAACCCGGAGATCTTGCCTATTACATTTATACATCCGGATCGACGGGCAAGCCGAAGGGCGTTATGGTCGAACACCGCAATATCGTCCGTCTTGTCAAAAATGCGGGCTACATCCCGCTGAAGAGCGGCGTGAAGATGGCACAGACGGGGGCCGTCAGCTTTGATGCCAGTACATTTGAAGTATTCGGCGCGCTGCTAAATGGAGGAACCCTTTATCCCGTCCCGAAAGAGACGCTCCTTGATGGAAAGCGGTTCAAAATGTTCCTGAAGGAAACCGGCATCACAACAATGTGGCTGACTTCGCCTCTTTTCAATCAGCTTGCTCAGCAGGATCCGGGAATGTTTGCAACCTTGAATGATCTGATTATCGGCGGAGATGCCCTTGTTCCTGGAATCGTCAACAGAGTCAAACGCGAATCGCCGGAACTCTCGCTTTGGAACGGATACGGGCCTACTGAAAATACAACATTTTCGACCTGTTTTCTCATCGATCAAGCATATGAGAGAACGATCCCGATTGGAAAGCCGATCGGAAATTCAACCGCCTATATCGTTGATGAATACGGCGCGCTTCAGCCGATCGGCGTGCCCGGCGAGCTGTGTGTCGGCGGAGACGGGGTGGCCCGCGGCTACTTGAACCAGCCTGAGCTGACAGATGAAAAGTTTGTCGGCGATCCTTTTGCCGAAGGGAAGCGGATGTACCGCACGGGCGACTTGGCAAAATGGCTTCCCGACGGGAATATCGAATTTCTCGGGCGGATCGATCATCAAGTGAAGGTTCGCGGCTTCCGGATCGAATTAGGCGAGGTTGAAGCGGCTTTAGCCCGCCTTGAGGGTGTTTCAGAAGCTGCCGCTGTCATTCGGGAAAACAATGCCGGAGAAAACGAGATTTGCGCCTATTACACTGCAGTTGGCGCGAGGCCGGCCGCACAGCTGCGGACAGAGCTGTCCCGGTCGCTTCCGGAGTATATGATTCCGGCTCATTTGATCGAACTCGACAGCATGCCGCTGACAGCCAACGGAAAGGTTGACAAACGTCAGCTTCCGGTTCCTATCGCTGAAGAGACTGGTAGATTCGAAGCACCGAAAAATGAAACGGAGGAAATTCTGGCGGCAATCTGGGAAGAGATACTCGGCATCAAGCAGCCGGGAGTCGATGACAACTTCTTTTCCATCGGCGGACACTCGCTGAAGGCGATGATGCTGACAGCCAAAATACAAGAGCAGCTCCAAAAAGAGGTGCCGATTAAAGTATTGTTTGAAAGACCGACGATCAGAGGGCTCGCCGAATTTCTTCAAGGGGAAACGAAAGAGAAAACCGCTCCGATTGCGCCGGCGCCGTCCCGTCCGAATTATCCGGTGTCGTCGGCCCAACGGCGGATGTATATCCTCAATCAGCTAGAAGAAGCAAGCACGAGCTACAATGTGCCGGCGGTTCTGCTTTTGGAAGGCGAATTGGATAAGGAGCGTCTGGAAGCCGCGTTTCGGGCCTTGATCGACCGCCATGAAACATTGCGCACATCGTTCGAATTAATCGATGGAGAAATCGTTCAAACCATCCATCAAGACGCAGTTTTTCGCCTGACGGAATCAGTGGCTGAAGAAGCGGAAGCCGAAGCGGCGATCAGAGAATTTATCCGGCCGTTTCAGCTGGATAAGGCGCCGCTCGTCCGAGCGGAGCTCGTAAAGCTTGAAGAAAAGCGCCACCTGCTGATGATCGATATGCACCACATTATTACGGACGGAAGCTCCACCGGCATATTGATTCGCGACCTGGCCAGCTTCTACCACGGAGAAGAGGCGCCTCTTCCTAAGCTCCACTATAAAGATTTCGCTGTGTGGCAAAACGGGCCGGAGCATCAGGAAAAATTGAAGGAACAGGAACAGTATTGGCTCGACATTTTCAAAGGCGATCTGCCTGTTCTCGATCTGCCCTACGATTTTCCGCGGCCGTCAAAACGCAGCTTTGAAGGCGACCGTGTCGTCTTCGGAATCGATCAAAAACTGACGGCAGACATTCAAAAGCTGCTTTCTGAAGCTGATGCGACACTTTATATGTTCCTGTTGGCTGCATTTAATATCTTGCTTTCCAAGTATGCGTCACAGGATGATTTGATCATCGGATCGCCTGTGGCAGGCAGAACCCATCCGGATCTGCACAACATTCCGGGCATGTTTGTCAATACGCTGGCGCTCCGCAATCGTCCCGAGGGGGAAAAAACGTTTAAGCAGTTTTTGCAGGAAGTCAAAGAGACAAGTCTTCAAGGCTTTGCCAAGCAGGACTATCCGCTTGAAGAACTGATTGAAAAACTGCCATTGCCGCGGGATACAAGCCGAAATCCGCTGTTCAGCGTCTTTTTCAACATGCAGAACATGGAAGTCCCGACGCTGAAACTCGGAGATTTGCAGATTTCGTCTTACTCGGTGCGCCATCGCACAGCAAAGTTCGATCTGTCGCTTGAGGCCGTGGAGCATGATGGCGAAATCGGTTTGAGCTTTGACTATGCCGTATCCTTATTTAAAGAAGAAACGATCAGGCGCTGGAGCGGCCACTTCTTAAATGTGATTAAAAAAATCTGCGAAAATCCCGGAATTAAGCTTCGGGACATCGAACTGCTTTCAGTCAAAGAGCGCGCACTTCTGCTGGAAGAAGGGAGGCACAGCCGGGCAGAAAGCCTTGAGGAGCGGCCGTTTCATGTACGGTTTGAAGAAAAGGCGGCCGAAATGCCTGATCGGCCGGCCGTTGTCTGCGGGGAAACAATTCTCACATACCGCGTGCTCGATGAAAAAGCAAATCAGATCGCAAATGTGCTGCGCAGTGAAGGCATCGGAAAAGACGATGTTGTCGGCATTATGCTGGATCGTTCTGCAGAGGTCGCCGCAGCGATTCTCGGCGTGATGAAATCAGGAGGCGCTTTTTTGCCGATTGATCCGGAAATGCCGACGAGCAGGGTGCAATATATGCTGGAAGACAGCGGAGCCCGCTGGCTCTTAACAGAACCTTCCCATCAAGCGGATCTCGCTGATTGGTATACCGGGAGATTGATAGATGTCAGAAAAGACACGCTGATGGCAAGTAATCAACGGCCGCAACCAATCATAGACGGATCGAGTCTGGCGTACATCATCTACACATCCGGAACGACCGGCCGGCCGAAAGGCGTTCAGCTCGAACACCGCAATCTGGCAAACTATGTTTCCTGGTTTATCAGTGAGGCGCGCCTGTCAGCTTCGGATAAAACGATGCTTTTGTCTTCCTATGCGTTCGATCTCGGATACACGAGCCTTTTCCCGGTGCTGCTCGCCGGGGGAGAGCTGCATATCGTCCCGAAAGAAACGTATACAGAACCGGAGGCATTTACTCATTATATCGGTGAACAAGGGATCACATATATCAAGCTGACGCCGTCGCTTTTCCATACGGTCGTTCAGCCGCAAAGCTTCGCTTTGGCAAAGGGGCTTCAGTCATTGAGACTGATCGTACTCGGGGGAGAAAAAATTAATTCGAAAGATGTGGAGCGGTTCCATTCCCGCTTTCCGGACACCAGATTCATCAATCATTACGGTCCCACGGAAACGACGATCGGTGCGATCGCTAAAACGGTCGGACCGGGCATGATCCGGCAATTCGCCCAGCGCCCGACGATTGGACGGCCGATTTCGGGTGCCGGAGCACTGGTATTGGACGCTTCCCGCCGTCTTGTGCCTGCCGGAGCGGCAGGCGAGCTGTATATAACGGGAAGCGGGCTTGCAAGAGGATATGTGAACAACCGGGAACTCACGGCTGCGAAGTTTATCGAAAATCCTTACACACCGGGCACATTCATGTACCGGACGGGGGATCTCGTCCGCCGTCTTCCGGATGGTGAGATTGAATTTTTGGGGCGGACGGATGATCAGGTGAAAATCCGCGGCTACAGAATCGAATTGAAAGAAATCGAAGAAGCCTTTATCGGGCTTGATGATATAGAGAGAGCGGTCGTCCTTTCCTTTACGACTGACTCGGGGTTAGACGAGCTGTGCGCTTATATTCAAGCGAAACGACAGCTGCCGGTTTCCGAACTGAGAGAGCGTCTTTCCGAGCGGCTGCCGTCGTACATGATCCCTTCATACTTCGTAACCGTGGATGAAATGCCGCTTTCGGCAAACGGAAAAGTGGACCGCAGCGCGCTGCCGGAGCCGCAAGGTCTAAACGGGCGAAGCGATTCGTATAGAGCGCCGTCAACCGAATTTGAAAAAGCCCTCTGCGGCATTTGGGAAGAGGTGCTTGACGTTCGGCCGGTCGGACTTGACGACAATTTCTTCGATCTCGGCGGACATTCATTAAAAGGAATGATGCTGACAGCGGAAATCCAATCCAGGCTCGGAAAAAAAGTACCGTTAAAAACGTTGTTCGATTGTCCGACAGCCGGCTTGCTCGCCCGCAGTATCGAAGCATCTGAAGGACAGTCAGAACAAAGCGGGATTCAGCCTGCCGAAAAACGCGACTGGTATCCGGTTTCATCCGCTCAACAACGGATGTATGCCCTCCATCATTTTGAAAAGAACGGAACGGGCTACAATATGCCGTCTGTGCTCATGATGGAAGGCGAGCTTGATACGGATCGTTTAAGACGGGCATTTGCCGACTTGGTGAACCGCCATGAATCATTGCGGACCGCATTTGTTGAAATCGATGGCCGTACCGTTCAAATTGTGCATGAAAAAGCGGACATTGACTTAAAGGTTATTAATATTCATGAAGAGGACGCAGAAGCGGAAATCAACCGCTTTATCAGACCGTTTGATCTCAGTATGGCTCCGCTGATCAGAGCCGAGCTGCTCTCCATCAGCTCTGCGCGCCATCTGCTTTTGATTGATACGCATCATATTATTGCGGACGGCGTTTCCAGAAGCCTTTTCGTCAAAGAAATCGCACACCTTTATAAAGGCGCTTCGCTCCCTGAGCCGAAGCTGCACTATAAAGATTATGCGGTGTGGCAGCAAGAACCTGACCAGCAAGAAAACATTCGGAAACAGGAAGACTTCTGGCTCCGTCAGTTTAAGGAAAGCGTTCCGGAACTCAGCCTTCCGCTCGACTTTCCGCGTCCTCCTGTCCAAAGCTTTGCCGGGGACCGGGTTCACTTTAAAGTATCAAAAGACACCGCCCTTAAAATCCGCCGTTTGACGGCGGAAACGAACACGACGCTGAATATTGTAATGCTCGCCGTTTTTAACCTGTTTTTAAGCCGCCTTGCCGGCCAAAAGGATATTGTTGTCGGCTCAGCGGCAGCGGGCAGAACGAATGCTGATCTGAAAGACATGCCGGGGATGTTCGTCAATTCGTTGGCGCTGAAAAACCATGTACCTGATCAAGCATCATTCAGCGAGTTTTTGGAAGAGGTGAAAAACAACAGCCTCACAGCCCTCGACCATCAGGACTATCCGTTTGAAGAGCTGATCGCCAAGCTTGATTTGCCGCGCGATATGAGCCGAAATCCGCTGTTCAATGTCATGCTGACAACGGAAGATCCTGATAAAGAGACGCTCGATTTAGACGGTCTGACAATCAAGCCGTATGAGATTTCACATGCCGCTGCCAAGTTCGACCTGACCCTGGGGGCTTTTGAAAAAGAGCATGAAATCGGTCTTCAGTTCGAATATGCAACAGACTTGTTTCAGAAACAAACGATTGAACGCTGGGGCGGATATTTGCTTAACCTGCTCGAAGCGGTTGCCGAAAACCCGGATGCCCGCATTTCAGAGCTTTCGCTTCTGGATGAAGCGGAAAAACGGCGGATCGTGTACGAATGGAATGACACAGTGCTTGACGTGCCGCAGGACAAAACGGTCCATGGGCTGTTCGAAGCACAAGTCCTCCGCACGCCTGACCGTGGGGCAGCCGTGTACAACGGCGTGGAGTGGACGTACAAAGAGCTGAACGCGCGGGCGAACCGCCTGGCCCGCCTGCTGATCGAAAAAGGGGCTGGTTCTGAACAGCGGATCGGGATCATGGTCAGGCCTTCGCTTGAAATGGCCGCCGGCGTGCTCGCGATTTTGAAAGCGGGAGCGGCCTATGTGCCGATCGATCCCGGCTATCCGGCCGAGCGGATCGGATACGTGCTGAGAGACAGCGGTGCAGAGCTGCTTTTGACGCAAACAAACTTAGCCGTACCTGGAGAATTCAGCGGTGAAACGCTTCTTCTCGATTCGATACTGAGCGAAGAAATCACAAAAGATGATGAAGTGAACCCGCAGGCAGGTACACAGCCAAACAACCTGGCATACTTGATCTACACATCGGGCACGACAGGCCAGCCGAAAGGCGTCATGGTCGAACATCAGTCGCTCGTGAACTTGTGCTATTGGCATAATGATGCATTCTCGGTCACCGAACAGGATAAAAGCGCGAAATATGCCGGCTTTGGCTTTGATGCTTCCGTCTGGGAGATGTTCCCGTACTGGATCGCTGGAGCGGAGCTTCACATCATCGATGAATCGATCCGGATGGACATTACGCGCTTGAATCAATACTTCGAAGAGAACGGGATTACGATCACGTTCCTGCCGACACAGCTTTGCGAACAGTTCATGGAGTTAGACAACAAGTCGCTGCGCGTGCTGCTCACGGGCGGAGACAAGCTGAAACGGATCGAAAAACGGAATTACACACTTGTCAACAACTACGGGCCGACGGAAAACACGGTCGTTGCGACGAGCACGGCGATCGATCCTGATGAAGGGATGCTTTCGATCGGAAAGCCGATCGCCAATACCCGGGCGTATGTGCTTGGACAAAACATCGAAGTTCAGCCTGTCGGCGTCGCGGGCGAGCTGTGTATCGCCGGCCGCGGGCTTGCGCGCGGCTATTTGAACAAGCCGGAGGAAACGGCGAAGCGTTTTACGGAAGACCCGTTTGTGCCGGGCGAGCGCATGTACCGGACGGGGGATGCGGTCAAATGGCTGAAAGACGGGCGGCTTGAGTACATCGGCCGGATCGACCAGCAGGTGAAAATCCGCGGCTTCCGGATCGAGCTTTCTGAAATCGAAGTCCAGCTTTCGCGGCTTTCTGAAGTTCAGGAAGCAGTCGTCACCGACATCGAAGATGCCTACGGCAACAAAGCGCTGTGCGGCTATGTCGTTTCGGACGAACAGCTTGATCCGGAAAGCCTCGCCCGCAAGCTGGCGCAGACGCTCCCGGACTATATGGTACCGTCATTCTGGGTGCAGCTTGATGAGCTTCCGGTTACGGCGAACGGAAAAGTCGACCGAAGGGCGCTGCCTCAGCCTGATGTCGAAACGCAGACTGCCGAATACAAAGCACCGCGCACGGAAACGGAACAGCTGTTGGCCGACATTTGGCAGGAGGTTCTCGGTATAGACCGAATCGGAATCAGCGACAATTTCTTCGCGCTCGGCGGGGACTCGATCAAAGGAATTCAGATGGCAAGCCGGCTTCAGCAGCACGGGTGGAAGCTGGAAATGAAGGACTTGTTTCAGCATCCGACGATCGGAGAGCTCAGTGCTTATGTTCAAGCGGCTGACAATCAGCCGATCGATCAAGACCCTGTCGAAGGAGAAGTCACACTGACGCCGATCCAGCGCTGGTTCTTTGAGCGCCGATTTACGAACGAGCATCACTGGAACCAATCGGTTATGCTTCACGCCCCTTCAGGGTTTGACCCGGGGCTTGTCGAACAGACATTGGCGGCATTGACAGAGCATCATGATGCCCTGCGCATGGTGTATCAAAAGAGTACCGGCCGTCTCATTCAATATAACCGCGGGCCGGGTGCAGGTTCGTTCGCCTTTCGAGTGGTTGATCTTCGATATGTCACCGACATTGAAACGGAAATCGCCGCCCAGGCAAACCGTCTCCAGGCAAGCCTTGATCTCGAAAACGGGCCGCTTGTAAAGGCTGAACAGTATCAGACTGCGGAAGGCGACCATTTGCTGATCGTCATTCACCATTTGGTGATCGACGGCGTGTCATGGCGGATTCTGCTGGAAGACTTTGCATCAGGCTATTCGCAAGCCGCACAGCAGCATGACATTGTCTTCCCTGACAAAACCAATTCGTTTAAAGACTGGGCTGAAAAGCTTGAGGCTTATGCGCAAACCGAACGCTTTCTTAAAACAGCCGATTATTGGCGCAGACTTGAACAAGAGCGCATTTGTGAGCTGCCGAAAGATCGCGCTGCCGCAGAAAGAAAAGCAGAAAACACCTCTGCCGTTAAGTTTGAATTAAACGAAGCGGAGACGCGTCTGCTGCTGACGAAAGTGCATGAGCCGTATGGAACGGATATCAACGACATCCTGCTTTCCGCCCTCAGCCTGACAATCAGGGAATGGACGAACGACTCCAATATTTGCATCAATATGGAAGGACACGGCAGGGAGGAAATCATTCCAGGGATCAATATTTCGAGAACGGCGGGGTGGTTTACCGCACAATATCCGGTTATTTTAAAAAGCGAAGCAGCGGCAGGATTGCCTGAGACCATTAAAAACGTCAAAGAAACCCTTCGGCGCATTCCTGATAAAGGAATCGGCTACGGCATCCTTCGCTACTTAACAGACCGGAAAAAAGTCGGTGCCGATTTCTCGATCAAGCCTGACATCAGCTTTAACTACCTGGGGCAGATCGACAGGGAGGTGCAGACCGACTTCTTCGGGCCTTCTCCTTATGATATGGGAAGACAGGTCTCTGAAAGCTCTGAAGCACTCTATGCGCTGAGCTTCAGCGGCATCATCAGCAAGGAAAAACTCATCTTGTCATGTTCATTCAATACAGAGGAATATGACAGGCAGACCATACAGGAGCTCATGGACAGATTCAAAGCATTCCTAACGGCATTGATCGACCATTGTACAGCTAAAGAAGAGCGCGAATTTACACCGAGTGACTTTTCTGCCGGCAATCTTGAGATGGAAGAAATGGGCGATCTGTTTGATGTACTTGAAGAAAACTTGAATTAACCACTGAGGACTTGCCCGCTTGCCAAGCGGGCGAGCCTATGAAAGGGGGAACGATCTTGAGCCAATTTAAAAGAGAACATGTCCAGGACATATATTATTTGTCGCCGATGCAGGAAGGGATGCTGTTTCATACGCTGCTGCATCCGGGACAAGGATTTTATATTGAACAAATCAGCATGCAGGTGAAAGGCTCTTTTCAAAAAAATGTATTGGAAAAAAGCATGAATGTCATCATCGGCAGGTATGATATATTCCGAACCGTTTTCGTTCATGAAAAAATGAAACGTCCGGTTCAAGTCGTTTTAAAGGAAAGGTCATTTCAGGCAGAAGAAATTGATCTATCAGGACTTTCTGAAGCAGAACAAAACGAGAGAATTGAAGATTATAAACGAAAAGATAAAGAAAAAGGGTTTAACCTCTCAAAAGACATTCCGATGAGAACCGCGGTTTTTAAGAAGGGACAGGATCGTTACGAATGGGTGTGGAGCTATCACCATATTCTTCTTGACGGATGGTGCTTCGGCATTGTCGTACAGGAACTGTTCGAAGTGTACCAAGCGCTCCGCGAAAATAAGCCATACAGCCTCGGGCCCGTCAAACCTTACAAAGAATATATTAAATGGCTCGAAAGTCAGGACAAACAAAAATCGCTGGCCTACTGGGAACATCATTTAGCCGGATTCGAAGGGCAGACGACGTTCAGCGAACAACGGAAAAAACCGGAGCAAGCCGGCAATCAGCCGGAAGAACTGCTGTTTACCCTTCCAAAAGAAGATACAGAAGCGTTCACACAGCTTGCAAAGGCGCATCATACCACGTTGAGCACGGCTCTTCAGGCGGTGTGGTCGGTGCTGCTCAGCCGCTATCAGCGATCCCGCGATCTGATCTTCGGTACAGTTGTGTCAGGCCGCCCCGCTGACATTCAAGGTGTCGAGCATATGGTCGGTTTGTTTATCAATGTCGTCCCGAAACGCGTGACCTTTGGCGCGCAAACGACATTTACGAAACTGGTCGCCGATTTGCAGAAGCAGGCGCTCGAAGCTGAGCCGCATCAATATGTGCCGCTCTATGATATTCAAAGTCATATAGCAGCGCCGAACTTAATCGACCACATTATCGTTTTTGAAAATTACCCGCTGCAAGAAGCCAACAAACAGCAGGAAGAAAAAAATCTCGGCTTCACAATGGACGATATCAGCGTTTTTGAAAAATCGAATTATGATCTGAATTTGCTCGCCTCACCGGGTGAAGAAATGCTGCTGAAACTTGCATACAATCGGAATATCTTTGAACCATCTTTCATCTTGCAGTTAAAAGAACAGCTTTTGACAGCCATTCGCGAGATCATTAGAAATCCGGAGCAGCCGCTTGCCGACATTTGTGTCGTTTCCACGAAGGAAAAAGAGCGCCTTCTCCATGAATTTAACGGTCAAGTCCAACAGAAGCCAACCGGGCTGACGATTCCGCAATGGTTTGAGCAATATGCTGAAGCGCTCCCGGAACAGCCCGCGGTATCAGCGGCCGGGCGGACGCTGACATATCGGGAATTGAACGAACAGGCGAACAAAGTCGCGCATCTTTTGCGCAAAAAGAACGTCGGCCGCGGCGAACCCGTCGCTCTTTTGTTCCGCCGTTCGCCGGAAATGGTCATCGCACTACTCGCCGTCTTAAAAGCAGGGGGCGCCTATCTGCCGATTGACCCGGAATATCCTGAAGCGCGGATTCAGTACATGCTGGAAGACAGCGGGGCTGTTTGCATGCTGACACAAGAAGAGCTTGCCGGGCAGGCGGCGTCGCTTTCTTTTCATAAGAATACGATCTTGATCGACGATCCGGCGGTGTCTGCAGAAAGCGGGCGGAACCTTGAAATCGCAGCCAAGCCGGACGACCTTGCTTATATCATGTATACGTCAGGCACAACGGGAAAACCGAAAGGCAACCTGACGACACATGCCAATATTACAAGGGTTGTAAAAGAAACAAACTACATCAGCCTTTCCGAGAAAGACACCTTGCTGTCCCTTTCAAACTATGCGTTTGACGGCTTCACATTTGATGTGTACGGCGCGCTGTTAAACGGAGCAAAGCTGGTGGTGGCTGATCAGGCGACGATTCTCCATATCGGCAAGCTGACAGAAACGATTCAGAAGGAAAACATCACGGTCATGTTTGTGACAACGGCGCTGTTCAACCTGCTGGTCGATGCCGGAACAGAGTGGATGAAAGGGATTCGCAAAGTCCTGTTCGGCGGAGAGCGCTCATCTGTCAGCCATGTCAAGAAAGCATTTGCTGCCATGGGGCCGGACAGAATCATCCATGTATACGGGCCGACGGAAACGACCGTCTTCGCGACGTTCTATCCGGTCAACCGCATGGAGGACAGCGCGGTATCCATTCCGATCGGCAAGCCGATAAACGAAACGAATGCATACATTCTGACGGAAAATAACCGGCTTCAGCCGATTGGAGCGGTGGGTGAATTGTGTCTGAGCGGTACAGGGGTATCGCGCGGCTATTTGAACAGGCCGGAACTGACTGCGGAAAAATTCGCGCCGCATCCGTTTAACAGCGGTGAAACGATGTACAGGACGGGGGATCTGGCCCGCTGGCTGCCGGACGGCAATATCGACTTCATCGGGCGGATCGATGACCAAGTGAAAATCCGCGGACACCGGATTGAGCTCGGTGAAATCGAAGAGGAGCTGCTGCGCTGTCAAGGCGTAAAGGAAGCGGTGGTAACTGCCATGAAAGGCGGGAACGGGGATGCGGCGCTCACCGCTTATGTCGTCCCCGTGCAGGGAGCTGAGATTTCGAACGAGGAGGTTCGCCGCCAATTGGCTCGGAAGCTTCCGGCTTACATGGTGCCGGCTGCATATATCACGCTTGAAGAGCTGCCGCTCACCGCAAACGGAAAAGTCAACCGCCGCCTTCTTCCTGAAGCCGATGGCCGGCCGAATTCAACAGGGCATCGTGCACCTCGGAATGCTACGGAAGAAAAGCTTGCGGTGATTTGGTCTGAGGTTCTCGGCAGACAGCAGATCGGAATAGACGAGAACTTTTTTGAAATCGGCGGACATTCATTGAAAGCCATGGCCGTCACCTCCCGGATGCTGAAAGACCTCGCCATCGATGTTCCGGTGAATGTGTTGTTTGAAATGCCTACAATCGAGGGTCTCGCGGCTTATATCGACCAAGGCGGACATGCGGATGACGTGAAAAAAACCGTCTTCAATCAGGAAAGCACCCGCCATTTGTTCGCCTTCCCGCCCGTCCTCGGATATGGCATCATGTACAGCAAACTGGCCGCACAAATGCCGGAGTACAAGATTCATGCGTTTGACTTTATAGAAAGCGATAACCGAGCCGTGCGCTATGCCGAAGCTATCTCCGGCCTTCAGCCTGAAGGACCGCTGACATTGATCGGCTATTCAGCCGGCTGCGGACTTGCCTTTGAAGTGGCGCAAGCGCTCGAAAAGAACGGGCGGAAAGTCGAAAAGCTGCTGATGATCGACTCATATATGAAGAATGATGTCAGCGATTTAGAAGGGCGGTCAATTGAAACCGATACAGCTGCCCTGATGGAAGCCAACAAGGACAATGAATATATGAAAATCAAGGCGGTTGCCGATGGCATCGCTAAAAAGATGACAGCCTATTATTCTTACTTTGTCAATCTTGTTCATCAAGGAACGGTCAGCTCCGAGATTATCTTGATCAAATCAGAGCAGGCGAAACCGCTCCCGGCATGGCTTTCGTCGTGGAAAGAAGGAACGGAGTCTTCTTATGATGAATATCAAGGAGTTGGAAGACATGATGAAATGCTTGCGGACGGCTTTGTCAAAACTAATGCAGATCTGATCAGACAGATTTTGGGCGAACGTGCCGCTGTAATCGGAGGTGCATGATGCATGGACGAGATCATTAAGCAGTTTGGAGCGCCGGCAAGCGGCATGCAGTTGATCTGTTTCCCGTTTGCCGGGGGATACTCGGCATCATTCAGGCCGCTTTATGAACATTTAAAAGCAGATTTTGATATGCTGGCGATCGAACCGCCTGGACACGGAACAAATCGAATGGCGCTTGTCGACAATTTGGAAGAACTCGTCGATCTGTATATAGCGGCGCTCAAGCCGAGGCTTTCCTCCCAATTCGTGCTGTTCGGCCACAGCATGGGCGGCATGGTTGTTTACAGGTTGGCGCAAAAGCTTGAACAGGAAGGGATCTTTCCGGCAGCCGCGGTGATTTCAGCGATTCAGCCGCCTCATATTCAGCGGCAAAAGGTGTCTCACAAAAATGATGACGCATTTCTCGACCATCTCAGCCAGCTTGGCGGAATACCTCAGGAACTGGCAGAGCACAGGGAAATCATGAGCTTTTTCCTGCCGTCATTCAGAGCGGACTACAGAGCGCTTGAGACGTTCTGCCATACGGATCATACGCCGCTCAGATCGCCTGTTCATATCCTGAACGGAGATCGTGATGAGAAATGCATGAAGGATGCGCTTGGCTGGAAAAAGTGGGCGCGTACGATCGATTTCCACTATTTCAAAGGCGGACATATGTATCTTTTATCAGAAACGGAACAAGTAGCCGCCAAGATTAAAACGATTGCCGCGGCCAGCCGCAGGGAGGCTGGTCCGGCAATTTAAAGAAAAACGGAAAATCGGTGTGTTGAAACAGCCGATTTTCCGTTTTTTTAGCTTTTTTTCAGCTGATTTTCCGGCTGAACCATCGTCGCTCCGATCATTCCGGCAATGATCATCCCCGTTCCTGCGAAGTGAAACCATTCGAGTGATTCTCCCAGCCATATGATCCCCGCTAAAATCGTCACCAGTGTCGCCAGATGATTAAACATGCTGATTTTCGCAGCTTCTATTTTTGACAGAGCATAATTTGATAAAAATGATGTCGCAAACGATGACAACACACCCAAATACAAAACCGAAAGAACAAACACCGGATCAGTGAAGGGGGCAAAAAATCCGCTCAGCGTGCCGTCTGACATGTGACTGATCCCGGCGATGCCGTTGAAAAAAAGAAATCCCGCACCCGTTGTCACATATGTTAATTCAAGCGAGCTGAAGGTGCGTGTCATCTTTCTGGCGAGCACACTGTAGCCCGCCGATGAAAGCGCCGAAAGCAAAATCAGCGCCGCCCCTCTCAAATCGGAACTTCCGGTGCCTGCACTTTTCATCATAAAGATGCAGGCCACCCCCGCCGCTGACAAGACGGTGAAAAAGAATTGCCGCTTCGTAAACCGCTCATTTAAAAAATAAGCGGCGAATATCATCGTAAAGATCGGGATCGCCGCTTGAATGATGCCGGCTTCAGACGAAGACGTGTAGACGAGCCCGAAAACTTGAAAAGCAAAAAACATGACAGGATAAAATAAAGCTAAAGGCAGCACCTTCAGTGCGTCTTTTATGCTGATGGCGATCTTCACCCATCCGAGCAGAAGGGGAAAGAGCGCAGCCAAAAAAGCGACCGTAAAGCGATGGGCCAGAATGTCGACCGGACTCGCTGCAGTGAGAGCTAATTTGACAAAGAAAAAGGAAAGCCCAATGATAAAAGCATAGAGCAAAGCTGCCGCATAAGCAGTTTTGTTCAAAGTCGATCATCTCCGTTGAGTATGCATGCAATACAGATATTTTACCGGCTTCTGTCATCTTATACGGAAGCGAAATCTGATACAATACAAAAAAACGGAATCTGTACCGTTACAGATTGGCGAAGGAGACGAACATGCACAAATATGTCGCATTGATGAATCAATTGGAGGTTATGATCGAAGACAAATCCTTTCAGGAAGGGGACAGGCTGCCTTCCATCCGCGCGCTGTCTGTACGCTTCAATGTAAGCAAAAGCACGGTCATCAGGGCGTTTAACGAGCTGGAAAGACGGCACCTCATCTATTCAGTGCCGAAAAGCGGCTATTACGTCGTGAAAAAAACGAATCAGCGGTCAAACCCCGGAAAGACTGTGATCGATTTCGCAGCATCTGCTCCTGATCCGGATGTTTTTCCATACATCGATTTTCAGCATTGCATCAATAAAGCCATTGACACATACAAAAACGATCTGTTTATCTATGGGACGCCGAAAGGTCTTCCGTCATTAATCGAGGCCATACAAAAAGAGCTTGCCAACGGCCAGGTGTTTGCAAAAGAGGAACACATTTTTATTACATCAGGCGTCCAGCAAGCCCTCGCTTTGCTCGCTTCAATGCCTTTTCCTAACGGAAAGCGGAAAATTCTGATCGAACAGCCGAGCTATCATTTACTGATTCAATACCTTGAGGTTCACGGCATCCCCGCGATCGGCATCGAGAGAACCGCTGAAGGCATCGATATGGACGAGCTGGAGCGCATCTTTCAAACCGAAGACATCAAATTCTTTTATACGATGCCGAGATTCCACAATCCGCTCGGGACCTCCTATACGGAACAGGAAAAAATGGCCATCGTCAAGCTGGCGGAGAAATATGACGTCTATATCGCCGAGGATGATTTTTTAGGAGATTTGGAGAATCATAAAAAGGCGGATCCGTTACATTATTATGACGTTTCTTCACACGTGATTTATTTGAAAAGTTTCTCAAAGATTATTTTTCCGGGTCTGCGGGTCGGAGCCGCCGTGCTCCCCGCTTCTCTGACAAATGTGTTCAACCGGTACAAACAGCTGCTCGACATTGACAGTTCCATGCTTTCTCAGGCCGCTTTGGAGATCTATTTGAAGAGCGGGATGTTTGAAAAGCATAAGCAAAAGATTCGTTCTTCCTATCAAAAAAGATCATGCCTTCTGCATGATCTGCTAAAAGAATGTGCCGCGTCTCTAGGAGATGTGTTTGAATTTCATCCTCCCGCACATCCGGCTATCCACACCCATATCGAATTGGACCGAACGATCCCGGTTTCCCGTCTGATTAAAAGCTTACAAAAACGGGACGTCCTGCTCGAACCGGTAAACGCTCATTATATGCCGGCTTTTCCAAAAAGAAATCTTTTAAAAATCAATACGTCCAATGTGAAGGAAGAAGACATCCGCCGCGGCATCGAGCGATTGCGGCAAGCGGTGGAGACCGCTTATTTTTAGGGCGGGACTTTTTAAAGCATTGTCAGTTCAGCACAGCTTTTCATCACAATGCGGCCGGGAAATTCAGGCGCGGCGGAACACACCGCCATTTTATAGCCGGGGTCAATTTCATAGGTCTGTATATAACAAGGCGGATAGCCCGGAGGAGTTTCCACCGAAGCGCGCCCCTGTTCGTTCAGCTTGACGGAGAAGGAATCAAGCGGCAGAGACAGGCCTTTTCCCGCCTGTTTGATAAAGCTTTCTTTCATCGTCCACAAATGATAGAAATACGACAAGCGCTCTGAGTCGTCCTTTTCCATGAGATCATGGTGCTCAGAAGGTGAAAAAAACCGCTTGGCAATGTCGAAATTGATCGGCTTGATTTTTTCGACATCCACTCCGATCGGCTGCGTGCCAGCTCCGCACACGATCCATTTTCCGGAGTGGGAAATGTTGAAATGAAAGTCGTTCAGGCCTTCAGCAGCCGGTTTGCCGTACTTTCCTTCCGTAAAACGGATCTGATCATTCGGCAAATGAAACGTTTCGCTGATGATATGCCTCGCCAGCACTTCCCCGATCAGCGTCCGGCTGGCATCTTCGGGATATCTGTATCTGCCCACTTTTTTTCGCTTTTCTTCAGATACCATGGCCATCATTCGGTTAAATTGACCGGCTTCCGGCAGCTGATCCATATAAACGGCGTAAATCTTCATCAAATGCAACCTCTTCACATGATATTTTTTCTGCTTTCATTTTAGCAAACGGGCAGCAGGAAAGATAGGCATGATACTCGTACAGAATGGAGGATGAACATGATAGACGGAACATTGATCAAAGATACATACTCAGGAAGGGAGCTTTTGATCTACCTTCCTCCTTCATACGGGAGCGGTGAAAACCGTTATCCCGTCCTATACGTACAAGACCTGGGAGATTTGTTTGATCCGGCATACAGCGGCAGTTTGCGCTCAATCGAAAAGCTGTTTTTGAATCAGGAAGTGCCGGAATTGCTGCTGGTCGGAGTGGCTCCAAAAGACAGGGAAAGCGAATACACCCCTTTTCCCAAGCCGCATTTGCTGCCGAATAAACGGAAGTACGGCGGGAAGGGCAACGAATATGCCGCTTTTTTGGCAAATCGGCTCAAGCCTCATATCGACCGGCGCTACCGAACAAATCCAAGCCGTGAACATACAGGAATCATCGGAAAGTCGTTCGGCGGATTGATCTCGGTTTACACGGCATATTTAGCATCTGAGACTTTTGGGAAAATCGGATCTTTGTCAGGGTCTTTCTGGTTTGAAGGAATGACCGAGTTTATGAAGAATAACCGCTTTGAAAATGAGCATCTGCGCATTTATATGGATGTCGGAAGCACGGAAGGGGCAGACAGGGATAATCTGCAGAAGGAGATGATATCGAGGACGAAGGAAGCCTTCAGCCTGTTAACCGAAAGCGCCGCCTCCGAAAAAGAACTGAAATTTGTCATTGATGAAGGAGGCTCACATCGGCTTGAGAGGTTTGCGAAGCGTTTTCCGGAAGCTGTCAAATGGCTGTTCGGCTCCTGTCACAACAACGCACGGAATGACAGGAATGTCTGATTGGCATGAAGTATCGTTGTAAACGAGAGGAGCGGAAGCAATGGACATTCTGAATCGTTTGGCTGAAAGCATCGATTATATAGAAAAGCACTTGGATCAGCCGCTGAAACACGAAGAAATCGCCAAAATCGCATATTGTTCGAAATTTCATTATCAGCGGATGTTCTACATGCTGACGGGTGTCACACTTGCCGATTATATTCGGAAAAGAAGGCTGACAGTCGCCGGGCAGGAGCTGGCTGCTTCACAAATAAAAGTGATTGATGCTGCTTTTAAGTACGGCTACAACACACCGGAAGCATTTTCAGGAGGCCTTCAGCCGCCTTCACGGCATCAGCCCTTCACAGGCCCGTGAAAAAGGCCGGACGCTCAGGGCATTTCCGCGTCTTTCCTTTCATATTCAAATAAAAGGAGTGGAGGATATGAATTACAAGGTTGTTGAAAAAGAATCGTTTCAGGTGATCGGCAAAGTATTGGAGGTTACGGTGAGGGATGGTCAAAACAAAAAAGATATTCCGGCTTTTTGGAACGAATTAAATCACAACGGCTTCACCGATTCTTTAAAGCCGCATATCGGCCAACTCGGCTTCCTTGGGGTCTGCATGGATTTTAACGATCAAGCCGATACGTTCAATTATGTCATCGGGGTCGAAAAAACAACGGCTGACACGCCTGCCGGCTGTGTCGAAAAACCGATTCCTACCGCAACATGGGCCGTATTTGAAGCCGTCGGTCCCGTCAATCCGACTGTTCAAGCCACATGGGAAAGGATCTTCTCAGAATGGTTTCCGGCGACAGGCTATGAACTGGCAAGCGCTCCGCAATTTGAATCCTATCCGAAAGACGGGGATATTATGGCGCAAGACCATATCACCGAGATTTGGATACCGGTAGTAAAGAAAAAATAATTTGAATGAGAAAAACGGATGAAAGGCTCATCCGTTTTTTTTCAGCGACATATGTACAGGCTTGGCAGCTCTGATGCGCCTTCCTGTCATTGCTGCTTTTAAAAGCTGTTTGGACTGCGGCAAAGAAAACCGCAAAATCAGGCCTGTTAAAATGGCGGTTAAGACAGTGCCGATGCCGATCGGCCCGCCGAGCAGCCAGCCGATCAATAAAATCGTCAGCTCCATTCCGTTTCGGACCCACTGAACGTTCCAGCCCGTTTTCTCGGAAATCAAAAGCATCAAAGAGTCACGCGGACCCGCACCGAGATCGGCCGACACATAAATGCCGACTCCGTAACCGATAAAAATGACGCCGATCACGAATACGACAGTGCTTGAAATATACGTTTCCGGGTCTGGAAGAATATACGTAAAGAAATCTATAAAAATACCGATTAACAGCATATTAAGCACAGCGCCGATTTTCGGCCATGCTTTTGTAAATAAAGACGTTAAACCTACGATGACAGCCCCGACAATAATAGCCCATTGGCCGACCGTAAGGCCCAAAAGCATATACAGCCCGTAGTGAAACGCATCCCAAGGACCGATGCCGAGCACTTTCCCTTCAATCGTAAGAGAAACCCCGAAAGACAAAACAATCAATCCGACAAAATAAAAAAGCCAGCGCAAAACAAGTTCCCGCTTCAATGGATTCCCCTCTTTTCAAAAAAACAATCGATTGTCATTGTATCATATTCTTCACTTGGTTGATATCCAAAAAATGTTTTATTTTATGTGATATTTATACCAAACTTTATTAAAATAACAATTGACTATAAAAATATTTCCAATTTATAAAATTAATGTATAATATTTACTAGGGGGTGATCTTTATAGGAATAGTTGCTTAAAAGGTATATGGACTCTACTGGATTTAGGATCATTCTAAAAAGGAGAGTAAACATGAAGAAACTTTATATTTGTGCTGTTCTGAGTTTATTGTTTGTTTTTGCTGGAGGAACAAAAATACATGCTCAAGAACCACATAGCGATAACGGGGTTTTGGATGAGAATAAATTCATTGATGAAACAGTGTATTCATATACGCAGCCAATTGACATACAAGATGGCGAAGTAACAACACAAGCGAAAAAATATATCAAAACCGTGTCAGTTAATAGGAGCTACAAAGTCTTTTAAATATTGTAGTTGCCAGACATTACTCTGATACAACTTTCACTTACGGAAGCGGAAAGTTATATAAGAGTCCCAGAGCTTTAAGTAATGATTGGTGGACACTTCCTCCGAATTTTAAATCAGGAAGTTCTAAAAGCTGGGACTGGTACAATACAGGAAAAGGTGCAACAGGACGTTCTAACTTACAAGTAAGATACACTTGGGGAGTTCCAACACCATGGGGCCTGTTGGATCTAATTATAGCTCAAGAATAAAGGTTTCATTTAAATCAAATGGCAGTTGGTATACAAATTAAAGCTATATATGAAAGGTGACATACCGATGGGTACAATAGGGATAAACTTTAAAAACATTCAACATCAATATCGTACCAAGGATGTGCTAAGGGGGGTCAGTTTCAATGCCGATCCCTCCTCCATCACGTTCTTGGCAGGCGAGAATGGGGCCGGAAAGACAACTTTGATAAAGGTTGCTCTTGGCTTGATCAGTCCGAAGGCAGGAAATACGCTGTTCGACGGGCTAAGCGTCGGGAAAATCCGGGAGAAGATCGGCTGCGTGTTTGATGAACCTCCTGTTTATCCTCATGAAAGTGGTTTTGACAATCTAAAGTTTTTATCAGGTATACACAGCCTTGACCCAAAGTGGAGTCAGGAGGTTTGCGCAATGCTCAACTTGGATAAGGGGCTTTTAAAACATAAAGCAAAAGCTCTGTCACTAGGTCAAAGACACCGTTTAGCTGTTGCCGCCGCGTTATTGCGTAAACCTAAATATTTGTTTCTTGATGAGCCGTCAATCGGCCTCGACCCACCATCATGGCAGCTGGTTCAAACCGCTTTAAAACAGATGGCTGACAGAGGATGTGCAATTTTGATTACGGGCCAAAATTATGACGCAATGGAAAATCTCGCTGACAATATAGCGATTTTGCAGAATGGAAAACTTATCTTCTCCGGTTCTATTGTAAAACTTGTTCAAGCATTTCCCGTACATGTTCGAATTGTAACTGACGACCATCGGGAAATAGCTGTGCAGTTTCCAGAAGCTGAACATAATTCTTCTGGAATATACCGTATCGTTTGCGAATCAAGTGAAGAGGCCCGTGCCGTGATTGATCAGGTGAGGAGAAGCACCCTGAATTTTCAAGAGCTATCGATTGAAAAAGCGTCAATGGGAAAAATGATGACAGATATTTATGCAGGTAGATTTCGGCCAGAAAGGCGAGGATTAGCATATGAATCTGTTCAAAATTGAGACTAATCAATTGAAAAACAGCGTCCTTGTGAGGATTTGTATTGCGTTATTAATGTGTTGCTTTATCTGGGGGCTTCTCACTTTATATCAAAGTGCTGAAGGCGAGGAACACAGACAGGAAAAGATTCAGCAATCCGTCGTTGATGAAGTGATAAAGAATGGGGCAGAGGAAGAACTGGAAAACGGCGGATTGGAGATTGAAAAAAACGATGATATAGCGCGTAGTATGTACATAGGACTTCATCCAAGTGTTACTCCTAATCTGTTTTTATTAATCCTCGCGAATATTGGGCCGATTGTTTTTATCATTATCGGATCTCACCTCATCGGAAGCGAATATCATCAGGGGACCGTGAAAATGAAAGCTGCTCACATCGGATGGAGAAAAGCGGTTTCTGGAAAACTATGCGCACTGTTAAGTCTGGTTCTTGTTATGGTTACTGCAGCTTTATTGCTTGGGCTGGCAGGCGGTTGGCTGGCTTGGAAGTTCGCCACGGCACATTCAGACTTAGTCGCTTCTCTCGAAGTGAAAGCAGATGTCTCCTATCCGGTATTGATTTTGTTTTTAATGATCGGATTGACATTTTACAGTGTTCTGGGAATGACTGTCACGCTTTTGACGAAAAGCCGGCTGGCAGGTGTGCTGATCAGCTTGGCGATCCCGTATGCGGAACAAATGATGAGTCTGCCTTTTTTGCCATTGACTGCTTATCAGTCTCTAATGGTTCACCATTTTATTTATGTCGACGGAAGCATCATCGGCCAGCCCTATTTGACAGAGCCGATGGGCGAACCGAGCGCTTGGGCTGTTCTTGTATGCTGGCTCTTTGCTTTCATTGCGGTTCAGCAGTTTGCAGCGAAAAAACAGCAGATTTTATGAAAAAAGGGGGGAATGGCGTTGATTTTTTTAGTTAGGCTGATCTGTCTTGCCTTTTTAGCCTGTCTGGCGCTGTTGTTTATATTGAACTATGCACCTTTTCTGGCGATGCCCATTTGGATCGCTTTGATCATTGCATTAATCGTCTGTCTGTATCTTGCCTTTAAAGAGGAAACGAAGGAATGGAGAAGACGAAAGCACTAATCTTTTCTTCAGCGTTTTTTCTTGAATGAAAGAACATTTGCCAAAACGAAATAGATAACGGCCGTCCCGGACACAAATAATAAAAATTCTTTCCACTCTCTTGCCGTCATGTATACAAGGCGGCGGATTTCGAGGTGTTCATCCAAGTAATAAGCCTGGGTATATGCGCCGACTGTCATGCCGATAAAGGCGAATAGACCGAACACATTGAGCACCATTCTCATGCTGAAAGTCTTTTTCTCTTTTTCGTGTTTCATTTTAAAGAAATCCTTTCCAATATAAATTTATCATTCTATTTGTACGGAAATAGCGCTCAAATGATTCGAAAACTTCTTAATCTATTGTTAAGAAGTTTTTTTATTTAAAAGAAAATGTAAAAGATAAAACAATTTCATGAACTTTTTGAGCGAAAGCCTAAAAATATAGGAAGATTATACCGATATGGCAAGTGAAATCTTTTTCTGAAATATAAAAGACAAGGCAGGAGAGAAAATCATGCAGCAACGCAATACACCGGATGTACAGAAATGGTTTCCGAGCGAAGACGGAAATGAAGCAAAAAGACACGAATTCCTATCATTGATCGAGCAGCTGATCGAGGGAGTGGATGAGCTGAAAAACCCGGATCAGGTCAACCTTGGCGGCGAGAAGAACCGTGAGGGCTTCTTTTATGAAAAGCTGGTTGCAGAGAGTCGGATTCCGCATGAAGGTTCGCCGATGAAAGAGGTTAACGAAGAGCTGTTGAAGCTGTTGCACGGCCATCCGTATCACACCAAATACTTTTTCACGAACATTCTGCCGATGGCCAGCATCCCGGGGATATTAGGCATGCTTACGGCGTTTATGGTCAATGGCAACAACCTGTGGGATGTGTACGGTCCAGCCGGAGCGGAGGCGGAAGTGAAAGTTACGGCGATGATGTCTAAGCTTGCGGGGTATGATGCCGAAACAAGCGGAGGATATACAACGTGGGGAGGACAAGGGGCGGTATACAGCGGCCTCAGAATCGCGATTGCCAAAATGGCGCCTTCAGCGCTGAAGGAAGGAGTTCCCGGCAATTTCTATGCGTTTTGTTCTGAAGCGGCTCATTACAGCTTGTATAAGTCGATGGAAGCCGCAGGACTTGGCAGCGATCATTTAATTAAAGTCAAAACAAATCTCGACCATTCCATGGATACGGAAGATTTGCGAGCGAAGCTTAGACAAGTCTGCGAAGCCGGGGGCATTCCCGTTTATATCGTGGCTACGACAGGAACGACAGATGCGATCGGCATCGATGATGTGAGCGCTGTCCGCCGTGCGGCTGAAGAAACGGCGAAGAGCTTCGGTCTGCCGGTTCCGCATATCCACGCCGATTCCGCCCTGGGAGGATTTTTTGCCTTTTTTAATGAGTACGATCTGAATGAGAACGCTTTATCCTTTAGTCCCGGTGTCCTCAGCATGATCAAACCGATTCAGGAAAAAATGAGGCATCTGCATGCAGCCGATTCGCTTTGCTTTGATTTTCAGAAGCTCGGGCAGACGCCTTATGTGACAAGCCTGTTTCTTGTGAAGGATCGCAATGACTTAAAACGGATCGATCTGGATCCTGATGAGACGCCGTATGTCGGCCACCGCGGCTATGGGGACTACCATACGGGCTACACGCTGGAATGTTCGCGCATGGCCAGTTCGATCAGTATGTACAGTGCGCTGATGGCATTTGGCTATGAAGGCTATCAAAAGCTGCTCGCCCAATTTCTTGAAGTCAACCTGCATTTTAGGGAACAGCTGTCTCAGCAGATTCCGGAGGCCGATATTGTGAACCCGGACAACTGCGGCATGTCTACGCTGTTCCGCATTTATCCTGAAGGTGCGCCGAGATTTGAAGACGAAGTTTCGGGAGCATGCACCATTCAAGAGCTGGAAAGAAACAATGCACTCACTGAAAAATTATTTGAAAAGCTCGGAACAAAAAGGGACAAGATGTTTTTTGGCGATACGAAAAAACACTTGCTTGTGAAGTCCTGTGAAGGAACTGAGATACCGCTGTGCGTCAGCAAATTTTTCGTCATTTCTCCGTATACCATGCCTGAACATGTCCCGGGAATTATCGATTATTTAAAAGAAAATATTGAGGAAGTCTGCCGGGAGCATGGATCTCTCATGACAAATTAAAGGGGATATAGACGATGAAAACGTTGAAGAAAAAGCTAACAGAACACATTTCAGTCAAAATTATGATTGGCGTCGCCTTAGTGCTTTTGATCACGATCGCATCATTTTCAGCTGTGTTTACTTTTATCAGCAAAGACTTGTCAGAGCAGCTGAAACAGCAGTTCCAAAACCGCCTTTATACCGATATTCATCTTGCTGAAAACCAAATCAAACGTCTGGACGGGAATCCGCTTGAGATCGATTCCGCAGACAGTCCGCTTTACAAGCAGACAAAAATGGCTGTGGACAGCTTGAAAAAGAAAAACAAACTTGAGAATATCTATATCCTTTCCAATGAGGGCGGGAAGGAGCGGATTCTCGTGCTGTCGGATACGTCCGATGATTTCGGCACGGATTACAGCTTTTCTCCCGAAATGAAAGAAGCTTTGACGACAAACAAAGAGACGGTAAGCGATGTGTATGAGGACGAATACGGCATCCACCAGTCGATTTTTCTGCCGCTTGAGAACGGCTCCGGCGAAAAGGTCGGTATTTTGGGGATCGACCTTGATGCTTCCGTGATTCCGGCGACAGCTGCAAAAGCGAAATGGTATACAGTTGCGATCGCAGCATTTGTCTTGCTGCTCGGCATGGTCATGGCCTATTTTCTCGGTTCTTATATCGCGAAGCCGATCAGGCAGCTGATGAAGGCTTCAGAAAAAATTGCCGACGGCGATCTATCGGCCGACATTTCTGTCAAGAGCCGTGATGAAGCAGGAAAGCTTGCCGAATCGTTCAAGCGGATGAGCGAAAATTTACAACAGTTGATCGGACATATTTCAGCTTCCTCTGAAGAGGTATCCAAGACGAGCCTCCAGCTGAAAAATGTATCGGCTGAATCGAGCGAAAGTGCAATTCAGGTGGCTGAATCGATGAACAGCATGAGCGAGGGAATCAACGAAGTTGTCTCTTCCGTTTCAGATTGCCATACATCGGCTGCCGAAATCGATCACCAGCTTTCACATGTCACAGAAGAAGTAAACGAGATGAAGAACGTTGCCGAAGGCGTCAGCAAGGATTCCAAGACAGGCCAGGAGCTTGTCGAAGAAACATTGCGGCAGACCCAGACGATTAAAAACGTGATGGAAGAGTCCAAACAAGCGGCAGCAGAGATGCAAAACCATACCGAAGAAATTGAAAAAGTCATCGGAATGATTTCTTCTATTGCCGAACAGACGAATTTGCTCGCGCTCAATGCTTCCATTGAAGCTGCCCGCGTCGGTGAAGAAGGCCAGGGTTTTGCGGTTGTTGCGGGAGAAGTCAGAAAGCTTTCTGAACGCTCGGCAGATGCCGCTTTATCCGTTTCCCAGCTTGTGACGGGCACGCAGGAGAGCAGCCGGCTCGTCATGGAACGCATTCAGGAAGGAAATGAAGCGGTTGACAAAGGGCAGATTTTAATTAATGGCACATACGAGAATTTTTCAGGTATTTTTAAAGGGATCTCTCAATTTGCCGAACGCACTGATCAATTGCTGCAGTCATTGTTAAAAGTCGAAAAATCGTATCAAACCATTTCGTCCGCGATGGAACAGATTTCCTCCGTTACAGAAGAGCAGGCGGCAGGTTCTGAAGAAGTCGCTGCAGCAGCGGAGCAGCAAAGCGCCGGCATGCAGGAAATCGCATCGGCCATTCAGCAGCTTTCCGCTTTGTCGGAAGAATTGAATCAAGCGGCATCCAAGTTTAAATTAGCCGCTGAATAAACAGAACAGCCTGATCCGGAGAGATCAGGCTGTTTTGTCTATACAGGATTCAAAATTCGGTTTAAAAACTGTTTTGTTCGTTCTTCCTTAGGGGCTGAGAAAATTTGTTCAGGCGGACCCTGTTCGACGATAACGCCGCCGTCGATAAAGACGACTTCATCTGCGACATCCTGCGCGAATTTGATTTCGTGGGTGACGACAACCATTGTCCAGCCCTCATTTGCAAGGTCTTTCATGACTTTCAGCACTTCACCGACCAGCTCGGGGTCAAGCGCCGATGTAGGCTCGTCAAAAAGCATCAGTTCAGGCTTGATGGCCAGGGCGCGGGCGATGCCGACGCGCTGCTGCTGTCCCCCGGAAAGCTGGAATGGATAGAGGTCCATTTTGTCTTCAAGGCCGACCTTTTGCAGCAGCTGAACGGCTTCCTTTTTGACCTCTGCTTTATTGCGCTTTTGCACTTTTACAGGCCCTTCCATCACATTTTCGAGCACGGTGCGGTGCGGGAACAGGTGATAGGCCTGGAATACCATTCCCGACTTTCTCCGCAGGCGGAGGAGGTCAGCCGGTTTATTTTTCTTGGAAAAGTCGATGGTGAAATCGTCAAAAGAAAGAATGCCGCGGTTTGGAGTTTCCAAAGCGTTCAGGCAGCGAAGCAGCGTCGTCTTGCCGGAACCGGAAGGCCCTAAAATGGCGATCACTTTTCCTTTTTCGATGTTCAGATCGATTTTTTTTAAGATTTCATTTTCGCCGAAGGATTTATTCAGCCCTTTGATCGCAAGCATTGTCTATTTCCCTCCTTACTTGGCCACATACCGGTCCAAACGCCGTTCAATCTGCTGCTGAACAAGCGCGAGAACAAAGCAGATGATCCAATAGATAAATGCGGCTTCCATATAAATGATTAAAATTTGGTCAAGGTTGCTGGCCCCGATTTCCTGGGCTTTCCGGAATAATTCAGCAACAAGAATCTGTGACGCAAGCGATGTGTCTTTAACCAAGCTGATGAATGTATTGGATAATGGCGGAATCGACACGCGTACAGCTTGCGGCAGGATGACCCTGGTAAGCGCCGTTTTTTGAGTCATTCCAATCGAATAAGCCGCTTCCCACTGTCCTTTCGGAACAGAAAGGATGGAAGCCCTGATGATTTCCGATGCATAAGCGCCGACATTTAATGAAAAGGCAATGATTGCGCTCGGAAACGGGTCAATCGTGATTTGAAACGCAGGAAACAAGTAAAAAATGATAAACAGCTGAACGAGCAGCGGCGTTCCGCGGATCGCTGAGACATAAATGCCGAAAACCGCTCTTAAAATGCGGGATTTGGACATTCTCGCCAGCGCCGTGATCAATGCGATGATCATACCGAATATAAAAGAGAGAATGGCAAGGGGAATCGAGTAATAGATTCCCCTTAAAAAGATCGGCCAAAATGACTCACGCACAAGATCCCACGGGATCGCCGCGCCGATGGCCGCCGCTTGTATATTACTTAGAAACATCTTCGCCAAACCATTTCTTCGCTATTTTCGCGAGTGTGCCATCCTCTTTCATGTCTTTCAGCGCGGAGTTGACCTTGTCAACCAGCTCGCCGCTTCCTTTGCGGAAAGCAAAATGCGTAGTTTGCGGCTCGCCTGTTTCAAAAGCGACTTTCAGGTTTTTGTTTCCTGATGTCTTCAAATAGTTCAGCACCGCCAGTTTATCGTTAAAGGTGAGGTCGACACGGCCCTGCTGAATCAGCTGAAACGCTTGAGCCATTCCTTCCACGCCTTCGATTTCAGCTCCGGCGTTTTTCGCAAGGTCATTATAGTTGCTTGTCAAAGACTGTGCAGCTTTTTTCCCTTTGACATCCCCTTCAGACTTTATATCGTTGTTGTCCGCTTTTGTGACAACGACGGCTTGGGAAGTTGTATATGAATCAGAAAAATCGTACTGATCTTCACGTTCTTTTTTCCCGACTTGATTGGCAACGACGTCAAAACGCTTGGAGTTGAGTCCGGCAAACATGCTGTCCCACTGTGTTTCTTTAAATTCAGCTTTCAGGTTGAGGCGCTTGGCGACTTCCTGCATCACTTCGACATCATAACCTGTTAATTGATCTGTTTTCTTATCGTGGAATGTAAATGGTTCGTACGTTCCTTCAGTACCGACAGTCAAAACGCCTTTATCTTTAATTGAAGACCAGAGGCTGTCGCCGTCTGCGTTTTTATCCTTAGAATTGTCTCCTGACGCGCCGCATGCGGCCATCACGGTGATCAACAGCGTCAATAATACAGCGAAAATGGCTTTCTTCATTTTATTCCCCACTTTTCTGATTGGATTTAGTTGATATGATTTTACTTAAGGCTCTTACAAAAGTAAAGCATAAACCTTTTTTAGTATGAGTCAAGAAATACGTTTTTAGTGATGAAAGGGAGAGAAGATCATTCTGATTCCTGATCAAAGCGGATCTTCCATTTTTTAAGCCTGTATTGCAGGCTTTGCCTGCTGATCCCTAGAACCCGCGCCGCTTGTGACACATTGTAATTGCATTTTTTAACGGTTTTTTGAATATAATACTTTTCGGCATTTTCGATTTGTTCCTTTAATGGAGCGGCTGAGGCGGAAGGAAGCGGGGCGAACAGATCATAGCCCTGCTGCGGCAGCTGCTCTTTTGCCGCTGGTTTCGTCCTGTATTGCAATGGAAGGTGCATCAGCTCCATTTTGTCTTCGTAGGACATCAAGTTCATGGCACCTTCAATTAAATGTTCAAGCTCCCTGACGTTTCCCGGCCAATCGTATGAAAGCAGAAACCGCCGCACCTCTTCTTCTAAACCCTTGACCTCCATTTGGAACAATGCGTTGTATTTGTCGATAAAATGCTGCGTGAGCGGCATGATATCTTCCTTTCGGTCTTTTAATGGAGGAATGAACAAGGTGACGACACTCAGCCTGTAATACAAATCTTTTCGCAGCCTTTGGCCGCTGACAGCGTCGACTGGATCTTCGTTCATCGTCGCGATGATCCTGACGTCGATCGGAGTATCCTTCGAAGCGCCGATCCGCCTGATCGTTTTTTCTTGAATCGCGCGCAAAAGCTTTGCCTGCAAACTGAAGTCCAAAGAATTGATTTCGTCAAGGAGCAGTGTGCCGCCGTCTGCTTGTTCGAAAAGACCTGGGCGATCGACGGCTCCCGTGAATGCGCCTTTAACCGTACCGAATAATAGGCCTTCAACGAGGCTTTCCGGGAGGGCTGCGCAGTTTTGCGAGATGAATGGGCCCGTCGACCGCTGGCTTCCGTTATGTATACTTTGGGCGAACAGTTCTTTTCCGGTTCCGGTGTCGCCAACGATCAGAATGGATGAAGAGGTCCGGGTCGCCCGCTTTGCATGTTCAATGACCTCCTTGATTGCCGGACTGACGCCGATCAGGCTGTCAAACGTATACTTTGTGTTTTCTGTTTTGTTCATATTTTCTCTGATCAGCCGCTCAAGCTTTGTGACATCTTTAGCAATCTCGACCGCTCCTTTCGTATTCCCGTTTTCTATAATGGGAAACGTATGATTGACGGTCGTAATTTCCTGGCCTTTGTTATTGAAGTAAGTCTGCTTGACGTTTTTGTTCGTTTTCCCGTGATGCAGCGCCTGCAGGAGAGTGCTGTCATGCTGGCTGGCAAACGTAAACACGTCCAGCACGTTTTTGCCGAGCACATCGCCGACATCCATCCCTTCAATCTGGCTCATTTTTTTGTTATAGACAACAGATGTGCCGTTTCCATCGACGACATGCAAGCCGATATCGATTTCATCTATAATTCTTTGAAAAATAAGCTTCAGTAAATCGTAATCCTTCAGCAAGTGACATCCCCCTTTGTTCGTCTCTGTCTCCATTTTAAGTGAAGACTTGATAAAGGTGCAAAAAAATATGCATTTATTTTTGCACCTTTGAATAAAAACCGCAAAATTTTTTGCGAATTATACATGCAATGTTCTGAAAATTTGCGGTTTTAAGGATTGGCACGATACTTGCATATAAGATAGTGTGAAACAAAATACGACATCTGGCATGTATGTCCAAAAATAAGAAGGAGGAATCAGAATGACGGTTCTATCAAAGTCCGAGAAAATTATGAAGCAAACCGCACATTTTGGGGCAAATAACTATCATCCTCTGCCGATCGTGATTTCTGAAGCGGAAGGCGCTTGGGTGAAAGATCCGGAAGGCAACCGATACATGGATATGCTGAGCGCTTATTCCGCAGTGAATCAAGGGCACAGGCACCCGAAAATCATTCAGGCGTTAAAAGATCAGGCCGACAAAATCACCCTGACTTCGAGAGCTTTTCACAATGACCAGCTTGGTCCTTTCTATGAAAAGGTCGCTTCATTAACGGGGAAAGATATGGTTCTCCCGATGAACACCGGGGCAGAAGCGGTTGAGTCTGCGATTAAAGCAGCCCGGCGCTGGGCTTATGATGTAAAAGGCGTTCCGGACAATAAGGCGGAAATTATCGCATGTGAAGGCAATTTTCACGGCCGGACGATGCTGGCTGTGTCGCTTTCTTCAGAAGAAGAGTATAAACGCGGTTTCGGACCGATGCTTCCCGGCATCAAGCTGATTCCATACGGGGATCTGGAGGCGCTGAAACAGGCGATCACATCGAATACAGCCGCTTTCTTAATTGAGCCGATTCAGGGTGAAGCAGGTATTGTCATTCCGCCGGAAGGCTTTTTGAAACAGGCAGCAGAAGTCTGCAAAGAACGCAATGTCTTGTTTATCGCTGACGAAATACAGTCAGGGCTTGCACGAACAGGTAAAATGTTCGCCTCTGATTGGGAGGATGTCACACCGGACATGTACATTTTAGGAAAAGCGCTCGGAGGCGGCGTATTCCCGATATCGTGCATTGCTGCAAACCGGGATGTGCTTGGCGTGTTTAATCCCGGCTCGCACGGATCGACATTCGGAGGGAACCCGCTTGCATGCGCCGTATCGATTGCCGCCCTTGAAGTGCTGGAAGACGAGCGGCTCGCTGAACGGTCGCTGGAGCTTGGGGAATACTTTAAAGAAAAGCTCTCGCAAATCGATAATCCTATAATCAAAGAAGTGCGCGGCAGAGGGCTGTTCATCGGGGTAGAACTGACCGAGGCGGCGCGTCCGTATTGCGAGCGCCTGAAAGAAGAAGGGCTGCTCTGCAAAGAAACGCATGAGACGGTGATTCGCTTTGCACCTCCTCTTGTCATTTCAAATGAGGATCTGGATTGGGCGATTGAAAAGATTACCCGTGTTTTGTCGAAGTAAAGCGGACGGCTGAACAATAAGGGGATTGTTCAGCCCGTTTTTTCGATGTTTGTGCGAAGTTTGTCAAAAATTGAAATATAAGGAAAATGTTCAGAAGATTTAAAAAATAGTCTATATGTCATAGGGGAGCTGACATTAGGGAGAATGGAAACGGAAGGGGTGAAGGCGGTTTGAATCATGAAAACCGTGAACAATATACACTGAAACGAACGATGAAATCCCGCCATTTGTTTATGATCTCGCTTGGCGGCGTCATCGGAACCGGCTTTTTTCTCGGAACAGGATATACGATCAATGAAGCCGGGCCGATCGGCGCGATTCTTTCTTATTTAGCGGGCGGAATGATCATGTATTTTACGATGCTTTGCCTTGGAGAGCTCGCAGTGGCAATGCCGGTTTCAGGCTCTTTTCAGACGTACGCGACAAAATTTATCGGGCCTGCTACGGGGTTTGCCGTCGGCTGGATCTACTGGCTCGGTTGGTCGGTTACGGTCGCTTTGGAATTTTTGTCGGCGGGGCAGCTGATGAAAAGATGGTTTCCCGATGTCGGCGTCTGGATATGGTGTTTGATTTTCGGGCTGCTGCTTTTTTCACTCAATGCTTTATCGGCAAAGGCCTTTGGGGAATCGGAATTTTGGCTGTCCGGCATCAAAATTATCGTCATCCTTCTGTTTATTATTCTTGGCGGAGGTGCGATGTTCGGACTCATCGATATGAAAGACGGACAGACTGCACCGTTCTTTTCCAATCTGATTGGAGACGGAATTTTTCCAAACGGATTCGGCGCGATCTTTATCACGATGATCACCGTCAACTTTGCCTTTCAGGGGACAGAGCTGATTGGGATCGCGGCGGGGGAAAGCGAAAATCCGGAAAAAACGGTGCCCCGCTCCATCAAACAGACGGTCTGGCGGACACTCGTGTTTTTCGGCCTGTCCGTATTTGTCCTGGCGGGGTTGATTCCATGGGAAAAAGCGGGGGTTGTTGAAAGCCCGTTCGTTGTCGTATTTGAACAAATTGGCATTCCGTATGCCGCCGATCTGATGAACTTTGTCATTTTAATTGCTTTGTTATCGGTGGCGAATTCGGGTTTGTACGCATCGACGAGGATGCTTTATTCTCTTGCGAAAGAAGGAATGGCCGCTCAGGCTTTAAGCCGGGTCAATAAAAGAGGGATTCCGATGAATGCGCTGTGGATTACGCTCGGTTTTGCGGGGTTGTCCCTCGTCTCAAGCGTAGTCGCCGCAGAAACGCTTTACATCTGGCTTTTGTCTCTTGCCGGTTTAAGCGCACAAGTCGGCTGGATCACGATTACGGTATCACAGCTGCTATTTCGCAGACGATATGTCAAAGAAGGCGGTAAGGTTGAAGACTTGAAATTTAAAACGCCTCTTTATCCTTATTTGCCGCTGGCGGGTTTTATTTTAAACAGCGTCGTCCTTGTGAGCCTTGCCTTTGATTCGGAGCAGAGGATGGCATTGTACTGCGGGATTTTGTTCATGTCGGCCTGCTACTTTGTTTATCACGTGTTTGTGAAAAAACGCCAGGCTCTAGAGCGACAAGAAGCAATGATCTATCAAAACAAAACGAACGATGAGGTGGTTATTGATGAATAAACAAGTTTCTCTGATTGGAATGCCGATGGACTTAGGACAGGCGCGGCGCGGTGTGGATATGGGACCGAGCGCGATTCGCTACGCTCATATCGTGGAGCGCTTAACAGAGCTGGGCTATGATATCGATGATCTGGGCGATGTGCCGATCAACCGCGATCAGCCAAAAGGAGACGAAGGGCTGAAAAATTTAGTTTCCGTACTGGAAGGAAACCGCAAACTGGCCGATATCGTCGACAATGTCATCGAGCAGCGCCGCTTCCCGCTCGTGCTGGGCGGAGACCACAGCATTGCCATCGGGACATTGGCGGGTGTAGCCAAGCACTATCAACAGCTCGGCGTGATTTGGTATGACGCACACGGAGACCTAAATACGCTTGAGACATCGCCGTCAGGCAACATCCACGGCATGCCGCTGGCGGTAAGTCTCGGTGTCGGCCACGAAAAGCTGGTCAACCTCCACGGCTATGCGCCGAAAATCAAACCGGAGCACGTCGTCATCATCGGTGCGCGCTCGCTTGATGAAGGAGAGCGCAAATATATCCGTGAAACCGGCATGAAAGTCTACACCATGCATGAAATCGACAGGCTCGGCATGACAAAGGTGATAGAGGAAACGATCGAGTATCTGTCAGCAAATTGCGACGGCATTCATCTGAGCCTCGATCTGGACGGTCTTGATCCGAGCGACGCTCCGGGAGTCGGCACCCCTGTCGTCGGAGGCATCAGCTACAGGGAAAGCCATTTGGCGATGGAAATGCTCTATGACGCAGATATCATTACATCTGCCGAGTTTGTTGAAGTCAACCCGATACTGGATCACAAAAATAAAACCGGTGAGGCGGCCGTCGAACTGATCGAATCGCTGTTAGGGAAGAAGCTGCTGTAACCAATACAAAGGAGAGGGCATCGGCATGATGCCTTTTCTTTTTTATTATCAAAATAAAGCCAAAAATTCTCTTACGGGCTTCGGCAGAAAACTGCCGGACCGCCAAACGACAGACGGCTGCAGAATGAACGGATTGTCTTGAATCTCCAACGTCTGAACATGCCGTGCAAAATGCGCCGGCAGCATGGATAGCGGCAGAATCGTCGCTCCGAATCCCGAAGTGACGAGGCTGAGCAGCGTTGTAGAATCATGGCACTCACAGACGACCCTCGGCTCAAGGTCCAATGATTGAAATTGATGGACGACCTCATCGTAAATCCCTTTTCCGTGCGACGGCCTGAGCAGAATCAGCGGCAGGCCGGCAATTTCTTTCATTCCGGCTTCCCCTTTTAAGCCATACGACTGATTCCCCGGAAGAACGAGCTTGCATGGAACCTCCGGCAGGCTTTTTGATTCGATATTTTTGCCGTGGAAAGGCGTTGTCGTGACCGCCGCATCGATCTGCCGGCTTTCCAGGAGCTCGCTCAGCCGTGAAGGCTCACCTTCCCAAATGTTAAACATTAAATTCGGATACATGTCTCTGATCTTCGAGACTTTCGAAAGCAGCAAGGCCGCGCAGTAAATCGTTGAGCCGACGGCAAGGGTTCCGTTGACTTCTTCACGCAGCTCCCGAACCTCCAAGATGGAATCCTCAAGCTTGTGCAGGATTTCTTTTGCTCTTTTCAAAAACACTTCTCCTTCATAGGTCAGCGTCAGGTTTTTCTTTTTGTTCCGGTCAAATAAAACGACTCCGAGCTCCTCTTCCATCTGCTTCAACTGTCTGGAGAGCGGCGGCTGTGCGATATGAAGCCGCTTCGCCGCCGTTGTAATCTTTCCTTCCTGTGCGATCGTAACGAAGTACTTTAACTGGCGAATATCCATTTTCTCGGCCCTCCTTTTTATACCTTTAAAGTATTATATATAGATTTAACAGATATTTTCAATATGGTAAATAGAGGCGTATCATTTTAAGTGAAGCACCAAGAGGGAAAGGGGGGCGCATATGAACATCATTGTCGGGATTACGGGCGCTACCGGCGCGATATTTGGCGTGCGGATGCTGGAGTGGCTGAAGAAAACCGACGCAGAGACACACCTAGTCATCTCTCCGTGGGCAGCGGCAACCATCCTGCACGAAACGGGATATACCATGAAAGACGTAGAAAAGCTCGCATCTTTTACGTATTCCCACAAAGACCAGGCGGCCCGCATTTCAAGCGGTTCCTTTCAAACGGACGGAATGATTGTCGCACCGTGCAGTATGAAGACGTTGGCGGGCATCCGTACCGGTATGGCGGATAACTTGTTGACCCGTTCGGCGGACGTCATGCTGAAGGAACGGAAAAAGCTTGTTCTGTTAACAAGGGAGACGCCGTTGAACCAGATTCATCTTGAAAACATGCTTGAGCTGACAAAAATGGGCGCGGTGATCCTGCCGCCGATGCCGGCTTTTTATAATCATCCCCAAAATCTGACCGAAATGGTCGACCATATCGTATTCCGGACGCTGGACCAATTTGGAATCCATCTGTCTGAAGCGAAGCGCTGGGAAGGAATGAAACAGAAGAAATAAGGAGGATAACAGAATGGCTTATCAAGATTTTAGAGATTTTTTAAATATGTTGAAAAAAGAAGGACAGCTTCTTGAAGTTCAGGAAGAGGTGAAGCCGGAACCCGATTTGGGAGCCGCTGCACGCGCCGCCAACAACCTCGGAGACAAATCACCCGCTCTTTTATTCAACAACATTTACGGCTATAACAATGCCCAAATCGCGCTGAATGTCATCGGCTCCTGGCCGAACCACGCGTTAATGCTCGGCCTTCCAAAGGACACGCCGGTCAAAGAACAATTCTTTGAATTCGCGCGCCGTTATGATCAGTTTCCTGTAAAGGTGCAAAGAGAGGAGACAGCGCCGTTTCACGAAAACGACATCACAGAAGACATCAACCTGTTTGACATTCTGCCGCTCTTCCGCATCAATCAGGGCGACGGCGGCTTTTATTTAGACAAGGCATGCGTCATTTCCAGAGATGTCGAGGATCCTGAACACTTCGGCAAACAAAATGTCGGCATGTACAGACTGCAAGTAAAAGGAAAAGACCGCCTCGGCATTCAGCCCGTCCCGCAGCATGACATTGCGATCCACCTGCGCCAGGCTGAAGAGCGCGGCGAAAACCTGCCTGTCACGATTGCGCTCGGCTGCGAACCGGTCATTGCAACGGCGGCATCCACACCGCTCTTATACGATCAATCAGAATACGAGATGGCAGGGGCCTTGCAAGGCGAGCCTTATAAAATCGTCAAATCAAAACTGTCTAACTTAGATATCCCATGGGGCGCGGAAGTGGTTCTTGAAGGTGAAATTCTGGCGGGCGAACGCGAATATGAAGGGCCGTTCGGCGAGTTTACCGGCCACTATTCAGGCGGAAGAAGCATGCCGATCATTAAAATCAAGCGCGTCTGCCACCGCAACAACCCGATCTTTGAACACCTCTATTTAGGCATGCCTTGGACTGAGGTTGACTACATGGTCGGCATTAATACATGTGTGCCGCTTTACCAGCAGCTAAAAGAGGCATATCCGAATGAAATTGTCGCGGTAAACGCGATGTATACGCACGGCTTGATCGCCATTGTATCAACGAAAAGCCGCTACGGCGGATTCGCCAAAGCCGTCGGCATGCGCGCGCTGACGACCCCGCACGGCCTCGGCTACTGCAAAATGGTGATCCTCGTTGACGAAGACGTCGATCCGTTTAACCTCCCGCAAGTGATGTGGGCAATTTCAACGAAAATGCATCCAAAACATGATGCAGTCATCATCCCGGATTTATCCGTTCTGGCGCTTGATCCAGGTTCTGAACCGGCGGGAATCACCCACAAAATGATCTTGGACGCGACAACGCCTGCGGCCCCGGAAACAAGAGGACACTATTCACAGCCGCTCGATTCCCCTATAGGAACGAAAGAGTGGGAAGCGAAACTAATGAATCTGCTAAATCAATAAAAGAGGAGAGTGTTTCATCATGCATACATGTCCGCGCTGCGAATTAAAAAAAGCGGAAACCGTCAGCAAGTCACCCATTGAAGGAGCCTGGGAAGTTTATCAATGTCAGCACTGCTTTTTCACTTGGAGATCATCGGAGCCGGAGACGATCACAAATCCTGAAAAATACAATCCGGCCTTTAAAATCGACCCTTCTGAAGTCGAAACAGCCGTACAAGTGCCGGCGGTTCCAGATCGGAAAATCTAAAGGGAGGCATCCGGCATGGCTCAGCTATCAAACGAGATATTTCAGCTGTTAAACGGAGAGAAACTCGCCGGAAAGCGGCGCGAAGCGATGATGCTCCAGACCGTCACAGAAGACGGCTGGCCGCACACGGCGATGATCAGCGCCGGCGAAATCCTCGCCCTGAACAAAACCGACATCCGCCTGGCTCTCTGGCAAGGCACAACGACAACCGCGAACATCGCGAGAACAGGCCGGGCGCTCTTCGTCACTTGCTGGAAAGGCAAAGCACATTATGTGCGGCTGTCTTTAAAGAAACTGCCCGAATTAAAAGACGCCAAACACCCGAGAGCGCGCTTCGCCGGCACCGTCGAAGCGGCCCGGGAAGATATCGCAAAATACGCGGATATCATCTCCGGCGTTCGGATTGAGCTGAAGGATGAAGCGGCGGTTTTGCGGCGGTGGGAGGAGACGCTGGGGGAATTAAGGAAATGAAGAAAAGGACTATGGCGAATCATAGTCCTTTTCTTCATTTCTGCAACATTTTATTCGTCACTTTATAAGCCAAAATACAGCCAATTGTAATGATAATAATCGCGATCGAAAGGATCACGACCTTTTCAGCAACGGTATATATCGACATGGGAATAATAACAGCGCAGACGGAAAACACGCCGCCAAAATAAACAAACAGGATCAGCGGCTTTTTGTATTTTTTCCAAATCACTTGATTAATCCCGTTTTTTTCGGGGTCTGCCGGGTGCTTGCTGTCTTCATCTTTCATTAGTTTATTTAGCAGCACATAAATGAGAAATGCGAATAAAGTTGCCGAGAAAATATTAAAACAGAGGATAAACAGCTTTTCTCCCAGACTCATCACCGGATTCAGAACAGAGCTGAGAACGGAGCCGCAAACGAAAAACAGGTAGACGGATAAGATGGCTTTGTTTCTTGGTTTTTGTAGAAATTTAGACATGCAGATTACTCCAATCGTAAATGATTTAAACGCTGAAAATGAGATGGATCAGAAAAGAAAAAATATAAAAGATGATGATGCTTAAAATGCCTCTGCCCACAAGATAAAGGGCGAAATACAGTTTTCTCAGGAACCAGTTGTATTTTAATAGCCGTTTGTAAACGAAGTAACCGGTGCCGACAAGAAGAAAAACGAATGTATTCGTAATTTTATGGGACCATTTTTCAGGTTTTAAAAAGACCATTTTTTCATATTCAATGATCATGTGACGCGATATGATTAAAAAACCCAAACTGTAAGCGAAATGAGCGGCCAACATACCGGCGATGAAATATTCGGTATATTCAACAAAAGTTTCTGGTGACATCATTACTCCTTTATGAATTCCGAACTCCAGTGTTTTTTAACAAGACTTTTTTTCTGATATAAAAAGCTTCTTATTCTTCGTCAGGCATTCTTTCCAAACAAGATCGGTTCAGCATTTGATTCGCCGCTTGATAAACCGCAAAAAAGCCGCACGATATCGCAGCACACAAAACCGTGAACACAGCGGATTTCCATAAGAAAGTGAGTCCGGTCATGGAAAACACGGTTGTTCCCACAATCAGGATGCCGACGAAGTAGAAAGAGAGCGTGAACGGTTTTCTGTATTTCTTCCAAAAGATTTTCGCGACGATGTTGCATCGGGGCGCGCCTTTATCTTTCTTTGGCTTATTTATGAACACATAAATGATGACTGCGAATAAAGAAATTGAAACGAACATAAAGCCGATGACGGCAAGCTTTTCCTTCCAGTTCATTGAAGGTTTGACAAGGCCGGTCAAAATAATGATTGCTGCAAGTAGGGAATAAACTAAGAGAATGATTTTATTTCTGCCTTTCAAACATGACCTCTCCTTGTGCATTAAATCCTATGCTGACTGATGATATCTTGATTCGCTTTGATGAAGAAGTATTTGTGGATGAATTTGACCCCCATCATAGAAAATAAACAAGCCATAAGCAGATAGACGGTACTCATCAACAAATAAACGGCAGACTCGGAAACTCGCAAAACGGCATGACTTATTACAAAACCGCCTGCCGGAACAGCTGCCAGGAGCATCCTTGTCGGAGCTGCTGTTTCCCTTTTGCCTTTTTTAGAATCAGGGAAAACAACCAGGTAATACCGAATGACGAGGAAGATAAAGGCGGCAAAAATGAATAGTGACAGACTGATCAGCGGTACATGAAAACCGATAGCAGAAACCATCATTTTTTGCGCTGTGATCAACTGGCAATATGACATCCCGCTGAATGATACGCCCATAAAACGAACATATTGAAGGTGGTGATGATATTCGGTCATGTTTCTAGTATTCATGATGATCATCCATATATTGATCAGGATAGCGACAGGGACGGCGGCAAAAGTGAAAAATTCGACTTTGCTCGCCAGCACAGGTAATATGCATAGAATATCCAGCATCAACACGATAAAACACGTCATTCCCCATTTCGTTTCCCGGCTGACGAGAGCTGTCAAATGTGATTGAATATTGTAAGGTAAATCTTTGTATGCAACCGTTTCTTTTAATCTCAGCAAAGCTTGTATTCCTCCGCTTATCCCTCTGAATTTTTATAATTCCCCATGTGTTTTTTCAGCCAGACCTTTTTTCTGAAGATATGCAATAGGAGCGGAAGAACGAAAAAAAACAAGCTGATAACCGAAACAACCAAGGGAATTTCTGAAGGGGCTTGTTCCAATAAACCGCATATCGTCATGATGACAAAAAAGATACCCACCACAGGGAATAAAATCGTGAAGATGATCATTGCCTCGTTTATTTTTTTATATAGAAAATTTTTTTCGTTTTTCATAAAAAGCTCCTTTAGCAACACTTTATTTTTTGCTCTACTGCGTTTTAGCCTTTTTTAACAATCTGTCGATTAGCATTAATAAAAAAGAACTGATGTATAAACTTAGCGCTGATAAAAGAAAAAAGGCATCCTGCAGCCAAAGAGAAAATGCTCATGAATAGGTTAATAACAGATTCAGAAAAATGAAGAACGATATGTGAAATCATATAGCCAGCAGCCGGGCCAGCTGTTAATAACCAGGCTGTCCAAGGAAGAACAGCTCTTTTTTGTTGTTGATGAATGGAAAACTTTATCAAAAAGTAGCGAAATGAACTTAGAGCTGCTACGGCAAGTATGAGAGCAGAAAAAATGAAAAACAGCCAATTGAATCCCAAAAATGAATAGTACATTTTCTGGGATAAAATAAACCAGCAATACGACATAGTACTAAATGAAAAACCTTTATAAAGGACAAATTCTAGATTGTTTCTATGTATTTCCATGTCTTTGAAGAATAAAATAAACATCCATAGATTAACGAATATAAGAGGTGGTAAAGCGACTAAAGTAAACAGCTTGATGCCGTTTGCAAGCAGCAGAAATAAGAGCAATACATCCAACATGAAAATATTTAATATACACATATTCTTTCTTTCATCTCGATCAACCAAAATAATTAAGTGATGTCTAGTATCTTCAGGCAATCTTCTGAATTTAGCCTTTTCATTTAATTTCAGCAATCTTATGACCCCCAATATCTGAAAAGACTTCAGGCATCCATGGCTATTTCTTTAAAGCACTAAAAAGCATCTTTTCAAGGGATACAATGTTGAAGAGAATGTTAATTGGATTGCTTTCTTCCATTGTTTTATGGTTTCGAATGCACCGTTTCCAAGCCGGCTATTTTCGGCCTGTCAGTTTATCCCTTTATATAAATGCCTGTCGATGATGTTCTGGTTGGCTTTGTTTGAATTTCGTATTTGCCCTTTTTTAAATGCTCTATTGCTGCTCCAATTTCAGTTCCTGTACTTAGACTGCTTTTTACTTATATAGCGATCTTTTGTCCAAAAAGAAAGCGTCCCATGTATGAGACGCTTCCGTTTCTAATCGATGGCTGCTTCTTTTAAAACATGTTGAAATTCTCGTTCCTCTTCATCCTCGTAACCTTCGAAAATCACTTTCTCAATATCAGAATGGTTAAAAGCAAAAGTGTATTCTTGATTAATGTAGCCCTCGGGGTAAAAAACGCCGATATAGTCAAACATTTTCGGATCTTCGCTCACGACGATCTGTTTTCTTCCGTAAATCATTAATTTTTTTGTTCCGCCTTCTAGTAAGACGATTGAACCGGAAGGCAGAAGCTTATTTTCAAGCATCGAAAAAGTTCTCCTTTCTTATTTCCCATTAAATATATGTTGATTGGCTTTAATGAAAAGGTATTGGTGAATGAATTTGACCCCCATATAAGAAAAAAAGCAAGCTAAAAATAAATAAATATAACTCATAAACAAATGAACAATTGAATCTGCAAAGTGAAACATGAACTGTGCAATGATGTAGCCTAATCCCGGTCCTATTGTTAATAAATAGGTTCCCCATGAAGCACTTCTTTTCTCTTTTTTGCTGCGTTTTGGTAAAACAATTACGTAATATCGGATAAACCCAAGCGTAACAATGAAATAAGTTAGTAATGAAGCAATCATAAAAATAGGATTATAACCTAACACAGAATAAACATATTTTAGAGAAAGTATAAAATAACAAATCGAAGAAACAGCTCCAGTTCCTCCTTTGTATAAACCAAAGTAAGTAGGACTAATCTTATCGAGTTTTGTAAACATTAAAATGATTGTCCATAAGTTGATAAATATCATAAAAGGTAATGCTATTATTGTGAACGTTTTTTCCCCATTTACAAAGAGCGGAATACCGCAAATTAAATCTAAAAGCACAACAATACAAAATAACATTGACCATTTATCTTGGGACGATGCTTCATCTGCAATTAAATGGCGTTTGATATCTCTAGGCAATTTTTTAAATGTCGTATCTGTATCCAATCTTAACAAGACGGTTCACCTCCCATGTGAAATTACTTAAACCACCCTGCAACTGTTTTTAATCCCGATTCTACAGAGTCTTTTGCCATATCCGTAATGCTTTTTTTGTCTTTTCCCCATTTTACGCCGCCTAGAAGTTCTGATACACCAATTGTCACAACCAGAGCTGCAGCTGCACCGACTATCACAGGGGCTCCGACCGTTCCAATTACAAACGCGCTTGCAACTGCGCCAACTCCAATTGTTGCAGCACCTAATCCCACGTCTACTGCAGCATCCCCAATTACTTTTTCAGTGGAGACATTAGGGTCGTTTACATTATTCACTAAATCTTCTCCAGTGGTGATGGCTACACCTGCCCAACCCAACTTGCTTTTCATTGCGCCTTTAACTGCAGAAGAAGCCCTTGTATACTCAGCGATTTTTGGGTTGTTCCCCACTTTTAACTGTGATTTAGTCCATGTTTCTGGATAATTTTTGCCTTTGATTCCTATTGCTTTGCCGTTTTGTACCTTGTATCCGTTTATCTTCTTGCCACTATTGGTTTCTATACCTTTTTCAATTTTAAGCCCATCTTTAACAACATACTTCACACTCTTCCTAAAATCCATCGCAGCAGTAGTCGTCCCATACAAACTTCCTGCACTAGCTACAGGATACGTCCAATCGATCTCAAATGGAAGTTCTTCTTTTGTTGTGTCATCGATTTTGCCTTTTTCGTCTTTTTCGCTAAACCGACCAAGCATCTTCTCCATCGGTGTTTCTCCGGGGTTTTGCAGGTCGTTTTGCAGGCTGCCGGGAGCTTGACTGATTGTTGAGTCATTTTGCGGTTTTAAAATTGAACCGCTTTTATACTCCGATATTTCAATCTTCGGTCCCGTATACATTTTCTCCAGCTGCTGGATGTACTGCTTCATCGTGTCAAGGTCTTCCTTCGCCGCTTTCAGTGCATTTGTCTGTTCGCGGTCAAAAGTATGAAGCTTTTCAAGCGTCTCGCTGATTTGCCTTTGGGCTTTTTTGGCGTTCTCGTTGACGGCTGAATCGTCGAGATCGGGCAGGTCGACGATGTGGCTGACAGTGGCCATCGTCTGATTGGCTTTTGCCGTCAATCTGCCTGTCAGCGATTCGGCTTGGCTGACGCCGTCATGGAGTTCGTTTTCAAGAAAGCTTTGCGAGATAAAGCCGTTTTGGTTCGGTTCAAGGGAATGAAGTGCACTTTTCGTCTTTTCTAAAAGTCCTTTGTAGTCGGAAATAAAAGATTCATAAAAAAGAAGAAAAGTGGTGTGGCACTCTTCGTAGAACGAGCGGATCGCTTCACCGCCCGCGCCTTTTAAGGCGTCGTCAAGGGAGGTGAGGCCTTTGACGCTTTGTTTGACTTTTGAAATCTCGTCAGTCTGGTTTTTTAATTCGGTCAGCGTTTTGTCTAGGCCGGTTTGAAAAGCCTGAACATCTAGAGTTTTCAATGCGTAGTCCCTTCCTTCTACTTGGCTTTGATCGATGACGACAGCTTTTTGTCGGCGTCTTTTATGGCGTTGACTGCCTGCTCGGTTTGCGCAATTTGTTTAGCAAGAGCCGATGCGTATGCTTTTGTCAGGCTTTTCAAATCTTTGTTCATGCTTTCGATTTTTTTGACGACGTCAAGGTTGTTTTTGCCGCTGATATCTGTCGGCACGTTCGGCTTCACAGCTTGGGCTGAATGCTTCAGTTTTGAGAGCGCCTGTTTGACTTCGCCCGTTTTGACTTTGATTTCTTGACCCATCGTAATCACTCCTTTAGCGGCGGGCTTCTCTTTCTTCTTTTTCCAGCTTTTCAATTTTCGTTTTTAATGAGCTGATATCCTTACCTAGCGAATCAATATCATCATTTAAAGAAGAGATTTTCTCCTTTAATTGTTTAAACACTTCATTTAACTGTTTTCCGCAAATATCATTGTAGGCCGTTTTCATATCGCTTCTGACGTTTTTAAAAGAGTCAGCAAGGCTGCCCTGCCATGTTGTCGGCGACAGTTCGGGCTTTTTGATGCTGTCTTTTGAATCGTCAAATTCCTTTTTATCTGCTTCTAATTCGGTTTGGCAATTTTTCAGTTGTTCGAGCTGTTGTTTTTTGATGAGAAGTGTACCTTGCAGCCCGTATAAAACTGTTTTTTCCCAGATCATGTTACTGCCACCTCCCGGAAATTTGATTCAAATGACCTGTTGGGATCTGTTCATTAAAGGACCTTATTAATGTTACAACATGGTATAAATGAGTTGAATAGGAAAAATGTACCGTGATCAAAGAATCGATTCGGGCGGTGAAGTAGGGAATTCCTTATTATGACTGCGATTTTGCACTTTTCTCCATTTTCCTTCAGGGTCAAAAGACATAGTTCTTAGGGTTGATTTTTTTATGATATTTATTTTTTGTTTCACAAACTTTAAGGTAATTTTAAGAAAGAGGCATCTTGTCGAACACTAAACAGGGTTTTTCGAACAAAATGTCAAATAGATTAGATATTTCGTATGAACAAGGGGGGGAAATTGTCTGTTTGTGATGAAAAAAGGGGACGGACGGAATTTCTGTCAGGATACCTCAGCTGGATTCTTAGAAAAATATGCGGCCAAATATATACTTCATGATAGATTGTAAACGCTGTCTAGTCCTCTGACCAACAGGGGGATGAAGATGAAAAAGCTGTTAGTTGTTTATGCCGTAATGCTCTGTTTGTTTTTTCTGTATGTCTACGACTACTCCCGTGGCGATAAAACCGGCTCTACAGAAGCAAGCAGAAGGCCTGCGGCCGGAAGTCTGTCAGAAAAATACGTGATGGTTACGTTTCAATCGGGAATCGAATATTGGAAGAGCGGCCTGAAAGGCTTTGAGGATGCCGCGCAACTTTTCAACGTCTCTGTCGAGTATCGGGGGGCGGCCCATTATGATGTCCATGAGCAAACGACCGTTCTCGAGCAGGTGATTGCAAAAAAGCCGGCGGGAATCGCTCTTTCTGCAATAGATCCCAAAGCTTTAAACACTGTCATCGACAAAGCGCACGAGCAGGGCATTCCGATCGTTTTATTCGATTCAGACGCCCCGCTCAGCAAAGCCTCTACATATATCGGCACAAATAATATGGAAGCGGGTGCTGAGGCCGCAAGGCGAATGGCCGAGTTTTTAAATGGAAAGGGAGAAACCGCAGTCATTACCCAGCCGCGGCAGTACAATCATCAGGAAAGGACGAAAGGCTTTGAACAAACGATCAAGCAAAAATACCCAAACATGAAGGTCGCCGCTGTTTTAGACGGAAAAGGCGATGAACTGACGTCGAAAAAAGAAGCGGCGAAGATTCTGGAAAAAAATCCGTCCATCAAAGGAATTTTCACGACCGAAGCCAATGGAGCGAGCGGTGTGGCCCGTGCTGTGAAGGCGGCGGGACTAGAAGGGGAAGTATGTATCATCGGCTTTGATAAAGACAAGAAAACGCTGGACGGCATCAAAAACGGATCGATTTCCGCGACAATGGGCCAGGACACGTGGCAAATGGGCTATTGGTCGCTGCACATGCTGTTTTTCTCAAATCACCATCTGAGGCATGAACGCCCGCTCCCGGCCGCGATCGATACAGGCGTTACCATCATAACGAAAGAAAATGTGGAAGCTTATTATGCGAATGATTAAACGTTTGATCAATAATGCGCCGATCCGTTATAAGCTGATCAGTCTTCTCTTGTTAATCAGCATGCTGCCGACGATCGGCCTGGGCATTTTATCGGGATGGGCCGTTGAAAATATTATTGAAAAACAGGTGATCGACCAAACACTCCAGCTGATCGGCGAAGTGAACAAGACGGCTGAAGTGTATGTCAGCCACTTGCAGAACCTGACATATTTGATATCAATAAATGAAGAAATGGAAGCGTTTTTTAATCACGAAAAGGAGGACGGAGAGGCGGATTATAAGCGAAGGACGTTTTTGCAGGGCCTGACTTCTTTATATTCTGAAGCGGCGGGCATTCTCGTCGTCAATGATAAGGGTGAGATGATCAGCAATGAGATGTATGAACGCACGCCGACAGATTTGACTAAAGAACCATGGTATCAGGCGGCTGTCGATAATGAAGGGATTTTCAAGATGATCGGGAAGCCTGTCAACCGGAATATCAGAAGTCATGTGCACTACAAGGAAGACGAGGTCGTTTCTGCCGTCAGAGCTGTTATCGATCCTGAGACACAGCATGTGAAAGGCGTTGTACTTATCGATTTGAAACTGCGCGTCCTCGCAGAAGCGACAAAAAATATCCGCCTGGGGAAAACGGGTTATTTGATGATCATGGATGAGAATGGCGGCAATATTTATTCGCCTGAGACCTCAAATCTGTTTCTGCCGAAAAAGTGGTTCCATCAAGACCGTTCCGGATATTTTTCGAAGCGGATCAAGGGAGAGGAATATCAGTTCATTTATGAGACGTCTTCCTTTACGAACTGGACAACGGTCGGCGTTTTTAAAGCGGGTGAACCGGTATTCGAAGTGAAGGAAATCCACTTGTATGTGCTTTTGTTTTTATTGACGGCGGCGTTTCTCGGAATGTCTGCTTCCTATTATTTGTCCCATTCCATGTCGCGGCCGATTTTGAAGCTGAATGCTGTCATGAAAACGGCGGAAAGCGGGAATTTTTCAACATTTTATCAGGAGGAAAGGGAAGATGAAATCGGGCTTTTGGGAAAAAGCTTCAATCGCCTGATGATGAGAATCAGGGAGCTGATGTCGGTCACAGAAAGACAAGAGCGCCAAAAAAGAGAAGCCGAATTAAGGGCGCTGCAGGCGCAGATCAACCCTCACTTTCTCTACAACACGCTGGATACAATCAATTGGATGGCGAGGAAGAAAGGAGCGGAAGAGGTCAGCGGTCTCGTGCAGGCTTTATCCAAGCTGTTCCGCATCTCCTTGAGTAAAGGGAAAGATATCATTCCGCTGTCTGATGAATTTGAACATGTAGAAAACTATTTGAAAATCCAAAAAGCGAGATACCGTGATAAATTAAACTACTCAATCGAAATGACCGGGCTTTGTGACGATCGCCTGATATTAAAGCTCGTGCTTCAGCCGATTGTCGAAAATGCGATTTATCACGGAATTAAAGAAAAAAAGGGGCCGGGTCATATTACGATCAAAGGCATGGAGGAAGACGGCTCGCTGATTATCAAAATCGAGGATGACGGAGCCGGAATGGATGAAGAGAAGCTAAAGCAAATAACCGATCAATTCAAACACAGGGACGATACAGCGGGCTACGGCATGATCAACGTCCATGAACGGATTGCCCTTACCTTTGGTGAGCCGTACGGTTTAACGGTTGAAAGTCGGAAAGGAGCTGGAACCGCCGTCACGATACGGCTTCCAATCTTAGCAAAAGGGGGAACAAGCCTTGCGTGAATGTTGGCGCGTACTGATTGCCGATGATGAACCGTGGATTCGGGAAGGAATACGGGATGCCGTCTCTTGGGAGCGCTATCAAATGTCGGTGTCAGCTGAAGCGGAGAATGGCGAGGAGGCATTCGAGCTCGCTCTCAAACACGGTATCGACTTATTGATTGTCGACTTGAATATGCCGATTGTAAACGGAATCACGCTGATGAAAAAGCTCCGCGGCGCACTGCCACAGTGCCGCTTTGTCATCGTGACGGGCTACGATCAGTTTGCATACGCACAAGAAGCGATCCGGCTGAATGTCGATGATTATTTGTTAAAGCCAGTTGATCCCGCTCATCTGGAACAAGTGCTCGAAAAGATCAGCGTGTCGCTGGCAGCTGAAAAAAAGAAGCTGAGCGAGCAAAAGCTTGCTGAGCAGCATATTCAACAAAACCTCAGCCTTCTGAAAGAGCATGTTTTCAGAAGCTGGATCGAAGGCCGGGCAGAGGAAGAAGATGTTTACCGGCAGCTCGAATGCCTCCGTCTGCCGGCCCGCTATCCTGAGACGCTCGGCGTCATCGCGGCCGGACATGTATGGAACAAGCCGTCTGAAGCCGACAGTCTGAAAGAAAAAGTAGAGCGCTTCTTTATCGATGAGCGGGATAAGGCTGTTTTTTTCGACGGAGACCGCCTGATTGCCGCCTGCCTGTGGCGTTCTGTTACAGAAGCTGAACAGCGGGCGCTTGCAGAGATGATCGAAGCCGAAATGCAGACAAGCGCCGCCGTCTGCTTCACGAAGCTCGCTGAAAACGGCCGCTCGGCCGCGCAATGCTACCAGCACTGCAGACAGCAAGTCTCGAAAACATTCAATATCTCGCCGGTTGTCACGAGGGCTAAAGAATATATGCAAAAGCATTTCACTGAAAGGGAGTTTTCTTTAAAACAGACGGCGGATGCGCTTCAAGTTTCTCCCGTCTATTTAAGCAGGATCATGAAGAAGGAGCTCGGCATGACATTTGTTCAGCTTTTGACGGAGATGCGCATAGACCAAGCGGTTCACCTGTTGGAAACAACCGCTCTTTCGATTCACGATATTGCCGAACAAACAGGCTATGATACACAGCACTATTTCAGCACTGTATTTAAAAAGACGATGGGTGTATCCCCCAATCAGTACCGGCGCATGTCGGGAATTGAACGAACAGGAGGAAAATTGTAATGTAAGCGCTTTAAAAAAGTCTGATTTTTATAAAAATAGTTAATTAATTCAAAAGACGGACATTCGAAAGACATGGTACAGTTGGCATGATTCATGATGGGAGAAATCAAAAGGGGGATACCAAGCATGAAAAAAAGCTGGCTGTTGATCACTGCAATGCTTTTCTGTCTCATCGTTTCCGCCTGTTCGGGGAATCAGGCAAGCGGAGGGGGAGACAAAGGCTACGTCGGAATCTCAATGCCGACAAAGTCATCGGAACGCTGGGTGTATGACGGGAAATACATGGTGAAAGAGTTTGAAAAGCTCGGTTATAAAACGGATCTGCAGTATGCGGAAGATGTCGTTGAAAACCAAGTCTCACAAATCGAAAACATGATTACAAAAGGCGTCAATGTCCTCGTCATTGCTTCGATTGACGGAGAAGCGCTGACCGACGTCCTTGAGAAAGCAAACAAGCAGGAAATTAAAGTCATTTCCTATGACCGGCTGCTCATGAACAGCAAACATGTCGACTATTATGCGACATTTGACAATCATAAAGTCGGAGAACTTCAAGGGAAATATATTGAAGAAAAGCTTGGCTTAAAAGACAAAAAAGGGCCGTTCAACATCGAATTGTTCGCGGGATCGCCCGACGACAACAACGCGCATTTCTTTTTTGACGGCGCCATGTCTGTTTTGAAGCCTTATATCGATTCTGGCAAATTAAAGGTATTGAGCGGCCAGACTTCATTTGAGCAAGGTGCGACGCTCAGGTGGGACGGCGCAACCGCACAATCCCGGATGGACAATCTGCTGAGTGCGCATTATACAAAGGCGAAGCTTGATGCGGTGCTTTCACCGTATGACGGGATCAGCATCGGAATCATTTCATCCTTAAAAGGTGCGGGCTACGGATCGGACAAGAAACCGCTGCCGGTTATTACTGGACAGGATGCAGAGCTTGCTTCCGTGAATTCGATCATTAAAGGGGAGCAGACATCAACCATTTTCAAAGATACGAGAGAGCTGGCGAAAAAAGCCGTTGAGATGGCGACATCCGTCTTAAAAGGCGAAAAAGCGGAAGTCAATGACTCAAAGACGTATGACAACGGAGAGAAGGTCGTTCCGTCATACTTGCTTGAGCCGGTCGTCGTCGACAAAGAGAACTATAAAAAAGTGCTCGTTGACGGCGGTTATTATAAAGAATCGGAATTAGGGAAGTGATCCGATGTCCGATTGCATTTTGGAGATGAGAGGCATCACGAAGGAGTTTCCCGGCGTCAAAGCGCTCGACAATGTCCACCTTCGCGTTAAAGCGGGCGAAATCCATGCCCTCTGCGGGGAAAACGGGGCGGGCAAGTCGACTTTGATGAAGGTGCTAAGCGGTGTATATCCGTACGGTACGTATACGGGCGACATTTTATATAAAGGGGAAGTATGCCAATTCAGAAATATTAAGCAAAGCGAGGAAGCGGGGATCGTCATCATCCACCAAGAGCTGGCGCTCGTCCCCCAGCTTTCCATTGCGGAAAATCTTTTTTTGGGCAATGAACAGGCGAGCCGCGGTGTCATCAATTGGCGAAAGACAAAGCTGGAAACGCTCGAATTAATGAAAAAAGTCGGGCTTCAAGAATCTCCGGATACGCTCGTTTCCCAAATCGGCGTCGGAAAGCAGCAGCTTGTTGAAATCGCCAAAGCTTTGGCAAAAAAGGTGCAACTCTTGATTTTGGATGAACCGACGGCGGCTTTAAATGAAGCTGACAGCCAGAATCTGCTGCAGCTCTTACTCGAACTGAAAAAACAGGGGATCTCTTCAATTATGATTTCCCATAAATTAAATGAGGTCACGAAAGTCGCAGATTCGATTACCGTGCTCCGGGACGGACAAACGATTGAAACGCTTGATGTTCAAAGCGGGCAATTGACCGAAAACCGGATCATCAGAGGCATGGTCGGCAGGGAGCTGCAAAACCGCTATCCTGACAGAAGCGCCAAGATCGGGGACGTCATCTTTGAAGTGAAGGATTGGACAGTTCACCATCCGCTTCAACAGGATCGCAAAGTAGTTAACATGGCGGCCCTTTCCGTTAAAAGAGGAGAGATCGCAGGAATTGCCGGACTGATGGGCTCCGGTAGGACGGAGCTGGCGATGAGCATTTTTGGAAGATCATATGGAAAAAACATCTCCGGCACAATCGAAAAAGACGGGCGGGAGCTTTACATCCGCCACCCTGAAGAAGCCATTAAAAACGGCATCGTCTATGTGACGGAGGACAGGAAAGGAAACGGTCTGATTCTGGAGGACAGCATTAAAGAAAACATTACGCTGTCCAAACTGGATAAGGTGTCGAGCCGATTGGTGATGGACGAACGGCGCGAAAAACATGAAGCGGAGGATTTTCGCCGGAAATTAAACATCAAGACGCCCGATATCAGCCAGCGGACCGGAAATTTAAGCGGAGGCAACCAGCAGAAGGTCATGCTGAGCAAGTGGATTTTTGCGGAGCCTGACGTTTTAATCCTGGATGAACCGACGCGCGGCATCGATGTGGGCGCCAAATACGAAATCTACGGCGTCATCAATCAGCTTGCCGAAGCAGGTAAAGCGGTTATTATGATTTCTTCGGAGCTTCCCGAGCTGCTGGGGATGTGCGACAGAATCTATACGATGTGTGAAGGGGAAATCACCGCCGAATTTTCCAAAGAAGAAGCTGATCAGGAGAAGCTGATGAAATATATGACCATCCGCATGAAGAGAGGGGGAGAGGCGTATGCAGACACCGGTGCAAACGGATAAAGACCGCGCTCAGCCCGGTTACTTTCAGCTGTTTCGCGACATGTATAAGCAGAATATCCGGAAATACAGCATGGTCATTGCGCTCGTGTTTATTATGCTGCTGTTTCAAATACTGACAGACGGGATTTTGCTGAGACCGCTGAACATTACGAACCTGATTTTGCAAAACAGCTACATTCTCATTTTAGCGATTGGGATGATGCTCGTCATCATCACGGGACACATTGATCTATCAGTCGGTTCAGTCGCCGCTTTTGTCGGCGCCGTCTCCGCGATGATGATCATCGAAAACGATATGCCGCTGTTTGCGGCGGTCGTCCTGTCGTTGCTTCTGGGAGCGGCAATCGGCGCATGGCAGGGATTTTGGATCGCTTATGTCAAGATTCCGGCCTTCATCGTGACGCTGGCGGGAATGCTTTTGTTCAGAGGACTCACGATGATCGTGCTTGAAGGGAAATCGATCGCTCCATTTCCTGTGTCCTTTCAAAAAATGGCGTCCGGCTTTATTCCGGACTGGCTGAACGGAGGCACGCTCCATATGACGACAATTGTCGCCGGAGCGGGTGTGTCGATTCTTTATCTCGTGTATCAGCTTCAGCAGAGAAACATGCAGAAGAAATTCCAATTTGACTTGCAGGGAAAAGGTCTGTTTGCAGTTAAGGTGTTTTTTATTATCGCCATTATCAACCTTTTTACCTACATTCTCGCGACGTACGAAGGTATACCTCTCATTTTGATCACATTGTTCGTCTTAATCGCCGGGTACACATTTGTCATGAAAAAAACCGTCATCGGGCGGAGAATCTACGCAATCGGCGGCAATGAAAAAGCGGCCGAGCTTTCAGGAATTAAAACAAAACGGCTCACCTTTATGGTCTTCGTCAATATGGGCGTCTTAGCCGCCCTTTCAGGCTTGATTTTTGCCGCCCGTTTAAACGCGGCCACTCCGAAAGCAGGAAACCTGTTTGAACTTGACGCCATTGCGGCCTGCTTCATCGGCGGTGCTTCGGCTTACGGCGGAATCGGCACGATCGGCGGGGCCATCATCGGCGGCCTTGTCATGGGGGTCATGAACAACGGCATGTCACTGCTCGGTCTCGGCATCGACTGGCAGCAAGCAATTAAAGGCCTCGTCCTTCTGATTGCCGTTGCATTTGATATTTACAATAAGAATAAAACTTCTTAATTCTTGCCTCTGTAAATTTAAATGTTGATTTCTATATAATCATTAGGGGAACCTCAGTTCCCCGTTCTACTTCAACTAACGTACCTGTTAGTTGAAATGTTAAACTTCACAAACTATTAGCCGACTCTGAGCTATCCAATTTTAGTTAGAATATAGCTTTAATAGTTCTTGCACCGGAAAACGATTTGTATTGTTCACCTCAACAAAATATGCTAACTGCCATTTTTGTGTTTCGATAGCTTGTTTGCTAGTGGGATTTTCCCATCTAGGGTAAACTCTAATTGCCATTTTTCCTTTTGAAGTGGCTGTTTTAAGGATATTTTGTTTTACAAGAACTTCCTTTGGAAAAACGAATTGTCCAAAATTATTACTAGTAAAAGTATTGATAACCAATAAATCAGTAGCCTTTTCATATGAAAAGGCTTGGTTTTTATTATCCCCATCTTTTTCCCACAAAGAAACAAACTGTCCTATCTTGTTAGGTGTTATTTTTGCGACTCTAAATCTAACCGATTTTGAATTTAGTTGAAACATACCAGCACCATAATCTGAATTTTGAGCTTCTTCTCGAATTGCATTTATAGTTAAGTGATTTGGTTCATAAAAAATTTTATTTACAAATGTTAACGCCTTATAAAATTCATTCACTGTTTTGTACCCCTTATTTTTTATACTACGTAATCCAATGCTTTCTTGAATAGAATAGCTAATCATAAAATACCGTCAAAATTTTCTTATTTTATCACGTTTCTTTTCCTTTCCTGCTCCGTTAGTTAAAAAAGAACTAAATAGCGAATTTTGATAAGCGTAAACTGTGATATGTTTCTTTGAAACGTGCTTCTCTCATTTCGTCTATTAGACGAACACGAACAGTGAGGAAGGTTCAACATAGCGTTTTACCCATTGAAACACACGTTCTTTATCTGTATGTGATAATTCATCGATATGTTTTAGCAAATTGCTAAACGCTTTGCTCATTTCGAACTCTCCTATACGAATGTTTGTTCTCATTATGACAGCATTTTGGAAACGTATCAAATATCAACATTATTTTTTAAGAGCCTAATTCTTAAAGAAAAACCTGTTTTTGAACATCAAAAACAGGTTTTTTTCACTAGCTTTGCTAGACTGAATGGCCTTTCTGATCCAGTGTTGGATTTATTTTTTTAGGTTCCGGCAGAAGGATGTTCAAAATGCTTGCTCCCGCCAAAATAACGATTGAAAGGTAGAAAGACAGGTTATAGCTGCCTGTTTGGCTGTACCAGACGCCGGGCAAATAAGCGCCGAGCGCCGAACCGAGCTGGTGGCTGAGGAACAGCCAGCCGAGAATGAACCCGACGGAATACTGCCTAAAATACTGGGTTGCGAGCATTTGCGTCGGGGCGACGGTCGCGAAGTCGACCAAACCGAACAAAACCGCGAAGCAAAGCAGGAGCATCGAGTTGTGGCTCGACAACAGAATGACAAGCGACAGCGCCCTTACGGCATATAAAAAGCACAAAATTTTTCGGCTGCTCCAGCGGTCTGCGACGACGCCGGAAATCAAAATGCCGATGATGTTAAACCCGGCCAGCAGGCTGACAGCGGCGCTTGTTACTTCGGTCGAAAACCCGTGGTCATGCGAAAAAGGGATAAGGTGGGTATCCATTAACCCAGTCGTTGTAAATCCGCAAATGAAAAACGGCAAGACGAGGAACCAAAACGTCCTTTTGAGAAAAACGGCTTTGTATGGAATCTTTTTGGGCTGGGCGTCCGGCTCTTCTTTTGTCTCGCCGCCCTGAGTGCCGCCGATCGGCTCTGCATTCTTTTCCGCAGGATGATTCCGCAATAACAGGATGACGATCGGAAATACGATAACAGCTAAAAACAATCCGAGAACGATGACAGTCACTTTCCAGTTAAACCAGTGGATCATCATGAGCGATCCAGGGACAAGCAGCATCTGCCCCGCGCCGAATCCCGCTTCCATAATGCCGAATGCAAGCCCCCGCTTCTCATTGAACCAGTTGGTCACGATCACGGTCGATGCGACATTCGACGCACCGCCGACACCGAGAGAAACGATGATGCCGTACAAAATAAACAGCTGCCACGGAGAAGTCACGAGATATGTAAAAAAGATGCTCAAGCCGACCAGAAGCGTGCTAAGAGATAAAATGATCCGCGGTCCGAACCGATCGACAAGCCTGCCGATCACCGGCTGGGATACGCCGTAGACAATAAAGCTCAGCATGGAAATAAGCGAAATCGTGCCTCTGTCCATTGAAAATTCCTCTTCCCAAGGCTGAATAAAGGCCCCGAAGGAAAGGCGCACTCCTTGAACGGCCAAAAGCGTCAAAAACGTCACAAAAACGATAATCCAGGCGTAGTGTATTTTCCGTTTCATAGATCCTCCATTTCGTCAGCCTAACTCGGCATCCCAGCGTTCTTCCCGGAGCCGCTGCCCCCATAATAAAGCCTCGTCTTTCACTTCCGTCAGTCTGAATCCGAATTTTTCATACAAAGGCCGCGCTTCAGCCATCGTACTTACCGTCCATAGAAAAATTCGCTCAAACTGATTTTCTTTGCAATAATCGATGAGATGCTTCAAAAGGCGCGTGCCGACTCCCTGATGCCGAAAAGCGGCGTCGACCAGATACCATCTGAGCTGCACGGTTTTGCCGGGATGTTTAACGAGCCCGACGCATCCCGCAAACCTTCCGGCGCTCTCCGCGATCCAAATTTTTTCGATATCGGCATCAAATGTTTCGTGAAGGTAATCCAAAAATGAATCGTCCCAGCCGTGTGTCTCGGCGTAAAAGGCACGCTGTTTTTCGATCATCAGTTTGATATCGTCCGATATATAGTAATCTCTTATGGAAACGGCCGATTTTTCGGGAGGCAGGTGTTCCGACAATATGCATTGAATTGTATTCATCGCCTCCGTCAGCTTTTCCTGATGGCGGCCGTCGATATGATTCAGCATGTATTCGATTTGCTGATTGGCTTTTGCCTCCAGCTTCTTATAAATGGATTCGCCGAAGCTTGTTAAATAGATATAGTGGTTGCGGCTGTCCTCCTCGCTTCTCTTTTTATAGACCATGTTTTCCTTTTCGAACCGCTTCAGGATCCGGCTGACATAGCCCCGGTCCAGGCCGAGCGTATTTTGAAGCAGTTTGGCTGTGCAATCGGCCGTATTGTGAATTTCGAATAATATCCGGGTTTCCGTCAATGAAAAGGGGCTGTCATAAATATGTTCGTTCAAAAAACCGAGCACATTTGTGTAGAATCGATTGAACTTTCTGAATTTTAATGTGATAGAATGATTGATTTCCGTCATCTCAGAACCTCTCTCCCTGTAAATCGTTGCTTTAATCAATTATAATAAAATAGTTGATTTAGTCAAGTGTATGGAAATAAAGTTAAAAATGTTAATGATAGAGTATATTTTACAAATAAAGAAAGATAAATTCAATCATACAGGAAAATTCATCCACCAGGCAGGAAAGAGGGAAGAAAACAGAGTATATAATCTACAACCTGTTTTTGAAAGCGTTTAATGTCCGTCTCCGCGTCATATGAAAACGAGGAAGAAAGGATGAAACTTTAGGATGGTCAAACCGTATCCCCCGATCAGCCGGAAAGTTCCCCGACTGTTGCATGGAGCCGATTACAACCCGGATCAATGGCTTAAATATCCGGACGTTTTAAAAGAAGACATCCGCCTGATGAAGCTGTCCCGCTGCAATGTGATGTCTGTCGGCATTTTTTCCTGGGTTTCGCTCGAGCCTGAAGAAGGAAGGTTTACATTTGATTGGCTTGATCAGGTTCTTGATACTTTCAAGGAAAACGGAATTTATGCGTTCTTGGCTACACCGAGCGGTGCCAGACCGGCCTGGATGTCCAAAAAGTATCCGGAGGTGCTGAGAACGGAGCGCAACAGGGTTAGAAACCTTCATGGAAAGCGGCACAATCATTGCTATACGTCACCTGTCTACCGCAGGAAAACGGCGATTATAAACGGAAAGCTTGCGGAGCGCTATGCGCATCACCCGGCTGTCATCGGCTGGCATATCTCCAATGAATACGGCGGAGAATGCCATTGTGAACTTTGCCAAAACAAGTTCAGAGAGTGGCTGCTCGCGAAATACAAAACGCTGGACCGCCTTAATCATGCATGGTGGACATCGTTTTGGAGCCATACCTATACGGATTGGGACGAGATCGAGTCTCCCGCTCCGCACGGCGAGGATGCCGTTCACGGTCTGAATTTGGACTGGAAGCGTTTTGTCACGGATCAGACGGTTGATTTTTGCCGGCATGAAATCGCCCATGTCCGTTCTTTTAACCCCGAACTGCCTGTGACGACGAATTTTATGGGAACGTATGCCGGATTGAATTATTGGAAGTTTGTCGACTTGCTTGATGTCATCTCGTGGGATTCTTATCCGGCATGGCACAACAGCCGCCAGGAAGACAGCCGGCTTGGAGCCGATATTGCTTTTGTTCATGACATCAATCGTTCTCTTAAAGGAGGCCGGCCGTTCATGCTGATGGAAAGCACGCCGAGCATGACGAACTGGCAGGATGTCAGCAAGCTGAAACGCCCTGGTATGCATGAATTGTCATCATTACAGGCAGTCGCTCACGGTTCGGACACTGTTCAGTATTTTCAATGGCGGAAAAGCCGCGGCTCAAGCGAAAAATTTCACGGGGCAGTCGTGGATCATGAGGGATCAGAGCATACGCGCGTTTTTCAGGAAGTGAAAAAACTCGGGGAAAAGCTCGAAAAACTGGAGGATGTCGCAGGAACGACAGTCGAACCCGAGACCGCGATTATATTTGACTGGGAGAATCGCTGGGCTTTGGAAGATGCCCAAGGTCCGCGCAATATCGGGATGCATTATGAACGGACCGCCAAATCGTTTTATGAACCGTTTTGGCGGGAAGGCGTACCGGTTGATGTGATTCACATGGAGGCCGATTTTTCCCGCTATAAGCTTTTGGTCGCCCCGATGCTCTACATGCTGAAAGAAGGCACCGCTGAAAGGATTGAACAGTTTGTACAAAATGGAGGTACATTTGTCGCCACTTATTGGTCGGGCATTGTTAATGAGAATGATCTTGTGTTCCTGGGAGGGTTTCCTGGAGGCTTAAGAAAAACGCTCGGCATTTGGTCTGAGGAGATCGATGCCCTTCATGACGGACAGAAAAACACGATTGTGATGGATGCAGATAACCGGCTCGGGTTAAGTGGAAGCTATGAAGCCAGCGAGCTTTGCGATCTGATTCATTTAGAAGGGGCCGAAGCACTCGCTGTGTACGAGGAAGATTTTTACGCAGGCCGGCCCGCGCTGACGGTCAATTTGTTCGGAGACGGGAAGGCCTACTATATCGCTTCAAGGAATGAGGCGGCGTTCCAAGAGGCGTTTATATCCAGGCTTATTGAAGAGTGCGGGATTGCCAAAGTGCTCGATACAGAGCTCCCGAAAGGCGTCACCGCCCAGCTCCGCACAGACGGCCGCCACGATTATATTTTCGTGATGAATTTTACAGCGGAAAACAGAAGTGTCTCGCTTCCGGAAGAAGCCTATACGGACGTGTTAAAAGGAACACGGAAAAAAGGCGCGCTCAAACTGCCTCCTTACGGAACGAGTATTTTAAAAAGAAGCCACAAGGTTTAGGGAGCCTCATTCTTGAGTCCGACGCTTCGTGCAAAATGCAGCAGCGAACAGGAAGATGACAGCCGAAGTGTACGCCAACACACCTTGATCAAAAACGTAAAGAAGCACCACATTTGATAAAACCGCCAACATGATAAACACTATAGCATAAAGATTTAGACGCAATACCATCCCTCCATTAATTGTTATCTTAACATAAAGAGAGGTGAAAAATCCGCGGGAAATACCCGCGGATCCGTCGTTATTTGGCTCGGTTTTTCAGTTTTCGGGGATTGACTTGATCATCGATATCAGGCTTGTCGTCCAGCGCGTCGGCGATTTTTTCCCAGGAGACAATTTTGAAGTTCTGATTGACCGGTTGTCCGTTTTCCGTATTTTCGCCGTCTTGGGCGACAAAGATGCCGTATGGGTATTTTTTGCCGAGGCCGAAGCCGATGACGTCGATTCCGTCGGTATCGCTTGTCCCGTCGATTTCTTTACCGTCCTCAGTTGAAAAAGCGGTGACATAGTCGTTTTTCCCGCGCCGGTCATAGATGGCATAACGGTTATCGCCCTGACTGGATGCGATCAAATACCCTTCTCCGTCCTCTCCGTAGTAAATCGTCAGCCCTTCAATATCAGCGGTTAAATGCGGTCCGTCTGCCCGATCGACGATTTTTCCTTTATCTCCACCGTTTGGCTCGGCGCTGAAAGACCAAATCGCAACGTCTTCTTCGGCGATGTACATTTTGCCGTATTCATCATCTGCTGCAAGCCCTTCTGTTTGAGAGCTCATTTTGAATGAGCGCACCTTTTTGCCCTCGACTTGTCCTTTTCCGTTGTCAAACAGTTCATATTGCTCGATTTCTCCGTTCTTTCCGGTCACCATGGCGTAGAACTTGCCGGTTTTCTGGCTGTGATAAAGGCTGAAACCATAGACCTCCTGAATATCGGTTTGAATAGGTTTTTGAGGATTGACGATGTTCTTCAGCTTGTTTTTTTCGCCGTCAAAGGCGTAAATTTCAACCGTGTTTTTGCCGTCTGACCGGTTTGAGGCTCCGGCAATATCAATTTTTTTGCCATCGAGTGGAAAATTGTAGCGCAGATCGACATTGTTTAATTTGCCAAACGGATAGGCCGCAAGCTGTTTTCCGTTTAAATCGTAAACAATTAAGCCCGATTTTTTATTTGTTGTGATCAGCCGGCTTTTTTCAGGATGCTTCGGATGAACCCAAATCGCCGGGTCATCTGCCGCATCGTCAGGGGTATCTACCGGCTCTGTTTCTGCATCTGCAGTCACCGTGAAGTTTTTATGAGCTGCAGCCTCGTTATGGGAGAGACTGCTCCATGAGGGAGACAGTAATGATGCTGCAAGTGTTGATAAAGCGAGCGTTTTGTAAAAGTTCATATCCTAACCTCCTCTTGATAACACTTATACTAGCAAATCAATGAAAATTATCATTTGAGGAAATGTAAACTTTTGTTAAAAAGCGGTGGTTTAAAGAAGCTACCGAGATTTAGAATACGAACCCGCAAAGAAAACCCCCGGAATTTTTTCCGGGGGTTGCCTTTAACAGGTATTCCCTATCTCTCATTGAATCGGAATGTATATATCCTGCAAAAAAACAGGAGAAAAGGAGTATCAGCCTGTTGCTTTTTAATTGACACCCTTCATAAATTTCTGAATTTTCGGTGACAGCAACATCAAAATGATTCCGAGCAGGATGGATACACCGCCGATGACTCCAAAGTAGGCGATCTCGGTATCAGCGCTGTAAAATCTGACGATCTGTGCGTTGATGGCCTGTGCAGAAGCGTTTGACAGGAACCATAGACTCATCGTCTGCGCTGAGAAAGCCGCAGGAGCCAGCTTTGACGTTGCGGATAACCCGACTGGAGACAAGCACAATTCCCCGAGAACGACGATCAGGAAGCTGAGCACAAGCCACATTGGATTGGCAAGTGATTCAGTGCCGTTGATGTAAGCAGGGAAAATCATGACGACAAATGACAGGCCGGCTAAAATCAACCCGAGTGAAAACTTCGTCGGCGTTGACGGCTGGCGATTTCCGAGCCTCATCCAAATCCATGCGAAAACCGGTGCAAGCACAACGATGAACAAAGGATTCAGCGACTGGAACCAAGATGAGTGCAATTGGACACCTAAAAATTCTAAATGAGTGCGTTTATCTGCATAGGTGGCTAAAATATTGGCGCCTTGTTCCTGAATCGCCCAAAACATCATCGATGCGACAAACAGCGGAATGTAAGCAGTGAGACGGGAACGTTCATCACTCGTCGTTTTCGAGCTTTTAAACATGACGATGAAATAAATCAACGGGATCAAAATACCGAGACAGCTGACGATCATCGTAAACAGCTCGATTGTCATCCAGCCCATATAGATGGAATAGCCAAAGATGGCAGCGATCACCAAAATACCGATTCCAATTCGTCCGAACACCATTTTTCTTTCAGCGGGTGTCAGCGGATTCGGTACCGTTCTTCCGGCAGATCCGAGGCTTTTCTTCCGTGTCGCTAAATAGGTCAGCAGCCCGAACAGCATCCCGATGGCAGCAAGGCTGAAGCCGAGATGGTAGTTGTATGTCTGACCGACTGTGCCGACGATAATCGGCGCAAGAAATCCGCCAAGGTTGATCCCCATATAGAAGATGCTGAAACCTGAATCGCGGCGGGTGTCTTCAGGGCTGTATAAATCGCCGACAACGCTTGATACGTTTGGTTTTAAAAGGCCTGTCCCAATGATGATCAAGAACATGCTGATGAAGAACGCGGGGACGCTTCCCGGGAATGACAAAAGAATGTGTCCGAACATAATGAGCACGCCGCCGTAAAACACGGTGTTTGCAGTTCCGAGGAGCCTGTCCGCTATCCAGCCTCCGATAATGCCGGACATGTAGACGAGGGAACCGTATACGGCCATAATCGAGTTCGCTGTGGTTTGATCAAACCCGAGTCCGCCTTTTGTCACCTCTGTATACAAATAATAGATAAGGATGGCTCTCATGCCGTAGTATGAAAAGCGCTCCCAAAATTCAGTGAAGAATAACGTGAAGAGTCCGCGGGGATGTCCAAAAAACCCCTTTTGCGGAATGTTTTGAAAAGTTTCTTTTTGATGGTTTGACATTCGCAATACTCCTTCTCTTTCTATGTCTATTATAAAAATCATATTCTTATATAATGTTCGTGTCAATACACCTTCAATCGATTTGAATTATTGATCGATGATGCAACAAGTTGTGAAGCGCTTTACAAGCGGATAGAAAAAAGTTTTGGAAGAAAATTTGGATTAAAAGATTTTTTAATAAAATTTTATCTATTAATGTACAAGCGGAGTTTACTAGATTGGCATATATATATAACGCGAACCGTTTTACAAAAGGAGGCTGAAAACAGCGTGCAGCAGCAACCTGATGAAATGAGAATGACAGTGGTTGACGCGACAAAGTTCGGTGCTGTCGGCGACGGCAAAACAGACTCCACAAATGCGATCAACGAATGTTTGGCATGGACAAAGTCGATGGGATACAACACGGTATGGATACCGAACGGCACATACCTGATTGACGGGACGAAAAACGGCGACCCGCGGGTTCCGTTTCGCGGCGCCGGCATCAATGTTCCGGGCAATATTCAAATTTTGATGGACGCGGAGGCCGTCATCAAGGTAAAGCCGAACAGCTCATGGGGATACACTGCTTTTTATATAGGCGGAACATCCAATGTGAAAATATCCGGAGGCAGCATCATTGGGGAAAGAGATGAACACACATATACACCGGCCCCGAGGCCGACTCATGAATGGGGATTCGGAATTTGTATTGAAGGGGCGTCAAATGTCGTCATTGAACACGTGAGAATAGCCGATTTTACAGGAGACGGAATCATTATCAGCAACGGAGGAGAAGGCTATAAGCCGTCAGAGCGTATTAAGGTAACCAATTGTGAAATCAGGCGCTCCAGAAGAAATAACTTGTCGATCACAGGTTGTGACAATGTTCTTGTTGAAGGATGCGAAATTACAGATGCGGGGACAGGCAACGGAACCGCTCCTCGCTTTGGCATTGATATAGAAGGCTATAGTGAAGGAAGTATCGTCTATGAAGAACCCGTCAATGTCATCATCCGAAACAACGTGTTAAAAGGCAATGTCAACAATGCCATTTCCAATTTCAACGGCACTTCTGTCATCATCGAAGGCAATGTCGCAGACGGTACCATTTCATACGGTTATGGAACGGGGACGACAATTGCAAACAATATCATCAAGAAAAACCCCGAATTCACCGGACAGAGCACCGGAATTAACGGCCTCGGTGTAGGGGCTTTGGAAGAAAGAAGCGATGCCGTCATAAAGGGAAATTTGATTTCCGGTTTTACGACAGGCATCGATATCCGCGGAAAAAGCGTTTTTGCTACGGGGAATAAAATCCGTGATTTTGTAAATGCCGGAATTCTTGCTTATCAAGCGTCGCAAATCTTTATTGAAGGAAATCATATTGAGAACGACGTCCCTGAACAAAGGTCCGGCACCGCTCTCAGCATCACGCAATCAGACAATGTAACGTTTTCCGGCAACCATATCGCAAATGTCGTTCTTGCGGTCAGGAGCACAGGGGACGACGTCCTAATGAAGCATAACGTCATCAAGCAATTCTCCAGGGGCATATGGATATCGCAAGGAAATGCTGTGATAGAAGGAAACTTTATTTCGCCTTCCGGCTTTCAAACGGTGCCGGAGTCATATGCTGTATCCGTCACAAATACGGCTTCCGCAGTCATTCAGCAAAACACCATCACCCGCTTCAGAAACTTTCCAATATACTGCTCGACAAATCAGCATACAAAAATAATCGGAAACTACATCGAAGATTCACCGCTGATCGTCACGATGTATCTCACCCGCGGAACACACGAGGTTATCGGCAATACGATAACGCTCAGCAGGCCGTCCTTGCCGGCTATCCTCATTTATCTTGACCAATCGTCGGACTCGGCGATCCTCAACAACACACTCCGCAGCAATACGGCTGCAAGAGTGACGGCAATTCAAACCAATACGTCCAGGCAAACCCTGATCATCGGCAATACGATTGTAAAAGGAATGATCCATTCCCACCAGACAGATACGGTCAATGGAAATATCGAAGTTTAAGCTCCCTTTTGATAGGGAGCCTTTTAGCCTTTTATGTCCTTTTTTTCTTCTTGCGAAAGTTTGCCGAGGCTTCGAGAAAAATGATAAACAAAAATAAAAGGATCATGATCCACTCGCCCACTTCTAAGATGGCAAACGTCAGGGAGTTTATGACGGCTCTTTGCAAGGTCATGCCTTGAAATACATCGAGGATGACGGCAAAAGCCTCTAAGGAAGCAAATAATAAAAGCCCGATTCCGATCAATTTCAACTTTGCACCACTCTCCGTTCCCCGTTATTTTTTCTCCTTTCATAAAGCACTATTCGCCCGGGAATAGTATAAATGTGCTTTTGCAAGGAAAAATATGAAAAACGAAAAGGGGATTCTGACAGCCATGCCATTCTTTTTTAAAGGTCGTCACCAACAGGATAACAAACAAGAATCTCTTATGAGCGGAGATAAAAACCCGGAAACTGTAAAAGTGTCTGGGTTTGTGCGTCCCTTGCTTGCCGAAAACCTGAGCATGATCAAAGAAATGACCGGAAACAGCGCGGATATCGTCATCCGCAAATTAAAAACGGGCGCTGACGAAAAAATCGAAGTAGCCGTCGTTTATGTCGGCGGCATTACAGATGAGAAAGCGATCCATGACTTTTTGCTGGAATCGATCATGAACTCCGAAGAATTGGCGAAAAAGGAGTACGGCAGGGAGGTTCTCGAGACGATTGCAAGTGATGCTGTTGCACTGGGCGGTGTCGAAAAAGAAAAGCGATTGGACAAACTGCTTCAATCTTTGATGGCAGGGGATACGATCATTTTGGCCGAGGGGACGGAAACAGCGATTATTACGACCACGAAAGGCGGGGAAAAGCGTTCGATCAAGGAGCCTGAAAATCAGCAGGCATTCCGCGGTTCACGTGAAGGATTTATCGAAGCTCTCGACACGAATATCTCTTTGGTGCGCAGAATCATTAAAAACCCGAATCTTTGGGTTGAAAAAATGACGATGGGAAGCGTTACAAAAACCGATGTGGCGATCATGTATATCAACGGGGTGTGCGACCCGAAGACGGTGAAAGAAGTAAAAAAAAGGATGGATAGCATTGAGATCGACAGCATCCTTGAATCGGGTTATATTGAACAGTTTATCGAAGACGCCGTATTTACCACCTTTCCGACGGTATATCATACTGAAAGGCCGGATATGGTCGCAGGGAATCTGCTTGAAGGAAGAATCGCCATTTTTGTTGACGGTACACCGTTTGTCCTGCTAGTCCCTGCCGTTTTTATTCAATTTTTTCAATCTGTTGAGGATTACTATTCACGCTTTGACATTGCGACGTTCATCCGCTTTTTGCGCGTGTTGATCTTTTTCATTTCGCTTATTGCGCCTGCCGTCTACGTCGGTGCGACGACGTTTCACCAGGAAATGATCCCGACGGAGCTTTTGATCGTAATTGCCGCGCAGCGTGAAATCGTTCCGTTCCCGGCTGTGGTGGAAGCCCTGATCATGGAAATTTCGTTTGAAATTTTGCGGGAGGCGGGCATCCGGCTTCCGAAAGCGATAGGTTCAGCCGTTTCAATTGTGGGAGCCATCGTCATTGGACAGGCGGCCGTTCAGGCGGGGATTGTGTCGCCGGCGATGGTCATCGTCGTAGCGATCACAGCGATTTCAAGTTTTGCAACACCTTCTTTCGCCATGGCGATATCCGCCCGGCTCGTTCGGTTTTTCTTCATATTAGCCGCGGCGACGACGGGTTTTTACGGCATTATTCTTGGACTGATCATCATGTTTGTCCATTTATGCAGCCTGCGTTCGTTCGGTGTTCCATATATGACTCCTTTTGCACCATTTATTTTGAAAAACTGGGGCGACGCCATCGTTCGTTTGCCTTGGTGGACACATGAGAAGCGGCCTGAACTGATCGGCAATGACAATAAGGTGCGCCAAGGACAGCACCAGAAACCAGAGCCGCCGGAGTCTGGCGACATGAAGACAAAACAAGAAGATGGTGATCCAAATGAAACAAAGCGTTAAGATTGTGCTCTTATTGGCCGCGATTGTCCTTCTTCAAGGGTGCTGGGATAAAAGAGAGCTGACAGATCTGCTGCTGATCACTGCCGTCGGTATTGATAAAGGGAAAGATACAGAATACGAATTAAGCTATCAAATCGTCAATCCGATCAATGTGACAGGCGGCCTTCAAGGCGGACAAGGAGGAGACAGGCCGCCGATTTCGAGCTATTCTGTGACGGGCAACAATCTGACAGAAATGAGCAGGCACGCATCAGCGAAAATGTCGCGGGAAATTTATTACTCCCACACCAACCTTGTGGTTGTCGATGAAAAACTCGCCAAGGAAGAAGGCTTGATCAAAATTCTTGATGTTCTTGACCGGGACACCGATTTTCGTTCAACAGCGACGATTATTATTTCCCGGGGCCAAAAAGCAAAAACATTCATCAGGACGCTGACGCCGATCGATAAGATCCCGTCAAATAAAGTAAACAAAACGCTACAATTTACTGAAGAGCATTTGGGAGAACAAATGAAAACGAGCGTACAAGATGTCGTAAAGTGCTTGACATCGAAGGCGAAGCACCCGATTATTTCTTCTTTTAAAGTAACCGGAAATAAGGAAAAGGGTGAAAAAATGGAAAACGTGCAGTCTACATCTCCTGAGGCAATAGTCGAAGCGGACGGGCTGGCAGTCATTAAAGAGGGCAAACTCGTCAATTGGCTTGAAGGCAAAACCGCGCGAGGCGTTTTATGGCTGCGCAATAAAATCAGCAGAACGTATTTGACCATTACATTGAATCACGAGAAAGATGCCGTCACATTTGACGTCATCCGCCAAAAAACAAAAATCAGATCTCACCTGAAAAACGGCAAGCCGGCGATTTCGGTTGACGTTGACATGGAAGGGGACATCGGCGAAACAACTGTGCCAATTCACTTGGATGATCCAAAAGTGCTGAGCGACATCGAAAGGAAGGTGGCAAAGGAACTGAAAAATGAATTGCAGAATACGATTGACGTTGTTAAGCGAAACAAGACGGATGTTCTGCAATTCGGCGATGTTGTCTATCGCGCCCATCCGCAAGTGTGGAAAAAGATGGAGGGTGAGTGGAGCAACCGGTACTTTCCTGACACAGATGTCGACATTACGGTTAACGCATATGTAAGGAGAACGGGTTTAAGGAACAACCCGAACATTTTGAATCATCACGAAGGGCGTTCTTGAATGAATGAGAGAGGAGGGCTTTAAATGGAGAAAGCGAAAATCAGTGCTGCACAGCTGTTCGTGCTGATTGTTCTGTTTGAACTCAGCAGCTCTCTGCTGATTTTTCCAGGACAATCTGCTGAACAGGACGCCTGGATCGCGATCTTGTTCGGAACAGTCGGAGGACTGGCTTTGTTTATGATGCACCACTTTTTCTACCAAGTGAATCCTGATGCCTCTCCCTACGAAACGCTGATGAATATTTTTGGAAAACCGGTTGGCTGGGGCCTGACTTTTATCTACATAGTTTATTATTGTTATATTGCGGCAAGGGTTCTGCGCGATTTTGGCGAAATGCTGCTGACATCGGCTTATCCGAACACGCCGATTATCTTCGCGAATGGATTGTTGATTGCAGTTTGTATTTTTACCGTGAGGAAAGGAATCGAGGTCCTGGCCCGTTCAGGCGAGCTGCTGTTTGGCATCATGTTTTGGCTTGCTGTCACGGGCCTCATCCTGATTGTTTCTTCAGGCTTGATTACACCGAAAGAGCTTTTGCCCATTCTCGGAAACGGCCCCGGTCCGATGCTCCATGCCGTGTTCACACAAACGCTGTATTTTCCGTTTGGAGAAATTATCGTCTTTACATTGATCCTGCCGTATTTAAAGGAAAAGAAACAAGCGAAAAAAGCGGGGCTGTTGGGAATCGCCATCAGCGGCATTATCCTGGCTTTTAATGTGGCATTGAACATCAGTGTGCTCGGCGTTGACCTTAATATGCGGTCGCGCTTCCCATTGCTGAGTACGATCCAGACGATTCAAGTAGCCGAATTTCTGGACAGGCTTGATGTATTTTTCATGCTCGTATTGGTGATTGGCGGTTTTTTTAAGATGAGCATTTTCATGTATGCCGTAACAGAAGGCGTGACCGTTTTATTCAAGCTTAAAAACCCCTCCAAAATTGTTCATGTCATCGGCATTGTCATTTTGATTTTATCCGTCTCCATTGCCAGCAACATTTCAGAGCATGTCAAAGAAGGAATCGAGTTTGTTCCATTATATGTCCATTTGCCGATGCAGGTGATCCTTCCCGCTTTTATTTGCATAGTCGCGTATGTGAAAATGAAAAAAAATAAAAAAAAGGCCATGTAATGGATTGACCCCGCCCTTAGGGCACCCTTTAACATGACAGACGAGGTGAGGTTTGATGCTCTATACGGTAAAAGAAGTGGCCGGGTTGGCGAATATCACGATCAAAACGCTGTACCACTACCATAAAATCGGCCTTTTATGCCCCGCGGAGGTGACGGATGCCGGCTATCGCCTTTACGGGGGAAAAGAGCTGGAACGGCTGCAGCACATCTTGTTTTATCGGGAGCTCGAATTTCCGCTCAAGGAAATTAAACAAATACTGGACGGTGAAGCTGATCGACTGACGATTTTGTCTGAGCAGAAACGTCTTTTTACTGCCCGTTTGGACAGGATCAAACAGCTTATTTCTACGATCGATCTCTCGATTCAGCAGGCCGGGAAAGGAGAAGCAATGGATCAATCAAGCATGTTTAAAGGGTTTTCAAGCAGCAGGGAATGGGAGGATGCACTCGCTGAACAGAACCGCTATTTGAAGGAAGCATATGATGTCGATTTGCTGAAAGGAGAACCGATCATAGCGGAAGAAATGAATGAAAAAGCTGAAGAGGCAGCCCGTTTTATGAATGGAATGGCAGAAGCGCTCAGAGATGGAGTCAAACACAACCATGAACAAGTGAAGACCGCAATTAAACGGCACCTCGAGTTTTTGGGGATCACGCCCGACGATTTTCAGACCCAGACACGCTTCTTTATCGAAGACGATTTTCATCGCGGAATGCTTGAAAATCAGCAAACAGGCCTCTCGTATTATTTGGCGGCGGCTGCAGAAGCTTTTGCTTCATAAAAAGAAGAGGAACGGCTCATGCCGTTCCCCTTATCCTGCTGATCTGCGGTTTTTGACGGTAAAGCCGCCCCTAGAAAGCCTGATGTTGACATCGGATACTTTCGCGATCTGTTCATCATGGGTGACCATGATGACACATTTGTTTTCTTGGTGGGCAAGGTTTTGGAAGAGCCGGACGATGTCCTTTGATGTATCTTCATCCAAGTTGCCTGTCGGTTCATCGGCGACGATTAAATCCGTGTCACAGCAGAACGCTCTGATGATGGAGACACGCTGCTGCTGGCCGCCGCTTAATGTCAATACTTTCTGTCTGGCCTGCTTTTCGCGGATGCCGACTTTTTCGAGCATCTCCAAAGCGTATTGTTCTTTGTTTTTGACCTGAGATCCGGTAATTTCCATGGCCGACGTGATATTTTGGAGAGCCGTCATATATGGCAGCAGGTTATAGGACTGAAAAATGATCGATACATATTGATTGCGGAAGCCGATCAGCCCGATTTTTGAAATATTTTCTCCTTTATACAGGATGTCCCCCTCTTTTGGCACGTCAAGTCCGCCCGCCAACGATAAAAAGGTGGTTTTGCCGGAACCGGAAGTCCCGACAATCGTATATAAGAGTCCTTGGCTGAATTGAATGCTGATATCTTCGAAGAGAGGCTGATCCTGATTTTTATACCAATAGCCGACATTCTGAAATTCTAAAATACTGCCCATCATCTTCACTTCTTTCTATTCTTGTTTTGTTAAAATCGTTTTCGGATGGAGCCTTAAAACAGATATGGACGGAAGGAGTGTCGCGAACATCGTAATTAAAAGGCCGATTCCGCTGAGTGCCATTAAGTCCTCGAAGGATAATTGAATGTCGAACTGATCAATGGCTGAGACTTGAGCGGTACTTTGTCCGAAGAAGCCTCCGCCGCCTGGGCCCATCATTCCGCCTGCAGACTGGCTGGCTGACGTTTGTTCGATTTGCTGGCTCAAGAGCTGGTTCCCGATTTGCCCCGCAATCAGGCTGCCGGTTAATGCTGAGATGCCGATGGCAAGCACTGCGATCATTAAGATTTCGGTCAAAAACTGTCCGATGAGTTTCCAGCGTTTTTCGCCGATCGCCATCAGAACGCCCATTTCGTATTTTCTCTCCCTGATTGACATCATGACGATCAGGGAGAGAATCACCGCTCCGGCGATCGTGACAAGATAGACGACATTTTTCGAGAAGGATGCGACATTTTCAATCGGGCCGACCATCTGCTGGTACAATTGATCATTGGCGTCCAATGTGAATGTATCCAAATCAATGCCTGTTTTCTTGGCAGACGCAATGAAAGCGTCGATGTTTGAGGCGTCGTCCATATTGTAGACCGCTTCATCAATCGCGTTTTTATAATCGTCGCCTTTTAAGGCCGATGCCGCCGTATACGGTGTGTAGATTTTGTTATAAGGATTTAAAAAGGAGAAGTTTTGCGCTTGATTGTCTCCAGATGAAGTCGTTTTATAGATTCCGACGATTTTCAAATTGATTGTTGTAGCTTCATCGCTGCTCGTCTTGACTTTGATCGTATCGCCGACCTTCAGCTTGTTTTCTTCAGCAAGCGTTTCTTCAATCACGGCGACTTTTTTATTCACATCATCCTTTGTTAAAGCACGGCCTTCCGTGATCTTGGACGTCCCTTCGGAAAATTCGCTGACGTGGGCTGTACTTGTTACACCTTCAATTGATACGTCAGCCTGCATCATTTGCCGGCCGCCCTGTTCATTGCCGCCCGGTCCGGCCGGCTCGTCGCTGTTTGAGTCCGATGAATCCTCGTCACCGCTTTCGATCGGATCGAAATTGTCCGCTAAAGCAGACGTTGAGGAGATGAAGTTATAGCTTTTGACATGGTCAAGGCTCGCAAGTTTCTCGGCTGATTTGACAGAAACGGGGGTCGATTCAAACCTTTTCCGGTCTCCTGATTCCTGCTGTTCTTTCATCATTTTTTCCCTGTCAACTTTGAGCGTGACGCTGCCTCCGAGCTGTTCCCTTGCCAGTTCGCTCGATTTCACGGCTGCCGACTGGATCGTAATTCCTGTCAGCACCAGCAAGCAAATCATCGTGAAAACAAACAATTGTAAAAGTGTTTTTCCTTTTTTCGCTTTCATGCTCCAAAAGGCTCGTTTGAAAAAATTCATAACGCGTGATTCCTCCGTATCTATTTCATTTATTATGGCTGCGAAGTCAAACGGCAGCAGGACTTTTGCCTTATGCTTGATTTCATCTTAGCTGCTACTTATGAATAAATTATGACCAAACTGTTGCCAGACCTTTAAATGTTCAGAATTGAATTGAGAAATGGCTGAGCCCTATGTAAAATGAATCTAACGTTTGTCTAGCGGAGGCACATTAACGATGAAAATATTAATGATCGAAGATAATTTAAGCGTATGTACAATGACAGAAATGTTTTTTGCAAAAGAAGGATTTGAAACAGAGTTCGTCCATGACGGACTTGAGGGATATAACCGTTTTAAATCGGGTAATTGGGATTTGCTGATCATCGATATTATGCTGCCGTCCATGGACGGGGTCACGATCTGCAAAAAGGTCAGGGAAGAGAGCACGGTTCCGATTATTATGCTGACGGCAAAGGATACGGAATCAGACCAGGTGCTCGGTTTTGAGCTCGGGGCTGATGACTATGTGACAAAGCCGTTCAGCCCTTTGGCGCTTGTGGCGAGAATCAAAGCGGTGAGCCGGAGATATCAAAGCGCCGGCCGGCAGGATTCCGCTGACAGCGACACGCTTGAAACGGAACATTTTAAAATCAATAAAAAAACAAGAGAAGTGTTTTTGGACGGCGTTCAAATTCTAAATTTGACGCCTAAGGAGTTCGATTTATTGTATTACCTGGTGCAAAGCCCGAAACAGGTTTTTTCAAGGGAGCAGTTGCTTGAGCAGGTTTGGGGATACCAATTCTACGGAGACGAGCGGACCGTTGACGTTCATATTAAACGGCTGAGAAAAAAGCTTAGCAGCGATTCGCGGCCGTTTCTTTACACCGTATGGGGAGTAGGGTACAAGTTCGATGAAGATTAAGTATCTCTATCAGCTGCTGGCCAGTCACATCAGTATATTACTCTTGGCTTTTCTCATCTCGGGGGCGCTGTTTTCCCACTTTGCCAAAGACTTTGCATATGAGAGCAAAGTCGATGAGCTGTCTTCCTACGGCTACCGCATCATGGGCGAAATGGAGATGCGGCCAAAAGGCGCGCCGGCCATTATGAAGCCGTTTGAGGAAATTTTGCGAAGCAGGAAAATCAGCTTCTTTTTATTTAATGAAAAGAAAGAGGTCTTGATGACGCCGGCCGATTTGCGGCCGCGAAAACTGCTGCTCAGTGATGAAGAATGGAAAGAGCTTAAAGATGGAAAGGCCGTTGTCGTCAAAACCGACTTTAACCGTTTTAATGAGGAAGTATCGGTCGTCGCGCTGCCCAACATCGTCAACAATGAATTTCAGGGAGGCATTCTGCTGACCGCTCCGATCAGCGGGACCGAGGAAATGATCAGCGACATGAACCGCTTTATGCTCTTTACGGCAGCGGGTGTCATCTTAGTCGCTATTCTCTTAAGCTGGCTGACGTCGAAATTCCATGTCGCCCGCATTCAGAAGCTCCGCGATGCAACGAAAAAAGTCGCCGCCGGAGATTATGACATCCATATCGAAAACCGCAATAAGGATGAAATCGGTGATTTAGGCGACGACTTTAACATTATGGCCCGCAAGTTAAAAAGCTCAAGCGAAGAAATCGACCGGCTCGAAAAGCGGAGAAGGCAGTTTATCACTGACGTCTCACATGAACTGAAGACGCCGCTGACGACGATCAGCGGCTTAGTAGAAGGGATGAACAGCCAGACGATACCCGAAGATCAGCAGGATAAATGTATGAAGCTGATTACGGAGGAGACAAAAAGGCTGATTCGACTTGTCAACGAAAATCTTGATTATGAAAAAATCCGCTCCAACCAGATTACACTGCAAAAGCTGCATTATCCGCTGATCGAAGTGTTTGAAATCATTAAAGAGCAGCTGGCGCTTCAGGCGGAGGAGAAACAGAATCAGCTGATCCTCGATGTGGAGGATCATGTAATGGTCAATGCCGATTACGACCGGCTCATCCAGATTCTCGTCAATATCACGAAGAACAGCATTCAATTCACAACGAACGGAACCGTTTGGCTGAGAGGCCGGGAAGACTACAAGGAGACGGTGATCGAAGTAGAGGATACCGGAATCGGCATTGATGAAAAGGATATCGAAAACATTTGGGATCGTTTTTATAAAGCAGATTTATCACGGACGAACACCCCTTACGGAGAATACGGGCTGGGACTGTCGATCGTCAGACAGCTCGTCTCCCTACACAATGGCACGGTTGAGATTGAAAGCGAGAAAAACAAAGGAACAAAATTTATCATACGTCTGCCGCTGACGGCGAGAGATGATGATGAATAGAAACCCGCCAGACATCGTCTGGCGGGTTTTTGTTAACCTTTAATTTTGAATTTCTGGATCAGGTGCTGCAGCTCTTCGGCGTTTTGCGCGAGGATCTGTGATGCGGCGGCGATTTCTTCCATTGAAGCAAGCTGCTCCTGGGTTGCCGCACTAACCGTTTGCGTGCTTCCCGCTGCTGTCTCGGCTACTTCTTTGACGCCGGAAATGGCGGTTTCGATTTCGCTTGTGCCGGCTGTCAAGTTTTTCACCAAGTTTGTCACGTCATTGATCTGTGTGACGACCTCCGTTATCGAGTTTTCGATTTTTTGGAAAGCGCCTCCGGCTTCATGAACGACGACAAGTCCTTCTTTGACTTCTCCGGTTGCCGAAATGACCGAGTTCATCGTCTGCTTTGTATCGTTTTGAATGATCGTAATCAATCTTGTAATCTGTTCTGCTGACTGGGCCGATTGCTCGGCTAATTTCCTGACTTCATCCGCGACGACGGCAAAGCCTTTTCCTTGTTCTCCAGCCCGGGCCGCTTCAATGGCCGCGTTTAAAGCAAGCAGGTTCGTTTGTTCAGCGATGCTCGTAATCACTTCGGTAATATTCCCGATCTCATTGGAACGCTCTGTTAAATGTTTAAATGCTTCTGAGAGAGAGACGACCGTTTCATTAATAGACTTCATTTGTGCGCTCACTTTATCAATGGCTTTCGTGCCTTCAAGCGACATCAGCGCCGTTTGGTCAGCGGTGGCGGCAGCTTTTTCGGCGTTGGAAGAAATTCTTCCGGCAAACTCGGTCATTCCCTTAATAACGGTTCTGCTGTTTTCAACGCTTTCCACCTGCTGATCTGAGCCTACTGCAAGCTCCTGGATCGTTGTTGAGATGTACTCGCTCGCCTTTGTGCTTTCATCCGCGCTGGCGCTCAATTCTTGTGATGATGAAGCAACTTGGTGCGACGTTTCGCCGACCGTTTCAATGATCGAACGGACGCCTGCTACCATTTTGTTAAACGATGCTGTCAGCAATCCCAATTCATCTTTCGATTGATATGTTCCTTTGACAGTAAAATCGCCTTGCTCTGTTTCTGCGAACAGCGCCTGAATGTCTTTGATCGGCTTTGTGATCAGCCTTGTCATTAAGAGTCCGATCGAGATGGATAAAACAAGCGATGCAGCAATGACAACGATGAGAAGCGTGATAATGGAACCGGCTTCTTTAGAATCCTGTTGATAGATTGTTTTGGCATTGTCAGCATTTAATGTTTGAATGTCTTCAATCAGCTGGTTGACCGTTTCCCTTTGAGGCTCCATCTCTTTTAGATAGACATCATATGCTTTATCATTTTCGTTCTTCACCGCCAAGCTGAGCATCTCGCTGCTGATATCTTGCAATTTCTTGTATTCATTTTTAAAGCTCTCGTATTTTTCAGATACGTTGTCCATTAATTTCAGCTGATCGATCTTTTCCATTAAGGTGCTGTTTTCTTCGTTTTTTTCCTTAATGTTTTTTTGCAATGTTTCATTTCGATCATCGTCTTTCGTCACCATCAACTCGAATTTGTACGTATCAAGATCAAGGTTGTTCGCTTTTAATTTTGCAAACAACTGGTTGGGAATCAATTGATCTTGATAAATCATCTCGGAACCTTTTGAAAGCTTGCTCAGCCCGCCTACCCCCTGGATGCCGACAATCGACAAAGACAGCGCTGATATGATAATGATGACAAACAGTTTGCTTCTGATTTTTATATTTCTCAACAGATTCATATGGTGTTCTCCTATCAATTTATTTACTTTACATATCGGCTTTCAAAACGGTTTTGTGAATCCATTTAAGGCAGGCAATTTAAGGGAAGGGGATATTTTCTGACAACAAAAAAACCCCATAAAAAAAGGGGTTTTTTTAAACGAGAACTTTTGCGAAAAATTCTTGGTATAATGCGCGGACCGCTTGTTTTTCCTGAGCTTCCTTAACGCCGAACATCATGCTGACTTCCGAGGAGCCCTGGTTGATCATTTCGATATTGACGCGGGCTTCAGACAATGCTTTTGACGCTCTTGCCGTCGTTCCGACGTTATGGCGCATGGCTTCGCCGACGACCATGATCAGGGCAATATTGTGTTCAATCGTCACTTCATCAGCATCCAGTTCTTCCTTGATCCGTTTGATCATCCGCTTTTCTGCTGCTTGATCCATTTGATCCTGCCTTAAAATGATCGTAATATCGTCAATGCCGGACGGAATGTGTTCATACGTCAGCCCGTCATCTTCAAGAATTTGCAGGACGCGGCGGCCGAAGCCGATTTCGCGGTTCATCAAATATTTGCTGATATAAATACTGCAAAATCCGCTGTCGCTGGCGATCCCGACGACAGGTCCGTTCGTGTTGTCGCGTGTGGCGACAACTCTTGTCCCCTCCGCGTCCGGGTTGTTTGTATTTTTGATCTGAACCGGTATGCGCGCCCGGAAAGCAGGGATCAATGCTTCATCATGAAAGACGGAAAAGCCGGCATACGACAGCTCCCTCATTTCCCGGTATGTCAGCTCGCGGATTTCTTTTGGGTTGGATACAATCGCCGGGTTGACAGAATATACGGCGTCAACGTCAGTAAAGTTTTCATACAACTCGGCTTTCAATCCATTCGCTAAAATGGAGCCCGTAATGTCAGAGCCGCTTCGCGAAAATGTCATCACTTCGCCTTCCTGGCTGAATCCGAAGAAGCCGGGAAAGATGATGATGCCCTTTTGCTGTCTCAGCTGAAACAGATTGTCATACGACTCGGGCAGCACTTGTGCGTTGCCGGGTTCGCTCGTCACGAACAGCCCGGCGTCTTTTGGACTGACATAATGTGCTTCAACTCCCCGGTGCCTGAAGTAAGCCGCTACCAGTTTGGCGTTGTTATCTTCGCCGCTTGCTTTGATCGCATCAATAAACCGTTCCGGATTTGTTTTATCACCTTCGAGCAGCTGAAGCAGGTCTGCCCTGATCCGGTTGATCACGTCATCGGCAAGCCCGAGCTCAAGCGCGATATCGGCATACCGTCCGACAATCGCCTCAACCAGGCCGGGCGCTTCTTTCGATAATAAGTACTGTTCGGCGCATTCGATTAACAGGTCAGTTACTTTCGTATCCTCGGGATGCCGTTTTCCGGGTGCCGATACGACGACGGCCCTCCTTTCCGGATCGGAAGTGACGATTTGAAATACTTTCTCTAGCTGGGCTCCTGATGCGAGTGAGCTGCCCCCAAATTTAACGACTTTCATTTGTTACATCTCCTAAAGTTTAAATTTTCGAAATAAATTTAATTTTAATTATTGCGCTTTTCACAAGAAGAATCAAGGTTTTTCTTTCAGGAAAGAACAAATGTGTTTTTAGGGAGGACTAATCATAGGGGAATCGCATGACTTCAACCTTTGTATCTATTAATCTTATTGACTATGTTAGAAAAAATGGTAAGATATATAAAGGCCCTTATTGATAATGATAATCATTAACGTCGGCGGAGGGGTTGCTTTGTTGTGCAAGGAGGCTACTGCAGCATGAAACTACGATACTTATTGCTAATGCTCATCATTCTTTCATTCAGCTCGATATTCATCGGCGTTAAGGAGCTTTCGCCTCTTGATCTTTTCCGCTTGAATGAGGACGAAATTCAAACGCTTTACATAAGCAGAATCCCGCGCTTGCTCAGCATCGTGCTGGCGGGAATGAGCTTGAGCATCTGCGGGCTGATCATGCAGCAGCTGACGCGCAATAAATTTGTTTCACCGACCACCGCTGGAACGATGGATTGGGCGAGGCTCGGCGTGATCATTGCGATCGTGCTTTTTTCGTCTGCAGGAATTGTGGTCAAAATACTGTTTGCCTTTGTTTTTGCACTGTTTGGCAGCTTTTTGTTCGTCAAAATTTTGGACAGAATCAAGTTCAAAGATGCGATTTTCATCCCTCTCGTCGGTATGATGCTCGGAAGTGTTGTCAGCGCCATTTCTACTTTCATGGCTTATCAGTACAATATTATTCAAAACGTCAATGCATGGTTTGAAGGGAATTTTTCGCTGGTCATGAAGGGGAGGTATGAGCTCTTATTTCTGAGTATACCGCTCGTTATCATTGCCTATCTGTTCGCCAATAAATTCACGTTGGCCGGGATGGGGGAGTCTTTTTCCATCAATCTTGGATTGAATTATAAGCGGGTGGTCAATATCGGGCTGATCATCGTATCTATTATTTCGTCCGTCGTCATCCTGACGGTCGGCACGCTTCCCTTTTTGGGATTGATCATCCCGAACATCGTGTCCATCTACAGGGGAGATCATTTGAAAAACAGCCTGCCTCACACGGCGATTCTCGGAGCCGTTTTCGTCTTGTTTTGCGATATAGCGGGACGTCTCGTCATTTACCCGTACGAAATTTCGGTTGGCTTGATGGTCGGCATCATCGGGAGCGGCGTTTTTCTTTACTTGCTTTTAAGGAGAAAAGCCTATGCGTCATAAACAGAAAATGCTTGTACTCATTGTGATAGCAGCAGCCTGCATCGGTTTGTTTCTGTTCTACGGCTTGCCGTCTGTATGGGAATATGCGCTTCCGCGGAGGTTTGCCAAAGTTTTTGCGATCATCGTTGTCGGTACAGCGATTGCGTATTCGTCGATGATTTTCCAAACGATCACAAACAACAGAATTTTGACGCCGAGCATTCTCGGACTCGATTCTCTCTATGTTCTGCTGCAAACCGGGATTATTTACTTTTTCGGTGCAGCCAAACTCGCTGACCTCGGCAAAAACGGCAATTTTCTATTGTCAACCGGTTTGATGGTCTGCTTTTCATTTGTGCTGTTTTTCCTGATGTTCCGCCGCGGGGGAAGGCACATCTTCCTGCTGCTGCTCGTTGGAATCGTGTTCGGCACATTGTTCAGAAGCCTGTCATCCTTTATGCAGATGCTGATCGATCCGAACGAGTTCCAAGTCGTTCAAAACAAGATGTTTGCCAGCTTCAACAATTTGAATACGGACATTTTAGTGCTTGCTTCGCTCATCATTCTGGCGATACTCGTTTACGCTTGGCGGTATAATCCGTACTTTGACGTCATTTCGCTTGGCAGGGATCAAGCCGTCAACCTCGGAATCGATTACGACCGGACGGTAAAGAAAATGCTGATCGTCGTCGCCGTTCTCGTTTCCGTGTCTACTGCCCTCGTGGGGCCGATCACATTTTTAGGGCTGCTCGTCGTCAATGTGGCGCGGGAAGTATTTAAAACGTATAAGCACAGCGTCCTGATTCCCGGAGCGGTTTTGTTCAGCATCATTGCGCTTGTCGGGGGCCAGTTCATTGTTGAAAAGCTGTTTGGTTTAACGGTGACGCTTGTTGTGATCATTGATTTTATCGGCGGGATTTATTTTATTTACCTGTTGCTGAAGGAGCGTAAATGATGATAGAAGTACGAGATATCATGAAACAATTCGGAGAGCAGACCGTTGTTCATCCCACGACTTTAACGATACAAAAAGGAATGATCACGTCCTTCATCGGACCGAACGGAGCGGGGAAAAGCACGCTTTTGTCCATCATCAGCAGGCTGATCGGCATGGACGCCGGAAAAGTGCTGATTGACGGCAAGGAAATCAGCGCTTACAAAAGCAATGATTTAGCAAAAAAAATCAGCATTTTAAAGCAGTCCAACCAGATCAACATCAGGCTGACTGTCAGGGAGCTCGTCAGTTTCGGCAGGTTTCCTTATTCACAGGGCAGGCTCTCGAAAGAGGACTGGGCATATGTCGACGAAGCGATTGATTATATGAAGCTGAGAGACATTGAGCATAAACACCTCGATCAGTTGAGCGGCGGCCAGTGCCAGCGCGCTTTTATCGCGATGGTCATCGCTCAGGATACCGACTATATATTGCTTGATGAACCATTGAATAACCTCGATATGAAACACTCAGTAGAGATTATGAAGCTCTTGAGAGACCTTGTCGAAAGTCGCGGTAAAACGATCGTCATTGTCATTCACGACATTAATTTTGCCTCGGTTTATTCCGACAGAATCGCAGCCCTGAAAAACGGGCGGATTGTAAAAGAGGGGCCGGCAGAAGACATTATCCAAACGCCGGTGCTGAAAGACATCTATGATATGGACATTCCGATCCAACAAATCGGAGATCAAAAAATCTGTGTATATTTTAAATGATGAGGTGACCTGAAGTGAAAAAACTATCTTTATTGATTATGGCATTGATAACCGTTCTTGTCGTAGCCGCTTGCGGAAACAAAGCTGCTGATACAGATGCAAAATCTTCCTCTAAAAAAGAAACCGTCACAATTAAACACAACAGCGACACAACAGATGTACCGAAAAACCCGAAAAAAGTCGTTGTCTTCAACTTTGGAATGCTTGATACGCTTGATGAGCTTGGTTTAAGCGACCGCGTTGTCGGCCTTCCGAAACAAACCCTTCCGTCTTACTTGAAAAAATATAAAGACAGCAAATATGAAAGCGTCGGCGGACTAAAAGAGCCAGATTTTGAAAAAATTGCAGAGCTTGAGCCTGATTTGATCATCATCGAAGGCAGACAGTCTGAACAGTATGACGAGTTTAAAAAGATCGCTCCGACGATCGACATTGAGCTTGACCAGAAGAACTACATGAACAGTTTTAAAGAAAATACCGAAAACATTGGAAAAATCTTCGGTAAAGAAGATGCTGTCAAAGAAGCCCTTGCGAAAATCGATGACAAAGTAGAGAAAGCCAACAAGCTGGCGAAAGAAAAAGGCGGCAAAGGATTGGTCGTCTTAACGAGCGATAAACAAATCAGCGCGTATGGAAGCGGCTCAAGATTCGGCTTGATCCACGATGTACTCGGCGTTGAACCTGTGGACAAAAAAATTGAGGTTTCCCTTCACGGTCAAAGCGTCTCTTCCGAATATATCTCTGAAAAGAATCCTGATTACCTGTTTGTCATCGACCGAAGCGCTGCCATCGGCGAAAAAGGAACAGCAAAAGAAGTCATCGAAAATGAAATTGTAAAATCAACAAAAGCCTATAAAAACGGCCATATCACATACCTTGATCCAGGCTACTGGTACCTGTCAGGCGGAGGTCTTGAGTCCGTATCTGAAATGGTGAAAGAAGTCGAAAATGGATTGAAATAAAAGAGCGAGGCTGCCGGTTCATATCCGGCGGCCTTTTTTTGGCTTGTTCAAGGAGAAAAGGCCAATTGAAATTCAAAAGGAGATGCAGAGCGGGTTTTCAATGTTCATAACGTCGCAAGGAACCCAGACTCAGTTGAATATCAAACCATAAAAAAAACACGCCAGTTCGATTGAACTGGCGTGACATGATCAGCGCGCTGGCTGGCCTTGTTTGTCGGCCTGCGGCTTCTTTTTCAATGTAAACGAAAGGATAAATCCGATCAGCGCCAAGACAGCGGCCACGATAAAGGCGGAATTCATGCCGTGAATGAGTGCATTTAACGGATGAGATGCCGCAGCGTTTTTGGCTGAATTACTCATGACGGAAATCAAAACGGCCGTGCCGATCGAACCGCCGATCTGGCGCATCGTATTGTTCATCGCTGTTCCGTGCGGAATGAGGTGCGCCGGAAGTGCATTGATACCAGCAGTTGTGAGAGGCATCATAATCATGGAAGTTCCCATCATCCGCAGCGTATAAATGACGATAATAAATGTCAGCGAAGTATCCATTTGCAGATCCGCAAACGGGATCGACGTCAGCAGCAAGACGGCAAATCCGATAATGGCAAGGCCTTTTCCGCCGATCTTGTCAAAAATCCGGCCGATGATCGGTGACATGATGCCCATGGCTATCGCGCCCGGCAGCAGCATCAAACCGGAATCGAAAGCTGTCACGTCTCTGACGTTTTGCGTATACAGGGGCAAAATGGTTTCAGTACCGATCATTAATGCAAAAACGATCATACCGAGGAGCGTTGTTATCGTAAAAGTCCACGATTGGAAAACGCGAAACTCGAGTATCGGTCTTTTGATTCTTAATTGTCTAGAGATAAAGAAGAACAGGGCGACCGCACCGACTGCAAAGGAAATCAAAACAGTGTTGCTTCCCCAGCCTTCTGATCCGGCGTTGCTGAAGCCGTACAATAAACCGCCGAAACCCAGGCTGGACAGGATAATAGATATGATGTCCACTGAAGTTTCTCTTAATTTCGTGACGTTTTTCATCAGCAAGATGACAAGCACAAGATCGATCAGTGCAATTGGTAGAATAATATAAAATAAGTATCTCCATGTAAAGCTGTCGACGATCCAGCCTGACAATGTCGGTCCGATGGCCGGTGCAAAGGCGATCACCAAACCGACCATCCCCATTGCAGCTCCGCGTTTTTCAACCGGGAAAATCGTTAAAAAGATCGTCTGCATGAGCGGCATCATAATTCCGGCGCCCGCGGCCTGAATGATCCGCGCCGTCAAGAGAACCGGGAAGTTAGGCGCAACCGCACCGACGACTGTGCCCGCGGCAAAGATGCTCATCGCGGCGATGACGAGCGCGCGGCTCGAAAATTTTTCGATCAAAAAGGCGGTAATCGGAATGAGAATCCCGTTTGTCAGCATGAACGCCGTTGTCAGCCACTGAGCTTTTGTAGCGTCTATGTTCAAGTCTGCCATAATATGCGGCAGTGCCGTAACCAGGAGCGTTTGGTTCAAGATCGCGATAAACGCCCCGGCAATAAGCAAACCTACGATGATATTTCTGTTGTATGTCTGTTGTTCGGTTCCTGTATTCATATCAATCCCTCTTATTCTTTTATACTAATCGTTTGTATTTGTGAAACATCGTATTGGAGAGCCTCGATTTTTCCAAGGTAATCAAGGAGAGCCTTGATTAAATACGTGCGGGGCTCTTTGCTGAAAAGCTCCTCGCTCAGCAAATCTGCTGCTGACAGCAGTTCTGTCACGGAAAAGTCGTCTTGTGACAGGGAGGAAATCTTGGTTTTCAGTTTTTGCAAAAGGTCTTCAAGCAATTCCTCTTTTTTGGGCGGTGCCCAGCATCTTGAGAAATTCGTATAGGAGGCAATAATGTCTTCATTTAATGAACTTTTCTGATCTTCGTTCAGCTTTTTCTCTATGAAGAGATCCAGAACTGACATAATGAATGGTGGAATCGTTGTAACGTCAGGCTGCGCTTTTCCAGTGCCGACTAAAAACAGGAATTCCCTCATCAGCCCGTGGAAAATGATGACGATATCCCATATAAACGGCTCCACCTCTTCGCCGTACGCTTGAATGATAGAATCTTTATGCCAGCTGATGATCATCGATTTTGTTTCTTTTAGATGCTTTTTAAATACCGCGGTATCCGGGGATGATCCTTCATTGGAGATGAAATTGATAAATTGGCGGTTTTCTCTGAATTCCGTAATCTCCAAAGCGATTTTTTTAGCGAATCTTTCTTTTGGCGTCAGCGAGGTTTCCGTATTGATGATGGCGCTTTTGTTCAGCATTTCATGCTTTCTGAACTTGATCAATGCCAGCAAAAGATCTTCTTTAGATTGAAACAGTTTATAAATAGATGCTTTTGACATTTTGCATTCTTCAGCGATCGCTTGCATTGCAACGTTATGATAGCCTTTTTGGGCAAACAGCTTTTTGGCGGCCCTTAAGACTGCTGCTCTTTTTTCGTTCATTCCGGCTCCTTCTTTCGCAATGATAAAACTCATGGGTTACGAAAAAACCCATGAGTTTTCATAAATGAAATATTAACAGACCGAACTGTTTCGGTCAACGATTTTGTTTTGGGTCACGATGAAGGCTAATCCAATCAGCAGCTTCGCCATATGAAAGCACGCCGTCCGTCATATGACTGAAGGAGCCGCGGAGGATGATGTCTTCACCGATCTTTTTCACCAGCGACAGTGCGGCTCTGAAAGGGGCGGATCCGCAGCTGATTCGTTCGATCCCCAGTTCGGAAAGAATCTGTAAAGAGGGGGTGTGTGAGCCGGCCAGCACATTGAGCGGCCCGGATATACCTTTTCTCAGCCCGGCAATGGTGTCTGTATCACCGGCTCCGGGGATAAAAATGCAGTCCGCGCCTGCTTGTCTGTACCGATTTGCCCGCCGGACGGCTGTTTGAAGCCGGGAGCCGGGATCATCTGCATTGAGCCAGTACACATCCGTACGGGCATTGATCAAAACAGGAAGGTTCAGTTTTTTAACAGCCGCAATTTTTTCTTCCATTAATGTTGCATCACACAGCGGCTGGAAGGGGTCTTTCGTTCCGTCTTCAATATTAATACCGACAACGCCGGCCGCTGCTGCCTTTTTCACGTTTTCAGCGACTGTTTCCGGTGATTGGCCGTAACCCGCTTCAAGATCTGCGCTGACGGGAATATCCACGGCATCCGTGATGGTTTTCAGTACGGAAAGCAATGCTTCAAAGGGGAGATGTTCGCCGTCGGGATAGCCGAGGGACATGGCAATTCCGGCGCTGGTTGTGCCGACTGCTTTAAAACCGCAGTTTTGAAATGCTTTGGCGCTGGCCGCATCCCAGGCATTCGGCAGAACGAATGGGCCTGACTGATGATGGAGATCCAGAAATGCTTTATACTTTGCAAATGATTTCATGTATTCCACTCCTTTTTTACATAGTGTAAATGTAAAGACCTTCGATGCTCATCGAAATGTGGAATGGAACGCATGAAAAAAGGCTATCGATCACCGATAGCCTAAAGTATCTATTCGAGTTTAAATCCTTGTTTCTCAAGCATTTCACGGATGTGAGGATAGTACACTTTATTGTAATAAGCGGATATGCCCTGAGACCAGTTTCTTGTTTCTTGTCCGTTTGTCCGTTTTGTCATGTATTCGGATATTTCTTCATCGTACGCGTCGATCAGCGGTTTTAAATCCGGTTGATACGTTTCGCTGTGCCTTACCGCTTGTTCCGGGAGGCGCGGCTTTTTCGCGGAGCGGTCTGCCGGATGGCCGACGACAAGTCCTGCGACAGGGAAGACGTATTCAGGAATATTGAGCAGTTCGATCAGCTCTTCTGCACGGCCGCGGACCGCGCCGATCGGCACAGTGCCAAGTCCCATCGATTCAGCGGCTGCTGTGGCCGTACCGAGGGCGATGCCTGCGTCGACAGCTCCGACAAGCACGGATTCCATTCCGTCTGTAATCGCAAGCGTTTCGCCGCTTTTCTCAAGGGCGATTTTCGCACGGTTGAAGTCCGCGCAGAACAAAAGGAAAACGGGGGCCTGCTCAATCCAGACCTGTCCGCCGGCCAGTTCGGCAATTTTCTTTTTCCGTTCCTCATCCTGAACCGTAATCACGGTGACCTGCTGGCCGTTGATTGAATTCGGCGCTGCTTGAACGGCTTGAATGATCTTGTCCAGCTGTTCAGGGCTCACGGGCTCATCTGTATAGCTGCGAATCGATCTATGGTCTGTCAATGTTTTCAATACTTCATTCATTTCAAACGTCATCCTTTCTTTAATCCGTTGTGTGCGTTTTAACCACATTCAGAGGTTCTGATAAAAGGTCGCCCGCGGCTTGAACGAAAGCTTGAAAATGCTCTGTCTGATTATGGGCGTCAAGCGCGTCTTGATCTTTCCATTGCTCAAGCATGACAAATGTATTGGCATGCTCGGTATCTTCAAACAGCTGGTACTGGGCATTGCCGTCTTCAGCTCTTGAATGTTTAAGCAGCGGTTGTACGCTTTCGAGAAAGGCGTCGCGTTTTTCTGGTTTTACTTTCATATAGGCTTGCAATACGATCATCGGATCAAACCTCCGTCATCTCATTTAGAATTCCTTATCGTGTACGTTGTATACACAGTGAATCGATTGTTCGAAAATCATCGAACAATTGCATCGTAACATGTCTTTGCCTTGCCGGCAACCCATTTGCCTACTTGACGAATTGTCTTGAAGTTAGGATTATGATACATTTAACCCATGAAAACAAATGAAATGAAGTTAACATCTGTTCTCCAGGCTTTGAGTGATCCATACAGGCTTGAGATTGTCAAAGCACTGGCTGACACAGCCGAAAAAACGTGCGGTACATGCACAAATCTCAATATCGCAAAGTCTACGCTGTCCCACCATTTCAAGGTGCTGAGAGAAGCGGGACTGCTCAAAGTCCGCATCGAAGGGAAGCATCATTACTACTCTCTCTGCAAACGGGAATTGGAGGAGCAGTTTCCGGGACTGATCGAGGCGGTTCTCCAGGTAGAAAAAGAACGGTGGTAAACGGGCAGACGTCGGCTTTCTAAAGCCAAGCTGATACCGGCAGGAGCGAACCTGCCGGTATTTTTTAAAGCTTCTCATCACCGCATACCGCTTCATAAAGCTTGGCAGTCCCTTCGTCGATCTGATCGGCAGCGATTTTGGCAAATCCAAGCACGAGCGAAACTGTTCCTTCATGTTTTGACTGCTCTTTCTTTAACGTAAACCGGTTCATGCCGTAAACTTCGACCCGTCTTTCCTTTGCTCTTGATAAAACCTCTTCTTCACTTCTATCCGTTTCAAAATCGGCCAAAAAGTGAAGGCCTGCGCTCTCGCCTTTAATTTTGACCCGGCCGTTAAAGGTTTTGACAAGGCTTCCGATCAGCCTTGTCCGCTTTTCTTCGTAAATCTGGTTCATTTTCTTGATGTGCTTTTGGTACTCCCCCGATTCGATCAATTCCTGCAGGGCGAGTTGCGTTAAAACGCTGCTCGATTGAATCGAGAAATGGTGCCTTCTTCTGTATCGCCTCAGCAGTTTTTGCGGCAGTACCATATAGCTGATTCTCAAGCCCGGAAGAAGCGATTTTGAAAAAGTGCCGATGTAGATGACTTTTTCAGAGCGGTCAAGGCTTTGCAGGGCGGGAATCGTATCGCTCCCGTATTTAAATTCACTATCATAATCGTCTTCCACAATATAGCGGTTTTCCCCGTCGGAAACCCAGTTTAAAAGCTGAATCCTCCTCGATACCGGCATAATGATTCCTGTTGGAAACTGGTGTGAAGGCGTGACAAATAAAACGTCCGGATTCAGACGGTGAATCTCGCTGATCCGCATTCCTTTATGTTCGAGCTGAATCGTGGCCACCTCTTTACCTTCATTTTTCAGCAGTCGGTAAATGCGGCTGTATCCCGGCTCCTCCATCGCATAGACGGCTGAGGCGGGGAGAAGATCCTGAAGCGTGTGAATTAAGGACTGCGTGCCTGCGCTGATCACGATTTGTTCTGGGTGACACTTGACGCCTCTCGTTAAAGCAATAAAGCGTGCGATCGTCTGGCGCACTTCGTAGACGCCTTGCGGATGCGTCATTTCTCCGAGTTCGTTTACATGGGAAGAAACCGCTTTCTGTTCGCAGCGAAGCCATGTTTTAAACGGAAAATGCGCCGTATCGACGCTCATATGGGAAAACGATATCCAGCCGTCTTTATTTTCGTGCTCTTCAACCAGTTCTTTTTCCAATTGAAGGGGACCCGGCTGGCGGCTGGCGTGGAACGTTTCGATCTGCTCTACAAAAAAGCCTTTTCTTTCACGCGAATATAGATAACCTTCTGCCAGTAGCTGCTGGTAGGCAGAGTTTACCGAATTGATGCTGACGTTCAATGCTTCGGCGAGTTCGCGCTTGGATGGGAGTTTTTTCCCCGGTAAAAGGTTGCGGCTGAAAATTTCTTCTTTAATCCGTTGATAGATTTGATGATAAATATAATCCGCGTCCTTGGAGCGGTCAATCGGTAACGTAATCATAGCGCCTCCCTCTGGTACCATCAAAAATTAATGATTGGTACTTTTCATCATACCAAAAAATATTCAGAATTATAAGAAACAAAAGTGGGGGAGAGATTTTTTATGAGTTTGAACACAAAAGCATTTACAACGGAAGATTGGCAGGCCAAAAGGGATCAATTCGTGGCAAGGGGTGTCTCCAACGGAAACCGTCATCTGGCTGCTAAAGGGGAAGGTGCCGTTTTATATGATATTGACGGACGCCGTTTTATCGATTTTGCCGGGGCGATTGGCACATTAAATGTCGGGCATTCACATCCGAAAGTTGTGGAAGCTGTCAAGCAGCAGGCCGAACAGCTCATCCATCCCGGTTTTAACGTCATGATGTATCCGGCCTATGTTGAATTGGCGGAAAAGCTTTGCCGGCTTGCACCGGGCGCCCATGAGAAAAAAGCGATTTTCCTGAACTCTGGTGCGGAAGCCGTAGAAAACGCCGTGAAAATCGCCAGAAAATATACGAAGCGTCAAGCCGTCGTTTCTTTTACCCGCGGATTCCACGGGCGCACAAACATGACGATGAGCATGACGAGCAAGGTGAAACCATACAAATTCGGATTCGGTCCATTTGCACCTGAGGTATATCAGGCACCGTTTCCTTACTACTATAGAAAGCCTGAAGGGATGACTGATGAAAGTTACGATGACATGGTTATTCAGGCGTTTGACGATTTCTTCGTCTCGTCTGTTGCTCCAGAGACAGTTGCTTGCGTTGTCATGGAGCCGGTACAGGGAGAAGGGGGATTCATTATTCCTTCAAAACGGTTTGTGCAGCATGTCGCAGCTTTCTGTCAAAAACACGGCATCGTTTTTGTCGCTGATGAGATCCAAACAGGCTTTGCCAGAACGGGCAAATATTTTGCGATTGAGCATTTTGATGCCGTTCCTGATCTTGTGACGGTGTCAAAATCGCTGGCTGCCGGCGTTCCGCTCAGCGGTGTCATCGGCCGGGCGGAAATGCTTGATGCGGCAGATCCTGGGGAACTCGGGGGCACATATGCCGGAAGTCCGCTTGGTTGCGTAGCTGCTTTAGCAGTGCTCGATATTATTGAATCGGAACAGCTCAACAAGCGCTCTGAAGAAATCGGTAAAGCCATCGAAGAGCGGGCGCTTGAATGGAAGATGAAATATCCGCAGATTGGGGAAGTCCGCAGACTTGGCGCGATGGCGGCGATTGAAATTGTCCGGGACGAAAAGACGCGGGAGCCGGACAAAGCAGCTGCGGCCAAGATTGCCAAGTACGCCAATGAACACGGCCTGCTCTTGTTGACGGCAGGAATCAACGGCAACATTATCCGTTTTCTGTCTCCGCTCGTCATTTCTGATCAATTGCTTGAGGAAGGACTCGACATCATCGAAGAAGCGCTGGAACAGCTCTAGTTTGACATCTTCTAAAAGAAGGGGCGGATTTTGATGGGTAAACAGCAAATGAAAAAAACGATGTCGCAAACGGATGTGCTATTTTTAGCGATCGGGGCTATGCTCGGCTGGGGCTGGGTCGTCCTTTCCGGCGACTGGATTTCGACAGCCGGCTTTTTGGGCAGCACCATCGCATTTATCATCGGCGGCATACTCGTCATCCTAATCGGGTTAACGTACGCAGAGCTGTCTTCTGCCATCCCTGAAACGGGGGGCGGCTTGATTTTCGTCTACAGGGCGTTCGGCCGAAAAACGGCTTTTGTCGCCGCTTGGGGTGTGCTTTTCGGCTATGTTTCGGTGATTACATTTGAGGCGGTCGCATTGCCGACCGTCATTGATTACGTCCTGCCTGTCGAACATCAGGGCTTTCTCTGGTCGCTAAGCGGCTGGGACGTGTATGCCACTTGGGTGTTGATCGGTTCAGGAGGTGCGGTCGTCCTGACCGCGCTCAATTACTTCGGCGTCAAGCCGGCCGCGATATTTCAGTCGGTTTTCACGATCGCGATTATCGCCACGGGCTTTCTCCTTTTGGGCGGGGCCTTGGTAAACGGTGACGTCGAACATGTACAGCCCCTTTTTAAAGACGGGTTCTCCGGTATGATGTCCGTCCTCGTCATGATACCGTTTCTGTTTGTCGGATTTGACGTCATCCCACAGGTTGCGGCTGAAATTAATGCCCCGAAAAAAATCATCGGCAAAATTTTGATTATTTCGATTGTCAGTGCGGTCGTGTTTTATTTGCTGATTGTTTTCGGCGTGACGATGGGGCTGTCAGAAAGCGAGCTTGCAACGACTTCTTTGGCGACCGCAGATGCAATGGTCAATCTGCTCGGGAACCAGCTGTTCGGCACGGTGCTTGTCCTTGGCGGAGTCGCGGGCATCATTACGAGCTGGAACGCATTTATCATCGGCGCGAGCCGCATTCTGTTTGCGATGTCGGAAAAAGGCATGGTGCCGAAATGGTTCGGCTTCATCCATCCGAAGTATAAAACGCCGACTAACGCGATTTTATTTCTGGGGGCGCTGGCGTTTTTTGCGCCGCTGCTCGGGCGCCCGGCCCTTGTTTGGATCGTTAATGCAGGGGGAACAGGTATTATAGTCGGATATTTGATCGTGTCGATTGCATTCATGAAGCTGAGAAAGACAGAGCCGGATTTAAACAGACCGTATAAAATCAATAAGTGGAAAACGACGGGTATATCTGCTATCCTCTTAAGTGTTATCTTTCTTGCCTTTTATTTACCAGGCATGCCGGCCGCGCTTACATGGCCGTATGAGTGGCTGATCTTGGCAGGATGGACATTGATCGGTTTTCTTTTATACAACAGCAGTTCAAAACGTAAAGGGGAGGAGATTCAACATGACCAGCATGCTAGAAGTATATAATCCTGCGACTGGAGAAAAAATCAAATCGGTTCCCCAGCAATCTGCAAAGGAAGTCGAAGAGGCTGTCGTACGCTCGCATGAAGCATTTCAAAAATGGTCGAAAACATCGGCTTCAGAACGAGCGGGCTTGCTGAAAAAATGGTTTGATTTGATTGTGGAGCAGAAGGACGAGCTGGCAAAATTAATTACGCTTGAAAACGGCAAGCCGTACGCTGAAGCACAGGGCGAAGTCATATACAGCGCAGGCTATATCGAATGGTATGCGGAGGAAGCGAAACGCATCTACGGAAGAACGGTTCCCGCATCTGTGACGAACAAGCGCATCATCGTTACGCGCCAGGGAGTCGGTCCTGTTGCGGCGATTACTCCGTGGAACTTTCCGGCGGCGATGATCACGCGAAAAGCGGCGCCGGCTTTGGCGGCAGGCTGTACCTTTATCATCAAGCCTGCGCCTGACACGCCTTTAACGGCGTTTGAGCTCGTCCGGCTAGGGCACGAAGCGGGCATTCCAAAAGACGTCCTTCAGTGTGTGATCGGCGACGGACAAGAGATCGGCTCTATTTTTACAAGCCATCCGCTGATCCGCAAGATTACGTTCACCGGGTCAACGCCTGTCGGCAAACATTTAATGAAAAACAGCGCCGAGACGGTTAAGCATGTGTCAATGGAGCTCGGCGGCCATGCTCCGCTGATCGTTGATGAAGATGCCAACATCGACCTCGCCGTTAAACAGACGATGCTGTCGAAATACAGGAATGCCGGACAAACGTGCGTCTGTGCAAACCGTCTGATCGTTCATGAATCGGTTAAGGATGAATTTGCAGAAAAACTCCGCGCGGAAGTTGCCAAGCTGAAAGTCGGGAACGGACTTGATGAAGGTGTATCAATCGGTCCGATCATCAATAAAAACGGCTTTCAGAAAATCGTCGACCAAATCAATGACGCGGTGAATAAAGGGGCGAAAGTTCTTATCGGCGCCGAATACGAAAGCGATGATGAGAAATCATGCTACTTTGTCCACCCGACAGTGCTGACGGATGTTGACCCTTCAATGACGATCATGCATGAGGAAACATTCGGTCCCGTTGCGCCGATTACGACTTTTAAAACGCTGGACGAAGCGGTCAAGCTCGCCAATGATACGCCTTACGGTTTAGCGGCATATTTCTTTACGGAAAACTACCGCCGCGGCATCTATTTATCCGAAAATCTTGATTACGGCATTCTCGGCTGGAATGATGGCGGACCGTCAACCGTTCAGGCGCCTTTCGGCGGCATGAAGGAAAGCGGAATCGGACGCGAAGGCGGACAGGAAGGCATCGAGCCGTATTTGGAAACAAAATATTTGTCCATCGGTTTGGATGAATCATAAGTCAACATGAAAACCCGCCCTCATATCCCCGGGCGGGATTTTTTACGCTTTCACCTGTTCAGCGTTTATTTTATCCTTTTTGGGCTGATAGGAAATATAAAATATGCCTAAAAGGAGCAGTGCGATTCCGGCCCAGGAAACAAGAGGCAGCGATTCTCTGACAAGCACGGTTCCCAAAAGCGACGCTGTGAGCGGTTCAGCCAGCGACAGGGTCACCGCCGTTGAGGCGGGCACTTTGGCCAATCCTGTCGTAAATAACAGGTACGCGGCCCCGGTTGCAATGACGCCGATATAGAGGCTGACAGTCATTCCCTGAACCGATAAGATCCAGCTCAGATCGTACAGAAACAATAACGGGGCAAGCAATACAGCGCTAAAAAAGAACACGGTGCCTGTGACAGCCTCCGGCTTTTGCTTTTGCAGGAGCTTCTTGCTTGTCAGCGTGTAGACGGCAAAGGAAAGCCCGGCGCCGAGTGCGAGCAGTATGCCGAGAAAGCTCCCTCCCGATGAGGCGGACGGGATGAATAACAAGGATACGCCTGCTATCGCTGCAGCCGTTGCGATCCACCATTTCGTCTGCGGAACTTTTTTGAACACGAGCCATTCGAGGCAGCCGGCGATAATCGGAGCGCTGCCGATGGCGACGACCGTTCCGACGGCGATCCCTGACAGGTTGACGGCTGAAAAAAAGAAAGGCTGGTAAAATGCCATGCTCAATGCTGCGATGATCAGCGTTTTAACGGGCCAACCGCTGCGTTTCAATTGTCCGCGCAAAGCCGCGAACAACAGCAGGGTGATGCCGCCGACCGCCATTCTGACAGCGCCGAATACAAGAGGCGCCGCCTCTTTCGGCGCGAATGCCTGGGTTGTTCCCGTCGTTCCCCATAAAATGGCCGCAAGCAAGACAAACAGAATCGATATTTTCATACTCCGATCTCTCCCCAATCGATCATTCAGAACTTTTTCTATTGTAAGATAAGTTGGCTGATTTTTGAATCGCTGCTTCAGAAATTTCCCTGTAAAGAGGAAATATTCAACGCTGGCCGAATTCATATAATGGCCTAAAAACAATTAAAGTCGGAGGAAGCGGATGAAAAAACGAACAGTTTTATTCTTCTTGTTGATCTGGCTCGCCGGATGTGCGAGCGCTCAAGAAGCTGACCAACAAACCAAATGGGTGAACAGTGAACAGGGAGCGATTGAGGACGGCATTCGTTACGAAAACATCACAAAAGACGATATTTTAGACAAAATCGATTTAAACGGTGAAAAAGTCGTCGTTTTTCGATTCGGGGATTCGGAGGGGGAGGGAATTTGCCTCGCTCACATCAAACGGGAAAACGGCAAATATCAATGGTACCGCGATTTAAGCTATGTAATTGTGAAATCTGATCACCCGGAAACGGAAAGTGCGGAAGCTTCTTCACTGTTCACAACCCCCAATGGAAGAAAGTACACGTTATATACAGGGGATGCCGCTCGCCTGAATGGAACATTTGAGACTGATGACGGGCTTCATTTGGAGCCGGTGGTCGATCAAAAAACGGGCATGTATTATCAGATTGTGCAGGATTCGGACTGAAATGGACAAAAAAGCTGCCGGGATATTCCCGACAGCCTTTTATTTTTTATGATTTCTTTTTCCGCACTGTCAAGAGCAGCGCAGCACCTCCAAGAAGCACGGCAAGGATCGACAGGATCAGGGAAGCGGTTTGAATCCCTTGTCCTCCTTGACCGTCCTCATTTTCTGCGGCAGTGTTTTCTTTCGTTGAAGCGCCGTGTGCATCAACCGTTTCGTGTCCGAGCTTTGCAGCGTCGACAATGCTTGTGATCGCATGCGGGGTATCGGCGTCTTCATCACCGGTCCACTCGACAATAGAGCCGTCTTTATAATATTGGTAAGCGTTCCAGGCGGCCTTTTGTTCTTTGTCAGGGTTTTTGGCGGTGAAGGTAAACTGCTGGAATTCGCCGGGCTGAATGCCGCCGTTTTCGGCTTCCCACGTCACCCTTGTCACTTTTTCGTTTTTGCCGGTTTCAGTGCTCGTTTTCCAGCCCGGCACCGGTTCATACTGCTGAAATTCAACACCGTCCGGCATGCTGAGAACGACCTTGGTTGTGGCGTTGTCTTTTTCAACCGGTACTTTAACCGTGTATGTTTCCCATGAGCCTGCTGCTGATTCAGTCGGTTTTACCGTAACATGTGCGCTGACCGGCACGGAGAAAAGCAAAAATGATGCTAGGATTGCACCCAGCCATAATGTTTTTTTAAACATAATCAAAACTCCTTTTTATTAATTTTTGCATTGAAAACCGTTCTGATTTCCTCAAATGACGCCGTTAATCCGTGAACGCGGATCTTCCAGATGCCGTCTTCGTTTAGATTTAAATTTTTCGTTTGGAAAACACCGTCTTTATTTTTGCTGAGGCTGAACGTGCTCTCCTTGTCATCCCCGAAAAGCCCGGTTTTCTCAACAGTTAATTCGATTTTTTGAATATCTTTGACGACGTCTCCTTTTCTGTTTCTGACTGTGACTTCAAACGTATTTGAGCCCGGCATGTTCGGGCTGATTCGGAGCGACAGCGTATTTCCTTCCGTCAGCTGCTTCGTCTCACTGAAAGGCTGCGGCAGCGGCGCAGGCGGACTTGGAATATTGGTGAAAACCGCCGTGGTCAGCAGAATGAGAAGCCCGACCGCCCATTCAGCTTTCATCGAACGGCCGCCCGGCCGTTTCGGCGCTTTTCTAAAACGGAAATAGTGAAATGCTCCGAGTCCGATCATGAGAAGAACGAGCGCCGATTTCACAAGGAGCGCTTTCCCGTAAGCCGTCCCGAACAGGTTATCCAGTGTATGAATGATGAAAAAGCTGTTGAAAAGGCCCGAGAATATGAGAAGCCCTGCTGAAGCCAGCGCCCATGGCGAGAAACGCCGAATGGTTTCCCATATCAAACTTTTGTCAGGCTTCAGCCAGTCTTTTCCGAAAAACAGCACAAACATCGCGAGTCCGCCCGTCCAAATGGAAGCGGCATTCAGATGGATGAAGTTCATCGCAATCGTCATATAGCCGGCGCTCGTCGAAGCGGCATGGCCGTCGAGCGATTTGACGAACAAAAGTCCGGCAAAAAGGAACAGGCTCAAGATCGCGCTCTTCAGGCCTTTTCTGTTCGAACAAAAAACGAGCAAGGCGATGATGGCGATGTTGATCAGCCACAGCATTCCACCCGTCGTATTCAGAAGCGTTTCCTGTAAAAGCGAAGGCTGTAAAGCCCCGAGCCAGGAAACACCTGCGTTTGCTTTTGTTTGCAGTGGCAGTTGAATGATGATGGCGGCCCCTGTCAATAAGAGCGCAGCATTCTTGATCCGCTTCAGACGGCGCCGTTTGTCACCCGGCCAGCCGTTTTCAGGTCGGTGCCATACGAGCTGCAAAAGAGCGGCTCCCATGAACAGGGAGAAACCGGTATACAAAAGGACGCGTTCCATGACGGTATCGGCTGCCGGCAGGCCTGATGCTTGATTTTGTTGATCTTTCGGCAGCCCGCCTTGAATGTTTCCGATACTGAAAGGGATCGTGCCTGATACGGGATGACCGTCTGCGGATACGGCTCTCCATTCGGCCGAGTAGATATCATCCTTTAACTTCGGTTTCAGCTTGACGGTCATGATCTTGGCGTTTTGCGGGTCGATTTCCGTTTTGTCGGAATCGACGCGCTCACCCGACGAATTTCTGACCGTTATAGAATGAAACCCTTTCTGAATCGCTTCATTGAATTCAATCTTAATTTCTGCAGGCGCTTTTTTCAGCTCCTGATTTTCAGCGGGATCTGAATTTACGATATAAGCGTGAGCAAAAGCGGCTTTTGGCAGCAAAATGGTACAAAGAACAGCCAGAACTGCCCAGAGTGTTGCTCTTTTCATCACATTCATCCAATCTTTTAACAAAATTTCACGTCTTCAGGCTGCAGCAGCTGTTCTTCATCGTTTTCTGGACCAGAAGCGCGGCATCGTCAAACGATAACAGCTGTCCGCCAAAGCCTTTTTTGAATTTCCGCGCATCTGCTTCTGAAGCGAAAGGGATCGCCTGCGGCTCGCAGCAGTTCAAATGAAGATCTGTATCCAGCAAAAAGACGGCAGCTTTGGCGCTGATCGTCGTATCCAGCAAAAAATCTCTGCAGATCATCTGTGATACATCATCTTTCACTTTCTCATAGCGGAGCATTGCGCAATGGGCGCAGCAAAATTGTTCAATCTGGCTGTCGTTTTTTACAATTTGTACGGAAAGCCTCGAACCTGTCCCTTTTCCGCAAACGACGCAAAGCTGCCCAAGCTGCTGCTTCGGCTTGTTTAGCGTAATTCCGCCTGCCGTCTTGATGACCTGTCCGTTTTCAACGAGCGGTTTAATGTCGCGGTAAACGGTCATTTCAGAGACGTTCAGCCTTTTCGAAATTTCCGAAATGCGCAGAGATTCTTCTTCTTTGATCCACGCCAAAATCTGCTGTCTTCTTTTAATCGGTAGCATTCTCCTCCTCCATTCCTTATGTTCTTTACTTATAAGCCTAGTAGATTGCAGGAAAAGAAACAAGCAGAACGTGATAAAAAATGTGATAAAATGTTGAACTTTAACATCGCGGCCAAAGCCGTTGAATCGTCATCAATGGGTGCTGGTCAAACCGTCCTGTTTCTAAATTTTTTTGTCAGGAAATGTAACAGGTTAGAACGCTTTAGCGATGCAATGTGAAATAATAATCCAGAGCAAAGCTGCAGAGGGGAGGGGAGAAAATGGGGAAACAAAGGTTAGTTTTAATAGGAAACGGCATGGCCGGAGTTCGCATGGCCGAAGAAATTTTACAACACGGCGGGAACCGGTTTGAGATCGTCATCATCGGCAGCGAACCACACCTCAGCTATAATCGGATTCTGCTGTCTTCTGTCCTGCAGGGGGAAACGGATTGGAACGACGTGATGACAAAAAGCCGGAGCTGGTATGAAGAAAACGGGATTACACTTTATACAGGGGAAACGGCTGTCGCAATCCATACGGTTAAACAGACGGTGGCGACAGATCAAAACCGTGAAATCGCTTATGACAAACTGATCATTGCGACGGGCTCTTCCCCGTTTATCCTCCCGGTTCATGGTGCAGACAAAGAAGGGGTATATGGTTTTAGAACAATAGACGATTGCCGGGCATTTATAAAGGCATCAAAGCGGTTTGAAAAAGCGGCCGTCATCGGCGGGGGAATTTTGGGCCTTGAGGCGGCGCGAGGATTGGCAAACCTCGGGATGAAGGTTGATGTGATTCACCACTCTTCCTGCATCATGCAGAATCAGCTCGATCCGCCGGCATCTGCCATGCTCCAGAAAGAGCTGGAGCGTCAAGGGATCCATTTACTTTTGGAGAAAGATACAGAGGCGATTTTAGGGACATCCCGCGCCGAGGGTGTGCGGTTTAAAGACGGGACGAAGATCAGTGCCGATCTCATCGTCATGGCTGCCGGTGTCAGACCGAATATCGAACTGGCCAAGGCAAGCGGTATTTCAACCAACAGGGCGATCATTGTCAGCGACTATATGGAGACAAATGTGCCAAATGTCTACGCCGTCGGTGAATGCGCGGAGCATAACGGAACGGTCTATGGCTTAGTCAAGCCATTGTATGAACAGGGGAAAGTGCTGGCCAAACATATTTGCGGCCTCGAATGTGCCGGTTATCAGGGCTCTGTCCAGTCTGCAACTTTAAAAATGTCCGGCATCGACGTCTTTTCGGCAGGGAAAATCACAGAGGACGACTCGACGACAGCTATTAAACTCTTAGACGAAGCGGCAGGAGTCTATAAAAAAGCGGTCTTTCAAGAGGATAAAATGGCCGGCGTCATTTTATACGGAGACACCAGCGGCAGCCAAAGGCTGTTGGAAAGCATTATCAAACAAAGGGATATTACTGTTGTCAAAAAAGAGCTGTTTCAATCGGAAGAAGACAGTTCAGTCGCTTCTATGGCGCTTGGTGAAACGATCTGCCAATGCAATGCGGTTTCAAAAGGTGCGATCATGGAGGCCATACAGAGGCACGATTTAAAGACGGCCGAGGAGGTCAAACACTGTACAAATGCTTCCGGGTCATGCGGCGGCTGCAGGCCGATGGTCGAGGAACTGCTGCTCCATACCGCCGAACAGGATGGTCACGTATCTGCGGCGGAACAACCGATGTGCGCCTGTACTTCATTCATGGAAGATGAAGTCGTGAACGAAATACAGATAAGAAATCTTTCTTCCGTTCACGAAGTCATCTCAGTGCTCGGCTGGAAAAATAGCAGCGGATGCCAGATTTGCGTGCCCGCGATTCACTACTATTTAAAAATGATCCGTCCGGACAACACCGATGAGGAGCACGAAGAGGAGACGGATACACTGATTCCGCAAATGTACGGAGGCCGAACGAATGCCGAAGAGCTGAAGCGCATTGCCGGAGTGATTGAAAAATATCAAATTCAAGAGGTGTACATGACACACCATCAGAGATTAAAGCTTGCCGGCATCAAGCCGGAGCATATAGAGCGCGTGAAAGAAGAACTCGGCATGCCGTATTGCCTGCCGCAACAGCAGCGGATCGCCGCGGTTAAAACGTGCCCATGCGGATCACCGCAGATTCAAACATTGGCAGCAGACTTGGAAAAAGCAGCAGAATCCCTCCTCATTCCGGCAAAGGTCTCGATCGGGGTGTCGGGCTGTTTGGACGATTGCGTGTACGCTTCAGTTCATGACATTGGACTTCTCAAAGTAAACGGAGGATGGGAGATTTATGCGGGCGGCCAGGGAGGACAGCATGCTTCCCCGGGAGAGCTGCTTTCAGTAGCCGACTCGGCGGAGGAAGCGGGGGAATTCATGAAAGGCCTGCTTCAATATTACCGCGAAACAGCAAATTATCTCGAGAATATCGGGCATTGGATTGAACGCGCCGGCATCATTCATATTCGGGAAGTTTTATTTGACAACGGACTTCGCGGCCAGCTGATCGAACGGCTTGAAAAAGAGAAGCGGCTGGCTCAGCAAGAAACGATAAAAGGGCTGATGTGAATTGACAGAACGATTGCTAAAGTACTTTCGCACAAAGCAAAAAGAGGTGCAATCCGAAAAAACGTATGACACCCAATGTCCATTTTGCAGCATGCAGTGCAAAATGCAGCTCATTGAACAGACGATTGTGACAAGAAAAAAATACACGGCGGTCGGAAAAGACAATCCGACGACAAAAGGGCGGCTGTGCATGAAAGGGATGAACGCCCATCAGCACGCGTTTCATTCAGAGAGAATCACCCATCCGCTGATCAAAAAAAACGGCGAATTTGTCCGTGTGTCATGGGAAGAAGCGCTTCAGTACATCAAAGAACAAGTAACAGCGATCCAGCATGAAGATGGCCTCGATGCTTTGAGTGTATACGGCAGCGCGTCCATTACAAACGAAGAAGCGTATTTGCTCGGGAAGTTCGCCCGCGTCGCCTTGAAGACGAAGCATATTGACTACAACGGCAGGCTTTGCATGTCGGCAGCCGCCACAGCTGCAAATCAAACCTTCGGAATGGACCGGGGGCTGACAAATGCCCTTTCCGAGATCCCCCATGCAAGGGTCATCATCCTTGCTGGTACGAATATCGCAGAGTGCCAGCCGACGATCATGCCGTATTTTGAAGAAGCGAAGCAAAATGGGGCTTACATCATTGTCATCGATCCCCGCGAAACGGCAACGGCCAAGATTGCCGACCTGCATTTAAAAATCAAGCCTGGGACTGACGCCGCGCTCACAAACGGAATGCTGAAAATCATCATTGAAGAACAGCTGACAGACGAAGCTTTTCTCAGAGATAGAGCGGAAGGTTTTGAAGAGGTCAAGCGCCATGTGACGTCTTTATCACTTGAAGAAATTTCGGCCAAAACCGGGATACACATCGAGCAGATCAAAAAAGCTGCGGTAAAATTCGCCCGCGAGGAGACGGGAATGCTGTTCACGGCAAGAGGGGTTGAACAGCAGACGGACGGAACCGCTGCTGTCAGAAATTTACTGAATATTCTAATATCAACGGGGAAAATCGGCAAATTTGCGTGCGGATACGGCGCTATCACCGGGCAAGGAAACGGGCAGGGCGCGCGGGAGCACGGGCAAAAAGCAGATCAGCTGCCCGGGTACCGTTCGATTGAAAATGAAGACGACCGCGCCTATATTGCGGATGTTTGGGGCATAAGAGCTGAAGACCTTCCGGGAAAAGGTGTATCCGCTTATGAAATGATGGAGAAAGTTCATGAAGGCGACATTACCGGCATGTTTTTAATGTGTTCAAACCCTGTTGTATCCAGCCCGAACGCCGGCTTTGTCAAATCCGCTTTGGAAAAATTAAAGTTTTTTGCCGTCGTTGATTTGTTTCTTTCTGAAACGGCAAGGCTCGCAGACGTCATTCTCCCCGCATCATCCTATCTCGAGGACGAAGGAACGATGACCAATCTGGAAGGCAGAGTAACATTAAGGGAAGCTTCAAAGCCGTGCCCCGGTGAAGCGAGGCATGACTGGCAAATTATTTGCGATATCGCTGCAGCGCTTGGAAAAGGCCGTTATTTCTCATATCGATCGGCAGAGGATGTTTTTAATGAATTGAGAAAAGCGAGCCGCGGCGGAATTGCCGACTATTCGGGCATCACTTATGAGCGCCTGAGAAAGGAAGGCGGCATTTTATGGCCTTGTCCAGAACAGGGGCACCCTGGGACACAGCGCCTGTTTGAATCATCCTTTGCCCACCCGGACAAAAAAGCGAAAATGTGCGTCGTCCCGAACGAACCAAAGATCAAAAAAGATGAACCGACTGAGGATTACCCCCTTTTTCTGACGACCGGAAGGGTGATGTCTCACTATTTAACCGGCGTACAGACGAGAAGGAGCGCTGCGCTCAAGGCAAGACACTTTGAATCATTTATGGAAATCCATCCGAAAACGGCCGAAAAGTATAACATTGGCGACCGGGTGCTGGTCAGGGTGGAATCAAAAAGAGGCAGCATCATTGTCAGGAGCAAATGGTCGGAAGCCATCAGGCCGGATACCGTATTTGTACCCATGCATTGGGCGGATTCGCAAAATGTGAACGACTTGATAGCGGAAACGCTAGATCCGTCTTGCAGAATGCCGGGATTTAAGGTTTGCTCCGTAAAAATTCGTCCGTCAGTTGACAATTTTGTGAATAAATTGTCATAAAAAGTCATAAAAAGTTTACAAAATTAACTATAATTTGTGATAGTTTTAAAGATGTAAATAGAATACTTGTTTAGGGCGTATAGTGAATTGTTTTGAAAAAAGGGGAGGATCATAGTGAAAAAAAAGCAGCTTGTCCTTGTAGGGAACGGTATGGCCGGGGTCAGGGCCATTGAAGAAATTCTTAAAATTTCAAACGAAGAGTTTCAGATCACGATTTTCGGAAACGAACCGCACCCAAACTATAACCGGATTCTTCTTTCCAAAGTGCTTCAAGGAGATACGGATGTTAAGGACATTACACTGAATGATTGGGATTGGTATGAAGAAAACGGGATTCGGCTGTATACAGGTGAAGAAGTCGTTAAAGTTGATCCGGAGTCCAAAACCGTCATCACGGATACGGGAAGAGTCCAGCCGTATGATGAACTGATTTTGGCGACAGGTTCTCTCCCTTTTATTCTGCCATTGCCCGGAGCGGATAAAGAAGGTGTAACAGCTTTCCGTGATATCAAGGATACGGATATCATGCTCGAAGCTTCCAAAACGTACAAAAAAGCAGCCGTTATCGGCGGCGGGCTGCTGGGACTGGAAGCAGCGCGCGGACTTCTCAACCTTGGCATGGATGTTACCGTTATCCACCTCGCGCCATATTTGATGGAGCGTCAGCTAGATGCAACCGCAGGACGGCTTTTGCAAAAAGAGCTGGAAAAGCAGGGCATGAAATTTTTACTGGAAAAGCAGACTGAAGAAATTTACGGAGAAACACGTGTCGAAGGCTTAAAATTCAAAGACGGCTCAACACTTGAAGCCGATTTGGTCGTCATGGCGGTCGGAATCAAGCCGAACGTTCAGCTCGGCAAAGATTGCGGCCTTCCGGTAAACAGAGGAATCGTCGTCAATGATTACATGGAAACCGAAGTTCCCAACATTTACGCTGTCGGAGAATGTGCGGAACATAGAGGCATTGCCTACGGACTTGTCGCGCCTCTTTATGAACAGGCAAAAGTGCTCGCCAAAAAAATCTGCGGCGTTGAAACGAATCCGTATGAAGGATCTGTTTTGTCAACCCAGCTGAAGGTTTCCGGTGTTGAGGTCTTTTCCGCCGGCGACTTTAATGAGGATGACGGAGAAGACAAAAAAGCGCTCAAAGTGTTTGACGAACAGGACGGTATCTACAAAAAAATCGTTCTGCACGGCAATCAGGTGATCGGCGCCGTACTGTTCGGAGACAGCAGCGAAGGAAACAGGCTGTTTTCCATGATTCAAAAAGGAGCGGATATTTCTGATACTTCTAAAATTTCAATCTTGCAGCCTTTAAATCAGGAAGAAGGCATGAGCTTGACTGCTGCGATGAGCGACGATGAGATCGTGTGCGGCTGCAACGGTGTTTCGAAAGGAATGATCATCCAGGCGATTAAAGAGCAGGGATGCACGTCTACGGATGAAATTAAAGCCTGCACAGGCGCATCACGCTCTTGCGGAGGTTGTAAGCCGCTTGTTGCAGAGATTCTCCAGCATACGCTCGGCTCAGAATTTGATGCTTCAGCACAAAAAGAAGCGATTTGCGGATGTACAGACCTTTCAAGAGACGAACTCGTGGCTGAAATCAAAGAAAAAGGGCTGACCCATACGAAAGAAGTCATGAACGTGCTCGGCTGGAAAACGGCGGAAGGCTGTTCCAAATGCCGCCCTGCGCTTAACTATTACCTCGGCATGATCAATCCGAAGGAATATGAAGATGAAAGGGAATCCCGCTTCGTCAATGAACGGATGCACGCCAACATTCAAAAAGACGGCACATATTCAGTCGTACCGCGGATGTACGGCGGGGTTACCAATTCGAATGATTTGCGGCGCATCGCTGATGTCGTCGACAAATATGAAATTCCTCTAGTGAAAATGACCGGCGGCCAGCGGATCGATCTGATCGGCGTCAAAAAAGAAGATCTTCCGAAAGTATGGGCTGATCTTGACATGCCTTCAGGATTTGCTTACGGAAAAACGCTCAGAACTGTAAAAACGTGTGTAGGCGAACAGTTCTGCCGCTTCGGTACGCAAGACTCAATGGCCCTCGGAATTGACCTTGAGAAAAAATTTGAAGGGCTCTACACACCTCACAAAATTAAAATGGCGGTTTCCGCTTGTCCGAGAAACTGTGCTGAGTCCGGCATTAAAGATATCGGCGTCGTCGGCATCGACGGTGGCTGGGAAATTTACGTCGGTGGAAACGGAGGCACGCATTTGCGCGCAGGCGATCTGTTAATGAAAGTCAAAACGGCGGAAGAAGTTATCGAAATCACAGGCGCATATCTCCAATACTATCGTGAAACAGCCAACTATTTAGAGCGGACATCTGCATGGGTCGAACGTGTCGGCTTGTCCCACGTCCAATCCGTATTAAATGATAAAGAAAAACGCAAAGAGCTGAATGACCGCATCAATCAAGCGCTGTCTGTCCATAAAGACCCATGGAAAGACTTTTTGGAAGACGAAAAGACAACAAAACAGCTATTCGAAAATGTTGTCACTTCTTAAAATGAGAAACCAACTTGAGGAGGAATTCACATGGTGAACAAGAACTTAACAAAGGTATTTGTTTCGAAGATCGGGGATTTGCCGAATCAGCTTGGGAAGACAGTGCTTATCGAGGACAAGGAAATCGCGGTATTCAAGCTTTCAAACGGCAGCGTCCGTGCGATTGAAAACCGCTGCCCCCACAAAGGGGGCGTGCTTGCCGAAGGAATGGTGAGCGGCGAATTCGTCTTCTGCCCGATGCACGACTGGAAAATCAGCCTTGAAGACGGTAAAGTCCAAGAGCCTGATACAGGGTGTGTTCAGACATACGAAACGGTCGTTGAAGGCGAAGATTTGTATATCGTTTATTAAACGGCTCAAAGACATGTATTGTCAAAAGCCTTAAGGGTCGCTGAACGTGATCCCTCTTTATTAAAAAAACAAACGCGCTTACAGAATCGGCAGATGGAAGGATGACAGTTGATGGGGAATGGGAAAGTATATTTTGTCGGGGCCGGACCAGGCGATTCAGGATTGATCACATTAAAAGGAAGAACACTGATCGAGGCGGCGGATGTCATATTGTATGACAGGCTCGTCAATTCCCGGCTGCTTGAGCATGCAAAAGCATCATGCGAATTTGTCTACTGCGGCAAGCTCCCGGACCGCCATTATATGAAACAAAGTGAAATCAATGCACTGCTCATTGAAAAGGGCCTGAAAGGCCTCAAAGTGGTCCGGCTGAAAGGAGGAGACCCGAGCGTGTTCGGCAGAGTCGGAGAAGAAGCGGCTGCCGTCAGCGAACACGGCATCCCGTACGAAATGGTGCCCGGCATTACATCGGGAATCGCCGCGCCTCTTTATGCCGGACTGCCTGTGACCCACCGCGATTTCGCTTCATCCTTTGCCGTTGTCACCGCTCATGATAAATCGGGCAAACCGGAAATGAATTGGGAAGGGTTGGCCAAAGGCGTTCAAACCCTCGTCTTTTACATGGGGATCAAAAACCTTGGTTATATATGCGAGCAGCTGATGAAACACGGCAAGTCCCCTCTTGTTCCCGCGATGGTCATCCAATGGGGCACATGGGGCCGGCAGCGGAGCGTTAAAGGGACATTGCAGAATATCAGGGAAAAAATAACCGAGCATCAAATCAAAAATCCCGCGATCATCGTCATCGGCGACATCGTATCATTCAGGCAGAACAGCTGGTTTGAAGAAAAGCCTTTGATCGGGCTGAACATCATGGCAGTCAAAAGCTGTGAAGAAGAACGAATTCCAGTGGAGGCGCTTCGTGAACAAGGCGCCGAAGTTGTTGAATGGCCGAAATGGAACTTAGCCGAAGCGGTGCCTGACAATGCAGTTTTAGATCGAATTGCCTCTTTTGACAGCCTGCTGTTCACCTCAAGTGCGTCACTGCGAAGATTTTTCAGCCGGCTTGCCGCTTTGAAGATCGATGTCAGGGAAATGCGCGGACGGCTCTACGCTTCAGATCAGCATGTAAAAGCAGCTCTTGAAGAACGGGGATTTGCCGCTTTTCTACAAACGGAAATGCCGATCTCGGGCAGCTGTTTGCTGATCGGCAGCAGGGAAGCCGTGCAACATCAACCGCGCTCCGGGTGTGAGGTATTGATTACACATGACAGGATGATCGACAATCGCTTTACATCGATCATTAAACGGGAATTCGATGAATTTCCTGTTGATGTAGTGATGTTTGGGAATCGAACATGCGTCGATCTGTTCGTCAACGAGGCGGAGACAATCGGCCTCCGTCCGGAAAAAGCGGCTGCCCGTCTTCAGGCGGTCTGCCTCACCGAAGAAGCGGGGAATCGGGCTGCAGCAGTCGGGTTTAAGCATGTTCATGTCGTGAATGAACGCGATCGTCTTCCGGATGTCATCAAAGGGATCAACCGAACAGCCGAATTTGTCTGTCAGATCTGAAAAAAGCAGGGGAAACCCTGCTTTTTTAGCGTGCGGCACTGCTTCCGAACAACACCTCTTTTAAGTAGCAAAGGTCTGCCTCTATATGCTTCCTCATTGATTCTGCCGCTTTTGCATCATTTCCGTCCTGCATGTGACTAAGAATCTCCTCGTGCTGATTGATGATGTCAAGGGTGCGTTCCGGTTTTTCAAGGTTCTTGCTCCGGTAGAAAAAGGTCAGCGACCGCAAATCAAGCAGCTGTTTTTGCAGGCGTTCGTTTTCGCTCGCTTCGATAATGACATCATGAAATCGCGTATTTAGACGAAGCAGAGCATTGGCCGACTCCGGACTTTGGCTTTCTTGATGCTTATGCGCTTCAGAGAGCGTTTCGGAAATGAGCGCCAGTGTTTCATTTGAAGCAAGGCGGGTCGCTAATGAAACGGCCAGTGATTCGAGCGCCTGGCGGCATTGGTATATTTCTTCAAGGTCTTTGATTGTCGGTTCATAAACTGTAATTTTTGATTTATCATCTATCAATAACAGGCCTTCTTGTTCAAGTGTCCGAATTGCCTCCCTGACGGGGCTGCGGCTCACTTGCAGCTCCTTGGCGATTTTGGATTCATAGATCCGTTCGCCTGGCTGATATCCTCCTTTAATAATCATATCTTTTAAATAATGATGGACTTGATCATGATAAGAGACTGCACGTTGGATCGAAAACTTCACGCTGTTCACCTCGTTTATTTTTCACTGCGGAAATCACTAATAGTCTAGCAAAAAGAGAGAAATACTATCAACCTATAATTACCATAATATTGAGTATTTTGTGACAAAAAAGTGTTGACTGCCATTAGCTGTCCGTTATAATTAAGTTATAACTGTCGACAGTCGGCAGCTTACTTTTTGATTACTATTGTAAGCGCTTTATCGATAGAGGGGAAGGGGGATTTTTTATGAAATCAAGCGTTGTGTCAGCATGGGATATGCTTTGGAGATCACACCGGGAAGCAAAGAGGCTGCTTTTGTTTGCCATGCCTGTCAGAGCGGGAAAAGATGCCGGTTTAAAGATCAAGTCGGCGCAAACCATGAAGGAAGAGAAGCCGCCGAGCTATAAAACGCCTCAAAAAATCGGGCTGCTGCTTGGTCCTGCATTGTTTTTCGCCGTCCTTTTGTTCTTTTTTCCCGAAGGTCTGAGCTATGAAGGAAGAATGGTATTGGCGACCACTTTGTGGGTTGCGGTTTGGTGGATTACGGAGGCTGTTCCGATTCCGGCTGCATCATTGCTGCCGATCGTGCTGCTTCCGCTGACCGGGGCGCTGGAAGGGGCAGCTGTCACGTCAAGCTACGGCGATCCGATCGTCTTTTTATTCTTAGGAGGCTTCTTGATTGCACTTGCGATGGAGCGTTGGAATCTCCATAAAAGGATCGCGCTCAATATCATTTCTGTAGTGGGTACGAGCACTTCAAGGATCGTCCTCGGTTTTATGGCGGCCACAGGGTTTTTGTCGATGTGGGTCTCAAATACGGCCGCGGTCATGATGATGCTTCCGATTGGAACCGCTATCATTCACCAGGTATCAGCCGTCATGAAATCTGAAAGAAAAGATTTAGCCGGAGAAGAAGCAAAATTTTCAAAAGCGCTGATCTTCAGCATCGGGTATGCGGGGACAATCGGCGGACTTGGTACACTGATCGGCACGCCGCCGAACATTATTTTGGCCGCCAATATTAAAAAGCTGTACGGAGTTGAAGTGTCTTTCGGTGGATGGATGGCTTTTGCCGTTCCGGTCGTCGTCATTTTGCTTGTAGCGGTATGGCTGTACTTGACGAAAGTGGCGCATCCTATCAAGATGAAGGAGCTTCCGGGCGGAAAAGAATTGATTCTCGAAGAAAAAAGAAAGCTCGGAAAAATGAGCTTTGAAGAATCGATGGTTCTGCTCGTCTTCGGGTTTGCCGCGTTTATGTGGGTGACGAGAACGTTTTTATGGGATGACAAAATACCGGGTATTGACGATACAATGATTGCGATATTCGCGGCTTCAATGCTCTTCTTGATCCCTTCGCTCAATAAAGGGGGCAGGGTATTAGACTGGTCAGTATCGAAGGACTTGCCGTGGGGGATTCTCCTTTTATTCGGAGGAGGCTTGGCGCTCGCGACTGGCTTTAAAGAAACGGGTCTGGCGGAATGGATCGGCGGAAGGCTCACGGTATTGGATGGATTTAACTTTGTGATCATTGTCGTTATCTCAGCGGCATTGGTGCTGTTTTTGACGGAGATTACGTCGAATACGGCTACGGCGACTATGATTCTGCCTGTACTGGCCTCGCTCGCGTTAGCGCTGAATGTTCATCCGTACGCATTAATGGTGCCTGCTGCAATGGCGGCAAACTGCGCCTTCATGCTGCCGGTCGGCACGCCGCCGAATGCGATTATTTTCGCATCGGGCAAATTGAAGATCAGTGAGATGGTTCGAACCGGCTTTATCATTAATATTTTCACACTGATTTTAATCGTCGGAGCTGTGTTCTACATTCTTCCACATTTATGGGGAGTGGATCTGACCGTCTTCCCGGACAATCTGAAATCGAATTAATGAAGCAAAGCCGGAGCTTAGGCCCCGGCTTTTTGTCATGGTGGAATTTGTGAGCGTTCAGCAGCTATTTCATTCTGTGTCATCGCGCTAAACAAAAGAGAAAAAAATGAAACTGCGGTATAATCATGTAAAAAAGGATGATCAGCGTGAACAACTCTGTACTGCCGCATCGATACCCGTTTCTATTCATTGACCGTGTTGTAGAAAGCGAGCCGGGAAAATGGGTGAAAGGATATAAATTCATAACGGAAAACGACTGGTTTATTACGGAAAACCAAAAGGAAATGCCATTTTCCATCATCATTGAAGCGCTGGCACAGACCGCTGCATTTACTGCGCTCAAAGACCCGGCTGAGATCGGTTTTCTGTCTTCGGTGAAAAATGCCGAATGCACCGGCAAGGCTGTTGTGGGAGACAAACTTGATCTATACTTTGAAGTTTCCCGCTATAAACGGGGGTTTTTATTCGGTAAAGGAACCGCATCAGTAAACGGAAAACCTGCAGCGAAAGCAGAGATCGGGATTTTTATGGAAGCGAAGTGAAAGCGGGGGATAAAATTGATAGAAATAAAGCCTGTCGCGTTTGTGAAAAACTTGCGGATTTTGCCGAAGGATGATCATTGGGGCGATGTGATTTCTGAAATTAAATTAGCTGAAGATATCCATCCAGACGCTTTAAAAGGGATCGAAGCATTTTCCCATTTGGACATTATCTTTTACTTTCATCAAGTAAAAGAGGATCAAATACAATATCAGGCGAGGCGCCCGAGAAACAATAAAAACTATCCTGAGACAGGCATTTTCGCTCAGCGCGGAAAAAACAGGCCGAACAGGCTCGGCGCGACTGTTGTCACCCTCCTTGAAAAATCGGAGAGCAAGCTTGTAGTGAAAGGGTTGGATGCGATTGACGGAACACCTGTGATCGATATCAAACCGGTGATGAAAGAATTTCTCCCGAAAGGGCAAATCATACAGCCGAAGTGGTCGGAAGATTTGATGAAAGCATATTGGCATGACAGCTGATTGATAGAAAAAAACCTCTCAACATTTTTTGAGAGGTTTTTATGCTTTTACGATAAAAAAGAAGGATATCAGACCAATCTTGAAGATCGGAAGTCCCATGAATTGTGCCCAATCGGCAAACAAAGTGAAAGCGCTTTATTATATGATGACAATAAGGGGGGGCGCAAAAATGATCAACGAGAAACGTCCGGCTCAATTGCTCCAATATTTGCTGCGTGTCAGAGAAGCGACAATGCATCAGCTGCTTGATCATTTTCAATTATCGAAACGGCAAATCTGCTATGACCTTGAGAAAATCAATTATTGGCTGAACGAAAAGCAGCTGCCTGAAATCGAGTATAAAAGAAAGAACAGGCTGGCCGTTCCGGAAAAATTGCTTGAATTGCGGTTCTCCGAAGCCTGTTCAGACATCGGCCGCTCATTTATTTTCACGCAGGAAGAGCGGATCAAAGCCTTGTACATGTTTCTGTTTGTCCGCAGAGAGCCGATTTCATCCGCTCATCTGACACAGTTATTGCAGGTCAGCAAAAATACGGTCATGAATGATGTGAAAAAAGCGAATGAGGCGCTGGCTCCGTTTTTGGTGACAATCAAATATACAAGACAGCGCGGCTATCATTTAATAGGAAGCGAGTTTGATAAAAGAGTTCCGGTCATGCACCACCTTTCATCTTTCCTGCAAAAGCCTTACGGCAAAGAAATCCTTCATTATATTTTAAAAATTTCCGGCTCGCACGATCACACACAACAAGAAATCAAAAGAGCGGTTGAACTTGTCTCAAAAGAATACGGGCTTCAACTCGTTGAAGAAAGGCTTAATGAATTTATCCACTTTCTGATGATGTATTCGATCAGAGTGGCCGAAGGAAAAATTGTCCGTTTTCACCAGGAGGAGGGGGAGCTTTTAAAGCAAAGTCCGCTGAAAAACGCAGCCGTAAGGCTTGTGAATGAACTTCGGATTCCCGTCCATGAAACCGAACTTTGCTACATTTTGATTCAGCTGCTCGGGCTTTCATTCGGACAACAGCCGGCGCATGATCCGCTTTATCAGCTATGTGAAAAGCTTGTGTTTGAATTTGAATCAAGAGCATGCATCACATTTCCAAGGAGGCGCGAGGTGGCGGAATCTCTTTATCGGCACTTGAAGCCGGCATATTTCAGAATGAAATACCGCATCCCGATTCACAATCCCCTGCTCAGCAAAATTAAGAAAGAGCACAAAGAACTGTTTACCATCGTTCAAAAGCTGATGCGGCACCTTGAAGCGCTGCTGAACAAACCGGTTCCAGAGGAAGAAATCGGCTTTATCACGATACATTTTGGTGCATTGCTTGAGGAGCCGGTGCAGTCCGGGTCATCCAAAAAGACGGCTGTCGTCGTCTGCCCGAGCGGTGTCAGCTCATCCTTGATGGTCAGGCGCCAGCTCGAATCGCTATTTTCAGAGATTGTCGTTGAGAAGGCGATGCCTTTGCAGGAATTCACACCTGACGTCTTTGAGCATTATGATGCTGTGTTTTCCACTGTTGAGCTTAAAACCAAAAAACGATACTACATGGTCAGGCCGCTGATGACGCCCGCTGAAAAAAGCAGGCTTGTCAATGAAGTGTATCAGGAAATGTTCGGTGTGAAGCAAAGGGAGCTTTTGACAGACGAATTTCTTCACATTCTCAAGAAGCACGCCAGTATCATAGACGAAAAAGGACTAAGAGAATCATTGAAAAATATTATATTTGTTCAAAAAGTGACGGAAACAAGGGGGAAACGACCAGTGCTGAAAGATCTGCTGACAGACGAAACCATTCAAATGGCTGACCAAATCAATAGCTGGGAAGAAGCGATTCAAACAGCGGCAAAGCCTTTGCTTGATAAGGAGGTGATCTTGAAGGAATACACAGATGCGATGATCGACAATGTCAAAACGATGGGACCTTATATGATCATCGGCCCCGAGATTGCCGTCCCTCATGCAAGACCTGAAAAGGGCGTCCGAAAGGTGGGAATGAGTCTCCTGAAACTGAAGGAGCCGGTCTATTTTTTGGATGATGAACAGTATCCGGTAAGGCTATTGTTTTGCATTGCGGCGGTTGACCATACGACACATTTGAAAGCACTTTCCCAACTGACCCGGCTTCTCAGCAATAAGGAAAATCAGGACTCCTTAAAGGAAACCGAGTCGTTGGAGCATATCAAACGTTTAATCGAAGCCTATTCATCCAATTAAAAACAGGAGGGATAACATGAAGATATTGGCCGTTTGCGGATCAGGACTCGGAAGCAGTTTTATGCTTGAAATGAATATTAAGGACATTTTGCAGGAAATGGGATTGGTGGAGATCGAGGTGGATCATTCGGATTTGAGCTCAGCGTCTCCTGATCAAGCGGATTTGTTTGTCGTTGCCAAAGATATCGCGGAAGGAGCATCCCACCTGCGGGATATCGTCGTACTTGAAAGCATTATAGACATGGATGAACTGAAAACAAAACTGGTTAAAACATTGCAGAAAAAAGGAGTGCTTTAATCACAGAAAAGGAGGAACTGCAAATGGGTGAAAGAGCACTAAAGTTGATGATGGATGTGTTGAGCCAGCCAGCTGTATTAATTGCAGCCATTTCTCTTATCGGTCTTCTGCTTCAAAAAAAGCCGGCCAATGAAATTGTGAAAGGGACGACGAAATCGTTTTTAGGTTTTATCGTGATTTCAGCCGGGGCTGGTATTCTTGTTGGTTCGCTTGAGCCGTTCGGAAAGATGTTTCAGGCAGCCTTTCATGTGAACGGCGTCGTTCCGAACAATGAAGCGATTGTCGCGATGGCGCTCAACGAATACGGAACGGCGACAGCGCTGATTATGTTTTTCGGGATGCTGTCCAACATCTTAATTGCCCGTTTTACCAGATTAAAATACATTTTTTTGACGGGCCATCACACATTGTATATGGCTTGTTTAATCGCCGTCATACTGGCGGTGGCGGGGTTGAAGGGCCCGTTTTTGATCGGCGTCGGAGCGGTTTCACTCGGCTTGACAATGAGTGTGTTTCCGGCGATGGTTCAGCCTTTTATGAAAAAGATAACCGGCAATGATAAGGTCGCGTTCGGCCATTTTTCTTCAATCGGTTACGCTGTGTCCGGGTTAATCGGCAAAGCAGCAGGCAAGGGCTCGCGCTCAACTGAAAAAATCCGGTTCCCGAAGGGCCTCGGATTTTTAAGGGATAGTTCTGTCAGCATTGCACTCACCATGACCATCTTGTACGTTTTGATTGCCTTATTTGCAGGAGCGGGCTATGTGGAGCGCGAGTTGAGCGGCGGTACGCATTACCTTGTCTTCTCCGTTATTCAAGCGGTCACATTTGCGGCAGGGGTGTTTATTATTCTTTCAGGAGTCAGACTTGTGCTCGCAGAGATCGTTCCGGCATTTAAAGGCATATCTGACAAGCTTGTGCCGGATTCCAAGCCTGCACTGGATTGTCCGATCATTTTTCCGTACGCGCCAAACGCCGTATTAATTGGCTTTTTTTGCAGCTTCATTGGCGGCATCACCGGCATGTTGATTCTCGGAGCAGCCGGAGCCGTCATCGTTCTTCCCGGAGTGGTTCCGCACTTTTTCACAGGAGCCTCGGCCGGCGTCTTCGGGAACGCTGCAGGGGGGATACGGGGAGCGGTCTTGGGGTCTTTTGTCAACGGTCTGATCATTACGTTTTTCCCTGTGTTTCTGCTGCCGGTCATGGGTGATTTAGGTTTTGCCAATACGACATTTTCCGATACAGATTTTGCTGCGACAGGAATCGTGCTTGGGCATGCGTTGAAACTGCTGGGGTCTGGAGGAGTTGTAATTGGAATCGCAGCGGTCTTGGCTGGCGCGGTCTTGCTGGGCTTTAAACGCGGAAAGGCGGAGAAGTCCGATCATAAAGCTGAAGCATAAAGGAGTGGGCAATGATGTCAGTGAGAGAAATCGATATGGAGCGTTTTCGTGATCAAATCAGGCTGCTGACACTGAAACAGCTTCATCACCTCGGTTTTGGGCATTATGGAGGCAGCTTGTCAATCGCCGATGTGTTGGCCGTTTTATATGGAAAGGTGATGAAAATAGATCCCGCCAATCCGTCGTGGGAAGATCGGGACTTCTTTATCCTTTCAAAAGGGCACGGCGGCCCCGCCTTGTATGCAGCGCTTCATCTTACCGGCTATTTTGAAGAAGATGTGCTCTATACGCTAAACCAAAACGGCACGGCTCTTCCGTCGCATCCTGACCGGAATTTAACACCGGGAGTCGATATGACGACCGGGTCGCTTGGCCAGGGGATCTCGGCTGCAGCAGGAGTCGCGCTGTCGCATAAGCTTTCAGGACGCACAAACCGCACCTTTGTCATTGTCGGCGACGGGGAGCTGAATGAAGGTCAATGCTGGGAAGCGATTCAATTCGCGGCACACCATAAGCTCCACAATCTTTATGTGTTTGTGGATGATAATAAACAACAGCTGGACGGTCCGACTAAAGATATTATTGATCCGCTGGATTTTGTCAGCAAATTTTCAGCCTTCGGGTTTTATTCCGAAAGGGTAAACGGACATGAACCGGATGCCATTTATCAAGCGGTCAAAAGAGGAGAAGCCCAGCGGGAAAGGCCGGTTGCCGTCATCCTTGATACGGTGAAGGGAAAGGGCATCCCTTATTTTGAAAATATGGAGAACAGCCACCACATTAGAGCGAATGATGAGCAAAACCGCATGATCGAAAAGATCATTTTGACGCTTGAAGAAAAGGAAGTGAGGGCATGAATGAGGCGGCAGCAAATGTAAAGCTGGATGCTGTCGAAATGAGGCAGGCATACAGCTCAGCCGTATATGAACTGGCTCAAGAAAACGCGGACATCGTGGCCTTGGAAGCGGATTTGATGAGCTCGATCTCCATGGACAAAATCAAACGGCGCATCCCCGAGCAAGTGATCAATTGCGGTGTCATGGAAGCCAATATGATAGGGCTTGCGGCCGGGCTTTCGTTAACCGGAAGAATCCCGTTTGTTCACACGTTCGCTCAGTTTGCGACAAGACGCTGCTTTGATCAGCTGTTTGTTTCAGGTGCATATGCCAAAACAAACATCAAGATTCTCGGTTCAGATTCGGGTATTACGGCTGAACATAACGGCGGTACCCATATGGCTTTTGAAGATTTGGGACTCGCCCGGCTAATCCCAAATGCCTTTGTTTATGAAGCAAGCGATGCGACAATGCTCAAATTTTTGATCAAAAGGGCTGCGGGAGAGTATGGCATTCACTATATTAGGACGATCAGAAAAAAAGCCGTCAGACTTTATGATGAACACGAAACATTTGCAGACGGAAAAGCAAAAGTTCTCAAAGACGGCAGCGATGCGGCGTTGTTTGCCAGCGGTATCATGGTCGCGGAAGCTTTGCAGGCGGCGGAACAGCTAAAAGAAAAAGGGATCGATGCAGCGGTCATCGATATGTATTGCATCAAGCCGATCGATCAAGAAACCGTGATTCATTACGCACAAAAAACGAATGCGATTGTCACGGCAGAAAACCATAATGTCATAGGCGGATTGGGAAGCGCAGTCGCGGAAGTGCTGAGTGAACATTATCCCGCTCCGCTCAAGAGAATCGGGGTTCATGAAGCCTTCGGACAGGTCGGGACGATCGATTATTTGAAAAAATATTACCGTTTGACCGCAGAACATATCGCACGGGCGGCGGAACAGCTCGTTTAAGATTTCTTTGTCCTGGCCGATTTTTATATTAGAATAGATAAAAGCCTAAAAAAAGTGAGGTATCTTAAATATCGTGTCAGTCAGTCAAAGAGATCGAATCGATGTGAAGCTAGTAGCTCTGGATATGGATGGAACACTATTAAATGATGAACAGACCATTTCTGATGAAAACAGAAATGCGATTAAAGAAGCAGAGGAAAAAGGGATTTATGTCGTGCTCAGCACCGGGCGGACGCTGATGACGTGCCGGGAGTTGGCGGAGTCGCTCGAACTGTCTTCTTTTTTGATCACGGCAAACGGCAGTGAAATCTGGGATTCGTCTTTCAACCTCGTTGAACGCCAGCTGCTTCATCCCGATCATGTCCAAATGATGTGGGATTTGCGCAATCTGCACAACACCGATTTCTGGGCCGCCAGCGTCGATAAAGTGTGGAGAGGCGAGTTTCCTGAGGATATTCAGGCGTATGAATGGTTGAAATTCGGCTTTGATATTCCGGATGACGACGTCAGAAGCCGGGTCCTGGAAGAGCTGAAAAAGAACAAAGAATTGGAAGTCACCAATTCAAGCCCGACCAATATTGAAGTCAATGCCATCGGGATCAATAAAGCGGCCGCTTTGGCAAAAGTATGCGAGCGCCTCGGTTTTACGATGGAACATGTGATGGCGGTCGGAGACAGTTTAAATGATATCGCCATGATCAAAGAAGCGGGTTTAGGCGTTGCAATGGGAAACGCCCAGGAAATCGTCAAAGAAACCGCGGACTGGATTACGGATTCCAATATCGAACACGGAGTCGCAAAAGCGATCAGGCATTGGGTTTTGTCCTAGCCGAAAAAAGAGCCGATTTGCGGCTCTTTTTTTGTACAAAATAAAAAATATTCATGGACTGAAGCAAGCTGAAAAAACCTTGTGAAACCAGGTTTTTCAGTTAAAAGTTTTTAGGAAAAATGATTTATTTTATGTGAGGTTTTCTAACAATATGATGCCAAGCGGGCAAATCCTTGATATAATCAATTCAAGTTTGATTATTCGGAATTAAGGTTCCGAAAAACGGAACAAAACGAGGGATATACTAAAATTTGACCGAATGTGCATCAATATATAGGGGGGATTTGATGAATCAAGTTGATTTAAACTGCGATCTTGGAGAAAGCTTCGGCGCTTATAAAATCGGGCTGGATGAGGAGATTCTCGAATTTGTTACATCAGCCAACATCGCTTGCGGATTTCACGCCGGAGACCCTGGCGTCATGCGCAAAACCGTCAAAATGGCGGCGGAAAAAGGCGTGAAAATCGGCGCGCATCCGGGACTTCCCGATTTAGCGGGATTCGGGCGCCGCAATATGGCGATTACGCCTGAAGAAGCATACGATCTTGTCGTGTATCAAATCGGTGCGCTTTCAGGATTTCTAAAGGCCGAAGGCGTGACCATGCAGCATGTGAAACCCCATGGCGCACTGTATAATATGGCAGCGCAAAGCCGGGAACTGTCGGATGCGATAGCGCGTGCAGTTTATCAAACAGACCCGGAACTGATTTTATTCGGTTTGGCGGGAAGCGAACTTGTGCTTGCCGGTGAAAGAGCCGGTTTGAAAACGGCTCACGAAGTGTTCGCCGACCGTACATATCAGGAAGACGGAACGCTGACTTCCCGCCGGCAGAATGATGCGCTGATTCATGATGATGATGAAGCCGTCGGTCAGGTGATCCGCATGGTGAAAGAAGGTAAAGTCCGCAGCCTGCAAGGAACGGATGTCAGCCTTAAAGCAGATACGGTGTGCATTCACGGAGATGGTGCACACGCGCTTCAGTTTGCGAAAAAAATCCGCCGTGAACTCGCAGCAGCAGATATTAAAATACAAGCCTTTTCCACATGATGTTGACAAAAGGAGGAATACCATTTGAAACAAAATAAAAAAACAAAAGCGTCATCAAGCAACTGGACGTTGCTTTTGGGCGCCGCTTTTTTAATGGCCACATCCTCAATCGGGCCGGGATTTTTAACGCAAACCACAGTATTTACACAGAGCTTGGCTGCAAGCTTCGGCTTTGTCATCCTCGTTTCCATCATTTTAGATATTTTCGTCCAAACCAATGTGTGGAGAATCATTGCGGTTTCTGAAAAAAGAGGGCAGGAAATCGCCAACCTCGTCTTTCCGGGACTCGGCTATGTCATCGCCTTTCTCGTCGTTCTGGGCGGGCTTGCTTTCAACATCGGCAATATCGGAGGTGCCGGTCTCGGCCTGCAGGTTTTATTCGGCATTACACCGCAGACAGGTGCCATTATCAGTGCCGTGATCGCGGTTTTGATCTTTGTCATTAAAGAAGCGGGAAAAGCGATGGACCGGTTTACGCTGATCGCGGGCTTTGTCATGATTTTGTTGGTGGTGTACGTTGCGATTACTACCGGGCCTCCGGTTGGAGAAGCGGTAACAAAGACGATCATGCCTGATAAGATCGACATTCTTGCGATTGTGACGCTTGTCGGCGGTACGGTCGGCGGATACATTACATTTGCCGGCGGACACCGTTTGCTTGATGCGGGTGTTAAAGGGAAGGATGCGATTCCCGAAGTAACGAAAAGCTCTGTTTCCGGCATTTTGATTACATCTGTCATGAGGATTGCGCTTTTCCTTGCCGTACTTGGAGTCGTCTCAAAAGGCCTGCAGATTAATCCGGATAACCCGCCGGCTTCTGTCTTCCAGCTTGCTGCGGGAAATATTGGCTACAAAATCTTCGGCCTCGTCATGTGGGGAGCTGCCGTTACATCTGTAATCGGCGCTGCTTATACGTCCGTATCGTTCTTTAAAACATTTTCTCCGAAAATCGAAAAGAATTCGCGCGGCATTATTATTGTCTTTATTATCGTATCAACGATTTGCTTTGTAACAATTGGAAAGCCGGTCAACCTTCTCGTTCTTGCCGGCGCATTAAACGGCTTAATCTTGCCGATCGCACTCGGCTCCCTTTTGATCGGCGCGTATAAGAAGAATATCGTCGGCGACTACAGGCATCCGATCTGGCTTACAATTCCGGGTATTCTGGTCGTTATTGTCATGGCTATCATGGGAGGCTATACGTTAATCAATGAAATTCCTAAGTTATGGGGATGATATCGTTGCGTCATGTAAATGAAATGCGTCCTGACGAAGTCAGGGCCCTGATTCGAAAAGGGGAAATAACGGGTCCGACAGCCGGCATGGCCGGGGGTTTTACCCAGGCAAACCTGGTGATTTTGAAAAAAGAGCTCGCTTTTGAGTTTTTGCTGTTTTGCCAGCGCAATCAAAAGCCGTGTCCGATTCTCGATGTCACAGATCCCGGATCTCCGGTTGCGTCCATCACGGCGCCGGACGCCGATATCCGCACCGATTTTCCAAAATACCGCGTATACAAGCGTGGCGAATTGGCGGATGAAGTGACAGATATCTCTTTTTTATGGGAAGACGACATGGTCGGGTTTTTAATCGGCTGCAGCTTTACGTTTGAACAAGCGTTAATCAATAACGGAATCCCTGTCAGACACATTGAAGAAAAGCGTAATGTTCCGATGTATCAAACGAATATTCCTTGTGTCCCGGCAGGCCGTTTTCAAGGGCCGATGGTCGTCAGCATGAGGCCGGTTCCGCAAGAGCAGGCGGTGCGTGCCGTTCAGGTTACATCAAGGTTTCCCGCCGTTCACGGAGGGCCTGTCCATATCGGCAGTCCTGAAGCCATCGGTATAACAGATATCGCAAAACCCGATTTCGGTGATGCGGTCACGATAAAAAAAGGGGAAGTTCCGGTATTTTGGGCTTGCGGCGTCACCCCTCAGGCCGTCGCAATGCATGTAAAGCCGGAGCTGATGATCACGCATTCGCCCGGCCATATGCTGGTTACCGATGTTCGGGACGAACAATTTGGTGTGTTATAGGATCTCAAGATCAATACAGAGCGGTTTATCTGTATTGATTTTTGATTTAAGGGGATGAAAGGCAAGGTGAAACAGAATTGAAAAATCTATCGAATGTGACAATGTCTCCGCTCGGCGACTCAGCGGTTATCATTCAGCTCGGAGAGGGGATAAGCGAACAGACGCACCGTGTCGTCAGCGCGCTGACAAAGCGGATTGAAAACGAGCCGTTTCCCGGTTTTATTGAGTGTGTGCCGGCTTTCACGAGTGTGACCGTTTTCTATCAGCCATTTGAAGTATACCGCAAGATGGAGAGCTGCAAGGCTGTTGATTCTCCGTATGAAAAGGTAAAAGCCCTCATCGAACATCATCTCCAAGAGCTCACAATGGAAGAAGAAACAAATCAGCGTACGGTGGAAATTCCGGTTTGTTACGGCGGCCGTTTCGGCCCTGATTTGGAGGAAGTGGCCGACATCAACGGACTGACTGCACAGGAAGTCATCGATATTCACACCTCGGGTGAGTACCTCGTTTATATGATCGGCTTTGCGCCGGGATTCCCTTACCTAGGCGGAATGTCTGAAAAGATAGCCGCGCCGCGGCGGTCATCTCCGCGGACTTCGATTCCCGCCGGTTCTGTGGGAATCGCCGGCATGCAAACAGGCGTCTATCCCCTTTCAACGCCGGGCGGCTGGCAGCTGATCGGCAATACACCGCTTGAATTATTCAAGCCTTATGAACAGCCTCCGAGCCTTCTGAGAGCAGGGGATATCGTGAAATTTGTCAGCGTGACAGAAGAGGAGTATCACGCGCTGAAGGAGGGAAAATCTTGAGCATAGAAGTGTTAAAGCCGGGTCTGATGACGACGGTTCAAGACTTGGGCCGCGCAGGTTTTCAAAAATACGGGGTGCTTGTCAGCGGGGCCATGGATGCCGATTCTTTGCGGATTGCCAATCTGCTCGCGGGGAACAGCCAGAACGAAGCTGCACTTGAAGTGACGCTGATGGGACCGGGGCCGTCTCTCCGCTTTCAAAAACCGGCTCTTATAGCGGTGACGGGCGCTGACTTTTCACTGATGGTAAATGACGAAGAAGTCCCGCTTTGGCGTCCGGTTTTCATCAAAGAAGGCAGCGTGTTGACATTCGGCATGTGCAAGCGCGGAAGCCGTGTATACATGGCGGTGGCCGGGGGGATTGATGTGCCGCCTATTATGGAAAGCAAAAGCACATATGTCAGAGCAGGGCTCGGCGGCTTTCAAGGAAGGGCGCTTCAAAAGGGAGACGTGTTATCGCTAGGCAGCCCGACGCCATTGTCGGAAGCGATGCACAAAAAGCTCGCAGACCATGGCAATAGCCGGGGCTTTGCGGCTCCGAAGTGGGCTGTCGACCGCAAATATTTTCTCCCATTAAAAAAGAACCCGGTCATTCGTGTCATCAAAGGCGATCAGTTCGCTTGCTTCACCTCATCATCGCAAGAGCGCTTTTTCGCGGATACATTCCGGGTGACGGCCAAATCCGACCGGATGGGGTACCGTCTTCAAGGAGAAGCGCTCGAACTCACTCAGCCTCTGGAAATGATCTCTGAAGCGGTATCGTTTGGAACGATTCAGGTGCCGCCCGACGGCAATCCGATCGTTCTTCTCGCAGACAGGCAGACAGCTGGCGGATATCCGAGAATCGCCCATATCGTATCCGCCGATTTTTCGCAGGTCACGCAGATGATGCCGGGCGAGCAGGTGCAGTTTCAGCTTGTCAGCCTTGAGGAAGCAGAGCGCATTTACATCGAACGGGAGACAAAAATCAGCGAACTTTCTGCCCGATTGAAGCTTGAATACATGTTATGATAGGTGTGATGTGTATCAGGAGGGGGAAGGCATGGAACATAAAAACAAAACAGTTGTCAAAGCCATGACCCTGCTCAATCTGTTCCTGACGAGAGAAAGGCTCTCACTGGGCGACATGATTGAGCTGACAGGCATGCCGAAAACATCTGTCTACCGCATGGTTTGTTCTCTCGAAGAAATGGGTTTTCTCGACCGTGACGAGAACGGGATGTATGCTTTAGGACTGCTGTTTTTACAATACGGCCACCTTGTTTCAGAAAGGCTTGATATTCGAAAAATCGCTCTGCCTATCATGGAAGAACTCCGCGATGACGTGGATGAAGCCGTCCATTTAATCGTAAGGCAGGGAAATGAAGCAATGTATATAGAAAAAATTGAGGGCACGCAGACCGTTCGTCTCTATACAGCGATCGGGAGGCGGTCCCCTTTATATGCCGGAGCCTGTGCGAGAAGCATTCTGACGTTTTTGCCAGAAGAGGAGCGGGATGCCTATATCAAGAAAACAGAGCTGGTGCCGATCGCTTCCGGCACGATTCGGGATAAGACCGAGCTGATCCGCACTTTGGACGAGTCGTACCGGAGCGGCTGCACGGTCAGTCATTCGGAGCTCGAAGACTACACCTCCGCGATTGCCGCGCCGATTTTCAATCATAAGCGCGAAGTCGTGGCCGGGATCAGCATCGCCGGGTTTGAAGCCCGCTTTCAGAAAGACCGCCTTCCTTACTTGACCGAAAGAGTGAAAAAGGCGGCGCTTGATATCTCGAGAAAATTAGGTTTTTAGGAAAAAAGAAAAGTATCCTTTCAACCCTTTGCCGAGTACATATATGGTAGCTGCCGCGAAAAAACGGCATACCGGAGGGGGAAAGGAAATGATGCTTCAATATACGGCTCTCGGCGATTCTCTAACCGTCGGGGTCGGTGCAGGTTTGTTTGAGCCGGGATTTGTCCAGCGCTATAAAAGGAAAATGGAAGTGGATTTGAACGAAGAAGTTTCTTTGCTTGTATTTGCAAAATCGGGTCTTGAGACGTCGGAAATTCTAGCGATGCTGAACGAGCCGTTTATCATGGAACAGGTCAAAAAAGCGGACGTCATCACGATAACGGGCTGTGGCAATGACCTTCTGCAATCGCTGGAGATATATGAAAAAGAAAAGGATGAACAAGTCTTTTTGGAAGCTTCCTCCCACTGTCAGAAAAACTACTCAGGCATGCTTGAGAAAATCAGAGACATAAAGGGAGAGAAAGATACGCGTTACCTCGTCCGTCTTCTCAATTTATACAACCCTTTTCCATCAATTGAATTAGCGGACAAATGGATTTCCGGCTTTAACAGGCATTTAAAGCAGCTCGAGTCCGCTCCGCAAATCAAGGTGATCGATACTTATGCTGTCTTTAAAGGACGCGAAAAAGAATATTTGTCAATTGACCGTGTGCATCCAAACAGCAGAGGGTATGAAGCGATGGCGGAAAAGCTGAGAGCGGCAGGCTACGGGCCGCTGAAAAGCTGAATATGATGAAGAAAGACCATTCCAATCAGGAATGGTCTTTTTTTGTGCTAATCGTCAGCGAGCCTTTATTTTCCTCGAGTCGGCCGCAGCAACCGGAACCAGACTGAAAAATGAAACTATTAAATTTTGTCACACGGCTCCTGCCAAAGTACCGTTTTCTTTCAATTGAGCAGTCATCTGTAAGCGTTTTAATATAGAGATAAGGAGCCGACATTATTCGACATCATTTTTTTATCACGCTTGAAAGGACAACAAAGGAGGGTTATGAAATGGAAGAAAGACAAAATTCAGATTTCAAAGTAAAGATTCAACGTTTCGGAAGCTATTTGAGCGGAATGATCATGCCGAATATCGGCGCATTTATCGCATGGGGGATCATTACCGCCCTGTTTATTCCGACGGGATGGAAGCCGAATGAAGCGCTTGCTTCATTGGTTGATCCGATGATCAAATTTTTGCTGCCGCTCTTGATCGGATACACGGGCGGTAAGATGGTGTACGACCACCGCGGAGGCGTCGTTGGTGCGACTGCAGCGATCGGCGTTATCGTCGGCGCGGACATTCCGATGTTCCTCGGCGCAATGATCATGGGGCCGCTGGGCGGTTACCTGATGAAACTGACGGACAGGCTTTTCAAAGATAAGGTCCGATCCGGATTTGAAATGCTAATCAACAACTTTACAGCCGGAATTCTCGGCTTCATTCTGGCAGTGCTCGGCTTTCTAGCAATCGGTCCGGTGGTGCTCGGCTTGAACAAAACATTGGCCGCCGGCGTGGAAGTGATCGTCAATGCGAATTTGCTTCCATTGGCAAGTATTTTTGTAGAGCCTGCGAAAGTTCTTTTCCTTAACAACGCGATTAACCACGGGATTTTGAGCCCGATTGGTATTGAGCAGGCCGCCCAGACAGGAAAGTCAATTTTATTCCTATTGGAGGCGAACCCAGGCCCGGGTCTCGGGATTCTTTTAGCTTATATGATTTTCGGAAAAGGTACATCAAAGCAGACCGCTCCGGGCGCTGCAGTGATCCATTTCCTTGGCGGGATTCACGAAATTTATTTCCCTTACATTCTGATGAAACCGCTGTTAATCCTGGCTGCAATAGCGGGCGGAGCGAGCGGTGTACTGACGTTCTCCATCTTTAATGCGGGGCTTGCGGCTGTTCCTTCACCTGGAAGTATTATTGCGGTGCTGGCGATGACGCCGAAAGGCAACCATATCGGCGTGATCCTTGGTGTTCTCGTTGCAGCAGCCGTTTCATTCATCGTAGCTTCTTTGATTTTGAAAACGTCTAAAGCCGGCGAAGAAGATTTAACGGCCGCAGCGGAAAAAATGCAGCAAATGAAAGGGAAGAAGAGCCAGGCCGTTTCTGCATTGACTTCGGCTGATCAAGCGGAAGAATCGGCGGCTCAGTACGAAAATGTCGGCAAGATCATTTTCGCGTGTGATGCCGGAATGGGCTCCAGTGCGATGGGGGCATCCATTTTGAAAAACAAAGTCAAAAAAGCAGAACTCGATATCGACGTATCCAATACATCGATCAATAATCTGCCGGAAGATGCCGACATCGTCATCACCCATAAAGACTTAACGGAACGCGCAAAAGCGAAGCTTCCAAACGCCAGACACATATCGGTGGAAAATTTCCTTAACAGTCCAAAATACGACGAACTGATCAATCAGCTTAAAAAATAAAGTTTGAGAACCCGTGAGCCTGTCAATCAGGCTCACACAACATGTATGAAAGAGAGTGATTTCCCAATGAAACCAGTACTTGCAAAAGAAAACATTCATCTCAATCAATCTGCCGCAACGCAGGAAGAAGCGATCAGGCTGGCCGGAAAGGCGCTGGTTGACGCCGGCTATGTGACCGCGGATTATATCGAGAAAATGTTGGAGAGGGAAGGCCTCACTTCCACTTACATGGGGAACGCAATCGCCATTCCGCATGGTACGGAAGACAGCAAGCAGGATGTTCTTCATTCCGGAATATCCGTTATCCAGCTTCCGGAAGGTGTCGAATACGGCGATGGCAATATGGCTAAAGTGATCTTTGGCATTGCCGGGAAAAATGATGAGCATTTGGAGATTTTGTCAAAGATTGCGATCGTCTGCTCAGAAGCGGACAATGTCGAACGGATCATCAATGCGAAAAATGAAGACGAGTTAATGGCGGTTTTTGAAGAAGGTGACCAGATATGATTGCACTGCATTTCGGTGCGGGGAACATCGGCCGCGGATTTATCGGAGCCTTGCTCTGCAAATCGGGATATGATGTCGTGTTCGCCGATGTAAACGATGCCGTGATCAATGAACTGAACGACAAGGGCCGCTATACCGTCGAATTGGCCGACGCCGGAAGAAAGCAGGAAACGATTGGCCCGGTGCGGGCGATTAACAGTGCCACTCAGCTTGACGAATTGTATGATTTGATAGCGAAAGCCGACCTTGTCACGACAGCGGTGGGTCCTACGGTGCTTAAATTGATCGCAGAGCCGATTGCAGAAGGTTTGAAGCGCCGGATGAAAATAAACACAAAGCCTTTAAATATCATAGCTTGCGAGAATATGATCGGAGGCAGCGCTCATCTTCGCGAGGAAATTTTTTCCCGCTTAACTGAAACAGAGCGCTCCGCAATCAGCGATTCAGTCGGCTTTCCGAACTCGGCAGTCGACAGAATCGTGCCGATCCAGCATCATGATGATCCGTTGAAAGTAACGGTTGAGCCTTTTTTCGAATGGGCAGTCGATCAAACGGAATTCGCCGGAAAAGTGCCGGATATTAAAGGTGTGACATACGTACCGGATCTCGCGCCATTCATTGAAAGAAAGCTGTTTACGGTCAATACCGGACATGCCATGGCGGCTTATGCCGGCTATAAGAAAGGTTTGAAGACGATAAAAGACGCCATTCATCACCCGGAGGTCCGCCAAACGGTCGCAGGCGCGCTTGAAGAAACAGGCCGGTACCTTGTTGAAACATACGATTTTACACAGGAAGAACACCGTGCATATATGACAAAAATTATCGGCCGCTTTGAAAATGAATGCCTGTCAGACGATGTCACCCGTGTAGCCAGGTCGCCGCTTCGCAAGCTTGGCAGAGATGACCGTCTTGTCGGCCCGGCCCGGAAGCTTTGCGACCTAGGCTTTGACCCTGTCCGCCTTGCAGAAGGTATTGCCTTGGCGCTGCAGTTTGATTGTGCAGATGATCCGGAAGCCGTTCAGCTTCAGAGCATGATCTCTGAAAAAGGCTATGAAGGCGTGCTTCGGGACGTGTGCGGACTCGAAGAGGATCATTCTTTATTCAAACTGGTGATCAGCCATTTGAAAGCATAGCTTTAGATAGAATCGGGAGAAGTTCGGCAGCCGAGCGGGGGCTGCCGCAAACAGAATGTATGAACAGGGCGGCGCAGATGCAACCTAACCTAGAAACATCAGTTGTGAGCTGATGTTTCCAGCGTGTCGAGAAACCCTCGCATTCGTTGTCAGGCCTGCGCGTCGGTGCTCACGAATTCCAACATTCGCTCCGCTCCGATGCTCGGCCTTCCTAGACTGCAAGGGTTTTCAATCACGCTGAAAGGATGACAAAATCCCAAAACTAAAAGTCGTTTTGGGATTTTGTCAACAATCTAGAAACATCAGCTGTGAGCTGATGTTTCTTCACTTCTTGAAAAGTATTTGCACAGATTTTAATAAAAAATGAATTAGTTTGAATTGAAGATTTCTTAACAGCGTTTTATGATAGGGATACCGTTTCAACCGCCGGACCCCCTTTCATCCCCCGCAAAAACGACAACACCGGAGGCGGCGTTTTATGTATATGACAGCAAGGGAACAAAAATTGATGAAATATCTTTTGCATCAAAACCGTTATCTCAAGGTCAATGAAATTGCCGACTATATTGAAGTCAGCACAAGAACGGTCCACCGCGAGCTTAAAGCGGTTAAAGCCGTTCTGGATAAGTACAGTCTTCAGCTTGATAAGCAGCCGGGAAAAGGCTTGAAACTGGTTGGAGCCTACGGAGACAAACAGCGGCTTCTTGAAGATCTTTCCCGGGACAGCCATGTCGAATACAGTGCCGATGAACGAAAGCTGTTAATTTTATGTGCGATGCTTGAAGCGGGAGAGCCGATCAAGCTTTATACAATCGCCAATGACTTGCAGGTGACAACGGCTACGATCAGCAATGATCTTGACGAGCTGGAGAAGTGGATCGCTCCGTTCGGGCTTTCGCTGATCAGAAAAAGAGGCTATGGCATAGAACTGAGGGGGCCGGAGGACGCCAAGCGAAAAATCGTTGGAAACTTGATGGCCGACAAGCTCGATGTTCAGCAGTTTTTGGAAACAATCGAAATGAATATTAAAGGTAAGAACGAAGCGCCGGAGAAAATATTCGGTGTCGTTAGCAGGGGGAAATTGCTGAAAGCGGAAAAAGTGCTGTTTCAAATGAAAGAAAAGTATGGACTTTCCCTTTCTGACAGTGCATACATCGCTCTCGTCGTCCACTTGACGTTTGCGATTGAGCGGATACAGCTCGGTGAAATGATCAATATGAATGAAGAAGAATTGTCTGACCTGAAGCGTACGAAAGAGTTTGAACTGGCGCTTGCGCTTGCAAAGGCACTTGAAGATGCGTTTCACGTGAAGATCCCCGAAGCTGAGGCGGGGTATATTACGATGCATTTAAGAAGCGCCAACAAAAGCTTCAAAATCGAATATAGAGCGGAAGATATCGAGCTGGATACTGCGCTCAGAACGAAAAAGCTGATCGATTTCATCTCGCAAAAAACGGGCATGAATTTAACCGGCAATCATTCGCTTTATGAAGGCTTAATCGCCCACCTTGAACCGGCGATCATCCGGATCAAAGAAAAGATGTCGGTGCATAATCCGTTAACAGAACAGGTCAAAAAAGATTATTTCCTCTTATATATGGCCATAGAGGAAGGCGTCGAAATATTTTTTCCGGAAATCCGGTTTCCAGATGAAGAAATTGCTTTTATCGTCCTTCACTTTGGATCGGCGCTTGAAATGAGCAAACAAAAAGTAGACATTAGCGCTCTCGTGATTTGTTCGAGCGGAATCGGATCATCAAAGATGCTGGCCTCGCGGCTGAAAAAAGAGCTTCCTGAAATCGCTTCCTTTGAGATATCCTCGCTGATGGAGCTGAAGACGAAAAATACTGATGCCTACGACATCATCGTTTCAACCGTACCGATCCCGTATGAGAACATTGACTGCGTCACAGTCAGTCCGCTCCTTGATACGGAAGATGTGAAACAGATCAAACACCAGCTCACCCGAAAAATCCCGCTCATCCTTCGGAAAAAGCGGATGGCTCCCAAAAAACCGGAGCCGTTTCCAAATATGCTTCAGATTGCACGGAAAATCGGCTATTACGCGGCCGGCATTCAACATATACTGAGCCATTTTACGGTTGAAACGCTGGAAGCTGAATCAAGCCTGGAACATACGGTCAACCGCATTTGCAGTACCCTTAAAGATCAAGGCCTGGTTACGGATGCAGAGCAGATGGCCGACGGGCTGATGAAAAGAGAAGCGCAGGGGGGCCTCGGAATTCCCGGAACGACCTTCGCACTGTTCCATTTAAAAAGCGAAGCGGCCGCGATTCCCCTCTTTAAAGCTTATGATCTGTCCAAACCGTTCGAGATCAAAGGGATGGACGGAAGCGCCATGAAGATGACACGGATGCTCATCATGCTGGCGCCGGCCGATCTGTCTCCGGAAGGTTCCGAAATTCTGAGCTTCATCAGCTCTTCGATGATTGAAAGTGATGAGAGTATAAAAGCGTACCAGACAGGAGACCGCGAGCAGCTGTACGGCAGGCTGAACGTGTTGTTTCACCGGTTTATACAGGATAAAGAGTGGTGAAAAGCCCCGGGTTAACCCGGGGCTTTCTTCATTTTTATCGCACACGGTCATGTTTAAACAAAAATTTCTCCGGTTAAAAGTTTAGTAACATCAGCTAAAGGGAGGAATCACAAATGGATTTGCGCAATCAGCAGACAAACGGACAGCCGGCGCAGACGCAAGACCGCCAGCCCGGCATCGAAAGCGTCATGAACCCGCGTCCGATCTATGAGGATGAAAATTACAAAGGGACGGATAAATTGAAAGGAAAGGTCGCGCTGATCACAGGAGGCGACAGCGGAATCGGCAGGGCCGTTGCCGTTGCCTATGCTAAAGAAGGCGCGGACATCTCGATCGTCTACTTAAATGAGCACGAAGACGCTCAGGAGACGAAAGCGCGGGTTGAAAAAGAGGGCGTCAAATGCCTGCTGCTTCCCGGAGACGTCAGAGACGAAGCATTTTGCAATGACGCGGTTGAACAGACTGTGAAGGAGCTGGGCCGTCTTGATATTCTTGTCAATAATGCGGCCGAACAGCATCCTAAAGACAGCATTAAAGAGATTTCCAGTGAACAGCTCGAGAAAACATTTAAAACAAATTTCTTCTCTTATTTCTACTTTACAAAAAAAGCGATTGATTATTTGGAGCCGGGCAGCGCGATCATCAATACAACATCGATCAACCCTTACCGGGGCAATCCGCAGCTGATTGACTACACGGCAACAAAAGGTGCGATCAATGCATTTACACGGTCGATGTCACAGGCGCTCGTTAAAGACGGCATCCGTGTCAATGCCGTTGCACCGGGACCGATTTGGACGCCGCTGATCCCGTCCACATTTTCAGGGGAGGAAGTGGCGAAGTTCGGTACAAATACACCGATGGGCCGTCCAGGTCAGCCCGTGGACCATGTGGGCTGCTATGTGCTTTTAGCATCTGACGATTCTTCGTATATGACAGGGCAGACCCTCCACGTCAACGGCGGAGACTTTATCACGACATAAAAGGGGGAAGCTCGTGTGAAGGTGACAAAGGAAGACGTAATCGAATACTACGAAAAAGCGGGCATCGCGTTGAGCGACGATGATAAAGAAAACATCCAAATCATGGACTACGGTTTAAATAAGCTGAATAAGCTGGGACTTCAGCTGTTCGTCTATATCAACACAGACCGCTACTGCGCCAAAGAGCTTGTATTATTCCCTGAACAAACATGCCCAGAACACCGGCATCCGCCTGTAGACGGGCAGAAAGGGAAGGAAGAGACTTTCAGGTGCAGATACGGAAAAGTGTATTTGTATGTAGAAGGAGAAAAAACGGAAGTCCCGGCTGTTATGCCGCCGCACGAGGATATCGAGCATTTCACCGTCTGGCACGAAATTCAGCTCACGCCAGGCGAACAGTACACAATTCCGCCGGACACGAAACATTGGTTCAAAGCGGGGAGTGAAGGTGCGGTAGTCACGGAGTTTTCTTCAACAAGCACCGATGATCACGATGTGTTCACAGATCCGAGAATTTAGCGAATGGGAGCCGATCTCATTCGCTTTTTTCCGCCTGATCCATCACATCAAAGCCGATGAAGTGCCGTCCGTCATGATCGGCAAAATAAAATTGAACACCGTTCACAAGAATCGTTTTAACCGCTTCCTGTGAAGTCGGTCGAAACCGCTGAACGCGGGCGCCGTTTAGGAAAGCAGGTTCAAGTTTGTGTTTTCTGCCGGTCAGCGTTCCAAGCCGCGCCATTTCCGGAGCCGCCTCCCCCGGAAATTCGACACCGATGATCCGCTGATGGCGGTCAAAGTCTGCAGCTAAAGCCGTGTTGCCGATTCCATCGGTTGCTGCGGCAGATCCGGCACGGCTTTCCGTCAAAGCAATATAGCCCATATCAGCCTCCACATCAAACGATATGAAAATATTCACGTCAAAAACCTCCATTCAATTGTTTAATATACAAGACATTGTGGAAAAGTAACAGTGGAGATGATACAAAGGAGGGAACTCAAAATGGATCAGCAGCAATTGAAGAACAAGGTGCTCGACATTCTCGATCATCATAAAATCGGTTCGCTTGCAACAGTCGAAAGCGGCAAGCCTCATTCCCGCTACATGACTTTTTTCCACGACGGGCTGACGCTTTATACTCCGACAAGCGATGAGACGCACAAGGCGGAAGAAATTGATAACAATCCGAACGTTCACGTGCTGTTGGGTTATAACGGCGAAGGATTAGGCGATGCATACCTTGAAATCACAGGTACGGCAAAGCTCAACCATTCAAAAGATTTAAAGGACAAAATCTGGGATGAAAGGCTTGAGCGCTGGTTTGACGGAAAGGACGATCCGAACTTGACCGTGCTTGAGATTGAGCCTTCGGAAATCAGACTGATGAATGAAGGTGAAAGCACCCCGGTCACGCTTGATCTGTAGCACGCTGTGCTCAGGAAGTTTGTCATGAAGGACAAACTGTAGTATAATAAAAAACAGGAACACACAAAAGAGCAAATAAATGGAAAGTAAACTTCTTTTTTCTTTCTGAGAAGATGCTAATTTCTTCCTCTGACCCGCCCCTAACAGGATAGAGGGAAAAAAGACTTTTTGTTTCACAATTCACACTGGCGCGGCTTCGGAGCCGCAAGGACGAATGAGAGGTAGGGCTTTCGTTGTCTTGTATCAGAAATTCCATGGTGTTTACTTTCGCTCGGAACGATAGATGCTGATCTTTTACGAAATTCAAATGACCGCCTTTGGCAGCGGATGATGATTTATTTGCTCGAATAAATATGATAATTGAGACCGCTTCGGCTTTTGCCGGAGCGGTTTTTGATTTACCGAAACGTTTCCGTTTTGAAAACAGTCTTACCTATAGACTGGAGGAAGGAAAATGGACTTTTTAACATCCAAGGTACTATTGATTTTTTGTTTTCTGTTGTTGATTCATTCCATTGAAACGCTCGCATACGCTACCCGGCTGTCAGGCGCGAGAGTCGGATTTATCGCATCGGCTCTGTCATTATTTAATGTGATGGTCATCGTCTCGAGAATGTCTAATATGGTTCAGCAGCCTGTGACGGGAAAGCTCGTCGATGTCGCAGGGGCTGACGCGCTTTCCCTCGTCGGCAGCCAATTTCGGTTTTTGATCTTTGGTTCAACCGTCGGCACAATTTTCGGAATGCTGCTTCTGCCGACATTCGTCGCCGTATTTTCGAGAGCAATTGTTCATTTAGCAGGGGAAAACGGCTCCGTTTTGCAAGTGTTTCGCAAGGCGTTTTCAAAAAATATCTTCAAGCATGCAAAGCATTATGCAAAAAGACCGAGCCTGGAATATGTGAAAGACTTTCGATTCCGCTATATACCGAAACGGCTGTTTGTCTTGAACATGGTCATCACGGCGATTTATACAATCGGCGTTCTTGCCGCTCTTTATGCGGGCGTCCTCGTGCCCGAAAGGCATACGACCGCGGTGATGGCCTCCGGCCTTGTCAACGGGGTTGCAACGATGCTGCTGGCGCTGTTTGTCGATCCGAAGGTATCGGTACTTGCAGATGATGTAGCAAAAGGGAAGCGGAGCTATACCTATTTGAAATGGGCTTCGATCACGATGGCAACATCGAGGGTGGCCGGGACGATTTTTGCCCAAGTTCTATTTATCCCCGCTTCTTACTATATCGCATGGATGACGAAGTGGATGTAGTCGATTTTTGACGAAAAGATCAAAATTCGATCATTTTTGTTACATTATGAAACAAATAAAAACAAAAGATTATCTTTTTCAACAGGATTAGACAGCCTGATCTTTCTTTTATTAATTGCCCGCTGTTTCATCCTGTGATAGTCTTATGTGTGGCGGTGATAAAAGTGGAGAGGGTTAGAGTAAGAGTAAGAAAACCGAAAAGAAAAAGGCGGAAAATTATAAAGCGCCTGTTTACATTAACTTTGCTGGTTATCATAGCAGCAGCGGGTTATACCTACTTTGAATACAAAAAAGGCTTATCTGAATCTGACGGAGATTTTAAAGAAGACGGCCAGTTTGAATTTAACGGGGAAGGCTCTGATCTTGATGAAGTGAACATCCTCGTACTGGGGATCGATTCAAGAGGGGAAGACCATTCAAGGTCTGACTCTATGATGGTCGTCCATTATAATAAAAAGCAGAAACAGCCTAAATTGATTTCGATTATGAGGGACAGCTATGTCGACATCCCGGGATATGACAAGCAAAAAGTCAATGCGGCTTATGCATACGGAGGCCCGGAACTCGTCAGAAAAACATTAAAAGATTCCTTTGATTTGGACATTAACTATTACGCCATCATCGATTTTAAAGGTTTTGCCAAAATCGTTGATGCGGTGGCGCCTGACGGCATCGAAGTCGACGTTCCGAAAAAAATGTCGTACGGAATCGGCATGACACTGCAGCCGGGAAAACAAGTTCTTCACGGTGATAGGCTGCTGGGCTATGTACGGTTCAGGCATGACAGAGAAAGCGATTTTGGACGGGTCAGAAGGCAGCAGGAAGTCTTTTCAAAGCTTCAAAAAGAAGCGGTGAGCATCGGAAATATCGCTCAGCTTCCGAAGCTGTGGGGGCTCGTCGATCCGTATATTGAAACAAACATTCCGAACGGCGTCATATTCTCCCTCGGCAAAGACTTTTTGCTCGGAAGCGTAAAAGAAACGAAAAGCTTCAGGCTGCCGATTGACGGATCATTTACGAACAAAGACGATCCAACATACGGGGCAGTCCTCGATTTAGACCTTGAACAAAACAAGGAAGAGCTGAAACGCTTTTTAAATGAGTGATCAAAAAATCCGCCGGGTTTCCCGGCGGATTTTACTGATCATATTTTTTTAGTCCCCGGTCATAAAGGAAATTGCCGAACGGAACAAATGCGGCCACAAGACCGGCAGCCGGCCATTTCACAGACCACCTCAGCACAAAAGTTGCATACAACAGAACAAACAGATACAAAATAAACAATCCGCCGTGAACCGATCCGACAATCGTAACGGCCATCGGATAATCCGCCCAATATTTAAGCGGCATGGCGATAAACAGCAGGATTAAAAGCGACATGCCTTCAATAAAACCCATCAACCGAAGGCGGCCAATCGGCGTTTGCAGCATAGTATACCTCCTGTGGCGTGATAGTCTACTTTTATACTATAAACCAAAAGGGGACAAATATGACAGGTTTTTCTCCGTTTGATTTATGCGTCTGCCGGAAGCTTCATTAAAGCGCCGAAATATTGTTGGGCAGTCGTAAAACAAATAAATGCGGTCAATTCCGTTATTTCTTCTTCTGAAAACACTTCTTTTAAAACATCAAACTGTCTGTCTGACACGCGCTCTCTCTGCGCCAAAAAGACCTCTGCAAACCCCATCGCAAAGCTCGTTTTCTGCTGATTCGGAATCTCGGGCTTCCCCTTGGCCTTGCAATATTCACACCCGTTTCCCTGAGCCAGCACGCGGCGCACCTGCTCCTTCAGTTCCTTTGATAAAAAGCCGTCTCCTGACAGCCCTTCAGCTAAAGCCGTCCAGTTTGACATCAGGCTTTCAGAGTGTCCGAGCAGCCGCTGAAACGGCGTCTCTCCTCTGTCTGAAAAATTGATTCTTGTCATATGATGATCACCTCTTCATAATCATATATAAGCAGAAGTAAAATATGAATTTCGAACGAAAGAATTTTCGCAAAAAGATTGAAATAATGAAATAGAATGAAGGGAATTAAGTTACATATGAAAATTGATGATCTCGATTTTAAAATCATAGCCGAATTAAAGAAAGACAGCCGTTTATCGATGCGGGAGCTGGGCAGGAAGATCAGCCTTTCCGCGCCGTCTGTGACCGAAAGAGTGAGGCGGCTCGAATCGTTCGGCGTCATTAAAAAATATACGCTGGACATCGATTACCAAAAGGTCGGTCTTCCCGTTTCCTGCATTATTGAAGCAACGGTGAAAAACGGGGAATACGAAAGGTTTAAAGCGTATATCGAACGTCTCCCCAACATTGAATTCTGCTACCGGATCGCGGGAGCCGCCTGCTATATGCTGAAAATCAATGCAGAGAGCCTGGCAAAGATCGAAGCGTTTATCAATGAAACGTCTCCATATGCCAAAACCGTGACACACGTGATTTTTTCTGAAATTGAAATAAAGGAATCGTGAACATTAGAGATGCATCTGTATCATCTGTTATAATAAAAGGATGCATGAACAAGAAAGTGATGTGATGGACTTGTCTAAAACAGTCGTTTTAGCAGAAAAACCTTCAGTCGGCCGTGACTTGGCCCGCGTGCTGAAGTGTCATAAAAAAGGAAACGGATATCTTGAAGGCGACCGCTATATCGTGACATGGGCGCTCGGCCATCTGGTCACATTGGCGGACCCTGAAGGATACGGAAAGGAATACCAGTCTTGGCGGCTTGAAGACCTGCCGATCATCCCCGAGCCTTTAAAGCTCGTCGTCATCAAAAAGACCGGAAAACAGTTTCAAGCAGTTAAATCGCAGCTGATCAGAAAAGATGTCAAAGACATCGTCATTGCAACCGATGCCGGCCGGGAAGGCGAGCTTGTCGCCCGCTGGATCATCGAAAAAGCAAAGGTCACGAAGCCATTGAAGCGCCTGTGGATTTCATCGGTCACAGACAAAGCGATCAAAGACGGATTTAAAAACTTAAAGAACGGCAAAGACTATGAAAACCTTTACCATTCAGCCGTGGCCCGAGCTGAAGCCGATTGGATCGTCGGCATCAATGCGACGAGGGCGCTGACAACGAAATTCAACGCCCAGCTTTCCTGCGGACGCGTACAGACACCGACATTGGCGATGATCGCGAAAAGGGAGGAAGATATTAAGAACTTTAAACCCGTCCCTTTTTTCGGCTTGCGTGCGGCGGTTGACGGCATGACGCTGACATGGCAGGACAAGAAGACGAAGCAGACCCGCACATTCAATGCGTCTGTGACGTCACAGCTTGCAGGAGCGCTGCAAGGCAAACCGGCCGCCATCGTCGACTTGAAAAAAACAGCGAAAAAAAGCTTTGCTCCCGGACTTTATGATCTGACTGAGCTGCAGAGGGACGCCCATAAACGCTTCGGATTTTCCGCAAAAGAAACGCTGTCCGTTTTGCAGAAGCTCTATGAGCAGCACAAGCTTGTCACTTATCCGCGGACGGACTCAAGATTTCTTTCCAATGACATCGTCCCTACGCTGAAAGACCGTTTGGAAGGCATGCAGGTGAAGCCTTATGCCCAGCATGTGACCCGGATCTTGAAGCGGGGCGTTAAAGCCAATAAAAGCTTTGTCAACGATGCGAAAGTATCCGATCACCACGCGATCATTCCGACGGAAGAGCCGCTTGCGCTCGGCGCGTTAAGCGAAAAGGAAAGAAAGCTTTACGATTTGATCGCGAAGCGCTTCCTCGCCGTTTTAATGCCGCCGTTTGAATATGAAGAAACAAAAGTGTTTGCCGAAATCGGCGGAGAAACCTTTACGGCAAAAGGGAAAACGGTTCAGGCGCAAGGCTGGAAAGCGGTGTACGATTTCGCAGACGAAGATGATGACGAGGAAGAAAAGGATCAAACCCTTCCAAAACTCGCAAAAGGCGACACGCTTTCCGTCCGGTCTTTAACAGAGACGAAGGGTGAGACAAAACCGCCGGCGCGTTTTAATGAAGGAACATTGCTGTCTGCGATGGAGAATCCGGCTGCATTTATGCAGGGAGAAGAAAAAAACCTTGTGAAAACCCTCGGAGAGACGGGTGGACTCGGGACGGTCGCAACACGCGCCGACATTATCGAAAAGCTGTTCAACACGTTCCTGATCGAGAAAAAAGGAAAAGATATTTACATCACTTCAAAAGGAAAACAGCTCCTTGAGCTTGTTCCGTCAGATTTGAAATCTCCGGCGCTCACCGCCGAATGGGAGCAGAAGCTGTCAGGCATTGCGAAAGGAAAACTGAAATCCTCCGCCTTCATTAAAGAAATGAAGGAGTACGCAAAGCAGACGATCAGAGAAATTAAAAGCAGCAATCAAACGTTTAAGCACGACAATATCACAGGGACGCATTGCCCTGACTGCGGAAAACTGATGCTGAAAGTAAACGGCAAACGCGGCACAATGCTGGTCTGCCAGGACAGGGAGTGCGGCCACCGCAAAACAGTCGCCAAACAGACGAACGCCCGCTGCCCGGTTTGCCATAAGCGCATGGAGCTGCGCGGCCACGGGGAAGGCCAGACCTTCGCCTGCGTCTGCGGCCACAGAGAAAAGCTCTCCGTTTTCGAAAAGCGCAGAGCAAAAGACAAAAATTCAAAAGCATCAAAGCGCGATGTACACTCCTACTTGAAAAAGCAAAACAAGGATGAGCCGATCAACAACGCGCTCGCCGAACAGCTGAAGAAGTTGAAGCTTGATCAATAATCGCAAAACCTGCCGTTTTATTCGGCAGGTTTTTTGTGGATGCGGCTTTATGTTCAAGGGAGGTCAGACTGCATTGACTTGCCGGATCGCGTTTTCCTTACTTCCAAAAGTGGTATGGAAAAAACAAAGGAGGACGTGATATGGCAAACAAAACCGCAGGAAAAATAGCTGCAGAACTGCTGAAGGAATGGAATATTGATCATGTTTACGGCATGCCGGGCGACAGCGTCAACGAATTTATCGATGAATTGCGGCATGAAGAAAACAGCCTCCGCTTCATTCAAGTGCGCCATGAAGAAACCGCTGCTCTCGCTGCCGCAGCCGATGCAAAGCTGACAGGCAAAATCGGCGTCTGCCTTTCGATAGCGGGACCGGGCGCCGTTCATCTGCTGAACGGATTGTATGATGCGAAAGCTGACGGGGCGCCTGTGCTGGCGATTACAGGACAGGTGTCTTCGAATGAAATCGGAAGGGATTATTTTCAGGAGATCGGTCTTGAACGAATGTTTGAGGATGTGGCAGTCTTTAATCAGCAGGTTCATTCGGCTGAAGCGCTGCCTGATCTTTTAAATCAGGCGATCCGTACCGCATACAGCCAAAAAGGGGTCGCCGTACTGAGCGTTTCTGATGATCTGTTTGCGGAAAAGATTAAGCGGAAGCCGGTTTATACGTCTGCGCTTTATGTCGAAGGCGATCTTCAACCGAAGCAAAGCCAGCTGATGCAATGCGCACAATTGATTAATCATGCGAAAAAGCCGGTGATTTTAGCGGGAAGGGGAATGAAATCGGCAAGAGACGAGTTGCTGGAGTTTGCAGATAAAGCGGCCGCCCCGATCATCGTTACGCTCCCCGCGAAAGGAGTCGTACCCGATCGGCACCCGCACATGCTCGGGAACCTTGGACACATCGGCACAAAACCCGCATATGAAGCGATGGAGGAAAGCGATCTGTTGATCATGCTGGGGACTTCATTTCCGTACCGCGATTATCTGCCGGAAGATGCGCCGGCTATTCAGCTTGATAACAACCCGGCGAAAATTGGCAAACGGTATCCTATCACCGCCGGCCTTGTCTGCGATGCGAAAAAAGGACTTTTGGAACTGACGAAAACCATTGAACGGAAATCGAACCGCGCATTTTTGGAAAGCTGTATACAACATATGAGGAAGTGGCGCTATGAAATTGAAAAAGACGAACAGGTGGCGACAGCACCGCTTAAGCCTCAGCAGGTGATTGCAAGGCTTGAGGACGCAGTCGCCGATGATGCAGTCCTGTCCGTTGACGTCGGAAATGTGACGGTTTGGACGGCGCGCCATTTTAATATGACCAATCAGGATTTTCTGATATCAAGCTGGCTTGGCACGATGGGATGCGGTCTTCCGGGCGCGATTTCCGCAAAGCTTTCCAATCCGAAACGCCAAGCTGTAGCCGTGTGCGGAGACGGCGGTTTCAGCATGTCTATGCACGATTTTCCGACTGCTGTCAAATACGATCTGCCCATTGTTGTCGTGATTTTAAATAATCAGAACTTGGGAATGATTCAATATGAACAGCAGGAAAAAGGGCATGTTAATTATGCAACGGCGCTCGAAAACGTCGATTATGCCAAGTTTGCCGAGGCCTGCGGCGGGAAGGGCTTCAGTGTGACAAAGCACGAAGAGCTCATTCCAGCTTTGAAAAATGCCTTTCAATCACAAAAACCGTCAATTATCGATGTGGCAATCGAAGACGAACCGCCGCTTCCGGGAAAAATATCCTATACACAGGCAGTAAACTACAGCAAATATATGATCAAAAAACTGGTTGAGAAAAAAGAGCTCGACTTGCCGCCGCTGAAAAAAAGTTTAAAAAGGATTTTTTAGTATGAAGCCAAGGGATACGCCCCTTGGCTTCATCATGTTCAGATGTTAAAATTGAATGGGTAATATTGGAATGCTTGCGTATGCTTTCTTTTTGCATCAAAACCCGTCTTAACACTATGAAAAGAGAGGGGAGGATCGTAACGTGGAGCATTTTACGAAAAATACCTTCGGTACTGCTTTCATACTAGCAGCCGGATTGCTGTTGATGTCAATCGTTCCCCAGCAGGCCTTCGCTCATGGTTTTGTCGAAAAACCGGGGAGCAGAGCGGCTCTGTGCAGTGAGGCTTACGGACTTCTCAATCTGAATTGTGGAAGCGTGATGTATGAGCCGCAAAGCCTGGAAGCGAAAAAAGGGTTTCCGCATGACGGCCCGGCAGATGGACAAATAGCATCCGCGGGCGGACTGTTCGGCGGGATTCTTGATCAACAGTCGGAAAATCGCTGGTTTAAACATACCATGACCGGCGGGGAGCACACCTTTACCTGGACATATACCGCCCCCCACAACACCAGCCAATGGCACTACTATATCACCAAAAAAGGCTGGGATCCTGACAAACCGCTTAAGCGTGCAGATTTCGAACGGATTGGAACCGTTAAGCATGATGGTTCCCCTGCATCCCACCATTTATCTCACCAAATTTACATTCCAGAAGACCGCTCCGGGTATCATGTCATATTGGCCGTTTGGGATGTGGCTGATACTGAAAACGCTTTCTATCAGGTGATCGACGTTGATCTAGTGAATAAATAAAGCCAAGTCGTCTGAAAACGATTTTTGAATCAGCGGGTTTTGGTGCAAACAGAGAAAATAAGTGATTAAAAACCCCGGCTCTCCAAAAGATGCCGGGGTTTTTGATATTCGTCATTTCTTTTTCTTCATTGCGGCAGCCATGAAAGGAAGCAGGGTGCCGAACAGCATTGTACCGCCGAAGAAATTCCCGAGGTAAGGCTGTCCGATCAGGTAGCAGACGGCAAATACAACCGCAGCAAGACCGATCATGATATAGCCTGGATAAAACCTTTTTTTAAAGCTTGTCCGCTGGGTCATTCGGAAAAATATCAGCCCGATGACGAGCGGGACAATCCATAGGTAAAACAGTATAAATACTTTCATGATCAAAACTCCATATTTTTTTATCTATCATACCAGATTGCCGTGTAAAATGCGTGTGACAAATCCCGAACTTATTTGTTGCGGGCCTTATATTCCTCCCGCAAAAGCCCGTATACGAAGTGATCGGCGAAGTGATCGTGGAGCCACTCGCATTGCCTGAGGCAACCTTCTTTTGTGAAGCCGAGCCTTTCCGGAATCGCCTGGCTTTTCACGTTTTGAACAGCGGCTCTGATTTCAATCCGGTTTAAATCGTATTCGTTGAACAACGTGTCGATCAGCGCTCGGCAGGCATCAGTCATGATCCCTTTTCCGTGAAAAGGCTCGCCGAGCCAATAGCCGATCGAAGTCGTACGGTTAATCCAATTGATATAGTGGAGTCCGATGATTCCGGCAAAATGGCCTTGATGCCATATTCCCGCTTGAAACCCGTTGTTCGCAGCGGCCTGTTTCATGCTTTCTTCAATAAAAGCTTCTGTATCCTCCAGCTGCTTTGTGCTGTCTACCCAAAATAGCCATTTCCGCAACACATCTTTAGACTGCTGGATCTGCATATAAACCGCCCTGGCATCTTTTGGTTCTACCATTTTTAAAAACAGATCATCACGTACCATTAATTTGAACATCCAGTATCCTCCTTTTCTTCAGTATAATATAAAAAAGCCGACCGAGGCCGGCTTTTAACCAGAAAATGTATCGTAAATCAAGAAAATATTAAGGGCGACGATTAAGGCAGCAATCAGCCATGAAACGGCTGTTATCCACTTCGCATTTTTCAGGCTCCCCATAATGCGTTTATTGCTCGTAAATAAGATGAGCGGAATAAGGGCAAAGGCGATGCCGAATGACAGGACGACCTGGCTCAAGACAAGAGCGGTAGTCGGATTCACTCCGGAAGCAATAATAGCGATAGGCGGCAAAATCGTAATGAACCGTCTTAAATAAAGCGGAATCCGGAAATTAATGAAGCCCTGCATGATAATATCTCCCGAAAGCGTTCCGACAGACGAACTCGATAAACCGGCTATTAACAGGCCGACGCCGAACAGCACGGCGGAAAGCGGGCTGACCATGCTGCTGAAGTGGCTGAAGGCCACATCGAGGTCTTCGACAAAAACGCCGTTCTTATAAAACAGTGCGGCGGCGACGATCAGCATGCTCGCATTGATTGCTCCGGCAATCAGCATGGCGATCAAAATGTCGATGAACTCAAACCGGAATATCTTTTTCTTTTCCGCTTCCGTTTTTCCGACCACTCTCCGCTGTGTGAGAGCGGAATGAAGATAGATGGCATGCGGCATCACGGTCGCTCCCAAGATTCCCGCCGCCAGCAGGATGCTGTCTGCACCATCGAAACGGGGAACAAACATGCCCTCCAAAACCGATCCGATATCAGGTTTTGCAAAGAAGGTTTGAAAGGCAAAAGCAATTACGACGATGAACAGCATTCCAGTTATCGCTGCTTCAAGCGGCCTGACGCCGCGCCTTTGCAGTTCCAAAATGGCGAAAGATCCGGCTGCTGCAATAATTGATGCTTCAAGCATCGGTATGCCGAACAGCAGGTAGAGCCCGAGAGCAGCTCCGATAAATTCGGCCAAGTCCGTCGCGATCACGACAAGCTCTCCCTGAATCCACAAGCCGACGGAGACCGGCTTGGGGAATTCTTCCCGGGCAACTTCGGGCAGGTTTTTACCCGTTGCAATGCCGAGCTTGGCTGACAATGACTGAATCAGCAAAGCCATGATGTTTGAAAAAAGGATCACCCATAACAGCAAGTAGCCGTATTTCGAACCAGCCGCTATATTTGTGGCGAAATTGCCGGGATCAATATAGGCTATAGCCGCGATAAACGCCGGACCTAAAAAAGGGAGCAGCCTTTTGAAGCCTTTGCTTTTTCCATCCAGTGCATCTTGAGCTTCTTTTGATATTTGCGAGTGTTTGGACAAATCGTGACTGACCATTTGATTCACCTAGATTCTCAGTTGTTTTTCCTTATACATAAAAGTTTCCTTAGTGCAAATTTATATCAACATCATATGCCCGCGATGATCAATTGTCAACCATAAGATGCTATAGTATATGCGAGAAAGGTTTCGTGTAAACAAAAAACCAGCACCGCTTTCTGGCGATGCTGGCGAGATATTATGCTTGAGAACCCATTCTTCCGCGGAAGATCAGGTTTAAAATGAAGACAAGAATTGCGGCTCCGATAATCGCCGGAAAGATGGCGAATCCCGCAATATCAGGCCCCCACGTTCCGAGCAGCCCGTGGCCGATCCAAGCTCCGATAAAGCCGACGACCATTGAGCCGATAATTCCTCCTGGTGCACCGTGGCCTCCGATTGCGCCTCCGATTAAACCGATGACAATCGCTACGATTAAAGAAACGAGAAATCCTAACATTGTCTTTCCACCTCTTTCAATTAATTTATATTACATGTTTAGCCCGTCTCGGGCGTCTATAAACGCTTGAAAGCATATTGAGAAAGACGGATGGCTATTCCTCTAGAAGCGAAGCGCCAGCAATGCCCGGGTGTGTCATTTCGTACGGATCAAGAATGAGATCCAATTCTTCCTCTGTCAAAACATCATGGAGCAAACACAGCTCGCGCACTGATCGTCCTGTGGCAATCGCTTCTTTCGCAATTCGTGCGGCAGCTTCGTAGCCGAGGTGCGGATTGACGGCCGTAATCGTTCCTACGCTTTTTTCGACGAATTCTTTCAGCCTGATCTCATTCGCTTCAATCCCTGTGATGCAGTAATCGGTAAATACCCGAAATCCGTTGTTCATGATTTTAATCGACTGCAGCAAATTAAAGACGAGCACGGGCTCCATCACGTTTAACTCAAGCTGCCCCGCCTCTGATGCAAGGCAGATGGTATGATCGTTGCCGATCACCTGAAATGCGATCTGGTTCATCAGTTCAGGCATCACCGGATTTACTTTGCCGGGCATGATGGAGGAGCCGGGCTGGCGGGGCGGCAGCCGGATCTCAGCAAGCCCTGCCCTTGGGCCTGACGCCATTAAACGCAAATCGTTGGCGATCTTGGACATGTTCATCATGCCGACTTTCAATGCAGCTGATACTTCTGTGTAGGCATCCGTGTTTTGTGTGGCATCGACAAGATGGTCTGCGCCGGTCAGCTGATAGCCGCTGATATCTGACAGGTGTGCGACAACATTTTGAATATATCTCGGATCAGCGTTCAAACCTGTGCCGACTGCCGTGGCTCCCATATTGACTTCATAGAGATGATGCTGCGACTGCCTGATCCGCTGAATATCGCGTTCGATCACCCGGGAGTAGGCTTCGAATTCCTGGCCGAGCCTGATCGGAACGGCATCCTGAAGATGGGTGCGGCCCATTTTAATGACGGAATCGAATTCCGCCGCTTTTTTGCGGAAGGCATCCAACATATGCTCCATCGTCGATATGAGCTGTCTTAAGTGATTCAATGTAGCCAGATGAATGGCTGTCGGAAACACATCATTCGTTGATTGGGCCATATTGACATGCGTGTTTGGGCTTAAATGGAAGTAATCCCCTTTTTCTTTTCCTAAAAGCTCCAAACCTCTGTTTGCGATAACTTCATTCGTATTCATATTCATTGAAGTGCCGGCGCCGCCCTGAATGGGGTCGACAATAAAATGATCGTGCCAGAGCCCTTCCGTTATTTCAGCGGCCGCTTTTACAATGACGTCGCCAAGCTCTTTATATAAACGTTTAATATCCATATTGGCGAGAGCCGCCGCTTTTTTGACCATTGCCAAAGCTTTAATGAGCTCTTCATCAATCCGATAGCCTGTAATCGGAAAGTTCTCCACGGCCCTCATGGTTTGTACGCCGTAATAGGCGTCAGCCGGAACTTCTTTTTCACCTAGAAAATCCTTCTCGATCCTGGTTGCTTTCGTATCCATGGCAAAACCTCCGTAGGTTGTTTCTTATGATGTATTGTGCCTCGATCTACCGTGTTTTAATTTGCTTTTAAAAAAAGGAAAATCGTCTTCCGATATGGGGCTGTCAAGTAATAAAGAGCCTGTTTTCTCTAATGATATACGCTCATTTGCATGGCGAAAAAATTTAAAGGAAAGATATGCAGAAACAGACAAATGGTCATATAGTTATGTTTATGTATTATTAACCTAATTAAATTCCTTTACTTCATTTGTCTTTTTGTAGTAAATTTCCTTATATAAATTTTCGTATGAGAAAGGAAGATCTGTGATGGGACATGTACTGATGATCAATTTTCCGGGGGAGGGGCACATCAATCCTTCTCTTGGCGTCACAAAGGAGCTGCAAAGGCGAGGAGAAAGCATCGTATATTATGCAGTTGAGGAATACGCTGAAAAAATTAAAAAAACAGGCGCAGAAGTCCGTTTATACCCGGATTTCAGAGAGGCTCTATCACCCGGGAAGGAAAAAGAAAAGATGGACTTTGCCGAAATGGTTTACAATATGTCGGGTAAAGTCGATGAGATCGTTCAGCTCATCTACCGGGAAGTCAAGAGCGAATCTTATGATTATGTGATATATGACCATCACTTTTTGGCGGGGAAAATCATTGCTGAAATGCTTGAGCTGCCGAGCGTTTCGTTATGTACCACATTTGCAATGGACGAGTCGTTTGCAAAAACGTTTACCTTGCAAGGCGACCTTGAAAGCTCGCCGTATTTTGAAAAATTGAAACGATCCCTCGGCGAATTAAGTGAGCGGTATCCCGTCAGTCTCGACAAGCCGTTTGACGTATTCTCCTGTCCGGGGGATATCACGATTGTCTTTACCTCCAGGGAGTTTCAGCCACATGCCGAACGATTTGGGCATGACTATTTGTTTGTCGGGCCGTCGATTACGAGCAGGCAGGATCCAGGCAGCTTCCCGTTCGCTGAGCTGGAGGGAGAAACCGTCATCGTGATCTCGATGGGCACAATTTTTAATCAGCAAAAAGAGCTGTATCATATGTGTATCGAAGCGCTGAAAGACTTTGACGGCAAGGTGGTCATGTCTATCGGGAAATCAACGGATCCCGCGGATCTCGGCAGCATACCGGATCATTTTATCGTGAGGCCGTATATCCCGCAATTGGAGGTTTTGAAACAAGCTGATGTATTTGTCACACACGGCGGCATGAACAGTACAAATGAAGGCCTTTACTTTGATACGCCGCTCATCGTCATCCCGATGGGTGCAGACCAGTTTTTCGTCGCAGATCAGGTGGAACGGACAGGCGCCGGTATCAAGCTGGACAAAAATGAACTTTCCGCGGCTGTTTTACAAAAAAAAATTGAAGATATGCTTGAAAACCGTTCTTATAAAGAAGGCGCCGCCAAAATCGGCCGCTCGCTCCGCAATGCCGGCGGCTATCAAAAAGCAGCTGATGCTGTATTGGAGTTGGCGGGCAAGAAGTAAGACGCTCCAAAAACAGAGCGCCCTGCTAATTCATTCTGATCTTCCGCTCAACACTGCCGTCTTTTTTATGAACGATGACGGCAGTGCCTTTATTTTCGGCGATTTCTTTCGCACGTTCGACGGCTTCTGCTTTTGTATCCTTTACTTCGCTGGCCCGCTTAGCGTCTTCGGCTTTGACTGCCCAGCCTTTTTCGTGTTTGATGACATGCTCGCACTTTTTCGCAAGCTCCGGCCTGCTGCTCGAACCGCTGTCACCGCGTTCCGTTTCATCGGCTTCTTCTGCATAGGATTTAAGTTCCCTTTTGCTCCTGTTATCCGCCCATTCCTTCGCCTGACTCGTAGCAATCGGAATTGCCCGGCTTTCGTCGTATCCTTCGTCAACCATCGCATTCGCAATTTCAATGGCTTTCTTTTTCACCGGTTTGTCCAAATGTTTCAATGAAGCGGGATAGTCTTCCATTGACCACGGCATTTGATCATTCCTCCTTTGTCATAAGTTTTACCCGCTGAAAGCCGATCAAAAAACACGGATTCATATGATGAATCATTGTATACTATAAAAAAACACGAATGAGAGGACGAACCTTCCGTGCGCTACGACAAAACAGATTTGGAAAACGAACTGAAAAAAATTGAAAAATGGGAAAAAGAACAGCAGAAAGCGTGGTTTTGGGAAAGGGTCGGCCGGCTGCCGTTCAAGGTACTGGACAAGCTTACGCCGGCATTCATTCAAGATAAACTTGGTCTCCTGCTCGACGAAATCGGCGGCTTTATTCAAAACGGGGGCCAATATTTGACGTCCGAAAAACACCTCATCCGCCAGTTTCAAAAAAAGCTCCCGGATGAAACAATCGAAACGATTGAAGATATTCAAAAGGCACCTTTGGAAGTGATGGATCAAATATGTGAAAACCTCGGGAAAAACAGAGCGAATACCGCGGCTGTCCAAGGAGCTACAACCGGTGTGGGCGGCTTGTTCACGCTTGCCGTCGATATTCCCGCTATCCTCGGCCTTTCTTTGAAGACATTGCAGGACATCGCAGTATCTTACGGCTACGATCCTAAAGAAAAAACGGAGCGGATGTTTATTATTAAATGCCTGCAGCTCAGCGCGGCTGATATTGTCGGGAAAAGGGCGATCATTCAGGAACTCAGCCGGTACCATCAACCGTCAGGCTCCCGTGAAAATATGATTTCGCAAATTCAAGGCTGGCGGGAAGTTGTTTATACATATCGCGATTCTTTCGGATGGAAAAAGCTGTTTCGAATGGTACCCGTAGCAGGCATCCTCTTTGGCGCAATCTCAAATCGTTCGATGGTGAACGGTGTTGCCGAAACAGGAATGATGATGTATAAAAAGCGGCGGATCATGGAAAGGCTTGCGGAGCTGGACGCGACAGAAACAGAGTGAAAAAAAAAGCTGCCGTTATTAAACGGCAGCCTTTCTTATGGAGTTACGCTTTTTCTGTAAAGCGAGGCAGTCTGAAGAGAATCGCGCAAATGCCGCAGACGCCGATCAAAATCGGATAAAAAGAATAAGGAAGGATGCTGACAGGCGATATTTTCGCGATTTGTGCAGCTGATAGCATTTGCGCACCGTAAGGAATCAATCCTTGAACCACACAGGAAAAGATATCAAGGATGCTCGCCGATTTCCTGTTGTCGATTCCGTACCTGTCAGATAAATCTTTTGCCAGCGGCCCCGCTGTAATAATGGCAATCGTATTGTTGGCCGTTGCCAGGTTTGCCGCGCTGACAAGGCCGGCAATGCCCGCTTCCGCTCCTTTTTTTGAACGGATTCTCCGCGATACAAATTGAAGGAGAAATGTGATCCCGCCGTTTCGCTTCATCATTTCCGCCATTCCGCCAATCAGAAGCGATAAAATGATCAGTTCAGACATCCCGCCGATGCCTTCGGTTATCGCCGTCAAATACGTATGAAGCGTCAGGCTTCCGTCGAAAATTCCGATCACCCCGGCTAATACGATGCCGCCGAAAATAACGGCCATAACATTAAATCCGAGAAGGGCAAATATCAGAACCCCGAGATACGGAAGCACCTTCACCCAGCTGTAAGTCCCAGCTTGTGCTCCGGGATGCCCTCCGGCTGAGAACACCATCAGCAGGATGACCGTGGCAACCGCGGCAGGCAGAACGATCAGGAAATTCGTTTTAAACTTGTCCGACATTTTCGTCTTTTGTGTGCGGACAGCGGCAATGGTCGTATCGGAAATAAATGATAAGTTATCACCGAACATCGCGCCCCCTACAACCGCTGCAACCGAATAGGCCGCTGGAACGCCGATTTCCGCGCTGATCCCCGCAGCGATCGGAGCGAGCGCTGCAATCGTTCCGGTTGACGTGCCCATCGACACAGAGATAAAGGCAGCAATGATAAATAAACCGGCAACCATAAACTGCCCCGGTACAAACGAAAGCGCGAGATTAACGGTTGATTCGACGGCCCCCATCGCCTTTGCGGCTGATGAAAACGCTCCGGCCAAAATAAAGATCATCACCATGATCATAATGTCGGGGTGTCCGGCACCTTTCGCAAACCACTCCGTCTTTTGGCTGAGCTTCTCCTTCCGGTTCATCGCCAGTGAGACAACCGATGCCGCAAGCGCCGCGGCCACGATTGGCAGGCTGTAAAAGTCGCCTGTGATCAAGCCTGATCCAACGAATAAACAAACAAATAAAAACAGCGGCAAAAGCCCTGAAGCTTTTCCGTTTTGATTTTGCATGATGTACACCTCTTCTATAGGTTCAAACCGTTTTTTCACCAATATCCAACACTTTAAAAGGCGAACGCTCAAAAGTCAAATGGTAAAATAAGTTCGGGAGAAAATCAAATGAAAAGAGGAAAGAGCTGATGAATCGCAAAATGAATGTTCTCGATTTGATAAAGGGAGACACAGCTAATTTGTCCGTTTCGGAAGTGAATGACCATTGCATGAGGATCGCCGTTTTGGAGGGTGATTACGTATGGCATTTCCATCCCGGCTCAGATGAGCTGTTTGTTGTTTTGGAAGGAGAGCTGTTGATCGATTTTCAGGATCGTCCCACAGAAGTCCTGAAAGCGAACGATTCCCTGCTGATTCCGAAAGGCGTCATTCACCGGACGCGCGCTGAGGTAAGGTCGGTTAACCTTTGTATAGAAAAAACTAATGCGGAAATCGTCCCGTTCGCGGAAGGGAATGTGCTGAAGCTGATACGGTGCAAATCAGCCGGACAAAAGCTTCGAGCGTTCAGCGAGGCGCAGGCCAAATGGGCTCCGCTACAAAACGTCAGCGGATTCATCAGACAGTGGGGCGGATGGGTGGAAACAGAAAACGGGCAGGAAGCCGTCGTCCTGGTGCTTTGGAAATCGAAGCAAGACTATTTGAACTTTATGGCCGATCATCATGATGCAATATATGAAAGAACGAATCAGAAAGGCACGTTCGAATCAATCAACATTACGCTGTTTGAAGATCCTGCCGAGATATGTGAGACGCTGCAGAACAATACACCGGCTCCGGTACCGGAATGGACGGTAAAGGGCAGCGGACGATCGCGCGATTCTCGGACGCTTTCGTGAATGTGCTATTTGTGTTTACTCTTTTTGAAATGTGGAATGTAAAAACCATAACACTTCAAAAGGAGGAATCGAAAATGGCAAATAATAATGACAACAACAAAATGAGCAGGGAAGAAGCAGGCAGAAAAGGCGGAGAAAAAACGAGCCAAAACCATGATAAAGAATTCTACCAAGAGATCGGTCAAAAAGGCGGAGAAGCTACAAGCCAAAACCATGACAAAGAATTCTACCAGGAAATCGGCGAAAAAGGCGGGGAAGCCACAAGCCGTAACCATGACAAAGAATTCTACCAGGAAATCGGTGAAAAAGGCGGAGAAGCCACAAGCCGTAACCATGACAAAGAGTTCTACCAGGAAATCGGTGAAAAGGGCGGAGAAGCCACAAGCCGTAACCATGACAAAGAATTCTACCAGGAGATCGGTCAAAAAGGCGGAGAAGCTACAAGCCGTAACCATGACAAGGAGTTCTATCAAGAAAACGGCGAAAAAGGCGGACGCCAAAGAAGAAGCGGTTAATGAGCGGTGAAGAGAGGGGCTGAACATCAGCCCCTCTCTTTTTATGCAAGATGCCTGCCGCTGCCGCCCGAGCACCCATATTAAATTATTATAAATTATTGATCTTCTGAAGAGATTTCCGGTCTGTTTTGTTATATAATTTACAGATGATGCATCAAATTGTAATTATAAAAGTTTGAATGCTAAAAGTTAAGGACTAAAGTACTGGTGGGAGTGTACCGAATGGCAGCGTTGATTAAATTTTTTCAGCACCCTGGGGTCAGGCGTTTTTCAGTTTTTGTTGTATTGGCGGGAGTTTTATATTTGTTCCGCAGCATGATGAATCTCATATTGCTCACATTTATCTTTACGTTTTTGATGAACCGTCTGGAAAATGTGATCCGCGGTTTTTTAAACCGCTTTATTAAAGTCAGCCAGAGACTGATTATTTCTTGTTTGTATGCGGCTCTTGCCATCGCGCTTTCGATCGGCGGTGTGGTCTATTATCCCGTGATCGTCACCCAGATTCAGCAGCTGATCAAACAAGGAAAGTATATCGCTTCTCACCCTGACAGCATTCCTTTTCTCGATATGATTACCGGTATGTTCGGCGATATCAACTTGACATCCTATTTGGAAAAAGGTCTTAACTTTATCTATACATATATCACGGATATCAGCGCGTTTGGCCTGCAGGTGGTTATGTCATTGGTTCTCAGCATGTTCTTATTGATCGAAAAAGACAAAGTCATGAGCTTAATGGATAAATTTAAGACGAGCAAAATAGCTATTTTCTATGAGGAAATTGCTTACTTTGGGAAAAAATTCACGAGAACGTTCGGCAAGGTGCTTGAGGCTCAGTTTATTATCGCCTCCATCAATTGCGCACTGACGACCATTGCCCTCGCGATTATGGGTTTTCCTCAGCTTTTCGGCCTTGCCGTCATGGTGTTTTTCCTCGGGCTGGTTCCGGTCGCAGGCGTTGTGCTCTCCCTTATTCCGTTAAGCATTATCGCCTACAGCATCGGCGGAATCGCTTATATCGTATCACTGGTGTTGGTCATTATGATCGTCCATGCGATAGAGGCCTATTTCCTCAATCCGAAATTGATGTCCGCCAAGACGGAGCTGCCGATTTTCTTCACGTTTATCGTGCTGATTTTTTCTGAACATTTTATAGGGATTTGGGGTTTAATTATCGGTATTCCGATATTTGTTTTCCTGCTTGATATACTTGATGTTACAAGTCAGGAGAAAAACCGAACAGCAGACACACGAAAATAGCATATATTTGTAAATCAGAAAATTTGGTTTACATATTTCGAATTTTCAGGTATAACTGTTATATAACGAAATAGCGCCACACGTTTAATCCTTTAGTAGGAGTGGGGGACCCGATCATTTGGGGTGAATTTTTCTGTTCCCGTGCGAACCGAAAGACGGACATCTCTTCGTCCGAACCCGTCAGCTAACCTCATCAACGTGAAGAGAGTCATGTGGAACCAATTTTAATGGTAAAAGCCCATGGGAGATCTCTCATGGGCTTTTTTTGGAAAGGGGAGATATGTTATATGAAGTTAGCAACAAAAATTATTATCGCTCTATTACTCGGTGCAGCCGTCGGTATTATACTGAACGTCACTTCACCGGATTTATTTAGCAAGCTTAATACATTTTTATTCGGGCCGCTCGGCACGATCTTCCTTAACTTAATTAAAATGCTCGTTGTACCGATTGTTTTCTTTTCTCTGACTTTAGGGGTAGCAGGACTTGGAGATCCAAAGAAACTGGGCAGAATCGGTGCCAAAACGATTTCTTTCTTTTTAGTAACAACTGCAATTGCCATTATTATCGGACTTGTTTTAGCGTTGGTCATCAAACCGGGAACCATCGGAACGTATGATACAAGCGCTGCGGAATATTCAGCACAGAAGGCGCCAAGCATTGCCGAAACGCTTTTGAACATCATTCCGACAAACCCGGTTCAGGCAATGGCTGAAGGTAATATGCTGCAAATCATTGCTTTCTCCATTTTGGTCGGTCTCGGAATTACGATGCTCGGCAAAAAGGCGGATGCTCTTCTCAAAGTGGTGGAACAGGGTAACGATCTGATGATGTACCTGGTCAATCTCGTCATGAAGTTCGCGCCGTACGGTACGTTCGGCTTGATTGCCGGGGCAATCGGAAGCCAGGGCTGGGACGCCATTAAAGCAATGGGGCTTTATATGATCGTCGTCATACTGGCGCTGTTCATCCATGCCATTGCAACATACGGCGCAGCGATTGCGTTTCTGGCAAAGCGGAACCCGCTCACATTCTTTAAAGATTTTTCAGAGGTTATGCTTGTTGCTTTCAGTACGTCCAGCAGCAACGCGACACTTCCGGTTTCGATGGATGTCGCTCAAAGAAAGCTGAAAGTTCCAGAGCCGATCTCAAGTTTTGTCCAGCCGCTTGGAGCTACGATCAACATGGACGGAACGGCGATTATGCAAGGGGTAGCAACAGTCTTTATCGCTCAGGTGTACGGTTATGACCTGACATTCACACAGCTGCTGACGGTCGTTCTCACGGCAGTGCTTGCCAGCATCGGAACAGCGGGTGTACCGGGTGTCGGACTGATTCTGCTCGCCATGGTTCTTCAAACAGTTGGCCTTCCAGTTGAAGGAATTGCGCTAATATTGGGAATTGACCGACTTCTGGACATGATTCGTACGGCTGTCAATACAACAGGCGATGCAGCATGTGCAGTCATCGTCACCGAGACGGAAAAGAAACACGGCAAAATCGAAGCCCCTCATAGTGAAGTGTCCGTGTAACTCAAAAATGATATAATCAAACAGTGCCTTTTCGGCACTGTTTATTTTTTTAGGAAAGAGGAGGGGGCTATGACAAAGCAGCCTGTTTTACATATAGAAAATGTTGATAAAATCATAGACGGCAAGACGATTTTGAAAGATATCTGCTTAACGGCGGATGAAGGGGAGATTATCGGCCTGCTAGGTCCGAACGGGTCAGGAAAAACGACCCTCATTAAATTGATCACCGGCTTAATCAAAATGAAGAGCGGATCAATTGTCATAAACGGTTTTCCGATTGACCGCCAATTTGAAAAAGCGATCCAGTCCGTCGGAGCCATCGTTGAAAATCCTGAATTTTACCCGTATCTGACTGGCTATGAAAATCTGAAACACTATGCAAATATGCACGCTGGAATCGGGCGGGAAAGACTGGCGGAAGTCATCAGCAGGGTCGGCCTTGAAGATGCCGCAGAAGACAAGGTCAAAACGTACTCGCTCGGAATGAAACAGCGCCTCGGTATCGCCCAGGCGATTCTTCACCGGCCGAAGCTGCTGATTTTGGACGAGCCGACAAACGGATTGGACCCGGCGGGAATGAAAGATTTCCGCGAACACTTGCGTGAACTTGCCGAAGAAGAAGGAACAGCGATCCTGTTTGCGACCCACTTGCTGAAGGAAGTGGAAGATTTGTGCGATCGGGTCGTCATCCTTCAACAAGGGAAAATCAGATCAACCGTCGTCCTCAATGATGCAGATGAAAAGCAGGAAAAGGCGATGCTGGAGGTACAGCCTCATGACAAAGCGCTTCAGTGGCTGAAAGACCAAGGATACGAAGCTCACGCCGAAAAAGGCCTGCTTGCCGTAAAGGTGGCGAAAGCGGAAATTCCCGCTTTAAATCAACAGCTTGTCGCCAATAATATTGACGTCTATTCGATTGCTCCGTTTAAGCAGTCTCTTGAGGATGAATATATGGCGCGGACGAATGGAACGGAAGAGAGGAATGCTGATGTTTAGACTGATTCAAAACGAGCATGTTAAATTGCTGAAGCGAAAAGTAACATTTGTATCGTTGGCGCTGATCGTAATCTTTCAATTTCTTCTCGCGCTCATAACGAAAAGAATCCTGATGGGCGCCGGGGCAGATGATCATTTTATCGGCTATTTTTCATTCACCCCAAACCTGAATATCCTCTTGCAGGGGCTTTCAATTGTGGTGGCGGCTTCAATTATATCCTTTGAATATGATAAAAAGACGATCAAATTTTTGCTGATCCGCCCTGTCAGAAGAGAAAAAATTCTCGTTTCCAAATACGTGACGAGCGTGCTCGCAAGCATTTGGCTTTTTATCATTTACTACGGATTTTCTTTATTATTTGGTCTGCTCTTTTTCGGCGTGAAGCTCGACGAAAAAGCGGAGCCGCTCTTTACCAATACGGTGAAAATGATCGGGACGCAGTGGTTTGAAGTATGGATGATGGTTTCATTTGCGTTTTTATGTTCGGCTTTGTTCAAAAGCAGCGCGCTCAGCATCATGGTGTCGATTGTCGTGCTGTACGGCGCCAAAATGCTTGTAACGATTATGGCGTATTTGGAAAAACCGCTCGGTAAATTTTTGTTGTTCGCCAATACCGATTTAACGCAATACGCCGGAGAGGCCAAACCGCTTTTTGCCGGGATGACGCCTTTGTTCTCACTCTTTATCGTCTTTCTCCATCTCGTGTTTTTTCTCGGAGCGGCATGGTGGGGCTTTTGTAAACGAGATATGAAAGTATAAAATAATTTGTCTAATGTGTGACAAAAGGAATGACATTTTTGTGAAATATGTCGTAATTACCGTGTGAATCTCCTATTCTTAATTATAATTTTAGGATAAGGGAATGGGGGATGAGACATCCATGAAAAAATTTATTGCGGCATTGCCGATTGTATTGCTGTTGTCATTTTCATTTGTTTCTTTTGCCTTTAACTTCGATCATCTCGTCTATTTTAGACTTGCGCTCGGACTATTTTCGCTTGCAGGTTTGTTTCTGTTATATAAATTGAAAAACGGTGTCCGCTTCTTTATGGTGTATCTTTATGGAAGCTGGGTCGTGCTGGCCGGAATCGCCGCATATGAAGAACCGCTTTTTTCCGATTTCTTCTTCGGCGGCCTTACGATCACGATGGGCTACTTAACGTACATGCTGATTTATCTCGGTATGAAGGTTGACCGCCGCGGCGGTCAAGCCGTTTAGTTAAAAGCGCACCTTGCTGAAGGTGCGCTTTTTTGTTTTGCCAAGGCTATCATTTGCACAACGAGCCGTGAACGAACTATAATACTTATTAAATCTATCGGAATTTGGTCAGGAGGATGCCGGTGTGTGTTCAATATTTGTGAAAACGGAAAGGCAGCAGGAATGGTTCGGTAAAATCGGAAAACTGGCGGATGAATTTGAGAAAACTGCAGCGTACTATGACGAGCATGCCCAATTTCCCGCAGAACATATTCAAAAGCTGCGGGATTCAGGCTACACGGCGCTGACGGTCGGAAAAGATTACGGGGGAGAGGGTATTTCGCTCTACGACATGCTTTTATTTCAGGAACGGCTTGCCAAAGGAGACGGACCGACGGCTCTCAGCATCGGCTGGCACTTAAGCGTGATGGGAGAACTGGCAGAAGGAAACAGCTGGGATCGGCATGTGTTTTCATCGATTTCACATGAAGCATTAAAGGGCGCGCTGATCAACAGAGCTGCAAGTGAAGCGCAGACGGGCAGCCCGACAAGAGGAGGACGCCCCGGAACCCATGCAGTCAAAAAGAACGGCGGCTGGATTGTAAACGGCCGTAAAACATTCACAACGATGTCTCCGGTTCTCGACTACTTTCTTGTCACCGCTTGGATTGAAGAGAAGCAAACGATCGGCGTTTTCTTGATCCATAAAGATGCGGAAGGCTTGGCAATAGAAGAAACGTGGGATATGGCGGCGATGAGGGGCACGGGAAGCCACGATTTGGTGCTGACCGATGTCCGTCTCGACGAATCCATGCTTGTTGAGCTGTTAGCAGGTAAAAGAACGGATAAAATCAACGGCTGGCTGCTTCATATACCGGCTGTATATTTAGGGATCGCACAAGCAGCGAGAGATTATGCCGTTCAATTTGCAAAAGACTATCAGCCGAACAGCTTGAAAGGTCCGATCAAAGAAGTGCCTGCCGTTCAGCGCCATATCGGCGAAATCGATCTGGAACTCATGAAAGCCCGCCACTTTATGTATCATGTCGCAGAGCTTTATGATGACCCGGAGCGCCGCGCCCTTTTGACAGGTGAGCTCGGAGCGGTTAAGCATACGGTAACGAATACGGCCATTGCTGTCGTAGACAAGGCGATGAGAGTCGTCGGAGCGAAGAGCCTGGCGAGAACGAACCCGCTCCAAAGATTCTATCGCGATGTCCGGGCGGGCCTCCACAACCCCCCGATGGATGATGCGACAATCGGCAAGCTTGCAGGAATTGCATTCAGCGAATAGTTTCAGCGAAATAAAAAAGAAGCCGTTCAAAATGAGCGGCTTCTTTTATGTTTGTTTTGCTTTAGAAATGGCCAAAAGGCGGTTCTCGTGTCTGCGGTCGATCTTGTCATAAATGACTTCCATTTCTTTCGGATTCTTGGCGATTTCTTTTTTATATTCTTCGACAAGCTGATGAAAGGTTTTAATCTTCCGTTTTGACATGATTATCCGCCTTTCTTGATGGATTGGTATTCGCTTTCAAGTTCGCTTAAAGATAATTCGTAAAGGTGGCGCTCTTCTTTTTTATATATGCCAAGCTGGATAAGCCGCTGAATGAGTTGTTTCTTTCTCATTTCCACCGCTTTCTTTAAGTGAGGGGCCATGTGATCACCTCGTCAACCATTATTGATACTGATAATCATTATCAATTATATGTATTATACTAAACAGTATCACTGGATGTAAAGAGACATCGCTAAAAGAATATTGAACAAAATTGAAAAATATGAATTATTATCCAAAAAAATATATAAAAAAGAAGCCGACAAGGGCTTCACAACTAGAAAAAATAATTGCAAAATAGGAACAAAAAACATTCTACCTGAATATAAAAAACGAATCAAGAACTTTTTATGAAAATTCGACATTTTACGTTTCCCGGGAAATACTCGTGTCGAATTTTTAATGAAAGCTCATTCTATTATGAAACAAATATTGCTGCTGTCCCGTCTTATATAAAAGGACATGGGATGTTCCCATGTCCTGCCGTTCAGACAAAAAATCTGGACTTTAAACGAATTAGCTAATATGTTCAGCCAGGAATTCATTCACTTCTTCAGGCGTTTTGGCATTTGCGCTGTGAAGGTGACCCGTTTTTTCGCCGTTCTTGAAAATCAACAGGCTTGGAATGCCCATGACCTGATACTTGTCGGCAAGTTCAGGAAGGTCGTCTTTATTCAGCTCATACCAGTCATTTTCCTGATAAGCCTCAAGAATGTCTCCGATGAACATGTTCATGCGTGTGCAGTCCGGGCACCAGTCAGCGTAAAATTTGACGATGATTTCTTTATCGGATTGGATCAGTTCATTAAATTGCGCTTCTGTTGTGATTTTTTTCAATTGCAACCTCTCCTTTTCAATGCCATTTTAATATAAAATGAAAAGGATTTACATACAAATGCTTTTTATATGCTGTTTTTAGACCGCAATAAAATAATTAGATCATTTTCCTGGGAAAGTGATAAGATAGTAAAGATGAATCCAGTGGGGGGAGTACGAATTGAAGACAAGATTAGGATTGGTATACGGCGGAAAATCAGCGGAGCATAACGTTTCTCTGCAAACCGCGCTGGCCGTCACGAAAGCATTAGATACTGAAAAATTTGATATACACCCGATTTATATAACAGAAAAAGGCGAGTGGGTGAGAGGGCCGCAACTGACAGAACCTGTTTCAAATGTGAAAATGCTTCAATTTGAACAGACGGGCCAGACATTTTCTCCGGCTGTGTTAAACCGGGATATGTTTCCGGGCGAAGCTGATGTAAAAGAAGACTCGATTGATGTTGTTTTCCCGCTTTTGCACGGACCGAATGGGGAAGACGGCACAATTCAAGGCATGCTTGAACTACTGAATGTGCCGTATGTGGGCAACGGAGTCTTAGCTTCCTCTGCGGGCATGGATAAAGTGGTCATGAAGCATCTGTTTGCACAGGCAGGTCTTGACCAGGCGAAATACGTTTCATTCGTGAAAAAAACCTGGAGTCAGTCTAAAGAAGAAAGCTATGATCAAGTGGAAGCGGAACTTGGTTATCCGTGCTTCGTAAAACCGGCTAACCTTGGATCAAGCGTCGGTATCAGCAAATGCAGAAACCGTGAAGAGCTTGACCAAGCCTTTGAACTTGCATTCCAATATGACCGCAAAATTGTCGTTGAAGAAGGCGTCATCGGCCGGGAAATAGAACTCGGCGTTCTTGGGAATGATGAACCTGTCTGCTCAGTCGCGGGGGAAATCGCTCCGAAGAAAGATTTTTATGACTATAAAGCAAAATACGAAGACGGCGATACCGATTTGATTATTCCGGCTTCCCTGACAGAAGACGAATACGAAACAATGCGCAGCATGGCGGTCAAAGCGTTTCAGGCGATTGACGGCTCAGGCCTTGTGAGAGCGGACTTTTTCCTTACAAATGAAGGCAGGGTCCTGATCAATGAAGTCAATACGATGCCGGGATTCACCCCGTTCAGCATGTTTCCGCTTCTCTGGAAGCAATCAGGGGTTGAGTATGCTGAACTGATTGAGAAGCTTGTTGCTTTGGCAATCGAGCGCCACGAAGAAAAACAGCAGATCAAACATACATTTTAACGGGACGGAGCGGACCGAATCCGGGGAGCTTTCATGGAGAAAGGCGCGGCAGGCGGTTCGCCCTTAGATACAGCTGCAGACACTATCCTTATTTGTGGTAGTGTCTCTTTTCCTTGCTGGAGAAAGAGAGGGACATACATGATAACGAGAACGGTAAAAGAAATTGCTGAAATGTCGGAAGGCGTTTTGACGAATGAAGCTTTTGAAGAGCGTCTTGTCAAAGGTGTCTCAACCGATTCGAGAAAACTGGCGAAAGACCAACTGTTTATTCCGCTTGCAGGCGAGCGGTTCAACGGACACGTTTTTGCAGAGCAGGCTTTTCAGGAAGGTGTCGCGGCCGTGCTGTGGAACCGGAGCGAACCGAATCCTCCGGAAGGGAAGCCGGTCATTTTAGTTGATGATACGCTGGAAGCGCTGCAGAAGCTTGCGAAAGCATACAGGCATCAGCTGGACGTAAAAGTTGTCGGCGTGACCGGTTCAAACGGGAAAACGACGACAAAAGACATGATTCATGCTGTGTTGGGCACCGAGTATAAAGTGCATAAGACAGAAGGAAACTACAATAACCATATCGGCCTGCCCCTGACAATTCTGGCGATGCCCGAAGACACAGAAATCGCCATTTTGGAGATGGGGATGAGCGCCAAAGGAGAAATCGATTTTCTTACTCGTTTGGCGCGCCCTGATATCGCAGTCATTACAAACATCGGCGAATCACACCTCCTTGAACTCGGATCAAGAGAAGGAATTGCAGAGGCAAAGCTCGAAATTGTCAATGGGCTTTCAAAAGAAGGCACACTCATTTATGTCGGAGATGAACCGCTGCTCACCGAAAGGCTTAACCAGCCGCCTTACGATACAAAGACGTTTGGAGAGGATCCGGCTTTCGATTATCAGCTTGAGGATATGTCACAGACGGAAGAGGGCACAGCATTCTGTGTCAGAGGAATCGAGAACCGGTTTTTCATCCCGGTGCTCGGAAAGCATAATGTGAAAAACGCTTTAGCTGCGATTGCGGCCGGAGACCTTCTGAATGTCAGCCGGGCTCACATTGCTGAAGGGCTGACTAAACTGAAAGTGACCGGAATGCGGCTTGAGCTTGTGAAGACTGCGGACGGCGTTGCGATCATTAATGACGCCTATAATGCAAGTCCGACATCGATGAAAGCAGCGATCGAGCTTGTCGAACAGATGAAGGGATACGGCAAGAAAATTCTTGTTCTCGGCGATATGCTGGAGCTCGGCGAAGGAGAAAAAGTGTTTCATGAAGAAATCGGGCAGGCAGTCAATCCGGACTCGATCGACTTTTTATTTACGTACGGAGAACTCGGTGCATATATTGCAAAAGGGGCGCTTAAACATTTCCCGGAACACCGCGTCCTTCATTTTAACCCGGAAGACAAAGACAGTTTGAAAAAGACATTGAAAGACAAAGCGAATACAGGGGATTTGATCCTCATCAAAGCGTCCAGAGGCATGCGCCTTGAGGATGTTATAAAAGATTTGTAAGGGAACATTGAATCATAAAGTCGTTTTTTTATGTGATAATCAGTAAAAGAAAACGGGTGAATGGTCATGATAGGATGTTTATGCATTCACGGATTTACCGGAGCACCGTATGAATTGGAACCGCTGGCTTCTCATTTAAAACAGACGGCAGATTGGCAAGTCGAAATGATCACGCTGCCCGGGCACGGGGAGAGGCCGGTTTTAAAAGGCGTCTGTTTTCAGGAATGGATCGCTTGTGCTGAAGTGGAGCTCGTCCTCTTGTTGAAAACGTGTGAGACGGTGTTTTTAATCGGATTTTCAATGGGCGGGATGATTGCCGCCTATTTAGCCGGAAAATATCCGGTCAGCCGCCTTGTCCTGTTGAGTGCGGCCGCCCAGTACATCAGCCCGGGACAGCTGATCCAGGACTTGAAGAATGTGATCAAAGATTCTCTGCAAGGCAAGATTGAGGATAATTTGCTTTACAAAAGGTACAAACAAAAGCTGACAAGCACTCCGGTGTCATCAGCATTTCAGTTTCGCAAGCTCGTCAAGATGACAAAGCCTGCTTTAAAAAATCTCCGGATCCCTGTGCTCATTGTTCAGGGGGAGTGTGATTCAATCGTGCCGCTGTCAAGCGCGTATTACTTGTATGAAACCATACCTTCCGATGAGAAAGAGCTGTGCCTCTTGCCGGAATCCAAGCACCATGTCTGCCTTGAAGAAAACTCCGCTACCCTATTTCAAACCGTTGAGGCGTTTCTCAAAAAAACGCCGATTGAATCCATAAAAAAATAAATAATTGAACGGCAATCTGCAAAAAATAATCTGGGATGCTGGGAGGGAAAAAAATGAGCGTATGCTGTCGAAAGCTGCACAAGCCTGTGTTACAATGTGTAAAAGACGCCTCCGGGCGGGCTTTATATTTCGATGCCGGACGGCTACGCCCGAGGTCCATAGGAGACTGCCGAACCGGCAAGAGAGCACACCGCTCACTCTCATCTTGTTGAAAAACGTATAACGGAATGGTAATATAACATGTAAAGTAATTCGGGCTTTGCATAAGTATGGACCTGTCCTTTGCACAAAGGGCAGTTTTTATTGATAAAACACGATTACTGAAACAGTAAGCAGAAGGAGTTTGAATACATTGACAATAACGTTTCAAGATTTTCAATTAAGTTCTGATCTCACAAAAGCAATCAAGCGTATGGGATTTGAAGAAGCAACACCAATTCAGGCACAAACGATTCCACTCGGCCTTGCAAATAAAGATGTGATCGGACAAGCGCAAACGGGAACAGGAAAAACGGCTGCATTTGGCATCCCCCTTGTTGAGAAAATCAACCCCGAGTCTCCTAACATTCAAGCCATTGTTATCGCACCTACTCGTGAACTAGCCATTCAAGTTTCTGAAGAGCTATACAAAATTGGACAGGATAAACGCGCTCGCGTGCTGCCGATTTACGGAGGACAGGATATCGGACGCCAGATTCGCGCGCTCAAGAAAAACCCTCATATTATCGTCGGAACACCTGGCCGCCTGCTTGACCATATCAACCGCCGCACGATGCGTCTTCAAACCGTGAACACCGTTGTGCTTGATGAAGCGGATGAAATGCTGAACATGGGTTTCATCGAAGATATCGAATCCATCCTTTCCAATGTGCCTGCTGAGCATCAGACATTGCTGTTTTCTGCAACAATGCCTGCTCCGATTAAGCGGATTGCAGAACGTTTCATGACCAACCCGGAGCACGTGAAAGTGAAAGCGAAAGAAATGACAGTATCAAACATCCAGCAGTTCTACCTTGAAGTTCATGAACGCAAAAAGTTTGATACGCTGACACGTCTTCTTGACATCCAGTCTCCGGAACTGGCGATTGTATTCGGCCGGACAAAGCGCCGCGTCGATGAGCTGACTGAAGCGCTTAATCTGCGCGGTTATACAGCTGAAGGAATCCACGGAGATTTGACTCAGGCGAAGCGGATGGTTGCACTCCGGAAATTTAAGCAAGGCGCAATTGAAGTGCTCGTTGCGACAGACGTTGCGGCACGCGGCCTTGATATTTCAGGTGTAACACACGTTTACAACTTCGATGTGCCGCAAGATCCTGAGAGCTATGTTCACCGCATCGGAAGAACGGGACGCGCGGGCAAAACAGGAATGGCGATGACCTTCATTACACCGCGTGAAAAGGATATGTTGCGCGCCATTGAGCAGACGACAAAACGCAAAATGGACCGCATGAAAGCACCGACTCTCGATGAAGCCATTGAAGGACAGCAGCAGGTGACGGTTGACCGTCTCCGGACGATCATTGAGGAAAATAACCTGAACTTCTATATGACGGCTGCAGCTGAATTATTGGAAGATCATGACTCTGTGACGGTTGTTGCTGCTGCCATTAAAATGATGACAAAAGAGCCGGATGACACGCCTGTACGCCTGACAGAAGAGGCTCCTCTCAGATCAAAGCGAAACAAGAGCCATCACCAACGTTCATCAAAACGCAGAGACGGCGGCGGCTACAGAGGAAAGAACAATCGTTCATCCTATGATAAAAAGCGTTCTTCGAATGACAGACGCCAAAAAAAATCATATAATTCATAAGCAAAAGGCGGATCCTTTTTTACGGATTCGCCTTTTTTAAAAAACTAAAGCCTTTAAATGAAACATTTTCAGCCTGAAGACCGTAAATAGAACTAGATTGGGGGAATCGAGTTTTGAGAAGTGAGCCGAAAAATCAAATCAGCCGTGATGGCGTAAAAGTCTGGAGAATCACAGCTTGTATCACATCATTCGTACTCATGCTGGTTGCAGCAGGCCTGATTGCCGCCGGAGTATTATTTAAGTGGCCGGTATGGATCGGCATTTTGTCAGGAGCCGTTTGGCTGGCGATTTCATTTGTTATCATCATCATTATTCCGAATATCCGCCACAGAATTTGGCGCTACGAAGTCCATGAGAACGAAATCGATATTCAGCACGGCATCTTTGTGGTGACCCGTGTGATCGTTCCGATGGTCAGAGTCCAGCATGTTGATACATCGCAGGGCCCCATCCTCAGAAAATATAATCTCGCCTCTGTACAAATTTCAACAGCCGCGACGACCCATTCCATTCCCGCTTTGGATGTTGAAGAGGCCGATCAACTCAGGGACTCCATTTCCAGGCTGGCAAGGGTGACTGAAGATGATGTCTGAACCGAGACGCATGCACCCCGCCGCCGTCATTCTCAACTTTATCAAAGGACTTGTTGAGACCGTTAAAAATTTTATCATTCCATTTGGTGTGGTGATTTTTTTAAATCAGTCGCACACAGTCAAAATGATAGCGATCGCCGCGGCTGTGCTGTTTTTCATTTCTTTGGTCGTGACAAGCATTATCAAGTGGAGAAAATTTACATACCGTATCGAAGAGGATGAATTGCGAATAGAGGAAGGCCTGATCAATAAGAAAAAAAGGTATATTCCGATCGAACGGATTCAAACGATCAACACGAGCGCAGGCCTCATTCAGCAAATGTTCAAGCTTGTGAAGCTTCAAGTTGAAACGGCAAGCGGAGGAACGGAAGCGGAAGTTTCCTTGGTCGCCATTACCCAGGCTGAAGCCGAACGTATTCAGCAAGCGCTTTTCGAAAGGAAAAAAGCGGCGGAAGACACGGGAGCCGATGTCACGGATCCGCTGGAAGAGACTGCCGAAGAGGCGGAGGAAACAGCGGAAGAACCGGTTATGATGTACAAAATGACCGGACAGGAGCTCTTAACCGCGGCTTCAACATCGAGCGGCATCGGTGTTATTATTTCAGGGGTATTCGCTTTTTTCACTCAAGTTGATGATTTCTTTGATTTGGATTGGCTGTATGACCGCTTTGCGTTTTTGAACAGCGCGGGAGCCACTGTCATCGCATTGGCCGCCTTTGTTGCCCTTTTCATCGCATGGCTTCTCAGCATCGTCGGGATGCTTTTGAAATACGCGAATTTTACAGTCGTGCGTAAAGAGAAGGAAATCGTCATTTCCAGAGGGCTGATTGAAAAGCATCAAATCACGATTCCCCTGCAGCGGATTCAAGCGATTAAAATCAAGGAGAGTCTGATCAGGCAGCCTTTTGGACTTGCAGCCGTCACGATCGTCAGCGCAGGCGGAAACGTTTTGGAAGAAGATAAATCAGCCATCTTATTTCCGATTATCAGCAAAAAAATGATTCATCAGCGCCTCGGCGATTTCATTTCGGATTATGCGCCGGAAGACGATTTGAACCGCTTGCCGAAACGCGCACTGCGCCGCTATATCCTGCGCGCATCCTGGCCGGTTCTCGTCGTCGTTCCGCTTTCCATTCTGTTTCCGCCCTGGGGCTATTTGTCCGCTGTATTGATTCCTTTTTACTGGATTATCGGCTATTTATCATACCGCGATGCCGGATGGAAGATCAGCGGCAGTAAAATCATCATGTCATCGCGCTTCATCGGCAGAACAACCGCTGTCATTCAGCGCAGGCGTATGCAGGTTTTCGAAGTCAGCCGTTCGTATTTCCAGCGCAGAAAACAGCTTGTTTCGATTCATACATCAACAAAATCGTCTGTTTTAATGGAGAAGTTTTCGGTGGCAGATGTCGAGAAGAAGGATGCGGATGATATTTTTGCATGGTATTCTTATGAAAAAAGAGTGAACGGTTAAAAGCCGTTCACTCTTTTGTTTAACAACGGAGGAGCCAAGGCGAGTCCGCCCAGCAGTCCGAAGATATGCGCCATGATATTGATATTTTGGTTGACAAACGTCATCAAAACCGAAATGGCGAGGATGGTGACGATGATTTGGGAATTGGCGCTCCCCATCAGCTCTTTTCGAAACAGCACGATGTACAGGTACACGCCGAACAAGCCGAAAATCGCCCCCGAAGCGCCGACATGCATATACTCCAGCGGTTCGATGAAATACGTGCCGATATTGCCGATCACTCCTGATCCGATATAAACGATGAGAAACTTGAGCTTTCCGAGCATTCGTTCCAGCCCGGGGGCAAATAAGAAGATCGACATCGAATTAAAGAGCAAGTGGCCGAATCCGGCGTGAATAAAAATCGGCGTCACAAACCTCCACCATTCTCCATTCGCTATCCCCCAGTTAAAGCCAATCAATAAATCAGACCACATCTGTACGGCCGTAAACGGAATTAAAAAAAGAATCCAGATGGCAAGCTGCAGGGCCAGTATGGCGGATGTGACCGGGTAGAGCCTGATAAACGTCTGAAAATTTTCTGTTCTGATAAACATGCTTATGATTTAAGCCCCTTTACAATGATCTCGTACATATATAGTAACACGTTTATGACCAGGCAGCGGCGATTAGTACGGAGGAGAAAAATGATTTTGAAAGGTTGTCATGCTAGTCTGCATATTGTCTGAGACACGCTCATATATTGGGTAGTGCAATAAGGGAGACGAGTCGTTGCAGGCTTTTATGGTACGCACGCCGATACAGCCGGCCCTGTTCTTATGGCGTACCGTTAAAGTCGAACAAGCGGTTTCTTCCTTTTTACATCAATGATTAAAAAGGGGTTGAAAAAAGGTGAGAAAAAGCTTTGTTTTGCTTTTAACGGGGCTGCTTGTAATCCTTATGCTTTCTGCCTGCGGCCAAAAATCGCAAGAAGATGTTGTGACGGGGCTCGACAAGAAGGCAAAAGAATACACGTCCTATAAGGCAAAAGCGAAAATGACGATTGAAACGGGAAATGAACCGCAGGAGTACAACGTGGAAATCTGGCATAAAAAACCTTCTCTTTACCGGGTCTATTTGGAAAACCCGAAAAAAGACCAGAGCCAGGTGATCTTGCGCAATGAAAACGGCGTGTTTGTTTTGACTCCGTCGCTGAATAAAAGCTTCCGCTTTCACAGCGACTGGCCCAACAACAGCAGCCAAGTATACTTATTCGAATCGCTCGTAAAGGATGTCAAAAATGATGGGGAAGCTTCTTTTTCCGCAAAGGATTCAAAATACATTTTTGAAACGAAAACGAATTATCAGCATAATCAGATGCTGCCGACCCAGGAAATCGTTTTCCATAAAAAGACTATGGCTCCTTCATCGGTTAAAGTGATGGATACGGACCGCAAACCGATGGTAAAGGTTGAGTTTACAAGCTTTGAATTCGATAAGCCGCTCGATAAAGACTCATTTGATGAAAAGAAAAATATGACGCTTTCTCAAATTGACGTAGCGACAAGCGCTGACGTGTCAGACTCTTTTGCCGTCAAAACGCCGCTTGATGTGCCTCAGGGCGTAAAAAAGCTTGAGGAGAAAGAAATGGCGACCGAAGACGGCAAACGAATTGTCATCACATACGGCGGTGAAAAATCCTTTACATTGATTCAGGAAAAAGCCCGCGTCGCCAAAACGTCCACTTCCGTATCCATGAACGGAGAGCCGGTTGACCTCGGCTTCACGGTCGGCGCACTGACAGATAAATCGTTGTCATGGACATATGACGGAGTCGATTATTTCATCTCATCAGAAGATCTAACTCAAGATGAACTTCTGATGGTTGCAAAAAGCATGCAGGGCCAGTCTTCAAAATAGACTGTGCCGTATCAGGCAGCCTGTTTTCCGCCCGGAAGCGGAAAGCAGGCTGTTTTTATATTTGTGACACAAGCGTATGTTTTCGACAACTTTTCCGTAAAATGTATAGCGTGCCAGCAATTTTTCTTTTGTTCGGGGCTGATGGTCCCGTACATAATTTCCCTTTCTCCGAACTTTTTAGTATGATGGGAAGGACGATTGAAACAAGGAACAGGAAGTGTCATGATGAGCTTAAAACCATTCTATAGAAAGACTTGGGCCGAAATCGATTTAACGGCTTTAAAAGAAAACGTGCGCAATATGAAGCGTTACATCGGCGAGCATGTCCACTTGATGGCCGTCGTTAAAGCGAATGCCTACGGTCACGGGGATGCACAGGTAGCGAAGGCGGCTCTTGCAGAAGGGGCGTCCATTCTTGCTGTGGCTTTACTGGATGAAGCGCTTTCGTTGAGAGCACAGGGGATTGAAGAACCGATTCTTGTCCTCGGTGCAGTGCCGCCCGAATATGCAAGCATTGCCGCGGAAAAGCGCATTATCGTGACGGGCTACTCCGTCGGCTGGCTGAAAGACGTGCTCGGTTTTCTGGGTGAGACCGAAGCTCCTCTTGAATATCATTTGAAGATCGACACGGGCATGGGCCGCCTTGGCTGCAAAACGGAAGAAGAGATCAAAGAAATGATGGAGATGACCGAATCGAGCGATAAACTCAATTGTACAGGCGTGTTCACTCATTTCGCGACGGCGGACGAAAAGGACACCGATTATTTCGACATGCAGCTGGACCGCTTTAAAGAGCTGATCAGCCCCCTCCCGCTTGACCGTTTAATGGTACATTCGTCAAACAGCGCCGCGGGTCTGCGCTTCAGGGAACAGCTCTTTAATGCCGTCCGCTTCGGCATCGGCATGTACGGTTTGGCGCCGTCAACCGAAATAAAAGACGAGCTGCCGTTTCGTCTGCGGGAAGTGTTTTCGCTTCATACTGAACTCACCCATGTGAAAAAAATCAAAAAGGGCGAGAGCGTCAGTTACGGGGCGACATATACGGCTAAGCGCGACGAATGGATCGGGACAGTCCCCGTCGGGTATGCTGACGGATGGCTGAGGCGCCTGGCCGGAACTGAAGTGCTGATCGACGGAAAACGCCAAAAAATAGCAGGGAGAATCTGTATGGACCAGTTCATGATTTCCCTTGCGGAAGAATACCCTGTCGGCACAAAGGTTACCTTGATCGGGAAGCAAAAAGACGAATGGATTTCAGTCGACGAAATCGCCCAAAATTTGCAGACGATCAATTATGAAATTACCTGTATGATAAGTTCAAGGGTGCCCCGTATGTTTTTGGAAAATGGGAGTATAATGGAAATAAGGAATCCGATCTTGCCTGATCAATCCTGAAAATTGATGAATTAGCGGAAAAACAACTTTGCTTGCGAAAAGAATAATGATATCATTATGGATGGAATGGATAGAGTGTTGTATCCGTAAGTTTGGTGGAGGTGTATGTTTTTGTCTGAATCCAGCGCAACAACTGAAATATTGATTCGCTTGCCAGAAGCTTTAGTATCAGAACTGGATGGTGTCGTCATGCAAGATAACGGGAGCAGAAATGAACTGATTTACCAAGCCACAAAAATGTATTTGCGCGAGCGCAAAAATCGACAAATTCGGGAATCGATGAGACGCGGTTATATGGAGATGGCCAAGATCAATTTGAACATCTCTTCTGAGGCTCAATTTGCAGAGTATGAGGCTGAAAACACAGTAGAGCGCTTAGTAAGCGGAGGATAATCATTTGATTGTTAAACGCGGCGATGTTTATTTTGCTGACCTATCTCCTGTTGTTGGCTCAGAACAAGGCGGGGTGCGCCCGGTTTTAGTGATTCAAAACAACATCGGCAATCGCTTCAGCCCAACTGCTATTGTTGCAGCCATAACAGCCCAAATACAGAAAGCAAAATTACCTACCCACGTCGAAATTGATGCGAAACGCTACGGTTTTGAAAGAGATTCCGTTATATTGCTCGAACAAATTCGGACGATTGATAAGCAAAGATTAACGGACAAAATCACCCATCTCGATGATGAAATGATGGAAAAGGTCAACGAAGCCTTACAAATCAGTTTGGCACTCATTGATTTTTAATATGGATGAAAGTTGCTCGAGGCGAAAGAGCAACTTTTTTTGTTTTAAAAAATAACAAACGATATAATGGAACTGTTAGGTCAAAAAATGTTTTCAGATGTAGTTAGGGGGATGAACATGTCGAATCAAGAGGTGTTAAAATTTATCTCAGAACACCAAAACGTACTCGCCGGGAATTTGGCGGATATTCTGAAAGACTTAAACGGCAACATGACAAACGTGAAGCTGACTGAACACATGTATGAGACGATCAGCAATGAATACATTCATATCCTCATGAATGAGTCCGGGGACGGGAATGAAAAATCGATCGACACCATCTACCAGTTTTCTTCAAAAGCCGTACAGCTTGGTGTTCCGCTGAAACTTCTGTCGTCTGGGTTATCAGCTTTTTGGAAGCACCTGTACTATGAAATGAACAAGGATGTCCCGGAAGATCAGCAGTGCTATGATCTGATTTGGGAAATCGATAGGTTTATTGAACCGATCAACAGCGAAATCTTGAATCAGTATGCGATCTCCTGGGAGAAAACAGTTGCTCTGCAAAGGGTCGCATTACAGGAGCTTTCGGCCCCGCTGATCCCGGTTTTTGAGAATATTACGGTGATGCCGCTCGTCGGCACGATCGATACGGAGCGGGCCAAAAAGATTATGGAAAACCTGTTGAGCGGCGTCGTCAAACACCGGTCTGAAGTCGTCCTCATTGACATTACCGGCGTGCCTGTCGTCGATACGATGGTCGCACACCACATTATGCAGGCTTCCGAAGCCGTCAGACTGGTCGGCGCTAAATGCTTGCTCGTTGGAATCCGCCCGGAAATCGCGCAGACGATTGTGAATTTGGGAATCGATTTAACTCAGGTTATTACAAAAAATACCCTGCAAAAAGGAATTCAAACCGCATTAGAAATGACAGACAGAAAAATTGTTTCATTGGAGGAATAAGTTTTGAGGATACCTAACATTCCAATTTTGAAGCTGTATAACTGTTTATTGGTATCCATTCAAGTGGAGCTTGATGACCAAACCGCTCTGAAATTCCAAGAGGACCTGCTGAACAAAATATATGAGACCGGTTCGAACGGAGTGGTGATCGATCTGACTTCAGTGGACATCATCGATTCATTCATCGCCAAAGTACTTGGCGATGTCATTTCAATGTCAAAACTGATGGGCGCCAAAGTCGTTCTGACTGGCATCCAGCCGGCTGTTGCGGTGACATTGATTGAACTCGGCATTTCTTTGGACGAGATCGAGACGGCGCTCGATCTCGAAAAGGGGCTCGAGACATTGCAGCGGGAATTGGGGGAATAAATATGGCAGACCAATCCTGTGTAAAGATTTTGACAGAATGGGACATAGTGGCCGCCAGACAGCTCGGGCGAAATGTCGCAAAAGAACTGGGGTTCGGCACAGTGGACCAGGCCAGAATCACGACAGCCATCTCAGAACTGGCACGTAATATTTATTTGTATGCCGGAAAAGGCCGAATCTGCATCGAACAGGTTCAGGAAGAAGGAAAAAAGGGGTTGAAAGTCATAGCGGAGGATGAGGGGCCGGGAATCGCTGACATCAAAAAAGTGATGGAAGACGGTTTTTCAACCTCAGGCGGCCTCGGAGCGGGCCTGCCTGGAGTAAAGCGTCTGATGGACCAATTTGAATTGCATTCGGACGCGGAAAATGGAACGGATATACAAGCCATAAAGTGGCTGCGGTAGGAGGGAAGGAATGGATTTCAGGGAAGTGATTGAGCAGCGCTATCGACAGCTGCTTAGCCGTTATATATCTGAATTAACAGAGACATCCCTTTATCAGGGGCAGAAATTCAGCAGAAAAACGATTGAACATCAAGTGCCGCCGGAAGAGATTATTAGCATACACCGAAAAGTTCTGTCTGAATTATATCCGGATCTTCCAGACCATGTGTTCCATTCTCTCGATTTTTTAATTGAAGTGATGATTGGATACGGTTTGGCCTATCAAGAACATCAGACATTAAGAGGAATTCAGCAGGAAATTAAATCGGAAATCGAAATTGCCGCGAATGTCCAGCAAACGCTGCTCGAGACAAAGATCCCGAAAGTTGAAGCGCTCGAAATCGGAGCGGTCAGTGTTCCAGCTAAGCAAATGAGCGGTGACTATTATCATTTTGTACGGGACAAGGAATCGATTAATATCGCCATTGCGGATGTGATCGGGAAAGGAATACCGGCTGCGTTATGCATGTCGATGATCAAATATGCGATGGACTCTCTGCCGGATTCGGGCACGTCTCCTTCACAGGTGCTGAAAAACCTGAATAGAGTCGTCGAACAAAATGTAGATCCAAGCATGTTTATTACAATGTTTTATGGCAACTATCATCTTCAAAAACACCTATTTACGTTTTCATCTGCCGGTCATGAACCTGGCTTTTATTATTCTTGCAGGGAAAATAAATTTTACGATTTAAACGCAAAAGGCCTCGTTCTTGGCATTTCATCACAATACGACTATGAGCAGTACGAGCAAAAACTGGATATTGGCGATATGATCGTTCTATTTTCAGATGGTGTAACCGAATGCCGGACAGACAGCGGGTTTTTGGAGCGGTCTGACTTGCAGAACCTGATCAATGTACATATGGAGAAACCGGCTCAGCAAATGGTTGACAGTATATACGAACATCTGCTCAAGCTTCAGGATTTTCAGCTTCATGACGATTTTACTCTCATTGTTTTAAAAAGAAAGGTTTAATGCTTCTCTTCGCTGGGTAATAAACCAGTAGCTCATTAAGAGAACCAGAGGTGATATTGTGAATTTGGCAGTCGATACGAAAAAAAATGATCATGTGATAGAAGTAAAAGTGGCGGGCGAAATTGATGTGCATACGGCTCCGGCATTGCGGGATGAGCTGATGCCGCTCGCGGAAGAAGGGAAAGATCTCAAAGTTTGTCTGAAAGACGTTGCATATATGGACAGTACAGGACTGGGTGTATTTGTCGGCATTTACAAAGCGGTAAACAGAACTGGGGGTTCTTTAGTGCTTGAAAATCTGTCAGAGCGTTTGATCCGTTTGTTTGATATTACAGGCTTAAAGGACATCATTGATATTTCTGGAAAGTCAGAGGGTGGATTATAATGAAGAGAGCAGCTGATTACATTGAAATGAAGTCACCTGCCAAACCTGAATACGTAGGAATCATTCGTTTAACCCTGTCGGGGATTGCGAGCAAGATGGGGTATTCTTATGATGACATTGAAGACTTGAAAATTGCAGTCAGTGAAGCGTGCACAAACGCTGTGCAGCATGCTTATAAAGCAGACAAAACAGGAGAGGTCTCCGTCAGATTCGGCGTGTTTGAAGACCGCCTCGAAATCGTCGTCGCAGATCAGGGTGACAGTTTTGATATTCAGGATAAGCAGAAGGGGCTCGGCCCATATTCCCCTGAGCATACGGTAGATCAATTGTCAGAAGGAGGGCTCGGTTTATATTTAATGGAGACGCTCATGGATGAAGTGCATGTCCAGATTGACTCAGGCGTAACCGTCTCGATGACAAAGTTCTTAAACAGGGAGCGAGTTGATGATGGCACAACCGTCCAAAACTACGAAACTAACTAAAACCGAAGTCGACACGCTGATCAAAAAATATCAGGAGAGCCAGGATGAAGACGCTCAGCTGACCCTTGTTCAGACTTATAAAAATCTGGTCGAAACACTCGCCAAAAAATATTCAAAAGGAAAAAGCTTTCATGAAGATTTATGCCAGGTTGGGATGCTTGGATTGCTTGGAGCCATCAAACGCTATGATCCCGATGTAGGAAAATCGTTTGAAGCGTTTGCCATTCCGACTATTATCGGAGAAATCAAACGGTTTCTCCGAGATAAAACATGGAGCGTCCACGTCCCGAGAAGAATCAAGGAGCTCGGGCCGAGAATCAAAATGGCGGTGGATCATTTAACGACTGAAACGCAAAGGTCCCCAAGGGTCGATGAGATTGCCGAGTTTCTTGACGTTACAGAAGAAGAAGTGCTGGAAACGATGGAGATGGGCAAAAGCTATCAGGCGCTTTCCGTCGACCACAGTATTGAAGCAGATGCAGACGGCAGCACGGTGACGATTCTCGACATCGTCGGCTCGCAAGAGGAAGGCTATGAAAAGGTGAACCAAAAGCTGATGCTTGAAAGCGTATTACACGTACTGTCCGACCGCGAAAAGCAAATCATTGAACTGACATATATTCAAAACAAAAGCCAAAAAGAAACCGGTGACATGCTGGGCATATCGCAAATGCACGTCTCACGGCTGCAGCGCAAAGCTGTCAAAAGGCTGAGGGAAGCTTTGGCTGAAGATCCGTTTATGGAGCTTAAACCATGATTTGGACTGAGTCGAATGAGCATATGCAAGCGCTTGTTTATCAGCTTCCTAAAGAAGGAAAAGCCGTCTGCGGAGACAGTTTTTATTTCCATGCGACAGACGAGACCATGGTGTGCGCACTGGCTGACGGGCTTGGCAGCGGTGCGATGGCACTAGAATCTTCTTCGGTCATCAGTGAAGTTGTCGAAGAGCACGGTCATGAAGAAGTCGCAAGCTTGATGGAACGGTGCAATCAAGCGCTGAAAAATAAGCGCGGTGCGACTGTGGCGATTTTAAAAGCCGATTTTCGAACAAGAACGATCGCTTACAGCTCTTTAGGCAATATCCGCTTTATCTTGTACGCTCCTTCGGACAAATATATCCACCCTCTCCCTGTGACGGGATACATGTCGGGAAAGCCGCAAACATACAAAACATTCACCTATACGTATGAAAAAGGATCAAGATTCATCATTTATTCAGACGGATTGGAAGTACCCGCCCTCCGGACTTATTTAAAACAGCACCATACACCGGGAGATATATCGAATCAGCTTGAATCATACACATTAATGGGAAAAGACGATCTCACCTATATCATCGGACAGCTTTTTTAAGAAAGCTGCCCTTTGATATAGGTGTTTTTCTGTTTCTTTTGGTACACTAAGAAGACAACATTCTCTTGGAGGCTACAATGGATACTTTAGCGTTAATCGTCAAACAAATCGCAAAAGAAACGGGGCTTGAGCCAAAGCATGTCGAAAGTGTCATTCAATTATTAGAGGACGGCAACACCGTTCCCTTTATTGCGAGATACCGCAAAGAACAAACGGGCTCCATGGATGAAGTCCAAATTCAAACAATCTCCGAACGCTGGGGATACATCCAGCATTTAAATCAACGGAAAGACGAAGTCATCCGGCTGATCGACGAACAAGGTAAGCTGACCGGACAGCTGAAGCTTGATATAGAAAAAGCGGACAAGCTTCAGGAAGTTGAAGACTTATACAGACCTTTTAAACAAAAACGAAAAACAAAGGCGACGATCGCCAAAAGCAAAGGCCTTGAACCTTTGGCTGATTTCATCATCTCGCTCCCGCGTAACGAAGACGTAGCAGCCGAAGCCCGCAAGTACATAAATGAAGAAAAGGAAGTCATGAGCGCCGAAGAAGCGCTTGAAGGGGCAAAGAACATACTGGCGGAACGGATCTCAGACGAACCGGAATACAGGAAGTGGATCCGGCAGGAGACGTTTAAAAGAGGAACGCTGAAGTCCGCGGCGAAAGATGCCGAAGCGGATGAGAAGAAAATCTATGAAATGTATTATGAATACGAAGAGCCGATTCAAAAAATCGTTCCTCATCGCGTGCTTGCGGTTAACCGCGGCGAAAAAGAGGAGATTTTGAGAGTGTCGGTCGAGCCGCCGGCAGACCGTATTCAAGCGTACTTGGAAAAACGGATTTTTCAACACAAGCAAACAAGTGCTCAAGATGTGCTGAAAAGCGCGATCGAAGACGGCTATAAGCGCCTGATTCAGCCGTCCATCGAAAGAGAAATCAGAAAAGAATTGACGGAAAAGGCGGAAGATCAAGCGATTCACATTTTTGCCGAAAACCTGCGCAAGCTGCTGCTGCAGCCGCCGATGAAAGGAAAGCTCGTTCTCGGCGTCGACCCGGCATTCCGCACGGGCTGCAAGCTTGCAGTTGTGGATGAGACAGGAAAGATGCTCAAGATCGACGTCATATACCCGCATCCTCCCATCAATAAGAAAAGCACAGCCATCGAAAAAGTGAAACGCATCATCGAAGATTTTCAAATCGAGGTCATCGCAATCGGGAACGGAACGGCATCAAGAGAGACGGAACAGTTTATCGCCGATCTTTTGAAGGACATCGACAGAAGGGTGTACTATCTGATCGTCAATGAAGCGGGAGCCAGTGTCTATTCGGCATCAGAGCTTGCGAGGGAAGAATTTCCCGATCTGCAGGTTGAAGAAAGAAGCGCCGTGTCGATCGCACGCAGACTCCAAGACCCGCTCGCCGAACTCGTCAAAATCGATCCCAAGTCGGTCGGCGTCGGCCAGTACCAGCACGATGTCAGCCAGAAAAAACTAAACGATTCGCTCCGCTTCGTCGTGGAAACGGTCGTCAACCAAGTCGGCGTCAACGTGAATACGGCGTCAGCCGCGCTCTTGCAATATGTAGCCGGACTATCGAAAACAGTCGCGGCCAACATCGTCAAAAAACGGGATGAAATCGGAAAATTCACGAGCCGGAAAGAGCTGAAAGACATTCCGCGCCTGGGCGCGAAAACGTATGAGCAATGCATCGGCTTTTTAAGGGTGCCTGACGGCGATGAACCGCTCGACCGCACAGGCATACACCCTGAGAGCTATAAAGAGACGAGAGAGCTCCTGAAAAAGTTCGGCCTGTCAACAGCCCAAATCGGCACAAGAGAGCTTCAGGACAAAATCAACGAACTGAATATTTCCGAAGCAGCTGAACAGCTGGGGATTGGGGAAATCACCCTGAAAGACATTTGCGCCCAGCTGACGAGGCCTGAGCGCGATCCGAGGGATGAAGTCCCTAAACCGCTCTTAAAAACCGATGTGCTTCAATTAGAGGACTTAAAAGAGGGGATGGAGCTACAGGGGACAGTACGGAACGTCGTCGACTTCGGGGCATTTGTCGACATCGGCGTGAAACAGGACGGGCTCGTCCACATTTCCAAGCTCAGCCATTCCTTCGTCAAGCATCCGCTCGACGTTGTGTCGGTCGGGGACATCGTGACCGTATGGGTAGAAGGTGTCGACGCTGCAAAAGGAAGGGTATCCTTATCGATGGTGAAAGATCGTTAGGACTGCAGTCAGCCTGCCGGAAGCTTTTTATCCCGGGGGGTCAAGTTTTAACTGGATGCGGTAGATGACGCTGGCTATATGTGCCGGCGTCTGAACCATTCCGTCGTTGATCCACTCTTCCAGAATGCCGACCGCTCCGGAAACTAGAAACGTTATTTCCATTTCATCGCATGTTATCTCATTCCCTGATTGCTGCATCATGCTCAATTCTTCGAAAATCTTCTGCTTGAAAAACTCTTTAAATTTATTGATGGTCAATATATTTCTTTTCGGTTTCGTCAACAAAGTGAAGATCGCAGCGTTTTGATAAATATATTCGGTCGTTTTTTCGATGAAGGTGAGCAAATTGTGCGGATCTTCGCTCGGAAAATAATCATCGTAAAATTTCCCCAGCTGATCAAACAACTCATTCTCGATTTGTTCATACAAATCAAAGACATCCCGATAATGAAGATAAAAAGTTCCGCGTCCTAAATCAGCGCGTCTCGATAAATCGGAAACGGTAATTTTATTAATTTCTTTCTCATGGAGCAGCTTTAAAAAAGCCTCTTTAATCGCTCTTTTTGTTTTCATAGACCTTCTGTCCTCCATCGGTGACCTCCGTTTATAGACAAATTTACGTATGTTGTTCATTATTGAACATCTCAATCCCAATTGCCGATTGAACACCGCATTTGCCTCAAATTATAATGAACATGTGTTTATTAATCAATAGGTGTTTATTTTTTTCAACCCTTCAAATATCAACGGCCATCAGCCGATAAGTTAATCAAACAGTTTAGCTGTTTTCCTGTAAAATGAATGATCTTTCACTTTCGCGAATAAAGTGGTGAAGTAATGCAGAACAGCGAGGACAAGACCTGCAGGCGGTTTTTTCTGCCGTCTTTCTTAAAATACAAAGAAATCAATCTACCTGCACAGTTCATAGAGGAGGAATAAAACGTCAATGAGAACGATTATAAAGGCGAGATGGATCATTGCGGCGCTCTGGATTGCAATGGCCGCCGTCCTATTCATCACGGCGCCCGATATGGGGCAATTAACAAAGGAGAAGGGCCAGATAGCGGTCCCTGAAGGCTATCCGTCTTCTTATGCGAACAAGCTTCTCGAACAAATGTCAAAAGACGGGGATACGAACAAATCGGTTGTCGTCGTATTTCAGGACAAACAGCTCCTGCCGAATCGGGAGGCGGCTTTAAAAAAAGCGATCACCACTTTAGAAAAGGATTCCTCTCTTCACGTCTCAGATATTACATCGTACTTTGACGCAGATGAGGATATTCAAAAGCAACTGTTGTCAAAGGATCGAACGACACTGCTCGTACCTGTCACATTTGATGCGAACAAGATCAGTGCGGCCGATTTTAAAGCAAAGGTCAATGAAAAGCTCAAAACTTTAAAGCTTGACTACGAGATGACCGGGCAGCCGCTCATCGATGATGATGTCATAACAAGCTCGCAGGAAGGCTTGAAGAAGACCGAATATATTACGGTCGGTTTTATTTTAATTGTGCTGATTCTCGTATTCCGTTCTGCGGTTGCACCTTTTGTTCCGCTTTTGGCGGTCGCACTTTCCTACCTTGTGAGCCAGTCCGTCGTCGCCTATCTAGTCGAATACGCTGATTTTCCGCTGTCTACGTTTACGCAAATCTTCATGGTGGCGATTATGTTCGGAATCGGGACGGATTACTGCATTCTTCTTTTAAGCCGTTTTAAGGAAGAGATCGCCAACGGGAAAGACGAGATTGAAGCGATCTTGACAACGTATAAAACGGCGGGGAAAACCGTTCTGTTCAGCGGAATTGCCGTTTTGATCGGTTTTACATGCATCGGCTTTGCCGAATTCCAGCTTTACAAGTCTGCGGTCGCAGTAGCTGTTGGTGTCGCGGTCTTGATTTTGGCGCTTCTGACGATTGTGCCGTTTTTCATGGCTGTTTTGGGGAAAGTGCTGTTTTGGCCTGTCAGAGGAAATATCGGGCATCCGCAGTCAAAGCTATGGGAAACCGCCGGCCGTTTCGCCTTCAATAAGCCGCTGATCAGCCTGTTGATCGTAGCGGCCGTGGCCGTGCCGCCAATCTTGATGTATAAAGGAACACTTTCCTATAACAGCCTTGACGAAATCGGAGATCAATACGAATCCGTCAGCGCTTTTAACACCATTTCCGACAAGTTCGGACCGGGGGAATCATTGCCGGTCACGGTCGTGCTCAAAACATCGGATGCGCTCGATACCAATGACGGGCTGATCGCGATTGAAAAAATCAGCCGCGCCATTGAACAGACAAACGGCGTCAGCAAAGTTCGCAGTGCGACCCGTCCGGTCGGAAAAGGGCTGAGCGACCTGTACGTCAAAACACAGGCGAGCGAGCTGAATAAAGGGCTTGAGAGCGGCAATAAAGGTCTGAAAAAGATCAAAGACGGGCTCGCCGAGGCGAGCAAGTCGATCGCGGATCAAAAGCCGCAAATCAAAGCGTCTGGAAAAGGAATCAACCAGCTGATCAAAGGAACCGAATCGATCCAAGCCGGAATCAGCGACGTTGAAGCCAATATGAGAAAGCTGAAGGATGGTACAGATCAAAGCAAAGAAGGCGTCGCTCAGGCAAAAAAAGAAATTCAAGCTGCGAAAAAACAGCTGACGGCGCAAGTCGATCAATTAAATGGACAGATTGAAAGCTACAAAGAAATATCGAAAATTTTGAAAGCGGCATTGTCTCAAGCCGAAAATGCCCAAGGCATAACGGCTGACGTGCAAAAGATGATCGAGCAGACAAATCAAAATTTCAAAAATCTTGAAAGCGAAATTCCCGAAGTGAAGGAGAATCCTTCTTATTTAGCGATTAAAGGCTCTTATACAGAGCTTGCATCGGCAATCAAGCAGGGATCACAGAAAGCGGCCGTTTACACGAAGCAGGCGGCAAACGCGAAAAAGCAGCTTGAAGCAGCAGATGCATTTATCGCAAAAGCGCAGGAAGAGCAAAAAGTATACACAAGCAAAATCGATGCTCTGATCAACGGTCTCGGCCAAATCGAAAAAGGGCTTGAAGAGACATCGAAGGGGCAGGGGCAGCTCGCCGATTCGCTGCCTAAGCTCGAATCAGGCGCAGGGGATGTCGCTGAAGGCCAAAAGCAGATGAAGGAAAAAGTCGGAGAATTCGCCGGCCAGCTTGATCAATTAACAAAAGGGCTGAATTCAAGCGTGGAAGGCCTCGAAAAAATTTCAAGCGGTCTGATGGGAGCAGGCGACTACCTGGATCAGCTGAAAAACGCATCAGATCAAGAAATGTCCGGCTGGTTTGTCCCTAAAGAAGTGCTTGAAAATAAACAATTTCAGCAGGTGTTTAATTCCTATATGTCAGACGACCGCCATATCACGACGATCGATGTGATATTGGAAGACAATCCGTACGGAAACGGAGCGATTGCCAATGTCAAAGACATTGAAGCATCCGTAAAACGGGCTCTTCCCGACACGCATTTGAACGATGCATCGTTTGGCGTCGGCGGCGTTTCCAGCATCAACGCCGATCTGAAGCAGCTGTCAGACCAGGATTTCAGCAACACGGTGATCTATATGATGATCGGAATCTTCCTGATCCTCATCCTGCTGTTCCGTTCAATCGTCATGCCGGTGTATTTGGTCGGATCGTTGATCTTGACGTACTTTGCATCCATCGGTGTAACTGAGTTTATTTTCACGGCGTTTTTCGGCTATCCCGGTCTCAACTGGGCAGTGCCTTTCTTTGGATTTGTGATTTTAATGGCGCTTGGTGTGGACTATTCGATCTTCCTGATGGAACGCTTTAACGAATACCGCGGAACGGATATTAAAACGGCGATGACAGAATCGATGAAAAATATGGGGTCCGTCATTATTTCAGCCGCAATTATTTTGGCGGGAACCTTCGCGGCGATGCTGCCGTCCGGCGTTTTATCGCTTCTGCAAATCGCCACCCTTGTGCTGACGGGTCTTTTGCTGTATGCATTCGTCATGCTGCCGCTGTTCGTCCCTGTGATGGTTCGGATCTTCGGCTCAGCCAACTGGTTTCCGTTTAAAAGAAAAGAATAAACGGCTCGTCCATCCGCAGAAGAATTATTCGCCCATGCTCCCCGAAATCGGGCGGTCAGCTCCATTTGGGGAGTAACGGGCGCCATTGTGTGAGATGATAAAAGGACCGGTGAAGATGATGAGGAAACAGAAGGAATTCCATTAGGGCTCCGATGAACACTGCTCATCAGCAGTGTTTTTTTCTGTAAAAATACCAGCACTGATTCAGCAATTTAATCTGATAATGATCTTTTTCATAAAAAGCTCTCTGCATTTGGCTTTTGAGCCAATTCGGCATTGCTCATCCCTCCTCAGACTCTTATCATAAGAGTATGGGTGTCGTGTATTAGTTTATGCCGCCCGGAATTTGTCCTGTTCAATGTTTTTAAAAATGAGGTGGACCCAAGCAATGGACGAACAACAACTGCAGCAGCTGACAGAACAGCTTTCGCTCACATACTTTAAAAAACCGTTCCGGCACCGCGCTTACTTCAACAGCCGCCTGAAAACAACCGGAGGCAGGTATTTGCTGAATTCCCACAATATTGAGCTGAATAAAAAATACCTGACAGAACACGGGCAAAAAGAGCTTGAAGGCATCATTAAGCATGAATTGTGCCATTACCACCTCCATCTTGAAGGAAAAGGCTACAAGCACCGCGACAAGGATTTTAGAACGCTATTAAAGGAAGTGGGTGCGCCGCGATTCTGCACGCCGCTCGCAGGAGAGAAAAAGCCGCAAAGAAAGGTACGCACTTACAAGTGTGAAGCATGCGGACAAACGTTTCTCCGAAAGCGGAAAATGGATACAAGCCGTTACGTTTGCGGCAAATGCGGAGGGAAAATAAAAGAAATCATAAAAAAGGGTTGACTGATCAGGCTTGTCTATGATAAATTATAAAAGCCGTCGCAAGACGAGCCACAAAGATGAATTGTTCTTCTTGACACAATTTGTCGACATATTTATAATGAAATGAGTCTGATCATTCCACAGTAGCTCAGTGGTAGAGCTATCGGCTGTTAACCGATCGGTCGCAGGTTCGAATCCTGCCTGTGGAGCCAATGGAGAAGTACTCAAGTGGCTGAAGAGGCGCCCCTGCTAAGGGTGTAGGTCGCGTAAGCGGCGCGAGGGTTCAAATCCCTCCTTCTCCGCCATTAGGAAAATATGATGCTGACTTCATATGGCCCGTTGGTCAAGTGGTTAAGACACCGCCCTTTCACGGCGGTAACACGGGTTCGAATCCCGTACGGGTCATTTCTCATATGTTGGGCTATAGCCAAGCGGTAAGGCAACGGACTTTGACTCCGTCATGCGTTGGTTCGAATCCAGCTAGCCCAGCCATTATATTTGAGCCATTAGCTCAGTTGGTAGAGCATCTGACTTTTAATCAGAGGGTCGAAGGTTCGAGTCCTTCATGGCTCACCATTGTTTTTTCACGCGGGTGTGGCGGAATTGGCAGACGCGCTAGACTTAGGATCTAGTGTCTTTACGGCGTGGGGGTTCGAGTCCCTTCACCCGCACTTTAAAAACAACATATCATGCGGTCGTGGCGGAATGGCAGACGCGCTAGGTTGAGGGCCTAGTGGGGGCAACCCCGTGGAGGTTCAAGTCCTCTCGGCCGCATACCAATAATACCAAGGGTTTAATCACCTTTGGTATTATTTTTTTGCGGAAAATCGGCAATAAATGTACCGCATTGTGAAGTCTGCAAGTATATTTGGCACTAAAAAAGTGCTGACCTCTGCACAAAACCGTTGTGCGAGTCTGCACTTTTATTCTGCAATATACACTGCCTGTTATCATCGATTATGGGGAGTTATTTAATCCGTTCTTAGCCGCGCTGATACTTGGCTTTTAGAAGATTTTTTTAAGTGGCTAAAACCAACAAATTTTTTGCTTTCTTCATCCCACAGGCGGAACTTTAATGACTTGAGACTGGTTGCAAGTGTAATAGTCGGAACGTTTTGCAATGGTTCAATGTTGTTATGCACGTTTTCAAGCTTATAGTTTGGGACTCTGGGGCTTAAATGATGAACATGATGGAAACCGATATTGCCTGTTAGCCATTGCATGACTTTTGGAAGCTTATAAAAAGAGCTTCCTTCAACTGCTGCTTTGACATATTCCCAATGCTCATCTTCTTCAAAATAAGAATCCTCAAACGTATGCTGAATATAAAACATCCAAATTCCGAGAGATCCCGATATCATAAAAATGGGCGTCTGAACCAGCAGGAAGTTTTGCCAGCCAATAGTCCAGCATAAAAGTGCTGCCAAAGCGACGATCCCCAGGTTCGTTACATACGTATTCATCCGTTCTTTGCGTTTTGCTCCTTTACGATTAAAACGATTGGTAATCCCGAAGACGTAAATCGGCCCTAAAATAAACATAATAAACGGATTTCTATACAAACGGTACATTATTTTTGTCTTAGTTGAGGCTTCCTTATATTCCTCAACGGTCAGCACCCAAATATCGCCTGTACCGCGTTTGTCCAGGTTGCTGCTAGTCGCATGATGGACAGAATGGTCGTGTGCCCAATGATCAAAAGGATGCAGGGTCAGAATTCCTGTGATTGTTCCAAGGATTCGATTCGCCTTTCTGTTCTTAAAAAAGGAATAGTGGCAACAATCATGAAAGATGATGAAGGTTCTCACTAAAAAACCTGCCGCGACGATAGAAATCGCTAATGTAAGGAAATAAGAAATCGACAAGCTCTTATATGCCAAATACCATAACATGAGAAATGGCACCAATGTATTAATGATTTGGCAAATACTTTTCTGTAAATCGGACTTTTCATAAGGTGTAACCAGTTTTCTCAAAGTCCTTAGGTTTTGCTGCTTCATTTTTTAAAGTTTCCCCTCCTAAGATGATCTTCTAAGTATAGAAAAAACGTTTTATTGCCTTTGAAGCCCCAGCGTCAAATACCATATATGATAAGTTTCTTTCTTATCCCTCTGTGAAATTTTTGGAAATGCGAACTGATTTCCTGCTCAATTAAACCTTTATTAGCAGCCAGCCGGGATACAAAAGGCGTATGAAAATTATACCCGGCTTGTTCTCGGGCTAAACGCATAGACGGTGAACATTGATTTTGAAGACACTCTTGATTCATTTTCACGGCGTTTTTAAACCAAAGTTATTAGACCCCTTAGACATGCTATAGATTCGATGCAGAATTATTGACTTTTTGCTTACCGCTTCTGCCCTGGTATACGTTTAACAAATAACAACATGATTAAAACGATAATCTTAATTTGCAATTCTTTCCGTTTCATGCTAAGATAAAGAAGAATTATTTTTGTTCGGTGTAAAGGATAGTATGAATATTGACTTTTCGTCTTGATGATACTTTGGGCAAGGATAGTAATACAATGTGCGGTAACGCACTAGGAGGCAACAAAAATGGAACAAGGTACAGTTAAATGGTTTAATGCAGAAAAAGGTTTTGGATTTATCGAACGTGAAAATGGAGACGATGTATTCGTACACTTTTCTGCAATCCAAAGTGACGGATTCAAATCATTAGACGAAGGTCAAAAAGTAACATTTGACGTTGAGCAAGGTCCTCGCGGAGCTCAAGCTGCTAACGTTCAAAAAACTGCTTAATCTTCAATCGTTTATACAAACAGGCTCTTTATATAGGGCCTGTTTTTTTATGTTCTCTGTATAATGCTTAATAAAAAACCCTACTCAATGTTCGAGTAGGGAGGTGGTAAAAGGTAATAGAAAAAGATTTAACGCTTCAAAGGTTGTTTACAGTATAACATACTGGATTGACAATATGCGGAATGTATATAAATTATTTATTTTTTTTCGAATGCAATTACTTTTTATTTTTTTTCACTAACTTGCTCGTTAATTTAAGTACAAGACTTCTCAATCTAAGTCCTACAAATCACTGGCATCAAACATCAAACAAAAAGGATCATCCCTTTTCGTAAAGAATCATCCTTTTCTTCGTTCATTCAACAATTTTTAGATATTCTGGATTAATTAAAGTAACAGCTGGTCCATCTACAAGAATTCAGCCAACTTCAATTTTTCCATCAGACTCAACCTTAATAGAAGTTATCTAGTTATAGAAATTCCATCATTTTTTATTGTTGTCCATATTTAGATGTTACCAACACGCGTATCTCTTTTATGAAAGGAAGATAAACGATTCACTGCCGCAGTGGATATAAGAAATTCTTAAAGATAAAGGTGAGATTGATTGTTTTTTCTTCTAGAAATCATCACTTAGATATACCTCAAACAATGGAAGCCCTGCCTCTCTTCCATCCTTACGGCTCCTTGTCCGTGCCAGTGTGAATCAGGATTACAAAAATCAAGTGACGATTTAATCGAGTTTTTTGATAAACTGCAAATGTTCGTAGAAGAAATTTAAATAATAAAAATGGATTAATTGTAGGAATAACAAAAGAGGTTAATGTTCTGAAAATAAGTTGAAGAAGTTAAACGTCTTTGAAATGATTTACTTTTAATTATCATCATGTTACCGGAAATTACAGGATGTTTTTTGGGATGCAATATATTATCTATAATGAACTTTAACTGAAACTTTTTATTTGATTTTCAGTGATTCCTTTAATTACTTCCAGTTCACTAATCAAAAATTCATATGCATTATCCAACATTTTTTTTTCGCTTGCATTAAGTGCTTTTTCTTTATTCATACGCATTAAATCACGTACAACTTCAGCACCTTCTTGTATTTTACCCGTTTTTATTTTGTTCGTGTTTACTTTAAACCTTTGTTTCCACGGCAGTAACCTATCTGATTCCCCATGCTGAAAAATGTGTATAATGTGTTTTAATGCAAGTATATCAGTAACAGGTCGTATACCTGAACTCAATATTTTACCCGTTGGAATCATAACTTGCATATTACTGATTGACATTTTTATGACATAATACTGTTGTTTTTCCCCTAAGAATTCTTTTTCTTCTATGGCTTCAATTATACCTGCTCCGTGCATTGGATAAATAATGTTATCGCCAATTTGAAACATATCATCCACCTCCATATATGGTATCCTTCTTAAGATTACCATATATTCGGTTTTTTATCAAATATTCAATAATAACATGATCATATTTTTGATGTCAATAAATTTCTTAAAAAATCAGATTAAGCAAAAACAACAAAGCAATAGTGAACGTGTCGTATCGCAAAAAGGAAAGGTCAATTGATCCGTATATATCCTGGAACCTCGTTCTTCTTTCGTTATTTTCTCTATTTCCTTGTCTATTTTTATATTTTTTGCCTGTATATCTTCTACAGTTTCTTTTTTAACCCCATTACGAAGTTTAAATTTATCAGCAGAAACCTCTACCTGAGATAAAGTTGGTGAAATTTTTGTCAGCTTTTTTACATAACGTGACTGGTGGCAAGTCTGTTAATAACCAACTTTAATTGGCTTTTTGTTCCTTATGAAAGAATAGTTGCCACCTTTCACTTTCGGTACTTCCATATTAAGCTATGCAATGTTTTCTGTTTTATATTTACTTGGTTCGGAATTGACCTCGGATTTGTATTTATGGAACTGTATTTTGTTGAGCTCGATCGACAAAAGGAATGGGGCAATTGCATTTTGTCCTTCCACATCTCGAATTTTTTAATGAAAATCAATCAAGTGTTACATCTTCTTCTTCTTCTTCACTGCAAAGTTCAGCAGTATTTTTCCATTCAAGCCTGGCTGTTCATTATGCTTCAAGGCATCATAAAAATCTTCAAAATCATATATTTTTTCTGGAGCATTGATGACCATTCTTCCGCTTTCAACAAGCTTAATTACCTCCGAGAAGCGATTGCGATATTCAGAAACGGAATGTCTCTCGTTCCAAAGTCTTAAGGCGAATAATTGTGGTGACACATGGTATGTGTCGTGTAACTTTCGCCAATCGTTTGGTATACCTGACAACAGGCCATAACTGACAAATGTCCCTTCAGGTTTTAGCGCCCTCGCCAGCAGTTCGCCGCTTTCTCCTCCCACAGAGTCAATTGCATGGTCAACACCAATGTCGCAAACATCAGAAATCTGTTCATATATAGAACCGTTGGAAGCGTCGATGACTTTCCATGCTCCAAGTTTTTGAAGTTTCTCTATCTTGCGGCTGTTTCTTGTAATGACAATTAAACGGAATCCCAGTATTGTAGAAATTTGCGCAAACAAACCTGCAATAGATGTACCTCCGCCATTCATTAACACAATTTCATTTGGCTGAACACGCAATGATTCCTTACAAATTAGCCAGGCTGTTAATGGATTAATATACAGTTGACTGGCATCATTATCATTTATTGATGGAGGTACCTCTATTGCATAATCAGCTTTTGTGGTTACATATTGTTGCCAAGTTCCCTCTCCTCTTACAGGGAGGACCCTTTTTCCAATCAGTGATTGTGATACATCTTTGCCTTGATCTATCACAATTCCCACACCATCATATCCTGCAACCGCCGGCAGCTTAATTCTATGAGAATAGGCCCCTCTAATTGGAAGCAAATCTGATGGATTAATTGGACTGGCAATCATTTTGACAAGAATTTCATTTGGCTGAAGAGGAAGCTTCTTTTCTACGGTATAAAGCTGTAATTTTTGTAGTGGATCACCAAATTCTTTATATATTAATGAAACATTATTCATGATTTGTTATTGGCTCCTTAGGTTAATACTTCTATAAATAAACTTGCACTCTTTTGAGATTATGTCAATATTGTCTTTGTTTTATAATATTTAAGGGGATTATGAATTGAGGTTTAAAATGATGAAATAAATTTGAATGGATTGTTATAGACAACTCTACAAACATGTACTTAAAGTAGAAATCAGAGTGCTTTACTATTAATAAATCTAAAAAAAGTCCAAAAGATTGAAAAAGAGATGAATGGTTTGCGTGTTTTTATGGCAAGCAGCATTGATATTTGAACTGTGATATTTTGATAAAAGGCCGGATTACGAAAAAGGAGGAACAAAATGGGGAAATTCTCAACTAAACTTTTAAAGGCTTGGCTTGCAATCCCCAGATGGTTCAGAGTGTTTACGCTAAGTGCTATCACCATATATATGTTATGGTCACTTTTCATTAATGGAATAAAAAATATATTTAGATTAGATACCTCTACCTTAGTTATAAGCTTAATAGCATCCGGAATCATATTAATGATTTTCAATAAAAGTTCTGTGAAAAAGTAGGGAGTGGCATTAAAAACATTCTTTATCGTAATGTACGAGTGTCTGTAAAGCGCCCCAATACTTTTCCAGCAAACGGCGTAAAGAAATGAAGGACCAGCCCCCCTAAACAAACGGTTAATAAAGTTCCGATGCCAATCGGTCCTTTTAACATGACGCCCGCTGTCAAGAAGACGAGGTAAATGATGGTTCTCGAAACAAATATACTGGTTCCCGTTAATTCTTTTATGATGAATGTTAAACCGTCAATTGGCATCGGGGCAAAATTTGTGTATAAGTATGTCGCGGTTCCCAATCCTGTAACAACCAAGCCGATTCCAAAACAAATCACTTTGCTGTACCATTGTTCTGGTGTCACAAAAAAATGCAACAAAAAAAGCCACATGTCAATGCCGATACCGGTTATAAACGCCGTTAGCATCCCCGAAACTTCCCGTCTTTGTCTTTTTAAAAACGAATTGCAGCCTATTAATAGCAAAGCAATGATGACTTCCCAAACTTCCCACAGTAAGCCCCGCATGTACGGCCAGTCCCACCAAAAATGCGTCAAAAGGTGAAACGCCAAGATCTGATTGAATCGTGAAAGCAATCCCAAGGGTTAAGATTAAAATTCCTATTACATAAAAAACATATTTCACTTTGACTCGACCTCTTTATTTTTATTGCAAATACAACAAAAATCCGATATATTTAATGTACGGCATTTATATTGCATTTGCAACAAAAAATTCGAAAGGAGTTTATGATGAAGGCTATTCTGCGCGAAATTGGAATGATTGCCCGAGCATTGGATTCTATAAGCAATATCGAATTTAAAGAACATGACCTGACAAAAGGGCAATATTTGTACCTTGTCCGAATATGCGAAAACCCGGGAATCATTCAGGAGAAGCTGGCTGAGATGATTAAAGTAGACCGGACCACCGCAGCCCGTGCCATAAAAAAACTTGAAATGAAGGGCTTTATTGAACGGAGAGATGATGAACATAACAAAAAAATAAAAAAGCTCTTTCCGACGGAAAAGGGGAATGAGGTATTTCCTTTTATAAAAAGAGAAAATGATTATTCGAATCGTGTCGCATTAGAGGGGTTTTCCGAGGGGGAAGCGGAGACCATCTTCAATCTTCTTCAAAGAGTAAGAAAAAATGTAGAAAAAGACTGGGAATTCGTGAAAAAGGGGAACAAGAGAAATTATTGACAGCGTAAAGGAGTGGCAGATTGAAATGACAGTAAATATAAAAAGGTGTACCCTTGAAGACTTACACAAGCTTCAGGACATTTGTTATGAAACATTTAATGAGACATTTAAGCATCAGAACTCGCCAGAAAATATGAAAGCCTACTTGGAAAAGGCATTTAACTTAAAACAATTAGAAAAAGAATTATCCAATAGCTCTTCGCAATTCTTTTTTGTTTATTGTAACAATGAAGCCGCTGGATATTTAAAGGTCAATATCAATGAAGCCCAGTCTGAAAAAATGGGTGATGAATCACTTGAAATCGAGAGAATTTATATCAAGAACAAATTTCAAAAACATGGGCTTGGTAAATATCTGTTCAATAAAGCTTTGGAAATTGCGAAGGAACTGAATAAAAAGAAAATCTGGCTTGGTGTATGGGAAAAAAACGAAAATGCGATTGCTTTTTATAAGAAAATGGGGTTTGTGCAAACCGATGCCCACTCTTTTTATATGGGTGATGAAGAGCAAACGGACTTTATCATGACCAAAACACTCCTATAACTTTTCTAAAAGGAGGATGACGATGTATATTCCAAAATATTTTAAAGTCGAAAATGTTGATGAAATTTTGGGTTTTGTCCAAAAAAACTCTTTTGGCACGATCGTTACGACAGAACAAGGGAAGCCAATTGCCACTCATTTGCCCTTGGGGTTCAATAAAAAAGATGATGATTGCTATATCACTGGCCATGTCGCTTATGGAAATCCGCAATGGAGAACTTTTGAAACCTGTCAAGATGTGCTTGTTATGTTTCAGGGACCGCACGCATACATTTCTTCTTCCTGGTATGGGCATGAAGAAGTTCCAACATGGAATTATCAAGCCGTCCATATATACGGTCAAGCAAGCATTTTAGAGAGAGATGAATTAATAGAAGAACTAACAGTCATGATGGAAAAATACGAAAAGCATCGAGAAAATCCAATTTTATGGGATAACCTTTCTCCTAAACTATTAGAAAATCAACTGAAAGCGATTGTCGGGTTTAAGATTCGGGTGGAAAACATTCAGGCTGCATATAAATTAAGTCAGAACCGAAAAGATACAGATTACATGAACATCATTGATCAATTGCAAAATGAAGGAGATCCCAATTCGGAGCAATTGGCGGCAGTGATGAAAAATATAAGCTCGCGCTGAAATATTCAAAAGCAGTCACGTATCCAGCTGATAGCAGAGAACTTCTGTGAAGGTTCAAGTTGTTTCGACGGAAATTATAGGAAAACCAAGGAATTTACTGCCTTGGTTTTTTTGTTTTACTGTAGTTACATAAAACAAGTCATCTAAACGGTCAGCAAACTGCCGAGAATGTTCCAAGCCATAAAGGGTTACCTTATTTTTAAGACCCGTTTGGAGAGTTGAGCAGCAGCCCGCTTACCAAAATACATGATTAAACTTTTTAACAGAAAAAATCTGTTATGGTATATTAAAATATAACGTAAAATTTGAAATGAGGAATGACATGAATAAAATCGAAAAACATAGGAAATTTAGAGCGAAGATGATTTTCAAAGTCATCATGGTTATGATCGGAGGAATCATAGCGGCATATGGATTGGAAACAGTGCTGATTCCAAACAGTGTATCTGATGGCGGAGTGACAGGACTTAGCATTGTTGGTTCACAACTGTTTGATTTGCCGCTTGGGATACTTATCGCGGCTTTAAACATCCCATTTGTCTGGCTGGGATATAAGCAAATCGGGAAAAGCTTTGCGGTATTATCCATTATCGGAATCGCATCACTTGCAGCAGGGACAAGCTTTATGCACCACACTCCAGCTATCATCGAAGGGGATACCTTGTTAGTCACTGTTGTCGGGGGGATCATCCTTGGATTTGGAATGGGGTTGGCGCTCCGTAATGGCGGGGCATTGGACGGAATTGATATGCTTGCTGTTTTGTTATCGCGAAAGTTGCCATTTGGAACGAGCGATCTTATTCTATTCTTTAACCTTTTTGTGTTTATTTTTGTTTCCGCTGTATTTGGCTTGCAGGGAGCGTTGCTGTCAGTCATTGCTTACTACATTGCGTCCAAAGTCATTCATGTTGTCGAGGAAGGGTTAAGCGGATCTAAAACTTTTCAAATCATTACAAGCGAACCTGAATTAATGGTTGAGACAATACGAGATCAATTGGGCCGAAGTGCTACATATAAAGAAGCTTACGGGGGTTTTTCCCACGAGAAATTTAAAGAAATTACATGTGTCATCAACCGTTTAGAAGACACCAAATTAAAGGAAATCATTAATGAAGTTGATAAAAATGCTTTTGTTACTGTATATGACGTAGCTGAAGTCAAGGGCAGTAATTTTAGAAAACCTAATATTCATTAATTAGGGGTTTCCTAAGAAAAAACATACCAAATCCTTTTGGTATGTTTTTTTATCTCCGGACATGCCCATCAAGCTAACACCCACAACATTTGGAGTTTGGCCTTTTTTACAAGAAAACTGTTTATAAGTTTGTTTACAACCTCGATTCACAAAAAAAAACCATAATATAAAAGAAATAATAGCGTTTTAGGATAACCATTTGCTCAAGCTTGATAAGCATGTGCAAGGGCCATATAAATAAAAGATATACGGTTCCTACTCATTTAATAAGAGTATTTTTTTTACCGGTCTTTGCCGACTTCCGAACGGCGTCTAACAACCGGTGAAGTTTGACAGCGTCATGAAAGTTTGGAATTTGGCTTTTATGTTCAAATATATCTTCCGCCAAAATAGTATAAGCAGTTTCAACATAGCCTCTTGCACCATGATCCTTTACTGAGGATATTTTTACTTCTTCAGAATAAACATCTTCAGCATTTAGCAAACCATTAGGATGTGTAATCTTTTTGACTTTGAGATTCCCAAATTGTACATGCCCCGAGGAATTGTTCTGTGTTAAAAGCAAAACACCTTTTTCCCCTCTAATCTCTAATTGAAAAGCTGGATAAACTCCGCCCTGAATATGTACAGAGGCCGAAGCACCATTAACGAGCGTCCCCTGTATTAAAATTTGGTCAGCTGTGTTTTTTGGTATCTTTATACCAGTTTCTTGTATGACGGCTTCTGTATAATGGATGTTGGTTGCAGCTGATAATTCTTTAAAATCACCCAGGATATAACAAAGCACATCAAGCGAATGACCACCGTTGATTGTAAGAAGGTTCGCCCCATTTTCTCTTTTTAAAAGGTAACTGCTTCTTTCATCTGTTATTCCTCCCTTTCCTTGTGTTGCTACCTGCATCGTGCAGGAGATGACTTTGCCGATTTCCCCCTGTTTGATTGCCTGCTTTAAATAATTAACTTCTGGAGATTGCCTTCCCTGTAATCCAATCGCATGATGAATGTTCGCGTCATCTGCCAATTTTGCCAGTTTTTCAGCCTGCATCGTATCTATACCTAAAGGCCATTCACAATAAATATGTTTATTTTCTTCTATGGCTGCAAGCGAAGCTTCATAATGGAAAGGAACCTTTATACTGACGACTACCAAATCAACATCTTTTGATTGTGCCAATTCCTTATAATCTGTAAAAGCATAGGAAGCCTTAAGCATCATAGCACTTTTTTTTGCGGTTTCCATTTTTGATGTTCCAATCGCCGTTATTTCATAAAAAGGATTTTCCTTCAATACCGGAATATGGGTTTGGCTAGCCCATTGATTATTCAAAGATCCGCCGATAATCCCTGTTTTTATCACGTTGTTCTTCATTAGCTATCCCTCCAATATAGAAGCCATTATCTTTAGATCGAGTATAATTAAAATTAGGCATCATTTTAAATGTTAAGTTATGATGGTTTTATCACTATTTTTGATGGGTGGTAAAATGTGAATGGATATTGAAAACATGAAAGCTTTTGTTTCAGTTGCGGAATTAAAAAGCATATCTGCTGCTGCAATTAAATTGAATCACCTTCAATCCAATATGACTGCAAAAATAAAAAAAATCGAAGCTCATTATAATCAACAACTGTTTATCAGAAATTCAAAAGGAGTAAAACTAACGAAAGAGGGAGAAAAATTATATCATCAATATAAGAAAATACTGTTCGTTTGGGAAGAAACCGAAAATATCATGAAAAAACACGATGAAAAACTTCGTATCGGTACGATGATATCAGTCGGTGGAACTCAATTCTCAAGTGCTTTAAATAAACTTTATAACACATATCCTGATTTATCGGTAACACTAAAAACAGGTTCAACTGAATATATTGAGAATCAAGTTCTTCTTGGAAAAGTTGATGTTGCTTATACGATTGGATCGCTAAACAATAAAAAGATAAGTTATAAAAAAGTAGGATATGAAGAATTGGTCATCATAGGCCAAGGTATAGATCAATATACGAGATTTAACGATTATATAAACGGAAAGAACGTACTTGTATTATCAGATAAGTGCTTGTATCTCTCATTATTACGTAATATTTTTGAAGATTTGAACATTCAACAGGGGGAAATCATTGAAGTGGGCGATCCAGAATCCTTAGTGCAATTTGCATTGATGGGTATGGGAATTTCCTTAGTCTCAAAGCGCATAGTAGATCGTTACAATATCAATAATTATTTAGAAGTTCCATCATCTTATAGATACGTCGATTTGTATTTAATTACACGACTAAATCATAAATTTACACCTATAGAAAAACAGCTTATTGAATTAAATAACTCACTTAGCGACATCATTGAGGGAATGTAAGGTTGATAGAAAAGTTACGCCGATTTTCCTTGCACTAAGGAATCGGCTTATTTATTTCAACCGAAAACTTGATGGGCAGAGATTTTTGAACATATAGTGGGATTGCCTTTTGATCAGGAGATATCGATCAAAGTAAAGATGTGCTTATCACAATTTTAGGTGTTGATTTCTTGGTGAAATTGTATATATTTTATCAGTTCTGCGATGCCTTTCAATTGATTTAATAGTTGGTTATTCAAATTTTGTAAAGCCAACTGAAAGGAATGTTCGATTTTGCCATAGTCTTGTGTGTCCAATTCATGTAATAAACTCTTCATATTTTCTATATAATAAACGGTTTTTCTCAAGCTGCTTATAACCAGTATTTTACGCAGTTCAGATATTGAAAACATTCTATAGCCGTTTTCTTTATTTCTTTCTGAATGGACTAAACCTTCATGTTCCCAATGACGGATCGCTGAAGTATTCACGCCCGCTATTTTTGCAGCCTCTCCAATATTCATATATTCTTTTAATTTTACATTTTTATATTTAGTAAAATCGGCATTTTGTATCATCGTTAGTATTTCTTCGACCCTCTGTTTCTCCGCTTGAATATGATATTGCTGTTCATTAACCAGCCAAAGGGCTTCTTCAAATTTTGCATTTTTACTCATTCTCATGATTTCGTAAACAATGGGTATGTCATATCCTTTTAATAAAGCTCTAATGGTGGTAAAAGCTTGGAAGTGTATCGGCGTATAGAAACGGTGATTACTTTTTGTTCTTGGGACAACAGGAATAAGACCTTGTTCTTCATATCTTCTCAAAGTTGTGGTACTAACATTTAAGATATTTGCAATGTGTTTAGGGGTGTATGTCTTCATTTACTGTTAACTCCTTTTTAAAGTAAAACCTTCAAGTGCTACAATAACATATTTCAAACTAATCCCCAATATATAAAGGGCGGGAAGCAGAAATCCGAAAGATTGCATGAATGTTATATGATGATTGTATGAACACTTTAGGAGTGGTGGAAATGGAAAAAAACATAAAACTAACCGATGAATCAGAGATAAAAGTTGGCTTAGTTGGGAACCCCGACTCTCCAACAATCATGCTTCCTGTTGCTAAAGAATCTGTATATGGACAAGAAGCTGAAAACTTAAAGTTATGGGGAGTAGACCCTGAATCAGGAAAACATTTTGTTGAGGGACTCATGGACACGTTTCAGATTTTATATTTCGACTACGAAGGACATCGTCTACAACAGCCGAATCCAAAGAGTCTCACACCTGAAAGCATAGTGAAAGATCTACTAACAATTGCTAATGAAATGAATGTTAAGAAGTTTAGCTATTATGGATATTCTTGGTTGGCTTTAGTAGGGTTACAATTAGCGATTCGGACAGACAGGTTAGAAAGCTTGATCATGGGTGGGTTTCCGCCAATAGATGGTCCATATAAAGAAATGATGGTAGTGACAAATCAAACATACGAACAAACTTTAAGTAAACAACATTCTTCTGTTATTGATGAACAAAACCTTATCAGTCCAGAAAAGGTTGATTGGGATAACATACAGGTAAGGATGGACGCGAATCAAACAAAACAGTTTGTTACAATGTACGAAAATTTGATGGAATTTGATGATCGGGGCATTCAACATAAATTAATGATTCCGAGATTGGCGTTTGCTGGGGAAAAAGACACAATTGTTTATGGAGAAAACTTCGGTAATGTAACAGTTGATATTATCGGTATACTTCAAAAAAATAAACAAGAATTAGAACACCTTGGATGGGATATAAAGATCTTAAACGGAAATGATATGGATCACACCAAAGCTATGCAGCCTGTAACGGTTCTGTCATTGATAAAGCCTTGGTTGGTTAAAAATTTGAATATAACCCGTTAAATAACAGACCCCTTCAAGACAGGGAAATTATTAAAAAATTTGAGAAGGGCGGCTTCTAAGCCCTTCTCCGCCATAAAAACCGAATATCCTTTATTGTTTTTAGCAAGTTTCTTTTGAGAAATAGGAGTTTAAAACATCATAAACAATAGGCAAAGAAGTAAATCCGTCGGTTTCTAAAAAATGACCCCCGTGTTGGACTTCGTAAAGCTTAGCGTCAATTTGTTGTGCCAGATCTTTGCTCCATGCAAATGGCACAATTTGATCGTCTTTAGAGGCAATGACAGCACGATGCTTAGCTGACTCAATGATTTTTTGAAAATCAAACGATTCCTCTGTAAATTCATCTAACATCTTTAAATCGGGCAGTGACTTGGCAAAGCCGGAAACGAGTAGGATTCCGCCAAGTGGTTGATGCAATTGCGTTTGTTCCAAAAACCTCAAAATGGCGGGGCACCCCAGGCTGTGGGCAACCAGATAAGTATGTTCATTTAATGTGTGTTTATTTAAAGAGAGCGTATCAAGCCAATCTTTAAGCCTTGGCTGGTGAGGATTAGGCATGTCTAAAACTTCTGCGTGTAGTCCGTCTGCAAGCAGACGTTTTTTCAGCCAAGGAAACCAGTGGTTGGTTGAGGAGGCTCTGTAACCATGAATGATATAGATTTGTTTTGTCATCCTGTTCTCCTTACAAATGATTTTTAATCAGTATAAAATTCCTCCCGTCGGGAAACAAGTACGCACTTTTTTGTAAGTATTTTTTACTCATAAGGAAAGCCTTCTCTTTGTCCCCATCTGCACATTTCATCTATGAGAGGGTACAAAGACAGTCCTCTGTCTGATAACGAATACTCCACTCTGAGGGGATTTTGAGAAATCTCCGCCCGATTAATCAGACCGTCAGTTTGCAACTCCTTCAGCTGAGAACTTAACATTTTATGGGTGATTAACGGCATCGCCCGTTTAAGTTCCCCGTATCTCATCGTTTTTTCACACGCCAGCTCATAGAGGATTCGCATTTTCCATTTACCACCTATCAGAGATAAGGTGTATTCGAATGGAGCCTGTTTGCTTCGGCATAAGGTATTCATTGTAATCAAACCTCCTTTTTTAAGATCATATCAAAAATAAATATTGAGCCTGGCTTAAACTTGAATAGCAAAAGATTCACTTGTTTTCCTTATTTTGTTGATGAGATGTGATATGATACAAAAAAAGGAGCGGATTTCTTCTGAACAAAGGGCGGGAATACTTTTGCGCGAATTTGCACCTCAAGTTTTTCAAACGATAGGGATTGTTGGTTTTATTTTAGCTTTTGTCCAAATCCCAATCGGCTGGTTTATCGGATTTTTCTTTTCCGGTTTGTTCTTCATGATGTTGAAATCAAACAATGAAAAATCGGGAACCTTCAACGTGATGGCTGGAGTCGCATGTTTCTTGTATTCATTTCATTGTTTGTTTACGCAAGTATTATGACTGAATATCGAACAAAAATAAAAAGCAGGCTGATGTCTGCTTTTATTTTTTATATCTGTCTATCCGGAATCCCCACAAACCAAAGGCTGCTGACGTTTCCCCTTATGCGTTTTCACCGCTAAGGATCGCAACCGGACGCGCCCATCCGGCAGACGCCTTTTCAACTTTTACCGGAAAAGCCATGACATAAAATCCGGTGGAAGGCAATTGATCGAGGTTGGCGAGCTTTTCAATTTGGCAGTAAGGAATGGTGCTTCCTGAATAATGACCTTCCCAAATAATCGACGGGTCTTGTTCCTGTTCAAAGCGCTTGGCGGTCATGCTGAATGGAGCGTCCCAGCTCCAAGCGTCAGTTCCGACTAGACGCACGCCGCGTCCCGTTAAATAGAGCGTTGCTTCGCGCCCCATCCCGCAGCCGCTGTCCAGGTAATCGTTTTGACCGTATTTGGCGCCGGCCGACGTATTCACAAGAACAATGTCGCCAGGAGCTAGTTCATGGTTGATTCTGTGAAGTTCTTGTTCGATTTCTTCAGGGGTAACGATATGCCCGTCTTTCAAATGTCTGAAATCCAGCTTAACGCCGGGGCCATGAAACCAGTCAAGCGGAACTTCATCAATCGTGATCATCCGCTTGCCGTCATCTGTAACCGAACGGTAATGGTATGGAGCATCTATATGCGTTCCGGCATGCGTTGACATCTTCACTTTTTCCAGCGACCAGCCTTCTCCGCCGGGAAGATCTTCCGAAGAAAGCCCGGGAAAGCTCTGGACCATCTGATTGGCTCCTTGTTTATGATCCGCATATTCGATTTCAGGAATAAACCCCGGCGGGTCAGACGGAATATCACCTCTTAACGATACTGACAAATCTACAATTTGATTGATTTTCATCTGTTTTCCCCTTTCTGCCTAAGCGGCTGACTATTGAAATGATGTGCGACCTGCGGCTGTTGTCTTTTTGATTTTACATCAAGAGCCATACAAAAAGCCTGCAGAACTTTCTGCAGGCGATTCGCATTTTTTCTACACTTGCCGTGACTTAGGTTTCCTCAGCTTGTAAATTGCGATCAGCATGATAAACCAAACCGGCGTGACAAATAAGGAAACACGGGTGTCCTTCGCCAGTGCGAGCACAATGAGGATAAACGCAAGAAAACCGAGAACCACATAATTTGAAAACGGGTAAAGCGGCATCTTGAATTTGTTTGTTTTCGCTAAATCCGGTCTTGTTCTGCGGTATTTCAAATGGCAGATGACGGTGATTCCCCAAATAAAGATGAAGCATATCGTCGAAATGCTTGTAATGAGCGTAAACACTTGTTCAGGCATGATATAGTTCAGCGTTATGCCAATCAAAATCACGACCGCTGAGAAGAACAATGCATTGCTCGGCACTTTGCGGGAGGTCAGTTTGGTCATAGCGCCGGGCGCATTATGTTCTTTCGCGAGCGAGTATATCATCCGGCTCGTGCTGAAGACTGCGCTGTTGCTTGCCGAAGCCGCCGATGTCAGCACCACAAAATTAATGATGCTTGCAGCCGCAATGATGCCGACCGCTGCAAAGACTTGGACGAACGGACTTTCATTAGGATTGATGACATCCCACGGATAGATGCTCATGATCACAAGGAGCGCACCGATATAAAAAAGCAAAACCCGGACGGGGATATTGTTGATCGCTTTAGGAATGACCTTTTCTGGATCCTTCGTTTCTCCCGCTGTCAGTCCCACAAGTTCGATGCCTACAAACGCAAAGACAACCATCTGGAATGAAAGGAGAAATCCGTGCAGTCCATTTGGAAACATGCCGCCGTGGCTCCAAAGGTTTTGAAAAGCGGCAGTGCCCGAATGGGTGGAAAATCCTTTGAAGATCATGAAAAGGCCGATCACGATCAGCGCCAATATCGCAATGACTTTAATTAATGCGAACCAGAACTCCAATTCTCCAAAAAGCTTGACGGTTGCCAGGTTCATGATCAGCAAAATGATCAGGGCGATCAATCCGGGCAGCCATTGCGGTACATCGGGGAGCCAGTATTGGGTATAAAGCCCGACCGCGGTTAAATCGGCCATTGCGAGCGAAATCCAGCAGAACCAGTATGTCCACCCTGTTATAAATGCCGCCATGTCGCCTAAGTAGTCCCTTACAAAGTCGACAAATGAATGGTATTCCAAATTGGATAAGAGCAGTTCTCCAAGAGAACGCATAATGAAAAAACAAATGATTCCCGTCATCAGATAAGCAAATAAAATCGACGGTCCTGCAAAATGAATTGATTTCCCCGAACCAAGAAACAGCCCCGTTCCGATCGCCCCGCCGATGGCGATGAGCTGAATATGCCTGTTTTTTAGGCCTCTCGATAATTTTTGTTCGTGTATATCGTTGTCAGTTACATCTTCTTTCACTTTATGTATGCCTCCATTTTTATTTTTTAAGCCCGATCCCCGCATGTTTTAAAATCTATTATAACATTAAAATTTGAAGTAATTGATCATATCGGCATGTGGGATAGAATTCATCTGTTATCGTCGATAACGCTTCAAGCAGAGACATCATTCAAAAGTATGCCGCAAAAGATGACAGAGTTATACCGGTTTTCCAGGAAAACGCAGGTCTGAACAAAGCAAGAAACAGTACTCGGCCAGTTTATAATGGGAAAGGTTTTGTCATTGAGGGCTTAAAACGCCAAGCTGCTGCGCTCGTTCGCTTTCGTGATACAATATAGGCACCTGAGAGAGCATGATGTTTTAGGAGGAACAAAAGCTGAACAAAAACAAATTTCAACGCAGTCAATCGGTTTTTTCGGCAATGATGATCCTAATCGCGGTGTATGTTCTGTATACCTTGTTTGAAAATTTAATTCTTGATCCGCAATCAACATCCTTTCTGAGCCATAAATCTCACCTGCGGGACTCCTTTCACCTCCCGATCTGGCTGAAGGTGATGTATGTTCATGTCATTGCCGCTTGTTTGGCGATGGTTTCGGGTGCTGTCAACTTCTCCAGCGCCTTGTTGACCAAAAGCCGCAAAATCCATCGGCTTAACGGCTGGGTCTACGTCGTTTGCGTGATGATTGTGACGCTGTCGTCAGGCTATATGGCCCCGAATTCTACGGGAGGGAAAGCCGTCAGCATAGCCTTTAACATGGTGAACATGTATTGGCCAGCGGCCACTGTTATTTCCGTCATCAAAGCCCGGCGAAATCAGTTTAGCAAGCACCGGAATTGGATGATTCGCAGCTATCTATTCTGTTTTACCAATCTGTTTATTCATTTCATCACGTTTGTGAGCCGAAGCGGGTTCGGTTTGCCATACGATATCAGCTACACGATAGGCGTTTACGGTGCGATTGCACTGAATGTGGCAGCAGCTGAATGTGTCATTCATTTTACACGCAGAAAAGCAAAGGACATTTTGCATACAGCTGACACTAGCCGGTCTAGATAATGTGCATAAATGCCAAGGGTATCTAAGCCCTTGGCGTTCTTGCGTTTAAAACTCCTTGACCTATCTAAACAAAGAACAGGCTTTAAAGACGTTTCCGTTATATTACGGCGTATATCTGCTTTTTTTGCCCTATGGAGATGAGAGGCTGGTGCTTGTTTACATCTTAACGTTACAATTTTTCAATGAAAAAAGGATTGCTTCTTTGACATCGAATTCTCTTCCTTCCTCAACGGCAGCCTAAGAACAAAAAGATATACTTTTAAGTGATCAAACCTCAGCATACTTTAAGCCCCCTGTGCTAAATCCTCTTTGACAACCCATTTAGACAATTCAATTGTTTGATTGCCCTGACGTTATTTTTTAGGTGAGTTTAAGCTGAATTTAAGGTAAGTCATGTAAACTTTGAAGGATAAAACATCTGGAGGAATGAAAGCATGGAAGAGAGTATGGAAACAAAACAAGAGCCAATGCCTTCTTTAATCGGTTTAATTTCAAGCCCGGCATTGCAGTTTGAAAGAATGAAAAAACAGCCGGCGGTTGCTCTGCCGATGTTTGCTGTATTCTTTTTATCGGTTGTTTCTGCTATCCTTTATATCTCAAAGATTTACCCTGATTCGTATTTTGGCATGATCATTTTTTTATGGGAGTTTTTAAAGACGGGGATTTTTTTGTTTGTAGCTGCTTTAATATTATGGCTGATTGCAACAATAGGTGGCGGAAAAACAAACTTTGTGACGATGTTTTCGCTGGCGTCTTTTGTAGGCTTTGTCAAGATCATTGGCGATCTGATAAACAATGCAGTTTTTCGCTTTGCAAATGTGAAAGAAGGGACTTCGTTTACATCCTTGCACGATGTTTTTTCGGTCGGCGAGCCTTATAAAAGCATATGGGGCGTCTTTGATATTTTTACCCTCTGGGCGCTTGTGTTAGCAGCTGTAGGTCTGCAAAAAGCGGGTGGCGCTTCAAAACGGGCTTCATGGATCGCCGTTACAGTTTTATTTATTCTCAAGTTTTTGTTCGCTTGGTTTTTTGGTTTGTTTGCGGCATTATTTGAGGGTATTTTTTAGAATTTGTAAAAACCGCATCAATTAACACCTGATTTTAGATTTTAGAGCAAACCTTCAATATGGCGGTTTGCTTTTTTTGCTTCCATTTTCTTGACCTCCCTTTCCGGTGTTTTTCATTAAAGAATAAATGAAGGGATGTTTTCTTTAAAAAAACACGCCTTTCCGCAAACTATTTTTCACACTCTCACGTCTATCCTAATGTAACAGCCGTATATACGTATATTTTAAAAAGGAGTTCTTTATTGCAATGAAGAAACAAGCAGCCAGAGCGTCTCTTGTCGCTTGCATAACAGACCGGAAAGAAGACTTTTACCGGCTGGCATACAGCTATGTGAAAAATCAAGAAGACGCCTTAGATATTGTCCAGGAATCAATCAAAAAAGCGCTCGATTCCGTCGATTCCGTTCGCAATCCGGATACGATCAAAAGCTGGTTTTACAAAATTTTGGTGCGGACGGCGATCGATTTTTTGCGCAAACAGAAAAAACTAAAGGTTATGGATGATCAAACGATCGAGTTTTTAAGCCGGGGCAAGGAAGATACCTACCGGGATACAGATCTTCATGAGGCGCTTGAACAATTGCCGCATCCCTACCATACCATTATTGTTCTGCGATTTTTCGAGGATCTCAAACTGGAAGAGATAGCGGAAATCACAGGCGAAAACTTGAGTACGGTCAAAACGCGCCTTTACAGAGGATTGAAGCTTATGCGCATCCAATTGACGAAGGAGGATCTTTCTTAATGGATAAGAAATTGGAACAGCTGAAAAAAGCATATCAAAATGTCCCCATTCCGAAGGAGCTGGATCAGGTTGTCGAAACTGCGCTTCAGCATAAACCGAAGAAGAAAAGAAGGATGGTGGTATGGCCCGCATCAACGCTGGTCGCGGCGGCTGTACTATTGGCTGCCGTCGTGAATATCAATCCAGGCGCAGCGCAGGCCATGTCGCGCATACCCGTCATCGGCAAGGTCGTTAAAGCCATTACATTCACCGAGATCAAACAGAAAGATGGAGAATCGAGCATTGACGTGAAAACACCGGCGCTGTCCGGCCTGAATAACCGGGAGCTTGAGAATGGCATCAACGAGAAATATGTAAAGGAAAGCCATCAGCTTTACCGGGAATTCATGAAGGAGACGTCCCGGAATAAAAAAGGGCATCTCAGCATCTACAGCGATTATGAGACAGTCACAGATACGAAGGATTTGATTTCGATTCGGCGAAGCGTCGAAAGAACGGAAGCGTCCAGCTATACAGAACGGCGCTATATCACCATTGATAAAAAGAATGAAATCCTGCTTACCTTGAAGAGTTTGTTTAAAGACGACCGGTATATAACAGCCATCAGCGAAAACATTAAAAAACAAATGAAGCAGCAAATGAAAGATGATCCTGATAAAATATATTGGATTCATGACGAGGAAGTCGAGCCATTCAAAAGAATCAAGGCCGATCAAAATTTTTACATTACAGAGAATCATAAACTGGTGATTTCGTTTGACGATTATGAAGTCGCTCCCGGCTATATGGGCGCGGTAGAGTTTGAAATTCCGACTAAGGCGATTTCGAACCTGCTTATCGGCGACCGCTACATCCGCTAGTCAAAGAAATCCATGATTCCCAGAAATCATGGATTTCTTACTTTTTACAACTTTGTAACACCATATTCAGCTGGAAACTCTTATACTAGAGAGACGGCATCATTCAGGGAAGATAAAATGACGATTTTTTGAAACAAAAAACCGTCCTGACTTCGTCTATAATATCGGAGCCTTAAAAGGCGCGAAACATAACAGAAGAACCGTACGTACATATCATTGGAGGAATACCATGCGAGATCAGACACAACAACACCGTTACATACCGGGGTTAGACGGGCTTCGGGCTTTTGCCGTTTTGGCGGTTATCGCTTACCACCTCAACATGAGCTGGGCCGACGGAGGCTTCATTGGGGTTGATATCTTTTTTGTTTTATCAGGATATTTAATTACATCGATTATCCTGCCGGCGTATGGAAATGACATTTCCCTCACATTCCGCGATTTTTGGGTACGCCGGATACGTCGCCTGCTTCCAGCGGCGACGCTGATGATTTTCGCAACCGTCATATGGGTCGCTTTGTTTAACAGAGAGCTGATGCATACCGTACGGGGAGATGCGATCTCCTCTCTTTTGTATGTCAGCAATTGGTGGTTTATCTTTCACGACCTGTCATATTTTGATAGTTTCGGATCGCCGTCTCCTTTAAAAAACTTGTGGTCACTGGCGATTGAAGAACAGTTTTATTTCATCTGGCCGATCATTTTGCTGTTGGGCATCTACATATTTAAAAAGCGGGAGAGGTTGGCAGCGGCGGTTGTACTGTGTGCGCTTTGTTCAGCCATATGGATGAGCATCCTGTACGTCCCTGGCGGAGATCCGAGCCGTGTATATTACGGGACGGATACTCGCGCCTTCGAGCTGTTGATCGGATGCGCATTAGCCCTTGTGTGGCCGATGAAAAGGCTGTCTGGGAACAGGCTCCCAAACAGCCTTAAGCATGCATTGCACGGAACTGAGCTTGCCGCTTTCGCGCTGCTTATGGTGTGCATTTGTTTTGTCGATGAATTCAGCCCGTTTCTCTATCACGGCGGAATGCTTCTGATCAGCATAATCGCAGCAATTTTGATTGCATGCGTCAGTCATCCGAGCAGCTTCTTGGGCTTTGCCCTTTCCGTGAAGCCGCTGCGCTGGATAGGGAAAAGGTCGTACGGCATTTATCTTTGGCACTATCCCGTCATCGTGCTGAGCACGCCTGTTCAAGAGATTGGAAACCCGGTGTACTGGCATGTTGCGATTAAGGTCGCCGTTACGTTTATTCTGGCGGAACTTTCGTATCGCTTTATCGAGAAGCCAATCCGAAAAGACGGTTTTAAACCGTTTGTCAGCCGGATTTTTCTGGATAAGATCACCGAATGGAAAACGGCTTCGGTTCCCAGCAAAATATCAATCGGACTGATGTTTGCCGCGCTTCTCATTTTTGCAGGAGGCCTGTCGGGATTGGCCGACGAAAAGAAACAGCCGCAGCAGACCTATTCCAAATCCTATGAGGAAACAAGCGCCTCAGCGGATCAGCCGGCTGACAAAAGTGAAGAACAGCAGGATGAAAAGAAAGCAGAAGTTGAAAGCGGAAATGAGAGTAAAACCGGAGACGGGGATGAATCGTCAGATACGAAAGATGAGCAGTCTGCAGAAAAGGAGCCGGATCGTATCGAGAAAGAAGTATTGGCTGTCGGGGATTCGGTCATGCTAGACATCGCTTCCAGCCTGCGCCGGAAAATTCCGGGAATCACAATCGACGGACAGGTTGGAAGGCAAGTGAGGGAAGCGCTTCAATTGACATCAACCTACGCATCCTTTAATCATCCGGACAAAGCCGTCGTAATTGAATTGGGAACAAACGGCTATTTTACAGACAGTCAGATGGACGCTTTGCTTGATGCTTTCTCAAAAGCTGATGTCTATCTCGTGAATACGCGCGTCCCACGCCAATGGGAGAGCAAGGTGAATGAATCGCTTCGGAAGCATGCGGACAGCCGTCAAAATGTGACATTGGTCGATTGGCACGCTGAAGCCCTGCAACATCCCGAATATTTCACCGCTGACGGCGTACACCTGATGCCGAAAGGGTCTGAAGCTTTGGCATCGCTTATCGTCAAAGCGATGAAATAATCTAAAAAGAGGCGCTCCTTAAGGAGGCCTTTTTTGTATGGCAATAAATTCAATTGGGAAAGCATTTATTTTTCATGCCAACCGCCTTTCACTGTTCAAAAAATATGGTACAATATACAAATGTTTTGCAGCCTGTAACAATAGAAATAGAGATGTTAACTAGGTTGATAGAAAGGTTTTGATATGTTTATGCTTCATAATCCTGTTGGAAAAGAGCGGTTGGCATTGGCTTTTCTGCTCGGAATGCTTGCCATACTTGGACCGCTTAATATCGATATGTATTTGCCGAGTTTCCCTGAAATAGCGGAGGACTTGGGGGCCGGTGCATCGCTTGTGCAGCTCAGCTTAACGGCTTGCTTGATCGGCCTGACCATCGGCCAGCTCGTGATAGGGCCTGTGAGCGATGCGAAGGGGAGGCGAAAACCGTTATTAATTTCAATTTCACTGTTTGCGCTGTCTTCACTGTTTTGCGCGCTGTCACCGAATATCGCGACATTAGTGCTTGCCCGTTTTTTACAGGGGTTTACCGCTTCGGCGGGAATTGTGCTGTCACGCGCTATTGTACGGGACGTGTTTACAGGGAGAGAGCTTTCTAAATTTTTCTCGCTTTTAATGGTGATCACCGCGGTTGCGCCAATGGTCGCGCCGATGACGGGGGGAGCCATCCTGCTCTTGCCGTTCGCTACTTGGCATACGATTTTTTATACTTTGGCATTGATCGGATTGCTCCTGGTGCTCGTTATCTCGATGAAATTGACTGAAACATTGCCGCCCGAAAAACGGATTCCAAGCTCAATCGGTTCGTCTCTCAAAACAATGGGGAGCTTGTTGAAGGATCGGTCTTTCATCGGCTATGCGCTGACTGTCGGTTTCATTCACGGAGGCAGCTTTGCCTACGTATCCGGAACGCCTTTTGTATACCAGGATATCTATGGGGTATCTCCTCAAGTGTTCAGCGTGCTGTTCGGCATTAACGGCCTCGCCATTATTTCGGGAAGCTTTATCATCGGGCGTTTCGGGGGAATCATTCATGAGAGGAAGCTCTTGCGGATCGCGGTCATTACCGCTGTCATCGCGACATCCGTTCTCCTGACGATGACGATTATGAAAGGGCCGCTTGCAACGATTGTCATTTCCATCTTTATCTACATGATAACCATCGGAATGACATTGACAAGCACATTTACGCTGGCGATGGAAAACCAGGGGCACCGTGCGGGCAGTGCAAGCGCAATGCTCGGCATGCTTCCGCTGCTGCTCGGTTCGATCGTTTCGCCTCTCGTTGGAATGAATGAAACAACGGCCGTTCCAATGGGCGCTATCATGTTTATTACAGCTGTGATCGGATCTCTCGCCTTTTTTGCCTTAACACGGGAAAGTCAGCGGGAGCTGTAAACATAAAAGGACGGAATCAAGTGATTCCGTCCTTTTGTTGTTATAGAGAGGCCCGAAGAATGGCGAGTACGTCATCTTTGTTTAATTTTTGGAAATTGGCGAAGCCGCCGTGCTCGATTTCTTTGGCGGCGATGTCTGCGATCAGCTCTAGCTTTTCTTCGCCGATGCCGTAGTCGGCAAGGCGGGAAGGAGCGCCAAGGCTTTTCCAGAACGCGGACAGTTTATCGATTCCTTCAAGCGCAATGTCTTTATCGGTTTTGCCTTCTGTGTCAATGTCAAACATGTTCAGCATAAGTGCTTTGAAGCGGCTGACATTCGTGTCAAGCGTATATCTCATCCAGTTCGGGAACAAGATCGCAAGGCCGCCCGCGTGCGGAATGTCGTAAACGGCCGAAACCGCATGCTCCATCGTATGGGAAGCCCAATCGCCGAAATAGCCCATTTGCAGCGTTCCGTTCAAAGCGATTGTGCCTGCGTATAAAATGGTCTCCCGGTGCTCATAGTTTTGCAGGTCTTCCAACAGCTTCGGCGCCGTTTCAATGACCGTCTGCAAAACGGCAAAGCACATTCTGTCCTGAAGCGGCGTGTTTTCGACATTGTGAAAATATTGTTCAAACACATGACTCATCATGTCAACGATGCCGTAAACCGTTTGGTTTTCCGGGACGCTGAACGTATTTTCAGGGTCTAAAATGGAGAACTTTGGATGCGTGACATCGCTTCCCCATACGTATTTTTCATTCGTTTCCAAGTTTGTAATGACGGAATCGGGGTTCATTTCTGATCCGGTTGCAGCTAAGGTTAAAATTGTACCGAACGGCAGCGCGTCTTTTGCCGTCGTTTTTTTGCTGAAAATATCCCAAGGGTCGCCGTCGTATTTTGCTCCGGCAGCAATCGCTTTCGTGCAGTCGATGACGCTTCCTCCGCCGACAGCGAGGAGAAAATCGATATCATGGCGGGCGCACAATTCGATCCCTTTTTTAACCGTAGCAAGACGCGGATTTGGTTCTACTCCCGAAAGCTCGTGCGTGTCAGCGCCTTCTTCTTTCAATATGCGCGTAACTTCGTCATAAAGGCCGTTCTTCTTAATACTGCCGCCTCCATAAACAAGCAATACATTTTTTCCGTATACCTTTAATTCTTTTCTCAACTGTTCAAGCTGCCCTTTTCCGAAGATCAATTTCGTTGGATTGTAATAGCTGAAATTTTTCATTGATGAACAAACCTCCTATTGTATATGTAAAAACAGTTTTCTACTATAATATATTGGATCTTATAGAAAAAGAGGCCGTGTTCTTACGAAGGACAGGGTCAAATTGTACAAAAGTGAGGATGCATACACCTGATTTACTGCACAAAAGAGCTTGCCGACTTTGCCGGCAAGCTAATGAGGCCGTTCCGATTATCTTCGGGTAACGTCTATACTGAAACGTCCGCCGATTCATTGATGGAAATGACCATTGAGACAGCGGTCCCGCCATCAGGCGCACTTTCGATATTCAGTTCGCTCCCGCAAAAATGTTTCAGCCTGCGGTTGATATTTTTCATACCGACGCTGTGAGTGAAATGAGAAGAAAAGACATCATGTCGTTTTTCCGGCGGCATGCCGATTCCGTTGTCTTCTATCTTGATATAAAAGCGGTTTTCGCTTTCTTTTTTTGCCGTCAGCTTGATCCAGCCTCCGCCTCTTTTCTTGCTGATGCCGTGATGGACGGCATTCTCGACAAGAGGCTGAATCATTAATGGCGGAAGGGTAAAGTCAATATCTTCGTCAATATCGTAAATGACGTTTAGCCGATCGCCAAAGCGTGTTTTTTCGATAGAAAGATACGAATTCACAATCGACAGTTCATGTTTGAAAGAACTCATGCCTGATGTATTTTGAAAATCAAAACTCATTCTTAAGTAATTTGTAAAATCAGCCGTTACTTCGCGAGCTTTTTCAATATCCAAATGACTGAGCGCGATAATTGTATTTAATACGTTGAAAAGAAAGTGCGGCTTGATCTGCGACTGAAGGAATGCCATCTCCATATTGGTCGCCTGGGCTGCCGTATCTTTCATCATGATCAGGTTTTTAATGCGGGCTGCAAATTCAGTATAGTTGTACGGTTTTTGCAAAATGTCATTTGCCCCGGCGTGAAAAGCCTTGTATTTATCATGGTCAATGATGGCTGCCGTAATGATTAGAACAGGAAGTTCCACCATCGTGAACCTTTCGCGGATTTTCATGCACACTTCAAACCCTGTCATATCCGGCATCATCAAGTCCAAAATCACCAAGTCCAGCTTTGAACGGGAGACGACTTCAAGAGCCTCTTTGCCGCTTTTTGCTGCGATGACTTGATAAGGAACGCATTCAAGCATATCGGCCAAAATTTTTAAGCTTTCGATGTTATCATCGACGATCAGAACAGTTGGAGCATCCATTTTCTTTGAGTAATACGGCGTGCTTATTGAAACATCGGGCAGGTCCATGACGGCGTGCTGTTGAGGCATGTTCTCCTTCGCGTCAGGAAGCGAATCATCCTTTGCAACAGGCAGTGTGAAATGAAATGCCGATCCTTTCCCTTCTTCCGATTCTACCCAGATCTCTCCATTTTGAAGCTGAACAAGCTGTCTGACGATGCTTAAACCGAGTCCGGCTCCGTCGTCTTTATGGTTTTTTGCTTGTTGAAAAGATTCGAATATCGATTGACGGACAGCCTTTGGTATGCCGACTCCGGTATCCGCTACCGTAATTTTGACCATCTCTTGATTAAGCCTCTCGGCAGTGAGCGTAATCTGTCCCTCCGGCGTATACTTGATTGCGTTATCAACCAGGTTGGTCATGATTTGCCGGAAGCGGTTTTCGTCAGCCAAGACAAGCGGCAGTCCGGATGGAACCCGGTTTACAATCCGGACATTTTTATTTTTTGACAACAGCCGATAGAAGTCCATTTCTGTACTGATCGCCGAATGGGTATCGACAGGAACGGCCTGAATCTGCAGCATACCCTGCTTCATTTTTTCCAAATCGAGAATGTCGTTCACGAGGCTGGAGAGCCTGTATCCCATGCGAATGACCAGCTGCAGATTTTCTTTTTCTTCCTCTAGCGTCCTTTTTCTTTTCCGTGCCAAAAGGGTTTGGCATATATTAATCATGCTGTTCAGCGGCGTTTTAAATTCATGCGATGTTTTGGCGATAAATTCGTCTTTTAATCGATTCATTCTGAGCAATTTCAAGGATAGGACTTCATTCTCGCGAAACGCGCCTGCGAATTGCTGCGCCATCATCAGAACAGCCGCCAGCAAAGCGATGATCGACGGCACGGCATAGAGCGAATTGAATGAAAAGCCTCTTTTGCCGCTGTAAGCAGAAACGGTCGTTAAAATGACGAATGCGCTCATCGAGATCGCTGCAATCGTAAGATAAAGGCTGCCTTTCATTTTCCGAAGGGCAGAAATCGCAAACACATACGTAATATAAATCAAAGTCGTGACGGCAAGAACGGAATGCAATATATATGCGAGCCGGTCTGTAAAACCCCACGATATAAAATCAATCATCAAAACTAGTACAGAAAATGAAGTCGCGGCGATCATCCATTTTTTTGAAACGATTTCTCTGTAAGCGAAATAGAGATAGAGAAAAACCGCCATACTGACAAGCACCATTGTGGTCGCCCTCATTACGCTTAAAGCTGAGAATGAAATAGACGGAAAGAAAAGAAAGATCATTCGTTCTCTTCCGATTAAAAGCACAATGACTGAAAAAAGAAGACACATCGTGGAAAAAAAGAATAAGTGCTTATCTCTTTTTCGATGCAGGAAAAAGCCGAGAAAGTATAAACCGGTAATGAAGAATGCCGTGATCATGCTGGTTTCATTAAAAAAAGAAATTTTGCTTTGGTGTAAAATGTGCTGCTGCGTTCCGAAGGTAATCGGTTTTTCTATCCCCCATGAAGGTGATTTTTTGAAGTTCGAAAATTGTACAATCAACTCGTTGTCCCCGCGCTGAATTTCGAAAAAACTCGTATATGGCCTGTTTTGCGCTGTAAAATTCGCTTTGCTTGAAGGGGTTCCGCTCTGCCCGATCAATTTGCCGTTGAAATAAATTCGGTTTGCGCTGTTAATAAAAGAGGTGCTGATTCCGAACATCTCATTATCTTGCTTTGACCGGATCGTCAGTCTGTATGTACCGTAATCCACGTTTTTTCCTGAATCGGTAAGTTTGACATTGTTAGGCACATCGGAATAAATGGGGGCTTTTCCTTTGCCTGAATGGATGGCCTTTGGCGAGAGAAGCTGGTTTCGGTATAGTGTCCATTCTCCGGTGAGCGCGATGTTCCCATCTTTCTGAAAATCCCATGTTTCCAGATTGATGTTTCCTTGCTTCGCTTCAGGATAGTTTTGATCGGATAATTGATTGTTAATGAACAAGAAAATAAAAAAGAAGCCGGCATAGCCGAGAATAATCGAAATGAAAACAAATAGCTTTTTCAACATGAGCACTCCTCATTCAACCTGCTGCAGTCTTGTCGAATCTTATGAATATTGTACTCTTAAATGTTAACAAACTACAAGATTAAGAAAATGAATCCAACTAAATAGGGCCATAGACATGATATAATCATTATAATAATTTCCAGATGATTCGATGAAAATGGGGTGGGTGTGTCGTGAAAGCGTTAATTGTGGATGACGAGGAACTGGCATTGCTTCATTTTAAAAATATGCTTGAACGAACAAATTGCTTTCGATCCATTGAAATGTTTCAAGATCCGGCTGATGTTCTGGAGTTACCGGATTTTCAGGATATAGACACGGTGTTTCTTGATATCGAAATGCCGGGGATCAACGGGATTGAGCTCGCTGAAGCGATTCAATCGCTGAATGAAAACATTCAGGTTGTTTTTATCACGGCCTATAACGATTTTGCCATAAAAGCGTTTGAATTAAATGCGATGGATTATTTGCTCAAACCCGTCGATTACGTCCGGCTCGTGAAGACGGTTAAACGGATCAGGGAAAACAGCTTGCTAAAGACTTCAGCGGAAAATGCCGGAGGGGACTATTTCATCCAATGTTTTGGGAACTTGCAATTTTACAAAACGGAGAAGGGTGTCAAAACATATATACCCGTTAAGTGGAGAACGTCCAAAGCCCGCGAAATTTACACGTATTTGCTTCATCATCACGGCCATGTGATCAGCAAAGACGTGTTGATCGACCTGTTCTGGCCTGATCACGATGTCTCTAAAGCAAGCACCCAGCTATATACGGCGATTTATCAAATCAGAAAATTAATCAAAAGGCTTCCTTTCGGCCAATCCATCGAGAAGACTGACACAGGATATGTCCTCCGGATTTCCGGTGTAAAAGTGGATGCTGACGAATGGGAGAAGTCGCTGAAAGAGGCTCCTCCAATCCATATGGCGACGATCAACCGGCACATGGAATTGCTGCTTGCATACGAAAACCATTACTTTATGGAACACGGCTATTTGTGGGCAGAACCGGAAAAGACGCGGCTTGCCCGGATATGGCTTGGAAAAGCTTATGAACTGGTCGATTTCCTTATTCATGAAAAAGACTATCGCCGGGCGCTTGATATATGTCTGCTGATCGAGAAAATCGAACCGTTCGATCATAAAATCATCCAATACAAGATGCAGCTGTTTAATAAAACCGGGAATGTTGAAGCAGCGATCAAGGAGTATGAACGCTACAAACAAATGAAGGACAAAATGAATTAAAAGGTAAACATGAGGACCGGATCAGCCGGTCTTTTTTTTATGCCATTTTGAGCTTACATGCCGATGTTCAGAAATTGTATAGTTCCATCCCATACAATGTAGTTTGGTTCGGATGATGTCAGCTGAAATTAAGCAAAATTCATACCCGCGACATCTTGATTACCGCCGCTAAACATACAGCAACGATTTTAAAAGCCTGTCATTCTGCAAATAGAAAAGAATTTTCAGGAGGGAGGCCGTCCTTTTCCAGGCTCAATCGATCCGTACACAAAAACATCATAAAAGGGGAGGAATCACAATTTGAGATCGAAAAAATATTCGTTCAGCCTCAGCAAAAAAAGAGGGCTGAAATCATTTTTGATCACTTGCCTGGCATTGTATTTGATCTTCAGTCAAGTTGTCGGCTTTACGCTGACGGCAGTGGCTGCCGGCACATCAACAGACGGCAGCGTGTTTTTTGATTCAGTGACAATCAAAAACAGCGAAGATCAAACGGTTGACGGCTCAAAGGGAGACGAACCAGCATTAAAGCCGGGTGACAGAGTGACACTCACATACGAGTGGTCGTTAAAAAACGATGAAGAAGCCGGCGCCGAAAACAGTTTCACTGTAGAGGTACCTAAAAGCTTCGAATTCGCTCAGGATGCCGAGGGAGATGTAAAATCCGCAGATCAGCAGATCATCGGCAGCTATCAAGTGAAAGCGGACAGCAATATTTTAACCGTAACCTTGAACAGCTCAGCCGAGGTTTCTGCCGGGGCAAAAGGGTCCATCGCTCTGTCAGCAAAGTTTGCCGCAGATGTGAAAAGCGATACAAAAACGGTCACAGCTCTCTTTCAACTCGGAGCAGGCAAGACGCAGCAAGTGATCATACCCGTGAATACAGGTTCCGAATCTGAAACGGCGAAAAACGATGCTCCGTCATCTGAGGACGATCAGGCAGCAGCAGACGATCAATCAAAATCTTCAGGAGGACAGGACAAAGAGGAAGCGAAGACTAAAGCAGCTGCCGACGCTGAGAGCAGCGATTCAAAACCGGCAGCATCTTCAAGAGCAGCGGCAGCCGGAAGCCTTGCGTCCGGTGGCAATCAAATCACCCAAAATATTTTAACCGGCGTGACGCTGACGGATGAGCACGGAAAGCCTTATGACAAAAGCAACCGAGCCGACACGAATTCTCCGGCGAAAATTTCAATTGCTTGGGACATCCCGAATGAGCTCGGAAAGACGATAAACGACGGTGATCGCTATGAATTTGATCTGCCTGAAGCTTTTATCATGTACAACGATATTATGAATCAGCCATTAAGCTCAGACGGCATCACGTACGGCTATTTTTCAATTGATACAAAAGGCCATGTTGTGATGACGTTTAACGGCGAAGTGAAAAAAGATTCGAATGTCAAAGGGACGTTGTTTGTCAATACGCAGTTTAACGCGCAAAAAATAAAAGGCTCGACGACTCAAAAGATTCCTTTCCCGGTGAAATCAGACACTCCGGAGGTAACGGTTTATTTTAAACCAAACGTAAGCAAAACCATTGATAAATCCGGAACTTTTGATAAAGGCATCAACCCGGGGCAAGTCACCTGGACAGTCGACCTCAACAAAAAATTGGATCAAGTCAAAAATGCCAAGCTGACCGAGAACTTTCCGGAAGGATTGATCTATCGTTCTGTCAAAGTTTATCAATTAGATGTCAACATAGATGGTTCAGTCAGCCAGGGAGATGAAGTTCTTTCAGGCTACACCGTGGACTCAGATGGGAATGTCACATTTGACGGTGACATTGATTCGGCTTATCGCCTGATCTATGTGACGGACATCGATGACTCCGCAAAGCCGGACGAAGGCGGAAACGCTGCATTCACAAATAAGGCGACATTCGGCGGAGACAATCTGGAACCGGCTTCTGCAGAGGCCTCTGTCACAGCCAAATACGGGAAAATGATTGAAAAATCGTCGACAGGCTATAAAAGCGATTCACAGACTTTCAGCTGGACGATTTTATATAACTATGGGGAGAAAAAGATTGACGAATCCAAGGCGAGTATAACGGACTCGTTCGGTTCCGATGATTTGCATCTTGTTTCAGATTCCTTAAAGGTGATTCCGATTACTTTCAATCAGAACGGAAGTGAGCAGGCGGGAACGCCTCTAACGGAAGGCAAAGACTATACGCTCTCCGATAAAGGAAGCGGGTTTGAAATCAAATTTAACCAAAATGTTACCGGAGCTTACAAAATCACGTATCAAACCGAGGTCAACAGCGGAGTGATCATCGATAAATCAACAACATATACGAACACCGCAGTGACCGGAACAGGGGAATCAAAGAAAGCTTCAGGTACAGCCATTCAGCAAAATTTGATAAAAGGCTATTCAAACATTGATTACCAGAAGAAAACGGTCGATTGGACGATCACAATCAACAAAAACAACTACACCATGAATAACTGGAAGTTGGATGACAATTTCGAAAGCGGCGGGCTCACACTCCTCGACGGATCATTCCGTCTTCAGGATGTGACGAATAACAAAACGCTTGAAGAAGGCAAAGACTATACATTGACAATAAAACCGGATCATGAAGGTTTTCTCCTGGAACTCATCGGAGATTATGCGACAACAAACAGCCAGTTTAAGATCACTTATACGACGAATATGAATGCTGACTTTTCCAACGAAAATGTCAAAAACACGGCTGAATCAACCTGGACTGATCACAGCAACACTGAACGCAGAAATAAGGAAGCGAGCAGTTTTACGCCGAATCGCCAGACATCCCACAACGGCTTCAAAAACGGCTCATATAACGCTGTTTCAAAAGAAATCACATGGAAAATCGGCATCAACTATAATGGAGAGCCGTCAAAGAATCCATATATTAAAGATTCTTTAGCAGATGACCAGCAATTTGTTAAAGGATCGGTTGTCGTGAAGAGCTATAAAGTCAATAAAGACGGTTCCATCACAGAAGGAGACATCCTGCCCGCTTCCCAATATGATATGGAAGAACCGTCGGCTGACAATAAACATACTTTGACTGTCCATTTAAAAACGGACGATTCTGTCCCGTATCTTATTGAATTTAAAACATCGCTTAAAGGACAGGTCATTAAGCATGAACCTTACACCAACAAGGCGACATACCATAATGCCGGATATTCAGAGCGTGAGTTGACGGCATCCGTTTCGGTCGCAGACGGAGGGAGCCTCGTTTTCAAAGGAGGCAAACAAAACGGAGGTTATGTCGATTGGAGCATCAATGTCAACGCGAGCCAGTCGGTATTGGAGGACGTAAAAGTCACCGATACTCCGGATACCAACCAAATTTTAGCTGAAGATTCTTTTAAAGTTTATCAGGCTAAATATGATGAAAAAGGTGCAGTCAAAGACAGCAGCGGAAATCTTGTCCCAGATGATGTTCAGCTTCAGAAAGGCGAAGACTATACACTGGATATCAAGACCGACAATGCAACAGGAGAACAATCATTTGTCCTGAAATTTATAGGCGATTACAAAAAAATCGATCGCGCCTATGTTATTCAATACCAATCATTAATCAATATTGCCGGCACGAGCGGCCATGTTCACAACAAAGTGTCGATTTCGGGAACGAATGTTCAGGAACAGACCCAGGAAAACAACAGCTCGGTCTTTGTTGCCGTTTCAAGCGGCGGCGGTTCAGGCTCAGGTGAAAGAGGAAGCCTGACAATCCTTAAAACGGGAAAAGACGGAACGCCGCTTTCCGGAGCAGATTTTCAATTGCGGACAAAAGATAATGAGCAGCTCCTGCGGACAGGAACGACTGACGACGACGGCAAGCTGACATTCGGCAATATCCGCTACGGCACTTACATTTTAAAAGAGATCAAAGCGCCTGACGGATATACGATCAGCGACGCTTATGCAGACGGGGTCTCCGTTGAGATTAACAGCAGCTCTTCCAGTGCCGGAGCGTATTACAAAGTCGTGAATGAGAAGAATAAGGTGACGCTTATCAAACAAGACGAACAAAAGAATCCTTTGGAAGGAGCCGTGTTCAAGCTGGAGAAAAAATCCGGCGATGGCGCCTTTACGACAATACGTACGAATATTAAGAGCGATGAAAACGGAAAAGTTGAGATCAACGGTTTGCCGCCCGGCGATTATCGTTTGCTGGAAACGAAAGCTCCTGAAGGATATCTCTTAAATACAAAAGAAATCAGCTTCTCCGTCAAAACGAATGATAAGAATCAAGTGCCTGACGTTGATTTAGGAACATTGATCAACTATAAAGGCAGAGCACATTTAACAAAAGAAGATGCAGAAGGCCGTCAATTAGAGGGGGCTGAATTCAAGCTCATCGATCATGAAGGCAAAACCGTTCATGAAAAGCTCACTTCCGATGAAGACGGGAAAATCGCGGTATCTGATCTTGCGCCTGGCCGCTACGCATTTGTCGAAACAAAAGCGCCCGATGGCTTTGTGTTAAACAGAAAGGAAATTGAGTTTACAATATCTGAATCCGCAGAAGAAAAACCTGAATCCGTGGACGCAGGCACAGCCGTCAACTATAAAGGTTCGGTTTATTTGACAAAAGAAGATGCCGAAGGCCATACGCTCAAGGGTGCTAAATTTAAGATCGTTGATCATGAAGGGAATACCGTTCATGAAAAGCTCACTTCCGATGAAGACGGGAAAATCGCAGCTTCAGGCCTTGCGCCGGGCCGCTATGCTTTCGTGGAAACGAAGGCGCCTGAGGGCTATATGTTAAACACCGATCAAATAGAATTCACCATCCCGGGCTCAGCTGAAGGGAAACCGGAGCCGATTGATGCAGGCGCAGCCGTTAATCATAAAGGCTCGGTTCATTTGACAAAAGAAGATGCGGAAGGCCGCAAGCTTGAAGGAGCCTTCTTTAAGATCGTAGATCAAAACGGAAATACCGTGCAGGAAGAACTGGTCTCAGATCAAAATGGAACCGTTACAGCTTCAGGTCTGGCACCTGGGCAATATGCTTTCGTAGAAACGAAAGCGCCCGATGGTTTTGTATTGAACAGCGGGAAAATCAAGTTTGTCATCCCGGATTCCGCTAAAGGAAAACCTGCACATGTAGATGCGGGCACAGCGGTTAACTATAAAGGTTCTGTTTATTTGGAGAAAAAAGATGAAGACGGCAATGGATTAGAAGGAGCCGTGTTTAAAATCATTGACAGCGATGGCAAAACAGTCAGAGACGATTTGATCTCTAAAGAAGGCGGCAAAATCGAGGTTGCCGGTTTGGCGCCGGGAAGCTATCAATTTATTGAAAAATATGCTCCTGACGGCTACCTGCTGTCAACAGATCCGATCCCGTTCTCCATTACCGGGGTGCACGAAGGTGAGCCGAAACAGGTTGAACTGACAGCTATCAACAAGAAAAACAGCGTTGTGCTCACAAAAGTCGGCCAGGATGACAAGGGCGCCGGACTTCAGGGGGCGGAGTTCAATTTGACAGATGAAAATGGCAAGGTGCTGAAAACCGGTTTGGCAACAGACGCCGACGGTCGGCTCACAGTGTACGGCCTCAAGCCTGGTAACTACCAGTTTGTCGAAACAAAAGCGCCTAAGCATTATCAATTGGATGAAACGCCAATATCGTTCACAGTCAAAAATACTGATACAAAGCCAATCCAAATGACTGCAGAGAACCACTTGACACCGGGCGATGTGAAACTGACGAAAGTGGACCGCAACGATAAAAAAGCCGTTTTGAAAGGAGCCGAATTCAAACTGCTCGATGCCGATGGAAAGCTTGTTAAAGCCGGAGGCAACAGGAAAAAGCTGCCGGCAGTCTGGACTACAGATCAAAACGGGCAGTTCACAGCGGAGGGATTGGCACCTGGACGCTATCAATTTGTCGAAACGAAGGCTCCTGATGGTTACAAGCTGGATGAAACACCGATTCCTTTTGAAATTAAAAAAGGACAGACAAAACCGATTGAGGTGATCGCGTCCAATGAAAAACTGAAAACGCCGGCTGCTGACAAAGGCACACCGGATCGCAACCCAGGGGGCCCTAAAACAGATAACAAAGGCACGCCGGACCGCAATTCGAAAGAAGATCCTAAAACAAATGACAACGGTCATTTGAAAGATATGCTTCCGAAAACAGGTGACACAGATAGCATCATTCCGATCATGATCGGAATCCTGCTGATTCTGTCTGGAGGAGCCTTCGCTTTCTTCACAAGAAAGAAACAAAGAAAGGCGTAAACGAATCATTGAAGCACCTGATCATTGAACCGGTCAGGTGCTTTTTTGAAAAAACCGGCATTCGTTCATTTGACATTAAGGCTAGAAAGGACTGTGAGGCATGTATAAAAAAATGATCGTTGCCGTGCTTGGCATATCAGGTATACTCTTCGTCTTATCTCCTTTCATTAAAGAAAGCATCATCATCAATCTCAGCAAGAATAAAAGTTTTGAATTGACTGCTGAACAGGCGGAACAAAACAATGCGCAAAAGGCGTCATTTGATTTTGACGCGATTCAGCCGCCTTCTTTTATGGAAACAGTAAAAGCCGGTCTCGATCGTGAGTCGAGAGCGGTCATCGGCCGGATCACCATAAGCAGCGTCAATATCAAGCTGCCGATATTGAAAGGCACAACCAATCAAAATCTTCTTTACGGAGCGACAACAATGCGTCCTGATCAGAAAATGGGAGAAGGAAACTACCCGCTGGCCGGACATCATATGAAGCGGGAGAGCCTCTTATTCGGCCCCCTTATCAACATTGAAAAAGGGGATACCGTTAAAATCACAGATTTTAAAAAAGACTATATATACGCTGTAACGTCCAAACAATTCATTTCTGAAATCGACACAGATGTGATTCAAGAGACGAAAGAAAACGAAATGACGCTGATTACATGTGACAAAGCCGTGAGAACCGAAGGACGCCTTGCGGTTAAAGGAAAGCTGATTCATGTTGCTGTTCACAGATAATTGAATGTCCGCTGCAGGCAGACAAAAATACTGAGGGGGAAGCCTCTTGGTATTTTTTTATTGACTGAAATTCTACACATCACAAAAAAGTGACAAAAAGATCACTATAAAGTGACAAAAGTGAAAAAATGCTGATAAATAATAAAAAAAGAAAATGAAGCTATGCGAATCGGCTTAAATTCCTATCATTACGCAATTATTAGCGTTTTTTCTAAATGAAAAAAGATAAATTTTCTGAAATTTATGTTGACTGAAAGCGCTTTTAAAATTATGATAATATCAGACCTAACAAAGATGTGCCAAAAACATCACTATAACCTAACAATATGTATTTAAGCGGAATAAAAATGAAAGCGATTCCAAAATATTCCGTAGTGGGTAATTGGTTGTACGGAAGCTCCGGCTTCCATCAAAATAAAATTTTTAATTTTCTGTTAAGGGGGGTTGCCGGGGCGAGACTTTCAAAAGTTAGATATGAGGCTTTTAGGAAAAGAAGTGAGCTCCTTTTAAGGATGTTTCGAAAACCTTTGGAATAAATCAATTTTCATATAAACAAAGGCGGGGGAAATAAATATGAATGAACAGGGAAATCAGAAATCATTTTTGCGTACTATTATTTTAGTCTCGACGTTCGGCGGGCTTCTATTCGGATATGATACCGGAGTGATCAACGGAGCCTTGCCTTATATGTCTGAAGGAGATCAGCTGAACCTGACTGCATTTACAGAAGGGCTGGTCGCAAGTTCGCTTCTCTTGGGAGCTGCATTGGGAGCAGTGTTCGGCGGAAGGCTCTCCGATTATATCGGACGCCGCAAGAACATCATTTTTCTAGCTGTACTTTTCTTTTTCTCGACGCTTGGATGTACGCTTGCGCCTGATGTGACGATTATGGTCATCTCTCGGTTCCTGCTTGGAGTTGCCGTAGGGGGAGCATCTGTTACGGTACCGACTTACTTGGCTGAAATGTCTCCTTCAGAAAAAAGGGGACGAATGGTTACCCAAAATGAATTAATGATTGTCTCCGGACAGCTCTTGGCATTTACTTTCAATGCCATCCTTGGAACCACAATGGGCGATTCTTCACATGTTTGGCGTTACATGCTGGCCATTGCCGCCGTCCCGGCTGTATTCTTGTTCTTTGGTATGCTGAGAATGCCTGAAAGTCCGCGCTGGCTCGTCTCTAAAGGGAAAAATGAAGCGGCGCTGGGCGTTCTGAAAAGAATCCGCGAGGAAAAAAGGGCGCATTCGGAAGTTGCTGAAATCGAAGCTGCGGTCATGAAAGAATCGGAAATGAAAAAGGCGAATTATAAAGACTTGGCTGTTCCGTGGGTGCGCCGTATCGTATTTCTCGGAATCGGGATCGCCATCGTTCAGCAGATTACCGGTGTAAACTCTATCATGTACTACGGAACAGAAATTCTCAAAAACGCCGGATTTGAAACAAAAGCTGCACTGATCGGAAATATTGCAAACGGTGTCATTTCAGTTTTGGCGACATTCGTGGGGATTTGGCTTTTAGGGAAGGTCGGACGCAGACCGATGCTGTTGACTGGTTTAATAGGGACAACATCAGCTTTGCTGCTTATCGGCATCTTCTCAAACGTCCTTCAAGGTTCAGCTGCTCTTCCGTATGTCGTACTTGCACTGACTGTAACCTTCCTTGCATTCCAACAAGGCGCCATTTCTCCTGTAACATGGCTCATGCTTTCTGAAATATTCCCGCTTCGTGTGCGCGGCCTCGGGATGGGCGTCACTGTATTTTGTTTGTGGATCGTTAATTTCTTTGTCGGATTTTCGTTCCCGATACTGCTTGATGCGATCGGGCTGTCATCGACATTCTACATTTTTGTCGGACTTGGACTTCTTTCCATTGCATTCGTGAGAAAATTCCTTCCTGAAACAAAAGGTCTCACGCTTGAACAGCTTGAGCATAATTTCCGCAACTACAAATCGGAAAAAGCAACAAGCGATGCAGGCGCTAAAATCAGCGGATGACAATTTGAATTTTAAGGGACATGCAGGTGAAGTTATAGATAAGGTATTTTAAGTTTACAGGCAGAAATCTTTACGTAACAAAGATTTCTGCCTGCATTTTTGTATACACTGCGCAAAAGTAATGTATCCGGAGGCGTCTTGAGGATCTCCTAAAAGCAGTTCTGAAAATAAAACCTTCATTAAATGACCGTGGAAGAGTGATGTCGAGGTTAATGATTTATAGCTTCGGTTCCGTATATATCTTGATGAAGTGGGGAACATTCAATAAAACATCACATAAGATGAAAAGGTCCAGTGAAACGTCATCTATTATAAATGGCTGGAAGCATTATTTTTTTAGAGGTATAAAAAATGAAAAAAGGTGTTGACGGATGTGTTGGAGACATGATATATTATTATTCGTCGCTGAGACAACGAAGTTACAGCTTCAAAACACAGATATGATATACATCATTTAAAGGGTGTACAAAAGCCTTAAAATGTGTATAATAGATAAAGTCGAAATAAAAAAGACTTCATTCTTTCGGCAGAAAAACTTCAAAAAACTTCTTGACTTCAACTGATATTCATAGTATTATAGTTAAGTCGCCTGATGAAGCGCCCGTAGCTCAATTGGATAGAGCGTTTGACTACGGATCAAAAGGTTAGGGGTTCGACTCCTCTCGGGCGCGCCATATATTCGCAATGCGGGTGTAGTTTAGTGGTAAAACCTCAGCCTTCCAAGCTGATGTCGTGAGTTCGATTCTCATCACCCGCTCCAATTTTAGAATGATCTTTGAAAACTAAACAAGACAAACGTACCTGTTAATTCATTAAATAAATCGCACATGCGAATGTGCGTAGTCAGGGGCCTGCACGATGCAGGTCATGCAGATGTTGTCACAGGATGTGACGAACTTAATCTGCGCTCCATTATTTCATGGAGAGTTTGATCCTGGCTCAGGACGAACGCTGGCGGCGTGCCTAATACATGCAAGTCGAGCGGACCGACGGGAGCTTGCTCCCTTAGGTTAGCGGCGGACGGGTGAGTAACACGTGGGTAACCTGCCTGTAAGACTGGGATAACTCCGGGAAACCGGGGCTAATACCGGATGCTTGATTGAACCGCATGGTTCAATTATAAAAGGTGGCTTTTAGCTACCACTTACAGATGGACCCGCGGCGCATTAGCTAGTTGGTGAGGTAACGGCTCACCAAGGCAACGATGCGTAGCCGACCTGAGAGGGTGATCGGCCACACTGGGACTGAGACACGGCCCAGACTCCTACGGGAGGCAGCAGTAGGGAATCTTCCGCAATGGACGAAAGTCTGACGGAGCAACGCCGCGTGAGTGATGAAGGTTTTCGGATCGTAAAACTCTGTTGTTAGGGAAGAACAAGTACCGTTCGAATAGGGCGGTACCTTGACGGTACCTAACCAGAAAGCCACGGCTAACTACGTGCCAGCAGCCGCGGTAATACGTAGGTGGCAAGCGTTGTCCGGAATTATTGGGCGTAAAGCGCGCGCAGGCGGTTTCTTAAGTCTGATGTGAAAGCCCCGGCTCAACCGGGAGGGTCATTGGAAACTGGGGAACTTGAGTGCAGAAGAGGAGAGTGGAATTCCACGTGTAGCGGTGAAATGCGTAGAGATGTGGAGGAACACCAGTGGCGAAGGCGACTCTCTGGTCTGTAACTGACGCTGAGGCGCGAAAGCGTGGGGAGCGAACAGGATTAGATACCCTGGTAGTCCACGCCGTAAACGATGAGTGCTAAGTGTTAGAGGGTTTCCGCCCTTTAGTGCTGCAGCAAACGCATTAAGCACTCCGCCTGGGGAGTACGGTCGCAAGACTGAAACTCAAAGGAATTGACGGGGGCCCGCACAAGCGGTGGAGCATGTGGTTTAATTCGAAGCAACGCGAAGAACCTTACCAGGTCTTGACATCCTCTGACAACCCTAGAGATAGGGCTTCCCCTTCGGGGGCAGAGTGACAGGTGGTGCATGGTTGTCGTCAGCTCGTGTCGTGAGATGTTGGGTTAAGTCCCGCAACGAGCGCAACCCTTGATCTTAGTTGCCAGCATTCAGTTGGGCACTCTAAGGTGACTGCCGGTGACAAACCGGAGGAAGGTGGGGATGACGTCAAATCATCATGCCCCTTATGACCTGGGCTACACACGTGCTACAATGGGCAGAACAAAGGGCAGCGAAGCCGCGAGGCTAAGCCAATCCCACAAATCTGTTCTCAGTTCGGATCGCAGTCTGCAACTCGACTGCGTGAAGCTGGAATCGCTAGTAATCGCGGATCAGCATGCCGCGGTGAATACGTTCCCGGGCCTTGTACACACCGCCCGTCACACCACGAGAGTTTGTAACACCCGAAGTCGGTGAGGTAACCTTTTGGAGCCAGCCGCCGAAGGTGGGACAGATGATTGGGGTGAAGTCGTAACAAGGTAGCCGTATCGGAAGGTGCGGCTGGATCACCTCCTTTCTAAGGATATTATACGGAATATAAGACCTTGCGGTCTTATAGACAGGTGCGTTTAGATCTTGTTTAGTTTTGAAGGATCATTCCTTCAAAGCGTGTTCTTTGAAAACTAGATAACGAAAGTAGACATTCACATTCAATTGTAATGCAAGATATCACGTAGTGATTCTTTTTAACGGTTAAGTTAGAAAGGGCGCACGGTGGATGCCTTGGCACTAGGAGCCGATGAAGGACGGGACGAACACCGATATGCTTCGGGGAGCTGTAAGCAAGCTTTGATCCGGAGATTTCCGAATGGGGAAACCCACTGCTCGTAATGGAGCAGTATCCATATCTGAATTCATAGGATATGAGAAGGCAGACCCGGGGAACTGAAACATCTAAGTACCCGGAGGAAGAGAAAGCAAATGCGATTCCCTGAGTAGCGGCGAGCGAAACGGGATTAGCCCAAACCAAGAGGCTTGCCTCTTGGGGTTGTAGGACACTCTGTACGGAGTTACAAAAGAACGAGGTAGATGAAGAGGTCTGGAAAGGCCCGCCATAGGAGGTAACAGCCCTGTAGTCAAAACTTCGTTCTCTCCTGAGTGGATCCTGAGTACGGCGGAACACGTGAAATTCCGTCGGAATCCGGGAGGACCATCTCCCAAGGCTAAATACTCCCTAGTGACCGATAGTGAACCAGTACCGTGAGGGAAAGGTGAAAAGCACCCCGGAAGGGGAGTGAAAGAGATCCTGAAACCGTGTGCCTACAAGTAGTCAGAGCCCGTTAACGGGTGATGGCGTGCCTTTTGTAGAATGAACCGGCGAGTTACGATCCCGTGCAAGGTTAAGTTTGAAAAGACGGAGCCGCAGCGAAAGCGAGTCTGAATAGGGCGCATGAGTACGTGGTCGTAGACCCGAAACCAGGTGATCTACCCATGTCCAGGGTGAAGTTCAGGTAACACTGAATGGAGGCCCGAACCCACGCACGTTGAAAAGTGCGGGGATGAGGTGTGGGTAGGGGTGAAATGCCAATCGAACCTGGAGATAGCTGGTTCTCTCCGAAATAGCTTTAGGGCTAGCCTCAAGGTAAGAGTCTTGGAGGTAGAGCACTGATTGGACTAGGGGCCCCTACCGGGTTACCGAATTCAGTCAAACTCCGAATGCCAAAGACTTATCCTTGGGAGTCAGACTGCGAGTGATAAGATCCGTAGTCGAAAGGGAAACAGCCCAGACCGCCAGCTAAGGTCCCAAAGTATACGTTAAGTGGAAAAGGATGTGGAGTTGCTTAGACAACCAGGATGTTGGCTTAGAAGCAGCCACCATTTAAAGAGTGCGTAATAGCTCACTGGTCGAGTGACTCTGCGCCGAAAATGTACCGGGGCTAAACGTATCACCGAAGCTGCGGACTGTTCTTACGAACAGTGGTAGGAGAGCGTTCTAAGGGCTGTGAAGCGAGACCGGAAGGACTCGTGGAGCGCTTAGAAGTGAGAATGCCGGTATGAGTAGCGAAAGAGGGGTGAGAATCCCCTCCACCGAATGCCTAAGGTTTCCTGAGGAAGGCTCGTCCGCTCAGGGTTAGTCGGGACCTAAGCCGAGGCCGAAAGGCGTAGGCGATGGATAACAGGTTGATATTCCTGTACCACCTCCTCACCATTTGAGCAATGGGGGGACGCAGGAGGATAGGGTAAGCGCGGTATTGGATATCCGCGTCCAAGCAGTTAGGCTGGGAAATAGGCAAATCCGTTTCCCGTAAGGCTGAGCTGTGATGGCGAGCGAAATATAGTAGCGAAGTTCCTGATTCCACACTGCCAAGAAAAGCCTCTAGCGAGGTGAGAGGTGCCCGTACCGCAAACCGACACAGGTAGGCGAGGAGAGAATCCTAAGGTGATCGAGAGAACTCTCGTTAAGGAACTCGGCAAAATGACCCCGTAACTTCGGGAGAAGGGGTGCTCTGTTAGGGTGCAAGCCCGAGAGAGCCGCAGTGAATAGGCCCAGGCGACTGTTTAGCAAAAACACAGGTCTCTGCGAAGCCGTAAGGCGAAGTATAGGGGCTGACGCCTGCCCGGTGCTGGAAGGTTAAGAGGAGCGCTTAGCGTATGCGAAGGTGCGAATTGAAGCCCCAGTAAACGGCGGCCGTAACTATAACGGTCCTAAGGTAGCGAAATTCCTTGTCGGGTAAGTTCCGACCCGCACGAAAGGCGCAACGATCTGGGCACTGTCTCAACGAGAGACTCGGTGAAATTATAGTACCTGTGAAGATGCAGGTTACCCGCGACAGGACGGAAAGACCCCGTGGAGCTTTACTGCAGCCTGATATTGAATGTTGGTACAGCTTGTACAGGATAGGTAGGAGCCTTGGAAACCGGAGCGCCAGCTTCGGTGGAGGCATCGGTGGGATACTACCCTGGCTGTATTGACCTTCTAACCCGCTGCCCTTATCGGGCAGGAGACAGTGTCAGGTGGGCAGTTTGACTGGGGCGGTCGCCTCCTAAAAGGTAACGGAGGCGCCCAAAGGTTCCCTCAGAATGGTTGGAAATCATTCGCAGAGTGTAAAGGCACAAGGGAGCTTGACTGCGAGACCTACAAGTCGAGCAGGGACGAAAGTCGGGCTTAGTGATCCGGTGGTTCCGCATGGAAGGGCCATCGCTCAACGGATAAAAGCTACCCCGGGGATAACAGGCTTATCTCCCCCAAGAGTCCACATCGACGGGGAGGTTTGGCACCTCGATGTCGGCTCATCGCATCCTGGGGCTGTAGTCGGTCCCAAGGGTTGGGCTGTTCGCCCATTAAAGCGGTACGCGAGCTGGGTTCAGAACGTCGTGAGACAGTTCGGTCCCTATCCGTCGCGGGCGCAGGAAATTTGAGAGGAGCTGTCCTTAGTACGAGAGGACCGGGATGGACGCACCGCTGGTGTACCAGTTGTTCTGCCAAGGGCATCGCTGGGTAGCTATGTGCGGACGGGATAAGTGCTGAAAGCATCTAAGCATGAAGCCCCCCTCAAGATGAGATTTCCCATTCCGCAAGGAAGTAAGATCCCTGAAAGATGATCAGGTTGATAGGTCTGAGGTGGAAGTGTGGCGACACATGGAGCTGACAGATACTAATCGATCGAGGACTTAACCTAATAAAATAAGTGAACGCTGGCTAAATACGCCACATCGTGTGGCAACGCCTGCATGACCCACATCCTGTGGGCCCTTGTCTACCCGTTATCTAGTTTTGAGAGAACACCTCTCATAAAGCCAAAGGCAAGGAAACTCGGCTAAAGGCCCTCACATCCTGTGAGGAACGCCCAGTACCTTCGTCCTGAAGGCACATAGTTTGGTGGCGATAGCGAAGAGGTCACACCCGTTCCCATGCCGAACACGGAAGTTAAGCTCTTCAGCGCCGATGGTAGTTGGGGGCTTCCCCCTGTGAGAGTAGGACGCCGCCAAGCTGTTTATATTATCGCGGGGTGGAGCAGTTCGGTAGCTCGTCGGGCTCATAACCCGAAGGTCGCAGGTTCAAATCCTGCCCCCGCAACCAAATATAATTTGCATACAATCCAATAAAAAATGGTCCGGTAGTTCAGTTGGTTAGAATGCCTGCCTGTCACGCAGGAGGTCGCGGGTTCGAGTCCCGTCCGGACCGCCATGTTGCACACAAACGAAATCTTCGAGGTTTTCGTTTTTTTTTATGTCTTTTTTCAGGTCAATGCTGAAAGCTTGGCTTCAGCCGAGCTTTCGTTGCTTACAGGAAGAGAAAGCACTCGGCTTTCCTCCTGACAGGATGTGAGGCCGAGTTTCTTTATTCCTTGGATAATTGGTGAGAATTCGATAAACTAATGATAGTGTTTTGATTGGTTGCAACAGCAAAGGAGCAAATGATCTTATGGACGAATTTGAATTGATTCAAAGGATTACGCCCCGTTCGCTTTCTCACCAGGAAATAGAAATCGGTATTGGAGACGATGCCGCTGTTTATCATACGAAGAACGGTTATCAGGAAATCGTGGCAGTCGATACGATGGTCGACGGTATTCATTTTTTATCATCCCATTCATCGCCTGCCGATATCGGATATAAAGCATTAGCTGTGAATATTAGCGATATTGCCGCAATGGGAGGCCGACCCAAGTATTATCTTGTGTCAATCGCCGTTCCTTCCGGCTGGCGCGCGACGGATATTGAAGCCATGTATGAAGAAATGAATAAACTGGCGACACTATATCAAATGGATTTAATCGGCGGTGACACTGTATCTGCCAACGGACCGCTCGTTTTGACCGTAACAGCAATCGGTGAGATTGAAAAGGACAGATCTTGTTTAAGGAGCCATGCCGAGCCCGGGGATGTCGTTTTTGTGACGGGAGAACTTGGCTCATCTGCTGCTGGTCTGTCTTTTATATTGGGCCAAGCACAGGTGAAAGACGATATGCAGTCTCAATATTATATTGAGCGGCACAAGAGGCCTGAGCCGAGGGTGGAAGCAGGTTTGATCTGTTCCCGCTATCATCATGTGGCACTTAATGATATCAGCGACGGGCTTGCCAGCGAATTAAATGAAATTGCCGAAGCGAGTCGTGTTTCCATTGACATATATAAAGAGATGATTCCGGTCCATTCGGATTTACATACATTGAACACAAAATGGGAAGAGTGGGTCCTTTTCGGCGGCGAGGATTTTGAACTCGTCGGTACGATTTCTAATGATCAATGGGAACGTTTTAGTCAGGAATGCTCCGAGCATGATGTGCCGGTTTATCAAATCGGCCGCGTCACAAAACAAGGACAGGCGGAAGTGTTTTATCATGACGGACAGGACCGCGTTCTTCTCGAGAAAAAAGGATATAACCATTTTAAACAAGACAGGTGACAAGTAAAGTGAAAACGTTAGAGTGGAAAACGACAGAGCCTGAAGAGACGAAAAACATTGCCAGACTGGCAGCAAAGTATGTTCAGCCCGGTGATGTCATCACATTGGAGGGCGATCTAGGAGCAGGCAAAACGACTTTTACGAAAGGGTTTGCCGAAGGGCTCGGCATCAAGCGGGTTGTCAGCAGCCCGACTTTTACCATCATCAAAGAATACCGTGACGGCTCTCTTCCGCTGTTTCATATGGATGTGTACAGGATGGAAGATGAGACGGAAGATCTCGGATTAGATGAATATTTTGAGGGAGACGGGGTCTGCCTTGTGGAATGGGCGCATTTGATTGAAGAGCAGCTTCCGCAAGAACGCCTTGAGGTGGTCATTAAGCGGCTTGGTGATGACGAGCGAAAGCTGACATTTACCCCTAAAGGAAGCCGCTACGAAAATCTTTGCGAGGAGATCAGCAAACATGACGATACTTGCGATTGATACATCCAATTTAACGCTCGGAGTGGCATTAATCAAAGACGGAAAAATGATAGCCGAGCATATATCCCACTTAAAGAAAAACCATTCGGTCAGAGCCATGCCGGCAATCGACGAACTCCTTAAAGAGTGCGGTTTAGAGCCTAATGATCTGACCCAAATTGCAGTTGCCAAAGGCCCGGGTTCATATACAGGCGTGCGGATCGGCGTGACGATTGCCAAAACGCTTGCATGGTCATTAAATATTCCGATTAAAACCGTTTCAAGCCTTGAAGTGCTGGCGGCAAACGGTCGTTTTTTCCAAGGCTTGATTTGTCCGCTGTTTGATGCCAGGCGCGGTCAGGTTTATACGGGACTGTACCAGTATAGGGACGGCAAACTGCATGAATTGGAAGAGGACCAAAACATTTTGCTTGAAGATTGGCTTAAAAAGCTGAAAGCCATGGATCAGCAAGTCCTTTTCATAGGAAGCGACACAGAGATTCACCAGGAAATGATCGAACAGATTCTCGGTGAACAAGCGGTTATTGCAGGCCCTGCCCTGCAGCTTCCAAGACCTTCAGAATTGGCTTTAATCGGAGAACTTAAAGAGGACGAGCCAGTGCACAGCATTGTTCCAAACTATATTCGTCTGGCCGAAGCCGAGGCCGTCTGGCTTGAAAAACAAAAGTGAACGGGTGAAGCCATGAACACGCAAATGGTCATACGCGATATGAATCCAAAGGATTTGGACCAGGTTTTTGAAATTGAAAAAAGTTCTTTTTCTTCTCCGTGGAAAAAAGAATCTTTTCATCATGAGCTTTTTCACAATATGTATGCACATTACCTCGTTCTCGAAGTTGAGGAGCAAGTCGTCGGCTACTGCGGGATTTGGATCGTGATGGATGACGCCCAGATCACCAACATTGCCGTTTCACCTGCATACCGGGGCCGCCGTTTCGGAGAAGCTCTTTTGAAAGCCGCCATGAAGCTTTGCAGGATGAAAAGAGCGGTTCAGCTTTCTTTAGAGGTGAGGGTATCGAATCATATTGCACAGAGCTTATACAAAAAGCTTGGTTTTGAGCCGGGAGGAATTCGCAAAAATTACTATACCGATAATGGGGAAGATGCATTATTAATGTGGGTGAGACTAAATGAATCATAAAAAAGATCTGTATATATTAGGAATCGAAACAAGCTGTGATGAGACTGCCGCCGCGATTGTCAAAAACGGGACGGACATCGTCTCAAATGTCGTAGCGTCGCAAATCGAGAGTCATAAACGGTTTGGGGGCGTCGTTCCCGAGATCGCATCAAGGCATCACGTGGAACAGATCACGATCGTGCTTGAGGAAGCCTTTGCACAAGCGGACATGACGTTTGATGACATTGATGCCATTGCAGTAACGGAAGGACCGGGGCTTGTCGGCGCTTTATTGATCGGCGTGAATGCTGCGAAAGCGCTCAGTTTTGCCCGGGGCATACCGCTCGTAGGCGTGCATCACATTGCCGGTCATATCTATGCCAACAGGCTTGTTCAGGACATTCAATTTCCGGCGATTGCCCTTGTCGTCTCAGGCGGTCACACCGAACTCGTGTATATGAAAGAGCACGGCTCATTTGAAGTAATCGGAGAGACGCTCGACGATGCTGCAGGCGAAGCCTATGACAAAGTGGCGAGAACGATGGGACTCCCTTATCCGGGAGGACCTCACATTGACAAACTTGCGCAAAAAGGCGAAGCAAATGTGCCGCTGCCGCGCGCATGGCTTGAGGAAGGCTCTTATCATTTCAGCTTCAGCGGATTGAAGTCAGCAGTCATCAACACGCTTCACAACGCTTCACAAAAAGGGGAAACGATAGCTCCGGAGGATTTGTCAGCCAGCTTTCAGGAAAGCGTCATTGATGTCCTCGTGACAAAAACGGAACGCGCTGCGAAAGCTTATGGCGTCAAACAGGTGCTGCTCGCCGGAGGAGTTGCTGCAAATAAAGGGCTGAGAGCGGCGCTCGAAAAAACGTTCAGCAGCCATCCGGAAATCGAGCTTTTGATCCCGCCGCTCTCGCTATGTACGGACAATGCCGCCATGATTGCCGCCGCAGGTACAGTTGCTTTTGAAAAAGGAATCAGGGGAAAATACGATATGAACGGTCAGCCTGGCTTAGATTTGACGTCTTATTGAAACCTCACGTTTTGTGAGGTTTTTTTGCCCCCGGAAAAGTTATTAACAGGTTATTAACATATATCCACAGCCTTGTGCATAATGTCAAAAACCTTAATTTACAGAGCCTTTTTACCTGTTAATAATGTGCATAAATATTATGTTTTTTGTGGATATTGTGGGTAAATCGCTTTCTTTCTTTTAAATAAAGGATTTTATTTGTGGACAAAAAAACCGCTCCGGCTTGGAGCGGTTCATCCTTTATTCATTTGTAGAAAGTGTTTCCCATTCGGATAACAGTTGTTCGAGCTCCTCATTCAGCCGTTCATTTTCAGAATGGATTTCCTGGACCTTCTCGTGGTCTTGGAAGACGTCGGGTTCACACAGGAGCTCTTCATTCTTTTCGATCTGTTCTTCAATGGCCGTAATTCTAGTTTCGATTTCTTCAATCCTGCGCTGTCGCTGGCGTTCTTTTCTTTTCAGCTCTTTTTCTTCTTCATAGCTCTTTTTTGTGCCCGGTTTTTCGGAAGCGTTTTTCTGGCGCTCTTCCGTCTGTTTTTCTAGTTCTTTCAGTTCAAGCTGCTCCGCTTTTTTTTCTGTGTAATAATCGTAGTCGCCTAAATATTCTTCTGCTTTATCGCGGGAAAGCTCCAGTACTTTTGTCGCGATCCGGTTGATAAAATAGCGGTCATGGGACACAAATAATATCGTTCCCGGGTAATCGATTAAAGCGTTCTCCAAGACTTCCTTACTGTCCAGGTCGAGATGGTTTGTCGGCTCATCAAGGATAAGGAAGTTCGCTTTTTGCAGCATCAGCTTTGCGAGGGCAAGCCTGGCTTTTTCGCCTCCGCTTAACGCGTGTACAGGTTTTAATACATCTTCTCCCGAGAACAAGAAGTTGCCGAGGCAGGTCCGGATATCCTTTTCATTCATCTCCGGATATTCGTCCCAAAGCTCGTCAAGCACGCGTTTTGACGACGTCAATTCAGCCTGCTCCTGATCATAGTATCCGATTGAGACATGGGAGCCCGTCGCGATTGTTCCCGACACCGGCTTTAGCTTTTGAATCAATGCTTTCAAAAGGGTTGACTTGCCGATTCCGTTCGGCCCGACTAGCGCAACGCTTTCCCCGCGGGTAATGCGAAAATCCAATGAACGGAGAAGCGGGGGCTGCTCCTGATAGCTTACCGTCAGGTCTTCCACTCGCAGTACATCGTTTCCGCTTTGCCTAGTAATTTCAAAGCGGAATGACGCCGATTTTTCATCTCCAAGCGGTTTGTCCATGATCTCCATCCGTTCAAGCTGCTTTCGTCTGCTCTGCGCCCGTTTCGTCGTCGAAGCTCTTGCCAGGTTCCGGTCGACGAACTCCTGCAGTTTGGCGATTTCGTCCTGCTGCTTTTCGTAAAGCTTTGTTTCCCTTTCCAGCTGCTCGGCTTTTAATTGGAGATAAGAGCTGTAGTTCCCGATATATTTTTTGCTTTGTGCCCGGGTAATCTCGTAAACTTGGGTAACCACTTTGTCAAGAAAGTACCTGTCATGGGAAACGATTAAAATCGCTCCGCTGTAGTTTTGTAAATATTGTTCAAGCCATGTCAGGGTATCGATATCCAAGTGGTTTGTCGGTTCGTCCAAGATGAGGAGGTCCGGTTTTGTCAAAAGCATTTTTCCGAGGGCAAGCCTTGTTTTTTGACCTCCGCTTAAGTCCTGAACGCGGACGGAGTCATCAAATCCCGCAAAGCCGAGCCCGTGCATAACGGATCTGACTTCTGCTTCATATTGGTAGCCGCCTTTGTCCTTGAACTCCTGCTGAAGCCTGTCATACGTCTTCATCAATGATTCAAGCTTGTCCGGTCCGGCTTGCGCCATCTTTTCCTCGATCGCGCGCATTTCTTTTTCCATTTTTTTTAGAAAATCAAATACCGACAGCAATTCCTCTTTAAGCGTCAGCTTGGAATCGAGGCCGGAATGCTGGTCAAGGTAGCCCATCGTCAAATCCTTCGGTTTGATAATGTCCCCCTTTTCATATGAAAGCTTTCCTGCGATAATCTTTAGGAGAGTCGATTTTCCGGCGCCGTTGCGTCCGACGATCGCAATCCGGTCCCGAGATCTGACTTCGAGTTTTATATTCGTTAAAATCGTATCGGCTCCAAACGATTTTGAAAGCTGGTTCACTTGTAAAATCATCATGATCTTTCACCTCTTGTCTGCTATTTTAAGTGTAGCTTATCACCGCGCAGTCAGCAAACAATTAAGTGAAGTCTGGAAGATTTTAGCCGAAGAAAAAGACAGAACGAAAAAAATAGTGTATGATCGTTATAAGGAGAGTTAAGAACATGAATGAGTTTACACATTTTAATGAACAAGGCAGAGCCAAGATGGTTGATATAAGCGAAAAGGAAGCTTCAGTGCGCACAGCTGCGGCTGTTTCAAGCGTGTCAATGAATCGAAAAGTACATGAAAAAATCAAAAACCGGGAAATCGGAAAAGGCGATGTATTGGCGGTGGCGCAAGTGGCCGGAATCATGGCCGCAAAACAGACATCCGCCATCATCCCGATGTGCCACCCAATCGCTCTGAAAGGAGTCGACATCACCTTTCGTTGGGAGGAGAAAGAACAGAAGAGCATCCTGCATATTCAATCTAAAGTCAAGACCAAAGGGAGCACAGGTGTGGAAATGGAAGCGTTAACTTCCGCCTCCGTATGTGCGCTGACCGTATATGACATGTGCAAAGCGGCGGATAAGGGAATGGTGATAGGACCGACCTTTCTTCTCGAAAAGACAGGCGGGAAAAACGGTGACTATAAAAGGGAAAAAGCTGATGTAGACATGGAGGATTAGTTTATGAACATGGATCATTCAAAAATTCCGCAAGCGACAGCGAAACGGCTGCCATTATACTATCGTTTTTTAAAAAACCTTCATGCATCCGGAAAACAGCGTGTATCTTCCGCTGAGTTGAGCGATGCCGTCAAAGTCGATTCCGCGACCATCCGCAGGGATTTCTCGTACTTCGGCGCGCTCGGAAAAAAAGGATACGGCTACAATGTCAATTATTTGCTGTCCTTTTTCAGAAAGACGCTTGATCAGGATGAAACGACGAACGTAACGCTCATTGGCGTGGGGAATTTGGGGACAGCCTTTCTCCATTACAATTTTATCAAAAACAATAATACAAAGATCGCCATGGCGTTTGACATCAATGAAGAAAAAATCGGAACCGAGGTCGGCGGCGTTCCCGTCTATGATCTGAATAAGCTTGAAGAGCATATGACGGATGATGATATCCCGGTCGCCATTTTGACGGTTCCAGCTCAAGCTGCACAGTCGATTACAGACAGGCTGGTGGCGCTTGGCATTAAAGGCATTCTTAATTTTACGCCGGCCCGCTTGAATGTGCCGGAACACATTCGCATTCATCATATAGATTTGGCGGTTGAACTTCAGTCGCTGGTGTATTTTCTGAAACATTATTCAATGCAGGAAAAGTAAAACGGAAAACGAAAAATAAAGGAAAGGGGGCAGGCTTTATGCCAATCGGTCCTGGAAGCTTTATTTTAATCGTCGTGGTGGCGCTATTGATATTCGGCCCGAAGAAACTTCCCGAGCTGGGAAGAGCGGCTGGAAACACGCTGCGGGAGTTTAAAAATGCGACAAAAGGTTTGGCTGACGACGATTCCGATAAAAAGAAAGAAGATCAGTAGGATAGGATGACATTTATGAAGGGAAAAGAAATGTCGCTGATAGAACATATCACAGAACTACGCAGACGGCTTGTGATCACTTTTTTCTTTTTTGTTTTATTTGTTGCGGCAGGCTTTTTTTTGGCAAAGCCGCTGATTATCTATCTGCAGCAGACGGATGAAGCGAAGCTGCTGACGCTTAACGCGTTTAAGCTGACCGATCCTTTATTTGTGTACGTGCAGTTTGCGTTCATCATCGGTGCCGTCTTGACTTCGCCGCTTGTTTTATACCAGCTGTGGGCTTTCATTAGCCCGGGGCTGTATGAAAAAGAACGAAAAGTGACGCTTAGCTATATTCCGGTATCGATCATTCTTTTTTTAGGCGGCATTGCCTTTTCTTACTTTATTTTATTTCCGTTTGTCGTGGACTTTATGACGAGAGTCTCAGATGATCTGAATGTTAACCAGGTCATCGGAATTCACGAATATTTTCAGTTTCTGCTTCAGTTGACGCTTCCTTTTGGCTTATTGTTTCAGATGCCTGTGGTCATCATGTTTATTACAAGGCTCGGGCTCGTGACGCCGATGTTTTTGGCGAAAATCAGAAAATACGCATATTTTGTGTTGTTCGTCATCGCGGCGCTCATTACACCGCCTGAGCTTTTGTCGCATTTAATGGTCTCAGTGCCATTGCTCATTCTTTATGAAATCAGTATCGTGATTTCAAGAATATCCTACAGGCAAGCGCAAAAAACAATGATTCAAGAGGAAAATCAAGCGTTTTTGAACGACCATACAAAATAAGAGCCATTCTTTTTTCAGAATGGCTCTTTTCCTTCACATAAAAGGCTATTGATCTTTTCGCTTCATCCTGCCGGCCATGGCGAACATTTTAAAGGAAATGCTGATATTATAGGCTGCGAAAAGCATCAGCAGGATCGTATAAAAAGACCACATGTTTCCGGGCGAGGTTGCCGCCAGATACGTAAACAGCACACCCGTTAAAAAATAAATCACTCCCCAGAATTTAGGGCTTCTCATCATAGAAATCCTCCAATAATCATTTGCATTTTCTCGACGTGTTCCAAATATTTTTCAATAGGCTCCCGGAATGTCTGCAGCAAGACGACGAAAGTATTCATGGCGACATGGGCGAAAATGGGCACGATAATCCGGTTGGTTCTGACATATAAAAAAGCGAATGTGAATCCCATTGCTGTATAAATGAGCAAATGGCTGAAATCCAAATGGACGACCGAGAAGAGAACCGAACTGAACAAAGCGGCAATGAAAAAATTCGTTTTCTCATAGATTGCACCGAAAATGATCTTTCTGAAAATGATTTCTTCAAGAATCGGACCGAATACAGAAGAGACAAACACCATCAGCGGCAATGCGGTGATGATTTCCATGATTCGCTGCGTATTTTCGGATTCCGGGTTGACCCCGAACAAGTACATTTCGATCGAAGCGGCAATTGACTGCGAAAACAAAGCGAGAAAAACGCCGGCTACCGCCCATCCGATTGACGCGCCAACCGATGCTTTTGGACGGTTGCGAAGCGTCGTCTTCGGGACCGTCCGCAAAATCAGCAGCACGATGACGAGACAGAGAGTAAACGCGATGACAGACCAGACGCCCGCCAATGTAAGCTGGGCTTCAGCTTTGGGCTGTCCTCTGCCCACACCCAAAAAGTAGAGAAGAGGCAAGCCGACATAGGCCGACAATTGCATGAGAACGTATGCCAATATAATAAACCAGTATTGTTTTCTCAAGCTTTATGTACTCCTTTTCTAAAAATCTAAATCAGACTATGTTTATTGTAACACACTCTTTTTAAATTATAGGATGATAAGGATATGCGGAGAAATGTAAGCGCAAAAAAATTTGACCTTTTCACTTGAAATTGCCTGGGAGATTCTTTATTATAAGAATTGTGTTAGCACTCACCGAGTGCGAGTGCTAAAATTACATATGAAAATATTGAGGAGGTTGTTTCATTGTTAAAGCCATTAGGTGATCGCGTTGTCATTGAGCTCGTTGAGTCTGAAGAAAAAACTGCTAGCGGAATCGTACTTCCTGACTCCGCAAAAGAAAAACCACAAGAGGGTAAAGTGGTTGCAGCCGGTTCAGGCCGTGTGTTAGAGAGCGGAGAGCGCGTTGCATTAGAAGTTAAAACAGGCGACCGCATCATCTTCTCAAAATATGCAGGTACCGAAGTGAAATATGAAGGTACTGACTACTTAATCTTGCGTGAAAGCGACATTTTAGCTGTTATCGGCTAAGTCATAAATAAAAACGAGACAATTATATAGGAGGTTCGAATAACATGGCAAAAGATATTAAGTTTAGCGAAGAAGCCCGCCGTTCAATGCTGCGCGGTGTAGATGCATTGGCGGATGCTGTAAAGGTAACTTTGGGACCTAAAGGACGCAACGTCGTTCTTGAGAAAAAATTCGGTTCTCCATTAATCACAAACGACGGTGTAACCATCGCGAAAGAAATCGAGCTTGAAGACGCGTTCGAAAACATGGGCGCAAAGCTTGTTGCTGAAGTTGCGAGCAAAACAAACGATGTTGCCGGTGACGGTACAACAACAGCGACAGTTCTAGCTCAAGCGATGATTCGCGAAGGTCTTAAAAACGTAACTGCCGGCGCTAACCCTGTAGGCGTGCGCAAAGGTATCGAGCAGGCTGTGGCTGTAGCTGTTGAAAGCCTGAAAGAAATCTCTAAACCAATCGAAGGCAAAGAATCAATCGCACAAGTTGCTTCAATCTCCGCTGCTGACGAAGAAGTCGGAAGCCTGATCGCTGAAGCAATGGAGCGCGTCGGCAACGACGGCGTCATCACAATTGAAGAATCCAAGGGATTCACAACAGAGCTTGAAGTGGTTGAAGGTATGCAGTTCGACCGCGGATATGCGTCTCCTTACATGGTGACAGATTCCGATAAGATGGAAGCGGTTCTTGAGAACCCGTACATCTTAGTAACAGACAAAAAAATCACAAACATTCAAGAAATCCTGCCGGTGCTTGAGCAAGTCGTTCAGCAAGGCAAGCCATTGCTTCTGATTGCTGAAGACGTTGAAGGTGAAGCTCTTGCAACATTGGTTGTCAACAAGCTTCGCGGAACATTCAACGCAGTGGCTGTTAAAGCGCCTGGATTCGGCGACCGCCGCAAAGCGATGCTCGAAGACATCTCTATCCTGACAGGTGCCGAAGTGATCACAGAAGATTTAGGTCTTGACCTTAAATCAACTCAAATCAACCAATTGGGACGCGCTTCTAAAGTTGTTGTTACAAAAGAAAACACAACAATCGTTGAAGGTGCGGGAGATACAGAGCAAATCGCGGCACGCGTCAACCAAATCCGCGCTCAAGTTGAAGAAACAACTTCTGAGTTCGATAAAGAAAAATTACAAGAGCGCCTTGCTAAGCTTGCAGGCGGTGTAGCTGTCATCAAAGTCGGCGCTGCGACTGAAACAGAATTGAAAGAACGCAAGCTTCGCATCGAAGACGCCCTGAACTCTACTCGCGCTGCGGTAGAAGAAGGAATCGTATCCGGCGGTGGTACAGCTCTTGTCAATGTTTACAATAAAGTAGCTGCCCTTGAAGCTGAAGGCGACGAACTGACTGGTATCAACATCGTTCTTCGCGCTCTTGAAGAACCAATCCGTCAAATCGCGCACAACGCGGGTCTTGAAGGATCTGTCATTGTTGAGCGCTTGAAAGGCGAAGCCATTGGTGTAGGCTACAACGCTGCAACAGGCGAATGGGTGAACATGATCGACAAAGGTATCGTTGACCCTACAAAAGTAACACGCTCAGCTCTGCAAAACGCAGCATCTGTAGCGGCTATGTTCCTGACAACTGAAGCAGTTGTTGCCGACAAACCGGAAGAAAACAAAGGCGGCGCAGGAATGCCTGACATGGGCGGAATGGGTGGCATGGGTGGTATGATGTAATTTAAGCCTCCATCTGGAGAAGCAGTTTAGGCTGTTTCTCCCCCGTTTTATTCTTCCTTTTTGAGAAGTAGTCATGTAAACAATTTATATCAATTAGCAATAACCACTTCCTATAAAAAATTTAGGAAGTGGTTTTTTGTGTTGTTAAAATTTGCGTATCAAGACTTTTTGGATGACAGACGTTTCAAGAACACAACCAAGACGAATATCAAAAATTATGAAATGCTTTTAGGGAAGTTTGTTGATTATTGCATAGAGAACCAAGTGGTAAACGTTGAGGACATTACGTATAGTCATATTCGGCAATATCTCTTAAAGTGCCAAGAGAAAGGCGATAAAGCGGGTACAATCAACACTAAACTATTAAGAATCCGAGCATTTTTGAATTATATGGTGGAATGTGAAGTCATCAAAAACAACCCTGCTAAAAAAATTAAAAAGCAAAAAGACGATCTTAATATTGATGTTTTCAGTGATGAGCAAATAGGCGGATGTTGAGTAAGTTAGAAAACAATATTATTCTTGACGCAAGTGCTGAAATTACTCTCTTATATAAATTAGAAGACCAGTTTACAGTTGTAGAAAATAGGCTATGTATCAATCATTCTAAATCAAATGTAGGTTATCTTAAGATTAATACTAGTAAGAGTAGTTTAAAGAAGAATCTCGACTATATCATTAGGGACGTACAGAATAGATTGAAAAATATCAAAGACAAGAAAAAAGCAGTACTTGTATGTCATAAAGAAAATTCTACAGAAATACATGCGGGCATTAAGAAAGTCCTTGGGGACAATGTTTACACTCCCACAACGGAGATGAGGATATTGAGGCTACGCAATCATATGCCGCAGTAGATTGGTATGGTAATATTGTCGGTAAAAATACTTACATATGATAAATACTAGTTAATAGGAACTCATAATATGCCATTACCTGTCTATTTGCTACAGTTCGTGCAATACAGTCGGAATTTAGATGTAAGTGGATTTCCTCAAAAAATGGAATTGAAATCTGGGAAATTTTAAGGTGAAAGGTTGGAGGCATTTAGAAAGGCTTTTTTAGCTGCTGATTTCTATCAAGCTGCCAGAAGGGTACAACGTAACCAAGAACCGAAGGCATCTTATCTATTGTATACATTTGATAAAGATGTTGTTCATACATTTGTTAAAAAGTTTAACCAATTCTGAGGTATTTGCTCTAAACAACGATAATCTAGTGAATGCAACATTATCTACAAAGGATGAAAAAGTCATACGAATTTTTGGAATATATTCGGGATAAGTGTGGACTAGGTGAGGTGGTATCAAAGAAGAATATTTCGGAAGTGTTGGATATAGAGAGTAGTAACCTTTCAAGATACTTAAAACATAAGCTTATATCTAACCGTGTTGAACAGGGACATATTGAAATAAGAAATAAAGTTGTTGTGAAAAAGACTGATTTCACACTAGATTAGCATCTCGTCAATCGCCCTATATAAGAAATAAATTGACGAGAAGAGATTGGGTTTGAAAAAACACAGAATGATTTATGAGTGTTGACTTTGGCACTAGACTAATCGCAGCGAAGCGGAGATTAGTCTATGCAAAGTTAACACATCGGAGAGGAATGAGTGAGGAACGAACGAATGACGGGCTGATAAGCCCATCCTTCTTTACTTATGTTTCAGAAGGGCAACTATCATAATCACTCTTGACTTCTGTGCTATGCTATACAAAGACAAATATAATCAAAGGAGAAATACATGACAGTTGAAGGATTGGAGTAGGTAACAACATTTTGAAGGGAGGGTCTTTAAATTGAGGTGCTCCTTTTTTGCGTCATGGAGCGGATGATTTAAACTGAGTAGGAATTCACCACATCAGTTACATATCATCTTAATAAAACTCGTGTTTTATATTGTTCTGCAATCAATGGAATATGATTTGAATTGGATTGAATTGAATTGAATCTTAATGGGGAGAGTTATTTACAGAATTAAAGTATAAAATATTGTTAGATATATCTCTTTAGAGGAAAAATAGAGACAACAGAAGCTTTTGTTAAGTACAATTAGGGGATAGACGGATGAATTGTAAGGGGGAGGAAATAATTGATATTGGATATTGGTATTACAGATGTGAAAAAATCTAATGAATTTTTGAGAAGTCTATGGGCAGAGATGGCTAAGGAATTTGGAAAATGTGGTTGGCAGTACACGCCCTACAAAAACAAACAGACTAAAACAATAACATTTGGTTTTATGGACATAGGTGTGTCAGTTTTAATAGCTGGGGTTACTTATAAAAATAATGGTTCAATTATTAAATTGTTTTTTGAATACAGTGACGCTAGCTACGGTTATGGATATATAGAGGGACAAGAAGATAAGTTGATAAAGGAATCCGAACTAGGACAAAGGTTAATAAGAGTTGTGAGGAAGGCACGAAGAGGTATGGGAAAGTATAATGATTACTATGCCCTTCCAACCATTAAGTCTTTACTTCCACTGTCTAATTATGAGGAGAATAATTTCAAAACAGAATATGTTGGGGAGAATAAAACAAGAATCTATTTCCCTGTCTCTGCTTATGATGAAAATCAAGTTGAGGGTAAAATCACTCAGAAGACAAACCAAGTTATAGACTTCTTATCAGTAGAAACTAATGCCCCTTTTTGGAATACCTCAACCACTTCTAAAGAAATTAAAGAGAAAACAGTATTAACTGAAGATGTATATCAAGAACCCGATTTTATAGATGGCTTATCCGTTAAGGATGGTTATTTAACGATTTCTGAGGAAGCAAAAGACTTTTTAAGTTATTTAATTGAAAGTAATGGAGAAAATGAGGATTTACAAACATTTCTAAATGCCTGTTATCATTTCCATACTGCAAGAAAGTATGATGCACAAATCCATGACTATCAGGGTTATATTGACCATCCATCAGAAGATGGTTCAGGTGTAGAGATTGAAATTTACACCAAAAACCAAAATTTAAAAACAGCACTTGTTACAGGAGGTTCTCAGACCGAGATAGCAACAACACTTTACATGTCAGCATTAGAAGTAGTTACACTGATTGGTTTTCAGAGTGAGAAATGTAAGGTGTGTAATCAGGACAAGTATGGTATTGCTAGTAGGGTGAGGAATTTAGTAAATAAGCATTTAAACTCACATATAGCTAAACAGCTTAATGATTATTACGACAAAAGGTCAAGGTATTTGCATAGAGGTTATATGTTAACTAATGATGCTCCGACAAGTAGTTTAATTCCTTTACTTGATAATGACGACGAAAATGGCTGTAATTTTCCTGTGCGAGTATCACTAATAAATCTTAGGGAGTACACAAGTTATATCCTAAGGGCATTTTATAAGGAGTATTTTCTTAACAAAGAAAGTATAGAGGAATAAAAGATTGTCTTTATCCTATTATTTTTTACTGATTTTTAAAGTTATTCCTAATCAATGGGTATTTTCAGACATTATCTTCTCTCTTAAACTGCTGGATTTTTTCGACCCTTAATTCCAGATACTTTTTCTGTTCCTACTATTTAAGACTTACATAAACTAATTTATTTCACCTTCCTTCTCTATCTGAACAACAATAAATTGTACGCATTTTGGATAGCCTGTTCGAAATAAAGAGGATGGTTTACGAAAGGAGAACATATGTCAGGGATTAAATTCTATTCTGAGTATGATATGGCTTGTGGTTGGGAACTAGAAAAAATAGTAGAAAAGGTTAATAATGACGCTATTGATTCTGAATGGGGAATCACCGATTTATTAGAATTTCATAATGTTTTAAAATACATTAACATTAAAAGGTTTAGTGACCATATTGTACGAGAGACAAGTATTGATATAAAAACTTATGAGAAGAAAATAAAGCAAAAAATCGGCATCTTCTTGGGCTGTCACAAGGATAACTTCATCAATCTTTATGATGAAATAGACTTTGATAATATAAAAGACTTCTTTGAAGTTCTTGAAAGTTACAAGTTATATCAAAGAATTGAAATTAATAACTATAGACGATTTCTTGAAAAGGAAAATGTGAATATTTATGCAGTACTCAAGTTTAAGAGACTGACTGAGTACTTTAATGAGGCAGTTAAAAGCGTGTTATTATCTGACTCTAGGAATACAGAAACAATTTTGTCAAAGTATTTAAAAGAGAATGATTTATATTTACCACCATCTTTAAATGAAACAGAGATTTTAAGTTTGATTGGTGAATATATAGACTCACCGCTAGTTCATATAAATGTATTGAGAAAAATCATAAATTTCCCACCAAATAAGGGGTTAAGTATACCCGATAAAATCAAGTTGAATGCCAAGAGGAAAGCAGAAAAAGAGGAAGAAAAAATCTTTAATAACGATACAGGTATTAAATCGGGAGTAATGATTTCTTATCCGAACGACCAAGATGAAGCAATATTATTTACTATGGATGGTAGTACTGCAGATATCAAGGTAAGTCGAAAGTGGATAGAAGAAAATACTGATTATCCTACACTTTGGAATAATTTTATTTATTTATTTAGATTTGTTGATGATAATATGAGATTAGAATTCGATTCAAAAAAAAGTGAAAGCTCTGTTCTAGAGTCAGTAATTAGACCACAAGCAGAACATTTATATTACCAATCATTCACTTTTTACTTCAAAGAAATGTTGTCTAATGCTGAAATAGTAAGTTATTTTAGTGTGTTAAATATTCTTGGTGTAAGATTGGAAGAAATGATTGAATGGTTTTTTGATGATTATTTGAAAGAAGAATTTCAAATTAATGATTTTATAGTTAAAATGCCGTCGAGTGAAGCTTCATATTTCGAAAAGTGCAGAACTATTCTCCCTGAGATAGATAGAGTTTTTAAACAGTATAATACTTTGATTGAAGATGGAGTGATTGACCAAGAATTAATTCAAATGTCATCTTCAAGTTTTAAAACTAAAGATATTAAGTCGTTTAATAAAATGAAGTATGTTTACTCTTCTAGTGACTGGTATAAAACAGCTTCATTCTTATTGTTTTCTGACCAGAGTAGCATATTCTATTTACCAAATAAAGATGAGAAATATGAAAATTTTTTCCGATTGATAAATACTGAAAAGTTAACCAGAAGCGTTTTTCAAGCGTACCAATTGAATAGTATGCAATGGTTATTTGATAATGATTTAATCTGTGAAAGTAACACAGGACACATACAGTTTGTTGACCAGAGAGTCATATATGTTCTTAAGGAACTTTATTATAGAGAAGTAATAAGTTATTGGCATTATCCTGAGGATATACAAGTATTGATAGAAGAATTAAGTAGTCGTAATCTAGTTGATTTTGAAACCAGCCTGTTTTCAAGAAATGAACAAGATTATCTTGATTATTATCTCAATAAATCAAAATTTACCAATGGACATGATATTCGAAATAAGTACTTACATGGAACAAATACTAATGATGAGAAACAATACGAGTTAGATTACTACTTAATTCTTAAACTGTTTGTCATAATAGTAATTAAGATAAATGATGACTTATGTATTAAAGAGGATAAGTGCCAATAGATGAAGTGGCAAAGACCTAAATCATAAAGAGATAGATCTTATTTTGTTATTCGCAATTATGAGCATGTCACAGCATCATTATTTTTAGGTATAATACGAAATTAAAGGAACTCAAACAAGCAAACTCCTAGCGAGAATCGATAGTGCAACGGATAGTAAGTGGATTTCAATTAATAGATTGTCGGTTGATTTATTTTGAGTGCGTAGCTATTATCTCTATGTTTATGGAACTTTCAATAGGCATGGGGATTTTTTCTTGATAAAGAATGTTTGATGAATCTAAACCACTTTACAGTTTTCCATCACTACTTTACAATTAAAATTGTAGCTTTATCATGAGAAGTGGTTAGTGCTAATTGAATATAAGTAAAACATGATTATATAAGGGCTTTGTGTATCTGTAGCGGCTATGTTCCTGACAACTGAAGCAGTTATTGCCGACAAGCCTGAAGAAAATAACGGCGGCACAGGAATGCCTGACATGGGCGGCATGATGTAAGCCCAGCGTCAAAAACGCTGATATATCAAGGAAAAGAGGCTCTTTTTAGAGCCTCTTTTTATTTTAACTTGCGATGACATATAAATACCCTTTTATCCATGGAATAATTTCCTTTTGGGGGATTATGGTATAATTAGAATCTGAACTTTTTATAGAAAGTTTAAACAATTATGCCGCACAACAAACTAATGTTTTTGCTTTTATCATTTTCATCTATTATTCACCTGCTCGGTACAATTGTTGACCCTGCGGCTAGCTGGAAGTCCTGGCTGGCGAACATCGCATTAATGTTATTGGCACTTCTATTTTTTAATCTCACTTTAAAGGAAAAGAAAGAAAATCAACAGAATAAGTAACGGAATGCCCTTCTCAAAGAGAAGGGCATTTTACTAGAAGAATGATATCTGGTGGTAATTTCCCTAATTAACGTCGCTCTAAAGCTGCATCTGGCTATTGCCTGTCATCTTTTTCAACGGCCAGTGCGTCAGCAAATGGCATTAAAACCGCAAGACCTATATTTCATTCTTTATGAAAAATGGGGGTTTTATAAAATGGTCAAAAAAATTGTAAATCGATTCAATTCATTTTCCCTACTGGGGACAATCTTTTTTATCGGCAGTTATTTGACGTATAAATTTAATGGCATAGAGCTAGTTGGGTTCCTGTACTCAGGCATCACTTTTTTGATAATCCTGATAGCCACCACCATAATGTTAGTCAGGCTAAAAAGAAAAGGAGCCAATGAAAATAAACAGGCTTAATCCATGCTTTATACTTATTTTAGCTTCTCTCCATTAGTGTAACCTTTCCAATCCATAATATAGATGATCATTAAAGCATGACACGTCCAGTACATCAAATGTCATCTCCTGTTCATACTAATAACGGGAGGTACACCGACTTATGTTGAAAATTTGGATGACTGGACTTTTACTATTAGCACAGCCCGCGGGGCATTCTGACAGCTTAACGATCACCCAGCAAGGGAAGAAAGTGGCCGTTGTGAACCGCGAAGATTTTACAATGCCGCTTCCCGGGACACCGATGATTGATGACAAAAAATACGGCAAGTTCGTTGACAGGCTTGAGCGCAAAGTACACAAGGATCCCATCAACGCCGTGATCAATGACCAGGGAAGGATCGTTCCCGGCAAGGTTGGCTACAGCCTTTCCCGGAAGGGGTTTAGGGAGCAGTTTTACGCGTATTTTTATGGGGATGGCCCGTCCACAATAGAAGTGCCTGAATTGAACGTTTACCCGAAAGTTGACAGCGAACTGCTTTCCCATATCCGGACACAGCGGATCGGCCAGTATGTGACGTATTTTAATTCCGGGAATAAAAGCAGGACGCACAACATTTCACTCGCGGCAAAAGCGATCGACAATCATGTAGTGTTTCCTAATGAGACGTTTTCATTTAACAAAGTTGTCGGAATGAGGACGCCGGACAAGGGGTATATGAAGGCTCCCGTGATCGTGAGAGGCGAATTGTCTGAAGGGGTTGGCGGAGGCATTTGCCAGGTTTCATCGACATTGTTTAATGCGGTTGATCGGGCAGGACTCGAAATCGTCCAGCGCTATTCCCACAGCCGGCGTGTCCCTTATGTTCCGCCGGGGCGCGACGCAACGGTCAGCTGGGGCGGACCTGATTTGCGCTTTCAAAACAAATATAACCAGCCGGTCTTGATCCGGGCAAAACGGCATGGAGGAACGATGGTTGTTACGCTTTATTCTTCTGATGTGGTCAATCACCAGCTGCGAAAAGTTCCAAAGGCTCCGTCTGAAATTCCGAAAGAAGAGCATCAGAGCGGGGATCATTAAAGGCGGAATGTTCCGCCTTCTCCATTCAGTTCATCTAGCGCTGCACTTGTTCACATAATGTACAATAAAATCCTTTTGCCTGTATGATAGGATGAATCAAGGACATCATTTAAAATGCAGACAAGAGGAGATGATCGAGTGACATGGCTTTTTGTAACCTTTTTGGTGATCTTCAGTCTTTTTAAAATATTGGTCACTTGCCTTCCGAGCGGTGTCGTAGAGTGGCTGACCGGCAAATTTCAAGTTCATGTGAAGCTTGAGGAAGCGAATGTTAAAGTGACGTTCGGCGGAGAACATTTAGAGGGATCTGACAAGAGTCAATTTATTCAAAACTTTAATGAAGCCGTATTTATGGAGCGGTACTACATATACCCGGGAGATGAGCCGCTGTATGTAAATCCGAAAAACGCCGGGACACCATTTGTGATCGAAACAAAAAGAGGAAAAAACGCTGTGAAGCTGTTGGTTTACCGATACGATGATCATATAGACGTCGTTAAACAATATAAGAAAAAGACGGCCGCCTATTGTCTGCGTTCCGACAGTTTGCAAACATGCGGGGGGCTAAAAACGGCGGATTTGATTTAAAAAGCAGGAAAAACCTGCTTTTTTTATTATGAGAGCCTGACAGCGCCGTAACCGATCAAAAATAAACAAACAGCGATCGTAAAGATAAATTCTCCTTTTTTATTCTCCTTCAAAAGAACGAAGAATGAACGCACACCGATGTTCAGTCCAAACAGGATGAAGCCCACATTCAAATAAACGGGATTGAAACCGGATGGAATGATGAGGAGAAATATTCCGGCAAGCGTGATATAATGGAACGCTTTTACAAGCGGCGGTTCTTTTTCCCATGTTGTACGGCTGTCCATTTCACCATCGCCTTTCTTCTTTATTTTAGCAATAAAATCCTTGTATTGCATATTATTCTAAATTAAAATGAGGTTGATGAAAAGTCTTGCACAAGGAGAAACGCCATGACCATACATATTCAACAGCTTGAAGCCCCTCTGAATCGTGAGTTTGTTGATGAACTGATCAATTTGTGGAATGATAATACATTGGAAACGGCTGATTGCACGTTAGATGATCAAGATAGAGAAATGATACATCAGCAGTTGAAACAATATGTTCAGTCGGCATACGGAGCGGTTTTTGCCGTCGTGAATGAGAAGCAAGAAGCGGTCGGATACGGGCTGGCCTCTATTAAGAAAGATTTGGTCAGCGGTTGTCTGTGCGGGCAAATCGATGAAGTGTACATAGCCCCGGGCTATCGAAGAAATAAGCTGGGGAAGCTTGTTGCAGATCGTATGATGGATTGGTTTGAACGGCATCAAGTGTCTCACGTTCAAGTATCGGTTGATATCGATAATCAATCGGCGCTGCATTTTTGGGAAGGCATCGGCTTCAGCAGTGAATTTTACCTTCTGACACATTAGTTTTTTGAATCAAGTTGGCGCGGCCCTCGCCGTCATGATTCGGCTGCCTCGCTAAAAAGCCCCTTTTTCATTGCAAAGGGGCTTTTTTGATGAGCTCAGGAGAATTATGATGCGGTGAATTGACGAGAGGCGGGACTTCATAAGCTTCCATCTCTTTTGACGCATATGGTTTTAAAAGGCTTTCTAAATACGCTCGGTCTTGATTTTTCGGATTCAGCCATTCTTTTTCATTCTGGCGATCAAGAATGACGGGCATGCGGTCATGAATGTCTTTCATTAAATCGTTGGGCATTGTCGTAATAATTGTGCATGTATAGACGGGCTTGCCGCCTGCAGGCTGCCACTTCTCCCAAAGCCCCGCAAACGAAAACAGTCCATTTGTTTTGAGCTTGATCCTCATCGGCCGCTTTGTCTTTGCATCGGTGCGCTTCCACTCATAAAAACTGTCTGCCGGAATGAGGCACCTTTGTCTGATCAGCGGCTTTCGAAAGCTCGGCTTCTCAGCCAAAGTCTCAGCTCGCGCATTGATCATTTTATAACCGATTTTCTCATCCTTTGACCACGGCGGAATCAATCCCCACCGCAGCCGCCCCAGCCGGTTATGCGAACCGTCGTTGATGACGGCGAGAATGGACTGGGAAGGCGCGATGTTATAACTGGGGCTGTAATCTTCAATCGTCATTTGATCAATCTCGAAACGGTCAATAATCTCATCAAATTCAGAAAAAAGCGTAAACCTGCCGCACATCTTAGATCACCTTTTTTGTTTATTCTCTCATTTGCAGAAAGTAAAATGAAAGTTTGAGGCAAATAGACTTTTTATATATAAATGGCCAACAAGGCCGCTGAAACAGCCATGACAAAGCAGTCATCGCCCGTCATGGCCACGCCGTTTTTGATGAATACGCTGCAGGTCCAGTTGAGCGCCGATCCTTCCGCGGTCCGGTCAATCAGTTTTTTACCCGCTGTGTAAACACATGCTTTAAATAAAGAAAACGAAATGGAACATAAAATAAAGAGCAAAATAAACTTTACCACCAACATCAGCATTGGCTTTTCACCCCGGAATATTTTGTAAGCTCCACCTTTATTTTACCAATAAATTCATATGTTAAAACATTATTCTGGTTTTATTATATTGACCAAATGGTCAGCAAGCGCTACGATTTATACTAACCGACTGGTCAATAACGAAAAGGAATGATGGTCAATGCCTTTACAGCTTTATGAAAAAGAGCAAATACTCGATGCCTGTTTGGAGGTTTTTGCCCGGCACGGCTATGCAAAGACTTCGACCGGAATGCTGGCGGAAGCGGCCGGCATTTCAAAGGCGCTGATTTTTCATCATTTTAAAAGCAAAAAAGATCTGTACTTAACTGTGCTCGATTATTGTATTGAGAAGGTAAAGTCGCGCCTTTCCCTTGATGACCTGGCGTCTTATGATGATTTCTTTGAAGCGAAAGAAAAAATAAGCATGGCTAAGCTTGAGTTTTTCGCGGATTATCCAAATGTATACAAGCTCACGAAAGATGCCTTTTATTCACCGCCTTCCGAATTAAAAAAAGAAATCGCTGCAAAGTATGGGGAGCAATTTGCCGTTAGAAATCGTATTCTAAAACAGCTTTTTGCGAAAGTTCCGTTGAGGGAAGGAGTCGATCGTGAAGAGGCGTTCGAACTCATCATGGTCATGATGGGGCATTTTGAACAAAAGTTTCTAGCGGAAGTAACGGCTGAGGACGATTTTGATCCAGCCTGCAGCAGACGTCTTCTTGAAGAACGAAAACGGTTTTTGGATATGATTCGTTTCGGTATTGAAGGCGAATAAAAAGGGGGGGTTCCTGATGGGACACTATGTATTGGGTTTTCATGAGGTCGATCGAACCGATTTGCCGCTTGTCGGCGGGAAAGGGATGAACTTGGGCGAATTGTCGAAAATGGACGGCATCCAAGTGCCTCCCGGCTTTTGTGTAACTACAAAGGCATATGAAAGGATGATCGGCGAAAACGGCAGAGTCAGTGAACTGATTGATCAGCTGTCTCTTTTAAAAGTGAAGGATAGAGAGCAGATTAACGAACTCGCCCTCCAGATCCGCAATGGTATTGAAAGGGCCGAAATCGCCGAAGAGATCAAAGAAGCGGTTAAAAGCGCCCACTCAAATGCTGGCGGCGGTGCATATGCGGTCCGATCAAGCGCTACGGCGGAAGATTTGCCTCATGCCTCTTTCGCCGGGCAGCAAGACACGTATTTAAATATAAAAGGAATAGAGGCGATCTTAAAGCATATCAGCAAATGCTGGGCTTCACTGTTTACAGAGCGGGCTGTGATCTACCGGATTCAAAACGGTTTTGACCACCGCAAAGTTCAATTATCGGTTGTCATCCAGCAAATGGTGTTTTCGGAAGCGTCCGGCATTTTGTTTACGGCAGATCCCATTACATCGAACCGGAAGGTCACCTCGATTGATGCGAGCTTTGCTTTGGGGGAGGCCCTCGTATCTGGTACGGTTTCGGCAGACAACTACAAGGTTCGTGAAGGTGCGATCGTTCAAAAAACGATTTCCGACAAAAAGACGGCAGTTTATTCTTTGGAAAGCGGCGGCACTGAGGCGCGCGAAGTCGAAGCAGGCTGCCGGAAAAAACAAACATTATCCGATGAGCAAATCATACAGCTCGAAAAACTGGGAAGGAGAATCGAAGCCCATTTCGGTTTTCCGCAAGATATTGAATGGTGTCTGGCTGATGGCGAATTTTTCTTTGTCCAGAGCCGGCCTGTAACGACATTGTTTCCTCTTCCGAAACAGAGCGATGGCAAGCTGCGCGTCTATATGTCTGTCGGGCATCAGCAAATGATGACAGAGCCGATCAATCCGCTTGGGATATCGTTTTTCGGGTTGATTTCGGATTATGAGCTGACCATCGCCGGAGGCAGGCTCTTTATTGATTTAACACATGATTTGGCATCTGCCATTGGACGGAAAATCGTCCTTGGGACGATGGGCAAAAATGATCCGTTGATGTACAGCGCGATATCTAAATTTCTAAAAAGAAAAGAGGTCATCAAAAGACTACCTAAAGGAAAAAGGATGTTTGCATTAGGATCAGAAGGGCTGTCATGGTCTCTTCCGGCAGAAGTGCTCAAGATATACCGGAAAAACGACATCGGGATCGTCAGACAGCTGATGTCTAAAGCTGAAGCGTCTGTAAAAGAAGCTGAACAGCGGCTGCAAAAAGTCTCCGGCGAAGCGTTGTTTGAAGCAATTGCGGAAGATCAAAAAATGCTGAAAAGGGTTCTTTATGACACGCAGAGCATGGCCGTTATCATGGTTGGTTTATACGCATCATACTGGCTCAACAGCAAAATGAAAAAATGGCTAGGGGAAAAGAGTGCGGCCGATATTCTTTCCCAGTCAGTATTGCACAACGTCACATCTGAAATGGGATTGGCGCTATTGGATGTTTCCGATGCTGCCAGAGGATACCCCGAGGTTCAGAAGTATTTAGCACAAGCCAATGATGAGACTTTTTTTGAAGATCTCAAACAGCTTGACGGCGGTCCCGCCTTTATCAGCGCACTGCGGGCATTCCTTGAGAAATACGGCATGCGTTGTACCGGTGAGATCGATATGACCAAGATCCGCTGGAGTGAACGTCCTTCCATTCTTGCTCCAATCATTTTGAGCAACATCAAGAATTTTGAGCCCGGTGCGCGGATGGTCAAGTTTGAACAGGGACGATTGGAAGCGGAGCAAAAGGAGAAGGATTTGTTAAGTCGTCTGCAACAATTAAAGGGAGGCAGACAAAAGGCAAAAAAGACAAAGAAGATGGTCAGCGTGCTGCGGAATTTTATCGGCTATCGGGAATATCCCAAATATGCTCTGATCAAACGATATTTTATATATAAGGAAGCATTGATGAAGGAAGCCGCTGTTTTGCAGCGAAAGAAGCTGATTCAAGCGAAGGAGGATATTTATTATCTGTCTTTTGATGAATTGAGAGAGGCTGTTTGCACAAATCGTCTCAATGTGAAGAAGATCGAAGAAAGAAAAGCAGAATATCAGCATTATGAAAAATTGACGCCTCCGCGAATGATGACTTCAGAAGGCGAGGTCATCACCGGAGAAACCCTGGGTGATCACATTCCGGCAGGAGCGTTGGCGGGCGTTCCTGTTTCATCGGGAGTCATCGAAGGAAGGGCAAGAGTGATTCTGAAATTGGAGGAAGCTGATATTGAAGAGGGGGATATCCTTGTCACACCTTTTACAGATCCAAGCTGGACACCGCTGTTTGTCTCGATCAAAGGTTTGGTGACGGAAGTGGGCGGCCTCATGACACATGGCGCCGTCATTGCGCGGGAATACGGGCTTCCGGCGGTGGTGGGGGTTGAGCATGCGACGAAAGAAATTAAAGACGGACAGAAGATCAGGATTAACGGATCGGAAGGATATGTTGAAATACTCGAATGATAAAAAGCGCAGCTAGCTGCGCTTTAATTTTTATAAAGGTCGGCGGACAACATCCAATCCATCAAGTGCTGATACGGATAATAGGTCGTGCCTTTTAATTCAATTTTAGGGATTTCAGGATAATTGCGCAGCATTTCTTTCGTTTCTTCTTTACTTAAGCCTAAATAATAATGTAAATCGCTTTCTTTAATTAAATAAGGATAGCCTGAATAACTCCCTTTTGGGTTTTTAAAGTTTTCAAACCGTCTCCGATAAAATAGCCTAAAGCCGCTAAACCAAGTCCAATCCAAAACAGGTTCATCTCCATGTTTACCATCCTTTTCGCATGATGCTTTTATCTGTCATACGAAAAGCGTTGAAAAAAGTTTCAAGGTCATAGGCTTTGCCGGTTCAGCATCTCATAAAGAACGACGGCATGGTTATGGCGCTCATCCTTTGCTCCGTAAAGCAGAATAACGGTTTCGTCTGCCGCCATTTCTTTTAATTCCTTGAAGCTTCTCTGTTTTTCAGGGTGTTGTTTGATTTCGTTTTGATAGGCTTCTTTAAACGATTCAAATTTTTTTGGATCATGACCGAACCATTTTCTTAAATCAGGACTTGGAGCGATTTCTTTCATCCAGCAGTCAAGGTTCGCTTTTTCTTTTGATATGCCGCGCGGCCACACACGATCGATTAAAATGCGGCGCCCTTCTGCTTGCTGGTTTTCTTGATAAACGCGCTGGAGAATAAACGGCATTTGGATCACTCCTCCTCATTTTATGATAAACCGGCCGGCTGGAAGGAACAACCTCTATTGAAAAGACAATGCCAACATTCCTTTTATTCGATGGAATGTTTTAAAGAACTGTACATTTGGCTGACGCTTTCATCAATTTCATCTCTTGACATCCGCAAGGCTTTTTCCGATCTGGCATAGCCGATTTCTAATCGGCCTTCTTCCAGCCCTTTAAAGATCGCGTCGGCAAATTCATCCAAAGGAGCTCCGAAATCATGCAGTCCGACACCGCCCAGATCCGTATTGACCGCAGGAGGAGCGACCTCTATTACCTCAACGCCGGTCTCGGAAAGCTGGTGTCTTAAACTCATCGTAAAAGAATGGAGAGCGGCTTTTGTCGATGAGTAGATCGGTGCGATCGCCATCGGTGTAAACGCCAGACCTGATGTCACATTGATGATCGCTGTTTTCTCGGGTTTTTCGGCAAAGTATTGGCTAAAGAGCATGGCCAGGTGGATCGGCGCCTCCATGTTGACGGTGATTTCTTTATTGTAGTCAGCCCAATTGTCTATCACATCGGCTTTTAAAATATGGTAGCGCTGCTGTATGCCCGCATTATTCACAAGTACGTTTACGCCGGGGTGACGTTCTTTGACCCATTCAAATAATGCCAGTCGTTCCGTTTCATCGGTTACATCGCATACACGCGTGATCAGCTCCGGATATTTTTCCTTTGCTTCTTTAAGCTTGCTTTCCCTTCTCCCGCAGACGATGACCGTATTTCCCGATTTCATAAATCGTTCGGCGAAAGCAAAGCCGATTCCTGATGCGCCGCCTGTGATCAGCACTGTGTGTCCCGACAGTTTCATTGAAATCCCTCTTTTCCGTCAAGTTTTTAAACAATAGGTTGTACATCTCTTCTGATTCTATAATGACCCTTTATTTTCCAAAGCGCAAGTATTCTGATTAGACGGTATGTTCCGATTCCATTATCATTGAAAAGTGAAAGGGGTGGAATAAAATGTATGAAACGACTGTCGAAACATGCTTCGGAAAGCTGAAAGGCAGAACGGAAAACGGAGTCCGTATCTTTAAAGGCGTTCCTTTCGCAAAACCTCCCGTCGGTGAGTTAAGGTTTCGGGAACCGCAGCGAATGGAGGCCTGGGAAGGTGAGCGGGAGGCTTTTCAATTTGGGCCGGTTTGTCCGCAGCCTGACGGGGTATTGCCCCAATCAGAGGGGGTTCAAAAATCTGAGGATTGCCTTTATTTAAATGTGTACGCACCTGAAGAGGCGGATGGGGATCTGCCTGTTATGGTGTGGATTCATGGGGGCGCTTTTTATCTCGGCGCCGGCAGTGAACCGTTCTATGACGGGACTCAGCTTGCAAGACAGGGAAAGGTGATCGTGGTCACCATCAATTATCGCCTCGGTCCGTTCGGTTTTTTGCATCTTTCTTCAATTGATGATTCCTACAGCAGCAACCTTGGCCTGCTGGATCAAATCGCGGCTCTCGAGTGGGTGAAAGAAAATATCGCTTTCTTTGGCGGAGACCGTCATCATATTACCGTATTTGGAGAATCGGCGGGATCGATGAGCATCGCTTCACTTTTGGCGATGCCGAAAGCAAAGGGGCTTTTTCAACAGGCCATTATGGAAAGCGGGGCTTCCGCAACAATGTCCGAAAAGCTTGCGAAAGCTGCAGCAGAAAGATTCTTAAGGCTTCTCGATATTGATCATCATCACCTGGAGCGCCTTCGCGATGTATCTGATCAAGAGCTTCTTCAAGCCGCCGATCAGTTGCGTACTTTAATGGGAGAAAATATTTTTGAATTGATATTTCAGCCTGCACTTGACGAAAAAACCTTGCCGATGAAGCCGGAGGCCGCCGTCGCAAAAGGCGCGGCAAAAGAGATCAATCTATTAATCGGAACAAACCGCGATGAAGGCGCCTTGTTTTTTACGTCTGATTCGGATCTTTTGCCGCAGAGCAAGATCAATGAGATTTTAGAAGAATACGTGGGAAAAGAGGCCGCTGAAACCGCGGCGTCTCTGTATCCGAGATCATTGGAAGGCCATGTTGATATGATGACAGATCTGATCTTTTGGCATCCGTCTGTTGTGTTCGCTTCGGCTCAATCGCGACATGCATCTGTCTTTATGTACCGGTTTGACTGGCATACCGATTCAGAGTATCCGCCGTTCAACAAAGCGGCGCACGGCTTAGAGATTCCGTTTGTTTTTGGAAATATGGACAGTTTGGAACAGCTGACAGGCACTAAGGCTAGTGAGGAAGCGCAGCTGCTTGCTAAACAGATCCAAGCTGCCTGGGTGTCTTTTGCCCGTTCCGGAAATCCAAGCACTGATCATGTCAGCTGGCCTGATTATGATGAAGATTCACGGAAAACGCTCATTTTTGATCAAGAAATTGCGATTGAAAGCGACCCGTATTCAGAGAAGAGAAAGATGTTGACAGCCTCGAACCAGCAGGTTTAGAACAAGCGGCTGACCTGTGGTCAGCCGCTTTGGTGATAGCGTTCGCTTTGAATAGCTTCAAGCGATTTGCCGCGCGTTTCCGGCGCCATACGGAGCCCGATGATCATATGAATGACGAGAAATGCAATCATGACGGCGCCGGCTGTTTTAAAGCCCAATCCCGTAATCATCGCAGGAACGACCAATGAGATGAGTCCGACGCCGATGCGGACGATGAAGAACATGAAGCCTTGGGCGAGCGCCCTGTATTTCGTATGAAAAAGCTCTGCCGCCCACAGCCCGTAAAACGCCTGCGCTCCAAAACCCGCAGAAATGCCCCACAGGCATACGAATAATAAAAGCTCTGTGATATTCATCGTGCCGAAGGTGAGGATGACCCATGCGGCGGTTGCCATGGCTGCTCCTATGCCAAAAAGCGTTTTCCGATTGACTTTATCGCCGAGACGGATAAAGACGAAGTATGTGGACGCGACTGTCAAAATCCATAAAAATGCCTGCAGCAGGTTGGCTTGCGCCGCTGTCAAGCCGCCGACCGTCTCATAGATATACGGCATGAAATATCCCATCGTTCCGGCAACAAGGTTCCAAAACGCGTAAATTCCGATGAGGAGAATCATAGCGTGGAGGTTCGCTTTGTTGGTCAACAGCTCTTTGATCGACGCCTTTTCTTCAACTCCTTTTGCTTTGTCTTCGGCTTCTTTTCGCTTTTGCTCCTCCCAGATGGACGATTCGTGAATCTGCTGCTGCAAAATCCAGGTGATGACCGCGACGACGAATAATTGGGCAAAGATCAACCGGCTTCCCATTAAACCGAGCGGCGCCAAGGCAACCGATAACAGCAGCGTAAGCGCGGGTCCGACCGACCATGCCAACTGCCCCCAGCCGACGCGTCCGGCCCGCTCATGATCAGGCGCCTCCTCGGCAATGTAAGTCCATGCAGCCGGAATCGCTGCGCCCACCGCAATTCCCGTCACGATGTATCCGGTTAAAAGCATGGGAAAATTGAATGACACGGCGATCAGTAAAACGCCAAGCATATAGACTAATAGATCGTATTTGTATATGAATTTTCTCCCGTAACGGTCGACTAAAAAACCGCCGAGAAAAGCGCCGATCGCCGCGCCGAAACCATTTGCGCTTAAAGCGCCGAGAAGTCCGACCCGGGCGTCGTCCAACCCTAAATATTCAACCCATAACGAAAGTCCGCCGGCCCCCGCGACGATTGATCCCGCCTCCAAATAGTTGGACATGGCAACCGTGATCGTCGACTTCAAACTCCCTTTTTTTCTCCCTGGCATGATTCGTTCCCCTTTCAAATCAGAATTCTTTTCTGACAGAAGCCGGATTGATGCATCGAATGCTCGATTTTTCCTTAGTGAGTCATGCAAAATTGTAAGCGTTATCATTTTATAGTGGTACCGACCCTGCATCCGTTTCAGCCTGCACGCTGTTCCGAATGTTTTGCTTATAGTATTACTTTATTCGTAAAACAAAAATAAATCAACATATAAATCAGAATATTTCGTCTGTATATTTTTGTTTTTGTTTGAAAGTTTTTTCTCGAAAAACTGCCATTATATCAATTTTTTATTAAAAAACCGAAACTTTTCCTCAGGAAAATAGTATATTTAAACTAAGTATATTTTACTATGAGGAGGAATTTTTTAGATGAGTATATTAAGCAGGTTCAAAGACATTATGGCCAGCAATATTAACGCTTTGCTGGATAAAGCGGAGAACCCGGAAAAAATGGTGGATCAGTACGTCAGGAACTTAAACAGCGACTTAAACAAAGTAAAGGCGGAAACGGCGTCCGTCATGGCGGCCGAGCAAAGGGCAAAAAGAGAACTGGCGGATTGCCGGGAGGAAATCGAGAAGCTCGAGCGCTATGCAATGAAGGCTTTGGAAGCCGGCAGTGAGGCGGATGCCCGATCATTTTTAGAAAAGAAAGCGGTTCTGGAAACGAAGGCGTCCGAATTAGAAACTGCATTTCAAACGGCGTCATCCAATGCGCTTCAAATGAAAAAAATGCACGATAAGCTCGTTTCCGATATCGGGGAGCTTGAAGCGCGCCGCGCCGCGATCAAAGCGAAATGGACAGCGGCGAAAACACAGGAAAGAATGAATAAAATCGGTGCATCTGCAGCGAATGCCAACCATTCAATGTCCGCTTTCGGCAGAATGGAAGAAAAGGCTAACCGGGCGCTTGATGAAGCGAATGCGATGGCTGAACTGAACGCCGCTCCTCAAGATGGCATAGAAGACCTGAAGGCTAAATATGACAGCCCCTCTGATGTGGATGATGCGCTTGCCGCATTGAAAGCAAAAATGGCGGGTCAAAAGTCATAACAATTTGAAACGAATAAAGTGAGAGGTTAAGAGACATGGTAATTTCTTATAAATGTCTGGGCTGCGGAGATGACATGGCCTTTGACGCTGAATCGGGCACGCTGGCCTGCCGGAGCTGCGGGAGACAGGACAAGATTGAAAACATTCCGGAAGAATTGAAAACAGCGAGATTTACGGAAGATGAAGCAACAGAATATCATTGCCAAAATTGCGGCGCCATTTTGATCACTGAAAAAGAAACGACGGCTACATCCTGCAGCTTTTGCGGGGGAGCGGCAGTGATCGCCGACCGCCTGTCCGGAAACCTTGCCCCGGCAAAAGTTATTCCTTTTACAATCAGCAAAGAGGAAGCGGCAGACGCGTTTCGCAAGTGGTGCAGAAAAGGGCTGTTAACACCAAAAGGCTTCATGTCGGCTGACCGGATTAAAAGCATCACAGGCATGTACGTCCCTTTCTGGATGTACGATTTAAACAGCAAAGTGCAGGTCAGCGCCCGCTGCACAAAGGTACATAGGTATACACAGGGCGACTACATCTACACGAAGACCGAACATTATGATGCGTTTCGCGATATCAATCTCGACTACATCAAAGTCCCGGTGGATGCATCAGAAAAGATGAACGATGAATTGATGGACAAATTGGAGCCTTATCCGTATGATCAGCTGAAAGATTTTAAAACGGCCTATTTGGCAGGCTACATCGCTGAAAAATATAATTACGATGATGAAGAGCTTTTTCCGCGGGCGAAAAGCAAAATCAGCGGTTACATCGAGTCATATATCGATTCCACCCTATCCGGCTACAGCTCAGTCGATGTGAAAACGAAACACGTCGATACGCAAAAAATGAAAAGCTTTTATGTGCTTTTGCCCGTCTGGATGGTCAATTACAATTACAAACAGAAGGATTACATTTTTGCCATGAACGGACAAACGGGAAAAGTCGTCGGCAAGCCGCCGATCAGTTCATTTAAAGAAAAGATGTGGTTCAGCGGACTGGCTGTTTCCATATTTGCGGTATGGAAAATTATTGCTGCTGTGATGGGAGGCGGGGCGTGATGAGAAGTTTATTGAGAAGTGCAATGATCTTATGTATGATTTTCCTTGTCTTCATCCCTATAGCCTCCGGTGCGGCAGCCTCCGAACAGAAGCGGTATATTTATGATGAAGCCGGGCTTCTGACCAAACAGGAAATCGACAAGCTGGAGACGCTGGCAGCCAAATTGGGCGCCGAACGGGAAACCGACTTTATCATTGTGACGGCCAATGATACAAACGGCCGCGATGTGAAGAAATTCACACAGGACTTCTATGACGAAAAAGCGCCCGGCTATCAGAAGAAGCACGGAAATGCAGCCGTATTGACGGTTGATATGGAGCATAGAGAAGTCTATCTTGCCGGCTTTAAAAAGGCTGAAGAATATTTGAATGACGCCAGGCTGGACAAAATTAGAGAAAAAATCACGCCGGATATATCTGACAACCATTATGAGGCTGCATTCGAAATGTTTATGAAGGCGGCGTATGATGATATGGAGAAGAAACCGTGGGCGGATAGCATCTTTTTTAAGACGTGGTTTCAATTGCTTGTGTCAGCAGTCATCGCAGGAATTGCCGTCGCCATTATGAAATACAATTCAGGCGGCAAAGTGACCGTAAGTTCAAGCACTTATATGAACGGTGATACATCCGGAGTGATCAGAAAGAATGACGAGTACATCAGAACGACCGTCACAAAACAGAGAAAACCGTCCAATAATAAAAGCTCAGGCGGCGGAACGACGAGCGGAGGACATTCGCACAGCGGCAGCCGGGGAAGCTTTTAGAAAGGGAAAGGAAGAGCTCAAATGGTGTTTTTTAAAAATCAATTTGCAAATGTAGTAGAGTGGGATGAATTTCGCGATGATATGATTTTCTATAAATGGAACAACCGCGAAATCAAAAAAGGGAGCCGGCTGATCATTCGCCCCGGTCAGGATGCCGTCTTTTTAAACAACGGAAAAATTGAAGGCATTTTCCAAGATGAAGGCGACTATGACATCGAATCCGAAATCATTCCTTTTTTATCTACTTTAAAAGGTTTTAAATTTGGCTTTAACAGCGGGATGCGCGCCGAAGTCCTGTTTGTCAATACGAAGGAGTTTACCGTCAAGTGGGGGACGAAGACTGCCATCAATATCCCGGCTGCAGGACTTCCGGGCGGCATGCCGATCAGGGCGAACGGCACATTTAACTTTAAGGTGAATGATTATGTCGCATTAATCGATAAAATTGCCGGTGTGAAAGATCATTATGTTGTGGAAGATATCAAAATACGGATCACATCCATTCTTGATCAGCTTCTGATGAAATGGATCACAAAAGAAGGAAAAGATATGTTTAACCTTCAAGCCAACGCCTTTGATATCGCAAAAGGGATCAAGGAAGACCTTGATATGGAGATTATCAGCGACGGCATAACGATAACAGGCTTTAACATCATGAGTTTCAATTATCCGAAAGAAATCCAGGACATGATCACGAAAAACGCTTCCCACGGCATGGTCGGTGATCTGAACAGATATCAGCAGATCTCCATGACAGACGGCATGGCGTCAGGGAAGATGACAGGCGGCGGTGCCGCATCCGATATGGCCGGCATGATGATGGGGATGAACGTAGCGAACCAAATGATGAATCAGATGAACCAAAATCAGCAGGCGCAAACACAGACGCCCCCAAGCACGCCGCAGGCAGCGGCAAAGCCGAACTTCTGTCCAAACTGCGGAACGAAAACAGGCGAAGCCAACTTCTGTCCGAACTGCGGGCAGAAACTTGTGTAAGCCGGGGGATCGATATAAGAAAGAAGATACCAGCAAAGTTGGTATCTTCTTTGTGAATACATAAATAACAGACCGGCACGATCGTCGGCAGACCAAGCTGGAAAACAGATGGAGCAAGAGCTGACCCTGATGCGCAAGTCGGATCAATTGCATGATCAGAGCGCCCGCCGTATTCTATATATAACAATGTGAATGTCGGATGAAAAGAATACGGCATACATCAATTAAGGATGTACAGAATAATTAAAGGAAACAATGTGGAGGAAAAAGCGACATGGAATTAGGCATCAGCACCTTTGTAGAAACGACCCCTGATATCAAAACCGGAAAAGTCATCAGCCATGCAGAGCGGCTGCGCGAAGTAGTGGAGGAGATCGTCCTTGCCGATCAGGTGGGCTTGGATGTATTCGGAGTTGGAGAGCATCATCGTGAAGATTACGCAGCTTCTTCTCCTGCCGTCGTCCTGGCCGCAGCAGCTTTACAGACGAAGCGCATCAGATTAACGAGCGCGGTCACCGTGCTGTCGTCGGCTGATCCCGTCCGTGTTTTTCAGGATTTTGCGACGCTCGACGGGATTTCAAACGGCAGGGCGGAAATCATGGCGGGCCGGGGGTCTTTCATCGAATCCTTTCCGCTGTTTGGATATGATTTAGACGATTATGATGAGCTCTTTGAAGAAAAGCTTGATTTGCTGCTCGAGCTGCAAAAGTCGGAAAGGGTCACATGGAGCGGCAAGCATCGTCCGGCTATTCAAAATACAGGCGTATACCCGCGCCCTGTGCAGAATCCGCTGCCTGTATGGATTGGAAGCGGCGGAAACCAGGAATCCGTCGTTCGCGCCGGCCTGCTCGGCCTGCCGCTGGTTCTCGCTATCATCGGCGGGAGTCCGCAGCACTTTGCCCCGCTTGTTGAGCTTTATTATAAAGCAGCGGAACATGCAGGGCATGATGCCTCAAAGCTGACTGTCGCTTCCCATTCCCACGGCTTTATCGCGGAGGATACCGAGACGGCCGCGGATCGGTTTTTCCCTTCCACCCAGCAGGCCATGAATACGCTCGCAAGGGAGCGGGGCTGGGGGCCGTACAGCCGGTCGAGCTTCGATGCAGCCAGAAGCTTTGAAGGGGCGCTCTATGTAGGCGATCCTGAGACGGTGGCGGAAAAAATTATTCATCTGCGCAAGAATGTCGGGATCACCCGATTTATGCTTCACGTTCCGGTCGGTTCGATGCCGCACGAAGATGTCATGAAGGCGATTGAACTTTTTGGAACTAAAACGGCGCCGCTCGTCAGGGAAGAAGTATCCCGCTGGGAGGCATCCGAAAGGTCCTAACATGAAAGGCCCGCGCTTTAGCGCGAGCCTTTTATTTCATATAATGCTTTTTGAAATCCGGATGAATCGAGAATTTGCGGCGCAAATGGATCAGGTTTTCGCCGAAACTTTCCTCCAATACCTCTCTGTGCTTCTCCATGATTTCCATCAGGTACAAATCATGAATCATCACTTCGGTAATCGGCATCACCAAGCCTACATGCATCGTCCAGGCCGCGCGGCTGTCTTTCCCATGCGAGACAATGCCGGCCACAACTTCTGTATCGTCGACGCTGAATACGAGCCAGCGTCCGTCATACTCTTCTGTAATTTGCCTGCTGCTGTCATGTAGATAGACATTGGCGAAATCCGCTTCAATGTCGCCGTACGCAATAATGGTCACGATGACGCCTTTTTTTGCGGCCCGCTTGAGCTCAGGCTCCAATTCAGGAAAATCCTCTTTCCAAATTTCGAGGAGAATCCTTTTTCCGGCCGATGATATACACGCTTTTACTTTATCGAGAATCTCGCTTCGCCCGGTGATGTTCCAAATATTTTCCCGGTCATTTGCAGTGCGCTCAAACTTCTCGAAATATTTTTCTGCCTGTTCAAAAGTCTCTTCCGCTTTCATCCGCCGGTTTTTAATCAGGTCCTTGGCGGGGACGGGAATGTACTGCGGTGTGTTGCCGTAGCTGATAAAAATATCGCCGCGGATCACGAGGCTCTCCAGCACTTCGTATATTTTCGACCGGGGAACACCCGATTTTTTTGCTACCGCATAGCCTGTCAGCGGTGATTCTTCCAAGAGCGCCAAGTATGCTTTCGATTCATACTCGGTGAAATTCAGGTTTTTCAGTACGTCTAATATGGTTTCCTTCATAAGCCCTCCAGCTTCAACAAGAGTCGCTACCTTTGTCACTCATATTTTGCTGGATGTATTGATTTATTTCAAGTCCGCTGATACACTTTTTATAAGTGGTTACTCAAGTAGTCACTATATAAAAACCAGTATGGGGGGAGACACCTGATGGATAGCCTGCTGTCATACATATCGATTGCCGCCATGATGGTGGTGATACCCGGAGCTGATACGATGCTTGTGGTGAAAAACACGCTTCGATACGGTCCAAACGCCGGGCGCTGCAATGTTCTCGGCTTGGCGACGGGGCTTTCTTTCTGGACGCTGATTGCCGTTCTCGGCTTAGCGGTGGTGATTGCGAAATCGGTGATTCTGTTCAATACGATCAAATACTTGGGGGCGGCCTATTTAATATATTTAGGCATTAAAAGCTTTTTCGCGAAAAAAATGTTTTCTTTGGAGGACATACAAGCCGAGAAGAACAAAACCGAAAACTCATCAAGCCGGCATTATAAGGATTCGTTTATGCAAGGATTGTTCAGCAACGTTCTGAATCCGAAAACTGTTTTGGTCTATATCACGATTATGCCTCAATTTATCAACTTAAGAGAAAGTGTTAACCAGCAGTTGATCATCCTCGCTTTAATCCTTACCTTTCTTGCTGTGTTTTGGTTCCTCATCCTTGTATATTTGATCGATTTCGCAAAAAAATGGCTGAGAAGCGTGAAATTCCAGAAGATCTTTCAAAAAGCTGCGGGTCTGGTGCTTGTCGGGTTTGGTGTTAAAACGGGTTTGGATTGATATCGGAGAAGGAGTGAGCGTTTCGGCTCACTTTTTTTGTTTATTTGTCAACGATTATGGGATGGAAAATGCCAGATGCAACAGAGGTCTATGGTTATTCGTTGACATTTTGACAACGATTCTATATATTTATACCGATTTGGTCTTTTGGCTGATAGATTGATACATTTTTAGTGTGAGAGGAGAAAAGCTCGTGGATGAACAAAAGAAAAATCAGCTGGGAGCGCTGCTGAAAGAGCATTTGCGAAAAAGATCATTCTCTTTAAGAGAATTGAGCGAACGCACTCAAATCGATAAAGCAACCATCTCAAGAATCATTAATGGCAAAAGAAAAGCAAACTTGAACCATTTGCAAAGATTTTCAGAAAGTCTCGACGTTTCTTTTGATGAGCTGATGAAAGCGGCCGGCTATGCGATGGAGAAGGCGCGGGAAAGCGAACGTCCGGATATTCACTCGTCAGTTGCCGAAATTGAAGATGTTTTGCAAACCTCAAATGTCTATGATCGGTCCTTTACCATGGAAGAACTGAAAAACAAATTGAATGAGTACGAACAATATTCTCAGACGGAGGAAGGAAAGCATACCATTCTGGCTGAGTTTGAATCTAAAGTCGAGAAAGTCGCCGGCATTGGTCCTTTTCTGACCCGTTTGCACGACATGTACAGCAGATTTACTTCGGGGCGGGGGACGCCGCGTGAATTGCTGCTGATGGGCGGCGCTTTGCTGTATTTCATCGTTTCTGTTGATGTCATACCGGATTATATTTTTCCGATCGGCTATATTGATGATGCCGCAGCGGTTCATTTCGTTTTCAACCAGCTGTCACATAAATCATAATGGAGCATGTTAAAGATGAAAAGAAAGCATATCAACATTGACATCAGTCTGCTGCTTATTCTATTTTGTTTGTTTATTATCAGTCTGCTGGCCGTTTACAGCGGGTCGGGCCAGTATGAAACACAGGACCCTTTTTATTTTGCTAAACGGCAGGTCTTTTGGTATCTTGTCGGGTTTGGCGTCATGGCGGGAACGGCCTACATCGACTACGAGCTGCTTGAACGATTGGCGCTTCGTTTATTTGCGGGAGCCGTTTTTCTTCTGATTCTCGTTCATTTTTTTGGAACTTATAAAAACGGTTCGCAAAGATGGATAAGCTTCGGGGTCATCGAAATCCAGCCTTCAGAATTTATGAAGATCATTTTGATTCTTCTGTTGGCTTCGATACTCAATCAATATCAGCATAAAAGGTTCTCCTTCACCGAGAGCATCATTCCGACGGGGAAAATCATGATGTACACGGTGATTCCGTTTTTCTTCATATTGGTTCAGCCTGACTTAGGGTCCGCATTGGTGATTCTGTCGATCGCATTCACGTTGATGCTGGTCTCGGGGATTTCGGGCAGAATGATCATGTCCCTGTCACTTGGATTCATGGCATTGGTCGCCTTTTTGACGTATTTGCACAATCATTACTTTGAGATTTTTTCAAAGATTATTAAGCCTCACCAGCTTGACCGGATATACGGCTGGCTCAGTCCTCATGAACATGCCTCTACATATGGATACCAGCTGACGCAGGCGTTATTGGGGATCGGATCGGGCCAGATGTCAGGAAGCGGCTTTACGCACGGAATCCAGGTTCAAGGAGGGAAAATTCCGGAGGCTCATACCGATTTTATTTTCGCCGTGATTGGTGAAGAATTCGGTTTTTTGGGTGCCGTAACATTAGTCTGTCTGTATTTTCTGATGATCTACAGAATCATTAGGATTGCGATCTCGTCCAACAGTCTGTTCGGTCTTTATATATGTGCGGGGGTTGCGGGGTTGATTGTATTCCAAGTGTTCCAAAATATCGGGATGACGATCGGGTTAATGCCGATCACGGGGCTCGCTCTTCCGTTTATCAGCTATGGCGGCAGCGCGCTGCTGACCAACATGATCGCTTTAGGTCTCGTTTTCAGTGTGAATATCAGATCTAAACATTATATGTTTGGGAATGATTGGGGATGAAGGTGTTCAACATGATTCTTTCCCATCTAAAAAAACTGGATTATGTTTTGATTGCCTCGGTTCTGTTTTTATCTACTTTTGGCTTGCTGATGGTATACAGCGCCGGCTACCCCCTCGGATATATGAAGTATCATGATGGCAGCTATTTTTTTATGAAGCAGCTGCAGTGGCTGCTCATCGGTTTGACCTTTTTTTCGGCTGCCGTCTTTTTCCCTTACAAAGCTTACAGCAAACTCATCCGGTTTTTGGTAAAGCTTTCTTTTTTGCTGCTGATTCTTGTTTTGCTGCCGGGAATCGGGATGGAGAAAAACAATTCCCAAAGGTGGATTCAACTCGGTTCGCTCATTATTCAGCCGTCTGAAGCTGTGAAGCTTGTGATGGTTATTTATTTCGCCTATGTGTATGCAAAAAAGCAGAGATACATCGCCGATTTCAGAAAGGGCGTCATGCCGCCGCTGCTCATTTTGGCCGCTGTGTTTTTTTTGATTTTAAAACAGCCCGACTTGGGCACTGCTGTTTCGATCCTGTTAAGCTGCGGAGCGGTTCTGTTGTGCGCAGGCCTCAGAATACGGCACTTGCTGCTTCTCGGAACAATGGCAGGGACGGGCATCGCATATTTTGCTATGACGGCGCCGTACCGGTTAAAAAGGCTGACATCGTTCAGCGATCCTTTTCAAAATGAAAACGGAGACGGCTACCAGTTGATCAATTCGTACCTTGCCATTGATTCGGGCGGGTTATGGGGGAATGGATTGGGGAACAGCGTTCAAAAGCTGGGATTTCTTCCTGAAGCCCATACGGACTTTATCATGGCGGTTATCAGCGAAGAACTCGGCGGTATCGGGCTGGCGATGATCATCGGGGCCTACCTGTTGATCATGTTCAGAGGGGTTCGGATCGCTGTGCAAATCGATGATCCGTTTGGAAAGCTGCTGGCGGTCGGTCTTACTTTCCAGATCATGATTCAAGCGTTATTTAACCTGGGCGCTGTTTTCGGCCTTCTTCCCATTACCGGAATTCCTCTTCCGTTTGTCAGCTACGGAGGTTCTTCATTAATGTTCATGCTGATGTCAGCCGGGATATTGGTCAACCTCTCCTCACATGTTAAGCGGGGAGTTAAAAAAGATGAGGCCTTTCTGTTATAGAAAGGCCTTTTCCAAAAAAGTGGAGAAATCGAAACTTTGGCTCAAAGTTTCGATTGACCAGACGATCCTGTCATCAGGAATTTATCTTCTCATATCGTATTTGACCGTGACGCGTTTTTATCCATATAAACGCAATCATATTGATAAATAAAGGAAATCGTGATATATTCAAGGTGTGAAACAGAATAATCTTTAAATGAATGCGTAAACTGAAAAAAGACCGGAAGATGCGGCAACATCTCCCGGAAGCAACAGAGGGGCTCCATAAAAAGGAGTCGGCTCTATTTTTAGATCCCAATTAAAAAGTAAGATCGTCTTGGTGTGGGAATCAAGGGCGATCTTACTTTTTTTTGTCGTTAGATGACAGAATTGCCACTACAAGAATGCCGAAAGACACCATGAGTTGCAAGGCCTCTGATACTGTCACATGCTCACCCCCTTTCTCTCCAAGAGATGGAGGGTGAGCCGACCGCCCTTATATAGAACCGAACTGTTGCTAAACCTTATTATACCAAAAAGCAGAGGCGTTTCCACAAATGCCCTTTGACGAGTGAATTTGAAAAACCGCAGTTTTTTAAAAACTTTCTGCGGTCAAACGGAGTAAATGCTATTTTTTCTTTAACAACTGAACAAACTGACTGCAGCTTGGATTTTGATTCAATCATTTAGCCGGAACCCTGCTAATTCTTCAGCTGATCTAGTGCAAAAAAGGCCGGTTCGTTAAACCCGGCCTTTTTTAAAATGTCTTATTCATTTATGCGGGACGCGCGGCAAAAATTTGAAAGGTAACGCCGAACGGATCGGTGACAATGCCGTATGCGGGACTGAAATAAGTTTCCTTCAGCTCAAGTTTGACCTCGCCCCGCTCGCTCAGCTTGCCGAACAGCCGCTTTGCCGAAGAAACATCTGCTGCCGTTACGCAAATGGACAATTGGTTTCCGCTTTGGAAAGGCAGTTCAGGAATGATGTCGGCGATCATCAGGACGGCGTCGCCGATTGTCAAAACGGCGTGTGCGATGAAATCTAATTCGTCTTCTTTAAAATTCGCCGCCTCATCTGCGGGGCCTTCACCAATCGTCTGACTGAACTTTACTTCAGCATCGAGTACATCACGGTAATAATCAATCGCTTCCTTTGCTCTTCCATTCATCAGGATATAAGGTGTGAATTGCGTTTTCATAGGGGGAACATCTCCTTTTTTTGTTGATCTAAGGAGATTGTATATTATAATGGTGACAGCTTATGTCATGGTTAAAAAATGATTGGAGGTTTTCATGTCTAAAGCGAAACGATTGAATGAAATGATCATGATGGTAAACCGGAAAAAACGATTTACGGTCGGGGAGCTGGCGCAGGAATTCGGAGTATCCAAGAGAACGGTTTTAAGGGATTTGCAAGAGCTCAGCGAAATGGGGGTGCCCCTCTATTCTGAAACCGGCCCCCACGGAGGATATCAGGTGTTAAATGAAAGGATACTTCCTCCCATCGCCTTCAGCGAGAACGAAGCGATCGCCATCTTCTTTGCGATCGATGCACTGAAGCATTATATATCCCTGCCGTTTGACGCCCAGTACGAGTCCATCAAAAAGAAATTTTATTTAAATCTTTCAGGAGACATCCGGGATGCGATTGACAGTATGAAGGACCGCGTTGCTTTTTATACGCCTTATGAGCAAAAAGACGACATTCCGGTTTTAAAGGCGCTGCTTGAGGCGGCAGTTCAACAAAAGGTATTGATCATCGAATATGAAGCAAATGGCGCAGCAAGCAAGAGGAACATTCAACCAATCGGAATCTATGCCAATCAAGGGAAGTGGTATTGCCCGGCTTACTGTTTTTTAAGAAAGGATTACCGCATCTTCAGGTGCGACCGGATCAAGCGGGCTGAGCTTGATGAACATGTGGCTCCAATTGATTTGTCCGGTCTTAATTTAAAGAACCGTTTTTCGGCTTTGTCCAGGCCAAGGGAGACATTGGAATTATCCGCGAAGCTGACAAAAAAGGGAGTAGAACGGCACGGTTCACTCAAATGGCCGCACATTGAACTGCATGTAAGAGAAGACGGGTCCGGTGTGCTGAAAGGCGAAATTGCGCCGAAGGATATTGATTTTTTTGCGGATTATTTCATTTCATTCGGCCGGGAAGCGGTTATTCAGAAACCTTCTGAATTAATCGAAAGGATGAGGCGGACATTATCCGATATGCTGAAACAATACGGCTAAAATGAAGACTTCGGCCAGATTGATGATGAAGAACGCAGCCTGGATCTTCTGCATATAAAGCCCCGGTAAAAAAACGCGTGAAGACGCACGTCTTCTTCATCATCCCGTTAAAGACACTCTCAGGAGTCGAGAGTGTCTCAGCGTGTCGACAAACCCTCGCATTCGTTGTCAGGTCTGCGCGTCGGTGCACACGAATAGAGGAGAGGAAGGATCGGCGGCTAACCGCCCAGGCGTCTTGCCCGAACGCCGCCGTCATCACATCCTGTGAAAGTCCGCTCCGATGCTCGGCCTTCCTAGACTGCAAGGATTTTCAATCACGCTGAAAGGATGACAAAATCTGCGACACTCTCAGGAATTGAGAGTGTCTTATTTTTGCCGTCAGAAGAAATTTTTACCCAAAAAAGTTGACGGCAGATTTAAAAGTGAGTATCATTACAAATATGAAATAAATATTACATTTGTGTTACAAAAGAAAATGATATGTTACGAGTTTAAAAGAAGATTGACAAAGGAGCATGCTTATGAAAAAAGCGATGGCTATTTTAGGATTCCTTGTACTCACAGCATCGCTGCTATTTATCATCAATAAAGGAACATCTCAAATAAACGCTTCACAAAATAGAAAAGCCGCGGTTCACACGGAATATTACAAAGACATCAGTTCGCTTTCTTTTCCGGTATTCAGCGATTTGAAGGAAGAAGATGTCCAGCTGGCCAACGATGCGGTAAAACTTCATTTAAAAAACTCCTATAAAGAATTTCAAAAAATCGTTAAAGATGCCGAAAAGAAGGATAAGGATGAGGAAAACGTTTATGAAACGTCCTACAAAGTCAAATACAACGAGGAAGGCAAACTGAGCTTTTTAATCTATGACTATCAGTTCTCCGGTGGTGCGCACGGCATGTATGCCGTTACATCCTACAACTTTGACTTTGACAAGCATAAACAAGTCGTGCTGACTGACGTATTAAACAATCAGGCGAAAATCGAAAAGGCAAAAAACTATATTTTCAGCTATATCAACGAACATCCGGAACAATTTTATTCTGATCTTAAAAAGAGCGATATCCGCTTGGATGAACATACGGCTTTCTATTATACAAGCAGCGGAATTTCAATCGTATTTCAGCAGTATGATATCGCCCCGTATGCGGCCGGAAACCAGGAAATAAAGCTTCCGTCGACGCTTTTATATTAGCCCGGTATTAGATCCAATATTCGTAATAGAAACAGAGAGAGCAAGTCATGAAACAGGAGAGTGAGCAGCAATGTCTGGCAAACCATCATTTCGCTGGGTTAAAATGTTGATTTTTTTAACGATATTAATAGGTTTAGCGGGGTACTCTTACAATAAGGTGTCAAGCAACAGTCAAGAGCCGCCTCAATCAAAAAAAGACGGCGGACAATCCGGTCTCGGCGTCGAATCCATGGTCAGCGACAGCAAACAAGAGAGGTATGCCATCCACTATCCGGTGTTTCACATAAAAGAAATCGATGAACAAATAAAAGATTATGTGAATCAAGAATTGGCCACTTTTAAAGAGGATAACGCAAAGGCCCAGGCTCAGGATGAAGACGGGCCTTTTGAACTGAACATCAAATATAAGGTTGTCTATTACACAAAAGATACGGCCAGTGTGGTGCTGAATCAATACATAGAGGCCGGCGGCGTTTCGGGTACAACGTCTGTCAAGACGTTTAACGCTGATTTAAAACAGAAAAAGATGCTGTCCCTTCAAGACCTGTTTGAAGAGAATTCAGATTTTCTGAACAGGATTTCAAGCATTGCCTATCAGGAATTGAAAAATCGGAATCCATCTGCTGACATGGCTTTATTAAAAGAAGGGACAAGCCCTCAGGAAGAACATTTCAGCCGCTTCGCGCTCCTTGAAAACGAAGTGGAATTTTATTTTGAGAAAAAACAAACCGGTCTTGAGCAGTCTGTAAAAATAAAAAAAGATTGGGTAAAAGATATTTTAAAAGACCGATATCAGGATATGAAAAAGAATCGTCTTCAGTCAAAACCTGAGCAGGAGCCTGTTCCGCTTCCGAAACAAGCGAAAATGAATCCTGATGAAAAAGTGATTGCTCTCACATTTGATGACGGCCCGAACCCCGCTACAACCAATAAAATATTAAACGCTTTACAGAAGCATGAAGGGCATGCAACCTTCTTCGTGCTTGGAAGCAGAGCTCAATATTATCCCGAAACGATAAAACGGATGCTGAAGGAAGGAAACGAAGTCGGCAACCATTCCTGGGACCATCCGTTATTGACAAGGCTGTCAAACGAAAAAGCGTATCAGGAGATTAACGACACGCAAGAAATGATCGAAAAAATCAGCGGACACCTGCCTGTACACTTGCGCCCTCCATACGGCGGGATCAATGACTCCGTCCGCTCGCTTTCCAATCTGAAGGTCTCGTTGTGGGATGTTGATCCGGAAGATTGGAAGTACAGAAATAAACAAAAGATTGTCAATCATGTCATGAGCCATGTGGGGGACGGAAAAATTGTCTTAATGCACGATATTTATGCAACGTCCGCAGAAGCGGCTGAAGAGATTATCAAAAAGCTGAAAGCAAAAGGCTATCAATTGGTAACTGTATCTCAGCTTGAAGAAGTGAAGAAACAGAGAGGATATTGAATAAATGAGAGGAAAGCGCCATATCGGCGCTTTTCTTTTGCAAGAAAATATAGGGAAAATGGTATTTGTTAAAAATTCCAAATATTTATACAATAGCATGTGTTTCACATTGAAAGGGGAGGAGAATCATGAAACAACACAAACGGCTTTATACCCGATTGCTGCCGCTGTTATTTGCGCTCATCTTCTTGCTGCCTCACTCTGCAGCAGCGGCGGCAAATCTTAATGGGACGCTGATGCAGTATTTTGAGTGGTACACGCCGAATGACGGCCAACATTGGAAACGCTTACAAAACGACTCGTCATATTTGGCTGAACACGGTATTACTGCCGTCTGGATTCCCCCGGCATATAAGGGAACGAGCCAAGACGATGTGGGCTACGGTGCTTATGATCTGTATGATTTAGGGGAGTTTCATCAAAAAGGGACGGTTCGGACAAAATACGGCACAAAAGGAGAGCTGCAATCTGCGATCAACAGTCTTCATTCCCGGGACATCAACGTTTACGGCGATGTGGTCATCAACCACAAAGGCGGCGCTGATGCGACCGAAGATGTAACCGCTGTTGAAGTCGATCCCGCCGATCGCAACCGCGTAATTTCAGGAGAACAGCGAATCAAAGCGTGGACACATTTTCATTTCCCGGGGCGCGGCAGCACATACAGCGATTTCAAATGGCATTGGTACCATTTTGACGGAACCGATTGGGACGAGTCCCGAAAGCTGAACCGCATCTATAAGTTTCAAGGAAAGGCATGGGATTGGGAAGTTTCCAATGAAAACGGCAACTATGATTACTTGATGTATGCCGACATCGATTATGATCATCCTGATGTCGCGGCAGAAATAAAGAGATGGGGAACGTGGTATGCCAATGAGCTGCAGTTGGACGGATTCCGCCTTGATGCCGTCAAACACATTAAATTTTCTTTTTTGCGGGATTGGGTCAATCATGTCAGGGAAAAAACGGGGAAGGAAATGTTTACGGTAGCCGAATATTGGCAGAATGACTTGGGCGCGCTGGAAAACTATTTGAACAAAACAAACTTTAATCATTCAGTGTTTGATGTGCCGCTTCATTATCAGTTCCATGCTGCATCGACACAGGGAGGCGGCTATGATATGAGGAAATTGCTGAACGGAACGGTCGTTTCCAAGCATCCTTTGAAAGCGGTTACGTTTGTCGATAACCATGATACACAGCCGGGGCAATCGCTTGAGTCGACTGTCCAAACATGGTTTAAGCCGCTCGCTTACGCTTTTATTTTGACAAGAGAATCAGGCTACCCCCAGGTTTTCTACGGGGATATGTACGGGACGAAAGGAGCCTCGCAGCGCGAAATTCCTGCCCTGAAACACAAAATCGAACCGATTTTAAAAGCGCGAAAACAATATGCGTACGGAGCACAGCATGATTATTTCGACCATCACGACATTGTCGGGTGGACGAGGGAAGGCGACAGCTCGGTTGCAAATTCCGGTTTGGCGGCTTTAATAACAGACGGACCCGGCGGGGCAAAGCGAATGTATGTCGGCCGGCAAAACGCCGGTGAGACATGGCATGACATCACCGGAAACCGTTCGGAGCCGGTTGTCATCAATTCGGAAGGCTGGGGAGAGTTTCACGTAAACGGCGGGTCGGTTTCGATTTATGTTCAAAGATAGAAGAATAGAGTGATAGACGGATTTCCTAAAGGAAATCCGTTCTTTTATTTTCTCCTTCTTATAAAATTTCTTTGATTACATCTTATAATAAATTTTAACAAGGTGTCATCAGACCTAAAAAGGACTTGCTGACAGTTTGAATCGCAAAAGGTAAGGCGGGGATGAAATGGCAACGTTATCTGATGTAGCAAAGAAAGCAAATGTGTCGAAAATGACGGTATCGCGGGTGATCAATCATCCTGAGACTGTGACGGATGAATTGAAAAAGCTTGTTCATTCCGCAATGAAGGAGCTCAATTATATACCGAACTATGCAGCTAGAGCGCTCGTTCAAAACAGAACACAGGTCGTCAAGCTGCTCATATTGGAAGAAATGGATACGACAGAACCTTATTATATGAACCTGTTAACGGGGATCAGCCGCGAGCTGGACCGTCATCATTATGCTTTGCAGCTTGTCACAAGGAAATCTCTCAATATCGGCCAGTGCGACGGCATTATTGCGACGGGGTTGAGAAAAGCCGATTTTGAAGGGCTGATTAAAGTATTTGAAAAGCCTGTCGTTGTATTCGGCCAAAATGAAATGGGCTACGATTTTATTGATGTTAACAATGAAAAAGGAACCTATATGGCAACGCGTCACGTCATTGGGCTGGGTGTCCGCAATGTCGTCTTTTTTGGAATCGATTTGGATGAGCCTTTTGAACGGTCAAGGGAAAAAGGCTACCTTCAGGCGATGGAAGGCAGTCTGAAAAAAGCGGCGATTTTCCGGATGGAAAACAGTTCAAAAAAAAGTGAAACACGCGCGCGGGAAGTGCTGGCATCCCTTGATGCACCGGCAGCGGTGGTTTGCGCTTCCGACCGCATCGCGCTCGGTGTCATCCGCGCGGTGCAATCGCTCGGCAAAAGAATTCCGGAAGATGTCGCGGTCACCGGCTATGACGGGGTGTTTCTCGACCGGATCGCTTCGCCTCGCCTGACAACGATCAGACAGCCTGTTGTTGAAATGGGAGAGGCTTGCGCGAGAATCCTGCTGAAAAAAATCAATGAAGACGGAGCGCCGCAAGGCAATCAATTTTTTGAGCCGGAGCTTATTGTCCGGGAATCGACTTTGTAAGGCGTCTCATTCTGTTACCGTTAACAAGCTGAAAATGATTGTTCCTGCTATGCCGTCATGATAATTTCAGAATAAAAGCCGGTTCATCACAGCCGGACAACCAAAAAGGGGGAAACATGATGGAATATGCAGCGATACATCATCAGCCTTTCAGCTCTGATGCCTATTCTTACGATGGACGGACATTGCACATCAAAATCCGTACAAAAAAGGATGATTCCGATCACGTCCGCTTAATTTGGGGTGATCCTTACGAATACACCGGCGGCACATGGAAAGCGAACGAGCTTGCGATGGCGAAAATTGCCGCAACAAGCACGCATGATTACTGGTTTGCCGAAGTGGTGCCTCCGTTCAGGCGTCTGCAATATGGGTTTATCCTTACAGACGCTGATGGTCAAGACACTTTTTACGGAAGCAATGGTGCATGTCCGTTTGCAGGGAAAATGGCGGATACGGGCAAGCACTGCTTTAAATTTCCGTTTGTTCATGAGGCTGATACGTTTGATGCACCTGACTGGGTCAAATCAACCGTCTGGTATCAAATTTTTCCGGAGCGCTTTGCCAGCGGGCGAGAAGATTTGTCTCCGGAAAACGCTTTGCCATGGGGAAGCAAGGATCCCGAGGTGCACGATTTTTTCGGTGGGGATTTGCAGGGGATCATGGACAAGCTGGACTATTTGGAAGACTTAGGGATAGGCGGCATCTATTTGACACCGATCTTTGCCGCGCCTTCCAACCATAAATACGATACATTGGACTATTGCTCGATCGATCCGCATTTTGGCGATGAGGAACTCTTTCGCACGCTGATCAGCCGGCTTCACGAGCGGGGAATGAAGATCATGCTTGACGCTGTTTTTAACCACATTGGCAGCGCTTCGCGAGAGTGGCAGGATGTCGTCAAAAACGGTGAAAAGTCCCGCTATAAAGACTGGTTCCATATTCATTCTTTCCCTGTTAAAGAAGGCGGCTATGATACATTTGCGTTTACTCCCGAGATGCCGAAGCTTAATACGGCCAACCCGGAAGTTCAGGCTTATTTGCTTGATATCGCGCTGTACTGGATCCGCGAATTTGATATTGACGGCTGGCGTTTGGATGTAGCGAATGAAGTCGATCATGCGTTTTGGAAGAAGTTCCGGCAAGCCGTCACAACAGAAAAGCCCGACATTTTTATATTGGGCGAAATCTGGCATCAGTCTGATCCGTGGCTTAGAGGAGACGAATTTCATTCCGTCATGAACTACCCGTTCACAGAACCGATGATTGACTATTTTGCAGACGGATCAATTTCAGCTTCGCAAATGGTCAGCCGCATCAATTCGCATTTAATGAGCGGGATGAAGCAGGTCAATGAGGTGATGTTTAATTTGCTAGACAGCCATGATACGAAACGGATTTTGACAAGATGCGGAGGAGATGAGAAAAAGGTGCGCTCTCTTTTGGCATTTATGTTTGCTCAGACAGGCTCGCCGTGCATTTATTACGGAACTGAAATCGGGCTTGACGGCGGGGATGATCCATTGTGCCGGAAGTGCATGGTTTGGGAAGAAGAGAAACAGAATCAAGAGATGCTCACATTTATGAAACGGCTGATCGCTTTGCGCAAACAAGAGAATGATGTATTGACTTATGGAGCGCTTGAGTGGAGGCTGGTTGACGATCAAAACAATTTTGTCAGTTTTTCCCGAACGCATGAAGGAAAAGAGCTGATCTACTTCTTCCACCAGGGCAGCGAAATGCGCCGTGTCAGATTGCGGGATTTGAAGATTGCAAGCGACAAAAGAATATACGATGCGTGGAAGGAAGAAGCGCTTCATCATGATGATGTGATCAACATTCAGCCAGGCGGATTTTTCATTTTGGGGGCGGTTTAAATTCTGTTACCGGTAACAGGTTTAAAACTATTGTAACCGCTTTCTATCGAGGATTACAATTGTCTCAGATTCTAAGATAGAAGGGGGAAAAAAGATGCAACATTTAAAAAAAGGATTTGTAGTCCTGCTGGCGTCAGTTCTGCTGTTCGGTCTTGCCGCCTGTTCAAGTTCAAAGGAAACAGGAGGCAGCGGCGGGAAAAAAGTGCTCACCGTGTCTGTGGAAGAGGTCTATAAACCTTACGTCGAAAGCATAAAGGAAGGTTTTGAAAAAGAGAATGATGTGACAGTCAAAATCGTTGAAAAGCCGATGTTCGATCAGCTTGAAGCGCTTCCTCTTGACGGCCCGGCAGGCAATGCGCCCGATGTCATGCTTGCGGCATACGACCGTATCGGCGGCTTAGGTCAGCAAGGGCATTTGCTGGAAGTCAAGCCGTCTGATACAAAAAGCTTCGGCGACAAAGAAATGCAGCAGGTGACGGTTGACGGAAAAGTCTACGGAACCCCGCTTGTTATTGAAACTCTCGTACTCTATTACAACAAAGACCTGTTAAAAGCGCCGCCAAAAACCTTTAACGAACTCGAGGATTTAACAAAAGACAAAAGATTCGCTTTTTCTTCGGAAAAAGGAAAATCGACCGCTTTTCTCGCAAAATGGACGGACTTTTACATGTCATACGGTTTAATGGCCGGATACGGCGGATATGTATTCGGAGCTGACGGCACGGATTCCGGAGACATCGGTCTGAACAACAAGGGAGCCGTGGAGGCGGTGGAATACGCCGAGAAATGGTTCAGCGAATATTGGCCGAAAGGCATGCAGGACAATACGAGCGCTGACGATTTCATCCAGCAGACCTTTATGGATGGAAAAGCAGCGGCTGTTATCGGAGGTCCTTGGTCGGCTTCCAATTATAAAGAAGCCGGTTTGAACTACGGCGCAACGAAAATCCCGACATTGCCGAACGGAAAAGAGTATGCCCCGTTTGCAGGCGGAAAAGGCTGGGTCGCCTCAAAATATACGAAAGAGCCGGAGCTTGCTGAAAAATGGCTTCAATATGCCGCAAATGACGAAAACGCTTATCGTTTCTATGAAGATACGAACGAAGTTCCGGCCAACCTCGCTGCACGAAAGAAAGCAGGGGAACAAAAAAGCGAGCTGACATCGGCGGTCATCACGCAATACGAAACGGCGACTCCGACTCCGAATATTCCGGAAATGGCTGAAGTGTGGACAGGTGCAGAAAGCTTGATATTTGACGCGGCAGCAGGAAAAAAATCGGCTCAGCAATCAGCGGATGATGCCGTCCGTGTGATCAAAGAAAACATTAAAGAAAAGTATGTGAAATAAAACGGCGGTTTTAGCGTCCGGAAGAATAGAGGGCGAAAAAAATGAACAAAGACCAAACGCTTGCAAAACTGAGCCGGAAGGCAGCGCTGTTATCGATTATTCCCGGTGCTGGCCAGATTGCAAACCGGCAGTTTTCAAAGGGGATCCTTTTTCTAGTCATCACAGGCTTGTTTATTTGTGAGTTAGCGCTTTTCGGTTATCAGGCGCTGATCGGTCTCGTGACGCTGGGGACTGTCCCGGGGGAAGACCACTCGCTGTTTCTCTTGATAGAGGGCACGCTGCAATTGATTTTGACGCTCGTTTTTCTGATGTTTTACATCTTTAATCTGTATGATGCCCGGAAGACCGCCGCGATGAAAGCGGCGGGTTTGAAAATCAGCGAGACGGCTGGGGACATGATCAGAAATGCAGGTGACAAAGGGTTTCCGTATTTATTTACGCTGCCGGCATACCTCATGATGGTGTTTGTGATTATTTTTCCGGTGCTGGTGACTCTGTTTATCGCGTTTACAAACTACGATTTTTATCATATTCCGCCTAACAGTCTTATCGACTGGGTCGGCTTTAAAAATTTCATGAATATCTTTTTCCTTGGCTCGTATCGGCAAACATTCGCCGATGTATTGGGCTGGACGATCATCTGGACGATCTGTGCGACGACGCTGCAAATTGTTCTCGGCATCGTGACGGCGCTGATCGTCAATCAGAACTTTATTAAAGGCAAGCGGATGTTCCGGATCATCTTCCTGCTTCCTTGGGCCGTTCCGGCATTTATTACGATTATGAGTTTCGCCAACATTTTCAACGACTCGGCGGGCGCGATGAACGTCCAGGTGATCCCGCTTTTGAACCAGCTTCCGTTCGTCGACATCCCGGCTGTCGCATGGAAGACCGATCCGTTCTGGACGAAGACGGCTTTGATTATGATCCAGACGTGGCTCGGTTTTCCCTACATTTATGTCATGGTGACGGGGGTGCTTCAGGCGATTCCCGGAGAGCTTTATGAAGCGGCAAAGATTGACGGTGCGACATTTATTCAGCGCTTTAAACACATTACGCTACCGATGATTTTATTTGCGACCGCACCGGTGATGATTACCCAGTATACGTTTAATTTCAATAACTTCTCGATCATCTATTTATTTAATGAGGGCGGTCCGGGGAGTGCGGGGGCTGGAGCCGGGTCAACCGACATCTTAATATCCTGGATCTATAAGCTGACGACAGGGACGTCGCCGCAGTATTCCGTGGCGGCTGCTGTCACACTGCTCATTTCTTTCATTGTCATCGGGGTTTCCCTGATTGCTTTTAAGAAGTCGAATGCCTTTGGCAATGAGGAGGTCATGTAGATGAGAGGGATTTTCAAAAATACGCGGTTCACCGGGATGCTGAACAAGGTTTTGACCTATATATTTTTGACGTTTTTAAGCATCGTGATTATTTATCCGCTTTTGATCACAGCATCATCCGCATTTCGGGTCGGGAATGTAGCGGCTTTTACACTCGATTTTTCGGGCGCATGGACATTGGACCACTTTAAGCGGCTGTTTGAAGAGACGCTTTACCTCAATTGGTACGGGAATACGCTTGTGATCGCGCTGTCTGTCATGGTGTTCCAGGTGACGATTGTGACGCTTGCCGGCTATACGTACAGCCGCTACCGGTTTGCGGGCCGAAAAAAGAGCCTCATTTTCTTTTTGATCATTCAAATGGTGCCGACGATGGCGGCGCTGACCGCTTTTTACGTCCTGGCCATGCTGATCGGAGCTTTGGACCAATATTGGTTTTTAACTGCAATCTATATCGGCGGCGGAATTCCGATGAACACATGGCTGATGAAGGGCTACTTTGATACAGTGCCGAGAGAAATCGATGAAGCGGCGCGGATTGACGGAGCGGGGCACCTGCGGATCTTTGCTTCGGTCGTTCTGCCGCTTGTTAAGCCGATGCTTGCAGTTCAGGCGCTGTGGGCGTTTATGGGGCCGTTCGGCGACTATTTGCTTGCAAAATTTCTGCTTCGGTCGCCGGAAAGCCTGACCATCGCCGTCGGTTTGCAGACATTCATCTCCAATCCGCAGCAGCAAAAAGTCGCGCTGTTTGCAGCCGGAGCGATTCTTGCAGCTCTGCCGATTTGCATCTTGTTCTTCTTTCTCCAAAAGAACTTTGTGTCCGGTTTGACATCCGGCGGAACGAAGGGATAAACCGATGAACGATATGCGAAACGAAAAGCTGATCGTCCGCTTTCTTAAAGCAGCGGCATCACCGGCGGGCGTCATGCGCTGCAAACATGCATTCAGCTGGCTCGAAATTTCTTTTCTGTTTATGTTTTTGACGGCTTGTTTAATGGCGCCCATGACGATTGCGTTTATGAAAATGGACCGCTTCAACGCCGGGTATCTGATGCCAAATGTTGTTCAAGAGGCTGACGCGGCATTCATCAAGCAATTAAAAGGCTACCAATTGACAAACGGGAGATTGACAGGTGCAGGGGGCCTGTACCTTGTGGAGAAAGGGAGAACCTTGCTAGCGGTCGATTTGAAGCATGAATTGAAAACAAGCGGTGAAAACGGGCGGATAAAGGCGGAAGGCTATCAAAACGCGCTCATCTTTCAGTCAGATCATCTGATCATCAGCGATCAAAACGGAACGGGGTTTTCCGTTCGCTATCCGGCAAAGGCCGGGCTGAATGATCTGGACGCCGGCCATGTGGGGGATTTTATCGGTGCCATGTGGTTTGCCCAATATAAGCCGCTGATCATCATGCTGGCCTGTTCGGCGGTTTTCATCATCTCGCTTTTTTTGACGGCCGTTCTGGCGGGAGGCATCTGGATCTCCAAAAAATCCAACATGACCGGGATAAGGTCGTTTAAGGAAGCTGCCGCAGCGGCGGTGTGCGGATCAGCGCTTCCGGCAGCAGCCGCAATGGCTTTCGGTATGATCCGCTTTGACTTCATCATGATGCTGCTCATCCATTCATGCGGTAGTGCTTTGATGGTCTCTTTCATCTTCAGGCATATATTCAAAACCCGCCATCACAACGAAAATCTACAGTCAGGAGGAAATCATGGCAAATCAGCGGCTATTTGAGATCGACCAGTGGAAAATCAAAACAAACAAATTTGAAAAGGAACATAAACGGCTTCAGGAAAGTCTGACATCCTTGGCGAACGGCTATATGGGAATCAGGGGGAATTTTGAAGAAAGCTATTCAGGCGAAAGTCTTAAAGGCACATATATCGCAGGGGTTTGGTTCCCAGACAAAACGCGTGTCGGCTGGTGGAAAAACGGCTATCCTGAATATTTCGGGAAAGTGATCAATGCGATGAATTTCATCGGAATTGATGTATATGTAGACGACGAAAAAGTCGACCTCAATCAAAACGATATCGAATCGTTTGAATTGGAGCTCAATATGAAGGAAGGCACCCTGCGGAGAAGCGCTGTCGTTCGTGTGAATCAAAAGTCTGTCAAAATTTCGTCGGAGCGCTTTCTTAGCCTTGATGTCCCGCAGCTGTGCGCGATCCATTATGAAGCGGAGTGCCTGAGCGATGAGGCGGTCATCACGCTTGTTCCTTATCTTGATGGAAATGTCGCAAATGAGGATGCCAATTTCGAAGAGCGGTTTTGGCAGGAAGAAGCGAAAGGCGCCGAATCTCATCGCGGCCATCTTGTGACGAAAACGATTGAGAATCCGTTTGGAACCCCGCGTTTTACGGTGGCTGCTTCTATGTGCAACGTGACAGAAGGATATGTCAGCGAGCAATTTCAAACGGATGCAATGTACGCGGAAAACCGCTACTGTTATGAAGTGAAGCCGGGAACAAAGGCTTCTTTAAAGAAATTGATTATTGTCACAACGTCCCGAGACTTTGAAGAAGCAGAGCTTTTAGTAAAGGGCAGGGAGCTTTTGGCTGATGTTTTTCGGCAGGGATATGAAGAGGCGAAGCGAAGGCATACCGAACATTGGATGGAAAGGTGGACAAAAGCGGACATTGAAATTAAAGGGGATGATGAGCTTCAGCAGGGCATCCGGTACAACCTTTTTCAGCTCTTCTCGACATACTACGGAGCCGATTCGCGCTTAAACATCGGGCCGAAAGGATTCACCGGCGAGAAATACGGCGGAGCCGCCTATTGGGATACTGAGGCGTACGCCGTTCCGATGTATTTAGCGACGGCCGAGCCGGAGGTGACGAAGAACCTGCTTTTGTACCGCTATCATCATTTGGAGGCAGCTAAACGGAATGCCGCTAAACTGGGGCTGAAAGGGGCCCTTTATCCGATGGTGACCTTCACAGGCGATGAATGCCACAATGAATGGGAGATCACCTTTGAAGAAATACACCGCAACGGCGCGATCTGTTATGCGATCTACAATTATGTTAATTATACAGGCGACCGGGACTATATGAAAGAATACGGGATAGACGTTCTCGTCGAGATCAGCAGATTTTGGGCGGACCGCGTCCACTTCTCAAAACGAAACAATAAATATATGATCCACGGCGTCACAGGGCCGAATGAATATGAAAACAATGTCAACAACAACTGGTATACGAATTTGATTGCGTCGTGGACGCTTGAGTATACGCTCGAAAACCTCGCTATCCTCCCGGAGGAAAAATGCCGCCGGCTTGATGTACGGGAAGCCGAAATCGAGAGGTGGAAGGATATCATCGCGAGAATGTACTATCCATACAGTGAGGAATTAAATATTTTTATTCAGCATGATACATTCCTGGATAAAGAGCTTCAGGCAGCGGATGAGCTTGAACCGGATGACCGCCCGCTCTATCAGAATTGGTCATGGGACAAAATTCTCCGCTCCAGTTTTATTAAGCAGGCGGATGTTCTCCAAGGCATTTATTTCTTTAATCACCGATTTACGATGGAAGAAAAACGGCGCAACTTTGAATTTTATGAACCGATGACGGTTCATGAATCGAGCCTTTCGCCGTCTGTCCATGCGGTGCTGGCGGCCGAGCTCAAAATGGAAAAGAAAGCGCTCGAACTGTATAAGCGTACAGCGAGGCTTGACCTCGATAATTACAATCATGATACAGAGGAAGGGCTTCATATCACATCGATGACCGGAAGCTGGCTCGCGATCGTGCAAGGATTTGCCGGCATGCGGACCCAGGATGAGACGCTGTCGTTTGCTCCGTTTTTGCCGAAGGAATGGGACGGTTATTCGTTCAACATCAATTATCGGAACCGGCTAATCAATGTCCAGGTAGAGGAAAACAGCGTCGTCTTCAACCTTCTAAAAGGAGAACCGCTTTCCATGACAGTTTATGGAGAGCAGATCGCACTGAACGGACGGTATGAAAGGAGGATGCCCGATGAGCCAATGGTGGAAAGAGGCAGTCGTGTATCAAATTTACCCGCGGAGTTTTTATGATTCCAACGGAGACGGATTCGGTGATTTGCAGGGCGTGATTCAAAAGCTCGATTACATCAAAAGCCTCGGAGCCGATGTGATCTGGCTGTGTCCTGTGTTTGATTCCCCGCAAGATGACAACGGCTACGACATCAGCGACTATAGAAGCATATACGAAAAGTTCGGGACGAACGACGATATGTTTCAATTGATCGATGAAGTGCATAAACGCGGAATGAAAATCATCATGGATCTTGTCGTGAACCACACGTCTGATGAACATGCCTGGTTTGCCGAAAGCCGCAAGTCAAAGGACAATCCTTACCGTGATTATTATTTTTGGAAAGATCCAAAGGCGGACGGTTCAGAACCGAACAATTGGGGATCGATCTTTTCAGGACCGGCATGGACGTTCGATGAGCGGACAGGGCAGTATTATCTTCACTACTTTTCGAAAAAGCAGCCTGACTTAAACTGGGAGAATGAAGCGGTTCGCCGGGAAGTATACGATTTGATGACATTTTGGATGGACAGAGGCGTGGACGGCTGGCGGATGGATGTGATCGGTTCCATTTCCAAATACGTCGACTTTCCCGATTATGAAACAGATGACAGCCGTCCTTATGTCGTCGGCCGCTATCATTCGAACGGCCCCCGTCTGCACGAATTTATACAAGAGATGAACCGGGAAGTGCTGTCCCGTTACGACTGCATGACGGTCGGCGAAGCCAACGGCTCAGATGTTGAAGAAGCGAAAAAATACACGGGTCCAAGCAGACATGAGCTGAACATGATTTTTACATTTGAACATATGGATATTGATACAAAACAGCATTCGCCGAATGGGAAATGGGAGATGAAGCCGTTTGACCCGATCGCTTTAAAAAAGACGATGACGAGGTGGCAGACCGCTTTAATGAATGTCGGCTGGAATACGCTTTATTTCGAAAATCATGATCAGCCGAGGGTCATATCCCGATGGGGCAATGACCGCGAACTGCGCAAACAATGCGCCAAAGCATTTGCAACGGTCTTGCACGGCATGAAGGGAACCCCTTTCATTTATCAGGGAGAAGAGATCGGCATGACAAACAGCGAAATGCCGCTCGAGATGTATGATGATCTCGAAATTAAAAACGCATACCGCGAACTTGTCATCGAAAACAAAACGATGACAGAGGAAGACTTTCGAAAAGCCGTGGCGAAAAAAGGGCGGGATCACGCGAGAACGCCGATGCAATGGGATGACGGAAAACACGCGGGCTTCACAGATGGAGAGCCTTGGCTGGCGGTAAATCCCCGCTATCAAGAAATCAATGTGAAAGAGTCGCTCGCCGATGAAGATTCGATTTTCTATTATTATCAGAAGCTCATCGGGTTGCGCAAACAAAATAAAGTTATCGTATACGGAGACTACCGGCTGCTGCTCGAGGATGATCCGCGAATCTTTGCGTATACCCGCGAATATCAGGGCGAAAAGCTGTTAGTTGCCGTGAATTTGTCAGAAGAAAAGGCGCTGTTTCATGCCCCGCCGGAAATGCTTGAAGACAAGTGGGATATGCTGTTGTCCAATTACGCCCGCGAACGGCTTGATATGAGCGGCAGCATTGACATGGAGCCTTATGAAGCTTTCATGATGATCAGCCGGGCAAAGGATCCAACATCATGAAAGCGGTCATTTTTGACTTGGACGGCGTGATCACGGATACGGCCGAGCATCATTACCTCGCTTGGAAACATACTGCCGAACAAATCGGCATTGAGATTGACCGGAGCTTTAATGAACGGCTGAAAGGCATCGACAGAGAGCGATCGCTAGACACGATTTTGATTCACGGCGGTGCGGCCGGAAAGTATCAGGAGGCGGAGAAACAAGAGATCATGCGCCGGAAAAATCAATACTACAAACAGCTGATCCAAAACTTGACCCCGCATGACCTGCTGCCGGGAATCGCCGGGCTTTTTGCCGAATTGAAAAGGGAAAATGTAAGCATTGCGTTAGCTTCGTCAAGCCGAAATGCTCCCGCTATTTTGGAACGGCTCGGGGTCAAGGACGAATTTCAGGCTGTCGTTGATCCGGCAGGACTTGCTCACGGAAAGCCCGACCCCGAAATCTTTTTGACGGCCGCAGCGCTGCTCGGTGTGCCTCCGTCTGAATGTGCGGCAATCGAAGACGCTGAAGCCGGGATCGCCGCGATCAAATCCGCAGGGATGTTCGCGGTGGGAGTCGGTGATGATTCATCGATGCGCGGGGCCGATTTGATCGTGCACAACACAAACGAGCTGACATTTGAGCTGCTGAAGGAAGGATGGCAGCGCTGTTGTTGCATAAAAGAAGGGAATTAAAAAGCAACCCCAGAATCATAAAATGACAGGCCGCCGCTGGCGGCTTATTTGCAATCAGAGAGGGGAAGGCAAAATCAAGAACAAGATCAAGGGGTTTGGCTGGCCGGAGAGGAAGACCGTTCGGAAATGCGTTTTGCTGTTTATACACCGATCTTAGCAACGCGACGTCAAATCGAATCTATCAGGCGATTGGATACCGGCCTGTTGCCGATTCTATCGCCTACGCTTTTCATGAAAAACAGCCTAATCGATCCCTTTAAAAGGATGATTAGGCTGTTTGCTTATTGATGCATTTGCAATTTGACAAACTTGCGTTTGCCGACTTGGATGATCATGCCGTGTTCGAGTACAATGTCCGCATGAATCGATTCTGCTTTGACGCCGTTGATTTTAACGCCGCCGTTTTGGATCATTCGGCGGGCTTCACTTTTGGAAGGAAGGAGTTCGAGCGTCACCAATAAATCGGTGACCGGCACCGTTTCGTCACCTTGCCAGTGTACGGCCGTTATATTGTCAGGCGCGCTGTTTTGCTGAAAAACTTGTTTAAACTGCTGTTCTGCCGCCTCGGCCGCCTTGCTTCCATGATACATGTTGACGATGGTTTTCCCGAGCAGCATTTTCACGTCTCTCGGATGAACGGCCCCGGTTTCCAAATCCTTGACAAGACGTTTTTTATCTTCCGCCTCCAAGTCGGTCGCAAGGTGGATATATTTTTTCATCAAACTGTCCGGGAGCGACATCGTTTTCCCGAACATTTCATGAGGGTCTTCATCGATGCCGATGTAATTGTTCTTTGATTTAGACATTTTTTCAACGCCGTCAAGCCCTTCAAGCAGCGGCATGAGAATGACGACCTGTTTTTCTTTTCCGTACTTTTCCTGAAAGTGTCTGCCCATGAGCACATTAAAATGCTGATCCGTTCCGCCCAGTTCGATATCGCTGTCCAGAACGACTGAATCATATCCCTGCATCAACGGGTAAAAGAACTCATGAAGCGAAATCGGCTTTTGCATGGCGATTCTTTCTTCAAAATCATCGCGTTCCATTAAACGGGCGACGGTAATTTTGCCGGCGAGTTCAATGACGTCTTCCAAGGTTAATCGTTTGAGCCATTTTGAGTTGTAGTGAAGCTCGACCTTGTTCTGATCAAGCACTTTTCCGAACTGTTGAAAGTATGTTTCGGCATTGCGGCGGACTTCTTCGTCCGTCAGCTGTTTTCTGGCGGCGGATTTTCCTGTCGGATCGCCGATTTTTCCTGTGAAATCCCCGATGAGGAGCTGGACGATATGTCCGTTTTCCTGAAATTGGCGCAGTTTATTCAAGACGACGGTGTGGCCCAAATGAACATCAGGCGCCGACGGATCGAGGCCAAGCTTAATTTTCAGCGGTTCGCCGCCCAAAATCGATTTGGCCAGCTTTGCCCGCAGTTCTTCCGGGGGAATGACCTCCTCCGCTCCGTCCATATATAAGTGAAGCTGCCTTTCGACTTCCCGCTTCTCGGCAGTTGTCAGTTGATCAAATTGTTGTTGCTGCATAATAACTCCTCCTTTTTTTTGTATAAAAAAAAAGAGCCTCATCCCGATAAGGGACGTGGCTCAAATGCACGCGGTACCACCCTGATTGAAGACCTTCATCTTCCGCTCAATTTCAGGTAACGGTTTCCCGTTCTTTGCTACTTGAAAGTTCACAAAGAAAGCTCAGGGAGGTAATTCACGTCTGTCTTTGTACCGGCTCGCACCAGCCGCCGGCTCTCTGGAACATGGAGACAGTCCGCTACTTATTCCCGTCGTTGCTTATGGTTTATGAAGATTGTCGTTCACTTTTCGAAGGAGCTCGATCAATGTATTCTGCTCCTCTTTTGTCATGCCTTTGATCAGCATTGTTTCCCCTTTGTGGAACGCCGGATATAGCTCTTCAATAGCGGCTTTTCCTTCGGATGTGATCTCGGCGAATACGTGTCTGCGGTCTCTCGGATCCGCGCTTTTTACGCATAAGTTCTTTTTTTCAAGCGTTTTCATGACATTGCTCGCAGTGGCTGTTGAAATGCCTGACAATTCGGCGAGCTTTTTCGTTTCAAGCCTGCCCCATACCCATAGATCGTAAAGAATCGAAAAAGCCGTCCAAGACAATTGATATGAGGAAAGGACCTCGGTCTCCATTTTGACGCGAAGCTTTTGCGCTGACCGGTAAAGGTTGGTGGCGACCGAAATGGCTTCAAGATTCAAGGATTCGATCGGCATGCGCTTCAGCTTGCTGAGTGTGTCGTATTCTTCCTGTCGAAGATGGGGGGATCTATCCAATCGTGACGCCTGCCTTTTTATTTTCAGAATCATTAGCTATGAAATGAATTTTAACAGATGGTTTTCGTTAATGCAAGCCCTTGTTTGACATGATGAGAAAAGCCGGCATCATGATGATGACCGGCACTTGTTTCAGCTATTTTTTGGTGATCTGTTTGCGGCGCACTTCAATCCGGTCCCCTTTTTGAATGCTGTCATACTGTTTTTTCGAGACGAGGACGGCATGTTCTTTTCCTTTTTGATCTTCAATCAACAGCCAATATCTTTTTTCTTTTCGTTCAGAGAGCGCTTTTTTTTTGATTCCTGCGGTGCGGAGGATGTTTTTTTGTTCTGCTGTATATCCGCCTCCGTGGAAGATCATCCAGTATGGAAAGTAGTAATTCAAAAAGGTTGATCCAGCAGGATTTTGATTGAGTGTCCGCTTGATGCTTCCTTTGTACAGGGCATTCGACGGCAAAGTCCGCTGGATAGCGTTGAACTGACTGCTCTTGTTTAAATATTGTCGGCTCGCAGACTGATTCATATAACTGCGCATTCTCTGGTTGACTGAACCCGGACGTGTTTTTAGAGAGCTGTTATTAGCCGAGGAACTCGAAGCATTGGCTCCGGATGTTCCATTGCTGCCTGCTGCCTCTGCTTGAGCAAAAGGCAGCAAGAGAGACAGCGCCATGATTAAAATAAGAGGAGCGCTTTTTTTCTTCATTGTTCATCACTGCTTTTTTGTTCCACTTTATCTTTGACGACGCCCTCAAGCGGCTCCTGGTCATATTTGATGTATGGGGGACGGTAGATGAAGGCTTCATGATCGCGGATTTTAATATAAGGCTGTTCGACATTTTCCACATTTTCCACATTTTCCACATTTTCCACATATTTTTTGAAAGTCTCCGTCTTTTCTTTCCCATTTTTCACGTATGATGCTTTCAGTAAAGGTGCTTTGTCGGATTCGCTGTCATTCACGTAATCAAACCATACGAGATCGTATTTTTGAATGGATTGGTCTTCTGCGACCTCCTGTGAACGGTCTGAAGCGGATGATAAACATCCTGAGAAGGGACGGCGAAAAGCATCGCAGCCGCGGATAACGAGATCAGTTTCGATTTTTTCACTGTGATCATCCTATTCATTTTGGTTTCTCTTTTATATACGAACGATCCGGGCAAAGGTGTCATCTATTCATAATAGTTTGGTAGAAAACTGGGCGTAATAATTGCATTTTAAACGTAAACAAACTGTAAAATACCATTTCTATGAAAAAAGGTATAATTTGAATGTCAGAAAAAAATCCCATTCACGGAGGATACTTTTATATGAAGAAGATACTTTTTTCTGTTTTTGTTTTGGCAGGCAGCTTGCTATTGGCATTCAATTTTGCCGGTGAAGCGAGTGCTAAAACGAAAAAAGTCAGCGGCTACATCACTTGGTACAACGGCGTAGGCAAAGTCGGCGCTGACGGCAAAAGGCTCGGCCATTGGGACTGCGCCACAAAGATGGGCTTCGATGTTCCGAGAAAAGGCACAAAAATAAGAGCCTATTCTAAAGCAAAACCAAACAAAGTCATTACAGTCTATAAATATGATGTCGGCAGAATGCCGGGCGCTGTTTTGGATGTAAGCCCGAAAGCTTTTAGAGCTTTGGGATTTCCGACAAGCAAAGGAAAGGTCGCCGGACATTATACATATAATAAATAGGAGAAATGAAGCAAGAAAAATCGTTTTCTTGCTTCTTTCAATTGGCGGGGTCGAATATGAAAAAAGTTTTGGTGTTTTTGTTGGCGGCAGTCGTTTTAGCCGCAGGCGCATTTGCGGCCGTCCGCTATTTCGTCCCGGAAAAAGCGGAGCCGGCAAAAAGCGGCGGTTCAGATCTGCTCGTATCAATAACCGATCAGAAGCTGATGACCGCTTACTACGAAAATCAAAATAAGCTGTATGAAGAAAAGATGACGGATTACCCGGCTATGGCATTAGACCGGAAAAAACGCATTCTTTATTATACGAACACCGATAATAGCAATGTGAAGCATTTGATCAGGCTGGATTTACAGTCGGGCAAAAAAACAACCCTATATTCAGGAGATGAATATGTCGACGGGCTCAGTCTATCGGCGGACGGTTCGAAGCTGTTCATGAGATATAACCTTGCGGAGGAGAGGAATTTTCACCTCGCTTCATTTGATTTAAAACAAAAGGCGTTTCACGTCATCTATCCATCGTTAAAGAACAAGGACGAAAGCGTCAGCTACTATCAGTACAACAAAGCTAACAATCGATTCGTTATACTGCATTATTCATTGAAAGAAGACTATCAAAAAACCGATGAGGCGAACAGCAAAGGAGTACCGCCCGAACCGACAAATATGAACATTTCCCTGGCGGATGTGAAAGGTCAGGAAAAGGTGAGAACGATCGCAAAATTTATCAATGACACGGCCATCTCGCCGGATGGAAAAACGATCGTCTATACAGAATCGGCTGATGATCAGAAGGCGATTTATGCGATGGATGCCGAAACGAAGAAATATAAAGCGATCATTTCAGATCAGCGGGCATTTTCATTAGTCGACTCAGCACAGCCGCAATTCTCGAAAGACGGGAAAAAACTTTACTTTCTCGCTGAAGCAAAAGATGCGAAGCTGCTTGAAGATGAAACGGGGAGCGAAGCAAGGGTGAGAACGATTTATTCGTATGATATGGATACGAAAAAAGTGAGCAAAGCCTGGGAAAAAACAAACGGGATCATCAACACCTTTACCGTCATTGATGAATAAACGACCATCAGCCGGCACAAACAAACTGTGCCGGCTGATTTCTTTTTATCATGAGCCATTTGCCTGAGACGCTGCAGCCGAGCTCGTCATAATGGCGATTGCTGCCGTCTGCTGTGCTTGGATAACGGCTTCAAGCGTTTGATAAAGTCCTGTTTCCAGAAGCGCCGGATCTTCCGTTTTTTCGCTCATGTATAAGTTGACGGCCGTTTTCAGATTCATGTCTTTCTGCCACCTGAACAGTTTATCGCTGTTCAATGCGCCTGCCATGATTGTGATGGCATCTATGTCTTTTTCACTGTTCTCAAGCAACGCAAGCAGTCCGATTTCCGGGTAATGGACAGGCTTCGGTCTTTTATGCTTTTTTGTCAATTCATCGTATATCCGGAGGGAGCGGGCGACAAGCTGATCGGAATCCCGCTCAGGCATAAGCGAGAGGATGTGGCTGAGAAACTGCAAATCGTTCCCTTTGCGAAAACCCGCTTGGTTAAGCTTTTGGTAAAACGCTTCGATATAGTCAATCAGTTCACCTGTCTCCATGCTTGAACCAGCCAAGAGCACGGCGAGCGGGTAGTCGCCGGCAGATGTTAAAAAGCTGTGCTTGTCCTTCATTCCTTTGTAAATAGACAAAGCCCGATTGATTTTCCCTTCATGATCATGCTCATCAGGATATTTTGTCAAAAGGATAAGAGCGGACAAATAGGTGAAAATACTTTTTTTAAATCCGTTGCCGGTCATTTTTTCATAAAGGATGAAAAAAGGTCTGATATGCGTTTCAGGTTCTTCGAAGCGCACGTCAAACATAGCGGCGAATGTATAGCGATGGGACGACCTTAACGGCGAAAATGTACCGGCGGCCTGTTTGACAGCCTCACTCAGCGTTATAAACCGTTCTTTATCAAAAGGCCGCTTGTTGACGACATACATGGAAGCAATCATCATTAATGTCCGCTGATCTGTGACTTTCCATTTTAATTCGCTTTTTAACTCAGAGTAAATTGCTTTATATTGATCCAACCGCTGCTGCAGTTTAGCAGATGCCATTTATCTGTCTCCTTCCTCGGTTTGCGTCGTTTTTGTATATACGAAGCAAAGGGAAATAAGTTTCATGGTTTTGGCATCATACCGGGCTTTTGCCTAATAATATGGAAAAGGATACAGCGCAGCAATAATAATAAACGGGAAGATCCTTCTCCTGAACCGCCGGAATCGTCGCCGCGGATATCCGTATCCACCGTAAAACTGCCTTTCATCTGTCACGTCTTCGGGAACGAGGACAGATGCTTCCTGACGGTTCATCCCTTCAAGGATGCCGTGAACGGAACGGCCGTCCTTCATTTTCAGCACGACGTGATAGTGCATGTATTTGCGGCATAAATCGTGCAAAGACCTTTGATGGTCATGCGGCATCGAGCAAACGGCATCTTTCGGAACATTCATATTCCTTTCCATCTCCTTTTAGATTCATGGTATTCACCCGATGGATGAATGTTCCAGTTTAGAGCGGTGAAGCCGTGATATATGTAAAAAAGCCGATTATCATATATGAATCGGCTTTAAAAATCAATGGTTAGCATTTTTTTCTGCGGCACTTGAAACGGTCGTCATCGTCATCAGAAAAACACTTTCTTTTTCTGCATTTGAACCGGTCATCGTCAGAGCTGCGGGTTTTGTCCGTTTTCTCAGTTTCATTCGTTTTCTCCGTTTTGTCCGTTTTCTCAGTTTTATTCGTTTTATCTGTTTTATTAGTATCCGCCGAACGCCGCGCTTTCCTTGACTGTCTTTCTTTTTCCCGCTCAGGGCTGTATGGATCGTAATTGTCATAGTACTCTTCGTAGCTGCTCATTTTGAGGCAATCACCGCCTTTGACTCATGATATGATAATGTATTATAAAGAGAGGCGATTTGCCTGGGCATTTATAATGGTTTGCTGTGCTGTACATCAAGCAGATCAACTGACAAAATTCAACATTGAATAAAGGATTTTTCGTTTCAACCGCTAATATTATATGTATCAAACCATTTTTTTACGGCTGCGCCTGCCGGTGCTTGCGGAAAGCATTCAGACGGACGGCCTGATATGATAGAAGGAGCGGAATGCCGATGAAACGATCCAGAAGTGAAGGAGAGTACTTATGAAAAATAGTAGAAAAAAAGAGATCTTATCGTGGGTGAAAACACTTGTCATAGCCGCAGCGCTTGTGATGATTTGCCGCTATTTTCTGTTTACGCCGTCAACCGTTTTGGGAGATTCAATGTATCCGACTTTAGAGGACGGCAACATGGTCATGGTTAGTAAAATCAGCGATATTCAGCGCTTTGATAAAATTATTTTTCACGCGCCTGATTCGGATGAAAACTATGTGAAAAGGGTGATCGGGCTCCCGGGAGATACGATCAAAATGAAGGATGATGTCCTTTATATAAACGGAAAAGCATACGATGAACCTTATTTAAAGAAAAACAAACAAAAGCTGACGCTTCATGAACATTTGACCGATAATTTCACACTGGAGAAATTAACCGGTGAACAAAAGGTGCCGGAAGATCACTTGTTCGTGATGGGGGATAACCGTCAAAACAGCAAAGACAGCCGTTTTTTCGGATTTATCACAATGGACTCTGTTGTCGGAAAAGTTGAATTTCGTTATTTTCCTTTCAATGAGATCGGCGGAATAGAATAGAAAACAAAAAGGCTTCCCATGATACGAATGGGAAGTCTTTTTGTTTGTCGGCAAAGTCACCAAGCGCCCACTATTATTGTCATATTAATCAACCTCCTTTTTTCGAAAAAAAAGGGGTGTTTCGTTTCATTGCCGGCCTTTATTTGCTTTTATTGGCACTGGCAACATACTTTTGGCTTCAACCATAAACAGTCCGGATATAAAAATCCGGACTGTCAGCTTGTTAGACAAAAACACAAAAAGTGGCTTCAGCGCAAGTTTTTTTCGAATAGGGGGAGAGGTTGGATATTTTTGAACTGCGGAGAAAAGGCGAATTTACGTTTAACGTTTTTGCTGCCAAAATCTCAAAAATCCGGCGAACTTGACTTGAAAAGGTCCTCATCGCCAGAAAACAGAATGAATTGGATAAAAATGGGGCAGATTATAAAAGTCTGTCAACAATCTGAGAGGCTGCCTACAGTGAGAATGGGAAGCCTTTTTAGCATTCGCACATTTTGGTGAGCGGGCGGTTTGAACAATTGCCTGTACAGTGAAATAATGAAAAAAGAAACTGGACAACAAGGAGGATAAGCAGATGAAAGTGTTTGTAGTTGGGGCGAACGGACAAATCGGGCGCCGCTTGACGAAAAGCTTGAATGAGAGCGGCGAACATCAAGTCAGAGCAATGGTGAGAAACGAAGAGCAGGCGCAAGCTTTGAAACAATCGGGAACAGAAACCGCGCTCGCTAATTTAGAAGGCACCGTGGAAAGCATCGCAGAAGCGGCGAAGGGCTGCGACGCGATTGTCTTTACCGCCGGCTCAGGCGGCAAAACGGGGGCCGACAAAACGCTTTTGGTGGACTTGGATGGTGCGGTTAAAACGATCGAAGCCGCCGAAAAAGCGGGCATTCGCCGTTTTATTATGGTCAGCACATTGCAGGCACACCGCCGTGAAAATTGGAATGAAGCGTTAAAGCCGTATTATGTCGCCAAACATTATGCGGACCGGATGCTTGAAGGCAGCGAATTAAATTACACGATTATTCGTCCGGGAGGCCTGTTAAACGAACCGGGCACAGGCCGTGTGAAAGCCGCGGAAAATCTTGAGCGCGGAACGATTCCGCGTGAAGATGTGGCTGATACTATCTTGGCGGCGCTCACCGAGGAGCACACATTCCGGCGTTCGTTCGATTTGGTTTCGGGAGATCAAACGCCCGCCGAGGCGCTTAAATCGATATAAAAGTGATTTGGGGAACCTGTGGTCAGAAGGTTCCCCGGCGTTTTTACAGAAGCGGGATATAGATGGTCATCTTCATCCCGTTCGGCGGTACGGAACGGCACACATCAGTCACTTCAAAGTCCGGTCCTTCAGTTCTCTCGTAATTGGTATTCATCAGCCATGATCCATAGATGTATCTTCTTGTGTTCTGCACTGATTCGGTCGAGCCGTTCACATGAAATACGGCGTATTTGCCGCCGGGAATTTTCGTATACATAAGCGGCTCCGGTACTTCTCCGGCTGCGGTTTCGCGAACGGATTCCCCGATGATAAATGAGAAACCTCCGTCATCCCGGAAGCGGCATGACAGCCCGTAACACATACTCGGAGCCGTTTTTTGAGGAATTTGCATAAAGTATCCATTTCTGCCGAAATCGTTGTAGAATATCGGGATATCTTCGAAATACTTTTCATCGTTTAAATTTGTCCGGTACTCATATCCGATCATATGTATGTCGTTTAAATGAGTGATGTGCGGCTTTGGGATGTTCAGATCTCCAGTCATCCTTTCTTTATATTCGAGGAAATTAATTTTGGATTGAAAATCAAGCTTGACCTTCGCTTTGCGGTACTTGGCCGGAGTGATGCCGAAGTACTGTGAGAAAGCCCTGCTGAAAGCTTCCTGTGAGCCATAGCCGAAATTGATTGCAATGTCGAGTATGGAGCGGTCTGTTTTCTCAAGCAGAAGCGCAGCTTCAGACAGACGCCGGTTGCGAATGTATTGATAAACGGAAAAACCGGAGATCGCCTGAAAAAGCCTTTGAAAATGAAACGGGGAGAAACACGACTTTGCCGCAATATCTGTTATGTTTAAATCGTTTTGAAGGTGTTCTTCGATAAAATGAACCGCGTTTTGAATTCTTTCGTAATCATTCATATTCATCCACAGCCTTTACGATTTGATGATCCTATTGTACAGGATCAAGCGATGGTTTTTTTGATGATTTGTGCTTTTTTAAAAGCCTCCAAATGCGGAGGCTTTTTCTTATTGATGACGAACATCTGTCACTTCAAGAGGGCGCATCATATCGTAATCTTCGTGCTCAAGGATGTGGCAGTGCCAAACATATCTGCCGCTGTACGGCGCAAAGGTGGCGATAATGCGCGTCACAGAGCCCGGGGGTACTTTGACGGTGTCTTTCAGCCCTTTTTCATTCGGTGCCGGAGGAACTGCCGGACCCGTAAAGACAAGTTCTCCGTTTTCCTGATATCGCTCGATATCAAACGGCCGGTGGTCGAGAATCAAAAATTGAACAAGATGTAAATGAATCGGATGGATCGCCCTTCCGGCATTGATGATCGACCAAATCTCAGTGCTGCCGAGTGCGGGAGTTTCAGTTACCGGTTCATGCCACTTTGTGTTGTTTAAAAGCAGAACAGGTCTTCCATATTGGTCAACGGCCGCGCCCAATGACAGATTTCTGAGGGCATTGATCTTGTGTCTTCGGTAAAATGGGCGTTTTCTTAATATTCTCGGCAATGAACTTGTATCTTTTTGCTTCAATGGCTTTGAGATGCGGAATTGCATAATGTCGGCATCTGTATCGGGATCTGCGTCTTGTCCGCCGCAGCCGATCCGGTTTTTCAATGTTAAGGTTTTTCCTTCTGCTCGTGAAAAATCGACGATGATATCGCACCTTTCAGCCGGCGCGATCACCAGTTCATTGACTTTGACCGGATGCTGCAGAAGACCGCCGTCCGTGCCGATTTGATGACATGTGATGTCATGATCGAAATACAGTTCAAAGATTCTCGTATTGGAGGCGTTCAGTATCCGAAACCGGTATTTTCGGGGTTCCAGTTCAGCAAAAGGCCATACCTTGCCGTTGACTAAAATGGTATCACCGCAAAAAGCTGGAACAATCGACGGGTCCGGAAGATCCGGCGAAGGGTTGTCAGGCTGCCGCGGATAAAACAATGAACCATCTTCATGAAATGACTTATCCTGAATCAAGAGCGGGATTTCGTATTCTCCCTTCGGTAAGTTCAATGACCGCTCTTCCCTGTCGCGAATAAAATATAAACCGACAAGCCCCGCATATACATTCAGCCTTGTAATGGCCATTGCATGGTCATGATACCAAAGAGCCGTAGCATCCTGCTCATTCGGATATTCATACACCTCCCGTTCAAAAAAAGGGCCTTTTGCATGGAAGTCTTTTGTGTACCAAGCCTCAGGATATCCGTCGCTGTCAGCAGGCGTACAGCCTCCGTGCAAATGAACGACCGTCTTCACTTCATGTTCATGATGGCCGTCATCATGAAGCGTATGGTCGACGGGGAGAAAATGACGATCCGGAAGCTTATTCAACCATTTGACCGCGACTTTTTCGTGTTTCTGTACTTCGAAGGTAGGGCCGGGATAAACTCCGTTATATCCAAACAGCCGGGTCGGCGGCAGATCACGGTGGAGCTGCTGGTGAAATTCTTTCATGGTGACTTCATAATAGGTCATTTCCTTGCTTTTGCTGTGGGGTTTAAGCACTTTTGGAATGGGGAGCCGGTCAACGAATTTTTCAAGTTTCATGTTTCACCTGTCCTCTTTTGTTCTGATGAAAAGATCATTACATTATAAGACGGGTTGCATGGTCTGGTTCCTCATGATGAGAATAAGAAATGTGATTTGTGCTGAGAATGTTAAAAAAAAGAATCGATCATGACAAGAAGATGAACAGAATATTTCCTAACGATTAAAAATCGCCTTGAGGCGTGGTTCGCGGAGGAAGAAAGGCGGGGAAGATGGTACATTATGTGTAAACCCTTTCTTATAGGGCGAAGCGGTCTGAAAGGAGATACCCGTATTGCAGAAAAGAATAGATTGGATTGATGTTTCGAAAGGCGTGGGAATTATATTGGTCGTGTTGGGCCATACACCGACGCCGGATTGGCTGAAAACGTTCATTTTCGCATTTCATATGCCGCTGTTTTTCTTTCTGTCCGGCCTCGTTTACTATGATGGGAATATGACTTTTACATCTTTTCTCTTTAAAAAAATAAAGACGCTCCTTTTGCCATACTTCATCTTCTCCGTTCTTGCCTATTTATTCTGGGTTCTCGTCGAGAGGCATTTTACGTTCACCGGCAGTTCGGATGTCGATCCGGTTGTACCGTTTAAAGGCATTTTTTATTCGATGCCTGATGACTACATGCTGACACACAACCCGGCGCTCTGGTTTTTAACATGCTTATTCGTCGTTGAAATGCTTTTTTTCATCATGAAGAGATGGGGGAGAGGCAGGCTGTTTATCGTCATAGCCGTAATGGTCACAGCCGTTTTGGGCTATTTGAATGATCAATATGTGGGCATCAAGCTGCCGTGGAATATTGAAGTGGCCCTGACCGCCATCGTATTTTATTCGGCTGGTTTTCTGTTGAAAAATAATCTGAAAGAGATGAGAGACCGAAGAACGCTGCTGCTCACGCTTCTTTTATTCATCGCGGTCGGCTGCTTGCAGACCCTGAACGTCAGAGTGGATATGAGGGCCAATGAGTACGGAAACATGGCGATCTTTTATATAACCTCATTTCTCGGGACGGCAGGCGTCATTTTCAGCAGCTTTAAACTTGAAAAAGCGAAGCTTCTCCAATTCCTCGGCAAAAACTCGCTGATCATTCTCGTACTGCACTATCCGGTTATCAGGATGCTGAAAGCCGTCGTGTACTACTTCACGCAAGTTTCCCTTGATGAGACATACGGCTCCCTGTTGTGGAGCGTGCTTTACACCGGCATGACATTGCTTGTTATGGTGCCTTGCATCTTTTTGTTGAACCGGTATCCGATCGTGCTTGGGCGGAAGAAATGCAATTAAAAAACTTGCAAAGTTTTCTTTGCAAGTTTTTTTGAATTATTTAAGGTTGAAAGTAATCTTTTTGTCATTCCAAAATTCAGGAGTATAGATGACCTTATATGTTTTGCTCTTTTTAGTCTCGAAAGTGATTGTTCCAGAAACCTTACCGTTCGGTGTCAGATTTCCAGATGATAGGTCGTTATCATCTGATGGTCCAAACGTATTGTGTGTAATTTGTCCATCTTCATTTTGAATTTGAAAATCAAGCGGGTTATAGGAAATATCTTTATCGCTTTTATTTTCTATGTTAAGTGTTACAACTACATATTCATTACCGTTTTTTGGCTTGAAATATTCATTGCCCATCGATTTTTTAACGTTAGTAACTGTGATGTGGGTGCCATCAAGATCAGCTGTTTCATTTAAAGCAAATTCAGTTTTATCTTCTTTGGCATCGTCATTGCTTTTTTCTTCGCTAGTTTTTGCGGCTGTCGTCTTTGCACTGCTTCCGGACGATTTGCTTTCTTGAGAAGAAGAGCCGCTTGAAGCGAACATCATGACGAATACGATGGATCCAATAATCGTGACATAGAACCACCATTTTTTAAAGACAAGGCCTTTATTCTCGCCGCTGAACAATGCTTTACATCCGCCGATTAAAAGCAGGATAAGCGGAACGATATATGCCAGGCTGACGCCGACAGTTCCTCCTATTGCAGCCGCGATATAAAAAGTACCCGCTAATTTAGTATGTTTTTTTACGATACATGCACCGACGATGGCCAGTGCAGACAGCAAAATAACCGCCCAGGATGATCCGATAACTTCTCCGGCGCCATCCGCTTCTAAAGCGGCGCCTAACCCTCCGAATAATAAACCTGAAAATCCTGCAAAAATCCCGAAAATACCGCCTAGTAATCCCAGTACAAATTCTGCTGTACGTTTGACTGGGGCTTGAAGATTTGTTTGTTCTGACATGTAATGTCCCCCTCATAATCTATGTAATAATGTCTAAAACATAATAATCCAAAAAAAGGAAAAAAGTCCATATATTTTTGTGACTATTTTACTATTAACTTATATCATAAGAGCTTAAAGGACTATTTTCGACTTTTTTAATATCGTTTAAATTTCAGGTTTGTTTAATGTTTTTTAGAAGAATAGTGCAGGGACTCTAAAGAAAAAATATTCAGAAAGAAGATACCGTCCTTTAATTCTATCCAGCGTGAATAAATTAAGGTTTTCGCAAAATCCTTATATAAAGCGGGTTTTACCGGTTTTGACCCAACTGAAATTTGTTTCCTTAAATAAAAAAAGTTCTACTCTGACTATATTTCTGCAAGAAGTGAATCATGTTTCTATAGACTCACTCAAGTTTTGCTTTGTATGATTAAAAGCGAAAACACGGATGGGAAAGGAAGCTTTTTATGGAACGGTATGATGAATTAAAAAAAGGTGAAACCGGGGCTTGGGTCAGCATCATCGCTTACCTTGTGCTGTCGGCCGTGAAATTGGCCGTCGGGCTTGCATTTCACTCCGAAGCCCTCAGAGCCGACGGACTGAACAATACAACCGATATTATCGCCTCATTAGCGGTGCTGATCGGCCTCAGGATTTCTCAGAAGCCGCCTGATGAAGACCATCCGTACGGACATTTCCGCGCTGAGACGATCGCCTCGATGATCGCTTCATTTATTATGATGGTGGTCGGGCTTGAAGTGCTGTACAGCTCAGGCGAAATGCTGTTTAATCCGAAAGAAACGACACCCGACATGATTGCGGGCTGGACGGCTGCAGGCAGTGCCATCGTGATGTTTATGGTTTTCCTCTACAATAAAAGGCTGGCAAAAAAGGTGAACAGCCATGCTCTCTATGCAGCAGCCGCCGATAATAAATCAGATGCCTATGTCAGCATCGGAACGTTCGCAGGCATCTTTGCTTCGCAATTTAACCTTGCTTGGGTCGATACGGCAGCCGCGTTTATCATCGGATTAATCATCTGCAAAACGGCTTGGGGGATTTTTAAAGAGGCAGCCCATTCTTTGACGGACGGATTCGATATTAAACATATTTCAACGTATAAAGAAACGATCCGGAAAGTTCCCGGCGTCGGCAAAATCAAAGATGTAAAAGCGCGTTATTTGGGCAGCGCCATCCACGTGGAAATCATCGTGGAAGTGAGGTCCGATCTCAACATTGCAGAAAGCCATGATATCGCCGATGAAATTGAGAGAAGAATGCAGGAGGAGCACTCTATCGTTCATTCCCATGTTCACATAGAGCCTTCTGAGGAATAATAAGAAGCGGTCACTGACCGCTTTTTTTGTTTTTTTACTCTGAAATTCGAAATAAAAAAAGACAAAACGCTATTTTCCGCCAGTCAGTTGTTTTCTGAGAGCACATCGTTTATGGTAAAGTTAAATAAATTCGATTCGTCAGCAATGAGGAGGAAGAGGATGGCATACGAAGAAACGCTGCATCCCGTTTTGGGAAAAGTAGCTGATAATATTGACAAAGTAATGGTAGGAAAGAAAGATATTGCCGTTTTAAGCCTGACTGCCATTCTTGCAAACGGACACGTCCTGCTGGAAGACGTTCCCGGCGTCGGAAAGACAATGATGGTTCGCACCCTAGCAAAGTCAACCGGCGCTGAATTTAAGAGAATCCAGTTTACGCCAGATTTACTGCCTTCAGATGTAACAGGCGTTTCCATATATAATCCGAAAACACTGGAATTTGAATACCGTTCAGGCCCGATTATGGGGGACATCATCCTCGCCGATGAAATCAACAGAACATCGCCGAAAACCCAGTCGGCGCTTCTGGAAGCGATGGAAGAAGGAAGTGTGACAGTAGACGGTGTGACAATGCCGCTTTCAAAACCTTTTTTTGTGATGGCAACGCAAAACCCTGTTGAGTATGAAGGGACATACCCGCTGCCGGAAGCTCAGCTTGACCGCTTTTTATTCAAGCTGAGAATGGGGTATCCGACAGTGCGCGAAGAGCTTCAAGTGCTCGATCTTCAGGAAAACCGCAGCCCGATTGAGGAAATTGAGCCTGTCATAGAGAAAGAAGAGCTTGCTGCATTTCAAAAAGAGGCTGAAAAGGTGTATGTAGACGCTGCGATTAAAGAATACATTGTTGAGATCACCCAAAAAACGAGGAGTCATTCCGCTGTTTATCTCGGCGTGAGTCCGCGCGGCTCAATCGCCTTGATGAAGGCTGCTCAGGCGTTTGCATTTTTATATAACCGCGATTATGTCATTCCTGATGATATTCAGTACTTGGCGCCTTTTACCCTTGCGCACAGAATGATCCTGCGGTCAGAGGCGAAATTTGAAGGAAAGCGGCCTGAAGCTGTCCTTCAGGACATTATGTCAAAAACGGAAGTTCCCGTCGGAAGGCCGATGAGCAACTGATGAGAGCGCGCATTGGTCTTGTGAAGTACGGATGGAAGCTGTTTATCCTGTTTCTTCTGTTTGCTTCAACGTTTTGCTATGCGATGTTCCAAGGGGGATTTGTCAGCTGGTTTCTGTTTTACTCATTTCTTCCCTTTGTGCTTTATGCTTTCCTGTTTGCCTTTTATCCGCTGAAGAACATGACAGCGGAGCGGAGGCTGAGCCGCGGACAGTATAAAGCCGGTGATCAATTGGAGGCTTTCGTCGTGCTAAAGAGAAAATGGCCCTTTCCGATCATGTTTATGATCGTGGAAGACTGCCTGCCTGATTCGTTGGGGAGAAACGGGGGTTCGGCAGAGGCTAAACAGTTTCTCTTTCCTTGGTTTAAAAAAGAAATTAAGATGGCGTACACGATCGATTCAGTTCCGAGAGGAGACCACCGATTAACCAACATCAGAGTCCGTACAGGTGATCCGCTCGGACTGCTGGAAAGAGAATGCGAGATTCAATTGGAAGATTCCTTTCTCGTTTTGCCTTCCTATCAGGAGATATCCTACCGCGCTGGCGGAGGCTCTTATGACGAACATGCAGGCCGCGTTTCAGAGCTTCGCCGGAAGGACAGCACACTGGCATCGGGCATCAGAGAATACCAGCCTGGCGACCGTTTTGCATGGATCGACTGGAAGACGTCAGCACGGCGCAGCCAGCTGATGACGAAGGAATTTGAGCAGACGAAAGGGAATGACATGCTCGTCTTTATGGATCAGTCCCCCTCTGATGTTTTTGAAGAGATCGTCGCGTTTACCGCTTCCATCATTCGTTCAGCAATGCGGAGCGGGACGAATGCCGGGCTTGTTTCCATTGGAAAGGCGCGGAATGTCTTCCCGGTTCGGCAAGGGGAAGAGCATCTGAGAAAGCTGTTTTACTACTTGGCGCTTGCCGACTGCAATGCAGTCCAGCCGTTTCACAGTCTGCTGGAGGGTGAATTCGGCCATCCCGATATGAGAAAAGCCGTCAAATATATTGTGACAAGCCGCATCACCATCGAACTGGTGCAGGTTTTGAAGAAACCGCTCTCCGGCGGACTGCCCGTTATTTGTTTGGTGAAGAAAAAAGGCGGAGCTCTCTCAAGTGAGGAAAGCGCTGCTGTCCAACATTTAAAAGCGCGGGGGATTGAAGTGAACGTCATTTACGGGGAACATTTTTCCCGGGGTTTTGCTGAAGCGAGGTGAGAAAATGTTGTCCGGGGGAAAAAGAAACAAGTTCGGTTTACTGCTTTTTTATGTGCTAACCTTTTTGCTGCTGTGGGAGTGGCTGCGTCCTTTGCAGTATTTTACCGATACGGGACACACCGTCTTTTTTATTTTGTTTATTGCCCTTGTATTTTTGCTTACATTTTTTAAGGTCCCTTGGTTTATCAGATTTCCGGTCAGCCTTGGCTTCGTTCTGTTTGCACTCCACACGATTTTTTACGAAGGATCGGTGTTTTCACCTTCATGGATTGCCCTGTTTTTTCAGGATTTAAATCAAAATTTCTCCTATATTTTCTCCGGCATGTGGCGGGATATGTCGCCGTTGTTTCGGACGCTGCTCTTTTACGTCCTTCTTTGGCTGCTTGTATACTTGCTGCATTACTGGGTGATCTATCAGCGCAGAATTTTATTCTTTTTTATTATGACCGTTGTTTATATCGCGGTGATCGATACATTTACGCCGTTTGACGCGTCATATGCGATCGTCAGGATCGTGCTGATCGGATTTTTGCTTCTCGGCCTGCTGTATTTGGAACGGATCAGGGAATCAGAAGCGCTAAAATCCTCAAGATCGCGTTTTGCCAAATGGTTTGCACCGCTCTTATTGATGACTGCTGCAGCCGTGTGCATCGGCGCTGTCTCGCCAAAAGCCGATCCCGTCTGGCCTGATCCAGTGCCGTTTCTGCAGACGGCTGCGACCGGCGATTTTGCTTCCTCAGGCAAAAGCAAAGTCGGCTATGGAACGAATGATGAGGCATTGGGCGGTCCATTTTCAAAAGACGATACATGGGTATTTACATGGCAGGGAAATGAACGAAGCTATTTCAGGGTGGAAACGAAAAGCCGCTATACAGGTAAAGGCTGGATTGAAGACGAAAAAGCGGGCGCATCCATCCAGCTTGACGAGGATAAGCTGGATTACCAGTGGTACGACGAAAGCGTGAAGACAGAAACGCGCAAAGCGATCGTCGATATCGATCCGGCTTACCAGTACGATCATGTCCTATATCCGATCGGGACGACTGAAATCAAACTCAACAATTTCTTTGTGCCGCTCCGCATGAACTTAAACACGGAGAAAATAAAACCGGCCGGCAAGACAGGCGCGGACATTCGGAATCTGGAAAGCTATTCGGTCACCTATAAATCACCTGTCTTCGATGTCCATCAGCTGAGGAAGGTCAGCTTGGAGTCGGAGGGGAAATGGAGCAGGAGCCATGAGAAGTATCTGCAGCTTCCCACTTCCCTTCCAGACCGCGTGAAAACATTGGCGCACGATTTAACGAAAAACGAAAATAATATATATGACAAAGCGAAAGCGATTGAGAAGTATCTCGGTTCTTCCGAGTTTTCTTATGAGACGGAAGATGTGGCTCTTCCTAAAGGAGACCAGGATTACGTCGATCAGTTTTTATTTGAGACGAAAATCGGCTACTGCGACAATTTCTCCACAGCTATGATCGTGCTGCTGCGGTCGGCCGGAATACCGGCCCGCTGGGTGAAAGGCTATACATCCGGTGAATATGCAGGAACGACGGCAGACCGGAAACGCACGATTTACGAGGTGACAAACAACAATGCCCACTCCTGGGTTGAAGTGTACTTTGAAGGACAAGGCTGGGTTACGTTTGAACCGACGAAAGGCTTTTTAAATCCGGAGCAGCTCGTTGAAGAGTCCAGCGGTCAGCAAGCCGATGCGGCTTCTGATAAAAAAGAAGATGCTAAGAAAAACGATGAAGGCCGGCGTCCGCAGGATGTAAAAGAACAAGACAACAAAGAAAAGCCCGAGTCTCAGGCAAAGCATGATGCTAAAGCCGATTCAAATGCCGGCCGCGGGGTTACAGACCGCATCCTTTTGACTGGTGTGGCTGTACTCGGCCTGTTGCTGGCGTTTGCAGCAGTGCTTTACTATACAAGGGCAAAATGGATGCCGCACATGATCATCAACAGGCTGAAAAAACGGCGTGATGAAGCGGTTTTCTTCAAAGCTTACGATGAGCTGCTCCGCCAGCTGAAGCGCCAAGGCATACAAAAAGAAGAAGGCCAGACGCTGCGCGAGTTTGCGAAGACGGTTGATGAACGCTTTCAAAGCGGGGAAATGACGGCTTTGACCCGTCAATATGAACGGGCTCTGTATCGAAAAGAAGATGCCGCAAAGCTTTGGAATGATTCGGCGGAGTTATGGGAAAATTTAATTAAAAAGAGATAGTCTTGACCGCTTTCAGTCGTATTGTTAGAATAAGTGAATATTAAAAACCCTTATATATTCTTGCTGGCAGGCTCGGCGGCTTATCTATCGGACAAGCCGGGCCTTGTCCCGTGAATGGGGGCAGGACGGCCGTGTGTCTGCCGCCATTTTTTCTGTGCAAAAAGACAATTTGATAAAGAGGTGACACCATGACGAAGTTAGTAAATGAAATGATTCTTGTGTTGGATTTTGGAAGTCAGTACAACCAGCTGATTACCCGCCGCATTCGTGAGTTTGGTGTATATAGTGAATTGCATCCTCATACGTTGACGGCAGAGGAAATCAAAGAAATGAATCCGAAAGGAATTATTTTGTCCGGCGGTCCGAACAGCGTTTACGACGAAGGATCTTTCCGCTGCGACGAAAAGATTTTCGAATTGGACATCCCTGTTCTTGGAATTTGCTACGGCATGCAGCTGATGACGCATTACCTTGGCGGAAAAGTAGAAGCGGCGAGCCAGCGCGAATACGGAAAGGCAAACATTCATATCGAGGGTGAACCGGATCTGTTTAAAGATCTTCCAAACGAACAAGTCGTCTGGATGAGTCATGGTGATCTAGTTGTTGAAGTTCCAGAAGGCTTTACCGTTGATGCGACAAGCCATCATTGCCCGAATTCAGCAATGAGCAAGAAGGATAAGAAATGGTACGGCGTTCAATTCCATCCGGAAGTCCGCCACTCAGAATACGGAAACGACCTTTTGAAAAACTTCGTTTTCGGTGTTTGTGAATGCGCCGGTGAATGGTCAATGGAAAACTTTATTGAGATTGAAATGCAGAAAATCCGCGAAACAGTCGGCGACAAGCAAGTGCTGTGCGCCTTGAGCGGCGGGGTTGACTCCTCTGTCGTTGCGGTCTTGATCCATAAAGCGATCGGTGACCAGCTCACTTGTATTTTCGTAGACCACGGACTTCTTCGAAAAGGTGAAGCGGAAGGCGTGATGAAGACGTTCAGCGAAGGCTTCAACATGAACGTGATCAAAGTTGATGCGAAAGACCGCTTCCTGAACAAGCTTAAAGGCGTCTCAGACCCTGAGCAAAAACGCAAAATCATCGGTAATGAGTTTATCTACGTGTTTGACGATGAAGCGGAAAGACTGAAAGGAATTGACTTCCTTGCACAGGGAACGCTTTACACAGATATTATCGAGAGCGGAACAGCGACGGCTCAGACGATCAAATCGCATCACAATGTCGGCGGCCTTCCTGAAGACATGCAGTTTGAACTGATCGAACCGCTGAATACGCTTTTTAAAGACGAGGTGCGTGCGCTCGGAACCGAGCTAGGCATCCCTGACGAAATCGTTTGGCGCCAGCCGTTCCCGGGTCCGGGCCTTGGCATCCGCGTTCTCGGAGAAGTGACGGAGGAGAAGCTTGAAATCGTCCGCGAATCAGACGCAATCCTCCGCGAAGAAATCGCCAAAGCTGATCTTGAAAAAGATATTTGGCAATACTTCACCGTTCTTCCTGATATCCGCAGCGTCGGCGTCATGGGAGACGCAAGAACTTATGATTATACGATCGGCATTCGCGCCGTGACATCGATTGACGGCATGACATCCGACTGGGCGAGAATTCCTTGGGATGTCCTTGAGAAAATCTCGACACGGATCGTCAATGAAGTGAAGCACATTAACCGTGTGGTTTACGACATTACGAGCAAGCCGCCTGCAACAATCGAGTGGGAATAAGACAAATGCCTCAGCCGTATAAAGGCTGGGGCGTTTTTTATTGGTGGAGCAAAGCTGATACCGCTTATATTCACCGCTTTCATCGTCGCAACCGCTGTGCCATGTGGCGTGACAACCGAATAAGGCATCAAAAGCTACGATACATTTCAAACAGTGTTCTAAGCGCCGGTTTGTCGCAGGATAAGAAACGAGAATACAATATCACCATAAAAAAGAGCGTGCAGCCCGTGTTTGATTTGAATTGAAGAAAACAGGGGATTACCCCGCTTCAGACCACGATCAGAATTTGGAAAAAACAACGAACGAAACGAACATTAAAATCATGAATGTTCGTTTTTTTATATTGTGTTCAGCGTTAGATATTGCTACAATAGTATAGTAATTTAAAAAAGACTTGTCGTATAATCATGGGGATATGGCCCATAAGTTTCTACCAAGCTACCGTAAATAGCTTGACTACGCTTGTATACAATATTTTGTCCGTGAAAAAACATTTTTTCAGTATGAAATATGCCGTAGTCAAGCGTCCCGCCATTTGGGGCGTTTTTTGTTTAAAAGCAAAGGTTTATGAAACAATAAAAGCGACAGACAAACGAGAGGAGTATACCATTTTGAAGCGTTACTTTCAGTTTGAAGAATTGGGCACAAATTATCGGAGAGAAATGATCGGCGGACTCACCACATTTTTGTCCATGGCATACATTTTGATCGTCAACCCGCTTACCCTTTCTCTGGCGTCGGTGGAAAATTTCCCGGATGCATTGAGAATGGATCAAAGCGCGGTCTTTACGGCAACAGCAGTTTCAGCAGCTGTCGGTTGTTTTATCATGGGGCTGCTCGCGAAGTATCCGATCGCCCTTGCACCCGGAATGGGGCTTAACGCATTCTTTGCATTCTCCGTCATCCTGAACATGCAGATTCCATGGCAAACGGCTCTCTCCGGCGTTATGGTTTCCGGACTTATTTTTATTGTTCTTTCGCTATCCGGTTTAAGGGAAAAAATTATCAATTCGATTCCTTATGAGCTGAAAATGGCTGTCGGTGCGGGGATTGGCCTGTTTATCGCTTTCGTCGGTTTGCAGGGCTCCAAAATCGTCGTATCCAACCCTGATACCATTGTGTCGTTTGGGAATATACATTCAGGTCCCGTTCTTTTGACTGTTTTTGGACTGATCATCACTGTCATTTTAATGGTATTGCGTGTGAACGGCGGCATTTTCTTCGGCATGCTGATCACGGCGATTGTCGGCATGATCTTCGGACAGATTGACGTTCCTGACAAGATCGTCGGTGCCGTTCCTAGTCTTGCGCCAACATTTGGACAATCCTTTATCCACCTTCATGATATCTTTACGGTGCAGATGCTTGTCGTCATTTTAACGTTTTTATTCGTCGACTTTTTTGATACGGCCGGTACATTGGTGGGTGTTGCATCACAAGCCGGTTTAATGAAGGATAACAAACTGCCGCGCGCGGGAAGGGCTTTGCTTGCCGATTCTTCCGCAACTGTTGCCGGAGCGATCCTTGGTACATCGACAACGACTGCTTATGTTGAGTCAAGTGCCGGGGTAGCGGCTGGAGCGAGAAGCGGTTTTGCGGCAATCGTAACAGGCGTTTTGTTCTTGCTGTCGCTGTTCTTCTCGCCTGTTCTCAGCGTTATCACTTCGCAAGTGACGGCGCCTGCTTTAATCATCGTCGGCGTGCTGATGGTGGCGAATCTCAACAAAATCGACTGGACCAAGTTTGAGATTGCGGTGCCCGCATTCTTAACGATGATCGCGATGCCGCTGACATACAGCATCGCCACCGGAATCGCAATCGGATTTATTTTCTACCCGATCACGATGATCTTTAAAGGCAAAGCAAAAGAAATCCATCCGATTATGTACGGATTGGCTGTCGTATTTATTCTTTATTTCATTTTCTTGAAATAAGGTGTGCTATGCGAAAAAGGCTTGTTCATTTGAACAAGCCTTTTTTATTTTCAAATCATTAAAAACGGAACCTTCCGCCTTCGTTTTTCGTCATATATAAGGGCTGCCACATCTATGATAAAAAGAGGTTTGTCTTGACTGTTTCACACAGCTTATGTAATTTATAAAAGTGCTTTTCATTTATGTAAAGCTTTTGAATAGAATAGGAGTTGCTTATATGATTGAAGAACATCACAAACGAAATGAAGATGATATAGAAGAACCTGCTTCGAGGATGTCGAGGAATTCCCGGAAAAAAGCGAGGAAGAGCAAGGAGACGAATCCGTCTGCAGCGAAAGTCAAATCGGTGATGGAGAGCGTGATTGCCGCTTTGTTCCGCTATTTCAGCTTTGTGCTCGATATTTTAAAATCCCCGGTGCGCAGCGCACTTGATTATGACCGGTCTTATTTTAAGTATTCCGTTATTTCAATGACGCTTTTAGCCGTTTTCTTTTCGCTCGGCAACTTTTATCAGCTGCTTGCGGGACGGGGGAGAATTCTCGGGTTCGGCGTGTCAGTGCCGTTCATGGAAGTGTTTTTGATTGTATTTATCTACTGTATGGCTTTCATGTTTTGGATGGCGGCAGCGAGCTGGGTTGTATCGAATTTTATGCTCAGGTATAAAGCTTCATTTTTCGATATCACGGCAAAGTACGGCTCTCTATTGGTTCCGTTTATCGTCCCCGCCGCTTTGTGGATGATATTCGCGATTATCAACTTCACGGCCGCGACGGTGATTCTATCGATCGTCATCTTTATGGGATTGACATTCGGCACTTTTACGCTGATTCAATCGATTTATGAAAAAAGCGAAAAAGCGCGGTTTGACCTGATGTACTGCGTGTTTACCGTCTTTTTGCTTGAATTGGTATTCGTTGCGGCAACATGGAAGCTGGTAGGCGGATACTTGTTGTCGTCGCTTATCCCGGTTTAAGGAGATATTGCCGGTTCTTCTTGAAGAACCGGTTTTTTTTTGCATTAATTCCGAGTTGACTCATAAGAATAATATGTATATATTGTAACCAATCATACGAACGGATGGGGGAGTGATCGATGGCTAACTTGCTTCGAAAAGCCGTAAAGCAAAAAAAGGAGTATTTAATCAGGCAGCTCGCAAAATCAGGGCGGCTGGACAATTTGAAAGACCTCTTGTCATACACGCTGAGCGATTTGGAAAAGGAACACCGGAAGCTGCACGAATCTGATGCAGATCGTCAGCGGGATCATAAACACCAGCTCTGAAAGACGTTCATTTGAACGTCTTTTTTAATGGAGTTTCAATGCTTTGAAACCGGCAGAAAAAGGGTAAACTGATGGGAGTGAGCAATGTCGAAAAATTTTTTGGTGAAGCAGGGCCATTACAGGATTGTGTATGGAGAATTTCTCTAGTAGAATATGATTGCTTTGCATCTAAAGGAGGGATTTCAATTGCTTCACTCAGCACTATTGAACAGTGTGATCATGGTTGGAATTATTCTGGTTATCAATATTATATATGTAACGTTTTTAACCCTTCGAATGATACTGACTCTTAAAGGCCAGCGGTATCTCGCCGCTTTTATCGGGACAATCGAAATGCTTGTTTACGTCATCGGGCTGGGGCTCGTTCTAGATAATTTAAATCAAATCCAAAACGTGATCGCTTATGCGGTTGGATTTGGAATCGGCATCATCGTCGGCACGAAAATTGAAGAAAAGCTCGCTTTGGGCTATATTACCGTTAACGCCATTACGAAAGAGCTCGATTTGGATCTACCGAAACAGCTCAGGGAAAAAGGCTACGGGGTCACCCATTGGGTCGTCAGCGGACTTGAGGGAGACAGAACGGCGATGCAGGTTTTGACGCCGAGAAAATACGAACTGCAACTGTACGAAACGATTAAATCAATCGATTCAAAAGCATTTATCATTTCCTACGAACCGAAGACGATACACGGCGGATTCTGGGTTAAAGCCGTAAAGAAAAGGAGAATTAAAGAATAATGACAAAGCCGAAAAAAAAGCGCTTTGAAGTAACGGAAGGCGAAACGATCGAAACCGTGTTGACGAAGATGCAGGAAGAAGGCTATACACCGGTGCGCCGAATGGAGGAGCCGGTCTTCAAAGAAACAAAGGAAAATGGAACGATTCAGGTTGTTCCGTGCGGAAGAAAAATTATATTCGAAGGGAAATTGCTCTAAACCCGAACATTAGAACAACAAAATATACTATCGTTCGATAATGTCGTTGACATTATCACAGTCCGTTGTTAAGATAAACATGACATGAAAACACATCCTCATATAATCTTGGGAATATGGCCCATAAGTCTCTACCCGATGACCGTAAATCATCGGACTATGCAGGAAAGTGGACAATAAACTGACATGGAGATCGCGAGAAGCGGACTAACTGACGATACACGCGCCATGCCCGGTTTGTGTTGCTTCCTACAAATGCAATACATGCCGGGTTTTTTATTTGCGAAGAATAACAGCTAAAGGTGGGACAAAAAGATATGCAGCCTCTTCTTGGTGTTATCATGGGAAGCACATCTGACTGGGAAACGATGAAACATGCCTGCGGCATACTCGATGAACTGGGAATTCCGTTCGAAAAAAAGGTCGTTTCCGCACATCGGACGCCTGATTTAATGTTTGAATATGCCGAAACGGCGCGGGAAAGAGGCTTGAAAGTCATCATTGCCGGAGCGGGCGGAGCCGCCCACCTGCCGGGAATGGTCGCAGCCAAAACGACGCTGCCCGTCATCGGTGTGCCGGTTCAGTCAAAAGCGCTGAACGGTCTCGATTCGTTGCTTTCAATCGTTCAAATGCCGGGCGGTGTACCCGTTGCGACCGTTGCCATCGGCAAAGCGGGAGCGGTCAACGCCGGACTGCTTGCGGCGCAGATTTTGTCAGCTTTTGACGAAAAGCTTGCCGGAAGATTGGACGAACGAAGGGAAAGCATCAGACAAACCGTATTGGAAAGCAGTGATCAGCTTGTATAAACAAACGATTTTTCCGGGCGCGACAATCGGCATTATCGGAGGCGGACAGCTTGGCAAAATGATGGCGGTCGCGGCTAAACAAATGGGCTATAAAATCGCGGTGGTTGACCCTGTTCCTTCATCACCGTGCGGCCAGGTCGCCGACTTTGAGATTACGGCTGCCTATAATGACAGGGAAGCGATACGGAAGCTTGCCGAAGCGAGCGACGTGATCACTTACGAATTCGAGAACATCGATTATGATGCGCTGAACTGGCTGAAGGAGCACGCATACCTTCCGCAGGGGAGCGAGCTGTTGCTCCTTACGCAAAACAGGGAGACCGAGAAAAAAGCGATTGAATCAGCGGGCTGCAAAGTCGCGCCGTACCGGATCATTCACGACCGGGCGGAACTGGAAGCGTCCGTAGCGGAGCTCGGTCTTCCGGCGGTGCTGAAAACTTGCCGCGGCGGGTATGACGGAAAAGGGCAGTACGTCCTGAAGGAACATGCACAAATCGGGGAAGCCGCAGCTCTTTTACAGCACGGCACATGTATTTTGGAAAGCTGGGTTCCTTTCAAAATGGAATTGTCCGTGATCGTGACAAGATCGGTTCACGGAGAGACAACCGTCTTTCCGGCGGCAGAAAACATTCATAAACAAAATATTTTATTCCAGAGCATCGTCCCGGCGCGAGCCGATGAGGCGATTCAGGAACAAGCGGCAGCACTTGCCCTCAGGCTTGCCGAAAAACTTCAGCTTGTCGGAACGCTGGCCGTTGAGCTTTTCCTGAAGGAAGATGGCGGGCTTCTCGTCAATGAGCTGGCGCCGCGGCCGCATAATTCCGGCCATTACACCCTTGATCTTTGCGAAACGAGCCAATTTGAACAGCATATCCGTGCTGTCTGCGGGCTACCGCTCGGCAAAGCCGACCTTCTGAAGGAAGGAATGATGGTGAACCTTCTCGGAGACGAAGTGTACATGGCTGAAGAAGACCCCGAACTTTTAAAAGAAGCGAAGCTTTATATATACGGAAAGCATGAAGTCAAACCCGGCCGCAAAATGGGGCACATCACATTTTTAAGAACACCCGACAATGAATGGATCGGGAAGATGACAGAAAAGTGGATTGAAAGAGATGGAGGACGAAAACAATGATCGAACGTTATTCAAGACCGGAAATGGCTGCGATTTGGACGGATGAAAACAGATTTCAAGCATGGCTTGAAGTTGAAATACTGGCTTGTGAAGCTTGGGCTGAGCTCGGCGTCATTCCGAAAGAAGATGTGAAGGTTTTGCGGGAAAAAGCGTCATTTGACATCAACCGCATTTTCGAAATCGAGCAGGACACGCGCCACGATGTCGTAGCATTTACCCGCGCCGTATCGGAAACGCTTGGCGAAGAGAAAAAGTGGGTGCACTACGGGCTGACATCAACAGATGTGGTCGATACCGCTCTTTCCTATCTATTAAAACAGGCGAACGATATTTTGCTCAAGGACATTGAGAGATTTGTTGACATCTTGAAAGAAAAAGCGAAGGAACATAAATATACGGTGATGATGGGGCGCACACACGGCGTACATGCAGAACCGACGACATTCGGTTTGAAACTCGCCCTTTGGTATGAAGAGATGAAGCGCAACCTGGAACGCTTCAAGCAAGCGAAAGAAGGCATCGAAGTCGGCAAAATCTCAGGCGCCGTCGGAACGTACGCGAACATCGATCCATTCGTCGAGCAGTACGTATGTGAGAAGCTCGGCTTAAAACCTGCGCCGATTTCAACGCAGACGCTGCAGCGCGACCGCCACGCCGATTACATGGCTGCGCTGGCGCTTGTTGCGACAAGCATCGAGAAATTCGCCGTTGAGATCCGCGGCCTCCAAAAAAGCGAAACCCGTGAGGTCGAAGAATTTTTCGCAAAAGGCCAAAAAGGTTCATCTGCCATGCCGCATAAACGCAATCCGATCGGTTCGGAAAACATGACGGGAATGGCGCGCGTCATCCGCGGCTACATGCTGACCGCTTATGAAAATGTACCGCTTTGGCATGAACGCGACATTTCGCATTCATCAGCAGAGCGCATCATTCTGCCTGATGCGACGATCGCGCTGAATTACATGCTGAACCGCTTCGGCAACATTGTGAAAAACTTGACCGTGTTCCCTGAAAACATGAAGCGCAACATGGACCGCACACTCGGATTGATCTACTCCCAGCGCGTCCTTCTCGCTCTCATTGATACCGGCATGGCGCGTGAAGAAGCGTATGACACCGTTCAGCCGAAAGCAATGGAAGCATGGGAGAAACAAGTGCCGTTCCGCCAGCTTGTCGAGGCTGAGGAAAAAATTACGTCCCGACTGTCTCCGGAACAAATTAACGACTGCTTTGATTACAATTACCACTTGAAAAATGTCGACTACATTTTTGAACGTTTAGGCTTGGCATAGAATAGACCGCCCGCTTTTACAGGCGGGGGTCTAACTGCTTAAATATTTCCAACATTCGGGTTAGGAGGCCTTCTGTGAATATTGTGAAAAATGAACTTTTATACGAAGGAAAAGCGAAAAAGATTTACCGGACGGATGATGACAACACTTTGTTTGTCGAATACAAAAACTCAGCGACGGCTTTTAACGGAGAAAAAAAAGCCGAGATTGACGGAAAAGGCCGTTTAAATAACGAAATTTCCAGCCTGATTTTCACAAGGCTTCACGAGAAGGGAATCAACAACCACTTTGTTGAACGAATTTCTGAAACGGAGCAGCTCATTAAAAAGGTGACGATCATCCCGCTTGAAGTCGTTGTCCGCAATGTCGTTGCCGGAAGTATGTCCAAAAGGCTCGGCATTCCGGAAGGCACGGAGCTGGGGCAGCCGATTATCGAGTTTTACTACAAGGATGACGCGCTCGGTGATCCGTTGATCACAGAAGACCATATCCGGATTTTAAAAGCAGCTGAGCCTGAACAGGTGGAGAAAATCAAATCGATTACGAGACAGGTAAACGAAGAGCTGCAGACGATTTTCGCGGCTTGCGATGTCAGATTGATAGATTTCAAGCTTGAGTTCGGACTCGATAAAGACGGCGAGGTCCTGCTGGCCGATGAGATTTCCCCGGATACGTGCCGGCTGTGGGATCAAGAAACAAATGAAAAGCTTGATAAAGATGTGTTCAGAAGAAATCTGGGCGGATTGACGGATGCATACGAAGAAATATTCAAAAGACTTGGAGGCATGTAATATGTACAAAGTGAAAGTGTATGTCAGCTTAAAAGAGAGTGTTTTAGATCCTCAGGGGAGCGCCGTTCAGCATGCTTTGCACAGCATGTCCTACAAAGAAGTTCAGGACGTCCGCATCGGCAAATACATGGAGCTCACAATTGAAAAATCGGACCGCGACCTTGACGTTCTCGTCAAAGAAATGTGCGAAAAACTTTTAGCCAACACGGTGATTGAAGATTACAGATACGAAGTCGAGGAGGTTGTCGCACAGTGAAATTTGCGGTGATTGTGCTGCCTGGCTCAAACTGCGATATCGATATGTTCCACGCGATTAAGGATGAGCTTGGCGAAGAAGCTGAATACGTCTGGCATACAGAAACAAGTCTTGATGAATATGACGGCGTCCTCATTCCGGGAGGATTCTCATACGGTGATTATTTAAGATGCGGCGCGATCGCCCGCTTCGCAAATATTATGCCGGCCGTCAAAAAAGCGGCTGAAGAAGGGAAGCCGGTGCTCGGCGTCTGCAACGGATTTCAAATTTTGCAGGAGCTCGGTCTTTTGCCGGGCGCAATGAGACGCAACAAAGATTTGAAATTTATCTGCCGTCCGGTTGAACTGATCGTCCAAAACAATGAAACGCTTTTTACATCTTCCTACGGCAAAGGCGAATCCATCACGATTCCGGTCGCTCACGGCGAAGGAAACTTCTACTGTGATGAAGAGACGCTTGCCGGATTAAAAGAAAACAATCAAATCGCTTTCACATACGGAACGGATATTAACGGAAGCGTCGCCGATATTGCAGGCGTCGTCAATGAAAAAGGCAATGTATTAGGCATGATGCCTCACCCTGAACGCGCAGTCGATTCTCTGCTCGGAAGCGCCGACGGTCTTAAACTGTTTCAATCTATCGTGAAAAATTGGAGGGAAACTCATGTCGCTACTGCTTGAACCAAGTCAAGAACAAATTAAGGAAGAGAAACTCTATCAGCAAATGGGTGTCAGCGATGACGAGTTTGCCATGATTGAATCGATTCTCGGAAGGCTTCCAAACTATACGGAAATCGGGGTTTTTTCGGTCATGTGGTCAGAGCACTGCAGCTACAAAAATTCCAAGCCGATCCTGAAAAAGTTCCCGACAAAAGGCGAACGCGTCCTGCAAGGACCAGGGGAAGGCGCAGGAATCGTCGATATCGGCGACAATCAGGCGGTTGTCTTCAAAATCGAATCGCATAACCATCCGTCAGCGATTGAGCCGTACCAGGGAGCTGCAACGGGTGTAGGCGGCATCATCCGCGACGTCTTTTCAATGGGCGCGCGTCCCATCGCTGTTTTGAACTCTCTCCGGTTTGGCGAACTCACTTCACCGCGTGTGAAGTACTTGTTTGAAGAAGTAGTCGCGGGCATTGCCGGATACGGCAACTGCATCGGCATTCCGACCGTTGGCGGGGAAGTTCAGTTTGACAGCTGCTATGAAGGCAATCCGCTTGTCAACGCGATGTGTGTCGGTTTGATCAACCATGAAGATATTAAAAAAGGGCAGGCGAAAGGCGTCGGCAATACCGTCATGTACGTCGGCGCGAAAACGGGGCGCGACGGTATCCACGGTGCAACCTTCGCCTCAGAAGAAATGTCTGACCAATCAGAAGAAAAGCGCTCGGCCGTGCAAGTCGGCGATCCGTTCATGGAGAAGCTGCTTCTTGAAGCGTGTCTGGAAGTCATTAAATCAGACGCCTTGGTCGGTATTCAGGACATGGGTGCGGCAGGGCTGACAAGTTCCAGCGCGGAAATGGCATCCAAAGCCGGTTCGGGCATCGAGATGAACCTTGACTTGATTCCGCAGCGCGAAACAGGGATGACGCCGTACGAAATGATGCTTTCAGAATCCCAGGAGCGCATGCTTTTGGTCATCGAACGCGGCCGCGAACAGGAAATCATCGATATTTTTGACAAGTACGATCTTGAAGCTGTGGCTGTCGGTCATGTGACAGATGACAAGATGCTGCGCCTTTTCCACAACGGGGAAATGGTTGCCGAGCTTCCGGTCGATGCGCTCGCAGAGGAAGCGCCGGTTTACCATAAGCCGTCAAAAGTACCGGCTTATTACAAAGAGTTCCTTGAAACAGACGTCCCTGCACCAAAAGTCGAAGATGCGAAAGAAACGCTTCTTGAGCTGCTAAAGCAGCCGACCATTGCGAGCAAAGAATGGGTTTATGACCAATATGACTACATGGTCAGGACGAACACGGTTGTCGCACCGGGCTCTGATGCAGCCGTTCTCAGGATTCGCGGCACGAAAAAGGCGCTTGCCATGACAACGGACTGCAATGCCCGCTACTTGTACCTCGATCCGGAAAAGGGCGGGAAAATCGCTGTCGCAGAAGCGGCCCGCAATATCGTCTGCTCCGGAGCAGAACCGCTAGCCGTTACGGATAACCTCAACTTTGGAAATCCGGAAAAGCCGGAGATTTTCTGGCAGATCGAAAAAGCGGCAGACGGGATCAGCGAAGCGTGCAACGTGCTCAGCACACCGGTCATCGGCGGAAACGTCTCTCTTTACAACGAATCAAACGGAAGCGCGATCTACCCGACGCCTGTCATCGGAATGGTCGGACTGATCGAAGATACGGAACATATTACGACACAGCACTTTAAAGCAGCGGGCGATTTGATTTATGTCATCGGCGAAACATTCCCTGAGTTCGCCGGAAGCGAGCTGCAAAAATTGACCGAAGGAAAGATTTACGGCAAAGCGCCTGCCATTGACTTGGAAGTCGAACAATCGCGTCAAAAAGCGCTTCTGAAAGCGATCCGCACCGGTCTCGTTCAATCGGCGCATGACGTCTCAGAAGGCGGCATCGGCGTGGCGCTGGCGGAAAGCGTCATATCTTCTCAAGGGCTCGGCGCTAATGTGACGCTTGCAGGCGAACCTGCATTGTTATTCAGCGAAACACAATCACGGTTTATCGTCTCTGTGAAAAAAGAGCATCAAGAAGCGTTCGAAAAGCTTGTCAAAGACGCCGATCTCATCGGCGAGGTAACGTCAGACAGCGCGCTTGCTGTTCAAAGCCAGGAAGGACAACAATGGATTCATGCGCAGACAGAAGAGCTCGAAAGCGCATGGAAAGGAGCTATCCCATGCTTGCTGAAATCAAAGGCTTAAATGAAGAATGCGGCGTATTTGGGATTTGGGGGCATGAAGAAGCACCGCAAATTACGTACTACGGCCTTCACAGCCTTCAGCACAGAGGCCAGGAGGGCGCCGGCATCGTCGCGACAGACGGCGAAAAAATGTCCTCCCACAAAGGCCAGGGGCTGATTACCGAAGTTTTTCAAAACGGCGAGCTCAAAAAGGTGAAAGGAAAGGGAGCGATCGGCCATGTCCGCTATGCAACGGCGGGCGGCGGCGGCTTCGAAAACGTCCAGCCGTTCCTTTTCCATTCGCAAAACAACGGCAGCCTTGCGCTTGCGCACAATGGAAACTTAGTGAACGCCACTCAGCTGAAACAGCAGCTTGAAAACCAGGGCAGCATTTTTCAAACGTCTTCTGATACGGAAGTGCTCGCCCACTTAATTAAAAGAAGCGGCCACTTCGAGCTGAAAGATCAGATCAAAAACGCTCTTTCCATGCTGAAAGGCGCTTATGCTTTCCTGATCATGACGGAAAAGGAAATGATCGTGGCGCTTGACCCGAACGGACTCAGACCGCTATCCGTCGCAATGCTCGGCGACGCGTACGTTGTCGCTTCTGAAACGTGTGCGTTTGATGTGGTCGGCGCAACATATCTGCGCGATGTAGAACCGGGCGAGATGCTGATCATCAATGATGAAGGCATGAAGTCAGAGCGGTTCTCCATCAACATCAACCGCTCGATCTGCAGCATGGAGTACATTTATTTCTCAAGGCCTGACAGCAATATTAACGGCATTAACGTCCACAGCGCGAGAAAGAATCTCGGCAAAAAGCTCGCCGAAGAATCAGGCATTGAAGCAGATGTGGTGACAGGCGTTCCGGACTCAAGCATTTCAGCGGCCATCGGCTATGCCGAAGCGACGGGAATTCCTTACGAACTCGGATTGATCAAAAACCGTTATGTCGGCAGAACGTTCATTCAGCCGTCACAGTCGCTCAGGGAGCAGGGCGTGAGAATGAAGCTGTCAGCCGTCCGCGGGGTCGTTGAAGGCAAACGCGTCGTCATGGTGGACGATTCCATCGTGAGAGGCACGACGAGCCGCAGGATTGTGACGATGCTGCGCGAAGCCGGAGCGACGGAAGTGCACGTCAGAATCAGTTCCCCGCCTATTGCCCATCCGTGCTTTTACGGAATTGACACATCGACGCACGAAGAACTGATCGCGTCCTCTCATTCAGTGGAAGAAATCCGTCAGGAAATCGGCGCCGATACATTGTCATTCTTGAGCATTGAAGGACTCCTTTCCGGGATCGGAAGACAGTATGAAGGCGAAAACTGCGGCCAGTGCATGGCCTGTTTTACAGGAAAATACCCGACCGAGATTTATCAGGATACTGTTCTTCCTCACGTGAAAGAAGCCGTTTTGACAAAATAAACCGGCCGGTGCGCTTGAAGCGCCTGGCCTGCTGAAATGAATAAAGGGCAGCAGAAGCAATGCGGCTGCTCTTTTGATTTTGAATATCACGAATGGACAAGCGCGGAATAAGGAGTGATTGTGTTGTCTGAAAGCTATAAAAACGCCGGGGTTGATATTGAAGCCGGATATGAAGCCGTAAAACGGATGAAAAAACATGTGGAAAGAACGAAGCGAATCGGCGCAATGGGCGGTCTTGGCGGGTTTGGCGGCATGTTTGACCTGTCAGAACTGCCGTACAAACAGCCGGTTCTGATTTCGGGAACGGACGGTGTCGGCACAAAGCTGAAGCTCGCTTTTGCGATGGACAAGCATGACACGATCGGCATCGATGCCGTCGCTATGTGTGTCAACGATGTGCTCGCTCAAGGAGCGGAGCCGTTGTTCTTCCTCGATTACCTTGCGGTTGGAAAAGCCGATCCCGTCAAAATTGAAGAGATTGTAAAAGGCGTTGCAGAAGGCTGTGTACAGTCTGGATCAGCGCTTGTCGGCGGAGAAACGGCGGAAATGCCGGGTCTTTATACAGAGGATGAATACGATATTGCCGGGTTCTCGGCCGGAGCCGCTGAAAAAGATGGCATCGTCACGGGCGAAAACATCAGTGAAGGACATCTTTTAATCGGACTTTCTTCAAGCGGACTTCACAGCAACGGCTTCTCTCTCGTTCGGAAAGTTCTTCTTGAAGATGCCGGTCTGAACCTTGATGAGACGTATACACCTTTTGAACGGCCTCTTGGGGAAGAGCTTTTAGAGCCGACGAAAATTTATGTCAAGCCTGTCCTTGAAGCGGTAAAATCAGGCAAAATCGCCGGTATGGCGCACGTGACCGGGGGCGGCTTTATCGAAAACCTGCCGCGTATGATGCCCGATGGCCTTGGTGTTGAAATCGACATCGGCTCCTGGCCCGTCCCTCCTATCTTTCCGTTCATTCAGGAGAAAGGCGGCCTGAAATCCGAGGAAATGTTCAATGTTTTCAATATGGGAATCGGCTTTGTCCTTGCGGTGAAAGAAGAGGATATGACAGATGTAATCCAAACGCTCGAAAATAACGGTGAAAAAGCCTATCTCATCGGCAGAGTAAAAGCCGGAAGCGGCGTTGTGTTTGGCGGTGCCGGTCTTTCATGAGAAAATTCGCGGTATTTGCATCAGGAAGCGGAACGAATTTTGAAGCGATCGAGAGAAGAATGAGAGAAGAGAACTGGGATGCCGAAATCGTCCTCGTCGTCTGTGACAAGCCCGATGCGAAAGTGCTTGAAAGGGCGGAAAAAGCCGGAATCCCGTCGTTCGCATTCCAGCCGAAATCATTCGAAAATAAAGCGGCTTTTGAACAGGTGATCGTTGAACAGCTCCGCCTCCACGGAGCGGAATGGATTGTCCTGGCGGGGTATATGAGGCTGATCGGCGATACGCTTCTTTCGGCTTACCGGAATAAAATCATCAACATCCATCCGTCGCTCCTGCCGGCGTTCCCCGGCATCGATGCGATCGGACAAGCGTACAGAGCAGGCGTGAAAGTGGCTGGCATCACGGTTCACTATGTTGACGAAGGCATGGACACCGGTCCGATTATCGCCCAGCGCGCCGTTGAGCTTGAAAAAAGTGAAACACTCGCGTCTCTTGAAGAAAAAATCCACAAATTGGAGCATGAGCTTTATCCCGAAGTAATCAAAGAGCTTCTTGAACTAAATGGCAGAGGTGAAAAGGAATGACGATCAAACGCGCATTAATCAGCGTATCTGATAAAACGAACATTGTCCCTTTTGTAAAAGAATTGACAGAGCTTGGCGTTGAAGTGATTTCAACAGGCGGCACAAGCAAACTTCTTCAGGAAAACGGCGTTGACGTCATCGGCATTTCTGAAGTGACGGGCTTTCCCGAAATCATGGACGGCCGTCTGAAAACTCTTCATCCGAATATTCACGGCGGGCTTCTTGCCGTACGCGGCAACGAAAAACACATGGCGCAGCTGAATGAGCAGGGTATCCAGCCGATCGATCTTGTCGTTGTCAATTTATATCCGTTTAAAGAAACGGTTTCTAAAGAAGACGTCACATTCGAAGAAGCGATTGAGAATATCGACATCGGCGGTCCCGGCATGCTTCGCGCAGCAGCGAAAAACCACCAGGACGTAGCGGTCATCGTCGATCCCCGCGATTACAGCCCTGTGCTGAACGACTTGAAAGAAAACGGCAGCGTCTCTCTTGAGAAAAAACGCGAGCTGGCAGCGAAGGTGTTCCGCCACACGGCAGCATATGACGCGTTGATCGCTGACTACTTAACAAACGTAACCGGTGAAAAAGAGCCTGAACAGTTCACCGTCACTTTTGAGAAAAAACAATCGCTCCGCTACGGCGAAAATCCGCATCAGGAAGCAGTCTTTTATCAAAGCGCGCTCCCTGTCAAAGGGTCAATCGCTTCAGCTGAACAGCTGCACGGAAAAGAGCTCTCCTACAACAACATCAAAGATGCGGATGCAGCACTACAAATCGTCCGCGAGTTCACCGAGCCGGCTGCGGTTGCCGTCAAGCATATGAACCCTTGCGGCGTCGGGACGGGCAACACGATCGAAGAGGCGTTTAACAAAGCATACGCCGCTGACGAAACGTCGATTTTCGGCGGCATCATTGCCCTGAATCGTGAAGTGGACAAAGCGACGGCTGAAACGCTTCACAAAATCTTTTTGGAAATCATTATCGCACCATCATTCAGCCAAGAAGCGCTTGATATTTTAACATCCAAGAAAAACCTTCGTCTCTTGACCCTCGATGTCAATCAGCCTGTGAAAAACGAAAAGCAGCTGACATCTGTTCAAGGCGGGCTCTTGATTCAGGATCTGGATATGCACGGCTTTGACGACGCTGACATTACGATTCCGACGAAAAGGGAGCCGACCGAACAGGAATGGGCTGACCTTAAGCTTGCTTGGAAAGTCGTGAAGCACGTCAAATCGAATGCGATTGTTCTGGCAAAAGACGATATGACGATCGGCGTCGGCGCCGGGCAAATGAACCGCGTCGGCTCCGCGAAAATCGCAATTGAGCAAGCCGGCGAGAAAGCGAAAGGAAGCGCGCTCGGATCAGATGCCTTCTTCCCGATGCCTGATACGGTCGAAGAAGCGGCTAAAGCCGGTGTGACTGCGATCATTCAGCCGGGCGGCTCGGTTCGTGATGAAGATTCGATTAAAAAAGCGGATGAATACGGCATCACGATGGTGTTCACCGGAATCCGCCATTTCAAACATTAAGGGAGTGACCAGCGTGAACGTATTGATTATCGGCAGAGGCGGCAGGGAGCACACGCTCGCCTGGAAAGCGGCGCAAAGCCCTCTCGTCGGCACTGTATATGCGGCGCCCGGCAATGACGGAATGGCCGGGACCGCCGTACTCGTTGATCTTGACGAAGGCAATCAAGAAGGGCTTCTCGCTTTCGCAAAGGAAAACAATATCGGACTGACGATCGTCGGCCCTGAGGTCCCTTTAATCGAAGGGCTTGTTGATGCGTTTGAAGAAGCGGGCCTTCCGGTGTTCGGGCCGTCGAAAAAAGCAGCGGTGATTGAAGGAAGCAAGCAGTTTGCCAAAGATCTGATGAAAAAATATCAGATTCCAACGGCAGAATACGAAACGTTTACATCTTTTGCAAACGCAAAGGCGTATGTTGAGGAAAAAGGCGCTCCGATCGTTATCAAAGCCGATGGGCTTGCCGCCGGAAAAGGCGTCACAGTCGCGATGACAGAGGAAGATGCGGTTCAGTGTCTGCATGACTTTTTAGAAGATGAAAAGTTCGGCGAAGCAAGCGCATCTGTCGTCATTGAGGAATTTTTGAGCGGTGAAGAATTTTCGCTGATGGCTTTTGTCAAAGGGGAAAAAGTGTATCCGATGGTGATCGCACAGGATCACAAACGGGCATTTGACGGAGACAAGGGCCCGAATACAGGGGGAATGGGCGCATATTCTCCGGTGCCGCAGATTTCGGATGCGGTCGTCGAAGACGCCGTTAAAACGATTTTGGAGCCGGCGGCCGAAGCGATGGTTAAAGAAGGGCGTTCGTTTACGGGAGTCTTGTATGCCGGCTTAATGCTGACCGAAAAAGGAACAAAAGTGATCGAATTCAACGCGAGATTCGGAGATCCGGAAACCCAGGTCGTATTGCCGCGTCTTGAATCAGACCTTGTACAAGTCTTGCTTGACCTCCTCGCGGAGAAAGAAGTGGAGCTGAAGTGGAAGGATACGGCGGCAGTCACCGTTGTTCTTGCATCTGACGGCTATCCGGAAAGCTATGAAAAAGGCGCGCCGATCGGCACGCTTGAGCCTGACATGGAACAGACCGTCGTCTTTCACGCAGGCACGAAAAAAAGCGGCGATCAGTTTGTGACGAACGGCGGCCGCGTCGCCAATGTCACGGCGTTTGCCGAGACGTTTGAAGCGGCAAGGGAAGCAGCCTATCAAGCGGTGGCACGAGTAAGAAAACCGGGGCTGTTTTACCGGACAGATATCGGCGCGCGTGCGCTCAAGGCAGCGCAGAAATAACCGATGAAGAGACAAAGCGGGACACCCGTTTTGTCTCTTTTTTTGCAGTCAATTTTTTTGGATCATCTTGATCATCGATTCAGCCATCAATTCGGGCGGATAGGGCATGCCGTTTTCAAGCCACCATGCGGCAGTGCCCGCAAAGGCGGAAATCACAAACCGCCGCTGGATGTTGAGAGGCACTGAACGGTCAGTATCAGCGGCTGCCGTTTTTTTGATTCCTGTCAAAAAGCTGTCATTCCAAAAATCATTGAGCAGCTCCTTAATGTTCAGCTCATATCTTCTGTTGATGATAATCTCAAAATCACCGCAGTTCTGTTGTAAATGCTGATAAAAGCGCAGCACATACCAGTACGCTTCAGGCTTTTCTCCGCTGCAATCTATATCAAGCGGCGAAAAAATCTCCTCTTTCATCGCTTCAAACATGTCTCTCATATTTTGATGAAGCAAATCGTCTTTATCTTGATAATGCTGATAAAATGTCGTTCGATTCAAGTTTGCCCGTTGCGTAATATCCTGTACAGAGATTTTTCCCCATTCTTTTTCAGCAAGCAGTTCAAACAAGGCTTTTTTTAAGTTTGTTTTCGATTTTGTGATCCGCTTGTCCCCGCGGTAGCTATCAGCCACTCCATCCGCCTCCTCAAAACACTTTTTCGACACTTCTTTGCCATTTGTTGGTTGAATGGTCAGGTGGAATCTTTTAATTTAAAACTAACATATTGAACTTCATGAATCAGCTGACAAGCAACCGAAGGAGTGAAAGCGAATGAGTCAAACAAAAGAGCAAAACCCTATTCAGAAAGCGCTGATTAACGGAAAGAACAGACAAGACCCGTATGATCCGTTTCCATGGTATGAAAAAATGCGCACCGAATCACCGATTCACTATGATGAAGACAGCAAAGTGTGGAGCGTGTTCCGTTATGACGATGTCAAAAGAGTGATCAGCGACAAAGACTTTTTTTCAAATCAATTCCCTCAGCTTGGAACTGGCAATACGTTTGCGAAAACGATGATCAGCATGGATCCGCCGAAACACACGAGAATCAGATCGATCGTCAACAAGGCTTTTACACCGCGCGTCATGAAAGAGTGGGAGCCGCGCATTCGCGAACTGACGAATGAACTGCTCGCTGATGTCCGCGGCAGGGAAGAGATCGACCTTGTACAGGATTTTTCATATCCGTTGCCCGTAATCGTCATTTCGGAATTGCTCGGCGTTCCTTCGGTGTATAAGCATCATTTCAAAGAATGGTCCGACCTGTTGGTCAGCCTGCCGAAGAGCGATCGGCCAGAAGATGTGAACGAGTGGAAAAACATCAGGGATCAAGGCGAAGAAGAGTTGACCGCATTTTTTGAAAAGATGATTGAAGAGAAAAGACAAAATCTCGGCAATGACCTGATTTCGCTTTTGATCAAAGCCGAACAAGAAGGGGACAAGCTTTCCCCTGATGAATTGGTTCCGTTTTGCAATCTGCTCTTGATGGCGGGGAATGAAACGACGACGAATTTGGTTTCAAATGCGGTCTACAGCATTCTCGAAACACCGGGTGTGTATGACGAGCTCGCCAGGCATCCTGAACTGATTCCGCAGGCCGTCGAGGAAGCCGTCCGTTTCCGGGCGCCAGCGCCGATGATCGTGCGCTTTGTTAAACAGGATACCGAGATCAGAGGAGTGAGCTTGAAAAAAGGAGAAGGTGTGATCGCTTTCCTTGCCTCTGCCAACCGTGATGAAACGAAATTTGAGAGGGCGCACGAATTTGATATTCACCGCCATCCGAACCCGCATATCGGATTTGGGCACGGCATCCACTTCTGTTTGGGCGCCCCGCTCGCGAGGCTGGAAGCGGCGATCGCCATTGAGGCGCTCTTAAAGCAGTATTCCTCGATGGAAAAGCTTGCGATCGTGCCGATGGCCGACAGCAGCATGTACGGCTTGAAACATTTCCGTCTGCGGGTGAAGACAGCAGGGGAAACGGCGCCTAACTAATTAAAAAAAGCACCCGAAAAGGTGCTTTCAGCGTGTCGAGAAACCCTCGCATTCGTTGTCAGGCCTGCGCGTCGGTGCTCACGAATTCCAACATTCGCTCCGCTCCAATGCTCGGCCTTCCTAGACTGCAAGGGTTTTCAATCACGCTGAAGGATGACAAAAAAAGCACCCGAAAAGGTGCTTTTTTATTGTCGGTGGGAAAATCGCCCAACCTTTAGTAACATTTTATTAAGACAGTGATAGGAAAGGAGAAAGTATATGAGTCATGTAACCTGCAAAAGGGTAAAAAACAAATATCAAAAGACGAGACGTTTTATTACATAGACAAGCCTGTCGGACTATCAGGATTCGCCCATGTCAAAAGGTTTTTGGAGAGCAACGGCTTGATTTTATGTGAAGACTGTATAAGAGAGCATTTGCAAAAATGACATCATTCAACATAAAAAAAGCCCCTATAAAGGATGACGAAATCCTAAAACTTTTAAACCGTTTTAGGATTTCGTCAACAATCTGCCACCTTCTTTCCCAAGAAGGTGTTTTTTTACGGACAGGGCATTTCTTTCATAAGCCGGTCAGCAGGAATTTGACTGGATAAGCCTTGTGCTTTAAAATGAAAGTAATAAAAATGAATACTCCAAAGGGGAGTAGCTGTCACAGTAAAGTCGTCATTACGGGATGTCCTAGATCCTCGGCTTTGCTGGCAATCTAATTGTTAGCGAGACCTTTGCCAAATCTGATTTGGTGAAGGTCTTTTTGTTTATCCACTTCACCAAATCGGTGGAGTTTTTTCATTTTTATCAAAAGGGAAAGGAGACTGACGTGTCTAAGCTCGGGAAATGGCTGAAGCGTGAATTGGTGAAGTTTAGTGAAAGAAAAATGAATTCCGATTTTGAAAGAAAAAATGAAAAAGAAACGATAAGGAGGCAAACAATGAAAAGAATTCTTATAGTTCTTGCCGGAATGGGCCTTTTAGGTGCAGGCGGATGCGGAATGCTTGATCAGGTGAATGACGGATTGAACTATACAAATGAAGCGGCCGGCTATATCCAAAAAGTGAAGACATTTGCGGAGGAGGCGCCTTCTTTGGCTGAACAGGCTGTAAACGACACGGGTGCAAAAGAAAAGCTGGAAACTCAGCTTGAGTCTATCCAGCAGGCTGCAGCCGATTTTAATGAATTAACCCCTCCCGATGCCGCAACCGAGATTCATAACACGATCGAGAAGCATAATGAAACACTGCAAAAAAGCGCTGAGGATGTGTTGAAAAGTGTTGAGGAGGGAAAATTAACAGTCGAGAAGCTGGAGCAGTCAGAATTGGTGCAAAGCGCTCAGCAGATCAGCGATGTGATGGGCCAGATTGAAAAATTGACCGAATAGAAAAAAGCATCCCGGTTTGGGATGTTTCAGCTTGTCGACAAAGTCATAAAAAGTGGCTTCATCGACAAGCTTTTTTTAAAAAAATGTGAGTGGAATCTAGATGATGTTGTCCAAGCACTCAACAGATCAACGTGAACAGCTTGAAGTCGTTGCCTTAAAGCGAACTTGTCTCTGAAGATCATCTGGTCAGGAAGATGAAGGAAGCCGTGGATTTTTCATTTATTTATGAAAAAGTTGCCCCTCTTTATTCTTCAAAAGGACGTCCAAGCATTAATCCCGTTGCATTGATCAAAATGGTTCTGATTCAATACGTGTTTGGGCATCGCTCCATGCGCGAAACCATCGAACGGGTTTTTGCGAAATTAAAACACAAGCATGGCCTGCGCTGGACAACCCTGCGGGGAAAGAAAAAATTGTCCATGCAGGCGATGCTTGTTTTCGCTGCCATGAATCTAAAAAAGCTTGCGAATTGGATGTGGAAAGGCCCTAATCGCCGGCTTTTTCATCGAAAAAACAAAATAAACTGGACAAAAATAGGTAGGATCTTAGAAATCCGACCTATTTTGTCAACGGTCTGAAAGCACCTGTAAAAGGTGCTTTTTATGATTGTTCGCCAGTCTCTCCCTGCTGTTTCATATACGTTTGGCAAACATACGTCATGGGACAAAATCTTAAAATGCCGGAAGCGGCCTTCATCGCTCCCATAAACATGCAGAAAAGCGTCATTCTGCACCACGGTTTTCTCGTGAATTTTGCTGCTGCTGCAGACAGGATCGTCAGCCCGCAGGCGATACGAAAAACGGCGTCAAACAGTCCGATGTTTTGCTTCATACTTCATTCCTCCTATTTAAATAATTAAATAAAGTGTTTTTTCGAAAAATTGTAACGGATTGGTAATGCGTGACCATAGTAAATGTGTTAACATAGGATCATTACATGTAAAGGAGAGTATGTGAATGTCCGAACGCACCTTAATTTGGAAAAACAAACACATCAGATCGCAAGTTGATGTTGTAAGTTCAAGGCTGCAGCCAACGCTCCTTTTACGAAATGCATCTGTACTGAACCCGTATGTAAAGCAATGGATTCAGGCAAACGTATGGATTCATCATGACAGAATCGTTTACGTCGGCCGTGACTTGCCGAAGACGGCTGTTAAAACTACAATAGATTGTGAAGGAAAATACATTGTACCCGGGTATATTGAGCCGCATGTACATCCTTTTCAAATTTATAATCCCCAAACTTTGGCTGAATATGTGTCACAGTTTGGAACGACGACATTCGTAAATGACAACTTGTTTCTGCTTTTACATTGCGGAAAAAAGAAAGCGTTTTCTATATTGGAAGAACTGAAAAAACAGCCTGTCCACTACTATTGGTGGTCAAGGTATGACTTGCAGACTGAAGTGTTGAATGAAGATCAAATCTTATCGATCGATTACCGAAAGCATTGGGGAGAACACCCGGATGTCATCCAGGGAGGAGAAATGACAGGCTGGCCGCGCCTTTTGGACGGCGATGATCTGCTCCTTCATTGCATGCAGTGCACGAAAAGAAGAAGAAAGCGGATCGAAGGCCATTTTCCGGGTGCATCGGAAAAAACGCTGACGAAGATGAAGCTTTTCGGCGCTGACGCCGATCATGAAGCCATGACTGGAAAGGAAGTGCTGAAGCGGCTTGAACTTGGATACCACGTCGGCTTGAGGCAGTCTTCCATCCGCCCTGATTTGCGAAAGATTTTGCGCGAGCTGCACGAAGAAGGCTTTCACCATTATGACCATATGTTTTATACAACGGATGGCGCAACGCCGAACTTTTACAAAGAAGGCATGACAAACAAGCTGATTGAAATTGCCATCGAAGAGGGCGTGCCGCTGATCGACGCCTATAATATGGCTTCGTTTAATATCGCTAAGTATTACCATATGGAAGACATTCTCGGTGTGGTTGCACCGGGCAGATACGCGACGCTCAATATTTTGAAGAGCCCTGATGAGCCGAATCCAGAGACGGTTTTGGCAAAAGGGCGTCTGATCAAATCAGACGGCGCAAATATGAATGCGTTTTCTGTCCCGGACTGGCAAAAAGGGGGTCTTGTCCCTCTGAACCTTTCATATGATCTAACGATGGATGATTTGCAGTTTTCGATGCCGCTCGGCTTAAAAATGAGGAATTCCGTCATTATGGAGCCTTATACGATTGAAATTGACAACTCTGTGAACCAGCTTTCTTTTGACCATGATGAAAGCTATCTCTCGCTGTTCGACAAATACGGAAAGTGGCGTGTCAATACGATGCTGAAAGGCTTTGCAACCCGCGTCCAAGGGTTTGTCAGCTCCTATTCGACAACGGGAGATATTATCGTGATCGGCAAAAACAAGAAAGACATGCTTTTGGCCTTCAAACGGATGAAAGAAATCGGAGGAGGTATCGTATTAGCGGAAAACGGAAAAATTCTGCACGAAATTCCTCTTCATTTAAGCGGCGGCGCATCAAATGAGACGTATGAAAAGGTGCTTGAAAGGGAAAAAGCGTTAAAAGAGCTTCTGTTTGAAAGGGGCTATACGTTTGACGACCCGATCTACACCCTGCTCTTTTTGCAAAGCACTCATCTGCCTTATATCAGGGTGACGCCGAAAGGGATCTTTGATGTGATGAAAAAAACTGTACTCTTTCCATCGATAATGCGTTAAAATATAAAAGAGCGGGAGCTAATTTATGGTTAATCGATATGTAAGAGTACTGCTTTGTTTTGCTTCGCTTTTACTGCTTGCATCGTGCCAGTCGCAGGAACAGCAGGAAAAGGAAAAGAACATTCATCCGCTGACAGGATTGAAGGCGGACGGAGATATTCGGCAGCGGCCCATTGCCGTTGTGGTGAACAATCATTCAAAAGCAAGGCCGCAATCGGGATTAAGCAAGGCTGACATTGTCATTGAAGCTCTCAGTGAAGGACCGATCACACGATTGCTGGCGATCTATCAAAGCGACATGCCTGAAGCGGTTGGCCCAGTCCGCAGCGCCCGGGAATATTTCATTGATTTGGCTCTCGGTTTTGACAGCATCTTGGTGCATCACGGCTGGAGTCCGGCTGCAAAAAGCCGCCTGTTGAACGGCGACGCCGATCATATCAATGGAATGGATTACGACGGCAGCCTGTTTTGGAGGGCCGATTTTCGGGAAGCGCCCCATAATTCATACACGTCATTCAAAAACGTAAAGCAAGCAGCAGATAACAAAGGATATGCCATCGAAACCCGCACAGAACAGCTCACTTTTAAAGCAAGCCATGACAAACCTTCGGATGCGCTTTATTCTATACGGTTAGATTATGGAACAAAATCCGTTACAAACCGTGTCGAATATGGTTATGATAAAAAGGTTGAAGGCTATGTGAGAAAGTCAGACGGCGTTTTGACAACAGACCTTGAAACAGAAGAACCGGTTGTTCTTCAAAACATTCTAATAGCGGAAGCCGAACATCATATGAAAGATGCGTATGGGAGAAGGGATATTGACCTTCGTTCAGGCGGAAAAGGACTCCTTCTGCAAAACGGGGAAGTCCATCGGATCAGCTGGAAGAACGAAAACGGCCGGATCATACCGAAGACGGACGGCAAAACCGTTCCGTTCGTGCCGGGAAAAACGTGGATCAATATCGTTCCCGATCTCAGCAAGGTTTCTATTAGCAAAGGAGAAGGTGTGTAAAGATGCAGATCGATAAATTGCGCGGGAGAGAGCTGGACCAGCTTTTTCAATCCATACTATCACTAAAAGATCTCGAAGAATGCTATCGTTTTTTCGATGATTTATGCACAATAAATGAAATTCAATCATTGGCTCAGCGGCTCGAAGTAGCCAGAATGCTGCGCGACGGCAACACGTATCATAAAATTGAGACGGAAACCGGAGCGAGCACCGCGACCATTTCCAGGGTGAAGCGCTGCCTGAACTACGGAAATGACGCCTATATCATGGCGCTGGACCGCGTCAAAGCAAATCAATCTGAAACATCATCATGATGTCATGAAACCGCCTGGCTCAGGGCACTGAGCACCGGCGGTTTTTTTATGCTTTCTGCCCGTTTATCGTTTATTCGTTATCCGTTTTTCGAAAGGGGCTGAATTTGTTATAATATTTAAATGGTAAGAACGAATGGAGGAGCTTTTTTCATGTACGATATTACCGAGTGGAAGCACGTCTTTAAACTCGATCCGAATAAAGATATTACGGATGATCAGCTTGAACAGCTGTGCGAATCCGGAACAGACGCGGTTTTGATTGGCGGAAGCGACCATGTCACAGAAGATGACGTCCTTCGGCTGATGTCAAAGGTGCGCCGCTTTTTAGTGCCGTGCGTCCTTGAAGTGTCGACGATTGACGCGATCGTCCCGGGGTTTGACCTGTATTTTATTCCGACTGTGCTCAACAGCAGGGATACAGACTGGATTGCCGGCTTACATAAAAAGGCGATGAAAGAATACGGCGAGCTGATGTCGCCTGAAGAGATTGTTGTTGAAGGGTACTGTATTTTGAATCAGGACTGCAAGGCTGCCGCTTTGACGAACGCAGATACCGAGCTTGACATTGAGGATATTAAAGCATACGCCCGCGTGGCTGAACATCTTTTCCGCCTTCCGGTCTTTTATCTTGAATACAGCGGCATGCTGGGTGATTCAGAGACCGTTAAGGAGACAAAAGCCGTGCTTCAGGAAACGACACTGTTTTACGGCGGCGGTATCAAAGATGCAGAGACGGCGGTTAAAATGGCTGAACACGCCGATGTGATCGTAGTCGGAAACGCGATTTATGAGAACTTCGAAGAAGCGCTGAAAACGGTACATGCCGTAAAAGGATGAGCACAACGAACCGGATTGGTTTATAATAGAACATATGTTTGAATAGGCGGTGAACGGAATTGAATTACATTAGCGACCAATTATTAAGCGGATTAAACAAGATGCAGCAGGAAGCGGTCAAAACGACGGACGGTCCGCTTTTGATTATGGCCGGAGCAGGAAGCGGAAAGACGCGGGTATTGACACACCGCATTGCATATTTAATGGCGGAGAAGCGCGTTGCCCCGTGGAACATTTTGGCGATTACGTTTACGAACAAAGCGGCCAGAGAAATGAAAGAGCGTGTGGAACGCATTCTCGGACCGGGAGCGGATGACATCTGGATTTCGACGTTTCACAGCATGTGTGTCAGAATTTTGCGGAGAGACATCGACAGAATCGGCATCAACCGGAACTTCTCGATTCTTGATACGTCTGATCAGCTTTCCGTCATTAAAGGAATCCTAAAAGAAAGAAATATCGATCCGAAAAAATTCGATCCTAGAAGCATACTCGGATCGATTAGCAGTGCGAAAAACGAATTGATCGACCCGGAAGAGTACGAGAAAACGGCCGGCGGTTTTTTTGAACAAGTCGTCAGCGATGTCTACAAAGATTATCAGAAGAAACTGCGGAAAAATCAGTCGCTCGATTTTGACGATTTGATCATGACGACGATTGTCCTGTTTGACCGTGTGCCGGAAGTGCTTGAATACTACCAGCGGAAATTCCAATACATTCATGTCGATGAGTATCAGGATACGAACAGGGCGCAGTATTTGCTCGTCAAAAAAATGGCGCAGCGCTTCCAAAACATCTGCGTCGTCGGGGACTCCGACCAGTCGATCTACAGATGGCGCGGAGCGGACATTGCCAACATTCTGTCGTTTGAAAAAGACTATCCGAATGCAAGCGTCATTTTGCTCGAACAAAACTACAGGTCGACTAAGCGGATATTGAACGCGGCCAATGAAGTCATTCAGAACAACTCAAACAGAAAGCCGAAAAACCTCTGGACCGAAAATGACGAAGGGGCGAAAATCTCCTACTTCAGAGGCGACAACGAATTTGGCGAAGGCCAATTTGTCGCGGGCAAAATCCTGGAGCTCGTCGGCTCTGGAAAACGATCCTTCTCAGATATCGCGATTTTGTACCGGACAAATGCCCAATCGCGGGTCATCGAGGAAACACTGATGAAAGCGAACATCAACTACAACATCGTCGGCGGCACGAAATTCTATGACAGAAAAGAGATCAAAGACATCCTTGCATATTTGCGCCTCGTCGCAAACCCTGACGACGATATCAGCTTTGCGCGGATCGTGAACGTGCCGAAGCGCGGCGTTGGAGCGACTTCAGTCGATAAAATCGCGGCTTATGCCGATATGAACGGAATGTCTTTATTTGAAGCGCTCGGCCAGGTTGACTTTATCGGCCTTAGTGCAAGAGCGGCCAACGCGCTTGATGAGTTCAGACAGACGATCGAAAACCTGACGAATATGCAGGAATACTTATCCGTCACAGAGCTTACGGAAGAAATCCTTGAAAAAACCGAATACCGCGAAATGCTGAAAGCGGAAAAATCCCTGGAGGCGCAGAGCCGCCTTGAGAATATCGACGAATTTCTCTCCGTAACGAAAAACTTTGAGCAGCAAAGCGAAGACAAATCTCTCGTCGCTTTTTTGACCGATTTGGCGCTCATCGCCGATATCGATCAGCTTGATCAGAAGGAAGAAGAGACCGGAAGTCAAGACGCGGTCATCTTAATGACGCTTCATGCCGCAAAAGGACTCGAATTCCCGGTTGTATTCCTAATGGGGCTTGAAGAAGGGGTATTCCCACACAGCCGCTCTCTGATGGAGGAAGCGGAGATGGAAGAAGAGCGGAGGCTCGCATACGTCGGCATCACGAGGGCTGAGGAAGAACTTTATTTAACAAACGCCCGGATGCGGACATTGTTCGGGAGAACGAATATGAACCCTGAATCAAGGTTCATTGCGGAAATACCAGAGGAATTATTGGACAATCTAAACGAGAAGAAAAAAGATCTGAAAACGCCGTTTGGAAGAAAGCCTGAGCGGAGAGGCCCCGTTACCCGGCCGGCAGCATCGTACAGCAAAACCGGCGGCGACGGAGTCGCCTGGGCAGTTGGCGACAAAGCCTCCCATAAAAAATGGGGCGTCGGAACCGTTGTCAGCGTCAAAGGATCCGGCGAATCGACTGAGCTTGACATCGCCTTCCCGAGCCCGACTGGAGTGAAGCGTCTTCTCGCGGCCTTTGCGCCAATTGAAAAGCAATAATGGCAAAAGACCTGAAATGAAAGGACGAAACCAATGGAAAAAGAAGCAGCTAAACGCCGTGTGGAACAACTGCATGCATTGATTAACAAATACAACTACGAATATCACACCCTTGATGATCCAAGCGTGCCTGATTCCGAATATGACAAGCTGATGAAGGAATTGATTGCTCTTGAAGAAGAGCATCCCGACCTGAAAACGCCCGACTCTCCTTCTCAGCGCGTCGGCGGAGCCGTTTTGGACGCCTTTCAAAAAGTGCAGCATAAAACGCCGATGCTGAGTCTTGGCAACGCGTTTAATGAAGAAGATCTGCGCGACTTTGACCGCCGCGTCCGCCAGGCGGTCGGAGATGTTGAGTACAACGTCGAGTTTAAAATAGACGGTCTTGCTGTTTCACTGCGCTATGAAAACGGCGTATTTGTCAGAGGTGCGACGAGAGGCGACGGAACGACGGGTGAGGATATTACGGAAAATTTGAAGACCATCAGAAACATTCCCCTCAGAATGAAGCGCGACCTTTCAATTGAAGTGCGCGGCGAGGCTTTTATGCCGAAGCGCTCCTTTGAACTGCTGAACAAAGCGCGGCTCGAACGGGATGAAGAGCCGTTTGCCAACCCGCGGAACGCCGCTGCCGGCTCATTAAGGCAGCTCGATCCGAAAATTGCCGCGAAACGAAATCTCGATATCTTCGTCTACAGTATAGCGGAGCTTGATGAGATGGGCGTTGAAACGCAAAGCCAGGGTCTCGATTTCCTCGACGAACTCGGCTTTAAAACCAATCATGAAAGAAAAAAATGCAGCACGATCGAAGAAGTCATTGAGATTGTCGAAGAGCTCAAGACAAAACGCGCCGACCTCCCGTATGAAATTGACGGGATCGTCATTAAAGTCAACTCCCTTGACCAGCAGGAAGAGCTCGGCTTTACGGCGAAAAGCCCGCGCTGGGCGATCGCCTACAAGTTTCCTGCCGAAGAGGTTGTCACGACGCTTTTGGACATTGAATTAAGCGTCGGCCGGACGGGCGCAGTGACCCCGACTGCGATTCTCGAACCTGTAAAAGTGGCGGGAACGACCGTCCAAAGAGCTTCTCTCCACAACGAAGATTTAATTAAAGAAAAGGATATCAGACTGCTGGATAAAGTCGTCGTCAAAAAAGCGGGAGACATCATTCCGGAGGTCGTCAACGTCCTCGTCGAACAGCGGACGGGCGAAGAAAAAGAATTCAACATGCCGAAGGAATGCCCGGAATGCGGAAGCGAGATTGTCAGAATCGAAGGAGAAGTCGCGCTTCGCTGCATCAATCCGGAATGCCCGGCTCAGATCAGGGAAGGCCTGATCCATTTCGTTTCCCGGAACGCGATGAATATAGACGGTCTTGGCGAGCGCGTCATCACCCAGCTGTTCCGCGAAGACCTCGTCCACAATGTCGCGGATCTGTATAAGCTGACGCGCGAGCAGCTGATCAATCTCGAGCGGATGGGGGAAAAATCGACCGACAACTTATTGAAGTCGATTGAAAAATCGAAGGAGAACTCATTGGAACGGCTTCTCTTCGGACTCGGCATCCGCTTCATCGGCGCCAAAGCGGCCAAGACACTGGCAATGCATTTTGAAACGCTCGACAAGCTCAAAAAAGCGACAAAAGAAGAATTGATCGAAGTCGATGAAATCGGCGACAAGATGGCGGACGCCCTCGTCACCTATTTTGAAAAAGAAGAGATTCTGAAGCTGTTGGGCGAGCTCGAAGACCTAGGGGTCAACACCGTGTATAAAGGCCCGAAAAAAGCGGCCGCTGAAGCGAGCGATTCGTATTTTGCGGGGAAAACGATCGTCCTGACCGGGAAGCTAAACGAATTGTCGCGTAACGACGCGAAAGCGGAAATTGAAGCGCTCGGCGGAAAAATCACAGGCAGTGTAAGCAAAAAAACCGATCTCGTCATTGCCGGCGAAGCGGCAGGCAGCAAACTGGCGAAAGCTGAAGAGCTGAACATCGAAGTATGGGATGAGGCAAGACTGATCAGTGAGCTAAAGAAATAAGAGGAGTGTTTTCTATTGAAAAAGATATTATGTTTGGCGGCTGCTGCGGGTATGCTCATGCTCTCAGCTTGTGCGCCGAATTTTGGGGGAGAAGAAGAGCAGGAGATGGTGCAGAAAACGGATAAGTCGAAAGAAAAAGCCATCATTCCGAAATACAACATCTCCGATTCTTATTATAAAATGGTTCTTCCTTTCAAGGCGGGGAAAGCCCGCGGCTTGACGACCGAACGCCTGAATACGCGGCTGGATATCGATGAATTTGAGACAGGCATGATGCGCCTTGCGCAAGATTCATTTTCTACTGACGATTACCTTTTTCAAGAAGGACAATACCTGGATGAAGATACAGTCACGAGCTGGCTCGCCCGCAAAAAAACGGGGGACGACCTGAAAAAAACGGAGAAAGACGATAAAAACTTCAAAAACCTCGGGCTGAACCCGGCCCTTTCCGGAAGCGGATCAACAGAGAAGCAAAACGAAGAAAGCCCAGTTTACCTCGCCCATATGCTTGAGCACGATTACCTCGTCCGCAAAGACAAGGATACGATTGAGCTCGGAGGCGTCGTGATCGGCCTTGCGCTGAACTCTGTCTACTACTACCGCGAAAATGTCGGCGACCCGCAAAAAGAAGTGACCATCAGCGACAAAAAGCTGAGGCAGGAAGGCGAAAAAATCGCCGAGGAAGTGGCGAAACGGATCAGAAACATGGATGATTTGAAAAATATTCCGCTGACGATCATGCTGTACAAGCAGGCGCCTAAGTCATCGATTGTACCTGGAAACTTTATCGCCAAAACCGATGTGAAAGCAGGGACAAGCGAGCTCGGCGGTTGGGATAAAATCAATGAAGAGTACACGTTCTTCCCTTCAACAGAAGGTTCGGAGAAACATCCGGATGACGCGGAGCTCTTCAAACGCTTTAAAAACAAAGTCGATACGTATTTTCCAAACTACACAGGGGTTGTCGGCACGGCTCTCTATAAAGACGGCCAAATGCAGGACATGAAAATTAATATCCCGATGCAGTTTTACGGCAAAAGCGAAGTCATCGCCTTTACCCAATTCTTGACCGGTGAAGTGATGGATTACTACGGCAAAAGTGGACTGAACGTTGAGATCAACATTAATTCGTCAGCCGGACAGGAAGCCGTCATTCTGAAAAAGCCGGGAGACAAGGAACCGACCGTCCATATTTATGATTCATAAAAAAGAAGCAGCCAAAGGGCTGCTTTTTTTATCACGCAGAAAAAGGGACAAGGAGGACTTATCATTCATTTATGATGAGGCAACAAATTTTTGTTTTAGTATTCTGAATAAAATACTATTGCAAATTTAGGATGCAACTCTTATAATTGACTATACAGAATATAGTATATTGTTTTGAGGAAGATGAATTATGTGGGAAAAATTTTACTCTAAAAATGGTTTGGCAGCTAAAAATATTGCTAAAGAATTGTTGAATATCAAAGCAGGAGAAAAAATTCCCCGCATTTCAGACTACTGTCATAAGTTATCCATCGGCAGAGGGACTGTGCAAAGTGCACTGAATTTATTGGTTGATATGAAAGCGATTCATTTGGAGGCTAGAGGCCATTTAGGAACGTTTTTGGTAAGTAAGGATAACAATTTACTACTTGAGATTGCAGGTATTGCACCATTAATCGGCTCAATGCCACTTCCGTATTCCAGGAAATATGAGGGTCTGGCAACAGGGATAGTGGAAGGGTTTGAATCAGCAGGAAAAACAGTTAACTTGATCTACATGCGTGGCGGAGTGAATCGAATCGAAGCAGTCCGAACAAAAAGAAGTGATTTTGCAATTGTTTCTAAGATGACGGCAGATCATATAATAGCAGAATATCCAAATTTGAAAATATTCAAGAAATTCGGGGAAAGTAGTTATGTATCTTCCCATAAAATCTTCTTAGCTCATCCAGATGAGGAAATAGGTAAGGATGCCGTAAGAGTAGGTGTTGATTTGGAATCTCTAGATCAGAAACAATTAACATTATCTGAATTTGGAAATGAAAATACTGAATTTGTTAATGTGAATTATATGCAGCTTTTTGATATGCTTCTTTCAAAACAAATTGATGCAGCAGTTTGGAATGCTGATGACAAAAGAATGATTCAAACGTTTAAAGCAATCGATTTTTTTTCACCGAATGCAAAGAAAATTTCCAAGGATACAACAGAAGCCGTTATTGTTATTGAAGGAGACAGAGAAAAAGAAATAGCAGAAAAATGGAATTTGGTTAATGAGAAACAAATATTAGATACCCAAAAAAGTGTAGAAAAGGGAGAGAAAATACCTCGCTATTAAAATGCCGGCCCATCCGACTTATCATTCAATAAATAAGCGATGGGTTAGCATTTAAAATTTAATTTAAAATACTAAATACAGTATATTGGAGGAACTGGCGTGAATCAAATACAGCTAGAAGAAAAGTTGTCTATTTTACTAACGAGTCGAGTGATGACAAAAAATGCTTTCAATACAACTTTGAACACATTTGTTTTCTTATCAAAAAAGCTGAAAAAGGAGGTGATCGAAGACTCTGAAATGTTTTGGACGCACATGGCGATGGCTTTAACTAGAATTGAAAGGGGAGAAAGCGAAGAAGGGCCTGCAAATGCCATCATCAATGAAGTGTATGAAACACCATATAAAAATGCTATAGAAGAAGTGATAGACTTTATACATTCACTGGCAAGTCTAGAACTTCCAGAAGGTGAGCGCGTTTATTTTTATCTTCATCTTCATAAAGTCATAGAATCTAATAAATAGGAGGGTTTTATTATGGTGAGAATTGTAATAGGCGGACAGTTGAAAAAACAAGCGATTGAAAAACTTGTTAAAAAAATTGGGGGAAGCAATGTAGAAGTTTTGGTCAAAGGTGATTTGGACGCCGTTATGGCTGTGAAAAACAATAAGGCAGATTATTATATTGGCGCTTGTGAAACTGGATCTGGAGGTGCGCTTGCAATGGCAATTGCATTATTAGGTAAAGATAAATGCGTCACCTTGGCTTCTCCCAGTACCATAAAAAACAAGGAAGAGATCGAGAAGGAAGTAGAAAGCGGCAAAATCGCTTTCGGTTTCACAGCTTCATCTTCACAAAATATATTAAACATTTTAATTCCTTATTTATTAAAATAAATGAACTTTATCTTTATATTTTGTTATGCCGGCTTCAGTTGTATAAATTTTTTCTAGTTAGTGAAAGCGCTTTCTAAGATGATTGAAGAAGCATGGATGACATGATGTAAAGAAGATGAGAAAAATCATAGAGGTGAATAATGTAATGGACCTTTCTTTAATTCAATGTCTTGTCATAGCGGCTGTTGGTGCATTAGGTTCCATACTAGTTAATCGCGGGGTAGCTGTGTTTAATGATGGTTTGCGTCCGATTATGCCTGAATACCTTGAGGGTAGAATGACAAGAGGGGAGCTTGCTGCAACAAGCTTTGCATTAAGTTTTGGCTTAATCATAGGGTTTGGTATTCCGCTGTCCATAGGAGCAACAATCATTATTGGGCACAGTATTTTATTGGCGTGTGACATTATCGGCATTTGGACTCCGGAAAACAAAATAGGCATGATAACTGCAGGAGTTATTGGTGCCGTTTATAGTATTGGAATCGTTTTAGGACTGCAATTTGTAGTAGATTTATTTGGCATGTTTCCCGTGAATTTTATAGATTCTTTAAGTCTTATTGGTCAGCCTATTATTATTGCATTTACAGTATTTCCAGCTGTAGCGGTTGGATATCAGCACGGTTTAAAAAAAGCCGCCGTCACTGCAATCGTAACTTTGGCTTCTCTTCTCTTATTCGAGAAGTTTGGAACATTTCAAGCTGCAGGATATAAAATTTCGCTCAGTCCTGAAGGAATGGCATTATTAGCAGGAATGTTAATGATGATTTATTATGCAGCGAGAATTAGAGGCGGAGATGAATCTACTAATGCAAATTTAGTGAATATATTTAATGAGCGTGTAAATCGAATTAAGAAAAACCGCTGGTTATTAGCCCTTATGGGAGGACTTGTTTCTTTAACATCATCCATGTTGATTTTAGCAGTGGATGCAATGCCTCAAGCATTGATTAATAAAGAGCTTTACACAGAGGCGGCAATCGCTACATTTGCACGCGGAATTGGCTTCATCCCTTTAGTTTTTTCAACTGCAATCGTAACGGGGGTTTATGGTTTAGCTGGTACCACACTGGTATTTGCAATCGGTCTTATTTTCAGGGATATACCGATTTTAGCATTTCTGTTGGGCTTTTTAGTCATGTATGTAGAGGTCATATCATTATCCGCAGTATCAAAAAGCATGGACAAACTGCCTGGTGTAAGGGAGATGGGGGAGCATATCCGCACTTCACTGTCAGATGTTCTAGGAATGGCTATATTAATTGGCAGTGCGATGGCAGGGGAAAAAATTGCTCCCGGTATTGGTTTCTTTTGGGTGATTGGATTTTATTTAATAAACCGAATAGCATCAAAACCACTTGTTGAATTGGCTGTTGGCCCTATTGCAGTTATATTATTGGGGATTGTTGCTAATCTTCTCTATGCAGTCGGTTTATGGCAGGTTGGCTAAATCATCGAAAGAGGGGAAGTTTCCGAATGTTGAAAGACGGAATGACCTATATGCATGAACATACAACGATAGACCTTTCCGAAGTAAAAAACAATGAAGATTGTAAGTTGGATGTATTTCCTGAAACCGTTAGAGAATTTCAAAGTTTATACGAAAAGGGCGTACGCAATATTGTTGATGTCACGAATATTGGAATGGGGAGAAATATTACATACGTCCAAAAAGTTGCAGAAGAAACAGGCATTAATATTGTCTTTTCAACTGGTTTCTACCAAGATTCTTTTTACCCGATCCATGTGTTTCGTGAATCGAAAGAAAAGTTGGCAGAAAGAATGATACTGGAGATTGTTGAAGGAATTAGAGGAACAGATGCCAAGGCCGAGGTCATCGGTGAGATTGGAACGAGTTACAATAAATGGACGGAAACCGAACAAAAAGTATTTGAAGCGGTTGTTATGGCACATAAGCAAACCAAAAAACCAATATCAACCCATACTTCCATAGGAACATTAGGACATGAACAAGTAGAATTTTTTAAAAAACATGAAGTTGATTTAAACCGAGTGGTGATAGGGCATGTTGATTTATCAGGAGATGCCGATTATATATTGAAAATGCTGAGAGAAGGTGTGTATGTAGAATTCGATACAGTAGGTAAAGAAAATTATATGCCTGATCGTGTTCGAGCAGAAATATTGAAAAAAATACAGGCTAAAGGGTATATAGACAAGGTTCTGCTGTCTATGGACATCACCAGAAAATCACATTTGGCATATAAAGGCGGGGTGGGCTATTCATATTTGATAGACACGTTTATCCCTCTCTTGCAAACCTATGGAATAACTGGTGAATCAATTGATAAGATGTTGATTAAAAATCCTCGCGCTTTTATGAAAGGGGAGAGTGAATGAGTATGGAAACTTATCCTCTAGATAGCCTATCTATTGAAGAAGCCATGCATAGACAATTTAGGTTGGTTGATGTCATGACAAGACATTTTCGAGGAGAAGAATTGCTTTCACTTGGCGATTTAGGCGTTGTAAAAGGAATCAATAAACCGCGGTTCACAAAAAAAATAGAAGAGACACTAGCTGATTTCTTTGGCACAGAGAAAGCAATGTTAGTTCGTGGTGCAGGAACAGGGGCATTGAGGTTTGGTTTTATGAGCTTTTTAAAGCCAGGTGACGAGATTCTTGTCCATGATGCACCGATATATCCAACAAGTAAAACAACGTTAGAGTCGATGGGGATCTTGCCAATATCCGCGGATTTTCATGATTCTGAACAAATAAAAGACGCCATTCTCAAACACCCCAAATTAAAAGGTGTATTGATTCAGCATACGAGGCAAAAAATAGAGGACCATTATGATTTGGCTGAAACGATAAAAAAAATACGTTCCATTCATTCTGATCTAGTCATTATTACGGATGACAACTATGCTGCGATGAAAGCGGAAAAGATTGGAGCACAAGTCAAAGCCGATTTGTCCACCTTTTCATTGTTCAAGCTGTTAGGTCCGGAAGGTATTGGAGTCATTTTAGGCAGAAGTGATTTAATAGAAAAAATAGAAAAATTAAATTATTCAGGTGGAAGCCAGGTTCAAGGTTATGAAGCTTTAGAAGCTTTAAGGGGTCTGATATATGCTCCGGTTATGCTGGCAATACAAGCAAGTGTCAATGATCAGTTGGTTCACTCGCTTAATAATGGAGCCATTAAGGGTGTTAAAAAGGTTTATTTGGCAAATGCACAATCAAAAGTCTTACTTGTAGAGTTTGTTAAACCAATTGCAGAAAAAGTGCTTCATCATGCTAATGAATTGGGAGCAGCACCCCATCCGATAGGTGCTGAATCAAAATACGAGTTTGCACCAATGTTTTACAGAGTGTCTGGCACTTTTTTATCTGAAGATCCATCACTGGCCAAAAAAATGATCCGCATTAATCCATTAAGAAGCGGTCCTGAGACCATTTTAAGAATTCTAAACATATCCGTTCATCGAGCAACAGAAGAGCTTAGCGTAAATTCTTCAAAAGGCGATGATATAAATGAATAAAAGAGTCATTATCATAATATTAGACAGCTTAGGTGTCGGTTATATGGAAGATGCAAGCGATTATCATCCTTTAGATGTTGGCGCCAATACTTTCTATCACATACTTGATACGGTGCCTTCTTTAAACATTCCGAATCTCGAAAAATTGGGTATTAATAAAATTTTGCACCATCCTAAATTGAAAAATATAGATCATATTGCCAGCCATGGTGTTTTAAACCTGATGCATCAAGGAGCGGACAGTTTTGAAGGTCATAATGAAATCATGGGAACAAAGCCTAAAAAGACATATTTAGCTCCTTTTGTGGAACATCTCAATCATGTTAAACTCGCTTTGGAAGATCAGGGTTATAAAGTTAACATACCGAACTCAGAATTGCCGTATTTATTAGTAAACGATTTAGTAGTCGTAGCCGATAATATCGAAACAGATTACGGGCAAATTTATAATGTAAGCGCTCCGCTGGATTATATTTCGTTTGATGAAGTGTTGAAAATAGGAAGATGCGTCCGTCATCATGTTAAAGTAAATCGTGTGATTGTTCTTGGAGGAGAAAATGTAACACCTGAACACTTGCAGAGGTCAGTTGAAAGAAGAGAAGACGGATTAGTAGGGGTGAATTCGCCTAAATCTAATGTATACAAGCAAGGATATCAAGTTCGTCACTTAGGTTTTGGTATCTCTCCTGAAAATCAGTTGCCGACATTGGCGAAAAATAGGGGAATGGAAGTTTCTCTTATCGGAAAAATGCAGGACATCATTTATTGTGAAGGTGCAAATAGATTTCCGGGTGTAGATACAGAACAAGTCATGAAGGATATTATACAGGAGATGGACCGTGTCAAAAAAGGCGTGATTGCTGCCACAGTACAAGAAACCGATTTAGCCGGACATGCACAGAATCCCGTGCGTTATGCAAATCGGATTGAAATGGTAGATCAATATTTGCCGGAAATTCTCCGGAAAATGACAGATCAGGATCTGCTGATGATTAGTGCAGATCACGGGAATGATCCTACGATCGGCCATAACCAACACACACGGGAAAAAACGTATTTGCTGGCTTATCACAAAAAACTATCGCCCGTTAACATAGGGGAAAGAAAAACGCTAGCCGACATTGCTGCAACTTCTGCTGATTATCTAGGGCTTCGCAATACTGAAAACGGCAGTTCATTCCTTCATTTAATGCAAAAAGGAAAAGAGGAGACAGACTGATGTTTTTGGAATCTACATTAAAATATAACAAAAAATTAATAGAAGCTGCATTGGAACTTCATCAGCAGGGAATCATTTCACCTAACACTTATGTATTAGACTTGGACACCGTCAAGAAAAATGCAAAAGTATTAAGTGAAAAAGCCAGAAAACAGGATATTGAACTGTTTTTTATGACGAAGCAATTTGGCCGTAATCCGTTGGTGGCACAAGCTATAGCCGAAAGCGGAATCGGCAAAGCCGTTGCTGTAGACCCGTGGGAGGCAATCACACTCAGTCAAAATGGAATTAAGATTGGGCATGTCGGACACCTTGTTCAAATACCTATTCACATGATACCGGCTATATTGGATCTAAATCCTGATTATGTTACGGTTTTCAGCCTTGAAAATGCTCGAAACATCAGTAGAGTAGCTATGGAAATGAGAAAAAAACAAAAAGTGCTTTTACGTATCGCAAACAAAGAGGATTATATATACAAAGGTCAAGAGGGGGGGTTCACTTTTGAACAAATCGTTAAGGATATCGAATCGATTGAACAATTAGATGGACTTGAAATTGCAGGTTTAACAAGCTTTCCTTGCATATTGATCCAAGACGGCCTTCCGGCAGTTACTCCGAATGTAACATCCATGCAAACCGTAAAATCGTTTTTAATGGAGAGAGGGTATAGAAGGCTTGAGATGAATATGCCAAGTGCAACTTCTTGTGCAACAATGAAACTATTGAAGGAAAATGGTGCAACTCAAGGCGAACCCGGCCATGCTTTAATTGGAACGACACCCATTCATGCAACGAAAAAACTTGCAGAAAGACCTGCGATGGTATACGTAACTGAAGTATCCCACATATCTAATCATCATGCTTATGTTTTCGGCGGCGGTTTCTATCCACGTTCGCATATGAAAGCAGCGCTCGTTGGAAGAAACAAAGATCATCTTAAAAAGGTTCAAGCTATTGAAATGACACCTGATCATATTGATTATTATGGTTCATTAAATACAGTTGAAGCAAAAGTCGGCGATACGGCAATATTTGCTTTTCGTACACAAGTCTTTGTAACGAATGCACATATAGCCATCTTAAAAAACGTTGCTGAAGATCCTGAACTGATCGGTGTATATGATTCTAAAGGAAATGTAATCAAGTGAATGATCGTTATCGGCGGAATATCAGAGTGCCTGAATAATGGATTGTTTTACTGAGGTGTGGCGAAGATGCTTGGTCTTTTTGCAGTGCAGTTTAATACAGGAGTCAGTCTTGGACATTTTATTTTGTGGGAAGGAGAAAGACGTGAAAATTATTCATGTATCAGGTTATGAAGAAATGAGTGAAAAATCGGCTGATCTAATGGCTGAGCTCATTAACAATTCAAAAAATCCTGTTATTGGTTTTGCAACAGGTTCGACACCGCTTGGTTTATATAAATGCTTGATAAAAAAGTATCGGCAAAAGGAAATTTCATTTAAGAATGTTACTGCTTTTAATTTAGACGAGTACGTTGGACTGCCTAAAGAAAATAAAAACAGCTACCATTATTATATGAATGAAAAATTATTCAAACATCTGGATATTAGTCAAAGGAATATCAATATTCCCAATGGGATGGCAAAAGATTTGGAACAAGAATGCATCAGCTACGACAGACTTGTTTCTGAAAAAGCAATTGACATACAAATATTAGGCATGGGATTGAATGGTCATATCGGTTTTAATGAGCCGGGGACAAGCTTTAAAAGCAGAACCCATATCGTTGAGTTGGATCAATCAACCCGGCAGGCAAATTCCAGGTTCTTTCGTTCCTTGGACGAAGTACCGACAAAGGCATTGACCATGGGAATTGAAACAATAATGGAAAGTAAGCGGATCCTTCTGCTCGTGTCTGGAAATGAAAAATCTGAAGCCTTGGCATGGCTGCTGAACAGCACCCGTGTCTCCCAAGAGTTCCCTGCTTCAATTTTAAGGGAACATAAAGATGTGATGGTGATGGCAGATCACGCAGCCTTAAATAAAATTCAATAAATTGAATGACTGACAAAATGGTTGATTACATTTAAAAATTTACACAAGGCAATTGCTTCAAGATATCTTCTAGCGATCAATCAGGAGAAAACGACTGAATATTGCAAATTCCCACCCTGTTGATAAGGACTTACATATACAGGTTTTGATTATCCTCGTATTGTTTACTAGAACAGTTGAAAAGGAGAGTATGGAGGATAATGAATTAATCCTCTAGGCGAGAGGAAGCCATCATACTAAAGAACCGACCGTTCATATTGATGATTCATAAAAGAAAAAGCAGCCTTTTTTTCGGCTGCTTCTTTTGAATCAGGCTTGCGTTTACAGCGTATCACATTTAACGCCGACGACGCCGTCGATCGCTTTGATATCGTAATAGACATCGGTGACATACCGTTTCTTATGAACCATGATTTTCGTTTCCATGATCGGAAATTCATTATCGCGCATATCATCGATCCGGACGGAATGAATCCGGATTTTTTTCGCTTTCATTTCCTTGAGGATATCCGTCAGTTTATCCTTGTCATTCAGGGACATGCGGACGCGGATTTCTTTTTCCTGCAAGCGGTTCGGGCCGATTTTGCCGACGATCCACGGCAAAAACTCGACGCTGATTAAAATGAAAATGAGACTGACAAATGCTTCTTTATAAAAGCCCGCTCCGATGGCGACGCCAAGGCCGGCTGCTCCCCAGATCATCGCTGAAGTGGTCAGGCCGGAAATGACGTCGTTGCTTTTTCGTAAAATTACGCCCGCTCCGATGAAGCCGATCCCTGATATGATTTGTGCGGGAAGCCGCAAAGGGTCCATCATGATTCTGTTTGACCTTGGAAAATGGTATGCCGCATCAATGCTGATCATTGTCAGAACACAGGAACTGATCGCAATCACGATGCACGTTTTTAAGCCGAGCGGCTTGTTTTTCAGCTCCCTTTCGAGACCGATGACCATTCCGATTAATGTTGCGATTCCAAGCTTCAACAGCGTTTCTGTTTCAATATGCCAATCCATGCCCATGATCTCCTTTCCGACAATATCTTATATGATTGATATGATTTTCTCACAGACGCTATGGATGGACAACTGTTTTTGAAGTGCCGGTGGATGTCCTGGAACCATTCATCTGTAAGAAGCCCTATACTCCTACCATTATATTGCCGGTGAAGCATCAAAAGAATTCCGCCTGAGCAAAAAAGCCGCCGGATATCGCCCGGCGGCTTTCATAGCCTGATCATTTAAGAATGTTCTTCCTCATGCGTCTGTTCCATTTCTTCAAACATATCTCTTGCTTCTTTTGCCGGCTTGTTCGTGATCATGCTGACAGCGTAAACGACAATCAAGCTCAGGAAGAAACCAGGGATCATTTCATAGATTCCCGTCTTCTCCTGCAGACCCGTCAGAATGCAAATCAGCACGGTCACGGCTCCTGTGATCATACCGGCCAATGCGCCCCACTGGTTCATCCGCTTCCAGTACAAGCTGAGAAGGATGGCGGGTCCGAATGCGGAACCAAATCCGGCCCACGCATAGCCAACCAGATCAAGGATCGTGTTGTTCGGTGTCAGAGACAGAAGGATCGCGATGACGGCGACAAGCAGAACGCTTAGACGTCCGACAAGAACGAGTTCCTTATCCGAAGCTTTGCGCCGGAAAAACGTCCGGTAGAAATCTTCCGTCATGGCGCTTGATGTGACAAGCAGCTGGGAAGACACCGTACTCATAATCGCTGCGAGCAAAGCGGAAAGCAAAAATCCGGTAATCAGCGGATGGAATAATACCTTTGAGAACACGATAAAAATCGTTTCCGGATCTTTAAGCGCTGTACCCGTTTCATGGACATACGCCACACCGATCAGTCCGACAAGCAGTGCGCCGATTACGGAGATGATCATCCAACCCATTGCGATGCGGCGCGCAGGCTTCAGCTCTTTTACGGATGAAATCGCCATAAAGCGGACGATAATATGCGGCTGACCGAAATAGCCCAGTCCCCAGGCGAGAAATGAAATAATGCTAATGACGGTCGTTCCTTTGAAGAAATCGAGCAAGCTTGGATTGATTTCTTCGATCACATTGAAAGTCGGCGTAATTCCGCCTAATTGAGTAAAGGCAACGATCGGCACGAGCACTAAAGCGATAAACATAATCAAACCTTGCACAAAGTCAGTGAGACTGACGGCCAAAAACCCTCCGAACAGCGTATAAGCAATCACGACTGCGGCCGTTAAGAAAAGACCCATTTTATAATCGAGGCCGAACGCCGTTTCAAACAGTCTTCCTCCGGACACCATACCCGCCGACGTGTACAGTGTGAAAAACACCATAATGACGATGGCTGATGCCAGGCGCAAGATTCTCGTCGTATCATTAAACCGATTTTCGAAAAAATCCGGAATTGTAATCGCATCGTTTGCTACTTCTGTATATGTGCGCAGCCGGGGAGCGACAACCAAGTAGTTCACATAAGCTCCGATTGTTAAACCGACGGCAAGCCAGGCGCTCGAAAGTCCTGTCACATACATGGCTCCGGGCAGTCCCATCAGCATCCAGCCGCTCATGTCCGACGCGCCGGCCGATAAAGCCGTAACAGCAGGCCCAAGGCCTCTGCCGCCGAGCATGTAGTCATTCAAATTAGATGTTTTTCTGTAGGAATACCAGCCGATTAAAAGCATCGCGGCAAAATAAATCCCTAACGAAATAAATATTTCAACACTCACGTTTCATATCTCTCCTCTTTAAAAATAATGTGGCATCACCTCTTTAAAATTTTCGACAATACTGACTTGCGGTACGAAGAAAATTGCAGGGCCCCCTCTTTAAAAAATCAAGTATTGGAATTAAGGCGCTGCCGATTAGATCGTACTTAGTTACCTAACCTATCAAACTATTCCCCATCAATCAACCGTGAAAAACATCCGATTTTATTGAAAAAGGGCGTGATGGTTTTGATAAGCATCACAATGAAAGCGCTTACAAATATTATATAAAGTAAAAATATTCTGAATATTAGTACGTGCTATTTTACTGAATTTTCATGAGCGATGAAATAAAAGCCGCCAAATGGGGCGAAGATCGCGGTTTTGTTGATTTAGAAGGCTAAAATTTGATATGATCAGTATTATGACTAAGCGAGAATAACCTTGGAGGTGTTTTTAGTATGTCGCGTATTTCTATAGAAGAAGTAAAGCATGTCGCCCATCTTGCCAGACTGGCGATTACGGACGAGGAAGCGGCGATGTTTACCGAACAGCTTGACAGCATTATTTCATTTGCAGAAGAGCTGAACGAAGTCGATACAGAGAATGTTAAACCAACAACGCACGTATTGCAAATGAAGAATATCATGAGGGAAGATGTCCCTGATAAAGGACTTCCGGTTGAAGATGTCGTCAAAAACGCGCCTGATCATAAAGACGGCTACATCCGCGTGCCGTCAATCTTGGACTAAATAAAGGAGGGAGCGAGAAAACATGTCACTGTTTGACCATAAAATATCTGAATTAAAACGTCTCATACATAATAAAGAGATCAGCATATCAGATTTAGTCGATGAATCTTACAAACGGATTCACGAAGTTGACGGAAAGGTACAAGCCTTTTTGCAGCTTGATGAAGAAAAAGCCCGCGCATACGCCAAAGAATTGGACGAAGCGCTTGATACCCGTGATGAGCACGGCCTTCTTTTCGGGATGCCGATCGGCATTAAAGACAATATCGTAACAAAGGATCTGCGGACAACGTGCGCAAGCAAAATTCTCGAGAACTTTGATCCGATTTATGACGCAACCGTTGTTGAGCGTCTTCATGAAGCTGAAGCGGTTACCATCGGAAAGCTGAATATGGATGAATTCGCGATGGGCTCTTCCACAGAGAACTCAGGCTTTAAAAAGACAAAAAACCCGTGGAACCTCGAAACCGTTCCGGGTGGATCAAGCGGAGGCTCAGCGGCTGCGGTTGCGGCCGGAGAAGTGCCGTTTTCACTTGGATCTGACACGGGCGGATCGATTCGCCAGCCGGCATCCTTCTGCGGCGTCGTCGGCTTAAAACCTACATACGGACGCGTTTCCAGATACGGCCTTGTCGCATTTGCTTCTTCTTTGGATCAAATCGGCCCGATCACAAGATCTGTCGAAGACAACGCCTACCTTCTGCAGGCGATTTCAGGCGTCGATAAAATGGATTCGACGAGCGCCAATGTGGACGTTCCCGACTATTTGTCAGCGTTAACCGGCGACATTAAAGGACTTAAAATCGCCGTGCCGAAAGAATATCTCGGCGAAGGAGTGGGAGAAGAAGCGAGAAATTCCGTGCTTGAAGCGCTGAAAGTGCTCGAAAGCCTTGGCGCGACATGGGAAGAGGTATCGCTTCCGCACAGCAAATACGCGCTGGCGACTTACTACCTGCTTTCTTCATCTGAAGCATCAGCAAACCTGGCGCGCTTCGACGGCATCCGCTATGGCTACCGCACGGACAATGCCGACAACCTGATCGACCTGTACAAACAGACGCGTTCCGAAGGATTCGGAAACGAAGTCAAACGCCGCATCATGCTCGGTACGTTCGCGCTCAGCTCGGGCTACTATGATGCATACTATAAAAAAGCGCAAAAAGTCAGAACACTGATCAAAAAGGACTTTGAAGACGTATTTGCAAACTATGACGTCATCATCGGACCGACTACGCCGACGCCGGCATTTAAAATCGGCGAAAAAACGAGTGATCCGCTGACCATGTACGCCAATGACATCCTGACGATTCCTGTCAACCTTGCGGGCGTCCCGGGAATCAGCGTACCGTGCGGATTGGCGAACGGCTTGCCGCTCGGCTTGCAAATCATTGGCAAACACTTTGATGAGAGCACAGTATACCGCGTCGCCCACGCATTCGAACAGGCGACAGACCATCATAAAGCAAAACCTGAACTGTAAGGGGTGAAAAAACATGAACTTTGAAACGGTAATCGGACTTGAAGTCCACGTGGAGCTCAAAACAAAATCGAAAATTTTCTCCAGTTCTCCAACGCCATTCGGCGCAGCGGCCAACACGCAGACAAGCGTTATCGACTTAGGCTATCCGGGTGTACTGCCTGTGTTGAACAAAGAAGCCGTCAATTTTGCGATGAAAGCCGCAATGGCACTCAACTGTGAAATTGCGACAGAAACGAAATTCGACCGGAAAAACTATTTCTACCCCGACAACCCGAAAGCTTATCAAATTTCACAATTTGATAAACCGATCGGTGAAAACGGCTGGATCGAAATCGAAGTCGGCGGAAAAACGAAGCGGATCGGCATTACCCGCCTTCATTTGGAAGAGGATGCAGGAAAACTGACGCATACAGGCGACGGCTACTCCCTTGTCGACTATAACCGCCAGGGAACTCCGCTCGTTGAAATCGTCTCCGAGCCCGATATCAGAACGCCTGAAGAAGCTTATGCCTACCTTGAAAAACTGAAATCAATCATTCAGTATACAGGCGTTTCCGACTGTAAGATGGAAGAGGGCTCGCTCCGCTGCGACGCTAACATCTCGCTCCGTCCAATCGGACAAGAGGAGTTCGGTACAAAGACAGAGCTGAAAAACCTGAACTCATTCGCCTTTGTTCAAAAAGGCCTTGAGCACGAAGAAAAACGCCAGGCGCAAGTTCTTTTGTCAGGCGGTGTCATTCAACAGGAGACGCGCCGTTATGATGAAGCGTCCAAAACGACGATTTTGATGAGGGTCAAAGAGGGATCTGACGACTACCGCTACTTCCCTGAGCCTGATCTTGTCGAGCTTTACATTGACGATGAGTGGAAACAGCGCGTGAAAGACAGCATTCCTGAGCTTCCGGACGAGCGCCGCAAGCGCTACATCGAAGAGCTTGGCCTGCCTGCCTATGACGCGAAAGTGCTGACTTTGACAAAAGAAATGTCCGACTTCTTCGAAGCGGCCGTCGAAAAAGGCGCAGACGCGAAGCTGGCATCGAACTGGCTGATGGGTGAAGTGTCGGCTTACTTGAACGCCCAGCAAAAAGAGCTTGCCGATGTCGAACTCACACCTGAAGGCCTTGCCGGATTGGTCAAGCTGATCGAAAAAGGAACGATTTCATCGAAAATCGCGAAAAAGGTCTTCAAAGAATTGATTGAAAAAGGCGGAGACGCAGAAAAAATCGTCAAAGAAAAAGGCCTTGTGCAAATCTCTGACGAAGCGACGCTCAGAAAGCTTGTCACAGAAGCGCTCGACAACAATCCGCAATCGATTGAAGACTTCAAAAACGGAAAAGACCGTGCAATCGGCTTCCTTGTCGGCCAAATCATGAAAGCTTCAAAAGGACAAGCAAACCCGCCGATGGTCAACAAGCTTCTTCTTGAAGAAATCAATAAACGATAAAACTACTTAAATGGAGGTCCTCATGTTGAGGACCTTTTTTATTTGTATGAATATGCAAATGATAAAAAACTTCTTCTTCAATAAAGTTAAAATTTATTTGAATTTTATTTAATAATATATTATTATTTAATTAAATTTTATTTTTAAATTTGTTAATAAGAGGGGCTGTCTATGGAAAGAAAAGATGTACCCGAGTGGATCTTAGCTTTAGAAGAAGAGGATGTAGAATTTGTTAAAAACTTTATGCTGAAATCTGGTTCTTTAAAAGAAATTGCAAAGAGTTATCAAGTATCTTATCCAACAGTTAGGGTTAGATTGGATCGATTAATTCAAAAAATTAAACTAATTGATGAGTTAGAAAATGAGACTTTTGTTAACTTTATTAAACAGTTAGCTATCGATGATCAGATCAGTCTGGAAAATGCAAAGCTCATTATTGAGAAATACAAAAAAGAGCGGGGTGTTCATAAATGAATCCTATTTATATACTACTCATTGGCTTTACAATACTAGGGATTCAATATTTTTTATCGACCAGAAATCGTAACTTTTGGGGGGGGATACTACCAACAGCTTATATCGTTTTTCTCGTAGCATTATCCATTTATGAAGGAAAATCTTTCGCATCATTCTTTCTTCCTCTTATCGGCGGACTAGCTTTATTGCTGGGAGAATGGATTAAAGGCAGAGAAGCTTTGAAAAAAAAGCGGGAAAGAGAAATGAGAATAATGAAAGCCATGGATATTAAATAACAGGATCAGCCTCAAAAGGACGAACAAGCTGATTCAAAAAAACCTTGGAGAATAACTCTCCAAGGTTTTTTATTATTCCACGACAGGCGTCAAAGAATCACCGTCCCATATCTCTCCCTTATTCAGCGTCCATGGATGAAGATAGAGGGTGTCCGCTCCCTTATTCACAGCTGGGCTCCACTCATCGTTCCACGCCAGGAAGAACGTCGTTTTCGGGTATTTTTCTTTGATTGCATGGATAAATCGCGCGTAATCTAGCCCGCCGTTTGTCTTCTGCGGTCCGACCTCTGTAAAGGCAAACGGCTTGTTCAGCGATGTGAGCTCTTCGTATCCATCAATGGCGTACGGGTCATCAAAATAAGCGTCTAGCCCGACAATGTCCACATATGATGCGCCCGGATAAAAGTCTGTTTTAAAGTCTCTGTTGGCGTCTGGCGCATACACCCACAACAGATGATCTAAGCCCCTTGTCTTTGTCATATAGTCATAGATTTTCACATAGAGCTGTTTGTACAAGGAGATTCTCTCGCTGTCTTTTTGATTATATTGCGTCAGCCCCCACCAGAACCATTCGCCGTTCATTTCGTGAAGGGGTCTGAATAGAACGGGCACACCTTCATTTTCAAGCTCCTGGAGGCCATCCGCGATTTTGCTCAGCATCGCTTCAAGCCGTTTTCCTTCGGGCGTGGAAGAATCTAAAATTCTCTCATACTGGCTGTTTGAAATCTGAGTTTTATAATGTCCCGAAGTAAACGCGGGGTTTGCGAGGTGCAGGCTGATTTGCGGAATGCCTCCGCTTTTCCAATATGCGATCAAATCATGGTTGCAACTGTAGTCAATCGTATCGGCGATCTCCTCTGGCTCCAGCCATCCTCTTGCATAATCGCAGCCGTAAATGGCTGGCAGCTGTCCTGTTGCCTGTTTGATCCGGTCGGCTTCAGCCATTGAAAATGTGTCGAGGCTGTATCCTCCGAATGCCCCGGACATCACCCGGCTTTCCGTCCGATTGGGCAGGTGGGCGAGCCAGTTCATCACCGCTTTCGTCGTCAGCTGGGCATTTGGATTCACCGGAGAAACGGTGTGTGCGTAGCTCGGCTGCGAAACGGCAAAAGCGAGGAGCAGCGCGAAGATGGAACAAACGATGTTTTTTTTCACTAAGGTAAAACCTCCTGAAACATATAGATTGTCTTAAGCGATCTTATTATACATGCTGCTTCCAAAATATACATGATCAGATTGTCGGATTGTAAGGGAAGAAAAAAGCAGCCGCAGGGCTGCTTTACGAATGAAGGAAACGGGTGATCATTCCATATAGATGCTGGACATTGTCCTGATGCTCCAAGTTTGTCAGCATACCTTGAAGCACGGGTGTGCGGGGCGAATCTTTTCTCAGCTCTTCCTCGATCACATCCAGTGTAATGAGAATGTCTTCCGCCAGGGCCGGCTGACGTTTGGCATCTTCAAGCTCCCGTAAAATCGTATGTTTATCGGCCGTATTGCCGGCGTTCCGATAATAGCTGTACGTCCGGCCGGCCAGGATCGGCTGCTCCCCGTTTTGAACCATGCCATCAATCATGTCATCGATTCTTCTCATAATAAAATCTGCAAGTTCGTAAAAATCGATGTCCAGTTCATTAAAGATAAACAAATTTTGATAAGACTGCACGATGCCTTGAACGATCACGGACAAGTCTGACAGATAAGGCTTCACAATGTCACCGTAGGCGGCTGACAGCGCATTTTGATACGTCTCGTGGAATTTTTGGCTGACATTTTTAAAATATTCTTCGATCTTGCTGTTTTCCGGTATGCTGTGTTCGCTGATCATCACGAGAATAAAGTCGCGGTGCTCTTTGCTCTCGCTGAATTGATAAGCAATCTGCTCCTTGAACGTTTCCTTTGGAGGGAAATTCTTTTGCTGGATGATCTTCATATTTTCCATCGTTCGATCGATATAATACTTAATGATCGCAAGCAAAAGCGCTTCTTTCGACTTGAAATGCAGGTAGAAAGCTCCTTTTGAGATATTGCATTCATTGGCGATGTCCTGAATCGTTGTGGAAGCAAAACCGTTTTTCGCGAACAGGTGCAGGCCTGCTTTAATGATTTTTTCTTCTTTTTCTGTCATGAATGTACCCCTTTAACACTTCTTTAAAATTGAATAAATTTTAACATATATAAGTTGACGCTGTTTACTTTTGAAGTTTATTATTGTATAGAATGACCAGTCAGTCAATCTGTATTCTGAAAATGATATACACAATGGAGGTCGTAATGAATTCTATCATTAATTTTGTACTAAAGAACAAGTTCGCTGTGTGGCTGATGACGATTATTGTTACGGTTGCCGGCATTTATGCGGGTTTAAATATGAAGCAGGAATCAATTCCTGATGTGAACATGCCTTATTTGACCATCAGCACGACATACCCCGGAGCCACTCCGAGCCAGGTAGCTGATGAAGTCACAAAGCCGGTTGAACAAGCCGTGCAAAACCTGGACGGCGTCAGCATTGTAACGTCCACTTCGTATGAAAACGCATCATCGGTGATGATTGAATACGAGTATGAGAAGGATATGGACAAAGCGAAGACGGAAGCCGCTGAAGCATTGGCGAATCTCGATCTGCCGGACAATGCAAAAGAGCCGAGCATTTCACGCTACAGCATGAATTCTTTCCCGATCCTCGCGCTCAGCGTGTCCAGTGATAAAGACGATCTTCAAAGCTTGACGAAAAAAGTGGAAGACAGCCTCCTGACGAAGCTTGAAGGCCTTGAAGGCGTAGCTTCCGTTCAGCTTTCCGGACAGCAGGTTGAAGAAGTCGAATTTTCATTTAAAAAAGACAAATTGAAGCAATACGGGCTTGACGAGGATACAGTCAAGCAAGTGATTCAAGGTTCTGATGTGACGACTCCGCTTGGGTTGTACACATTCGGCAAAGAAGAAAAATCGGTCGTCGTCAGTGGCGATATCGAAACAATTAAAGACTTGAAAAATATGAGAATTCCAGCGGCGTCTGCCGGAGGCGCAAGCGCTCAAGCCGGAGCGCAAAGTGCGCAAGCGGCCCAGGGGGCGCAGGCTCAAGCCGGAGCACAGAGCGCCGCGCAGGCTCAGCAGAGCACGGGAATCCCGACGGTTAAGCTGTCTGACATCGCAACGATTAAAGATGTCAAAAAAGCCGAATCCATTTCACGAACCAATGGTAAAGACAGCATCGGCATCAGCGTCATTAAAGCCAACGACGCCAATACCGTCGAGGTAGCCGACAACGTAAAAGCTGAACTCGAACAATTCAAAAAAGACCACAAAGGCTTTAAATACAGCTCGACATACGATCAAGCCGAACCGATCACCGAGTCGGTCGAGACGATGCTGAGCAAAGCGATTTTCGGAGCGATCTTTGCGGTTGTGATCATTCTCTTATTCCTAAGGGATATCAAGTCAACGTTAATCTCGGTCATTTCGATTCCATTGTCATTGTTAATCGCACTGCTCGTCCTGAATCAGCTTGATATCACGCTGAATATCATGACGCTCGGCGCCATGACGGTCGCCATCGGACGGGTTGTCGACGACTCGATCGTCGTTATCGAAAACATTTACCGCCGCATGAGGCTGAAAGATGAGCCGCTGCGCGGAAAAGCGCTCGTGCGCGAAGCAACGAAAGAAATGTTCATGCCGATCATGTCATCAACGATCGTGACGATCGCGGTATTCCTGCCGCTCGCACTCGTCGGCGGTCAAATCGGCGAATTGTTCCTGCCGTTTGCCTTAACGATTGTATTCGCGCTTGCTGCATCCCTCTTGATCGCGATCACGCTCGTGCCGATGCTTGCGCACACCCTCTTCAAAAAATCGTTGACAGGTGCGCCGGTGAAGGCGAAAGAACACAAGCCTGGGGTACTGGCCAACTTCTACAAAAAAGTGTTGAATTGGTCGCTCAGCCATAAATGGATCACATCGATCATCGCGGTTCTGATGCTGGTCGGAAGCTTGTTCCTCGTGCCGCTGATCGGAGCGAGCTACTTGCCTTCTACAAAAGAAAAAATGGTGCAGATCACATACACTCCTGAACCGGGAGAAACGAAAAAAGAAGCGGAAAAGGAAGCGCAAAAAGCTGAAAAAATCCTATTGGACCGCAAACACGTCGATACGGTTCAGTATACGTTAGGAGCGGGAAATCCGCTGATGGGCGGAAGCTCAAACGGCGCGTTGTTCTATATCAAATATGAGGAAGACACGCCTGATTTTGATAAAGAAAAGGACAATGTTCTAAAAGACATTCAGAAGCAATCCAAACGCGGAGAATGGAAAACTCAGGATTTCAGCTCTTCAGGCAATAACAATGAGTTAACGTATTATGTGTACGGAGATTCAGAAAAAGAGATTAAAGGCACTGTAAAAGAGATCGAAAAGATTATGAAAGACCAAAAAGACCTGAAAAACGTAAGCTCAGGCCTGTCCAGCACATATGACGAATTTACTTTTGTCGCTGATCAGGAGAAGCTGAGTAAACTTGGGTTAACGGCATCACAGATTTCTCAGGCGCTCATGAAAGAAACATCGCAGGCGCCGCTTACAACCGTGAAAAAAGACGGAAAAGATCTTGATGTCACGATTAAAACAGAAGAAGAAACATATAAAAGCGTCAAAGATTTAGAAGACAAAAAGATCACAACTCCGACCGGCCAGGAAGTGAAAATCGGCGATGTCGCGAAAGTGAAGGAAGGCACGACATCTGACACGATTTCAAAACGCGACGGCAAAATCTATGCCGATGTCACGGCGGAAGTCACATCAGACAACGTCACGGCCGTATCAGTCGACGTACAGAAAAACATCGACAAGATCGACCTGCCTGACAACGTCACAATCGATACCGGCGGCGTATCCGCTGATATCGAAGATTCCTTTACAAAACTCGGACTCGCAATGCTTGCGGCGGTTGCGATCGTCTACCTCGTGCTTGTGATTACATTCGGCGGAGCACTGGCGCCATTTGCGATCCTGTTCTCGCTGCCGTTTACCATCATCGGCGCCTTGGTGGGACTTTACGTATCAGGAGAAACAATCAGCTTGAACGCAATGATCGGAATGCTGATGCTGATCGGTATCGTCGTCACAAACGCGATCGTCTTAATCGACCGAGTCATCCATAAGGAAGCGGAAGGGCTCTCAACGAGAGAAGCACTCCTTGAAGCCGGCTCTACAAGGCTCCGTCCGATCCTGATGACGGCCATCGCCACAATCGGCGCCCTGATTCCATTGGCGCTCGGATTTGAAGGCGGCAGCCAGGTCATTTCAAAAGGGCTCGGCGTCACCGTTATCGGCGGTCTGATCAGTTCAACGCTCCTTACCCTTCTTATCGTACCGATCGTATACGAAGTACTGGCGAAATTCCGCCGGAAAAAACCGGGTATGGAAGAAGAGTAAGATGGTATAACATCAACCCCTTGGAATGGACACAGGAAATGATCCATTCTAAGGGGTTTTTTCTTTGAAGAGACGATCGTCGGTGTTTAACAAAAATATCCTGTGTTATGCTTTGTTAGAAAAGGCAACTTGATGAGGAGGCATTGAATGGAATCGAAAGGAAACAGCGAACCAAGCCCCAAAATCGTAAAGCGGCTCACCTGGATCATACCGATCGTGTTGATCGGAGTCATTTTTCTCTTAAAAAATATGAGAAATCCTGTGACTGATGTTTTATTTTATATTGTATGTGCAGGTGTCATCATCTTAGTGATTTTCAGCATCATAAAAGAGACAAAAAGCAGATGAAGCAAGTTTTGAACTTGTCGATAAAGGTTGAAATGATCTTCATCGACAAGCTTTTTTAATGCTGGTGATTTCTTTACCGATCCCGGCGAAGAAGTGGTTAATCATTCGGATTGATCACAGCCAGCAACTGATGATCTTCCCATTTTCCGTTAATCTTGACGTTTTTCCGGGCGATGCCTTCTTTGTGAAAACCCGCCTTCTCCAGCACCCGGATCGAGGCAATATTATGGGGCATGACGCCAGCTTCGATGCGATGGAGCTTGAGATCGTTAAAGGCGAACTCAACCATCAGCTTGACGGCTTCGGTCGTGTAGCCTTTGCCATTGTGCTTCTGATCCAAAAAATAGCCGATGAAGGCGCTTTGCAAGGAACCGCGCAGCACCTGGAAAAGGTTGATCGTTCCGATCAGCGCATCGTTTGCAGGATCAAAGATGCCAAAATAATAATCTTCATCATTCTGCATATTTTCATATAATCTTTGAAGCCTCTTCTTTTGTCCTTCGATTGTATAAAACTCCTCGTTCCGCTCCATTGAAAACTGTTCAAAAAACGGGCGGTTTGCGTTCTGCAATTCGAGGCATGCCTCGGCGTCTTCAGCCGTGAGCGGCCTGATATAAATGTTTGTCCCTTTTTTGATCATGGAAAGTCTCCTTTTATAAAGATGGAATACGGTCGGCTCTTTTCATCAACTCTTCAAAATACGCAAAAAATTGATCCCTGTCGACTTGATCAACGACTTTGACCATTCTGCCGTCAGGATGCTCTTCTGTCGTTCCTTGGCGCGGGCTTTCCGTATGGACAACCGCCTTGACAGTGCGCGATCGTGTCATATCAACTGCGCCGAGTGTCAACGTCGTCAGCACATCCCAAAGGTAGTATGTCGAATTCGTTTCGTTATGGACAAGCGGCGGACACATCGCATAGCATTGGCCGATAAAGTCGATCCCGATATGTTTTCTGAGGCTCGCCCAATGGGAGCGGATTTCGTTTGTCAAAGGCACCTGGTTCGTGCTTTCAAGCGCGACCATTTCGATCTGAATGTCGCTCTCGAATACCGTCTTCACGCTGTAAGGGTCCCAAAAAGCGTTCCATTCCGCCGTCCCGTCGTGCTCAGGCTCTTCTACATTTCCTTTCTCAAGGAAGGTGCCACCCATCCAGACAAGTTTTGCAATGTGTTTTATGATCGCCGGCTCTTCCTCAAGCGCCCTCGCCAAGTCTGTCAGCGGGCCGGTGAACAGCAGTGTTACCGGTTCGGGGCTCTGCCTCACGCATTCAATTAGATGAAGGTGAGCGGGCAGGTCTGACACCGGAGTCCGGACTTCGCCTTTTTCATTTAAAATCGGCAGAGCGTCGACATAAAAGGCGTGCATGCGCCACTCCTTCGGGAACGGGTGCACCCCTCTCGAATCGGATGCCGCAGTCTCGACCTGGTACGAACCGAAGCGGTCAATGATTTTTCGACTGGCACTGAGAGCAGGCTCCAAATAGCAATCCGCCGGTATGACGGATGTTCCGATCAATTTGACATCTTCCATCTGCAATAGCAGAAATAAAGAGACGAGATCATCGACGCCTCCGTCATGGTTAAAATAAACGGGCTTTTTCACAGCAACATCTCCTTTTTCTTAATATTAATTATTTTACATCAATTAGATCCTAAAGTCTTTTTTACCATTAATTAGGATATTTTATCTAAAATTAAACAAATGATGATACCCATTTTGTTGCGATTTTTTCAACAACTAGTATAATTAAAGGTTGTTGGTAAAGAAATGATACGGATACTCTAATAGGATGATGAAAACATGAAACGTGCACGAATCATATACAATCCGACTTCCGGACGAGAAATCTTCAAAAAAAACCTTGCCCAAGTTCTGCAGAAATTCGAGCAGGCAGGCTATGAAACGTCATGCCATGCGACAACAGGGGAAGGAGATGCCGTACAGGCCGCCAGACACGCCGCTGAGCGGGAATTTGACTTAATTGTTGCGGCCGGAGGAGACGGCACATTAAATGAAGTCATCAACGGACTGGCGCCGTTGGAACACCGCCCCAAGCTCGGAGTCATTCCGGTCGGAACGACGAATGACTTTGCGAGAGCGCTCGGCATTCCGCGCGAGGATATTTTAAAGGCGGTTGACACAATACTAGAGGGAGAGGCCCGTCCGATTGACATCGGCCGCGTCAACGGCCAATATTTCATCAATATCGCCGGCGGCGGACGCCTTACAGAACTGACATATGACGTACCAAGCAAATTGAAGACGATGCTCGGCCATCTTGCCTATTATTTGAAAGGAATGGAAATGCTCCTTCCTTCACTGCGGCCGACCGAGGTCGAAATCGAATACGACGGCAAGCTGTTTGAAGGAGAAGTAATGCTGTTTCTCGTCATGCTGACGAACTCCGTCGGCGGCTTTGAGAAGCTCGCCCCCGACTCAAGCTTGAATGACGGCATGTTTGACCTCGTCATTTTAAAGCGGACAAACCTCGCCGAATTCATCAGACTTGTCGGACTTGCCCTCCGCGGCGAACATATCAATGACGAGCATGTCATCTACACGAAAGCAAACCGCGTCAAAGTGACGGTCAAAGACAAAATGCTCCTCAACCTTGACGGCGAATACGGCGGCGAACTGCCGGGCGAATTCGAGAACCTCTACCGTCATATCGATGTCGTCATGTCAAAAGAAAAAGCGAGAAAATTGGATGAATGAACTTGGTCTAAAGAGCTGGCCAAGTTTTTCTTATAGCAGGTGAAAAAGATGAAACAAAAAGCCCCCGTTCAAAAAAATGAATATTACAATGTCGTATTTGAAGATTTAACACACGAAGGAGCCGGCGTCGCCAAAGTCGACGGCTTCCCGATTTTCGTGCCGAACGCGCTGCCTGACGAAAAGGCGCAGATCAAAGTGACTCGGGTCAAAAAAGGCTTCGCCTTCGGCCGCCTCATCGACTTGAAAGAAGAAAGCCGCTACCGAACGGACGCGCCGTGCCCGATCTACAAACAGTGCGGCGGCTGCCAGCTTCAGCACATCAACTACGAAGGCCAGCTTCTTTACAAGCAGAAGCAAGTCAAAGACGTGCTTGAGCGAATCGGCAAGCTTGATTTAAGCCGAATCACCGTCCACCCGACACTCGGCATGGAAGACCCGTGGAACTACCGAAACAAAGCGCAGGTCCCTGTCGGCGAAAGAGAAGGCGGTCTGATCGCAGGCTTCTACCAGCAGCGCAGCCATGAGATCATCGACATGAACGAATGCCTGATCCAGCAATCGGAAAACGACCGCGTCGTTCAAGCGATTAAAGAAATTTGCGGCAAATACGGCATCAAAGCGTACAACGAAGAACGCCACAAAGGCTGGCTCAGACACATCATGGTCAGATACGGCGCCGTCACAGGCGAAATGATGGTCGTCTTCATCACAAGAACAAACGACTTCCCGCACAAAGCGAAAATCGTTGAGGAAATCACCGCGGCATTCCCGCACGTCAAATCGATCGTCCAAAACATCAACCCGAAAAAAACAAACGTCATCTTCGGCGACGAAACAACCGTCATCTGGGGAGAAGAATACATTTACGACACCATCGGCGGCATCAAATTCGCCATTTCCGCGAGATCGTTCTACCAAGTCAACCCCGAGCAAACGAAAGTGCTCTACGACAAAGCACTTGAATACGCCGAACTAAACGGCGAAGAAACCGTCATCGACGCCTACTGCGGCATCGGCACGATCTCGCTGTTTCTGGCGAAGCAGGCGAAAAAAGTGTACGGTGTTGAGATTGTGCCGGAAGCGATTGAGGATGCGAAACGGAATGCTGAGTTGAACGGTATTGAGAACGCTGAATTTGCCGTCGGTGAAGCGGAAACTGTGATTCCTAGGTGGTATGAGGAAGGTATCAAGGCTGACACGCTTGTCGTCGACCCGCCGCGCAAAGGCTGCGATGAGGCTTTGCTGCGGACGATTATCGAGATGAAGCCGAAGCGTGTAGTGTATGTGTCTTGTAACCCGGGGACTTTGGCGCGCGATTTGCGGGTGCTTGAGGATGGCGGGTATTCGACGCTTGAGGTGCAGCCTGTTGATATGTTTCCGCATACGAGCCATGTAGAGTGTGTGGCTGTTCTTGTCAAAAAAGATAAATAAAGTTTAAAAATATAAGCCTCTCCAACCCAGGAGAGGCTTATAATGTTTATATGAATGTTCCATTTCCTGCATAAAGTCCTACTTAATAAAGAGGTGTATCAAAATAGACCATAAAATCTCGAATCAACTAACGATTAGTGAACAAATGAAATGCGTTTTATCAACATATCAACAAGCAAAAAATGAGGAGTTTAAAGGACACCCTTTGTCACAGCTTATTTGTCATGAAATAAAGGATACTCTTTTTAAAGTTGTTGACTTAGATCCTAATATATATCATGTAGCAGGTTCTGTTGGAAAAGGCCGTTGGGCTGAGATTCCTTGGGTTTCAATTTTTATAAAGAACTTAACGACTTCGGCGACAAGGGGCTACTATATTGTTTACTTATTTAGTGCAGATGGAGGTGGTGTTTATGTTAGTTTGAATCAAGGATGGACCTACTTTAAAGAAAAGTATGGAACAAAAATAGGTAGGGCCAAAATCCAAAAAACAGCTTCAATTATTAGAGAAAAACTAAATACCATCCCTCAAAATATGAACCTTTCAAATATTGATTTAAAGGGTAAAGGTGATCTTGCGAGAGGATATGAGTTAGGACATGTATGTAGTCGTTTTTATGATGTAAGCAACAATTTTCCGAGTTCAGAAGAAATCATAAGCGATTTACAAGCTTTATTAGTTACATACAAAGAAATAGAAGGCCTTATCGGAAATCGATCGATAGAACAGTTTAATGATTTTATTCTGTTGCAGGAAGACGGCCAATTTTTAGAAGACCGGAATAACGAAGAGGAATATCAGTTAGCAGCCCAAACATTCATCATATCCGAGAATACAAATGTGGGTTATGAAGTCAATCAAAAGAGAGAACGTCCGCAACCAATCATTAATCAAGGTGGTCAAAGGCAATGGACAAGAAATGCAAGTCTTGCCTCAAAATCTATGATGCTTTCAAACTATACTTGTGAAATTGACCATTCCCATCAAACCTTTATCTCTAAATCTACCAACAAGCCTTATGTTGAATGCCATCATCTTGTCCCTATCGCTAAGCAAGAGGAGTTCAAATATGACTTAGATCAACTGGCAAACTTGGTAAGCCTCTGTCCACACTGTCATCGTCTTATTCATTATGGTCAAGATGATGAGAAAGAAAAACTGTTGAAAAAATTGTATGATCAGCGGAAAGATCACTTGAAAAAGGTAGGAATTGAAATTACCTTTTCAGAACTTAAACGAATATATGAAATGTCGAATATTTAGATTCAAATTACGGGCCTTGGACAAGCGCTACCAAGGCTTTTTGATGTTTAACATAATAGACAAAAGGTTATTGCAAAAATTTACATATGTGATGAGATCATTTTAATAATAGATAACAATCTTAAAGGGAAAGAGGAGTTCGGCATGAGCAAGTTCGGTTCAGAAGTGGTTGCAGGGGTGTTAAACGAATTCCATTTGGCAATTAAAAAGCATAAATATTGAACAGGCGAAGTCAATGTTTTTCGAGATGGAAGAGAATTAAAATGTGCTCGTCTACTTCTCGCTGCTTGAGAAACGGTGTCAGTTGATACTTTGCTGTGGACGATTATTGAGATAAAGCCGACGCGTGCAGTTTATGTGTCTTGTAACCCTGGAATCTTGGCGCGCAATTTGAGGATGCATGAAGATGTTTATCATCGCTATTATGAAACAACTGTAGGCCATTCGACCAGGAAAATTCCTTCTTTCCAAAAAAACAAAATAAATGTTGACGCTTTCATAAAACCGATATATACTTTAATCAAATCCAATATTGATAAATTAGACATGTGACTGGTCATGCAGGCAGGATCTAAAACCGATAAATTTTTTAATTTGTCGGTTTGGGTCCTTTTTTTATTGCCTAAATATAGGTCTCATGTTTCAGAAAAGGGGGAGAAACAGTGAATTACACACAAACAGCAAGAGACGTATTGCAGCATGTCGGCGGTAAAGAGAATATTGCCCATTTGGAGCATTGTTCGACACGACTCCGTTTTACATTGATTGATCAAAACAAGGCGGATGTACCTGCGCTTGAGAAAACACCAGGTGTCATCGCTGTCCGTATGTCGGGCCAATGCCAGGTCGTGATTGGAAACGATGTCATCGAAGTCTATGAGGAATTGACCGGCCTTCTCGGCGGAGCACTTTCTGGACAAAATGGGTCTTCCCATCAGCCGAAGGAAAAGCGAAAAGTGGGGACTGTACTATTAGACTTCATTGTCGGTGTTTTTCAACCGCTTGTTCCAGCCATTGCGGGTGGAGGGATTTTAAAATCGTTTCTCCTCCTCTTCTCGTTATTCGGATTAATTGATGCCAAAGGGCAAACGTATCAGATTTTAAATATGGTTGGCGATGCGCCGCTTTACTTCCTGCCATTGCTAGTCGCCGTGACGACAGCCAATAAACTGAAAGTGAATCCGCTTGTTGCATTATCGGCAGTCGGCGCTCTTATTCTGCCAAACATGACGGCGATGCTGACAGAAGGCGCTCAATTATTTTCATTCGATGTGAAAAATATTGCGTATGCCTATCAGGTGTTTCCGGCGATTTTATCTGTCCTGTTGTATGCACAGGTGGAAAAATGGTTTACTCGTATTTCGCCAAAACCCATTCGTATCTTCTTCGTACCGATGATGTCTTTGGTTATTACAGTTCCGATCACTCTCCTGTTGCTGGGACCAATCGGTTTTACAGCAGGGCAAGGCTTCACAGCGATCATCCTTGCTATGTTTGACAAAGTGGGCTGGGTTGCGGTTGCGTTCCTGGCAGCAGTCCTTCCATTTATGGTCGCATCAGGGATGCACAAAGCGATGGTGCCATACGCTGTAACGACAATGGGCAATCTCGGAAAAGAGGCACTTTACTTGCCTGCATCACTTGCACATAATATCGCTGAAAGTGGGGCGTGTTTCGCAGTTGCCCTTCGCACAAAAGATAAAGTGCTTCGTTCAACTGCCATTTCTGCAGGGATTTCAGCATTTTTTGGCATTACCGAACCGGCATTATACGGGGTGACACTGCAAAATAAACGTGTGCTTGGCAGTGTCATGATCGGTTCTTTCACCGGAGGCATCTTCGTTGGACTTGTCGGACTTCAAGCGTTTGTTCTTGTTGGACCTGGTCTTGCAAGTATGTCGATGTTCATATCTGACGAGCTTCCGCGCAACTTCATGTTCGCAGTGATTGGTTTTGCCATCTCATTTGTTGTTGCGTTTGTTGCTGCCTTTATTTTAGGAAAGGATCGAAAGACAGAAGAAACAGAAAAAGAAGCAGAGCCAGGTGTTTTCGCTGAAAAACTTGGCGCAGATGAGACGTTCAAAAGTCCAGTCATCGGTCAAATGATTTCACTGTCTGATGTAGAAGATGACATATTCTCTTCAAAGGTAATGGGAGAAGGAATTGCCATTATTCCTTCAAAGGGTGAACTATATGCACCGATAGATGGCGAGATTTCTCTTCTCTTTGAAACAAACCATGCACTCGGTATGAAAACAGCAAACGGAGTTGAGGTTCTTTTCCACATTGGAATCGACACCGTTCAGCTAGAGGGCAAGTTCTTTAAACCATTGGTAAAAGTGGGGGATCAAGTCAAAGCGGGTGATCTGCTCATTCAATTTGAACTGGAGAAAATTAAAGAAGCAGGTTATGATCCAGTTACACTAGCAGTTATTACGAATACGGATCAATATGATATAAAAGTCACGCAATTAAAAGAGGTCAATCGTCAAGATACGTTGATGGTTGTTACACAATTAGGAGGGTAATCATGATGACAAAAACAAAAGGATTTCCGAAAGACTTTTTATGGGGCGGGGCGATTGCCGCAAACCAAGCAGAAGGAGCCTGGAATGTTGATGGAAAAGGACCGTCTGTTGCTGATATTGCCATGTACCGTTCAAATTTGAGTGTGGAAGATTATGAAGGACACCTTGCTGTTTCTTCTGAAAACATTGATCGTGCAATGAAAGACCCGGACGTAAAAAAATATCCGAAGCGCAGAGGGATTGACTTTTATCATCACTATAAAGAAGATTTGGCTCTCTTTGCAGAAATGGGCTTTAAAACATTGCGTATATCGATTGCATGGAGCCGAATTTTCCCGACAGGGGAAGAAGCTGAGCCGAACGAGAAAGGTCTTCAGTTTTATGACCGTCTGTTTCAAGAAATGAAAAAACATAACATTGAACCGATCGTGACTCTGTCACATTATGAAATGCCATTAGCACTTAGTGTGAAATACAACGGATGGGTTGAAAGAAAAGTGATCGACCTCTTTGTGAAGTTCGCAAATGTGTGTTTTGAACGCTATAAAGATGTCGTAAAATACTGGCTTACCTTTAATGAAATTGACAGTATACATCGCCATTCCTTCATTACAGCGGGAATTATTCCTGATCGCTGTCCTGAAGGGAAAATAGAGGAAACGGTTTATCAAGCATTGCACCATCAATTTGTGGCATCCGCTCTTGTGACGGCAGATTGTCATCGCATCATTCCCGGAAGTCAGGTGGGATGTATGCTAACAAAACTCACGACATACCCGCACACTTGTCATCCGAATGATGTAGAACGCGCACTGAAGCAAAACCTTGATAACTATTTCTATGCAGATGTTCAAGTGTTTGGCGAATATCCGCCATTGATCAAACGCATGCTGGAACGAAAAAATATCAATATTAAGATGGAAGCGGACGATCTTGCCATTTTGAAAGAACATACGGTAGACTTCGTTTCGTTTAGCTACTATATGTCCCTGACAGAATCTGCACAGGAGGGGCTGGAAAAAACAGATGGCAATACGATTCGCGGTGTGAAAAATCCATATTTGCCGTCAACAGATTGGGGTTGGCAAATCGATCCGGTCGGCTTAAAGATTTCGCTCATTGAATTGTATGATCGCTATCAAAAACCTCTCATTATTGTGGAGAACGGTATGGGTGCGAAAGATGTTGTCGAAAGCGATGGATCGATCCATGATGACTATCGTATTAGCTATTTCAGAGAGCATTTCCGTCAGATGAAAGAAGCCATTGAAGAAGGTGTTGATCTCTTTGGATATACCAGCTGGGGACCCATTGACATTATTAGTGCGGGAACATCTCAAATGTCCAAACGATATGGATTTATCCATGTTGATCAAGATGACGATGGCAACGGGACATTGAAGCGCTCACGTAAAGATTCATTCTACTGGTATAAGAAAGTGATTGAGACAAACGGAGAAGTATTAGACTAAAAAACCGCATTCATGAAAAGGTGATGGCGATGTTTAAAATAAAAAAAGTTTTAAACTCGAGTGTGGTACTGGCTGTAGACCAGAACCGACAGGAGATGGTTTTATGCGGCAGGGGCATCGGTTACGGACGAAAACCTGGGAATATGATTGAAGAAAAACAGGCTGATCAAGTCTTTATGCCAGTAGACAATATGAAGGCAAAGGAATTTCTCCAACTGTTGGATTCAATTCCGCAAGAATTTATTGAATTGACCCAGCAAATTGTTCAGCATGCAGAAGAAAGATTAAAAACAAAGCTAAATTCCGGTGTATACTTCACATTAATGGATCACTTGAATTTTGCAGTAGAGCGTTATAAAAAGAACATCAATATTACGAATCGCGTCTACTGGGAAATTAAAAACTACTATACGGAAGAGTTTGAGGCAGGGAATTATGCGCTTCAGCTCATCAATGAAACATTTGGGATCCAATTGCCGAAAGAGGAAGCGGCAAATATTGCGTTCCACTTAATCAATGCATTAGGTGAAGAGACAGAGTCAAAAGATGGAATGAAATATGCAAAAATGATCGGGAGCATTGTCAACCTTGTCCGTTACACATTAAACATGAAATTAGATCAAGAAAATATCCACTACAGCCGATTTATCACACACGTTAAATTTTTCGTTGAAAGATTTTACGCTGATAAATTGCTGGCAAATCAGGAGAATGAATTATTTGAGCAAATTGCTAATTTATATCCGCAAGCAATGGATGTAGCTTTCAAAATTAAGGATTATATCAAGCAGGTGCACGGAAACGTCATTCCGAATGATGAACTGACATACTTGGCAGTCCATATTCATCGATTGATTTCTTATCAGCAATTAAAATAAATGAAGAACCACTTGCCTTTGTGGAAGGCGAGTGGTTTCTTGTTTTTGAAAAAGAAGGAGCGTTTTTTGTTTATAGGCAAGATGAGTTGTTGATCACTACCAACAGTTGAAATTGACAACAAAAGGCTTTTTCAATTGTTGACAAAAACAGATTACTAATTGACAAAAGGTCATTACAAAAATTTACACGTGTGATAAGATCATGTTAAAGATAGAGAACAATCTTAAAAAGAAAGAGGGGGTTCGGCATGAGCAAGGTCGCTTCAGAGGTGGTTGCGGGGGTGTTGAACGAATTCCATTTGGCCATTAAAAAGCACGATACTGAGCAGGCAAAGCATCTTTTTGATGAGGCGAAGTCGATGTTTTCCGAGATGGAAGAGGATCAGAATGTGCTGGCTTATTTTTCGCTTCTTGAGGAGCGGTACCGGATGATGCTTTATGATGCGAGGGGAGAGCGGCTGCCGCGGGAGTCTTATTTTAATGATTCGCAGATCGAGTGCATCGAGCAGACGGATCATATGATTGATTACTATTTCTACTTTTTTGAGGCGATGCATGAAGCGTACAACAAGAATGTTGAGCGGGCGATCAGTCTGTACAAGGTTGCCGAGAAAAAACTGGCGAAGGTGCCCGATCAGATTGAAGCGGCCGAGTTTTATTTTAAAGTGTCCTGGCTGTATATGTCTCTTCGGCAAAATGCGGTTTCTCTCAATTATGCGAGAGATGCGATGAATATTTACAAAATGCATGACGGGTACGAAAAAAAGCTGGCGATTTCCCAAGTTGTGATGGGGACAAATTACATGCAGATGCAGCGCTTTAAAGATGCGGAGAAGTATTTCGAAGAATCGATTGAAATTTCCAAAAAAATCGACGATTCGTTTTTAGAAGCGATGCTTCATCACAATATCAGCATTCTGTATTCCAATTCCGGCCGGTCTCAGGAATGCATTCTCGCCGTCCAGCATGCTTTGAGCAACGCCGAATGGTGCAAGTCAAGCTACTATATCAACTCGCTTTACATGCTGACCAGAGAGTTTTTCAAAATCGGCGAAACAGAAGCGGCCCTGTTCTATCATAAAAAAGGACAGGAGGAATTAAAGAAAAACGGGAATAAGCATTATGAAAAGAAAATAAATATTATTTATGAGCTGTATTGCCATGAAAACGTAAAAAGCATCAAAGACGACATCCATTCCTTGGACGAGATGAATGATTTAGACGGTGTCTGCGACCTTTCTTTGCTCATCTCAAGCTATTTTGAGAAAAAAGGAGATGACAAGAAAGCGCTGGAATTTGTTAAAATATTCATGAAAGCCGAAAACAAAATGAGATCATTAGGGAGTGAGGTATTGTCATGAAAAAATTAATTCTTTGCTTGTCGTTAACTGCTATGGTCTTAGGCGGAGCTGCTTTATCCCAAAGCCACAATCAGGCGTCAGGCGGCGTTCAAACAGCGGAGCTGCCGGTTGGGGGTTAATGTTCGCTGAAGTCCTTTTACAGGGCTTCTTTTTTAAAGCCATGAAACGGGGTGCGATTAAAGTGAATCTGCAAGAGCATGAAATATAAAAACCTTCCATATACGCGAGAGGCCCTCCAATCGTTTAAAACATTTTTAGACATAAAAATTGGAGGGAAATATCATGAATGACAAAACATTTTTATCATTTTTAAAACACGCAGATAAGCCTTTCAGCGGCTGGGATTTTTCTTTCATTGAAGACACAGGACGAATGAAAAGCGACCTGCTTTCTTGGTCATACGGAAGCATGGCTCTGTCTCTTATTCAAGATTCCAAATCCATGCTTGATATGGGGACAGGCGGCGGCGAGTTTTTATCCAAATTGGGGCCGTTTCCTTCGTCAGTATACGCTACTGAATGTTATTTGCCTAATGTGCCAGTCGCCAAGGAACGATTGACGCCTTTAGGGGTTCAGGTCGTTCAAATTGATGATGATGAAGATCTTCCATTTGAATCCGACCAATTCGACCTGATCATCAATAAACACGAATCATATTCAGTACAAGAGGTGAGGAGAATCCTTTCAAAAGGAGGACGGTTTCTCACTCAGCAAGTCGGCGGGCTTGATTGCGAAGAAATAAATGAAAAACTTGGTGTGCCGCTAAATGAAGAATTTAAGGATTGGGACTTGGAAACAGCGTTAAAAGAGATGGAAAAGCATGATTTTAAGATTTTAAAAAGCAGAGAAGAGTGTCCGACTCAAAGGTTTTATGATATTGGGGCTCTGGTCTATTATTTGAAAGCCATTCCCTGGCAGGTGCCCGGTTTTGAAGTGAATCAATACAAGGATGAATTGTACGCGATTCATAAAACGATTGAAGAAAAAGGTTATTTTGACGTCACACAGTACCGGTTTATGATTTTAGTGGAAGCAGTTTAGAGTTTGATCAAAGATTGTCCCTAAGAAGGGTGTCTCATATTATATGGTGACATCCTTTTTTATTTTCCTATATTTTCGTAAAGCCAGTTATTTATCCATATATCAGGAGGAAAAGCGATGTCATCTCAAACTGTAACCAATTATTTTCTTGATAGTGTGGCTGCGACTATTATGCGCTGATTGTTTACGGTGCTTGCTTTTTATTACATTCGTTCATTTGACCGGAATCGTGTTTTGATTGCAGGAATTTTTGTTACTGTTTGTGAAAAAAAGCAGAAGAAAAACAGCGGAAAACTCGCGTCTTAGGGCGGATTTCCAAAAAAATGTCGTAAATTCGATGCATCAATTTGATGAAATCGCCGGGCCCTGCGGTATAATAGATTTTGTGAATGAAAGATTCAATGTTGAAAGAGAGTGGTTACATCATGGGCCGTAAATGGAACAATATAAAAGAGAAGAAAGCGTCCAAGGATGCGAATACGAGCCGAATCTACGCCAAGTTCGGCCGCGAAATCTATGTGGCGGCAAAGCAGGGAGAGCCCGATCCCGAACTGAACCAGAACCTGAAATTCGTGCTTGAGCGCGCCAAAACATACAATGTCCCGAAAGCGATTATTGAGCGGGCGATCGAAAAAGCGAAGGGCGGCTCTGAGGAAAATTACGACGAGCTACGCTATGAAGGCTTCGGTCCGAACGGAGCGATGGTGATCGTTGACGCGTTGACAAACAACGTCAACCGCACGGCTGCTGATGTGCGCTCCACATTTGGCAAAAACGGCGGAAACATGGGTGTGAGCGGATCTGTCGCTTACATGTTTGATCCGACGGCCGTCATCGGCTTTGAAGGCAAAACGGCTGATGAAACGCTCGAATTATTGATGGAAGCGGATATCGATGTCCGTGATATTTTAGAAGAAGACGATGCGGTGATCGTCTATGCTGAGCCCGATCAGTTCCACGCCGTACAGGAGGCGCTGCAAAACGCCGGCATCACAGAGTTCACGGTGGCCGAGCTGACCATGCTCGCGCAAAATGACGTCGCCCTTCCAGAGGATGCGCGCGCCCAGTTTGAAAAGCTTATTGACGCGCTGGAAGATTTGGAAGACGTTCAGCAAGTTTACCATAATGTCGATTTAGGGGCGTAAAAAGAAATCGGGGAGGAAAAGGATAGATGAACAGGACGAGTGCCTGTTTTGTCTATCTTTTTTATTTGTAAAGTGAACTTGACATCTGATTGTTTGTTAAGTATACTTTACGTATAGTAAACTTTACATTTCCAATGGAGGAAAGATGAAAACGTTAATAAAGGAAAAGCGCACTTCGCTGAACATGACACAAGAAGAATTGGCTAAAAGGCTCGATGTGTCAAGGCAAACAGTGATTTCCCTTGAAAAGGGAAAGTATAAACCTTCACTCGTTCTGGCGCATAAACTGGCTCAAATTTTTGAATGTCTGATTGAAGATTTATTTATTTTTGAGGGGGATGAAAATATTGACTGAAACGATGGCAAACATATTGATCGCTTTAGCGGGTTTAGGAATAGGCGTGCTCGGGATCGTAATTGTTTACAGCGTAAACAGACGGATTGGCAAAAAAGAGAGGCTGTTCGATGAACGTCAACAGAAGATTAGCTATCAGGCTAAGGCGCTCTCCTGGAACATTACAATGGCCGCCATTTTAATTGCCTGGGCGTTGGTGATCATTTTCCAAGGGATATCCTTTTCATTTTTCTTAATAACAGGTTTATATATCCTGCAATGTTTATCAATGCTGATCACAACCGTTTACCTTGCGCAGAAAAATTAAGCGGTGCTGTTCCCCTTGTATCCGGATTTTACCGATTTGTCGGTGAAATCTTTTTTTATATCCAAAAGACCCATAAGATTGAATTTTCTTGAAAGACTGCCGATACATATGATGTAGTCTAACTTTTCCCAAAACTGTTTGATAGGAGATGGACTGAATGATTCAAATGACTGACCTCAACCGTCAATACATAGGAGGGGAATGGAGAGACGGCCAAAGTGAAAGCGTATTGGCCGATCTGAATCCTTTTACCCATAAAACGATTACCTCTTTTCGGAAAGCGACGCGGGAGGATGTCGATGCGGCGTACAAAGCTGCGCTTGAGGCGAAAAAGAAATGGGATGGCGTCAATCCCTATGAAAAAAGGGCGATTTTAGAAAAAGCCGCAGCTTATATTGAAGAAAATAGGGAAGCAATTGTGTTTCTCATTATGGAGGAGCTTGGCGGAACACGGCTGAAAGCAGCTTTTGAAATCGATCTTGTCGTCAATATGATCAAAGAAGCAGCTGGCTTCCCGCTTAAAATGGAAGGCAAAATTCTCCCTTCACCGGTTGATGGGAAAGAAAACCGGATCTACCGCATTCCGGCAGGAGTGGTCGGCGTCATCAGTCCGTTCAACTTTCCGTTCTTTTTATCTGTAAAATCGGTTGCGCCTGCGCTTGGCGCCGGGAACGGCGTTGTCCTAAAGCCGCATGAAGAAACACCGATTTGCGGCGGCACGCTGATTGCAAAGATTTTTGAAGAAGCCGGTCTTCCGGGGGGACTTCTGAATGTTGTCGTCACGGATATCGGGGAAATCGGCGACAGCTTCGTTGAGCATCCGATTCCGAGAATCATCTCGTTTACCGGATCAACGAAGGTCGGCAGCTATATCGGGCAGCTGGCGATCAAACATTTCAAAAAACCGCTGCTTGAGCTCGGCGGAAACAGCGCACTGATCGTTCTCGAGGATGCCGATTTGGAATACGCCGTCAATGCCGCGGCTTTCAGCCGCTTCACACATCAAGGGCAAATTTGCATGTCGGCCAACCGGATTCTCGTTCAAAAAGAAGTGTATCCGGAATTTTTAAAGCTGTTCAGTCAAAAAATCTCCGGGCTTAAAACTGGTGATCCGCTGGATCCTGAAACTGTGATCGGCCCTGTCATTAATGAACGCCAAGCTGAACATTTAAGAAAATCGATTGAAAAAGGAATCGAAGAAGGCGCCACACCGTTTCTCAAAGGCGATATTAAAGGCAATCTTGTCGAGCCGACGATTCTTGTGGATGTCACGCCTGATATGTCTGTCGCCAAGGAAGAGCTGTTCGGCCCGGTTGTATGCGTCATGCCGTTTGAGACCGAAGCAGAAGCGGTTGAGATCGCGAATGACACTTCGTTCGGACTGAGCGGAGCCGTACATACGGGAAATGTGGAGCGCGGCGTTGCCATCGCAAAGCAAATCGAGACGGGCATGATCCATGTCAATGACACCACGATCAACGACGAGCCGCATGTCGCTTTCGGCGGTGAAAAGCAATCGGGGATCGGAAGGCTGAACGGCGAGTGGAGCCTTGACGAATTTACGACATTAAAATGGATTTCCGTCCAGCACCAGAAAAGGATTTTTCCATATTAAAAGGAGGATTTGATACATGAATGAAGCAGTAAAAACGGACATCCACCCGCTGCTGGATGCTTTTGTGAAAGTGGCGCCGTTTCTGAATCAGCTGATCCAGGACGATGTGACAGTGGGGATTTACGATACCGAAAAGCTGATCGTCAACATCCCGGGAAAGACGTTTTCCCTTGATGTCAAAGCGGGTGATCCTTTGCAGGAAGGCGATATTATTACAGACGCCATCCGCCAAAACAAAAAGAAAGTAAGCATGGTGCCTAAGGAGCTGTTCGGCTTCCCCCTTGCGGCAAGAGCGATCCCGCTCCACGACGAGAACGGAAGGGTTATCGGCGGAGTCGGGCTCGGCACGAGTCTTGAAAAATCGGATCAGCTTCACCGCGTCGCGGAAAGCCTGTCGGTCATCGTCGAGCAGACGGCCTCAGCCATTCAGGATATCGCCGAATCTGTCAGCGGATTTTCCGGACAAATGTCCGACATTTCCAAACAGGCGAAAGAAGTCAGTGAAAGCGCCGGAGAAATCGAGAAAATTTCAGTCACTGTAAAAGGCATTTCAGATCAAAGCAACCTGCTCGGACTGAACGCGGCGATTGAAGCGGCGAGAGCCGGAGAGTCAGGAAAAGGATTCTCCGTCGTCGCCGACGAAATCCGCAAGCTTGCGACACACTCAAAAGAAAACGTCGGTCAGATTGACCAAATCACGAAGAAAATCCACGCGTTATTGAAAGACCTTGAGCATTCGATCGAAGTCATCAATGAACATACGAGCGGCCAGGCCGCCGGCGTTGAACAAATTTCCGCCACGATGCAGGAGATCAGCAGCAACGCGCAAAACCTCGCCAAGATGGCGGAACATCATTTTGAAGACTAGATATAGAAAAAAAACTGCCTGACAATGTGTCGGCAGTTTTTTTATTTAACATTACTGCATTAGCGATCGAAATGACTAACGCTAAATATGGATCATGAGTATGTTATACTGCAGTTCCTTCAAACGTGTAAAGAAGAGACGAAATCAAATAACTATATATTAAAAATAACTCCGATAAGAGAATAGATAATGACAGTTGAAAAAAGAATTGTCATATGAATCAGAGAGTAAATAAACATGGATTTTGCCCAATTCTCTGAATCCATTTTTTTGTAACCATACACACTAAGAATCAACCATATAACACCTAATAGAAGGGCAACCAGCATAATGCCAAGGCTTAAAGAAATAAAAAGGAGACTTGTCCCGATAAGGATGATTAAATAAATATTAGTTTGTATATATGTTCTTTTAACTCCTTTGACAACAGGTAGCATTGGAACTTTCGCAGCCTTATACTCATCATTTTTTCGAATGGCTATAGCATAAAAATGAGGCATTTGCCATATCACAGATGTCACAAAAAGACCGAGAACAGCAGGATGTGTGATGTCCGGATAGACAGCTGACCATCCAATGAGAGGCGGCATAGCTCCGCCGAGACTCCCGACCTCTGTATTGTAAACTGTTCTTCTTTTACTCCACATGGTATACGGGACAATATAAAAAAACAATCCTAGAAACCCTAGGAATGCCGCCAGATAAGTGGTGAACGCAAGAATTATTACTCCGGAAATCGCCATAAAGATACCGAGCCATAGAACTGTTTTAGGCTTTATTTCTCCTGTAACAGTTGGTCTGTTTTTGGTTCTCTCCATAAGAGCATCTATATCTCGGTCATATAAGTTGTTAAAAGCTCCTGCCGCTCCCATTACTAAAATAGAACCAATTAAAGCAAAAATGATTTCTGGTAATTTCTCAGAAAGGCTGATTTTAAAAGTGTATAAAGATAATGTTAATCCAGAAAACATCGGAATAAGGTTAGATTTAATAATTCCTGTTTTCATGGTTTTTGACAATATGATGGACACAGGCTGCTTATCCGTTTTGATATTATTTTCAATTTGCATGATTCTTCTCCTTTTTTAATGGCCACACGTTGATTTAGAGAAGTACTAGTGATTAATGGATTAAATTATGATACCTTTCAGAATATACATACTATATGGTATATTAATTCTTAGTAGTATGATTGTCAAGAAGAGGAGGAAGAAGAATGCTTAGAAGAAGGTTAACCCAAAAAGAGCGAAAAGAGGAAACGCGTCAATTGCTGTTAGAATCGGCTGTTGAGATTTTTTCAGAGCTTGGCTTTCATGGGGCTTCTGTTGAAAAAATTGCTGAACATGCCGGATTTAGCAAAGGAGCGGTTTATTCAAATTTTAAATCTAAGGAAGAGCTCTTTCTGGCCTTATTGGAACAACAAATGAATCTACATGTGAATAACATCGATCAAATCATAGATAAACAGCATTCACTTTCACATTTTATTGAAACAATGAATGATCATTTTGTCTCAGTGGTGAAAGAAAATCATAAATGGATGATTTTAAATATGGAGTTTCTTCTTTATGTGATGCGTAATGAGTCAATGCGCTACAAATGGTCTTGCATGATTAGGGAGTCTGTGGACCGGATCTCCAAGTCTGTTGCGAAACTAATGTCGAAAGAGAATCATGAGATTACGCTATCTTCGGAAGAAATCGCTTGGACTATTTTTTCACTGGAAAATGGTCTTGCGATATTCAATTTTATTAATGGAGAAAGCGTCCCGATGAATTTATATGGAAAAGCACTAAAAAATTTGCTTTCAGCCTATGAATGACGGTAGGAAAAATTAAATGTTAGATTCAACTTTATACAATTTGATTCAACAAATAGCTGAAGGTAGCAACAAGAGTGCCTGAGGCCAATTTATGAATAAATTGGCAGCATTAATGGGGAAAGGCTTATAGAAATGCTTTAGTGTTTCTTCAAAAACATTAATGTGTTTTAAAACCCAAAAGGTGAATTAATCGTATATTAAAAGGTGGTGATATTTTGAAATTTAACAAATTAATGAAGAGTTACTTAAATGAAATAAACACTAATGGCAATTTAATAAAAGAATATAATATTTCAGATATATTTGAACGCATAGTACCTGAAGTGATAGAGTGGGATAGCTGTGTTCTTATTAAAAATATAGAAAGTACGGATTTGCCTGATTACTTTTCGCCCAATCGGTTTATCAAAAACAGAACCGAATTAGAGATCATACACAATCATTTTCATTTAGATGAATATACAAATAAAGAATGTTCGCCTTTGCAACTTCTCTCTAAAGGAATTCAAATAATGAAAAAAATAGAGTCTGTTTTAAAAGAGCAGTTTCCACGATTGAGCTTTTATTTAGCGATGTCTTTTGACAAAAATGATTTGGACTGTACCATTAGATTCCATACGATTAGAGAAAATGAAGAATGCTGGCTGGACGAAGATCTTGAAAGTTATCGAGAAGCTATTTTAGTCTATATTGTTTCAAAAGTCGAATTGGGGTGATTCGTTGACCATTCCATAAACAGAGGGGAAATTTGTTCCATATCAACAAATTCATTTTTTAGACCAAAAAATCAAAATAGAGATTCATCAATCATTACATAGAAATGAATCAGATCGGCAGTTATAAGAAATTGAACATTTTTCTTACTTTGATAATCTTGAATGTACAATAGTTTCTCATATTATGTATGAGATCTCTCAATGAAGCTTTTTCATTACCAAAATAAAAGGAGTTTATCTGAATTAATCAGCGGCTGCTCTTTCTAGCCTCAGTTTCAATGTTAATTTAAATTTTATTTTAAATTTTTTAGAGGAATTTTCCCCGGTCAAAGCGAAAGTGATGGAATGGAAACCGCTTTCAAGGGGGATGGGATAGATGAGAGTATATACAACGACTAAACTGACCGGATTGTTATTGGGGCCGATCAGTTTTTTGCTGATTCTCGGCTTGATACCGGAAGCTGAGCTGGCCTACGCGCCGCGGATCGTTCTTGCGGTTACAGCTTGGACGGCCGTCTGGTGGATTACGGAAGCCGTGCCGATTCCGGCTGCATCGCTCTTGCCAGTCATTTTGCTGCCGACATTGGGCGGTTTAGATATGGAAACGACGGCTAAAGCATACGGCGATCCGATTGTGTTTATGTATATGGGGGGATTTATCATTGCAATCGCCATCGAAAAATGGAACCTTCATAAACGGATGGCTTTGCATATTTTGAAGCGGATCGGGGCTGAAAGCCATCGAATCGTGCTCGGTGTGATGGTAGCGACGGCGTTTTTATCGATGTGGATTTCAAATGCTGCCACCGCTTTAATGATGCTTCCCGTAGCGCTAGCAGTCATTAAAGAAGTGCAGGAAAAAGAAATTTTAAAAGGCGAATCGCTGCAGAAGTTCAGCAAAAGCATTTTGCTGGCTGTCGCGTATGCGGCGTCGATCGGCGGACTTGCTACATTGGTCGGCTCCGTTCCGAATGCGGTCTTTGCCGCGATGTCCAAACAGATGCTCAATCACGAAATTATGTTTTTTGAATGGTTTTTATTCGGGTTCCCGGTTTCTGTTCTGTTTCTTGCCATTTTATATGTTTATTTAACGAAAATGAAATTTAAAGTGAGCACCTTTCAAGGAAAAAAACCTGATTTTATCGATCATGATTTAAAGGCGCTTGGCGCAATGACGAGGGAGGAAAAATCGGTTTTTGCCGTTTTTTTGTTAACCGCATGTTTGTGGATGTTCAAATTCATCCTGCCGTTTCAAATTTCAGATACATCGATCGCGATTTTCGGAGCGGTTCTGCTGTTTTTACTTCCAAGTACAAAAGATGAACGGATTTTGGAATGGAAGGATATGCAGTCGCTGCCGTGGGGGCTGCTTCTGTTGTTTGGAGGCGGCTTGTCGCTTGCGGCCGGTTTTTCGGCGACCAATCTGACGGCGTGGATCGGCGGCAAGCTCAAGCTGTTGGAAGGCCACCCTTACTTATTTGTGCTGATTATTTTGACGGCTGCGATTTTATTTATGACCGAAATCATGTCGAATACGGCTGTCGCCAATATGGTGATTCCGATGACGATCGGCCTTGGCGCCGCGCTTCAAGTCGAGCCGTACGGACTGATGGCGGCAGCTGCGCTTGCTTCATCATGCGCCTTTATGCTTCCGATCTCCACCCCGCCGAATGCCGCCGTCTTCAGCTCCAATCTGCTGACGATGAAGGATATGGTCAGGGCGGGCTTTTGGCTCAATATTGCAGGTGTCGTCTTGATCGTGATCAGCGTATATTTCTGGCTTCCGGCCGTCTTTCTATAATGTCCGTGAAAAAGCTCTCACTAGTTTTCTCGCATCATCTGCATTAAAATAAGGTTATGACATTACGTTAGGATTGGTAGACAGATGAGCATTTTTAAAGCGGAAGGTTTATATAAAACTTACGGAGATAAAACATTATTTGACCATATATCGTTCCATATCGAAGAAAACGAACGGATCGGCTTGATCGGACCGAACGGAACAGGAAAAAGCAGTTTGCTGAAAGTGATCGCCGGCCATGAATCGACCGAAAAAGGAGACATCACCAAGCCCGGCAGCCTCCATATCGAGTACTTGGATCAGGATCCTGATTTGGACGGCCCTGAAACCGTGCTTGAGCACATTTATTCGGGAGATTCCGTGATGATGCGGACGATGAGGGCGTATGAGCAGGCTCTTCAGGAGCTGAATGCGTCGCCTGATGATCCGAGGAAGCAGGAAAACCTGCTGGCGGCACAGGGGAAAATGGACGAACATGGCGCCTGGGACGCGAATACGGCGGCAAAAACGATTTTGACGAAGCTTGGCGTCGCGGATGTGGCAAAAGAAGTGAGCTCCCTTTCCGGAGGGCAAAAAAAGCGGGTTGCGATCGCGAAAACATTGATTCAGCCTGCTGACCTCCTTATTTTGGATGAGCCGACAAACCACCTTGACAATGAAACAATCGAATGGCTTGAAGGCTATTTGAGCGGATATCCGGGCTCCGTCGTCCTCGTCACCCATGACCGCTACTTTTTAAACCGGGTGACCAACAGGATCTATGAACTGGATCGCGGGCGCCTATACACATACAAAGGGAACTACGAAGTGTTTTTGGAAAAGCGGGCCGAAAGAGAAGCGCTCGCCGAACAAAGCGAAACGAAGCGGCAAAACCTTCTCAGAAGGGAGCTTGCTTGGCTGAGAAGGGGAGCCAAAGCCCGTTCGACAAAACAAAAAGCAAGAATTCAGCGAGTGGAGGAACTAAAGGAACAGGACGCGCCTGAAACTGGTTCTTCCCTTGATTTCGCCATCGGCTCCCACCGTCTCGGCAAGCAGGTCATTGAAGCGGAAGGCGTTGATATCAGCCGCGGCGGCAATCAGCTTGTCCGTTCATTCGATGAATTGATTGTGCCGGGGGATCGGATCGGCATCATCGGACCGAACGGGATCGGCAAAACAACGCTTTTAAACGCGCTTGCCGGGCGCATTAAGCCTGACGGAGGGCAGATCACGATCGGCCAGACCGTAAGAATCGGCTATTATACACAGGATCACAGTGAAATGAACGATGCGCTGCAAGTCGTCGAATACATCAAGGAGACGGCTGAGGTCGTCAAAACGGCCGACGGACAAGTGGTCACAGCTGAGCAGATGCTGGAAAGGTTCCTCTTTCCGCGGGGCGTGCAGCGCAACTTGATCCGCAAGCTGTCAGGCGGGGAAAAGAGGCGCCTTTATCTCTTGAAAGTGTTGATGGAGGAGCCGAACGTCCTGTTCCTCGATGAGCCGACAAACGACCTTGATACCGAGACGCTCGGGGTGCTGGAAGATTACTTGGAGCAGTTTCCCGGCGTTGTCGTGACCGTATCCCATGACCGCTATTTCCTTGACCGCGTAATCGACAGGCTGCTTGTATTTGAAGGCGGCGGAAACGTTTCGCGTTTTCAAGGTTCATACAGCGAATATATGGAGAAGCAAAAGGAAACGAGCCGTCAAAATCCGGCGCCTGAAGCCGCTGAACCTGTCAAACCTGAGAAAAAGAAAAGGAAGAAGCTGTCTTATAAAGATCAGCTGGAATGGGACGGCATCGAAAACAGAATCGCCGGTCTGGAAGAAAAGCATAAACGGCTTGAAGAGGAAATCGCAGCCGCCGGCAGCGACTTCGCCAAGATTCAGACGCTGATGGAAGAGCAAAACAAAACAGCCGAGGAGCTTGAAGAGGCGATGGAGCGTTGGACTGAGCTGTCGCTGATGATCGAGGAGCTGGAACAATCGTAATGGATGCTGCCGGGTAAAACCGGCAGTTTTTAATTTGCCGGGCTTTTTTCACTCGTTACAAAAATAGCCGGTTACTTTTTCCTTTAATAAAGACGCCGCCAGACTCAGCTCCCTGTCTTGATGGACGATGAGCCCGTGCGTGGAGACAATCGGGGCAGCCACAGGCAGCCGTTTGAATTGCTTGGCTTCAAGTTCTTGTTTGACGGCGATTTCCGGAATGAAGGCAAAGCCGATGCCGCATTTTACCGCCTGTTTGATCATGGCGATGCTTGGGTATTCCAGGGCGCTGTTTCCTTCAATCCCGGCTTCTTGCAATAATCTGCCCGCTTTTGTGTGGTAGACGCAGCTTGTGCCGAAGCTGATGAATGTTTCGCGGCTAAGAGCGCCAAGGCTCTCAGATTCAACCTTTTCAGCGAGATCATTGGAAGCGATGAACACCAGCTTTTCTTCGAGCAAAGGGATAAAAAGGGTGTCGGGCCGGTTCGGATTTTGCGGTACGATTCCGAAATCTACGGCATGGTTCAGCACCTGCTGAACGATATCGTGCTGGAACCCGCTTTCCAATTGTAATCTGATCTTTGGATATTCTTTAAGAAAATTCCGGATCAGGGGAGCCGTGCGCGTCAGAAAAAACGATTCTTGCATGCGGATGCGGATGGTTCCTTGCGGCTGATCCAGTTCATTCATCGCTTCTTCCAAGGTGCTGCCTAAATGAATAAATTGATAGGCATATTTGCTTAGCTTCAAACCGGCCGGTGTCGGACTCACACCTCTTGACAGCCGGTGAAACAAACGCTGTCCGCAAGCCTGTTCCAAGAGCTGAATATGACTGGTGACCGTCGACTGTACATACCCCAGCCGATCAGCGGCGCGGCTGAAATTTTTTTCTTCCATGACGGCGATGAAGGTTTTAAAAAATTTCCCCTCTAAAAGCTCAATCATAGCTTGTCATCCCCTTGCTATCGAAAATTAAAATGGATTCTATCGTAATCATTCATAAGTAAAATGGTTCTCTCCATGATATCGTAGGTTTTGCAAGAATAAAAGAAAAATTGAGGAGGAAAACAATGAAAAGAACGAGAGGATTCAGACTTGGCGTGTACATTTTCAAGGATGCTGAAATCATCGACTATGCTGCCCCATACGGAGTGTTTTCAGTAGCGAGGAGGCTCGATCCTGAACTAGACGCCTTTCTTGTGGCGGATGCGATGAAACCGGTTCAGACGCAAGCCGGGCTTACCATTCATCCGAATTACAGCTTCAATGACCAGCCTGATATGGATGCCTTTTTAATTCCGGGCGGTTTCGGCACTCGACAGGAGACCAACAACAAACGGCTGCATCAGTTTATCCGCTCTCTGCCTGAGTCGACGCTTTTGGTGAGCGTATGTACAGGTTCATGGATTTACGGGCGCATGGGGCTCTTAGACGGGCTTTCCGCCACAAGCCGGAAAGAGCCGGATCGGCTTGAGGCGTCAGAGATGGGGCAAGTTCCGATCGACCGCTTGGCGGACATCGCGCCGGCCTGCCGCGTCAGCCGGGCGAGAATCGTCGACAGCGGACGGATCATCACCGCCGGGGGAATTGCTTCAGGCATGGAAATGGGCTTTCACTTATTGAGAAGAGCGGGCTATGATGAATACTTCATAGAAGAAACGGCGCGGGTTATGGAGTATCAAGAGGGGTACAGCCAGTATCGGGATGATATTGAATACGTGCGGCACATGAAGTAGCCGAAGCTGCCGGGGAGAACCCGGCAGTTTACAACGGTTCGTCTGCCTGTAGCACGACTTCAAGCAAACAGGGGAAACATTCCCAATTCGGAGGGTTTTTCGCGGTTTGTCTGTTTACATCGGTATTATACATTTTTTCATTGCTTCTGTTTAAAACAGCCGGGCCCTGAATCAATCAAAAGCTGCATAAGGATCGAGGCTGCCGGAAAAACCGGTAGCTCTTTTTAATTTATATTTTGGAAAACGACAGCCGCGCCACGGCATCGTGCAAGTGAATCGATTCTTCGTTCCGGCATTCGATCTCAAAGGCGGAGATCCAGTCCATTTCGTATAAGTCAGCAGCTGTTAAGCGAATGACGTCTTCTACAAATCTTGGATTCTCATAAGCCTGTTCAGTGACTCTCTTTTCATCGGGCCTTTTTAAGACGGGATGGAGCTGTGCGCTTGCGTTCGTTTCCGCTGCGGCAAGAAGCTCGCTTTTAAAATCTTCCGGCATCTCCGCCTGTTCATTGATATGCGCGGTGATCTTGATGATGCCGCGCTGGTTATGGGCGCTGTATTCGCTGATTTCTTTTGAACACGGGCAGAGCGTCGTCACATGGGCGGTGATACCGGCGGTTTGTGAAAAGCCTTTGTTTTCATGATAAGAGACTGTCATATGGATATCGGCGTGCATCAGTCCGGACAATTTGGTTTCCGGGCTGAGGCGTTCGAAATACCATGGAAAAGTGACGGAGACGGATGCGCTTTGCTGCTCCATATTGTCAGCTAAATCCTTCGCAAAATCTTTCAGTGTATGGAAGTCAACCGTCCAGTTTGCTTCGTAGTAGCGCTGCAGCTGTTCTGTCAGGCGGCTCATATTGATTCCTTTGCAGTCGCGCGCAAGGCTCGTCGTAAAGGAAAAAGCGCCGATCGTCGTTTGTGTAAACGGCTTGAGCGAGGATGCAATCAGTATCGGATGCGAAACGTTTGAGACACCGACATGGTCAATGTCAAAAAAATAGTCGTTCGGTGTATTTTGAATATCCTTCATCTGTTCTTTATCGGTCGGTTTTATTCCTTTCACGGCTTCGACAGATCCGAAGCGGCGGTGGCGTTCGGGTTTTGCGGGCAAATGCAGTTTACGTTCCATTGATGAGACCCCTTTCTGTTGTAAATCGAAATAGTTCCTATTTATTTTGAGGGAATGCTGTGATAAAATCAAGTGGTCATGTCTAAAGCATGTAATTTAAATCGAAATGATTTCGTTTAGGGAGTGGTTGTTTTGCAGCATAGCGAAATCGTCATTGTTGGAGCGGGACCCGCAGGTATTGGAATGGGGATCATTCTGAAAAAACTCGGTTTTCAATCGTTTACGATTTTGGAAAAAGACCGTGCAGGAGCTTCATTCCGAAGCTGGCCTGAAGAAATGAAACTGATAACACCGTCCTTTACCGGGCAGGGATTCGGGGCTTTGGATTTAAATGCTGTTGCTCCGGGAACATCCCCTGCCTTTACTTTTCACCGCGAGCACTTGAGCGGGCGGGAGTATGGAGATTATTTGGCGCTTTTGGCCGATCATTTTCAACTTCCAATTCAAGAAGGCACATCGGTTCGCAGCGTTCATAAAGCCGACAGCGGTTTTTCAGTTGAAACTAATAAAGGCATGATGATGGCCAAAGACGTTATTTGGGGAGCCGGTGAATTCCAATTTCCGAAATATTCGTTTCACGGTGCAGAGATTGGCATCCACAACAGCAAGATCGCCAGATGGAGCCAATTTGAAAAAGCCCATTATTACGTAGTAGGCGGCTATGAAAGCGCAATGGACGCGGCGGTTCAACTGGCGTCCTATGGCAGCGATGTGACGGTTGTGATGCCGAATTCGCTCATCGAAAACGCTGAAGCCGATCCAAGTCGGTCGATTTCACCTTATACATGGGAGCGTCTTGAAGTTGCGTATGAAAAAGGGAAAGTTCAGTTTTTGGAAAAAGCCGTTGTAGAAAAACTGGCGAAAAACGGACCAGCCTATGATTTATATTTGTCAGACGGGAGGAAAATACGCTCGGAAACACGGCCGATTATCGCGACAGGCTTTCATTCCGGGGCAAAACAAATCGAGCATTTGTTTGAATGGGGAGAGAACGGCAAACCGCTTTTAACGAATAAAGATATGTCGACCGTGACGGACGGTCTTTATTTAGTCGGGCCGAGCGTTCAGCACCAAAACGCCGTCTTCTGTTTCATTTATAAATTCAGGCAGCGATTCGCCGTCATCGCTGAGCATTTGTTGGAAAAACGAAAGTTTTCGATCGATGAAAAGGTGCTGACAGAATACAGGGAAAATCAAATGTTTCTCACGGATTTGAGCTGCTGTGAGGTGCAGTGTGAATGCTGAAAGAGCCAACGCGGCGGCAGCGCATGCTCTTCATCGGACTCGAATCGGCCGGGAAAACAACGCTTTTTTCCGCGATCACGGATCAGAGAGCAGGCGAAGCAGCCAATGTGAAAGGATCGACGATATTTGCGGCTGAACGGGAGATCAAAAGCCTTCCGGGCTGGCAAGCCATTGATACACCGGGCATTCGGGAGGATGACAGGGTGTCGAAAAGAGCGCTGAAAAAAGAGATCGAAAAGGCCGATGGGGTGGTTGCCGTCTTGCGCGGCACCCATTTTTCAGAAGAGCTGAACGCGGTCTTGGACCTGATTCCGCCGGATGCCCGGCGCGTCTGCTTTATCGTTACGTTTCAGGATAAAATGACGGACGCCATGCGCCGGACGCTTTCTGAGCAAGTGGCCAAGCACAGTCTCCCGGTCCTGCTGGTTGATACGAGAACCGTGACAGACGATAAAAAAGAACGGATCATCGCTTTTTTAAGAAAAGAGGCTGAATTTCATCCGCTCAAACGGAGGCGGATGAAACAGATTGAACTTGAAAGTGTGACTGTTCAGCAGTTTGTGTTTCATCGTCCCGTAGTGGGGCCTGTTGTGAGCACTGCACTTTTATGTTTGTTATTTATGGCGCCGATCGTATTGGCTTATCATACATCAGAGTGGATGCAGCAATACGCGGACAAATGGGCCGTTGAACCGCTCCAAAATACGGTCGGAGGCTTGCCGTCATGGCTGAGCGCGGCATTGGCGGGGAATTATGGCCTGTTATCCCTTGGCATTTACTCGTTTGTTTGGGCGTTTCCTGTCGTTCTGTTTATGTCTATAGCGAATGCGGCAGCAGATGATTCGGGTTTAAAGGACCGGATCGTCAATTCATTGGACCCGCTGATGCGGAAGATCGGTCTGAACGGCCGCGATTTAGTTCCGCTTTTGACCGGATTTGGCTGTAATGTCGTTGCCGTTCAGCAGACGCGGTCGTGCAGCATGTGTACGAGAAAGCGTTGTGTATCATTTATTTCTTTCGGATCAGCGTGCAGCTACCAAATCGGCGCGACACTGTCAATTTTTCATGCTGCGGGAAGGGAGTGGCTGTTTATTCCTTACCTCGCTGTTCTTGTAGCCGCAGCGGCCGCTCATAACCGGATATGGTATCGCGTCGATCAGAAATGGGCCGCTTACTTTGAGCACCGGCAAACGTTTTTGCAGATGCCGTCCTGGAAAGGGATCGTCTTTCGAGTAAAAGAAGTGCTTCAGCAATTTATCTTTCAGGCGATGCCGATCTTTCTCATCATTTGCCTGGCGGCGACAGTATTGAATGAACTCGGTGTCTTCCGTCTTGTGACATTGCTTGTCTCGCCTGTTTTAAGCCTGTTCGGTGCTCCGGAAGAGGCGGCGCCGGGCCTTGTTTTTTCTCTGATCAGGAAAGACGGCATTCTCTTGTTCAATGAAGGGAATGGAGCGCTTCTTGACGTGCTGCCGGGGGCAACGCTCTTTCTTCTCATTTACTTGGCATCAACCTTTACTCCATGCATGGTGACGGTTTGGACAATTGCCAAGGAACTGGGGATGAAAACGGCTGCAGCCATTACGGGAAAACAGATGGCCACTTCAGTTGTTTCGGTTTTGATCATCATGATCATCTGGAAGCTGACGCGTTGCATTGTTAAATAAATTGTGGTGAAATAAAAAATAAATCGTAATTATTACGATTTGATACGAGGAAGGAGAATGAAAAAATGAGTAAAAAGATTCCTGTAACAGTATTAAGCGGATACCTGGGGGCGGGTAAAACGACGCTGCTGAATCACATATTGCAAAACCGCCAAGGGCTGAAAGTCGCCGTTATCGTTAATGACATGAGCGAAGTCAACATTGACGCCGGGCTTGTCAAGCAAGGCGGCGGCCTGTCGAGAACGGATGAAAAGCTGGTCGAAATGTCAAACGGCTGCATTTGCTGCACACTCAGAGAGGATTTGCTTGTTGAAGTCGAAAAACTGGCGAAGCAAGGAAATATTGATTATATCGTGATCGAATCGACCGGTATCAGCGAACCGATCCCGGTCGCTCAGACGTTCTCTTACATCGACGAAGAATTGGGCATTGATTTGACCCGGTTCTGCCGCCTGGACACAATGGTCACGGTTGTCGACGCCAATCGTTTTTGGCGCGATTTTCAGTCGGGGGACAGCCTGCTGGACCGGAAAGAGGCTGTCGGTGAAGAGGATGAACGCGACATCGCCGATCTGCTCATCGATCAAATCGAGTTTTGCGATGTGCTGATTTTGAATAAATGCGACCTTGTCTCTGAGGAAGATCTGAAAAAGCTTGAGAAAGTGCTGAAAACGTTGCAGCCTAAAGCAAACATCATCAGAGCGGTCAAAGGAGAGGTCGATCCGAAGGTCATCTTAAACACCGGTCTCTTCAATTTTGACGAAGCAAGCGGTTCAGCAGGCTGGATCAGGGAATTAAACCAAGGACACCACCAGCATACGCCAGAGACTGAAGAATACGGAATATCTTCGTTTGTATACGAAGCGCGCCGTCCTTTTCATACAGAGCGGTTTTATAATTGGATTCATTCGCTGCCGGAAAACGTCGTCAGGGCGAAAGGAATCGCCTGGTGTGCGACGCGCAACAGCCTTGCCCTTTTGATGTCGCAGGCGGGTCCTTCCGTGTCGCTGGAACCGATCTCTTATTGGGTGGCTGCGCTGTCCAAGCCGGAACAGGAACAAATCCTCAGTCAGAACCCTGAGCTATTAAAAGAATGGAATGAAGAATTCGGAGACCGCCACACAAAGCTCGTCTTTATCGGGTTGGATCTGTCGCCGTCAGAAATTACCGCAGAAGCGGATCGATGCCTTTTAACAGATTCGGAGATGGCGGACGACTGGTCGCTTTTATCCGACCCGTTCGATTGGCAGATTGAAAGAGCGAGATAAGTAAACTCCCATATTAAGACAAAAGAGAGACATCTCTTTTGTCTTTTTTTTTTCAAACAAACCGGTGTTTTGTACGCCATGTTGACATATCAGAAAAGGAATACTAATATTTTTATTGTAATGTTAACTAATATTATTTGTGGGTTAACATATAAGCGCGGTGTTTGAAGGGGGGATGAAAGCATGAAGGGGGAAGCGTATTACAGTGTGAGAATGAGAGCCTCCGAGAACGGTCCCCATGAAGAGGGGGGAAAACACATATCCGGAGGAGAGCGGCTTGCGCCTTTCATCGGTTTAAAGGATGCCGTCAGCGATTTATTGGAAAAAGCATTGTCTCATTCGCGGGGCAAGCCGGACTTTATGCAAATTCGGTTCGATCTTGTAAACGAACCGATAAAGCTTGTTCAACCTTTGCGCATTGAAACGAATGAAACGGAATCAGCGGAAGAAGGACAAGCGCTTGCCCGTGAGCTGATCAGCCGCGCCGGCGTACCGGAAAACGCGGTTGACAAAGCGTTTCAAGGCATTGCCGAATACTCGGACGTAAGGGGCGCCGTTTTGTTTGACATTCATTCAGGCCGGAGGATTGATGGAAGAAAAGAAAAAGGAGTGCGCGTCTCACGGCTCGATTGGCCGGAAACCAATTTTCAAAGGTGGGCGGCTTCGTGCGGAATGCCGCCAAATCCGCGGTTGAAAGAGGCGCTTGCCATCGCTTCAAAGGTATGTGAGCACCCGGCCGTCGTCGCCGAATTATGCTGGTCGGATGACCCTGATTACATAACGGGCTATGTTGCCGCCAAAAAGCTGGGTTATCAGAGGATTACAAAGATGAAAGAGCATGGAGACGAAAGCGGCTGCCGGATTTTTTTTGTTGATGGATTAGCAGATGTAAAGAGCTGTATAGCCAGTTTGGAAAAACAGCCTGTATTCATTCGGTCGGGAGGTAAATCATGAATCAATCATTCGTTGAAAAAAGCAAACAATATCTTTGGCTGCCTTTTACCCAAATGAAAGACTATGACGAAAACCCGCTGATCATCGAAAGCGGGAAGGGCATCAAGCTGAAAGATATCGACGGCAGGGAGTACTACGACGGATTTTCTTCAGTATGGCTCAATGTCCATGGCCATCGCAAGAAGGAACTGGATGAGGCCATCAAAAAACAGCTCGGCAAAATCGCTCATTCGACATTGCTGGGGATGACAAATGTTCCTGCGACAGAGCTTGCCGAGGTGTTAATCAAGATCACGCCGGAAAATCTGACGCGTGTTTTTTATTCGGACAGCGGCGCTGCAGCAATGGAAATCGCGCTGAAAATGGCCTTTCAATATTGGAAAAACATCGGCAAGCCGGAGAAACAAAAATTCATTTCGATGAAAAACGGCTATCACGGCGATACGATCGGCGCTGTCAGCGTCGGTGCGATCGAGCTTTTCCACCATGTATACGGGCCGCTTATGTTTGAAAGCTTTAAGGTAAACGTTCCTTACGTATACCGCTCGAAAAGCGGCCACCCGGACGAGTGCCGCGATGAATGTCTCGCAGAACTCGAACAACTTCTGAGCGAGCGGCACGGTGAGATCGCCGCGCTGTCGGTCGAATCGATGGTCCAAGGGGCATCAGGGATGATCGTGATGCCTGAAGGATATTTGGCAGGCGTCCGGGAGCTTTGTACGAAATATGATGTTTTAATGATTGTCGATGAAGTGGCAACAGGCTTCGGCCGAACCGGGAAAATGTTTGCCTGTGAGCATGAACGTGTTCAGCCTGACTTGATGGCGGCTGGTAAGGCCATTACCGGAGGCTATTTACCAATCGCCGTAACTTTTGCGACAGAGGAAATTTATCAGGCATTTTATGATGACTACGACAAACTGAAAACGTTTTTCCACGGCCATTCGTACACGGGGAACCAGCTTGGTTGTGCTGTTGCTTTGGAAAATTTGCGCCTGTTCGAATCGGAAAAAATCGTCGCTCAAGTTGCCGAAAAATCGAAAATACTGGAATCGCTCTTTCATGATCTGGCAGCGCTCCCTCATGTCGGCGACATCCGTCAGCTCGGTTTTATGAGCGGGATCGAGCTCGTTCAGTCGAAGGAAACGAGGCAGCCTTATCCGTCTGAAGAGCGAATCGGATACCGGGTGTCTTTGAAAATGAGAGAGCTTGGCATGCTGACAAGACCGCTCGGGGATGTTGTCGCATTTCTTCCTCCGCTCGCCAGCACCGCCGATGACTTGCGCGCCATGGTGGCCATTATGAAAGAAGCGATTCAAGAGGTTACAGGCCGTGCACATTGACGAATGGCTCAGCAGCCGGCTCGCAAAGACGAAGGCAGCCGGGCTTTACCGCTCGCTTAAACTGCCTCAAGCTGAGCGTACGAATTGGGCGTCAAACGATTATTTGGGTCTGGCCAACGACAAACGGCTGATTCACGCCGCAGAAACGGCGCTCCGCAGCTTTGGAGCCGGAAGCACAGGATCAAGGCTGACGTCCGGCAATACCGCATGGCATGAAAAACTTGAGCGGAAAATCGCCGGTTTTAAGCAGGCGGAAGCGTCTCTCTTGTTTTCAAGCGGATATTTGGCCAATGTCGGCGTGCTTTCGTCTTTGCCTGAAATAGGAGACGTCATATTAAGCGACCAATTGAACCATGCCAGCATCATCGACGGCTGCCGCCTTTCAAAAGCTGATACAGTTGTTTACCGTCACAAGGATATGAATGACCTTGAAGAAAAGCTCCGCGCCGCACAGAGCCGTGCACGTCGCTTTATTGTGACAGACGGCGTGTTCAGCATGGACGGCACGATTGCGCCGCTTGATGAAATCATGCTGCTCGCCAAGCAGTACCGGGCCTTTGTCATCGTTGATGATGCCCACGCAACAGGGGTTTTGGGAGAAGCCGGCAGGGGAACGAGCGAGTTTTTCGGCGTCTCTCCCGATGTTGTCATCGGCACGTTAAGTAAAGCTGTAGGCGCAGAAGGCGGCTTCATCGCGGGCTCTAAAACATTGATCGATTTTTTGCTGAATCATGCGAGAACATTTATCTTTCAAACGGCTGTCCCGCCCGCAAGCTGTGCGGCGGCATGCAAAGCTTTAGACATCATCGAAGACAGCCGGGATAAACGCCGGCTTTTGCAATCATCGGTGAACACGCTCAAACGGGGTCTCGAGGATATCGGGTTTACGGTCAAGGGAGAAGATACGCCGATCATACCGGTTATGATCGGAGATCCCCAAAAAGCTGTTCGATTTGCAAGCGGCCTGAAGGAGAAGGGAATTGATGTCCCGGCCATCCGCCCGCCCACTGTTGCAGAAGGAGAGAGCCGGATCAGGTTGACCGTCACCGCAGACCGCAGGTTGAGAGAGATTGAAGAACTATTAGAGGGGTTTAAATTAATGGGAAGAGAGTTGAACTTGGTGAAATGAAGGGTTTTTTTGTAACGGGAACAGATACGGGAGTCGGGAAGACGTTTGTCGCTTGCGGCCTTGCCGCTTTGTTGAAAGAGCAGCATGTTGATGTCGGCGTGTTTAAGCCGTTTTTGAGCGGCGAGCTCACTAGCGATCCGCAGAGTGATACAGCTCTTTTGAAGACCATGTCTGAAACGTCTCTCACTGATGAAGAGGTTACGCCTTTTGTATTTAAAGAGCCGCTTGCACCTTACACAGCTGCGAAGCTCGAAAGGAGGACCGTCGAGCTGGAAGATGCCGTGAACCATTGGAAAAAGATAAAGGATCGGCACGATTGCTTCATCGTTGAAGGGGCAGGCGGGATTGCGGTGCCGCTCGGAGAGGATTATTTCGTCAGCGACTTGATCAAAGCGCTCGATTTGCCGGCTGTCATTGTGGCGCGTCCCAATCTCGGAACGATCAACCATACGTATTTAACCGTCCAATACGCAAAACAAATGGGGATACGCGTGATCGGCATCGTGATCAACGGCATCAGCAGCCGGCCGGGACTTGACGAACAGACGAATCCGGACATGATTGAAAGATTATGCGGTGTGCCACTCCTTGGCGTTATACCGAAGCTTGAAGACGCTTCACCAACACAAATTCAAAACATGATCAAGGATCATGTCGATGTTTCCTTGATTATGAATCAAATGCAAATGGGGGCAGAAAAATGAATCAGTGGATGGAACTTGCAGAACGTGTGCTGGATGGCGGAGAAGTAACTGAAAAAGAGGCGCTTTCCATCTTGGAATGTCCGGATGACGAAGTTCTCCTGCTTATGCATGCCGCTTTTCAAATCAGAAAACGCTACTACGGAAAAAAAGTAAAGCTCAATATGATTATGAATGCAAAATCCGGCCTTTGTCCGGAAAACTGCGGCTATTGCTCGCAGTCTTCGATATCAAAAGCGCCGATCGACAGCTACCGGATGGTCGACAAAACGACCTTGCTTGAAGGTGCAAAGCGTGCACACGATTTAAATATCGGAACGTACTGCATCGTGGCGAGCGGCAGAGGCCCGTCCAACAGAGAAGTCAATCAAGTGGTCGACGCCGTTAAAGAAATTAAAGAAACATACGGCTTAAAAGTCTGTGCATGCCTCGGACTGCTAAAGCCCGAACAGGCTGAGCGGCTGAAGGAAGCCGGAGTGGACCGGTACAATCACAACATCAATACATCAAAAACCAACCATTTAAACATTACAACGTCCCATACGTATGATGACAGGGTGAACACTGTGGAAACAGCCAAAAAATCCGGGATGTCCCCATGCTCGGGCGTCATCGTCGGGATGAAAGAGACGAAGCAGGATGTCGTCGATATGGCGAAAAGTTTAAAGGCGCTTGATGCCGACTCGATTCCGGTTAATTTTTTGCATGCGATCGACGGGACTCCGCTGGAAGGGGTCAATGAATTGAATCCGCTTTATTGTTTAAAGGTTTTGGCTTTGTTCCGCTTTATCAACCCGACAAAGGAAATCCGCATTTCAGGGGGGCGCGAAGTCAACCTCCGCTCCTTGCAGCCGTTGGGGCTGTATGCCGCCAATTCGATCTTCGTCGGAGACTATTTAACAACGGCAGGACAGAATGAAACAGAGGACCATAAAATGCTCCATGATTTAGGATTTGAAGTCGAATCGGTGGAAGAAATGAAAGCCAGTTTACAGCAGTAACACGGGGGAGATATAACATGACGACAGAGCTGCACGAGGCAGGGCCGAGCCTGAAATCGGATTCGGATTTTTGGAGAAATCCATATTTGTTTTACGATAAGCTGCGGTCGGTTCATCCTGTATATAAAGGAACCGTTTTAAAGCATCCGGGCTGGTATGTCACCGGATATGAAGAAGCGGCGGCGGTTTTGAGGAACGCGGCATTTAAAAACCGCGTTCCTCTCCCTGAAGCTTCAACAAAATATGAACAACTTCAGCATTTGCAGCGGAATATGATGCTGTTTCAAAATGAGTCCAGCCATAAGCGGATGCGGACGATTGTCGGCAAAGAATTCATGCCGCAGAAGGCGGCAACTTTCCGTCCTGTTATAGAAGAAACCGTCCGTGAATTGCTCGATCAGCTTGAAAACAAGAAGTCGGCTGACATGGTATCCGAATTTGCCTTTCCTTTGGCAAGTCTTATCATTGCCGGGATGCTCGGCGTTCCCGCAAAGGAAAGATATCAATTCAGGCAATGGACGGCCGATCTCATTCAAACGATTGATTTGACCCGCACACGAAAAGTGCTGGCAAAAGGCGGGGATACCGTTGCCAAGCTGACGGCGTATTTTAAAGATTTGATTGAAAAGCGAAAAGCTCATCCTTCTGAAGACCTGATCAGCACACTCGCCGGTCATGAGCAGCTCGCCGAAGATGAAGTGCTTGCGACGTGCATCCTGCTTGTGATTGCCGGACATGAGACGACGGTCAACCTTTTGACGAACGGATTGTTTTTGCTCATGAACCATCCCGGCCAGCTCAGCGCACTGAAAGAAAATCCGCTGTTGATTGAGTCAGCCGTCGAAGAATGCTTGCGCTATGAAAGTCCGACGCAGCTGACAGCGCGCACCGCGTCAGAGGACTGTGAAATCAACGGGAAAGTGATAAAAAAAGGAGAGCACGTATACATCCTTTTAGGAGCCGCCAACCGCGATCCGAAGATATTTCAAAACCCGCATGTATATGACATCACGAGAAAACCGAATCCGCACCTTGCCTTTGGAGCCGGTACACACGTATGTTTAGGCTCAGCATTGGCGCGGCTCGAAGCACAAATTGCCATTCCCGCACTGTTGGAGCGGCTGCCTAAGTTGAAGCTCGCTTCATCAGACGTTCCATTTCGCAGGTTAATCGGCTTTAGATCGCTGGCCGAGCTGCCTGTTATCCTCAATTAAAGACGAAAAAGGGGGCTGGCATACAGATGCCGGCCCCTTTTAATCTTTCTTTTCATTTTGCGTGATATAGGTTTCCAGAAGTGTCTTTAATTCTTTGACTTCCGCCCGCAGTTCTTTGATTTCTTTTGTATCCTCTTTCAGCTCGCCTGTCTCATCTTCTATTTCCTGAGAAATTTTTTGTGCATTATTTACGATTTCCCCGACGATCAAGTTGATCATAATGAAAGTCGCAATGACGATAAATGAAACGAAATAGAGCCATGACCAGCCGCTCTCGGCAAAAATCGGCCTGAATATGCCGCTTGCCCACGATTCGAGCGTAAAGGTTTGAAACAGTGTCAGAAGGCTGAGCTGCAGATTGCCGAAGTATTCCGGCGCGATGGCAGAGAAGAACATCGTACCGATGACGGCGTACACGTAAAAAATGATGCTCATCAGGATAATGACGCTGCTGATGGTCGGAATCGCCATAAACAGCGCATTGACGATCCGTCTTAATGAGGGAACGGAAGTGATCGTCCGCAGCACCCGCAGCACCCGGAAGATACGGAGAACGCTGACGAAATTCGTATTGTAAAGAATCAAACTGCCGGCGACGATCACGAAGTCAAAAACGTTCCAGTTGTTTTTAAAAAAGTGCTGTTTTTGAACGAATAGTTTAAGAGAAAGTTCGATTACAAATATCGTTAAAAACAAGCAATCCACAATAAAAAATACTTTTTGATAAGGTTTAAAGAAAGCGTAAGTTTCCAAACCGATTGAGATGGCATTCAACACAATGACCGTCGTTATGAATGACTGAAACAGCCGGCTTTCAATCAATGCCGAAACCTTGCTTTGAACTGAGAATCGATTTTGATGAGTGTTCACTCTTGTTATTTGTCCTCCTGTTTTGATGTCCATTTCTATGATACGTTACAGCAGCAGGATGATGTCAAGTCAGTTCTTTTATTGTTGCATCGAAAAACTTAACGTTTACGTAAAAGTATAATAGTAGTATAATAGAAAAGAAGAAAAATCTCGGGGGGATATGGACGTGGAGTGGATGAAGATTGATCAAATGGCCAAGCGAAGCGGCCTGACGAAAAGAACGATCCGCTTTTACGAAGAAATCGGTCTGCTTTCTTCACCGAAGCGGACGGAAGGCGGTGTCCGTCTTTACTCTGAAGACGATCTTGAAGAGCTTGAAAGAGTGATCAGCGCGAAGGAAGTGCTGGGATTCTCGCTGCAGGAGCTCCAGCAGTTCATGGAAACGGGCAAGCACCTGGAAATGAATAAAGAAGGATACCTTTTATCACTGGACAAACGGGAACGAAAAGAAAAGCTTGAAGACATTCAGAGGATGCTGAATGAACAGATGAGAATGATTGATGAAAAGATTGAAAAATTTCAATCATTCAAGAAGCGCTTGGAGGGTATGCAGGCAAAAGCCGAGAATGCGCTTCAATCAATTGATTAAACAAGACAAACGCTATTTTTATAGCGTTTCTTTATTTGGAAAGAAAGGTTTGATAGATAATGAATGAACAACCACCTGAGAACTCAAGTATGTTTAAACAGCCAAAAGCGGTCTGGGCCGTGGCCTTTGCCTGCGTGATCTCGTTTATGGGGATCGGGCTTGTCGATCCGATTCTGCCGGCGATCGCCCGGCAGCTGCATGCTTCCCCCAGCCAGGTTTCGCTTTTATTTACAAGCTATCTGCTTGTCACAGGTTTTGCGATGCTTTTATCAGGCGCCGTATCGAGCCGGATTGGAGCAAAGCTGACGTTAATCAGCGGTTTGATCCTGATCATCGTCTTTGCAGGCCTGGGCGGGCTTTCGCATTCCATCTCTCAGCTCGTCGGTTTCCGCGGCGGCTGGGGACTCGGAAACGCCATGTTTATCTCCACTGCGCTTGCCGTCATTGTCAGCGTGGCATCAGGCGGAAGTGCAAAAGCCATCATTTTGTATGAGGCGGCTTTGGGATTGGGCATTTCGGTTGGACCGCTTGCCGGCGGAGAGCTTGGCACAATCTCGTGGAGAGCGCCGTTTTTCGGCGTATCGGTTTTAATGGCAGCTGCTCTTTTGGCCATCTTTTTTCTTTTGCCGCCTGTTCAAAAACCGCAGAAGAAAATATCCGTCAGCGCACCGCTCAAAGCGCTTCGTTATAAAGGGCTATTGACGCTTTCAGGAGCCGCATTCTTATATAATTTCGGTTTCTTCACCCTGCTTGCATATTCGCCGTTTGTTCTTAACTTAAATGAACGGGGCCTCGGCTATGTCTTTTTCGGCTGGGGGCTGTTTCTTGCAATCACTTCCGTTTTCATCGCTCCGGCCGTACAGCGGATCTTTGGAACCGTCCGTTCCCTGATCCTTCTGTTTATGCTGTTTGCAGCTGATTTGCTCGCGATCGGCATTTGGACGGAGCATATGGCGCTCGTCATCGGGGCGATCATCATTGCCGGTGGTATTCTGGGCATGATCAATACGATTTTGACAACAGCGGTGATGGAAGCTGCGCCTGTCGAACGGTCTGTCGCTTCATCTGCCTACAGCTCCATCCGGTTCATCGGCGGGGCCATTGCACCTTGGATCGCAGGTGTATTAGCCGATCATTTTACTGCGCATACTCCTTATTTTGCAGGATGCATCGCCGTGCTTGCCGGCATCGCCGTTTTGGCTGGAGGCCGCCGTTATTTGGCAGGCATCAAAGCCGGTCATTAATGAAAAAAGCTTGTTTCCCTAAAAGGAAACAAGCTTTTTTGTTTATAAAACTTTCGTTGTCCATGACTCGCAATTCCATGTTTCTGTCGCGATGTCCATATAGAATTCAGGTTCGTGAGAGATGAGCAGGACGGAGCCTTTGTATTCTTTCAAAGCTCTTTTTAATTCTTCTTTTGCTTCAACATCAAGGTGGTTTGTCGGTTCATCGAGTACAAGCAGGTTTGTTTCTGAATTGATAAGCTTGCATAGTCTGACTTTTGCTTTTTCCCCGCCGCTTAATACGGAAACCCTGCTTTCGATATGCTTTGTCGTCAGTCCGCACTTCGCCAGGGCCGCGCGGATTTCGTACTGTGTAAAGGACGGAAAGTCGTTCCACACTTCTTCTATGCATGTGTTGTTGTTGGTTTCTTTGACTTCCTGCTCGAAATAGCCGATATGAAGGTGTTCGCCGCGTTCGACTTCTCCCGACAGAGGTGAAATTTCCCCCAGGAGGCTTTTCAGCAATGTCGTTTTTCCGATGCCGTTGGCTCCGTACAGAGCGATTTTTTGTCCCCGCTCCATTCTCAAGTTCAGCGGGCGGGACAGCGGCTCATCATAGCCGATGACGAGCTCTTTCGTTTCAAAAATCAGCTTTCCGGATGTTCTTGCTTGTTTAAAGTGAAATTCAGGCTTCGGTTTTTCCGAAGGGAGCTCGATCATATCCATTTTATCGAGCTTTTTTTGTCGGGACATCGCCATATTTCTTGTGCTGACGCGCGCTTTGTTGCGGGCGACGAAGTCTTTCAGCTCTGAAATCTCCTGCTGCTGTTTCTTGTAGGCTGCTTCAAGCTGCTGTTTTTTCACTTCGTATACTTCGCGGAATTGGTTGTAGTCGCCGACATAGCGAGTCAGCTCCTGGTTTTCCACATGGTAGATCAGATTGATGACGCTGTTTAAAAACGGAATGTCGTGAGAAATCAAAATAAAGGCGTTCTCGTACTCCTGCAAATAGCGTTTCAGCCATTCGATATGCTGTTCGTCCAGATAGTTTGTCGGCTCATCGAGCAGCAGGATGTCGGGCTTTTCCAAGAGCAGTTTGGCAAGCAGCACCTTTGTCCGCTGGCCGCCGCTCAAATCCGCGACATCCCTGTCAAGGCCGAGATCGTTGAGCCCGAGGCCGCGGGCGATTTCTTCAACTTTTGCGTCAATCGCGTAAAAATCGTTGTTGGTCAGGGCGTCCTGGATCGTTCCGACTTCTTCGAGAAGCTTTTCAAGCTCATCGGGGTCGGCCTCGCCCATTTTTGTGTAGATGGCATTCATTTCTTCTTCCATCGCAAATAAATAATGGAAAGCGTTTCTCAGCACGTCGCGGATCGTTTGTCCGCGCTCAAGTGATGTATGCTGATCAAGATAGCCGACCCGGACCTTTTTGGACCATTCCACTTTTCCTTCGTCAGGCTCAAGTTTGCCTGTAATGATATTCATGAAGGTCGATTTTCCTTCGCCGTTTGCTCCAATGAGACCGACATGTTCGCCTTTCAGCAAGCGAAAGGATATATCATGAAAGATCGCCCGGTCGCCAAAACCGTGGCTCAGCTTTGTGACTGTAAGTAAACTCATGTTTTGCACCTCAAAATATAATCTGTATTCTATAAGATTATATCGAACTCAGAGGGAACAATAAAAGAAAAATTGCGCAGCCGCTTTTGTTTTGAGATACTAGGAGCAGAATCAACCTGATAAAAGGAGAAAAACATGACAGAAAGATGGCCATTTTTAAATAAAGCAAAACCGTTTATTCAAGAAAACTGGAAGGCATCGGGCTTTCAAGAGCCGACGAATGTCCAAAAAAACACAGTCGAACTGATTTTGGACGGGCGTGACGTGATCGCCGAGTCGCCGACTGGAACGGGCAAAACGCTCGCTTACGTCCTGCCGATTCTGGAAAAGCTGAAGGCGGATCAAAAGAACGTGCAAGCTGTGATTCTGGCTCCGTCCCGCGAGCTTGTCATGCAGATTTTTGATGTGATCGTCGAATGGAAAAAAGGCTCTGATATCAGGGCCGCTTCCCTGATCGGCGGCGCCAATGTCAAAAAGCAGCAGGAAAAGCTGAAAAAACACCCGCACATCATTGCGGGCACACCTGGACGGGTATTTGAGCTGATTAAAATGAAAAAGCTGAAAATGCACGAAGTGAAAATGATCGTCCTTGACGAAACCGATCACCTGCTTACACCGGAGCACCGCGGGACGATACAAAGCATCATCAAATCGACGCTCCGCGACAGGCAGCTCCTCTGTTTTTCGGCGACTTTAAAAGACGATGCCGAACGCGAGCTCCGCGGCATGACGACAGAAGCGGAAGTTCTCAGGATCAAGAGGTCGAAAGAAGAATCGGCAAAAGTCAAACATCAATTTCTCGTATGCGACCAGCGGGATAAGGTGAAAATCCTGCAGAAATTCTCGCGGCTTCCAGGCATGCAGGCGCTCGTCTTTGTCAAAGACATCGGCAATTTAAACGTATATGCCGAAAAGCTCAAATTTCATCATGTGGACATCGGCGTTCTTCACAGCGAGGCGAAAAAAATCGAGCGTGCAAAAACATTGCAGGCATTTGAGGCAGGCGAGTTCACACTGCTTCTTGCGACCGATATCGCAGCGCGCGGGATCGACATCGAAGATCTCCCTTATGTCATCCACGCCGATTTGCCAAACGTTGAAGGCTATATCCACAGGTCGGGAAGGACGGGAAGAGCGGGGAATGAAGGAACCGTGATCAGCCTTGTCAACCGCATTGAAGAGGAAAGGCTGAAAAAGCTGGCGAAGAAGCTTGAAATCACGCTTCAGCGGATCGTGTATGAAAGAGGACGGATTATTGAAAAATAAAGAAATTGGCCTGCCGCCGGCAGGCCAATTTTTGTATGAATGCTCAGGCATTTTCGGAATCGGCAACTTTGATCAGCTGTTTGCCGAGGTTTTTTCCTTCAAACAAGCCTAAAAATGCCTCAGGTATCCGCTCGAAACCTTCTGTTATCGTTTCCTCATATTGTAGCTGCCCGCTTTTTACCCATTCGGCAAGCTGTTTGGTTCCTTCAGGAAAGCGGTCCCGGTAATCGTTGACGACAAATCCCTTCATCAGGGCGCTTGATTTAATCAAAGCCGTTTGTACGCGCGGTCCCATATCATCTTCTGTGCTTTTGACGTTATAAGAAGAAATCGCCCCGCAGACCGGAATTCGTGCAAACTTATTGATCAGGGTGAAGACGGCATCTGAAATCGTGCCTCCGACGTTGTCAAAGTAAACATCGACACCGTCCGGACAAGCCTGTTCAAGCGCTGAAGCTATATTTTCCGTTGTTTTATAATTGATTGCTTCATCAAAACCGAGCTTTTCTTTTAAGTATGCCGTTTTTTCGTCAGAGCCCGCAATACCGACGACTCTCGCCCCTTTGATTTTGGCAATTTGTCCGACTGCGGAGCCGACAGCTCCGGCGGCTCCGGAGACAACAACCGTTTCACCGGCTTTTGGCTGTCCGATGTCCAAAAGCCCGAAATAAGCCGTCAAACCGGTCATGCCGAGAATCCCAAGAAAAGCGGTAACAGGCGCGAGGGACTGATCGATTTTCTGGAGATCGTCTTCGCGAACCGCTGAATACTCCTGCCAGCCCAAGCGGCCCAAAACAATATCCCCTTTTTTGAGCTTGTCTCCTTTTGCAGATATCACTTCGCCGATCACGCCCCCGGTGATCACTTCATCAAGTGGAAATGGCTCGACATAGGATTTCGTATCCTGCATTCTTCCCCTCATATAAGGGTCCACTGAGACATAGAGCGTTTTTACAAGCACTTCTCCGTTTTTTGCTTCCGGAATTTCCGTTTCTTTTATGCGAAAATCGTCCATAACAGGTATGCCCTGCGGACGTCTTGCGAGTTCAATTTGTTTTTGCGTCATGATGATTCCTCCTTTTACTTATAACTTATCACGTAAAAAAGAGGTTTAGCAAAAGATCAGCGAATTGCACAAAAGGTTTTCTTCAGCACAGAATCGGGCAGAAAAAGATGAAAAACATCAGCATTTCTTTCATTTAAAAGATATTGATTCGCATTTTCCCTTGAAAATTGAAACATGTCTTTTGTGATAAAAGGAAGCAATGACAGGAGATAAGAAGAGAGGAGGTCTTCGGTGCTGCTTGCCGTTCTCCTTTCTTCCGGATCGCCGATGTTCATGATGATTGAAAAGACGTAATCGATATTAATGCCGAATCGTCTGGCAGCAAATGATTCAAATCGATGAGTGTCAGCTTCTTGATGACCTTCTCTTGAAAAAATCTGCTTGACCAAATCGCTAATAATCCATGCGTTATATTGCTGTTCCGGTGAAAAATAATACACGCTTCAATCACCCCATCTAAAAAGCCTTGTCTATTTGTTAATGTACCTGAAATGTCAATCCTTTCAAACGTTTTATCTGAAAATTTATAACAATTGTAACATTGAAATGAAAATGTCATGACAGAGCATTCATTCGTTTAGGTGCGTGAACAAAGGGTAAGTCTTAAATACAACATGAAAAAAGGGAGGAGATTCATATGAAACCGGTAGTAAGACAATATACCAATGATGAAAAACTGATGAAGGATGTTGAGGAACTTAGGGAAATCGGAGTTGCTAGAGAAGATATTTACGTTCTATCACATGATGACGACCGTACTGAGAGACTTGCGGACAACGCGGATGCCAATACGATCGGAGCCGAAGAGACAGGCATTAAAAATGCCGTCGGCAATATCTTCAACAAAAAAGGGGACGAACTCCGCAATAAAATTCATGAGATCGGCTTTTCAAAACAGGAAGCAGAACAATTCGAGAAGCAGCTTGATGAAGGAAAAGTCCTTCTCTTCGTCACGGATCATGAAAAAGTGAAATCCTGGGTATAAATTGCAGACTGCCGACATGGTCGGCAGTTTTTTTAATAAAATAAAATTTGAATGATGGCTGGAAAGGAGTAGAATAATAACCGAAAACGATATGAATAGGAGGAAAAGGTTGTGGCTAAAGAAAAAGATGCAGAACAAAAATCAGCACTGAACATCATTCCTCTTGCGGTCACGATTTTAGTCGGAGCGGTTATTTGGTTTATTCCGTCGCCCGCCGGATTGGACCCGAAAGCATGGCACTTATTTGCAATCTTTGTGGCAACGATTATCGGCTTTATATCAAAACCGCTGCCGATGGGGGCAATCGCCGTATTCGCATTGGCGGTCACGGCGCTCACCGGAACGCTGTCGATTGAAGATACGCTCAGCGGGTTTGGAAACAAGACGATTTGGCTGATCGTCATTGCCTTTTTTATTTCACGGGGATTCATTAAAACCGGTTTAGGCGCGCGAATCGCTTATTTGTTTGTACGGATGTTCGGCAAAAAAACACTCGGACTCTCGTATTCACTCCTTGTCAGCGATTTGATTTTGTCGCCGGCAATCCCGAGTAATACCGCTCGGGCCGGGGGAATTATCTTTCCGATTATCCGTTCGTTATCCGAAACTTTTCAGTCGACGCCCAAGGACGGCACAGAACGGCGCATCGGCGCTTTCTTGCTGAAGGTGGGCTTTCAGGGGAACTTGATCACTTCAGCAATGTTCTTAACGGCTATGGCGGCAAACCCGCTGATTGCCAAACTTGCCCATGATGTGGCAGGTGTGAATCTGACCTGGACAAGCTGGGCTGTGGCGGCCATCGTCCCGGGACTTGTCAGCTTGATCATCACCCCGCTTGTCATTTATAAACTGTATCCGCCTGAGGTGAAAGAAACGCCTGATGCGGCGAAAATCGCAACAGAGAAGCTGAAAGAAATGGGCCCGTTCAAAAAATCGGAACTCTCGATGGTCGCGGTCTTTTTGCTCGTCCTTTTTTTATGGATTTTCGGCGGAAACCTGAAAATTGACGCGACAACAACGGCATTGATCGGTTTAGCCGTCCTGCTTTTGACACAGGTCCTGACATGGGACGATATTAAGAAAGAGCAAGGCGCATGGGATACGCTGACATGGTTTGCCGCGCTCGTCATGCTGGCGAGCTTCTTGAATGAACTCGGCATGGTCGGCTGGTTCAGCGACGCGATGAAATCGTATGTTTCAGGATTCTCCTGGGTCAGCGCATTTCTCATTTTAATTGGGGTTTACTATTATTCGCATTATTTCTTTGCGAGTGCAACCGCTCATATCAGCGCGATGTATTCGGCCTTTCTCGCCGTGATCATCGCAGCAGGCGCTCCGCCGCTCCTCGCAGCATTAAGCCTTGCGTTTTTCAGCAACCTTTTTGCTTCGACGACGCACTACGGAGCTGGAGCGGCTCCCGTCTTTTTCGGGGCCGGCTATATTCCGCAAAGCAAATGGTGGTCAATCGGCTTCATCTTGTCGATTGTTCATATTGTGACATGGCTTGTTGTCGGAGGTTTATGGTGGAAATTGTTGGGTATATGGTAAAATGAAGGGCAGGAGAGATCCTGTCCTTTTTTTATGTACATTTTGAAGCTGTTGATTTGAAATTCCACACTTTGCGGGTTGAAAGTCGTATTTAAATTAAAAGCTCTGGAATTAGCCTCTCTATCATAATATATCCGTTTTATATTAATCATTTCTTTTGAAACAAATGATGGATATAAAAATCCAATTTATGTATTGACTTATATTATTTTTAATATTAACCTAATATATGACAGATCTGTTTTTGATTGGACAATCAAAAAAGAAGATAAAAAGGAAGAGGGGATTATTTATGAAAAGGTTATTAAAGAGAAAGAAAATATTAGTTACTTTCTCTGTTGTAGCTTTGGTCTTCATTTTCGGCTTTAGCACGGTGAGTTTAGCTTATAATGAGCCATATTCTTTCAATATTCGATCAGCAGTAACTGGAGAAGCTAAGCATAAACTAAGCAATAAATCTACCACTATAACTGCTAATGCAAGAACTATTAAGGCTGAAACTGGTGAAACTCTGTCACAAACTCATAAATATACTGTCACAATTAGCAAAGGAGTATTTACTAGCTACAGTACTGGTAGACTAACCACTGGAAAAAGTTATAGCAAAAATGTTGGAAAAGTGGCTAAAGGAACTTACAGAGTTAATGTTACGAAGCACACATATTCAGATTACGGAATTAATATAAAAGGTGGAGGAAGGATTAAACAATAGGAATATTATGAGACAAGATAATAGAATTATAATATCGACAAATCAAGTAACAAAATCATATGGAGAGGGTGCTTCATTATTTAATGCGTTGCACCCTACTACTCTTTCTATAAGCAAGGGTTCAATTAATGTAATCTTAGGGAAAAGTGGATCAGGTAAAACAACTTTGCTGAGTCTTCTTGGTGGCATGGAGGAACCTACCAACGGCCATGTGTGGTTTAAACAGCAAAATTTTTACAAATTAAAGGATTTTGAACAAGCTAATATTAGAGGTAATAATTTCGGTTTTATTTTTCAAAATTATCATTTGATTCCTGAAATTTCAGTGTTTGATAATATTATCCTGCCACTAATGATTAATAAAAAGAAAAAAGACATTTCGAACATTAAAAAAATGACAAATATTTTAGGGATTGGGCACAAGTTGAAATCCTTTCCTTCCCAACTGTCAGGTGGTCAGCAACAAAGAGTTGCTATTGCAAGAGCAATGGCAAATGATCCAGAAATTATTTTTGCGGACGAGCCTACTGGTAATCTAGACCAAAAAAACGCAAAAAAAGTTATTGAACTTTTAGTTTCTTTATGCAAAGAATTTGATAAAACATTAGTGATTGTTACACACGAAGAGAACTTGATAGAGAGGCCAGATCAGCTTTTTTTAATTGAAGATGGACGAGTCAAAACTTTATAAAGGTGTTGAAATATGTTTTGGGTTAAATTAGCTTTTAAGTCGTTGTTCCAAAGAAGAAAAATATCTTATTTAATGGTTTTAATAATCTCTATATCAATGGTCTTTCTTATTATGGTGAACAGCGCTACAGAAGAAATTCTGAAATACACAAAAGAAAAGGCCTATGAAAAATATGGTGAGCATCATGCTATAATTAACAATCTCAATGAAAAGGAGTTCAAAGAGTTAAAAGGAATACATAGTGTAAAAAAAGGAGGAGGAATTTTTTTAGTTGGTTACACTGAAGATTTTAATGAATCTTCAGTCGGAGCATCTATTGGATGGTTTGACAAAAGTGCTTTAGAATTAGGGCATATACATATTTTACATGGGAGGATGCCTGTACACAAAAATGAGATTGCCATTGAATCATTTTTAACTGACTCTTTTAAAACGAATGACGTTATTGGAGCGGATGTTAAATTAAAAATAGGTGCTGTTGAGGAAGTTTATCAAATAGTAGGTATTGTGAATAACTATTCCTCAAATTGGTCTACTCCAATAAATATAGAAAAAGGAAAGAATACATATCCAAATATTTTTATAAGTCCGACAAAATTTAATGCAGATAAGCACATTGATATACAAAATAGCTTTATTTTTTCACTTCAAAATGAAAATGTAGAAAAGATCGAACAAGAAATAAATGAAAATTTCGAGCAACATTTGTCTAGCCCTGAACAATTATATGAAAATGAGCATCTTTTTAATGAAGGATATAAAAACTATAATAGGATTTTCTATATATGTTTATTTTTTTCGATCATTCTAATATTTGGTTCGTTGTGTTGCTGTTTTCGAATATTTGAGGTGTTCTATCAGAATTACCGACAAAAAATTGCGATACTGAGATCCCATGGAGCAAAAAAAAATCATATAAGGCTTCTTGTTTTTTTTCAGAGTACCATTATTGTTTTAGTGAGTTTCTTAATATCTTTTCCTGTTGGGGTGTACTTGAAAAAGATATTAAATTATCAAACATATCGTACTGAAAACTACAGTTCTTCACCTCTGTTGGAATCTACTCTTTTCGTCACGATTTGGCTCACCTTATTATTTTTTTCATTATGTATAACAGCACTAATTGTAACGGAAAAAATAAACAAAGAAACAATTCATACGAATTTAAAAGGGAATCCGTTTATAGCAAAAGGATACCGTGTTTATCAATTTATAGAAAAGTTTCCTTTTAAAATGAAGTCTTTGGTGATTCAACTTACGTTTCGATGGAAATCTTCTATATTATTTATTGTTATACTGTCTTTCTCGATCATGATTTTTTTCTTTACCCAGTTAATAGCCGATGAAACAATTGAAAAATCCGAAGAAACAACACCGGATTTTATACTTTCATCTAAGCAACTGACTGCTGAGGAACATGTAAATGGCTATATTATCGAAACCAATCAATCTGTTTCTTTTGATTATAAAAGTGTAGAAGATCTTCAACGCTTGCCAGGAGTTGTTTATATTGATAAAGTTCCAAACTCACTAGGGAGCACCTTGCTCCTAACCAAACAACAACTTTCACCCAAAATTAAATCTTGGATAAGTACCTATAAGCCGGAAAATATAAATGTTGAAATATCTGAGGACACAATTGATAATTTAGTACCAAATAATCTTATACCTATTCCTAACGTGAATTTTGTATTAGTGAATGACAGTGAACTTAAACATCTCCAACGCATGTATAGTTTTGATGAAAGTTCCGTGAGGAAAGTGAAAAAATCAAGATCAGCCTTTATTTTCTTTCCTGAAATAAATCAAAAAGAAATGAATAATAAAATTATAAATGGAGACGAAGTGAAAATCGGCAGGATTGAATATTCTGATGAAAAAAAACCAAAATTTGAAAATTGGGATTTGAAAGTAGAACGAATTATCTTGTCTCCTTACTTGATGAAAAAAAATCAGATTTCCCAAGAACGTGAGGGAATTACAGTTTTAATTTATGAAGAAATGGCTAAAAAAATTGGGGTTTTTGATGGCTATAAAGAGTTGACAATATATACTGACCATTCAATTTCTAAACAAAAAAAGAAGGGGATTATTAATAAGACGAAACAAATGGTTTCCTCAATTCCTGGAAGTCTGTATTATTCAGAAACAGAAGATAATAAGAGACTTGAGTCAATTTCTAATTATCTTTCCATACTTGGGTCTGTGTTATTTGCGGTTACTGCATTTTACTCTGTTTTAACATTGGCTGCAACAATGTATTCTAGAATCATTCAAAGAAAAGCTGAAATTGCAATTAATCGGGCCTTTGGAAAAAGTGTCACAGCAGTCTTGAAAGACCTAATAATTGAAATGACTATCTATTTAATATTAGCTTTTCTTTTAAGCGGAACAATAATTCTTTTTCTTACATTATCAATGCCTGAAAACCATAATATTTATGATTATTTCAAATATTATTTTTATTCAGTTACTTTCACAAGTACTTTATCTTTGGTTTCACTATCTTTCTTATTTTTTGTCTTGAAAAAAATAAGTATTTCTGACGCTTTAAAAACTAAGGAAGAATAGTTTGGTAATTAGTGTTTATGAGCTATGGTGAAAATCAACAAAACTTGTTAGTATAGTGACTAAAAATAAAGGTGTGAATTTTAATGTTTTGGTCAGTTGATTTCATGCTGCTCGGTTTCATGTATGCAATCGTCTACTTTTTGTACGACATTGTGAAAAACCGAAAAAAGACAAGTTTGTTTAGAAAAATGGTGTTTGCCAGTTTTATTGTTTATTTGAGCGTTGTTTATCACTATACGATAGGCGGAATCAACATTCCGCCGCAGCCGGCATACGCTCAAATGAACATTCAGCTCATTCCGTTTTATTTTGTCGCTGAATGGGTGCAAATGTATCAGCAGAGCGGATTTGATTGGTTTTTCTGGAATTCCGTCAAGCTTACATTTTTTAATGTTTTATTGCTCATTCCTTTAGGTGTGTATCTTTCCGTTCTATGGAGAAAAATTTCGCTTAAAAAGGCTGCAGTTTTTGTTTTTTTGACGAGCTTTTTGATTGAGAGTCTCCAGCTTGTGCTATCTGTGACTGGATTAATAATGGCGAGAACCTTTAATGTGGACGATTTAATTTTAAATACGGCCGGCGGTGTAATAGGTTTTTGTCTGACGTCTTTCATGTTTGGAGCTAAAGGATCAGGTTCCCGCAGGAAAGGTCTGCATTTTTGAGGAAAGCGAGAAAGATGGTTCCCGGCCGGGCAATCATCTTTTTTAGTTAAAACTGAAAGCTCAGGCTCTTAAATCGGTGCATGCCTGTGCCATGCTTTGCCAGACCATGCTTCTTCAAATGCTGGGCCGCATGCCCGGCTTCCTGCAAAATGTCGGGATCAAGGCCAAGCTGATGATGCCCGCCGAAAACCTTTTTTACGCGCTCGATAGCCGAAACTTTTTCAAGCGACTGAACCAGTTGAGCCGGATCAGTCGTCGGATAGAATGCATAGATGGGAGCTCCGGTATACAGCAGATCGCCGGTAAACAAGTAGCCTGACGCTGGATCAAAGATGCAAATATGCCCCGGGGAGTGTCCAGGCGTATGATAAATAACAAGCGGCCTTGAATCGCAGCCGACCGTATCGCCGTCTTGCAACGTTCCCGACGGTTTGCCTCTGAACGGGGTGTATGTCTCAGGGGAAAAGCCGGCCGGAACAGGCTTGGTGATATCTCGCGAGACATCACGGCGAATTTGCTCAATCGAAAGCCCTTTGATTCCGTCAGTCAGCCATTCTTTCTCAGCTTCATGAACGTAAATGCGCTGATATTCACCGTGGCTTCCGATGTGATCCCAATGGACATGGGTTGTGATGACGCTCACCGGCAGATCGGTCAGACCGTCCGTTACCGTCTTCATGCTGCCGATGCCAAGACCTGTATCAATTAAAACGGCTTCCTTCACCCCAATAAGCAAATAAGAGTGTACATTTTCCCAATGCCCGTATTCGCTGATCGCATATGTGCATTCATCAAGCTTTGTCACAGTAAACCACTGATCATCTGCCATTGGTTTGTCCCTCCTTCATTTTTTCAAAGGTGCTCATCGATGCATATCCTCCAGTCAAATGTGCAAAGTAATAAAATATATGATAAGTGAGTGTGGTGAATATAATGAGTGATCCTTACATGCCTTTGACGTCCATCAACAGCGGGGTCTTGGAGGAGTATGCCGAAGGTGTATTCGGTTTGACGGTGCAAATCGTCAATGTGTATTTTGTTTTCGATCCTAATTCGCGGGAAGCCGTTTTAATCGATGCCGGAATGCCCAAGTCCGCTCCATTTATTTTAAGAGAGGCGAAGGAGCGTTTCGGCGATTTTCGGCTAAAAGCAATCGTTTTGACGCATGGACATTTCGACCATGTCGGCGCTTTGGAAGATCTTCTCGAAACATGGCAGGTTCCAGTTTACGCCCATGAGAAAGAAATGCCTTATTTAACGGGAAAAGCCGATTATCCGCCTGCCAAACCGCAAGTAAAAAGCGGGCTGGTTGCAAAGATGTCTCCGTTATTTCCGAGGCACTCCATCAACATTTCGTCCCATGTAAAGCAGCTAAATGAAGATGGTTCGCTTCCATTTCTGGAAGGATGGAAATGGGTTGAGACGCCGGGCCATACACCGGGGCATGTTTCGCTTTTCCGGCAGTCGGACAGAACTTTGATCGCAGGAGACGCCGTTACAACTGTTGAGCAGGAGTCTCTATTTGAAGTGGCGATTCAAAAGCAGGAGCTGAACGGACCGCCGGCTTATTTCACAATGGACTGGACAAAAGCGGCAGAATCGGTTCGGAAGCTGGCAGGATTAAAACCGGCTGCATTGTTGACAGGACACGGTGTACCGATGAAAGGAAGCGATTTTTCTGAAGAGCTCCTTGATCTGTCAGACCGCTTGCCCGCTTCTGATTCGTAAAATGCCATATGCTGCCCTTAAAACATTCAGCCAGGCTGAATGTTTTTTTATAGGGAAAAACTAACTATTTACATGTGATGATGGCCATCCATCGTTCTATATTCCGGATGTTGATGTGTACCAAAGGAATCATTTTCTGAAATTTTAGACAAAAAAGGCTGATATTTCATTTATAATGCAGGTATGCCTGAAAGGAGCTGAGAAAAGATGAAAATTCAAAAAAGGGTCCAAGCTTTGCTGGCAGCTTCAGCAATGTTTGCAGGACTGATGCTGTCCGATGCGGTACACGCTGCGGAAACCCCTTACTATGGAAAGAACTATACTCAGCCAGAGCAAGTGTCATCATTATATCCGGAGCCGGAAGAAACATTCTCAACCCCTGCTTTTGTGAAAGAAGGGGAAGCCTTTACGACACAAGAAGAAATGATGAAGTTTATAACCAGTCTGACAAAGAAAAGCCCGAATGTCAAAATCGGGAATATCGGTTTTTCAATTGAAAAAAGAAATATTCCCGTGCTCTACTTCACAAAGGACAAGCAGATACGTTCCATATCAAAAAAACCGACCGTCTGGCTGCAAGGACAGATACACGGAAATGAGCCGGCAGCGGGAGAATCGGCCCTGGCGATTGCTGAAAAACTGGCTGGACCGTATGGCGACAAAGTGTTGGACAAGATCAATGTTATCGTCGTTCCGCGGGTCAATCCTGACGGCTCGTATCAGTTTAACAGACGGCTGGCGAGCGGAATCGACGGAAACAGGGATCATGTCAAGCTCGAATCTCCAGAAGTCCGCGCCATTCATCAAGAATTCAACAAGTATTCGCCTGAAGTCGTTATCGATGCCCATGAATACGGTGTCGGCCAAAACGAATTTCAAAGCATAGGCGAAAAAGGGTCATTAAAATACCATGATATTTTAATTTTATCAGGAAAAAATTTAAACATTCCCGAATCGATCAGGCATGCGTCTGACAGCCTTTATGTGAACGGTGTCAGAGCTAAACTTGATGAAAAAGGATTTTCTAATGATGCGTATTATACGACAGGAAAAAGCAAGGACGGAAAAATCGAAATCTATGAAGGCGGTACAGAAGCGAGAATCGGGCGTAATGCATTCGCCCTCCAGCCTGCCCTTTCTTTCCTGGTGGAAAGCAGGGGGATAGACATCGGACGCGAAAATTTTGCAAGAAGAGTCGCGGCTCAGGTTGCTACGCATGAGACGATCATCGACACGACAGTAAAGCATGCAACCGAGATCAAGCGCCTTGTTGCCAAAGAAAAATTAAAGCTGATTCAAAACGGTGCAAAAGTGAGCGATAAAGATCAAGTAGTGATCAACAGTGAGTTCGCAGGCCCGTTTAAAGACACGCTGAAAGTCGCTGATATCGCTTCTGGACAAGCAGTTGACGTTCCTGTCCAGTTTTACAGCGCCTCAGAGGCCGTTCCTGTGCTGTCAAGAACTCGGCCGAGCGCTTACCTTGTCCTTCCGGGCCATCAAGATATCGAACAGAAGCTGAAAGATCAAGGTTTAAAAAGCGTGACACTGCCTTTCAAGCAAAAGCTCACCGCTGAAGCTTATGAGGTTTTATCGAAAGAAACAGCGGGAGAATCTGAGGGCCGGCCTGTGATCAAGGTGGAAACGAAGCTCAAAAAACAGAAAAAAGAGTTTCCAAAAGGAACAAAAATCTATTTTACAGCACAGCCGCAAAGCAATCTGCTGTCGATCGCACTTGAGCCGGAATCGGTTGACAGTTATGTGAGCACGGGTTACATCCCTTCTCAAATAGGCAAAGAGCTGCCGGTTTACCGCTTTATGCTGAACACAAAAACGCTTAACATTAAGGAATAATCATCAGGCATCCGTCTTTGACGGATGCTTTTTAGCGGTTTTTTGTCTTTTCATACATAATGGTTTTAAACTGAGATCGAAACCTATACAATAAATATCAGTCTGAAATCTGGAAGGAGAGAATCCGGTTGGAATCACATGAAGAATTATGGAGGGAAGCCAAGACCTTCATTGAGCTCTGCTACGGGGAACTGTCGAAGTCCGAAGAAGAAACAAGGATGCGCTTACATAAAATAGACGAAGAAATCAGAGAAACCGGAAGCTATACACATACATTAGAAGAAATCGAACATGGCGCCAGAATGGCGTGGAGAAACAGCAGCCGCTGCATCGGCAGGCTGTTTTGGCACTCTCTTACTGTCATCGATCAAAGAGGCGTTCAAACCGAGGCAGAGGTGCGGGATGCGCTTTTTCGCCATATTCAGCTTGCGACAAACGAAGGGAAAATCAGGCCGTTCATTACGGTTTTCCCCCCGGAACAAAACGGACAAAAAAAAGTGTCCATTTGGAACCATCAGCTCATCAGGTATGCAGGGTATGAAACAGAGCAAGGTGTCATCGGCGATCCGGCGTCATTGGAACTGACAAAAGCGTGTGAAGCGCTCGGCTGGAAAGGCGAAGGTACGCCTTTTGACGTTTTGCCGCTTGTTTTTCAAATAGATGGCTGTCCCCCTGTGTGGTATGAGCTGCCTCGTGAAATCGTCAAAGAGGTCCGGATTGAACATCCGGAGATCGAGGGCTTCAAAAGTTTGAGGCTGAAGTGGTACGGTGTGCCGATTATAGCCGATATGAAGCTCGAGGTCGGAGGGATTCATTATAATGCCGCCCCGTTTAACGGCTGGTATATGGGAACAGAAATCGGAGCACGCAACCTCGCGGATACAGACCGCTATAATGTGCTCGGAAAAGTGGCAACCATTATGGGACTTGACACGGAGCGGAATACTTCGCTGTGGAAAGACAAGGCGCTTGTTGAATTAAATACTGCGGTGCTTCACTCCTATAAAAAAGCCGGCGTCAGCATCGTTGACCACCATACTGCCGCAAGCCAATTCAAGCGGTTCGAGGAGCAGGAGGCTGAAGCGGGAAGGGAGCTTTCAGCAAGCTGGACGTGGCTGATTCCGCCGTTATCGCCAGCAGCGACACATATCTTCCACAGCTACTATGAAAATAAAACGCTTAAACCGAATTATTTTTATCAGGAAAAGCCTTATTTGAACGATTGAGAGGATCAATGGAGCGAGCCGGGATCTGTTGCCGGAATGAACTGGATCAAAAAGCTCATTAGCATATGCGGTGAAAACGATCAAAGCCGATAAAGTTATCATGGGCATCCCCTCATACGGGAATGATTGGGACTTAACATCCCGAAAGAACAGCAAATTGAAGCAGTGGAACGACATTCAGGCGCTTAAGAAAAAAGTGAAAGCTAAGCCTGTATACGATAAAAGGTCGGGTTCGATGAGATTTTCTTATACAGATCAACACCAGCACTGCCATGTCGTTTGGTATGAAGATGAAAAAACGATTGCAGCGAAGAGTCGCCTGGCCATGCGATATAAAATCGCAGGCGTTTCCGTTTACTCGATGGGACATGTATCGGCCGCTTTTTGGCAGGCGGTGCGGAAGGGAATATAATAAAGGCTCCAAATCGGAGCCTTCTTTTTCATTTATTCTCATGTCAGCTTTTCATATTGATTTCTTTCCGGTACAAAACATAAGAATAAATATAGGGTGCGAAAACCGCTGCCAAAATAACCGGAAGCATGATTTCTGGACTGATTGTTAACAACCCGTCCGCAGCTATTAAAAGTCCTGCCAAAGTAAATACTTTTGCCGCAAATCTGTGGGTTTTTTTCCAGATTGAATCGCTGCTCAATGTCCAAGGGTTTTTGATCCCGAAAAAAAAGTTGGAGCGGATTCTCGGGAGGTAATTGCCTATGACGATGAATAGAGCGCCTACAAGAACCGGCACGATGCTGCCCGCCGGCAGGTCATACCCGAGCCCGGTCATGATAACAAGCACGTTGATCAGAGAAAATATAAGCAGCATGGCATTGATGAGAATGTAATAAGTCTTCGAAAAAAGCTGATAGTTTTTTCTGCGCGGATCGATTTTTGGCGTTAAGAACATCAACACATACACAAAAACGAGCAGCCCGGTCATGATAAGCATTGCTTCCATTTTTGAAGCATAACTGTCGACTTCTCCCGAAAATGACCAATGAATTGGAACTTGATCGGAAATGTGCGGATAAGCGATGGCCCACATGATTAGATTCATGGCGATTATAGCGAGCGAAAAGATGTGTTTTCTCATTTTGCATCCCCTTTATCTTTGCCGGCTTGTTCAGTAAAACTGAAAGCCCAGCCGATGATTTCTTGAAACATTGTAGTGTTTAGCGAGTAGATGATGTATTGGCCTTTTTTTTCATCTTGAATTAATTCGGCCTGTTTTAAAATTTTTAAATGCTGAGAAATACTTGGTTTAGACATTTGAAACTGGTCAGAAATTTCACCGGCGGTCATATCCCGGTCCTTCAGCAGGTTCAAAATCTTTCTTCTCGTCGGATCAGCTAGAGCTTTAAAGGTTTGATTCATATTCAGCATCCTTAGAATTCAGTATTTAGTTATTTAACTAAATACTAAAATAAAAGAGACATTTAGTCAAGATCCATTAAAAAAATCCGCCATCTCTGGCGGATTTCTCAATAGCTGATATTAAACTTTTGGAATCCGTTAATCTCTTTGGATTCTTCCACATTCACGTCCGTTACTTTTGAGAAGGGACTTCCTTTTTGAATTGCTTTTAAAAATTGCTTCAGGCTTTCCTCAGGTCCCTCGGCGCGAATTTCAACTGTGCCGTTGTCGCGGTTCCGGACCCAGCCGGTCAATTTGTGTTTATCTGCTTCCATTTGAACAAAATAGCGAAATCCCACGCCCTGAACGCGTCCGTCTACAATGATTCTGTATTGAAGCATCGAGAACACCCCTTTTCTTTTATGCTACCATATTTCCCATTTTGAGATCATGGGATAGACATGCTTCGAATGAATCGTTAAAATATGAAAATAAAGGAAGGGCGTGAGGTTTTGGAAAATCAGGAGTATGAAATTTTATCTATTCATGTAGGCCGTCCGCGTACATACGAATTCGACGGCAAACAGGTGGAAACGGCAATCGTAAAGGAGCCTGTCGGCGGACCTGTATATTTGAGCCGTACGAATTTTGAAGGGGACGGGCAGGCAGATCTGATTCACCACGGGGGAGAGGATAAAGCGGTTTGCGTCTATCCGGCGGATCACTATATGTATTGGGAAAGCGTCTTGAAGCGGAAGCTGCCAGAGGCGGCATTTGGAGAAAACGTGACGGTTAAAGGGCTGACCGAAAAGGATGTGTGCATCGGCGATATCTTCAAGCTGGGGGAGGCTCTTGTTCAAGTCAGCCAGCCGCGCCAGCCTTGTTTCAAGCTTGCCAAACGGCTGAATCAAAAAGATATGGTGCTAAAAGTGAGGGACACTGGGTACAGCGGATTCTATTTCAGGGTTCTCGAAGAAGGAATTGTTGCGCCCGATTCCCGGCTGCAGCTCGTTTCAAGAGATGCGCATGAAGCCACGGTATCGTACGCCAATCATTTGATGTATCATGACAGAGGCAATCACCCCGCCATTCGGAAGATCCTTGAGGTTGAAGCGCTGTCGGAAAGCTGGAGAAGCTCATTTTTAAAGCAGCTGAGCGCATAAAAACAAGCCGTGTCCGAAGAGGAACACGGCTTTAACATGTTTATTTTTTGACGCTTTCAAGCAGGTTGGCCAAAAAGTGTTTTTTATAGCTTTGAAGCTTTCTTCCTTCATACTTCGTCATTCCCAGCTTTTTCAGTTCTTCTACATACCAGCCTTTGCTTCCGTAATGCATGGCAGAAAACTCCCTTCTATATTTCGATGCAATTGGCATTCTAACATCTATAGAAAAACGCTGAAAAGGGATAGGCGGCAATTTTTAAAAACTGAGTCTTTCGTCGTAGTTTGGAAGTTTGAGACAGGCGTCAGCCGTGTGTCAAACTGGTGACGATCATCACAATGATCGCGATGCTGAGAACGATTCCGATATATTTTAAGAAGCCGTTCTTTTTTTTATGAGCATATACGATTAACAGGATGCTCTCGATGAAAAAGATCAGCCCGATGATGGCAAACAGCATGCGGTAAAGCTCCTTTCGGCACAGTTTGTCTTTTATTTTAGCATAAAAGCCCGCGCTTCTATGAGCCGGGCTTTTTCACGTAATCAGTCAAGCTGTGTTAAAATGATCGGTTTGTTTTTCGTGATGACGATCGTATGCTCGATCTGCGCCACAAAGCTGCCGTCAGGCGTTTTAAATGTCCAGCCGTCTCCGGCTTCGATGGTATGCTCGGCTTTTGTGGAAACAAACGGCTCAAAGGCGATGACGGTTCCGTTTTTAAAGAGCGCATTATCAAACGGGTCATAGTAATTTAAGATATGGTTGGGCGCTTCATGGAGGTTCTTTCCAATCCCGTGTCCCGTCAGGTTTTTAATAACGGTGAATCCGTTTGCTTTTGCTTCATTGTATACGGCTCTGCCGATTTGGTTTTGTTTCTTGCCGGCGCGCGCCTGCAATAGCCCCTTTTGAAAAGCGTTTTCCGCAGTTTGGCAAAGCTTGTGGAGCGTTTCATCGCCTTTTCCGAGTACAAAAGAAATCCCCGTATCAGAATAGTAGCCGCCAAATTCAGCGGAGATGTCGATGTTGATCAAATCCCCTTCTTTTAAAATCGAGGATTCGCTTGGGATGCCGTGAGCGACTTCATCGTTCACACTGATGCACGTCGTTCCTGGGAAATCGTATTCTTTTTCCGGAGCCGATGCGGCGCCATGGGCTTCAAGCACTTCTTTTCCGATGAGATCCAGCTCTTTTGTGCTCATGCCGGGTGCTGCTTTTGCCTTCATTTCCTCCCTGGCTAAAGCGACGATTCTGCCGATTTTCTTGAGCCCTTCCAGCTCTTGGTCATTCGTTACAATCACAATTCATTCCCGCTTTCTTTTTTTATATTCCATTTCAAGCTTACCATATCTGCTTGCGAAAAAGGAACAGAGCGGCTTCAAGACCAAAAAAGCACCCGCTTTTAAATAAGCGGGTGCTGTCTGTTTATTGTCCGGAATCTGATTTCGTTGTTTGCGCCGCATCAGATTCTGATGTTTTCGGATTGTGGTTCGTATAGTCGTAGTCGCTCGGATTGATCGCTTTGAAGCCTTTCGGTTTATAGAAGCGCAGCAAATCTCCGTCGACGATTTTATCCGACATTTCGAGTTCTTTTTTCACGGACTCTTCGATGTTCGGATCGATGTCTTTTTCGTTCAGAAGCTCTCCTGTTTTCGTGTCATAATAGTTTCCGTTCGTTTTCGTATATTCCGGAGAAACGAAATCGCCGTTGCGGAACGGAATAATTTCACGGTGTTCCGGTGACAGAAGGTCTGAACCGCTCATCAGGTAATCTTTCGTATTCACGCCCATCAAATGAAGCAGAGTAGGGGCTACATCGACTTCGCCGCCGTATTTATTGGATTTGATTCCCTTGACCCCAGGCGCATGGATGAACAGCGGTACCTTTTGCAATTGGGCGTTTTCATATGGTGTGATGTCTTTGCCCAATACTTTGGCCATCGCTTTGTTGTGATTTTCTGAAATTCCGTAGTGGTCCCCGTACATGACGACAATCGTATTATCATACAGTCCGGCTTTTTTCAGGTCGTTGAAGAATTGTTCAATCGCCTGATCCATGTAGTTGGCCGACTGGAAATAATGGTCAACGACGCTGTCGCCGGTATCGCCGGCAGGGAAGTCTGTATCGCCTTCATCCATCTCGAACGGAAAATGGTTCGAAAGGGTGATAAACTTCGTATAGAACGGCTGTTTCAGGCTTTTCAACAGCGGCATTGATTCTTCAAAGAACGGTTTATCTTTCAATCCGTAGTTTTTCGTTTTATCTTCGCTCATATCGTAATACGTAGCGTCAAAGAATTTGTCATAACCGATGGCTTTATACATTTCATTGCGGTTCCAGAACGTTTTGTAGTTGCCGTGGAATGCCGCTGATGTATAGCCTTGAGACTTCAAAATGGCCGGAGCCGACTGCAGCGTGTTTTGCGCTTTATTAATGAACACTGACCCTTGTGATAAAGGATACAGCGAGTTGTCCATCATAAATTCCGCGTCAGACGTTTTACCTTGTCCTGTTTGGTGGAAAAAGTTATTGAAATAAAATGTTTCATTGTCGTGTGCCAGTGAATTTAAGAACGGCGTGACTTCCTTGCCGTCGATCTTGTAGTCGATCGCGAACGTCTGAAGTGATTCCAGTGAAATGTAAACCACGTTCATGCCTTTCGCTTTTCCGAAGTATTCGGCATTCGGCTTATCATGATTGGCTTTAATATAGTTCTCTACTTCCGTCACGTCGCTGGAGCTTGCCAGTGCGCGCTGGCTGTTTGACTTGATATTCTGCACCGCATCATAGATTGTGAAGTTGTAGGTTCCCAAATATTTCACAAGGTAATTGCGGTCAAAAGAACGGGTCAGAAGCTCCGGACGATCAATCTCGGCAACGGCCAGGTTGACGAGGAAGACGAGGATGCTTGTTCCCATCACAATTTTAAACGGACGCTTCGTTGTTGTTTCAGAAGGTCTGTTATAGAAAACGGCCAGCCCGATTAAAATAAAGGTGTCGATGAAATACAGAACATCAAGCGGGTGCATGAGCGAGAAGATGCTGTCCCCGAGCTGCCCCCCGTTTGTTTTTGCCTGCATGATCGTAGGCAGCGTAATAAAGTCGCTGAAAAATCTGTAATATACGACGTTCGCATATAGCAAAAAAGACATTAAAAAATGAATCACTATAATCGCTGTCTGCTGTATTTTTTTCTTGAACAAGAGTCCCAATCCAAGAAAGAACAAGCTTGAGCTAATCGGATTCACAAAAAGCAAGATCTGTTGTACTGTGTTGGTTATTCCTAAATTAAATTCAATTACATACGCAGCATAAGTTTTAAGCCATAGCAATATGGCGGCTATCAGGAAGAAGGCAAGACCTCTTTCCTTAATAAATCTTTTCAATTGTTACACTCCTTTTTTCCGGATCAGTATAAAACCATCGGAACGAAAGAAAAAAACGAATGTATAAAATATACCATGAAATACCGATTTAGAAAAGCGGAAACCGGCCTTGTGAAAAAAATCGCAAAACCCCCGGTAAATCAGGGTTTTACAGCTTTAAAAAAGATATTTGGGAATATTTTACGCTTGTCTTGCATTGGCGGGAACGCATCTTTATGGCAGACTGTTGTTAGTATATGAACGAAAAGGGAGGATGTAGACCATGGATTTTTCGAGCATCGTTTCTGAAGACAAGATTAAGCGGGCCATTAAGGACGGCGAATTCGAAGGGCTTCCGGGAATGGGAAAACCTTTGAAAAAAGACGAAGCCGCCCATGTTCCAGAGCATCTCCGCATGGCTTACCGGGTGATGAAAAACGCCGGAATGGCAGAGGATGAAGGCGCTTTAAAGAAAGAGCTGATGACGATTGACGACTTAATCGCAAAGTGCGCGGACGAAGGCGAGCGCGAGCGTTTAATTGAGAGAAAAACAGAAAACCGGCTCAGGCTCGACAGGCTTGCCGACAAAAAAGGCATGTTTTCCAAGCCTGCCTCAGCGTTTTATAAAGAAAAAGTGTACCGGAGGCTAGAGCGGAAATAAAAAGCGCTAAAAGGAGGTTTATTTCTCCCCTGTAGTGGTATTGACCCATAAACGAACAAAAGGGTGATAGGATGGAACGATTATTGAATTGGGTTGAATACATATCAGATTGGCTGTGGGGGCCTCCGCTCATCATACTGCTGACAGGGACAGGAATCTACTTAACGATCCTGCTGAAATTTTTTCAATTTCGCTATCCTCTCTATATCTTTAAGCAGACGATCGGAAGCGTCGGCAAAAAGCCGAAAGGAGAAGGGACGGTTACACCGCTGCAGGCTTTGACATCGGCTCTCAGTTCAACAGTCGGCGCCGCCAATATCGTCGGTGTGCCTGCGGCCATCATGTTCGGCGGTCCGGGAGCCGTTTTTTGGATGTGGCTGGTCGCGCTGTTTGCCATGGCGATCAAGTTTTCGGAAAGCGTCCTCGCCGTCCACTACAGAGAAAAAAATGAAGAAGGCGAATATGTCGGGGGACCGATGTACTACATTACAAAAGGGCTCTCCATGAAATGGCTCGGCGTCTTTTTTTCGGTAGCGCTGATGATCGAGCTCGTTCCGAGCATTATGGTGCAGGGAAATTCGGTTTCCGCATCATTGGCTGAGACGTTCTCGTTCAATCGTTTATACACCGGAATCGGGATTGCTTTTTTGATCGGTTTAGTGGTGATCGGAGGGATTAAACGGATTGGAAAAGTGACAGAGCTGGCGGTTCCGCTAATGGCAGGGGCGTACATCGGGGCCGGTTTCCTGATTGTCGTCATGAACCTTTCTTCTGTACCCGCATTTTTCTCTCTCATCTTTTCGAATGCGTTTACATCTTCTTCGGCATTCGGCGGCTTTGCAGGTGCGGCAGTTGCCGAAACCGTCCGCTGGGGGTTTGCCCGAGGCCTTTATTCCAACGAAGCCGGGATGGGGACGGCGCCGATCGCCCACGCGGCGGCGATGACCGACCACCCTGTGAGACAGGGATTCTGGGCGGTGATCGGCATCGTGGTCGATACGCTGCTGATATGCACGACAACCGCCTTCGTCGTGCTCGCATCAGGCGTCTGGACCGCTGAAAACGCGGCGAGCGATCCGGGAGCACTGGCTGCAGCCGCATTCCGCAGCTATTTCGGCCCTGTGGGCGGATACTTCGTCTCTGTCTCGCTCGTTTTCTTTGTCTTATCAACGATCACAGTGGTCATTTTTTACGGGGTAAAACAAGCTGAATTTCTGTTCGGACGGCTCGCGGGGCATATGATTAAATTCGTCTATCTGGGCGCCGTCATCATCGGGGCTGCCGGAGGAGCAAAGGCGATATGGGGATTCCTTGATCTTGCGCTCGTTTTCATTCTTCTTCCGAATATTTTGGCGGTGCTGCTCTTGAGCAGAAAAGTAAGGTCTTTATATGATGAGTTTTTTACATCAGAAAAGTATTATTTGAAAGACATCGGTCAGCAGGACGACGCTTATGAACGTGATGAAAAAGTGAACAATTTATGATCACAGCCGGTTGTTCCCGGCGAATAAATCGGAGGAAGCCTTGCTGTCCTTCGTTTTATGAAGGGAACGGCCGGGCTTTTTTTATTTTTGAAAGCGCTATAAAAATATGTTGACTACTTGTATATACAGGAATACAATATAGGTATAACATGTATATACAAGTTATAAGAGGAGAAGGAGGGATTGGAATGACTGATTTAAATCAATCAGCGCGACGGATTGTCGATGCTGTCGGCGGTGCAGACAACATAGCAGCGGTAACCCATTGTGTGACGCGTCTGCGATTTGCATTGCTCGATGAAAGCAAAGTCAATCAAGAGGTGCTGGAGCAAATAGATGTTGTCAAAGGATCGTTTTCAACTAACGGCCAATTTCAAGTGGTGATCGGCCAAGGAACGGTCAACAATGTATACGCGGAGCTGGTGAAGGCCACAGGAATCGGCGAATCATCAAAAGATGATGTCAAGAAAGCCTCAGAGAAAAATATGAATCCTTTACAGCGTGCCGTGAAAACGCTTGCAGATATTTTTATTCCAATATTGCCGGCGATTGTCACTGCCGGACTGCTGATGGGAATCAACAATATCCTGACGGCGCAAGACATTTTCTTCAGCGGAAAGTCGATCGTTGAAGTCTATCCGCAATGGGCGGATCTCGCCAATATGATTAACTTGATCGCGGGCACGGCTTTCGCATTTCTTCCCGCATTAATCGGCTGGTCGGCCGTCAAGCGGTTCGGCGGAAATCCGCTGCTCGGCATCGTGCTGGGCGTCATGCTTGTGCACCCTGATTTGTTAAACGCTTGGGGATACGGGGCTGCGGAGCAAAGCGGAGACATTCCTGTCTGGAATTTATTCGGTCTGGAAGTGCAGAAGGTCGGCTACCAGGGTCAGGTGCTTCCCATTTTGCTCGCATCTTATTTGCTGGCAAAAATAGAGCGCTTTTTGACAAAGCGGACGCCTGAGAGCATTCAGCTCCTTGTCGTGGCACCGATTACGCTGCTTGTCACAGGTTTTGCTTCATTTATTGTCATCGGACCGATTACGTTTGCAATCGGAAATGTCTTAACATCAGGCCTTATTGCTGTCTTTGAACAATTAGCCTTACTTGGCGGACTGTTATACGGCGGACTGTACGCCGCTCTCGTCATTACCGGAATGCATCATACATTCCTTGCCGTTGACCTTCAGCTGATCGGCTCAAAGCTCGGCGGAACATTTTTATGGCCGATGCTCGCGCTGTCTAATATTGCACAAGGTTCAGCCGCGCTTGCGATGATGTTTATTGTCAAAGATGAGAAGCAGAAAGGTCTGTCTCTGACATCCGGAATTTCAGCTTATCTCGGTATTACCGAACCGGCATTGTTCGGGGTGAATCTCAGGTACAGATTTCCGTTCGTGATCGCGATGATCAGCTCAGGGGTTGCCGGGATGTTCATTTCCTCGCAAGGGGTTTTGGCAAGCTCAGTCGGCGTCGGCGGTGTACCCGGAATTTTCTCTATCATGAGCCAATACTGGGGAGCGTTTGCGATCGGGATGGCGATCGTGCTGATCGCGCCGTTTGCCGGAACATATCTCTATGCAAAATTAAAAATGAAATAAGAGAAGGGAGAGGGGCGTGCATATTTGTCAGCCCTTTTCCCATTTCATAAAGAAGAAAACGGTGGTGTTGAAAAGTGGAAATAAAAGAAAATCCATGGTGGAAAAAAGCAGTCGTCTATCAGATTTATCCGAAAAGCTTTAAAGATACAACAGGAAACGGTGTCGGCGACATTCGCGGCATCATCGAAAAGCTCGACTACATCAAGGAGCTCGCCTGTGACGTCATTTGGCTGACGCCGATTTATCAATCGCCGCAAAACGATAACGGCTATGACATCAGCGACTATTACAACATTCATGAAGAATATGGAACAATGGCCGACTTTGAAGAGCTTCTTGAAGAGGCTCACAAGCGCGGCATAAAGGTGATCATGGATCTTGTCGTCAACCATACATCAACAGAGCACAAATGGTTTAAAGAAGCAGCGTCCGGAAAAGAAAATCCGTACCGCGACTTTTATATTTGGAAGGACATGAAGCCGGACGGTGCTCCGCCGACAAACTGGGAATCGAAGTTCGGCGGCTCGGCGTGGGAGTTTCATGAAGAGACCGGACAGTATTATCTCCATCTCTATGATGTCACACAGGCGGATTTGAATTGGGAGAACGATGAAGTCAGAAAAAAAGTGTACGAGATGATGCATTTCTGGTTTGAAAAAGGAATCGACGGCTTCAGACTTGATGTCATCAATGTCATCTCAAAAGACCAGCGTTTCCCTGATGATGATCAAGGGGACGGGCGCAGATTTTATACGGACGGGCCGAGGGTTCACGAGTTTTTGAATGAAATGAACAGGGAGGTCTTTTCAAAATATGACAGCATGACGGTCGGGGAAATGTCATCGACCACAATCGCAGATTGCATCCGGTATACAAACCCTGAAAGCCGGGAGCTCGATATGGTGTTTAACTTTCACCATTTAAAAGCCGACTATCCAAACGGGGAAAAATGGGCGCTTGCGGATTTTGATTTTCTAAAGCTGAAGAAGATTCTTTCTGAATGGCAGACTGAAATGAATAAAGGAGGCGGGTGGAACGCATTGTTCTGGTGCAACCACGACCAGCCGCGGATTGTCTCACGCTACGGCGACGACGGAAAATACCGCAAAAAGTCTGCGAAAATGCTGGCAACCGCGATTCATATGCTTCAGGGAACGCCATATATTTACCAGGGAGAAGAGCTCGGAATGACCAATCCGAAATTCGATGACATCTCTCTTTACCGGGATGTCGAGTCTCTCAATATGTACCGTCTGCTGAAAGAAGCAGGAAAGCCGGAAGCTGAAATCATCGAAATCCTGAAAGCGAAGTCTCGCGATAATTCGCGGACGCCGGTGCAGTGGAACGGTGAGGAAAATGCCGGGTTTACGACGGGGACGCCGTGGATTCCGGTGCCTGACAACTACAAAGAAATCAACGCAGAAGAAGCGCTCAGCGATCCTGATTCGATTTTCTACCATTATAAAAAGCTGAATGAGCTCCGCAAGGAATTCGATATCATCACAACCGGCGATTATCAGCTGATTCTGGAAGACAATCAAGAGCTTTATGCGTATTTGAGAAACGGAGCGGATGAAAAACTGCTGGTGATCAATAATTTTTACGGGAAAGAGACCGAGTTTCAGCTGCCGGATGATATTGATATTGAAGGCTATGATGCCAAGGTTCTCATTTCCAATGACACTGATCTTCCCGAGTCATTTAAACGCTTCAAAGTGAAACCATATCAATCGATTGTTTATCATCTTGCCAAACCATGCTAAACTAAGCGTGGTGGTAAAAAAATGAAGATCAACAAGTATATGATGATTTACAAACAAATCGCAGAACAAATCGATCAAAGCATACTGAATGCCGGAGATACCCTGCCGTCTGAAAACGATCTTGCCGAACAGCACGACACCTCGAGGGAAACCGTTCGGAAAGCGCTGAATGTGCTTGCTCAGAATGGATATATTCAAAAGATTAAAGGAAAGGGATCAGTCGTGCTGCACAGGGAGAAAATGCAGTTCCCGGTTTCCGGTTTGGTCAGCTTTAAGGAGCTTTCAGAAACGCTTGGCAAAGAGACAAGCACGACGGTCCACGAGTTCGGCTTGACGCATCCGGATGCATATATTCAAAAGCAGCTTCGTACTTCCGGAGATGAAGAGGTATGGCGGGTCGTCAGATCGCGGAATATCAACGGAGAGCGCATCATCCTGGATAAAGACTATTTTATCCGCAAGCATGTGCCGCTCTTAACGAAAGAAATATGCGAGGACTCGATCTACCAATACCTTGAAGATGAATGCGGGCTCGCCATCAGCTATGCCCATAAGGAAATTGTTGTCGAGCCATGTACGGCAGAGGATCAAGAATATTTGGATTTGAACGGATACGAGCACATTGTGGTTGTGAAAAATTTTGTTTTCCTTGATGATACGACCTTGTTTCAATATACGGAAAGCAGACACCGCCTTGATAAATTCCGGTTTGTCGATTTTGCAAGAAGAGAAAAGTAGCACGGTGCGCCTGACGGCGGCCGTGTTTTTTTATGAAGCCGTTTCTCATTACGTCCGCATTGAATATGCTACAGCAGGTGTAAATGAGAAATGGAGGATGTAAGCAATGATTCATGAAACCGTAAAGATCGGAAAGAACGTAGTATTGGGAGAGTACGCTGTTATTGAAGAAAATGTGGTCATCGGGGACAACGTAACAATCGGTCATCATGCCATTATTAAAAAGGATACTCAGATCGGCAGCGGGGTAAAAATCGGCGATTTGGCTGTCCTTGGCAAAGCGGCTTCTTCAAATAAAAAAATGGCCCGCCAGCCGAAGCAGACAGGAGCGCCTTTGCGGATAGAAGATGATGCCGTAGTCGGAGCGAGCGCTGTTATTTACCGGGACGTGCTGTTGGAACAAGGCGTCTTCGTCGGGGACATGGCGAGCATTCGCGAAAATGTCGCGATCGGCAGAGAAAGCATTATAGGACGCAACGCAATGGTTGAAAACAATACTAGAATTGGAAAGAGAGTGACGATTCAAACAGGCTGCTATATCACTGCCGATATGACGATCGAAGATGAAGTGTTTATCGGTCCCTGTTGTTCCACATCAAATGATAAATATATGGGAATGGGAAACTATCCGTATCAAGGGCCAACCATTAAAAAAGGAGCGAAAATCGGGAACAACGCAACATTGCTGCCGGCGGTCGTCATCGGGGAGCATGCGGTCATCGGAGCGGGCGCAGTCATTACAAAAGATGTTCCCGCAGGCAAAACGGCTGTGGGCAATCCAGGCCGGTTGCTGAAATGACGGTTTTTCAAACTTAGCTGTGTTATTTAACGTGACTGCATAAAATGAATGATCATAGGATATAGAGCTTCGATATCAATTAAAGATCTTGCAGCCAAAAGATGAAAAGGAATTGGAGGTGGAAAAATGTCCATTCAAAACGCGGTGATGAACGGGGGGTTTGAGACAGGTACCTTCTCGCCTTGGGTAGGCGTAAACGCATCTGTTACAAGCCAGTTTTCGCATTCAGGTTTTTTCTCTGCGAGATTTCTTGGCGGAACAGTCATATCATATATTGCTCAATTTGTTCCGGCCAGGGCTGGGGAAGGAAGCGAATTTCTTGTTTCTCTGGCAAGAGAGGGATTTCTCCCGGCGCCTTCTGTAACGATACAGGTTACTTATTTTGACAGCCAGTTTAATTTTCTCGAATACGGGTTATTTGCCATTGTGCCGTCAAGCAGAATACCGGCAGCCGAAAATGGGACATGGCTTGAAGTCTATCAAACAACCTCACCTGCTCCCCCTGGCACCGCCCAGGCATTCATTTTGATCAACAACATTCCGCAGGCGGGAACTGCAAGCGTGCTTGTAGATGATGTTGCTCTATTGAGTGTTGAGGGTGGAGGAGGTCCGACGGGAGCGACAGGAGCGACGGGTCCAACGGGAGCGACGGGTCCAACGGGCCCAACAGGAGTCACCGGAGCGACGGGTCCGACCGGAGCAACAGGAGCGACGGGTCCAACGGGAGCAACAGGGGCGACGGGTCCAACGGGCCCAACAGGAGTCACCGGAGCGACGGGTCCGACCGGATCAACAGGAGCAACGGGAGCGACCGGATCAACAGGAGCAACGGGAGCGACCGGAGCAACAGGAGTCACCGGAGCGACAGGTCCAACCGGAGCCACAGGAGCGACGGGTCCAACCGGAGCCACCGGTCCGACGGGAGCAACGGGCCCAACAGGAGCCACCGGAGCGACAGGTCCGACGGGAGCCACCGGTCCGACAGGAGCAACGGGCCCAACAGGAGTCACCGGAGCGACAGGTCCAACCGGAGCAACAGGAGCAACGGGCCCAACAGGAGTCACCGGAGCGACAGGTCCGACGGGAGCAACAGGAGCGACGGGTCCAACCGGAGCCACAGGTGCAACAGGAGTCACCGGAGCGACAGGTCCGACGGGAGCAACAGGAGCGATGGGTCCAACCGGAGCCACCGGTCCGACGGGAGCAACGGGCCCAACAGGAGTCACCGGAGCGACAGGTCCGACGGGAGCCACCGGTCCGACAGGAGCAACGGGCCCAACAGGAGTCACCGGAGCGACAGGTCCAACCGGAGCAACAGGAGCAACGGGAGTCACCGGAGCGACAGGTCCGACGGGAGCAACAGGAGCGACGGGTCCAACCGGAGCCACAGGTGCAACAGGAGTCACCGGAGCGACAGGTCCGACGGGAGCAACGGGCCCAACAGGAGTCACCGGAGCGACGGGAGCAACAGGAGCAACAGGAGCGACAGGAGCGACGGGAGCAACAGGAGCGACAGGTCCGACAGGAGCGACAGGAGCAACAGGAGCGACAGGTCCGACGGGAGCAACCGGAGCCACAGGTGCAACCGGAGCCACAGGTGCAACCGGAGCAACAGGAGCGACAGGTCCGACAGGAGCGACAGGAGCAACGGGCCCAACAGGTGTCACCGGAGCGACAGGTCCAACCGGAGCAACAGGAGCAACGGGAGTCACCGGAGCGACAGGTCCGACGGGAGCAACAGGAGCGACGGGTCCAACCGGAGCAACAGGTGCAACAGGAGTCACCGGAGCGACAGGTCCAACCGGAGCAACAGGAGCAACGGGCCCAACGGGAGTCACTGGAGCAACAGGTCCAGGAAGTCTGTTGGGAACACCGGCGCAGTCAACTGACACTGTATCACTCACAGTTGGAACAGAAACACCAATTCTAACGACAACTGTTACCTCTTCAGCCGGACAGAATATAAAGCTCGATTCTATGGCTGAAGTAGATATTATCATAGGGCCAGCTACTACTTTTGAATATAGTATAATTTTTACTTTATATAGAAATAACGGCGCTATCGCGCAAGTGTCTGTTGATTCTCAGGATGAAAAATCGGCAGGTTCAGTTCGTGTATATGGTGATGTTCCTAACCTTACATGGATTGATACACCAGGTGCAGGCACACAAACTTATGAGGTTAGAATTAATGTAACAGGGACTAACCTTTTGGCAGCCAACGTTAATACGAGAGCGCTAAATGCTGTAATATTTGACTGATTGTAAAATGAAGAGTCCCCTTTAAGTTTTCATAAAGCTTAAAGGGGGTTTTTTGTTTTATTGATAGAAAAGATTCTAAGGATATTATGGATTTTATCGATTAGATAATTATAAAATTTATCTTTTATAGCGATTGGCGTTATAAAAATTCAAAGAAATAGAGTTTTATCCAAACGGTATACATAGATATTTCATATTTTGTTTGAGGGATATTATTATCTCAATTTTTGAGAAAGGGTGGTGAAACTTGATTGCCCATTGAGAATCGAATAATAAATGGAGGGTTCGAAACCGGTTCTCTGCCACCGTGGACAGGATTTAATGCCGTAGTTACTTCTAATTTCAGCCATTCAGGGATTTATAGCGTTAACTTAGTAACTTCATCGATTGGTATCTTAGCTCAGAGCTTTCTGGTTAACCCGGGAGAGAATTTTGAATTTGTTATATCTATTTCAAAAGCTAGCAGCGCTCCTAATCCTGCGATTGTAATAACCGTAGATTATTACAACTCCTCTTTTAACTTTTTGTCGCAGGGATTAAGTTTAACAATTCCAGTAAACCGTCTATCTGCAGTAAATGTTTGGAATGAAATATATGCTACAACGAATATTGCTCCTCCTGATACCGCTATAGGGGTGTTAACTATTCAAAAACTTCCTCTTAGTGGGGGGGCACCAATACTAATTGATGATGTTGCAATGATAACAATTGATCAACCAGGAGCCACGGGCCCAACGGGAGCCACGGGTCCAACGGGATCAACAGGAGCGACAGGTCCGACGGGAGCTACTGGAGCCACCGGTGCAACGGGACCAACCGGAGCGACAGGAGCCACAGGAGCGACCGGAGCCACCGGTGCAACGGGACCAACCGGAGCGACAGGTCCGACCGGAGCCACTGGAGTAACTGGACCAACAGGTCCGACAGGAGCCACGGGATCAACAGGTGCAACCGGAGCGACGGGTGCAACGGGAGCCACCGGAGCGACAGGCGCAACGGGAGCGACAGGTCCGACGGGAGCCACGGGATCAACAGGTGCAACCGGAGCGACGGGTGCAACGGGAGCCACCGGAGCGACAGGTCCGACGGGAGCAACAGGAGCCACCGGAGCAACGGGAGCGACCGGAGCCACCGGAGCGACAGGAGCCACGGGATCAACAGGTGCAACGGGACCAACCGGAGCGACGGGTCCGACCGGAGCAACAGGAGCCACTGGAGTAACTGGACCAACAGGTCCGACGGGAGCCGCGGGAGCAACAGGAGCGACCGGAGCCACAGGTGCAACAGGTCCGACGGGCGCAACCGGAGCAACAGGAGCAACTGGACCAACAGGTCCGACGGGAGCCACCGGAGCAACAGGTCCAACAGGTCCGACAGGAGCCACGGGATCAACCGGAGCGACCGGAGCCACCGGAGCCACGGGAGCGACGGGACCAACAGGAGCGACAGGTCCAACAGGAGCAACGGGACCAACAGGAGCGACAGGTCCAACCGGAGCAACGGGAGCCACTGGAGTAACCGGCCCAACAGGTCCGACGGGAGCCACCGGAGCAACGGGAGCGACTGGCCCAACAGGTCCGACGGGAGCCACCGGAGCAACGGGAGCGACTGGCCCAACAGGTCCAACCGGAGCAACAGGTGCAACGGGACCAACCGGAGCGACAGGTCCGACCGGAGCAACGGGATCAACAGGTCCGACCGGAGCAACGGGATCAACAGGATCAACAGGAGCAACCGGAGCGACGGGTCCAACGGGAGCCACCGGAGCGACAGGTCCGACGGGAGCAACGGGTCCAACGGGAGCCACCGGAGCGACAGGCGCAACGGGAGCCACCGGAGCGACAGGAGCCACGGGATCAACAGGTGCAACGGGACCAACCGGAGCGACGGGTCCGACCGGAGCAACAGGAGCCACTGGAGTAACTGGAGCCACAGGTCCGACAGGAGCAACGGGATCAACAGGAGCGACCGGAGCCACAGGTGCAACAGGTCCGACGGGCGCAACCGGAGCCACAGGAGCAACTGGACCAACAGGTCCGACAGGAGCCACCGGAGCAACGGGATCAACCGGAGCGACAGGTCCGACGGGAGTCACTGGAGTAACTGGACCAACAGGTCCGACAGGAGCCACTGGAGTAACTGGACCAACAGGTCCGACAGGAGCCACGGGAGCAACAGGAGCAACGGGAGCCACCGGAGCGACGGGTCCGACCGGAGCAACAGGAGCCACTGGAGTAACTGGACCAACAGGTCCGACAGGAGCCACGGGAGCAACAGGAGCAACGGGAGCCACCGGAGCGACGGGTCCGACCGGAGCAACAGGAGCCACTGGAGTAACTGGACCAACAGGTCCGACAGGAGCCACGGGATCAACAGGTGCAACGGGAGCAACCGGAGCGACGGGTCCGACCGGAGCGACAGGTCCGACAGGAGCTACTGGAGCCACAGGTCCAACCGGAGCCACGGGAGCAACAGGAGCGACCGGAGCCACAGGTGCAACAGGAGTAACCGGAGCCACAGGAGCGACAGGAGCCACGGGATCAACAGGTGCAACGGGACCAACCGGAGCGACGGGTCCGACCGGAGCAACAGGAGCCACTGGAGTAACTGGACCAACAGGTCCGACAGGAGCCACGGGAGCAACAGGAGCGACCGGAGCCACAGGTGCAACAGGTCCGACGGGCGCAACCGGAGCAACCGGAGCAACTGGACCAACAGGACCAACAGGTCCGACGGGAGCCACGGGAGCAACAGGTCCAACAGGTCCGACAGGAGCCACGGGATCAACCGGAGCGACGGGACCAACAGGAGCGACAGGTCCAACAGGAGCAACGGGACCAACAGGAGCCACTGGAGTAACCGGCCCAACAGGTCCGACGGGAGCCACCGGAGCAACGGGAGCGACTGGCCCAACAGGTCCGACGGGAGCCACCGGAGCAACGGGAGCGACTGGCCCAACAGGTCCAACCGGAGCAACAGGTGCAACGGGACCCACCGGAGCGACAGGTCCGACAGGAGCAACGGGAGCGACTGGCCCAACAGGTCCGACGGGAGCCACGGGAGCGACAGGTCCAACAGGTCCAACCGGAGCAACCGGAGCAACAGGTCCGACCGGAGCAACTGGAGTAACTGGAGCAACAGGTCCGACCGGAGCGACAGGTCCGACAGGAGCTACTGGAGCCACAGGTCCAACCGGAGCCACGGGAGCAACAGGAGCGACCGGAGCCACAGGTGCAACAGGAGTAACCGGAGCCACAGGAGCGACAGGAGCCACGGGATCAACAGGTGCAACGGGACCAACCGGAGCGACGGGTCCGACCGGAGCAACAGGAGCCACTGGAGTAACTGGACCAACAGGTCCGACAGGAGCCACGGGAGCAACAGGAGCGACCGGAGCCACAGGTGCAACAGGTCCGACGGGCGCAACCGGAGCAACTGGACCAACAGGACCAACAGGTCCGACGGGAGCCACGGGAGCAACAGGTCCAACAGGTCCGACAGGAGCCACGGGATCAACCGGAGCGACGGGACCAACAGGAGCGACAGGTCCAACAGGAGCAACGGGACCAACAGGAGCCACTGGAGTAACCGGCCCAACAGGTCCGACGGGAGCCACCGGAGCAACGGGAGCGACTGGCCCAACAGGTCCAACCGGAGCCACCGGAGCAACGGGAGCGACTGGCCCAACAGGTCCAACCGGAGCAACAGGTGCAACGGGACCCACCGGAGCGACAGGTCCGACAGGAGCAACGGGAGCGACTGGCCCAACAGGTCCGACGGGAGCCACGGGAGCGACAGGTCCAACAGGTCCAACCGGAGCAACCGGAGCAACAGGTCCGACCGGAGCAACTGGAGCAACAGGTCCGACCGGAGCGACCGGCCCAACCGGAGCAACGGGAGCAACCGGAGCCACTGGAGCAACCGGAGCCACTGGAGTAACCGGAGCCACGGGTCCAACCGGAGCAACGGGACCGACAGGAGCAACAGGGGCAACCGGAGCGACAGGTCCGACCGGGGCAACGGGACCAACAGGAGCAACCGGAGCGACAGGTCCGACGGGAGCCACTGGAGTAACTGGACCAACAGGTCCGACCGGAGCCACGGGATCAACAGGTGCAACCGGAGCGACGGGTCCAACGGGAGCCACCGGAGCCACCGGAGCGACAGGAGCCACCGGAGCAACAGGAGCGACGGGACCCACCGGAGCGACGGGACCAACGGGACCCACCGGAGCGACAGGAGCAACAGGTCCAACGGGAGCCACAGGTGCAACGGGACCCACCGGAGCAACAGGACCAACAGGAGCAACGGGACCAACTGGAGCGACAGGTCCAACGGGAGCCACCGGAGCCACCGGAGCCACAGGTCCGATGGGAGCCACTGGAGTAACTGGACCAACAGGTCCGACAGGAGCAACGGGAGCAACAGGAGCAACCGGAGCGACGGGTCCAACGGGAGCCACCGGAGCGACAGGTCCGACGGGAGCAACGGGTCCAACGGGAGCCACCGGAGCGACAGGCGCAACTGGAGCCACAGGTCCGACAGGAGCCACGGGATCAACAGGTGCAACGGGACCAACCGGAGCGACGGGTCCGACCGGAGCAACAGGAGCCACTGGAGTAACTGGACCAACAGGTCCGACAGGAGCCACTGGAGCAACCGGAGCGACAGGAGCCACGGGACCAACAGGAGCGACGGGAGCCACGGGATCAACAGGTGCAACGGGACCAACAGGAGCGACGGGTCCGACCGGAGCAACAGGAGCCACTGGAGTAACTGGACCAACAGGTCCGACAGGAGCCACTGGAGCAACCGGAGCGACCGGAGCCACTGGAGCAACAGGAGCGACCGGAGCCACAGGTCCGACGGGAGCAACTGGAGCCACCGGAGCAACGGGAGCGACCGGAGCCACCGGAGCGACAGGCGCAACAGGAGCAACAGGTCCAACAGGAGCCACCGGAGCGACAGGTCCGACGGGAGCCACTGGAGTAACTGGACCAACAGGTTCAACAGGAGCAACAGGACCAACCGGAGCCACAGGTCCAACGGGAGCGACAGGGGCCACCGGAGCAACAGGAGCCACCGGAGCAACGGGAGCCACTGGAGTAACCGGAGCAACGGGACCAACCGGAGCCACCGGAGCGACAGGAGCCACAGGTGCAACGGGACCAACCGGAGCGACGGGTCCAACCGGAGCGACAGGTCCGACGGGAGCTACTGGAGCGACAGGTCCAACCGGAGCAACGGGAGCCACTGGAGTAACCGGCCCAACAGGTCCGACGGGAGCCACCGGAGCCACGGGAGCGACTGGCCCAACAGGTCCGACGGGAGCCACCGGAGCCACGGGAGCGACTGGCCCAACAGGTCCGACGGGAGCCACCGGAGCGACAGGTCCAACCGGAGCAACGGGAGCCACTGGAGTAACCGGAGCGACGGGTCCAACCGGAGCAACCGGCCCAATGGGAGCAACAGGAGTAACCGGCCCAACAGGTCCAACCGGAGCAACAGGTGCAACGGGAGCAACAGGTGCAACAGGAGCGACTGGCCCAACAGGTCCGACGGGAGCCACCGGAGCCACGGGAGTAACCGGAGCGACGGGTCCAACCGGAGCAACAGGTCCGACAGGAGCAACGGGAGCAACCGGAGCAACAGGTCCGACAGGAGCAACGGGAGCAACCGGAGCAACAGGTCCGACAGGAGCAACGGGACCAACCGGAGCGACGGGAGCGACAGGAGCCACAGGTGCAACAGGTCCGACGGGCGCAACCGGAGCCACCGGAGCAACTGGACCAACAGGTCCGACAGGAGCCACCGGAGCAACGGGATCAACCGGAGCGACAGGTCCGACGGGAGCCACTGGAGTAACTGGACCAACAGGTCCGACCGGAGCAACGGGATCAACAGGTGCAACCGGAGCGACGGGTCCAACGGGAGCCACCGGAGCCACCGGAGCGACAGGTCCGACGGGAGCCACTGGAGTAACTGGACCAACAGGTTCAACAGGACCAACCGGAGCCACAGGTCCAACAGGATCAACCGGAGCGACCGGAGCCACAGGTGCAACAGGTCCGACGGGCGCAACCGGAGCAACCGGAGCAACTGGACCAACAGGACCAACAGGTCCGACGGGAGCCACGGGAGCAACAGGTCCAACAGGTCCGACAGGAGCCACGGGATCAACCGGAGCGACGGGACCAACAGGAGCGACAGGTCCAACAGGAGCAACGGGACCAACAGGAGCCACTGGAGTAACCGGCCCAACAGGTCCGACGGGAGCCACCGGAGCAACGGGAGCGACTGGCCCAACAGGTCCGACGGGAGCCACCGGAGCAACGGGAGCGACTGGCCCAACAGGTCCAACCGGAGCAACAGGTGCAACGGGACCAACCGGAGCGACAGGTCCGACAGGAGCAACGGGAGCGACTGGCCCAACAGGTCCGACGGGAGCAACGGGAGCGACAGGTCCAACAGGTCCAACCGGAGCAACCGGAGCAACAGGTCCGACCGGAGCAACTGGAGTAACTGGAGCAACAGGTCCGACCGGAGCGACCGGCCCAACCGGAGCAACGGGAGCAACCGGAGCCACTGGAGCAACCGGAGCCACTGGAGTAACCGGAGCCACGGGTCCAACCGGAGCAACGGGACCGACAGGAGCAACAGGGGCAACCGGAGCGACAGGTCCGACCGGGGCAACGGGACCAACAGGAGCAACCGGAGCGACAGGTCCGACGGGAGCCACTGGAGTAACTGGACCAACAGGTCCGACCGGAGCCACGGGATCAACAGGTGCAACCGGAGCGACGGGTCCAACGGGAGCCACCGGAGCCACCGGAGCCACCGGAGCAACAGGAGCGACGGGACCAACCGGAGCGACGGGACCAACGGGACCAACGGGACCCACCGGAGCGACAGGAGCAACAGGTCCAACGGGAGCCACAGGTGCAACGGGACCCACCGGAGCAACAGGACCAACAGGTGCAACGGGACCAACTGGAGCGACAGGTCCAACGGGAGCCACCGGAGCCACCGGAGCCACAGGTCCGATGGGAGCCACTGGAGTAACTGGACCAACAGGTCCGACAGGAGCCACGGGAGCAACAGGAGCAACCGGAGCGACGGGTCCAACGGGAGCCACCGGAGCGACAGGTCCGACGGGAGCAACGGGTCCAACGGGAGCCACCGGAGCGACAGGCGCAACTGGAGCCACAGGTCCGACAGGAGCCACGGGAGCAACAGGAGCAACCGGAGCGACGGGTCCGACCGGAGCAACAGGAGCCACTGGAGTAACTGGACCAACAGGTCCGACAGGAGCCACTGGAGCAACCGGAGCGACAGGAGCCACGGGACCAACAGGAGCGACGGGAGCCACGGGATCAACAGGTGCAACGGGACCAACAGGAGCGACGGGTCCGACCGGAGCAACAGGAGCCACTGGAGTAACTGGACCAACAGGTCCGACAGGAGCCACTGGAGCAACCGGAGCGACCGGAGCCACAGGTCCGACGGGCGCAACCGGAGCGACCGGAGCCACAGGTCCGACGGGCGCAACCGGAGCGACCGGAGCCACAGGTCCGACGGGAGCAACTGGAGCAACCGGAGCAACGGGAGCGACCGGAGCCACCGGAGCGACAGGCGCAACAGGAGCAACAGGTCCAACAGGAGCCACCGGAGCGACAGGTCCGACGGGAGCCACTGGAGTAACTGGACCAACAGGTTCAACAGGAGCAACAGGACCAACCGGAGCCACAGGTCCAACGGGAGCGACAGGGGCCACCGGAGCAACAGGAGCCACCGGAGCAACGGGAGCCACTGGAGTAACCGGAGCAACGGGACCAACCGGAGCCACCGGAGCGACAGGAGCCACAGGTGCAACGGGACCAACCGGAGCGACGGGTCCAACCGGAGCGACAGGTCCGACGGGAGCTACTGGAGCGACAGGTCCAACCGGAGCAACGGGAGCCACTGGAGTAACCGGCCCAACAGGTCCGACGGGAGCCACCGGAGCCACGGGAGCGACTGGCCCAACAGGTCCGACGGGAGCCACCGGAGCCACGGGAGCGACTGGCCCAACAGGTCCGACGGGAGCCACCGGAGCGACAGGTCCAACCGGAGCCACGGGAGCCACTGGAGTAACCGGCCCAACAGGTCCAACCGGAGCAACAGGTGCAACGGGATCAACAGGAGCAACGGGACCAACCGGAGCGACGGGTCCGACCGGAGCAACAGGAGCCACTGGAGTAACTGGACCAACAGGTCCGACCGGAGCAACGGGAGCAACCGGAGCAACAGGTCCGACCGGAGCAACGGGACCAACCGGAGCGACGGGAGCGACAGGAGCAACCGGAGCAACGGGTCCAACCGGAGCGACAGGTCCAACGGGAGCCACTGGAGTAACTGGAGCAACAGGTCCGACGGGAGCCACTGGAGTAACTGGAGCAACAGGTCCGACGGGAGCCACGGGAGCGACTGGCCCAACAGGTCCGACGGGAGCCACTGGAGTAACTGGCCCAACCGGAGCAACGGGAGCCACTGGAGTAACTGGACCAACAGGTCCGACAGGAGCAACGGGAGCAACAGGTCCAACCGGAGCAACAGGTGCAACGGGATCAACCGGCCCGACAGGCCCAACCGGTCCACCTGGTCCAACTGGCCCGCCGGGTGAAGCAGGAATAATGGGAACGGCCGGCCCGACAGGCCCAACAGGACCTGCCAGCCCACAAACTGCTATATTCTTTAGCAACCTATTTGGTTCTACTTCTGTTTACAATCCGCCAACGATTCCTTTAAATACAGAAGTAACTGTTGTGTCGGTTCCTAATGTATCGGTCACTAGTGGCCAAAATATTAAGGTGGATTATGCATTGGCGATAGAAGCCGTAAATACTGAAAACAGTAATATAATTGTTGAAATAAGGCTATATAGAGGCGGAACTTTAGTTCAAACTAGAATATTTAATAGAAGTCTTGCGGCTGCTGGTACTCAAAGATTTCCATTAGCCAGCACAATTGTTGATACAGTTCCTGCTACCGCAACAGTTGAATATTCAGTTAGGGTAGTGGTAACAACGGCTTCGAATGTTACTTCCGCTGCAGCATTTAATAGAGATTTAAATCTCATTCGGTTCCCTTAAAGGGAGGGGGGGAAGCTAAATGGAGCTTTCCCCTTTTGAAGTTTCATATTAAGTAAAAGGACATTGGTGTTAAATTAATATATTTTGATTCTCTCGGATTTAGCTTCTATAAATGTGTGTTAATCATATGGAAAATAACGTGACCGAGCTTAGCAAGGAGACATAGTATATGTTAGCTTCGTTCTTGAAAAGGGAATTGAAGCTAATCTAATGAAAGGGAGGTAAAATCCTAGATGTCGATCCAAAATTTGGTTGTAAACGGCAGCTTTGAAAACGGGGCACTTCCACCCTGGGTAGGCCAAAATGCAACCGTCACAACTCAATTTTCTCATTCAGGTTTTTGGTCGGCAAGATTACTGGGCGGGGCTGTTACTTCGTTTATAGCACAATTTGTTCCAGTAGATGCAGGAGAAGGTTTAGAATTTTTAGTTTCTCTTGCTAAAGAAGGTTTTCCTGCTCCATCGCCTCAGGTTCAAATTCAAGTGTCTTATTTTGACAGTTCATTTAATTTTCTAGGCCAAGGTCTCTTTTTAAATATCCCGTTCAACAGACTACCAATTGTTGAAAATAATACATGGCTTGAAGTCTATCAAACGACGACCCCAGCTCCAGCTGGCTCTACTATGGCTTTCATTTTGATTAATACTTTGCCGCAGGCAGGTACAGCGAATGTCATTGTAGATGATGTAGCACTGTTAGATGTAGAAGGTGGAGGAACAGGTCCGACAGGTCCGACAGGTCCAACAGGTCCAACAGGCCCGACCGGCCCGACAGGTCCAACAGGTCCGACAGGAGCAACAGGTCCGACGGGAGCAACCGGAGCGACAGGAGCAACCGGTCCAACGGGAGCAACAGGTCCAACGGGAGCAACCGGAGCGACAGGAGCAACCGGTCCGACGGGAGCAACCGGAGCGACAGGAGCAACCGGTCCAACGGGAGCAACCGGTCCAACGGGAGCAACAGGTCCAACGGGAGCAACCGGTCCGACGGGAGCGACAGGAGCAACCGGAGCAACCGGTCCGACGGGAGCAACCGGAGCGACAGGAGCAACCGGTCCAACGGGAGCAACCGGAGCGACAGGCCCAACAGGTCCGACAGGAGCAACCGGAGCGACAGGCGCAACCGGAGCAACCGGTCCGACGGGAGCAACCGGAGCGACAGGCGCAACAGGTCCGACGGGAGCAACCGGAGCGACAGGAGCAACCGGTCCGACGGGAGCAACCGGAGCGACAGGAGCAACCGGTCCGACGGGAGCAACCGGAGCGACAGGAGCAACCGGTCCAACGGGAGCAACCGGAGCGACAGGAGCAACCGGTCCAACGGGAGCAACCGGTCCGACGGGAGCAACCGGAGCGACAGGAGCAACCGGTCCGACGGGAGCAACCGGAGCGACAGGAGCAACCGGTCCGACGGGAGCAACCGGAGCGACAGGCGCAACAGGCGCAACCGGAGCGACAGGAGCAACCGGTCCGACGGGAGCAACCGGAGCGACAGGAGCAACCGGTCCAACGGGAGCAACCGGAGCGACAGGCCCAACAGGTCCAACGGGAGCAACCGGTCCGACGGGAGCAACCGGAGCGACAGGCGCAACAGGTCCGACGGGAGCAACCGGAGCGACAGGCGCAACAGGCGCAACCGGAGCGACAGGAGCAACAGGTCCAACGGGAGCAACCGGAGCGACAGGCGCAACAGGAGCAACCGGAGCGACAGGAGCAACAGGTCCAACGGGAGCGACAGGCGCAACAGGAGCAACCGGAGCGACAGGAGCAACAGGTCCAACGGGAGCAACCGGAGCGACAGGAGCAACCGGAGCGACAGGAGCAACAGGTCCAACGGGAGCGACAGGAGCAACAGGTCCGACGGGAGCAACCGGAGCAACAGGCCCAACCGGTCCGACGGGAGCAACCGGAGCGACAGGAGCAACCGGAGCGACAGGAGCAACAGGTCCGACGGGAGCAACCGGAGCGACAGGAGCAACCGGTCCGACGGGAGCAACCGGAGCGACAGGAGCAACAGGAGCAACCGGAGCGACAGGTCCGACAGGAGCAACCGGAGCGACAGGCGCAACAGGAGCAACCGGAGCGACAGGAGCAACAGGTCCAACGGGAGCGACAGGAGCGACAGGAGCAACCGGTCCGACGGGAGCAACCGGAGCGACAGGAGCAACAGGTCCGACGGGAGCGACAGGTCCAACGGGAGCAACAGGTCCGACGGGAGCAACCGGTCCGACGGGAGCAACCGGAGCGACAGGAGCAACAGGTCCGACGGGAGCGACAGGAGCGACAGGAGCAACCGGTCCGACGGGAGCGACAGGAGCAACCGGAGCGACAGGTCCGACAGGAGCAACCGGAGCGACAGGCGCAACAGGAGCAACCGGAGCGACAGGAGCAACCGGTCCGACGGGAGCGACAGGAGCAACCGGTCCGACGGGAGCGACAGGAGCAACCGGTCCGACGGGAGCAACCGGAGCGACAGGAGCAACAGGTCCAACGGGAGCAACCGGCCCGACAGGAGCAACCGGCCCGACAGGTCCAACCGGTCCAACGGGAGCAACCGGCCCGACAGGTCCAACCGGAGCGACAGGTCCAACAGGTCCAACAGGTCCAACAGGTCCAACAGGAGCAACCGGCCCAACCGGCCCAACCGGCCCAACTGGTCCGACCGGCCCAACCGGCCCGACAGGTCCAACTGGCGCTTAATATTTATTGGCTATTAGCAAATATTTTCCGTTTGTTTTTCCGGAACTTCGCTGCAATGCTATGCGAATGATTCAGGGGGGCAGTAAACCTATGGTTTACTGCCTTTTTTTATTTTTGCTCTTGCTTATTTCTAAGAATAAAAAACATCCCTGTCACTATTTTGTGATAGGGATGTTTTTGATTGATTAACCTTTACGTTGGCTAAATGATTGAATGGCTGAGACTACCTGATCCACATTGACTTGGTCATGGCAGGGGAGGGTGATCGTATTTTGTTCAAGAAAAATGGAATTGGGTTTAATCTGCCTGTATTTGCGGCGGTAATAAGTAGTGCCGCTTAAGCAATAGGTGCCGAAAGTCGACTCTATATGGCAGTCGCTCAAATATTGAATCAATTCGTCGCGAACGATGTTTTTTGGAACTTTGAAAACGGCGGATTGTATATTGTGTACAACTTCAGGACCGATTTTTTGACTTTGGAATCCGAGGGGTTCAAGCTGTTCACTATATGCTTTCTGCTGAAGATTTCTCCGATGAATGATGTCCTCAAGTTTTTGGAGCTGTTTGATTCCAAGAGCTGCTTGGATATCAGATAATCTGTAGTTGTAGCCGAAATCTATAAAATCCAATTGGCCGTCAGAGATAGCTGCGCCATGGTTTAACTTGACCGAAAGCCAATCTTTCCACTCTTCCCGGTCGGTTGTAATTGCTCCGCCTTCGCCTGTCGTAAGCAGCTTTCTTGGGTGAAAGCTGAAACAGGTGAGATCGGCAATTTTACCAGATTTACAGCCGTATTCACTGCTGCCGATCGCACACGCGGCATCATCCACGAGTGGTAAGCTATACTCTTCACATATGTGTTTAATGTTGGTAATGCCTGTCGGGTTTCCCAGAGCATCTACAAAAAGAACGGCTTTTGTACGGGGCGTGATTTGACTTTCCAGCTCTTCTGGAAGCATGTTAAATGTTTCAAGATCAACATCAGCAAAAACCGGCTTGGCACCTAAATCTTCTATTACATTGACAGTGGCGGGAAACGAAAAGTCTGAGACGATCACTTCGTCTCCGGGTTGGACGTTCAGGATTTTAAGGCACATCGATAAAGCCGTTGTAGCCGATGTTGTTAAAAAAGCATGCTTTGCACTTACATACTGACTAATATGATCAGTAAATGTTCTGACGAAAGGGCCTTTTGTCAGCATGCCGGAAGAAAATATTTCTTTTAATTCTGCTTCCACTTCTTCAAACGTAATATACGGCTCGATCAACCTGATCATGAGAGATCCTCATCTTTCATCCTTCGGTTTTTGATGACCTTTGCCGGCACGCCTACCGCTATGCTGTACGGAGGGATATGACGATTGACGACGGCATTTGCTCCGATTTTGGAGTGGGCGCCTATCGTAACGCCTGCTAAGATAGACGCACCGATCCCGATGTTGCAGTTTTCTTCAATATGAATAGGAGCGAATGTAAGCGGCGAAAACAAAATGGTGCTATCGGGTTTATCAGGATCGGTATGGTAGGCGGCATGTATCCGGACATTCGGACCAATTCCCGCAAATTCACCGATTGTAACTCCTCCGGCACCGTGTATGAAACATTGCTGTCCGATCCAGCTGTTTGAGCCGATGATCAGGTCATGCTTATAATAGCCTTTTAAAATCGTGTCATGGCCGATATAAACATTATCTCCGATATAGATATTTTCCGGATGAAAAATGCGGACCCCGTCTTCAATAACGACATTTTCGCCGCATCCTCCAAGCTGGGAAAGGGTGAATTCACCTTTTCCTTCGCTTTTCCATTGTTTCAACAAAAGCGCCTCCCTTCTTATTGATCCAAATTTTTTTTAATGCTTTCAGCTGTTCTTCTGATGCCTTCTTCCAGATCCACTTTTGCGCTGAAACCGAGCATTTCTTTCGCTTTATTGACCTGAGGGATGCGAAGTTCAATATCGGCTTCTTTTTTCTCTCCAAAGAAGATTTGTGATTTTGATCCGAGAACTCTGATAATCGTGCTTGCCAATCCGTATACGGTGATCACAGTGCGTTCGTTGCCGATGTTGAAAGACTCTCCAATAGCTTCTTTCATCGTCAAACAGCGCAGTATTCCGTCGATCATATCATCTACGTAACACCAGGCCCGGATTTGCGTTCCATCGCCGTGAATATAGATCGGCTCATCTAACAGGGCTCTGTGAACCATCGTTTTGATGGCGCCTTCCCCGACTTGTTCCGGTCCATAAACATTAAAAGGGCGGACGGTGACGGTCGGCAGCCCATGTTCTTTAAAATAGGCATATGCCATATGTTCTTCGGCGAGTTTGCTGACAGCATATGTCCAGCGTGCTTCTCCCACCGCTCCTAAAACAGTATGACTGGTCTCGCGTGCTCTGAAAGCGATTTGGCCGAACACTTCACTTGTACTGAAACAGACGACCCTTTTGCATTCGGTTAAACTGGCAGCCGCTTCAAGCAGATTGGCTGAACCGATCATGTTGACCTGCATCGTTTTAACTGGATTTTGAATGACTGTGTCAATCCCTGCGATGCCGGCGGCGTGGACAATGTGACTGGCCCCTTGGATCGCCTTTTTAAGCGCGTTCAAATCCAAAATGTCTCCCTGCACCACTTTTAAGTGAGGATGGTCCCGGTAAGGTTTATACCGGAGGGAGTCTCTTGAAAAATTGTCGTATACGGTGACGCTGTTGCGCTCTATCAGCTTTCCTATTAAAGTGGATCCGATAAAGCCTGCTCCGCCAGTAATGAAAATATGCTGGCCGGATAACTCTGTCATATCGCTCATCAATTGTTCACCTGCTTGTTTTGTTTTTTAAAAAATACAAATCCCGCTACGCGAAAGTCGATCAACATCATCCCGAAAGAAGCGACTGATAAACGGCCAGCGTTTTTTTGCTGTTTTTCACCATATCATGATGAACTTCTGCATATTTTCTTCCTTTCTGGCCGATTTCCGGCAGCATATCCCGGTTTTTCAGCACATTTTCAATCACTTCTGTAATGTTGTCGGGATTTGCTCTTATGAGAGGCAGTTCGGAAGGATAGTGATCCTTCATAAAATCACTGATCCAGCAGATAACGGGTTTCCCCATTGCCATCGATTCGACGGCAAATAATCCGTAGCTGCCGATATGAAGCTGATCAATGATCAAATCCGCCTTTTGATAGATTTTCTTTGCCTGTTCATGAGAAACCCCACGTACTAGGTGAAAATGAAAATCGTATTTTTCTTTTAAAGATTCAACCGCCTTAAGGATATGGCGGGTTCCTTTTATTCCGGGAGAGGTGGGGGCATGAACGATGAGCGGCTTTTCATTTGACCGGTAGTCGGGGATATAGCGGTCAAGCTGGATCATAGTTGGAATCATGTGGACATGCTTATAATAGTTTTTTACATACTCGTATAGTTCCATATCGGCAACGATGCAGTGTTGGACATATTGTGAAATTCGTTTGAGATGGTACCGAATCCGAGCTTCGTTTTTCGTTTTTACAACGGCGTATGGATTTGTTTTAGCCAATATTGAATAAAGCCTCACATCGCTGCCCCAATGATGCATGATCATTGGTTTACCCGCCTGTTTTAAAATGGGATAATCCGACATGTCCAGTGTAAAGCTTGTGCCAAAATGAAAATGGAACAAATCATAGGATGGCAAGAGATCACTGGCAAGCCTTCTCAGCCTCGCATTCATGACGGGCGTATTGCGTTCTTTCAGCAATGACCAGGTGTAGTCGGCAGCGTACTTTAAATAATAAGGATAGTAATTTAAAGTGTGGGCAAGCGCGCCCTGCTGTGTGAGCCCTTTAGCCAAAGTATTCATTTGATTGGCGATTTCCATTGTGCCTTGCAAAACGCGGATTTGCCCAGCCGGAGGATCGGTTTTTTCATCAGCAGGAAGATCAAGATTCAGCGCGCTTTCGGTTTCTGCTCCATCTCCTTTTTGAAGATAGGCCGCGCTCTCTTTTTCCCTTCCGGTGCGCAGGCACACTTTTCCCATCAGTAGATTTAAAGATCTGTTATTAGGAAAAAGGTCAAGCCCTCTCCAGAGCCACAGCCAAGCGTTATGGTCATGGCCGAGATAAACAGAAAGAGATGCTTGAAGAAAATAAAAATCAGGCTCGTTATGCGAGCCGTCAGCTTCCCACTCTTTTAGGCGTTTCATGGCTTTGTTCCAATCTTTTTGTTCCAGACAATGAATGATGTCTGACTTGAAATCTTTCATGATGACCTCCCTTCGATCATGCTGCTTTCAATTGGCAGATAAAAACACTTTGTGCGCTCTATCATACGTATAAATGAATCTATATGACTGTGTATTTGTGCGAAAGTATATGAGAAAAACCTTCCACAGAGCGGAAGGCTTTATATCAGCTGTATTTTTTTTGTATTTTTCATATATCGTTCATACTGATTGTCAGATGCGAGGCTTAATTGGAAGTATTCATCCATTTTGTTCAGGAGCGGCTGGATGCATTCTTTTTTGGCGTCTTGATCTAGATGCCGGGTATATCCGTTTTGTGCGTATCTCCGGGCCATTCTCCAAAAGGTTTTCCCGATGCTGAAATACTTCAAAGACTGTCTTTGATTTTCCTCAAGCTCTTTCCATTTGATATGAGGAAAGTAGACGCTTTCGTCAAATTCTTTCACAATATAGTCCATGACGTACACAAGCGATTGAATTCTTTTATGCAATTGGTAGGAAATATTGTGTTGGTGGCGGCGGTAGCATAATACAGGTTTTTTTAAATAGCGCCGCTTCCAGCCGCGTTTCGTGTTGGCTAAACAATTCAGCACATCGCCTGCAAGCGGCTTTTGCGGATCAACCAGCCAAGTGAAGCCTTTTTGCTGATAATAAGATGTTTTAAACATGCCCACCATCGGGACAATGCCTGAGCCGCCTCTTTGAAAAATAGTCCTCACTAGCTCCTCATCGCCATACTCTTGATACGTCCACAGACCCGCATTTTTCCCGTGTTGATCAACGAGCAAAAGGTCGCCGTAAACATAATCCAATCCCTCTTCTTCAAAAAAGCACAGCATAAAGTCATGGATCACCAAATTGTGCGGGAGGAAATCATCTGCGCTTAAAAGCAAAACATATTCGCCTTTTGCCTCTTGGAAGATTTCCTTAAAAGCGAGATCAGGAAGTTTTGTATTTTCACTGTGGCATATTGTTCGAATGTGCGGATGCGTTTTTTGATAGCTGCTGATTTTTTGCATCGAGTCGTCAGTTGAATGGTCGTCAACGATCAGAATGTCGATATTGGGATAGAGTTGATTTAAAACGGATTGAAGGCATTCATCAATGAAATTGCTGTAATTATAGTTGATGATGCCCACCGTAATCAGCGGCGGATTTGGCATAACCGTCAACTCGGACTGCTTTGCAAAGCCTGAAATCATTTCTTCAATTTTCCGCATGCTGAGATCATATGAATAATGCTCTTCAATAAATGACCGATAATGGAGAGATGTATAATCACCGCTTGTCATCATGGCCACGAATTCATCTATCGTATTCCAAACAACTGATTCATCGTATATCGTCTTTGCTCCGTAAAAATTGTGAATCAGCGGTTTTATGCCTTTAGCCATCGCTTCCATTGCCGACATATGCTGACTTTCAAGAAGGCTCGTGCAAATCAGGTAATGCTTATCCTCCAAGTATTGATTCATGTCATCTTGCCATCCGTCAAATTGGACGCTGTCAGTCAGACGGAGCTCATCAATCATTTGCCTGAAATACAACTGATAGCGGGCGTCCTGAAACGTCCCGGCGATAAACAATTTGTATCTTGGGTCTTTGTCAATCAGTGCCTTGAAAGCTTGCAGCAAAAGCATCGGACCTTTTTTATAGTTGATATAGCCGACATATGCGATATGAAAGCCTTTTTGCCTTTGCTGAAAGGTGTATTGATCTAACTTGATTCCATTTGGAACGACGGCCGTTTTCTCTTTTTTCAACGTTTTAACTTGATCTAATACGTATTCCCGCATATGTTCCCCGTCAAAAATCACTTGATCCACCGCTTGCCAATATACCTTTTTAATATAAAAAGTAAATGCCTCATAGCTGTGGAGCCTGCATATTAATGTTTTGACAGCTGCAGAAGGGACTTTGCTCCCGTGGATCAATAAATCATCGCACCATTCAAACCAGCAAATGTCCGCCCATTGCATGCCAGTGTCGATTTGATTCAGATCATGAACCACGATTTTTTTGGTCCGGTAAGTTCCGGAAAGGTGCTCAACGACAGAATTCAAAAACCGGTCCAAATCCGGTTTGACAAAAAAAATGATCTTTGGACGCCTGACCGTTTTTTTTAAAAGGTCCTCTTTCTCCTTCATGAGGCGATGTTGATGTTCGCGCCTGACAAACAGGAGGGCATCATCATATAATTCAGACGCTCTCTGAACCTGCTGCTTTTTTTCATAGACAAAAGCAGCGCTTATCAGCAAGCCGGGATCGAAGGGAGCGGCTTCCAGCCTCTCTTCCAGCTTTTGCGCAGCATCGTGCCATTTGTGTTGAAAAATCAGTTGGGATATTTCAGTTTCTCTCCAGCTAAGCCCAACAGAGTCTAGCAGATATTCCAATTCATTATCCATCTGAAACCTCCTGGTTAAACACATTTTCGCTAGTAGTATCTATATTCAAGCGAGAAAAGAAAGTTCTATGAAAAATACTTTAGAAATGGCGCAGCCTTGAAAATATAAAACAGTGACAGTGGCACAAACGCGATCAGCTGTTGGTTCATATTTTATGGGTAGATTTTAAAAATAGAGTCTTGAAAAAACAGGGAGTGAAGGCTTTGGTTACAATCAGTCTATGTATGATTGTCAAAAATGAAGAAGAAGTATTAGCGAGATGCCTTGATACAGTGAAAGACATTGTAGATGAAATTAACATTGTTGATACGGGGTCGACAGATAAAACCGTAGAGATTGCGAAGCGATACACAGACCGCGTCTTTTTCTTTGAATGGATCGGCGATTTTGCGGCTGCCCGCAATGAATCGTTCAAGCATGCCACGAAAGATTATATTCTCTATCTGGATGCGGATGATGTTTTGCTTGAGAAAGATCAGAAAAAATTAAAAGAGTTGAAGGAAACACTTGATCCTTCCGTTGATTCCGTGTCTATGTACTATGATGCAGGAACTGACGAATTCGGAAATGTGACATTAAGGTACCGCCGCAACCGCCTGGTGAAAAGGGAGAAAAACTTTAAATGGAAAGGCGACTGCCATCAATATTTAGAGGTATTCGGGAACATCATCAATGCCGATATCTCTGTGACGCATAAAAAAATCCGCCACTCTGTCGGACGAAACCTCAATATTTACCAAAAGAAGATCGATCGCGGCGACACGTTTACCCCGCGCGACTATTTTTACTACGGAAATGAATTAAGGGAAAACAGGCACTACGAAAAAGCGATTGAAAGCTACAATAAAAACATTGAAATGAAAGAAGGATGGATTGAAGACAAAGTATACGCCTGCATTAACAAAGCCGACTGCCACCGCTTTCTCGGCGACTTGGACAATGAGCTGAGATCGCTGTTCCAGTCATTTGAATTTTCCAAAACGCCTCGCGCCGAAACATGCTCAAGAATCGGCTATAACTTTCAGCGGAGGCGGGAATATAAGGCCGCTATCTACTGGTATGAGCTGGCGACAACACTGGTGCCTGAATCAAACAAATGGAGCTTCACCTATCCGGCATACTACACTTGGTACCCTCATTTGCAAATGTGTGTATGCTATTACAATTTAGGAGACTTTGAAAAGTCGTATCAGCACAATGAAGAGGCGAGAAAATACCGGCCCGAAGACAAATCCGTCCTTCATAACAAACAGCTGTTGGAAGGAAAATTAGGCATTAACAAATAGCATTGTAAAGACTTACTGATCAAGTAGGTCTTTTTTTATGTTTAAAATCAAGCCGTGCCAAATTACCGGCAGGCATCATAACTTATTTTGGAACTTTTTGATTTTAGAGGAGGAACAGAGATGATCCCGTTAATCAATTTAAAACGTCAATTTCAAACGGTAAAACAGGATATTTTACAAGAGTTTGAGCATGTGTTGGACAGCGGCCAATATATATTGGGGCCAAAGGTTGAAGAATTAGAGAAAAGAATAGCCGAAAAGCTTGGTGTAAAAGAAGCGGTCGCGGTCGCCAACGGAACGGATGCATTGGTGTTGACGCTCGAAGCTTTCGGCATCGGCAAAGGGGATGAAGTGATTACGACGCCGTTCACTTTTTTCGCCACCGCCGAAGCTGTCTCAAGAGTGGGGGCTAAGCCGGTGTTTGCTGATGTCGATCCTGAAACCTACAATCTTGATCCGAAAAAAATAGAAGAAAAAATCACCCCTGCTACTAAAGCGATCATTCCCGTCCACATCTTCGGCCAGCCGGCGGATATGGACGAGATCATGGTGATTGCCAAAAAACACGGACTGCTTGTGATTGAGGATGCCTGCCAAGCGTTCGGCGCATCGTATAAAGGGCGGCCTGTCGGCAGCATCGGGGATGCCGCCTGTTTTTCATTTTTCCCGACAAAAAACTTGGGAACGTTGGGTGACGGCGGAATGGTGACGATTTCAGATCCGGATGCGGCCCGGCAATTAAGAACACTCCGAACCCACGGCACAAGCAAAAAATACTTCCATGACAAAATCGGTTTCAACAGCCGTCTTGATGAATTACATGCCGCCGCTTTGCTCATTCTTCTTGAGAAAATCGACGGCTGGAATGAACAAAGAAGAAGAGTGGCCAGCCGCTACAGGGAAGGTTTGAAAACGGCGCGGCATCTCATACTGCCGGCTGAGAAAGAGGACCGAACACATATCTATCATCTCTATTGTATCGGCGCGAAAAACCGTGACGACATCATTCAATCGCTGAAAGAGCAGCACATTCATTCAGGCGTGTATTATCCTTGCTGTCTTCATTTGCAAGCGGTCTATTCTTCACTGCAGTACAAAAAAGGCGATTTTCCTATAGCCGAGTCCTTGTCCGAAACCCTTTTGGCCATTCCGATGGATCCTTTTCTAGCCGCTGAGGAACAAGATCAGATTATTTCCGCGCTGCTGAAAAAAGGAGGAGGGGAAAAGTGACGGTTCACTTTGGTTTAATCGGCTGCGGCTATATGTCAAGAAAACATCTTCAAGCACTGGCCGGGTGCGATGATGCAAAGTTGTCTGCCGTCAGTGATTTGCAGGAAGAACGGATGAAGGAAGCGGCAGAATACTATGCTTCCCTCTCCGGGAATGAAAGCCGAATGACCCGTTATCCGCAGTATCAAACGTTGCTTTCAGATCCTAAAATAAAAGCGGTCATTATTGCGGCGGTTTCGGGACTGCACTCCGAAATGGCCAAACATGCGCTGCTGGCAGGCAAGCACGTCATCGTCGAAAAACCGATGACCTTGTCATTACAGGATGCCGATGAGCTTATTGAGCTGGCGGAACAGAACGGGCTGAAGCTCATGGTCTGCCACCAGATGCGTCACCGGCCGATCATGAAAAAACTGAAGGAAACGATTGAGGAAGGAAAACTGGGAAGGATTTACTTAGGCACAGTATCGCTCCGCTTAAACAGGTCTCCCGCTTATTATGAAGCGGCATCCTGGCGAGGAAGCTGGGAAAAAGACGGCGGGATGCTGGTCAATCAAGGGATACACCTGATCGATCTGCTGCAATGGTTTTTAGGTGATGTAAAAGGCGTTTACGGAGATATACTGGGCGGCTCCGGAGCTAAAGAAACGGAAGATGTTGCTGTCGGTGTTCTGACGTTTGCCAGTCAGGCGAAAGGAGTAGTAGAAGCGAATATCGTCACACAGCCAAACAATATAGGAAGCTCTCTCTCGATTTTTGGAGAAAATGGAACGATTTCATTGGAAGGCCCGGCATTAAACCGGATCAGCCGCTGGTATATCCACGGGGAGAAGGCGGATGCTGAAGAAGCGGCGCAGCTGATTGATCTCGGCGGCGAACAAACCGCAATGTATCAAAACTTTATAAGCGCCGTCAAGCATCAAGACACATTATTGGTTGATGGATATGAAGGAAAAAAGGCGATTGAAACGATTTTTGGAATCTACCAGTCTGTGCTGCAGAAGCAGCCGGTGCAGCTGCCTCTTTCTTCATTTCAAACATCTGATATGAAAAATAAATAGGTTTTGATTTGGTAGATCGTCCCTTTCAAAAAAAGATTTGAAACATAGTTTATTAAAGGAATGTAGAGAAGGGGCGATTTGATAAATGAGCAAACAGGAAATGCATAACGAAACGATAGCGGTCATCGGCTTGGGGTTTGTCGGTCTGCCCTTAGCCATGTTGTTGATATCAAAAGGAATTCGAGTTATCGGTGTTGATTTGGACAAAAAGAAAGTCGAGGCATTACGGAAAGGAAACAGCTATATTTCAGATATAAACGATCAAGCGGTGCAGGACGGAATAGGCACCGGTTTCTTTCGTCCTGTTTCGGACTATGGTTTAATCGGTGAAGCGGATGCCGTCATCATCTGCGTACCGACGCCGCTGAATGATGATGCGGGTCCTGATTTGAATTATGTGAAAGGAGCGGCACAATCGATTGGAGCGCATTTGAAAAAAGGGCAGCTCGTCGTGTTGGAAAGCTCGACATATCCGGGTACGACAAGGGACATCGTCAAACCGATCTTGGAAAAAAGCGGCCTTGTATGCGGAAAGGATTTTTATTTGGCTTATTCTCCAGAACGCGTTGATCCGGGCAATCAGTTCCCGATTGAAGTCGTGCCGAAGGTAGTGGGAGGAGCGACGGAGGCATGCCTTGAAAAGGTGCATCAGTTATACAGCGGCATTTATGAAGAGGTTGTGCCTGTTACATCGCCTGAAACAGCGGAGCTGACAAAGCTGCTCGAAAATACGTACCGGTTTATTAATATTTCATTTATTAATGAATTCGCGATGATGTGCGATAGGCTCGGGGTGAATGTGTGGGAAGTCATCGAAGCGGCAAGCACAAAGCCGTACGGGTTTGCAGCGTTTTATCCAGGCCCCGGCATCGGCGGCCATTGCATCCCTGTCGACCCGCTGTATTTGCAGTTTGTCATGAAACAAAGCGGTTTATCGAGCGACTTTATCGAGCTGTCGGAAGCGACAAATGAAAGAATCGTCCGCTATATCGCAGAGCGTTCCTTGCAACTGGCAGGTAAAGACAAGGCGACAGACGCCCGCATTTTAATCTACGGCGTCACCTATAAACGAAATATAGCGGATGTCCGCGAATCAAAATCGCTTGACATTATAGAGAAGCTGATCGGCATGGGAGCTGATGTTTCCTACCATGATCCGCACGTTCCTGATCTCGACCTCAGCGGCAAAAAACTAGCAAGCATGCCGATAGATTCAAAGATGCTGAAAGAGTACGACTGTGTTGTCGTTTTGACCGATCATGATGCACTCCCGAAAGAGCTGTTGTTAAACTATGCAAACGTGATATTTGATACGAGAGGTGTGCTGAGGGAAGCAGCCGGAAAAGCGAAAGTCATCCAGCTCGGAAACGGGCGCTCTTGACGTCAATTTTTCTGCCGCGACTCACGCCCAGACACGTTCGGAATACAATAAGTTTAAACAAGAACGTAAAGGGTGAGGGCCGTGTGGATCGGAATTTTGTTGATGGTCTTTGGAATTGGGATCAGTATTTTTGCCGTCAGTCTGATTGTCAGCTATTTGTTTGTTTTGCCGAATCGGAGCGCATATGAAGAAACCTTTTTCAGCGGACTCAAACACGGCGAAATCATCGATGACGTGTTTGAATCACACGACAAAGAAGAGCTGTTTTTGACGGCGGGGGATGGATGCCGGCTGCATGCGCTGCTTTTTCCCGTTCAAAAGAGCAGGAAAGCCGTCATCATCTCCCACGGCATCAAGTGGTCTCTGTTTGGAGGGTATAAATACGTCGAGCTGTTTCAGTCCATCGGCTACAATGTCCTGCTTTGCGACAGCAGGTGCCACGGGTTGAGCGGCGGTTCACACGTTTCCTACGGGTTTTACGAAAAGAACGATTTGGCGAGGTGGGCTGACGAGCTTGAGAACAGGTTCGGCAAAGATCTTTGGATCGGGGTGCTTGGCGAATCGCTCGGAGCGGCGGCTGCCATCGAGCTGATGAAACAGGACCGGAGAATCAAGTTTTGTATTGCCGATTCTTGCTTCAGCGATTTAACAGAGCTATGCCGCTTTCAGCTGAAAGCCGCCGTCAAATTGTCCGTGCCGTTTCTCATCCCGTTGGCAAGCGGGCTGATCAAACGGCGCCACGGCTGGAGCCTTGCCGACATATCGCCGGTCAGCAATCTTGAGCAGTCAGACACGCCGCTGTTTATCATCCACGGCACAAATGATCAGCTTGTTCCCCCGGAAATGGCTAAAAGCTTGTATGAGCGGAAAAAAGGGTTCAAGAAACTGTATTTGATTGAAGGCGCGGGACATGTCGGCGGATTTCGCCACAATCCTGAAGAATACTTAAGCAAGATCAAAGACTTTCTTTTGAAAATCGAGCCGGCCAATTAGCCTTGCGATTCCAGCTTTTCAGCCGCAGCCGATCTTTGACGCGCTTCCTTGATTTTGCCGGCATAGGACGTTCCCCAATTCATCATTTGACTGATGATCGGGATCAGCGTCTTGCCGAACTCGGTTAAACTGTACTCGACTTTCGGAGGAACCTGCTTATAAATCGTGCGGCAGACGATGCCGTCGCGCTCAAGTTCGCGGAGCTGGAGGGTCAGCATCCGCTGTGTCACGGCGGGAATTAAGCGCCGCATCTCATTAAAGCGTTTTTTATCATCGATCAAGTGATACAAAATGACGCTTTTCCATTTACCGCCGATGATATCGATCGTTGCTTCCACCGGGCATGAATAACCGTCCGGTGCTTCGCATGCTGCCGGATACTTTTTCATTTTCCTCTCTCCTTAGTATAAAAAATGATACTATGCCACAAAAATGTGCGTACTTTCTTATTGCTATTATAATGATTAGAATGAAATTAAGAAAGGAATATAAACTATAGACAAAAGGAGAGAACAGAACATGACAGAGCAATCCAAGAAGCAGGAGATTCTTGACGCATTCCAATTTAGACACGCGACAAAAGAATTTGATCCGGACAGAAAGATATCAGATGAGGATTTTCAGTTCATTTTAGAAGCGGGCAGACTGTCGCCAAGCTCGGTCGGCCTCGAACCGTGGAAATTTGTCGTCGTCCAAAATAAAGAGCTGCGTGAAAAACTGCGCCAAGTCTCATGGGGCGCACAAGGACAGCTTCCGACAGCCAGCCATTTCGTTTTGCTGCTCGGGCGCACAGCTAAAGAAATGCGACGTGATTCCGGCTATGTTGCAGATCAATTAAAGCATGTGAAAAAAATGCCGGAGGAGATCATTGAAAATATGCTGAAAGAAGACGGAGTTCTGGAAAGTTTCCAAGACGGCGATTTTCATTTGTACGAAAGCGACAGAGCGATGTTTGACTGGGTATCAAAGCAAACGTACATCGCGCTTGCCAACATGATGACGGCGGCTTCCTTGATCGGTATTGACTCCTGCCCGATTGAAGGCTTTAACTACGACAAAGTCCACGACATCCTTGAAAAAGAAGGATTGTTGGAGGACGGCCGCTTTGACATCTCAGTCATGGCCGCTTTCGGATACCGCGTGAAAGAGCCGCGTCCTAAGACGAGACGGGCGCTTGATCAAATCGTGAAATGGGTTGAATAAGAAAAGTGCGGTTCTGCATGAGCAGACCGCACTTTTTTTATATTTAGATTTGAAGTTTGCGCCGCTTCCTTTGGTAAAGGTACAGGCCGCTTCCGAATATAAGCAGCAGCAGGCCGAGCATCAGCCAATGATAGGCGTTTGAAGCGGTGTCAGGCAAAAATCCGCCGTTTGAACCATCGGATGGTTCATTTCCGTCATCCGACCCGCCGCTTCCGGCGCCGGGCGAAGCAGGGGGTTCACCGCCGCTGCCGCCATCCGGACCGTCATCATCGCCGGAACCCGGCGGAAGTGAAGGAGACCCGGCATTGTCATTCATCACGGTATACTCGCTGAAATGGTCGACATAGCCTGCAACGGTACGGCCTTTCGTATAGCCGTTTGTCACTTTTGTGAAGCTGTTGTTTTTGCGGTCGACATAATAGACGCTCAAATGTTTGTCAGGAGCATCAACTTGGAAAAACAGTCCGACAGGCTCTTTAAATGTGCTGACCGCTTTTCCATTCTGCTGAATGTTGAAATCATATACCTTTGTGACCGCCTGTTTGATATCCTTGGCGATTTTAATGCTGATTTTTGTCTTTTCGCTTGCCAGATTAACGGCTGGAAGCTGCATCGCAATGCGATCGTTTTTCAAGGTGATACTTGGATCATCAGTTCTTTCTTTCACAAGGTCAGTCTGTGCTTTTGTCATATTCAGCTTGATGTGTTCCTTTTCTGTGTCAGGGAAATAGGCAATCACCTGATTTGCGTTTTTCGCGTATGTTTCGAACGGCTTTTCCGCAAGCGTCCAAGTGCCGTCTGCCTGACGGTCAGGAAGGAAAACTTCTGTGATTCTGTTTTCGATGTTCGGTGAAACAGAATCGTATAAGGCAAGCTGTTCTGTAAAAATGTCGTAATCGGTAAAGCCGAGATCGACACCGTTTTTCGCTTCTTTAAAAACGGAATAGCCGTCTCCGCCGCCGCCCATGAAGTTATTTGTAGCGACACGGTAGGTTTTGTCCAAATCGAGCGGAACAGCGTCTCCTTTGTCATTGACGAGGTTCACATCGAGGATGCGCTCACCTTTTGGCTTGCTCAGTGTAAAGGTGAAGGATAAACCCGCGACATGCGGAAACGCGCCTCCGCCTTCTTCGACTTGGCTCACCCCGTGCTCAAGCGCTTCTTTAATTTGCGCCCCCGTCAAATCAGCGGTATAGAGGGTGTTGCCGAACGGCATGACTGTCAGCACATCGCCAAGTGTGATTTCGCCTTTGGCAATACCGCTTCTGATTCCGCCGCCGTTTGTGATTGCGATGTCAGCGCCGCCTGCTTGTTTTGCTTTCTTCAGCATGCCGTCCGCGATAAAATTGCCGAGGTTCGTTTCTTTTGAGCGGACATGCTCGCGTTTTCCGTCAAGCGGGACATCGGCATAGCCTACTTTTTTCTTTTTCAGTTCGTCAATATCTTCTTTAAAGCCGTCAAGCACTTCTTTCGCAGGAGGGTCTTCGTCCACCTTGTCGTCGATCGCGATCAAATTGAACTTTGATTGGTCCGTTTGAACGACGCCGTTCTCATCAAACACAACATCGACCCTTCCCAAAAACTGCCCGTAGTCTTTCACCTGGGCGACGATTGTCGGTTCTTCGCTCTCCACTACTTTCAAGTGATCGACGAGTGTATGCGTATGCCCGCCGATAATCAAATCGATGCCCTTCACTTTTTTGGCAAGCTCCAGATCCCGATTGTAGCCGAGGTGGGTGAGGGCGATAATTTTGTTGACCTTTTCTTTTTCTTTCAGTTCCTTGACCGTTTTCTCCGCTGACTGATAAGCGTCATGAAACGCAATGTTCGGACCAGGGCTTGACGTATATGACGTATCTTCCGTCGTCAGGCCGAATACGCCGACTTGTTCGCCGTTTACATCAAGTAGAATATAAGGATAGATGCCGCTTTCTTTCTTTTTCCCCGCTGTTAAGACTGCAGGCTCTTTTTGAAAGCTTCGTAGCTGAGGCTCTTTTGATACATCGACATTGGAGCTGACGATCGGAAAATCGGGCTTTTCCAGCTGATGTCTGTTTAACGGATCGACGGCTGCATCGTTTCCGTTGAGAAAGTCTGCGAGCACCTTAGGCCCCTTATCAAATTCATGGTTGCCGAAGGTCATGGCGTCATAGCCCATCATGTTCATCAGTTTCAAATCGGCGAGTCCGTTCCATTTCGTAAAATACAGATCACCGGAAAAGACATCGCCGGCATCGAGCAGCACATTGTTTTCTGTTTCACTGCGGATTTCTTTCACTTTGGCAGCGCGCCTTGCCGCCTCATCAAGGTGGGCGTGAGTGTCGTTCGTGTGCATGACTGTTAACGTCCAGTTTCCATCATCAACTGGAGGCTCTGAACCGTCAAAGTTCAGCTTATAGACGCCATATCCGTTGTTTTCGGATTCCCTGACAAAATCGATGTCCTTCGCTTTTTCAGCAAACGGTTTGGCGAGGAGGGAAGATTCGAATGTTACATCGGCTCCTTTAATCGGAGCGATCGACCAGTTGTTGTCGGCGGCAGGATTGACCGTTTTCTTTTCCATGATGTAGTTCATGAGCACCTGCCTGTTTTCATCAGCTGCCGCATAAACGACTTTGTCCTGAGTCAGATGCGGGAATCCGCCGCCCCCGGACGCACGGTAATTATTTGTGACCACAAGAAATTCCTGGTCGTCGCGGACCGGTTTTCCGTTGTAAGACAACTGTTTGACGCGGTTCGCCTGCGGATTTTTCACCCCGCCTGACGCATTGTATTTTGCCGGTTGTGTGACATCGATCTGGTAGGTCACACCATCAATGACATCGAAATTATACGACCTGAAATCGGGGTTGAGGAGCGCCTGTTCGCCCGATTTTGAAGGATCGATCTGGTTGAACTGCCCGGCCGACATTTCGATCCAGTCCTTCACTTCGCTTCCCGTCAGCTTGACGATATAGAGCGTATTGTCGTACAAATACAAATCGCCGATGTTTTTGATCGCAAGATTTCCTGCTTTAATGTTTGTATAATAATCAGCACCGTTGCGTCCTCCTGCTTTAAACGGCGCGCCCGCTGATAAAATCGGCAGGTTTTCGTACTCCGTTCCCTTTATGACATCTTCCGCATACCATTTTTGTGCGTCTGTGACAATCTGGATCGAAGGGTCGTCTTTTACCTGTGCGAAAAAGCTGTTAATATCGGCTTCCGTTTGGCCAACCGGCGCGCGGACGTATTCGAGCGTTTTTTCGTGCGTGTCTTTAATCGCGGAAACGACGGTTCCGTTTCGCGACGTCACATTTCCGGCAATCGCTTCCGTTTTTGCGCTGGCATCTTTCACTGTCCATTTGCCGCCGTTCTGTTCAAGCTGCATATCGATGATTCCTAAATGGCTGCCCCAGTTTTTCGGCATGACGACAGGGATGCCGTTGATCGTTCCTTTTTGATTGTCGATCACGCCATTTCCGGGATAGTCGGTGCCGGGGAACAGACCGTGCTGGTGTCCGGAGATGATCGCATCTATTCCTTCCGTCTTGAGAGCCAGGTCATATACGGCGTTTTCTGCTCCCGCCGCCTGTTCGCCATTTTCAATTCCGGAGTGGGCGATCGCGATGATCACGTCGGCGCCTTCCTGCTTCATTTTCGGAATCGTTTCTTTTGCTGATTCGGTAATGTCCTGCACCGTGATTTTGCCGTCCAGGTGCTTTTTATCCCATGTTAAAATCTGCGGCGGAACGAAGCCGATGTAGCCGACTTTAAGCTGGTGCTTTTGGCCGCTTTCATCCGTCAGCGTCCGGTCTTCAATATGATATGGCGTATATTTGTTCTTTCCGTCCGGTGTTTTAATATTGGCATTGACGATGGGAAATTCGGCGCCTTTTATCGTACCGTCAAGGAATTCAAGGCCGTAGTTGAATTCATGGTTTCCGAGCGTGCCGGCGTCATAGTGCAGTTTGTTCATGACATCAATGATCGGGTGTGTTTTCGTTCCGGAGATCATCGATTCACGTTCATGTTTGAAGATGTATTCCCCTAGAGGGTTTCCTTGAATTAAGTCGCCGTTGTCGACAAGAATCGTGTTCGGATTCCGGCTCCGGTACTTTTCGATCAGCTGAGCCGTGCGGGCCAGTCCGAATTCAGCCGTTTCTTTGTCGGCATAGTAGTCATAATCCATGATATGGGCGTGGATATCTGTCGTGCCCAAAATGCTGAGGTTGATCAGCGGGTGTTCATTTTGTTCTTCTGCATATGTCTGGGTGTTTGGAATGAGTAAACTGAATATCATCACTGAGGTTAGCAGAATACGGAGAATGTTTTTCCCTGAAAACCGACTTTTCTGTATTCCCACCATTTCTCCACCTTTCAGATTAGAGTAACAATTTCTATTGTAAGAACTTTTTGTAAAGTTTTGTAGAACTTTCGTTTCGAATATTGTAAACACTCAGAAAATGATTCCAAAGTCTGTCTATGTCTGCCGGGTGATTTAGGTAATTTGTTGTGAGGAACGTGCGGATGTTTTATTTAGTGTGGCAGGGGTAAATGGATTTATGTAGACAGAAGCTTCTGGGAGGGTGATCAATATGAGTAAAAAAATTGCAGTTGTTCTGACAGATTACTTTGAGGATTCGGAGTATACCGAGCCTGCGAAAGCGTTCAAAGACGCCGGACACCAGCTTACGGTTATTGAAAAAGAGAAAGGCAAAACGCTAAAAGGCAAGCAAGGCGAGGCGCAAGTGGAAACAGATGCGTCCATTGATGAAGTCAGCCCGGCTGATTTTGACGCATTGTTGATTCCGGGCGGATTTTCGCCGGATATCCTCAGAGCCGACCAGCGTTTCGTATCGTTTGCGAAATCCTTTATGGATGACAAAAAACCGGTGTTTGCGATCTGCCACGGACCGCAGCTTTTAATCACCGCCAAGGCTCTGGACGGACGCAGTGCAACAGGTTACACATCGATTAAAGTCGATTTGGAAAACGCCGGTGTTCAATTTAAAGACGAGGAAGTTGTCGTCTGCCAGAACCAGCTTGTCACAAGCCGGACGCCTGACGACATCCCTGCATTTACACGCGAATCTTTGAAGCTGCTTGGCTGATGAAAAAAGACCGGAATAGATTTCCGGTCTTTCAGCGTGTCGCCAAACCCTCGCATTCGTTGTCAGGCCTGCGCGTCGGTGCTCACGAATAGGAAAAGGACCGGCGGCTAACCGCCCAGGCGTCCTGCCTGAACGCCGCCGTCATCACATCCTGTGAAAGTCAGCTTCCGATGCTCGGCCTTCCTAGACTGCAAGGGTTTTCAATCACGCTGAGCTTAAAGGATGACAAAAACCCAAAACAAAAAGCCGTTTTGGGTTTTTGTCAACAATCTGAAAGACCGGAATGGATTTCCGGTCTTTTTTATGTTTATTTTCGGAGTGCAGCCAGTTCCTCTGCGATTGCCTGCATTTCGCTCGGACTGAAAGATTTCTTTTTCATCACCATTTGATGCAGGTATTCAAGATCTTCAAGCTTTTCATTGCTGAAGTGTTCAGCTTTAATGACGCCGATGTTCAGCATGTTTAGTTTTTGCGAGATCTCTTCGATCATTTTGTTCAGCTCGGCTGTTTTCTGCTCTGACAAGAAGGCACATCCTTTCTCACTGATTTCGTAGTCTTTATTGTAACAGAATGAAGCGAGAAGAAAAGGACGCCTGTCAAAAATCTTCTCCGACTTAAACAGATACGCTGTTTTGCTTTTCCTCTTTTTCGGCTTTGATTTTGGCGAGGATCTGTTTGGACTCATAGATGACAATGCCTGTCAAACCGAGCAGGCCGATCAGGTTCGGAATTGCCATCAGACCGTTCAGCATATCGGCAAGCGCCCAGACGAAGTCATTTTTAAAGACCGCTCCGAAAAAGACGGCGATTACAAAGATGACACGGTAGACGATCGCATATTTTTCATTCAACAGGTAGGTAAAGCATTTTTCTCCGTAGTACGACCAGCCCAAAATCGTCGAATAGGCGAACAGCAGCAGTCCAATCGCGACGATTGTCGATCCCGCAGGGCCAAGAAAATGTGCGAATGTCATCGATGTCAGCGCATCGTTTTTTTCTGTCAAATACATGTTTCCCATGACAATCGATATCCCCGTAATCGAGCAGACAATCAATGTGTCGATGAAAACCTGAGTCATAGAGACAAGCGCCTGGCGGGCCGGCATATCGGTTTTTGCCGCGGCTGCAGCGATCGGCGCTGAGCCGAGGCCTGCTTCATTTGAAAATACGCCCCGTGCCACGCCCCAGCGGATCACGGTTCCGATTGCGCCTCCTGCCACGGCTTGACCGGTAAACGCATCAGAGAAAATTAAACCGACCGCGCCGGGGACAAGTTCAAAGTTTGAGACAAGAATGATCAATCCGGCGATGACATAAAATAAAGCCATGATCGGCACGAACAGCGAGGTGACTCTGCCGATGCTTTTAATTCCCCCGAGAATGACAAGGGCGGTAAAAAACGTGACAATGATGCCGGTTACCCAGGCAGGCACGGAAAATGTGGAGCTCATGACTCCGGATACAGAATTTGACTGAACCATATTACCTATTCCGAAAGCGGCAAGCGCCCCGAATATGGCAAATAACACACCAAGCCACTTTTGCTTGAGGCCGTGTTCCAAATAATACATCGGGCCGCCTGACATTTCGCCGTTTTTGTCTTTCACGCGGAATCTGACGGCAAGCACAGCTTCAGCATATTTCGTCGCCATTCCGAAGAAGGCGGCGAGCCACATCCAAAACACGGCGCCCGGCCCCCCGGCAATGACAGCTGAGGCGACACCGACGATATTCCCTGTACCGACCGTAGCGGCAAGGGCGGTCATCAGCGCCTGAAAGTGGGAAATATCGCCTTCGGAGGATTTATCTTGATGTCTTGAAAAGGCAAGCTTTAACGAGTAAGGCAAAAGTCTGATCTGCAAAAAAGCCAGCCTGAAAGTCAAATAAATACCCGTTCCAACGATGAGGATCAAAAGCGGAGGTCCCCATAAAAAACCGTTCATTGTATCTACAATATGTGAAATAAAATCCATAGGCGAAATATCCCCCTTTAATTTTGTGTCTAACTAGAATATTCTGAAAGTTTGTTAGATTTGTCAATAGTATTGTCATCTTTTCTTCCCAAAGTTGAAAAAAACAGAAAAATCTTTAGTATAAAAGCAAAAGTGTTTTTTCTTTCTGAAAAGTGGGGAAAGAATAGAGGAGGCTCCTGATTGATGATCAAAGTGCTATTTGTCTGCCTCGGCAATATTTGCCGATCTCCGATGGCAGAAGCCGTATTTAACGACATGCTCAAAAAAAGCGGACTGGAGGACCGGATCGAAGCCGATTCGGCTGGCACAGGAAGCTGGCATGTTGGCAAACCGCCTCATGAAGGCACACGGTCGCTGCTGTCTGACAAAAAGATAAGCTGCGAAGGCCTTTACGCGAGGCAAATTACCGACAAAGACCCGGAAGCGTTCGATTATATCATCGCAATGGATGCCGAAAACGCAGGGCATGTCCGAAGCCTTGCCGGCTACGGGAGCAAAGCCGTCATCCGGAGGCTGCTCGACTATGTTGAAGACTGTGAGACGGCAGATGTTCCTGATCCATACTACACCGGGAACTTTGAAGAGGTATACGAACTCGTCGCGAAAGGGTGCAGCGAATTGCTGAAGGACATTCGAAAAGAACACAATCTATAAAAACGAAGGGAGAGATTTTTTATGAAAAACGACCGCGTTTTCATCAGAAATATCCTCCTCGGCGCTTCGGTCGGGGCGGTTATGTCACTGCTGCACAAACCGACTAGAGAAGCGTGCGGTGCAAAGCTTACCGCGTGCAAAAACAAAGTCCGCCTTTACCGCGCAAATCCTGGCATGCTCACCGAATGCGTGAAAGAAAAAATGGACGAAGCCAAAAAGCTGACAGCTTCCATATCGGATGATTTGAACTTCTTAAATCAACAGGTGAAAGAGCTGAAGGAGACGACGCCAAAAGTGATCGGCTTGATCGAGGAAACGAGGGATCACTTCACAGCCAGATCCAAAGGACATACGGAGCCGGAAAAAGAATGAGTTTTTTGAAAGAGCTGGCTTGGCGTTTTTTCCTTCATGAAGGGCCGAGCAAATCGGCGGAACTTGCCTACTTTTTCCTACTGTCCCTGTTTCCGTTTATGATTTTCCTATTGACCTTGATCGGCTACCTGCCTGTCAAAACGGGCGATGTCATCGGACTGATCGAACAGTATGCCCCAGAAGACACGATGTCCGTCATTGAAGAGACGCTCAATACAGGAAACAGGGGCTTGCTTTCTTTCGGGATCATCGCGGCGCTCTGGTCTGCATCAAACGGATTGAACGCGATTGTCAGGGCTTTTAACCATGCTTATGAAGTCGAGGAAAACCGCTCTTTCATTATGGTTCGGCTGACATCGCTCCTTCTGACCGCCGCGATGGTTTTCACAATATTGGTCGCACTTCTTCTGCCCGTATTCGGGAGGGCCATCGGCCATTTCATCGCCAATCTGGACGGTACGCCGGAGATGTTTCTAACAGCATGGTCAGCGCTCCGCTGGGGAATCAGCCCGATTGTGCTGCTTATCGTCTTTACGGCTTTATACTTTTTTGCCCCGAATAAGCGGCTGTCATTTAAATTCGTGCTTCCGGGAGCCGTTGCAGCGACCGCCGGCTGGATCCTCGTCAGCGTGCTGTTCTCATACTATGTCAGCGAATTTGCAAACTACAGCGCGACATACGGAAGCCTCGGCGGCATCATCGTCTTGATGATCTGGTTTTATTTAAGCGGAATGATGATTATTCTGGGGGGGGAAATCAATGCCCTTTTACATAAACGTAAAATCATTCCTGAAGAAAATCCGCGGAAATGAGCAATCTATAATAGAACAATTCATGAGTTCAAAAGCGGAGGGATCATCATGACAAAACACACGAAAAAAGGCGGCAGCCATAATAAACAAAATTCAAAGCAAAGTCCGAAAAACAAAACGAGCGGAAGCGCCAACGGACAAAACGGATATCATTAAAACTGCCTGACGTTTCTAAAAGGCCGGCTGCCTATTGTAAGCAGTCGGCTTTTTTTACATTGGCGCCGCCTCAGATTGTTCGAGAGCGCTTTTTTTCTTCGTTTTGCCAAAGAGCACCCCGATCCAGATCAACACCATCACGCATGTAATCAAATAAAACAGGTTGCTGTTGTGAAATGTCTGCATATACCAGCCGCCGGCAACCGGGCCGAAAATGCTTCCGAAGCTGAAGGTAATTCCGCACATCAAGTTTCCGGCCGGGAGAAGGCGTTTTGGAAGAAGGTCGGCCATAAAGCTGATGCCGAGTGAAAAAGTTGATCCCACAGCCATTCCAGCTATGAAAAAACATGCCGCAAGCAGGGGAACGGAATCGGAAAAGCCCGCCGCAAAGAAGCAGCCTGCCCCGACAGCCAATATGACAAGAAGCACATTTCGCCTTCCGTACTTGTCGCTCAACACGCCGAGCGGATACTGAAAGACGATGCTGCCGATCGCAAAAGCCGGAAGAATGATCGATACGCCTTCGACGGAAATACCCGACCGGAGCGCATAGACGGGAAAATTGCCGTTCAGAGCGGTTTCCAAAAAGCCGTAGCCGAACGTCGGCAAAAACGCGACCCATCCAAGCAGAAAGGCTTGAACGAAGCGCTTTAAGCTGTTATCGCTGTGGCTTTCAGAGCTGCTTTGCTCAGGAAAATCGTTTTGAAGGCAAAAAATAAACAGCCACGCCAGCAGGCTGAACGCACCTGAGACGATAAACGGCAATGACGGGGCGATGTTGACAAGCGGCGTTAAAAATGGCCCCGCTGCAAATCCCAAACCAAATGAAAGGCCGTACAAAGAGATATTGCGGCCGCGGTTTTTTTTAGACGATAATGTGGTCACCCAAGTTTGCGTTGAAAAGTGCAGCATATGATCCCCGATGCCGATCAAGAGTCGCAAAAAGAACCAAACGATAAACGACTGAATAAAAACAAAGGCGAACAAACTCGCGCACACCATCACCCCGCCGATGACAATCAGCGGTTTAAAACCGAGCCTGCGAAGCGGCGCTTCCATGAACGGCGAAGCGATCAAGACGCCGATGTAGAGGCCTGTCGCATGAAGCCCGTTCAGTGCGGCCGAATGGCCTTCCTGTTCGAAAATAACAGAGATGACCGGAAGGAGCATCCCTTGCGAAAAACCTGATATACTGACAATCAAAACGAGAATGAAAAAGTGAAATCTAGTCATCGGCCGATTCTCCTTATCCGTAATCCTTCTTTGATCGTACAACTTTCAGAAGTTTTTAGGCAAGGCGATTTTTCTTTTTCTTTCATAAGAGGTGTGATTCATGGAAATCGTGTGGAATCAGAACGGCTTTGAGGCTGATCTGGAATATGGAAAGCTTAAGATATCAGGCAATGAAGAAGCGGGATTCAGGCCTTATCAATTGCTGGCCGCTTCGATTGCGGCATGCAGCGGAACCGTTCTTCATAAAATATTGGAAAAGAAAAGGATACAGCTGAAAGATATGACCATCGAGACAAAAGAAGAACGTATTTCCGAAGAGGCGGGCCGCATCAAAAGTATCCATCTCCACTTCATATTGAAGGGAGAAAACCTCGGTACAGAACAAATCAAAAAGGCGCTGAAAATAGCGCTGAAAAACTGCGCCATGGTGAGGTCTGTTGAAAACAGCATAGACATCATCGAAACATTTGAGATTCGCTGATGTTTAAAAACCTGCGCCAATGCGGAATAGATCAGTATGCCGTATATAAACTGAAAAGTTCGCACAAAAATAACCTACACCAAAAAAGAAAAGAGGAATGAAAAATGAGCCGTTTTTTCTTTTGGATGATGGCTGCAGGTGTTCCCCTTTCTGTCGCAGGGAGCCTTCTGCATTGGCCGCAGGTTTTATTGTTCATCATATACTGCCTGACCATCATCGCGCTTGCAAGCTATATGGGAAGAGCCACCGAAAGCCTTGCGATCATTGCGGGACCGAGGATCGGAGGCCTTTTAAATGCAACGTTCGGAAACGCCGTTGAGCTGATCATTTCGATTTTCGCGTTGCGGGAAGGACTGATCGGCATTGTGCTCGCATCGCTGACAGGCTCTGTCCTCGGCAACCTTCTCCTAGTCGCCGGACTGTCATTTTTCATCGGGGGCCTGAAATATAAGCGCCAGGAATTCAACGTGTATGATGCGAGACACAATTCAGGTCTGCTCATGTTCGCAGTGATTGTCGCTTTCGTCATCCCTGAAGTATTTTCAGCCGAAATGACAGAGCCGAGGAAGCTGTCGATGAGCGTCGGTATCAGCATCATCATGATTTTGCTTTACCTGGCTGCGCTTTATTTCAAGCTTGTCAGCCACCGCGGGGTTTACCAGACGAATCAAAATGAGCGGGAAGAATCGCATGAAGAGCCGGAATGGTCGGGAAAGAGGGCAACATTGGTTTTATTTTTGGCAACCGTTGCCGTCGCCTACATTTCCGAGCACCTCGTCCATACGTTTGATACGGTGGCCGAACAATTCGGCTGGTCGGAGCTTTTCATCGGAGTCATCATTGTCGCGATCGTCGGAAACGCGGCAGAGCATGCTTCCGCCGTCATTATGGCCTATAAGGACAAAATGGATGTCGCGGTTGAAATTGCGATCGGATCAACGCTTCAGATCGCGATGTTTGTCGCCCCTGTTCTTGTCATCAGCTCTTTGTTTTTTCCAACGAGCATGCCGCTCGTCTTTACCTTGCCGGAGCTGGTTGCCATGGCTTCCGCCGTTCTTTTGATGATCATCATTTCCAACGACGGGGACACGAACTGGTTTGAAGGCGCGACATTGCTGGCCGCTTATATCATCATGGGAATCGGTTTTTTCCTTCTTTAAAAAAATCGGGATAAACAGAGAGCATCCGGAAAACAATAAGGAAAAAGAAACAGAAAGAGTGATAGTATGAAAAAGCTTTTGTGTTTTACGCTGACTGCGTTTTTATCCTTTAGTTTTTTCGCTGTACAGGAAGCTGATGCAGCCAAGCCGATCAAGATTCCAAGCTCTGTCACGAATATTTCCAAAGAGAACACATACCCTAACGCCTCTCAAGATCAGCCGAGGCTGCAGCCGAGCGAACTAGCCGAAGAGCTGCTGAAAACAACCGATATTGCGATTGAAAATCCGCATCTGATCAAAATGCTGAATGAGTCAAGCATTTCCGGCACACCGCTGGCAATCGGCTATCGGGCGACGATTTATTTGGGCAGATGGGCGCTTGGGTATACCTCGAATGAAACCGTTGCGAACTGGGAATACCGCAAAATCAACACAAACCGCTTTGACAACCGGGGCGGGAAAGCACCTGCCGAACTCACGTATTCCCAAGAACAGACGAGCAAAATCAAAGGCGGCTTAACGGCTAAAGTCCCGAAAGCGGAAGATGTCAAAAACATGATGATGCTTAAAGCCATGGAAAAAACAAAGCTGCCGCTCGCCTTTGAAACAGTGGTCGGCTCCGGTACAAAACGCGATCAGATTTATAAAGTGCAGCCGAAAAAACTGGGAAATTTACACGCCTATGCACCTGCCGTCAATGAAAAAGGAAAAGTCACCTACGGCGAAGTGTACATCGTATTAAAAGGCAACAAAAGAAAGCTTGTCGTCAAAAACATCACCTCACAAGGAATCGGCGCCTGGATTCCTGTACAGGATCACCTCACATTCGGCTTTCAGCTCAGTCATCAGCCGAAATAAAAAAGCAAGCCTTTGCGGCTTGCTTTTTTCATACTCTTGCTGTTCTGGAAGTAAAATCAACATCTTGATAATAGCTGTTTTTGACGAGCACATTCGGCCCGAGGCATCGGACGTGCGGGCAGTGGCAATTAAGCTCCTTGGCAAGCTCTGTTTTTTTCCACTTCGCATAGGCGCTTGGCAGGCTGTCTGTTTGAATGTTGCCAAGCGGCGGAGTGTCTCCGAAATCGGTCACGATGATATTGCCGTCAAAAATATTGACGTTCAAGCGCGATCTGCCGTCAGGATCGTTTCTGACGGTGACATTTTTCGCTTCGCGCAGCCGCTGTAAAAGAGCGTGATCTTCAGGATCAGGGCTGCACGCGTAAAACGGCAGGGTGCCGAACAGCATCCACGTATTTTCGTCGCGAATGTCAAGAAGGCGATGGATCGCTTTCCTCATGTCTTGTAAGCTTAAAGATTCAAGCGCGCTTGCAAAGTCGCTCGGATACATCGGATGGACCTCATGGCGCTGGCATTTCATGTCTTCGACAATTTGCCGGTGAATATGCTCGATATGAGGGAGCGTCCGTTTGTTGAGCATCGTCTCGGCGGATACCATGACTCCTTCATCAACTAGCGTCCGGCTGTTTTCGATCATTTTTTCGAAATAGCGCGCCCGTTGGGCAAAGGTCGGCTTTTTATCCATCATGGCGAAGCCGATTTCTGCAAAGTCTTCGACCGTTCCCCAGTTGTGGGAAATATGAAGCACATCCAGGTAGGGAATGATCAGTTCGTAGCGGCCGATGTCGAGCGTCAAATTTGAGTTGATCTGCGTCCGCACGCCGCGTTCATGAGCGTATTTTAATAAAGGAACGACATATTCCTTTACAGATTTTAATGAGAGCATCGGCTCGCCGCCCGTAATGCTTAAAGAACGAAGGCGGGGAATCTCATCAAGTCGTTTCAACAGAAGGCTGACGGGCAGCGCGTCCGGGTCCTTCGTCTGGAGCGTATACCCGACGGCGCAGTGCTCGCAGCGCATATTGCAAAGAGTCGTCGTCGTAAATTCAACGTTCGTCAGCTGTATATCTCCAAATTGGTCAACGTCCATGTAGGCTTCCCACGGATCATATTCCGGGGTGATCGGACGAACCTGCGTTTTTTCTGTCATGACATATCTAACTCCTTTATGATAGGACATACTAATATAGCCCAACTATTCATTTTAGACCTGATCCTTGAGGCATGCAAGTCATGGATGATTGAAAAAAGGCCGTTTATAGGCTACGATAAAGGAACAAAAGGAGGAGAATCATGGGTAACGCAGTACATGACAAAGAACAGCAAGTCAATTATTTGAAAAACAGATTGGATATGTTTATGTCAGTCATCGATTCTTTAGACCCGGAATCGACCGACCTTGAAGATATTGACAGACTGATCAGCATGCTCGACGATTTGGAAGCCAAATACGAGCGCTTTAAAAAAGACTGGAAATAAAACCGCGCATTCTCTGCCGCGGTTTTTTTGTTTTCCAAGTGTTGCTTAGTATGAAATGCTCAGTCCTTCTGCACAATAAGAAAAAATAAAACTGGGAGCGAGAAGATAATGAAACGAATCTGTGCCATATGCTGCGGATTCCTGCTAATGCTGGCCTTCAGCGGCAATGCTGAAGCGATTTCCAACAAGGCGATCCATTGGGGTTTTTCAAAAAGCAAAAACCATCAGCCGGCAGATGCTGGACAAGAGCTGAACAACCTTTTACAGCAGTACGACGCCTTTTATTTAGGCAACACAAAGGAAAAAACGATCTATCTGACCTTTGATAACGGCTATGAAAACGGCTACACCCCTCACGTGCTCGATGTTCTGAAAAAACAAAACGTCAAAGCGGCCTTTTTTGTGACGGGCCATTTTGTCAAAGATCAGCCGGAGCTGATCAAGCGAATGGCCAAGGAGGGGCATATCATCGGGAATCATTCATATCACCATCCGGATCTCACGACGAAAACAAGCCGAGTGATTCAAGAGGAATTGGAATCGGTCGATGAGGAGGTTTACAAAATCACAGGCGAAAAAGACAATCTCTACCTGAGGCCGCCTCGGGGCGTTTTCAGCGAGCGGGTGCTCGAAGAAGCGAAAAAGCTCGGTTACCAAACGGTATTCTGGTCTGTTGCTTTTGTCGATTGGAAAATCAATGCCCAAAAAGGGTGGCGCTATGCGTACGACAATATGATGAAACAGGCCCATCCCGGCGCCATCTATCTGCTTCACACCGTCTCGAAAGACAATGCAGAAGCGCTTGATCAGGCGATCACTGACTTGAAAAAAGAAGGATATACATTTAAAAGCCTTGATGACCTGATGTTTGAAAAATCTATGATGCTAAAGACCCTATGAAAGACAATGCCCCGGTCGCTGTGCCGGGGTTTTTGCTTTGGGCTAAAAAATTGATGCTGCAGGCTCTTTTATTTTCCCTAGTCAATTCCATAGAATAAAAATCCATTTTATATACATATATTACTAGATTTAAAAAGAAAATAGGTATATCATTGATAGTGAAGGGGGAATTACCATGTCAAAATCAGTAAAATCAGTCACATCACCTAAAAAATTTATTACAGGAAAACGACTGCTGGAGAACTTGAACGACTACATTGAAGATTTTGGCGATAACGCATATATCATTTGCGACGAATTCATTTTGGAACGCGCTCAAAAAGAAGCGGGGAATTCGATTCAGAAAGCCGGCAATCAAGCCGTTTTTGAAAAATTCAATTACGAATGCACACAGGAAGAAATCGATCGCAACCGGGAGCTTGCACGCAATGCAGGCGCTAATATCATCGTTGGGATCGGAGGCGGAAAAACGCTTGATACCGCAAAAGCTACCGCTTATTACGAGAAGCTGCCGGTTGTGATTTTCCCGACAATTGCTTCCACAGATGCTCCATGTACGGCCCTTGCCGTCATTTATAAACACGACGGATCGTTTGACCGCTATCTGTTTTTGCCGACGAACCCCGATGTTGTTCTCGCGGACTCTGACATTTTAGCATCCGCGCCGCCGCGCTTTTTCGCAGCCGGTATCGGAGACGCCTTGGCGACGTATTTTGAAGCGCGCGCCTGCTTTAAAGCAAACGGCGATAACCTCGTGCTGATGAAGCCTTCAACAACTGGATTGGGACTTGCCCGGCTTTGCTATGATACGCTATTGGAAAACGGCGTAAAAGCGATGCAGGCGGTCAAGCACGGCGTTTCCACACGAGCCGTCGAAGATACAATCGAAGCGACCATCTATTTAAGCGGAGTCGGCGCCGAATCAGGCGGTCTTGCAGCCGCACATGCGATCCACAACGGAATGACAGCCGTTCCTTCTCTGCACAGAGCTCAGCACGGCGAAAAAGTTACGTTCGGCCTTTTGGCTCAGCTTGTTCTCGAAAACGCGCCGGCCGAAGAGCTGGAGACCGTTATTGACTTTATCAAAGGCGTCGGTCTTCCGTTGACATTAAAAGACCTCGGAGTCGACGAATTTGTCGAAGATGAATGGCGCCAAGTCGCTCAAAGCGCTTGCGCTGAAGGCGACACAATGGGCAACATGCCGTTCCCAGTCACCCCTGACGACGTCTACAATGCGATCGTCGCCGCCAACGCGATTGCAGAATCTTATCACGATTAATAGACGAAAAGCCGTTCCGTGAAGGAGCGGCTTTTTTCTTTGAGATTTGTAGTTTGTGAATCGGCTGTTTGAATAGGGCTTGTTGTCAGTTCGTTTTTTCTGTGTAATAAATGAGTAGTAAGCTGTTTCCCGAAAACGATTTGTTTGACTCGAGTGAAAGTTATCATTTCACCACTTCAATCTGCAACTTCGGCTCTTCTTCAATTCCGGATGCAAATGCATCCTCATTTCCCGGAGCCTTAAAGGTGACGCTGTACGTTTCCTGTGAATGCGGAGACAGTTCCAGCTCTTCCGGCTGAAAGTCAAATTCATTTACCATATCAGGGGTGAGCTGGACGCGTTCGGTATTTTTCCCGTAGTTGTTCACTTTGACCTCACAGTCCATGCTCCCTTCCTCCATATTGCCCTGATAGCTGCAAGTGCTTCCCCTTGTCATATATTCCACGGCATCATCGCCTTGTGCATTCCATTTTTGAAAGAGCATCAGCTGTTCTGTGACCAGCGGGTAAAATACTGAAATGCCGATGATAAACAAAAAAAGCTTAAAGCGGATCCAAGGTACTCCATAATAATTGCGCCACGCCATAATGAAGCCGGCGATGAGCATCAACATGCAGAACAGAACCACAATGCTTCTGGCAGACTGACTTAAAAGCGCGTCTGCCACAGACACGCTTTGATGATTCTCGGCGCTAACCAACAAACCGAGAACGATCAGGATGATGCCGACAAGCCCTGTATGTAGCTTCATTTCTTTCCCTCCTCAGTTATAGAAATAGTCGAACAGAGAGGAAAAAGGTTTCCGGTTTTACTTGAAAATGTCAAACCATCCTTTATGCCGGAACCAGAAGATCATGCCGGCGACAACGGCTGCCATTATTCCGAGGATGAAAAAATAGCCGTAGCGCCAATGCAGTTCAGGCATGTTGTCAAAGTTCATGCCGTACACTCCGGCAATGAAGGTGAGCGGAATAAAAATTGTTGAGACGATCGTCAGCGTCATCATAATGGCGTTCATCCGGTTGGAGTTGAGCGTCTGGTAGCTGTCCCTCAAATCGGCTGTCATGTCACGGTTGTTTTCGACGATTTCGGCCAGCTTCAAGAGATGGTCGTAAATGTCGCTGTAATACGCTTTTCGTTCGCGGTTTTCTTTTGAAATTTCAATGTTTAAAATCCGGTAAAGCAAATCCCGCATCGGAATGATTGTTTTCCTCAGCTTTAAAAGGTCGCTCCGGATATCAAACACCTCGTTCATCAGCGTTCCATACGTTTTCCTGCTGTCGCTTTCGGCAATTTCATTGAGGCGGTCTTCTATTTTGTAAAGAATCGGGAAATATTCGTCCACAAGCGTATCCATGACCATATAGGCGATGTGGCCAGGTCCGTTTTTCCACAACTCGCTGTTTTCCGAAAGCTGTCTTCTTACTTTTTCAATGCCGTCTGAATGATGAAAATGAAATGTGACGATGAAATTTTTTCCAACGAATAAATCAACTTCTTCAGACGCCAAAGTCTTATGATTCAACGCATGTATGACGAAAAACAGATAATCTTCATATTGATCGAGCTTGGGACGCTGCAAGCGATGTACGCAGTCTTCGACCGATAAAGGGTGAAAGTGAAAATGGCTTTTGAGTAATGAGACTTCTTCATCCGAAGGCTGATCGAAATCGGTCCAAAACCACTCAATATCTTGATCTGTCAGCCTTTCCGTTTTGTTGTCGGATAAAAGCCGTCCGTCCTTTGTCATCGCAAAATGTTTAATCATCGGCACCCCTCCGCTTCCATAGGATGCTGCGCTGTACTGTGATTCATTCGATGAAAAATAAAATGTTGTTCTTTTTTAAGAGAATTTGAAACATGGTATACTGTGGACAAAGAAGAAAAAGGGATGGGAAGCGATGTGGAAGGAAACTGTAAGCGTATCACCGCCTTATCATTTTGACCGCGTGTTGGACAGGCTTTCGCTTGATCCGCTCAATGCGGTCAACCTCGACAAAAGGGAGGTCAAGCTGCCGCTCCGCAATCAAAACAAAGAGCCTCGGATTGTCGCTGTGCAGGCGACGGGAACTGTCGAAGCCCCGGCGTTTGCCGTCAGCGGTACAGACGATCGAGACGCCATGATGAAAGAAGTGAAACGGATCTTCAGATGGGAGGAAAGTCTTCAGCCTGTACTGGATCACTTTTCACAATCAAGCTTGTCATCAATTTTTGAAGAGCATGCCGGAACGCCGCTGGTGCTCGATTTTCATTTGTATTATTGCCTGATGAAATGCATTATCCACCAGCAGCTCAATCTGTCTTTTGCTTATACGCTCACGGAGCGGTTCGTTCACACTTTTGGAGAGCAAAAGGACGGGGTCTGGTTTTATCCGCTTCCCGAAACGATTGCACAGCTCGATTACAACGACCTGCGCGAACTTCAATTCAGCATGCGGAAAGCCGAATATGTCATCGATACATCGAGGATGATCGCAGACGGCCGTTTACATCTTGATGAGCTTGACCAATTATCAGATGAAGACATTATGGAAAAGCTGGTGAAAATCAGAGGCATCGGCCCGTGGACCGTCCAAAACGTTCTGCTGTTCGGGCTCGGCCGCCCCAATCTGTTTCCGGCCGCCGATATCGGCATCCAAAATGCCATCAAACGCCATTTTGGCTTAAACGATAAACCGACAAAAGAACAAATGCTTGAAATGAGCAAAGAATGGCACCCTTATTTAAGCTATGCTTCCTTGTATTTATGGAGGAGCATTGAGTAGAAATGGAGAGAACATCAGTGAAACGTGACAAAAAAGGATCATCAGCAGAATTAAAAGTCGGACAGCAATTTCCGCTGACGATCAAGCGCCTCGGCATCAATGGCGAAGGCGTCGGCTACTTCAAGAAAAAAGTCGTCTTCGTCCCCGGCGCACTGCCGGGTGAAGAAGTCGTCGTCGAGGCGACAAAGGTTCATCCGAAATTTTCCGAAGGGCGCGTCAAAAAGGTGCGCAAACGTTCAGAGCACCGCGTCAAGCCGCCTTGCATCATCTATGAGCAATGCGGGGGCTGCCAGCTTCAGCATCTGGCTTATGAAGAGCAGCTGAAAGGAAAACGGGACATCGTCATTCAATCGCTCGAACGGCACACCCGTTTTGACATCGGCAAAATGGACATCAGGCCGACGATCGGCATGGACAACCCGTGGCACTACCGGAATAAAAGCCAGTTTCAACTCGGGCTTTCGAAAAACGGAAAGATGGTAGCCGGGCTGTACGGCCTTGACTCGCACCGGCTTGTCCCGATTAGCGAATGCATCGTTCAGCATCCGGCGACGAACAAAACGACGCAAACCGTCAAGCAGATTCTTGAAGACTTCGGCATTTCCGTCTACAACGAACGGAAGCGCACGGGTGACGTCCGCACGATCGTGACGAGGGTCGGCTTTGAGACGGGGGAAGTGCAGGTTGTCATTGTCACGTCAAAAGAAGACCTGCCGCGCAAGGAGCTCATTGCTGAGGAAATCAAAAAGCGTCTGCCTGAAGTGACATCCGTGATTCAAAACGTCAACAAAGCCAAGACATCGGTTGTTTTTGGCGATGATACAAGGCTCTTAGCCGGCAATATGGTCATTCAGGAATTTCTCGGAGAGGTTTCATTTGAGCTGAGCGCCCGCGCTTTTTTTCAGCTCAATCCGATCCAGACGGTCAAGCTGTATGACGAAGTGAAAAAAGCGGCAAAACTGACCGGGCGCGAAAAAGTCGTCGACGCCTATTGCGGCGTCGGCACGATCGGAATGTGGATCGCCGATGGTGCAAAAGAAATCCGCGGCATGGACGTCATCAAAGAATCGATCGATGACGCCAACCAAAACGCCAAAAAGCACGGAATCGAAAATGCGCACTATGTCACAGGAACGGCTGAGCACTGGCTGCCGAAATGGACAAAAGAAGGCTTCAGGCCGGACGTCGTCATCGTCGATCCGCCAAGAACAGGCTGTGACCGCACCTTCCTTGATACGATCAGGCAGGTTAAACCGAAGCGGTTCGTTTATGTCTCATGCAATCCGTCAACACTTGCGAAAGATTTGCAATACTTGGCCAAGGATTACCATGTCGAATACATTCAGCCTGTCGATATGTTTCCGCAGACGGCGCACGTCGAATCGGTCGTATCGCTGAAGCTGAAATAAAACGCCTTTTCAAAGGCGTTTTTTAGCGGAACCAAAAGGGGGATAAATGATGAAAAGACTCTGCATCATCCCGTGCGGGGCGAAGAAAATCTGGGATGTCGATCCGGGCATCGGCCCGTCCGCCGCAAAGGATGTCTATCTGAGCACGTTTCACCGGGCGTGCCGCGCATATGCCCAGACGTTTTTTTCGGATTGGGTGATTCTTTCGGCAAAACACGGCTTTTTAAAACCTGAAGATATCGTTCCTGAAAACTATGACATCACATTCGGGATGCGCCACCCGGAGATTATGCCGGATGTCGAGATGAAGACCCAAGGTGAACGGAAAAACCTGATGGATTATGACGAAATCGTCATGCTCGGCGGAAAAAAATACAGGCCTGTTCTGAGGAACGTGTTTGGCAGCGGACAGCAGATCACTTACCCGTTGGCGGGATATCGAGGGATCGGCTACATGCTGCAGGCACTGAAGCGGGCTGTCGATGAAGGTCGGGAACTTAGTGAACGTGAAAACAGTTGAAGAAGAAAGTGATTTTTTTTAAATCGCTGGCGGGCTCGTCCAAATAAGGACAGGGTATCATCCGAGAGACTGGAAGACATTTGTTTGGCGATTGGGATATCAAGAGGCAAAATGAAATATTCATTTTTGCCTCTTTTTTTATGTGATTTTTTGTAACAAAAAGAAGTTCAGCGGTACTAATAAGTGAATGGAAAAATAGCGGCATGCCCAGCCGGGGAGGGGCTTTATGAAGCTTGAGGAAGTCTACAAGAGTATTCAGCCTTCCGTTTATGCCTTTTTCTACATCAAGACACTCCATAAAGAAACGGCGGAAGATTTAACACAGGAAGTATTTTATCAGGCTGTGAAAGGCCATCATACATTTTCGGGAAAGTCGACAATCAAAACATGGGTGTTTGCGATTGCTAAAAACGTGTTGAAAAAACACTTTCGTTCTGGATCGTCGAAAGCCGGGGCAAACATGATCATTCAGCACGATGAAGCTGCTTGCTTATCTCCTGAAGAACACCTCCTGAAAACCGAGAAAGAGCGGCGGCTTCTCGAGGAAATCAACCGGCTTGATGAGACTTCAAAGGAAATTGTCACCCTCCGCATCTACGGAGAATTGTCATTTAAAGAAATCGGCATGCTCACAGGCAAAACAGAAAACTATGCCAGGGTCGGGTTTCACAGAGCGAAGCTCAAGCTACAGCAAGAAATGGAGGGGTATGATGAAGGATAAGGAACGCAGTATATTCAAAGATTTGCTTCCTTTGTACCATGAGGGGCTGTTAAGCAAAGAGACGGCTGAATGGATTGAGGAAGCGGCCGAAAACGATGAAGAGCTTCATAGGCTTTTGAAGATGACGGAAGCCGAGCTTCCGAAGGAACATATTGAATCGTCTGTTCATGAAAGTCAAATGTTTAAAAAAATCAATCGGAAGCTTTCCTTGTACCAATTGATGTTTACAGCCATTTCGTTTTTTCTCGCGATTCACACATCCCTGTTAAATGAGAGTTTCGGCTTTATTTTGTGGTACGCCGTGCTTGGGCTTGCGGTGTACTTGTTTTACCGGGATATGAAACTCGTGATACTCCTCTCCTTTGCGCCGATTTTCATTTGGGGGATGGGGGATATTCTGGCCGGATGGGACACAGCTGACGGTACAGGGGTTGTGGAGCACCTGCTGTATGCCGTCTTTGGCGCTTTCATGCTTGCTGCTATTCACTGTTTTTTCGCCGCGGCCGGGATGATGATCGGATGGCTGTTCTTAAAGCTGAAAGAAAGTAGCTGATATGATGAAAAAGAAAATCTTGTATAGCGTATTGATTGTGCTGCTCGTTTCCTTTGTGCTTGCCGCATACAACGCCTTCAACGGAAATCCCGTAAGCAAGAGGCTGTCTCAAACGAAGCTTGAGCATTATTTGAATGACCGCTATCCTGAAAAAGACTTGCGGATCGACAGCGCTATCTATAATTTCAAGTTCGCCGAATATGTATTTGAAGTCACTGATACCGGCGATCAAAAGCGCAAAGATCCTTATCTGTTTTCTTTGAGAGGATTTATTCAACCTGAAGTGCACACGGACGGGATCTATGAAGAGAACCTCAACGAACCGCTGATGGAGCGGCTTGGAGAAGAAGCCGGAAAAGAAATCAAAACGTTTTTATCGAAAAGCATAAACGATCTGAAAGACGTTCATGTGTATGTGGAGGTATTAAAAGGAAAGCTGAAAAATGACGCAAAATGGGAGAAAAGCCTCCGCTTAGACAAGCCGATGGAGATTCATATTTTACTTGATGCCGCAAATGCCGACAGAAAAGACGTATACAAAACGGCGCAAAAGATTCAGCGCCTGTTGAATGAGGAAGGATATGACTACGAAGGCGTGACGATTAATGCGAACATTTTTGATGGGGAAGATATTAAAGACGAGGAGATCGGCTATCTTAAATACAGCACCTCCTTTGAAAAAAATACGGAAATCAAGCTGAAGGATGTTGAAGAGCTAAATGATTAACGATCCATCCTTCAGTTTGAAGGATGATATCATACATGCAAGCCGCCGCAGAAAGCGGCGGTTATCTGTTTAATATAAGTGTCTTTAGCGGTTTTTTGAAACCGGCCGCCAGCCAATGCGCCAGACGAGAAGTATCCGTATAAAGATGACAGAAAGGTGAAGGCCTGTGAACCTGGATCTCCCTTTTTCATCAGGCTTTTGTCCTGCATTGTCTGAAAGTAGTCTGTTAAATAACTGAGGAGCTCTTCCATATGCTTTAACAGAGAACCGAAAAGATCAGTCATCCTTCCGCCGTCTTGAACAGCGATGAGGTAGAGCGGTTTGTTATTTTCCATATGGAGCAAATACGATTCTGCAATCAATGTTAAATCTTTTTCCAGGTTCCAAGTGATATCGTTTTCAAATACGCGCTGAAAGGCTGGTATATAAGAAAATTGTTGAACGGCCGCTTCCAAAAGTCCGAGCTTTGTTTTGAAGTGGCGGTAGACCGTCATCTCGCTGACGCCTGAATGAAGCGCGATATCCTTTATTGTAACCGACTTGAATCCGTATTTTTGCATTAAGTCTAAAGCAGCAGTTATGATCCGTTCGTTCGTCTCTTGCAAAGGTGCTTACCCCCATTTTATGATAGTTAGTAGTAACTAACATCAGTCTAATCAGGCGCTCAATTGATGTCAACCCGTTTCAAAAAGGATAAAAAGGAGTTTTGATCATGAAAAATATTTTAATCGTCAATTTTCCGGCGGAAGGGCATGTCAATCCTACATTAGGGATCACCAAAGCATTTGCTGACAGAGGCGACAATGTGCACTATCTTTCAACAGAAAAGTATAAAGACAGGCTGGAGGGCGTCGGGGCTACCGTCCATTTATACAAAGATCTGGTGAGAAACGCGCATATTGATCCGAATTCACCGTCCGGCCTTCTTGAGTTTTTAAAAATTCATCTCAAAACCTCGCTGTATATTCTAGACATTGTAAAAGAGCTGTCCAAAAGCATTTCGTTCGATGTCGTGTATTATGACACATTCGGTGCGGGTGAATTGGTCAGGGATTATTTGAACATTCCGGGAATCGCTTCGTCGGCTTCATTTCTCTTCGGACAAGAACATATGAAGATTCTGCCGTTGCATCCGGATTCAGGTTCGGAGCTGCACTTGGACAAAGAATGCGAAGACCTGCTTGGGGAACTGAAAGAAAAGTACGGCGTCTCACCGCGGCATACAGGACAGTTTATGAGCAATCAGGCGGAGTTAACCGTTGTGTATACAAGCCGGTATTTTCAGCCTGACAGCGGCCGTTTTGGGGATGATGTGCTGTTTATCGGCCCTCGTTTTCCGAAGCGCCTGGACAAGACCGATTTTCCGGTAGAATCGTTGAAGAATGAGAAAGTCATTTATATTTCAATGGGAACCGTCCTTGGTAAAACTGCTGACTTTTTCAATATGTGCATCAATGCTTTCCGTGATTTCGACGGCAAGGTTGTCATCGCTGCCGGCGAAAAATCGGACTACGCGGATGTAAAAGAAGTGCCGGAGCATTTTATCATTGCACCGTATGTGCCGCAATTAGAAGTGCTTAAAGAAGCCGATGTGTTCATCACACACGGCGGCATGAACAGCGTCAATGAAGGCATCCATTACCGTGTCCCGATGGTCGTGCTCCCGCATGATAAAGATCAGCCGATGATCGCCCAGCGCCTCAAAGAGCTGAATGCGGGATATCCGCTGTTTGCAGAAGAGGTCAATGCTGAAAGATTAAGAGATGCAGCAGAACAAGTACTCACTGACGAAAAATATCAGGAAGGTATTCAAAAAATTGATGAAAGCTTTAGCAACTGCATAGACATGAAAGATGCATTGGCGCGCATTGATGAATATATAGTGCAGAAAAAGTCGCTGCAGCCATAACAGAAAGCCGCTTTTTACTAAGCGGCTTTTTTTTATGCATAAACACCGCAAAAAAGAAAAAAATAGAATGAATCATAGATCAGAAAGGATGTTGCATGATGCGCAAACTGTGCGTTTGCCTGCTTCTTGTCATTCCGCTGTCATGTACGGCTCTCATGTCTTCTGCCTACGGAGAAACACGCGTTTATCAAGAGTTGACGGACAAGCAAAAAAATGAACTGGCTTCTTTGCAAAAGGACATTATGGAAAAGAAAAAACAGCTGATCAATAAGTATGTGGAGTACGGAATACTTGATCAGGAAAGGGGAAAAGAAATCAAGTCTCATATTGAAAAGCGCTATGAAAAAGAGCGGGAAAACGGGTTTTTGCCAAAGTGGAAGCACCATAAAGAAAAACTTCACCAGCATCATATCCATTAAACTGAAAAAGACGGCGTCTCATTTTCTTCGTGACAAATGTGTAAAGACAGGTGTAAACTAATACTCATGTAAACTGCTAAGAGAGTAAAGAGGAGTTGTGAGTATGAAGAAGAACCGTCCTGTTTCAGAGCGCAGACTGCTTGGCATCGCTGGCCTCGGCTGGCTTTTTGATGCCATGGACGTTGGCATATTATCGTTTATTATCGCCGCTTTGCACGCGGAATGGAAGTTGACGCCGCAGGAAATGAGCTGGATCGGCAGCGTCAACTCAATCGGCATGGCTGTCGGGGCATTTGTCTTTGGCCTTTTGGCTGACCGTGTCGGAAGAAAATACGTTTTTATTATTACGCTGCTGTTTTTCTCGATCGGCAGCGGGTTGTCCGCTTTGACGACGACATTGTGGGCATTTTTAGTCTTGCGCTTTTTCGTCGGAATGGGGCTCGGGGGAGAGCTTCCAGTTGCATCTACGCTTGTATCCGAAACGGTTGCGCCTGAGCGGAGGGGAAGAATCGTCGTCCTGCTCGAAAGTTTCTGGGCATTCGGCTGGCTGGCTGCGGCGCTCATTTCGTATTTTATTATTCCGGCCTACGGCTGGCAGATTGCTTTATTGATAACTGCGATACCGGCTTTTTACGCCTTATATTTGCGGATTGCCCTGCCGGATTCTCCGAAATATGAGAAACTTGCACAGGAAAGGAAGCCGACCATCATGGAAAATGTGAAAAGCGTCTGGTCCCGCAAGTATGCCCGGCCTACGGCTATGCTGTGGATCGTTTGGTTTTGCGTCGTCTTTTCCTACTACGGCATGTTTCTTTGGCTGCCGAGCGTCATGGTGATGAAAGGATTCAGCATGATCAAGAGCTTTGAATACGTCTTGATCATGACGCTGGCTCAGCTGCCAGGCTATTTCTCCGCGGCATGGCTGATTGAAAAAGCCGGTCGGAAAATGGTGCTTACCGTCTACTTGTTAGGGACGGCTGTCAGCGCTTATTTCTTCGGATCGGCTGAATCGCTGGCGCTTCTGCTTGCGTCAGGCATGTTTTTATCGTTTTTCAACCTTGGTGCCTGGGGCGCGCTTTATGCTTATACGCCGGAACAATACCCGACATCAATCAGGGGGACCGGCGCAGGAATGGCAGCCGGCTTTGGCCGAATCGGCGGCATCCTGGGCCCGCTTCTTGTCGGCTATCTCGTCGCCCGGGGAACAGAGATTTCAATGATCTTTTTCATCTTCTGCGTCGCTGTTGTTGCGGCCGTCGCGGCCATCTTCTTTTTGGGAACGGAGACGAAGCAGAAAGAGCTTGTCTAATGTCCGAATTCTGTTTCATAATAGACGGGATGCGAGAATTTGGAAAGAGTTGATTGAATTGAAAAAGAAAGCCATCATTACAGGTCTCTCATTGTTGATTCTTGTGACAGGCTGTTATGTGTATAACGCCTTTTACGGAAATCCGGTCAGCCGCGCGCTGGCTGAACAAAAGCTTTCGGCATACTTGCAGGAAGCCCACGCCGGTGAAACCTTAAATATGAAAGGAAGCTCCTATAATTTCAAGTTCGCTGAATACCTTTTTCGCATGTCAGATGAGCGGAATGATGAGTACATTTTCAGCGTAAAAGGTGGATTGCACCCGGCTGTCACAAACGATGGCATCAAAGAAGCCAGACAGGAAAAGACGAGAACCAGACTAAGCAAAGAAGCCTCAGATGAGATCAAGGCAGAGCTTGAAAAAGAGCTGAAAAACGTGATCGACGTCCAAGTTTCTCTATCTGGAAGCTATGATGTCAATACAGATTGGAAAAAACTGAAGCAAACAGAACCGATCGCTGTTACAGTTACCTTGAATTCAGGCCGGGACGGCCAGAGGCAGGTCTATGACCAGGCAAAAGCGGTGAAAAAAATATTGAGCGGCTACCATTATGAAAACATTGAGATTGACAGTATGGGCTTAGACGGGGAAGACCGGCCCGGCTATGTGAAGTACAATGTGCATGTTTCAAAGGACCGCGCGATAGTCATTGAAGATGTAGAGAAGGCGCTGTAACGCCTTCTCTTTTTTTATATGCAGGATATATAGGCGGTTTGCACTATTGATGTCCATGGCCGAAGAGAATAGAATCATATTAAGAACAAATATCGCCGGGATTGTTACTGGTAAGGCAGGCAAGACCTAAAATGTGCTAAAGGAACCGCAGACCTTAGTGTGCTTTTTTGCGCCTATCGGCTGATGCTTTCGCATGTTTTAGGTCTTTTTTTATTCCTTTCGCCGGGGGTCTTTAGATGTAATGGCACATTTTTCATTTTGATCGTCTTCTGTTGATTTGATAGGATAGAAAAATTGGAGGAGGTAGATCCGGGTGCTGCAAAAAGAGATTGCAAGAGTTCTCTTGCCCCTCATTGGAGGCGTGGAGAATATCATCAGCATCAGCCATTGTACGACAAGGCTGCGCTTCAATGTCAGAGATGAAGAAAAAATCGATATAGCTGCTATTGAAAAGATGGAGTCTGTGCAGGGGACTTTTTTCAGATACGGTTTGTTCCAGATCATTTTCGGTACAGGTGTAGTCAATAAGATTTATAAGGAAATGATCCAATACAGCGATCAGGCTCCTCTTGAAGAAGCCCGCCGGGAGGCGCGGCCAAACATGAACGTATTGACGCGATTTGCCAAAACGCTGTCAGACATCTTTGTGCCGATCATTCCTGCAATCGTTGCGAGCGGATTGCTCATGGGCCTCATCAGTGTGCTTAAAGAATTCAGCCTCGGCGCTTATGGCGGCCCGCTGATGAAAATGCTCGACATTTTTTCAAGCTCAGCGTTTGTCATTTTGCCTGTGCTAATCGGGTTCAGTGCGGCTAAACAGTTTGGGGCGAATCCGTTTTTAGGCGCTGTCATCGGCGGAATTCTGACCCATCCCGATTTGCTCGATCCTTCATTGCTCGGCAGCCAAAAGCCGGAATCCGTCGAAGTATTCGGTCTTGAAGTCCCTTTGATCGGATACCAGGGGACCGTCATTCCGATTCTCTTATCTGTCTACATAATGAGCAAAATCGAAAAATTCTTAAAAAGAATCGTCCCCCGTTCTTTAGATTTGCTTGTCGCACCGTTTATTACAGTCATGGCTTCCGGATTTGCCGCGCTGTTTATCATGGGGCCGCTCTCACTGATCATCGCCCATTTCGTAAGCGACTGTCTCGGGTTTGTTTATCATTTTGCGGGGGCTTTCGCCGGATTTTTATTTGGCGGGCTTTACTCCTTACTCGTTTTGAGCGGCCTGCACCACAGTTTTTATGTGATTGAAGCGTCGCTGCTCGCAGATCCCGAATATGGGGTCAATTTTCTGCTTCCAATATGGTCGATGGCCAATGTCGCACAGGGAGGAGCGGGACTCGCCGTGTTTTTGAAAACAAAGAATGCCGGCATCAGAAAGATTGCGATTCCGGCTTCTCTCACCGCCTTTTTGGGAATCGTCGAACCTGTCATGTTTGGCGTCAACCTGAAACTCGTCAGGCCGTTTATCGGCGCATCGATCGGAGGCGCCCTCGGAGGTGCATACGCCGTCTTCACACACGTGGCGGCAAATTCTTACGGATTGTCCGGCATCCCGATGATTTCAATCATTCTCCCTCTTGGCACCGCCAATCTCATTCATTATTTAATCGCTTTTGCGATTGCGGTGATTTCAGCATTCATTGCGACTTTGTGTCTTGGCTTTAAAGATGAAAAAGAATAATTCCGTTTTCATTCATTAAAACAGGATGAAAGGAAGGCAGCTATGAAAGTAAAAAAAATCTTAAATAACAATGCGCTCGTCGTAAAGGATCGCGACGAGGAAAAGATCGTATTAGGGTCCGGAATCGCATTTCAAAAAAAGAAGAATGATATTGTCGACAGATCTAAAATTGAAAAAATATTCGTGATGAAAGATTCATCAGAATACCGCCAATTCGAGGAGATCTTAAAAACGTTGCCGGAAGATCATATTCAGGTGGCGGAGGATATTATTTCTCATGCGGAAAAAGAACTCGGGATCAAAATCAATGAGCGAATCCATGTCGCCTTTTCAGATCATTTATCATTCGCGATAGAACGGTTAAGCAAGGGAATGGTCATTAAAAATCCGCTGCTTCAAGAAGTCAAAGTCCTCTACACGAAAGAATTTCAAATCGGCCGCTGGGCAAAGGCCCTCATTAAAGAAAAGCTGAAGATCGATATTCCGGAGGATGAAGTCGCCAATATTGCGCTGCATATCCACACAGCCAAAACAAACGCGGGAGATATGACAAAAACGCTCGATCTCACAACGATGATCAAGGATATTATCGAGATCATCGAAAATAAACTCAACATTAAAATAAAGGATGAGACGATTTCGTATGAGCGGCTTATCAACCATCTTCGTTTCGCCATTCAGCATATCGAGTCGGGAGAGACATTTTACGAAATGGACAGTGAGATGATCAGCCTCATTAAAAAGAAGTTTGGACAAGCGTTTATGTGCGCAGAAGAAATCGGGGCATTTGTGAAGCGGGAGTATGGCTTTGAATTTCCGGAAAAAGAGCTGTGCTACATTACCATGCATATTCAGAGATTTTATCAGCGGTCTGCTGTCGTGTAAAGAATGCCTGTGTTTAAGACAAAACGGAGCCCTGTTATCGGGCTCCGTTTTTGTTTAAGGTTTCAATTTCCGTTAAAATCGAATTTTCGATTAGAAATCCTTTCACTTTGACGTGCAAAGGGATTAACGGGTGCCGGCGGATGGCGGCGACGCTTTTTTGTACGCCTTCGGCCACGTTTTCGCTCGGTGACAGCCATTCATCAATGCTGCTCTGCGTAAATTCCGGACTGCAGTTTTGGAAAAGGTACTCTAAAGTTTGCATTCTATCGTTTAAATCTTTGTCTCTATTTAAAAGGTCAGAAATATCTTCATCTGCCATTTGTTCGTATTTATCGCGGACAATCCAGATTTCTTCCGCTCTGTTCCGGTGGACAAGGGTGATGATATCCCTCATCAAATCACCGTAGGGCTGTGAAATATCAGGGAAGACGCTTTTTAAAACGAGGGCGTTCTCAGGCTGAATATTTGCTGCCCGGCAGATGGTCTGTTCAAGCTGTTTCTCCATTCCGATAATCATCAGTATTTTTTTGTTTTCTTCCATGACATTTCACCTCATTCATTTATCGTGTTTGTCCAGTTCTTCCATTTTCCCTCCGGGTTAATAGATGCCAGATGAATCCATCCGTTCTCTGCCTTTTGTCTGAAGCTGTGATCGCGGTCAAGGAGCCGTTCGATCTCATCATCCGGCGCTTCAATCACGATCAGCAGCCTGAGAGGCGCATGATATATTTCGTCATCTGACCGCATGACAGACTGCCACGGGAGACCGGCCAAAAGGTCGCTTGCATTTCCTTGCATGACGCCGAGGCCGGAAGTGACGGTTTGAGTTGCTTTATTTCCGCTTCCATAATAATGCGGTGCAACGGTTGAGGCGTAATACTGAAGATTGATCCATTGGGCTACTGTCCCAGGCCCTGAAATGATGCCGCTAAGGATGGAGCCGTCTTCATCATTCTGCCAGTCATAGCTGTGCAGAAAAGCCCTTCCCTCAAGATCGGCTCCCCGTGTAAGCCGGCGTGTGCCGATGATGAATGAAGCATTTCGGGCCAGCCCCCATTCGGGACGGATTTCGCTCCAATCTTCGGCGAAGCGCTCAACTTCATTCCGCGGATTTTGATAGCCGAGCTGCGGCAGTTCTTCTAAGCGCTCGGCTCCGACAGTTTGGCTGACATCGGGAAGCACCGAGTTGATGCGGTCAAACGCTTTTTGAGCTTTAGCCGGAAGCTCAGGTACATAGAGCCACTGCAGTTCATCCAATGTTGTAATATGCTCTGCGGCAGCGAATACCGTATCATCCGGAATGAAAATGCCGTCGGAGCGGAGCCTCTCTCTGACGCTTGGAAGGTTGCATAAAGCTGCTAGGACGCGTGCGTTGAAAGCGCCAGATGCGCCTCCGCAGGCGCCGCAGTCCAGTGCCGATGCATAAGGGTTATTCGTGCTTCTGCTGCCGTGCCCGCAAATGACAACCAGCGGAGCGAACCGGTCTGTGATCCCCATCATCTTTAATGCCTGTCTGGCATAGGCGGCTTTTTCTTCTTCCGTAAATCCGACCGGAATGCCGGCTTCAGATGTTTCCATGCGATCTAGCGAGAGTTTTGCCTGAGGCTTCTTCAGCCATGTTTTCCGCGCATTCCGGAAAGCTTGCCCGGCTGCGCGGGGGACTAGGCTGCGCGCGGCCATTTGCAGGCTCAGCCAAGGCCCGCTCACTTCGGGAAGCAGCATACCCGCCAATAGATTCTGTTTCATCGTTTTAAAGGCGGAGCTCAGTGAAGCTGCCGCTTTTTTATGTTCTTGATACGATTTAAAACTTGATTCTTCGGCCGTTTCTTTTACTCGATGCTGCGGTTTAAGGATGACCGGCAGAGAGCTGTGGCTGTGCTTAGTGCCAAGTTCGCACGTTTCGATTGCCAGATTGAAAAAGCCCGCTGTTCCATACGTTTCAAAAGGGCCTGACTTTTCCAATGCCCGGCGGAACGGCTCTGAACGGACATCAATACAAAATGCGAGCTGGGCCAGCACCGGTTCACTTTTGGCGGGAGCGGCAGGTCTGTTTGCCGCGATGAGCTTCCTTACCTCAGCGGCGTATGTTTGTTCCCACGCTTCCAGCCAGATACGCCTGCGCGTTATATCATCAAAGCGGCGGGCGAGTGTTAATCTCGCTTTTTGCTCTGCTGCTGAAAGTTCGAGCCATTCGTCAGGCGTAAGGCCGCCCCAATGCAGCCAGGCCGCAATCAAAGGAACGAGAAGCATCTCTTTTTCAGGCTTTGGCTTAGACAGCGGCAAATAAGGTTCAATAAGCATCCATTCCATTGAAAGCCGGACAGCCAAATACTCAAGCAACAGCCGTTCTTCATCCTGCGATTGCTGGGAACGCCAAAGCATCATTCCGGCCCATCCCGGCAGAGAAAGCAAATGAGCTTCAAGGTACGCCTGAACGTCTCCATCAGAAATATCAAGCGCTCGGAGTGCTCTTTTCATAGCGTCCCGCGGCTCTTCCGGCCACCCATTCATTCGTTGGCGTTCCGCGCGCGACAGGGCGGGATCATGTTCAACAAGCTGCCGCCATGCGCTGTAAAACCCTTTCTCACGATGCGGAAGCCGCCATGCCGATTGTGATTCATCAAGGAACAGCTTGCACCATTTAATCACATGATGATCAAGGAGGTGAGCGGTTTGTTGTCCGGCAAAAACGCTAAGCGGTTTGATCAAGCGTGTTTTCCGGTCATCGATTGTCCCGCGGGCCGCTTGTTTGGCAAGCTTTTTAACTTGTCGGGAGCTCAAGAGCTGTTCAGGTATTTCGTCCAGCTTGAGCGCGGCTTTGCAAAATGCTTCCGCTGTTTCCCTCTGCATGCCGGGCTGATGTGAATCGAGCCAATTCATCAGCTTTTTTTCAAGAATCGACTCATCGATTTCTCCCCGTTGTTTTGCGGAGCGGAACATGGAGGACTTTGGGTAGATATCAACATGAAGCTGCTGTTTAAGCTGCCGGGCCGTCTGTTCAAATGTTTGTTCTTCAAGACCCATCCACGGATGGCGCGCGGCAAAGGTTTCAATCGGCCATAGCGGCGCAATGACCCGTGCTGCTGATTGAACCAATTCGTCAATATTAAAGTCCGCGTTCTGATGTTCATATTTGAAGATCAATTGTTTAGACAATGTGGGTGCTGCTTTCATGATTGACGACCTCCTTGAGTAAGATATTGGTCAAGATAATTCGGCCTTTCTTCGACCGATTCGGAATGAGGCTCACCCGCTTTTACAAGACGCAGATAAAGTGCGCCGGACCATGCAAAGCGCTGCCGAACGATCAAGGCGCCGGCCGCACTGCCGGCTAACAAAACGACTGCCGTTAAAACGGCCGCCATTGCAGGCGGCTGCGCCCCCTGTACAACAGCTTCCTTCAGGAGCCCGTGTAAAACGGAATGAATGATGGCAAACGCGAGTGAAGCCCCCGTTAAAATGAAAAGTCCGGCAATTCGTGTGACGCGTCCGTAATTGGCTGTGACAAGCTGTCTCCAAGCAATGAACAGTGCCCAGCCTAAAACAAGGGCGCTGATCAATTGATAGCCATCGTCTGCAGCGGAGAGCCAGATTCCGATGACGAGAGTAAGAGCAAAGACGCCGCCTATCATGTCCCAAAAAAGAGCCGGTTTGCCTCGTTTAGATGCAGATGATTCATAACGGCGTACCGCTGATCCGGCTTGCAGGAAAAGGGCGGCTTTGAACAGGCCGTGCAAAATGAGATGAATAACAGCCGCAATATAGGCCCCTAATGCGCATTGGACGAGCATAAAACCCATCTGCGCGACAGTTGAAGCTGCGAGTTGCCGCTTGTAGTCCGTTTGGACGATCATCATGCCTGTTCCGAGCAAGACGGAAAGGACGGCGGGAACAAGCAGAATAAGCTGCAGCCCATCACCGCTGAACATCGGTGCGAAACGGGTCAGCATGACGCCGCCTACATTTACGAGTCCGGCGTGCATGACCGCGGAAACGGGAGTCGGGGCGATTGCAGAATCGAGCAGCCAGCGATGAAACGGCCACTGTGCTGCAGGAATCATCACCGTTAAAATGATGAGGAGACCGATCCCGGTTTTCTCCCATGAGCTGAGCTGTACAAGGCTTTCTTCCGCTAAGGCAGATGATAATTGCCAGTGTCCCGTCGCGAGAGACAGCCAAAGAGCGGCTGCTGCTATCGCCAGCCAGCTGAGCGCAAAGATCCGGCCCGCATACAAAGCGGCATTTTTCGCCGCCTGCCACGCGCTGTTTAAGCCGATTAGCGCAGTCAAGCCGAACAGCGTGATACCCCAGCATAAGAGGAGCCAGCGAAGATCATCGTTCAGCCAGGCGCATGAAGCTCCTCCGGTCGTAAGCGTCAGCAGCACAAAAAATTTACGGTAGGAGCGGTCGCCGAACAAATACCGGACAGAGTAGCGCTGGACGATGAAGCCGATGGTCAAGACAAACAAGGCGATCAGCCAAGCCAGCGAATCCAACCGCCAAGGAGCTCCAGCCTGCCCGGGATTTGCCGTTATCAATGCTGCCAGCGCGGCAAGCGGCGGCAGGGCGATGATCTTGGCGTGAATCCGTACATATGTCAATGGAACCTTTCGATTCAGGACGAGCAGTGCACTGAACAAACAAAGCGCAAGCGACGCGAAAAATATTTTCAGCCAAAATAAAGAATCCAGCAGATCAAACACCCGACATCACTCCGTCGGGATAATGGAAAAGAATATATTGTTTCATGTCTTGCCTTCCTTTCTGAAAACGTAAAAAAAGCCGGTATATTCAGGATTGGCCCATTTCAGCCAATCTTTCTGAATGATACCGGCTTATCTTTAACTCATGTTCATGCTTTAAAGATCTTCCGTTTTTTCTATGACAATTTTTTTTGCAGGTCGTTAGCCAATTTAAACACCATGATCCGCTCGCCTGTACGCGTGCTAATATCGGTGTGAAAGCTGATCGTCTCTTCACCGGTCAACTCCTTCATTATGCGGCTCAGTTGTTCTATACCCGATTCCACCAAACCGGAGCGGGTTCTTTTAATTGACAGCAGGCCTTCTTTTGTACTGCAAAGTTCGTATTCGGCGGGCGTCAAAATACCGTTCAGGGAAATGATGACCATATTTCTGAGAATATCTGTTTTAACAGACACGGACCCGCGGCCTAAATAGTCTTTTTCCCACTGGGTTAAGGCTTTGCTTATCTCCGCCTCCAAAGACCCCTTCGTCACTTTCTGTTTTTCCAATGTTATATCCTCCTGAAAAACGGTATATTTCTTTTCCTTATACACGAAGATAGGGAAAATGAAATATACCGTCCTATCAAAATGTTAATGTCATGCATGGTAAAGATTGCTTTTTCACGCGACCATAATGGGATTATAGCCGAATGCTAAAGCTCTTTTACATGAGATTACGATTATTGATTTTACGGAATTACTTTTTTAATATCATATCTTTTCAGATTTATGATGTCAATACCGTTCTTTTATTGGATAAAAAAGAGGAAGGCCGTCTTAGCAGACGAGCATTCCCTTTGCAACTGCATCGGCTTTATCTTTGCCGTTCAGCAATTCGGCAAGCTTGAGGGCAAATGGGATCGTGGTCGCCGGCCCTCTGGAAGTAATGATGTTTCCATCCACGACGACATTTTCATTTGCAGTGACATCCGCGCCTGTCAAATGTTCTTCAACTCCCGGATAGCAGGTCGCTTTTTTTCCGCTGACAAGCCCCGTTTTTCCGAGCGTCATCGTTGCGGCGCATATGGCGGCAACATATTTTCCTGCATCCGCCGCTTCTGTCAGCGTCTTATGCAAAGCTTGATGTTCCAGCATTTTTTTGCTGCCTACATTTCCGCCCGGAAGAATCAGCATATCCGCTTCCTGAACATCCGCATCCTCAAACATGACGTCTGCCTCGACGACAATGTCATGCCCGCCTTTCACGCTGCGGGATGGATCAAGCGAGACGGTGACGGTATCAACTTCAGCCCTCCGTAAAATATCAATCGTTGCTATCGCTTCAATTTCTTCAAATCCGTCGATTAAAAAAACATACGCTTTCTTCATGAAAAAAACCTCCTTCGTCTCTACCGTTCATTCTAACTGCGGCAAGGACATTTCCGCAACTGACGAAGTAGACAAATTGAGACACCTGTCTCGTTTTGTCTCTTGTTCTGGAAGGATGTCCGACTGAAAAGAGCTTTATGTTCGCGTCGGAGAGCTGGCACGATTCTTGCATCATAACGTGTGAGTAAAAAAAGACAGGAGGTTTTTTCATATGGAAGAGGCACTGACAAAGGAAAAAGCGGTGTGGATGTATCAAAAAATGCTGGAAATCCGCCATTTCGAAGATCGGGTTCATCAGCTGTTTGCTCAAGGGATACTGCCGGGTTTTGTCCATCTTTACGCCGGAGAAGAAGCGGTCGCTGCGGGCGTTTGCGCCCATCTGAATGACGAAGACACCATCACGAGCACACACCGCGGTCATGGGCACTGCATTGCAAAAGGGTGCGATTTGAAGGGGATGATGGCCGAGATATACGGAAAATCTGCAGGACTTTGCAAAGGAAAAGGCGGATCGATGCATATCGCAGACTTTGACAAAGGGATGCTTGGCGCAAACGGAATCGTCGGCGGGGGATTTCCCTTGGCCTGCGGAGCTGCCCTCACTGCAAAGTATAAAAAGACTAAAAATGTAAGCGTTTGCTTTTTTGGTGACGGCGCCAACAACCAGGGGACGTTCCACGAAGGGATCAACCTTGCCGCCATCTGGAAGCTGCCTGTCATATTTGTCGCCGAAAACAACGGATATGGCGAAGCGACGCCGTTTTCCTATGCGTCAAGCTGCGAGTCGATCGCAGATCGTGCGGCCGCCTATGGGATTCCGGGCATTCGCGTGGATGGAAAAGATGCGGTCGCGGTTTTCCAGGCTGCGGGCCGGGCGATAGAGCGTGCCAAAAACGGAGAAGGACCGACGCTCATTGAGTGTATGACATACCGGAACTACGGCCATTTTGAAGGAGATGCCCAGCGCTACAAAACAAATGAAGAAAAGGCGGTTCATCAGGAAGAAAAAGATGCCATTGCCGTGTTCAAAAGCGAACTGCTGGCAAAAGGGCTGATGAGCGAAGAAGAGCAGTCGCGGATTGAAAAAGAAGTTGAAGAAGCGGTGAAGGAAGCGGTCGCATTCAGCGAAAAAAGCGCTTATCCGGAGGAAACCGAACTGCTGACGGATGTATATGTATCCTATTAATTCATGAAGGGGGAAGGAAACATGACGAGGGAAATCAGCATGTCAGCCGCATTGAATGAAGCGATCAAGCTTGCGATGAGAAAGGACGATCACGTTATTTTGATGGGGGAAGATGTCGCAGGAGGAGCGAATGTCGATCATCTGCAGGATGATGAAGCATGGGGCGGTGTGCTCGGTGTCACGAAAGGGATTGTTCAGGAATTTGGACGGGAGCGCGTCCTTGATACGCCGATCAGTGAAGCGGGGTACATCGGCGCAGCCATGGCAGCGGCTTCAACAGGTTTAAGGCCGATCGCAGAATTGATGTTTAACGATTTTATCGGAACATGTTTGGACCAGGTGCTGAACCAGGGAGCGAAATTCCGCTACATGTTTGGCGGCAAAGCGGAAGTTCCGATTACGATCCGGACGACCCACGGCGCCGGCTTTAGGGCAGCCGCCCAGCATTCGCAAAGCTTGTATGCCCTATTTACAAGCATTCCCGGACTGAAAGTGATCGTGCCGTCGACCCCGTATGATGCGAAAGGATTATTGCTCGCTGCGATTGAGGATCAGGACCCGGTTATCTTTTTTGAAGACAAAACGCTGTACAACATGACAGGCGATGTACCGGAAGAATATTACACGCTTCCGATCGGAAAAGCCGATATCAAGCGGAAAGGCGCTGATGTAACAATTGTTGCAGTCGGCAAACAGGTTCATACGGCGCTTCAAGCGGCGGAACAGCTCTCAACGCGGGGAATCGAAGCCGAAGTCCTTGATCCGAGGAGTCTTTCGCCGCTTGATGAAGAGGCCGTCCTTGCATCTGTAGAAAAAACAAACAGGCTTGTGATCGTCGATGAAGCCAATCCGAGATGCAGCATCGCCGCGGATATCGCATCATTGGCAGCAGATAAAGGATTTGATTCGCTTGACGCACCGGTTAAAAAGGTGACGGCTCCGCATACGCCGGTGCCATTTTCACCGCCTCTTGAAGACTTGTATTTACCGACACCGGAAAAAGTTGTGAACACCGTGCTTGAGATGCTCGGAGAAACCTCAACACATACGCTATAAAGATTGGAAAGGAGAGGAGAACATGGCTGTCGAGGTTGTCATGCCGAAATTGGGGATGTCGATGAAAGAAGGTACGGTTTCCGTCTGGAATAAAAAAGTCGGTGAAGCCGTTGAAAAAGGAGAAAGCATTGCCAGCATCAATTCAGAAAAAATTGAAATGGAAATCGAATCTCCGGCAAACGGAACCGTGTTGGACATCAAAGTGTCCGAAGGAGAGGGAGTGCCGCCGGGGACGGTCATCTGCCAGATCGGGAATGAAAACGAACAAACGCCGGAGAGCCAAACAAAACAGCCGGATCCCCCGAAAGAACGGATTAAAATTTCTCCGGCTGCACGCAAAATCGCACAAAGCGCAAATATAGACATCAAAACGCTGAAAGGCACAGGGCCCGGGGGCAGAATTACGAAAACGGATGTGTTGCAGGCGCTTCCCGACCGGCCGAACAAGCAGGCGGATAAGGCTGAAGATCGTCCGCCGGCAAGCCCGATGAGAAAAACGATTGCCGCAAGAATGACGGAAAGCCTGCAAAACAGCGCCCAGCTGACGATTACGATGAAAGCGGACATCACGAAATTAAAAGTCCTGCAAAAGCAGCTCAATGAAACAGCTCAATCCAGATATGATACGAAGCTGACGATCACTGATTTTGCCGCCAGGGCAGTTGTTTTTTCGCTTTTGGAGCATCCGGCCATGAACAGTGTTTATCAAGACGGAAGGCTTGCGACCTTTGAGTATGTTCATTTAGGAGTGGCCGCTGCTTTGGACGAAGGACTGGCCGTTCCTGTCATCCGCCATGCCGAGCGGCTCCCGCTAATCGAATTGGCCAAGAAAATCAAATGGTACGCCAAAAAAGCGCGGGAAGGCCGGCTTCTACACGATGAAATAGAAGGATCGACATTTACGATTACAAACCTCGGCGCATATGGTGTCGAGCACTTTACCCCGATCTTGAATCCGCCGGAAACCGGGATACTTGGAGTCGGCCAAATGTATTCGGCACCCGTTTATCATGACGGAGAACTGACAAAGGGCGCCATTCTGCCGCTCAGTCTGACTTTTGATCACCGCGCGCTTGATGGTGCGCCTGCTGCAGCATTCCTTTCAGATGTGAAAAACTATTTGGAAGATCCGGCATCAATTCTTTTATAGAGAGAAGGTGGATAGACTGTGACACTTGCAATTATAGGAGGGGGACCGGCGGGTTACGTGGCGGCGATTACAGCCGCCAAGAATAGCAGAGAAGTCATCCTGATTGAAGATGGCCCCCTCGGAGGGACGTGTTTAAATGAAGGATGCATACCGACAAAAGCGCTTCTTGAAAGCGCCGATATGTTCGAGAAAGTAAAGTCCGCCGGTGCATTCGGCATCGGACTGTCAGGTGAAAGCCCGACGGTTCAGTGGCAGGCCGTCCAAAACCGTAAAAGAGAGATCATTCGGCGGCTTGCCGGGGGTATTGAATATTTGATGAATAAAAACAAAATCAAGGTGCTGCAAGGAAAAGCATCGTTCTTGTCCGAACACGACATACTTGTTGAAAAGGACGGAAAACAGGATGTGGTCAATGCCGGGCATGTGATTATAGCGGCAGGGGCGGCACCTGCCGCACTGCCTTTTGCGTCTTTTGACGGGAGCTGGATTATCCACAGCGGAGATGCCATGTCATTGCCGTCCATCCCTGAAACGATTTTTATCATTGGCGGAGGAATCATCGGCTGTGAATTTGCCAGTATATACAGCAGGCTTGGAGCAAACGTAATCATAGCCGAGCAGGCGGAACAGATTTTACCTGAGGAAGATGCGGATATTGCCGCCTTTCTTCGCACAAGTCTCGAAGAGTCCGGCGTCCGTGTTTTCACATCTGTACAAGTGGATCGTCTTGATCCTGCCCGGCAGCGCATCTTTCTGAAAAATGGCGATGACAGCTTTAATATTCAAGCGGACCGATGTCTTGTCGCTGTCGGCCGAAAGCCGAGGACTGCTGATCTGAAGCTTGAGCATATCGGAGTCAAATATGACAGGAAAGGGATTCATGTCAACCAGCATATGCAGACAAACATCCCGCATATTTATGCGTGCGGGGATATCACAGGCGGGGTTCAGCTGGCGCATGCCGCTTTTCACGAAGGAACCGTCGCCGCATCCCATGCTTCAGGCCGAGACATGAAGGTCAACAGTGAAATCATACCGCGCTGCATCTATACTTCGCCTGAGATTGCAAGCGTCGGCTTAAATGAAAAAAAGGCGAGGGAGCGCTACGGGGATGTTCGCATCGGAGAGTTTCCGTTTTCTTCAAACGGAAAAGCACTTATTTTAAATGAGACTGCCGGCAAGGTCAAGATCATCATAGAGCCGGAGTATCAGGAAATTGTCGGGGTTTCGATCGTGGGTCCGGGAGCAACCGAACTGATCGGCCAGGCAGCCGTGATAATGCATGCTGAGCTGACGGCAGACGCAATGGAGCACTTCATCGCGGCCCATCCGACTCTTTCAGAAACGATTCACGAAGCTTTGCTGCAAGCCGCAGGTCAGGCCATTCACTGCTGAATAAGGGAAAACTTCGCACAGCGGAAAAGTGCGGAGTTTTTTTTATCGATATTGAAAGCGCTTTTATAATATAATGAGGAAAAAGCATTAGGAGAGGATGGAATGAATCCGACGCCCTGCTATTTAAATACGTGGAAACGCTTTGTTCAGGAAGGGCTCCTTGACCAGGCCCGCTTGAACAAAAGAGTCATGGAATCATGGTACCGCTGCAAAAGCCGAAATGTAAATCCGTATTTAGATAAAGGACAGTCAATTTTAAAAAAGGATTTATTCAACGCTCAAAAAAAGAAACACTCGTTATTTCTCGATATCGCCCTGCCTTATTTACACAATATCAGCCGTGAATTAAAAGAGTCGGAAATGATGGCGCTCCTGATCGATGCCGACGGGTACGTATTAAGCATGGCCGGATGCCGGAGGACGCTTGAAGAGGCGAAAAAAATCAATTTTGTTGAAGGGGTCCGCTGGACGGAAACAGAAGTCGGCACGAACGCCATCGGAACCGCACTTGAAATCGGCGAAGCTGTCACCATTCACGGGACCGAGCATTTTTCGGTCGCCTCTCACCATTGGAGCTGTTCTGCTGCACCGATTCGCGATGAAGACGGCACCGTTATGGGTTTGATCGATATTTCCTGTCTCACGGATAGAAGGCATCCCTTTATGCTTGGGATGGCTGCTACTGCCGCACACGCCATCGAACGCGAGGTCAGCGTGTACACGAAAAAAAACGAAGCGGAGCTCATCAGCCATTGTCTTGAAAAAATCGATTCGGATCAGTCGTTTATCGTTTGCAATGAAAAAGAAAAAATCGTAGCCGCAAGCAGACCGGTGCGGGAACGTTTTTCCGACTGGAGGAGAATGAATGTCAATGATCTGTATGAGCGGGGGGTTGCCGGGGTGCACAAGCAGACGATTTTCTCCGCCAAAGACGGGAGGCCCCTCGGAAAGTCGATTGCACTCGCTGAAGTGTCCCGCAATAAAACAGCCCCATCGCTCGTATCCCGTTTCATCTATCCGGGAGAAACCGGAACAAGCCGGGCGTTTCAGCAGGCGCTTAACGACATGAGGCTTGCGGCTAAGACGGATGCGAATGTATACATATGGGGGGAAACAGGCTCCGGAAAGGAACTTGCCGCAAGGGCCATTCATCAGGCAAGCGCACGGAGAAACGGCCCTTTTATCGCCGTCAATTGCGGCGCCATTCCTGAAAGCTTGATGGAGAGCGAATTGTTCGGCTATGCCGAAGGCGCATTTACAGGAGCAAAGCGCCGCGGTTCAAAAGGAAAGTTTGAACAGGCTCACCGCGGTACGATTTTTCTCGATGAAATCGGCGAGATCCCTTATCAGATGCAAGTGGCGCTCTTAAGGATCATCGAAGAGCGGAAGGTCACTCCGATCGGCGGAACCCGTGAAGTTCCGCTTGACATCAGAATCATCACAGCAACACACCGTGATCTGAAAGACCTTCTCCAAAAAGGAAAGATACGTGAAGATCTGTATTACCGCCTTCATGTTTACCCCGTAAAAATACCGCCGCTCAGAAAGCGCATAGAGGACATACCTGATTTGTTCCGCCACTATCAACAACAACACGAGTGGAAGGCCGAGTTTCCGCCGGTTTTTTTCAAGCGGCTTCAAGAATATCATTGGCCGGGAAACGTCCGTGAGCTCTTTAATACGTTTGAAAGGCTCAGGGTTTTATTTCCGGACGGCGGGCTGATCGACCCGTCCCAATACAGCGCGGTGCTGGACGGACTCGATTGGAAAAGCGGCGCACCTTCTGAAGAAGACCGTCTCACATTCAGAGAACGTGTTCAAAAACAAACGATGATGGAAGCTTTGCAAAAAACGAATGGAAATGTGTCCGAAGCGGCCAAGCTGGCCGGAATTCCAAGAAGCACATTTTACAAGCGGCTTCGAAAATATAACCTTTAGCCTCTCGGCGCCCAAAGCATAACGCTGACACCCGCTAAGCAGATCACAGCCCCGGCCCAATCATAGAGGTCGGGGGTTTTTTTGTCCACCAGCCAACCCCAAAGCACAGCCAGAACAATAAATACGCCTCCGTACGCGGCATAGACGCGCCCGAACGATGGAAACGCCTGAAAAGCCGGGATTATGCCGTAAATGATTAAAGTCAGCCCTCCGGTTAACCCGTACCACAGCGGTTTGGATTCCCTCAGCCACAGCCATACGAGATAGCCGCCGCCGATTTCAGCCAAGCCCGCCAGTAAAAATAAACCGATTGCGATCAGCATCAACAACACACTCCAATTTAGGTGGATTGCCTTTATTCTACACGACATAAAACGGCCGGGAAAGTTCCCGTTTTTCGGGAAAATAAACAGAACGCGAGTATAGGAACTGTCTCCCCCGAACCTGTTGGAACGGCTCCTTCAGCATGATATAAGTAAATTGTAAACGCTTATAAGGGGGCTTTAAAAATGGATAAAACGTATTCGATTGTCATTGCAGGCGGAGGAAGCACATTTACCCCGGGGATTGTATTGATGCTCTTGGACAATCTGGATGATTTCCCGATCCGTCAGCTGAAATTGTATGACAATGATGGAGAGCGGCAAGACAAGATAGCCGGCGCCTGTGAAGTGTTGGTTAAAGAAAGGGCTCCGCACATTCAATTTTTAGCGACAACCGATCCGGAAGAGGCGTTTTCCGATGTTGATTTTGTCATGGCTCATATCAGAGTCGGCAAATATGCAATGCGTGAGCTCGATGAAAAAATCCCTCTGAAATACGGAGTCGTCGGCCAGGAGACGTGCGGACCCGGAGGAATTGCGTACGGGATGAGGTCGATTGGCGGCGTGCTTGAGCTCATTGATTATATGGAAACTTATTCACCTGATGCGTGGATGCTGAACTATTCAAACCCGGCTGCAATCGTTGCCGAAGCGACGAGAAGGCTGCGGCCGACATCAAAAGTGCTGAACATTTGCGATATGCCGATCGGTATCGAAGACAGGATGGCTCAAATTCTCGGGATGTCTTCGCGGAAAGAGATGGTCGTCCGTTATTACGGTCTTAATCATTTTGGCTGGTGGACGTCAATCTGTGACAAAGACGGCAACGATCTGATGCCGGCGATCAAGGAGCATGTCAGGAAATTCGGCTATATTCCGGAACATGAACATGAAAAGGCTGAGGCCAGCTGGAACGACACGTTCAAAAAAGCGCGGGAAGTATATGAACTCGACCCTGAGACGCTTCCAAATACGTATTTGCAATATTATTTTTATCCCGATGACATGGTGAAAAAATCAAACCCTGAATTTACGCGGGCGAACGAAGTAATGGAAGGGCGCGAGACATTCATTTTCGGCGAGTGTGAAAAAATCGCAAAAGCCCAATCCAGCGCCGGCAGCAAAATCAAAATTGATGACCATGCTTCATATATTGTCGACCTTGCGCGCGCCCTTGCGTTTAATACCGGTGAACGGATGCTTTTAATCGTTGAAAATAACGGAGCGATCCAAAACTTCGATTCATCGGCGATGGTTGAGGTACCTTGCATTGTCGGCAAAAACGGTCCGGAGCCGATCACAATCGGCAAGATACCGCAGTTCCAAAAAGGGCTGATGGAACAGCAGGTGTCTGTTGAAAAGCTTGTCGTTGAAGCTTGGATTGAAAAATCGTATCAAAAACTTTGGCAGGCCCTGATTTTGTCGCGGACCGTGCCGAATGCAAGAACAGCCAAACTGATTCTCGATGATCTGATTGAAGCGAACAAAGCATATTGGCCGGAGCTTTCCGCGGAAAATCTTCAGCCGTCGCTTTAAGGATGACAACGCCTGGGCTCCTGAGCCATACCGGTCAGCCCAGGCATATCTCCCATTTATTCTCGTATTTTATATAATAGAGACAGAGAATAAATGGGGTGAAAATGATGCAGTTGGAAGAATTAATGAACAAGCATTATAAAAAATTGAATGAAAACGATTTTCATGTATTGAAATATATTTTGAACCATCAAGACACTTGCTACAAGCTGGGCATCAACGAATTAGCAAAGAAGTGCAATGTATCCCGCACATCGATTTTAAGACTTTCACAAAAACTGGATTTCAGCGGATACAGCGAGTTCAGGGTGTTTCTGAAATGGGAGGCCGAGAAACGGGAAGAAGAGCGGGAAGATTGCCGTTCCTTTGAAAGCCTCATGAGGGATATGGAAGCGAGCATGAAGTATTTGAAAAATACGGATTTGCGAAAGATGTGTCAGCTCATTGACGAAGCAGACCGCATTTTTGTCTATGGTTCAGGTACGGCTCAGACCACGTGCGCTTATGAGCTGCAGCGAATGTTTGTTTCTCAGCACCGTTATTTGACGGTGATCAAAGATCAAATCGATTTCGACCTTATGTTTCCTGATTTTAGCCCGGCCGATCTGATCATCATCATTTCGCTGTCAGGAGAAACCCCGTCGCTGATTCCGCAGGCACAGTCTCTCTCGGCAAAGGGAATTCCTTTTATCTCTTTAACCAATTTGAAAAATAATCTGCTCGCCCAGCTCACTCCTTACAATCTCTATGCGCCGAGCCAGACGGTGACGGTTTGTCCAAAAACAGAGCTGACTGCTTTTGCGCCCTTTTTTCTCGTTGGGGAAGCGCTGTTTCGCAGTTATGTCGACTATGCTGAAGAAAAGAAAAATCAGGAATAACAGGGGGGATTCACATTGATGCAAAAAGTACAGCGGTTCGGAAGCGCCATGTTTGTGCCGGTTTTGCTATTTGCTTTTGCCGGGATCGTCGTAGGCCTCAGCACATTATTTAAAAATGAGCAGCTGATGGGATCGCTTGCCCGTCAGGACACCTTTTGGTATCAATTCTGGTATATCCTTGAGGAAGGCGGCTGGACCGTCTTCAGGCAAATGCCGCTGCTGTTTGCGGTCGGAATTCCGATCGCACTGGCGAAAAAAGCGCAGGCGCGGGCATGTTTGGAAGCGCTTACTACTTATCTGACCTTCAATTATTTTGTCAGCGCCATTTTGACTGTATGGGGCGATTTTTTCGGTGTTGATATGACTCAGGAAGCCGGAGGAACAAGCGGGCTTGCGGAAATTGCCGGCATCAAAACCCTTGATACGAACATTATCGGGGCGATTCTGATTTCATCGATTGTCGTTTATATCCACAACCGCTACTTTGATAAGAAGCTGCCCGATTTTTTAGGGATTTTTCAAGGCTCTTCATTCGTCGTTATCATTTCATTCGCGATTATGCTTCCGGTAGCACTAGCGACCGCGTGGATTTGGCCGATGGTGCAGGGTGGCATTGCGTCGCTGCAAAGCTTCCTTATCGCCTCAGGAGCCTTCGGCGTATGGGTTTACACATTTTTGGAAAGAATTTTGATCCCTACGGGCCTGCATCACTTCATCTACACGCCATTTGTATTCGGCCCGGCTGTAGTTGAAGGCGGAATTGTCACCTATTGGGCGCAGCATCTCAGCGAGTTCTCAGCAAGCTCTGTGCCGTTGAAAGAACTCTTTCCTCAAGGCGGGTTCGCGCTCCACGGAAACTCTAAAATCTTCGGAATTCTGGGAATCGCGCTCGCGATCTATGTAACAGCCAAAAAAGAGAAGAAGAAAATCGTTGCCGGTCTGCTGATTCCGATCACGCTGACAGCGGTGATTGCGGGGATCACGGAGCCGATTGAATTTACGTTTTTGTTCATTTCGCCGCTGCTGTTTTTCGTGCACAGTCTCTTGGCCGCGACGATGGCGACCTTGATGTATGCTGCAGGGGTGGTCGGAAATATGGGCGGCGGTTTAATCGAGATTTTAACGCTCAACTGGATACCTCTGTTTCATCAGCATGGCAGCACTTATGTTTTTCAAATTTTGATCGGCTTGTCTTTCACCGCCATTTACTTCTTCGTATTCAGGTTCTTGATTTTAAAATTGGATATTGCCACACCGGGGCGTGAAAAAGACCAGCAGCAGGAGACAAAATTTTATTCAAAAAAAGATTACAAGGCGAAAAAAGAATCCGAAAAAGAGGTTTCTGCGTCGCAGGAAATTGCTGAGACCGATCAGGCAGTTCTTTGCATTAAAGCGCTCGGCGGAAAGGAAAACATTGCTGAAGTGACGAATTGTGCGACAAGACTGAGAGTCAGCGTGTATGACGAGTCAAAAGTGGAGCCGGACAGTACATTTAAGTCCTTTGGCGTTCACGGTGTCGTCAGAAACGGAAAAGCCTTGCAAATTATCATCGGTCTCTCGGTTCCGCAAGTCCGTGAAAGGGTTGAGAAACTGCTGAATCAATCATAATTGTGCCGGGGCAAATAGCATCTCCTGAAATGACAAATGCAAGCTGCAGAGACTTGCATGTGCGACTGGGGGATGCTCTTTTGATGCAGAGACAAGCTAACGCTTCACAGGTTATCCGCATTAGCTCGCTACATGCCAATTATTATCTTTTTTTACAGTTCAGCAGGTAAATTTCATTCTTCAGCCGTTCAGATGTTTTAATGACGACTTTTTCACTGTTCTGAAAATCCAATATGCCGTCGTATCTTTCGATGACTTCGTCAATATGTTTGAAGTGGCGGACGTGGGCGCGCGAATCGTAGTTAGGCACAGAAATCACCATATCGCTCCCTTGAGGAAGACTTGATAAAAACGCTTTGTCTTTCTCTATATGCTCTAACACTTCCAGCAAAACAAAAACATGATACTTTTGCAACATCCGGACGATCGCCTCATCATATACATTCCCTTCGATGAAAGTAAACGAGGGATTATACCTTTTGGCTTCTTCAAGCATTCCTTTGGAAAAATCGATGCCTAAATACTTTCTGTATCCTTTGTCAAATAAAAGCTTTGCGAATCTCCCTGTGCCGCAGCCGATATCAACAATCGTTTCATCTTTGGACTCCGGCAATAAACGTGCAGCTTCTTCATACACCTTTCTCCAAGGGCTTTTTTCAAGTGGAATCAGATGTCGGTCAATAAATTGATCATAAAATTCAGCGGGCATTTCCGTTCCCATGTTTTTCACCTCGAAATCTTTTAAATCATCAGTAATAGAAATATATGTCTGGAAAGAAAATGCGTGCGGGAAGAATCCCGCCGGATAAGAAAAATGGATCAATTCATCACCGTTCCTGCTGCTCTAAAAAATCTATTATCGCGTCTACTATTTCTTGTGCACGCGCATGATAGGTATGCTGTGAATGAACGAGACGGTAGCCGTTGTCAGTGATACGCTGCCTTTCTTTTTCGTTTTGAAGATAGTATTTTGCTTTGTCATAAAAGTCTTTAACTTCACAAGCAATGAAATGGGTGCCGTCTTTAAAGCCAAGATCGAAAATATCTTGATTTGGCTCCGCCAGCAACAGCGTTCTGCAGGCAGGGGCCTCAAAAAATTTTAACAGCGGGTAGCGGAGGGCGCTACCGCACGTGAAAAATATCTTTGCCCTATTCAATTCCTGGGCATACTTTTCATTCAAAAAAGCCTGCTTGATTTCTTCTTCGTCAGTTATGACATTGCCGGGATGAGGGTGGTGAACAAACCCTTCTTCATGCTTCATCGTCTGAAGTACAGCCTCCCTAAAAAGGTATTTTCCTTTTGGGGGGTATCTTTTGTTTCCTTCATGTACAAGTCCCATGAGCAAATAGTCTATCGTTTTCTTCAACTTCCAGTCCTTGAATATTTCTGGATCAACTGCCCATGGGACCCATCTGAATTTTTCTTTGTACTGGGGGAATTCATTTAAAAAATGCTCTTTTGTCACTGAAAAAATTAAATCAATTTGGTTTTCTTCGAAATAGCTGCTTCTGATCTGTTTATTAAAATGAGAATCGATTACAAACGCGCCGGTGGGGATGTTTGTATCCTTGAGCCCCCTAATGTTAGGGGACAATGAGAAGCCGTAGGCAATGTCGTAATGGAAAATGAAATCAGGACGAAATTGAATTTTGTCCAATATATCCGGAAGATAGCCGTCTGTATGCCAATACATGACTTCGGCAAACTCCTCCAGAGATTTCATCATTTTATACTTTACTTCATGTTTGGGCATGGTCTTCCAAAACGTTTTAATCAAAACTAATATTTTCAAGCATCTCCGCATTTCTTTCTCCTCTCAGGATATCTTCGTCATCTTTCCCTATTTAATATATGAGGATTAAAAATTGATGTTCAGGCAAGCGTTAAAAAGGCGGGGAATGGGGATTCAGCTGAAAAATATGCGGAATAAAATGAAAGCGGCAAAACAAAAAGGCGATGCACCCGAGATGCACGCCTTTTCTAATGATTTTCCCGTTCATGGGCATTGTCCAGATCGATCCATTCCTGCGACCATTTTTCCATTCCTTTAAGGACCGGTTCAAGCGCCTGTCCTTTTTCAGTCAGGGAGTATTCGATCCGCACCGGTGTTTCTGGATACACGTGCCGGTGGATGATGCCCTCGTGTTCGAGTTCTTTTAATCTTTCGGATAACAGCCTTCCGCTGATGGGAAGGGAAGATTCTATATGGCAAAACCGCTGCGGGCCGTTAAGAAGCTGGTGAATGATGAATCCGTTCCAGCGCTGACTTATCATTTTCATTCCTTTTTCAAATTTCGGACATAAAGATGATAGGCTCATATTCCTCACCTCTCTAGGTCTATTATAACGGTATATCAATGAATGAGCAAAGCTCATAAAATGTCTTGACGTAAGTTTGTTATTTATATATACTAACTTACACAAAGTAAGTAACGAACGAAAAAAGGAGGAAAATGCTGGATTCTCATACGGATGATATGTTGATAGATGGATAAAGTTGGCGTTCGTCATTGGTCTTTAAAATAAAAATTGAAAAAGAGGAGAAAATAATGAACAACAAATACGAATTAGGTGCATTTATTTTACGTTTGGTTACAGGTCTTACATTTTTGCTTCACGGGCTTTCAAAATTTCAAGGCGGGATTGAAAATACTGTAGGATTTTTCAGCAGTGTCGGAATTCCGGGCTTTCTCGCCTATATCGTAGCGATTATCGAATTGGCCGGAGGGGCTTTAATGATTCTCGGGCTCGGTACACGTGTGATTGGCCTTTTATTTGCGATTGTCATGCTGGGAGCCATTTTCACTGTTAAGCTATCCGCTGGTTTCATGGGAACGGATGGAGGCGCAGGCTATGAATTAGATGTAACGCTTCTTGCAATGTCTGTATACCTGGGCTTGAGCGGAAGCCGCATGCTGTCCCTTGGGGAAATCATCCTGAAATCAAGGAAAGAAGGAAAAACAGATGTCACAGCAAATCCACCCGGGCACTAAGCTCGGCTATGTCAAGCTGAAGGTGAGCCGTCTTGAAAGATCGGTTTCTTTTTATAGGGATGTGATCGGTTTTCAAGTATTAAAACGGGACGGCAAAACGGCGGAGTTCACAGTTGACGGGAAAAATCCGCTTTTGATCATTGAGGAGATTCCAAATGCTGTTGTGCTCCCTGAAAGATCGGCAGCAGGCCTTTATCATTTTGCTATTTTGCTTCCAAACCGAAAGCAGCTCGGCATGGCTGTGAAGCATTTGATCCGCGCCGGTATCGAACTCGGCCAGGGAGATCACCTTGTCAGCGAGGCGCTTTACTTGTCAGATCCTGATCAAAACGGAATCGAAATCTACCGGGACCGTCCGCGCGAGGGATGGAAGCGTGATGACCTGGGGAACTACGTGATGGGCACCGAACCGGTTGATGTCCAAGGTCTTCTTGAAGAAGCCGATGGTCACGAATGGCAAGGTCTTCCCCCTGAAACAAAAATCGGACATGTCCATTTTCACGTCAGAGATTTGAAGCAGGCGAAAGAATTTTACCACTCTGTACTGGGATTTGATATCACGGGAGATTATCAACACATGTCAGCGCTTTTCGTCTCTGCCGGAGGCTACCATCATCATATCGGATTAAACATCTGGGCCGGACAACATGCGCCTTTTGCTCCACTTGATGCGGCAGGCATGGCGTATTACACGGTTCTTCTCCCGAGTCAAACGGAACTTGACCGCATCGTACAAAAACTGAAAAGCTCAGGTTATGCCGTTGACCATCAAGAAAACGCTTGGTTTGTTCAAGACCCGGCTTCAGGCATTGATATCAGATTGACCGTTTGAAAAGGTGAAACTTTAGTTTCGCCTTTTTTTTATGCCATTCAATCAAAGGACAACAAAAGCAAAGAATGAGAAAAAACAGACATCAATAACAAAGATTCAGGGGCAGCAGCTATGCTAACATGAATTTGAAAATCTGGAAATGAAACAGGGGTGAGAATTGATGGCAAAAAGCCTGACTGGTAAGGCGAAACATCCGCCTGTCTGGAATCCGAACATTGACCGCGGGCGGTTTTGCAATCCCGTTCTGTTCATGGACTACTCAGATCCGGATGTCGTTCGGAAAGGCAGCGACTTTTTTATGGCGGCCTCAAGTTTTTCCTGTTTTCCCGGAATTCCCATTTTGCACTCGACAGATTTGGTGAATTGGTCTTTGATCAGCCATGTGTTTGACGAGCTCCCCTTCGGCGAATACGAGGCCCCTGCTCACGGAAAAGGAGCATGGGCGCCGAGCATTCGGTACCATAACGGGGAATTCTGGGTGTATTTCGCAACGCCTGATGAAGGAATCTTCATGAGCAAAACATCAGATCCGTTTAAAGGATGGGAGCCTCTCATACACGTCAAAAAGACGAAGGGCTGGATTGATCCTTGTCCATTTTGGGATGACGACGGAAATGCCTATTTGATTCATGCCTACGCAAACAGCAGAATCGGAATCAAGAGCAAGCTGAATCTTTGCCGGATGAAAAAAGACGGAACGGCTTTGGAAGACGATGGAGAGATCGTCTTTGACGGCACGATGAATCACCCTACGATTGAAGGGCCGAAACTGTATAAAAAAGACGGCTATTATTATATCTTTGCCCCGGCCGGAGGGGTGAAGACAGGCTGGCAGACGGTTTTGCGGAGCAAGCAGATTTACGGTCCCTATGAAGACAAGGTTGTCCTCCACCAAGGAAATACGGTCATTAACGGTCCGCACCAGGGAGGCTGGGTTGAACTAGATTCCGAAGAATCATGGTTTATCCACTTTCAAGATTGCGGAGCATTCGGCAGAGTTGTGCACCTTCAACCTGTCCGCTGGATCGACGGCTGGCCGCTGATGGGAGAAGACATAAACGGCGACGGAATCGGTGAACCGGTTTTGCAATGGGAAAAGCCGAAGACGAACGCCAAAGAAAGAAAACAGCCCTTTGACCATGCCAATGATGATTTTTCTTCAGATCGCCTTGCGCTTCATTGGCAATGGGAAGCGAATCCGAAGCAAGAATGGTACTCTCTCAGCGCCAGTCCCGGCAGGCTTCGCTTGTACAGCCGCGGCATCCTGCATCCGTTCAAACTGAGCCGCCTGCCAAACCTTCTGATGCAGAAATTTTCGGGGCCAGGCTTTACAGCAACGGTCAAATTGTCGCTAAACGCCTTATCGGACACTATGCTGGCCGGCTTGACTGTTATGGGAAGGGAATATTCCTATCTCGGCTTTTCGAAATTGGAAAACGGTTATCGGCTTTCTGTATACAAAGGCCGTATGGAAGGTGAACAGGAAGATGTCAAAACAGAAGAGCGCGGCGTACATGCGGAAACGGTCTATTTGCGCGTGACTGTTGATGAACAGGCGGTCTGCCGTTTCAGCTACAGCATGGATCAGCGTCATTTCACACAAATTGGTGATTCGTTTCAGGCTGTTTCCGGGCTGTGGACAGGTGCCAAAGCGGGTGTATATTGCACCGATACCGGGGGAGCAGACGGACAGGACGGCTGGTGCGATATCGATTGGTTCAGTGTCGAACCGGCAGGGGGGGAATGCCATGAACAGTGAACACACATATACGAACCCGGTGTTGACCGGTTTTCATCCAGATCCTTCAATCATCAGAGTCGGGGAAGATTATTACATGGTGAACTCAACGTTTCAGTATTTCCCGGCAATCGTTATTTCCCACTCTAAAGATTTAGTCCATTGGAGGATCATCGGCCACGGAATCACGGAAAATGACGGATTGGACCTGTCTGATATCAACGATTCGCACGGCATTTGGGCGCCAGATATCTCGTATCATGACGGAACCTTCTACATTTTCGCGACACACAGGCTGAACGGACCAACCGTCATCAACGGCCGAAAGCTGATCCGCAGGCAGATCATGATCAAGTCGAGCCGCCCTGAAGGGCCTTATTCAAAGCCTGTTTTCATTGATGAAGGCAGCGGCATCGATCCTTCTCACTTCGTTGACGGCGACGGGAAGCACTATATGCTGCTTAGTCCTGCCTGCACGCTCTTTCCTTTAAATGACGAATGCACAGAAGTCTCCGGCGAGCCGGTTCAGATTTGGGAAGGGACCGGCAGAAGAGCGCCAGAAGGGCCGCATTTGCTGAAAAAAGACGGTTATTATTACGCGATATTGGCAGAAGGGGGCACCGGATATTCCCACTCGATCACGACAGCACGCTCAACGCATTTGTACGGTCCTTATGAGCCCTGTCCATATAATCCGATTTTAACGCAGACAGACCCGGATGCTCCGATTCAAAGAGCAGGGCACGGCAAGCTCGTTGAAACCCAGAATGGAGAATGGTGGGCGGTGTATCTATGCGGACGGCCCAATGAGGGAAACTATACAACGGTTGGCAGGGAGACCGCTTTGGATCCCGTCGAATGGAAGGATGACGGCTGGTTTGTCATCAACAGTTTGAACGGCCCGAGCCTGGTTCAGCGCGCTCCAAACCTTCTTCCGGTCAAATGGGAGGAAAAGAACTTCGACGATTTTGACGATGATACGCTCGGTCTTGACTGGCAGTTTGTCAGAAATCCCGACCATTCCGGCTGGTCTTTGATCGAAAGACCGGGATATCTCAGGCTGTGGACAGGTGATTGGGATTTACACGACATCCGTGCAAAAAATACGATCGTCAGAAGGGAAAAGCACCACCAATACAGCGCCGGCGTGAAACTCGACTTTTCACCTTCGGCGTCCGGAGAGCAAGCGGGGATCGTCTGTTACTATAGCACGAATAATTATTTGAAATGCTGCCTGACCTATGAAGAAGGATTAAAGATCAAGGTCGAGGAAAATCGCTCCGGCTTCCAAAAAACGCTGGGGGAAAAACATGCCGAGGCCGGCCCGCTGTTATTAAAAGCTGTCATCAATAAGCAAAAGAGGGATTTCTACTACAGTTATGAAGGGAAGCATTGGCATCACGCAGGCGGTACCGATGACGCCCGTTTCTTAAGCGATGAGGGGTCGCGTGATGCAAAGGGACATACGGGAACGATGGTCGGGGTATTCGCCAATAACGGCGGAAGCGGCAGAAAGGCCGCCGCTGATTTTGACTGGTTCCGTTATACGGCATATTAAATGTCTCTGCTTTTTTTCCTGTATTGAAGCGGCGGGATGCCGACGATTTCTTTAAACACTTTATTAAAATGGCTGATATGTTTAAAACCGGTATCTGCGGCGATGTCCAATATTTTCTCGTCTGTATCACGAAGCCGTTTTTTCGCTTCGCGGATTCTGATGTGCCGGATATACTCCTGAAGATGAAAGCCGGTCACTTTTTTAAACACTCTGCTTAAATAGGATGGGCTGATATAAAATTGTCCGGCCAGCCCGTTTAACGTCATCGTTTCTTGAAAGCTGCCATTGATATATGCGGCGATTTCCGAGATTTTTTCATCCATTGGGTGAAGCGGTCGTGTTTGATTGCGTCCGCCGCCCGCAAGGCTCCGGTAAATGGAAAAAAGCAGCTGAAACAGCAGCGCCCTGACGACATCTTCATGTCCTTCTTTTTTCAGCTTGCACTCCTTCTTCATCTCCATCAGCAGATGTTCGACTGCCGCCTGTTCGCGGAGGGAAAATGCGATGAAATTTTGGTTTTCCGGAAACGGAAGCAGCCGATAATGGCTGCACTCAAGCAAAGGTTCAATGAACTCGTGGGAGAAATTAATCAGGATGCGTTCAAACTCTTGAACTTCCGTGCTTGACGTTCGGTGGAGGTCATGGGGGTTGATGATGATCATCGAGCCTTTTTCCGCGGTATAGACGCTTTGGTTAATAAAATACGTGCGTTCTCCGCTGAGCAGATAATACAGTTCATAGCCTTCATGAACATGCGGCGCGTTCATCTCGGTAAATCCTTTTCTCTGCATATATTGAATCGAAAAAGAATGCTCGGCTATGAAATATTTAGGATGGAGCATGTCGGGCATTCCTCCTTGAAAGCGTTTTCTTATCAAGCGGGAGGGATCATATGAAAAAGTTATGTTGCCTGATCTTGATTTTGGTTTTTTCAGCGGGCTGTACTCAGCAAAAGGCGTCAACAGAAGAGGACGGGGCGCTTGAAATCGATTGGCTCGTACCGCTCCATACGCCGCAGCCTCCGAAGGAGAAGGCGCTCGATATCATTGAAGATAAAACGAATACAAAGCTGAAGCTCATCTGGGTTCCGGATTCAACAAAAGAAGAGCGAATCAATACAACGCTTGCAAGCGGAAGCATGCCTAAAGTGATGACATTGCCTGATCTTGAAGATTCAGCGGTTGTCAGCGCGCTGCGGTCGGGAATGTTCTGGGAAATCGGTCCGTATTTAAAAGACTATCCGAATTTAAAAAAACTTGATAAAACCATTTTAAAAAATATCTCGGTTGATGGCAAAGTTTACGGGATTTATAGAGAAAGGCCGATGGCCAGGCAGGGAGTCGTGATTCGGAAAGACTGGCTCGACAATCTCGGATTGGAAATGCCGGAAACCGTTGATGACCTTTACAAAATAGCAAAAGCATTCACAGAACAGGACCCCGATCAAAACGGAAAAGACGACACGATCGGTCTTGCCGACCGCAATGATCTCACCTTCGGAGCGTTTAAAACCCTGGCTTCGTACTTTGGCGCACCGAATGAATGGGGAACGGATGAAGACGGAAATCTGTTCCCTTATTTTAAACATGAGGCCTATAAAGACACAATGGCATATATGAAAAAGCTTTATGAAGAAGGCCTGATGAACCGCGACTTTGCGGTGACAAGCAAAACGCAGCAGCAGGATTTAGTGATTCAGGGAAAAGCGGGAATCTATATCGGCGCGCTGAGCGATGCCATGAACTTGCGTGATCAGGGACTCGCTTTGAACCCAGGCTTTCAGCTTGATATCGCAAACCGGATCAAGGGCCCCGACGGCAAGGAGCGAACATGGGCGCTCGGCGGGCATGGCGGGATGTTCGCCATTTCGAAATCAAGCGTCAAGACTGAAGAAGAGGTCAAAAAAATCCTCGCGTTTTTTGACAGAATCGCAGAAGAAGACCTCAACAATTTAATGTTGTATGGAATAGAAGGCGTACACTATGAAAAGAAAGGCGAAAGCGGCTATTTTCGAAAACAGGAAAACTACCATCTGTGGGAAGCGGAAATTCAGCCGTTAAACCAGCTGATCGGTATCAATAAACAAGCTTTAAAAAGCGCTGAAGATCCGCTCCGCGCCAAAAATGAAAAGCTTGAGGAGGACAACCGGGCAATCGCAGTCCAGAATCCGGCCGAACCGCTGTATTCTGCCGCACAGATGGACAGGGGAACAGAATTGAAGAAAATCATGGATGATGCCACATTCAAATTTATTCTCGGGGAAATCAATGAAACAAGCTTTGATCAAGCAGTCGTGAAATGGGAGAAGCATGGCGGCGGAACGATCATGAAAGAACTGAATGAAGATCTGAAAAAGGCAAACTAAACAGAAAACCCTTTCCGGCTTTTCAAAAGGAAAGGGTTTTTCATATCATGTTCGATCCAAGTTCATTTTCTTTAAATTCTGCAAAATAAACAATATAATTCCATCAAAGGACGAAAAGGAGGAAGCGATATGCAGACTGCCGTTATATATGCACACCCAAATCCAAACAGTTTCAACGGAGCCATTTTAAATCAAGTCATAAAGGCGCTTGAGGACGGTAAGCATTCTTATGATGTCATTGATTTGTACAAAGACCGGTTTGATCCCGTTCTTTTATTTGATGAAAAGAAAAGGCGTTCTGATATGAAGCACGACCCGGAAACCGCCGAATACCGAAGAATTGTCAAAAACGCCGACCATCTGATTTTCATTTATCCGCTTTGGTGGGGCGGAATGCCGGCGATCATGAAAGGATTTATTGACCGCGTTTTTGCCGCCGGAGAAGCCTATACATATCAAGGAAAGCTGCCAAAAGGCCTGCTGAAGGCGCGAACAGCATCGGTTTACTATACGGCTGATGCTCCGTCATGGTATTTGCGGTTTTGGCGGCGGGATGCCGACTGGGTCACGGTTAAAGATGTGATGTTGAAGTTTTGCGGCGTACGGCGGGTAAGGCGACTGCTGTTTGCCGGCGTGAAAGACAGCTCTGAAGAAAAACGCACGCAATGGCTTGACCGTGTCTACCGGTCTATAGCTCCTGCAGATCGGGGGATCAGCGAATGACAAAGGATGTGAAATGGCTGGATTGGGCAAAGGAAATTCAAGCCATCGCCCAGGCGGGGCTTGCCTATACAAAAGATGACTTTGATCGTGAACGTTTTGAGCGGCTTCGCGAGCTGAGCTGCGAAATCATTGCCGATTATGCGGAAACCGATTTCTCAAAAGTGAAAGAGCTTTTTGCCGGAGAATCCGGCTATCAAACGCCTAAAGTCGATGTGAGAGCCGTGATTTTTAAAGATCATAAGCTCCTCCTTGTCCAGGAAAAAGCTGACGGTAAATGGGCGCTGCCAGGCGGATGGGCAGACATCGGCTTTACACCGAAAGAAATCGCGGTTAAAGAAACGCTTGAAGAGACAGGTTTGAAGGTTAAGGCGCAAAAACTTTTGGCGGTCATGGATAAAAAGCGCCACAACCATCCTCCTTCCGCCTTCCACATCTATAAACTGTTTATTGCCTGTCAAATTGTCGGAGGCAAGGCGGAAGCGGGGACAGAAACGCAAAACCTTGGTTTTTTCTCATTGGAGAATCTGCCTGAATTATCGGAAGCAAGGAATACCTATGAACAGATCGAATACCTTTTTGGAAAGCATGATGAAGTGTATTGCGACTAGGGGAGGAACAGACAATGGATCAGTTGAAATATCCGATCGGTACCTTTTCCAAACCGCTTGAAGCGGACGAAAGTGAACAGGAAAAATGGATCGGGGACCTGAAGCAAGCGCCGCATCTCCTGAGAAGCGCGGTGGCGGGACTAAATGAAGAACAGCTTGATACAGCGTACCGGACCGGAGGCTGGACTGTCCGGCAAGTCGTTCACCATCTCGCCGACAGCCATATGAACGGCTATATTCGAAGCAAGTTGGCGCTGACAGAGGAGGCGCCTTTGATTCGCACGTTTGACGAACAGAATTGGGCCGGACTTGCCGATGCCAGAACGCTCGATCCGGATTTGTCGCTGGCGCTTTTGAACACGCTGCATCTGCGCTGGGCCGCTCTTTTTGAATCTTTGACAGAAACGGATTTTGAAAAAGCGTACGTTTATCCTGACACAGGAGAGGAAATGAAGCTGTATCAAGCGCTCGCTCTCTATGTGTGGCACTCACACCACCATATTGCCCATATTACTGCACTTCGAAAAAGAATGGGTTGGAACTGAAAAAAACGCGCCTCGGCGCGTTTTTTGTTTACCGTTTGTTTTCAGAGGGGATTGTTAACACTAACATAACAGCGGAATCGTTGGTTTTTGCTTTTTCTAGCCGGTAAATTAAGGTAAGATATATAAGTTATCACCCAAAACGTGATGGATGTATCCTGTGATTAGAGAGAAGTGGTTTTTCATGAAAAAAAATGCGCTGGGGATTTTAAGGATCGTGTTTCCGGCGGCTGTTCTTTTGTTCGTCTTTTTTCAAGCGAAAAAAGAACTGGCCGGGCTGTCTTTTAAAGAAACATTTTTGATTATCGATCAAATTAATCGGGTTGACTTGTTTATCCTAGTTTTTCTCGGACTTGCCGCCATTTTGGCGATGACATTATACGATTTTGTTCTGGTCCGCTCCCTCGGAATGAAGGTTTCGAAATGGAAAACGATCAAGGTGTCATGGATCGCCAACTCACTTAACAATGTTCTCGGGTTCGGTGGATTGTCAGGTGCAGGATTGAGAACGATCCTTTACAAAGAGCATGTTGATGATGTGAAGAAGCTGATCAGGGGGATCGCTTGGCTTGCGTCTTCGATTCTTCTCGGGCTGTCTGTCCTCAGCCTTCTCGTCCTTGCCGGGTTTCTGCCTGCCGGGGATCTGTTTACAGAAAAAACGTGGGTGCTGCTGGCTGTTATCGGTACGGCAATGATCGCTCCAGGTGCGGCCGTCATTTTAATGATCAAAAAGAAGAGAAGCGCAGGAGCCGAAAACGGCATGCGGCTTTCGGTCTTCTTTTCTTATTTGGGGGCATCGGTGATCGAGTGGTTTGCCGCTGCAGCGGTTATGTATTATTCCCTTGTGACGATGGGCGTTGAATTGGACACAAAAACCGTCATCGGCGTTTTTACGATTGCATCTGTAGCCGGAATGATCAGTCTCGTTCCAGGCGGATTCGGTTCGTTCGACCTGCTTTTTTTGGTCGGGATGAGCCAGCTAGGTGTTGATCAGGAAATCACTCTGACGGCGGTTGTGCTCTACCGGATCGCCTATTCGTTTATCCCTTTTGTGTTCGGTCTTATTTTTGCAGCAGCCGATTTGACTGGGAATACGATGAAGAAGCTCGAAGAAAAGCCGATTATTGCCCCGGCAATAGAAACGACCAATATTCTGTTGATTTTACATAGAGCGCTGCTATTCAGACTGTTGAACGGCTCGCTTTCAGTCATCGCATTTTGCAGCGGAGCGATTGTGATCGCATCTGTGGCACTGCCGATTGACAGGATTACATTGATACCGAATATTCCGAAGTACATGCTCGTGTTTTTTAACGGCGTGTCCCTCAGTTTCGGCTTGATTTTGCTGATCCTGCCGCTGGAGCTTTATCGGAGGACAAAGAGATCTTATTATATGACGCTGACCGCTTTAGCGTTTGCCTTTCTGTTCACGCTTTTTAAAGGCTTTAATATTAGCGCGGTTTTCATGATTCCTGTGGTGTTTGCCCTGTTTGTCTTGCTGAGGGGGCAGTTTACAAGAGAGCGGGCTGTCTACACATTCGGGCAAATCGCATGGGGAACTTTTATCTTTCTCTTTACTTTGTTGAATTACAATATTATCGCTTCAAACATTTGGGAGGCGCTCGGCCATATTCTCGTAAAAGATTATTTCATTCACAGTGAACGCCATGTCGACTTCGCGACGTTTTTTGCGTTATTTTTCGTTCCGCTGTATTTCGCTGTTTTCATCTGGGCGTTTAACAGGAAAACGAAAGAGATCGGTGAAGAGCCTGATCCGGAGAAACTGGAGGTATTCCTAGAAGAAAAAGGCGGCAACGCTTTGAGCCATTTAGGCTTTTTGGGGGACAAGCGGTTTTTTTATTCAAGCGACGGGAATGCGCTGATTCAATTCGCCAAAGTCGGCCAGCGCCTCGTTGTGCTCGGCGACCCGTCCGGCCGGGAAGACTCGTTTCCACTCGTGATCAAAGAATTCCTCCATGCGGCTGACCAAAAAGGGTATCTTGTCATTTTCTATCAGATCGAACGAGAAGACATGGCGCTCTATCATGATTTCGGATACCGCTTTTTCAAGCTTGGAGAAGAGGCGATTGTCGACCTTGACACCTTTACAATCAGCGGAAAAAAGCGGGCCGGATTAAGGGCGATTTACAACCGTTTTGAACGGGAAGGGTATACATTCCATGTCGAACAGCCGCCGTTTTCGAGAGAATTCCTCAATGAGTTGAGGCAGGTATCTGATGAATGGCTTGGCCGCAAAAAAGAAAAAGGCTTTTCGCTCGGGTTTTTTCAAGAAGATTATTTGCAAAAAGCGCCGATTGCCGTTTTAAAAAGCCAAGAAGGCGAGATTGTCGCGTTTATGAATATCATGCCGATGTACCGCGAAGGGGAAATATCCATCGATCTGATGCGCTATTCGAAGAAAGCGCCAAAAGGAATCATGGATGCACTGTTCATCTATTTATTTCAATGGGGAAAAGAACAGGGCTACACGGCCTTCAATATGGGAATGGCCCCTTTATCGAATGTAGGGACATCGTTTCAGTCGTTCTGGACGGAGCGATTAGCCGCCGTGATTTTCAACAATGTCAGCTACATGTACAGTTTCAGCGGACTGCGGTCTTTTAAAGAAAAATATAAACCGGTTTGGCGGGGAAAATATTTAGCCTATCGGAAAAACCGATCTCTCCCGGTAACGATGATCCTTGTGACAAGGCTGATCGGAAGGAGAACAAAGTGAGACCGTTTTTTAAAACGGTCTTTTTTAGATTGCCATTGTAAGAAGCACTGAAAGGCGGTATACTGCAAATGATTGGAAGGGAAGGACCGAATCGACAAATGGGGGATCAAAATGAAGCAAATTGAAGTATTAAGATATGACGCATTCTCAAAGACGGCGGGTCAGGGAAATCCGGCTGGCATCGTGCTTCAAGCAGACGGATTGACCGATCGAGAGATGCAGAAGATCGCTGAATGGGCAGGCTATAACGAAACGGCTTTCCTCCTGCCGAGCGAGTCGACCGACATAAGGATCCGCTACTTTACGCCGGGCCATGAAATGAATCTATGCGGACATGCGACTGTTGCTTCTCTTTATGCGCTTCTGGAAAAAGGCGAGATCGAAGCCGGGGCGGATTTGAAGGTCGAAACAAAAGCGGGCGTTCTTTCCGTGTATACCGCCTCTGATGACAATCGGCGGTTTTTGGTGACGTTGGAGCAGGCGCCGCCGTGTTTTCAGCCTTTCACTGGAAGCAGAAGCCAACTGGCGGAAGCGCTAGGGATCAGCGAAGCGGACTTTCATGAAGCATTGCCCATTGTTTACGGAAGCACAGGGATATGGACATTGCTTGTGCCGGTGAGAGACTTGGCCGCGATCCGCAGGATGAAGCCCGTTCAAGCTGAATTCCCCAACGTTTTAACAGAGATGCCGCGGGCGTCTGTCCATCCGTTTTGCCTGGAGACGATCCATCGGGATTGTCAGCTTCACGGCAGGCATTTTTCATCGCCTTATTCCGGAACGAGTGAAGATCCTGTCACAGGAACGGCATCAGGAGTGATGGGCGCTTATATGAAAACGTACGGAAAGGAATTCTGTGAAGAGGACCGGACTGATTTTCTGATTGAACAGGGCCAGGAAATCGGAAAAGACGGGAAAGTGAAAATCGAAGTTGCGGAACAAAACGGCATCATGAAAGTGCGTATGACAGGAACCGCTGTGTTTGCTGAAAAGCAAAGCTTTGAGGTGTAAAACAGGTACCGCCTTTTTTAACGAGTGATGATCATTGCAAACACAAGCGGTAAACATTATAATCAACAATGATAATCATTTTCATTTAAGGGGGCGGCCACATGAACGACACGCTGGAAATTCAAAGTATCCGAGATTGCGTCAGAAATAGAAGAACGATTCGAAAGTTTAAACAGGATCCGGTGCCGAAAGAAGTGGTGCTGGAACTCTTGGAAGATGCGGTTTATGCTCCGAACCACAAGCTGACAGAACCGTGGCGGTTCATTTATATCGGGACGGAAAGCGGGAAAAAGAAGCATGCCGACAATTTAAAAGCGGCGTTTAAAGAGCTCAAGCCGAATATGCAGGAAGAACAAATCAATAAGTTCAGGGAGCATATTCTCAGCGTTCCGGCTTTTCTCTTCGTTATTATGAAAGAAGACGAAAACGAACGGGTCAGACGAGATGATTTTGCAGCCGTCAGCTGTTTGATCCAGAATCTGCAGCTGCTTGCTTGGGAAAAAGGCATCGGCATGGTATGGAAGAGCGGGGAAGTTCTCTCTCATGAAACATTGCACAGGTTAATGGGACTGAAGCGCGATGAGCGGGTAGCAGCTCTCTTGCAGATCGGATATCCTGCGGAAATTCCTGAAGCGAAGCACAGGACCCCGGCCGCACAGCTTTTTACTGAATTAACTTAAAGAATGAGGCCCAGGAAACCTGGGCCTCGATTATTATTTTGACTGCCGCTTTTCCGCGCGCTTATCAGCTGCCTGCATGCGGGCTTGTGCTTCGCGGTCATCCTGATCGGCGAGTTCTGCAGAATATTCTTCGTACACTCCGTCAGCTTCTCTTTTATACTGATCAGGAACTTGAGGGAGTTTTTGCTTGTTTTTGTCACGGTTTTTGTGGATTGCATTTCTGCCCATATGATCACTCCTCATCAATAATCGGCCTGTCAAGCCTTATTGTTCGCTGATCAGGCTCCCGCTATGCATTACGATTTTTCCCTTGCGGCGCGCTCAGCCCTTTTAAATTCGCGCGAATATCTGACTTCCTGCGTCTTGTTCAGAGAGGATTTAAAACGCTCCCGTTTTTTCTTGTCAGCCATCTTTTCAAGCCTCCTAAAAACCTCAGTTATTCACAGGCTGTCCGTTTCAGCGGCATTTATACAAGTATTAAGCTTCTTTTAACCGGTGGTTTTCCTCCTCGAATGTTCTCATGCTGTACAGCGTGTACAAATCTTTCGGGATTTCATACAGGTGAAATGTGTCGCTGCCGATCCAGTCAAGATCAGACTTGACGGCATATGGGAGCTTTTCAGCTGCTTTGAGGGAGCGCATATTTGTTTTTCTGATTTTCATAAAAACGGCTTCGATTTGTTTTTCATAAAAAAGCTCGCAAAAAAACGCGTCTTTCGCCCGCTGGTTAAAGCCTTTTCCATGGTAAGGTTTGCCGAGCCACGTGCCAAGGAAGCCTTTTTGATCTTCGATTTCATACAAGCTGATGCAGCCGATCGGGTTTTCCCATTCATCAAGTATTGTTCGCGAAATCAGCTTTCCCTGTTCTTCCTCTTCGATCATGTTTTTGACATGAAACATATACTCTTCAATCGTCTCCGCTTTATTTCTGACAAAAGGGAAGACATCCGGATGAATCATCAGTTCAAAAAGTGCATAGCAGTCGGTCAGTTCCCGTTTCTTCAGCATGGCAGCCCCTCCTTAGTTTGAGGGCGGCTTTTACAGCAGAACGGGACGCGTGAATCCACCCTCGGAATTTTTTAATTAGCGGAAACAGTTGTCCGCGTATCTTGCACATCCATTAAAAAATTCGGGGTGGGAATCGAACCCACTAAAACCAGAGACCTGGTGGCGCACCATTTGCCTTCCCTGTACGTGTATGCTGCTAAAAGATACTTACATTTTACGCGGCTGGGAAAGGAAAAGCTACAAGGCTTTCGCTGGAAAACGCCTTCTATGTCAAAAGGTTATGCAGGGCATCTTCCAGATCGGGATATAAGAAATGATAGCCGTTCTGAAGCGCTTTTTTCGGGAGGACGCGCTGTCCTTTCAGCACGAGCATGCTCATTTCTCCGAGGACGCCTTTTATCACAAATTCGGGCACCGGGAGCCAGTGGGGGCGTTTTTCTACTTTCGCGACGGTTTGTCCGAATGTGTCCATCTGAACGGGATTCGGTGCCGTGACATTAACGGGGCCGGACATCCGCGACTGCTCAATCGCTGATAAAATCATGCCGACGGCGTCTTCGATATGAACCCACGGCACCCATTGCTGCCCTGAGCCAATGCGTCCACCTGCAAATAATTGATAAGGGAGCGCCATTTTCGGGAGCGCGCCTCCGTCCTTTCCGAGCACCATGCCAAAACGCATCCAGACGGTGCGGGTGCCCAGCGCTTCGATTGGTTCGGCTGCTTTTTCCCACGAAGCTGTCGTTCTGCTTAAAAAATCCTCAGCTGAGGCGGGGGATTCCTCTGTGAATGTCTGTTCAAGACTGGTTCCGTAAATTCCGACTGCGCTCGCCTGAATGAGGGTGTTCGGCTTCTTTTGAAGACTTTGTATGATGCGGGCGGACTCCTGCACGGAGCGGAGGCGGCTTGTCGCGATCTCCTCCTTTGTTTTCATTCCAACGGCCGAAAAGCGATTTTCCGGCCAAATTGATCCAAACATCGATATCGGTCAGCTCTGTTTCAGGGCGGGCGCCGTTTTTTTGCCAGAGAACGTAAGAAATGTTTTTTTGTTCGGTTTCAGCCGGTTTTCTTGTTAAAATATAGACGTGATGTCCCCGGGCGGTTAAGGCGTTTGTCAAATGCCTGCCGATAAAACCTGTCCCGCCGGCAATCGCAATCTTCATCATGATTCCTCCCTTTCATGATCATTAACCTTATTGTAAAAGAAGAAAACAAAAGAAGGGAGTTATTTATGCCATATATTACAAAGATTTCTGCCCAGAAAAACAATGAAGAGCGGGTCAATATTTTTCTGGATGAAAAATATGCGTTCAGCGTCGACCTGGACGTGCTCGTCAAGTTTGACCTGCGAAAAGGCAAAGAGCTTGATGAGCTTGATATCATCGAGATTCAGTACGGAGACGATGTTAAAAAAGGGTTCAAAAAAGCGCTCGATTATTTGTCATACCGGATGCGCTCGACAAAGGAAGTCAAAGACCATCTCAAGAAAAAAGGCGTCGCAGACTCGGCAATTACAGAAATTCTGCATATGCTTAACAGTTATAAATATTTGGACGACCGCGAATTTGCGGCTGCATATGTCAGCACCCATAGAAAAACGAGCGGTAAAGGCCCCGATGTCCTATTCAGAGAGCTCAAATTGAAAGGGATCGATGATGAACTGATTCAGGAAGCGCTCAGTTCGTTTTCGTTTTCCGATCAGGTCGAGGCCGCGGTCAAGCATGCGGAAAAAGTGCTGAAAAAAGAAAAAAAGCTGTCCTCTAAAGAGACGAAGCAGGCCATCGAACAGCACCTTGTCAGAAAGGGATTCTCCTTCGATGTCATCTCGGTCGCGCTTCAGGAAACGGATTACGAAAACGACGACAGCGCTGAAAGAGAAGCGCTTGAGAAGCATGGGGAAAAAGCGATGAAGAGGTACGGTTATGACGGATCATACGAAACGAAAATGAAGGTCAAACAGTATCTGTTCAGAAAAGGATTTTCAATCGACTTGATTGACCAATTTTTAGATGAAAAGGGATGAGAATATGGAGAAAAGATACAGTGAAATGACTGCACACGAATTGCACCAGGAAATCGCGGGTCTGACTGAAAAGGCAAGAAAAGCAGAACAAATGGGGATTGTGAATGAGCTGGCCGTCCACGAACGGAAAATCGCGATGGCGAAGGCATACCTTCTTGATCCGGCCGATTTTAAAGCAGGCAATGTATACGAAATTGAAGATGGGGGCGACGATTTCCATATCCGCTATTTAAACGGCGTCTTCGCCTGGGGATACCGTCTTTCGTCACCGGATCATGAAGAGGCTCTGCCGATTTCTTTATTAAAAGAAAAGGGCTAAGACAAAAGCTTAAACCCTTTTCATAAATGTTATCTTGTCCGGATGCGCGTGTTGCGCTGGAGAATGATGAGGTCCTGAGTCTGCTGCGTTTCTCCGTTCACCTGTGCGCGCGCATGCTTTGTGTTTGCCCATGGCTGCGGATAGTTTTGCGTTTTCATCTGGTTAAAATCGTTTGTATACGGTTTGCGATTTGCACACAAAAGAAATCACTCCATCCCAGAAAAGTTTAGCGTTTGCCGGAAGCCCTCATTCTTTCTTGCGGATGAGTATTTGTGCTTCCGTCAGGGCGCTTTGAAGCAAAATCATCTTTGGCCCGGGGCTCGCCTTCAAATTTATTGTTGTTCATGTTCGGAAAGCCTCTTGATTTATTTCGCATCTCTTTTTAGGCTCCTCCAATCAAGTCCATAATGTTTGCGTCTTCGGTTCGGAAGACGTAAGGTTAGTATATGAAAAGGACGACGTTTTCAAAAAGAAAGTTTTTTCCTTAGGGAAAGGGGGAAAAGCCAAGTGGAAGAGTACTTTGAAAAGCTGACAAATGCGCTTCTTGAAAAAAATCATATGCTGAGTTACGCACAAGCCAGAACATGGGTTGAACTGCTGTGGGGGGATTTCGAGGCGACATTTGCAAAGGCCGGCCACCCGTACAGAGGAAAAGAGCTGACAGAGCGTGTCGTCAAAGAGTGGATTGAGCACTATGGCAGCAGGTTGCATTTATTTCAAAATGATAAGCCTTCTTACCAGGATCTGTTCTCAGGAGACCGCGGGCTGCTTCATTAAGCATTTCTTTAGAAAGGAATGATGGCATGAAAGCGATTGTCATTGGTTCTGGGATTGCCGGTGCTAGCGCCGCATATCATCTTGCGAAAAAAGGAGCCCGGGTTCTGGTGGCAGATGAAGGGCGTGAAGGCCAGGCGACAAAGGCCGGAGCGGGAATCGTCTGCCCGTGGTTTTCTTCCAGAAGCGAAGACTGGTACCGCCTGGCATTGGCGGGCGCCTCGTATTATCCTTCGCTTGTTTCTCAACTGGAAGAGGACGGGGAGGCCGATCTGGGATACGCTAAAATAGGCGCGCTCCGCGTCAGCACCAATCGTGAAGCACTCGATCAAATAGAAAGAAAATTAAGAGACCTTACGCGCCGCGAGGCAGAAGCCGGTCAAATCGCCCGGTTAACGAACGCTGAGGCAAGAAAGCTTTTTCCTCCGCTTGCAGAAGGGCTGGAAGCCGTCTATGCAGAGAGCGGAGCCAGAGTCGACGGCCATTTGCTTCGAAACGCTCTCCTCCGGGCTGCAGAAAAACATGGAGCCGTTATGAGGAATGGGAAAGCGAAGCTGTCATGCGAAAACGGCCGGTTGACAGGTGTTCATGTGGACGACAGTTTTTTTCCGGCCGACAAGGTGATATTGGCAGCCGGCGCCTGGGCCAATGAATTGCTAGGGCCGTTGGGGATAAAGCTGCCTTTGGAACCACAGCGCGGTCAGATCGCGCATTTAAAGCTGCCCGGTGAAAATACGGACAGCTGGCCGGTCATACTGCCTGATACTGACCATTACATTGTGTCATTTGCCGATTCTCGGGTCGTCGCAGGAGCGACAAGGGAAACGGGCTCAGGATTCGACTGCAGAATAACGGCGGGAGGTTTGCATGAAGTCCTGCAGGAAGCACTGTCTGCAGCGCCCGGTCTGCATCATGCAACAGTCGGAGAAGTCAGAGTCGGTTTTCGCCCGATGACAAAGGACTTGCTCCCTTTGCTCGGACATATCAAGGGAACAGATTTGATTGCGGCTGCGGGCTTTGGTCCCTCCGGTTTAACAATCGGTCCTTATGCAGGTTCTCTTGCGGCTTCTTTGGTTTTTGGAGAAGAGCCGGGCTTGAATTTGGAAAAATATGATCCAACGCGAAAAATGTAGTAATATGGAAAAACCATTATGATATCCTGTTTGATCCTAAAGCAATATCATTTTTTTACCACTTGTTCATAGATGTCTGATATAATGACAAAATAATCTTGTAGAAAATAGTACAGCATGCCCACAGTTTTCCTTTTGTTGTGTGGGAAGCGGCTAGATGCAAGTATCCTGCCAAACGGATGCCGGATGCAATTTTATTATGTCCAAAAGAGGTGCCTTTAAGTGAAGAAAGGATTCGTTTCAATCATTATTCCTTCATACAATGAAGCAAGCAATATTAAATTGATTTATGAATCGTTGAGGAACGAATTTCAATCCATTGATTATGATTACGAAATTTATTACATAAATGATGGAAGCACTGATCAAACATTGGAGGAAATTAAAAAACTAGCCGAAAAAAGCGAGCGTGTGAAATATATTTCGTTTTCACGGAATTTCGGCAAGGAGGCAGCCATCCTTGCCGGTTTTCAGCATGCCCGCGGCGATGCCGTGGTGGTGATGGATGCGGATTTGCAGCACCCGACATACCTCCTGCACGATTTTATTAAAGGGTATGAGGAAGGCTATGATCAAGTGGTCGCCCAGCGCAACAGAAAGGGAGACAACCCTGTGCGCTCCTACTTGTCGTCCCTTTATTACCGCTTTATCAACAATGCGGTAGAAGTTGATTTAAGGGACGGCGTCGGCGATTTTCGTCTTTTAAGCAGAAAAGCCGTCAGTGCGATGTTGAAACTGAGCGAAGGTAACAGGTTCTCAAAAGGGTTGTTTTGCTGGATCGGTTTTGACCAAAAGATTGTTTATTACGAGAATGTCGAAAGGAAAAACGGAAAGTCCAAGTGGTCGTTCCGCCACTTGTTGAACTATGGAATCGACGGGATTGTCTCCTTCAACAACAGACCGCTGAGAATTTGTTTTTACGCGGGTATTTTTATCCTTTTTCTATCGCTTATTTATATCGCGGCGACATTCATCAGAATCCTGAAATACGGTGTGATCGTTCCCGGCTATTTTACGATTATTTCCGCCGTCCTGTTTCTCGGCGGTGTCCAGCTTCTCAGCCTAGGAATCATCGGCGAATACATCGGGCGAATTTATTATGAGACGAAAAAGCGGCCTCATTACTTAATACAGGAGGCAAACATCGGTCATGGAGAAACTCATGAAAATCGTGAATCCTGAATTTATTCGCTTTGCCGTAGTCGGCGTAGTGAATACTTTGAATTATTATGCGGTTTATTTGCTGCTGCATGTTTTGCTTCAGTTGAATTATATGGTTTCGCATATTGCCGCTTTTTTCGTCAGCCTTGTGATTTCCTTTTTCTTGAACTGCTATTTTACATTTAAAATCAAGCCGACGCTGGCAAAGTTTTTGCAATTTCCGCTGACACAGCTGTTTAATTTGACGGTGTCTTCTTTGTTCGTCTACACGTTTGTGAATTTTTTTAAGATGAACAGTGAGGCAGCTCCGCTTGTCTCCATGTTTTTAACCGTTCCTCTGACATTTTTAGTGACAGGGAAGATTTTGAAAAAAGACAGGGGAAGAGTATGAAGAAAACAGTTTTTCTATTTGTGATCGCAAGCGTTGCAGTTTCCTTGGCCGCTCATTCCTTTTTTCTGTATGAATGGGCGCATGGCCGCTATATGACTGGGAACGGTGACGGACTTGCACAAATGATCATTTTTAAGTCGTTTCTTTTTGAACAATACAAACAAGGGAACTTCTTTTATTCGTATTCTTTCGGTCTTGGGGGTGGCATCTACAGCCAGCTCGGCTATTATTTCACGACGTCTTTTGTCTTCATCGCTTCATTCGCGGCCGTTTTTCTGATGCAGCTATTGCATTTAGCCGGGGATGCGGACCCTTTGTTTTGGGCGCAGGCCGCCGTATTCATCAGTGTCATCAAGCTCAGCCTGATCATTTTAGCGGCAGCCTATGCGTTAAACGGTATGGTGAAAGACAAGCCTGCCGCCTTTACGGGTGCGGTCTTGTACGGCACGTCGGTCATCTATTTCAGGCACACGGTGTTCTGGGAATTTTTCAGCGACGCCATGCTGTGGCTGCCGCTGCTTGTCGCCGGAGCCGAGAAAGTCATCAGGGAAAAGCGGACAGGGCTGTTTATTACGGCTTGTTCTTTGACGCTGATCAATAACTTTTATTTTGCCTATATCAACTTGATATTCATTGCGATCTACATCATCTTCCGCTGGCTGATCAGGCTTGACCCGGAAAAGGAGGCGCCGAGGTGGAAACAATTCAAGATGTTCGCCGTTTCATGCCTGATTTCTTTCGGAATCAGCGCAGTTTCCTTTGTGCCTGCGGTTTACGGATTTTTAAACAATTTACGGCCGCCATATGATCAATCTGTCGCTGTATACGATCTGACGGACAACATTCTGTTTTCCAGCCGCATTGTCTTGCTGCCGGCTGTCTTTATGCTGTTCTTGTTCGCATTTTCTTTCTATAAAAATAAAACGTTCAGGCTGTTTGCCTCAATCAGTGTGCTGCTTGTGCTTCTGCATTACAGCCCGCTTGCGGCAAGCGCGTTCAACGGTTTCTCCGCTCCGCAGAACCGCTTTGAATACCTGCTCGCTTTTACGATCGGGGGAGCGGCGGCCGCAGGATTGACCGAACTGAAAAAGATCAGGCGGAAAGAAATGATATGGTCTATCCTGCTTGTCCTTCTGATTTATATTGCGGTCATTTGGCGGAAAGACTTGGATTTATCACTTATGCAAAATTGGAGCATTGTTGTGCTTCTGTTCCTGACAATCGCCATATTTACAGCGGCGGGATTTCAATATAAGAAATCGCAGCTTTTTTTGCACGTCTGCATTTTATTATCGTCCGTTCTTGTGGCGAACACGTATCAAAAGTATGTTCTGTCTGAGTCAAGCGGCATTAAAAACGTCACAAAAAGCTATTTGACCAGCAATGAGTACAATGGCGAAGAACAGCGCCGCCTCTTGAATAACATTCGAAAAGACGATGCCGGTGACCCGTATACAAGGATCGACTGGATGAACGGCGTGCGCAACAATACTCCGCTGATGCAGGATTTTAACGGCTTCAGCGCCTACTCAAGCATTCTCAATCGCGATCTTCTTCTGTTTTATTGGGAAGATCTTCAAATCGATATGGGAAGAGAAAGCGTCAGCCGCTACGCATCGATGGGCGACCGGGCCAACTTGTACAGTCTGCTGTACGGCAAGTATTACATGACGGAAAAAGACAATGCCGCCAATGTTCCGTACGGGTTTATCAAAACGGATCAATCAGAGAACTACACAGTTTATAAAAATAAATACACCTTGTCGTTTATCCGGACGGCACGAACGGTATTTACGGAAAAAGATTTAGCAGATGCGCCTGTTTTGGCGCGGGAGCATGCGATGCTTGAAGGAATCGTGCTTGAGAATGGCGATGATGGAAAAGAGCAGCCGCCGAGCGTTCCTGATTTGATGAAGCAGACGAAGCTGAAAACCGAAGGGGCGAGCTATCATAACGGCGTCCTCGACGTCACGGCCGAAAACGGCGGCATCGATCTCATTCCTGAAGGCGGGCTTCCGAAAGAAGGCGACTATTATGTCGGATTTTATTTAAAAAGCCTTGCAAAAGACCAGTTCTTCAACTTACGGGTCAATGATTATGTAACATCAAGAAAGTCAAACCAGTCGATTTACAAAACAGGTGTTTACGATTTAACGATCAGGGTGCCGAAAACAGATAAAATTTCAATCAGGCTGCCAAAAGGGAAATATCAATTGGACCAATTGAGACTGCACCAGGAAGACTATCAATTGCTGAAAAAAGCGGCCGCCCAAAAAGCGCCGGCCGCCGACTTGGACTGGCGGAACAATCAAGTGTCCATCAGCTTTGACAATCAAAACGGAGACCGTTACATGGTGCTGCCGGTTCCGTACGAAAAAGGCTGGGAAGTCACTGTAAACGGAAAAACGCAAACCGTTCAAAAGGCAAATTACGCGTTTATCGGATTTTCCATAGAAAAAGGGAAAAACGACATCAGGCTCGTTTATTACCCGCCTTACTTCAAAGCTACCTTGGCCGTTACAGTCATCAGCCTCATCATCGGAATCTGGTACGGCAGAAGGAGAAAAAAGCTTGGCTCTTAAACAGAGCCAAGCTTTAATTTTTTCTGAAGTTTTTCCTCGCTGAAAATCCATCCCGTATAGGAGGTGATTAATTCGAGAGTGTCCCTGTCGATGTGTGCGATCGCCACGAAAGGGTAGTGTCCTTTGCTGCGGTATCGCAGATCGATAAAGCGGACTTCGTAATGATCCTTATACGTATCGATCTCCCATTTGTAAACCGGTGAGAACGAAAGAAACGCCGAAATGTTTTTATCCTGTTTCGCTGCTTTCATCACGTCTGTATCCGGCACAGGGACCCTGTTGAATGTGTCGACGATCACGACATTTCCGTCCATGCTTCGTCCGACGTAAAAAGCCGATTTTGCTTTGACGGCGATTCGCCATTGTCTGAATTTCATCGTAGGCGAAATAATGATTTCTTCAATATCATCGATTTTTTCACAGAGCTCATGCTTGATTTTCCTCTGCATGAAATACCTCACCAAATAATAACCGGCCAAGACGATGTAAAGAGCTAAAAATGTATAGCCTTGATGCGCGCCTGCCAGCCAAAAGGCGATGGCTATGAGATGGCTGACGAAAATAAACGGATCAAATGTATTAATCAAGCCGAGCGCTACCCATTTCCTTGAAAAAGGTCTGATCGCCTGTGTTCCGTATGCATTAAAAATATCCACGAACACATGAAGCGCGACCGCGGCAAGGGTCCAAAGCCACAGGTGAAGCAGATTGGCTTCGGGATAAAACAGCATGAGAATGCCCGGAATCATCAGCGACCAGGCGAGAACAGCGGGGATGGAATGGGTGAATCCCCTATGGTGTCTAATATAAACAGCGTTGTTTTTTAATTTCAAAACGGTATCGATATCCGGAGCCTGAGATCCGGCGATTGTCGCAATCATCACGGCCTGAGCCATTGATGGGTCCATTCCGACAACTGGATCAAGCGTCGCGATGCCTCCGAGTGCAACGCCCATGACAACATGTGTGCCAGTATCCATTGGTGACCTCCCCTAATGGTGCTAGAAAATCATTTATATTTTCCAAAAACAGAACGAACGACGGACCTTGCCTGAAATATTTAACGCTTTTGCTTTCTTCACTTTTAATGTAACATGTTATCGTATATGCATATAGTTTACAACAAAAAGCCGAAGGAACAAAAGATCGGTATGCAAATGTGACGTGCACAGGCAAGGAGAAGTTTCATGATGGATCTGCAAAAGAAATTAGAGCAAAAAAACATCAAACAATTTCAAGAAGATTTAATATCTTGGTATGAGCAAGAAAAACGGGATCTGCCTTGGCGCTCAGACAGCGACCCTTATAAGGTATGGGTGTCAGAAGTGATGCTTCAGCAGACGAGAGTCGACACGGTGATTCCTTACTTCAACAACTTTATCGAAAAGTTCCCGACCGTTGAAGCGCTCGCTGAAGCCGACGAAGAAAAAGTGCTTAAAGCTTGGGAAGGACTGGGATACTATTCAAGAGTTCGGAACTTGCAGAGCGCTGTCAGGGAAGTTCACGAACGATACGGAGGAGTGGTTCCTCCTTCAAAAGAGGAATTCGGCAGCTTAAAAGGTGTCGGCCCTTACACAAGAGGAGCGGTGCTGAGCATCGCCTACAATCAGCCGGTCCCCGCGGTGGACGGAAATGTCATGCGGGTCATGTCACGGATTCTTTCCGTATGGGATGATATCGCAAAGCCTAAAACCAAAACCCAGTTTGAAAAAATTGTCGAAGCGTTTATTTCTGAAGAAAAACCGTCCGAGTTTAACCAGGGGCTGATGGAACTGGGCGCTGTCATCTGTACGCCGAAATCGCCATCATGCCTTCTCTGTCCCGTCCGAGAGCACTGTTCTGCTTTTGCAGAAGGCTGTGAAAAAGAGCTTCCGGTGAAAAGCAAAAAGAAAAAACCCTCGGTCAAAACCCTTGCAGCCGTTGTCCTGACTGATGAAGAAGGATACATCTATATCCATAAAAGACCGGCAACAGGCCTTTTAGCAAACCTTTGGGAATTCCCGAACACAGAAACGCAGAAAGGCCTGAAGCACGAGCGCGAGCAGCTTGCGGTCTTCTTGAAAGAAGAGGCCGGAATAGAAGCCGAAATCGGTCCGCTTGAAGGGGTAGTAGAACACGTGTTTACACACCTTGTCTGGAACATTTCTGTTTTTTTCGGGAAAACGCTCAATCAACCGGATGATTCATACTTTAAAAAGGTCACGAAAGAAGAGCTTGCTGAATATGCCTTCCCGGTTTCACATCAGAAAATATGGAATATGTATATGAAATAGGCAGCTTGACTGTGCATGCTGCCCGTTAGTCGTACTGGATGGTGGTGCCGTGCGTATAATCGGCTTCCTGGCGGTGCAGTCCGCCTCTTGCTTGGATTTCTTTCACAACCTCCAGGTACTCGGCATGCCCTTCTTCATTGAGGAATGGCATGATTTGCTGGAAGGCGTGGTGAAAATAAAGTAGCTCCGCATCTTTCCACTCGTTTTTCGGCGTGTGGTCGAGCTCGCTCATATCGCGTCCTACGTACATAAGGCGAATGCCTCCTTTTTGATCGTGTTATGAGCTATTTTTTATCAGATTTTCAATCATTATACTAGGAGATGAATGACAGATGGAACAAAGAAAATGTGCCCTTATTACAGGTAGCAGCCGCGGTGTCGGCAAAGCAGCCGCCCTGAGGCTTGCCGAAAACGGCTACAATATCGTCATCAACTATGCGAGAAGCAAAAAAGCGGCCCTTGAGACGGCTGAAGAAATCGAAAAGCTCGGTGTCAAAGCATTGGTCGTCAAGGCGAATGTCGGACAGCCGGCGAAAATAAAAGATATGTTTCAGCAAATTGAGGAAGCGTTCGGCAGACTGGACGTGTTCGTTAACAATGCTGCATCCGGCGTATTGCGCCCCGTCATGGAGCTTGAGGAAAGCCATTGGGACTGGACGATGAACATCAATGCGAAAGCTCTGCTATTCTGCGCACAGGAAGCGGCAAAGCTGATGGAGAAAACGGGAGGCGGCCATATTGTCAGCATCAGTTCGCTCGGTTCGATCCGTTATTTGGAAAACTACACGACTGTCGGCGTTTCAAAAGCTGCGCTTGAATCATTGACGAGATATCTTGCCGTTGAGCTTGCACAGAGAAACATCATCGTCAATGCGGTATCGGGAGGCGCGATCGATACAGACGCCCTGAAGCATTTTCCGAACCGCGAAGAACTGCTGGAAGATGCCCGGCAAAATACGCCTGCCGGCCGCATGGTTGAGATTAGCGACATGGTCGATGCGGTGGAGTTTTTAACGTCAGGGAAAGCGGACATGATCCGCGGACAGACGATCATTATTGATGGCGGCCGCTCACTGCTCGTATAAATTTTTCGCGTTCAATGAATAGGATATCATCCTCCTGCACAATCTAATGGTCGTGGAGGTGATATACAATGGCTAACCAACAATCCAAAACAAACGCACAAAAAGTAAGACAACAAAACCAAGCTTCTGCACAAGGTGGTCAGTTCGGCACTGAATTTGCCAGCGAAACTGACGCGCAGCAAGTAAGACAAAATAACCAACAAGCTGAGCAAAAAAAACAGCAAAACAGCTAATCACTGAAACAGGAAAAAGCACTTCACCATCGGATGAGGTGCTTTTTTCTTTTCTTATTTGATCCGACAAAACTTCCGAATCTTAGCCAGAATCAGTCAAAGGACATCCGGCATGTATAGAGAAATGTTACTTAGGCAATAAATGGAGTAGAGCATAGAATGGAGGATCCCGAATGCCGGAATTTGAAAACTTGGTTCAAGGGCAGATGGAGATTATGGATAAGCTGTTGTATCTGCAAGCGGAGATTGAAAGATGCCAGAAAATTGAGAAAGAACTGGCTGCCCTTGAAAAGAAAGCCCAGCTTTTATCGATCCGGGAAGATATATCCCAGAAGCGGAAAGATCTTGCTCAAATTCAGGATTTGTTCCAAAAGCAGACAGAGCAGGTGATTCAGGCTTATCAAAGAATCGAAGCATGAGCCTCTCTTTATCGTTTTTTAGAAAAGAGCCATTCCTGTTCAGGAGTGGCTGTTTTATTTTCATTTTTTATTTTCAAACGTTATAATAAATAAAAGAACTGTCGGACAGGCGATGTGACACACTGACTTGTAAGGCTTTTGCAAAGAAAGTAGGGGAGAAAACATGGGCTTTCCCAAGGAAGGAGAAACCATTCAAATTCATAGCTACAAGCACAATGGGCAGATTCATCGGATTTGGAACGAAACAACGATTTTAAAAGCAACGGAATTGTGCATCATCGGCGCCAATGATCGGACAATGGTCACAGAATCTGACGGCCGGACATGGGTGACGCGAGAGCCCGCAATTTGTTATTTCCATGCAAAGCAGTGGTTTAACGTCATCGGCATGCTTCGCGAAGACGGGATTTATTACTATTGCAACATCAGCTCGCCGTTTGCTTTGGACGATGAAGCCATCAAATACATCGACTATGATTTAGACGTAAAAGTCTTCCCGGATATGACGTATCATATTCTTGATGAAGATGAGTACGCGGATCATAAAAAGGCGATGAATTATCCGAAGGAAATCGACGGCATATTAAGGTACCACTTAAATACGTTGCTGCACTGGATTCACCAAAGAAAAGGCCCGTTTGCATCTGAATTTATTGATATTTGGTATGAACGGTATTTGCATTATACAAAATAATCCTGAAAAACCTGTTGAGAACAACAGGTTTTTTGCGGTGTACTCACACATCAAGATATAGAGGGGGGAAGACGTGTGGGGGTAATCAGAAGGTACATGGAATTTGTGAAGCCGTATAAATGGAAAATCGTTTTGACGGTTTTAATCGGTATTATTAAATTTTCTATTCCGCTGGTCATCCCGTTTCTGCTGAAATACGTCGTGGACGACATCATCCAGGGGAGCGGGACCGCTGAAGAAAAAACATCCACATTATTCATGGTAATGGCGGTTATGTTCGCCATTTTTTTGGTGCTTCGGCCGCCTGTCGAATACTATCGGCAGTATTTCGCGCAGTGGACGGCAAGCAAGGTGCTTTATGATATCAGGGACAAGCTGTTTGCACACATTCAAAAGCTGAGCCTCAGGTATTATGCGAACACCCGCGCAGGAGAAATCATTTCAAGGGTCATCAACGATGTCGAGCAGACGAAAGAATTTGTCATCATCGGGTTGATGAATGTATGGCTTGACGTGATGACGATTTTTATCGCCATCGCCATCATGCTGACGATGGATGTGAAGCTGACGCTTATTTCGATCGTGCTGTTTCCGCTTTACGGACTGTCTGTTAAATTCTTCTACGGCAGGCTCAGAAAGCTGACGAGAGAACGTTCCCAGGCGCTGGCCGAAGTACAGGGCCACCTTCATGAAAGGGTTCAGGGGATGCCTGTTATCAGGAGCTTTGCAATCGAGGATTATGAACAGAAGCAATTTGATCACGAGAACGGGAATTTTCTTGGCAAAGCAATCCGCCATACGGCCTGGAATGCCAAAACGTTTGCCGTCGTCAATACGGTTACAGACCTCGCTCCGCTGATCATCATTACGGTTGCGGGTTATCATGTGATTCACGGGTCCCTTACTGTAGGAACGATGGTGGCGTTTTTCGGATATATCGAACGCCTCTACAACCCGCTGCGCCGCCTGATCAATTCATCGACAACATTGACGCAGTCGATCGCATCGATGGACAGGCTGTTTGAATTTATTGATGAACCGTATGAATTAAAAGATAAGCCAAATGCTGTAAAAGCAGAGCGGTTAAAAGGAATTGTAGAATTTAAAAACGTCTCCTTCCAATACGAAAAATCGGAAGAAATGATTCTGAAGAATCTTTCTTTGAAAGCCGAACGGGGCGAAACGGTCGCGCTTGTCGGGATGAGCGGAGGCGGGAAATCGACGCTTGTCAGCCTCATTCCGAGATTCTACGATGTCTCAGCCGGAAGCCTGGAGATCGACGGCATCGATGTGCGCGATTATCAGGCGCAGAGCCTTAGAAACCAAATCGGCATGGTGCTTCAGGATACGTTTTTATTCAGCGAATCGGTACGCGAAAACATATCGATCGGAAATCCCGAAGCTTCGATGGAAGACATCATTGAAGCGGCAAAAGCTGCGAATGCCCATGACTTTATTATGGAACTGCCGCAAGGCTATGATACAAAGGTCGGAGAAAGGGGCGTCAAGCTGTCCGGAGGCCAAAAACAGCGGATATCAATCGCCAGGGTGTTCCTGAAGAACCCGCCACTCTTAATTTTGGATGAAGCGACGTCAGCGCTTGACCTTGAAAGCGAGCACTATATCCAGGAAGCGATGGAAAAGCTCGCAAAAGACCGGACGACCTTTATCGTTGCCCACAGACTGTCGACGATTACCCACGCTGACAAAATCGTTGTCATCGAAAACGGACGTGTCGCGGAAATCGGCACACATGACGAACTAATGAGCCGCGACGGCCACTATAAGCATTTATTCACCATTCAAAAATTAAACTAAAACCGCAAAAAGCCTGACTTTCGTTTGAAGCCGAACGGATGTCAGGCTTTTTCTTTCCCTGTAAATTTCGTACATATTTCCTATCTCGTTTAAATACAATTTAAAAAATACAAGCTCCGGAGGTGTATAAGTGACAAAAGAAAAATTGCTTGAAGTATCGGATTTATCGATTTCGTTTCAAAAGAAAAAGTCCGAAACCCCGATTGTGCAAGGCGTTTCTTTCGATCTCCATCCCGGAGAAATCTTGGGAGTCGTCGGAGAGTCCGGCTGCGGCAAGAGCGTCACCTCTTTGGCTTTAATGGGGCTGAACGCAAACACCCGGACGACGGGCCGGATCAAGTTTCAAAACAAAGACCTTCTCATGCAGTCTGAAAAAGAATGGAGACAGATGCGCGGCAATGACATCGCGATGGTTTTTCAAGAGCCGATGACCTCCCTCAATCCCCTTTTTACAATTGGCGATCAACTAATAGAAGCACTCTCCAGCCATATCAATATTCATAAAAAAGAAGCAAGAAGAAAAGCCGTTCAAATGCTGGATACCGTCGGCCTGCCGAGGGCGGACCAGCTGATGAAGCAGCATCCCCACGAACTGTCGGGAGGCATGAGGCAGCGGGTCATGATCGCAATGGCATTAATATGCAAACCGAAACTGCTGATCGCCGATGAACCGACAACAGCTCTCGACGTCACCATCCAAGCCCAGATTCTGTCCCTGCTGAAAAAACTGAATGCCGAATTTAACACAGCCATTCTCCTCATTACCCATGACCTTGGCGTCGTTCACAATACATGTGAACGCGTGATGATCATGTATGCCGGCCGGATCGTTGAAGAGGGCGGTGTCACCGCTGTTTTTGACAGCCCGAAACACCCTTATACAAAAGGCTTGTTCGCCTCTATTCCCGCATTCACAGGCAAATCTGAGCGGCTGTCTTCGATTGAGGGGCAGGTGCCGAAGCCGGGATCGATTAAAAAAGGCTGTATGTTTGCGCCGAGGTGCCCTCATAAACACGAACGCTGCATTGAGGAGGAGCCCGGATTGAACAGGCTGAAGGATGATCATGCTGTAAGCTGCTTTCTCTACGAAGAGGAAGGTGCTTTAACATGAATCACGAACTGCTGAGTGTCCAAGAGCTGAAAACGTATTACCGCGTGTCCCGCAAGAAAATCGTGAAAGCGGTGGATGGTGTTACACTGTCAGTCAAAAAAGGCGAAATCGTAGGGATCGTCGGGGAATCCGGCTGCGGAAAATCAACCTTGGGAAAATCGATATTGCGGCTGACCGAACCGACTTCTGGAACGGTGACATTTCTCGGGCGGGAGATGACCGGCCTTGATGCAAAAGAGCTTCGCAACATGAGAAGACATATACAAATGATTTTTCAAGATCCGTACGCTTCGTTAAATCCGCGCATGAAAATAAAGGATATTTTGGAGGAACCGCTGATCGTTCATAAACTCGGAACGAAGGCGGAAAGGAGAGAAGTCGTTCGCTCGATGCTTGAAATTGTCGGCCTTGATGCTTCATATGGCGACCGATATGCACACCAATTCAGCGGCGGTCAGAGGCAAAGGATCGGCATTGCAAAAGCGCTGATCACAAAGCCCAAATTAATCATAGCTGATGAGCCTGTTTCCGCGCTTGATGTCTCCGTTCAGGCGCAGATCTTAAATCTGCTGTCTGATCTGCAGGAGGCATTCAATTTAACGTTTCTGTTTATTTCTCATGATCTCGCAGTCGTTCGCTATATTAGCGACAGGGTGGCCGTAATGTATTTCGGAAAGGTCGTCGAGATGGCGGACGCCGACGCGTTATTTAGAGAACCGAAACACCCGTATACAGAAACGCTGTTAGCGGCAGTGCCGGTCATCGGCAAAGGAGAAGCGGTTCATACGGCACCGGATATTGCCGCGCCCCGCATGAGTGAAAAGGGCTGTCCTTTTTACAGCAGATGCATGAAGCGGGCAGCCGTCTGCCTGGAAGCGGAGCCGCCTCTTGAAGAGACTGCGGACGGGCATTATGCCGCATGCCATTTTACCAATAAGGAGGCTGTACGATGAAAAAGAAAAGCTGGCTGATCTGTTTGGGAATGATTCTGTCTGTTTCCGCTTTTTTAATGGGATGCTCCGGTAACGAAAGCGGAAAGAACGACGGAGGGACGAACGGCGGAAAAGATACGCTGATCATTGGCAGAGGCGGTGATTCAACATCGCTTGATCCGATCACCACGACAGAAGGCGAAGCGTTTAAAGTGACGATCAATATGTTTGAAACCTTGCTGAATTACGGAGAACAAGACACAACGCTGAAGGAAGGCCTCGCGGTGAAATGGGACGCTTCAGATGACGGTTTGACCTACACACTGGAGCTGAGAAAAGGCGTGAAATTCCATGACGGAACGGATTTTAATGCAGAAGCCGTCAAATACAATTTTGAGCGGTGGATGAACGGGGATGAAGAAAAATTTCCTTACTACGGCATGTTCGGAGGCTATAAGAAAGATGAGGGGCATGTCATCAAAGATATAAAAGTTCTCGACGACCATAAGATTCAGTTCATTTTAAAACGCCCGCAAGCGCCGTTTTTAAAGAACCTTGCCATGACTTCATTCGGGATTGCAAGTCCTGCCGCCATCGAAAAATACGGCGAAAAATTCAGGGAGCACCCTGTCGGCACGGGCCCTTACAAATTTGTCGAATGGAAGCCGAACGACCGGATCGTCCTTGAAAAAAATGAAGACTATTGGGATCAAGGCAAACCGAAATTGCAGAAGATCATTTTCAGAGCCATTCCTGAAAACTCAGCCCGCTTAAATGCATTGAAGACGGGCGAAATCGACCTAATGGATGGCGTCAATCCGTCTGATATCGAAAGCATCAAAGCAGACGCCAATCTGAAAATATTTGAAAGGCCTTCAATGAACGTCGGGTATCTCGGAATGACGACAACAAGAAAGCCTTTTGACAATAAGCTGATCCGCCAGGCGCTGAACCATGCTGTTGATAAACAGGCGATTATCGATTCCTTCTACGGAGGTCTCGCCGAATCTGCCAAAAATCCTCTCCCTCCATCGCTTGAAGGGTACAACGATCAGATTAAGGAATATCCGTATGATTTAAAAAAGGCAAAAGAACTCTTAAAAGAAGCCGGCTACCCGGACGGGTTTAAAATGAAGCTTTGGGCAATGCCTGTTCCACGGCCGTATATGCCGGACGGTATGAAAATAGCTGAAGTGATTCAATCAAGTTTTGAAAAAATCGGCGTCAAAGCAGAAATCGTCACTTACGACTGGGCGACGTATTTGGATAAGGTGAGCAAAGGGGAAGCTGATGCGTTTTTAATGGGCTGGACCGGCGACAACGGAGATCCGGACAACTTTATTTATACGCTGCTTGATAAAGATAATATCGGTGGTAACAACTATACGTACTTCAGCAATGACGAGCTTCATGACATCTTAATCGAGGCGCAGTCAGACCCTGACCAAAAGAAGAGAAACAAACTGTATCAAGATGCGCAGGAGCTCCTCCATGAAGAATCGCCTTGGGTTCCGCTTGTCCATTCCACACCGATTTTGGCCGGTTCAAAAGATATCGACGGATATGTTCCGCACCCGACAGGGAGTGAAGTATTGTCCGGCGTAGAGTTTAAATAGGTGGTGACAGCCATTGCTTGCGTACTGTTTAAAACGGACGGCCATGCTGATCCCCGTTCTCATCGGCATGACACTGGTCGTTTTTTCGATCATCCGCTTTATTCCCGGCAACCCCGCCCAGGTTATTCTCGGTCAGAGGGCGACAAAGGAAGCGGTGCAGCAGCTGACCGTCCAGCTCGGACTTGATCAGCCGTGGTATGTGCAATACGCCAGATATATCGGGGATTTGCTGAAGGGGGATCTCGGGACATCAATCCGCACGGGAGCGGCGATTACGCAAGAAATAAAGCCATATTTGTTCGCCACTCTCGAGCTCGCTTTTTTCGCTATGCTGATCGCAGTGTTTGTAGGCGTGAACGCCGGAATCATCAGCGCGTGGTTTAAGAACTCGGTATTCGACTATATCGCGATGCTGGTTGCTTTAATCGGCGTGTCGATGCCGATTTTTTGGCTCGGTTTGATGGGCCAGTGGTTTTTTTCGATCGAGCTCGGCTGGCTGCCGACAACGGGAAGGGAGAATGTCAGAAATCCGGTCGAAGCCATTACCTACATTCATACACTGGACACCCTTATGCACGGAAGATTTGATCAGTTTGGAGAGGTCATCAGCCACTTGATTCTGCCGGGAACCGCTCTTGCCACCATTCCCGCCGCGATCATTGCGAGAATTACAAGAGCCAGCATGATAGAGGTGCTGCAGTCCGATTATATCCGCACGGCAAAAGCAAAAGGCGTGCATATGTTTTTCGTCATCTATAAGCACGGTTTAAAAAATGCGTTCATTCCGGTGTTGACTGTCATCGGCCTGCAAACCGGACTGTTACTGGGCGGCGCAATTTTAACGGAGACGATTTTTGCCTGGCCCGGTATCGGCCGGTACATTTATGATGCGATCAGCTACCGCGACTACCCGGTTATCCAATCGGGCATCCTCGTGATCGCCTTCATCTTCGTCATGATTAACTTCATCGTTGATCTGCTGTACGCCGTCATCGATCCGAGAATTAAATATTAGGAGGCGGGAAATGTGGTTGTGCTTCAAAATGAACAGCAGAGGGAGGACGTGAAGGTGCGTTCGCCTTTGGCTGAACATATTCGGCGGTTCTTTGAGCATAAACTGGCGGCCGCCGGCACGATTTTAGTCGCGCTGTTTATCCTGCTGGCCATCTTCGCGCCGCTTATCGCACCCTACGGAATAAACGACCAGTCACTGTCAGACAGGCTTGCCGCTCCGTCTGCGGAACACCTTTTTGGAACAGATGACTTTGGCAGGGATATTTTTTCAAGGGTGCTGTACGGTGCGAGGCTGTCTTTATGGGTCGGCTTTTTCTCCTGTCTGGCATCGGCCTTGGTGGGGACGCTGTTAGGGCTGATCGCCGGTTTTTACGGCAGATGGGCTGATGCATTGATTTCACGGCTGTTTGATATCATGCTCGCGTTTCCCAGCATTCTGCTGGCGATCGCCATTGTTGCGATTCTCGGGCCTTCCCTTGAAAATGCCCTGATTGCCATCGCCATCATCAACGTTCCGACGTTTGGCAGGCTCGTTCGTTCAAAAGTGCTCAGCATCAGGCAGGAGGAGTATATCTTATCAGCGCGAGCTGTCGGGATGTCCAATATGAGGATGATGTTTAAACACATTCTTCCCAATAGCATGGCACCAGTAATCGTTCAAGCGACACTGAATATTGGAACGGCGATTATAGAAGCGGCGGCGCTCGGATTTTTAGGGTTGGGGGCGCAGGCGCCGAACCCCGAGTGGGGAAAAATGCTTGCAGATGCCAGGCCTTATTTGGCGCAGGCCCCATGGACATTATTTTTTCCGGGATTTGCGATCATGCTGACTGTCCTCGGCTTTAATCTGATGGGAGACGGCCTGCGCGACACCCTTGATCCGAAAATGAAGGAAGGAAAATAAAAAACCGGTTAACATATTCGTTAACCGGTTTACTCTTCCTCAACCTCAAGTTCGCTGTCTTCTTTGTGGTACGTCTGAAAGCTTGAGAGCAAGGTTTCCAAATGCTCAAGCTGTTCTCGGTATTCTACAGTGCTCGCCATAATGGTCAGCATATTGTAGTCCAACAGTTCTTCTTTTAATTTGTCCTGGTTTTTCAGGAATGATTCGGTCAAGTGCTGTTTGTAAACGTCTCCTTCTTCGTGAAGATCGACGTGATCCTGCGTTTTGATCCTGCCGACGAATCTCATTAAAATTCGCTCATGCCAATGGAGAAGATAATCAAGCTCTTCGACCAGCGTTTCTTGAAATTCTTCAGGCATGTGATAAAACTCGTTTTCAAGCCGGTGCAGCTTTTTCAGAGCATCAAGCGCACGGTTGGATGCAATGATCGCCTGTCTGAACAGTACGAGCTTTCGCTGTTTTACATAGGTGGACCGTTTTAAATAGCTTCTTTCTTCTTTGTAAAGCAAGTAAAGGTGGTCGACCTTCATCATTTTTTCTTTTAGTTTTTCAATGTCTTCTTTCAGCATGGAATGTTCCGTTGTCTTTCGCGTCAACAATCTGATCCATTTAATGACTTCATCTGTGTTTTCAACAATATGGCTGACGAGCTTCGTTTCATATTTAGGCGGCAGAAAAACCAGGTTGACCAAGAACGCAGACAATACGCCTAAAATAACCGTTCCGGTTCTCACCAAGGCAAACCATAAAAAGTTGTCGCCGGAGCTCTCCAATATCGCAATAACGGTGACAAGAGCGATCGAAATTGTATTCTCGATCTTCAGCTTCAAGTTGATCGTAATGACGATTACTGCTGTCAATCCGATGATGATCGGACTGGGTTCAAAAATAAGTCCAAAAATAATGGCTGTGGCAGCTCCGATAATGTTCGCCTGCACTTGATCGACAATCGTCAAAAATGAACGATAGATCGAAGGCTGTATCGCGAAGATAGCTGCGATTCCCGCGAAGACAGGAGTCGGAAGGCCGAGCCAAGACGCTAGGTAAAGCGCAAGCGTAATGGCAATGCCTGTTTTGAAAATACGGGCACCAAGTTTCATTAGGCTGTACTTGCATCCCTTTCTATAATAAAATTCGTTCCTTACAGAAAATGAATTGTATTGAACATTCCCTCTCTGTTAATTTGCCAAACAATAAAGTAATATACAGCGATCTTCCGAAATATTCAACCCATTTTTAAGAAAAAACAAATCATTGACAAAAAAGAAAAACAAGCCGGCGGAAAGTGCCTGTTCACCGTGTTTCCAAAGTGCTCCGCATTTGATAAAAAAGAGAGCGGACCCGCTCTCTTTTTACATGCGCTGTTTCAATTGTTTAAATGAGTCATCCACGGCATTAAGCGTGGCTTTAATGTCCTCTTCTGTGTGCGCGGTGGTGATAAACCATGCTTCATATTTTGAAGGCGCAAGATTGATTCCGCGCTCAAGCATCAGTTTGAAAAAGGCCGCGAACATTTCTCCGTCCGTATTTTCGGCTTGCTCATAGTTTTCGACTTTTTCGTTCGTGAAGTATACGGTGAGCGCGCCTTTAAGACGGTTGACAGTGATATTGATGCCATGGGTTTCGGCATGCCCCAGGATGCCTTCTTCAAGCATGGCGCCGAGGCGGTCAAGTTTTTCGTATGTGCCTTTTTCTTTCAGCACTTCAAGGCAGGCGATGCCTGAGAGGATGGAAGCCGGATTCCCCGCCATCGTACCCGCTTGATAAGCAGGTCCGAGCGGTGCGACTTGTTCCATAATCTCTTTTTTGCCTCCGTAGGCGCCGATCGGCAAGCCGCCGCCGATGATTTTGCCGAGCGCCGTCAAATCAGGTTTGACGCCAAGAAGATCCTGGGCGCCGCCGTACATAAAGCGGAAAGCGGTAATGACTTCATCGTAGATGACAAGCGCTCCTGCTTTATGGGTCAGTTCATTGACCTGTTCGAGAAATCCGCTTTTCGGTTCAACGATCCCGAAGTTTCCGACAATCGGTTCAACGAGAACTGCCGCAATATCGTCCCCCCATTTATCGAGCGCTTCTTTGTAGCTGTCGATATCATTGAAAGGAACGGTAATCACCTCGTTTGCGATGCTTTTTGGAACACCGGCGGAATCAGGTGTGCCGAGCGTTGACGGTCCTGAACCAGCCGCCACCAGCACAAGATCGGAATGGCCGTGGTAGCAGCCAGCGAACTTGATGATTTTCGTTCTGCCTGTATAGGCCCGGGCGACGCGAATCGTCGTCATCACGGCTTCCGTTCCCGAATTGACGAATCTCACTTTATCCAGGGCAGGAATCGCTTCCTTAAGCATCTTGGCAAATGTCACTTCATGCTTTGTCGGCGTACCGTAAAGCACCCCGTTCTCAGCAGCTGTTTGAATAGCTTTCGTGATATGCGGGTGGGCGTGACCCGTAATAATAGGTCCGTATGCGGCAAGGTAGTCTATGTATTTGTTGCCGTCCACATCCCAAAAATAAGCGCCGCTTCCCCTTTCCATCGCGACTGGAGAACCTCCTCCGACAGCTTTGTAAGACCTTGAGGGGCTGTTGACGCCTCCGACTATATGTTGAAGAGCTTCTTCATGAAGCTTTTCAGATTGAGTATGCTGCATAATATCCTCCTCATTTCTGCACCTTTTATCTATTTCTATATTGTAACACGAGGTGGACAGAGCGCAAAAAAGAAGCCGCCGAACATTTGAACAAGAGGGCGCTGTTTTTTATAATGGGGGAAAGCAAGCGATTAAACATAACAGGAGGCAAAACAATGACTGTTGAAATTGGACAAAAGGTGCCTGATATTGAACTGCTGGGCGATCACGGAGAAAAAGTAAAGCTGTCGGATTTTGAAGGAAAGTATGTCGTGCTCTATTTTTACCCGAAAGATATGACGCCGGGGTGCACAACGGAAGCGTGCGATTTCAGAGATCGCCATGAAAGCTTTGCTGAACTTGATGCCGTCATCATCGGAGTCAGCCCTGACGATCAGGCAAGACATGAAAAATTCAAGCAAAAACACGATCTGCCGTTTCTGCTGCTCGTCGATGATGAACACAAGCTCGCTGAAAGCTTTGACGTATGGAAGCTGAAGAAGAATTTCGGCAAGGAATACATGGGTGTCGAACGGTCGACATTCCTGATTGATAAAGAAGGCCGTCTTGTGAAAGAGTGGCGGAAAGTAAAGGTAAAAGACCATGTCGCAGAAGCGCTTCAAGCAGTAAAAGAAATCGCGGAAGCATAAAGCTCTGGGGGGAGGCCGGACTGTATTTTAGTTTGGTCTCTTTTTACGCTCATATTCGTCTGTCTGATCGGCCATGCTGATCATAGCGGCCTTTTTCGCCTTGAAAATAGCTTTTTCACAGGGATTGGAATTGACAAAGATTCTGATCAGGAGTTACACTAATTATAAACGTTATAATGTAAGAATTTTTTTTAGAAGAGAGGTGCATGACGATGGCAGAACATAACCTGAAAGAAGCGTTGGAAGCGTTGAAGGAAACCGGGGTGCGAATTACTCCTCAACGTCATGCCATTCTGGAATTTCTCGTGAATTCTATGTCTCATCCAACTGCAGATGATATATATAAAGCTCTGGAAGGGAAATTTCCAAACATGAGCGTAGCAACGGTCTACAACAATTTGCGGGTTTTTAAGGAATCAGGGCTCGTTAAGGAATTAACGTACGGAGATTCCTCCAGCCGGTTTGACTTCGTGACTTCCGAGCATTATCACGCAATTTGCGAACGCTGTGGGAAAATCGTCGACTTTCATTATCCCGGCCTCGACGAAGTGGAGCAGCTTGCTTCACATGTGACAGGATTCAAAGTCAGTCACCATAGACTGGAGATATACGGTTTATGTCAGGAATGCGACAAAAAAGAAAGCCATTAAAAAGAGCTGGCCGCTTTTTTAACGGTCAGCTTATTTTTGTTGCAGCATTTACTGAGACTTTCTATTATACGATTCGTTAAACTCTTTTCCTTCGAGGTTTTTGTCCAGTGTCAGAGGCTCCCTGCAATGCATGCACATATCAACCCGGCCTAAAATCTTGGTCGGTTTTTCACAGTTTGGACAGATAACTTGAACCGCTTTCGTTGAAAGCATGCCGATCCAAAAATAAACCGCTGTACTCAACAAGATAGACAATACCCCCAAGATCATAAACACCGACATCAAGAGGATCGAGGACCTAAAAAAGATCCCGACATACATAATAATGAAGCCTATAAATACAAGGCTCAACGCAAACGTTCTGATTTTGTTGATTTTACTAGAGTATTTGGCCATATCCATCCCCCTGTCTCTAATATAGCATATCAAAGATGTGTTATTCTTTAATTAAAACGAATCAATTGGAAAATTTCTATAGAGAGTTTTGGGGAAATTGATTATAATAATTCAATGTGTTTTCAAAATAAAGGAGTTTTTATTGGCTCGTAGAAATAGGTAGAAACAAGAGAGAAGCTTTTAAGCAACGTATTTACATCGTATTGGAGGAATGGTGATGGAAAATCTTCTCCGTCCGATTTACCAAGAAAGAGCAAGCCGCCCTGACACACTCGCTGTCATGCTGATTGAGAGGAGAAATCAAACCTCATCTGCCACAGATAATTTTGATGCGGCATTGTTGATAATTGTTAATAAGGCTGAAGACCCTGTATTTGTGAAGCATTATGAGTTCGATGGAAAAACGGCTTCTCTTCATATTATTTCTGTTGAACAGCTTCAGGAATGGATTTTGCTCGGAACAAATAGAAGAATCATAGACTGGGTCCTCAACGGAAAGGTGCTTTTCGACCGAAACGAATTTATCGCCAAACTGATTGAGCAGCTCAATACGTTTCCGTTTTCAGAAAGAAAACTAAAAATTGGACTTGAATACGGGAAATTAATCAGAAGATATATAGAAGGAAAATCGTTTTTTGAAGATGGTCAATTTTTGGACGCCTACAATTCCATCGTACACGCCCTCCATCATTTGGCCAGAATTGAAGTGATCGATAAAGGTTTTCACCCTGAAGTTACGGTATGGAACCAAGTCCGCCACATGGAACCTCAGGTATATAAATTGTATAAGGAATTAATTGAGAGCAATGAAAGCTTGCAAAAACGACTGGAGTTATTATTCCTCGCAAGTGATTTTCTCATTCATTCAAAAGCCGAAATCGGGGCCGCCCATATTCTCAATGTCATGGATGAAAAAGCGGTTTGGCAATTTGCCGATCTTCTCAAGCATCCGGATCTCAAGTATTTCACGGCAGATCTGGGAGTCATACTGGAGTTCTTGGCTGAAAAGGATTTAGTCGGAGTAAAGCCGATTGAGACAAAGGGCCAAAAGATTTTTCATCGAGGATATTTTATTAAAAAAAGTGTTGACACTAATTTATAACGGTGATATATTATTAAGCGTCGCTGTTAGCGGAACGGTTTTTGAACTGAAAGCAGCAGCGACGAAAAAACAAAAAAACATTTGACACTCCTTGTTGAAAATGTTATACTAATAAAGTCGCTTCGGACAGGAGCGGAAATGATCTTTGAAAACTAAACAAGACAAAACGTACCTGTTAATTCATTGAATAAATCGCACATTTGAGTGTGCGTAGTCATTATCAAACTTCATGGAGAGTTTGATCCTGGCTCAGGACGAACGCTGGCGGCGTGCCTAATACATGCAAGTCGAGCGGACCGATGGGAGCTTGCTCCCTTAGGTTAGCGGCGGACGGGTGAGTAACACGTGGGTAACCTGCCTGTAAGACTGGGATAACTCCGGGAAACCGGGGCTAATACCGGATGCTTAATTGAACCGCATGGTTCAATTATAAAAGGTGGCTTTTAGCTACCACTTACAGATGGACCCGCGGCGCATTAGCTAGTTGGTGAGGTAACGGCTCACCAAGGCAACGATGCGTAGCCGACCTGAGAGGGTGATCGGCCACACTGGGACTGAGACACGGCCCAGACTCCTACGGGAGGCAGCAGTAGGGAATCTTCCGCAATGGACGAAAGTCTGACGGAGCAACGCCGCGTGAGTGATGAAGGTTTTCGGATCGTAAAACTCTGTTGTTAGGGAAGAACAAGTACCGTTCGAATAGGGCGGTACCTTGACGGTACCTAACCAGAAAGCCACGGCTAACTACGTGCCAGCAGCCGCGGTAATACGTAGGTGGCAAGCGTTGTCCGGAATTATTGGGCGTAAAGCGCGCGCAGGCGGTTTCTTAAGTCTGATGTGAAAGCCCCCGGCTCAACCGGGGAGGGTCATTGGAAACTGGGGAACTTGAGTGCAGAAGAGGAGAGTGGAATTCCACGTGTAGCGGTGAAATGCGTAGAGATGTGGAGGAACACCAGTGGCGAAGGCGACTCTCTGGTCTGTAACTGACGCTGAGGCGCGAAAGCGTGGGGAGCGAACAGGATTAGATACCCTGGTAGTCCACGCCGTAAACGATGAGTGCTAAGTGTTAGAGGGTTTCCGCCCTTTAGTGCTGCAGCAAACGCATTAAGCACTCCGCCTGGGGAGTACGGTCGCAAGACTGAAACTCAAAGGAATTGACGGGGGCCCGCACAAGCGGTGGAGCATGTGGTTTAATTCGAAGCAACGCGAAGAACCTTACCAGGTCTTGACATCCTCTGACAACCCTAGAGATAGGGCTTCCCCTTCGGGGGCAGAGTGACAGGTGGTGCATGGTTGTCGTCAGCTCGTGTCGTGAGATGTTGGGTTAAGTCCCGCAACGAGCGCAACCCTTGATCTTAGTTGCCAGCATTCAGTTGGGCACTCTAAGGTGACTGCCGGTGACAAACCGGAGGAAGGTGGGGATGACGTCAAATCATCATGCCCTTATGACCTGGGCTACACACGTGCTACAATGGGCAGAACAAAGGGCAGCGAAGCCGCGAGGCTAAGCCAATCCCACAAATCTGTTCTCAGTTCGGATCGCAGTCTGCAACTCGACTGCGTGAAGCTGGAATCGCTAGTAATCGCGGATCAGCATGCCGCGGTGAATACGTTCCCGGGCCTTGTACACACCGCCCGTCACACCACGAGAGTTTGTAACACCCGAAGTCGGTGAGGTAACCTTTTGGAGCCAGCCGCCGAAGGTGGGACAGATGATTGGGGTGAAGTCGTAACAAGGTAGCCGTATCGGAAGGTGCGGCTGGATCACCTCCTTTCTAAGGATATTATACGGAATATAAGACCTTGCGGTCTTATAGACAGGTGCGTTTAGATCTTGTTTAGTTTTGAAGGATCATTCCTTCAGACATAGGAGCACCTGCTAAATGCGCCACATCCTGTGGTAACGCATGTGTTAGCATGTCCTATGCGTTGTTCTTTGAAAACTAGATAACGAAAGTAGACATTCACATTCAATTGTAATGCAAGATATCACGTAGTGATTCTTTTTAACGGTTAAGTTAGAAAGGGCGCACGGTGGATGCCTTGGCACTAGGAGCCGATGAAGGACGGGACGAACACCGATATGCTTCGGGGAGCTGTAAGCAAGCTTTGATCCGGAGATTTCCGAATGGGGAAACCCACTGCTCGTAATGGAGCAGTATCCATATCTGAATTCATAGGATATGAGAAGGCAGACCCGGGGAACTGAAACATCTAAGTACCCGGAGGAAGAGAAAGCAAATGCGATTCCCTGAGTAGCGGCGAGCGAAACGGATTAGCCCAAACCAAGAGGCTTGCCTCTTGGGGTTGTAGGACACTCTGTACGGAGTTACAAAAGAACGAGGTAGATGAAGAGGTCTGGAAAGGCCCGCCATAG